>NZ_JBIOLO010000003.1:0-42691 GCF_051710905.1 Enterococcus sp. DIV0806c | reverse complement strand
CAAACCTTAGCTAAACAGACTGGGTTTGGGCGACGGACGATTATTGAGGATATAAAGGTGATCAAGGACTATTTTGGTGAGCGGATCCATTTGATCGGCGATGAGAAGGGCTATCACTTTTCCTTTCTGAACCCTAAAGGGTATTATGAGGAGAAACAAGCGTTACTAAATGAAGAGAAACTTTTTCTTTTTGTGGATCAATTGGCTGCGGGAAAGTGTTTAGACAATCAACAGTGGATGGCGTATCTTGATGTGTCGAGTGCAAGCTTCCAACGGATGAAACGGCAGCTTCAAACGTTATTAACGACCTATTATGGGATAAAAATTGAATCTAAAACCAATCAATTATGGGGAGAAGAAGCGGGGATTCGCCAATTCCTTTATGATTTTTATTTCACCTTACCATTGTATCCTAGGTTTCTTTCAGAACATATTCAGGACCTACATCAGGAGAAAGTGGCGATTCAAGACGGACCTTGGCACCTAGATCAAACCTTGTTTAATCAATGGCTGAAACTAGCTAAGCAACGAGTCGACCAAGGACATTGCTTACAAGAACAAGTGGCACATAAACAAGCCCAAACAACTCTAATCCAGGCTTTGGATCAACAGGTGAGTGTGTTTCTGCCAGGACCAGAAAAAGCTGCGTTGTTTCTTCTCTCGTTAGATGAGAGTCAATTTTTGAACCCTTTGACACAACAGGCATTTACCCGCACATTTTCACCTGCGAGTGAGTATGAGTTACCGATGCATAAGACCGAAGGTCTGACTTATGGTTTTTTCGAAACACTCCTTTTTTTAATGGAGGCCTTTTTCCAGCTACCTACACTTGAAGCACCAGAACAAGTGCCATATGCAAACAGTGAGAAACCGTCTCCTTTAGAAGTACTCATGAAACGTTTTTTAGCTGAGAAGAAAAAATATAGCCAGACGATTTATGTTTCCTATCAGCTAGTAGGACCACGTGCTTTGACACGATGGCTCAAACAGGAAGTTGAAACGATTTTAAAAAAATCTGGCTTACAGGTGGTGGAAGCTGCCCAAATGAATCCACTTGGACTAGTACGTCATGTACAAATCGTGAATCAACCACAAGCTAGAAACGCTCGTGAAACGATTGAACTTCCCTATGTACCTAGCAAGGAGAAAATCGATGAAGTGCTCTCTGCATTTTCTGAGTAAAGATGAGTGAACGAGCATAAGAGGGAAATATTTGAAAAAGTGAGGGGGAAAAAAATTGCGTGAGTTTCAGATGGCGTTTATTACAAGCGCAGAGGTCAAGCGATGGATGCAGGTGTTAAGTGTGATGGAACAAGAACGGCGTTTTACGATTGGAGAGCTGAGTGAACGACTGGCTATTTCACAACGTACCTTGATAAAAGATATTCAAACATTCAAAAACCATTTTGGCACAAGCATCGAATTACGTTCGAATTATAGTGGGTATTATTTTGAAGAACGAAATCGTAGGGACTACCAAGAGAAAAAAGAACAACTGTTGGAAAACGAAGTGTTATTTGAAATCGTGGGAAATGTTTTTTGGGGAAAAGATTTTACAGTGGCTGACTTGGCTCACCAGCACAGTTATGCAGAGAGTACTTTACGAAGGTTTTTATCAAGAATCCGACCGGTATTAGCTGAGTATGAGTTAACATTGGCTTTTAACCCAGTCAATTTTTTAGGGGAAGAAGCCAATATCCGAAAGTTCTTTTTTGATTTTTATTATAGCAGTGAACAAACTCCGTATACAATCCGTCCGCCAGAAGACTTACATACGTTGGTCTTGAACGAACTGTCTGGCAAATTGGGAAAGTATGAATTGGGTACGGGAATCACGATTTCAGCCTTTTATTACCAGCTTTATATCGCAATGGTCCGAGTTCATCAAAACCATTTTATGTCCTTACCTGAATGGGTAAAAGTAAGCATTTATCAGGAAAAAGATTTTCAGTTGCTTTATTCTTTACAAGAAAGAATCAAAGATGAATACGAGATCTATCTATCAAAGGAAGAATTCGCTTGGATCCATTTATCGATTATTTCCAAACGGACGATCCATCGTGTGGACCAAGAACAAACTTTTAACCAACGATTCAACCGCTGGAAGGATCTTCAGTTCATCGTGTCAGATTATCTTTCTGATCCTTTCTTTGAACAATGGGATACGGATACTTTAGAACCGTTTATGACCTCTTTTTTCCTTTCGCGCTTGATGAATGAAGCAGTGAGTCCGGTGTTGAACAAAGAGCTAGAAGAAATCCATTGGATGGTAAAGAAAAGCGATAAACAGATTTATGAAGCCCATAAACAATTTCTCTTAAAACATGCCCGAGTACTCAGTTTTTCTGCCCGATATTTTGAAGATATCGTGATGAGTTTTACGGCATATATGAACTTATTGTTCCACTATTACCAACCGGTCAAAAAAGTTTTATTTTTATTAGAAGGTGACTATTTAGTGGTTCAATCCATCCGAATGCAGGCACGTGTACTATTAGGGGAATATCATAAGCTGTTGTTTATGCCGCTTCAGGAATTGACGCCGGAACATTTAAATGATGCACACGTTGATTTGATTGTAACGAACTATCGACCGTACCTTTTGGATTACGCTCTTGACACGGATTGCGTTCTTATGGGCAGTATCCCTACGGCGCAAGATTGGGCAAGAGTCAAGCATCAGTTGAATCCACTGATCGATCATGAAACATTTTAAAAGAAGGAAGGAAAAAACAATGCCTACATTTTTTACAAAAGAAGCGTATCTGGAGGGCTTTCAAAGTACCTTTGAAGAGGTAGAAAAACGAGCAAGTGAAGACCTAAAGGTCTATTTAAACACCCAGATCCAACGATTGGAGACCTTAGTAAGTCAGATCTGTCAGGAGAATTTTTGGGAACTATTGCCGGAGATCTTAGGAATCGATGCCAAGATGAGTCTAGTAGCAGATCTGATCGACTTTGATCACTGTTCAGATGTGGAAATCCTTCGAATCGTTGAAAGTGAATACTCCACCTACTTTAAAGAACTATGTGGGTACAATCGCAGTATGGACCCGAAACATTCCATGATTTTCAATGTGGTATGATGAATCAATGACTTGTAGACTATATTCAAGAACTGGAAAAGCTAACTTAGATGAGAGTGAAGTGAAAGATTGTTTTTTTATTTTTGTAATATCAGTACCTAACATTTTCCTTTTGTTGAAAAACGATAAAGTATTCTCAACGGTTATATAGATTATCGAAAGTTGTACGAAATCTTAGCCTATAAAATGTGTGTTTTTTCACAATGTGTTATATTTTAAGTATTCATAACTTCCATTAGCGAATGAATAAAAAATTAAGAGAATATTATTAGTTAAAGGTTGAAATCTAAATTTCTCTAAGGGGGATAAAAACAGTTGCTTAGTATATTTGATTAGAAAAAATAGTTATTATTAAATATATTTAAAGGAGAGAATAGTTATGCAGAATAGAAAGCCTAGAATATGGGGCCCTTTGTTCATCCTATTTTTCATAAACTTTATCAGTTTAAGTCCTATTGCACGAGCAGAAGAAACCGATTTCCATACAAGAGCAATACTACCTAATAATGATAGAACCCAAATAACAGATACTTCAGTAGAACCTTATCAGTCAGTATGTTTTATTTATGTGAATAATGCTACTCAAGGATCTGGTGTGGTAGTAGGGAAAAATGCTATCCTGACTAACAGACATGTTGCAGCTGCCGTAAATAATGGAGATCCAGCTAATATAAAAGTGAATGCAGCTCGAGTTTCTAGTACGGAATATAAAGAAACAACGTTTTATGGACAAGAAATAAAATATAGTCCAGATGGACAAGATTTAGCTATCGTTTATTTAAAACCTAATACAGAAGGTCTGAGTATAGGTGACGTTGTAACTCCAGCTAAATATGTAAATGATCCAATTACTACAGTTGGAACACCTATCAGAGTTATTGGTTATCCAGGAGATAAACCATGGGCTACCATGTGGGAGAGCAAAGGCGTATCTACGACTGAAACGACGAATCGAATTTATTACAATGCTAGTACTTTTGGAGGGAATTCAGGATCACCAGTGTTCAATAATCAAAATGAAGTAATCGGAATTCATTTTGGTGCTGTTAGTGGTGAAAATATGGCCGTTCGCTTTAAACCAAGTATTTATGAATTCATTAGAGAAAATGTTGAACCTTAAAAAATGTGATAAAAATATTTATCGAGGTAAATATTTATTTACAAGATATTTTTTAAAGAGCCTATTCATTTTTAATTTCCAGAGCGTACAATAAATGGCCAAATGTTTATAAAATTAGTATACCACCCAGTTGTATGGTATACTGAATATAGTGATATACTTTGAAACGTATTAAGAGTGCTATGCTTCCATTTATACTCTCCTTTTGCTTATCAAATATTTATTGCAACAAAACGCATACGTAGTGATGCACAAGGAGGAAATAGTATGAATAATGGTACAGTAAAATGGTTTAATGCAGATAAAGGTTTTGGTTTTATCACCGGAGAGAATGGCCAAGATGTCTTTGCTCATTTTTCTGCGATTCAAGCAGATGGCTACAAGTCTCTTGATGAAGGTCAAGCAGTCACCTTTGATACTGAAGAAGGTCAACGTGGCATGCAAGCCGTTAACATTTGCACAGCATAAATGATTTGTTCAACCGTCTCAAGCAATTGAGACGGTTTTTTTAATACTTAAAAAGGGGAGATTATTATGAGTTTTGGAAAGTGGAAACCAATAGAATCATCTATCGAAGGCTTGGCTTTTAAAGAAAATCAACAGGTGTCATTTAAACATAACAAGAAACAAGTCGTAGGAACCATCGTAACTCTGTTAAATAATTCGGCAGTTGTCACTTTAAGCATGGACAAAGTAACCGCTACTTCAGAAAAAACGGTGATCAATTACAAAAATTTAGTAGCTATCTGAATTAAGTGCTACCCGTTAAAAAAGGGACTATTAAATTTACCACAGCACTTCCTGATTTGAATAACTTAAATGCGTAGGCTCTTACTTTAGTAAGAGTTTTTTAATTAGTTAATGATTACTTGTCTATTTAGGGTATGCTACTGAAAAAATAAAGAAACACCTAAAGTTTACTTAGACGTTTCTTTATTTTTTTCTTCTATTCTATTAAGGTAACGATAAATAGTTGTTCGAGAAACATTCCAACGTTCTGCAATCGTCTTAATAGGCGTACCGTTATCAACTAAAGTTTTAAGTAGTTCTAGGTCTTGTTTCTTTAGTTTTTCAGGACGACCACCAAAACGTCCTCTTGCTCGTGCAGCCGCACGACCAGCAGCCGATCTTTCTAAAATCAAATTGCGCTCAAATTCGGCAAAAGCCGCAAACAAATGAAACATAAGTTGTCCAGTAGAGCTAGATTTGTCCATTGTAATATTTTCTTGAAGACTATGAAAACTCACACCACGTTCATTCAAACGATTGACGATCGAAATCAGATCTTCCATATTTCTTCCCAGCCGATCCAAACGCCAAACTACGAGAGTATCTCCAGAACGAACAAAATCGATGGCCATTTCTAATCCTGGTCGATTACTTTTTGCACCACTCATATGATCGGTAAAAATTTTCTCACAACCAAATTTATTTAAACTATCTTCTTGCAAATCTAAATTTTGTAATCCGGTTGACACCCGGGCGTATCCTATTTTCAAAAAAATCACTCCCAACTAAAGTCTATTGTAACATAACTTTATGCCAACGGTATAAATGAACATAGATTTTATGATGGGTTTGTGAACACTAAAAGTATAGAAAAACTTAAATTTAAGGTAAAAAAATGAAGTGTCCATAAACGCCTGATTTTATGAACACTTTATTTTGAAAAAAGAACTAAGAAAATTATTTTGAATAAATTTCTTAGTTCTTAAATATTTATAGTTTATGTCAAATAAAAAAATATACCATTTAAATAGAAAAATGACAAACGTTCGACAAGACCAACAACCGACTTGATGAAGTCAAAGAGCAAATTCCTGAACGGCAAGCATGAGGGCAACAAATCGAGGTGTTCTTGAAATAATTGGAGCAGGTTGGTGTGGTCGATCAATTCGATGATGATTTGTTTATTGGACTGATTGATAGTATTCAGGTTTCGAGGGATAAAACTGTGGTACGATTTAAGGATGAGAATGAGATGGAAGGTTAGGATAAAGAATGTCGCATGATCGTTTATAGAATCCCAAGCGACTTTCTTTCTTAATGCGAGTTGTCATAACTGATCTTGACCTCTTGAGGTAAGTCATCAGGAATTTGTGCTTGAACAGCGTTCTCATCCCCTTGTTTAATTGCCTCATCGTAGTACCAGCATTTGAATTTAATCATATCAAGCATTTTTTGCATCTGCTGAATTTCATTTTCAATCGTTTCTTTTTGACGTTCAAATAACTCTTTTCGCGTCTCAAAGGTTTCAGCTCCGAGTTTTGTCCACTCCATAAATTGTTTGATATCTTTTATTTCTAGTCCGGATTTTTTCAAACATTCAATGACACGTAGTGCTTCAATTTCATTTTCCGAAAATTTGCGGATTCCTGAAACTCGTTCTATTGTGGGGAATAATCCTTCTCTATCATAGTAACGAAGTGTAGAAATAGGAATATTGAACATTTTTGATATTTCACCAATTGAATAAGTCATAATACCTCCAAAATAATTTCGACGTAGTCCTTGACCTAAAGTCAAGTTTAGGTATTAGAATTATATTACCTTACAAAAGCAATGTCAATTTCAAGGAGGAAATCAACATGAAAGAAGAATTGAACATCACTCAAGAATGGGATAAAGTTTTCCCTCAAAGTAGTCAAGTAAACCATCACAAAGTAACCTTCCCTAATCGCTTTGGGATTACATTGGTTGCTGATTTGTATGAACCCAAAGTCCAAACAGGTAAGCTTCCGGCGATTGCAATTAGTGGGCCATTTGGTGCAGTCAAAGAACAATCATCAGGTCTTTATGCTCAAACGATGGCTGAACGAGGATTTTTAACAATTGCTTTCGATCCATCATTTACTGGAGAAAGCGGTGGCTTCCCTCGCAGCGTTGCATCAGGTGATATTAATACGGAGGACTTTCAGGCAGCAGTTGATTTCTTGTCTGTACAAGAAAATGTTGACCCAGAAAAGATTGGTTTAATTGGAATCTGTGGCTGGGGTGGGATGGCACTCAACGCAGCAGCAATTGACACCCGAGTGAAAGCTACAGTTGCTTCAACAATGTATGATATGTCCCGAGTGACTGCTAATGGTTATTTTGACTCAGTTGATGAGGATGTACGATATGAACTCCGGCAACAACTCAATGCCCAACGCATCGAAGATTTCAAAAATGGAGATTTTGCTCGAGCAGGTGGTGTCGTAGATCCATTGCCAGAGGATGCACCTTACTTCGTCAAAGATTATTTTGACTACTATAAAACAGATCGCGGCTATCACAAACGCTCATTGAACTCGAATGAAGGTTGGAATGTCACATCTTCGCTTTCATTACTGAATACCAAGTTGTTAGCCTACAGTGATGAAATCCGTAACGCTGTGTTAATTATCCATGGTGAGAAAGCTCACTCACGCTATTTTGGAGAGGATGCTTTCAAGAAGTTGCAAGGCGGTAACAAGGAATTGATGATCATTCCGGGAGCATCACATACTGACCTTTACGATCAGATGGGCATTATCCCATTTGATAAGATGACTGAATTCTTTAACCAGTATTTGGAAGTGAAATAGAATAAAGGTATAGGTACGGACGTAAAAAAAGAATGGAGGAAATGATAATGGTTGAAAAACAAACGGCAGGAAGAGATGCTTTAGGAGAATTTGCACCAAAATTTGCAGAATTGAATGATGATGTATTGTTTGGAGAAGTTTGGTCGAGAGATGATAAGCTTTCCTTAAAGACTCGCTCCATTGTAACAATTACGTCCCTGATTTCTAAAGGGATTGTTGATTCATCTTTGAGTTATCACTTGGAAACAGCTCGGAAAAATGGTGTGACACAAACAGAAATGGCTGAGATTTTAACCCACCTTGCTTTTTATGCAGGGTGGCCTAATGCTTGGGCAGCCTTTCGTTTGGCAAAAGAAGTCTATGCGGATGATTTGAATGAAGAAGAGCACGGTGGCTTCTTTGGACAAGGCAAACCTAATACGGCTTATGCGCAATATTTCATTGGTCAAAGCTATTTGAAGCCACTGACTAATCCTGAAGAGACAATTTTTATCGCCAATGTTACATTTGAGCCTGCTTGTCGCAATAATTGGCATATCCATCATGCCAAATCTGGTGGAGGTCAAATCTTGATTTGTGTAGATGGTGAAGGCTGGTATCAAGAAGAAGGGAAACTTGCTCAAAGTTTGAAACCAGGAGATGTTGTGACAATTCCGGCAGGTGTCAAACATTGGCATGGTGCTAAGAAAGACTCTTGGTTTAGTCATCTAGCTGTTGAAGTGCCTGGTGATGAAACGTCAAATGAGTGGCTGGAACCGGTAACTGACGAAATGTATGATAACCTTTAGGAGTGATTTAAGTGGAAGTTAGAATTCAGGATATCATTAAAGCATATGGAACTAAGGATGAGACCTCACCGAATATAGCAGCATATGCGAATGAGCTGTATCAAGAAGCAATCAAAATTGGCATGGAAATGAATACCGCATACCATACGCCGGAAGAACTTCGTGAGATTATGAGTCGCTTAATCGGAAAAGAAATAGATGAAAGTTTTCGAGTTTTCCCACCGTTCTATACAGATTTTGGGAAAAATATCACGCTTGGTAAGAATGTCTTTATCAACTCTGGAACTCATTTTCAAGACCAAGGAGGCATTGTGATAGGAGATGGTGCCTTCATAGGGCACAACGTAGTACTCGCTACAATCAATCACGACTTATACCCCAAGAATAATCGCAAAAACCATTATGCGCCCATTGTTTTGAAGGATAACGTCTGGATTGGTTCAAACGCCACGATTACTTCTGGTGTGACAATTGGCGAGTGGTCAGTAGTCGCAGCAGGTGCAGTCGTAACAAAAGATGTGCCACCATATAGTATTGTTGGTGGTGTACCCGCAAGAGTCTTAAAGATAATTGATCCAGAAGGAGACAACGACTAATTAACCAAAAAGGAATCGACCTTGCATCTTCGCATGCGGGAACGATTCCTTTTTTCGTACTCACAAATACGCTTAAATCCACAACCATCGCTAAACTTTTACAAACTCCCTACTACTTTGTAAAAGTGCAACAAGGCAAAATGTAATTGTATCGCTAAGAACGTCTAAATAGAAGCACTGTGTACATGAACCGTACGCACAGTGTTGTTGGGATATGCTACTAATGGCTCTTTCTTTACATGATTCAAATAATAGAATATTACTTAAGATGAATATACCTGACTATAATAGGTAATCTTTAAGTCGTACTTAAATATATTGATCCAGCAAAGAGGAAATTTGGACTATCCATTATTCCAGATAAAAGAATTTATATAGAATGTAGAAAATAATAGGATATTTAGTGTTCACACGACGATTCTAAGATCACTTAGAATTAATTAGACCTGTAGTTGGTTAAACAAGGAGAATAAAACGGTCTCCAAATTGTCATTTATTACTAAAAATTTTTGCCATTTAAAAAGAAAAGTGACAATCGAGATTTTTCAATGATTGGCTAGCGTCTATTTAGGGTACACTCTAATAATACGCATAAGTAATATTATACTAATAAAAAGTATAGTAGCTTATAGATAATTATTTGAGATTATTTAATGATTTTATTTAGTATGTATATTACGTATAACTAAATCTGGATTAAAAAAAAGCTTTATTAAATTCTTTTATATGCTATGACTAAACTTTTTTTATTGAATTAAATAATATTAAGAATAGTATAAGGCTAAGAGTTACTTTGAGATAACTAAATAGAGAATATATATTATAATAAAACTATTAAATAATCGTATTATTATTTTCAATTTACAACAAATAGATTTATAAGTTACAAGAGTAAAGTTCTAATGATGAGTTGGGGGAGTATACAATGAAGGAATTTCAGTTAGAATTTTTAAGTAATAAAAAAAATAAGCGTTGGTTAACTATATTAAATTTTTTAGAACTATCTGAAGTAATTTCTTCAACGGATTTATCGAAAGCCATAGGAGTTGCAGAAAGAACAATAATATTAGATGTAAATCAAATAAAAAATGAAATTTCAAAATACTCAGAAATTACTTCATTTCATACGGGATATACTCTAAAAATAAAAAATATGGAGAAATACTTATCTTTTAAGAAAGAGCTATTGAGTCAGGAACCTTTGTTTATCATTTTAGAAAATATTTTTTATAGTAATCTTTATTCTATTGATGAATGGTCCGATAAATTATATATTTCTAAAACAACATTAGTGAGATATTTAACTAAAGTAGAGGATATTTTTACTAAATATAAGCTTTCAATACAATATAACCCCTTGAATTTTGTCGGTTCGGAAGTAAATATACGTAAATTTTTTGTAGATTTCTACTATATTTCTAATTATACTCCTCATACTGTCTTTCCAGATTTGAAGGTAGTAGAACTTGCAGAAACTTTATTTAAAAATGAAAAATTTCAAAATAATACTTCTATTACTTCTTTAGAGCTTGCATATTATATATATATATCGATTGAAAGATCCTTGCAAGGTCATATTGTTTCATTGTCAAAAGAAAGTAATAAGATATATATCAATAATAATAACAATGAATTTGAAAAATTAGATAGGTATGTGTATATGGTCTATAATCACCAATTACCTGTCGATGAGTTAGCTTATATTTATTATCTATATATTAGTAACCGAACGACAAATCAATCAAAAGAATTAGAATTCTGTCATCAATTTTCAAGTTATTTTCAAATAGATAGTTTAGTAAAAAAAATTTTTAATGACCAAAGAATATTTAGTGAAAACAAGCAACTAGATTTTATTTTTCTAACCTCATTTTTTACGTCTGTCAAAATAAAACATTTATTGTCATCAGTCTATTTGATGAATATAACTGATCATACTACAGATAGTATAAATTATAATTTAGTAGCGTATGAAAATTTATATCCGTACGTTCAACTAGTACTTAAAAAATTGAAAATAGACATTTATAAAGAGGATATTGTTAGTAATTTTTTAAGATTAAGACAAACGCTGAGAGATATATATGTAAAGAAACAAAAAAATATCGTGTTTTTACTAGAAGGTGATACGTTTATTAGACAAAACATTAAAGCAAAAGCAACTAAATATTTTTCATTTCATAATTTATTTTTTATAGATAAAATGTATTTTGAAAATTTTATGGAATCTAATTACATCGACATAGTCGTTACCAATTATAGTGAATATTTTGAAAATATATCGACAAAAAAATATATATTATTTAATACAATACCTAATATTAATGATTGGGAGACTTTATTAATTGAAATTAGCTCAAAAGAAGATCTTGAATTTCTTCTAAAAAAATAAAATTCTTTTAGAAAATAGCTTTAGTAGGTAAATGTAAGGAATCTTATCAATAATCAGTCTGAGAGAAAACCGTCTCAGGTGGATTCTTTGAATAAAAATTGTATTGGTAGAAAACAAGATTTTTTCTACCAATACTACATATAAAATAAATAAAACCGTAATTATCATACATGCCTGATAATTACGGTTTTATTTGTGAATTATTTATAGTTATTCTAATTAAGAAGATTAAGAAGTTAATTAAAATTAGTTTCTTAATTATTCAAAGACTTATAAAGGAGGAGGGATATGAAATACAAAAAAAAATACATACTAAGTATGGGTATGTTACTGATTCAATTTTATGCACCACTAGTTGTTTATGGGGCAGAGGTACGTTCGGCGGAAACTGAAGGGGCCATTGGTTTTACTGGTGTATATGAAACACCTGGAACACCAGTTCCGGCACCAGAAGCTGAGGTCAAACCAGATTTACCAAAAGAAATTTCCCAGCAACCGTCAGATACCGAACACGGAATATCCAGAAGATTACCGAAAACAAATGAGGAACAGAAGAGTATATGGACAAATTTTGGTCTTCTGTTGATCATAGCAACACTTGGCTTTTGGCTATGGAAAAAAGAAAAAAATGAAGAAAGTAGGATTTAAATAAATGAAATTTGTTAGATTAGCAACCATTGCAGCAGTAACATCCACAATTTTTGTCGGGGGTATCACAGCCTTCGCAGAAGAAGTACGTAATGTAACAACTGATGGAACAATTGAATTTACAGCGAATGAGGATGAAGAATTAGTCGTTGTTCCACCAGAAGAAGGTCCAGATGTAGAAATTTCTCCTGAAGTACCAGGAACCACAGGACCTTTATCCATCATGAAAGCTGCAACGATGAATTTCGGTTCACAAGTTATCTCTAATCAAGATCAAACCTACAATATGATTGCAGAAAAGCAACAAAAAACGGGCACGACTGGTGAAGAAAACAAAGTCCCTTATGTAAGTTTTGCGCAAGTACAAGATGTGCGTGGAACGAATGCTGGTTGGGATCTGCAAGTACGTATGACCGACTTTAAAGCAACGAATGAAACAGTCAATGATACATTGCTTGGTGCAGAGATTTCATTGTTGAATCCAAGAATCCAGTACGAAGGAAGTACGCCTGAGAATGCGCCAGTGGCTCATACGGATGGATTGAAATTGATACCAAATGCTTCTTCTGTATCAGTAATGACAGCAGAAAAAGATAAAGGCGCAGGTGTCTCTTCAGTCGTTTGGGGCAACCAAGCAAACTTAGATGCACAAGAGGCGGACGATGCTACTGACGTAGTAACAAATGATGCGATCCAATTATTTGTTCCTGGTTCTACAGCAAAAGATGCGACACAATACAAATCAACACTAACTTGGGAATTATCCACTACACCTGATAGTAGCGGTGTAGATGAAGAGAACGAAGCATAGTCTTTACGAAACTTATATAAGTACATGGAGTAGCGTTACAAGTTTGTAGCGCTACTCTCTTCAAAGGAAGGGGTAGAAGAATGAACAAAACAAATACATATCGAAAAAATAAAATCCATCAAGCAGGGATCATACTGCTCATGTTATTGGTTAGTTTTTTGTCATCGATGCGTGTGGGCGCAGAAGAAGAAACATTGAATTTTTATGTGACACCGGAGTTCTCAGAAAATCAAAAGTCAGGAAATGATCGTTATTTTCAATTGAATCTTGCACCAAATACGACAGAAAAACTCACGCTGAAACTACAAAATGCCAATGCAAAAGCAAAGAAAATCCAAATTACTCCACATACTGCTTATACCAACGTGATGGGAGTAGTAGAATACGGACAAGACGCGGATAAAGCAGATCCAACACTCAAACATTCACTGGCTGAGTTGATTGAACAACCAAAAATCCTTGAACTTGCTGGAAATGAAACAAAGACCGTTACGCTTGACTTGAACATGCCTACAGAAGAATTTGAAGGATTATTAGCGGGTGGATTACGAGTGTCAGAAGTCAAAGAAGAAGCATCAGAAGAAACGAGTAATGAAGAGGGTGTCGCCATCCAAAATGAGTTTGCGTATATCATAGGTGTAGTTGTGAGCAACAAACAAAATGCTGTACAACCGGATTTAGAGTTGTTAGATGTTTTTGCTGATCAACTCAACTATCGCAATGTGATCAGTGCGAATCTACAAAACTTCACACCGACCTTCGTGAATCGCTTAGAAGTCGAAGCTACGGTTCAAAAAGTGGGCGAAGAAGAGATTTTATACCAAGCAAGTCAAGAACAAATGCAAATGGCACCAAACTCCAATTTCAACTTTCCGATCTCTTTAGAAGGTGATCGTTTTCGCAGTGGTGACTATTTATTGAAAATGACGGCACGTTCAGGAGAAGAGGAATGGCAATGGGAAAAAACCTTTACGATCGAAGCAGATGAAGCACGAGCATTGAATCAGAAAGATGTCACAATCGATACGAGCATTAATTGGTGGATGATTGGCTCAATTACTTTACTTGTTTTATTACTTGGAATCGTTCTTTATCCACTAATTAAAAAAAAGCTAGAGCAAACGAACAAGATAAGTAAGAAGGAGTGAATGTAATGACTACAAGATTAAGAAGGGCGATACTTTTGTTGGGAACGGCAATTTTAATGATGCAATCAGTATCCATATCAGGCAGTATGGTTTCCGCAGATACATCGATGGATACCGAGGAACATGAACTAGTGGAACTACTGTCTGTTCAAAACTCCTTAGAAGAACTATTCAGTGATCCTCACTTTTTCTTTCCTCAATCTCAATTACAAGGGAAGGTAGAAGAACCCTTACAAGTGACATTCTTTTCGGATAAAGAAGTTTCAGAGGCGCGAGTTATCTTACCCAAAGAAGCAACGATCATCAAAGAGCAATTGCCAGAAGGGATTTCAGTCGAACAAGGAGAGCAATCTCATGAATGGATTATTCATTCAGAACGTATTCAAACTAAGTTTGGCCTTCCTTTAGTATTTGACACAGCAGGTAGTTATGAAGTGTTTGTAGAAGAAGTAAATGCAACTATTGAGATTCAACAAGATAAGAGCAATAACATCATGGATTCAACACAAGATGTAGAGCAACCTGATAATTCTGTAAAAGATGAAGAGAAAGATCATAATGATAAAACAATCGATGAAGATGCTTCTGATGAAAATACAGATGGAGATGAGGGCATAGATACATCAGCACCATTATTGGATCAACCTGTTGATGATGTTGAAGAAAAGATAATCAACCATACACATTTTGATGGAGAAACCATTGAAGTCAATACATTTGAAGAATTTCGCTTAGCCGTTGCTAATCCTGAAATTGGAGTTATTGAGGTGCGTGATAATCTGAATCGAAGCGACACTGGTGTATCAACAGCAATTGGCTCAATAGATCGAAGCTTATTAGTCAAAGGAAATGGTCACTCAATTAATTTTGGCGCTGACAATGGTAGTTTAGTTTTATCTGGCTATTCAGAGAGTACAAAAAGAACATTACGTTTTGAAAATACTACACTTTCAAAAATTGGGCAACGACCAATATTTGAAAGTACAGATACTGATAGTTATAACTGGGTAGTTGAATTAGAAAACATTGGAGAATCATCTATAAATAGATCTCCATTAATTCTTGCACGTAGAGCTAAGATTCATTTCACAGGAGGAGTAAATAAGTTTGAAAATACCCAATCAGCTTCAGATACATTTATTAATGTCACAGATATAGAGGTTAGCGGTTCATCAGAAGTAAATATTGAAAAAGCGAATACTTATATATTTTATACGGCTCCTGATATGCCCAATCCAAGTATAAATATTAATGACAACTCTTATGTAAATATTAAAACTTTAGCAGGGACAGCAAATGTAATCGATATGAGGGGAGAAAACGCAAAATTCAATTTAGAGAATTCTAGTTTAACTATAGATGCTATAGGAACAACAGCGCAGCCTTCTAATACAAGTAATAATGTAATTACTTTACCAGGGGCAAGACCAACAGTTAGTATCAGCGGACAAAGCAATCTGACTGTGAGAAGCACTGCCTCTAAAAGAGGACTGCATCTATCTGGAGATAATCCTAAACTATTGGTAGAAAACTCGGAGTTATCGGTCACATCCGAAACGCAATCAGCAGTGAACTTAGAGGGAACTGGTGCTGATATAAAGCTTAATGATAGTCATGTTAATGTCAATACTACAATAGGATATGGTATAAATTTAAGGGGAAATACTATTAATTTTCATGCATCAAAAAGTGAGATTGATATCAAAACTACAGGTTCTGCAAATGGAATAACTATGAATGGGCAAGACTCTTCTCTGGAGATTTTGGATAATAGTGCAATCTCTATAGAGGGTGGAGTTGGTGTGCATGAAAATATCTTAGTAGGAAATGGAAATGCGAATCCATCATTAAAAGTAAGTGATAACTCTAACATATCAATCAGTGCACGGAGCAACTCAAACACTGCAGCAGATGGAAATAACAATGCTATAAGAATTGATGGGGCTTCACCTATTTTAGAAGTTTCAAAAAATTCAAAGATATCTATTGATGTTCTTTCAGGAGGACGTAGAAGCATATTTATGAATGGTGAATCTGCAGTTTTTACGGTAGATAATAATTCTGAAATTCTAAGCAATAATTTGTATGGTACTTCTATAGGAATGAGTACAGCGAATGCTGAAGTTACTATAGATAATTTTTCGAAAATAAACATTGAGAGCTCAGCAAGAAGAAATAATCCTTTAATTAATTTTGCTGGAGGTTCAAATAATCTATCTATAAAAAATAATGCATCAGTTTTCACAAAACATGTTGAATTTGATAACCCTGGTAATAATACTCGTGCCATATCCATGGCTGGTTCCAATAATAACATTAGTATTACAAGCGGGGGAAATCTAGATTTAGATAATACTCATTATACCGACCGTCCGAGTAGTGGATCTATTTCAGAAAATTTTTCTACTGTCTATCTTGGCAATGGAAACAATAGTTTTAGTATTGATAACAATGGCGCAGAGGGAACTAGATCACAATTACGATTAATAAATGATTATGCATCAGCTTTGCATTCTGCTGGTGGACATCTAACGTTTAATCAAAATCCAGATACAGTTTTTTATGCAGAAGGATCTTCAAATAGTACTCGTGAATATGGTGTTTTCGTGGCAGAAGATACCATGGAATTCAATGTAGATTCTCCATACTATTTCGACTTTAAGAATGTAAGACAAGCCGGAGGAGATATTTTCGGAACGAAAGCTGGTTCTCATTTAAATATTACTAATACCTTTTTTTCTGCATGGTCAACAGGAAGCCATTTTGATAGTGATCCTGATATCGGTTTCTTTAAAAAAATTGATGTCTCTTATGAAGGTCGGGATTTTGCTTCTGCTTCTTCGAACAATAACCCTGATCTTTCAACATCTTTACCTGGACTGTCAGGAAGAGTATCTAGAATATCAGCTAATAACTCAAAACCTATTTTTGAAGGATTTAGACAGCCGACGAATGCTGATAAATCATTTATAGCTGAGTTTTCTTATAAAGAGGGATTAGATGATATAAGAGAAGCTGGTACGAATGAAATTACAGCCGAAATAAAAGTTACAGATCCTGATAATAATTCTAGAAATTATACAGCTTCTACCGTAGGAAATGAATCTCCAATTAAAACTTGGGAAGAAAAAGAAGCTAATGATCCGGGGAAAGGAGGAAGAATATTATTTGAATTTGAAGACCTTCTAAAAAAAGGAACTACCATTGAATTTGTATCAATCAGCAGAGGATCGAATGAAGGGGCAATCTATTTGTCAGAAGAAGAATTAGAATTAATTAGCCCAATAACAGTATTGAATGTAACTCCACCGGAATTAGTTGACTTCGGGCATAATATAAAATTAACTACTAATACTAATACTATCGAGGCATTTCCAAACTCAATAAACATTCCTGGAAATAATGCTTTATTATATATTAATAATCAATTTATAGAAAAACAACAAGTTAAAAATGATGGTAGTTTTTCTTTTGAACTCAAAAGTAAGCTAATGGAGGGGGATGAAGTACAAGTATCAATGGAAGACAACGAAGGAGTCTTGATTGATAATTTTAGTACTATTGATAGTGTTTTTAAAAGGCCTGAAACTAATAGTGATTATGGGAATAGAAATCCGATAGCAAATGATTATACTTATCATGATGCAATATTTAAAAAAGCTAAAACATATATTGTTGAGCTCTCAGATAATGTTTTACCGGTAGATCCTTTGGATCCTGAAATAGAAGTGACTCCAGAAAATCCACCAGTTCTTCCAGAAGAACAAGGTCCACTAAGTATCGATTTTGCCTCTCGCTTCAATTTTGGAGAACAGAATATCTCCGTCAAAGATAAAACATATTATGCGCAACCGCAACGTTTACTGAACGAAGACGGAACGGTCAATGAAACACAAGATCGCCCAAATTATATTCAGATTAGTGATCGACGTCCAGAATCTAAGCGAAACGGTTGGGAATTAGCGGTTACACAAAATGAACAGTTTAAAGGCAAAGAGAACCAAATGCTTAATGGAGCTAGTTTAATTCTGTCAAACCAACAAGTCGTTACTGCTCAAGGTGGAACGGAACCAGGACTCCAATTTACTGTTCCATGTAGGTTAGTACCTGGAAATCGGCGGACGTTACTTAAAGCACAAGGGAATGAGGGGACAGGTACTTGGATCTATCGTTTCGGTGATAGCGAGACGGCAGGAGAAAGTGTCAGTCTGTATGTACCTAAAGGAACCAATCCAGAAGCAACCAGTTATTCGACAACGTTGACATGGGAATTAAGTGCAGTTCCTGACAATTAGAAAAGAGTATCATTTTCTCTTATCTTGCTATGTCTTTAGAATCTCTGATAGATCAAATCGTTACCCAGAATGATGATTTAAAAATCCTCGATGGGTTACTGTAGTCTGATCAATAAATAAGCAGAAAAATTTTATCAAATCAGTCAGAAATGATTAAAAAAGAAAGGAGTGCACAAAATGAAACCACTCTTAACGAAGGATGCATATATGCGTCAGTTTGAAAAAAGTATGCCCCAAGACAAAAGGGAAGCAGAAGAACTGAATGATTACCTTGTACAACAGTTCGAGCAACTCGATCAACTGATAAGTACGATTTCGCCAGAAAATTTTTGGGAAAAGCTTCCTAGAGTGTTGGGAATCGATGCGAAACTAACACTGATAGCAGAGTTGATTCGTTATGACTATAATAAATGGCCTATAAAAGAAATCCTGCGAATCGTTGAGACGGACTATCGTACGTACCTCAAAGAACTTTGTGGAAATGAGTTAAGTGTGGAAATCAATAACTCTCTAGTATTTCATGTCGTATAAAATAAGTGTAACGCAATAGATCTTATAAAAAGAGCTTTCAGAAAAATATTTTCTGAAGGCTTTTTTTATAAGTATATGATTTGAACGGTCATTAGCTTTTGTTTCAATAATCTTATCATTAGATCATTGTTCATTAAAATAAAATTTATTAATGCATGAACAATTTATCAGAGACGGATACTTCTGAGTTTCTGATCATTCAATAAGAATAAATATTTCAATTCACATTTTTGTGAAACAAATAATGAGGAAAATTTAGACGAAACATTAAATACAAATGTGTTACAGTTAAGAGATAGTAAATAGGGAGTAATCTGTTTTAATTCAAAATATGGTTGTTCATACGAGCATTCTAAGGTCAAGTTCACTCATTGAGATGCATCATTGGTCGAACGAAGCGCCATACCAACTACGAATAGACATATTTTTAGGGAGGAATGAAGTAAATGAAAGAACAACAATTAGGCTATACTTTCTGGGGACGTCCATTATATGGATTAGAACGAAGAACGGCTGTATCGATCGATTGTGCTTGTGGTGAGCTGATTCAGCTCAATATTCAAACGAAACAATACCATTGTAAAAATTGTGGGAATTGTTACCAATTCATTGATCAAGACTTCCAATTGCTAAACGAAAAAAATAAGTAGGTGTATGATAGTCAGACAAAAAGTCTGACTTTTTTGCTATTTTAGAATGTTCCCCTTTACAAATGCGAACGTATGTTTGTATAATCGAATTGAAATGGGGGAGAACAACATGCTTGATTACTCAAATGAGCCAGTCAATGATTACTTTTTGATCGATATAAAAAGTTTTTATGCGAGCGTTGAATGTGTCGAAAGAAATTTAGATCCATTAACAACGCCTTTAGTTGTGATGAGTCGAGCAGATAATACAGGGTCAGGACTTACTTTAGCCGCTTCACCCACTGCCAAAAGTAAATACGGAATCACAAACGTTAGTAGACCACGTGATTTACCTTATCCTTTGCCTAAAGAACTGCACATTGTTCCGCCAAGAATGAACCTGTATATAAAGAAAAATATGGAAGTAAACAGTATTTTTCGGCAATACGTCGCAGATGAAGACTTATTGATTTATTCGATCGACGAATCAATTCTTAAAGTAACAAAATCGCTGAACTTATTTACGACACCTGGGACAAGAAGTGAGAGACGAAAACAGCTCGCAAGACAGATACAGTTACACGTTTATCGTCAAACTGGATTAATCGCAACTGTGGGTATTGGAGATAACCCTCTTTTAGCCAAGCTTGCCCTGGATAACGAAGCAAAGAAGAATAAGGGATTTGTTGCGGAATGGACGTATCAAAATGTGCCAGAAAAGATTTGGGCTATAAAGGAAATGACAGATTTCTGGGGTATTGGATCTCGAATGAAAAAAAGGCTTAATCGCATGGGGATCATGAGTATCAAAGAGTTAGCAAATTGGGAACCCTACGCTCTCAAGAGGCAATTAGGGGTTATTGGACTACAGCTCTATTTTCATGCGAATGGGATTGATCGAACGGATATCGCAGAACCGCCAGAACCAACCAAAGAGAAATCTTATGGTAATTCTCAGGTCCTACCAAAGGATTATACGAGGAAAGAAGAAGTTGAGATCGTGGTGAAGGAAATGGCGGAACAAGTGGCTGCACGTATTCGACAACATAATTGCAAGACTGGTTGTGTTCGCTTGTATATAGGGACGTCGATCATGGAAACAAAGTCAGGATTTTCGCACCAAATGAAAATCCCACTCACTGATAATACGAAAGAGCTTCAGTACTATTGCCTTTATCTTTTCAACAAATATTATGAAGGGCAAGAAGTAAGACACGTTGGAATTACTTACAGTAAACTCGTTTATACTGATTCCCTTCAGCTAGATTTGTTTAGTGATCCACAACAACAGATTAATGAAGAAAAACTAGATAAGATTATAGACAAGATCCGACAGAAGTATGGATTTACGTCGATTGTACAAGCTTCTTCTAAGTTAGAAGGCGCACGTAGTATTACTAGAAGTACATTGGTTGGTGGACATGCTGGGGGCAATGGAGGGCTTAATAATGATTGAATATAACGATCGAGGACGTTTGAAATGGGCAGGATTTTATCTTTCAGATCACACAGAAAAGATCGATGCCGACGTCGAGCAGCGTGCAAATCAAAACTTGGCCAAAGAACAAATGACGACTGAAGAGATTACGGAAGTATTGAACGCTGCTGTCCTGAAAAAAAAAGTTGTTTGTATCCAAAAGGAAGAACGTGATACTGAAGGCTACTATCCGGATGATATTAAGGGAGAAATTCATGGTTATGATGAACTAGGTATTTTTATTGGAGAACATAAGGTCCATTACGATGAAATTCGCCACATTGAAATCCAGGAGTTAGATAAATGGAGTCAGCTATGAATATCATTCAGCAGTACGAATGGCGCTATATTTGCTATGAAGAATTACTAGAGGAAATTTGGGGATATGGGCAACAACTAATTAACCAAGTGGGACTTGAGTGCTTTACCTTTTATGTAGAAGCTAGCGCAGGGTATCATAGTTTCTAAATCACCCTTTCCAAAACCTATCGCTATTTTCTGTTTAGTTGTTTCAGTGATCCCTTTTCTACTGAAAATAAAGGGAATTGATGTGTGATAGAATAAATAGAAAGCTATTTGAAGAAAAAATTTATTATGTGCAGATAATAAACAAAAGGAGTAAAAGAATTGAATCGATCAGAGTATAAACAAATGCTGACACTGAAATATTTTTATGAGGAGAAATTGCAAGAAATCAAAAAGAAACATAAGTCCGATCCGGATTTGTTTCATCCGATTGGTAAGGATCGTTATTGTCTATACTGTGAGCAGTATCGAGAGACCCAAGATAAGCTACAGCCTATGGTAAAACAATTAATGGAGTATGAAAAAACACACGAAGTCAAACAACCAGTGATTCAACAGTTGGCTGCAGTCCCCAAAAAGGAAAAGGCGAAGCCAAAAAAAGTGTATCAAGTCTATTCTCTCTTGTTCAAAGATGGTTCAGAATATTTGATTTATACGTTCGCCCAGGAAACTGGTTGTCGTTTATTAGGAAGACAGATTTCAGAATTAAGTAAGGCTGTTCCGATCTCAAAGGATTATTATTCTTCCATTTATTTAGAACAGGAAGATGGCTCGATTATTTCAGTAGAAGCACGCTTGCAAGAGCATTCGACTAAGAAAAGTTGGTTAGTAGCAGAGAAACAGCAAACGAGAATAAAAGCGACAGGGAATTGTTTTAATGAAAAACCCTTTGAGTATTTGAAATATACTAAAGGACAATACGGCTGTTTGAGAACTTTTTGCGGGAATACGGCGATTAAAAAAACAAAGAAATTCTCGAAAAATGGGAAAGTCGCTTTTGAAACAGCGCGTGGCATGATTGCGATAGAGTACGGACAAGTCCTTCTAAAGCTCTTTCCAGGCACGTTCATGGTCATTAGTGAACAAGAATTTAGCGAATATTTAGTAGAAGACGAATCATTAGTATGGATGAAGAAAGAATAGAAAAGCAAGAAGGGATTAAGCCTATTTTTTGATGCCGACATGAGGGATTAGTCCTAGTGAATAAAATAAGTAGACAATAGCAGGTTATAAAAGTTAGAATATTATTGCGTTCGCAATAATATTAGGAGAGGTAGGCTTACCCACCATGTCTCGAAATACCTTTGTTTATTCCCACCCAATCAACGTATTTATTATCAAGTATCTAGGAGTTACTGTCGATCAATTTTGTGAGTCTTATGGCTATAGTCAAGGTACTGTCGCAAGCTGGATCACACGGAATCGACGAGTTGAATCACTACCTGTAGGTTTCATTTATGATTTAGGGCTTGCGGCAAGCTTAAACATGTCTGATGTCTATGAAAAATTATTGATATTAGAAAATGAATACGATCAATTTAATTTCAACCAAAAAAAGAAAAAGAAGAAACACATAGACTAATACTGAAGTGAAAAATATTATTTCTGTCCAAAAAGGAGAAAAGGAGACTTTTCTCCTTTTTTAACCATATATCTATTTAAAACTAAATAAAAATCTATGTTAATCAACAAAATGAAAAAAGAGAAAAAGAGATTTTTCTCTTTTTCTCTTTTTAATTAATAAATTTTTCTTTTTGAATATTTGTAATAATTCTTTGAGCACGTTCATCATAATTATTTTTTAGATAAAATTCTGCCATTTGCCTTACTGTTTCATATTCTTTAGTACCGTCAAAATCACTAAATATTTCGATTAAACTTTTTATATCAGGATCTATCTTAATTGTTCTTCTATCTTTAGCAGTCCACTCTTTTTTGTTTTGCTCAGTAGATCCTGCATTATCTTCATTGATAACTCTGGAAGTTTCTACAATCCTTTCTACTTTAGGACGTTCTTTTTTTTCACGTTTAGTGAGTGCCATTTCTTTTCCTCCTTACGCTAGTTCAAATTGTGTTAAATCTAATTCTCTTGATAGCTTAGTTAACTTGTTTCCGTTCAAATATTTTGGAGAATAAACATAGTCTTCAGGTATATCTCCATATTGTTCGAATAATTGAATTCTCTCTTCAATTTCGGTAAATATATCAGCAAAAAGTGCAAATACCTTCCTATCATGATAATCGACAACTGAAACACCGTATTCTGGATATTCTTCTAAACGTTTTTGATTATTAACTATTGCATTAAATGTGAAATTCTCACCAAATGCTTCTTTTGTATTTTTGATAATTGACTCATGTAATTCTCTTTTAGGTTGAAGTAAAAATGGCAGCAAACCTAATACTTCACCTTTAAAATCATTACCGAAATCGTCAATTAACGTTTGTAAATATTCATTGATAATATCTAGTGAACCTTCGAAAGAATAAGTCTTAGTTTCCTGAGTAATAACAAAATAATCCGCACATACCATGGCATTGTCTACTTTGATATCAGTACTAGGACCAACGTCTATCCAAATGTAATCATAATCATATTTAATCGTTTCTAATATATTGGAAAAATGAAATGTTCTTTTTTTCTTATACATTGGATCATTTTCTTTTGGATAAAGATCTTCTAATAAATCGCCAAAATCAGCCATATCACGCCCACCAGCAATCATATAAAGATTGTCTGTAAGCTTAACTGTTGCTTTAGTTAAAGCTTCTCTATCCCCATTCGAATAATCTTTAATAGCTTGATAAATGGTTGCTGGAAAATTTTTATTAAAGGTCTTCCCAATTAAACTTGTTGCATTTGCTTGAATATCCCAATCAATTATAAGCACTTTTCTATTAAATTGAGGATTTGGAAGTGTTGCAACTAATGCTTCTTCTGTTGTGGATGTAGTTTTACCAACCCCGCCTTTTTGATTGGCATTAATTAGTGTAGTTCCTTTTCTTTTCATACTTAGCCTCCTGCAAAATGTATTTTTTCTCCTAAAATCATTTTATCATGGTTAAAGATTTAAATCTATAGTAAAATGTATTTAGGAGAAATTTTTAAATTCATAATTATGGTTAAGGAAAAAAAATAAAAAAGGGTAATTTCTCTTTTTCTCTTTTTCTCTTTTTAGAGAAGCTTAACAATTAATAAAGAGAAAAGTCTCTTTTTCTCTTTTTCTCTTTTATCTAAACAGCTATTTTATTGCGATTCATAAAAGAGAAAAGTCTCTTTTTCTCTTTTTCTCCTAAGAGACTTTTCTCCTAATTATTATTATTATAAAGCAACTATGTACAAGGGGTAATTTCTCTTTTTCTCTTTTTCCCCTAAAATCTTTTTTAGTTTATACCGTTTACAATTAATAGATTATCCAAGTATAGTTAATATGATTAAAACGAAAAGAAAGAAATATATATAGAACCGAGGAGATTTAAATGCAAGAATTCAATTTTATCACTGCTCAAGAAACATATCGTGCGCTATATTATCAACTACCAAAAGTCCTATTTACTTCTCCCCTTTATAAAGAGATGAGTAATGATTCAAAAATAGCTTATGCAATGTTACAGGATAGATGTGAAGCGTCTATAGAAAATAACTGGATTGATGAGCAAAACAGAATATTTTTTATTTTTACTCGAGCGGAACTAATGGACATTTTAGGTTGCAAAGAAAATAAGATTTCTAAAATTAAAAAAGAGTTGAAAGATAAAAACCTATTATTTGAACAGAAGACTCCCCCAAGAAAGCTTCCAAATGGAACCTGGCACAATTCACCGAATAGGCTTTATCTGGGAAAATTGGAGGTTTCTGCAGAAGATGTATTTATAAAAAGAAATATCAAAGAAGATGTTCCCGAAAGTGGGAAAAACCCACTTTCGGATAAAACACCGATAGATAGCGATTCTCATGGAAGTGGGAAAAACCCACCTTCGAAAGAAACGGCTTTAAATCAACATTCTTTCGAAAGTGGGAAAAAAGGAGGTAATCTATTATATTCTTCTAATTCTTTAGACACTAATAGACACATTATAGACACAGAGAAAGACCACCTACAAGATCAATTATTGCTTAATAATTTTGAAACGATCATGAAAGACAATAGCATTGCAACCTTTGTCCCTGACCGAGTACTAAGTTTGATTAAAACATTCTCGTCTAGTTACAGTGAAGCTCAAAAGACCGTTCAGACAATCCATAACGCAAAAGCAAAAGCAGAAAAAGATACTCAGACTAAAATTATTTTTGAGGATCTAGATATTTATGGGCTTAATGCCGAGCAAGAATTATATCAAACTCTTTTAAAAGCCTATCAAAAACAGAAAACAGAAAAAGTTGAAAATATTCAAAATCTAATCTTTGTTTACGTTAAGAACTGGTTTATGGAAAATCCGATTGCTGCAAAACAACAAGCTGAATCAAGCGAAAAATTACCGAAAGTCCCTTTGCATGATTGGCTCAACGAAGGTTAAAATCAGTCGTGACTATGGGAATTGTCTAGGTGTGTCTCAGCGTAGCTGATGTGTCTTTATCAGTAAAAAATTTACAAATTACTTGCTAGAATTGTTAATTTTAATCGTGATATGAGCGTTTTTAGTCAATAAAGTAAGCGACTTTCCCAGGTATTCCGGTAGTTATTAGATTATTTAGGCTATATAAAACAATATCTGCGGTTGTTTGTATTTTATTTCCTTCATAATTCCGCATGTTCGCGATAAACTCGACTTCTTTTTGATAGGTTCTAGCTTTTTCTAATGCAATGGATTTTTCTGAACTCAACCAACATGCGACCTTCAGCGGAACGACAGGAAGCGGGAAAACAACCTTGAATATGATCTTTGTAGACTATGCGATTGCGCATAATATTCCGGTACTTTACATTGATGGGAAAGGCGCAAAAGACACGTTAGAGTCAATCCAAACGATCGCAAAGAAGTATGACAAGCAGGTCAAAGTCTTTAGTGATACGAATAATGTTCGCTATAATCCGATCAAACATGGTAACAGTGTCATGGTTCGTGATCGACTGATCACGCTTGCGGAAACGGAGAGTGTCTTTTATTCAGGGGCTGCTAAGTCATTGATTCAAGCAACGGTTCAGTTCTTAGACTTGTTTGAAATCGATCGAACACTCCACCAATTATCGGAACATTTCTTACCAAGAAATGTTTTGATGCAATTTTTAAACGCGCAATTGGCCATCAAAGAAGAGAAAAAAAAGAAGAAAGCAACGAAGAAAAAAGAGAACGATGACAGTGAGAGTGACGAGGATCAACGGAAGAAAAATCGGTTGGAAGAATTAGATGTTGATGCAGAAACAAGTATCGAACCAGTAGGAGAAACGTTAATTGAAATCAATCCGGAACACTTACCGTTAGAAGAATTGTATTATCTTATCCGTCGATTTCGGTATCTTCTTCCTGAAAAACAAAAAGAAATGTTTAAAAAGTTGTTCATGCGCTATGAACATAAAGACAATCCCTTTTATCTTTACGCAACGTCAGAAGCACTACAGACGAACGTCAACATGTTGATTGATAGTGAACTAGGACACTTATTTGACACGTCAGAAAAAGGGGTAGAAGAGTTGGATTTGTTGAAAGACAGTAAAAATAATGAGGTCATGTTCCTGACTTTAAACGGTCTGGTATATAAAGATTACATTAAAACACTCGCGTAATTTTTCGTTACAGAAGTGAATTATTTAGCTTCTGAAAACTATATCTATAGTAATTTTCAACCCTTTTTATTGATCTGTGATGAACCTTCTGTTTATTTGAACGACTCCTTTTTAGATGGAGTGAACAAAGGAAGAGGCGCTGGATTACACACGATTTTCAGTCCACAGATGTTAGCGGATATTGATCGAATCGATCCAATCCTTACACGCCAGCTTGTAGGAAACTGTAATACCTACTTCATTGGGCAAGTCAATTCGGGAGAAGAAATCGATACGTGGACGTCATTGATCGGAACCTATAATGATATTGAAAAGACGTCGATGGTGGAACAAGAATATGGTTATAGTGATTTAGAGAAGACAGATTGGATATCTTCTAGAGGAACGGTTCGTAATGTTCGTAACTTCATTGTCCATCCAGATGAGTTACGAGACGTTCGTCAAGGGGAGTTCATTGTCTATCGAAAATCGAAAAGTATTCGAGAACAAGCGAGTCGTGTCTACGTTGTAAATGCGGCGAACCGTTGATTTTCAGCAATGTTTTTTGAGAATCCACCGTGAATCCACCGAGAAACCGGCGAGAATCCACCGAGAATTGGAGTCCGTGGGCGCCTTGCCGCAAAACGTTGTCACACCAAGGTTTATTCTTTCTTTTTGCTAAAGCAAAATTCCTGACCATTTACGTTCAACGTGGGAAAAATCCCACTTATTAACGTAAATGGTCAGGAACCGAAAAAATAAACCTGTGACAAATGCGGCAAGGCGCCCACTAAACACTAAAAAATAATGACGATCTGATGAATATGTAGAAGCAAAGAGTCACAGAACATAAGCCCAAAAGAGAGAGATAACAATTGACGGAGTCTAATCTGAAGGAAAGGATGATAAGAATTCGAGAACTACTTTATAGTAAACATGTCGAGGTTAAAAAAGAGAATGCCGAGTGGCTAATATTGAACGTATTACATGAACTAAGAATCATGACAGCTAAACAAATAGTCAGGATGATGAATCAAGAATTTCCGTATAGCTTGGCTTCATTATATAGAAGATTAGCTACACTGAAAAAATTGGACATGATTGATTATATAACTATTCAAGAAGACCAAAATATACGTTACTTTTTTCTGACAAAAAAGGGTCATAACTCGATAGGTGGAATTTATAGTTTTCCAAAAGTACCTGAATACAATTTGAACCACCATATTGAAGTTACTAACTATCTCATTGAATCCATGGACTTGGCAAAGAAAAAGTCAACGTTTATACTGGCTCAATCGGAACGTAGGCAGATGTATGAGAAGAAGGATATGTCTAAAGCAAAAAAAGGAACACTGTTTCATGTTTCAGATTATGTTTTACGATTCGAAAACCAGATGGCAGAAGTTAGTAACTGGCATTTTGAAATTGAGCTAACACTTAAATCACAGAATCGATATACGAAAGCCATTTTTCCAAAGTATCTTCGGTTGCTTACACAAAAAAGAAATGCGCAATTGATTTATGTCACACCAAGCAATATTATTTATAACTCCTTAGATATGTTTAAAGAATATTTTATGCTCAAGAAACAAGACGAAGAGCTGAAATCAATCGATGCTTCTGCTTTTGATCGTCTTCATATTGTATCGAGTAAAGAGTTCAATGGAGTATTGAAAAAAATGTTAGAAGAAAATGATTTTATAAATGAGCGTTGAACTAATTTAAAGGATAAGTTTTTTTGTTGCCCCGACACTCCGACCGCCACCACCGTTTACGGGGCAACAAAAAAAGGAAAGCAAGCTTTCCGGTTTTGGCATTTATGTAGTTTTTTCAGCAGTATCATGGTATAATCAGTATGTAAAGAGGAGTTGCGCTAACAACTCCTCAATGACAGCACCGATTAAAGAACGGCGGCCGTTAATCTAAATAGTTCAAAAAGAAATAGCTAGTCTCCGGCTAAAGTGACGGCTATTTCTTTTTGTCGTTGTTTACTATCGCTAGAATGCCAAAAATGATTGTTGCGATTAAAGAACCGAAACTAATCATTAAGGCTAGCGCTGTTTCAACAGGCAAAAGGCGTCTCCTTTCATAAGATTTCGGAAGTACGATCATACGCACCACCTCACTTTCGATTGGATAGCCACCGTCATTAAACTTTACTGTCACCTACTATTATACCATAAAAACCAGTGTGAATCCTTAACTCTAAGGCATTCATGCTGGTTTTTTGTTTGTCAACTAGATGTATTTCTTCCTTCGCTCCAACCGCCACCGCCGCTACGGAAGAAGCCATGTGTTTGCTTCAGAAATTCAAAAGACAAAACAAGTTCAAAACCTTTCTCACGTCAGGCTGATGAACTGGTTTTTTCTTTGTCATTTTCCAAGTATCTTCCTTCGCTCTGTCTGTCGTCGCTACGGAAGAAGGCGTTTATGTTTGCTCGAAATTCAAAAGAAGAAAGCGAAAGTTCAAAAGAAAAGAGAAGCGGAACCTCATTGCAAGCAATGATTTCCGCAAGAAGTAAGATTCCGCATGCGGAATCTTTTTTAGATTTTTAAAAATGTCAGGGCGATGGGCCTTTATTTCACCTTCTCGCTGTTGTTTTGTCTCATGTCGATCTGAAGCCGCTGCTATCGGATTGGCGAGAGTGCTTATACACCTTCCGCATTCAGAAAAAAAGGGGCGGAAAAACTTTTAAGAAGCTCACTTAAAACTTTTCCCTACAGCACTCCCTTTTTTTCTGCCTGCTACAGGTGTATGGAACAAGCACGCCAAACCGCTATCAGCTCAGCTCGAAATGATCCAAGAGCAAACAAAGCTAAGAGGAAAAGAATAAATAAAGGACCATTGACATTCTTAAAAATCAAATTCTTTTCGCCTCCCACAAATCGCTTGCTGAAATGAACTTTGGGGAACAAAAAACGACAAATAAGGAGAGATTCGCATGGAAATAACTGCAAATAATATCAAAAGAAGTTTGAGAGAGCAAGGAATTAATACGAAAAAAGTACGTATTCGGGTTGAAATGGTGGGCTACGGAAGCACTTCTATCAGAGTAAAATTGCACGATTTAACGCTAGAAACGGAAGCGATTCGTTACGAAATCCAAAAACAGTGGGGGAGCATTCGATATGACGAAAAAGTGCAAGGTGAGATTTTAGAGGGCTGTAATACGTATGTTTTTTGTGAATATGAAGAGGAAGTCTTAGAACAAGCGATTGAAGAGAAATACGAGCAAGCAGAAACCATTTATCGGCGCTTAGAACAGCTAGACACATACAATGGCGAACAAATATTTGAAACAGAGAGCGTGAGAGCCGTTGCCTTTTTCAAAGATCAATCAATTTCATTAATGATGAAAGACCGTTTTAGTTCGATTCGATACCGCAGACATTCTATGAATAATGTTTATGATTTAGCACATGCCCTTGTTTTACTAGAAACAATTGGTCACTTCGGTAAACTCTAAACGAAAGAATCAGGAAAGGAGACATACGAAAGGGTTTCATAACCCTTTCGTATCAATCAAAAGATGAAGATAAATGAAGGAAAGAAGTATAAATGCAAAAATTCTTTTGTCTTTCAAGAAGAAGAAATTAGGCAAGGGGATATGATTGGTATCAATCATATCGAGTCGCCAGTATTAGTCGATTGCGAAGTGTATCGTGAAGATGGGCGAGGCATGAAACGATTCAGAACGATTGAAATCAACCTGGCACGCTTAGAACAATCGATCGATTTTTCGAGTGAAGCGAATTTTTACGGCGACTGTGAAGAATGCCACCGACTACTTGATTATTTACCAAGGGGGGCTTGGGGCGTAGGTTATGTTTGCGCTCCTTGTGCAAAAAGACTAAGAGGAGAGTATGAGTAACGTCGTTAGTGAGATTAGTAGAACAATGATTCAATTCATTTTATTCTTTAAGGTAAATCAGCACATATATTCCGAAAAGCGAATATATATGGCAACTTAAATTACAAATAAAAAGTTAATTGGAGATGACATTATGAAATTAATCGATATTTACGATAATAATAGCTTAAAGTATAAGGGGTCTTTTGAACACACCGATGAAAATATTATCAATTATGTAGCAGCAATCCCACAGTTCAAGTTTATACGATTAGTTGAATTATCTAGTGATGAAATAGTTCTAACGACAATCGGCAATTTCCTTGACTATGTACCTGATCAAAATTGGTTAGAAAAAATTCGTCCTAGCTTGATTGCTAAACAGATGAAAGAAGATGTTATAGATGAAGTGCTAATAATTGATCGATATAAAGAAGATGGAGATTTCTAAAAAAATTAAACATACAAAGGAAAAAGATAAATGAGGTGACCATTTTAATAAAACAACAAATCATGAAATGATTGTTTTGCAGAAGAAGAACAAGTGAACACTGAAGCCCTAGAGTAGTAGGATACTCTAAGGCTTTTCTTTTTGGCTAATCTCGCCGTGTTTGTTTTACTTCTTGTTGCGAGTATTTAGCCAGTACTCGTATATGGTTACTAGCAAACCGATAAGAATGTGGGATTAAGCATACACGAATACTTTTTCTTGCTTGTAAGACTATAGGATAGACAACTATTCACTTGTTTAAAATATTTTTTTAGATTTAGGCAAATGAATCAAAGTAAGTATATTTACGATTATGACATTAAAAATAACTTTTATGACATCAAAAGCTACGTTTATGAAATCCATATTTATAATAAAATAAAATATGTTTTTAGATGACAAAATTGTAAGTTAAAATAACGTAATTTTAAGTAAAAAAATATAAATAATATGCTATCTTTTAAATAAGGACAATTATTTATTGTTCAAAAAATGAGAGAAGGTTTAAGTTTTGAAGAAATTAACAGCAAAAGAAATGTCACAAGTAGTAGGTGGAAAATACTACGGTAATGGAGTCTCATGTAATAAAAAAGGGTGCAGTGTTGATTGGGGAAAAGCTATTGGCATTATTGGAAATAATTCTGCTGCGAATTTAGCTACTGGTGGAGCAGCTGGTTGGAAAAGTTAATTTGAGCCTTTTATTTTAGTATATTATATTTTTAGAATACTCATTCAAAAATTCTATGGATGAGTATTCTTATTTATAGGTGATTCTTTGAGACAAAAATTAATAAAACAGTATAATGAAGTTGATTGTGGTATAGCCTGTATGCAGATGATTTTAAATAATTTTCATTCATGGATTTCAGTGGAAGTTTTAAGAGACTTAACTGAAACCGATTCTGAAGGTACCTGTGCATTAGGTATAGTTAACGGATTTGCTAAATTAGGAATAAATTGTGAAGCCTATAAAGCTAATAGTGATGTATGGAAAGAGAATGAGTTCAATTATCCCGTAATTGCTAATATAGTAACGAATAATCAATTTCTTCATTATTGTATTGTATATGGTGTGAAAAAAGAGAAATTGTTAATAGCTGACCCTGCGATTGGAAAATACAAAGAATCAATAGAAAAGTTCAACAACAATTGGACTGGTGTTATTTTAGTTGCTGAAAAGACGCCTGATTTCCAACCCATAAATAATACAAAAAAAAGTTTTTTTTCTTCAATAAGTTTATTAAAAGATCAATATAAAAAAATTTTATTGGTGATATTATCTTCATTAATAATAACAATTATAGGAATACTATCAAGTTACTATTTTAGAATTTTAATAGATTGGTTACTTCCTGAAAAAGACTTTTTAAATCTATTTATGATATCAATTAGCTATATCATAGGCATTTTTATAACAAGTATATTTGAAATTACAAGAAGATATAATTTAGAAAAGCTAGGACAAGATGTAGGTAGAAGCATTTTATTTAAATATTTAGATCATATTTTCATTTTACCAGCTTCCTTTTTTTCTAAAAGAAAAACTGGAGATATTGTCTCTAGATTTTCTGATGCTAATAAAATTATAGAAGCTTTAGCTAGCTTTACTATATCTATTTTTTTAGATTTAAGTTCAGTCATTGTTGTGGGGATTATATTGATCAATATTAATAAACAATTATTTTTAATAACGTTAAGTTCTATTCCATTTTATATACTAATTATATTAGGATCAAATAAAAAAATGAGTCGATTAAACGGAGAAGAGATGCAAACAAATTCAATAGTTGATTCTAATTTTATTGAAGGATTAAACGGAATATATACTATAAAAGCACTTTGTAGTGAGAATAAGATTGTAAATCAAATATATAGAAGTTTAAATGAATTTTTTGATGTATCACTAAAGAGAAATATGTATGATTCTATAATTCAAAATTTAAAAATTTTGGTTTCTCTTTTAACCTCGGCTTTTGTATTATGGTTTGGTTCGTATTATGTTATCAATGGAGAAATTACAATAGGAGAACTAATAACTTTCAATTCATTATCTATATTTTTTTCTACACCTCTACAAAATATAATAAATCTACAAGAAAAATTCCAAAAAGCACAAGTTGCAAATAATCGGCTTAACGATGTATTTTCTATAAATAATGAAAATAAAGACAAGTTTATTCATTTGGCTAAATTAACTGAAAAAGCAACGATTACATTTGAAAATGTATATTTTAGTTATTCTACTAAATATCCTAATGTGTTAGATAATATGAGTTTTTCTCTACCCGTGAGTAATAATATAGGAATAAAAGGTGATAGTGGTGCTGGGAAATCAACTTTAGCACAACTTCTAGCTGGATTTTACTCTCCAGATAATGGAAGAATTTGTATAAATGAGCAAAATATTGAAAATATTAATAGAAAAGATTTACGTAAGTTGATTACCTATGTGCCTCAAGAATCTTTTATTATGAGTGGAACTATTAAAGACAATTTATTTTTAGGTTTAGAAAGTATTCCTGATGAACAAGAACTCGAAAAAGTACTGAAAGATACTTGTTTATGGAGTTATATTACTGCGCTTCCTCTAGGACTTGATACGTATCTAGAGGAAAATGGTGCGAATTTATCAGGTGGTCAAAAGCAAAGAATTGCTTTAGCAAGAGTTTTATTATCAGGAAGTAAAATTTTATTATTAGATGAAGCTACGAGTGCTCTAGATTCTAAAACTGAAATGCTGATTTTTGAAAAAATATTAAAGTACCCTAACAAGTCAATCATTATTATATCTCATAATGATAAATTAATAGACAAGTGTGACATAATCATTGATTTAGACGAAAGGGATTCGTAAAAAGGAATCAAGGAGGATGAATAAATGAGTAATTTAAAGTGGTTTTCTGGTGGAGACGATCGACGTAAAAAAGCAGAAGTGATTATTACTGAATTATTAGATGATTTAGAGATAGATCTTGGAAATGAATCTCTTCGAAAAGTATTAGGCTCCTATCTTAAAAAGTTGAAAAATGAAGGAACTTCAGTTCCGTTAGTTTTAAGTCGTATGAATATAGAGATATCTAATGCAATAAAAAAAGACGGTGTATCGTTAAATGAAAATCAATCTAAAAAATTAAAAGAACTAATGTCTATATCTAATATTAGATATGGTTACTAGTGATTTATTTATTTAAATTAGATAGAGTTAATTTTTACTATTGGATCATAAAATTATTAATTTTTGTCGGTGTCTTTAAAAATGCTGATAAATAGTTATTGGTTGTGGGGACAATGTATAACGATTTTAATTGAATCCCTATTGTTAATTCTAAAATCCTGAATAAGTTACTAAAAGTTACAAACAAGAAATACAATTAATAAAAGGGATCAGAAGCTTTTAAGTTTTTGATCCTTTTTAACTTGCTTATTTGATAATTCTTTCAGTTGCTCACTTAATTAGGTTTAGTAAGATATTTACCTAGAGTCCACCAGAGTATACCCTGTTGGACTTTCTATTTCGCTTTTAAACACCTAAATTAGAAAATGACATCGAAGTTGAGCAAGAAAAATAAAAGGTAAGGATCAAAAATATTTAAGTTTTTTTATCCTTACCTTTTATTTTTTTTGAGCACTAATTATTTTCTCCCATTCATTCTGATGAATCCATGATCTCATTTGTTTTTTTTGTTGTTTTCTAGATATGCATAACGAGGTGAAAATTGTGATTTTCAATCTTATATAAATTGTTATAAGATAATGAGTATAAGGAAGGCTGAAGGTTAAGCCTTGTTTATTCACTAAAACGTATTAGAAACCATCGTTTTTTAGAATAACGAATACTTATGTATGCTAAGTCATCGTAACGCCAATTTAACAACATTACTTTAGACATCTGACAAGTTCAGATGTCTATTTTGCTGTACACCCAAAAACGATCGTTTTTGAGATAGATGTTAAAGGAGGAGGGAAGATGCGAAAAACTATTGGTCTTATGATTGGTCTAATGTCCCTAATAATAGCGATACAATTTCCGCTACAGGTGTATGGTACACAGGTCCAATCCGTCGAGTCAGAAGGATCCATTGGATTTACAGGAACTTATGAACCGATCGGACCACCAGATCCACCTCCCAGCACCAGTCCACAAAAGCCGGGAGGAACTTTGCCGAAAACCAATACGACCGGTAGTTCACTCGGACTATGGATTGGAAGTTTGTTAGTGGCAGGTGTTTTATTAGTCGTAGGGAATAAAAAAAGAAAAGCAACACAAAAAAATTAATTAAAAGAAAGCAGGAATTTAAGTATGAAATTTATTCGTTTAGCAACTGTAGCCGCATTATCAACAACAATTTTCGCAGGAGGAGTACAGGCTTTCGCTGAAGAGGAAAACCAAGAGTCAAAAGAAGTACGTAAAACAACAACGACCGGTCAGGTCACCTTCACTCCAAATATTGAAGACACAGTAGTAGAACCTGATCCTGAAGGTCCAGAGGTGACGATCCCACCAATTCCTGGTACAGGACCACTAACGATTGCAACAGTTCCAACAATGAACTTTGGAACGAAAGTGATCTCAACTGCTGATGAACATTACAACATGATTGCGGAAATGCAACAGAAAGCCGGGACAACAGGCGAGGAAAATATGATTCCTTATGTCAGTATGGCGCAAGTCCAAGACACCCGTGGTACCAATGAAGGATGGGAACTGAGCGTGAGTTTAAGTGAATTTCAAGCAAAAACAGATACCCTAAATAGTGTGTTAAAAGGCGCCAAAATCACGTTATTCGATCCTTCCCTTCGTTACAGTGTGAATGATGCAAATCAGGAACCGACGATTCACACAAGTGGTTTAGAGTTGATTCCAAGTGAAGAGGCCGTGCCGGTCATGACAGCTGCTAACCAAAAGGGTGGCGGAACTTCTTCCGTTGTTTGGGGAGATCATGATGCGCTCGCAAAACAAGTAGAAGATGGGGTAGATGTCGTCGAAAATAAGGCGATCCAATTGTTTGTTCCTGGCTCAACTGCCAAAGATGCAGTAACGTATACCTCTACATTGACATGGGAATTAGAACTAACACCAGATAATGAGGAACCTGATGCGGTTTAAGAAGTAAACCATTCCTATTTCCATGTCCCATTAGTCACTGGCAGCGTTACAGATTTCTGTGACGCTGCTTTTTTTAGAAAGGATTATGACAAATGATACACAAACAAACGATACAAAAAAGTCTATGGTTGCTTATAGCGCTCTTCTTTTTCTTGCCACGGGCGGTCCAGGCCGAAGAAGCGAGTTTAAATACGTACGTTACCCCTCTTTTTCCAGAGAGCCAAGTGGATGAAAGTAAAGGATACTATGAGTTATTACTCCCTCCTGGACAAAAAGAGACTTTGCGACTAGAAGTCGGAAATTCCAGTTCAGAACCAATCAACGTTCAGGTGACACCGCATACGGCTTATACTAATACTTTGGGGAATGTCGAGTATGGCAAAGATGTTGAAGAAGCGGATCCATCCTTAATCCACTCCTTGGATGAGCTGATGACTCCTTCGGAGGTCATTGCTTTAGCTGGAAATGAAACAAAGGTTATAGAAATTCCTCTGCAAATGCCTAAAGACGCCTTTGAAGGGTATTTAGCGGGCGGTTTAAGGATCACCGAAGTAAAAGAAGAGGAAGATAGCGATGCCCCAGGAGGAGAAGGCGTAGCTATCAAGAATGAATTTGCCCATGTGGTTGGTGTGGTCGTTAGTAATACTCGAGACTCGGTGCAACCGGAGTTGGAACTATTAGATGTGTTCGCGGATCAATTGAACTATCGCAATGTGATCAGTGCCACGTTACAAAACTTTACGCCCACTTTTGTCAATCAATTGGCGGTGGAAGCGACCGTGAAACGAGCAGGGGAGAACGAGGTGCTCTATAAGGCTGAGAAAGAAATGATGCAGATGGCCCCAAATTCTAATTTCAACTTCCCGATTTCTTTAGAAGGCGACCGTTTTCGAAGTGGGAACTATGTCCTTGAATTAACAGCTACATCGGGAGAGAATGAATGGTCATGGACGCGTGAATTTACGATTGAAGCCGATGAAGCCCGCAAGTTAAATCGAGAAGACGTAATGATTGATTCTGGTGTCAATTGGTGGATGATCGGTGTGATTATTTTGCTTATTTTAATGTTTGGACTTGTGCTTTACCTGATGTGGCAAAAGAAAAGAGCACGTGAAAGCGAAAAAGAAGTATAGAGAGGAGGATTCCATGAGAAAGCTAATGAAAAAGGGAATGCTCATTTTAGGGACGATGATTCTTGTTCTGCATGCATTCCTCCTGCCAGTAGGCATCGTCTATGCGGAAACCACGGATAAAAAGGAAGAGGGGCAAGTACAGGAAGAAGAACAATTGGAACTTCCATCCATAAAAAACTATCCAGAAGTGAAAAAGGAAGGCAATCCTCGCTTTTCCTTTCCTCGCTCTCGCCTTCAAGGAACGGTTGAAGAGCCATTGAAGGTGACATTTGTTTCAGATCAAGAGGTGACAGAGGCAAGAATTACCCTCCCGAAGGAAGCAAAGCTGGTAAAAGACCAGTTACAAGCTGGAGTTGCCGTCAACCAAGAAGAAGAATCAGATGAATGGGTGATTCAAGCGGAGCGTGCGCAACAAACGTTTGTGCTTCCAGTGGTATTTAAAGCTGAAGGTAATTATGATGTGTCCGTCGAAGACGTAACTGCGACACTTGAAATATCGGAAAAGGAAGAACCGGAGACTGAAGATCAATCAGAAATGAATCAGGATTCATCTGATGAATCAAATGAAGAACATGAGCAATATCCAAATACGACTGAACAATCAGAAGAAAAAGAAGCGCCTGTAGCAACCGAAGAATCGAAAGAGGAAGCTACTCCTTCTGAGAACGAAACATTCAAACAGGCGGTCTTTGATGGAAATACAGAAGAAGTCTCAACAATGGCTGCATTCAGAGAAGCTGTCGCAAATCCTGAAGTCAGCATTATCTCTGTTCAAGCAAATTTAACTGAAAATACAGCCAATATCATGACGATCGACCGACCAATCAAGATACAAGGAAACGGACATACGCTGACTTTTGGTAACAATAGTTTTTATTTTCAATTAGCAGAAGTGAGTGAACCAACGAGCTTTCGGATAGAGGACGTAACAGTTACAAAAACCGGCGCTACACCTTTAGTCAATGCAACAACAGAGGTTAGCCACAATTGGACACTAGAAATAGAAGATGTAGCTGAAGTCAATGCCAATACGATGCGACTAGCATCAATTCCAAAAGGTACGGTTCAATTTACAGGTGGCACGAATAACTTTACACGCACAAGCTCTACGCAAACTTTCATTGAAGCAAAAGAAGTCAAAGCAATCAATCAAGCAAAAGTAACGATCAGTCGTGGAAATGCCACGATCTTTCTAGCAGCAGCGACGATTTCCGAACCTAAACTAACAATCGAAAACGGTGCAAATTTAGCAATTACTACGACTTCAGGTGTGGCAAATACGATTGATTTTAGAGGAGAAAATGCGGAGATTGCACTCCAATCTGGTGGGGATTTAACGATCAATACAGTAGGAACGACTGCTACTCCTACTAATATAAGAAATAATACGATTGCTATGACTGGAACAGGACCGAAAATCACCGTTCTTGATAAAAGTAACTTGACTACGACAAGTACTGCAGCCAAAAGAGGGTTACATCTATCCGGAAATAATCCCCAGTTAATTGTGAATGATTCGAAATTATCTGTGACCTCAGCCACACAGTCAGCCATAAATCTATCAGGGGATGAGCCAATATTTTCTGTAATGAATAGTCATACTGATATTCGTTCTGAAACAGGGACCACACTTGCCTTGACAGGTGTATCGCCTAAAGTCAACTATGTGGGGTCTATAGGGAGTTTAATAAGTACCACCGGACAACGATTGCATTTGAACGGCGGCAACCCTCAATTATCATTGGAACAGACCCAACTGTCAATGTCAGCTACAACCGGCCGTGGAGTTTATTTAGAAGGAACAACGCCACAAGTATTACTAAATGATAGTAGTATTGAAATGACAGATACAGGTGCTTCTCAAGGTATGATTTTGGAAGGAACGGATGCGTTACTTTCTTTAAAAAAGAATAGTATTTTCAACATTTCTGGAGGTGGAACAGGAACACTAGAAAATATTCAAGTTGGGAATAATAATGCAAGACCTAAGATAGACTTAGAAGATGGTTCAAAATTAGCAATAACCGCTACCAGTGGACCTGGTGCAGGGTCTGCCACAAGCAACAATGCCGTCCATCTCAGAGGAAATGAACCAGAATTAAATATAACAGATGGAGCGAGCATTTCCATTGATATTACTTCTGGTAATCGGCGTGGCATCGTGTTGACGGGGAATAATTCAACTACACTTGTTGATTCTAGTGATGTAAGTTTGAAGCTGGAGGGTAGTGGTGTAGGTTATGCTGCAATAGGAACTACCAATAAACTAGCCATATCAAAGAGCCAGTGGGAGGCGAACGGAGACGCCGGACACAATATTCATATGGTCGGAGACAATAGCACAGTCTTCCTTGATCACTCTGATGCTGTTTTTGATGCATCTGGTTCTGGTAGGAATATTTGGTTAGCTGGAGCAGATTCAGTTCTTGCTATAGAAAATGGTGCTCAAGTAAATGCAACATCAGATAATGCGAACAGTATAACAATACATGGCGCACGTGCATTATTACAAATGAGTGGGTCTGAATCAAAGATGGAAGTAATTAGTAATGTCAGTGCCGGTGAAACCAATGCAGCGGTTTATCTAGGTGCTGCTAGCGCTAGTACTACTTCAGGAGCTGCAAATCCTAATGCTGAAGTTAGATTGACGGAAGGCGCAAAAATGAACGTCCATGCAAATCGTGCCTCTGCGTTAGGTTTGCTTAGCTCAAATGGCCAATTTAACCTGTTAAAGCAGTCCGAATTAAATTTAACCGCAGGAAGTACCAATGAATCGCAGAATGGAGCTGTCGCTGTCTTACGTTTTATACGTGCAGGAGGCTATCAGTTTACAATAGACAATGCAAAAATGAACATAAGTAAATCTGGAGGAAGAACACCAGGTATTCGTATGTATGGTGGTAATAATCATATTTTAGTTAGGAACGGAGGGCAATTTTTCATCTATAATCCTGGGAATGGTACACCTATAGATCAAGATACGTCCTCTGGTTTGGCCAATCAAGGGGTACATTATCCTAGGACCGGGGGTAATTCTTTTGTAGTTGATGGTGTTGGTTCTAAAGTTCAAATTATTGCGGACAACGGTGCAGCGATCGATATGGAAAGTCAGGCGGGGCAAATTGAAGCACGAGACGGCGCCACTTTCATTGCTCAAGGACGAACAGCTACAGATGCGGCAGGAATTTTCAATGCTGGAAATTTAACTGTTGATTTTGATAATCCGTTATTTATGGACTTTAGAAATACTCGCGTTGGTGGTGGGAATATATTTAATGCTAGTAGTGGATCGACATTAAACGCAATAAATAGTGATTTATCTGTTTGGCGAAAAGGTGCTGATTTGAATGGAGACCCAAATTTAAACTTCCGAAGTATTGATTATTCGTTTACTGGAACAAATTTTAATACGTTAAGAGAGACAAGTGACCCCACACAACTAAATACGGACGTGTTTGGAAACACAGGTTTAACTGCATACAGTCGATTAAGTAGTAATAATGGGCGCTGGGCTATCGCAGATGAGCTGAGAGTACCAACCAATGCTGATAAGAAAATCTATGGGCGCGTGAGTCTTCCTGTAGGACTAGATGATAGTCGTCCAGCGTGGGACGATGAAGCGATCGTGACAGTCGAAGTAGAATCTCCATCAGGACACACGCAAGACTATACGACTAAGACCGTCGGTCATTCAGACGAATCACCAGGGATCAGTATCTACGGAGAAGACCCACGTGGCGGACTTTTTGAAATCACCTTACCTGAACCCCTTGAAGCAGGATCAAAAGTTCGAATCAGTCACGTAGAATTAACCAGTGGCGAACTGACCGAAGGTTTTGACCACCAGATCTTAACAGATACTGTGGAAGTCTTTCCAATCGTCCCTCCGGCACCTGCGAAATTCTCATCTTCTATCATTGGTGAAAATAGTAAAACCATCCAAGGGATTTCAGAAAATAAAGAAGCTGAAGTAACCGCAACGTATAATGGGCAACCCTTTGATACATCAGATGCCACTATCAACGATGAGGGCAGATTCACACTTGATTTAAGTGAACTCTCATTACAAGAAGACGATGAAATTCAAATCTTTTTACGGGATAATGCAGGATCCGCAAAGGCCGCAGAGGTCGTTGCTCCACCTGAAACAAATAATGATCGAGGTAATATCAATCCGGCAACCGAGTTACTGTTTCATGATGTGACATTTGAACCAGCGACGATTTTAACGGTTGGGAATCTTGGTCCTGTTTCACCGGTAGATCCGATGAATCCAGAAATTGAAGTCGATCCAGAGAATAAACCTGAGCTCGAAGAAGACCAAGGCTTGTTAAGCATAGATTTTGCTTCTCGATTCACATTTGGCCAACAAGCAATCTCTACGCGAACGAAGCGGTATTATGCGCAACCGCAACGCTTGTTAAATCCGGATGGAACCGTCAATGAGGCTGAAGAGCGACCAAACTATATCCAGATCAGTGATCGACGGCCAGAAGAGGAACGTCACGGCTGGCAATTAGCAGTTACGCAAAACAGTCAATTTACGGATCTACAGGAAAATGAACTAAGAGGGGCTCGTTTGTCTTTCACTAACCAACAATTGGAGTCTATTCACGGAAGTGATGAACCGATGTTGTATAATCAAGACGGTGTTACCTTAATTCCAGGAGAAAAGACTAAACTTCTGACCGCGCTCGATGGCCAAGGCGCAGGTACCTGGATCTATCGGTTTGGTGACGGTGAAAGTGCAAGCGAAAGCGTGGCACTTGAAGTCCCTCCAACCGCGAATCCAAGAGCAAGCACCTATGAAACAACACTCACCTGGGAACTAAGTGTAGTTCCCGACAATTAGTCACAAGAAAGAAAAGGGCTGCGGCTCTTTTCTTTTTCTTTATAGAAAGGACAGAAAAAATATGCACATTTTATTTGATCATTTAGTCATGGCAGATAAGACGAAACGTTGGCTGCTCTTATTGGCGACGTTAGAAGAAGAGGAACATGTTACCGCA
>NZ_JBIOLO010000002.1:0-247097 GCF_051710905.1 Enterococcus sp. DIV0806c | reverse complement strand
GCATTATCAACCACGATCTTTGCCGGAGGCGTACAAGTCTTCGCTGAAGAAGAGCAGCCAGAGGCGACAAAAGAAGTCCGTAAAGCAACTACTGATGGTCAGATCACTTTCACACCTAGTAATGACGATACGATCGTTGATCCTGGAGATGAGGGGCCAGGGGTTGATATCCCAGCAATCGTAGATCCGGACGGAAACAATACAGGACCATTAACCATTGCAACCGTGCCAACGATGAACTTTGGTTCACAAATTATCTCGACGACAGATAAGAATTACAACATGGTCGCTGAAAGACAACAAAAAACAGGAACAACTGGTGAAGAAAACAAGGTGCCTTATGTGAGTTTGGCACAAGTCCAAGATACTCGCGGAACGAACGAGGGATGGGAACTAAGTGTTAGCTTAACTGAATTCCAAGCCCCTACGGATACCCTAAATAACGTATTAAAAGGTGCGAAAATCACGTTATTCGATCCAACCCTTCTTTACAGTGTTGACGATGCAGATCAGGCGCCTGCTATTCACTCAAGCGGGTTAGAATTGATTCCAAACAATGATGCAGTGCCAATTATGACGGCAGCAGCTAAAAAAGGGAGTGGAACCTCGACGACTGTTTGGGGAGACCATGACGCGATCGCAAAACAAGTAGAAGATGGGGTAGCGGTTGTAGAAAATGAGGCAATCCAACTGTTTGTTCCTGGCTCGACCGCCAAAGATGCAGTAACGTATACCTCTACATTGACATGGGAATTAGAACTAACACCTGATAATGAGCCTGATGAGGTTTAAGAAGTAACCATTTCCATGTTCCATTAGTTACTGGCAGCGTTACAGATTTCTGTGGCGCTGCTTTTTTTAGAAAGGATTATGACAAATGAGACACAAACGATCGATTCAAAGTGGGCTGTGGCTCCTAGCGGTGTTTTTCTTTTTCTTGCCCGTTTCAGCCCAAGCCGAAGAGACGGCCTTAAATACACATGTCACCCCGCTTTTCCCAGAAAGTCAAGTCGATGAAAGTAAAGGCTATTACGAGCTACTACTCGCTCCTAATCAAAAAGAGAACTTGCAGCTGAAAGTTGGTAATTCCAGTTCAGAACCAATTAACGTGCAGGTGACACCACATACGGCTTATACGAATACCTTGGGAAATGTCGAGTATGGCAAAGATGCCGAAGAAGCGGATCCGACCTTGATCCACTCCTTGGATGAACTGATGACTCCTTCGGAGGTCATTACATTAGTTGGAAATGAAACAAAGATTATAGAAATTCCTCTTCAAATGCCTAAAGACGCCTTTGAAGGGTATTTAGCCGGTGGTTTACGGATCACCGAAGTCAAAGAAGAGGAAGAAAGTGAAGCTCCAGAAGGAGAAGGTGTAGCGATCAAGAATGAGTTTGCCCATGTAGTTGGTGTGGTCGTCAGTAATACGCGAGACTCGGTGCAACCGGAGTTGGAACTATTGGATGTGTTTGCGGATCAATTGAATTATCGCAATGTGATCAGCGCCACTTTGCAAAACTTTACGCCTACTTTTGTCAATCAATTGGCGGTGGAAGCTACCGTGAAACGAGCAGGGGAGAACGAGGTTCTCTATAAGGCCAGCAAAGAAATGATGCAAATGGCGCCAAATTCGAACTTTAATTTTCCGATTTCCTTAGAAGGAGATCGCTTTCGCAGCGGGAACTATGTCTTAGAATTAACAGCGACTTCTGGAGAAAATGAATGGTCTTGGACACGTGAGTTTACGATCGATGCCGACGATGCACGTAAGTTGAACCGAGAAGACGTCATGATCGACAACAGTCCAAATTGGTGGGTGATCGGAACCATCAGTTTATTGATTCTATTGGTCATCATCCTGCTTTACTTCGTTTTAAAGAAAAGAAAGCAAGAAAAAAAGCAAAAAGAGTAGGAGGGATTTAGAGTGAACATTCGCAAATACGTTGTAGTATGCACGACTCTTTTACTATTAGCACAATGGGTACCCGTTACTATCAGTCAGGTCTATGCAGAAACGAATGGACCAGTAGATGAGCAGGCACTCACTGCTTTTCGCAGTCATCTACCAGATTATGTAGCAATGAGTACCAATACTGTTACACCGGTCGAGGAAGCACCACCAGCAGTTCAAGAGTTTTCATTTGTAGAAAAGACTTCTCGGACAGGCACAAATCAACCGGTTATCTTACGTTTTACAAGTACCTATCCTGCAGATGAGGTTCTAGTACGGATACCGAAGGAAGGCCAAGTATTGGCAAGTTATTTTTCTGATGGGGAGTCCATCACGCATTCCCATGGAGAGTACTGGACGCTTCACACCGAAGGACAACAAACAGAATTTACTCTTCCTGTGGTGTTTGAGACAGCGGGAAACTACTTCTTAACTGTCGATCATGATGCGGATCATTTCTATTTAGAAGTAGAGGAAAGCACTCTAAAATCAGAGGACCAGAAATCTTCTGATATAAAGGATCAAGAAAATACTGATTTCAAAGAGCCGCCACTTGAAAGTCAAGATGCAGAAGTGATGAGTGATATTCCCGTTGCAGTTCAACCAGTCATTGCAGCTGAGAAGAACCTATCAATCTCAGAAGAAGTCATTGCGGCCGAGGAAAAGCGGATTTTAGCAGAAATAACTGATCAAAAACGTAATACAACAGCAACTGCTAACGTAAGAAATTGGTCACAATTTCGTTCTGCTTGGAATAATAGCGCATGGATGGTAGATATTAGAATTGAGGAAAGTTTTAGTTACTCTTCTTCAATCCTAGGGAGTTCATTAAATAAACTTAATAATTCTTACAGAACAATAGGTTCTAATGTGGCCCCTGGCCGGAATGCTTCAATTAACATGGGAACTTCGGGAAACAGCTTACAACTAGAAAATTCTACGTTGAATATGAGAAGGACGACCATCGAATCCGAAAGTTCTGGAAGCCAACCGTTAATAGATCTAGATAAAGCTTCCACTTTTGAGATAACTGAGAGGACAACGATTTTAAATAGAAGAAACTCTCCTGCAGTAGCACTCAATGATAGATCGACAGCGTTTTTTTTTGGTTTTGATCAAAGAAAAATTATCTATAATCAGGTGGCAGTATCACCTGTTAGGCTAAGTAATAATTCTAGGTTTGAACTTCACCAGGGTGGAGTAGTCGTTGGAAGTAATAGTGCTTCGAATAATTGGATTCCTCCAATATCTTCAGATACTAATTCTACAATAACCTTTTCGCGTACAGGTCAAAGTATTAACAATGTTATGATGGGTGGCCGTATCAATGTATCAGTACCTAGTAATCCAAGCGTTGCGCATTTAACAACCTATAGAGTTCCTTGGAATTCAGTTGTTGCCGAAATAACTGGAGTAAACGGTTCAATAGTAAATTCCAGTACTAGTGATCCGAATGACTTTTCTGAAAGATATTTGGCTAATCATAATTTAGTTGATTATCGATCAATAACTGTAGGAGCATCAGCTTCAGATGGATTCGTACCACCCCCACGTCCTTCTTATGCACTTTTATTAGAAGCAATCCCTCTTGATGGGGGAAACCCTACGGCAGAAACAACAACGATTACTCAAGGTGAGTCCACCACACTTCACGCAAACCCAACTGAAACATTTAATTTTGTTCGTTGGGAAGTTGTTTCAGGAGTAGGGAGTAGTATTGCAGATGAAACAAATGCAACGACTACTTTTACAATGGGGACTGCTGATACAGTTGTACAAGCAGTCTATCAAAAGAAACAAGGGGGAGACATAACGGTTGAATATGTCGATAACACTCGAAAGGAACTGGCAGAACCAGAGATTATCCACGGACTGATTGAGGAAGAATACGAGACTAAGGCGAAAGAAATTGACGGGTACACTTTAACTGAAGTACCCAAAAATGCATCAGGACAATTTACCGAAGAGGCCCAGACTGTTACTTATGTATATACTAAAGATACTCTAGATCCTGTGTTACCAGTCGATCCATTGGCACCTGACCAAGAAGTGGATCCGGAAAATCCCCCAGAACTTCCTGAAGACCAAGGAGCACTCAGTATTGATTTTGCGTCACATTTTTCGTTTGGAACCCAAGGCATTTCTGCACAGACCAAGTGCTATTATGCCCAACCGCAACGCTTGTTGAATCTGGACGGCACCGTCAATGACGCCGAAGAACGACCAAATTATATCCAAGTCAGTGATCGTCGTCCAGAAGAAGAGCGCCACGGCTGGCAATTAGCAGTTACACAAAATAGTCAGTTTATGGATTCTCAAAATAATCCACTTAGAGGGGCGCGATTGTTGCTTAATAACCAACAATTTGCGTCTGTCCAAGAATCCAGCGAACCGATGCTACAAAATCAAGACGGCGTGGTCTTGATCCCAGAAGAAAAGACGCCCCTTGTGCGCGCACAAGACGGCCAAGGCTCAGGCACGTGGGTCTATCGTTTTGGTGATCGAGAAAGTGCAGGAGAAAGTGTTGCCCTTGAAGTGCCGCCAACGGCGGATCCAAGAACAACCACCTATCAAACGACCCTCACCTGGGAATTAAGTGCTGTCCCCGACAATTAGCCGAAAAAGAAAAGGGCCGCGGCTCTTTTCTTTTTCTTCGTAGAAAGGAATGAAAAAAGATGCACACTTTATTTCACCAGTTGATCTTTACTACCAAGACCAAGCGTTGGCTGATTTTGTTGGCCACCTTAGAAGAAGAAGAACACGTCATCGCCCAGAATCTGATCGAACAAACCGGCTTTGGCCGACGAACGATTCTAGAGGATCTGAAGGCGATCAAGGTCTATTTTAGTGACTCGATCCAATTGATTGGGGATGGGAAGGGCTATCATTTTTCGTTTCTTGACCCAAAGGGGTATTATAGGATGAAACAAGCACTACTGGATGAAGAGAAGCTTTTTCTTTTTGTGGATCAGTTAGCTTCCGGAAAGTGTTTGGACAATCAGCAGTGGGTCGCTTCCCTCGGGATTTCTAATACAGGATTTCAGCGGATGAAGCGGCAGCTTCAAACGGTGTTAACCAAACACTATGGAATAAAACTTAGATCTAAAACCAATCAATTGAGTGGGAAAGAAGCGGGGATCCGCCAGTTTCTCTATGATTTTTATTTCACTTTGCCCTTATACCCTACAGTTCTTCAGGAACACATTCGACCCCTACATCAGGGAAAAGCAACTTTTAAAGAAGGTCCTTGGCATTTGGACCCCATGCTGTTCAATCAATGGCTGAAACTGATTCAACTTCGGATCGACCAAGGCTATTTTTTACCGGATCAAGGCATACACAGAGACCTACAAACGGCACTTGTTCAGGCGTTGGATCAACAAGTGAACCTTGCACTTCCAGATCCAGAAAAAGCGGCATTGTTTTTGCTTTCCCTAGATGAAAACCAATTTCTGACCCCTTCGACTCAACAAGCTTTTATCCAAGCATTTTCACCAACAAAGGAGTCGTACATGGTAGTACATGAGCCCGAAGGGCTGGCCTATCAGCTGTTTGATACCTTGCTTTGTTTGATGGAGAGGTTCTTCCAACTGCCACCTCTTGAAGAAGAGATACAGGAAAGCCGAAAGAAGGACGTGTTGTTAGCTACGTTCATGGGACAGTTTTCTGCCCAGAAAAAGCGATACAGTAATACCATCGCTGTTTCTTATGACTTGACGGGTCCTTCAGCGTTAAAGCATTGGATCAAAACAGAAGTGGAAGCAGCGGGGAACGAAAGAGGCCTCCATTTTATCGATGCCTCTTTGGCGAACCACCTAGGAGTCCTTCGACAGATCCGAGTAACGAATCAAGCACAACAATTGAATTCTACCGGGGAGATTCAATTGCCAACATTTCCTACCAAAGAAGTGATTCAGCGGGTATTGTCTGGTTATTCTTAACAAGTAGTATAAAAAAAACGAGTGGAAAAAGTGAGGAGATAGGGATGCGCGAATTACAAATTGCTTTTATTACAAATGCCGAGGTTCGACGATGGATGCGAATCTTGACTATTATTGAACGAGAACACCATTTTACGATCGTGGCGTTGAGTGAACGCTTGATGATCTCCCAACGAACGATGGTCAAAGATATTCAAGCAATCAAAAGTTACTTTGGGAAGACCATTGAATTGCTTTCACTGTATAACGGTTTTCATTTTGACGAACGTGACCGAGTAGGGTACCAAGAAAAGAAAGAACAGCTGTTAGAGAACGAAGTTCTCCTTGAGATTGTTGGGACGGTTTTTTACGGAGAACCTGTCGCATTGGCTGACTTGGCACACCAGTACAGTTACGCAGAAAGTACACTGCGTCGATTTTTAGTGAAAATTGAACCGATCTTGGCTGAATATGGCCTATCATTGACCCTTACCCCTGTGAATGTTGTAGGGGAAGAAATCAATATCCGCAAGTTCTTTTTTGATTTTTATTACAGTAGTGAACAGACCCCCTTTACGATTCGTCCACCTGAAGGGCTGCATGCATTGGTTCTAGACGAACTATCTAGCAAACTGGGGAGTTATGAGTTGGGGACAGGGACGACCGTTTCTGCTTTTTATTACCATCTGTATATCACGATGGTTCGCGTCAAACAACACCAGTTTATTTCATTGCCTGAGGGGTTAAAGAACGTCGATTATCAGGAAAAAGATTTTCAGCTACTTTATTCTTTACAAGCGAGGATCCATGAGGAATATGAGATCTATCTGCCAAAGGAAGAATTCGCTTGGGTCCATCTATCGGTCATTTCTAAGCGAACGATCCATCGTGTGGATCAAGAACGCACATTCAGTCAACGATTCAACCAGTGGGACGGCCTCGAACAAGTGGTATCAGATTATCTGTCGGATCCCTTCTTTGACCAATGGGCTACCGACACGTTAGGGGGATTTATGACGTCGTTTTTGGTCTCACGTCTGATGAATGAAGCGCTAAGTCCAGTTTTAAATAAAGAATTAGTGGAAGTTCGTCAGATGGTTAAAGAAACCTATGGGCAAATCTATGAGATCAATGCCTACTTCTTACAAACGCATGCACAGATCCTCCCTTTTTCCGCAACTACCGTTGAAGACGTGGCGGTCAGTTTTACGTTATACATGGACATGTTGTTTCGTTATTACCAACCCGTCAAACAGGTTTTGTTTTTATTAGAAGGTGATTATTTAGTGGTTCAATCAATCCGGCTACAAGCCCGAGAACTTTTGAGCGCGCATAATCACTTACTCTTCATTCCACTGCAGGAGTTGACGCAAGAACGCTTGAATGACGAACAGATTGATTTGATTGTGACAAACTACCGCCCGTACCTTTTAGACTATGCGCTTAAAACGGAGTATGTTCTGATGAACAGTATCCCCACCGATCAAGATTGGGCACGGGTCAAACATCAGTTGAATCCATTGATCGATCGGATCGTTTTGTAAAAGAAAGAAGGAAGAGAAGGATGACAGGATTTACGACAAAGGAGGCCTATTTACAGGGCTTTCAGAAAACTTTTGAAGCAGTAGGAAAACGAGAAAGCCCAGTCCTAAAGGACTATTTACACACGCAAACGGACCGATTGGAGACCCTCATTGCACAACTCTCACAAGATAATTTTTGGCAAGCCTGGCCAGAGATCTTAGGGATCGATGCGAAGCTAGGAATTGTTTCGGAATTGATTGTCTTTGATGATTTTTCAAATGAGGAAATCATTCGAATGGTTGAAACGGATTATCGCACCTATTTCAAAGAACTGTGCGGGTATGATCACAGTATGGAGCCGAAACATTCCATGATTTTTAATGTTTTATGATGGATCAATGGGGGATCGTCCCAATCGTTAGGAAAAAGATTTTGTAGAGTGTTCAAAAAAATGCTTTTTGAACACTCTTTTTGATAAGCATTCTCCTAGAAACGAATTTTTTTCAGCTCAATAAACGCCACTAAATAATCTTTTAGTTAAAAATGAGAGTACAGCTTCTTACTCAGGTCGTTTGTGTGTTCAAAAAATCAAAATTTTTTGATCTTTTTTTATTGATCGCTAATTATTCTGATGAAATCGTGATCTCATTTCCTATATATGCATAAGGAGGTGAAAATTGCGATTTTTAATCTTGAATAAATTATTATAAGATAATAAATATAAAGAAGACTAAAGGTTAAGTCTTCTTTATTCACTAAATAGTATCAAAAACCATCGTTTTTTAGAATAACGAATACTTATGTATGCCAAGTTATCGAAACCCCAATTTAACAACATTGCTTTAGACATCTGACAAGTTCGGATGTCTATTTTTGCTGTACACCCAAAAACGATAGTTTTTGATATAGATATAAAGGAGGAGGGAAGATGCGAAAAACGGTTGGTCAGATGATTGCACTATTTGTGCTAATAATAGCGATACAATTTCCACTGCAGGTGTATGGTACACAGGTCCAATCCGTCGAGTCAGAAGGATCCATTGGATTTACAGGAACTTATGAACCGATCGGACCACCAGATCCACCTCCCAGCACCAGCCCACAAAAACCAGGAGGCACTTTACCGCAAACTAATACGACCGGTAGCCCACTCGGGCTATACGTTGGCAGTTTCTTAGTGGCAAGTGTTTTATTAGTTTTAGGGTACAAAAGAAGAGAAGCAACACAAAAAATAATGGAATGAAAGAAGGAATTTAAGTATGAAATTTATTCGTTTAGCAACTGTAGCCGCATTATCAACCATGATCTTCGCAGGAGGCGTACAAGCCTTCGCTGAAGAGGTAGACCAAGAGTCAAAAGAAGTACGTGACACAACAACGAGCGGTCAGGTCACCTTCACTCCAAGTATTGAAGACACAATAGTAGAACCTGATCCCGACGGTCCAGAGGTGACGATTCCCCCAATTCCTGGTACAGGACCACTAACGATCGCAACCGTTCCCACAATGAACTTTGGGACGAAAGTGATCTCAACTGCGGATGAACATTACAACATGATTGCGGAAATGCAACAGAAAGCCGGAACAACAGGTGAGGAAAATATGATTCCTTATATCAGTATGGCACAAGTTCAAGATACACGCGGAACGAATGAAGGATGGGAACTAAGCGTGAGTTTAAGTGAGTTTCAAGCAGAAACAGATACCCTAAATAGTGTGTTGAAAGGCGCCCAAATCACGTTATTCGATCCTTCCCTTCGTTACAGTGTGAATGATGTAAATCAGGCACCAACGATTCACACAAGTGGCTTAGAGTTGATTCCAAATGAAGATGCCGTGCCAGTCATGACGGCTGCTAACCAAAAAGGTGGCGGAACTTCTTCCGTTGTTTGGGGAGATCATGATGCGCTCGCAAAACAAGTGGAAGATGGGGTAGATGTCGTTGAAAATACGGCGATCCAACTATTTGTTCCTGGCTCGACCGCCAAAGATGCGGTAACGTATACCTCTACATTGACATGGGAATTAGAACTAACACCTGATAATGAGGTTTAAGAAGTAACCATTCTCATTTCCATGTTCCATTAGTCACTGGCAGCGTTACAGATTTCTGTGACGCTGCTTTTTTTAGAAAGGATTATGACAAATGATACACAAACAATCGATGCAAAAAGGTCTATGGTTGCTTATAGCGCTTTTCTTTTTCTTACCGCATCCGACGGTCCAGGCCGAAGAAGCGGGTTTGAATACGTACGTTACCCCTCTTTTTCCAGAGAGTCAAGTGGAAGAAAGTAAAGGATACTACGAGTTATTGCTCCCACCTGGGCAAAAAGAGATTTTGCGACTAGAAGTCGGCAATTCCAGTTCAGAACCAATCAACGTTCAGGTGACACCGCATACGGCTTATACGAATACTTTGGGGAATGTCGAGTATGGCAAAGATGCCGAAGAAGTGGATCCAACCTTACTCTACTCTTTGGATGAGCTGATGACTCCTTCGGAGGTCATTACTGTAGCGGGAAATGAAACAAAGGTTATAGAAATTCCTCTCCAAATGCCTAAAGACGCCTTTGAAGGGTATTTAGCCGGCGGTTTACGAATCACCGAAGTAAAAGAAGAGGAAGATAGTGATGCCCCAGAAGGAGAAGGCGTAGCTATCAAGAATGAATTTGCTCATGTGGTCGGTGTGGTCGTCAGTAATACCCGAGACTCGGTGCAACCGGAGTTGGAATTATTAGATGTGTTTGCGGATCAATTGAATTATCGCAATGTGATCAGTGCCACGCTACAAAACTTCACGCCCACCTTTGTCAATCAATTAGCGGTGGAAGCTACCGTAAAACGAGCAGGGGAGAACGACGTTCTCTATAAGGCCGAGAAAGAAATGATGCAGATGGCGCCTAATTCCAACTTCAACTTCCCAATTTCTTTAGAAGGGGACCGTTTTCGAAGTGGGAACTATGTCTTAGAATTAACAGCGACATCTGGAGAGAACGAGTGGTCATGGACGCGTGAATTTACGATTGAAGCCGATGAAGCCCGCAAGTTAAATCGAGAAGACGTAACGATTGATTCAGGTGTCAATTGGTGGATGATCGGTGCGATTATTTTGCTCATTTTAATATTTGGACTTGTGCTTTACCTGATGAGACAAAAGAAAAGAGCACGTGAAAGTGCAAAAGAATTATAGAGAGGAGGATTCCATGAGAAAGCTAATGAAAAAAGGAATGCTCATTTTAGGGACGATGATTCTTGTTCTGCATGCATTCCTCCTGCCAGTAGGCATCGTCTATGCGGAAACCACGGATAAAAAGGAAGGGGGGCAAGTACAGGAAGAAGAACAATTGGCACTTCCATCCATAAAAAACTATCTAGAAGTGGCAGAAGAAAGCAAGCCTCGCTTTTCCTTTCCTAACTCTCGCCTTCAAGGAACGGTTGAAGAGCCATTGAAGGTGACATTTGTTTCAGATCAAGAGGTGTCAGAGGCAAGGATTACCCTTCCGAAGGAAGCAAAGCTGGTAAAAGACCAGTTAAAAGCTGGGGTTACCATCAACCAAGAAGAATCAGATGAATGGGTAATTCAAGCGGAGCGTGCGCAACAAACGTTTGTGCTTCCAGTGGTATTTAAAGCTGAAGGTAATTATGATGTGTCCGTCGAAGACGTAACTGCGACACTTGAAATATCGGAAAAGGAAGAAACGGAGACTGAAGATCAATCAGAAATGAATCAGGATTCATCTGATGAATCAAATGAAGAACATGAGCAATATCCAAATACGACTGAACAATCAGAAGAAAAAGGAGCTCCTGTAGCAACCGAAGAATCGAAAGAGGAAACTATTCCTTCTGAGAACGAAACATTCAAACAGGCAGTCTTTGATGGAAATACAGAAGAAGTCTCAACAATGGCTGCATTCAGAGAAGCTGTCGCAAATCCTGAAGTCAGCATTATCTCTGTTCAAGCAAATTTAACTGAAAATACAGCCAATATCATGACGATCGACCGACCAATCAAGATACAAGGAAACGGACATACGCTGACTTTTGGTAATACTGGTTTTTATTTTCAATTTGAAGATGTAGAAGAAGAGACTACCTTCCGGATAGAAAATGCGACTATTGCAAGGGTAGGTACTACGCCATTAATGAATGCCTCTTCTGAGAGTAGTCGTAATTGGACCATTGAATTAGAAGATATTACAGCATTGAATGCCAATGAATTGAGGTTAGTATCCTCTCCTGAAGGGAAACTAGTTTTTACAGGAGGCCAATCAAATTTTCAAGGGATTGTAGCTACTACAATTTTTATTGAAGCAAAAGAAATATCCGCTATAAACCAAGCACGGGTAACCATTAATCGAGGAAACTCAACTGTTTTCTTTTCAGGAGCTACTATAACAAATCCAAAGTTAATCATAGAAAATGGTTCAACCATAACGATTACCACAAGTGCTGGAGCAGCAAATACAATCGATTTTAGGGGAGAAAACCCAGAGATATCTATTAGTTCAAATAGTCAACTCACAATCACTACTGGAGGAACCGGAGATGTTCCATCAGATATAATAAATAATGCGGTAGTACTTACCGGAGTTGGACCGAAAATATTTATCAACTCAGAGAGCAGTTTAACGATTACAACTACTGCAGCAAAAAGAGGGATACACTTAGGTGGAGACACCGCACAACTAATGGTGAATGACTCCGAATTAATTGTTACTTCCGCATCACAATCAGCCGTGAGTATTACTGGGGATACTCCCATATTTTCTACAAAAAATAGTACGATTCAACTTACTTCACCTACTGGTACAGCAATAAATGTGACTGGTAGAGAACCATCCGTAAATTTTGACACTTCAACTGTAAAACTATCTAGTACGAGTGGTCAAAGGGTTAATTTGATTGGAGATGCTGCGCGTTTAAAACTTTCCAATACGCAGATGGTGATGACTTCCTCTACAGGACGAGGGATATACATGCAAGGTGAAACACCTCAGGTTCATTTGGATAACAGTCAGCTTACCATGACAGATACTGGTGATTCTCAGGGAATGATTTTGCAGGGGCCAGATGCCTTGCTTTCTTTAGCAAATGAGAGTGAATTTATTTTAACAGGAGCAGGGCTAGGAACATCAGAAAATATTCAGATAGGAGACAATAACGCCAGACCAGAGCTCTCTGTTACAGGTGGTTCAACTCTTTCTGTTACGACCACAAGCGGTGCTGTGTTACCAACAGATACCGCAAACAACGCTCTTCATTTGAGAGGAGCTGAGCCTAAAGCGACAATTTCCGGAGGTTCCAAATTAAATGTTTCAGTGACAAGTTATAACAGAAGAGGGTTCTATCTAAATGGAGGAAATGCAGAGTTAGAAGTTAGTGATAGCCAATTAAATGTACGTACTGCTGCGGGTCAGGCATTGAGTCTTCTAGGAGTTTCTCCTACAGTAAAAATGATAAAATCCTCCTTAGAGATAGTAACCACAACAGGAATTGGCGTTGATTTATCAGGAAATAATGCATTGTTTCAATTAGATGAAACCAAGTCAGCCATTCAATCTAGTTCTGGACAGCGAATGAATCTAATAGGAGAAACGCCTACCTTATCTTTGGTCAACACTCAGTTGGAGATGGCTACTTCTACTGGTCGAGGAATTTATTTGCAAGGTGTGACGCCTCAAGTACTCTTAGAAAACAGTCAGCTTGCTATGACAGATACTGGTGATTCTCAGGGAATGATTTTACAAGGAGCGGATGCCCTGCTTTCACTGGATAATCAGAGTGAATTCAACTTAAATAGTTCCGGTCTTGGTTATTCAGAGAATATCCAAATAGGTAATAACAACGCTAGACCAGAGCTCTTTGTGACAAATGGTTCTAAGCTATCCGTCACTACAACAAGTCCAGCTGTATTACCAACAGACACCGTTAATAATGCTCTTCACTTGAGAGGATCCGAGCCCAAATCAACGATAGCCGGTGGGTCTGAGCTAAATATTTCAGTTACAAATAATAACCGAAGAGGGTTATACTTAAATGGAGGAAATGCAGAGTTAAACGTTAATGATAGCCAATTAAATATCCGTACTGTTGCTGGTCAAGCATTGAGTATGCTAGGGATTTCTCCTACAGTAAAAATGATGAAATCTTCGTCAGAAATAGAAACGACAACAGGAATTGGTGTTGATTTATCTGGAAATGACGCATTGTTTCAATTAGATGAAACCGAGTCAGCCATTCGGTCTAGTTCTGGACAGCGTATAAATATGATAGGGGCAACGCCTACTTTGTCTATGACCAACAGTCAATTGGAAATGGCTGCTTCCACAGGTCGAGGAATCTATCTGCAAGGCGCGACGCCTCAAGTACTCTTAGATAACAGTCAGCTTGCCATTACAGATACTGGTGATTCTCAGGGAATGATTTTACAGGGAACGGATGCCTTGCTTTCACTGGATAATCAGAGTGAATTCAACCTAAACAGTGATGGGGTTGGTTTTTCAGAGAATATTCAAATAGGCAATAATAATGCTAGGCCCGGGCTTTCCGTAATTGGTGGATCTAAATTATCTGCCACAACTACGAGTAGTACTGTACTGCCAACAACAACCATGAATAATGCTCTTCATCTGAGAGGAGACACGCCTAAAATAAATATATTGGATTCAAAAGTTACAATTGATGTTACATCTGGAAATAGGCGAGGAATAGTCATGTCTGGCGATGAGTCTCAAGCCACTATAGAGAATAGTGAGTTGGAAACAAATCTGCTTAACGGAACGAGTTTCTATTCTGAAGGAAGTAATGGGATCTTTGCAGTAAAAAATAGTGAATTTTATTCAACAACAACCAGTGGGGATAATATTTCACAAATTGGGAATGGCAATAAAATACAATTTAATAATATGAGTGAAATCTCTTTGAAAACCACAAGTGGACGTAATATCTATGCCCAAGGTAATAATAACGAGGTTAGTATCGGCTCTAGCAGTATTATTAATATGGATTCTGTTAGTGCAAGCAGTATTTGGCTAAATGGTAGTTATCCTAAATTAAATATTTCAGACGTAGGAACAGAAGTTATGATATCTAGTTCTGCTGCTGCAGTTTTTACTACAGCTACTATATATTTGGGAACTGGCAGCGGGGTTTCACCCGGAGCAGAAATTAATGTTTCAAGTGAAGCTTCTGTTGAAATTATTAGTAATATGGCAACTACAATCGGACTTTATAGTGAAAATGCGCAATTCAATATTTCAGAGAAAGCAGAATTATTAGTCAAACAAGGAGCTTCCTCTGAACCTGCTGGAGGTGCAGCAGCGGCGGTAAGATTTATACAATTTGGTAGTAGTAGTTTTACGATAGATGACGCAAAAATGAGTATTGAAAAAACGGGGGGATCCACACCTGGAATGCGTATGTATGGAAACAATAATTCCATAATGGTTCAAAATGGTGGTGAATTTAGCGTCTACAATCCTGGAAATGGTACAGCAAATGATGGAGGAATCGGAGTAAATAACCAGGGAATTAGTTATCCAGGTGGTACAAATAATTCTTTTTCTATTGAAGGAATTGGTTCAAATGTCAATATTATTGCTGAAAGTGGTCCTGCGTTAGACATGGGAACAAGTTCTCCTACACTTGATGTAAAAAATGGGGGTATATTTAGAGCCGAAGGTCGAACTGCGTCAGCTACCGCAGGAGTATTTAGTGCTGCAGTAATTAATGTAAACTTTGAGAATCCTCTGTATATGAATTTTCAAAATAATCGTTCAGGTGGGGGAAATATTTTTAATGTCAATAATGGTTCTACATTAAATGCGACGAATAGTGATTTATCTGTTTGGAAAAATGGTGCAGATCTTACTGGGGATCCAGATTTGGATTTCCGTAGTATTGATTATTCATTCGGAGGTGCAAATTTTAATACGTTAAGCCAGACAAGTGCACCAGATCAACTAAATACGGACGTGTTTGGAAACACAGGTTTAACTGCATACAGTCGTTTAAGTAGTAATAATGGGCGCTGGGCTATCGCAGATGAGCTGAGAGTGCCAACCAATGCTGATAAGAAAATCTATGGGCGCGTGAGTCTTCCTGTAGGACTAGATGATAGTCGTCCAGCGTGGGATGATGAAGCGATCGTGACAGTCGAAGTAGAATCTCCATCAGGACACACACAAGACTATACGACCAAGACCGTCGGTCATTCAGACGAATCACCAGGTATCAGTATCTACGGAGAAGCCCCACGTGGCGGACTTTTTGAAATTACCTTACCTGAACCCCTCGAAGCGGGATCAAAAGTTCGAATCAGTCACGTAGAATTAACCAGTGGGGAACTGACCGAAGGCTTTGACCATCAGATTCTAACGAACACTGTGGAAGTCTTTCCAATTGTCCCTCCGGTACCTGCGAAATTCTCATCTTCTATCATTGGTGAAAATAGTAAAACCATCCAAGGGATTTCAGAAAATAAAGAGGTTGAAGTGACCGCAACGCATAATGGGCAATCCTTTGATACGTCGGAGGTTACTGTTAACGACGATGGCAGATTTACGCTTGATCTAAGTGAACTCGTACTAAAAGAAGACGATGAAATTCAAATCTTTTTACGGGATAATGCAGGATCCGCAAAGGCCGCAGAGGTCGTTGCTCCACCTGAAACAAATAATGATCGAGGTAATATCAATCCGGCAACCGAATTACTGTTTCATGATGTGACATTTGAACCAGCGACAATTTTAACGGTTGGAAATCTTGGTCCTGTCTCACCAGTAGATCCGATGAATCCAGAAATTGAAGTCGATCCAGAGAACAAACCTGAGTTGGAAGAAGAACAAGGCTTATTAAGTATTGATTTTGCTTCTCAATTCACATTTGGCGAACAAGCAATCTCTACGCGAACGAAGCGGTATTATGCGCAACCGCAACGCTTGTTAAATCCTGATGGAACCGTCAATGAGGTGGAAGAGCGACCAAACTATATCCAGATCAGTGATCGACGGCCAGAAGAGGAACGTCACGGCTGGCAATTAGCAGTTACGCAAAACAGTCAGTTTACGGATTTACAGGAAAATGAACTAAGAGGGGCACGTTTGTCATTAACGAACCAACAATTGAAGTCTGTTCACGGAAGTGACGAACCGACGTTGTATGCTCAAGACGGTGTCACTTTAATTCCAGGAGAAAAGACTGAACTTTTGACCGCACGCGACGGTCAAGGGGGCGGTACTTGGATCTATCGTTTTGGTGACAGGGAAAGTGCAAGCGAAAGCGTGGCACTGGAAGTCCCACCAACGGCGAATCCAAGAGCGAGCACCTATGAAACAACGTTAACCTGGGAACTAAGTGCAGTTCCTGGCAATTAATCACAAGAAAGAGAAGGGCTGCGGCTCTTTTCTTTTTCTTCATAGAAAGGACAGAAAAAATATGCACAGTTTATTTGATCATTTAGTCATGGCGGATAAGACTAAACGATGGTTGGTCTTATTGGCAACGTTAGAAAAAGAGGAACACGTTATCGCCCAAACCTTAATTGAGCAGACTGGCTTTGGGCGACGGACGATCATTGAAGATATGAAGGCAATCAAGTATTACTTTGGTGAGAGAATCCAATTGATCGGCGATGAGAAGGGCTACCACTTTTCCTTTCTTGACCCTAAAGGGTATTATGAGAAGAAACAAGCTCTATTGGATGAAGAGAAACTTTTTCTCTTGGTGGATCAATTGGCTGCGGGAAAGTGTTTAAATAATCACCAGTGGATGGCGTATCTTGATGTTTCAAGTGCAAGCTTTCAACGGATGAAACGGCAGCTTCAAACGTTAATGACGACCTATTATGGAATAAAACTTGAATCGAAAACCAATCAACTGTGGGGAGAAGAAGCGGGGATTCGCCAATTCCTTTATGATTTTTATTTCACCTTACCCTTGTATCCCAGGGTTCTTGCAGAACATATTCAGGACCTGTATCAGGAGAAAGTGTCGGTTCAAGAGGGACCTTGGCACCTAGACGAAACCTTGTTTAATCAATGGCTGAAATTGGCCAAGCAACGGGTCGACCAAGGACATTGCTTACAGGATCAAGTGACACATGAACAACTCCAAGCGACGCTGATCCAGGCTCTGGATCAACAGGTGCGTGTGGCTCTTCCAGGAGCAGAAAAAGCGGCGTTGTTCCTCCTGTCATTAGATGAACGCCAGTTTCTGAACCCTATGACACAACAAGTATTTATCCGCATGTTTTCACCTGCGAGTGAGTATGAATTACCGATGCGTGAGACCGAAGGTCTGACTTATGATTTTTTCGAAATCCTCCTCTTTTTAATGGAGGCCTTTTTCCAGTTGCCTACACTTGAAGCACCAGAACAAGTGCCGTATGCAAACAGTGAGAAACTGTCTCCTTTAGACGTACTCATGAAACGTTTTTTAGCCGAGAAAAAAAAATATAGCCAGACGATTTATGTTTCCTATCAGCTAGTAGGACCACGTGCTTTGATACGATGGATCAAACAGGAAGTTGAAACGAGGTTAAAAAAATCTGGCCTACAGGTGATTGAAGCTGCCCAAATGAACCCACTTGGACTAGTACGCCATGTACAAATCGTGAATCAACCACAAGCTAGAAACCCTCGCGTAACGATTACACTTCCCTACGTACCTAGCAAGGAGAACATCGCTGAAGTGCTCTCTGTATTTTCTGAATCAAGATGATTTAACAGGTAGGAAAGAAAAATATTTGAACAAGTGAGGGGGAAAAAAGTTGCGTGAGTTTCAGATGGCGTTTATTACAAGCGCAGAGGTCAAGCGATGGATGCAGGTGTTAAGTATGATGGAACAAGAACAGCGTTTTACGATTGGAGAGCTGAGTGAACGACTGGCTATTTCACAACGTACCTTAATAAAAGATATTCAAACATTCAAAAACCATTTTGGCACAAGCATCGAATTGCGCTCGAATTATAGTGGGTATCGTTTTGAAGAACAAAATCGTAGAGACTATCAAGAGAAAAAAGAACAACTTTTGGAAAGCGAAGTATTATTTGAAATCGTGGGAAATATTTTTTGGGGAGAAGATTTAACACTGGCTGACTTGGCTCATCAGTACAGTTATGCAGAGAGTACTTTGCGAAGGTTTTTATTAAAAATCCGACCGGTATTAGCTGAGTACGAGTTAACGTTGGCTTTTAACCCGGTCAATTTTTTAGGGAAAGAAGTCAATATCCGCAAGTTCTTCTTTGATTTTTATTACAGCAGTGAACAGACACCCTTTACGATCCGTCCACCCGAAGGGCTGCATACATTGATTTTAAACGAACTATCTGGCAAACTTGGAAAGTATGAGTTGGGCACAGGAATCACGATTTCAGCCTTTTATTACCATCTTTATATCGCAATGGTCCGAGTCCATCAAAACCGTTTTGTTTCCTTACCTGAATGGCTAAAAGCAAGCATTTATCAGGAAAAAGATTTTCAGTTGCTTTATTCTTTACAAGAAAGGATCAAACAGGAATACGAGATCTATCTACCAAAAGAAGAATTCGCTTGGATCCATTTATCGATTATTTCCAAACGGACGATCCATCGTGTGGACCAAGAACAAACTTTTAACCAACGATTCAGCCACTGGAAGGATCTTCAGATCATCGTGTCAGATTACCTTTCTGATCCTTTCTTTGAACAGTGGGATACAGATACTTTAGGACAGTTCATGACCTCTTTTTTCATTTCGCGCTTGATGAATGAAGCGGTGAGTCCGGTGTTGAACAAAGAGCTAGAAGAAATCCATTGGATGGTGAAGAAAAGCGATAAACAGATTTATGAAGCCCATCAACAATTTCTCCTAAAACACGCCCAAGTACTCAGTTTATCTGCCCAATATTTTGAAGATATCGTGGTGAGTTTCACGGCATATATGACCTTGTTGTTCCACTATTACCAACCGGTCAAACAAGTTTTATTTTTATTAGAAGGGGACTATTTAGTGGTTCAATCAATCCGAATGCAGGCACGTGTATTACTAGGGGAATATCATAAGCTGTTGTTTATACCGATTCAGGAATTGACACCGGAACGTTTAAATGATGCACACATTGATTTGATTGTAACGAACTATCGACCGTACCTTTTGGATTTCACTTTTGAAGCGGATTATGTTCTTATGGACAGTATTCCTACGGTGCAAGATTGGGCAAGAGTCAAGCATCAGTTGAATCCATTGATCGATCAGGAAATATTTTAAAAGAAGGAAGGAAAAAAATGACGACATTTTTTACAAAAGAAGCGTATCTGAAGGGCTTTCAAAGTATTTTTGAAGAGGCCGATAAATGAACAAGTGAAGACCTAAAGGTCTATTTAAACACGCAAACGGACCGATTGGAGACTCTCATTGCACAACTCACACAAGATAATTTTTGGCAAGCCTGGCCAGAGATCTTAGGGATCGATGCGAAGCTAGGAATTGTCTCGGAATTGCTTGTCTTTGATGATTTTTCGGATGAGGCTATCATTCGAATGGTTGAAACGGATTATCGCACCTATTTCAAAGAACTATGCGGGTATGATCTCAGTATGGAACCGAAACATTCCATAATTTTCAATGTTCAATGATTAATCAACGGGTGGATCGACCAAATTGTTACGAAAAAGATTTTGTAGAGTGTTCAAAAAAGTCCAACAGAGTTTATCCAAATTTTACATCGATAAATAAACCCATTATTCGTATTGTTTTTATACCGCACTATTTCGCACGGATGTTCCAGGTACTCCAATTACAAAGGAGACTAGAAAAAAATAATGAAGCTTAAGATATAAGAAATTTTATAAACCAGAAAAAATTCTCAATAATGTTACAAGTAGGGATTGGTCTAAGTGTCTTTGGGCATGTCCGATTGATTCAAACTCATACTGTTTTATGAACACTTTTCGTCGTAAGACCGGCACACTCTTCTCTACATGACCTTTTTCATGACCGCTGAAGGGATTAGTCACCACCGGTTCAAAACCATAATAAAGAGCCATTTTCACTAACTCGTCATTGAGTTCCTTCTCGTGTCGACCGACAAAGCGTTTCACTATATTTCGCATATTGTCATAAACTACCGTGGAATAAACGCCTTGAAGTTGTTCAAAGAAACAAATATGGGCATCTAAAAAAACCTGTTGATTGGCAGATTCATAGAGCTTTCCCCAACGATAACCAGAGAATGGACAAGAGAATACTGCGAGTGTCAATGTTCTCTTTTGTTGGTTGATCAGACATTTTACTTCGCCAAAATCAAACTCAGTTCGATACCTCAACGGATAAAGTTGCTTGATATAAGCTTCCTTTTTCGCTTGAAGCTTTTCTCGAATATACGGCGTAATGTACTTTGACCGATATCAAAACCTTCTAATACCAACATTTCGTGAATAGCCACAGTTGTCAATCGTTGTTTATGAGGCCCCAGTTGTTTCGCTTTTAATTGATCAAATGCGAATATTTCTTCGACCCGTCGGTCGATTTCAGGCGTATATTTTCTTGGCTGGCGATTAGTTGTTTGGTAAGTCGGTGGAGCTGTTAGTTGCTCCTTTTTTATCGGATTGGGAGGATCTTGTTCCAATACTCTTTGTGTTGCTTGATATTGTCGCCAATATCGACCAACAGTTTTTCGATTGAGGCCCAATTCTTTCGCAACAGAACGTTGAGAACGGTCACTTTCTAACAGACGAATGACTGTTAATTTATCCATAAAAGTTATCACTCCAAGACCTCCAATAAGTAAATTGATTCTTTACTTATTGTGAGTTAGTAGTGGTCCCTTTTTCAGCCATCGTTACTACGAAGAGTGGCCCCTTTTTAAACTAGCATAAACAATTTGTTTTACTTCTTGTTACAAGTATTTAACCAGCAGTCGGATGTGGCTACTAGTAAGCTGACAAGAATGGGGAAAATAAAACCAAATAATTAATAGGGAAGTAGGGTTGATGGAGTGACTAAAGAAAAAAAGTGAGCAATCATTATTTTTTTGTAAAGTGTACGCTTTACAATACTACGCAATAGTGCTATACTTATAATATGAAAGGTGTGAGAAAAATGGCCCAAATTAACTTTAGAATTGATGATGAATTAAAAGAAGAATCTAAAGAAATCTTTGACTCTCTTGGAATTGATTTGACAACAGGTATTAAAATATTTTTAACTAAAGTTGTTCGTGAAAAAGGAATTCCATTTGAAATGACTGTACGAAAAGATAATCTTGCTCAAGCATTAGAAGAAATGAAAAATGAAGATTATAAGTCATTTGATAGTGTAGCTGAATTAATGAAGGACTTAAACGATGAAGATTAAGCGTACTCCCACTTTTAAAAGAAATTACAAGGCCCTAAAGAAAAAGCATTATGACATGCAAAAACTAGAAATTGTCTTAGAATTACTTGTCCAACAACGAACAGACATACTTTATCAAAAGTATAGAGACCATGCGTTAAAAGGAAATAAACAAGGACTTAGAGAACTGCATATTGAAAAAGATTGGCTTCTTGTATACGAAATAAAAAACGATATTTTAGAATTATGGTTATTAGCTACTGGAAAGCATGATGATGTTCTTTGAAGTCTCATAAACGATAAATCGTATGACTTAAAAATAAGCAATAAATGAAAACGAGGAATCCTTTTATCTAAGGGTTTCTCTTTTCTCATAATCCGTCTCAATTAGAACTTTATTCTTTAAGATCAGGCATTAAACAAACAGGAATATCAAAAAAATGTTAGTATGAATGAGCAATATAAAAATATTAATTGAGTAGGTGTATGAGTCAAAAACTTAATAGTTTTTGATCCTTTATTTATTCCTTATTTTATAGCTATTTTAGTGGCTCAATTAATTAGGTCAGAAAGTTACTCTTTTTTAGGGATAGCAGGATTTACTCTGAATAGGCAAAAACATAATTGTCTCAATAATAATATAATTGTAATGGTAGAACATGAAAATACATCGAAGTTATCAATGAGACGCAAACTGATTCTGTCACATTCGTCAAAATCGCTCCATCCTTAGAGGCTCTAAGAGAAAATCACTTTTCTTTTAGCGCCTTTTTTCTATAGCTTGTTTAAATGTGACTTATTATCTGTTATAATCATATTAAGTAACATTTGAGAGGTGGCTAAAAATGAAGAGCGTGGAACCGATTCGCGACAAAAAAAAGATCGATGCCATGAAGGCAATTTTGGCTTCCGGAAAATATGGGCAACGAAATTTGGTGCTTTTTTCGATCGGGATCAATACGGCGTATCGAATCTCCGATTTGAGACAGTTGAAATTAAGTGACGTGTTAGAAATTTCCCGTGGGCGGGTGATTGTCAAAGAACGTCTGGCCATGAAGGAACAAAAAACGGCTAAATACAATTCGGTCTTCATTTCGAACAAATTACGAAAGGTGATTCTCGATTATGTTCAATCAGAATTTCCTGAGCAGCTGCAAGTACATGACTTCAGCAATTATTTGTTTCCAAGTCGAAAAGGAGCAGACACGCCTTTGACCCGACAAAGTCTTTGGCGGATCATTCATGAAGCCGGGACGGCGGTTGGCTTGAAAGAAATTGGTCCCCATTCGATGCGTAAGACCTTCGGCTATTTTTTATACAAGCAAGGGACCAAAACAGAGATCATTCAGTCGCTGCTCAACCATTCTTCGCAACGGGAGACCTTACGCTATATCGGGATCACCCAGGAAGATAAAGATACTGCCGTAAAGAGTTTGGATCTATGACAGAATAATGTCCTAAATAATAGAAGGAAAAATTCAAGAGGTGAGAAAATGAACGAAGAAAAGCGGCCTAAATTTCCCAATAAATACCACTTATCTCGCAAAGAGTCGGTGTATTTATTGAAGAAGAACATTGTAGAACTGGTGTATAATGCGGGGAAATTTGAAGGGTTAAACACAACATTGTTACAAACAGAAGAGATTATTAAGTATAATCGGGCCAATAACGTGGCGGTAGATGATGTCCTGACCGTCGTTAACTTAAAAAGAGGCTTTGAAATGCTTTTAAACGACGTACAGGAGCCCCTAATAGAGACAAGTAAGCGGATTAATCGGGTAGTTGCAGCTGAAGATGCTCTTTTTCCTGGTGAAATACGAACTGGTGGGGTAGAAGTATCGACTATTCAAGGAAGATATGTTCCACCAATGTTAACTGAAGATGAAGTAAGAGATCAATATGATAAATTAATGGATCAAAATATATCAAAAACGGAAAAAGCTTTGCGCCTGTTCTTATTTATTTCCAAACATCAGATATTCTGGGATGGTAACAAGAGAACTGCTTTAATTACAGCAAATTTAATTTTGTTTAAGCAGGGTGCTGGTCTACTATCAATTCCAGAAGCAAAGTTTACAAGGTTTAATGAATTGCTTTCCGCTTATTACAATAGTGAAAATGATATAGATGTAGAAAAGATACTAGATTTTATGTATTCCAATTGTATTTTTGGAATTACTTTTCAATAAATTTTTAAGGAGTGATTTCTTTGACTAGTTTTGCAAGAAAGCCTACGGTATTTATTAGTTCAACCTGTTATGATTTATAACAAATAAGAAGTGACCTTAAGAATGTGATAGAAAATGATTTAGGATTTGAAGTGCTATTGTCCGAATATTCCTCGTTTCCCATAGACCCTTCATTAGGAACCGTGGACAATTGCCTGAGGGTTGTACAAGAAAGGGCCGATATATTCATTTTAATTATAGGTAATAGATATGGATACCAAACTGGCAGTGGAAAATCGGTAACTAACTTAGAGTACCTTAGAGCAAAAGAAAAGGGAATTCCTATTTATGCTTTTATTGATAAGAAAGTCATCCAGGGGGTCCCATTATGGAAAGATAATCCTGATGGGAATTTTAACTCTCTTGTAGATAACTCAGAGTTGTTCAGGTTTGTTGAACAAGTGATGTATGAAGATAGCACTTGGAGTTATGAATATGAGCTTACTGAACAAATTTCAGAGAGACTAAAGTTCCAATTTGCGTATCTTTTTTATGATTCGTTATCTTTAAGAAAACAAATAATATCCAAAAATTTCTCCAAAAAAATCATGATGCGCAGACCCAAAGCAATACAAATTATTTTAGAAAAACCAAATGCATGGGAGTATCTTTTTTTTATACAAATTCTATTAGATTATTTGGAATCAGGGGATGAGCTAAAAAAAGATCTTGAATATGAAGTATTTCTTGAGTTTCCAAGTCCAATTAATGAAGAGAGGCAGATATTTGAATGGATAAGTGAAAAAAACAACCAGATTATGAGACTTGCAAATTCCTTTTCTAATTTATTGAATCATGCTTTTGCTAAAGCTATTGGGGACTCTGGAATTCCATCAGATTTAGATTTTCTAGTTTATATAGCAGAAAAATGGGGCTCAATTTATTGTTCTATACTAAAATGGGAGCTAGATTTGATGTCCATCAATGTTCCAGAAAGCACAGAAAAAATAGTAAATTCATTGCGAAAGATTAGTCAATCATTAATTGCGGACATTGATGTTTTCAAGACTCATCTAGTTGAAAGCCGCGAGCAGATAATTAATCATATACCAACTGAACAACGGTTAGTCATTAATATAGAAATGACGTTGAATGCCCCTGATTTTACAGAATTCACAAGAGAACTAAATATTTTGAAGCTTCGCCTCGGAAATGAATAAACTTGTATAGGTTTAGAATATGCTCATTCTAATTTTATTATCTCATTATGCGGTAAATGGAACGTACGTACGAAATAGTGCGGTAGTAAATTAATACGAACATTTTCTTTATTAATCCCTGTAAATTTTAAGTACACTCTAAAATTACAATGAAAAAGATGAACCTATTTAAACCTATCATGTATTTTCGTTTCTATGTTTCTCAACTGTTGATCCTAGAAATAAAAAAGTAGCTTTAGTATCTTTTCTAATACTATTTGAGCTATTCAAAAAAATTTATTTTATCAATGTAGATAGTGGAACAAGTATGTTTTGGATAGAGTTCTGATAGTCAATTCATATATTTTCTTCTGGTTATTCTTATGTTGTTTTAACCCCTTATGATATAATTATAGTTAAATATCATAAAATCAGTAATAATTATTAATATTGTTATTTTAATTAAAATTGTAAGGAGTTAATGATGAAAAAATTTTTTTTGTTTTTAGGTACTGTTATTAGTGTGGTTCTATTGTCGGGTTGTGGGCAAGGGAATATCGAGATGATAGACTTTGTTGATGTTAATTTTAAGGGGTTAGATACCAGAGGAACTGCTAGTTATTTGGTTGATCATGAACGACTTCGTAATTATTTGGTTGAGAATGATAAGGAGTTAACCTTTGAAAGTAACAACGTCTATTATGATGATAAACAACTTGAAGAAATGTTAGGTATAAATTTAGATAAAAATTCAGAGTTATCAAATGGAGATAGTGTTAAATTAACACTTGAAGTTGATTCTTCAAAAGTTAAAAATTTAGTCGGTGGGGATAAAGAAATAGTTGTTAAAGGTCTTGATGAACCGAAGAAGTTAACAACAGGAGATGTTGAAAAGCATTTAGTTGTTAACTTTAACGGTGTTAGTGGGCTTGGGGCTGCAACAATTGATAATACTCTTCCGGACGATTTACGTTATGTTCAATTTACTTTAGTTGATGATGGGAAATTTAAGAATGGAGATCTAGCAAAAATTGATATATCAGAAGATTTAGAGAATCGTTTGGCAGATAGGGGTTATCTTTTAGATGATACTTTTGATCCCAGTTTTGAAGTTAAAGGATTAGATGAAGTTGCCGAAAAAGCTACTGATATTGTTAATTTAGACGATATTAAACGTATGATCGATGAAGAAGTGAATAGATCATATAAAGATTGGAGCCCAGAAAAATCTTACGGATCTCGATTTGAGATAAAAGAGGAGGGCCTATTTTATCGGCAATTTGTTAGAGATAACAATGACTCACAGTTTAGTTTTAATTCTGCAACGAATAATGGAAATCTGATAAAGATTGTCAGCGTAAAGAGATATTACGGTGGAACTGAGAACAAGTTGAATTCTGAATTTACTGCTATAATTGGCTACTCAGACTTATTTCTTGATGAAGAAAATAAAGTTAACGTTGCTGACCTAATAACTATTAAAGATACTAAGGATTCAACTTATTCCGTGGAATCTGTTATCCAACTGTATGAGGGATACGGATATAAGCGAGTCGAAGAATAATTTTCTAATTTTGTCTGCCGAAAGAGTATCGGTAGACATTTTTTATTCTTATAGTAGGCCTCTTTGCGATCATGAGGCAATATAAAGGAATTTTAGTAATGTTTTAGTCTCATGTACATTATCTCACTATTTCGTTTCTATGTTACATGTCTCCCTATAATTGATATTTACGTTAAATTATGTTGAACTTAATTTAATGTAACGTAAGGGATGGAGCTGGATAATATGAAAACAGTAGCAAGAAAAATAGGAAATTCTGTGGAGGCGATTTTCCCAAAGGGCATATCGCCTTACGTTGATGTGCACCCCAAAAGTTAGACTAGAAATCTAATTAAAAGGGTGGATTTGTCAAGAAAAACTAGACACTTAGTTAAGAGAATAAGCGGATTTTTTTTCAAAGTCTCTAGGAGATTGGTAGCCAAGGGCAGAGTGTATGCGTTTTGTGTTATAGTAAGTTTCAATATATTTAAATATCTCCATTTGAGCCTGATCGATATCACTGAATTGAGCATCATTGATCAGCTCTCTTTTTAACGTTTTATAAAAAGATTCCATTAAGGCATTGTCATAGGGGTTTCCTTTTCGACTCATACTAGCGCGTGCTTCTTTTTTTCTTAACACCGATTGGAATTTCGTACCTGTGTATTGTGAGCCTTGGTCCGTGTGAATAATCAATCCTGGTCCAGGCTGCTCTTTTCCAAATGCTTGAAGAAAAGAATCCACAACTAATTGATCTTTCATTCTAGGTGACATAGACCATCCAACAATCTTTCTCGTACAGACATCAATAAATACAGATAAATAAAGTGTTCCTTCTTTCAGAGGGATGTAGGTAATGTCTCCTAACCAAATTTTATTTTTTTCTGTTGCCTTAAACGTTTGATTAATAAGATTGGGTCGTGAAAGAGAGGGCGATTTTCGATTATAATACTTGTATTTATAGGTACTGCCTTTAGCATAAAGACCAAGTTGATGGAGAAGCTTTCCTACACGTTTTCGATTAACAAGAATTCCTTTTTTATTTAATACTTTTGTTATTCGAATCGCTCCATATCTTCCATGATGTTCCTGAAAAATAGTAGCGATTTCTTCTTTCAAGAGTTCATTCTCTTTTTTTCTTTTGGATGGTTTTCTTTTAAGGAACTCATAAAAACCAGCTTTTGAAACGTTCAATGTCTGGCAAGCTCTCCGGATATTCAACTCATTTTTGTGTTCTTTTAAGTACTGAAATCTTACTTCTTGTTTGGCTTCAAGAAGACCTGGAACTTTTTTAATAAGTCTAATTCCTCTCTTAGGTAACGATTTTCTTGTTCGAGTTTCTTTATTTCGTAATGGGCATCAAAAAGTGCGCTCCCTTTTCCAGGAAACGCACTTTCTCCATATTTTTCAACTTCTTGAACCCATCGATACAAGCTATTAGCGTGAACTTCTAGCTGTAGGCTAACTTCTTTAACAGAAAATCCTTCTTCAGTTACCAGTTTTACAGCGGCGATTTTAAATGCTTTATCAAATGAACGTCTTGGCATAATCTAGATCCTCTCTTTCTCTTAATTTATTGTCTAGTTTATTATACCAAGTCCAAGGGGTGCTTTTTTTTGCGGAAATATGCATTTGATTTTAAGAAAAAAGTAGTTTCAGATTATTTAATTAACGAAGGCGGCTACAAATATCTTGCACATAAATATCAAATAAATCGTACACTGGTTAGACATTGGGTAAGAATTTATAACTATCATAGTTGGAAAGGCTTGGTTGGAGGTGGCAAAAGCTACACTGCAAAATTTAAAATTGATGTTATAGAATATATGGAAACAATGGAAACAAATGGTCTTTCTATCCAAGAAACCGCTAAAAAATTTAATGTCGGTTCAAATAGAACTCTAAGTAAATGGATAGAGCAATATGAAGAAGGCGGTGCTTCTTCACTTGAGAGCCAAAAAAGGGGCAGAAAAATTAGTATGAATTCCAAGCTAAATATTCCTAAAAAACTTAAAGAAGAGTCTCTTGAAGAAGAAGTTATTCGTTTAAGAGCAGAGAACGCATATTTAAAAAAGTTAGAAACCTTGATTCAAGAACAAGATTTTAGCAAGAAAAAATCAAGGTTAAAACAATCCTTCAGCTCAAAAAAGAATTTAAATTGAATCTATTACTTTCAATTGCACAATTAGCGAAGTCAACTTATTATTACTGGGTAAAAAAATTGGATAAGCCAGATAAATATAGCAAAATTAAGCAAGAAATTACAACGATGGTAAAAGGATCTAGAAACTCTTATGGTTATCGTAGAGTCACTTTAACATTAAAGATGAAAGGATATACAATCAATCATAAAACTGTTAGAAAATTAATATCCCAAATGGGACTTACCTGTCAAATCCGAATAAAGCGATATAAATCTTATAAAGGAACAGTAGGAAAAATTGCCAAGAATGTGTTAAAACGAAATTTTTCAGTAGATACACCCAATAAAAAATGGGTGACAGACGTCACTAAATTCAAGATAAAAGGAAGAAAAATGTATCTATCTCCTATACTTGATTTATTTAACGGAGAAATAATTAGTTATAGTATATCAACTAGTCCAACATATAAACTGATTGAAGAAATGCTTCAACAAGCAAAAAAAAAGGAAACAGAGGGTTCGCTGATTCTACATTCAGATCAAGGATGGCAGTATCAGATGTCACAATATCAAAAAAAATTAAAAGAGAATAACATTATTCAAAGCATGTCTAGAAAAGGAAATTGCTTAGATAATTCTGTAATAAAAAATTTTTTGGGTCTGCTTAAATCAGATTTTTTTTATCGAGAAAAATTCCGATCAATTGAGACATTTCAAAGTAAATTAAATGAGTATATTAGATGGTATAATAACAAAAGGATAAAACCAAAGTTAAATGGACTATCTCCAGTAGAATACCGGAAACAGTCCATTAAATAGTTCAACTTTTGGGGTTCAGTTCACGTAGGGGGGCATTTACTATTTTGAAAGTAGGAGAAGCTTATATTCTAAAACCTAAAAAAGAAGATATTTTCAAAAATGGAAAGTCATGGGAAGAACTCAGAGAGTCTATTATTGATGAAAAAACCCAATGGGATAGTATGAGGAGTGAAGGAGAGGAATACTAGATGTATTATCCAAAACAAAAGGATATTGTCTGGCCTGATTTTGATCCTTCTAAATGAAAAGAATAAGAAAGCGTCGACCTGCATTAATAGTTAGTAAAGATGAGTTTAACAAACGTACAGGCTTTTGCTTGCTTTGTCCCATTACTTCTACAAAGAGGAAATTTGCAACTTATATTGGAAGAAAAGACCCACAAAAATAGAAGGTGAATTAGTTACACACCAATTACGATCAATTGACTACACGATAAGAAATGTCAAAACAATTGAACAAGGGAAATCTTGACGTGGATTGAAGTGATATGGATGTTTATTTAGCAGGAGAGAGAACCAGTGAACTACTCACTACTTAGTTAAACCTAACGGTTATTAACACTTGAAGTGGGCGCTTCTTTGGAACAAAGCATACTTGTAAGCTTATTTCTTTACTACCAGCGGTTTCTCTTGTTTACCAAGCTATCTCCGTAGTTCCTACGGTTATTGATTGTAGCTAAGCTAATTTTTTTAGCCTTAGAGATTCGGTCAAAATATTGATGCTTGCGTTTATATCTCGGTCATGACAAACAGAACAAGTCCATTCTCGGATTTCGAGAGTTTTCTTACCATCTTTATGACCGCATTCTGAACAGATTGAGCTGGAAGGAAACCATTTATCAATTTTGATCATTTCACGACCATACCAGTCAGCTTTGTACTGTAGTTTCGTCACAAAGCTAGACCAAGACACATCAGAAATACTTTTTGCTAATTTATGGTTACGCAACATTCCTTAGGTGTTCAAGTTTTCCATACAGATAATATCGTGATTTTTGATCATTTCTGTACTCAACTTATGCAGAGAGCCATTCCGTTGATTCATTACTTTTTCATGTTGACGCGCAATTTTTCATTTTTGTTTTTGATAGTTCTTTGCTTCAAAGAGATTGACGCCTTTCTTTTTAGCTAGTAATGCCCCTCTTGACAACTTACGTTGGCACGTTTTAATTTATTTGCCATTTTTGATGTGAATTTATTATTATCAATCTTTTGACCGTTAGAAAGAATGGCAAAATCAGTGATACGCAAGTCAATTCTAATCGCAGAATTAGTTTTTGGTACCTCACTAATTTCTTCTTTACACAACAAAAAAATGTAGTATTTGTCACTTGAGTGTCGTGATATTGTAGCCGATTTTATCATTCCTTTCGGGTGTCTATGGCATTTGATTCTGACTAATGATTTCAACTTCGGTACTTTGATGAATTTATTGTCTACTAGGCTTACCGTTCCGTTTTGATTGTTAGTAGTATAGCTTTGAACGGGATTTTTCTTGCTTTTGAAACGAGGGAATACGACGGATGTATCCCGAAAGAAATTTTTATAGGCTTTATCCAAATTGAGTTGTGTATTCGCTAGAGCAAGGCTGTCCACTTCCTTCAAAAACGGAAATTCTTTCTTATAACTTTACGGGTGTAGGGAAATTCATTTTTTTAGAAGAATCACTTTTAACTTCTTCATAAGATTTCATTCGGTCATCAAGCATTAGATTGTAGACATTACGGACCCAGCCAAAAGATTTAGCAAAGAATATTTCTTGTTCTTCTGTGGGATAAATTCTAAACTTGTATGCTTTTAGTCGTTCCATAAGATTCACCTACTCTCTACTCATGGTTATGCTCTTGATTCTGAATATACTTTTTTATGACATCAGTTGGTGCGCTACCCGTTGTCAAAAGACAGAAGTTTTTAGACCAAAACATTTCTTTCCAAAGATATTACTTTACTCTAGGATAGTCACGTTTGATCAAACGTGAACTAGCGCTTTTATAAGCGTTGATGAATTTTGTCAGCTCTGTTTTAGGCTGAGCTTTGAACATAATATGAATATGGTCTTTCTCATGATTCTACTCAATTATAGTGATGTGATAGGACTCTGACATTCATTCAAAAGTTGTTTTAGCAAATTCAGATATTTCAGCATCAATCACTTGTCTACGGTATTTTGTTACCAGTACAAGATGATAATACAGAACCCACTACGGATAGATAAATTTTTGATGAGGAAGAAACCATATACAAGAAAAACCAGTAGGCTGTACTTTCTGGGATGTCCATTATATAGGATGAAGAACGGCTGTATTGATCAATTAATTGTGCTTGCGGTTAACTGATTCAAATTAATATCTGAACGAAACAATATTATTGTACAAATTGTGGTAATTGTTATCAATTCATTGATCAAGATTTCCAATTACTAAACGAAAAAACTATATAGGTTTACCATAGTCAGACGGTTGTCTGTCTATTTTCTGTTTAGAGAAGGTCTTAGCCATAAATGTGTATATAATGTTTATGCGATATGTCAAAAGAGGAGGAGAACATGCTTGATTACTCAAAAGAGCCAGTCAATGTTTACTTTCTAATCAACATGAAAAGCTTTTATAAAAAAAGGTTATTGCAATTAATTATACAATATAAATGTTATCTTTACAAAAATGGTTTGAAATTATATTTAAATAAATCCACTGTTAGATTAGTTAACAGTGATAAATATACAGATTGGTCTATATTAATAATTGTTTTATTAAAATTGTATGAAAAGACACAGGATATCATTTGGCGAAATTTATTAGGTTTGATATGCTTAATTTATAGTTATTTTGAACCTCTCATGACTAAAGTCACGAGATTCTTGGGAATAGAGCATACTTGCAAGCGTATTTCTTTACTCACAGCGGTTTCTCTTATTTACCAAGCTATCCCCATAGTTCCTACGGTTTTTGATGATTGGATCTAAGCTAATCCCATGGAATGTAATCTTAGACCTTCGGTCAGAATATTGATACTAGCATTGATATCTCGGTCATGATGAACATGACAAACAGGACAAGTCCATTCTCGAATTTCTAGAGATTTCTTGCCGTCTTTGTGTCCACAATTTGAACAAATTTGGCTAGATGGAAACCATTTATCTACTTTGATGATTTTCCGACCATACCAGTTAGCTTTGTATTGTAACTTAGTCACAAAACTAGACCATGAAACATCCGAAATGCTTTTTGCTAGTTTATGATTACGCAACATACCTTTTGTATTTAAGTCTTCTATACAGATAATATCGTGGTTTTTGATAATCTCCGTACTCAACTTGTTTAAAAAGTCATTGCGTTGATTCATTACTTTTTCATGTAGTCGTGCTACTTTTCGTTTTTGTTTTTGATAATTTTTAGCTTCAAAGAGATTGACGCCTTTCTTTTTAGCTAGTAATGCACGTTTTGACAACTTACGTTGTTCACGTTTGAGTTTTTTTGCCATTTTTGACGTGAATTTATTGTTATCAATCTTTTGACCATCAGAAAGGATTGCAAAATCAGTTATACCAAGGTCAATTCCAATAGCGGAATTAGATTTAGGAAACTCAACTATTTCTTCTTCACACAGGATGGAAACAAAAAATTTACCACTCGAATTTTTTCGAATCGTAGCATTTAAGATTCGCCCTTTGGGCTCTTGACTTTTCGCAAATTTAACAAGTCCTAACTTAGGTAGTTTTACGAAATTATTTCTAATTTCGATACTATTATTCACATTTTTAGTTGTATAACTTTGTATAGGATGTTTTTTACTTTTAAATTGTGGTCGTTTATTTTGCTTTTTAAAGAAGCGAGAAAAAGCATCAGAAAGATTTTTCAATGAGGATTGAATCGCAATACTGTCAACTTCTTTTAACCAAATTGTCTCTGCATTTCTTTTCATTTGTGGAAGCATGGCAGAACAAGAATTATAAGATAATCCTTTTCCAGTAGTCGTATATTCATGATTCCACAAATTCAAAAAATAATTATAGACAAATCTTGAACAACCAATAGTTTTAGTCATTAATATTTCTTGTTCTTGATTAGGATAGATTCTAAATTTATAAGCCCTATGTTGTAGCATACGGATTCACCTCATTTCTTTTTCTGATTTTGTATATATTTTCTAATTTGTTCTTCTGTATTTTCGCTAACAGTAGCTACAAAGTAGCTTGGATTCCAAAGATGTCCACCCCAAAGGAGTTGTTTAAGTTCAGGATGTTTTTTAAACAGCAGTCTAGCGGATGCGCCTTTAAATGCTTTAACAATACTAGGAATATAGTGTTGTGGGGTGCATTCAATGAGTAAATGAATATGTTCTTTATCTGATTCTATTTCTATAATTTTTATATTATTATCAGCAGCAATTTGTTTCAAAAACTGTTTGACATCAATATCTACCTGACCATACAAAACATCATGTCGATATTTTACACACCAAACAAGATGATATTGAATAGAATAGACATAACCACGTCCATAATGAATTTCTGACATACAAAAACACCTCGCAATTATTTTAATATATGTATTTCTACAAAATCAATTATTGCAAGACATTTCACTATTATTTAGTTTATATTTGTCAGTTGTTTAACCTAGCTAAAGCTAGGTCACAACTGAAGCCGATTCATCCCATGATTAAAATCACGGGTGTTCTTGGCTAATCCATAAAAAAAGTAAATCCTAGCTTAATAGTTGCCAGGGAGTTCTTTTAAATCCAAATTCCTGGTTTAAGTTTTTCCTTTTTAAAGTCTCAAAGAATACTTTACTCTTAAAAATATTTATCCTTAAGCGTCCTTTTCGTGAGGGACGTGCTCCCTGGTAACTACTAAGCTAGGATTCATTCGTGTTCTAACGGATAGTAATAATACTGTTGATTTTTATCTTGTGCTAGTCCAAACGCTGTTCCAATCATTAGATCAGATGGACTATCTGCTAAACCGATTAATTCAAATTGTTTTTTTTCTATGTTTTTTACTGATATCGGGAAATAAATTTCTTCGTCACCTATCGAAAGAATAGCCTGATTGATGTCTTCAAAATAAACAAAGGTAATTATTGCTTCTCCTAAGTCGACTACTTCTTTGTTGGTTCCTTGTTGTAGTTGCTCAAAAGCAGAAGATTCAGGTGTAAATGAGGATTCTATTGTATTTCGGTAGTTATTTCTTCTATTACGAGATTGGTAAATCAAAATAGAACTTAAACAAATAAAGATAATGGGTAGAACTAGGAATAATTTTGATTTCATTTGCTTTTCTCGATTTTTTTACTTTTTAATTGCTGTGCGTATTCTTCAATGTCACTCTTTAAATAAAGTCTAACTACCGACGGCCCTGAATCTCCAAACTCAAAAAAAGGTTTTATCTTTCCTGTTTTGATCGTCTGTGAGAATCCAGCATAAGACTGTCCTGTGATTTTAGCAGCTTGTTGTCTGGTGAGTAGATTTTTTTCACCCCATTGTTGAATTTCAGTTAATTTCATTCTATAGACCTCCTAAATATTAGATACTAAAAAAAGTATACCAAAGTAAATATAAATATCAAATGAATGCTTGACTTAGCATTCTAAAAAAGGGATTCTTATTTTAAGGAAAAATAGAAGAAGGAACCTAAATGGAAATGTTAAAAGTGTTAACAATCTAACAGTTGGAGGAATGGCATTAGCCATTCATACGGGAAATGCAGAGGCCACAAAATGGACATCATGTTCGATCGAACAAAGTAAAGCAGATATTGTGAAAACTGAAGGTAAAGAATACACAATCGTCACTGGTGATACTTTAACTTAACTTAGGCAAAGGTCACCCATCCTCTATCGATGGGTGAAGAAAGCCGATAGTTAAGGCTGATTGCCTTTTTTATTTTACTCCATGTTGTAATCAGTCTATATAAGAAGTAAGCTGATATACTAATGGAATTAGATACTAATAATCATTCAATATTTCTTCTGTATTATCATCTTGTACTGGTAACAAAATACCGTAGACAAGTGATTGATGCTGAAATATCTGAATTTGCTAAAACAACTTTTGAATGAATGTCAGAGTCCTATCACATCACTATAATTGAGTAGAATCATGAGAAAGACCATATTCATATTATGTTCAAAGCTCAGCCTAAAACAGAGCTGACAAAATTCATCAACGCTTATAAAAGCGCTAGTTCACGTTTGATCAAACGTGACTATCCTAGAGTAAAGCAATATCTTTGGAAAGAAATGTTTTGGTCTAAAAACTTCTGTCTTTTGACAACGGGTAGCGCACCAACTGATGTCATAAATTTGTAACTTCCATTAGTGAATGAATAAACAGTTAGGAGGATACTATTAGTTAAAAGTTGAACCCTGTATTATTTTAAGAGGGGGTGAAAAACTAAAAACAGTTGCTTAGTATAGTTGATCAGTTGATTGGAAAGAATAGTAATTATAAAATCTTTTTAAAGGAGAGAAGAGTTATGCAGAATAGAAAGTCTAGAAAGTGGAACCTTTTGTTGATCCTATTTTTTATTAACTTTATCAGTTTAAGTCCTATTGTACGAGCAGAAGAAACCGATTTCCATACAAGAGCAATACTACCTAATAATGATAGAACCCAAATAACAGATACTTCAGTAGAACCTTATCAGTCAGTATGTTTTATTTATGTGAATAATGCTACTCAAGGATCTGGTGTCGTAGTAGGGAAAAATGCTATCCTGACTAACAGACACGTTGCATCTGTCGTAAATAATGGAGACCCAGCTAATATAAAAGTAAATGCAGCTCGAGTTTCTAATACGGAGTATAGAGGAACATTCTATGGAGAAGAAATAAAATATAGCCCAGATGGACAAGACTTAGCTATCGTTTATTTAAAACCTAATACAGAGGGACAGAATATCGGTGACGTTGTAACTCCAGCTAAATATGTAAATAATCCAATTACTACAGTTGGAACACCTATCAGAGTTATTGGTTATCCAGGAGATAAACCATGGGCTACCATGTGGGAGAGCAAAGGCGTATCTACGACTGAAACAACGAATCGAATTTATTACAATGCTAGTACCTTTGGCGGGAATTCAGGATCACCAGTGTTCAATAATCAAAATGAAGTAATCGGAATTCATTTTGGTGCTGTTAGTGGTGAAAATGTGGCTGTTCGCTTTAAACCAAGTATTTATGAATTCATTAGAGAAAATGTTGAATCTTAAAAAATAAATGTGATAAAAATATTTATTTACAAGATATTTTTTAAAGAGCCTATTGATTTTTAATTTCCAGAGCGTACAGAAAATGACCCAATGTTTATAAAATTAGTATACCACCCAGTTGTATGGTATACTGAATATAGTGGTATACTTTGAAACGTATTAAGAGTGCTATGCTTCCTTTTATACTCTCCTTTTGCTTATCAAACATTTATTGCAACAAAGCGCATACGTAGTGATGCACAAGGAGGAAATAGTATGAATAATGGTACAGTAAAATGGTTTAATGCAGAAAAAGGTTTTGGTTTTATCACAGGAGAGAATGGACAAGATGTCTTTGCTCATTTTTCTGCGATTCAAGCAGACGGCTACAAGTCTCTTGATGAAGGACAAGCAGTCACCTTTGATACAGAAGAAGGTCAACGTGGCATGCAAGCCGTTAACATCTACACAGCATAAATGATTTGTTCGACCGTCTCACCTGTTTGAGACGGTTTTTTTAATACTTAAAAAGGGGAGATTATTATGAGTTTTGGAAAATGGAAACCAATAGAATCATCTATCGAAGGCTTGGCTTTTAAAGAAAATCAACAGGTGTCATTTAAACATAACAAGAAACAAGTCGTCGGAACCATCGTAACTCTGCTAAATAATTCGGCAGTTGTCACTTTAAGCATGGACAAAGTAACCGCTACTTCAGAAAAAACGGTGATCAATTATAAAAATTTAGTAGCCATCTGAATCAAGTGCTACTCGTTGAAAAAGGAGCGCTTAAATCTATCAAAGCAAATTCAGCTTATGTAGATTAAATAACCTAAATGTGTAGGCTCTTACTTTGATAAGAGCTTCAGACTGTAGAAAAAAAGGAGTTGGTAAGTAAGCCACTCCTTTTTGTTTTCCATTATTTTTTTGTTCTATAATATCTACTGTTATTTGCATGTAAAATAAAGGCACTTTTTACAAGGAATCTTTCGGCAGGCGGATCGAAAAGCTGATTGTTTCATTACGGCTTTCTGCCCAGATCTTGCCACCTAATGCTTCAACGATTTCTTTGGCGATAGGCAGACCAAGTCCTGTTCCGCCGGTGGTACTTGCTCGCGAAGAAGCCATTCGATAAAAAGGTTCAAAAATTAAGCCTATTTTTTCATCAGGAATCGTTCTTCCATGATTGGTTAAATGAATTAGAATATCATCAGACTCGGTGATTGCTAAGCTCATCGGAGAATCAGGATAACTGTAATCTATGGCATTACGGATCAAGTTATCAAAGACTCGTTCCATTTTCTCTGTATCAACTGTGGCAAAAACTTTCTTCTGAAGCTGTAGCTGCCAATAAAGTTTTTTTTCTTCTAGCAGTGGTAAAAATTCAAACGTCAACTTTTCCAGCATCAAGCTAAGATCTGTGGTTTCGGTCTGTAATGCGATAGTTGTAAGATTAAAACGGGTAATCTCGAAAAACTCGCTGATCAGTAATTCTAGCCGTTGGGCTTTTTGTAGAGCAATTTTTGTATAGCGTGCTCGTAATTCTATTGTAAGCTGCGGTTCTTCTTCTAAAAGTGTCAAATACCCAATCACACTGGTTAAAGGGGTTCGTAAATCATGCGCTAGATAAATGATTAAATCATTTTTCCGCTGTTCAGCTTCCTTGGCTGCTCGTTGATCGTGCAGATTTTTTTCTCGCAACTGGTTCATTTCTTCTTGCACTTCGATCATATTGCTAGAGAGAATGATGCGCTTCGTTGGTTCTTCAATTAGTTGATTAGTTGCTCGAATGGTTTCGTTCAAGTAACTGATTGCTTTGCTCATGTAGTAAATCGTTGTACTGATCCAAATAAGCAAGGTACCAATGGCTATGCAGAATAACCAATAGTCAGTAAAGAACCGTAATATTTGATAAAGGGGATCATAACTATACCAAATACGTAATCCAGCTAAAAAACGCATTGTTAAGGAGAAAATTATCAATGCTGCCATTAAGATTCCGGTGGTAATAAAGTATTGGGTCAAAAGTTTGCGTATCAAGGGACTTCTATTTTTCAATGATATAGCCGACCCCCCATATGGTTTTAATTAATTTCGGTTTGCCGGGTTGTTCGCTTAGCTTTTCCCGCAAACGGGCAATATGTGCCTTAACCGTGTTATTGTTGTCTAAATACTTTTCTTTCCACACCGCTTCAAAAAGGGTTTCCGAGGCAACGACCGATCCTTGATGTTCAAATAAGTAAAGCAAGATGTTAAATTCGATGGGGGTCAAGAAAATCTCTTTGCGATAAAGAAAACATTGGTGACTGTTGATTTTCAATAGTAAGCCTTCTTTTTCGTATTCTACAATCTTCTGCGAAGTGTTAGACTGATTGTACCGATGGTATCGTCGCAGCTGTGTTTTGACCCGAGCAACGACTTCTAAAGGATTGAAGGGTTTAGTCACATAATCATCTGCACCTAGGCTTAGTCCGGTGATTTTATCTAAGTCTTCTCCTTTGGCAGTTAGCATCAGTACTGGAAAAAAGTGGGTTTTGCGAATTTGCTGCAACAACTGAAAGCCGTCGATATCCGGCAGCATCACATCTAAAACGGCCACATCGACCGTTTCTTTTTCAAGATAAGCCAAAGCGCTAGTTCCATCATAAAAAGGTTCCACTTGGAAGCCTTCATTTCTTAGAAACGTCGTGACTAACTCTGCAATTTCCTTTTCATCATCAACAACGATTATTCTTTCTGCCATCCTTGATCCACTCCAATTATCTAATGTCATTTTTTCAGTTACACTACCATTTCCTCTACACACATCATACCGTAATCGATAAACGAATCCATTCGTTTTCTATTTTTAAATAGACGTGATGCGAGAACCTAGTCGACTGATCAATTCATTTGTGATGGTTTGTGCTTGATCAGCCGTATTCGTCCAATCGATGATCACTTCTAATTGAGCTTTCGATTGCTAGTTCCAGATAATCCCTTAAATCGATCATAAGCATATCCATACAAACCAACCCAACCTGTGGTAGTAAAGTATCTTGATAAGAAAGTTGAAATCCTTGATTGATAAGGCGCGGGGGACACCGTCACAGTAGCCAATACTGACGATACCGATCGTGGTTGGTCGGTCAAAAACAGTGACTAGTCCATAGCCGATTGCTTCCCCAGCTCCGACTGTTTTTTTTGCCACTAGTAAAGCTTTGAGGGTCAGAATCGGCTTTAAGCTTATCTTCTGTTTTGTTGGTTCATTCGGGACACTCAACGAACCAGGTAAGAGAATACCCGGGCGCACATAATCATAGTGTTTATTTGGATAATTCAATATGCCGTCGCTGCTATGGAGATGGGTCAAACCATAGGCGATATAAACCAGCCAATAGATCATCAAAACAAGTGATCTGGGCTTGAGTTCGCAAGATACTTGCCGTATCTAGCTGATCCGAAGAACCTAAATGGGAAAAAATACCTGTGATCTTGAGGGATGGCAAGGTATAGAGCCAAATAATTGTTTCAAGATCAGGGGAAACACCTAAACGATACATGCCGGTATCTACCGCTAAATGACACTTGATTGGAATGCCAGTTTGGGCTAACGCCTGTTCATATGCCTCACTGACGATGGTTTGAATCAAGGAATAATGATTTAGCTCTTTGGCTCGTTTGGTAGAAGTGTACCCTAAAATAAGTAAGCGCTTTCGAATCCATTGTACCTTAATTCGATGTCTTCTTCAATGGTAGCAACTTCAAAGAAATCGACACCATCTCTTTCCAGGGTACGAGCGACCAACTTCGCATCGCAACCATAGGCATCCACTTTAACGACCGCCATAACTTTTGTTGTGGATGGAATCACTCGTTTGATTTCCTGCAAGTTGTGCAATAGGACGGGGACTGAATATTCTTTGGCTGCTTCAGGCTGCAAGTAAACCTCTTTGTCAATAAAAGCAGCAAGGACTAAATGGGGCGGTTCTTGGTTTTTTTCTAACGTAAATTCTTTGCTGACCAACTGTAGATAGGGATTCATTTGACTTCCTCCTCCGCTAAGACAAACAGTTTTTGTAGAAGTTCTTGATAAGATAAGCCAATCGCCCCATCATGGCAGGGTAGCGGGAGTGGCTGGTAAAACCCGGCATAGTATTGATTTCATTTAAGTATATTTCTCCTTGGTCCGTGACAAAAAAGTCGATGCGAGCAAGTCCTTTAAGGCCTAAGCTGCGATAGAGCAGTGTGGCTTGCTCTTTGATGTTTGTTTCAATCATTTCAGACAATGGGGCAGTAACAGTGATTTTGGCGCTGATCATCTGGTACTTTTCTTCAAAATCGAAAAAGCCGTCTTCTACTAATGAAATGGTATCACAAGCGCCTAAGGTTAAATGGTCATTGCCTAAAATACCGCAACCGATCTCGACGCCAGCTATATTTTTTTGTAAGAGCACTGCTGAACAATAAGTAAAGGCTTCCTTCAGGGCAGGATCAACTTTTTGTGCACAGGTTACCTTTGTGATCCCTTTCGAGGAGCCAGCTTCGTTTGGCTTAAAGAAAACCGGAAAGCCATGAATTTGGATAAAGGCTTCGATTTGTTCTTGCTGGTTTTCTTGATTTGTTAAGAGAATCGTTGCGGCACTTTGGACGCCAATCGCTGTAGCAGCTTGATGGAGCAACCACTTATTCATACATAATGCGGAAGCTGTAACACCGCATCCCACGTACGGAAGTTTCATCAATTCAAACAATCCTTGGATACAGCCATCTTCTCCATATTTGCCATGCATGATGGGGAAGATGAGATTAGGAATCAAGGTTTGCTGTTCTTCACTTAGCAAAAAGCCGTTTCCTTCAAAAAGTGGCAAGACTTTTTGTTGATTTTTGGTATCCGTCAACCATTTATCTTGACGGATATTTTTAGGTCTCCAGTATATAAGTACCAATCCATTGTATCTGGGGCAATCCCAATTATTGAAAGCTCATATTCATCCGTTGATGGTTGGAGTGCTTCAGTAACACTAGCTGCTGAGGCTAAGGAAACGGAGTACTCGGGGGAATTGCCTCCAAAAATTATTGCAATTTTTTTCATTTTTTTCTTCCTTTCGTTGCTTTCTGAAATAAATGTACCAAGGAAAGAAAATGAAATTTACGGGCTTACTGGCATATTGCTCTTCTTTTTGTGATGAAATTCTGATAAATTAATGACAAAAGCAAATATGAGAATTGTAGTTCTTTATAAGCAAGAAAGAAAACAGCAATTTAGGCAGAAAGAGCACTGTTAATTAAGGAAGAAAGCTTTTGATAAATACTTCGAAAGAAGAAATAGATGAAATGAGTATATGGAATCAAGAGGTCTTTGATGCGACTTTTCCAATAATTCTGCACCTAAGAACCAAATGGAAAGTGAAGTGAGACCCAATAGTTAGACCGAGTACCGACTAGAGAAATTGGAATTGTCAAGAAAAACTGGACACTTAGTTAAGAGAATAAGTGGAATTTTTTTCAAAGTCTTTAGGAGATTGATAGCCCAGGGCAGAGTGTATGTGTTTTGTGTTATAGTAAGTTTCAATATATTTAAACTGTTTCGCTAAAAGAGAATAGTTTGCTTTTGTTTTATTTATGATATGTAATAACACTCCTTCATAGATATCTTTTCTCACAGATTATCCTCCTAATAATTTATGAAAAAGCGTATCGGAGTTTTGAGTGAAACCTACATTTTACCTTGACCATTTACAATCTTCTCTAAATAGTTATTGAGTGAAGAATTAATAGGGGATAAACTGCACCTTTAGACAGAAAAGAAGCCCTTATACCAAAATATTCTTTTGTGTTTTAAACAAGACGCTAAAAAGGAAAAAACAATTTTTTCGCTACCCTATGAAAAAATTGTTTTTTTTAAAAGATATAAAATGTTATTGTTGTTAATGTAAGAGATGTCCAAATAGGATTATTCTTACATAAATATTCTCAAAAACCTTCGTTTTTAAGAATGAGTATTTGTTATTTATCATTTAAAATAGAAAGCCTAATCTAATAACTTTTTCAAGACATCTGATGCTATCAGATGTCTTTTTTTGTTATCTCCTTAAAAACGAAGATTTTTGAGACAGATTCACTTGTGAGAAAGATAATAGGGGGAGGGATATGAAACTCAAAAAAAGTTACATACTAAGTATAGGTATGTTACTGACTCAAGTTTATGCGCCACTAGTGGTTTATGGGGCAGAAGTACGTTTGGTCGAAAACGAAGGGACAATTGGTTTTACTGGTGTATATGAAAGACATGGAACACCAGATCCTGCACCCGAAGGAGCGATCAAACCAGATTTACCCAAAGAAATTATCCAACAACCATCAGAGGTCAGGCGTGAAACGTACAGAAAATTACCGAAAACAAATGAAGAACGGGTGAACAGTTGGACCATGTTTGGCCTCTTACTTGTCATAATGACACTTGGCTTTTGGTTTTGGGTATACAAAAAAATACAAATAAAGAAAGTAGGATTTAAATAGATGAAACTAGTTAGAGTAGCAACCATTGCAGCATTAACATCCACCATTTTTGCCGGTGGCATCACAGCTTTCGCAGACGATACATCCGAAAACACATCAAAAGAAGTACGTAATGTAACAACTGATGGAACGATTGAATTCACAGCCAATGAAGATGAAGAACTAGTCGTTGATCCACCAGAAAAAGAACCGGAAGTTGAAATTAATCCTGAAGTACCAGGAACAACAGGGCCTTTATCAATCGTGAAAGCTGTCACAATGAATTTCGGTTCACAAGTCATCTCTAATCAAAACCAAACCTACAATATGATCGCAGAAAAACAACAAAAAAAGGGAACTACAGGTGAAGAAAACAAAGTTCCTTATGTCAGTTTTGCGCAAGTACAAGATGTCCGCGGAACGAATGCGGGTTGGGATCTGCAAGTACGTATGACAGATTTTAAAGCAACGAAAGAAACAGTAAATGACACATTACTCGGTGCGGAGATTTCATTATTGAATCCAAGAATTCAGTATGAAGGAAGCACACCTGGGAATGCGCCAGTAGCTCATATGGATGGATTGAAATTGATGCCAAATGCGTCTGCCGTGTCAGTGATGACCGCAGAAAAAGACAAAGGTGCGGGTGCATCTTCGATTGTTTGGGGGAACCAAGCAGACCTAGGTGCACAAGAGGCGAACGATGAAGTTGAAGTAGTAACAAACAATGCAATCCAATTGTTTGTTCCGGGTTCTACAGCAAAAGATGCGACACAATACAAATCAACACTGACTTGGGAATTATCCAATACACCTGGTAGTAACGGTGCAGACGAAGAATAACCAGAAGGAAATGTCGAAGCATAATCCAGATTCGAAATTGGGGAAAGCAAACTGTTTTAGATCATAGAAACGAATGGCGTAGCGTTACAATTTTGTAGCGCTACTTCCTTTAAAGAAAGGGGTAAGTTTATGAAAAAGACAATTACATATCGAAAAAATAAAATCCAACAAGTGGGGATCGTATTACTCGTTATGCTTGTCAGCCTGCTGGCTCCCATCTTGGTTGGAGCGGAAGAAGGAACGTTGAATTTTTATGTAACGCCCGAGTTCTCAGAAAATCAAAAGTCAGGAAATGATCGTTATTTTCAATTAAATCTTGTGCCAGATACGACAGAAAAGCTAACGTTGAAACTACAAAACGCAAACGCAGAAGCAAAGAAAATAAAAATTACGCCACATACTGCTTATACCAACGTGATGGGGGTCGTAGAATACGGACAAGATGCGGAAGAAGCAGATCCAACGCTCAAGCATTCGCTTGCTGAGTTGATTGAACAACCAGAAATCATTGAGCTTGCTGGAAATGAAACAAAGACCGTTACGCTTGACTTGAACATGCCTACAGAAGAATTTGAAGGATTATTAGCGGGTGGATTACGAGTGTCAGAAGTCAAAGAAGAAGCAACAGAAGAAACAAGTGATGAAGAAGGTGTCGCCATCCAAAATGAGTTTGCGTATATCATCGGTGTGGTTTTGAGCAACAACCAAGACGCCGTAAAACCTGATTTAGAGTTGTTGGATGTCTTTGCGGATCAACTGAATTACCGCAATGTGATCAGTGCGAATCTACAAAACTTCACCCCGACATTTGTGAATCGTTTAGAAGTCGAAGCTACGGTTCAAAAAGTGGGAGAAGAAGAAATTTTATACCAAGCCAGTCAAGAACAGATGCAAATGGCGCCAAACTCTAATTTCAATTTTCCGATTTCATTAGAGGGCGATCGCTTTCGTAGTGGCAAGTATCTATTGAAAATGACCGCACGTTCTGGGGAAGATGAATGGCAATGGGAAAGAGCCTTTACGATCGAATCAGATGAAGCACGAGCATTGAATCAACAAGATGTGACCATTGATACGAGCATCAATTTGTGGATCGTCGTAGCGGTTAGTCTTATTCTTTTGTTGTTATTAGTCATTGTTTGGTTACTTATTAAGAAGCGAACAGCTAAAAATGACGAGGAGGACAAGTAAGATGAACATAAAAAAGGCCATGGTAATTGCAAGTACTAGTCTTCTTTGCTTTCCTTCGCTCTTTTTCCCAGTGATTTCAACGAGTATTCCTGTATATGCCATCGAGAATACTGTGGAACTACCAAAAGAACTATAATTGCTTGATCCGTTGGTAAGCACGCAAGAAATAAAGGCGGCTACTTTTTCATTCGAAGAGAGCCAAGAGCCACATACGGTAAGTAAAATGTTCCACTTAGTCTTACATGCCAACCAAGAAGTTTCCGAGTTTATAGTGACCCTTCCTGAGGGAGTCAGTATAGTAGAAGGTGAGCTACCTGCCGATCTTAAGTTAACGAATACAGAAGAAAATCAGTGGCAAGTGCAGGCTAATTCCCCACAAAAGAATTTTTCAATCCCTCTAATTGTAGAAAATGAAGGGGAATATGAAATAGCTATTGGGGAATCAAAAACGCTGCTTAATATTCAAACAAAGGAGAGCCTACCAACAACTGAACAAGAAACAACTTCCTCGGAGGAAACAAAGAAAACAGAAGAACTAGAGAAAATGGGAAATACAACTCAAGAGGTGACTTCAAGTGAGACAGCATTAGAAAATTCAACTGATAAATTAGATGGATCTACAGAAGGTACTAAAGAAAAAGAATCTTTAAAGCGTAATTTCTCATTATCAGAAGGTGTGTCAGAAAAGAATGCAAATAATGTCGTAGAGGTTGGCACTTGGGATGAATTAAATCGAGCTATATTGAATACTTTTACAGGCACTGAAGCTTATAAAAATAATTCAGATTATATTAAAATAACGAATAATATAGAAAATCCGGGCAATCTAGGTACCGATACTAGACGAAACGCGCCAGCTAATAGAGTTGATTTTGTGATAGACGGTCAAGGTCATACAGTTGATTTTAATTCCGTCAGGTATACTTGGGCGGCTAACGTAAACATTGAAAGAAATATATATATTAAAAATATTAAAATGTACGGACAAAGTGCATACGGACCGTTTGCTATTGGAGACACTGCTAAATTAGGATCTACATTAACTTACGAAGATGTTTATTATAGAGGCTCACAATTAACTGCTTCCTGGCAAGCAGACATGTTTTTTAAAGGGAACAATGAGTTTTATTCAGTTAATAGCTATATTTCTCCCATATCAGGAAGACAAAAAAATACATGGACCAATCAATCTGGCCTTGAAGCTTTTCGGGCAACATTTGAGGAAGATAGCACAACTATTATGGAGGTTGAAAATGGTAATGGCCTAATTTTAGCTTCGTATTTAGGAAATACTGGTCAAACTTCAGGGCAAGAAGCATATGCAAGGCTTGCAAAAAATGCGAAAGTTGAAATAAAAACTTTAGGAAATACAGGTGAAATAGTCGGTACTGGATACAATGTTATAGGTTTAGCAAAGGGAAATTTAATTCTAGAAGAATCTTCTTCATTGGATATTTCTACACTCGAAAATACAACACGAGGTGGGATAAATCTTACTGCAAATACAGCTGTAGAAATATCAGATCATGCTAGGCTTAACATTAATATTAACGGCGAAATGCGTACTTCAGCAATGACTTTGGGAACAAATGCTAAAGTAAAGGTTTCTGACTACGGTGCACTTAATATTGGTTTAAATAACCAAGGAACGAGCGTCCGAGATGTGGTTGCTGTTGGGGCAAACAGTGAATTTGATATTGGAAAAGCAGGAGAATTTTCAATCAAGGTTGAGGATGGCACTGGGGTTAGGAACTTGATTAATGTAGGTGCTAATGGAATATTCCAATTTAATGACTCGAATAAAGTAGACTTAGACTCACGTAATAATCAGAATGCGCATTTAATTAATATGACTAATCCAGGTTATTTTAGTGCATTTTATCAAAATGTCTCGGCTTGGCGGAAAGGGTTTAATATCAGTGATGACCCTGATTTTAATTGGTCAGACCTAGCACTTTCAACTATCACGTATAGTGGTAGAGAAATTACAAATATTTCTGCCATATTTTCAAATCCGCAAGTAACAATAGACTTTCAAACAAATTATCGTACTACTGCTTCGGGAAATCCACATAATGGGTTTTCACGTATATACTTCGATCGTGTCCCTGAGATAGATTTAACGATCAACTCTTTATCAGAAAATAAAAATAATGAGAATTCTCACGTTATAACAGGAAAAGCAACTCCTGGTAGTATTATACAATTTTCAGGGGATAGAGTTATTCCTGTAGCTAGTTGGATAGATGGGGAGACTGGACATACAAAAGCAGATGACAAGGGGGAGTATATATACAAGTTACCTGAGGGGAGCTATTTTACTGGGGGAAATACAGTTACAGCTACTTCAACTCTGGGAATAAGAACAGCAACAGCTAGCACAGTAGTAGAACCTAATACTATTAGTACGGTGACAGTTTCATATCAAAGTGTTGATGGACAACAGTTAGCTGATCCAAAGATAATTGAAGGAATAGTAGGAGATCCTTATATAACAGCTTCAGAAGAATTTGATGGTTGGAATTTGATAAAAACTCCAGAAAACGCGGCTGGAGTATTTTCAAAAGAACCGATTTCAGTAACCTATATTTATGAAGAAGTCATAGATACTAAACCCGTTCTGCCAGTTGACCCACTAGATCCACAAATTGGAGTTGACCCAGAGAATAAGCCTGAAATACCAGAAGATCAAGGGCTCTTGAGCCTAGACTTTGTTTCTCAATTCAAGTTCGGGATACAAAGGATATCTGTTAGCAATCAAACTTACTATGCGCAGCCGCAACGATTATTAAATGCAGATGGAACAGTGAATGAGAACGAGAAAAGGCCAAATTATGTGCAGATCAGTGATCGACGACCGGATAATGAACGTAATGGATGGCAATTATCAATTACTCAGAAAGGGCAATTTAGTAATGCAAGCGGACATGAATTGAGTGGATCTGAACTCCAATTATTCAATCAAGAGTTGGTGACAGCGCAAGGCGGAACTACCCCTGAACTACAGGAAGAACCTGTGCAGCGAATCTTGCCAAATACAAGAAAAGTTCTCATACAAGCAAAAGGAGAAACTGGTACCGGGACGTGGATCTATCGTTTGGGTGATAGTAATACGGCAAATAAAAGTGTCGGTCTGTATGTACCTAAAAGCGCGAATCCAGGAGCAACTAGTTATTCGACAAAGCTGACGTGGGAATTAAGTGCAGTTCCTGATAATTAGAAAAAGAATACCGTTTTTTCTTTTACTATGTCTTTAGAATCTCTCATAGATAAAGTAAGGAATTAACTCTCCTTGATGGATTACTATGGAGAATTTATCGTTTTTGTTTATTGATTGAATTTGTTTAATGAGGTTTAGAGGTAATTTATAAATAGAAAAGCTATATACAGAAATAATATATTTTGTAAAATTGTAACTTGGTGCTTTATGTGGTATACTAAATGTAGTGATATACTTTGAAACGTATTAAGAGTGCTATGCTTCCATTTATACTCTCCTTTTGCTTATCAAACATTTATTGCAACAACACGCATACGTAGAGATGCACAAGGAGGAAACAGTATGAATAATGGTACAGTAAAATGGTTTAATGCAGACAAAGGTTTTGGTTTTATAACAGGTGAGAATGGTCAAGAGGTCTTTGCTCATTTTTCTGCGATTCAAGCAGATGGCTACAAGTCTCTTGATGAAGGGCAAGCAGTCACCTTTGATACAGAAGAAGGTCAGCGTGGCATGCAAGCCGTTAACATTTGTACAGCATAAATGATTTGTTTAACCGTCTCAATTGCTTGAGGCGGTTTTTTTTTATACTTAAAAAGGGGAGATTATTATGAGTTTTGGACAGTGGGAACCAATAGAACCATCGATCAAAGGCTTGGCTTTTAAAGAAAATCAATAGGTATCATTTAAACATAACAAGAAACAAGTCATTGGAACCATCGTATCCCTTCTAAAGAATTCGGTAGTTGTCACTCTAAGTATAGCCCAAGTAAGCGTTACTTCAGAAAAAACGGTGATCAATTATAAAAACTTAGTAGCTATCTGAATCAAGTGTTGCTCGATGAAAAAGGTAGTATGAAATTCATTACAGAACTTACTGATGGGACTAACTTAAATGCGTAGGCTCTTACTTTGGTAAGAGTTTTTTAATTGGTTAATGATTATTTGTCTTTATAAAGGTTTGAGGAAGTCATGTGATTTCTTTAAACGATTGGATAGGAAACCCAAGGACTTAATTGCTATCCCTATACGTAGGGCCTCTCTACGCGCATGAAGCAATTTGCCTTTTCCAGTAATTATGTAAATGATGTATTTTAGCTTCTGCTTCATTAAAATGGGCAGAGGAAATAAGCATAAGAGGCTTTTATCAATTTTTAACTTAAAAAATACACTAAGAATATCCAGACAAATCTTTTTGACTCGTTTTCTAGATTTCAAGCTACTTATTTTGACTAAGTTTAGAAGACGCCTTAGTAAATCGTCTTGACTCTGTTTATGAGAGATTGACAGAAATCAGGCAAATAATGGATTAAAACACGTATTGCCTTGTATTCACTCAGCTCTTTGTTTTACTTTTCATACGACAATTTTCGCATTTTCTACATGGTGGTCATCGTTAGCCATAATGCGATTAATTTACTATAAATATGGTATTTCAATCGATAAACATTAATTTTCTTCACTTTATTGATTTTTGACACTAATTTCCAGATTCTAAAAAGCAACTCGATTTGCCAGCGTAAAGAATAGACCTCATGTACCATGTCCATCGGGATATGAATACTGGGAAATTTGTAAGATAAATATTTAACATAAATTGTCTAAATTAGAATAACTATTAAGACGAATTATCTCTAATTAGAATAGCACTTGGTACGCGGTTCTTATTCAAATTGAATAAGGAATTATCAGAGGAATCAAAGAGTGTTTTTATTCAAAGGGAATATAGTTATAGTAAAATTAGAATACTTTATTGTTGCCAGAGGTACAAGAAGCATGTTATCGTTAAGTAGAATTAAATAAAGTACTGGGTTTTGTTTGCTTAAAAGGAGCTAGATATTTTAGTTTCTGAAATGAAGGTAAACAAAAAGGAGCACCTTTAGCTCTCTCGCTTCAAACTGACGCCAATCAGTTTAAAGGTCGTTGAGAGTCAAAGGGTCCAAACAACATATCCAACATGTTGAATGGATTGCTCCTTAATTATTGTAGACGATGTCTACAACGTTGCTAATTATAACAAACATCTGAGTAGTATTCATTTGTTTTTACTTATTTTTTAAAATCTTTTTTATGGAACAGTATTAAAAACTGATTTTTTAGAAGGTGAGTGAGGGCATTTGTACATTGTCTTGGACTAATACGAGTCGTTTTTTCACACGTTTGATTCAGTGGGGGAGTGCGTGTCAAACGAGCGATCAATTTAGCTGTTATGGGGCGTTGTTGACAACTACAGTCATTAAGGGGGAATTTCACACATGTGGAATTCCTCCTTTTTGTTTGCCTTTGTTTTCTGATATTTGTTCGAGAAAGTTAGTGAAGGAGTGATAAAAAAATGAACAAGCCTACACGAATGAAGCCCTGTTCGCCCCAATTGATTTTACAACGAGCGATTATGGTTCATCTAATCGATGGCAGTACATGGGCCAATCTTGGAAATAGAAAATTTGTTCATCAAACGAACTTAATGGTTAGGGATATAGAGGTTCTGTATTCCAAAATTGAAACCGTCGTTGAAATTGAGCGACTGGGATTGAATTAAATAGTTATATGAAAGATATAGCTGTTTGTAAAGAACGATTCTCGTTATTTACAGGATTCTTGAAGACTGGATAGTATCGGACGATTTTTCAGTGCATTGTGTTTAGCTTTAGAATCAACGGGCAAATGTCTCGCCGTTTTCTGTCTAGCTTTACCGATAGATGTGAAGAGGTAACACCCTGTTTTGGTTTTTAGAAAGACAACTCTTTTAGAAGATGCTATTTAAAATAAGAATAGCATAGTCCATGGTTCTATCCTTCTTAACCAGTTTGCTTCAGTGCATGTAATTCTATTATGGCTATTTTTTAGTTTCCTCACAAAAAAATAGTGCTAATAGAAATTAAGATAGTTACTCAATAATAATATATACTACATTCCTCTTTTTATCCGAATGAAAAAAACGGAAAGCATAAAAGAAATAGTATAGAACATTAAAAGGATAGTGAGAGGAATTATTTCGAGTATCATATTAATTGTTAACAATCAATATGAGAAACTAAGCTGATATGTTTTAAAAAAGATAATCTAAGAAAAGAGAAAGAAACTATTTATGATATTTTGAATTTTCCATAAAAACTTTAGCCTACTTTTATTTTATGAAAGGAGCAAATTTAACAATGATAATTTTCTTAGTGTTAGTTTTATTATTTTTTATTTTTGTAGTCCGCAGATTTTTATAGTCGGTAGGTATTCTTTTGTTACAGAAGTCTTTGCATCGATGATACTTGATTTAATTTTTACCTGAGTATATTTTTATCTTATGATTCATTGGACATTCGATTTATGTGTAAAAAATGTTGACCAGTTCGTTGTTTACTTTTAGGAGGGAAAATATCGTGAGAAAAAAAATTTTTTCTAGAGAATGTTTACTCGAAGGAGCCTATCACTTTGTTGTCCAAGAAGGTTTTGACAATTTTAAGGCAAGAAAATTAGCAGATTTTATTACATGTTCCACTCAACCAATTTATCGTGAATTTCAAAATATTGCTGAATTTAGACAATCAACTTATGAATATATTATAAGTATCTTTGATTCTTTTATAGCTGAGTTTAAATTTGAAAATACAAGAGAATTAGTTGATATCATTTGTCATTATGCATCCTCTTATCCTAGGGAATTCCAGCGTTTTTTTTTACAAGACACAGTGTGTACATATCTGTTGAAGGAACGTACCTACGATTATTTTATAAGTCTAGTTAAGTTAGACAACCATACAGAATACAAAACCTTTTGGAACTATACATTAGGAAAGGCTTCTTTATGTGCTTGTCAGAAAGTAACAATTTTTACAAAAGACACTAAGACACAAACAATTGATCACTTATTTATTTCTGTTACAAAGAAAGATCAAGACTATTAAGGAGATGACCAGTGAAAAATGTATGGATAGTGGATAACCATCTACTCTTTGATAAGAGCGTACATGCTGTAATCATAGAGTACTTTACTCCTGTTTTTATGAAAAAATTCAAAAATACGAATGAAATTCTTTCGTCAATCAAAAATTTTTCGATTACAGACAATGATTTATTTATTATTGGCCTTAGTTCTTATGAAAAAGAATCAGTATTTAAGCTGGCGGAATATGTTCGTTTTCAAAATAATTATTGTTTTATTATTTTTATCGCAGAAGATACGAGATATTGCTTGGAAGCATTGCAAAAAAATATTTTGTTATTCAATTACATACCTAAAAAAGGATTCAGCAAAGCGGAATTTGAAAAAGTATTGCATGATACTTTAGTAGAAGTCAGGATACATGAACAATTCAGAAAATTTGAAAAACTTTTCATTACAATTAAGCTGTCAAAAGGGAGTCATTATTTTAATTTGCCTATTTCTGACATTATGTACATAGAGTCAGTTCCAGGAGATAAGGGGAGTGTGCGTTTTAACTGCAAACAAAATGAGATTCTAGTTAATTATAAATTAATCGATATCAAAAATAAGTTGAAAAATACTTCTGATTTTTTTCTGCTAAAATCTTATGTATTGAATTTGTTACATATTCGTAAAATTGATGGTCGTAATAGTTTTATAGAATTCTCTAATTTGGGACGTTTATATGTGGGAAAAAAAATTTTAAAAAAAGTAGAAAAAGCCGTGCAGAATTATTGGAATCTTTCAAAAAATGACTTTCATAGATAAGTGTAAAAAATAATTCGAATAAGTATCTTAATAGTTGGCGATGAGGAAAATATTCTCGAATTCTAATCAGTCAATTGGTTAGTTATGACACTGAAAATATGTACAATTAATGAGAAAGTGATATTCAAGAAAATGCTATATGCCTCTATAAACTAAAGGGGTATACGATTATATGCTCATGTTTTTTATAAAAGAAAAGCATAGAAAAATGGATATGATCGAGTATGATTTTCCTCAATGGCATGAAACGAAGCACAAAAGATAGGCAGTGTAGTCTACTATTGGTTAAAATTTAATTAAGCTAGCTGAAAATAAAAAAGGAGTGTGGTAGTAAACGTATTCTAAAGGATAAAGGTGCGTAGCGGGAATATTCATGGGGGTTCTTCAGAGTACAAAATTACACGATATTAATTTAAAAATGGGGATTTTAAATTAATCATTGATTTTTATTAATAGATAAGAAATAGTGGCTCTTTGTCAATAAGGACTGATGAGTTGCGAAAAATTAAATCTGGGTCAGAATGAACCTCATTCTGGCTCAGATTTTTTGTTATCTAACATTGATTAATCGATTGGTCAAAAAGATTCTAATTTTCATGTTCTCAAATGATCTAAAACCGTAGGATACTCGTTTCATCGTTTTTATGTGGGTATTCTTTGCTTCTATTTTTCCATTGGAGTAAGGATAAATCATCGCATTGGCGATGCCTTCTTCGTAGGTCAGAAGGTTTTGAAGTTTCTCACGAAAGCCGTCATCTAACGTTTCGGGAAGTTCTGCCAATAAGGAGAAAAACAAGTCAGGGTCTTTGTCTCGAAAAGCTTCAACTAATTCATGGAAAAAGGGATATGCCTCCTTTAGGGGCGTAGAAAAGCTAAGCAATCGATCAATCATCATTGCTTCAGTAAGAAATGGGTATTTAGGTGCTCGGAAACTTTTCCATGTTTTATACTCATAGTGGTTAATGTTTGCACGATTTTTTAGCAGAAAGCGCCAGTTCTTTTTCAGTTTTTCTGCATGGCTTTTCTGTCCTGCTTTACGCAGTTCATTCATTTCACGGATACGCAACTCATTGAAAGCTTGATTCATGTGTTTGACAATATGAAACCGATCAATCACTACTTTCGCATTTGGCAGAACGCGTTTGGTAAGCTGGAAGTAGGCGGCGTTCATGTCTGTGACTAAGAATTTTACTTCTTCTGGATTGATGCAGCCCAAGAAATAGTTTGTTAATCGAGGTAATTTACGCGTAGGTAAGATATCAATTAAATTACCTGTTTCTCCATCTGCGCAAATAAAGCTCATTTTATCTTCTATGGAAGTGTGCGAACGAAATTCATCAACCATCAATACTTTGGGGAGAATCCTCTTAGTGGGCTTTGGTAAATAGCTTTTAAACTCTTTCAATGTACGAATAACGGTAGTCAAAGATACCTGACAGCTTTTCGCAATAAAAGATAAAGAGACTTTTTCAGTCAGTAAAGAAGCAATTTTATATCTGACATGATCCGCAATTGAATGTCTTGGGCGGACAAAATAGCTTTGAGCAGTCCAATGGGTTCGACAGTTTTTACAGGTATAGCGTTGCTTTTTTAAGCGCATAACCATTGGCATATGATTGTATTGTTCAAAGCGGACAATGATTTCCTTCTTCCCATTTTTCACGACAATTGCTTTCCCGTTTCCATCTACCACAGTAGAACCACAACTTCTACAGGTACGAGGATCAGGTGAGAGAATGGCATTAATGACCAATGTCTTTTCCTTATGAAAGATCTCGTAAGAGATCTTAGTAATCATCAAATCTTTATCTATTAATCTCAGCATTTTTTTGATAGAATCATTCATATAGCATATCGTCCTCTCAGTTGTTTATTTTGTGGTGATTTAATCATACTAGAGAACGATATGTTTTTTAATACCTAAAATGAAAATGGGACTGAAGAATCAATTTTGATTCATCAGTCCCATAAATTATAGAGCCAAATAAGCTTCGATGGATTCTCTTTTGATCTGGCTTGATCTTGGAAAATTAAGATTTTGCTTTAATAAATTCTGTCAAGAAAATAAAGAAAATTGAAGTAACTATAAGTCATATGTTTGATTAATTTAAATCGGTATGCTTTCAAAACTATGAAAATCAATTGATTGTTTTTTGATGATAATGTGAAGTACAATTTCTGTTGAAATTTCTACGTGCAGATTAACATTCTGAAAAATATTATTTTGTAAAAAAACGGCAAAATATTTAAATGAAATTTTGCGCAAAAGAGACAAAAAAAGTTGTTAAAGGCATTTTTTATTTGTTTGGATGTAGCATGATAGAAATATAGAAAATAACTTCTATATTTTATTAATTAAAACCAAAGGAGTGGAGGAAATTGAAAAAGACATGTTTTATTGTTACTGTTGTTTTTAGTAGTTAGACAATAAGTGTAATTGTCGAAGAAATGAGTTGACTTTAAAAAGGTTGAATGTGGAATTAGCTCAAGTCTCTTTATAAATTTTAATGTAAGCGCAACCGAAATTAAAAATATAATTGTTGGATCTTTAGAACTCCAACAGTCATTATAGTAAAAATAAAGTTATCAAAAATTCGATGTTGCAAATGAATTAAATAAAGTCATCCATATTAATATATTTTTTAAATTAGATGGAATAAAAGGAAGGGGCCTTTTTTTATGAAGAAAAAATGGATTTATAGTTTAATAGCTACGGCTCTGCTTGCACCGTTAGCATTTTCCAATGTTTATGCTGAAGGTGAAGAAATAGAAGTAAAAAAACAAACGAGTGATCATAGTAAAAATCTGGCAGGTGTTTTGGGATACTATTACTATGGAGATAACTTTGAGAAACCTGCATTTATTAGTATGGATACTTACTCTGATGGAAAGCTTCAGATTGATTCTGAAGACGTGGCAGAAATCCAAAAGGTAACGGAAGAACCGATACAATCTGCTAGATGGGTCGGTCAAATACAGATTCAACAAACAGGAGAGTATGAATTTTCTACGACTGATAATAAAACTATACTCTTGCAAGTGGATAAACAATCGGTTATTGAAAATGGTATGATAAAAACGATTCATTTAGAAAAAGGTACATACTCTATTGTGGCTGAGTACCAGACAAATCAAAAAGAGAACCAAATCTTTGATCTAGATTTATCTTGGAAGAACACAAAGGCAAATAAAACAGTGAATGCGAACGAAAAATTATTGCGACCTGAACTCGATCCAGAAAAAAGAGAAGAAGCATTGGTAAAAAAAATGGATGAAAACAAGCCTTTTGCCCGAATAAATTCTTCTGTTGATACAGACGATGATGGAATATATGACGAATGGGAGAAAAACGGCTACACGATAATCAACAGAATTGTAACAAAGTGGGATGATTCATACGCTTCAAAAGGATTTACTAAGTATGTATCGAATCCAAATCATGCACATACGGCTCGTGATCCGTACACAGATTTTGAGAAAGCAATAGGAGACGTGGATGAAGGGATGAAATGGGAAGCCAGAGACCCATTAGTAGCTGCTGTACCTGCAATATCTGTTGGTATGGAAAAAATGATATTATCTCGTGTAATCAATGAAAATAATGAACATGGCACCTCTGAATCAAGAGAAACAGGCTCGAATTCTACTTGGGCAAACACAGAAGGAATCAGTTTAAGTGGAGAAATATCTGCATTCCCTAAGGTATCTATAACAGGCAATTATTCTCATACAGAGACACAATCAATTGAAAGTAAAAATACAACGGGGAAAACCTGGAGCGGTAGTATTGGTTTAAATAAAGGTGAAACGGCGGATTTAAATGCAAATATTCGCTACTATAACACCGGTACAGGTGTAGTATATGGTTTGAAACCAACCGTTAACTTTGTTTTAGAAAAAGATACACTTGCTACAATTACTGCGCAGATCAATCAAACAGCGGAAGATCTTGCACCTGATGAAGCATATCCCGAACGAAGGTTGAATGGTCTCGCATTGAATACACTCGATGAATTCTCTTCACGACTCATTCCTTTAAATTATGAACAAGTCCAAAAATTAGATGAGGGTAAACAACTCCGGCTGGAGACCACCCAGTTTTCTGGGAACTTTGTTAAGCGTAGCGCTTCAGGAGGAAATATTATAGGTGGAAGTTGGGACTTATATATTCCTCAAATTCATAAAACAACCACAGGTATTACCCTTGATGTTGGCAACGAAGAGGCGATTGAACGAAGAATTGCTGCTAGAAACGTGAAAGATCCAAATGATGGAACACCTGAGTTAACCGTAAAGGAGGCCATTAAAAAAGGATTTGGAATAGAAGAAAGCAATGGTAAACTCTCTTACTATCATGAGATAACAGGAAAGGGTTTGTCATTGAATGAAGAGGATTGTTACTTGATTTTTGATCAGAAGACCCATGAGGAAGTAACTCGTCAAGTCCAAGAAAAAGGATTAAATAATATCTATGATGTAACCATTCGACCAGGAATGAACATCCAAATTATTACTTCGGACTATATGACAGCCTGTGAAGGAGAAGTACGGGACCTTTTTACAACTGATGCGAAAAATGAAATAAAACAAGGGGTGACTCAAAATACGCTTGATTTACTACGTACTAAGCTTGGGTTCCTATCTGACACAGACTTAGAAATTATGCAGATCGGAAAAGATTTAGAAAAAGCACAAGGGTTGATAATTCAAAAATCTGTGAAAGAAATTACACTAACTCCAAATGATATTTCCATTGTTTTGAATGAAACGATGCATAGAAAATATCATTATCGGGCCACTGTAAACGATCAATATCTAGCATCCATCGAATATGGAAATGCCTATTATCTTTCTTCTGAAAATACGGAGGAAGGAAAACGATTTACTTATGTGGGGAATGCATTAAAGGATTCAAAAGATATTTTTACGTTGGATGCAGAATATAATGGAAAAAGATATCCAATTTATGACAAAACTTTAGATGGCAATGATCCTATTGATTATCGTATAGAAAGAGTTCATAAGTTTAAGGACTGGCAAAAAGGAATGCTAGAGGACAAATATAAAATTGGCATAATATTTGAAAATATACCAGAACATATTTCTTCTAAAATAGCCTCCTACAAAGGGGTTTTTACAAATCAGGAAGGTTCTCAATCTACTTTAGATGAACTTACAGTTATGAATGGGAGCCAAATGAATTTGTTATGGGGACTACCTGTGGATCTTTCTCAAACTAAAATTGAAATATGGGCCAATAAAAGGGATGGGGGGACTGTCCGCGTCTTTTCTAGTGATACAGATCTAGTGATGCCTGCGACAGGAGGCATGCAATGAAAAAAATCTTCAGAATTTTCTTTGTTTTTGCTGTCTTTTTTATCTGTACAACAGGAGTAGGTACGAATAAATTTTATGCCAATGAGAACTTTCGACCGGACTATAAAAAAGACGAACAAGCCGCAAAAGAATATGGTGAAAAAAAGGCAGACGAATTCAAGGGAAGATTAACGAACATTGAAAAAGGTAGACTTATTGATATAACAAGAGCAAACAATGAAAATTTAAAAGAGTTAAATAAACGCTTTGATACTGGAGATGAGATTGGTAAAGTCGAAGATTTAGAAGACTATCTAGAGATGGTGGAAGACTTAAAAACACTTTTTGATAAAAAAACTGATAAAACAACTGCTACGCAATATGTTTACTCCTTCTTATCTCCAGAGAACTTAGGATTTTCCGTGAATGATTACTTCGACAACAGAACAGGAATTGATCAAGAAAAGTTTGAAGAGTTTAGGAATAGTTTTCAATATTTTCATGTAAAAGGCTATACAATTGGTGATTTATATCAAAGAAATCCAAATAATGATGAGCGGATCATCATGAAATTAAAAATACCTAGAGGAACGGAAATGATGTATCTGGGTGGAAGTGAGGTACTTTTAAATAAAGATACGGGTGTGTTGGTGAATAGGTTCAGTTTGGTCAATGAAGGGAGGCAATACATCAAAATAGAAGCAGAAATTATTCCAAAAGCAGAGATTACTAAATTGTTACAGGAGAATGAAAAAAATCTAAATAGTCAGCTAAAAAATGAATTAGGAATTAATGAAGACCATATCCATATCGAAGCAGAAAGTTATCGAACCAATTTGGTTGTGGAAAGAGCTAAAAACAGTATTAATTATTACCTTACCACCTTTCCTAAACAATTATTAAAAGAGATTTTTACAAAAAAATTTGATATACAACCTAGTTTTTTACAATTGAATTATGTAGATAAAAGTATTCTTGCCAAGGAAAAAGAAGACGAAGCTGGACATTATGACCCTTTTAAAAATGAAATGACTGTTGATCTTTCAGCAGAACAATTTATGGAAGAATATGAATATGAAAAGAGTTTTTACAAAACTGTAGCACATGAGTTAGGACATGCAATCGATTGTTTATTATTGGGTTCAGAAGAGTTACAATGGTCAGAAAATAACGAGGAATTTGAAAATTTGTTTTTGGAAGAAAGTGAGAACTTAACGAATGAAACAACTAAGCTAATTTATGATGAAGAAACAAACTCTGAAGTACTATATGGCACGACAGATCCAGGAGAGTACTTTGCGGAAGTATTTGCGGCGATGCATTCGAAAGAAGAACGGATTAGAAAATTGATTTGGGAACAAGTTCCGAACACCTGTAAATATATCAAAGAAAAGTTGAATCCATATATGTAAGGGTGAGACTATAATTGATTTATATAACAAAGTATGAAGAGAGAAATATTCTAACAAAAAATAACACTTCATAATCTTTGGCAAAAGATAACAAAAATTGAAAAAAAGAAAGGTTAGTTTGTTTTTAAGATGGACTAATCTTTCTTTTTATGTTTCCCTATTATTTGGAGTAAAACTAATAAGTATATTTTATTAACAGAGATACAATCTAGATATAATTCATTATTTCTCATGTTTATAAATTTAAAAAAAGTTAAAACTCAAATTATTTTTGCAAATAAAGGTGGAAATTACACATATAAGTTAAAAAAATACAACTTTACATTAGGAGATTATAGAGTAGAAAGCGATTAAATAAATTAATTATAGTCTCGTATTTATCGAGAACGTGTTGTTCTGTAAGAGTCGTTAATAATGGAATTCTAGTAATAGTTGATAAGATATAAATATAAATACATAGGATATAAAAATATAACAAGCACGATTTTATTTTTTTTGAATATCTTTTCATCTGCTATCCAATTCAAATTTGTGCAATGTAAAAGTTTGATACAAAACACTTCTTGACCTTCATTCTTTTACAATTCACACAAGAAATGTCAAATGCAGATCTAATTGATTAAATTTTCACGAAATATAACCATTATTTTTGGGAAAATTCCTTTTGTTGAAAAGCTGTAGCCGAAGTCTGAAGATTCTTAGAAAGAAAAACAAATTTCTATCGGAAAATATTATTTTAAATTTTTAAAGTGATTTACAAAAAAAGAAAACTTTATTTCATAGGTGTGTGAAAATAAAGGATTTTATTTTAATCTAGTATCCTGTTAATATTGTTCGGGTAAGAGATTTGCCTATAAGCATAGGGTTATAAAAATGTTATTAAAAAACTTAGTATTAATAGCACACGTTTGTTATATATTTTTTATAGTAGAGAAGATAGGGCAATAATTTTTGAAGACATTCGATATCATAGGATATTTTTTTATTATCTAAATCAAGAACGAGGTTTTAGAGAGAAATATACAGAGGAGTGGTATGAAAATGACAAAAATTATCCGAATAGTTGGGAAAATTTTGTTAATTATGGTTTTACTTTTACCTTATATCCCATTTCAACTAACCTATGCGGATGATCAGTTAAGTTTTTCTGGTAATCATGAAGTAACAGACACTTTGGAATATGCAAAAAAGTCAGAAGAATTAGAAGGAAACGATAGCGAAGAGATGAGCAATCGTACTACTGAATACCGTTTAGAGCTAATTGCAAGTCCACTAGCTGGTGGTAATCCTAGACGAACTTATCAGGGAGGAACGAATGTAGTTTGGCTCCGAATAGGAGATAACTTGGGTAATATGAATGCATTTCCAAATCCCGGTTACCAATTTTTACGTTGGGAAGTCGCTTCAGGTCCAATAGTTATACTTCATCCAACTAACCAAGATCTTACTGTAAGCCAAAGGGAAGCTGGAAACTCTGTGATTCGTGCAGTTTTTGAACCAGTTCAAGGTGGAAATGTTACTGTAAAGCATGAAGATGAGGAAGGGAATCAATTAGCTGATCCTAGCGTGCTGATTGGATTAGTTGATCAAATCTACACAACCGAAGCGTTAAGCATTAGTGGTTGGCAATTGAGTAAGACTCCCGAAAATGCCTCTGGAACTTTTAGAGTAGAAGAACAAATGGTTGTCTATACCTACGAGCCTGAACAGAATCTATGGGGAACGGTTCCTTGGTCGTATGAGGAAGGAACTGAAACAATTACATTATATGGTGGAGAGGCTGGCGCAGCAGTAGATGCCCCATGGAAAACCCATTCTTCAGTTAAACAAATCATTGTGGAAGATCAAGTGATATTACCAAAAAATTCTGAGAGTCTGTTTGGAAACTTACGAAATCTGGAAATAATTGAAAATATTGGCAGAATGGATGTTTCAAATGTCCAAAACATGAGACAAATGTTTCTCAATACATCAATAAGAGAATTAGATTTGAATAATTGGGACATGTCGAATGTGACCGATATAAGCCATATGTTCGATGGTACTTCTTCGTTGAGAACTTTACATGTGCGTAATTGGAATACATCGAAGGTAACTAATATGAGCTTTATGTTCAGTGATGCAAGGTCTTTAACAAAATTAGATATCAGTAACTGGGATACGTCAAATGTCACAAATATGGGTGTGATGTTTCAAAACGCAGGATCCTTAATCGAATTGGATATGAGTAACTGGAATACATCGAAGGTAACTAATATGAGCTTTATGTTCAGTGGTGCAAGGTCTTTAACAAAATTAGATATCAGTAACTGGGATACAGCAAGGTTAAGCTTTTTTATAAGTATGTTTGATAATACATCTTTAAAGACAATTGTTCTGGGAGAAAAAAGTGTTTTTTCGCCAAATGGAGCTTGGACAAATTTGCCGCAGATTGAAATAACTGATCAATACACAGGCAGATGGGTCTTAAAAGAAAGTTTAACTAGCGGGACTGGTGTTATCGCATTTGAAAACTCAACCGAGTTTATGAATAACTATGATGGCACTTATCCGGGTACTTACATCTGGGAGCCAGTTCCTCCTGAACAACTCATTGCCAAATTTGACCCTGTGAGTGACCAATCTGTAGTGATTCACGGTCATGCCACAGAAATGGTGGATCAGTTGACGATTACCTATAAAAACACAGAAGGAAATATAGTTGTTCTTGAAAAAGATTCTCCTCGTATTGCCTGGGGAGACTATCAAGATACCCACGAGAAGGTTCGCTCCTTCCAAATCAACTTAGCAGAAAATGAACGGATCGAAACGGGGTCAAAGGTCGAAATGAAACTGTCAAAGCCTTCTGGGGATACGACTGGAGATGTGACAGAAGAGCAAACAGTCATTAAAGGTATTGATTATCGAAGCAATAACTTTACGTTAGATCGTTCTGAGATCAACGAGCTAGATACAGTCGAAGTATTACATGAGCTCATTCTCCAAAAAAGTCGTGCGCAAGCAAGAAATATCATATCTGAAGAAGTCATGACCAATGATTTTCGCATCATTGAGACAGATCTTTCGTTAGATAGTAAAGAAGACGGGAGTTACTACGCTATTCTTGAAGTCGGCAATAAAGCATATCAGATGACGATCGGTATCAATCTGACCTCAAAAGTTGAACATTTGCGGGTAACGATCCCTGTCAAAATGATTTTTGAATCATTGTATGACGAAGAAGAATCGAACCGCCAGTTTGAGAGCCAAACCTATGAGATCCACAATCAATCCTCGGTGGCTGTTGATACGTATATCAACCAAGTTGCTATTGATGCCCCTGCTGGAATCGTTCTTTTGAAAGAAGGGGAAGATCCACTTGACTATGTAGAAAGTGATGTGAAGGATCCTAGTTATGAGGATATTACGAAGCCATTGTTGCGCTTGAATCTCCAAACGCAAGAGACTAAAAAACAGTTATACGCAACGATGCCGGAGCAACATTTGATTCGTTTACCAGAAGGAGATCGTACACCGCTTTCCTTATCAGGAGAATTTTATGGGGATTATCCACGGTGGATTGATCATCCTGAACTTGAGCAAGGGGGCTATTACGAGAGCACACTTGTACCTAATTACCGAATCGTGTTACGATTCGTCCCACGAATTTAAAGAACAAATCTAATATTCATTAAGAAGGTTAATCGATTGCTTGAAATAAGCCAAGCGCCTAATGTTAGTTCTAGGGAATCGCAGTTTCTGTTGATGGTAATCCGAAGGTGGTGGTACTTGGAGCTAACGGTTTGAAAATCCGGATACGGCCAGTCAAAAAGATCTTGCGAATTGTTGAAACGGACTATCGTACGTACTTCAACGAACTATGTGAGAATAATTTGAACACATAGAACAACCATTCGATGGTATGTAAGGTGGTATAAAAATAGATTTATTAAAAAGATTGTCCGGAAATCATTGGTTTTCTGTGCGCAAAAAAGGAGTTGGCTTTGAGTGCCAACTTCTTTGGTGTATAGATTAAGACTTTCATAGAAATAAAACTCTGTTTACATAGATTTGTACGTTGTTTTAAAAAAAGAGTATTTAGAAAATAGCTATCTTCTAAATACTCTTTTTGAACTTTGGGGTATGGAAACAATCTAAAAAATCAAAAGAAATACTAGATAAAAATAGATTTCTGATGAGTGCCTTCCATCAATTTAAACAAAAATCCAGTTTCTTCGGATAGTACCTGAACCGATAGTAATATAATTATTATAAATTCCCAAAGACTGGCCCGTAGATAGATCTGTAATTCTAAAGGTATCATAATTTAAATTATTTGTAGATGGCAGCTTGGTAACAGAAAACTCTCTGGCATTTTCTTTTCTATCTAGATAAACATATCCTCTATTAGAGATATTAAAGTATAATTTGTCATCATTTTCTTTTGAGTGTAATACTCTAATGTATAGTCCTCTAGGTGATTTTTCAAAAACGATTTGATCATACCAAGGTTCTCTCTGTTTTTGCATTGTTGGATAATACCAACCAGCGGATTTTGTTTGATTCAAATATAGCATAGAGTTAAAATCATTGTTCGTGTTAACTGACGACATAACTCGTGGAGTGTTTATTGGAACATCTGTAATAGAGCTTGTATTTTCTGGAAGTATTATGGTTGCTTGAACTTTTGGTCCTAATAATCCTGCTGATAAGAAACCTAAAAGACAAACAAGTGAGAAAACTACTTTTTTCATAATGGCGCCTCCTTTTATTATTTTTATAAATAATCAGTAATTCTGTTACATATTTATTGTATCACGCCATGGATAGCGCTTCCAAAAAAATATTATTAATTTTTTTTAAAACTATTTTAAATTTCGATATAATCTGTTGGAATAATTAACTAATAATCACTTAGCAAAATTTATTTAGAGGTGCTAATGGGTATTTCTAGAAGCTAGTAAAATTTCGTCAACAGAATGAGTAAGTAAAATAGAGATAAAAGTATAAAAAGTAAGAGTGTTCATATTAATTAGTACATCTATTAATAGATGAGAGGGTATTAGTAAGGAAGTTCTCGCACGTTGGTGATTTTCATAGTTAACAAATAAGTGTATTGGAAAAGGAAGGAACCCAACAGTTTCTTATATAATTAGAAGCATTTACCACTACGAATAATACAATTTATGAGTTAGAATAGATTTGTTTATATATTCCGAAAAGCGAAATAATGTAATACTATAAATTACAAATAAATAAAATTTCTCAAATAAAAAACCTTTCCATTAATGGAAAGGTTCATAAAAATAATAATTATCTAATATGTTTCATCAACTTTTCTAGTAATCATTGGGAAGAATTTCAAGCAGTAGATTGCACAAATTCCTACGATAATATAAATAATTTTCGCAAAAATAGATGTGGAACCACCAGCAATCATAGCAACTAAATCAAGTTCGAACAAGCCTACCAACAGCCAGTTCAGTCCTCCCACAATCAATAAAGTTAATGCAATAGCATCTAAAGTTTTCATTATAATTCTCCTTTCTTAATTGATAAAATAATTATGTACTAAAATAAGAAACATTGCTTATATAACGCTCAGAAATTCTAGTAAACTATGAAAAAGAAGAAAGCAAATAAAGGTACAGTAGATAATGTCTTCTATCAAAAAAGTAACTAACTGACAAAAAGTCAGGTTTAAACGTTGATAGTCAGAAATACTTAGTGAGCTACAATAAAGTATGAATTTCCAATTAACTCTTCTATAAAATAAACGATAGCCTTCTCGATTTTTCGAGAAGGCTATCTGACGATTAATTTTTAATAATAATAATTCTAAATTTGCACGTCGAGGTGAAAATTTCGATTATTCATTTTCTGTAGAATATTTTATTATAGGTGAGTGCAATTAAGACTCCAATTTGAACCTTGCTTGTTTAGTTCCGTATATTAAAAGCTTTGAATTTCATAAAAAGAGGAGGGGAATGAACTATAAAAAAAGAATAGTCACTCGCTATTTACTGGTAATCCTGATTTTGAGGTTTACATCTAATGTACAAGCTTCGTCTATACACTCAACCGAGACCGAAGGATCAATTCACTTTACGGGACGCTATGAACCAATCGGTACACCGGATCCACCACCGACAGAAATAGCTAAGCCCATTATTGAGGGAGACCTTCCCCAGACCAATGCAACGATGCAATCTTACTGGATTTGGCTAGGTTGTTTACTCACAGGTTTAGTTGTATTCTTTGGAATCAAAAGAAACATGAAGAACAAAAAAAATAGAGAAAATTAAAGAGGGAATCACACATGAAATTTATTCGATTAGTAAGTGTTGCTGCATTATCTACGACCATTTTAGCTGGAGGCGTTCAAGCGTTTGCCGATGAACCAGACAACGAGGAAAAAACAAGCGAAGTCCGCAAAACGACAACCGATGGGCAAATCACATTCACCCCAGGGAATGACGATACGGAAGTGGATGAACTACCCGGAGAACCAGAGGTAGACATTCCACCGATTACAGGACCGGATGGACAAAATAAAGGACCGTTAACGATCGCGACAGTTCCAACGATGAACTTCGGCTCACAAATTATCTCAACTACCGATAAAAATTACAACATGATCGCTGAAAGACAACAAAAGGCAGGAACAACGGGCGAAGAAAACAAGATCCCTTATGTGAGTTTGGCACAAGTCCAAGACACACGTGGTACGAATGAAGGATGGAAATTAATGGTCAGCTTGTCTGAATTTGAAGGTCCAGCTGATACACAAAATAAGGTGTTAAAAGGAGCAAAGATCACATTGCACGATCCAAATCTTGTTTATAGCATCAATGATTCTGAACAAGAACCTGAGGTACATGCTACTGGCCTGGAGATTTTACCCGGAGAAAAGGCTGTGCCAGTGATGACAGCGGCTGCTAAAAAAGGGGCCGGATCATCTTCTGTTGTTTGGGGGGACAATGCTGCTCTTGCACAACAAGTCACAGCCGGAGCGGACGTAGTGGAAAATGACGCAATCAAACTATTTGTTCCAGGTTCAACCGCCAAAGATGCGGTAACGTATACCTCTACATTGACATGGGAATTAGAACTAACACCTGAGAATGAGCCTGATGAGGATTAAGAAATAACATTCCTATTTCCATGTTCCATTAGTTACTGGCAGCGTTACAGATTTCTGTGACGCTGCTTTTTTTTAAGAAAGGATTACGTTAGATGAACTATACACAAAAGAAGTACAAATACTTATGGTTGCTCGCCATTTTCTGTTTTTTCTTACCGGTTTCGGTTCAGGCAGAAGAAACGGCACTTAATATTTATGCCACACCACTTTTTCCAGACAGCCAAGTAGATGAGGACAAAGGCTATTACGATTTGAATCTAGCCCCGAATCAAAAAGAAATCTTGCGCTTGGAGATTGGGAACACGAGCGCAGAACCCATAAGGGTTCAGGTCACCCCACATACGGCATATACCAACGTGTTAGGAAACGTCGAATACGGCAAAGATGCCGAAGAAGCGGATCCAACCTTAACCCACTCCTTAGATGAGCTGATAACGCCTTCCGGTGTCATTGAATTAGCTGGAAATGAAAAGAAGACGGTTGAGATTCCCTTACAGATGCCAGACGAAGCCTTTGACGGCTTTTTGGCCGGAGGCTTACGCATTGCCGAACTAAAAGAGGAAACAGAAAAAGCCGATGAAGCCACAGGGGAAGGCGTGGCCATTAAGAATGAATTTGCCTATGTGGTTGGTGTGGTCGTCAGTAATAGCAGAGACTCGGTACAACCTGAGTTGGAACTATTAGATGTGTTTGCGGATCAATTGAACTACCGCAATGTGATCAGTGCCTCTTTACAAAACTTTACGCCTACTTTTGTCAATCAATTGGCGGTGAAAGCTACCGTGAAACGAGCAGGGGAGAACGATGTCCTCTATAAGGCAGAGAAAGAAATGATGCAGATGGCGCCGAATTCCAACTTTAACTTCCCGATTTCTTTAGAAGGCGACCGTTTTCGAAGTGGGAACTATGTCCTAGAATTAACAGCGACATCGGGAGAGAATGAATGGTCATGGACGCGTGAATTTACGATTGAATCCGATGAAGCCCGCAAGTTAAATCGAGAAGACGTAATGATTGATTCAAGTATCAATTGGTGGATGATCGGTGCGATTATTTTACTCGTTTTAATGCTTGGACTTGTTCTTTACCTGATGTGGCAAAAGAAAAGAGCACGTGAAAGCGAAAAAGAAGTATAGAGAGGAGGATTCCATGAGAAAGCTAATGAAAAAAGGAATGCTCATTTTAGGAACGATGATTCTTGTTCTGCATGCATTCCTCCTGCCAGTAGGCATCGTCTATGCGGAAACCACGGATAAAAAGGAAGGGGGGCAAGTACAGGAAGAAGAACAATTGGAACTTCCATCCATAAAAAACTATCTAGAAGTGGAAAAAGAAGGCAATCCTCGCTTTTCCTTTCCTCGCTCTCGCCTTCAAGGAACGGTTGAAGAGCCATTGAAGGTGACCTTTGTTTCAGATCAAGAGGTGTCAGAGGCAAAGATTACCCTTCCGAAGGAAGCAAAGCTGGTAAAAGACCAGTTACAAGCTGGGGTTACCATCAACCAAGAAGAAGAATCAGATGAATGGACGATTCAAGCAGAGCGGGCGCAACAAACATTTGTGCTTCCTGTGGTTTATGAGTCTGAAGGCAATTATGAGGTATCCGTCGAAGAAGCAACTGCGACACTTGAAATATCGGAAAAGGAAGAAACGGAGATTGAAGATCAATCAGAAATGAATCAGAAATCCTCTGATGAATCAAATGAAGAACATGAGCAAGATGTAAATGCGACTGAACAATCAGAAGAAAAAGAAGCGCCTGTAGCAACCGAAGAATCGAAAGAGGAAGCTATTCCTTCTGAGAACGAAACATTCGAACAGGCAGTCTTTGAAGGAAATACGGCAGAAGTCGCAACAATGGCTGCATTCAGAGAAGCAGTCGCAGATCCTGAAGTTAGCATTATCTCTGTTCAAGACAATCTGTCAGAAAATATCGTAAATATTATGTCGGTGTCTCGTCCCTTGCTTATTCAAGGAAATGGGTATACTTTGACATTTGGGAACAATGGTTTTTATTTTCAATTAGAAGACGTAGACGAAGCGACTACCTTTCGGATAGAAAACGCGACAATTACAAAAGTAGGTGCGACTCCCCTAGTCAATGCGTCGGTAGAGGTCAGTCACAATTGGGTATTAGAAATAGAAGATGTAGCAGAGGTCAATGCAAATGCGATGCAATTAGCCTCTATTCCAGAAGGAATGGTTCAATTTACAGGGGGGGCGAGTAACTTCACACGCACCACTTCTACGCAAACCTTTATTCAAGCGAAAGAAGTGAAGGCTGTAAATGAAGCGCAAGTAACTATCAGTCGTGGAAATGCCACGATCTTTCTAGCAGCAGCGACTGTTTCTGAACCTAAACTAACAATCGAAGACGGCGCAACTTTAGCAATTACTACGACTTCGGGTGTCGCAAATACAATTGATTTTAGAGGAGAAAATGCGGAAGTTGCACTCCAATCTGGTGGAGGTTTAACGATTAGTACAATCGGAACGACTGCTGCTCCTACTAATACAAGCAATAATACGATTGCTTTGACTGGAGCAGGACCAAAAATCACTGTTCGTGATAAAAGCAACTTTACGACGACAAGTACTGCTGCTAAAAGAGGGTTACATCTATCCGGAAATAACCCACAAGTGATTGTTGATGATTCGGAATTATCTGTGACCTCAGCTACACAGTCAGCGGTGAATCTATCAGGAAATAATCCTCAAATGATGGTGGATAGCTCAGAACTATTAGTTACCTCTACCACCACACAGGCAACGGTAAATCTAGCTGGTAGTGAGCCATCATTTTCTGTAACGAATAGTCGTAGTGACATTCGTTCTACAACAGGACCTACACTTGCATTGACGGGTATATCACCTAAAGTCAGCTATGTAGAAACAACAGGTAGTTTAACAAGCACTACTGGTCAACGGTTGAATTTGATTGGAGACAATCCTCAGTTATCATTGGATCAGACCCAATTGTCAATGTCCGCTACAACTGGCCGGGGAATATATTTAGAAGGAACGACACCACAAGTCTTATTAAATGAAAGCAACATTGAAATCATAGACACCGATGTTTCTCAGGGGATGATTTTAGTTGGAGCAGATGCATTACTCTCATTAGAAGATAATAGTAATTTAATAGTGAATGGGGCAGGGACAGGAACGCTCGAAAATATTCAAATTGGCTCCAATAACCCTCGTCCAGAACTCTCACTAATTGGTGCTTCTAAAGTGACAGTCACTACTACGAGTGGTACAGGTGGCGCTTCGGATACGGCTAACAATGCGCTACACTTACGTGGTGAGCAACCGAAAATGACGATATCAGAAGAATCAGAACTGAATATTTCGGTTACTTCTAATGCGCGTCGAGGAGTTTTTTTGAATGGTGCAGAGGCTGATTTGACAATCAAAGATAGCCAGCTGAATATAAATACAGCAACAGGTCAAGGTCTGACCATTAATGGACGAGAGTCATCCTTACAGGCTATAAACACAGATATGCTGATTCGATCCACGTCAGGACAACGGCTGAATCTTGTTGGGGCTTTGCCTAAACTAGTGTTGGATAACAGTCACGTGACTATGGGGACGACGACTGGTCGAGGAATTTTTTTACAAGGTGCAACACCACAAGTACTCTTAAATGAGAGTCAGATTGAAATGACAGATACTGGTGATTCGCAAGGAATGATTTTGGAAGGCACAGATGCGTTACTTTCTTTAAAAAAGAATAGTGCCTTCAATATTTCTGGTGGTGGAACAGGTACTACCGAAAACATTCAAGTCGGTAACAACAATGCAAGACCTAAGATAGACTTAGAAGGTGGCTCAAAATTAGGAGTCACTACTACTAGTGGAACAGGTGCCGGGTCAGCTACAATCAATAATGCACTCCATCTCAGAGGGAGTGATCCAGAACTAAATATTGCAGATAGGTCAAATATTTCTATTAATATTACTTCTGGCAATCGACGTGGTATAGTAATGACGGGAAATAATTCAACCACACACGTTGATTCCAGTGATATAAAATTGAAGTTAGCTGGTAGTGGGGTCGGTTATTCTGCAACAGGAACTACTAATAAATTAGCCATCTCAAAGAGCCAGTGGGAGGCAAACGGAAGCTCTGGGCACAATATTCATATGGATGGAGATAATAGTACAGTCTTACTTGATCACTCTGATACTGTTTTTGAAACAGCCAGTTCTGGTAAGAATATTTGGTTAGCTGGAGCAGATTCAGCTCTTGTTATAGAAAATGGTGCCCAAGTCAATGCAACATCAGATAATGCGAATAGTATAACGATACATGGTGCACGTGCTTCATTACAAATGAGTGGTTCTACATCAAAGATGGAAGTAATTAGTAATGTCAGCGCCGCTGAAACCAATGCAGCGGTTTATCTAGGTGCTGCTATGGCTAGTACTACTTCAGGAGCTAATAATCCTAATGCTGAAATTAGATTGACAGAAGGCGCAAAATTGAACATTCATGCAAATCATGCCACTGCGTTAGGTCTGCTTAGCAAAGATGGAAAATTTGATTTGTTAAGTAATTCAGAATTAAATTTAACTGCCGGAAGTACTGATGAAACGAAGAATGGTGCTGTTTCTGTCTTACGTTTTATACGTGCAGGAGGCTATCAGTTTACAATAGATAATGCAAAAATGAATATAAGTAAAACAGGAGGAAGGACACCCGGTATTCGTATGTATGGTGGAAATAATCATATTTTAGTTAGGAACGGGGGGCAATTTTTCATCTATAATCCTGGAGATGGTGTCCCTAGAGATCAAGATACGGCCTCTGGTTTGGCAAATCAAGGGGTACATTATCCTAGGACCGGGGATAATTCTTTTGTAGTTGATGGCTTGGGTTCTAAGGTTCAAATTGTTGCGGATAACGGAGCAGCGATAGATATGGAAAGTCAGGCGGGGCAAATTGAAGCGCGAGATGGTGCCACTTTCATTGCCCAAGGACGTACAGCCACAGATGCGGGAGGAATTTTCAACGCTGGAAATGCAACTGTTCGTTTTGAGAATCCACTATTTATGGACTTTAGAAATACTCGTATCGGTGGTGGAAATATATTTAATGTTAGTAGTGGAGCGACACTAAATGCAATAAATAGTGATTTATCTGTTTGGCGAAAAGGTGCTGACTTGAGTGGTGATCCAGATTTAGACATTCGTACTATTGATTATTCCTTTACTGGAACAAATTTTAATACGTTAAGCCAGACAAGTGCACCAGATCAACTAAATACGGAAGTATTTGGCAACACAGGTTTAACTGCATACAGTCGTTTAAGTAGTAATAATGGGCGCTGGGCCATCGCAGATGAGCTGAGGGTGCCAACCAATGCCGATAAGAAAATCTATGGGCGCGTGAGTCTTCCTGTAGGACTAGATGATAGTCGTCCAGCGTGGGATGATGAAGCGATCGTAACAGTCGAAGTAAAATCCCCATCAGGGCACACACGAGACTATACGACCAAGACCGTCGGTCATTCAGACGAATCACCAGGTATCAGTATTTACGGAGAAGCCCAACGTGGCGGACTTTTTGAAATTACCTTACCTGCCCCCCTTGAAGCGGGATCAAAAGTTCGAATCAGCCATGTAGAATTAACCAGTGGCGAACTGACCGAAGGCTTTGACCATCAGATTCTAACGGACACTGTGGAAGTCTTTCCAATTGTCCCTCCGGTACCTGCGAAATTCTCGTCTTCCATCATTGGTGAAAATAGTAGAACCATCCAAGGGACTTCAGAAAATAAAGAAGTCGAAGTGACCGCAACGCATAATGGGCAATCCTTTGATACGTCGGAGGTTACTGTTAACGACGATGGCAGATTTACGCTTGATCTAAGTGAACTCGTACTAAAAGAAGACGATGAAATTCAAATCTTTTTACGGGATAATGCAGGATCCGCAAAGGCCGCAGAGGTCGTTGCTCCACCTGAAACAAATAATGATCGAGGTAATATCAATCCGCCAATCGAATTACTGTTTCATGATGTGACATTTGAACCAGCGACAATTTTAACGGTTGGAAATCTTGGTCCTGTCTCACCAGTAGATCCGATGAATCCAGAAATTGAAGTCGATCCAGAGAATAAACCTGAGCTCGAAGAAGAACAAGGCTTATTAAGTATTGATTTTGCTTCTCAATTCACATTTGGCGAACAAGCAATCTCTACGCGAACGAAGCGGTATTATGCGCAACCGCAACGCTTGTTAAATCCTGATGGAACCGTCAATGAGGTGGAAGAGCGACCAAACTATATCCAGATCAGTGATCGACGGCCAGAAGAGGAACGTCACGGCTGGCAATTAGCAGTTACGCAAAACAGTCAGTTTACGGATTTACAGGAAAATGAACTAAGAGGGGCACGTTTGTCATTAACGAACCAACAATTGAAGTCTGTTCACGGAAGTGACGAACCGACGTTGTATGCTCAAGACGGTGTCACTTTAATTCCAGGAGAAAAGACTAAACTTTTGACCGCGCTCGATGGCCAAGGAGCAGGTACCTGGATCTATCGGTTTGGTGACGGTGAAAGTGCAAGCGAAAGCGTGGCACTTGAAGTCCCTCCAACCGCGAATCCAAGAGCGAGCACATACGAAACAACACTCACCTGGGAACTAAGTGCAGTTCCTGGCAATTAATCACAAGAAAGAGAAGGGCTGCGGCTCTTTTCTTTTTCTTCATAGAAAGGACAGAAAAAATATGCACAGTTTATTTGATCATTTAGTCATGGCGGATAAGACTAAACGATGGCTGGTCTTATTGGCAACGTTAGAAGAAGAGGAACACGTTATCGCCCACACCTTAATTGAGCAGACTGGCTTTGGGCGACGGACGATCATTGAAGATATGAAGGCAATCAAGTATTACTTTGGTGAGAGAATCCAATTGATCGGCGATGAGAAGGGCTACCACTTTTCCTTTCTTGACCCTAAAGGGTATTATGAGAAGAAACAAGCGTTACTAGATAAAGAGAAACTTTTTCTCTTGGTGGATCAATTGGCTGCGGGAAAGTGTTTAAATAATCACCAGTGGATGGCGTATCTTGATGTTTCGAGTGCAAGCTTTCAACGGATGAAACGGCAGCTTCAAACGTTAATGACGACCTATTATGGAATAAAACTTGAATCGAAAACCAATCAACTGTGGGGGGAAGAAGCGGGAATTCGCCAATTCCTTTATGATTTTTATTTCACCTTACCCTTGTATCCTAGGGTTCTTTCAGAACATATTCAGGACCTGTATCAGGAGAAAGTGGCGATTCAAGATGGACCTTGGCACCTAGACGAAACCTTGTTTAATCAATGGCTGAAATTGGCCAAGCAACGGGTCGACCAAGGACATTGCTTACAGGATCAAGTGACACATGAACAACTCCAAACGACGCTGATCCAGGCTCTGGATCAACAGGTGCGTGTGGCTCTTCCAGGATCAGAAAAAGCGGCGTTGTTCCTCCTGTCATTAGATGAACGCCAGTTCCTGAACCCTATGACACAACAAGACTTTATCCGCACGTTTTCACCTGCGAGTGAGTATGCGTTACCGGTGCGTGAGACCGAAGGTCTGACTTATGGTTTTTTCGAAACATTGCTTTTTTTAATGGAGGCCTTTTTCCAGCTGCCTACACTCGAAGCACCAGAACAAGTACCGCGTACAAGCAGTGAGAAACTGTCTCCTTTAGACGTACTCATGAAACGTTTTTTAGCCGAGAAGAAAAAATATAGCCAGACGATTTATGTTTCCTATCAGCTAGTAGGACCACGTGCTTTGACACGATGGATCAAACAGGAAGTTGAAACGAGGTTAAAAAAATCTGGCTTACAGGTGATTGAAGCTGCCCAAATGAATCCACTCGGACTAGTACGCCATGTACAAATCGTGAATCAACCACAAACTAGAAACGCTCGTGCAACGCTTGTACTTCCCTACGTACCTAGCAAGGAGAACATCATTGAAGTGCTCTCTGTATTTTCTGAGTCAAGCTGATTTAACAGGTAGGAAAGAAAAATATTTGAACAAGTGAGGAGGAAAAAAGTTGCTTGAGTTTCAGATGGCGTTTATTACAAGCGCAGAGGTTAAGCGATGGATGCAGGTGTTAAGTATGATGGAACAAGAACAGCGTTTTACGATTGGAGAGCTGAGTGAACAACTGGCTATTTCACAACGTACCTTAATAAAAGATATTCAAACATTCAAAAACCATTTTGGCACAAGTATCGAATTACGCGCAAATTATAGTGGGTATCGATTTGAAGAACGAAATCGTAGGGACTATCAAGAGAAAAAGAATAACTGTTGGGAATTTATTTTTATTAGAAGGTGACTAATTAGTGGTTTAATCGATTCGAATGTAGGCACGTGTACTACTAGGGGAATATCATAATCAGTTGTTTATGCCGCCGAAGGAACGTTTAATTGCTAAGCACGTTGAGTTGCTTGTAACGAACTATCGTATCGGCTGTACCTCTTGGATTTCTCTTTTGAAACGGATTATGTTCTTATGGCAGTATTCCTACGGTTCAAGATTGAGCAAGAGTCAAGCATCAGTTGAATCCACTGATCGATCAGGAAATATTTTAAAAGAAGGAAGGAAACAAATGACGACATTTTTTAAAAAAGAAGCGTATCTTGAGGGCTTTCAAAGTACCTTTGAAGAGGCCGGAAAACGAGCAAGGGAAGACCTAAAAATCTATTTAAATACCCAGATCCAACGATTGGAGACTTTAGTGAGTCAAATCTGTCAGGAGAATTTTAGGGAAATATTGCCGGAGACCTTAGGAATTGATGCCAAGATGGGATTAGTAGCAGCTTTGTTCAGCTTTGATTATTTTTCAGATGAGGAAATCATTCGAATCATTGAAAGTGACTACCCCATCTACTTTAAAGAACTATGTGAGTACAATCGCAGTATGGACCCGAAACATTCTATGATTTTCAAGGTGTTATGATGGATGGGTCTGTGTATTATATTTAAGAACTGGAAAAGCTAACTTAATGGAAGAAAAAGAGTTTTGGAAGAATCTTAGCTCTTGGCGTCTAGTGTATAAGCATATAAAATAGGATAAACTTGTATCCACCTATTCCCTCATTATTTGGACGGATAGGAAAAAGAAGTTACTGCTATGGTTATGCCAAAGGTAGTAGATACACTTGAAACATTTGAAAGTATTTTTGAAAAATAGCCTAATTTAGAAAAATAAAAAAGAGACCCACTGATTGAAACGAGTAGATCCCTTTAGTATGAATTAAGATTGTCCATTAGAGAGTTTCACTCCTTATGCGATTTTTTCTAATTCATGTAAGGCATTTTCAATTGTTGTACCTGTTGCGACTTTGGTTTCATCGTTTTTAAAGAAAACAATAAATAAGTTTAAGTTAGTGTCCAAAGTGACACGGTAATCAATCGTTTTGTTAGTGAATGTCATATACATTCTCCTTTCTCAAATAGTGACGAAAGGTAACGATAACGTCTATAGCGAAATTCTATATTAATAGAATAGCACAAAAGGTGACAATTAGCTCGGAAAACATTTTATAGAAAACTCATTCTAAATTATGGTGTTATAGCACAAAGTAGTCCTTGAGAAATGAAACCTTCATGATTGATGGAGCCTAACGCCATAAGAAGCAACAACAGGAAGGAGTTTCTGCTAAATGTTTGTTAGTGAATTTATCGTTCTTGTTTATCGATTGGAGTTGTTTAATGAATTTTAAGGTAGATGTAAATAGTAAAGCTATATACAGAAAATAATATTGTAAAATTGTAACTTGGTGCTTTGTGTGGTATACTAAATGTAGTGATATACTTTGAAACGTATTAAGAGTGCTATGCTTCCATTTATACTCTCCTTTTGCTTATCAAACATTTATTGCAACAACACGCATACGTAGAGATGCACAAGGAGGAAATAGTATGAATAATGGTACAGTAAAATGGTTTAATGCAGAAAAAGGTTTTGGTTTTATCACAGGAGAGAATGGACAAGATGTCTTTGCTCATTTTTCTGCAATTCAAGCAGACGGATTTAAGTCTCTTGATGAAGGACAAGCAGTCACCTTTGATACCGAAGAAGGTCAACGTGGCATGCAAGCCGTCAATATTTGCACAGCATAAATGATTTGTTCGACCGTCTCAACTGTTTGAGACGGTTTTTTTAATACTTAAAAAGGGGAGATTATTATGAGTTTTGGACAGTGGAAACCAATAGAACCATCGATCGAAGGTTTGGCTTTTGAAAAAAATCAACAGGTGTCATTTAAACATAACAAAAAACAAGTCGTTGGAACCATCGTAAAGCTGTTAAGCAATTCAGCAGTTGTCACCTTGAGTATAGCAAAGGTAACCGTTACTTCAGAAAAAACGGTGATCAATTATAAAAACTTAGTAGCTATCTGAATCAAGTGTTACTCGTTGAAAAAGGTACTCATCAATCTAGCAAAGTAAAAAAACTACACATTCAGTTTATGAAGTACGCCCCCTAAGTTAGACCAAAAAATCTAACTTAGGGGGTATTTTAGTGACTAAATACGATTATGCATTAAAAAAAACAGGTAGTTGAAGCTTATCAGAGAGGCGAAGAGGATTATAAAACATTGGCGAATCGGTATAGTATTCCCCTCTCATCTAACGAAACGATAAGCGACTTTCTTTCTAATGACGTTAAAATAATTAAGCTAAATAGCATCAAGAAACGGAGGGTCTGTGGAGATATCTTGGTCAATAAGAGAAATCGATATGGAAACAATCTACGCTCATCATTCCGAAAAGCTCTCACTTCGATTGATAAGAACTGTAAAGTTTAACCTAGTACATAGTAATTCATTTGACTAAAAAACATTTGACTAGATTTGCATAATTTTCACTAGTGCATGCAAATTATGATTTTATTTTGAATGCAAACACTGATAGCATTGGTTATGCCAGCTAGAGATTGTCCTTGCACACTTATGTTTACTAAAAACCATCGTTTACGAGAACAGAAATTCTTACGAAATTTATTTGATAGACATCCTAGTTTAGCAACTTTTTCAAGATATTCGATTATATTGGATATCTTTTTTTGTTGTTTTTCATAAACGATGAATATTGAGACATATTTGTGCGAACTAATGGATATATCTATTCATTATATCTCAGTTTGTTGGTAACAAGGACTTGAAGAAAGGAGGACACAATGAAACTATTAACTATGTTTTCTGCATTTATATTGTTAAGTACCACTGGAATCCACAATTCTATAGCGTTCCAACAAGTCGGTTATGCAGAAACAGAGTCGAGTTCTGGTGTAAACGAACAATCAACAGATACGGATACAACGGATTCTTCAACTAATCCATCAGATGTACAAGGAACAACTGAGAAAAGTAAGGAAGACCAGACAATGGCATCAGAGACAGCGGATGAATCTCATATGTCTAACCAAGAGTCTCATGATTCGGATTACGAGGATAGATCAGAAAAAGCAGAGAAGGAAACAAGTTCAGACGAGAAATCAGAAATAGAGCCTGAAGAAGAGCAAGTGGAACGTTTTGACGCTGATGCAGCAATGATTGAACTCGGTGTAGATAGTGAGACACATTTACGGGCAGTTTTACTAGGGGAAGTTTATACCGATGATGAAGGAATCAAATACGACTATGGTGAGATTGCAAATGATCAATCCTTGGTGCTTACTTTTGACAGCAACTTGACATTTACTGCCCCGATCAGTGGTATTCAAAGGACGAACGTCACCTTTAGGAGTCAGGGGGAACAAGTGATTTTTTCACAGACGACGGCAGAAAATCTGATGCAGTTCGTGAATCCTATGCAGCTTACTTGGCAAGGAGTGCAACAACAAGGGATCCAGGCTGCGCAAGGACTGGCTCAAACAATAGGGGCATCAACGATTACCTTTGAGAATACCCAGATGGAGCTGACCACTGCTACAGGACGGGTGGTGAATAACAACCAGGCGCATCTTCATTTTAAAGGAACGAACGTAGTTACAACTGCTACGTCGGCAATTCCAACGTTATTTGTAGCTGAGCGACTCTTCGTCGAAGGTCATTTGACAGTCAACCATCATTCATCAAATACCGCACCAATTTTTGAAATGAATCAAGTGGAAGTCGCAAGCAAAGCTGAAATTTCTGTCACACGAAGTACAAATAGCAATACAGGCACAGTCTTTCATTTGACTGGTACCGCAGCAAGTCTTGATTTTGGACAAGGAAGTGTGACCACGATTCGCCAATCTGGTGCAATGGTTTCCTTGCCAAATGCTAATCAAGATAGTCGGTTGACTTTAGCATCAGGGGCTACACTAGATGTCGGAACAGGACAGGGGATTTCTGGTAATTCCACCAGTACGCTAGGCGAAGTACGTATACAAAGAGGCAGTCAGTTAAAACTATCTGAGTACGGAACGGTTAGTGCAACACCAGCAATCAATGTCGGACATCGCTTCATTGTTGAAAATAGTACAGCAGATCAACCAACAATTATTGGGGGAGCACGGGCGGGAACAACGACGGGGGCCTTTATACAACTTCAAAGTGCAAGTTCTTCCGTTGAATTGGGGGAGTACACACAAACAAAGATCTCACAGCAAGGACCGATGTTCACAGGAGTGGCTAGTTCAACGATAGTAATCCAAGATCATGTAAAAATGAACAATCAGCACAGCAATGGGTTTAATGGCAACGTAGCAGTCGGCAGCATTACCATTGGCAATCAGGTAGAAATTGCCATAAGTGAACCTAACAATGCCACTGTTGGTCAAGCGTATCGAACCTTTTTCGCCACGTCTTCTGTTCAAATCGGCAACCATACAAAAATTGATGTACCGAGAATGAGGACGACATCTTCAGCAAGTACTTCAAATGTTGTTATCGGCTTAGCATCAAGTAATGGGAAAATCGCCATTGGGGACTATTCGGAAATAATGGTGAATCAACGAGGGGCATTTATCAACGCAAGTTTGGCCCATGTCACTTTGGGGAAATACGCGAAACTTACAGGTGTATTAGGTAATGGATTTACCGCAGGAACAATGGTGGATCAATTTGAGCTTCTTGAAGGGGCTGAAATCACTATAGCTGAGCATTCCACAAGCGTAGCGGCAGATGCTTTCTCCGTGCAAAGACGCTTCTTTCTAGGAGAAAACGCACATGTGAACTTTTCCCGTACTTCATCATCAGCCAATCCTCTCATATCGTTAGGATCAACGACAACAGCTTCTCAATTTTTGTCAGAAGCAAATGCAAAAATCACGCTCAATCAAGTAGGACCCTTAGTTACAGGTCGAAGTACAACAGATATTTATATTGGTGAATCGAATACATTCAGCTTACAAACCGCACAAGGCTTTACTGGCGGGACCACAGCAGCAGCTGCTTCAACTATCCGCCGTTTACATGTAGGTGATCATTCTCAAATCACTGTTTCTGGCCGGAACAATGCAAATGTCGATTTTTTCCGGTTTAGGGAAGAAATCAATTTAGGACGTGAGTCAAAGGTAATTGTCGATCATACCACTCGACAAGCTGCGCGAGCCGTTTTTCGCTTAACGTTAGCGAACTCAAAATTTACGATGGAAGATGGGAGTAAAGTTGAAGTTGATACAGGTGGTCGCTTTATACAAGGTGTTGCAACGACGGATGTGTTATTTGGAGAAAATTCTTTTACTAGAATCAATGCAGCTAGAGGAATGACAGGAAATACAGCTGTTCGTTCGGTTACACTTGCTCAAAAAGCTGAAGTTCATTTAACGGAACCAACAACTAATAATATTCAGAATGCAGCAGTCGGAAACAATTATGCACGAATCAGGGTAGCACAACGAGTTGAGTTACTTGATAACGCCAAAATGACCTCTGAAAGAAATCGTACAACTTCAGACTCACGCTTTATCCATCTTGGAAATGCAAATTCTTTTGTGCGCATAGGAAAAGGTGCTCACATGGATGTCAACCAATCGGGGGGGATATTTAGAGTCGCTACGACGTCAAATTTAATTCTTGAAGAGGATGCTTCATTTACTGGTGTTGCTAGAGGATTGAATACGCAAGGCGGAGGGAATGCCTCAAGCAATCATTCGAATTCTTTTGCCAACATCACAGTGGGAGCCAGAGCTGAGTTTTCCCTAACAGACAATCGATCCGGGATGGGAACAACAGCAGAATTTACCAATCGTCCTCTTGTTAATGTACGGAATACCTTTACTGCTGAGCAGGACTCTTTGGTTACGCTAGAAACAATTCGAAATAAATTACAAGTTCTCTATTTCAGAGCGGGGAACGCACAATTGAATCTAAAAGATGTAGAGCTATTTGAAATTAGTCATCCTACGACACGTACAGGACAATCTAATACGCAATTGCAACGATTGATTCGTTCGCAACAATTTACAGTAGCGAATGGTCTGAAAATTAATGTGAATAATCAAAAATTTTCAGTTTGGGAGAATGCTGCTTTAGAGGCTCCGACCGAAGAGTTTATAAATATTTATGGAACCATGCGTATTAATCGTAATGGTGGGAATCCCTTCCCATATGGAGGGACAGGAAATGGCGAAGCACGTTCCAGATTACTGAGTGGCGAACAATTAGATGGTTCCTTGGAAAGTCTCGAAAAACAAAATGATCTTTATCAAGTCATTGCTAAAAATAACTATAATAAAATTCGTTTTTCAGAACCAGAAGGTCTTGTTGCACGAATCGATGCGTTGAGTGATCAATCCACAGAAATCACAGGATCCATGTATGAAGATACAGATGTTACACGAATCACTTATACAAATACCAATGGGGAAATCGTTGAATTGGATAAAAACTCTGAACGGATTGAATGGGGCGACTATCGTGATGAACATCAACTATATCGCTATTTCCGAATTCCATTAAGAGAAAATGAACGATTGGAAACAGAATCAGAAGTGTCAATTTTCTTATCCAAACCTTCGATTGAGACCTATGTCGATGTGACAGCTCGTCAAACTGTGATCAAAGGTGTCAACTTTGAAGCTTACAATATTACCTTAGATCGCTATAAGATCAACGAGTTAAGTACGAAAGAGGCGTTAGATGCTTTGATTCTGCAAGAAAGTCGAGCACAAGCCGAAAATGTCTTAACTGGAGTGGATATGACGGATGACTTTCGCATCGTGGAAACGGATCTTACTCGAGAGGTTGACGAAGACGGAAGCTACTTTGCTGTTCTTGAGGTAGGAAATAAAGCCTATCAACTGACAGTCGGCATTGATGTTACGTCAAAATTGGAACATATGCGAGTAACGATTCCAACCAAAATGGTGTTTGAATCTTTGTACAACACGGCTGAATCGAATCGTAATTTTGAAAGCCAAGCTTATGAGATCCACAACCAATCTCCACTTGCTGTAGATACCTATATCAATCAAATGGCGATCGATGATAGTGACGGGATCGTTTTGTTAGAAGCTGGAGAAAATCCTCTCGATTACGCTGAAAGTGAAAGTGAAGAGGAAGAACCAACTCTTAGCTATGATGATATCTCGACACCTTTGTTGGAATTGAACTTAAAAACGGAAGAAACACAAATCCAACTTTATGAAGCTATGGATGAACAGCACTTGGTTCGTTTAAAAGAAAGAAGCCGTGTACCAATTTCCTTAACAGGAAACTTCTACGGTGATTACCCGCAATGGGTCGTCGATACAGAAGCTGATCAAGGTGGTTATTATGAAGACTTGCTCGTACCGAATTATCGTATCGTATTACGATTTGTTCCACGAGACTGAGTAAAAAGATCGTACCAACTGCGAAGGAGGTGAATCCATTGGAGGAAATGAATCAAACCGAAAACAAGGCGCGACGCAAATGGGTCTTGTGGTTGTTGTTATTGACTATGCTTGCCGGCGGGATTGGCTATTATTTCTACCAATCAAAAGAAGCAGTCCCTTTGATCAGTGCAGATCTATTGCCTGAGTTTGGTGATGCTACTGATCAGCGTGTATCTGAACGTGCGCAGGAAATTGCGGATGCGAATTACTTTACACTGCAAATCAATCCAGAAGCCATCTTTGAAAATGGTCAAAGCACTGGATCCATCGAGATCGTCAATCCGGGCACCAATGTGTACCCGATCGCCGTGGATATCTCTTTATTATCAAGTGGAGAAGTAATCTATTCTTCTGGTGCAATCTATCCAAATCAATTTGTTGAAAATGTCGCATTGGCGACACCGTTGGTAAAGGGCGAGTACCCTGCCAAAGCCACAATCAATATCTACGATCCTGAAAGCAAAGAAAAACAAGGGATCACTGAAGCTGAATTAACGATTATCGTTAAGAACTAAAAAAGAAAAGCGAGGAAATAAAAATGAAAAAAATGTTAGCAACAATTCTAAGTACAGCAACGATCGTAGGAGTAGTAGCAAGCGGCACTAAAGCTTTTGCCACACAAACCATTGATGGACGAGAAGGTGATACTTCAGGCGATGTCCAAGTAAACGGAATTATCGGAGAGTTTGATAATACAACACCTGGACCAAACCCCGATGATTTGAACCAATGGATCAATGTGACGATTCCTACAACAGCTTTGTTCTATACCACAGAAGAATCAAGCCATAAAGAGATTGTGTCCCCTTCGTATACTGTTACGAATAACTCCGCAGTTGGTGTTATAACTTCTGTTACGGGTGTCGATACACCCTTAAAGATGGATGAAGTTGACTTGTTAAATGTAAATGGTATTGAATTATTTAGCGAAGGAAAACCTACTGTTGCAGAAACAGAATTATTTACTCTTGAAGGCAATCAAGGAAAGAATGAAGGAACGTTCACTTTCGCTGGTGAAGCAACGCCTGTCAATACATCAGAAGAGTCAAATCCAAGTTTCAAGTTGGTCTTGAGCTTTGCTCCTGATGTGGACGAAGACTAAGAACTGAAATCCCAGTAAAGAAGGAAACTATCGTATGAAAAATCGAAAAAAAATATTTTTATTAGTTACGGTATTGCTGGCTCTGACTGCCTGGGATCTATCAGAAACTATCGTTGTAGAGGCGACAACAGGGCAAATCACCGTGATTGGTCAAATCGGTGAGACGGAGAGTACAGAGAAAGAAGACGATGACAAAAAACAAACGATCGTAGCGGATGTTTCTACAATAGAACAAGGGAAGTTACCGCAAACAGGTTCCTCAAACACAAAAAGTTTGATCATACTTGGATATGTACTCATAGTATTGTTTATCATCCTAGTAGTAAGACAAAAGAAACACAATAAAAGAGTTGCTTAATAATATAGTCACCAGACGAGTCATAAAAAGGAGGAACTGTGAGGTAAACTTGCAGTTTCTCCTTTTTGATGTAAGGCTTTAGCAATTAAAAAAAAAAAACGCTCTTCGACAAGTAGTGTTGGTGGGTTCAAATTGGAAGAATTCGACGAGAATCAATCAATTTTACTCTCTTTTTTTTATTTTTTTACAAAAAATAGTGTTAGTAGAAAATATAATTATTTTCCACCAACACTAGATATTATAGAACCATACTCCACTTTATTCGAGAGCTTTTTTAATTTAAATTTGCCTCCATTAAAGAGCTTGGAAGAAATTTATCCGGTTTTACTCATAAGCTGAAGTTCGAAGTTAAAAAATTATTACTATAGAAACACTTGAAAAGAACATAATATATTTTTACTATTATAATTTATAACATAATAAAGGTGCTTTGCATATATATTATCCTCTTGTTTATTAAAGATTCACTTATGAGTTAAGTAAATACTAGATACTTAAGGTGCTCATTCGAGGACCTTGATTTTGTTATTCGTTTTTTCCTTTAATAATCACTATAGACGTTTGATGAACAATATTAATTTTCTTTTATACTTATTAAAGAAAATGAGTTTTTTTGATAAAAATAGGAAGATTGTATATTTAAGACATTTATTTAGAAAGTAAGAAAACAATCTGTAACGATTTATGCGGACCGGAAAAATTTTATTCTAATTTAAAAATAAGGACAGCTACGGTTGTAACGTAAACATAAATAATTATTTTGTTTTATTATATTGTTTTTGAGTACATAGAAGTGGATAACTTATCAATTATTTAAATGAAGTACTAAAAATTCTAGTAAAACAATATCAATTCTTTATACGTATAGTGAAATAGTTGTATAGATTTTTAGCAGCTTTGTTCTATTACAATTGTAGCGCTCAGTACTCAAATACTATTATACTTGATAATTATTGGGAGACACACAAATCGTTATTTAGGCTGTAGTGATGTGCTATTTAGTAGATTTTTTTTGATTACTAGGATATCACTATTTTAAGAATATTTAAGATTTTAAATAAAGAATTAATAGACATGATTACACTAGTTAAGGATAATAGTTCACAAATTTATTTAGTTTATTTTTAATTTTGTAAAAAAATTCTCAATTATCGATAGGTATTATATATTATATATTTAAGTGACAGTAATTCAGTATCTTTTCAGTTAGTGCACAAATATATAAGCAAAGGGTATAGAAAATAAGTATTTTTGAACCTTTATTTAGAATTAACGTGAACACAAAATGGTAGATATTCTTTAAATTATATTATGTTAAATAGATAGTATGACACCAATTTACAAATTTTAAATAATGAGATAATTTTCACAGGTTCAACAGAAGGTGCAAATAATGATTTTTATTTGAAGTATATTTCGGGTATTGTAAATAAAAACATCAAAAAAATATTTTTTTGAATATTGAAAAAGATAAGGAGTGAAATGAATCTTAACATTTAAATAACGATTGCTTATTGATGTGCATTATTATACCGAAATCTTTATTATGAAATTTAATAAAATTGACCAGTAAAGTCATATTATTCGTTTATTTATTCTTAAATAAAAAAGGAAGCGTTTTCTCAGGGACGTTACACCTGATAATAAATGAAGATTAAACAAATTTGAGATTAAAATATCGTAGTGTCGCAGTAACTATTTTAACTGGTGATTATTACACTTTGAAGTTTCTAGTTTGGTATTTCAATGGAAATTTATAAAAAAAGATTGATAAAGATATCTAGAAAGAGGAATTATCTTATGAAATATCATTTGCAAAAACTATAGTATTAATTTCTTCAGGATCCAGTATTTCAGTCTTTCTATAAGGGGATTTCTCTAATCAAACTAAAAAATAGATAGTAAAATAGAAATTTCGAAATCACCTTAAAACCTTGAATAATCAATAGTGCATGGGATTCCAAATGAAACTATTAGTATATCTATTTTTGGTGAACAATAACCAAAGTAATTCGTATCCATCTTCCAAAAAAGAAAAAATGGATTGGAATATGTTCCCTAACAATCTGATAGCAAGTCAAATAGTAGAGAATACACGGTTAATTATGAGTCGAACACGGAGGTACAAACTCAGTTTAGTGTATTGATTCTTTGAATAATAGTTAAATAGATGAAATAAGTATGCTGAACAACTTTATATTATCTTCTTCATTAAGAACTCACAGCGTAGATTTAACTATTCAGGAAATAGAAACGGGATTAATTTCGAATAAAATATTTTAACTCTTGGTTCAGTAAATAAACATACAATGTTTACACTAAAAATATTACTGTTAAAAAACCTGGATTAACCTCAACTGCCCTATTCACAAGTTCTGCGAATAGCAGTTTTTGAACGAAGTGAAGTGTACATTGAAACTCCGAATATTTTTAAAAGTTGGAGGTGGGTTCTGTCAATTACAGTGAGAGATAAAAACTGTGAAAAGAGACATTTCCCGTTTTACGAAAGGAGAATATCTATCAATGAAACCTTTATTTGAGCAATTGATTTATAAAACAAAGATCCGAAGATGGTTTAACTTATTGAGTCTTTTAGAACAAGATGAACATGCAACGCTAAAAACTCTTGTAAATAAAACCAATTATACGAGGCGAACAATTTTAAATGATGTCCAAGAATTAAAATCATATTTTGATTCCTCTATTCTTTGGATTGGAGATGAAACTGGGTACCATTTTTCCTTACAAGATCCCAATACTTATGAACAGAAAAAACGTGCTTTATTAGCCGAAGAACAATTGTTTGTTTTTTTTGACTGCATAGCCAGTGGACAAAAACTCTCTAATGACCAATGGGCAAAAGAACTAAATGTGTCAAGTGCGAGTTTTAGCCGGATGAAACACCAACTCCAATCTTTTTTAATTAAGCAGTACAAAGTTAAGCTGGATGCTAAGAACAACTTTTTTGTGGGGGAAGAAGTGACAATCCGTCAACTACTCTATGATTTTTATTTTTCGTTGCCGACCTATCCTGAGGTGGCTACAAAAAAAATTAAACAGTTATGTAAGATACAAACAAGAGTACAAAAAGGAGAGTGGCAGATAGATGAAGAACGAATGAACCAATGGATAGTTATTGCACAATTAAGAATAACACAGGGATACGAGCTTAAAAAAAACGAGGAAACTTCACTCCAAAAGATGTTGGTCCGATCATTCGACTCTCAAGTAACAATTTCGTTGCCAAATCAAGAAAAAGCAGCACTCTTTCTTTTATCCCTGAAGGAGGAACAGTTTCTTAATCCAATGTTACAACAGAGATTTCTAAGAGAATTTTCTCTGCCAAATGCTTCTTCTCATAAGTTCATACGAACAGACGAGGAACTTGCTTCTCAGTTTCTTAGTACCTACTTATCATTAATGTACCTCTTTTTTCAATTATTACCCTGTAATAAAAGTGGGGTTATTCATCAAAAAGAGTTCTATTATAAATCTCTCTACGTCACCTATCGATTGTCAGGATCCAATGCACTAAAGAGATGGATAAAAAAGGAAGTAGAATCAGAATTACTTCAATCTGGCTGGTTAGTCGTGAACATATCTGCATTTAACAAGACTTCTTATCAATATTTTCTTGAAGTGAGTAATCTCACGAAAATACATCAGAAGGAAAGAGTCTTAAAGCTATCTCAGTTTCCCAGAAAAGAAGAGATACAGAAGGAAATCTCTCGATACTTAGCATAAGTATTATGCATATTGTAATCAAAGACAAGATATTTAATTAACAAAAGGAGGAACGGAATCGATGCGTCAACTCCAACAAGATTTTATGATGAATTCTATGAGTACTAGATGGATTCAAATTTTAAATAACATTGAAAAAGAACCGAATTTTACGCTTGTTGCATTATCGGAAAGACTTTCTGTATCACAACGGACGTTAGGGAAAGATATTAATGGTATTAAAGAGTATTTTGGGGAACATATTATCTTATCTGCTAAACAAACCGGATATAGATTTGAAGAGGTTAACCATGCCTGCTATATGGAAAAAAAGGCAGATTTGGTAAAATCAGAGATACTTTTTGCTGTGATTGGTCAGATTTTTAGAGGCGAATTAAAACCTTTTCAAGAACTAGCCCTTGAATATAACTACGGGGAAAGTTCATTTCGACGTTTTTTACTTCGGGCTGAAGAGCCTCTCAAAGCCTATGATTTAAAACTTAGTTTGAATCCTGTCACGTTAGTTGGAGATGAAGAGAATATTAGGAAATTTTTTTATGATTTTTACTACTTGGGGGAATATACAACGCATACGATACAGCCACCCAAAACTATACACTCGTTAATTCTGGAAAATTTATCCGATTATTTGGGCGATTATGAAGTTGGAACTGGGGTATCTGCTGCAGAATTTTATTTTTTGGTTTATCTTATGATGAACCGAGTCCAGCAAGGAAAACGCGTGACCCTTTCCTTTTTTAAAAAGCAAAGGATTACAAAAGAAAAGGATTTTATCTTGCTATATTCTCTTCGAGATGTGTTAGCTAACACATTTAATATAAATATACCTAAGGATGAGTTTATCTGGCTTTATTTAATACTTGTGGCGCAGCGCACGATTAATCAGATTGAGCGAGAACGACATTTTTATAGCCTATTTAATCAATGGCCTTCCATAAAATCAGTCGCATGGAAGTATTTTTCGAATACTCAGTTTGAAGGCTGGGATCGTAAGCTTCTCACCGATTTATTATCTTCATTTTTGGCTTCAAAAAGCCTCACCTACACTCTTCATCCTATTTGGAATAAGCAATTAGCAGAAGAAAGAGATCAAGCTATTGTAAACCACTCAGAAGCCTATCAAACAAACCGTCAATTTTTACGCCAGCATCAGAAGGTGCTTGGATTAGGTGACCAGTTCTTTGAAGACGTCGTTGTCGAATTTACTTTGTTCACTAATCTGTTACTTGGAACTTATTATCCTAAAAAGTCTGTTGTATTTTTATTAGCAGGTAATTCTATTGTGGTTCAAACGCTTTACCAGCAAGCCAAGCAACGTATAGGACACAATCATCGGATTCAATTACTTCCCTTGCAAGATTTGACGTCAGATCGAATTGATGCTGAGGAAATTGATTTAGTTGTGACGAATTATCGTCCCTATCTCTGGGAGTATTCATTTAACAAAGATTATTTGTTGGTAAATACGATTCCGAGTGAGAATGATTGGACACGTATAACTAAGCAACTAAATCGGCATTTATACTAAATTTTTTCTTTGGAAAAATAGAAAGATATTTCTACATTATTTCAATAATATGGAAAATAAGGAGAATGCCGCATTCTCAGGAAATTATGAATCCGATCGTAGATATAGAAATAATTTTAAAAGAAGAAGTAACTTTTAAATACGATAATTATAAAAATGAAAGTTCAAACTTAAAGCGGAATTATAAGAGCGGAATATTTTCTAAACTTGCTTTATAAATAAATTAAACAATAGTTTACTAAAAAAGTATAACATATGCTGATTTAGCAGTGACTTGTGTTTAAAAAGAAGACATGGTAGTACTCTTTGTGAAAAAAATTATCACTATTATGATGCGTTAAGACAATTATAAATAAAAAATTATTTCTCGATTTTATTCGAACGTATTTACAATTCGTAAAATACTCAGATATGAGAGAAATATTTATAGATATTTTTTTAATTTCCTTATATTACGAAAATAATGGATTTTATTTAATGAAAATTTTAGATAAAGTATCAGTTGCAGAGAGGATATATTTAAAAACCGTTCTGTAAACATACAACCAAAATATGATGGGTTATATATCGGTTTGTAAAAGGAGGAGGGAAATGAAAAATGAAAAAAAGTTTGTTAACAACAATATATTGTTACTTCTATGCTTACCATATAGTGTAGAAGCTGCCTCGGTTCAGTCGACTGAGTCCGAAGGATCAATTCAATTTTCAGGACATTACGAGCCAATCGGTATACCAGATCCACCACCGGTTTTAATCACCCAAACAGGTGGTAATCTGCCGCAAACAAACACTGTTGTGCAAAACGACTCACTGATTTTAATAGGTTGGTTAATCATTATTCTAGTTATTATTATCGGTGTAAAAATAAGACTAAGAAAACCAAAAATAAAATTTGAAAGAGGAAATCACATATGAAATTTAATCAATTAGTAAGTGTTGCTGCATTATCTACAACCATTTTAGTTGGAGGCGTTCAAGCGTTTGCTGATGGAGAACCGGAAGAAACAAGCGAAGTTCGTAAAACGACAACCGATGGGCAAATCACATTCACCCCAGGAAATGATGATACGGAAGTGGATAAACTACCCGAAGGACCAGAGGTAGAAATTCCACCGATTACAGGACCCGGTGGCCAAAATAAAGGACCGTTAACGATTGCGACAGTTCCAACGATGAATTTCGGCTCACAAATTATCTCAACTATCGATAAAAATTATAACATGATCGCTGAAAGACAACAAAAGACAGGAACAACGGGCGAAGAAAACAAGATCCCTTATGTGAGTTTGGCACAAGTCCAAGACACACGTGGTACGAATAAAGGATGGAAACTCACGGTCAGCTTGTCTGAATTTGAGGGACCAAAAGATACACAAAATTCCATACTTAAAGGCGCGAAAATCACTTTATTTAATCCAGAACTACTTTATAGCGTTGATGATCCTGAACAAAAACCTGAGGTACATGCTACTGGCCTGGAGCTATTACCTGGGGAAAAGGCTGTGCCAGTGATGACAGCGGCAGCTAAAAAAGGGGCCGGATCAACTTCCGTTGTTTGGGGAAACCATGCTGCCATTGCACAACAAGTCACAGCGGGGGCGGACATAGTAGAAAATGACGCGATTAAACTATTTGTTCCAGGTTCAACCGCCAAAGATGCAGTAACGTATACCTCTAAACTGACATGGGAATTAACTACGACCCCAGATAATCCAGAACCTGAGAGTTTAGAAGTCTAAAAAAACAATTTGTTTATCAAATGACAAACCAACAGCATCACAGCACCTTGTAACGTTACCTTTTAAGAAAGGATTCATAGAATGAAACCTACAAAAAAAAATGATAGACACCTGTGGGTACTCGCTATTCTCTTCTTTTTCTTTCCGACGTCAGTTCAGGCAGAAGAAACGGCACTAAATATTTATGCCACACCTCTTTTCCCAGACAGTCAAGTAGATGAGGACAAAGGCTATTACGATTTGAATCTAGCCCCGAATCAAAAAGAAATCTTGCGCTTGGAGATTGGGAACACGAGTGGAGAACCCGTAAGGGTTCAGGTGACCCCGCACACAGCGTATACCAACGTGTTAGGAAACGTCGAATATGGCAAAGATGCCGAAGAAGCGGATCCAACCTTAACTCACTCCTTAGATGAACTGATAACCCCTTCCGGTGTCATTGAATTAGCGGGAAATGAAAAGAAGACGGTTGAGCTTCCCTTACAGATGCCAGAAGAAGCCTTTGACGGCTTTTTAGCCGGAGGCTTACGCATTGCCGAACTAAAAGAGGAAACAGAAGAAGCCGATGAAACCACAGGGGAAGGCGTGGCCATCAAGAATGAATTTGCCTATGTGGTTGGTGTGGTCGTCAGTAATAACAGAGACTCGGTACAACCGGAGTTGGAACTATTAGATGTGTTTGCGGATCAATTGAACTACCGCAATGTGATCAGCGCCACGTTACAAAACTTCACGCCCACTTTTGTCAATCAATTAGCGGTGGAAGCCACCGTAAAACGAGCAGGGGAGAACGACGTTCTCTATAAGGCCGAGAAAGAAATGATGCAGATGGCGCCGAATTCCAACTTTAACTTCCCGATTTCTTTAGAAGGGGATCGCTTTCGAAGTGGGAACTATGTCCTAGAATTAACAGCTACATCGGGAGAAAATGAATGGTCGTGGACGCGTGAATTTACGATTGAAGCCGATGAAGCCCGCAAGTTAAATCGAGAAGACGTAATGATTGATTCAAGTATCAATTGGTGGATGATCGGTGCGATTATTTTACTCGTTTTAATGCTTGGATTGGTACTTTACCTGATGTGGCAAAAGAAAAGAGCACGTGAAAGCGAAAAAGAAGTATAGAGAGGAGGATTTCATGAGAAAGCTAATGAAAAAAGGAATGCTCATTTTAGGAACGATGATTCTTGTTCTGCATGCATTCCTCCTGCCAGTAGGCATCGTCTATGCGGAAACCACGGATAAAAAGGAAGGGGGGCAAGTACAGGAAGAAGAACAATTGGAACTTCCATCCATAAAAAACTATCTAGAAGTGGAAAAAGAAGGCAATCCTCGCTTTTCCTTTCCTCGCTCTCGCCTTCAAGGAACGGTTGAAGAGCCATTGAAGCTGACCTTTGTTTCAGATCAAGAGGTGTCAGAGGCAAAGATTACCCTTCCGAAGGAAGCAAAGCTGGTAAAAGATCAGTTACAAGCTGGGGTTACCGTCAACCAAGAAGAAGAATCAGATGAATGGACGATTCAAGCAGAGCGGGCGCAACAAACGTTTGTGCTTCCTGTAGTATTTGAATCTGAAGGCAACTATGAGGTGTCGATCGAAGAAGCAACTGCGACACTTGAAATATCGGAAAAGGAAGAAACGGAGATTGAAGATCAATCAGAAATGAATCAGAAATCCTCTGATGAATCAAATGAAGAACATGTGCAAGATGTAAATGCGACTGAACAATCAGAAGAAAAAGAAGCGCCTGTAGCAACCGAAGAATCGAATGAAGAATCAATTCCTTCTAAGAACAAAACATTCGAAAAGACAGTCTTTGAAGGAAATACGGCAGAAGTCGCAACAATGGCCGCATTTAGAGAAGCAGTTGCAAATCCTGAAGTCGGAATTATCTCTGTTCAAGAGAATTTAACTGAAACTACAGCAAATATCATGACAATCGATCGACCAATCAAGATACAAGGAAACGGTCATACGCTGACTTTTGGTAACAATAGTTTTTATTTTCAATTAGCAGAAGTGAGTGAACCAACGACCTTTCGGATAGAAAACGCGACAATTACAAAAGTAGGCGCTACTCCTTTAGTTAATGCAACAACACAAGTTAGTCGCAATTGGGTATTAGAAATAGAAGATGTAGCAGAAATCAACGCAAATACGATGCGACTTGCTTCTATGCCAGAAGGAACGATTATTTTTACAGGTGGGAACTCCAATTTTACGCGGATAATTTCTTCTGCGGCTTTTATAGAAGCAAAAGAAGTCAAAGCTGTAAATAAAGCACAAGTGACAATTAGCCGAGGTAATATGACTATCTTCTTTTCTTCAGCCATAGTATCAGCGCCAAAACTTGTAGTAGAAGCTGGCTCAGCAATTACGATTATGACAACTGGTGGAACGGCAAATACGATCGATTTAAGAGGAGACCAATCCGAAATAGCTTTACAAACAAACGGGAAGTTATCTATAAGTACGTTTGGAACTCCAGCAACTCCGAGCATTACAACAAATAATACTATTATACTCAGCGGCGCAAATCCTAAAATTTCCGTTAATTCAGCTAGTAAGCTAACGGTTACAAGCACGGCTGCTAAAAGAGGCCTATATCTATCTGGAAATAATCCTAAAATAATAGTTGTTGATTCAGAATTATCTGTGACCTCTGCTACACATGCAGCAATTAGTTTGATAGGTAGTGAACCATTGTTTTCGGCCACTAAAAGTAATAGTGACATTCGCTCAACAACAGGAGCGACACTTGCCTTGGCTGGTGACTCACCTAAAGTTTATTATGAGGGTGGGACTGGGAGTTTTACAAGTACTACAGGACAACGACTAAACTTAATTGGCGATAATCCACAGTTGTCATTAAATCAGACACAATTTTTTCTGACAGCTACTACAGGTCGAGGTGTCTACTTACAAGGAATAGTTCCACAGGTACTAATGAATGAGAGTAGCATTGAAATGACGGACACTGATCCTTCTCAAGCAATGATTTTACAAGGAACAGATGCGTTACTTTCTTTGAGAAATAAAAGTGAGATGTACATCAATGGTGGTGGAACTGGGACGTTAGAAAACATTGCAATAGGAGACAATAATGCGCGTCCAGAGCTTTCCGTTACAGGTGGCTCAAAGTTGTCAGTTACAACATCCAGTGCTACTCGATCTCCGACAGACACTTTAAATAATGCTATTCATTTAAGAGGAGTAGAACCAAAAATAAATATTACCAGTGGGTCAGAGCTTAAAGTTTCCGTAACTTCTAATGCACGCCGCGGGCTATATTTAAACGGTACAAATGCGGAAGTTAATTTAAATGACAGTCACTTAGATATAAATACAATATCCGGTCGAGCACTCAATCTCAATGGAGAAAGTAGTACGCTAAATGCTAATAAATCAAATCTAAAGCTTAATACTGCAGAGGGTGCAGGTATATCTCTGTCTGGACACAATTCTGTAGTTAATGCGCAATCTAGCCTTATAGATTTTAGTGGTGCAACTGGTTATGGAGTAGAAATCGCGGGTAACAAACCTAAATTTCTTTCATCTGATAGTGAAATCAATATCAAAAATATGAGGTCAGCTAATGGAGTAACGTTGAATGGGCAAAATTCTTTTTTAGAATTGACTAATAACAGTCAAATGTCTATAGATGGAGGAAACGGCATACATGAAAATATCTTAATCGGAAATGGGAATGCTAATCCATCATTAAAGGTAACTGATAACTCAAACTTATCGATTAGAGCACAGAGTACCTCGAACACTGCAGCAATTGACAATAATAACTCCATCCGAATAGCTGGATCCTCACCAATATTAGAGGTCTCAAAAAATTCCAAAATATCCATTGATGTTTTATCGGGTGGGCCTAGAAGTATTTTTATGAATGGAGAGTCTGCCAATTTAAAAGTGGAGAATAATTCTGAAATTATCAGTAAGAATTTATATGGTACTTCTATTGGAATGAGCACGACTAATGCGCAGCTTACAGTAGATAATTTTTCGAAAATAGATATTGAGAGTTCTGCGAGAAGAAACAATTCTTTGATTGACATTACTACGGGGTCAAATGATGTTTATATAAGAAATAATTCATCTATTGCTAGCAAGCACGTAGAGTTTGATAATCCTGGTACTAATACTCGAGCACTATCTATGAGTGGTTCTAACAATAATATTATTATTACAAGTGGTGGAAATCTCAACTTAAATAATAGGCATTATACCAATCGTCCTAATAGTGGCTCTGTTTCATCAAATTATTCTACTATTTATCTTGGGAATGGAGAGAATAATTTTAGTATCGATAATAATAGCGCAGATAGAGATAGGTCACAATTACGTTTAACGAATGATTATGCAGCAGCTTTGTATTCTGACGGTGGACATCTAAAATTTAATCAAAAAGCGGATACTATTTTTTATGCTGAAGGCTCTTCAATTAATACTCGTGAATGGGGGGTTTTCGTAGCCCAAGACACTATGGAATTCAATGTACACTCCCCGTACTATTTTGATTTTAAAAACGTCAGGAAAGATGGAGGTGATATTTTCGGAACTAAAAATGGATCTAGCTTAAATATAACAGATACTTTTTTTTCCGCATGGGCCACAGGAAGTAAGTTTGATGATGATCCCAAAATAGGTTTCTTTGAAAAAATTGATGTCGCTTATGAAGGAAGAGATTTTGTTTCCGCATCTTCGAGTAATAATCTGAACCTAACAGACTCTTTACCTGGACTATCTGGAAGAGTATCCAGAATATCTGCTAATAATTCAGCTCCTATTTTAGACGGAGTTAGGCAACCAACCAATGCAGATAAATCATTTATAGCTGAGTTTTCTTATAAAGAAGGATTAGATGATATAAGGGAAGCTGGTACGGATGAAATTACTGTCGAAATAAAAGTAACGGATCCAGACAATAATTCTAATAATTATACGGCTTCTACGGTGGGGAACGAATCACCGATTCAAACATGGGAAGAAAAAGAAAATAATGCTCTCGGAAAAGCTGGAAGAGTATCTTTTGAATTTGAAAATCTCCTCAAAGAAGGTACGATTATTGAGTTTGTATCAATAAGTAGAGGAATGAAGGAGGGAGGGATATCCCTATCACAAGAAGAATTGGAAAAGATCCGTCCAATAACGGTTATGAATGTAACTCCACCAGAGTTAGTTGATTTTGGCCACTTTATAGAGTTAACCACTGAGACTACTTCCATTAAGGCATTTCCAAATCAAATAAACATTCCTGGAAATAATGCGTTGTTGTATATTAATAATCAGCATATAGCGACACAGAAAGTAGGAAATGATGGTAGTTTTTCTTTCGAACTAAATACTAAACTAAATGAAAGTGACAAAGTGCAAGTTTTGATGGAAGATAATCAGGGGGGCATAATCGATACTTATAGTACTATAACTAGTGTTTTTAAAAGACCAGAAACTAATAATGATAATGGAAATAGAAACCCTCAAATGGAGAATTATAAATATCATGATGCAGTTTTTCCAAGTGCTAGAACTTATATTGTTGAGCTTGCAAGTAAAGTCTCACCTGTTGATCCATTGAGCCCTGGAATAAAAGTAGAACCAGAAAATCCACCAGTTCTTTCTGAAAATCAGGGGAAATTAAGTATAGATTTTGTCTCTAGGTTTACCTTTGGCCAACAAGGTATTTCTACAAGAACGCAGAACTACTATGCTCAACCACAACGATTATTGAATGAGAACGGGATCATCGATGAAAAGGAAGAACGACCAAATTATGTTCAAATAAGTGATCGACGGCCAGGAGACACACGTAACGGTTGGGTATTGTCAGTGACCCAAAACGGACAGTTCGCAGATCCAAATGATCATAAATTAAAGGGAGCTAGTTTACAGTTGACCAATCAACAGTTGGCATCTATCCAAGAGACAGGGGAACCTGAATTAAATGAGACTGACAGAGCCGTATTACTTCCTGGAGTCAAGACAAAATTATTGACAGCCAAAGATGGTCAAGGTGAAGAAACTTGGATCTATCGATTTGGGGATAGAAAAAATGCTGGGGAAAGTGTCGTTCTTGAAGTGCCACCAAGAGCTGCTCCGAAAGCGACCACTTACCAAACGACTTTAACCTGGGAATTAAGTATGGTACCCAATAATTAATAAGTTAGAAGAAGAGCTTCGGCTCTTTTTCTTTTTTAGGAAAGCGAATACTCAATAACTACTATCTATAGTAATTAACTAAATCGAAAAAAGCATGATACATACTTGGGAACTAAGAACACGGGATCAAGGACTAGTTTTTTGAGTAAATCACCTTATAAATCTGACTGATATGGATATAAAATTATCAAGGTAGACACATGGTTTCCATCAAGCTGAATCTGTTCAAAATGTGATATAAAAATGCCAAGAAACTGCTCAATATTCTTTAGTGTGCTTGTCCTGTATATCCTATATACACCGTGATGGGAGATATCAATGCTATTAAAAGGATTCTAATCAATTGAAATATTTTATAGCTACCTTAAAAAATAGAGCGAATAATGTTAAATTCTAAAGACAGGAGACAAGGATTCTAAAAATCCAACTATATAGAAAATTATAGTTTTCTATATAGTTGGATTTGAATTATAGCTATTTGTAATTTACTACAATTCTTTCGCTATAGCAGCTAATAATACTATAAAGACACATACAGCAACTCCTTAAATGGGTTTCGTATGTGTCTTTATAGTATTAATCACTTCATATTTTAGTTGATCAAAATTCTTACCATATGTAGCAATATATACCACTAAATTTACAGCATCTTTTTGATCAATAGCTAAAAGCTGTCCATTGATTTTCAAAAAGACAAAAGTAGCTAAGAAAGCAGTACGTTTATTTGCATTGTGAAAAGGATGTTTCTTTATCAATTGTACAAGTAGGATAGCTGCTTTTTCATAAATCGAAGGATAAACTTCTTCACCAAAAGCTGAGGCTCGAAGTTGCCCTACACACATTTCTAAAGCATTTGCGGCCTTTACACCAATGGGTTCATTAGGAGAGTATTTTTTTATTTGGATCACATTCATTTTTATAATATCTTGGGCTTCCAGGTAATAAATACTCATTTATCGACAAGCTCTCTAAAAGTAGTATCATATTCAGTTAATGCTTGAGATATTGCTACATCAATTTCATCAGATAAGGTTTGTTTTTTTGTAATTGCTGCTTGAAGTTTTTCTTCATCTAAAAAAACCATCTCCAGGATTTAACCCATTTTCTTTAAGAAACTCCTTTGAAATAGTTAATACTACTGAGTTCCCCACTTCTCTTAATTTTCTTTCTTTGACTATCATAGTCTTCTCCCCTTTTTATCTGTATATACAGGTATATACACTTATTGATTTTAAATCAATCATAGTCCCTCTCATGTCTAACTATATAGAAAGATTGTTCTTTCTATATAGTTAATGTAAAACCCCTCTAAAATATCTTTTTGAGGGTCAATCCTGTTTTATTTAGACAAATTCAACTTTTAATTCTTTCCCTATAGCATGAGCAATAGCCGATAATTTTTCAAAAGATACGTTATCCCCTCGCTCAATTCGAGCGATAGTTGCTTGAGTGGTCTCTGCACGTTCAGCCAGCTCAACCTGTGTTAGCCCAGCCTCTTCTTTCGCTTTGTATAGTGCTACAGCAGTTTGCAGTTTCTCCCCTTCACTCTGATAAGCTTCTGCAAAGGCGGTATCTTTTTTCATATCTTTAATTAAATCATCTATCTTCATTTTCAAACCATTCCTTTCTTAATTCCTTTGCATGATCTATTTCTTTTTTGGGTGTTTTTTCTGTTTTTTTGTAAAACCATGTGTGATTACATATCGCCCATTTCCAATAAGAAAATACAACCCTCTTTGAATATTTGAGCCAACTTTACTTCCCAGTTCATATAAATTAGTATCAATTTTTTTACCCATTTTAAACGTTATGCGAATAAGAGTCCATTTACTTCTGTTTCTTTAATAGTTCTTAATAATTTTGCACGATCTTTAATAGGCAAAGCGGTGATCCACTCTCAAAATTCATCATGCCCATTTGGTCGTTTATAAGTTTTGAATTCTATCTTATTCATAAACTTATTATATTATATATTTATTTATTTAAACTTTTGCGTATAAATAAATTGACAAGCAACTCTATAATTGGTATAGTCCAATTGTAGAGTTGCTTGTCTCCCCTACTCTTTGAAAGGATGAATATAATGAAAAATACAGAAATATATATAAAAATAGATGAGATATTGCTTCATATGCCAGATTATATAAAAGATTTTGTTCAGGAACGTGAAGATAAAGATCAATCTCCTCGTACAACGCTAGAATACCTGAAAAATTATAAACTCTTTTACAATTGGTTGCTGAGCGAATCTATTGTTGCTGATACCTCTATCACATCAATAAAGAAATTAACAGCTTATGATTTAAACCTATACAAATCCCACTTGAAGCGTCGTGCAAAAGAAAATGTCAAAAAAGAAGCAACTAAATCTCAACTTGAAGACAACAACAACTTGGGTTTATCGATTCCTACTATTAACCGAAACATCACCGCACTAAAAGTTTTGTTTAAGTACCTTTCTACGAGTTCAAATAATCCTTTGGGAAAGCCATACTTAGAAAAAAATCCTATGGACCAAGTATCAACTATGGCAGATAAAACAACTTTAGCAGCACGTGCAAATGCTATAGAGAAAAAATTATTTTTAGAAGATGATACACAGAACTATTTGGATTACATTGCAGTGGATTATAAGAACACTTTGAGTAAAAGAGCATTAGTTTATTATCAAAGAGATATTGAAAGAGATCTTGCCATAAATGCTCTTATCTTAGGTTCTGGATTGAGATTATCGGAGGTTGTAAATATTAACTTGGAAGATCTATCTTTAGAGAAGAACAATGTTGTAGTGACTAGAAAAGGAAATAAAAGAGATGCTGTGAATATAGCAGCTTTTGCTATGGAGTACATAGCAAATTATTTAGCTATTCGAAAAAAACGATATAAAGCTTCAGATGATGAGAGAGCCTTTTTCCTTACAACCTATCAAGGAGAAGCAAAACGGATCTCAGGGATTGCAATAGAACGAATGGTAGCAAAATATTCGAAAGGCTTCAGGGTACAAGTCAGTCCACATAAATTACGTCACACATTGGCCACAAGACTCTATCAGCAAACAAATTCTTTAGTACTAACCGCTCAACAATTAGGACATTCCAGTACTAATACGACAACTCTATATACCCATATAGACAATGCAGCTACGATCGATGCTTTGAACGCTTTATAAATGTAGTAAACAAGCATAATAATGAAGCTTGCCTCTACACAAACGTAATTTTAGAGACAAGCTTCATTACCGTTTTTATATTACTAAACTACCAGTTGCCAATCAGCATAACTGATATACAATCGCTTAAACAAAACTTGAAAATCAAGAAAAGAATAATTAATTACAGTAATAACTTTATAAATCAAACCTATATATTCATGATTGCTGGCGAAATTTTTTTTTAAATCAAGATTTAAATTCTCTTCAAAAATACATTTAATTTCCCCGATTGGTAATTGATACTCCATATTACATGACTTAATTAATTTTTTTGATCCACCATCCAGATAGGCATATGTTTCAATAATTATATCCTTTTTATTGATTGGTAAATTACCGTTATTTATTGCATAAATTAAAAATGACTGTTCATTAAGACCATAATCTAATACAATTTCTTCATACTCATATTTCTTCAAATCTTTAATATAGAAATGTGCCGAATTAATCACAACTTGATTGTTTCTATTGTTATTTATTATTATTCGATTGTGTATAAAATTATATAGATTGTCCTATGTTCTTGGTGTATTAAAATTATTTTCTTCGTAATAATCATTATCAACTACAATATTTTGTTCTATCCCTGGTATTCTATTATAAATGTTACTAAACGTTTTAAATACTTCCTAAAATTCAGTTATCTTACCTTCTGAGTTTTTATTATAGTTATTTAATTATACACCAAAAAAACTAATATCTAAATTACCTCCCAATTTAAAACCACGCAACGATGCTCCTATTTCATCTTCAGTAATCCCAATATACCTTTTTATAATTGCTTGTGAACTATGGTTAAAAATAAACATCAACGTAGCGATATCTTTTGTTCTTTTATAATAATGATACCCGAAAGTTTTACGTAAAGTATGGGTACCAATATCAGTTCTATCTAGCTTCTTGGCTACATCAACGTAGATTTGATACACACGATCTCTCGTAATATGCCCTCCCTGCTGTCTGCTTGGAAATAACCATTCATGGTCTTCTTTTCCTTTAGTATAAACTGAAACTTCTTCTCTTAGATTATCTATAAAAATTGGCTTTCTTTTCCCTGTTTTTTGTTCGACGATTACAGGCTTATCTATTTCACGAACATCCCCTACCCTAAGTTTTATAATATCAGACATTCGCAAACCATTATTTATCCCAAATAGAAACAAAAAGCTATCACGTTCAGCATAAGTTGTTCTTCGCAGCCAGAATTGAAAATCTTGGATCTCTTCTATCGTTCGCAACGGTTGAACATTATAGTTCAAATTATTCACCTTCTTAAAAATATTCTGAGTTCTTTATTTTAGCTATATATTACCATAATCATAAACTGATAGATATTAAGATTTAAAAGTCAGTAAAATCAATTGTTTGAGTTTATGATTTATATCATATCAGTAAGTCGGAATATTCAGACTATTCAGTTAAAAAAATTCCCTTTTCACACACGAGGATTCTAAGCTCTTGTTTAAATTTTAGACAGACTGATCTACATAGAAGTTCTTAGAATATTCAGTTTACATAATTAAATTATGGTAAAAAAGTGTATCTTATCATTTTTTATGCTTAATGCGAAGACCACAATTTAATCTATTTATATTCAGTAATAATATTAAAGGTAATGTGATAGTAAAATTAATCAACTCAATAAAACTACTATTACTATAAATCATAAATATTGCTATTTGATTTTACTTATATAGGGCTACCAAATTTTTGTAGTTTAACCTTTTTAATGATAATGAAAAATAAAGTACTACCTTTAAACAGTAGTGCTTTATTCTATTTATATAATATTATCTAGTGTAGTGGAAATTATTTTGTTTTCTACTAACACTATTTTTTTGTTAAAAAAGATAGACCTAGATTAATCGAATTAAGTCGTCTAAAAAAAGCTCACTAAGTAAGGCTGTCACGATAGTGTTAAACGCAACTGAAAAAGGGGCCACCGGATGATTCAAAAAGGGGCCAAAAATTATTTTAGCCATTTCTTTGTATCTTCTACACGAAAAGATGGACCACTGAGATCCAATACATGGGCCCGATGGGCCAAGCGGTCCACCATTGCTGCCGTAAGCGTTGGATCTTTAAAGGTTTCTTCCCAACGATCAAAGGACAGATTCGTCGTAATAATCATAGAGCCGGCAGTCGTCCGATTTGAGAGAAGATTAAAAAGTATTTCACTTCCTATTTGGTCAAATGAAACATAACCTAATTCGTCCAGAATCACCAAGTCGTATTTACCAAACCGGCGTTTATAAAAGTTTAACTGGTTCGCACTCATGGATTCTTTTAGTTCGATCACCAAGTTAGGGATATTCGTAAATAAGACACTTTTTCCAGACAGACAAGCTTCCATTCCTAGAACAGTCGCTAAGTGTGTTTTTTCAACGCCAGGGTTCCCCATTAAAATAAGATTCTCTTTTTGATCGATGAATCGTAACGTCCTCAGCTCTTTGATTTGTTTCTTCATTTTTACTTCCAAATGGCTGTCCATGTAATCATCAAAGGTCACTTTACTTGGCAATTTTGATTGACGAATTAGTGTTTGGATCCGATTGTTTTGTCTCTGTTCAATTTCTAACGTAAGCAGTTGTGTAAGAAATTCCTCGAAGCTTTGATCCAGATTGATGGCTTGTTGAAGTAACGTCGAATAGTTTTTCTTCAGATAGGGTAATTTTAATTGTTTGGCGTATGCTTCGATCATTTATTGGCCGCCTTTCTCACTTGGTGGATCACATTATATTCCTGTAGCTGGTTTCTCGCTTCGTTCACTGCTCGACTAGGCGGTATTTTAGAGACCTTATGGTCTTTCAACGCTTCTTCTAAACGAATGATCAATTGATCCAAAGACATACTTAAATGATCTTCAATAAATTGAAGAAATCTGCGTGGTGTTTTTTGATAATACTGAAGAAAACAGTGTCGAAGCTTCGGCGTCTTCTTCAAAACAAGTGAGTGTTCCAACGTCTTAGGTTTCCGTAAAAAAGTCGTTAAATAATGACGAATATCGATCGAGTACTGCTTTTCTCCCTTCTGAATAGGGTGTGTCGCGATAATCTGGCTGGATCCAACGATTTTCAGTTCATTGAGATAACGTTTTACGATTACTTTCTGTCCAACCAGATAATCTGGAACTGAGTAATAGTTGCCATTCACATGGACGAAACTATACTTGTCTACGGTTTATTTTGTGGTAATACCGTAGTCATAAAATCCTCGTAATGGGTGTAATTGATCCTGCTCCACAGCGATCGTTGACTCGACGTTTAATTCAAGTAGAGATTGGTCTAAATGTCTTTGGGCATGTCCGATTGATTCAAACTCATACTGTTTTGTGAACGCTTTTCGTCGTAAGACCTGTACACTCTTCTCTACAAGACCTTTTTCATGGCCGCTAAAAGGATTAGTCACCACTGGTTCAAAACGATAATAAAGAGCCCTTTTCACTAACTCGTCATTTAGTTCCTTCTCGTGTCGACCGACAAAGCGCTTCACTACGTTTCGCATATTGTCATAAACCACCGTAGAGTAGAAACCTTGAAGTTGTTCAAAGAAACAAATATGAGCATCCAAAAAAAACTGTTGATTGGCAGATTCATAGAGCTTTCCCCAACGATAACCAGAAGCTGGACAAGAGAATACTGCGAGTGTCAATGTTCTCTTTTGTTGGTTGATCAGATATTTTACTTCGCCAAAATCGAACTCGGTTCGATACCCCAATGGATAAAGTTGCTTGATATAAGCTTCCTTTTTCGCTTGAATCTTTTCTCGAATATACGGGCGTAATGTACTCTGACCGATATCAAAACCTTCTGATACCAACATTTCGTGAATAGCCACAGTTGTCAATCGTTGTTTATGAGGCCCCAGTTGTTTCGCTTTTAATTGATCAAATGCGAGTATTTCTTCGACCCGTCGGTCGATTTCAGGTGTATATTTTCTTGGCTGGCGATTATTTGTTTGATAAGTCGGTGGAGCCGTTAGCTGCTCCTTTTTTATCGGATTGGCAGGATCTTGTTCCAATACTCTTTGTGCTGCTTGATATTGTCGTCAATATCGACCAACAGTTTTTCGATTGAGGCCCAATTCTTTCACAACAGAACGTTGAGAACGGCCGCTTTCTAACAGACGAATGACTGTTAATTTATCCATAAAAGTTATCACTTCAAGACCTCCAATAAGTAAATTGATTCTTTACTTATTGTGAGTTAGTAGTGGCCTCTTTTTCTACTAGCATAAACAGATAGACTATTCTACTAAAAACGCTTGGTTTAACAAACAATAATAGCATTTTTCCAAGGAATTAGGCGTAACTTTCACAGCTGAAACTTCTTTCGATCTAAAACAAAAATTATAGAGAATAACCGACCAATTCATGGATTAAAGACTTACCCATACGATACTTCGTATTGTATGGGTGCTATTTTGCGTACTTATTTCGCTCACTCGATCCTTCAGAAAAGAACATCTAATATATCTGTTAGAAATGAGCGCTATTTATTTAAATTAGCGAAAAGGACTTTTCCTTATGCATAAATTGTCAAGCATTATTTTCATATTCTCTAACATATTCAGTGGGCATTAAATTATTTACGCATACAAGATTATAGACACCTATCGTGTTAAAGATCTTCTAGAGTATAAGTGATTTAAATGTTACTAGAAGCTATTTATAAAGGATCTTTATCGATTAGATAGCCTACACTACCGTTATGTTTATTCCTTGGAGCGACTAACAACTGAAAAATTTATTGTCGATAAATGAACAATAAATGACTCCACATTGAAATTGGCTTATGACACCAGCTGATTGCTACTCTATCAACATAAGTAAAAAGTTGTCCTCTATCTTTTCGAAGTGATAATTACCTTAGAAATGTAGCTTTCTGAGTAATTTCGTAAGATACTCAACTTTCTTAAATTAATATAGAAAAGGAATCAAAAATATCTTTTAAAACCATTATAATAATGTATCGAAAGGAAAGGAAAAAAACAAAATTAAATTTATAAATTTGTGACTAATGGTTATCGCAATTTTTTTCATTTCGGTAACCATATTTATCTAATCCAGGACTTTGTTATCCAAGATCAATCAAGTACAAAAAAATCTATCGAAGCATACAAGTACTTAGATCGTCTTTCGATAAAATTTTCTCAACTTGAAATAATCAATACTGCTTGTCGAAGAGCCTATTTTGTTTGTACTGATGATATAAAAATAACAGGTATTAAGTACTACCTAAAAAAAGTAGTCCTTAATACCTGTTTAATGATATAAAAAGTGTCATCGTAACATACTTATATTAGATATAATCTTCTTGTCTAAATATTTTGATTGTGTTTCCACAGCTTTTCCTACCTTAGCAAATCCCAAAATACATAATGTAAAATTATTTTGAACGTTTATTTTCTTATTTCAATTTATCACGTCATTAATAAAGTTACCTTATTTTTAACAGGTTAAAAATTCTTGCTTAGGTGCAAAACTTCAGTATCTTCTCCAAATTCTTTTTACACGTATCAAATTCTCTCTTGTCTATTAAAAATTAAGCACGTTTTACTGGAAAAGTCATACAATGTGGACCTCCACCAGCTTTTAAAATCTGTTCTAGTGGCAGTTTAATAACTTCTATTCCTTCAGCTTCCATGGCTTTATTAATAGATTTATTATTTTCGATTCCCAGCACTTTCCCATTGCCTATAGCCTGAACGTTACAACCATGCTTAAATACTAATTCACTTGGTATATCGATAATCTTATAATTACGTCGTTTTAACATTTGAATAAAGTTATAAGGTAATTGTTCTGTAGCAGCAATGCATATTTTTTCTGCTATAATGTTAAAAACCATATCTAAATGTAAGTTTTCTGGTGGGATTGGCACACCTACCACAGTATAACCAAATCGTTCTAGTTGTTCTCGTAAGTTATCTACTCCGGCTTGATCTGTTCGATCAACTAAGCCAAATACAAGAGTATGATTATCAATCATCCAAAAATCTCCACCTTCAAAACAACCAGCATTGACACGAGCTATAATTGGAACACCTAATTCTTTTAATTTTGCTTCATATATTTTCGTTTCTTTTTGACGTTCTGGATGACGAAAATTTCCAATAATCGCTCCTTCTTTTACCATAGCACCAAAATCTCGAGCAAATGTCTGTACCTCAAGCTCTTTATGAGCTTGTACTTCATGCACAACTACACCATTATCTCTATACGCATCTAACAACGTTTGCCATTCAGCAACCATAAGTTCATTTTGCTCAACTTCTCCTTTTTCCATCCATGATTTAGTAATCTCATTAATTGGATTGAATACATAGAACTTAGGAGAACATACAATTACTTCTTTTAATACATTGGTTGCATTTCTTACATAAATATCTTTGCTCAATTTCAAATCACTCCTTTAAAATTATTATTCTTTATGAAAATATTGTGATATCTAATAACAAAAGTCCGACGCAAGCTATAAAAAGTATTAAAATATATTTTGCACTTACCTTAATCCATGTACCATAATCTACATGAACAGCTTGTGTACAAGTCATTACAATAATTGAAGTTGGTGCAATCATTTTTACTAAGCCTAATGCAAAATTATAAATAACAATCATAGTAGATTCATTTACTCCCGAAAAAATTGCTAACGGTGCCATTATGGACATTGTTGCTGCTGCTAATCCTGTTGAACTAGGAATAAACATAGCTAATATAATATAAACACCGAAACAAATAATTACAAAAGCTGTTGTAGGTAAACTACCTAAAGTTTTTTCGCAAGCATTTAAAACAGTAGCCATGATATTACTATCTGTCATAAGAACTTCAATTCCCCGAGCTAACGGAACAATAAAAGCTGTTGATACTAGAGCTGCAGATCCTTTAATTAGAATTTTGATAATTTTATCCGCATCGTATCTCATAACAAATCCAGATAGGAAGGTCATGATTATCAACAAACCATTAATTTCATTAAAATACCACTCTCCAAAAGGTACTAAATTATTTCCAAATATTGTACCTACAACTAAATTGTTATTCATCCACTTTGTAGCATTTTCAAAAAAAGTGAAATTTTCATTTAATTCTGTCCATGGAATTAAAGATACTATCATAATTAAGAAAGTTACTAAAAATATATAAAATACTTTCTTTTGTCTTTTGTCTAGAACTTGTATTTTTCCTTCTGTATTCGTAAATTCTTCTAAATCTTGTTTATAACGATAGTATTGTACTGATTTTTCTGGATATTTTTGAACTTTTTTTGCATACTGACAAATTAAAAATGAACATAACGACATTAATATAAAAAAAGAAAATGTTCTAAAAACTATGCCTTCCCCTGGGCTAATTCCCGCAATTCCTGAAGCAATTCCCGTTGAAAATGGGTTAATAATAGATGCTGCACATCCAGCCTGTGTGCCAAAAATAACAATCATTAAAGCAGTAATTGTATCTAATCCCAAAGATAAAATAATTGGTAAAAACATCAATAAATAAACGAATCCTTCTTCATATGCCCCTTGAACTGTACCAAATATCCCCATAATAAAGGTTAAAATTGTAATTAATATAGCAGTTTTATCTTTGTATTTTGTTGCAACACCTTTTAGTGCAATATTTATAGCACCAATTGTATCCATCATTTCTAGAAATGCTCCAAATAGCATTACGTTTAATGAAATAGTAATTGCGCCAGTAATTTCTTCATTTCCGACCATTCCAATAATCGGTGCCATGACAACATCCCATAGACCTTGACGATTAGCTGGAATTCTTGAATAAGTTCCCGCAATATTTTGTCCAGCTTCATTTACTTCATAGCTTCCTCCAGGTATAAACCATGTCAATATTGCTATAATTATTAATATAAAGAAAATAATGACATACGTGTTTGGAGATTTAATATTTTTCTTATCCTTTTCCATCAATTACTACTCCTTTACAACTATAGTCTCCTCTTTGCCTACCAGACATTTAGAAAGAAAATCAATCGATGTAATAAAGCCTAATAAATTTTCTTGGAATTGAACAAAATCAATTATCGTTTCTACTTTAGACAGCAGCGAATGCTGACTAAAGTGTTTTTTATAAAATGACATTAATAGCTTAACGTTTACATTCTGTAATGTATCTTGATTATTTGGTAATTTATATATATGTTAGGGACAGCTGTTAGAATAAGTAAAATATATGTCTCTAGTAATCATGCATTAGCAAGATTTTTATTTATCATATCTGAAATATCTTGATATTAATTAAAATTTTTGATATAGAAACACCAAAAAAGAAAACGTTTACATATTTAAAATTATTTAAAATCCCTTATTCAACAATATCCCTTATTAGTATCTTCTTTAAATATATATAATATTGACCAAAAAAGGTATTTTTTTAATTAAATCACCGATATATTTAATTTGATCAAATATATTAGCAGAATCTGAAATGATAACTATTTGAGTAATAATTATTAGCATCATTTTCTGAATATTTCATTTATAGCATTGCATTACAGAAAGGACTTTGGATATGAATATTTAGCGAGTGATGTTACTTCATAAATACTAAATTAATCATCCTATCTTTCCGGCCACTTCCATGAGTAACAATTAGATGACACCATTCTGCAACTAAATTTGTTAATGATGTAATTATTTTCTTATTCTTCAGCATTATCTCCTAAAATATTTTATAGTAAATCAATTACTATCTTTGCCCTCTATTCACTTAATTACTTAATTACCTTTATTTCTTTTTTCAGTATTCTAAACTTTCTTTATTCTATTTAATTAGCCACAGCAGCCAGAATTGCTTTAATTGAATGCATTCTATTTTCACTCTCATCGAATATAACTGATTGACTACATTCCATTACTTCATCAGTAACTTCTTCTCCACGATGGGCGGGTAAACAATGCATAAAAATAGCATCTGATTTCGCCTTATTCATTGCCTCCATTGTAATTTGATATGGGAGATATGCTTGTTTTAAACGTGCAATTTCTTTCTCTGTTTGTCCCATACTATATTGAGACATTCCATATACAACATCTGCCTCTTTAAGTGCTTCATCAAAATCTTGTGTAAATACAATTTTAGCTCCTGATAGTTTAGCACGTTCTTTGGTTTCTTGCCATATTTGATTATCTGGTTCTAATCCTTGGGGACAAGCTATATACAAATCCATTCCTAATGTGGCACACATAATCATAGTTGTATAGCATACATTATAGAGATTTCCTGAGTAACAGATTTTTAATCCTTCAAATTTCCCTTTTTTTTCTTTAATTGTCATCAAATCTGCAATCCCTTGAGTCGGATGTTCTAATGAGGTTAAGCCATTAATAACAGGATTTTTCATCCAGTTAGCACATTCTTCTACGATTTCATGACCAAAAGTGCGAATAAATAATCCATCAAAGTATCTATCTAAGACACGACAAGTATCTTTTAAAGGTTCTCCCCGAGTCATTTGCATCTCATCGGGGCGCAAATAAACAATTTTAATTCCTAAATCGGCTGCCGCACGTTCTAAAGCATTTCTTGTTCGCGTACTGTTTTTTTCAAATAGTCCTGCCCAAACCTGTCCTTTTAAATATTCATGAGGTTCTTTTGCTGTCCACTTTCTTTTAAAATCCAAAGATAAATCTGTAATAAATTCAATTTCTTCACGCGTCATATCTTTGAATCCAAGATAGTCTTTTCCTTTGAATCTATTTCTCATATTAACAGCTCCTTATCTATTCATACTTACATTTTATTACAGTTATATTAACAATAAAATTGTTCTAAAGTACAAAAGGAAGCAGAAGTTTTTGTACTTTAGAACAATCGGCAATTTATTCAGTTACTAAATGATATATTTGAAATGATATATATATATTCATTAAATTATCAGGGTGTTTTATATCCACATCCAAAATTTGTTCAATTCTTTTTATTCTTGCTCGTAAAGTATTTTTATGGATGAAAAGTTTTTTGCTTGTTCTACTATAAGAAAAACCACAGTAAAAAAATGTTTCCAATGTAGATAATAATTCTGTTCGATTTTTATTATCGGTTTCCTTAAGTGGAAAAATATATGTCTCAAGCATTTTATCTCTGTACAACTGATTAATTTTCCCCTGATCATCAATAAACATTTTTAATATTCCTAATTTACTATATAAAAGATATCTTTTAGAAGGATAGTTAGAAACTAATATATTTATTGACTGTTCTGCTTCCTTATAACCAAGTGATAATCGCCAATAAGGATGACTCTCACTGACACCAATGAAATAATTACTGTGTTGATAAAAATCATCTAACAAATTAACCAACGACTTTAAAAATTCCTCCAGATCGATATTTGTTACTGGCATTAACAAAATCCAATAATTTTTTCTCGAAAAAATGAGAAAACTATCATTAATATATTTTTGATTAATTAAAGAATTTTTAAAATTAATAAAGTAAGCATCTCCTTGGCTAAATGTATAGTTACTCTTGGTTGAAATCTCTTTAATCATTACCACTCGGTAGAAATCCAATACTTTAGTGCCCAATAAATAACTTATTTTTTCTTTTGTACTTTTATTTGCTTCATTAAGTTGTAATAAATCTTCAAAAATTATATTTTGGTAATGACTATTTATCAATTTATAATTCATTTGAAAAGATATTTTTAACCGATATATTAACAGAAAACTTTCTATTTTGGCTAAAAGATCTTCTGATAAGGTTTCTGTGTTTTTATCTTGCTTTAATATCATATAAGATTTTTTTTGAAAAGCTCCTGAAATAGGGATATAAAAAAATTTAAGATTATTTTTTGATAAGTTTTTTCTTTGATCTAAAATACCTATGACATCTTTTCCTTCATATGAAGTTCCAATTTTGTCAAAAACATTGAGAATACTTTTTTGTGTATTATCAATGTAATTTAACCAATTAAATCCTGAAGAATAATCAAGTAATAAAAAATTTTCATCAATAATTGCCACAGGCCAACCTATTAATTCGTAAAAAATTTCACATATATCTTTATGCATGCTCTTATCAGATACCGCTAACAACATCGTTCTATGGAAATGTTCAACATCTGCTAACAGATTACTTTGATTCCTAATTATTAATGATTGAATGGGAGAAATAATATCACTCCAACTATATGAATTTTCTACAAAAATTATTGGTACATTGTAAATAGTACACAATGTTATATACTTTTTCTTAATATAAGATTGATATCTTTTTTTTGTGATAATTACTCTTATTTTTGTTAATACTTCTGTGAGATATTTTTCAGTAAAAAAAATATCGATATATTCCCCTCCTACAACAATAATCTCCCCCTTTTTAATCCAACTATTCATATTATTTGTATCCATAACATTGATTCCGGTCACATTAATATTAATATCTTCTAAATTCATAGTACAATCTGCGGAAGATAATTCCTTTAATTGAATAATCTCTATTGGTTTTACCAATATACATACCTCACTTTGTATAATCATATATTATTTATAAGATAAAACATTTTTAAACAAGAAAAACTAATTTATAAAAAATTCTAAATATAGTTAATAATATCTATTAATAAGTTCAGTGTAGACTACTTAACGCTTTTTGGTCACGTTTTATTAAAAGTGAACTAGCACTTTTATACGCATTGATGCATTTTATCACTTCTGTTTTCGGTTGTGCTTTGAACATAATATGAACATGATCGTTATCATGGTTCCACTCAACTAAAGTGATGTGATACGATTCTGCAATTTGTATAAAAGTTGTTTTAGCAAATTCAGACATTTATCTACAATATTTAGTTAACAGTACACGATGATAATAGAGTAGAAATACTGAATGGTTATTAGTATCTAATTCCATATTCTATTAGCTCATTTCTTGTATCGACTGATTAGAACATAGAACAAAATAAAAAAGAAAATATGCCTGAATTAAGTTAAATGGGAATTGATTATTTGTAGAATAATGTTTTATATATTTTCTCTTGAATTTTCACTAATTAAATTAATTCAAAAAATAAATTGAATAATTTAATATAGTAGCAAATATTACCCATAGATAATAGGGAATCATCAATAGCATAGCTTTACGCCTATTCATCCACAATTGATAGAGTAAAATCGTTAAGAAAATTAAAAGCAGGCTGATATCAATAGCTGCAATAAAACTATTCTTCAAATTAAAGAATAATATCGTCCATAAAAAATTACAAATAAACTGAATCGCAAATAGGAATAATAATCTGCCTTTCATTTTTGTAGAAGGCAGAGTGATTATTAAATACAACGCGCCTCCCATCATAATATATAGAAGGGTCCACATCGGTCCGAATATCCAGCTAGGCGGTGCAAATGGCGGTAACTGTAAAGAATAATAATAGTCTCCTGGATTGCCACTAAAAATACTTGATAAAAAACCTAACCCAACGATCCCTACAAGACATAACCATAAACGACAATCTTTTAAATAATTCATGTTTGAGTAATTCCTTTCTATTATTTAATCACTTTCTATCAACTTTTTTTCATCATCTTATCTTTATTGAGTAGAAACTTCAGCGGTTAAATGATATATATTTCTTTTATCTTATTCACAAAATTAACTTTATTCTCTTCATATCCTTCATTCCTTTCTTTAAGAAAATTATAATATGAATATAAAAGGATAAGTTATTTTTTTCATTAAGTGTTCTTTTTAGAGCATAATCGTATTTTACTCAAAATTTTATTCATTAAATATGAATTATTCTACTAAGTATAAATTATATATATTGATGATTTATGTAAGTTCAAACTTGATCCTTCTAAAAAACTAAAACGAGTTTCCCTGAATTTACTCCTATACTAAGAAAGGAAAGAGAATGATTCTCTTTCCTTTAATTACCAGGAACTGCACTTAATTCCCATGTCAACTTAGTCGAATAACTTGTTGCTTCTGGATTCGTTCCTTTTGGTACATAGAGACCGACACTTTTATCTGCCGTATTTTGATTACCAAAACGATAGATCCATGTTCCTATTCCAGATTCTTCATCTGCTTGTAACAAGATTTTTTTTGTATCTGGTATGATTCTTTGGACAGTTTCTTCTTGTAACGTAGGCGCTGTTCCGCCTTGAGCTGTCACTAGTTCTTGATTGAGTAACTGGATTTCAGAGCCAAGTAATTCATGTCCGCTTTGATTGCTGAATTGTCCGTTCTGAGTAACCGATAACTGCCACCCATTGCGCTCATTGACGGCACGGCGATCACTGATCTGCACAAAGTTTGGACGTTCTTCCGTCTCGTTAACCGTTCCATCTTCATCTAATAATCGTTGCGGTTGTGCGTAATAAGTTTGATCGCTAGCAGATATCTTTTGTGTCTCAAAGTTAAATTGGGACACAAAATCTAGACTCAAACGTCCTTGATCTTCTGGTATCTCAGGCTTATTCTCTGGTTCAACTTCCGTTTCAGGATCTAATGGATCCACAGGGGCCACCACAATTTTTTTCTCTACAATTGTACTAGCGGTATCATTTTTCCCATTTAAAAAAGCATAAGCTGTTACGGTATTCCCAGCAGTAAATCGTCGGTCTTCCGGTAATACATAGCGATAATCTCCATTCTCATCTGCCGTTGTATGATACTTTTCACTTTCAGAAATATCAGGTGAAATAATAGAGCCTGACGGAATCGCTGGATCACCTGAGAAACGGATTACACTATTAGGATTCGCCTTTCCAGTAATCGTATGAGAATTCACTTCATTCGGATCTTCTGTTAACGGATCAATTGTGACTTCGACATCTGGAATTTTTTCAAATAAAATCCGTTGGACATTTTGCGTAGTAAAATATTGTTTAAAACTATCTGTCGTTTCCTGTGAAATCGAAGAAACAGTCTCAATCCGAGGAACTACTCCTGTATAGCGTAGATTTAAATTAAAGATCGGAGTCCATGAGTGATCGGGTATCTCTTCAAAATTCCCTCTTGCCCATTGCTTTACTGATTGGACATCGATATCTAATAGCCCCGTACTTCCAGCGATATTAATCAATCCGTTGGCGGTCGACGTTCCGGCAATCGTTCCAGTTCGTTCTAGATTGACTTCTTGAGCATCAGAAAATTCAAAGGTTGACCCAGCAGAAGCGAAGTACATCAAATTTTGATCATTTGAGGTACTATCACTTTTTATATTCAAGGTGGCATCTTTGCCGATGGATACCGTGGCATTCCCATTAACATGTACAATGTTTGATGGTGAGGCAGCCATTTCAGTGGCAACAATGTTTAATATACTCCCACTTTCTACTAATAGATTACTTCCTGCCGCCATCCAAATAATATTATATAGAGCGCCATTGGCATTCGCCTTCGTTCCTTGAGAATCGATGGTAAGAACACCTTTTTCTTTTATTCTGAGCGATGAGTTGGCAGTACGTAAAGAAATTGCTGATCTTAGATTTTGTGGTACTAAGTTCAGCTTTGCGCCCTCATCTATTTCAACACTACCCCTTTGAACAAGTAAACTTGTCCCATCCGCTTCGCCAGCATTTCCTTTTGATACAGCATTTAAAGATGAATTTTTTTCCATTCTAAAGTTGTTATTGGGGTGTACGACTCCTCCTAAATCTAAATTACCTGCGCTAATTGTTTCTAATTCAACCTCAGCATCTTCAAGTATCGTTAAATTTGAAGCATAGATATTCGTTTGATCTAGTGCATTGATGCGCCACGTACCAAAAGAGGAGGTATACGCTGATACTTGTTTACTACTTGATTTACCTGAGAATTTAATACTACTATAAGGTGAATGAATCAGTTGATTTCCATAGTTTGTAATATTATGGTAAGTGATTTGACTAGCAGTTTGATTCGTCACGTTCAAATCATTGAAAGTCAACGGTCCATAATAGTTTCCGTGGTATATCTCTAAATCTTTTAACGTAATATTCCAAGGAGTTGAAGAATTAGCCGTAATATTGTTAAAACATAAAGTGATTGCGCGAAAATCAATTTGATGACCATTTCCTTCGACTGTTAGATTTCTAGAGATATTAGCTACATTAAGATAGACAAATGCTGTCCCACCATTAGGATTACTCGTTCCACCTGTTGTAATATCCGTTAGATTGAGTCGAGGATTATCTGGTGTTTGGAAATCAGAAACAACATTAATCGTTGTTATTGACGGATCTACAAATGCATGGATAAACTCTTCCCAATTCGCCACATCTTGGACACTCGCTTCTTTTATTGACCGAGCGCTTTCTGTTACTTGTTCTGGATCATTTTGCGAAGTATCTGTGGTTGATGATTTTTCATCACTTGATACACTCGCTTCTTCGACTGTTGATTCTTCGGTCTTCGCTGTTTCTTTTTCTTCCGAGGAAGTTACTTCTTGTTCACTGGGTTGTTGGCTCTCCTTTGCTTGAATGTTAAGCGTCATTTTTGATTCTCCGACAGCTATCTCATATGCTCCTGCTTTTTTTACAACTAGTGGAATGGAAAAGGTCATTTGTGGAGAATTCGTCCGTACTTGCCACTGGTTTCCTTCTATATTAGTGAACTTACTATCAGCAGATTGCTTGTCTTCTACGATACTGACTCCCTCTGGGAGATCCAACACAAACTCGGAAACATCTTGACTGGAACGTACGACTAATTGAAACTGTTTATTTGCTATAGGTGGCTCTTGATTTTCTTCGAATGAAAAAATAGGCGCCTTTGTTTCCGTTGTACTGGCCAGTGGATCCTGCAATTCTGATTCTCTCGATAGTTCCACAGAATTCTCAATGGCAGACACAGGAATACTCGTTGAAATCACTGGGAAAAAGAGCGAAGGAAAACAAAGAAGACTAACACTTGCCACGACCAAGACCTTTTTAATTTTCATCTCGCTGGTCCTCCTTATTTTTAGCTCTTTGCTTCTTAATAAGTAACCAAACAATAATCAACAACAAGAAAAGAATCAGGATGACCGCGGCAACGAGCCACCAATTGAGACTCGTATCAATCGTGACATCTTGCTGATTCAACACTCGGGCTTTATCTGCTTCAATAGTAAATTTCCGTTCCCATTGCCATTCCTCTTCGCCTGAACGTGCCGTCATTTTCAACACGTAGTTGCCACTTCAAAAGCGATCCCCTTCTAAAGAGATTGGAAAGTTGAAATTAGAATTAGGTGCCATTTGCATCTGTTCTTGCTTGACTCGATAGAAAATATCGTTCTCCCCTTCTTTTTGTACCGTTGCTTCTACTTCTAAATGATTGACAAAAGTAGGTGTAAAGTTCTGTAATTTCGCACTGATAACATTGCGATAGTTAAGTTGATCGGCAAAGACATCCAATAAATCTAAATCAGGTTTTACGGCAGAGCGGTCATTACTCACCACCACACCTATGACATAGGCAAATTCATTTTTAATCGCCACACCTTCTCCACTTGTTTCTGTTTCCTGTGGCTTTTCTTTCACCTCTGCGATTCTTAAGCCTCCCGCTAAAAATCCTGAAAATGCTTCTTTAGGCATATTTATCGTGACTTTGACAGTTTTCGTTTCATTTCCGGCCAATTCAATAGGCGCTGGGGGTTCGATCAAATCGGCCAAAGAATAGGCTAAGGTTGGGTCTGCTTTTTCGGCATCTTTGCCATATTCCACCACTCCTTGGACATTGGTAAATGCCGTATGAGCCGTGATTTCAATCGTCTTTGCTTGATCATTGGCGTTTTGAATTTTCAGTGTCAATTCCTCGGTACTTCCAGGCTCACTATTGAGGTCGAAGTAACGGCTGCTTCCTTCTACTTGACTGTCTGGAAACTCTGGTGTGACATAAAAGCTTAAATTTTCTTCTGCAGAAACAAGGATTGGAGAGAACAAAAACGATAATACAATAAGTAATATCCTCACCCATTGAAACCTCCACCTTATTTGATAGTTCGTACTTTTAATCATCAAACACACTCCTTCGATGTTTCATTCAAAAAAGCAGCGCTACATATTATGTAACGCTACTTTAGTCATGTGCAACTTACACCCTAATCCATCATTAGATACATAAATCTATTAGGCTCCTACACCGCTACCTGGTGTAGTCGTTAATTCCCATGTCAATGTTGAGGTATAAGTGGTCGCGTCTTTGGCTGACGCGCCGGGTACAGATAATTGAATGGCATTGTTTGTCACAGTTGCACTTGGATCTGCCTCAACTTGGGCATCTAAGTCTGCTTGATTTCCCCAAACAACAGATGAACGCCCCGCTCCTTTACTTGATTCAGCTGTCATAACTGAAACTGCGCCACTATTAGGCACCAATTTCATATTATTTACATGTGCAGCTGGTGCTAACTCTTGATTGTTCCCCGTGTATTGAATTTGTGGATCCTTTAAAGTAACTTCGGCTCCTCGCAAGATAGCATTTTGCGTATTTCCTGCTTGAAAGTCACTTAGACTGACTTTCAAATCCCAGCCTGCATTACTTCCTCTAGTATCAGAAACTTGTGCAAAGCTGACATAAGGAACTTTATTCTCCTCACCAGTCGTTCCGGCCTTTTGTTGTCTTTCTGCAATCATATTGTATGTTTGATCTTGATTTGAAATCACTTGTGAACCAAAATTCATTGTCGCAACTTTGACAATTGACAAAGGCCCAGTGGTTCCTGGCACTTCTGGTTCAATCTCTACATCCGGTTCATTTTCAGGAGGAACGACAATTTCTGGCTCATCTGTACTGGGTGTAAATTCGATATTTCCGTTGGTTGTTACTTGACGTGTTTCGTCTGCGAAGGCTGTGATTCCTCCAGCAAAAAGTATGGATGACAATGCTGTAATGGTTGCTAATTTAATAAATTTCATGTATTTAAGTCCTACTTTCTTTTATTTGTTTTTTCTTTTTGTGTTGCCAAAACCAAAAAAACAGTGTGACTACGATGATCAGAATGCCCAACATTTTCCAACTACCCATCTGACTCTCATTCGTTTGCGGTAATCTTTTATGCTCGCTCTTTCTCACTTCTAAGGGTGGTTGAGCAATTTCTTTGGGAAAGCTTGATTTAACCTCAACTTCGGGTGCTGGCTCTGGTGTTCCTGGCGTTTCATATACCCCAGTGAAACCTATCGTCCCTTCAGTTTCCACCGAGCGTACTTCTGTCCCATAAACAATTAATGGTGCATAAATTTGAATCAACAATATACCTATACTTAGTATGCATCTTTTTATGTGTTTCATATCCCTCCCCCTATATCCTTAGTTAGATATCTCAAAAATCTTCGTTTTTAAGGAGACAACAAAAAAAGACATCCGATCGCATCAGATGTCTTGAAAAAGTGATTAAATTAGGTTTCCTTATTCATTATATAAATAACGAATTTATGTTATCAAAAACGAAGGTTTTCGAGAAATAAAAGTCAATTCAATACCTATTATATATGAATTTGACTTTTATTATACTATACCAGAAACGTTTTTTAAAATAAAGTTATATATTTATTTAGTCACTAAAAAGATATGCACCATAAGCACTAATTCAATTAGGAAAGATTCCTCTCTAGTTTTAAATAGCGATAAAAAGTTGATTGTTTAATCCCAGTTTTTTTACAAACTTCTGAAACAGGCAATCCTTTAACAAGGTGCAATGAGAGTGATTCTTGAAGAACATCTTGATTGATTTTTGGTCGACCGCCAACCTTTCCTCGTGATCGTGCAGAGTTTAATCCTTCAAGTGTCCGTTCAACAATAATATCTCGTTCAAATTGACTAAAAGCTTGGAAAACAGTGATCATTAATTTCCCCTGAGGAGTTTGAGTATCAAAATTTTCTTTGATACTGATTATTTTAACACCTTTTTTTTCAAAAAAATAAACAAGGTTAATTAAATCTTTTGTGCTACGACCAAACCGTGAGAAGCTCTCAATAACTATTTGATCACCGGACTTTACACGTTTTTTTAGTTTATTTAGTTCAGGACGACTTGCACGGACACCACTAATTTTTTCAGTATAGATTTTTTCACAGCGATAAGTTTCTAATAAATCTAATTGCCGCGAAAGATCTTGCTGTTTAGTTGAAACCCGGGCATAGCCGTAAATTTTTCTAGTCATATAATTCCTCCAATAAGTTTTCTAATAAAAAACTCATAATTACCAATAATATATTTATAGAATAGATATGAGTAGAGACTATTATACAATGACTGAACTATAAAAATTACTAATGTAATAAAAAAAACATCCAACGAGTCGCTTATGATTACCATAACTTTCTAAATTCCTATGAATATTTTTCCTTGATCTAGGGCTTATTTGCCAAAATCAATTCAGAACAAAAAATAATCAATCGAAGTTTATTTCTGCTTCGATTGATTAATGGCGAAATTCTTTTAATTGAACTCACTAATATTTCTTGTGTTTTTTTGATTTCGCTATCTTGCATTTTAGATTATATGTTCCTTGCATTCCTTAATTTAACGCGATTAGTAATGCACACCTATATTCATAGATTCCTTCACTTGTCCATATATTGAATTTCAGCATGACATACTTCATCATATTGAAGCTTCTGATTTCCTATAGAAATCTTAAATTAGATTTTTGTGTTTAACTTAAGAGGCTCACTACATTTTTATTTATTATTTTTCACTTATTTCGATTGATTTTGTCTTCCAAATTCTAATTCCTTTATCAATTTCAGTAACTATTAACACGCATATTCCTGCAAGAATTGTTACTACCCATTCTAAAACTGTCAGTCCTTCTGTATAAAAAGCTACTTGCATAAACGGAACGTACGTAAGAATCACTTGGAGCACCAACATAATTCCAATAATAATAAACGCCATCGGATTTGAAAAAAAAACTTTTGAGAAAGCTGGTTTGGCAGTTCTAATATTAAATAAATAGAAAATTTTGCACATGACAATGATATTCACCATCATTGTACTGGCTGTTGCTTGATTAGCTCCTTCGCTAATTAGCCATTCATAAGAAAATAAACTAATTAACGCGATTAACACTGATACGTATGCCATCTGAAAAATATCATGGCTGTTTAATAATGAACCACCTGTTTTTCTTGGTTTTCTATTCATAATACCTGATTCTGCAGGTTCAAATATGAACGCAAATTGAATAGTAATAGCCGAAATCATGTTAATCCATAATAACTGAGTTGGTTGTAACGGTAGGTCTCTTTGCATCATAATAGTAAAAGCAATAATTAAGCCCTCTGCAAAAGATGTGGGTAATAAAAATAAAATACTCTTTTTGATATTGTCATAAATTCTACGACCCTCTAGAATAGCAACAGACATTGTTGAAAAATTATCATTTGTCAAAATCATATCTGCGGAGTCTTTCGCAACATCTGTTCCTTTAATACCCATTGCTACACCAATATCAGCTCTTTTTAACGCAGGCGCATCATTCACTCCGTCTCCTGTCATAGCAGTTACTTTTCCGTTTTTCTGAAGTGCCTCCACTATTTCTAATTTATTCTTTGGTGTAGTACGAGCAAAAACTTGATGATTTAAAACAACATTTTCCAATTGTTCAGATGATAATTCATCGATTTCCGGGCCTGTAATAACATTAATTTCTGATGCCAGTCCTAATTTTTCAGCAATAGATCTAGCCGTTATTGGATGATCACCAGTAATCATTTTTACATCTACACCTGCTTTTCTCATATCTGCTAATGATCCAATGACTTCTTCACGGGGTGGATCTATAATTCCTGCTAAACCAATAAGAGAAATCCCATCAAGTAATAAATCATGTGTTACTTCATCTATACATGATGAAACTTTCTTATACCCAACTGCAACTACTCGTTTGCCTTGTTCAGACAAGCCTTGGACAAGATGGTTCCATTTTTCTAATGGAAAATCCTCATCTATCGATTGAGACATAGGAAATAATTTATCTGGAGAACCTTTGATGAAGAGAATATGCTCTCCTTTTTTATTTTCTACTAATTTTGCTATATAACGGTAATCAGAATCAAAGGGCAATATGTCAAGTTCTTTGAAATCGGGGTGTTGATTATAGGAAAATATTTTGTGATATAGGGTTAAAAACGATCCGTCTGTTGGTTCTCCGTTAATCCCCCAAATACCATCATTATGAGTTAATACAGTATCATTAGCCTCGAATCCGGCTTCCAAAAATAGTTTTAAACGTGGTGTTAGTTCTGCTGGTGAACCATTCTCCATAATCTTACCTTCAGGTTCATATCCATTTCCGGAAACTTGGTAATGCCTCTCATCGATTAAAATGTCGGTAACAGTCATTTCATTTTTAGTTAATGTTCCTGTTTTATCGGTAGCAATTACATCTACAGATCCAAGTGTTTCTACTGCAGGCAAAGTCTTGACTATCGTATGTTTGTTCTTCGCCATATCACTAACACCCTTAGCTAAAGCAACAGATGTCGTAGCTGGTAAACCTTCTGGAATAGATCCTACGATCATTGTCACTACTGCTAAAGATAAAACTGATAATGAGTATGTTTCAAAAAATAAGCTGAATACAAATAGAAAGATAGCTACGCTCATTATCACATAGGTAATTCCTTTACCTAATCCATCGATTTCTTGCATCAAAGGAGTTTTTCTTTCAATTACATCATTCACTTCTCTTGATATTTTACCTATCTCCGTATTGTCCCCAATTGCAATCACCACACCTAAACCACTCCCATTAGTTACTGAAGTGGAAGCATATGCTATATTTATACGCTCAGCTAACGGTGTTTTCCCATTAAATAAAGGTTCTGATATTTTTTCAACCGAATCTGCTTCACCAGTCAAGGCAGACTCTTGAATTCTTAGATTGTCAGTATCAACAACTCTTAAATCTGCGGGTATATTATCCCCAGCTTCTAAGAAAACAACATCCCCAACGACTAGTTCCTCAGCGGGGATATCTATTCTACTTCCACCTCTATAAACTGTTGTTTCAGAAGACAGCATCTCTTTAATTCTTTCTAATGCATCTGATGCATTAGACTCTTGGTAATACCCTATCAACGCGTTAATCACAACTACTATTCCAATGATTATAGCATCTGAGTAGTGCCTCATAAAGAAAGTTAATAATGCTGAAAAAATTAAGATATAAATAATCAGGTTGTTAAACTGTTTGATTAATAATTTCCATTTAGGCGTTTTTTTATTTTTTAATTTATTTGGACCATTTTCTTTTAATCGCTGATCCGCAATTTCTTTATCTAACCCTTTTTCTAAATCATCTAATCCATATTTTTTTTTAATTTCAGATATAGTTAATAGATAGTCTAAATTATACATTTAATTTTCCTCATATTCATTGAATTTTTTATACACAAATAGGCACCTTGCCATTTTGACCTGACGACGCGCTAATGTAAAAACTATTCTTTTAAATAATAAGGAACTGTAAGAAAAACCGTCGAATCACTTTCGTCCGGACTATCTGACAATATTATCACACCTCCACATTCAAATTAAAACATAATGCTATCAAAGAACATATAAATTGTCAAATATCAGCTGATTTATTTAAGTGACTGACTTAGAGAAGTTTTTATAAAACAATTCAAAGTTACAATATTATAATTATAAAAATTTAATATGCACTTTGCTTCCAAAGGTCTTCTCATAAGTTTTTGATATTTTCTTGCTGTTATTCAACCATTTAAGTTGTACAGGAATTAGTGATTTTATGAACATTTAATATTCATACATAAATATATAAAAATTGCGTTACTTAGTTTCGTATAGAAATTTTATAAAAAAGGAGTAGTATCATTGCTGTTACAAAATCTATATTACAAGGAAGTTCTGTAGTAATTACTCATACACCAAATAAAGGAAAAAACTTTATATACCTAAGAATAGCAGCGTTGTATATTTTGATGATGGAACACTCAACAAAGCTAACGTCACAAAAGCGATCAACGATTGAATTACTTCAAAAATCGACACGTGCCTACTCGCTTCAAGAAATAAAGCTATGAACCAGTAACAATAAGATCATTGAGTTCCATACATAAATCAACTTTCTAATTTTTTGAAACCTATTTTTCTAAAAATATTCCATTTGAATTTTTTTATTTAGAAAATTCTTTTCAATACAAATTTGATTTTATCTTCTTAAAAAAATAATATTGATCACTAAATCACAATATTTACTAAGTGTTAATAGTGGCATGCTACTTCCATATTATGGTGAAATTTCTGTCAAATGAATTTTTGTCTGATGCATTTTCCCATAACTAATTATAGTTGATTTTTCTAAAATTAGAAATCAGCTAACATAACAGGTATCTATACATACTCTATTACTTCATAATCTGATTTATTCTCTATTGTTTCAAAACCATTCTTGTCATATAAAATATATTCAAAACCTTCATTTTTCTTGACGATTACATATTTTTTCTTTTCACTATTCTTATCCTTAGCTAGCTGAACTTCTTCATAGATAACTTTTAAATCCACATTATGTGCTACAGCATTGCCTCTGTTAAAAAAAAATCGATTCTTCCATTAAGAGTCCCCTTTTCTAATATCTTACCTTTAATATTGAATTAAATTTACTATCTTTAATTTTCTTTATTTCGTATGCTATTTCCAATTCTCCATTCGTAAATGAATTACATATAATTACATATAATTACCCGTATTACCTGCCTATTTAACTTTAGATGTATCTTCTACAAAGAATAAACTGACTACCTTCATAATTTATTTTTTTGTTAGGTACAAACATAATTAGCTCTTCAGTATTTTTAAATATATTATTCATTATGTCAACAGTACAAAAAGGCCTTAGAACAAGGATAATGACTTCTTGAAAAATTTCTCTCTGAAAAAAAGTTGATAAGATTATTTTTTCCTTTTATGTGAATATCCGTGATACTTGAAAAGAATATAATATTCCTTACGAACCATAACACACTCATAGTTGTACTTATTGTTTCCCCTCCACATTGTGGGTCATAATACCACTTTTCCAGAAGATTTTAAACGCTCTCAATGATATTTAAAAGTAGAACTAATTTTATTTTAATATTTATCCATTGAATTTCATCACATGTGTTACTTCACTATTTTAAATGGCATAATTTTTAAGTATTAATTGATAAAAACTACTAACTTTTCTTGGTAGCTTCTCTTCTAGAGTCTTATCTTTCCAAAATCAAGTTTCGCTCACTTCCGGCAAATAGAGCGAATAAATGAAGTTTAAGTTGACCCGTGGAACTGGATTTATTAATCGTTAGATTTTCTTGAGGCCTTGGAAACTGACACCTCGTTTATTCAATCGATTTACAATTTCCATATTTATTTCTAAACGAACCAAACACTAAACAATAAGTATATCTCCAGAACGAATAAAATCAATGACCATTTCCAATTCTGGTGGATTACTTTTTACCACTCATAAGATCGGTAAAAATTTTCTCACGTTCAAATTTATTTAAACTAACTTCCTGAAAATTTAAATTTTGTAATCCGTTAGATACCCGATCGTATGCTACTTTAAAAATTACTCTTAACTAAAATCCATTGTAATATAACTTTATCCATATGGTTTAATGGAACATACATTTTGTTATAGGCTTATGAGCATAACCGATTTTCTGAACACTTTAAACAGAGATAATCATCTGATTTATAAAATCGAATTAAATTTTGCTAAATCAATAGGGTATTGACTCATTTTAAAAATTAAAGTTTTTTCTAATATTTCTTGCTATTCAATTTAATCTTTATACGAGCGTATGATAAGTTAATTTTATCTAGTTTGTGAAGCCATGCTCATATTATTCGTCGCCAGAACTAACCTCTGGTTCTATGTACAACTCCAGGCTAAATTCAGCGGTTTCATAAGGCGGCTCTTCTTTATGGATACGATTATACCGTTGCTTAAATTTACGAAAAGCAAAAATCACGATAACTTTCCCAATCGCATATAGTGGAATTCCAAAAATCAATCCAACTAATCCAAACAACTCTCCCATGATCCATAAGACAAAGATAATGGTTACTGGATGAATGACCATATGTCTTCCCATTACTTGAGGTTCTATAAGTTCTCCATTCAATAGTTGAACAACCACCCATACGATGCATAACTGTAAAAACATTGCTGGAGAAGTCATCAATGCAATGACTGCACATGGAAAGAACGCCACGATGGGTCCAATGTAGGGTACAATAGCTGTCAATCCGACCACACAAGCTAGACTTCCAGAAAAAGGCATACCCATCAACAAAAAGCCTAAAAAAGTTAAGCTACCAATGATGATACAAACAATCAGTTGTCCTTTCAAATATGCTCCTACCTGATCGTCCATTGTCCGAATCACTTCTTTGATGTCTTTACGATATTTTGGAGGGAAGATACCTAATAAATAATAGATAAACTTTTGATCATTTTTCAACAAAAAGAAGGTGATTACTGGTACTGTCAGCATCAATAAAAGTCCATGGGTAATTGTAGAAAAAATCGTGGTCGCACCAAAAATAATATTTTTTAAATAACCATCTACATTATTTGATGCTTGTCTGACCCATAGAGTAAATATATCCGAAACCTCATGAAATATTTCTCCATAACGTGTATCCTCTAACAAACTTTCCATAACTTTCTCTACCTCCATAAGATAATTTGGAAAATTATCTATAAGGCGTTCTATTTGTTGAATCAATAATGGCAAGACTAGAGTGAGGCACAACAAGAAACTGGCACAAATCATAAACAATGTCACCAGAATACTAGCTACTTTGGATAAAGAAAAACGTTCGAGTAATTTTACGATCGGTTTCAGAACAAAATAGAGGACTAATGTCATAACAAGAGGTGAAAATAGCACTTGACATATAATTACGAATGGTTCTAATAGAAAGGAGAGTTTACTAAAGACCAATAGAGTCCCTCCTACACCGAATGCAAGCAACAAAACAAATAATGATGTTTTTCCGCCTAATAATCGAACTAATGGACTTTCTTTTTTCATTTTCTCCTCCTCTTACTACCATCATAAAATATTATCTATATAACTGTCGCTTACTTTTTAAATAACGCTAAAAGTTCTCTCCTTGAAGAACAAAATGATTGTGCAACTCATTTATATACTCCAACTCTCCGTAATAAATATTTCCTACTAGATCAAATAAAGTTAATTCTGAAACAAAATTTTGTATTGTTCTTCCTACCATAGGAAATAACTTTACCATACATTTAAGTTATACTCTATTATTTTATCATAGGTCAAATTCATTCTGATTCTCATTTCCCTTAATAAATACCTATAGATCCATTAATTTTATATGTTGAAATCAAATTCATTTTATTTTGGTATAAGAAAATAAATAAGCGCAGACTATATAAGCTAACCTGATTTTCTATTTACTTTGCCTTAGATCATATGGTTCGCTTCTTTCAACAAATTAAATGATAAAAGAAAGCAAAAAGGAGTGACTATTATACTAGTTATATTTAGAAGTAATCTTAAAAGTCATGCCATCATAAGAACTATTATTATGTAATTTTAAGATTAACTACATCAATGAATCCAATTGTTTTTTATTTTATTGGATATGTTCTTGTAAGTTATTTAACATTTATCAGATTAAACATTATGCTGGAAAACTTTAATAAGAAATATGAGACTGGGCATATGAGTTTAGGACTATTTAGCGGCATGTTTTTTCTTATTCCAGCGGCTGTCATTTTATTATTTCCAGCAAAGATCACTTCTGCGCTGTCTATTTTACTTGGTTGAGCAATCAATTCAAATGATGTTTTTCAAATAGTATTAGGTTAGAGCTAAACACGAAATCCGTAATGCGGATTGTTTATAGCCCTACTCTAATTATTAGCGGAGCTTTTCTATTGTTTAATTACTTTGCTAGCTTATTGATTAATACTTCAAGTTTTTGGGATCACTTTGATTGTGATGAGACTATATAAATATTTATCTGAACTTAATTAAGTGAGTTGCCTATAATGTTATAAAAATAAGAAAAGACTCAAAAAGGCTCTGAGTACCTAAATACTTTCGATTAACTAATAATGATCTTTTGCAGAATAGATAAAGATTGACTAATTTGCAACTCTATTATCATTCTGTGTCCATCTGTAATTCTTCTTGATCATTTTTCTGTTAAATCGTACTACAATGGCTCAGATTTTCTTAACCCAGAAAAGAGAGAGCACTTAATATCCTTTATCAATTTGTTAATTTTTTTATGTAGCTTTTATTTTACTTACTCATCCTAATAAAGATAGTGATCCTAACGATTATTCGACTAGGCCTTATTCATCAGATTCAGCCTCGATTAAGCCATGTATTTTAACAGTACTTTTAGAAAATTGTTCATCTCCTTAACAAATTTTTCCATAATATAGTTATTAAATATTCGTCTATATCTAACATTATACTGTTAGCTCATCTTTTTCCAATAAGGTATAATCTGTTGGACCTTCTTTAATTAACATTTAACGGAACTTCATTAAATAAGCTGCTAAGGGAATAATAAAAAAAGATCAAAAACTTTTAATTTTGACCACACAAACGATCTGAGTAGGAAGCTATACTCACATTTTTAACTAAAAGATTATTTAGTGGCGTTTATTGAGCTGAAAAAAATTCGTTTCTAGGAGAATGCTTATCAAAAAGAGTGTTCAAAAAGCATTTTTTTGAACACTCTACAAAATCTTTTTCCTAACGATTGGGACGATCCCCCATTGATCCATCATAAAACATTAAAAATCATGGAATGTTTCGGCTCCATACTGTGATCATACCCGCACAGTTCTTTGAAATAGGTGCGATAATCCGTTTCAACCATTCGAATGATTTCCTCATTTGAAAAATCATCAAAGACAATCAATTCCGAAACAATTCCTAGCTTCGCATCGATCCCTAAGATCTCTGGCCAGGCTTGCCAAAAATTATCTTGTGAGAGTTGTGCAATGAGGGTCTCCAATCGGTCCGTTTGCGTGTGTAAATAGTCCTTTAGGACTGGGCTTTCTCGTTTTCCTACTGCTTCAAAAGTTTTCTGAAAGCCCTGTAAATAGGCCTCCTTTGTCGTAAATCCTGTCATCCTTCTCTTCCTTCTTTCTTTTACAAAACGATCCGATCGATCAATGGATTCAACTGATGTTTGACCCGTGCCCAATCTTGATCGGTGGGGATACTGTTCATCAGAACATACTCCGTTTTAAGCGCATAGTCTAAAAGGTACGGGCGGTAGTTTGTCACAATCAAATCAATCTGTTCGTCATTCAAGCGTTCTTGCGTCAACTCCTGCAGTGGAATGAAGAGTAAGTGATTATGCGCGCTCAAAAGTTCTCGGGCTTGTAGCCGGATTGATTGAACCACTAAATAATCACCTTCTAATAAAAACAAAACCTGTTTGACGGGTTGGTAATAACGAAACAACATGTCCATGTATAACGTAAAACTGACCGCCACGTCTTCAACGGTAGTTGCGGAAAAAGGGAGGATCTGTGCATGCGTTTGTAAGAAGTAGGCATTGATCTCATAGATTTGCCCATAGGTTTCTTTAACCATCTGACGAACTTCCACTAATTCTTTATTTAAAACTGGACTTAGCGCTTCATTCATCAGACGTGAGACCAAAAACGACGTCATAAATCCCCCTAACGTGTCGGTAGCCCATTGGTCAAAGAAGGGATCCGACAGATAATCTGATACCACTTGTTCGAGGCCGTCCCACTGGTTGAATCGTTGACTGAATGTGCGTTCTTGATCCACACGATGGATCGTTCGCTTAGAAATGACCGATAGATGGACCCAAGCGAATTCTTCCTTTGGCAGATAGATCTCATATTCCTCATGGATCCTCGCTTGTAAAGAATAAAGTAGCTGAAAATCTTTTTCCTGATAATCGACGTTCTTTAACCCCTCAGGCAATGAAATAAACTGGTGTTGTTTGACGCGAACCATCGTGATATACAGATGGTAATAAAAAGCAGAAACGGTCGTCCCTGTCCCCAACTCATAACTCCCCAGTTTGCTAGATAGTTCGTCTAGAACCAATGCATGCAGCCCTTCAGGTGGACGAATCGTAAAGGGGGTCTGTTCACTACTGTAATAAAAATCAAAAAAGAACTTGCGGATATTGATTTCTTCCCCTACAACATTCACAGGGGTAAGGGTCAATGATAGGCCATATTCAGCCAAGATCGGTTCAATTTTCACTAAAAATCGACGCAGTGTACTTTCTGCGTAACTGTACTGGTGTGCCAAGTCAGCCAATGCGACAGGTTCTCCGTAAAAAACCGTCCCAACAATCTCAAGGAGAACTTCGTTCTCTAACAGCTGTTCTTTCTTTTCTTGGTACCCTACTCGGTCACGTTCGTCAAAATGAAAACCGTTATACAGTGAAAGCAATTCAATGGTCTTCCCAAAGTAACTTTTGATTGCTTGAATATCTTTGACCATCGTTCGTTGGGAGATCATCAAGCGTTCACTCAACGCCACGATCGTAAAATGGTGTTCTCGTTCAATAATAGTCAAGATTCGCATCCATCGTCGAACCTCGGCATTTGTAATAAAAGCAATTTGTAATTCGCGCATCCCTATCTCCTCACTTTTTCCACTCGTTTTTTTTATACTACTTGTTAAGAATAACCAGACAATACCCGCTGAATCACTTCTTTGGTAGGAAATGTTGGCAATTGAATCTCCCCGGTAGAATTCAATTGTTGTGCTTGATTCGTTACTCGGATCTGTCGAAGGACTCCTAGGTGGTTCGCCAAAGAGGCATCGATAAAATGGAGGCCTCTTTCGTTCCCCGCTGCTTCCACTTCTGTTTTGATCCAATGCTTTAACGCTGAAGGACCCGTCAAGTCATAAGAAACAGCGATGGTATTACTGTATCGCTTTTTCTGGGCAGAAAACTGTCCCATGAACGTAGCTAACAACACGTCCTTCTTTCGGCTTTCCTGTATCTCTTCTTCAAGAGGTGGCAGTTGGAAGAACCTCTCCATCAAACAAAGCAAGGTATCAAACAGCTGATAGGCCAGCCCTTCGGGCTCATGTACTACCATGTACGACTCCTTTGTTGGTGAAAATGCTTGGATAAAAGCTTGTTGAGTCGAAGGGTTCAGAAATTGGTTTTCATCTAGGGAAAGCAAAAACAACGCCGCTTTTTCTGGATCTGGAAGTGCAAGGTTCACTTGTTGATCCAACGCCTGAACAAGTGCCGCTTGTAGGTCTCTGTGTATGCCTTGATCCGGTAAAAAATAGCCTTGGTCGATCCGAAGTTGAATCAGTTTCAGCCATTGATTGAACAGCGTGGGGGCAAGATGCCAAGGACCTTCTTTAAAAGTTGCTTTTTCCTGATGCAGAGGACGAAGGTATTCCTGAAGAACGGTAGGGTACAAGGGCAAAGTAAAATAAAAATCATAGAGAAACTGGCGGATCCCCGCTTCTTTCCCACTCAATTGATTGGTTTTAGACCTGAGTTTTAGTCCATAATGCTTGGTTAGCACCGTTTGAAGCTGCCGCTTCATCCGCTGGAATCCTGTATTAGAAATCCCGAGGGCAGCGACCCACTGTTGATTGTCCAAACACTTTCCGGAAGCTAACTGATCCACAAAAAGAAAAAGCTTCTCTTCATCCAGTAGTGCTTGTTTCATCCTATAATACCCCTTCGGGTCAAGAAACGAAAAATGATAGCCCTTCCCATCCCCAATCAATTGAATCGTATCCCTAAAATAGACCTTGATCGCCTTCAGATCCTCTAGGATCGTTCGTCGGCCAAAGCCGGTTTGTTCGATCAGATTCTGGGCGATGACGTGTTCTTCTTCTTCTAAGGTGGCCAACAAAATCAGCCAACGCTTGGTCTTGGTAGTAAAGATCAACTGGTGAAATAAAGTGTGCATCTTTTTTCATTCCTTTCTACGAAGAAAAAGAAAAGAGCCGCAGCCCTTCTCTTTTTAGACTAATTGCCAGGAACAGCACTCAGTTCCCAGGTGAGTGTTGTTTCATAGGTGGTTGCTCTTGGATCCGCGGTTGGCGGCACTTCAAGTGCCACACTTTCGCTTGCACTTTCACCATCACCAAACCGATAGACCCACGTTCCTGCGCCTTGACCATCGAGCGCGGTCAAAAGATCGGTCTTTTCCCCAGGAATTAAGGTAACACCGTCTGGATTATGCAACATGGGTTCACCCATCCCTTGGACGGAAGCAAATTGTTGGTTGGTCAACATCAAGCGTGCGCCTCGTAATTCATTTTCCTGTAGATCTGTAAACTGACTGTTTTGTGTGACCGCTAACTGCCAACCACGCCGCGCATCTTCTGGCCGTCGATCACTGACTTGGATGTAGTTGGGGCGTTCTTCGGCATCATTGACGGTCCCGTCAGGATTTAACAGGCGTTGCGGTTGCGCATAATAGCGCTTTGTCTGCGCAGAAATGCCTTGTTTTCCGAAAGAAAAGCGTGACGCAAAGTCAATACTTAAGGCACCTTGATCTTCTGGAAGTTCTGGTGGATTTTCTGGGTCAACTTCTTTATCCGGTGCTAATGGATCCACAGGTGAAACAGGATCAAGAGCATCTTTCGCGTAAACGTAAGTAACGGTCTGGTCCTCTTCGGTAAATCGTCCTGATGCATTTTTGGGTACTTCAGTTAAAGTGTACCCGTCAATTTCTTTCGCCTTAGTCTCGTATTCTTCCTCAATCAGTCCGTGGATAATCTCTGGTTCTGCCAGTTCCTTTCGAGTGTTATCGACATATTCAACCGTTATGTCTCCCCCTTGTTTCTTTTGATAGACTGCTTGTACAACTGTATCAGCAGTCCCCATTGTAAAAGTAGTCGTTGCATTTGTTTCATCTGCAATACTACTCCCTACTCCTGAAACAACTTCCCAACGAACAAAATTAAATGTTTCAGTTGGGTTTGCGTGAAGTGTGGTGGACTCACCTTGAGTAATCGTTGTTGTTTCTGCCGTAGGGTTTCCCCCATCAAGAGGGATTGCTTCTAATAAAAGTGCATAAGAAGGACGTGGGGGTGGTACGAATCCATCTGAAGCTGATGCTCCTACAGTTATTGATCGATAATCAACTAAATTATGATTAGCCAAATATCTTTCAGAAAAGTCATTCGGATCACTAGTACTGGAATTTACTATTGAACCGTTTACTCCAGTTATTTCGGCAACAACTGAATTCCAAGGAACTCTATAGGTTGTTAAATGCGCAACGCTTGGATTACTAGGTACTGATACATTGATACGGCCACCCATCATAACATTGTTAATACTTTGACCTGTACGCGAAAAGGTTATTGTAGAATTAGTATCTGAAGATATTGGAGGAATCCAATTATTCGAAGCACTATTACTTCCAACGACTACTCCACCCTGGTGAAGTTCAAACCTAGAATTATTACTTAGCCTAACAGGTGATACTGCCACCTGATTATAGATAATTTTTCTTTGATCAAAACCAAAAAAAAACGCTGTCGATCTATCATTGAGTGCTACTGCAGGAGAGTTTCTTCTATTTAAAATCGTTGTCCTCTCAGTTATCTCAAAAGTGGAAGCTTTATCTAGATCTATTAACGGTTGGCTTCCAGAACTTTCGGATTCGATGGTCGTCCTTCTCATATTCAACGTAGAATTTTCTAGTTGTAAGCTGTTTCCCGAAGTTCCCATGTTAATTGAAGCATTCCGGCCAGGGGCCACATTAGAACCTATTGTTCTGTAAGAATTATTAAGTTTATTTAATGAACTCCCTAGGATTGAAGAAGAGTAACTAAAACTTTCCTCAATTCTAATATCTACCATCCATGCGCTATTATTCCAAGCAGAACGAAATTGTGACCAATTTCTTACGTTAGCAGTTGCTGTTGTATTACGTTTTTGATCAGTTATTTCTGCTAAAATCCGCTTTTCCTCGGCCGCAATGACTTCTTCTGAGATTGATAGGTTCTTCTCAGCTGCAATGACTGGTTGAACTGCAACGGGAATATCACTCATCACTTCTGCATCTTGACTTTCAAGTGGCGGCTCTTTGAAATCAGTATTTTCTTGATCCTTTATATCAGAAGATTTCTGGTCCTCTGATTTTAGAGTGCTTTCCTCTACTTCTAAATAGAAATGATCCGCGTCATGATCGACAGTCAAGAAGTAGTTTCCCGCTGTCTCAAACACCACAGGAAGAGTAAATTCTGTTTGTTGTCCTTCGGTGTGAAGCGTCCAGTACTCTCCATGGGAATGCGTGATGGACTCCCCATCAGAAAAATAACTTGCCAATACTTGGCCTTCCTTCGGTATCCGTACTAGAACCTCATCTGCAGGATAGGTACTTGTAAAACGTAAGATAACCGGTTGATTTGTGCCTGTCCGAGAAGTCTTTTCTACAAATGAAAACTCTTGAACTGCTGGTGGTGCTTCCTCGACCGGTGTAACAGTATTGGTACTCATTGCTACATAATCTGGTAGATGACTGCGAAAAGCAGTGAGTGCCTGCTCATCTACTGGTCCATTCGTTTCTGCATAGACCTGACTGATAGTAACGGGTACCCATTGTGCTAATAGTAAAAGAGTCGTGCATACTACAACGTATTTGCGAATGTTCACTCTAAATCCCTCCTACTCTTTTTGCTTTTTTTCTTGCTTTCTTTTCTTTAAAACGAAGTAAAGCAGGATGATGACCAATAGAATCAATAAACTGATGGTTCCGATCACCCACCAATTTGGACTGTTGTCGATCATGACGTCTTCTCGGTTCAACTTACGTGCATCGTCGGCATCGATCGTAAACTCACGTGTCCAAGACCATTCATTTTCTCCAGAAGTCGCTGTTAATTCTAAGACATAGTTCCCGCTGCGAAAGCGATCTCCTTCTAAGGAAATCGGAAAATTAAAGTTCGAATTTGGCGCCATTTGCATCATTTCTTTGCTGGCCTTATAGAGAACCTCGTTCTCCCCTGCTCGTTTCACGGTAGCTTCCACCGCCAATTGATTGACAAAAGTAGGCGTAAAGTTTTGCAAAGTGGCGCTGATCACATTGCGATAATTCAATTGATCCGCAAACACATCCAATAGTTCCAACTCCGGTTGCACCGAGTCTCGCGTATTACTGACGACCACACCAACTACATGGGCAAACTCATTCTTGATCGCTACACCTTCTCCTTCTGGAGCTTCACTTTCTTCCTCTTCTTTGACTTCGGTGATCCGTAAACCACCGGCTAAATACCCTTCAAAGGCGTCTTTAGGCATTTGAAGAGGAATTTCTATAATCTTTGTTTCATTTCCAACTAATGTAATGACCTCCGAAGGAGTCATCAGTTCATCCAAGGAGTGGATCAAGGTCGGATCCGCTTCTTCGGCATCTTTGCCATACTCGACATTTCCCAAGGTATTCGTATAAGCCGTATGTGGTGTCACCTGCACGTTAATTGGTTCTGAACTGGAATTACCAACTTTCAGCTGCAAGTTCTCTTTTTGATTAGGAGCGAGTAGTAGCTCGTAATAGCCTTTACTTTCATCGACTTGACTTTCTGGGAAAAGCGGGGTGACATGTGTATTTAAGGCCGTCTCTTCGGCTTGGGCTGAAACGGGCAAGAAAAAGAAAAACACCGCTAGGAGCCACAGCCCACTTTGAATCGATCGTTTGTGTCTCATTTGTCATAATCCTTTCTAAAAAAAGCAGCGCCACAGAAATCTGTAACGCTGCCAGTAACTAATGGAACATGGAAATGGTTACTTCTTAAACCTCATCAGGCTCATTATCAGGTGTTAGTTCTAATTCCCATGTCAATGTAGAGGTATACGTTACTGCATCTTTGGCGGTCGAGCCAGGAACAAACAGTTGGATTGCCTCATTTTCTACAACCGCTACCCCATCTTCTACTTGTTTTGCGATCGCGTCATGGTCTCCCCAAACAGTCGTCGAGGTTCCACTCCCTTTTTTAGCTGCTGCCGTCATAATTGGCACTGCATCATTGTTTGGAATCAATTCTAACCCGCTTGAGTGAATAGCAGGCGCCTGATCTGCATCGTCAACACTGTAAAGAAGGGTTGGATCGAATAACGTGATTTTCGCACCTTTTAATACGTTATTTAGGGTATCCGTAGGGGCTTGGAATTCAGTTAAGCTAACACTTAGTTCCCATCCCTCGTTCGTTCCGCGAGTATCTTGGACTTGTGCCAAACTCACATAAGGCACCTTGTTTTCTTCACCAGTTGTTCCTGTTTTTTGTTGTCTTTCAGCGACCATGTTGTAATTCTTATCTGTCGTCGAGATAATTTGTGAACCAAAGTTCATCGTTGGCACGGTTGCAATGGTTAATGGTCCTGTATTGTTTCCGTCCGGATCTACGATTGCTGGGATATCAACCCCTGGCCCCTCATCTCCAGGATCAACGATCGTATCGTCATTACTAGGTGTGAAAGTGATCTGACCATCAGTAGTTGCTTTACGGACTTCTTTTGTCGCCTCTGGCTGCTCTTCTTCAGCGAAGACTTGTACGCCTCCGGCAAAGATCGTGGTTGATAATGCGGCTACAGTTGCTAAACGGATAAATTTCATACTTAAATTCCTACTTTCATTTAATTGTTTTTTGTGTTGCTTTTCTTCTTTTGTACCCTAAAACTAATAAAACACTTGCCACTAAGAAACTGCCAACCCATAGCCCGAGTGGGCTACTGATCGTATTGGTTTGCGGCAAAGTGCCACCTGGCTTTTGTGGGCTGGTGCTAGGGGGTGGATCTGGTGAACCGATTGGTTCATAGGCCCCAGTAAATCCAATCGATCCTTCTGACTCGACGGATTGGATCTCTGTACCGTAAACCAATAGCGGAAACTGCATCGCTATTATTAGGACACAAAGTGCAATCATCTGACCAACCGTTTTTCGCATCTTCCCTCCTCCTTTAATGTTTCTCTCAAAACTCTTCGTTTTTAAGGAAACTACAAAAAAGACATCTGATCGCATCAGATGTCTTGAAAAAGTGATTAGATTAGACTTTCTATCCCAAGTGATAAATAACAAATAATCATTCTTAAAAACGAAGGTTTTTGATAAAAACGATTAAACAAATAAGGCTCAACTTGTGGCCTTCCTTGCATCTTCTAGATTACAAGATTCTCACCGAAATAAATAATCAAAATTTTCACTTCGACATGCAAATTTAAAATAACGACCGAAAAAACAAATCGGTTGAAGGTAATTTTACTAAATAGAAAAACTCCAGTTTTTTTGTAGTCACCACTATTCATCCTACTCAAAGATAATAAATCCCTTTAGATCAACACGACTAGCTTCAATATATTTTTCATTTCGCTTTTCTGTAAGCTTAATATGCTGTTTCTTGCATTGACTATAATCCTAGTGTTATAATTACTCTTTACAAATCAGAAACAAGGACTATCTTAAGTACGAATTAAGATAGTCCTTGTTTCTGTGCTTTCTCCTTGAAACGGTAAATCATCGTCTGAAATTTCAATTGCTGCACCTTCAGAATTTTAATCACTTAAACTCTCTGACCTTCCTTGTTTTCATAACTTCTTGATTAAAGAGGGCCAAAAATTCCTGGTAAGAACCTGTCACTTTTCTAGATGATTGGCAAAAATTTTCAGTGCTAAATGATAAAGGCAACTAATTTTTCTGGGTAGATTTTTAAATATCTATCAATAAATTATCCTTTTGTTACTTATACAAAATATCATGAAAATTATTCCTAAGTAAAAAATTCTTTATTTTATATAAATACCTCATCAATTTATCACTAAAAATCAATTGACTTTTGTTGCTCTTATCGACTATGAATCTGTCAAATAAATCGGAAAATTTGTGTCATTTAAAAATAAAAGTAACTTCCAAGTTATATCACGAACACACAAAAAGACCAACCGGGTATACTCCAATGTCATTAAGTTAAGAAAAAAATAAAGCAGGAAAACAATTAAGTCTTCCCGCTTTATTTTTTCTATGTAAAAGGACACTCTCTTGATACAATTATTTTAACAATAATAAAACGTCATAGCGTTACGTATTCTGGAGGTGCCCTTATGTCTAATACTAGCAACATTTCATCCACACTTCAAGCAGCTCATAAAATCAAACAAAATTTAGAAGATCAAATTCGCTGTATTACAAATCAACCTGAAATTTTTGCTCAATCTCCGCTTGATTTTCACGAAATAGAAAATTATCTTTTGAGACAACGATCAAAATTATTCTCTCTTTCGGTGGACAAAGTCTTTCTAGTGAATTACTCTCTTACTTTGATTTTACACTTCAAACGCCAATTGCTTCCGCATTTGTACAGGCTCGAAGTAAATAAAGAGTAAAGCTTTCAAACAACTCTTCTAGCGAACCATTCCTTCAAGTAACCAAAACAAGCAATATAAAGGGTACCAACTATTGGCTCATGATGGCTCCGATATTAATATTCCTTATGATGAAAATGATCCTGAATCCCATTACACCATCGGAAAGTTTGATAAACCTGTAGGCTCTTTTCATCTCAATGCTTTATATGACCCATTAAATAAATACTATGCATCGGTAAACTTCCAAAAAATTAGACAGCTAGACGAACGGAGCAGTTTGTGCCAAATGGTTGATGAGTTTACTTTTGAAAAGCCGACAATTATTATTGCAGATCGTGGTCATGAGTCATTTAACGTGTACGAACATATTAGAAAAAGTGGTCAAAAATTCGCGATTCGAGTAAAAGATACCAAAAGTAATGGCTTTCTTAAAGGACTTGGATTACCTCAAAAAGGAACATTTGATAAAGAGGTTAACCTTTGGTTAACAAGAAGACAGACCAATAAAATCAAAGCTGACAAAAGCTATCAATTTGTGCGTAAAAAAGCCCGCTTTGATTATCTCCCCCCCGATTCAAAAGAAAGCTATCCCGTTAGTATCAGAGTCGTTCGGATTAAGTTGAGTGAGCATAGTTATGAATCTTTAGTCACGAATCTTGATTCCTTCACTTTTAAAAGCGAAGATTTAAAAGTACTTTATCACTTACGCTGGGGAATTGAAACTTCCTTTAAAGAATTAAAATATGCCTTAGGATTAAACCAATTCCACTCAAAGAAACTAGAGTTTATTATTCAAGAAATTTACGCTCGTCTCATTATATACAATTTTTCAAAGGAAATTGCTCAGGTAGTGGCGTTATCAGCTCCTTTAAAGCAGTTCTATCAGCTTAATTTCACACAAGCTATAGGCATTTGTAAAAGATTTTTTCTTGATCAAACCGTCAATGTAGAAATTTTGATAAGAAGATATCTCCTCCCCATACGACAGAATCGGAGTAACCAGAGAAATATAACAAAAAAGAAATTTGTTGGTTTTTTATATCGTATTGCCTAATATTATAAATCGGACTATACCATATAAGGCGTTTTTTTGTGTTGCTTAAAAATATAAAATTGGTCAAGTTAATAAGAAAAAAGCGATATACTTGAGACTATTATTTATTTTTTTGTCTTAACTTAATGACATTGGGGTATACCCTGTTGGACTCTAAAAGAATATCTTTCTGACCTAACTAATTAAGCTACCGAAGGAGCTGTGAAATGAGTAGTAAAAAAAGAGTCAAAAACTATTGAGTTTATTCCCACTTTCTAAAATCTTTCTAGAATTCAACCTTCTAACTTTCAAGTTATTATAATTCAATTTGATTTACAAAAAGCTTGTCTAGAACCAAGAAGGTTCCTTGACAAGCTTTCGCTCAGTTTAATTTTCAGACATTTCGTAAGGCTTCATTAATGGGAGTCTCCCCATCACGCATTTTAATAATCTTATGAATTGTATTTTCAAATTTTAGAACTCCAGCAAGCGTGATAGCCACATTTTCAATCGAATTTTCGGCAATTTTACCATGATCTATGGTAATCTCTTGACTTCCTTTTTTATCTACTAAATTTGTCGGTTGTAAAATTGTATAGTCTAATTTAGTATTATGCACTAAGTAGGTATCTGCTAAAAACTTTGCGACATTGTAATCCGGAATCTCCTTTAGGCCTTTTTGTTTCCACTGTTCCGGTTCTAACGAAAATATTGAACTAAGCATGATAAAACGAGAAATACCATTAATTTCTGCTGCTTGCATGGTTTTTATCGCACCAAACACATCTGTCTGTAACAGATCTTTTCCACGTGAACCGGCAGTAAAGTATATAGTATCAACTTTACCTATAGTTTCACTAATTGAAGACAAATCCTCATGAAGATCTAAATAGACAGCAGAGATTTGTGGGTGTTTTCTTATGTTCTCTGGATGACGAGACCCCGCTATAATTTGGTGTCCTTCTATAACAAGCTGATCGATCAACTTGCTTGCAACACGTCCTGTAGAACCAACTATAAATATTTTCATAAAATCTTCCTCCATGTTTTTACTTACCTATCCAACATATCGTTTCACATATTGTAAATTAAGATTATATAAGTTTTATATTTTATATATATACGTCATTATAAAGGGATTGGCTTCTGTTTTTTTATTAATTAATAGATGTACACATGATTTATTATAACATATGGTTCTTTTTGTGGTCACAGTGATGGAAAGAACACACGATATTGCATCTGTAGCAATTGTGCTACATAAGTAGCACAAACATTAAAACAATAGGCCTTTCGGATATAGCTTAGTAAATTAGTGCCCGTTAGGGCGTATTGCCTAAAAAACTAATACTTTAGTCGCGGGATTGTCAGATAACATTAAATACCAACGAATGATTTGCTTCTTCACTTAAGCTATAACCACAGAGTTCCTTCAAATAAGTACGATAATCTTTTTCTGTTATCCGAATGATCTCTTCATCCGAAAAATCTTCAAAATTGAATTTAAGTAGCTCTGTGAGTAAGGATAGCCGTGCATCAATCCCCATAATTTCTGGCTCTAGTTGCCAAAAGTTTTCTTTTGATATCTGATCTAGTAACTCATCTAGTCGTTGAATCTGATTTGCTAGATAGTCATCTAGCTTTTTACTTTCTCTATTAGTTTGTTCAATTACTTTTTGAAAGCCATTAATGTATGCTGCTCTTGTTGTATATATAGACATTTCTTCTTCCTCTTTCTTAGGTAATCGCCTTCTTTCAATTTCTAGTAGGAGAAGGCTTTTTTTGAATGATTTCTTGACTACGAATCTCACGACATAAAGCAAGCCGATCCGCCAATGGATTCAACCTATTTTTAACCAGATCCCAGTCATTCGTGTCGGGAATATTGTTCAAAAGTATATAGTCTGTTTGTAACTGGTATTCCCATACATATGGTCGATAGTTTGTAACAATCAAATCCACTTGCTCACTATCTATCCGATCTTGTGTCAATCCTTGAAGTGGCATGAATAGTAATTGATGACGTTCCTCTAATTGTTGTCGTGCTTGCTGACGGATTGCTTGGACAACTAAATAATTCCCCTCTAATAAAAACAGCACGCGTTTCTCTGGTTGATAGTGCTGGAATACCAGACCCATGTACAATGTGAAACTAACCACAATGTCTTCAAAGTATTCAGGAGAAAAGTCAAGAAGTGACGCATGCTGTTGGAAAAAGTACACATGATTAAAATAAAGTTGTGGACTATTTTCCTTAAGAGTCGTAATCACTTCTGCTAGCTCTTTATTTAACACTGGAGCGATAGCTTCATTGATCATTCTTGAAACAAAAAATGATGTCATATACTGCTTCAAAACAACAGTATCCCATTTATCAAAGAATGGATCTGCAAAATAGTCCATCACCACAAGCTCAATAGCCGCTGGCCAACGATTAAATCGTTGCGTAAAAAGATTCTCTGGATCCATTCGTTCGACCGTTCGTTTCGTGATAATACGTAAATGTAGCCAAGAAAACTCCTCTATTGGTAGCCAGATATTGTATTCTTTTTTGATAACAGCTTGTAAAGAATATAATAGCTGAAAATCATTTTCCTGATAATCCCTTTTTTTGAGCCAGCTAGGTAATGAGACATATTGATTTTGTTGTACTCGAATCATCGTGATATAAAGGTAGTAATAAAAAGCTGAAATCGTTATACCAGTCCCTAATTCATATTTACCTAGCTTTCCTGAAAGTTCCCTTAATATGGTTTGGTGCAGTTCTTCGGGCGGGTAAATAGTGAATGGGGTTTGGTCGCCGTAATAATAAAAATCAAAAAAAAATTTTCGAATGTTCGCTTCATCTCCTTGAAAACTTATTGGTTTGAAACACAATGTTAGCCCGTAGCTATCTAGTACCGGTTGGGTCTTTACTAAAAAACGCCGCAAAGTACTTTCTGCATAATTATACTGGTGGGCTAACTCAGAGAGTGTCATTATCTCACCATAAAAAATATTTCCCACAATTTCAAATAGAATTTCTTTCTCCAAGAGCTGATCTTTCTTCTCTAAATAGTCAATGCGTATTAATTCTTCAAAATGATATCCACTATAATTAGAGAACAATGAAATACTTTTACCGAAATATTTCTTTATTGATTGAATATCTTTTATCATTGTACGCTGTGAAACACCAAGTCGTTCCCCCAATTCTACGATCGTAAAATGCTTCTCTCGCTCGATTACGGTAAGTATTTGCATCCAGCGTTTGATTTCTGAATTTGTAATAAAGGCCATCTGTATTTCTCGCAAGATCATTTCCTCACCTTTCTCGGATTTCTTTCATATGTTTCGTCGACTTTGTCTTCGGTTCCATTATCCAGTATCGTGTTTAAATTGAAGAAAACTTGCTAACATTAGGCGGATTTTTCCCTGCATTGGTAAAAAGATACTTGGCTAAAAAGTTTTTCCTACCTCTTGGATGATCCAATATTATACAAGTTCAGTATGATTAAGTTAGGAACCGTCTCCAAAATAGAAGTCTACTTTTTATTGGACCTTAGCTTCAACGCATGTAGTCCGATTAAATGGTAGGAGAAATAAATAGTTTGACTATACTCCTTTTATTCAGCTGAAAATTTATTCATGAGAATTTCTAAATTATCTTTTTCTGACCTGAATAATTAGCCCATTTTTTTATAATAGAGTGAATAAGCTGATCTTGTTATTGTGTATTGACTATTTTTTACTGGTAAACAGTCCTTTGGGCGGCTCACAGCTCCAACCGTTAATTGAAAAATAGTTTTAACTGAGATCAAAGAGCCTTTTCCTACTTTTTCTTTTTCATTGTTCATTTCAAGGAAATTTTTGGAATCAATACCTGAATGCACAGGCAGTATAACAATAAATTTAGGCGACATCGAATGCAAGTTAGCTTCTGAAAACCCTAAATTCCCACAACATTTAATATTTCTCAAATGTTTTAAAAGACTAAATCAATTGACTCATTTCGTCAAAATAATAATTTAAATCTCTGATTTCTCTTATAATCGTTCCTCAGGCGAACTGGATCTGATGGATTTGCATTTGTGCAATAACGTGTTTACTTTTCTTTACTAATACAGCTAATCCCTTTCTTCTTTTTATCATTTAATTATCAGGTACTGAACTTAATTCCCAAGTTAAAGTCGTTTGGTAAGTTGTCGCTTTTGGGGCAGCTATTGGTGGCACTTCAAGTGCTATACTTTTATCAGTATTTTCACTATTCCCAAACCGATAAATCCAAGTCCCGACTCCTTGACCGTCGCGTGCGTTCAAAAGGGGCGTCTTTGCTTCTGGAATCAAGGTGACACCGTCTTGATTCTGAAGTACCGGTTCACCGCTTCCATGAACAGACACAAGTTGTTGGTTGATCAGCAACAAGCGTGCGCCTCTAAGTTGATTGTCTTGAGAATCCATGAACTGACTGTTTTGTGTAACTGACAATTGCCAGCCGTGACGTTCCTCTTCTGGCCGTCGATCACTGATCTGGATATAGTTTGGTCGCTCTTCAGCCTCATTGACGGTTCCATCAGGATTTAACAAGCGTTGCGGTTGTGCATAATACCGCTTCATCTGAGTAGAAATCGCTTGTTCGCCAAATGTGAATTGAGAAGCAAAATCAATGCTTAATAAACCTTGTTCTTCTTCCAGCTCAGGTTTATTCTCTGGATCGACTTCAATTTCGGGATTCATCGGATCCTTAGGATTAGGTGGTCTTCTCGATTTTTCAACAACCGTACTTGCGGTAGCAGATTTTCCATTTAGAAAAGCATAAGCCGTAACTTCGTTTCCTTCAGTGAATAGTGAATCTTTAGGTAACTCATATAAATAGTCTCCATTTTCATCAGCAGTCACATGATATTTATCGGTTTCTGAAAAATTTGGTGATTGAATTTCACCATCTGGTATTGCTGGATCACCAGAGAACCGTATTACACTGTGCGGAGAAGCCTTGCCGGTAATAGTATAAGAATTTACTTCCAATGCGTCTTCCGTTAGAGGGTCAATAGTTACCTCTACATCTGGTATTTTTTCAAAGAGGATTCTCTGAACGTTACGTGTAGTGAAAGCTTCATTGAAGCTAGTCATCGTCTCTTGAAAGATAGAAGAAACATTCGTGATTGTTGGATTTATCGTATTGTAACGAAGGATTAAATTAAAGATAGGATTCCAAAAATAATCTGGCTCTTCTGTAAAATTATCTCTATTCCATTGTTTGACGGACTGGACATCAATATCCAATTGCCCTGTACTTCCTGTGATATTAATCAGTCCATTAGTTGCAGAACCTGAAATCTGGTTTGTCCGTTCTAAATTAACCTTTTTAGCATCAGAAAATTCAAATATTGAATTTGCCGAAGCAAAAAATAGTAAATTTTGATTGATTGAATTACTGTCACTTTTTATGTCCATGGATCCATCTTTAGCAATTTTGAAGTTAGCCGCACCTGCGACATAAATGATGCTAGAAGATGCACTTCCTCGACCTTTAGCATTTATATTAAGTTCAGCATCTGATCCCACTAAAAGCGAACTTCCCGCATTCATAGAAACTAAATTGCGATTAACTCCATTACCTGTGAAACTGTGATTCGTAGATTCAATATTGAATTTTGCCCCATCATTAACCTCTAAAGTAGAGGTAGTACTACGCAAAGTTAGTGCTGCAAAATTCCGAGTCGTATTAATATTGATTGCTGATCCTTCATCCATTATCAAATTTCCATTTGCAATATCAATGCTGGATCCAGTCTGCGCATTCGCATTCGCACTGGCTAATGTACCGTTTGATTCTAGGTTGAAGGTAGCATTTTTTTCAAGTGTAAGACTACCTGACTGGTTACCTACGCCAATTACGACATTGCCAGAGTTCAAAGTAGAAAAATTGACAACAGCATCTTCTTTAATTGTTAAACTGCGGGATTCAATGTTTATAGAATTTGGAGTATTCACAGCAAAGTTCGTTCTAAAAGGTGAATTATAGCTTGCTACTACATGGTTTTCAATCGAACCATACAAATCTACATGAGTATAGTATGGGGAAAGCATTTGGTTCCCCACACAAGATACATCTTTTAAAGCAATTCTGGAAACTTCTTGTTGAGCCGATGATAGCCCTTGTTGGACTGATAAAAATCCCCACCAGTTTCCCGAGTAAATAGTTGCATTATTAAAAGTAATATCCCAAGGTGATTGTGCATTATGAGTAGCGGGCATCGGTACAAGTGCTACCGAGCCAAAATCTATGTGATGACCATTACCATTCACTACTAATTTTCTCGAACTATTTGCAGGTGTTAAATAGACAAATTGTGCTGCTCCTGATGGATTAGACCCCACACCACTAATAAATCCAGGAACAGTAGAGTTAGTTGGAACTTCAAAGTCCTCTAAAACTTCTATTCTCGTGATAGAAGGCGTACCGAAAGCCTGTCCAAAGTCTGTCCAGTTAGTTACCTCAGCTACTCCTTCTTCAGGAGAACTATAGGAAATAGCTTTGTCAATTTCAACTTCATCATCTGTAGCTATATGTTTATTTCCTGTACTTTCTTCGGCTTCAGTTGATTCATCTTTATCTACATTAGTTTCTCCTTGTTCATACGGTGATATTGTTTCCATCGGCTGTATATAAATTTGTATTTTTGCTTCATCGATGGCTGCTTCATAACTTCCTTCTTCTTCGAATACCACCGGAAAAGTGAATGTTTCTTGCATTTTTTCAGAATGAATCACCCAGTAATTTGCTTCCTTGGATTCTTCGATCGTAACGCCTACTGGTATATCTTCTTCAACAATCTTAGCTTCTTCAGGCAATTTTACGGTTGCTTCATTTATTTTTTTATTTGCATGAAATGAGAGAATGATATTTTCTCCAGCTTTGCCTATAATAGTTGAATCGACAGTCGAAAAAGAAAGAGGTAAATCTTCAATTTCCTTCAACTCAGGAATATTAGGGAGAACTTCTTCACTAAAGCCATCTAATTCTGTTTGATCTTCTAGAACATCTATTGCATTTACTGAAGATAAACTGACGGAAGCAACTGGAAAAATGAGTACTTGAATAAATAGTAATCCTATACTAACAACATTCAAAAGATGGTAGAGTCTATTTTTCATTGCGACATTTCCTTTCTATTCTATCCGAGGCTGTCCGAGGAAAATTTGTATACTTATAATTCTTTTGTAATTTCACGTGCTCTTTTCTTCTGTCTCATCAGGTAAAGCACCAAGCCAAGCATTAAAACGAGTAAAATAATCGCACCGATCATCCACCAATTGATACTTGAATCAATCATTACGTCTTCTCGATTTAACTTGCGGGCTTCATCGGCTTCAATCGTAAATTCACGCGTCCATGACCATTCATTCTCTCCTGATGTCGCTGTTAATTCTAGGACATAGTTCCCACTTCGAAAACGGTCGCCTTCTAAAGAAATTGGGAAGTTGAAATTAGAATTTGGGGCCATCTGCATCATTTCTTTCTCTGCCTTATAGAGGACCTCGTTCTCCCCTGCTCGTTTCACGGTAGCTTTCACCGCCAATTGATTGACAAAAGTAGGCGTAAAGTTTTGTAACGTGGCGCTGATCACATTGCGGTAGTTCAATTGATCCGCAAACACATCTAATAGTTCCAACTCAGGTTGCACCGAGTCTCTGCTATTACTGACGACTACACCAACCACATAGGCGAATTCATTCTTAATGGCCACGCCTTCCCCTGTGGTTTCATCGGCTTCTTCTGTTTCCTCTTTTAGTTCGGCAATGCGTAAGCCTCCGGCCAAAAAGCCGTCAAAGGCTTTGTCTGGCATCTGTAAGGGAATCTCAACCGTCTTCTTTTCATTTCCAGCTAATTCAATGACACCGGAAGGCGTTATCAGCTCATCTAAGGAGTGGGTTAAGGTTGGATCCGCTTCTTCGGCATCTTTGCCGTATTCGACGTTTCCTAACACGTTGGTATATGCCGTATGTGGGGTGACCTGAACCCTTATGGGTTCTGCACTCGTGTTCCCAATCTCCAAGCGCAAGGTTTCTTTTTGATTCGGGGCTAGATTCAAATCGTAATAGCCTTTGTCCTCATCTACTTGGCTGTCTGGAAAAAGTGGTGTGGCATAAATATTAAGTGCCGTTTCTTCTGCCTGAACCGAAACCGGTAAGAAAAAACAGAAAATGGCGAGCAACCATAAGTATTTGTACTTCTTTTGTGTATAGTTCATCTAACGTAATCCTTTCTTAAAAAAAAGCAGCGTCACAGAAATCTGTAACGCTGCCAGTAACTAATGGAACATGGAAATAGGAATGTTATTTCTTAATCCTCATCAGGCTCATTCTCAGGTGTTAGTTTTAATTCCCATGTCAATGTAGAGGTATACGTTACCGCATCTTTGGCGGTTGAACCTGGAACAAATAGTTTGATTGCGTCATTTTCCACTACGTCCGCTCCGGCTGTGACTTGTTGTGCAAGAGCAGCATTGTCCCCCCAAACAACAGAAGATGATCCGGCCCCTTTTTTAGCAGCCGCTGTCATCACTGGCACAGCCTTTTCTCCGGGTAAAATTTCCAGGCCAGTAGCATGTACCTCAGGTTCTTGTTCAGGATCATTGATGCTATAAACAAGATTTGGATCGTGCAATGTGATCTTTGCCCCTTTTAACACTTTATTTTGTGTATCAGCTGGACCTTCAAATTCAGACAAGCTAACCATTAATTTCCATCCTTCATTTGTACCACGTGTGTCTTGGACTTGTGCCAAACTCACATAAGGGATCTTGTTTTCTTCGCCCGTTGTTCCTGCCTTTTGTTGTCTTTCAGCGATCATGTTGTAATTTTTATCGGTAGTTGAGATAATTTGTGAGCCGAAGTTCATCGTTGGAACTGTCGCGATCGTTAACGGTCCTTTATTTTGTCCATCCGGACCTGTAATAGGTGGAATGTCTACCTCTGGTTCTCCGGGTAGTTCATCCACTTCCGTATCGTCATCCCCTGGGGTGAAGGTGATTTGCCCATCGATTGTCGTTTTGCGGACTTCGCTTGTTTCTACCGGATCTCCATCAGCAAACGCTTGAACGCCTCCAGCTAAAATGGTCGTAGATAATGCAGCAACACTTACTAATCGAATAAATTTCATGTGTGATTCCCTCTTTAATTTTCTCTATTTTTTTTGTACTTCATATTTCTTTTGATTCCAAAGAATACAACTAAACCTGTGAGTAAACAACCTAGCCAAATCCAGTAAGATTGCATCGTTGCATTGGTCTGGGGAAGGTCTCCCTCAATAATGGGCTTAGCTATTTCTGTCGGTGGTGGATCCGGTGTACCGGTTGGTTCATAGCGTCCCGTAAAATGAATTGATCCTTCGGTCTCAACTGACTGAACCGACGTGGCTATAACATTAGGAGGTCCGCTTAATGCTAGGATTACTAACAAACAGCTTATTACGTTCATTTTTCTATGTTTCATTTTCCTCTTCCTCTCTAAAATCGACTCAAAAATTATCGTTTTAGATAAAACAAAAAAAGATATTTTAGCAAGTTCAAATATCTTGAAATAATTGTTGGATTAGACTATGTTCCAAAATCATACATGCAGTTCTGTTCATTCTAAAAAACAATTTTCATAAAGAGACACGAATAATTGGAACGTAGATTGTTATGTCTTATTTATCTATTACTTTACCTGAATAGTACATTTAATAAAAATCATTATTTTCACCCCGAAGTGAAAATATCGAAACCTATCTAAAAATTATCTGAAATCAGGGCCATAGTATAATACATTAATGTTTCTTATCTGTATTTGCTGAAATTAAATGCAAGACAAAATATCAGATAAATTTTTCTATCCTCTAAGAATCATCATGATTTTATGTTAGAGTATTCTTAGGTTAGTTAATAAATGAGCTTTGAGCATAACAGAAATTTCAGGAAGGATTTTATTCGAAAAAGTAGTTATTGAAAAAATTGAAGTTTCTTGGCAGCACTACTTATTTAAAGATTACACTGTAACAACCATTTCAGACAGAATAAAGGAAAATGATTGTATGATTTCTAATGCTATGAATATAGCTACATAGGAATACTAGGAGGAAATATATGGAAAAATTTTATCAACGAACAATAAATGAAACATCAAAATTTTTTAAAACAGATCAAAAACATGGACTTACAGACGAAAAAGTAAAAGAGAAGTTAGATAAATATGGAGAAAATTCAATTCAGCAACAAAAATCACCATCGGCCTGGACGTTATTGTGGCATAATTTGAATAATTTAATTGTTTATTTATTATTTGCTGCGGCAGTACTCTCTTTTACAATGGGGGAAATTACAGAAGGAATAGCTGTATTAATAGCTGTATTAATAGCCGTAGCCACCGGTTTTATTACTGAATTACGCGCTCAAAAGTCAATTGATTCTTTGCAAAAAATGATTTTTACTACCGCTAAGGTTATTCGTAATGGGTACCTTACGGAAGTAGAATCTTCTACGATTGTTCCTGGAGATATTTTATTTTTAGAAGAGGGCGATGCAGTAGTTGCAGACGCCCGTTTGATTGAAAGTAAAAATCTTGCTTGTATAGAATCTGCACTTACAGGAGAAGCAGAATCGACTGAAAAAAATGCAGAAAAAATATATATGGAAGAGATTCCACTTGGTGATCGATGTAATGTCGTTTTTGCCGGAACGGCAGTTACCCGTGGGAATGGATATGCTATTGTTACAGAAACAGGTATGCAGACAGAAGTTGGCAAAATTAGTAACATGTTGACCGGTGATAAAAACATTAAAACACCACTAGATGTTGAGCTAGATAAATTAGGTAAGGCAATTATTATTGCAGCATTAGTTGCGGCTTTTGCTGTTTTAATTGCCGGAATACTAACAGATCAGCAATTTATTGAAATGGCTCATATTGCAATCATTTTAGCTGTAGCAGCTATTCCTGAAGCTATGCCTGCAGTGTCAACGATCACTTTGTCACGCGGAATGAAAATTATGGCTGAGCACAAAGCATTAGTTAAAAGCCTTTCTGCTGTAGAGACATTAGGTGCTACTAGTATTATCGCTAGTGATAAAACTGGGACATTAACTGAAAACCAAATGACTGTTACTGCAATTACTTTAAGCAGTGGTGAAAAGTATACAGTTACTGGTAATGGTTATGAACCCATTGGCAGTTTTAAGAAAAATGGCAAAATTATTAGTGTGAATGATCATCCTGATTTAGCTGAAATTATTCTAAATGGTGCATTATGTACCACATCGACTTTAAAAGAAGACAATGGACATTATGAAATTCTAGGTGATCCAACTGATGGCGCATTTGTGGTTTTGGGTGCAAAAGAAGGGATTAATCGACAAGCGTTAATTGAAAAAGGTACTTTGAAAATTGGAGAATTACCTTTCAATTCAGACAACAAATTTATGATTAGTGTGTATGAAAGAGATGCAAAAAGAACTCTTATAATGAAAGGAGCACCTGATGTCTTAATAGAGCTGGTTCAACCTGAGGAACAATTGAAAGAAAAATTCTTTAACATCAATCACGAATTGGCGTCAAGTGGGCAGAGAGTAATGGCTGTTGCACAGATTAAAGACTATAAAGGTGGATTAACTGAAGATGAGTTGATACACTCTTTTAATGGACTAAGAATACAAGGCTTTTTTGGAATTGTTGATCCACCACGAAAAGATGTCAAAGAGTCCATCAAAATAGCACAAGAAGCGGGCATTAAAGTCAAAATGATTACGGGAGATCATCCTCAAACAGCATCGATGATTGCGCGTGAAATAGGATTAAATGGTTACGCTAATACTATGACAGGCATAGAGATCGACCAATTTTACAAAGACGGAAAACTCAAAGACCACATTGAAAATACTGCTGTTTTTGCTCGTGTATCGCCAGAAAACAAACTACAATTAGTAAAGGCTTTAAAAGAAGCAGGAAATATTGTTTCTATGACTGGTGACGGAGTTAATGATGCACCAGCTTTAAATGGAGCTGATATTGGAATTGCAATGGGTATTCGTGGAACTGAAGTTGCTAAGGAAGCTTCGGATATGATTTTAACAGATGATCGATTCGGTACAATTATCGATGCTATCAAAGAAGGACGTATTATTTTTGATAATATAAAAAAATATGTTTCATTCCTTTTCTCTTGTAACATGGTAGAAATTATAACAATCTTTTTAAGTGTTATTTTTTTATTACCTATGCCAATTCTTCCCCTTCATGTTTTATTTTTAAATCTAGTAATTGATATCGGTCCAGCAATGGCTTTAGCTTTTGAACCAGCTGAAGATGATATAATGAAACGGCAACCAAGAAGTAAATTTGATAGTTTAGTAAATAAAAAATTTCTAGGGCGTATTATATTAAGTGGGATAGTTATTGGAATAGTTGCATTTGTATTTTTTAATATTCTGTTACACACTAATCACACTCTTGAGTATGCACAAACAGCAACATTTACTTTTATGGCCGTGGCTCAACTAATGCATATATTCAATGTTCGTAAAAATAGTGGTTTTGGGTTGGATAAATCATTTTTAAAAAATAAAATATTAATTTTTGCAATACTTACATCTGTTGGTCTACAATTGGTTGCCGTGTACGTACCTTTCATGAATGATTTACTAGGTACTACTCCTATCCATGTGTCAACATGGTTAATCATTCTGACAACTGCAATCGTTGTGACATTTGTTGTTAAGGGATTAAAAAAGATATTCCAATTAAAATAAGATCTCTATTTTATAAAATCAGTTATTTTAACTTAAATCAGGCATTCATCATCCTCTATAGTTGGATGATGAATGCCTGATTATGTTTAAAAGAAACTTTTTAATGATTCCAGTATATATTTATGAAGTTGATCCGAAACAACTGGAAGTCATAAGTTCTGTAATCAAGAATCGTATTATGATAGAAAATTTAGACTGCTACATTCAGTTTGCTACGCCTAATTCCCTAGACTTGCTCAAAATTGTTCAAGCTCGTACGTCCCCTTATGGTGTTTATTTTTTAGAAATAGAATTGAACTAACTGATTATATTATGAAAGAAAATGTTTTACATTTAAAAGATTCTATCGAACGTATTATGATTTAGCTATTTGAGAATGAATTCAATGATGAAATCAAATTTTTATCCGTTAAATATGACTCTGAAGTATTAGACTGTAAACTTTACGATAACAAATTGTTTTACTTTTGGATAATCCTATTTTATCAACCGAGAGCTAGCACCTTTATACGCATAGATAAATTTTGAGAGTTCCGTTTTTGATTGTTCTTTGAACAATGATGTGAATGTGATCTTTATCATGATTCCACTCAACTAATGCAATGTGATAAGATTCTACAATTCGTTCAAAAGTAATTTTAGTAAATTCAGATATTTCATCATCAATCACTTGTCTGCGATATTTAGTTACCAATACCAGATGATAATAGAGAAGAAACACTGAATGATTATTAGTATCTAATTCCATTGTTATATCAGCTCATTTATTATATAGGTTGATTATAACAAAGAATAAAATAAAAAGGCAATCAGCCTTAACTATCGGCTCTCAAGTTACCAACGATAACCCTCATACCAAACGGCATTCATCATCACACACCTATAGAAGGGTTGCGACTTCTGCCTAAGTTAAAAAATTAACTAATAAGATGTCTTAGTAGCGGCACAAAAATAATGTACTACCATAATTAGGTAGCACATTATTTTTAATATCTATTTTTTGAAATCATTCCCCAACCAGTACGTATTGCTTCTTCAGTGTCTCTCTTTATTTGACTTGAGGATCTTACAATTTCTCCGTGCCCGTCTAATTCAGGAATTATCGGATATTTCTCTCTAAATAGATCTAATTCTTTTATCACGTCATTAAATAAATCCTGTTTATCTTCTTGCGTGAGATTTTGTTTAATATATTCATCCAATGCTTTTCTTAACAGCTCATCTCTTGTCATGTTCGTTTCATACTTTTCTACCAAAACCCTAGAAGTAGCATTTAATAATGTAGACAATTTTAATGGATGTTTTGTAGAAAAAACTTTATCAAATTTTCGGATCGGAGCCCCAACTTTTTTTGTTCCTAAACGCTCAGATTTCTCCTGTCTTATACTCGTCATATCTTCTTTTACTATTTGTGGAATTGACTTTTGTTTATCTTTAGGAACAACTACTTGCTGCTTCTTTTTAGCTTCTGCCTCTTTTTTTATTTTATCGAGACCCTTATTATTACCAAAAATATCGAGTCCTTTGATATCTGCCAATTACTCCACCTCCAAATACCAATCTTCATGTTGTTCTAATTCTTTTAAAATACTGATAAAGAGTTCATGACTTTTTCTATCCCATTGCTTTAAGAGACCTTTTTTTGTCTTTTCCATAGTAATTCCAGAACCATCATACCTTTTCAGGCGAGCGTTTTTTAATACTACATTTTTAATTAAATGCTCACCATAAATTACTTGAGCCTGTTTGTACATCTCTTGGTCAACCGCATCCCCGCTTTCTAACATAAACGGAATAACTCCTGCAACATATAAATTGGTTTCAAATTCTTTCACAAAGAAATCCATGTATTCTAGATACTGCATTGCGTTTCTCATAGATTTAACTTGTGTTTGTAGAACTACAATTGCCCAGTCAGCAATATACATTGCTGATTTACTATACACAGAAATAGAAGGTGGTACATCTAAGTAAATCACCTCAAATTCATCAAATAATGGCTCCAACTTTTCTTTCATATATTTAAATTGAGATAAAGAATCATTGAATTGTTCCTTAATCCAGTCATCGTACATTTCAAACGACATGTCTGCTGGAAGAATATATAAGTTATTTATGACTTTATAAACTGCTTCATTAGGTGAAAGATCATTAATCAACACATCTGTTACTGTATTCTCGTACGAAATGGGCTGGCCATCTCCCCCACCCTCTTCTTCCGTAAAATTCATATGAGTCAAGTTCATAACGTCCGATGTATTGCCTTGCATATCTAAATCGATAATCAATGTTTTCTTTCCTTCATGAACAGCTGATTCAAATCCTAACATCTGTGCACAAGTACTTTTACCTACCCCACCTTTAAAATTTCCAATTACATATTTCTTCGCCACTACTTATTCCCTCATTTCTCATTAAATTTATATTTATTTACTACCATTACATTATATGATAATTACTTACTACTCTATTTTAATTTTACCACATACTACCTTTACTAGGTAATATTAAATAGATTTTAATTCGCTTATGCTATTACAGAAGTGATTGCAGACATACTTAATATATATATTCTATACTACCATTATATATTAAAAATAATTATTAACTACTCTTTTTTACTTCTATATGTACTACCTTAAAACGGTGGCGAGAAATTATTATTATTTCAATACCTACTTTTTAGACGTTCTAAAAAAAACACTTAACTAAATAAAATCAGTGTTTGTATGCTATATAAAATCTTATCTCTTAAAAATTATTAACTACCTTATTTATTTTTAATACATACTACTTTTTACCGGTAGTATGTATTTTTTTCCGTTATGTTAGTAATAAAAATATTAAGTTGTAATTTCAATATCTATTAACAAATTTTATTTATCAATCTAATATACTATTCAGATGCTTTACTACCATTTATGATAACTAAAAAAAAATAACTTACTACCTGAAAAAAGTAGTAGTTAAATCATTTAATATCAACAATTTATTGATACAGCAAAAAAATGCTATAAAGAATCCATATATCCATTAGTAGTAGATTATTAAAATATGGTAGTAATTAATAATCTAAAAGAATCATGAAAAGTAGTATTTAATCATTATTACGGTAGTAACTATTTAATGTAGTTCTAGGTAGTATTTAATTATTCGGTAGTTTATAACTACTATTATTTATAATGTAAATGTAAACTTTGGGTAGTATTTAATCTATTGAGTTACAAAATTAAAGTAGTACTTAAGAGTTTTCCTAGTAGTACTTAATTATTTTTTTGGTAGTACATTAATCAATATTTTTACATTAACTTATATATATATATAAGTTTTAATATACGAACTACTCTACTTAGGTAGTATATAAATCTATAAGAGGTAGTTAAAAAATAAACATGCGGTAGTATATAAATTAAGTACTACTAATTAATGGGTAGTACTTAATTTATAAAAAATAATAAAAAGGTATTTCTGCTTTCATATTAATGGTAGTATCTATTACAATTTCAAAAAAATAAGAGGTAGTACTTAATTTGAATTAAGGTAGTAAAGAATGGAATTTTTATTTGTTTGGTGGTAGTACTTAATTTAAATTAACTTATATGTCGTTTGCTTTTTTTATTTATGTTTGATATTTTCAAAAAGAGTGGATATTTTTTACGCAAATATAAAGTGAAGGCAGAGGAGCATTCATGACTGATTTTAATTATTTTAAAGCAGATAGAGTATACAATGAACTTTTTTACCAGTTTCCTAAAGTTTTTATCGTTTCTGACGAATATAAAAAAATGAAAGATTCAACTAAAATCGCATATATGCTTTTAAAAGCAAGACTAGAAATTGCAATTAGTAAAAGGCAAGTAGATGAAGAGGGCAACATCTTTTTCACATACACTACAGCTGAATTATGCAACGTTCTAAACTGTCAAAAACAAAAAGCAATAGCGATAAAAAAAGAACTAGAATCCTTCGGTTTATTACTCCAAAAAAAAATGGGTTTCAATAAACAGCAAGGCAAACACAATCCAAACAGGCTTTATCTTGCTGAGTTAAAAGTTACAGAAAATGATATTTATCTGCTTGAAAAATTTGATAGAGAAAATCTAGAAAACGTTAATAAATCAGAGAGTATGAAAATCATACCCTCCAAAGAAGAAAATAAAAAAGCTCCCTCCATTGATAATCAAGAGGGTATGAAAATCATACCCTCTCAAAACGTTGATAAATCAGAGGGTATGAAAATCATACAAGAACTTAATAATAATAACTTAGACACTAATAGACACAATATAGACACTGACAAAGACCAGCTCCAAGATCAATTATTGCTAGATAACTTTATTGACATTATGACTGATTCGAGTTTTGACACTTTTATACCAGAAAAAGTTTTAAATTTAATTAAAACTTTTTCAAAAAGTTACAGTGAAGCACAACAAACCGTCAGAACAATACACAATGCAAAACACAAGGCTCAGGAATCAGAAAATACAATTATTGTTTACGAAGAAATCGAATATTATGGAGTTGACGCAGATAAAGGATTATATATGACTTTACTAAAAGCCTATCAAAAACAGAAGACAGAAAAAGTTGATAATCTACAAAACTTAATATTTATTTACGTTAAAAACTGGTTTGTTGAGAAAGCTATTGCTGCTAAGCTTGTAGGTGAAAAGAAAAAGGATCTTGAAGGATTACCAACAGTTAGTACAGAAAATTGGTTAGAGTAGTTTATAAAAAAGCTCTTCTGTATAAAATTAGATTTTTTTTATAATTCTAATTTGATTACAAATATTACAAAGTAATAGTTATTCTTTCAGAATTTCAAGATTAAAAATTTATGATAAAAATCACAAACGCAGGTTTTAAATTCAAAATCGTTAGATTATTTGACCATTTTCGTTTAAAAACATAGGGAACTAGTGTTTGCAATTGTTTTTTTTTGAGTTATAATAATCCACGAAATAGAGGTAATTCAGTCATTTTCACTAAGCTGAAAAGCTTGATATTACTTCTTTTCAAACAGCATTGCTAATATTCATTTACATTTTTTTTGTATGGCTTTAGTTGTTTTAAATTTAATTGTCTGCTATGCTTGTGATGAATTGATTTTCGTTCTGCACATTTGGACGATAGATTAGAATGATTGAAAATACAAAAAAAAGAAAGGCGGTATGAACTCGGAAGGCTGGTAACCTTCGTCAGCGTTCATACACGGCATTAAGATTTGCCCCTTAATGCGTTTACCTTTCAGTGTTACGGTACTACCCGCAACGGACTTAGTATAACAGATATTCAAAAGTGATACCACTTTTTTTGATTTTATGAAAGTTAAAAAATTTTGGTATAACGATGAATCTATGGAAAACCATAGTGTTAGAAAACGCTCGTGTGGCTCTTTGCCGTAGGATAAACGCTGAATTTAGAGGGAACGCATGTTTGCATGCGCTCCCTCTTTTTCGTTTGTCAAGAACGAAAATCAATTCTTTATTTTTGAAAAATAACACAAAAAAATGGTTAATAATAGTTTAAGAATGTAGGAGGATTATTTTTTATGTCATACACGGGGATTTTGAGTCAGGAAGATATTTGTCATTTCGGTAAACGGTGTACCGTTACAGAGAAAATCACTAAAAAATTGTCGACAGGTTGTAATAAGACGGTTGTGCAATGTAAAAGATATGTGATACAGAAAGATAAAGCATCAGAAGAACTAATCTATTACATCGGGAAACGAAAACAAGTGCTGTTAAAAGATCCTGTGTCGTTGAAAGAGTTATATCCAAAAATCAAACATGTCTATGATCAAAATGGTGTATTGATTGGTCGAAGAAAAAATGGGGTTTTACGGTGTACCGCAAAAGGGATGGGGCGCTTTATAAACTTCACCGGAATGAAACATGTTTATGATGAACAAGGTCTTCTGATAACTGGTCAAAAGAATAAAAAAGGAATCAGTTAATCAGTTAAGTTTGAAATATTTTATCGTTTTTCGCTTGCTTGAAAATATTGTCGAGACTTCTAAAAGAACTTAGAATCTCTAGAAAAACAACGAGTAGACTTGATCTATCAACAATTTCCTTCGGGAAGTGACGGGGTAGGTTTTTACGATTGGTAACGTAAAAAATTGGTCAGTCGAGTAAATGCCTTTGTTTGGATAGTGGTGAAATGAATTTGTGTAAATTAGATGCACAAAGTAAACAAGAGGGAATGTAGAAGTTAGACAAGTTTGAATAGCGCCTAGATTAAACATGAGCAGCTACTAAGGGATCTAGGCTTTGACGCAAACTCATGGAATAAGGAGTAGGTCTTCTCGCAATGGGGAGGACGCACAAGAAGTTGTGTCGTGTGCTGCAGTACATGTAGATACTTGCGAGGACGTTGATCTTTCGATCAATCGAGCATTTACCGTTTTCTACTAGGGTTTCTCGTTTCGGACGCCATAAACGAGTCGATTTATTATATATATTATTTTTTAAGTAAACGAAAAACGATAAAATATCTTTATTTTTTTGATTCATGTCAGAGAAGGAACTACTTGTTCAAAGGGGTGAGAAATCAAATGACAAAATTGAAAACAAGTAAAGCGATGGAAGAAACCGCTATAAAAGCGATAGAACAAGCGAAAAAACAAGGATTTCAAATTGATAAAGATGATTTTGAAATTGTTCAACCTTTTGATGATGGGAATGCCATTATTATTAGTGTGGAAGGAGCAGATGAGAATCGAGCAATCAACTATGAAGTAAGAGACGCTGTGATCGTCTTGGAAAAACAAGAAGGGACACTAGATATTTTTGTTTCAGAGGAAAAAGAATAAGGAATTCGATGTGAGGAGGAACATTAGATGGCGCGACCAGTTTTAAAGGCGATGGATATGGACAATTTGACCAAAGGAAGGTACGTACAGCTGTTAGCTCGTGGCTATTCACCTAAAGATGTATTCAAAGCCCTATCCAAAGGAACAAATATAGAAAAAGAACAATTACGAAAAGAGTTCGATTATTGGAGAACCCATAATGGGATCAAAGATTTAAAGCCAGCACGAGCAGTTAGAAAAGGCAGCCAGCAATCCACCCAAGTAGGAGATTAGCGGAAGAAATGTCATAGAAAGGAATTCATTCATTATGTTTAACAAACTGATATTTTTTGTTGGTACTTATGAAGAGCTAACCAAGTGGCTGAATGGTCGAGGCTATTTTGTAGATGACAATCGCAAGAAGTTATTTTTTAAAAATGTAGATGAGCGGAGTCAATTCGGACCATTTTGGATTGATGGAAAAAATAAATCCATTTGTGCTGGAGAAGGCCTGGGCTACCCGATTAATAACACACCTACTTACCCAGATAGCGTCATGTTTGAGGTGAAAACAGAAGGTTTTACGCAAAAAGAGATCAATGACGCTTTTTACAAAGCATACAAACATTTAGATCGTTTAAGACACCGAAACAAGACGAAAGAGATTAAAGATTTTATTATCGAAAAAAATAAGTAGTCTGTTAATGATAGAAAAAAGAATTCAAGAGTGAAGTGTAGAGCGTATGTGAGCATAGGCTTTTTTATTTTGACGAAAAAGAAAGGTAGGAAGTTCCTTGAATAGCAAAGAATTTGAAAGTAGAAAAGAAGTGTCAAAAGAAGTAGAAGCGACATTATTAGAAACGATGAAACAAAAACACCTCAAACAATTATCTGTCATGCAATATATCCATGATACGCAGATAAGCGGAAAAGAGAAAGCCTGCTTGTTAGGGTCGATGAAAAATTTTGAACAATTGAGACGTACTTATGTAAAAAACAATGCTAGTTGTCAATTATTATTAGAGATTTCATAACGATTATGTCGTAAGAATGATTAATTATGATATAAAAGCAATCAATTATGATGCGAAAATAATCTTTTGTGATAAGTCATTGTTATTGAATAAAAAGAATAGTAAAATTTAACGTGGTTTATCTTAGGTAAATATAGGTGAATTAATTTAAGTATAGAAGGTAGATAGATGAATAAAAATAGTAAAACTTTATGGAATCCTTACTTAGGAGTAATCATTGTTGTTCTCTTATTTAGTTATTTTGCTTATAAAGGACATCAAAATGACAAAATTGGTAAACGTGTAGATGATATGACAAAAACAATCTATATTCAAGAACATGCTAAGACCTATCAAGATGATTTAACTAATTTCACGGATATCTCTAAGAGGCAACTTATGACTAATCAAAAACAGGCCTTAGAAAAAGATCTTAAAGATCAAATTGCTGGAAAACTGATTTTTTCTTCCACAGGATTTACTCTTCCTGTTTTTCGAGGAGCGAATAGCGACACGCTCAGTTTAGGGGTAGCTTCTACTTATTATCCAGATGCTGTAATGGGAAATGGAAATTATATTCTTGCTGGTTATAACGTGGATGCATCAAGCGTTTTATTATCAGATTTGGGAGTTTTATCTGAAGGAGAAAAAATTTATTTGATTGATTCTACGCATAAATATCAGTATGAAGTTTCCAAAATAGGACAAATTTCTGATTACCCCCAGATAGTTCAATCTGAGGAAACAAATTCTTTTTTATCCTTGCCAAAAGCTGGTGAAAAACCACTACTCACGCTCTTAGGATTTCAAGCAAATGATATGAAAAAGGTTGATGTAATTCAGTGTGAGTTAGTCGATATAGAAACAATCAACAAATAAAGAAGGTGGGTCACATACAAGAACTTGTAGAAAAAACGATTAACAAAATGAGTGTCATTTTTCTATTAATGCTCATATCCTTGCTGTATCTCATATGGACGGTTGGATTAAATCCGCCGATGCTATTATTTATTTATAACCATGCTGCACAGTTAGTGACGTTTTTCGTAGCTTGTTTATTTCTTCTAAATTTATATAAAGCAAAAAGAAACGATCTATTCTATATTGCGGCTGGCATTCTTTTTTATCTTTTCTTTTCATTTTTTAGAAGCTATCGAGGAGATACTTTCTATGGTGATCTAATCGTTCCAACAATTATTGCCATTATTTTGGTTGTAAATTGGACAGAATTTACCGTATTTGATCGTAGTTTGTACCTGGGAGTCTTCTATGTTTTTCTACTCGTAACAGTTTACCGAGTATTTACCGAGATCCCAGTACCAGAAGGACAAAGTATTTGGAGTCCATCAAACAAATTATCAGATATTTGGATCAACACAAACACGATTGGTAGTTCCTTAATGACATTAGCTCTTCTGATCACAGGATTTGCTAGCTCATTTGGAAAATGGTACATGCGATTACTATCTTTACCAGCTTTGGTTCTTGCGGGGATTACCATTTGGGTTTGCCAATCAAAAGCTGCATTGTACGGACTTATTATCTTCGTTATTTTAGAACTTTTGCCTAAGAAAATTTTCCGAAATACGCACTTGTCCTTTTGGATGTATGCGGCAGTTTCATTTCTAGCTTTACCGATTTCTTATTTTGCTGCAATGTCAGACAACATTCGCTTATTTACAGGGCGAGAAGAAATTTGGCAGAAATTCTATGAAACATTAGGAGAAAGAACAGGTCAAATATTTGTAGGAATGAAACCATTTTTCTTCCATAGAGGAAATCAGATTCTAGGCAATCATAATACGTATCACGCACTCGTCAATCACTATGGATTGATTGGTTTTGTTCTATCGATGATTCTTTTGCTTAGTTTCTTATGGTTGCTCGTAAGAAAACGTGAACTGACAAACGGACAGCTAACATTCTTGTGGGCTTTTTTAGCGATCATGTGCCAATCATTCATGGAAGAAACATTAACTACAATCAGTTGGATACCGATTGTGTTCTTATTGCTGGCAATGGCTACACACCAATATAAACAACCCGTTAAATAAATTAGAATAGGAATACTAAAAAACACTTTTTCGTTTTGAGAAAGTGTTTTTTATTTTGTCTGAAAGGAGCTAGCTAGATGAAAAAAAGATTAATTAGTATTTTAGGAATTGCTTTAGTCATCTTATGCAGTGTGTTGGGCTATGTTAGTTACCAAAAACAGGAAGGAGAGACGTTTAAACAAAATATCGAAAATATTCACGCGGATCAAATCAAGATACATGCAAAGAGTTATAAGGATGATGTAACGAACGTCAATAATGATATGTCTTTGGGGCAAATGTCGTCTATACAAAAAGAAGCAATCGAAATGGGGATCAATAAACAAGTATTTGCCCAACTTCAGATCCCTGCACTTGGTTTAGCCTTACCGATTTTTAAAGGCGCCAATCAATACACGTTGAGTCTTGGAGCGGCGACTTATTTTTATGAAGATGCCGAAATGGGCAAAGGAAACTATGTCCTAGCAGGTCACAATATGGAAATGCCAGGTGTTTTATTTTCTGATATTCAACAATTGTCAGTAGGGGAGGTGATGGACTTAGTTAGTAACGATGAGGTTTATCGTTACAAGGTAACGCGTCAATTTATCGTACCTGAGTACTTTAAATTAATCGATGGCGTTCCTGAAGAGAACTCTTTCTTGTCTTTACCAAAGAAAGGAGAGAAACCCTTATTAACGTTATTTACTTGTGTGTATACGGCACAAGGCAAAGAAAGATACGTGGTACAGGGAGAGCTACAATAACAAGGTTTTGATCAACGTGAGTCGTTGAAATATGAAATGAGGAGATAAAAAAATGGCAATCAATCAGTATGTAAAAAAAGCTGGTATGCTCGTTGGAATGTTGGGGATTATTGCAGGGTGTTTCCAGGGGGATCGCGCATACGCAGAAGATGTGACGCAAAAAACGCCACCAGAGAAAGTCAATATCACGGTTCATAAATTAATGTACGATCAAGGGACGCAATTGAATGTAGATATCGATGGAATCAAAAATGATGGGTATACGCATGATCAATATCCCGACGGTGTAATGAAATACAACAAAGCAGATTATGGTGACGTGGAGTTTACTTTAGGAAATATTACGGACCAAGTATTACCGTCTGATGATTCTGATCTAACTAACGCGAAAGTGGACGAAATCGTTAAAGATGTAGAAGACAAGGGATCTAACAGTGAGTACATCAAGAATGCAACCAACAAAATCACTTCAGCTGTAGATGAAAATGGTGAAATCACTTTTGCTGATCAACCAGCCTATGTCAATTCCAAAGGGAATGTCTATGTGGTTTATGAAAGTAAATCCGCTGCTGGATTAGTCACGCAAAAAGCAAAACCAATGGTTGTGATTGCGCCAATGACAGACAACACAGGATCAGGATTTTTAAAAGATATCCATTTGTATCCTAAGAACATTGTTTCCAAGTTGAGTTTTGAATTAACGAAATTTGGTGACGATGGCACAGCTCAAAGCAAGCAAACACCTTTAAAAGGGGCAAAATTTGAGTTATACAAGGGTGAACCTGGAAAAGGAACAAAATTAGGAGATCTCGTATCGGATGATCAAGGAAAATTGACTGCAACAGATTTAACACTGGGTAAATACTATTTTGTAGAAGTTCCTTCAGAAGTAGTAGTTGGACCAGATCAAGAAACTACTGCTGATCAATATTTATTGGGAGCTGATGCTCGAAACGACGAACATAATAAGTTAACCTTTGAAATTACAAATGACGGTGTGACAAGTGATCTAAAGGCTTCCTACGTAAACTACAAAGCTCCTATAATCGATAAGACAGTAACCAACGGAACAGGTGACGAACATTCTTTCCAAGTTGGCGATGCCGTTAATTATCAAGGAACGATTCATATTCCAACAGATATTGCAGGTGGAACAGACGGAATTACAGTAAATGGTGTGAAAAGTAAAACTTCTCCTTACAGTGTATTTAAATGGGGGGATACGGCAGGAAAAGGACTTTCTTATGTCGCTGCTAAAGCAAATATCAAAGTAACAAACAAAGATGGATCAGTAGTATTAAAAGAAAATACAGATTACAAGATCCAAAATTCAGAAAATGGCTTTGTGATCGATTTTATCGTGAATAATGGTCAAGTTAGTGATACTGTCGCAAGTTTACACGGGCAAGATCTTCAAATGACTTATAACATGTATGTAAATGACAGCGCAGCTGTTGCCAATCCATTAACAAATAGCGTTGATTTTGTCTATAACAATAATCCATTTAACCAGGAAGAACACCATGAGAAAGCAAAAGCAGACGTGGTAACTTATGGCGCAAAATTCTTAAAAGTCGATAGCGGATTGTTTGGAACTGGTATCAAATCAACACCGCTTGAAGGCGCAGAATTTGCAGCTAAAAACGCAGAAGGAAAATATTACGGTGGATTAGTTGATACTGATAAGGACGGTGTCAAAGAAGTAGTATGGGTAGACGATTTAGCAAATGCAGCGATCCTAAAATCAGATAAAGAAGGTCACTTTGAAATCACTGGTTTAACTGAAGGTGAATATTCACTGGAAGAAACAAAAGCGCCTGAAAACTATCAAAAATTAACGAAAGAGATCTCTTTCAAAGTAGACAAAGATTCATACAAAGAAGAAAACCGAATTACGATCAAAAACAATCAAAAAGCTTCCGTACCAATGACTGGTAGCAATGGGTTCCAAACTTATGCATTGATTTCTTGTTTATTGCTAGGTGCAGGAGCAATCTCTGCAGTTGTTTACTTTAAGAAGAAAGCTTAAAAGGATCAAAACCAATGATTATCAGGAAGCCTAAGAAAAGGCGAATCATGGGAAAGTGGATTATTGCTTTCTGGTTACTTTCAGCTTTAGGAGTCTTACTATTAATGCCCGCTGAAGCGAGCGTAGCGAAATACCAACAAAATCAACAGATTGCCGCAATCGATCGAACAGGAACGGCAACAGAAACGGATTCTTCTTTGGATGTTGCTAAGATAGAGTTAGGCAATCCCATTGGTGTTCTTACAATTCCAAGTATTTCTCTGAAATTACCAGTTTATGACGGAACGTCCGACAAAATTTTAGAAAATGGGGTAGGAATTACGGAAGGAACTGGTGATATCACAGGGGGAAACGGTAAAAATCCTTTAATTGCAGGACATAGCGGACTGTATAAAGACAGCCTTTTTGATGATTTACCTTCAGTAAAAAAAGGAGAAAAGTTTTATATAAAAGTCGATGGTGAGCAACATGCTTATCAGATCGATCGGATTGAAGAAGTGCAAAAAGACGAACTACAAAGAAATTTTGTCACTTACTTAGAACCAAATCCCAACGAAGATCGAGTAACGCTAATGACTTGCACGCCAAAAGGAGTCAACACACACCGTTTTCTTGTTTATGGTAAACGAGTAACTTTCAATCAATCTGAATTGAAGCATGAAAAAAAGAAAATTCTTTCTAGTAAATGGCTTTTTGGTGGGGCTATTTTTACTTTGCTTGTCATTAGTGGGTCAATTTTCGTCTGCCATAAGAAAAAATAAAAGGAGGTTAACCAGCATGATGAGGAATAGAAAATGGCTATTTGTTTGTGCAGCTGCTCTTTTTTCCTTCACTGCCTACACACAGTTGATGTTTGCAGACAGTCAAGAAAGCATGGAAAGCACAGATAGCATAGAAGAAACGGTACAAACGTCAGATAGTAGCACGATTCAAAGTAGCGATGAAGCCGTCGATTCGTCCACAGTTGAATCTTCAGAAGAACCGACAATCGCTGAAGACGATCAAATAATCAAACAGACTATTCACGTTCAAAAGATTATTTCTTCCGAACAATTGGACAACCAGGGACAAAAGCTTGAAAAACAAGAAGGGGTAAATGACGCAAAGTTTTCTGTTTATGATGTATCGGACATTTTACAAAAGATGGAGGTTAAGGATCTCTCAACGGATCAAATTGAATCCCAATTGAAAGAACGAGTGAAAAAACTATCCAGTGATCAATTGAAGCTAGTTTCTAACGGAGAAACAAAGACAATTGATCAACAAACAGGTGTCTTTGAATTCTCGGTAGAAGTACAGGCAAATCAGAAACAAGCTTATTATATTGTCAATGAATCAAGTCCTGAAAACATTTCGAATAGCGAGGATATTTTGCTAGTAGCACCTGTTTCTGACAAAAATGGTGAATTCATAAAGGATGTGTGGATCTATCCTAAATCAGAAGCTTCACAGCCTAAAGAAGAAGTGAAAAAAATCATTTCTACTGGTGTAAAGAGAAATTTCTTTGAGAATTGTTGGGATTTCATGACTCACTTGTTTTCAATAGAGTAAGGAAGAGATAAGATGAAACGGATTAAATTATTATTATTCAATCTTTCTTGTTTAACCGCAGTCTTCTTGTACTGCGGTTTATTCTTTTCCCAAGTATCACTTTTGCCTAGCTACCAACCTTACCTAATGAAGATTTTAAAGATACCTGCGGCTTCTATGCCGTTAGATATTATGAAAATACTCATTAAGAATCCATTATTTATTACGATCCATTTGATCGTTGTTGTCGGAATTTCACTAGTTATTTATAAAAAAGAGGGGATGAAGGGATGAATTTTAAACACTCATGGGCTAGCCGGTTAAAATATGTTTTTCCCATAATGATGATGTTAGGAACATTGTTTGGGCTAAAAACAACTAATGTCTTTGCTGAAAAAGTTATTGTCGATCCGTCGAATCCAATTCAAAATGTGAAGAATAATTTTATTATTCCAAAAGATGTACCGAATGCCAAAACCAATATTACAGTAGAGGGAGCGTCAAAAACTTATAAATATCATGTGGATGCCAACAAAGGAGATTTCACAGCTGATTATGTAGGTTTAGTTGAGGGAAATAAAAATATACGCTATCCTTCGTTTCAAAAAGAGTATGGTGAAACCAACCTTGTTTTAGAAGGTGTAACAACCAATACGAAGGTCAATATTGACTATGGAAAAATCGGAACGTATAATGGCAAAAAAGTAAATATCAAGCTAGTTTTATCTAATATTCATTTATACTCGGATACGTTACCCTGGAATCTAATGGATAACGACTATACAAAAACTCACTTTCGAGACGATGGGTATAAAAATACGAATGGTGCAATGAGTAAATCCAAAAAAAGAACAGTCCTTTGGATCTCAGACAATCTTTTTTCAGGGATCGTTTACCATTCAACACAAATGAATGTGCAGCTAGTGGCCACATACGAGGACGGAAGTCCTGTTCAATTCTCAGGTGACACATTTATCAGTTTTAATTCTTTGAATCCAGCAGGAGGAAAAAGCACCGATCTTAAAGGAGAATATGCCCACTACGACAAAATGAATACGACAGATTGGTATGTCAGAAAAGATACGGTTCTTTCAGAATTCAAATCTTTCTACAACAATCTGAATGTAGTAGGGGGTAACCCAGGAGGAAGCTCTAAGCTGACACAAGCAGATCATGATTTCAATAATTTGCATGATAAATTAGGAGATCCGAAGTTTGGTCAAGGTACCGTGTCCTATAAAATATCTGAAGCAAATCCAACTTTTGTGATTGGTTCTTCTAACGTTCAGACCTGGTTTACTTTGTCTTCTGCGACGATTTTTAGTGTTGTTCCTGATCAACCTGAAAAAACAGGGGTTGATAAAAATGGAAATAATGTGAACGATACAATGTTGCAGGTAGGCGACACGATTCAATATCGAATCAAACAGAAGGTGAATCGATTAGGAGTAGATTTATTAGCGGTTTACGATCGATTTGAGTTAATCGATAATTTACCAAAAGAAGTCGATTACGTCGATGCACACGTTGAAAGTGGGACAAACAAAAAATTCGATACTTCTGGTGAAGTGACTTATGACAAAGCAAAACACCAGGTAAAATATGCAGCAAAAGCTGACACATTAAACAATCGAATAAAGTATGATGGTGAGACTTATGAATTAGTGATCAATGTGAAAGTCAATGAATTGGCCAATCAAAATAGTGTGGCCAAAAATCAGGGAACGTCGATCATTAATAAAGTAGAAAAGGATACCAATATCATTACCGTTTATTTTCCTAAAATTCCAGTGAAAGAAGTGCAACAAAATGGAAAAGATGTAAATGGACGAAATGGCGGTAAGAAAGGTACACCGACAGCACCTTTAAATGCAGGATCTGAAGTACAATACCTAGTCACTCAAAAATGGCATACAAAAGGTATAGACGCTGCGTCAGATCATTACAAGCAATTTAGTATTCAAGATCCAATTGAAGCTCGTTTAACGTATAAAGAAGGTTCTGCGCAAGTAATCGATAAGAGTACAGGAAAAGATATTACTTCTGAAGGCACGCTAATCTATGATAGCCATTCAAGAACGCTGAAGTGGGAAGCTTCCGCTGATTTCTTAAGCCACAATCTTTTAGATGGACGGGAAATCCAACTGATATTTACAGCTAAAACCCCACTAGAATCTGAAAAAAATATTGATAACCAAGCTGTAGCAGCAATAGATAACATTTCAAACAAAACGAATGTTGTGACAATCGGTGTTGATCCTAACTTGCCACAAGTAATTATTCCTAAAACAGGTTCTACACATTTAGTAACAATTTTAGGGATAAGTTTACTATTAATTGCGTTAGCTACTTTTAGCTATGCAGTTCTGAAGCTCAATTAAGCAAAAAAACAAGGCTGGTTTTCAGCCTTGTTTTTTTCTATTTGAAAATTGGGTTAGCACTAATAAATACGTTGTCTGAAGAAAGTGATCCGTCAGCAGAAACTTCATAAGCATGGGATAAACCAACGATACTTTGATTGTTGTAAAGCAAGTTTGCGTTATGAGCAGCGCTATCTTTCCACATAACCATGGCATTCACCGTTCCTGTATCTGAAAGGATCTCGTCCACGTAAAGGTAGAAACTATTAATATTTTCTCCTTTAGCACCATAACAGCCTAAGCTTTCTAATAAATCTTGGAAAGTACCGCCACCAGGTCGATAGTGACTGAAGCTTACTTGTAATTCTTTTGCACGAATATCTGCCGCTTGTTGAACGATATCATTGAATTGCATTGGCGCAACGCCATTTTGTTGACGGTAGCTATTTAACCAAGCAAGTTCTTTTTGGCGCACGTAGTTGTTTAAATCACTTAATGAGATATTTTTGTATTTGAAAGTGATCGTTCGATTTTGGTCAACATTGTTGATTGATCGTTGTCCATTTTTATCAACAGTCACAGATGAATCGTCATTTCTACACAAGAAGTAGTTTTGATTGGTCATATTTTTCCAAGAAGTAGAGAAACTATCTCCTTCGTAAACTGTTTGTGTTTCAGTAGATAAAACAACGTTTGTGTCAACGTTTATATGGTTCACAGTGACGTTGTATTCATGAGTATAGGCAAAATTGATTCCTTGATTGCTTGTAACGTTGTTTAAAGTCACAGTATTGCTAGAGCTTTCTCTAGGGTCAAGAACAAAATTACTGAACGTAGGTGCTTCAATTGTGATGCTTTGTCCATAAACGACAGGATAACTCTTCGTGTAGTTGTAAAGCTCCTGAATATTCGGATCACTGTCAGCTATTTTGTTTGGTCGAGCTTTTACTTCTACTAAGAAGACTTCATCATAAGTAAACGTTATAACGGTATTTTCGTTAATTGTTTTTGTTTGAGAGGAATCACCATTTACTTGAAATTGAGGTGCTTCATAATTCGATAAATCTGTTCTTGCTTTAGCTGTATAGCTTGTGCCAGCTTTAACGGCGACATTTTCTTCCTTCAATACCGATCCAGTTTGGCGATTGACATGACGAACTGTTACGGCATATTCTGAAGGTTTCGGTGTGTGTTGTAACCCTTTAAACGCTGAATCAAGGCTATTTTTAGCATTATTCACTTGTGTTTGAGAAGCCTTAGAATCGTCTAGTACTTTTTTAGCATTGGATAAAGCAGTCTGGAAATTATTCCAAGATCCTTCTGTAAAATCACCTTTAGCAGTTGATTTTACTTGGTTGTACAAGGATTGTAATTCAGCTTTGTTCACAGTAGGAGCTGGTTTTTTCTTTAATCCCTTGTAAGCAGAATCTAATGTATTTTTAGCATTATCCACTTGTGTTTGAGAAGCTTTTGAGTCATTTAACACTTTGTTAGCATTGTTTAAAGCAGTTTGAAATGTGTTCCAGGTATTGTCGGTATAGTCAGCTTTTTTAGTTCCCTTAACGCTTGTATAAAGAGCTTCTAAAGCGGATTTATTCACTTTGGGTGTAGAGGTGTCAGCGCCATACCAACCAATACCTTCGTATTTCCAACCATAGTCTTTGGTTAACCATTGTACTTCTTTCCAACTGGCAGTGTAATGATGTGAACCAGATTTTACGCCAGGAAGGAAAAGGCGGTAAATTGGTTTATTATTTTTTTCGGCAGAACGCCATGCAGGCCCTTCATAAGTCCAACCATAATTTTTGGTCAACCATTGTACTTCATCCCAGCTAGCAGTGTAGTGGTGATCACGTAATCCTTTATTATAGAGACGATAGACAAGGTGCCCACCGCTAGTCGGTGCTTCCCAAGCGGGGCCTTCATAATTCCCCCACTTAATCTTCACTAGGTGATCACGTTCTTTGGTGCTAGAGGTGTAAAAATGCTCATTGTTATTTGGATTATAAAGACGATACATGACGTTAGTCGAAGCAGCGTCAACCGATACAGCGAGACCAAGTGTAGCAGCAAATGTTCCAATGGCTAAAACAGTTTTTTTGTTTAAAATTTTCATGTTTTCAACTCCTAAATAGATTAAATATTATTACAAATTAATTATATGACGGTACACCGACAAAAGTCAAGAGTAATTTGACGGTTTGCCGACAAAAAGCAATAAAAAAACCAATACTCCATCAAAGGTATTGGTTTTCTTATTATATAATCTCAGTTATTTCTTTTCGCTTTTTCGCGACCTTAGTGAGTTTGATTGCATTGTCAAAACGCATTTTGTCGATTGAAGAGGTTTTATTAACCAAATCGATAACTGTAGTACGTGCGACACCAGATTCCGTATATATATCTTTAACGGAGATTCCACTTTCGAATAATAACCATTCGATTTCATTTTTATCTGCGTACATTATTGAAAGCTCCCTCTTGTTTTTTCTTTATTATAGCTCTTTTTTGTAATAAATCACAATATCAAGAAAACAATTTCTATAGAAAGAAGGAATTTTATGAGTATCCGTTCCCCGTGTAAGAAGAAGAAATTTGTTGCTACTTTCGTTATTTGATATACTTATAATATACAATGAAAGAAGGATTAAAATGACGAAAAAGCAACTATGGTTTGTCTCTATGTTTGCACTATTTTTTATCGTTTTAAGTGGATGTTCAAGTAACAAGAAATCCGAAGCTAAAGATGATAATAGTTTATTGCAGCCAGGGACTGTTTGGAAAAGAAAAATTGGTGGATTTTGGTATAAGTTGAAAATAGTAGATGATACCACTTGGGAATATTCTGAAGAAATGAGTCCTGAGCCTGTACAAGTAACAGTAGAAAAACAAAAAGATTATCAAGGGTTAGAGAGATATAAAGTAGTTGATTCAGCTGGTGTATACGAATTTATTAATAAACCCGATTATTTATTTATTGTTGTTCCTTATGAGAAGGATGGCGTAAATAAAATGATTTTACTTGGATCTAGTAAGGAAGAAAAGCGAACGAAAGAGGATTTGATTCATGATGGATCACAATCAAATCAATACAAATTACAAAAGACTAGCGAGTGATTGCTAGTCTTTTTCTTTACCCTAAAGGAGGAATTATAGTGGCAAAAGCTAAAACGCCATTTGAAAAAGCCGCGTCTAAGATCTTAGAACGCCGTGGTGTTTCTGAAACACAGTGGAAAAAGGAAGTCCTTGAAAAAGTACAATTTGACCTCTTACGGGGAAAAGATAAGGACTTAGAAGAATATATCTATCAACGTGAACGGGAAAAACTCGTTTTCGATGAAATTAGTAAACACTAAAAGGAGCGAACAATCTTATGTTTGAATCAATGACAATGAATTTTTTAACACAACCAAAAATGGTAGCTGCGGTTGATATTTTTAGAGCATTACAAAGTGCAGCCACTAGTTTAAAAAACAATCTAATGATTTTTGCCGCTGTTGCGGCCGTTGCCTCTATTGTTCTTGGGGGTACATTCTTCTTCTTCGGCCGAAGAGGAGCTGAAAATGGGAAAATGCACGTCGGTTATGTCTTGATGGGGGTAGGAGTTATTTTAGCCGCAGCTTCTATTATTGTTTCAATGTTTGCAATGTTTGGACAAACGCCACAAGGACTGTAAAAAATAAAAATTGAAGGAGTAAAAAGTAAATGACTACTTTTTACTCTTTTTTTTATGAAAGGAGAAAAGAAATGTACTTTACGATTACAAGCAATACAAAATCAGGAAAAAAACTTTTAAAAAAAGCTGTGAAAGAACAGGGAAAAGCTACAGTCTTACCCAAATCAATTAAATATTCTGTCATTGAAACAGAAGAACAACTACATGAGTTGGGAAAAATTTTGGAACAGGAAAATCAACCTTCGATTGAATTGACACTCACCTTGCATGATACGGAAGGAAAAATAGAAAAAGCTGGCACAGAATATGTTTTCGGTCCACTTTCTTATCTGGTGTCAGAAGGTTTCTACCCTACTTTGATGGACTTAGTCCGTCAGGATGTCTTTAAAGAAACAGATGAAACCATGAGTGTGGAAGAGTCTTATCGAAATGAAAAACTTCTTCAAGTGTTAGAAGAAGAGTTAGAGAACGATCAAAGAAAAGTGAGTCAAGTGAGTGAAGTTGAAGCGAACGAAGAAGTCCCATGGGAACGCCCCATCTTTCCAAAGGATGAATCAAACGAAAAAGAGACAGACCTTGTGAATGAACCATCTGACATTCCGACTCAAGCATTCATTTTTGAAGAAGAAACCAATGTGATGGATCCATTGGATGGCGATCCTTTTGAAGAAGTAATTGATGATGAAAAGATTACAGAAGTAGAAGTTGAGACAGTCGAGGCTACTGAAGAACCAACATGGACTGAAGGGGATTCTCAGGCGTATATTGAGCCACTGATCAGTGAAGAAGTCGAGAAAAAGGAAGCAGAGATACAAAAGGCAACGGTATTTGATTCTATATTGGATCAATATCCGCCTGCGTATGAATGGATGAAAGAAAAAAATCAATTATTTTTAAATGAACTCTACTCGAAATATCAATTACCTCAAACGTACCAAGCTTTTTTAGAGAGCAAAGAGGAATTAATCTCACAGGGGAAAGGCACACTTTTAGAACAGTTAGAGTCTGTTCAAGCAACAAATTGGCATGAACTAGCACAAGAAGATCTATTAGGAACCTTTGAAGAACGTCAACAAGAAACAGATCAAGAAATCAATGAGTATGCGACGGAACAGTCGTCTAATTGGGAGAAAGCCAAAGAAGAATTAACTAGAGAAGAAGAGCGAGTGATCGAAGAAGAAGTACAAAAAATTAAAGACCGCTACGAAAAGAAACGCGATAATGCGTATGCGTTGTGTGTCGAAAAAATCAATAATTTTACTAAGACCAATCAAGAAGCGTTGTCGAAAGAAAAAGAAAACTTGTTAAACGAACGTATCAGAGAACGAAAAGAAGAATTTTATCGCGGCTTACGTACAGATAAGCTAAAGATTAGTAAAGAATTAAATGAGCAACTGAATCAACTCTATCAAACAACGACCGAAGTTCTTCTGGAAAAACATGAGCAGATCCAACAAGAATTACAAGCCAAAATTCCAAAATGGAAAAAAGAATATACACTTCAACAAATTGAATTGAAAGAGCAAGAAGAAAAACAACTGCAAAATGAAAAAGAGCGTGAACAATTAGAATTAAAGAAACGAGAACAGGATCTTGCCGAACAGAAAATGAGGTTAGAACAACAACGATTAGCACAAGAAAAGGAAAAAGAAGCGGCTGCTCGTAAGGAACGCCAAGAACAAATGGATACATTGCGACAAGCACAGTTAAATTATCTAGCACAACCTCAACCAGTATCTTCAGTCGCTACTCTTCAAACGCAAGTGGACAATCAAGGAAATCAAACCCTTTCACCACGGCATTCCTTTAACGGATGGATGGTGGGATGTATTGCAAGTTTAAGCTTGCTTCTAGGCGGAGGGACCGTATTTGCTTTCAATCATATCAATCAATCTTCCCAAGCTGATTCTGTAGCAAAAACGGTATCCATCAAGGAAGAAGCCCAGGAGCAAGCAAGAAAAGAATATGAACAACAATTGGAAGAATTATTGAATCGTACCAATCAATCAACCATCGATTCAAGTACGGAAAAGAGTAAAGAGAGTGATTCTACTAAGACCAAAGAAGAATCAAGCGATTCAACGGTACAATCAACCTCTTCCGAAAGTTCAGAATCAAATGAGGTGAAATAATGCGCGTCAGAGAAACAACGAGACGAAAAGACAAACCTTTTAAATTAGAAAAAAAGAAATATCTTTCACATTTTTATCGCTATGCGCCAGCAGGTGAACGGTTACCAGGTAAGCATGATAAGCGAATCAAACAAAAACTAACGTATAGTGGTTTAGTCTATCTTCCTATTAACTATTTGGTTACAAGAATACCAGAAGCCTTTCATCGATTTGAGATAATTCCAGGGAGTTTACAAGGAATGAACCTTTTTCAATTACAGGAAATGCCGCAGGTATTCCAGTTTAATTCAACTGGTTTTTGGAATCCTTTGACCCCCGCAACAAGTTTAGGCACACGTTTAGTTGTTTCTACCATTTGTGTTGTGCCAGCTGTTCTTATGGGCTTGAAAATGGATATGTGGTTTCGCCCATTGGCAGATGGACAAAAGGGAGATAATCGCTTAATGACGTTAAAGGAAATCCAACAGATCTATCCTCAGATACCGGATACGAAAGGTTCTTTTGCTGGATATGGTGGCATTCCTATCACCCACTATAAAAAGGACTGGTATGTCCAAACAGATACCGTCAATACTTGTATTATTGGGACTTCTCGATCAGGGAAAGGGCAGATTGAAGTATTAGCGACTATTGATAATTTGTCTCGTGCAGAAAGACAAAGTTCCATGGTCGTCAATGATCCCAAAAATGAATTGTATGTAGCCAGCAAAGACGAATTAGAAGCCAGAGGTTATGATGTGTATGCCTATAATCTGACTGAACCGTTACAGTCCATGAGTGATAATCCGTTGGCTTTAATTGTAAAATATTGGCAACGAGGAGACGTAGATACCGCGACACAGCTAGCGAATACTTTTACCAACACGATTTATTATGATGCGAATGCTTCAGATAACAAATACTTTAACGAGAATGCACAGAAGGCTGTCAATGCGCTTATTTTTGCGTTGTTAGAACAAGCGGATCAAACAGGGGATTACACCAAATTAACACCAAATAATCTCGTTGAACTACTTTCAGAAATTGGTGGCTTCAATTATCAAGATCCGACGAATGAATTTAAGCAACTCAATGCTTTAGATGAGTTTATGAATCAGTTGCCACCTGGAAATCTAGCAAAAAAACAATATGGGGCAACGAAAATTGGTTCTGATAAAGCGAAAGGCAACATTCTATCGACGGCAATCACAGGATTGAATCCATTTACACTAACGAAAATTGCGAAGATGACTTCTCAATCAACGATTGATTATAAATCCGTTGGGTTTCCTAAATATTTAGATTTGAAATTACACGAAAGTCTGTTAAATCAGCGAATTAGAGTAGCGTTCTATCATGAAGGTAAAAAATTTCATGAAGAACGGGTCAAAGTAGGTTACAAAGGATTTTGTGAAGTCAATTTTGACTGCCATTTAGCAGCAGGTGATCAAGTTTGCTTAACATACGATCATCAAGGAAAAGAATTTGCGGCTTGGTATAGGTTTACTCAAGAAGCATTGAAAGACGAAAAAGGAGAAATCGTCTATCGAAAAAAACGTGGGGAAACCCATTTACCTGAGTTAAAAAAAGAGGCGGTTTTAACTTTAGAAGAGGATAAAAGCAATTTATTAGTCGAGTCGATTCGGATGCACTATACCGATAAACCAATGGCGATTTTTATGTTAACACCCGATTATGATCCCTCTAACCATATCATTGTTAGCATTTTTCTTAGTCAGTTGTATAAAGAATTATCTACACAATGTGTGAAGACCAAAGGCGATAAATGTCACCGCAGAATTCATTTCATTTTAGACGAATTCGGGAATATGCCAGCGATGGACAACATGGAAGGAATCATGACGGTTACGGCAGGTCGTAATATGTTATGGGATTTATTTATTCAATCCTATCAACAACTTTACGCGAAATATGGAGAAAAAAATGCAGGGATCATTAAGGAAAACTGCCAGACACATATCTATATTATGTCGACAGACGACAACACCATTGAAGAATTTTCTAAGAAGGTTGGAAATAAAACCGTTGAACAGGAAAACAGTACGATCAATGCTTTAGGAATGAATACTCATATCAATCGTAATGTTGATTCCGATCGTATCTTAACACCTGAGCGTATTTCAACTTTCTTAGAAGGAGAAACGATTGTACTCGCTCCGTTAAAACGACAAGATTTGAAAGGGCATAAAATACGACCGTATCCTATTTTTAATTCTGAAAAAACAAATAGTCCTTATGCTTATCAATATCTTGAAGATTTCGACACCTTAGGTCGAACCATTCATGATATTGATATTTATTGTACTCACGCAGATCTCGATTTAAAGGCTTTGCAGATTAATTATGACTATTTCCTACCAGATGAATATGCACGACAACTTTATCATAATATGCACGATCAAATAGAAGAGGAAGCTAAAGAAGACATTTTTATTAAAATCGTTCAATCTTTAGACAACTCAACAGCACAAAAATTACTTATTCAATTTTATGAAGAGAAGCAACTGGATCGGTTGCAAGAATACCTTGAAAAATTGCGTCAAAATGAAGAAATCACAGAGGTTATCAGTAAACGACTTTTATTAGAAGCTGAAAAGGCGGTGAAAGAATGATCATTGGAGGAATATTTTCCGACATTTCCGATTGGTGGTCAGGTTTATTTGGAGAAGGTAATGCCAGTCCAAAAGCTGTCACTAAAGTCTTACAAGATTATGGAAATTATTTGCAATATCAAGATGTATTTAGTTGGATCTACAATGCCTTTCTATGGGGGTTGATTAAGGGGTTATATAATCTCAATACTTTACTAGAAAAAACCATTTATCAAAGCTTTGACTTAAAAGAATTATTGAACGCCGCTGGTGTCAATGAACTGTTTCAAAGCTTGATCAGTAAAGTGTTAGGGCTGTTCTGTGTCGTCACGTTGATCTATATAGGCTTGAAATTTTTCATGAGTAAGAACCCACCAAAACCGAAAAATATCTTAGTGAATTTAGTTATGGCCATGATTTTGATTTTTGGTGGTAGCTCTTTGATCGATGAAGGGCTAAATATCAGTAAAAATTTTTACGGAGACGTAACTGCAGCAAATAAAGCAGAAAAATCTGGGTCACCTTCTTTCCAGATTATTCAGAATAATGTGATCGATGTAAGTACGTTACTAGCTACTGAGTCGAACAAAGTAGAATCGCTGCCAACCAACAAAAGAAATGCTCTCACAGCGAAAAACTTTAAAACAGCTAATATTAATTCAGTGATTATTCCTAAAGAAGCTGCTAAGATGGCTGATAACGAGAAGAGTGGATTATCAGATTTACAAAAAGATCGACTAAAGGCATTACAGTATCGACTAGAATTAGATGATAATGGGAAAGAAATCCCAGTAGAGATTAGTGATGAGGGGTTAGCTAAATATGTGTATACTTCAGGGTATCGTCGGTACAGTAGTAAACCAGGTATTATTTTAGCTGGGCAATCTTCTTTGGCGATAGCTTATTTATTTATCCTATTTACCATTGTCACTTGCATTATTGAGTTAGTATTTAAAAAATTCTATTTAGTGATTGCCGCGTCAACGGACTTTGAGACAGGCCAACGAATGAAAACGGCAATATATGATATTTCCGAATCCTTCTTATTATTAGCATTCACTATATTAGAATTACGCATCTATACCTTGATGTTATCCGGTGTCGGAGATTTACACGCGGCAGGAAAAATCAACGGATTCTTGTATGTGGTCGCTCTAATGGTATTAACCATTGCGCTATTCAAAGGCTCTCAATCTGTTACGAAAATTTTCGGTGTTGATACAAGTCTGAAAAACGGTAGCAATTCTCTACTTAGCATGTTTGCCTTAGGAAATATTGCGAAAAATGTGGGTAGTGGAACTAAAAACCTTGCAAGTGCAGGGAAAAGTGGTTTAAGTAATTTAAATGATATTCGTAAAAATGGCTTGAGCAATCAAAAAGATGTTCCCGATAATCACGGGGAAGATCAAATAGACGATAAAGCGACAACAATCCCTAATAGTAAGAAAACTGTTTCTGAAATGTTCGGGAAAGCGAAAAACGGGGTAGTCAAAGCGGCAGAAGGGCTTGGGTACGTCAATGAACGTGGACTAAAAGAAACAGCAGAAGATCTTACAGAAAAAGCGAAAGACACTTTAGAAGAGAAACTAGACGGCACTAGAGCTAAGGAATTGGCTGAAACGGTGAATAATCCATCTGAAGCACTAGAAAAACAAAAAGAAAAAGCTTCAGAAGTCAAAGAAGGACTAAAAGAAGCTTATGGTGAAGGACAAGTCAACGCAGCGGTGAAGGCAAATGCACCAACAGAAAAAGAAAACAAAGAAGGTGTAGCGATTCCTTCAGCCAAAGATCACCAAGAAGAGTTGCCTTCGAACGAAAATCCACTAGAAGAAAAAGGTTCAGAAGAAGGACAAAATGGTCAATTGCCAAAAACAGATCCAGAACAGTATCGCTATAAATCGGTTAACACTGAAAATGAAAAACGAATTTCAGATTTACCCAAACGAAATCAAGAATTACAAACGGATGAAGATTCCATCGATTTACCAAATGAAAATGGCATCGAGGTTGGCTCTGGAAAATCAACCAAAATTGATTTGCCTAAGACACAGAATTTACCACTCAAAGATAGCCATTTCAATCAATTGGATGAGCAGGAACAAAGCATTGTTCACCAATCAACTGCGGATAAGGTTCAACTGAAACCAAGTCGTTTGCCTGAAAACGGGAATCAGACAACGGTTTCTTATCAGTTATCTGAAAGTGGTGAGACAGGGAATGTGTCCGTTCAAAATATTGTGACAAAAGAAGCTGCACCCAAACCTATTCAACAAGTTCATACGGGTTATAAACCCGCAAATGTTGCATTTACTGCACCAACAAAAATAAATGTGACCAGAGAAACCAAAGACAAGAACAACGCATTGAAAGAACAACTATTGAAGGATATTAAACAATAAAAGGCCTACAAGTTAGGCCTTTTTTCTATACTATGTATGAAAAGGAGAAATTATTTGTGGACAAATACATTAATATGAAAAATCCTCCGAGATTTAGCGGCGAATGGAAGTTTTTCGCTTTTTTCTTTATCGATCTATTAACGATCGGTGGCTGCATTTTTTGGGCAAAAATGGTCAATAATATTGTCCATTTGCCGCTCTTTTTTGCCTTTTTGAATTATGGGTTATGGTTTACGATAGCCTTAGTGATTGTTTGGCGCCCCTATAATAATCCAGGTCAACGACAAATTTTTGCGATTATTGAGTCTCTTTTTTTTACGGATAAAAATCATTACCATGCCTTAGATCCTAATCGAAATTATCATGGCACTTATAAGGAGGAAGAATAAATGCGAGTTAAAGGGCAAAATTCCGTGGATAAGAAATCCATTTTGCAGTTTGGAAAACCAGAGGAACGCTCTCTTTTGGATTTATTTCCTTATAAATCTTGTTCAGCAGAGGGCGTCTTACGAACAAAAGAAGATCATTTCCAACGATATTATCGTGTAGTTTCTACAGACGTGGAAGGATTAAATGAACAAGAAAAACTGGAGCGAATGAATCAATTGACCACCGTCATGCGTACGTATGTACCAACAATTAAGTTAGTTAGTTTGACCACAGAGACAGATTTAACGGAACAAATTGTCGAAAAAAGACAGCTACTAGAGAAAAATCGGTTAGCACAAACCTTTGGAAAAAATTTACATCAACTGAGAAAATACGAAAAGAAATTGGTAGAAGAAATTCAAGAGCTTAAACGGGCCGAACAAGAACGTCCTGATTTAAGCTTCTTTTTCGTCATTGAAGGAAAGACAATCAAGGATTTACAATCCAGAAACCGTCAGTTAATGCGTTCCAGTGGTATTTTAGGATTAAAACCGCTCAACAAAAAAGAATTGATCAAAATTCTTTATCGAATGAACAACATGAATGACGAATAAGAAAGAGGGAGGAAATGATTCATGCTAGATATGATAAAAACAGCACTTTTGCCTCAGGAAAATCAACGGGTGATCGATCCATTAAAACAACTGGGCAATCGTGAGATAGAGATTTTAAAGTCCAAAGGTTATGATTTGGATTTTTTAAAACAAGTGATGCCTCAAGGTGGGTTAAATTTTGACGAAGAATACGTGACCTATGGCAATGGGTATTCGCGATGTGTGACCGTGTATCATTACACAAAAAATCCAACCCTTTTTTGGTTAGCCAACCTGATGAACAATCCACATACCGTATCCACACTCGATACTTGCACGGATGAAAAGCAAAAAGTGATTGATCAAATCAACCGCGCATTAGATGAATTAAATGACCGATCAGATAATGAACGAAAAGCAACCGACCGAAATAAAAGTGCGGAAGAATACTTGGATTTAGCGGAATATGCGCGAAAATTAACTTCGAATGGGGAAATTTCCAAACAAATCAAGGTTCGAGTGCATGTCTATGGGAATACGATTCAGGAAGTCGATGAACGGGCGCAGGAATTGATCGATAATCTAAAAGGAATGGATTATCGTGGGGTGACTTATCTGCACAAAACCAAAAGAGATTGGCAATCAATGTTCACCATGTTCGATGAACAAGCTGAATGGTTCGGAAATATCAAAGGACAATCGCTGCCATCGTTAAATATCGGCGGAGGCTTCCCGTTCCACCACCAAACGCTAAAAGATCCAGGAGGGACACAGTATGGCGAAACCATGACGGGTGGCCCATTCGTTTGGAATGCCACGTATAAAAATAGCGTCCGTTTGTCTACCAACACCTTGCTTCTAGGAATGATGGGGGCTGGTAAATCAACTGTTCTTAAAATGATTGCGGAATCCCATTTAGCTAAAGGAGATTTCATTTGGGGATTTGAAAAGGGAAAAGACTTTATTCCCTTTTTAAAAGAATATAATGGCATTATGGTGCGATTAGATGGGTCTGACGGAATGATCAATCCTTTAGAGATCTTTGCGACACGGACGTATGACGATGCTTCCAATCTGTATGAGGATGGATCAGTCAAAGATTTACTGATCAATGAAGCAGCGTCTTATCAAACGCATTTAGATAAAGTGGTTTACCAAGTACAACTTGTTAGTCCGCAATTAACAGGAACGATGAAAGCAGAATTCAAGACCTACTTGAATCGTTTTTATGAAGAGTATGGAACAGTGCCACGTGGCTTTACTTCCTCCAATGCGCGTTCAAATACTGAGGCACAAGTCACAGGGAAAGATCCAGAAGCTTATCCGACGTTCAAAGAATTTTTAGCCTTTTTAGGACAACTGGAACTACCAGGTGCTTCCCAAGAGAAAAAGAATCGGAAAGAAGAAATGGAATCTATCGTGGAATCCTTATGTGAGACGTATGGCATGATCTTTGATGGTCATAGTACGATTCGCCACCTTGACCAACAACAGTTGGTCTTTTTTGATATTGACTCTATTACAGGTTTAGATCGCGGGGTACAACAATGTCAAATGTACATGGCGATGACGTTGATTTGGAATCAAGCATTGATTCAAGGACGAAGACAACGACGTTTGATTAAAGAAAACCAGATGGAAGAACAAGACTTCAAACGTTTCTTGGCCATGATCGATGAGTGTCATAATGCAATAAATCCAGATTTCATTGAAACGGTCAATTATGTGACAAACTTCCAACGAGAAATGCGTAAAGTAGAAGCGATGACGGTTTTAGCTACCCAATCGCCACAAGAAATGGTGCCAGAAAATATGTCTTCTGATAACTTCTCGAAACTGAAGAAAGTCTTTGAATTTTCTTCTACGAAGATCTTCATGCGTATGGACGAATCTATTTTACGTCATATAGAAGGGTTAGTCGGTAAATCAATGACGAATTCAGAATTAGAATCGATTCCTCAACAAGAACAAGGAGAGGCCGTCATTAATTTTGGTTCGAAAGAGACAATTCGTGTTCATTTTAGTCCAAATAATCGACAGTTAAAATTGTTTGATGGAGGAAAATAATGGAAAGCCAAAATGAAAGTTTAATCAAGCAGTATGTTAAGCGTCGTACAAAGCGACGCTTATTTTTGTGGTTGTTTGGTACTTCTGCAGGTTTGCTTACCCTCTTGATCACTGTGTTTGTGACGCTTTTTCTAATACTGGCAGCGGGGTCGATTGATAACTCTGATTCAGGTTCAAGTAGTGGTGGTGAAGCTTTTACAGGAGAATACTCAGAAGGTTTACCCATCTATAAAGAAATCAAAGGGAAAGGTCCTTTTTCTGATGAGATTGCGCAATATGCCGTAGGAGCAGCCGTGAAATATAAATTATTACCAAGTGTGATTCTTTCGCAATACGGATATGAATCAGCGTTTGGCACGTCATTATCTGCTAAAAACGACTTGAATTTTTTTGGGATCACCTGGTTTGATGGGTGCTTGTTCCCCAAGGGAACCGCACGTGGAGTTGGCGGGATTGAAGGGGGTTGGTACATGAAGTTTCCCAATTCAAAAGCCGCATTCTCATATTACGGATTTATGGTAGCCACACAGTCCAATTTTAATGCTTGCGTTGGTAATAAAAGCCCTGGGGCGAGCCTATTGATCTTAGGTCGAGGGGGGTATGCCGCTGCGGGAATTACGGAAGATAGTGCGTATTATAAAAATTGTATGTCGATTATTAATAGCAATCAATTAACCGAATATGATGCATTCGCCATCAAACATTGGGGTGAAGGTGGCAATAATAATGGTCCAATTACTGGTGAATGGACGAACCCGTTCCCTGGTAGCAGTTTAGATAAAAGTTCCTTTAGCGGTGGGCAATTATTTGGAACGAATCCAGGGGGAGAGTTCCGACCAAATGGTTTCCATGACGGATTAGATTTTGGTTCAGTCGATCATCCAGGAAGTGAAATTCACGCGGTGCATGGAGGGAAAGTCGTGTACGTTGGCAATCCTGGTATTTCAGGTTTAGGTGCGTGTGTGATCGTGATTAATTACGACGGCTTGAATATGGTGTATCAAGAATTTGCAAATAGTACAGGGAATTCTCGTGTGAAAGTGGGAGATCAAGTGAAAGTTGGTCAAGTCATCGCAATTAGAGATACGGAACACTTACATTTAGGATTTACGCGAATGGATTGGCGTCAAGCACAAGGCCATGCCTTCATTGATGATGGGACGTGGATTGATCCCCTACCATTTTTGAACAGCAGTAAAAAATAATTTAGGAGAAAAACGATGGAAAATAAAACGTTAAAAATCGTCTTAACAGCCGCAATTAGTATTAGTTTAATTGGTAATATCGCGTTGTTTTGGCAGTTGAAAGAGGAACAAGCAACAAATACCTATCAAACAGAAGAAGTGGCTAAAAACGCGTCTGAGACGCTCAAAAAAAGTTCCTCTGAGGCACAGGCGAAGATCGACAAGTTAAATCAAACCATTCATGAGAAAAACCAAGAAATCGATCAGCTGAAGCAACAAGACGGCACAAAAGGAAAAGAAGAAGTCACTGAAGCACAAAGAAAGACGGCTGAAACATTTGGTCAATTAGCCATTGATAAATCATTAAGCAAGAATGAAGTAACAGAGAAACTAAAAGATGTCGCAACCCAAGAAGTGATCGACAAATTAAGTCCTGTAGACGATGGTCACCAGCATGATGACTACGGCAGTTACTCTTTTACATTAGGTGATGTGGAAACTTACGCTCAAGCAAGCAGTGAGAATGAAGAACAAAATTTTGTGGTCTTTGTGGACTATACGATCGGCAATCCTCAATTCAAAGATGTCAAACCACAAAAAATAAAAGGTGGAGTGACTGTGACTGAAAAACAAGTAGATGGACAATGGAAAGTCACAGACTTTAGTTACTTCACTCGATAGGAGGAGAAAATGAGTAAGAAAAAAGGAGCAAGACAACGGTTTAAAAAACGAAAAAGTTATCTTCGATGGCTGGGAATTTTGACGATTCTCGGCCTTTTAATCCTTGCGAGTCCGATTTATACGCATAAGAAAGTAGACGTACCAGATGAAGTAAGTACGAACACATTTTTAAACACGAAAGAACTGACGATGGTTTCAAAAGAAAAAGGAGCGGATCAAGAATTAGTTTTTGAATTTGCGATCGATGATGAGGATCAAAGCTTGTTAAAAGAACTCGCTAATCTTAATTATCGAGTAGAAGTAAAGACAGCAAAAGGCGATTATCAAGCAATAAAAGCCAAAGTGATCAAGGTGTCTGACGATTATTTTGTAGTGAAGTTAGCACATGTACCAGAAGAATATATCGCCATGCGCTTAACGATTATTCCTGAAAAAATCGATCCAAAGGTGGATATGCAAGAACCGCAAGATCTGATTTATTATGTTCACGAAGATAAGGTTAAGGATCAAGTGAAAGATGAAGATTACGAGCAACATGTGATCAATTACAAAGTGAAAGGATACAAGAAAGAACAAAAAACAGCACAACAACAGATGGAAACCTTACAAGCAACCATCGACTTGAATGAAGAGTTAGTGAAGAAACTAAAAGATCAATTACCTTATCAAGTCGCAGATGATCAAGAAAATACCGAGAACAAGATAAATGGTTACCAGCAAGAAATTGAAACATCGAAAACACAAATGAAAGATCAAGAAGAGATCATTCAAAAAATTCAAGAAAAAATTGATCGTATGTCAAAAGAAAATATTTAGAAGGACAGGTGGAGTGAAGGAAATGAAGCGAGCGAACTTGGTTGGCAAAGATACTTTCATTGAGCAAAAAGTATTGATTAACGCCTATCTCAAAGTAGTAAATGTTAAAGAAATATGTCAGGAAGTGAATTTATCAAACACGACAATATCTGAGTTGAAGAACGGTAGAAAAAATATAGATACCTTAAAATTCAGATCTTTTGAGGCTCTTTATTTGGCTGCAAAAAAATATTTTACAGCTGACAGTAAATAAAAACAGGAGGGTTTTATGTGAAAAAAGTATATCAAAAATGTTTATGGATCAGCTATATCAGCGTAGGTATAGCTGTTTTTTTCTTTAGTCTCGCTGTGATTGTCGCCCCAATTTTCTTTTGGTTTATCAATAAAGATTTGTCATTTTTGTTTATGAGTCTCCTATCGTGCATTGCGTTGATGTTTTCATTTTTAAAGATCCGAAAATTTGTGCCGTCACATTGGCAAGAAATGAAGAAGGAAATTAAAGAAGAAATCGAAATAAAATCCAATGACTGGATGGAACACACTTGGTTTCCATTGAAAGCGAATATCAAGCGAAAAGAATTTTGGATATTACAATTATGGCCATTAGGTAAACTCTGTAGTTACGGGTCTCGACTTATTCTTGATTTAATCGTTTACTCGATTGGAGTATTTGGAACGGCTTATTACTTAATAAATGATCCCAATAGGATTGCAGCATCAGACATTTTTACAGTGCTAATGACGTTGATTTTTGTCATACTATTGTCTATTTTTACTCAATTAGTCATGCAATTTACCAGGCAAAAATTAACAGCAGGAAAACTTTTCAAAAGCCTATTCGATTTAATTATTGTAAGTGCAATACTAGCGACTCTATTAAAACAAATCGAACAATCTGGAAGAACAACAAAAGGAGTGAAGGGATTTTTAATGACCTTTGTTCAATTTTTGAATGGACACATGTATTTGTTTGAAGTGGGTATTATTCTCTTTTTGATCGGGTATGTATCCACGAAACTTATTAAACGTTCAATTGAAAAAGAAATAGAGAGTGACCTGATCCCGACGCTTTCTGGTTATGAGTACTATGTTAACTATGGAAAGTATGACGGGTTACTTCTTACGAATACCGTCCATACGAGTATTCAAGAATTTACAAATAAGGAAATCAAAGACTCTATTCAGGGACAGAAAAAAAGGAAGTTCATTGATCGACAAAAGAAGGTTTACAATTTTTATGAAGTGGAAACAAGCTTACGATATGGAATAGGTAATGTATGGTTAGGTGGAAGCAATATCCAGCAAAACACATCCTATTTTCATTGGAAAAGTGGGGATCTAGAAATACCTAAAAAAACTTTATAAGGAGTTTTTCTATGAAAAATAATTATCAGTCTAGTGAACTATGCGAGACGAATAGTTCACTAGTAGATGAAACTATTGGCTATATCTATTCTAAGTATTTATTTTTTGATAAGAAAAAACTGTTACTAAGATACGATAATAACCAGATGAAATTACTCTGCTCTGAAAAATATCATGAGTATTATGTTTCTCCATTTCAGAAAGTATTTGTTGATCAAAAAGATTATGAATATATATATACGACATTTACCAATGACAAACACCCCGTTCAAACCTGTGGTATCTATTTAAACAAGATTCAGGAAGAACGATTAACTCAAATTGAATTAGTTTAAACGATAATAAAATAAGAGAATAGGAGTTATAGAAATGAATTATCAAATTGAATATGATTACGAATTATATTTAGATGAACCTTTGTTATTTCCTACCATCAAAGAACTGGTAAGTATGATTTTCTTTGATGTTCGATTTGGAACAGTTTTTTCAAGTGAAAAAGCGGTAATAAAAAAGATAAAAATGGATGGCGAATATTTTTCATTATGGGAAATATTACACGTGATTTATAAGAAACAAAATCAGTGTTTAGAATTTCAATTAGACAAAAGATATAAAGAAGCATATGAAATTACTACATTTCAATTAGGGATAGGAGAAGATGAAATAAACATCAGAAAATCAAATAAACAAGAATTTGAATGGATTTTAAGCAATTGTAGTAACCATATCTATTCTGATCAGGTATTACAAACGAATCTTGTTAAGATACATCTGTTGAACGAAGTTTAAAGAGCATAAGGAAACGTGACCCCACTTTTAAAAAAAGTGGGTGGATAGGCTGTGCCTATCACGTTTCTGAAAAAAATAAATGACCCCAAATTGTTATTATAAAGGATAGTAAAAGGATAGCGAAGGATGGCAAAAGGATAGCAGTAGGATAGTGAAAAGGATAGGCTCCTTTTCACTATCCTATATTGTATTGGAGGATATTATGAATATAAAAATTAGAGATTTAGATCCAAAATTCATTTCTGAAATTGATCGAAGATGCGTAGAATTAACAAATCGAACAGGAAATAAATGGAGTCGCAATGATTATTTAAAGCTACTCGTTGAAAATGATTTTGATCGTCCTTTGATGGAATATAAACAAGAAAAGTTTGACCAGTTATTAGAAAAGTTTACAGAAATTCAAAGCTATAACACAAAGATATTAGAAGAATATGTTAGCCAAAATAATCGTATTTTAGAAATCTTAATTGAACAAAATAGAGGAAGTGAACTTTGATATGGCAAAGGTTATAGACAAACACATTTACTTTCACCAAACACATATCGATGTATTGAATGAAATTATTTCTACTCATGCAGAGGTTAAAAACTATAGTGAAGCTGTTCGGTTTTTATGTATGAATTATGATCCAGAAATGGAGAAAAAAGTAAATTCCAATCAAGCAAAGTTGAATGGAATGAGTAAGGAAATTTCTATTTTAACCGAAATGGTTTCAGAGTTTGCAGATGTTCATTTGAAAGATACAGGAATACTAATTGGTACAAACTCAACTGTTTATCAAGAAGCAAAAGAACGAGTAGAAGGGAAAATAAAAGCGAATCAAACGAAGAAATATTCTCCTAAGATCAAGAAACCAATCAATGAATCTGTTCATGCCAGAGTCGATCCGTTTGATCCAACACAGTTTTTAAAAAGATAGAAATGAAGGAGAATAATAATGACTCAATCGCCTGCAGTCATTCTCACTTGTCAATTTACTTTGCCAAATAAAAAGTCATTTTCTACTTACATTGATTATATGACAAGGGAACAAGCTCTTGAAGAAATAGAACGACGAACACCAGAAGAAGAACAGGAACTACAACGAATAAAAGGTGTATTGAATGATTTCTATATTCCTGAAGGGGAAACTTTTTCGGAGAGTAAGACGGGTAAAGAATTCAGCGAAACGTCGAATGAAGCGCAATCGTTGATGGAACATGGAATCAATTTTGACAAGTTAGAGGAACAAGATTTTACCAATTATCTTTCTTATATGACGCGCCACTATGCTTTAGAGCAAAAGAAAGAACTGACGCAAAGTGAACAAAAAGAATACCAACGCTTGAACCAAGCAATGGAAAAATATCAAATAGAACCCCACCAGAAAGCTTCAGGAAATCTTCCTGGAGTTTTTTCTATTGCTTCAGACGAAGTGAAGGGTAGTGATCTAAAGGAGATCAAACAAGTCTTTCAAAGAGGGCAACAAAAAGGCTCAATCATTTATCAAGATGTTGTCTCTCATGATCATTCGTATCTTGAAAAAATAGGCTTGTACGATCCCAAAACAGATACCTTAGATGAAGAAGGTTTGAAAGCAGCAGGAAGAAAAATGATGGAGACATTATTCGAGAAAGAGCAATTAAATGAAACAGGTTACTGGATGGCAACGATTCACCGCAATACGAAACATATCCATATTCATTTCGCAGTTGTTGAAAAAGAAAATACGCGCAAGCCGTATACTGAGATTGAAAATGGTGTGAGTTATATCGTACCGAAAGGGAAGAGAAGGCAAGCAACGTTAGACGCAATGAAAACCAATTATGTACATGAGTTAGAACGTTTTTCTTATGATAAAGATCGAATGATTGGGATGGAGAAACGAAATTTATTGACACGAAAAAGTGATTTGCGTAACACCTTAACAAAAGTAGTAAAAGAGCCAGCACGCTACGATCGACACGCCATGAAATTATTAAAGGAAGTATATGAAACCTTACCTGACAAACGTTCAGAATGGAATTATGGGGATGAAAATCGAACCAAGCTTTCACCGTACACAAGAGAGAAACTCGATGAACTAACCAAATATGTTTTAACAAAAGAACCTGGATATCAAGAATATATACAGGTTTCAAAAGCATTGAAAGAAGAAGCCAAAAGTCTTTATGGGGAAAGCAAAAGAGAAACAAAAGATGCAGAGAAAAACGCCCTGTTTGATTTGAAAAAGCGCACAGGAAATGCGATTTTAACAGAGTTGAAGAGACAGGATAGTCAAATAAAACCATTAATAGAAAGTGTCAATCAGCTACAAGCTATTTACAAGGAACGATCCTTTCAACCTCTTAAACAGCTACCAACGAATGAATACAAGTATAGTTACGAAGAGTTTATGAAACGAAGGAAACAATTTCAACAAAGAGTTGTCACGCAGCGTAGCTTGCGCCAATTAAATCGAACGATTAACGCGCATGAAGAAAAATACCGCGCAAGTAAAGCTTATGAAGAGCAACAACGAAGAATCCAAATGGAACAAGAAAGACAATAGGAGGAATAGAAATGAAACAATATTTAGATCAATGGAAAGTCATAGAAGGATCGCTAAAAAATGAACGAATCGAACAACTTCCTGATTGTTTAGAAAAAGAGCAATTGTTTCAAATCAGAAACATGTTAGAAATGGAAGGGTTTGATCCAGACGCTTTCCGCGTAGTGGAATATCCCGCACCTGGTGTGTATTGTTGCAATTATATCCACGATGGAAAATATTTTATCATTCAAGAATATGAAGGAACGCTATCGCCTTACTATACCACCTGGGAAATGAATGAAGAGGGAATCAATAACTTCCCATGTGAAAGCATTGAAAAGTCCATTTCACTCACAGAATGTTAAATAAATAGAGACGTAAAAGAGTCCTGAACGTGATTGTTCAGGACTCTTTTTTCAATGAATTGTTTTCCGCCAATTCACTGAGTGGTGCGATTCAATTTTATTATATCAAAAGAAAGTGAGATTCCAAAGAGAAGGGAGGAAGAAGAAATGACTCAGACAACGATTGGTGTTGTGGTTGAAAAAAGCAGAGATAATCTCGTTTTTGTTACAGAGATCCAAACAGGTAGAGGCTTTGTTGTCACAGACAAGAACGCACAAGCCTATCAAAGCGGCGATATTCTCACCTTAAATCTGACTACGACAATGTTTGTCGATGCGGCAGAAGATTATCCATTTATTTAGAAAGGATAAGGCAAAAGAAAGTGAACAACAAATAAAAATAATCTCGATAGGAGTGAAATGATATGAATGATTCTAATAAAAGTAATCACTCAACTGAAGAGACGATAGATTCATTTAGAGGCGATTTTTACTATTTGAGTTATCCTATAACCTATGAAGGAATTACTTATAAGAATAATGAAGCAGCGTTTCAAGCAGCAAAACTTGCAACAAATCAAACGATAGATCCTAAAACAAAATTCACTCGAAAAGATTTTACTGATATGACTGGAAAAGAAGCAAAAGAAGCTGGTAAACGTGTAGCTCTTCGTAGTGATTGGGAAAATATAAAATTACAAGTGATGAAAGACATTTGTAAAGCAAAATTCACACAAAATCAATCGTTAAAAGAAAAATTACTTCAAACTGGTCATACTCCGCTAGTAGAAAACAATTCATGGGGCGATAATTTTTGGGGAGTGAATAACAAAAATGGCGAAAATCATTTAGGAAAGATACTGATGGAAATCCGTACGGAATTAAATGAGGAGCCTGGTGAAGAAAAACAATCCCAAGAAAAGAAACAAGAACTATTAGACAATAGTCGTTTAGGAAAGTCCAAAAGAAAATTAGTCCGATTGCAAAATGAATTAAACGAACAAATTGAAAAGATGTTTGAACACCAAAGAAAGACAAATGGCCAGCCGATGAACGACAAAAGGAATGGTCACTCCTTCTTTAAGAAACAAGAACGTTTAGAAAATAAAGTGCATAGTCTGAGAGAAGAGATCAAGCAACAAGAAAAACAGGTAGAGAAACTTGAAAGACAAGAAGAGCTAAAGGAAATGGGCTATAACAAGTACGGCGGACTGGATATGACGATTGAGAATATTCCAAGAATCAAAGAAGAGATCGAACGCTTTGAAAAAGGTGAATCGACTTTTTCAGCTGTTACGATCCGAAAATACCAACGGAAATTGGAAACATTAGAACAGCTGAAAGAAAAATCAGAAAAAGGAAAAGAAAACATTCTTCCTGAAGTACAAGCGATCATTGATAGTGGACGAGTGACACAATGGAAAAAGAATCCTACCATATATTTTCTGAAAGGCTATCGAAAAGTCGCTTTAGAACTGAATGAAAACGGGGAATTTGAGGAATCTAAAAAATATCAAGCCATGTCGGAAGAGGAAAAAGTAGCTGTTCGTGAATTACTTGAAGAGGCTGCACCAACTGATTCTTTGAAGGAGAAAGAAAACGATCATTACTATCAAGTAGAATTCAACGAAAATGATCCAGAAAAAGGATTGAAAAGTTATGGTGGGGAGATCGTAACATTAGAATTGATCGATCAACTTAAAACGTTGGATAATCAATACGCCGCAGAAGCAGGTTATTATAAATTCTACTTTGAAGAAGTGAAGAACGGAGAAGTAGTAGACCAGATCCGAATGGATCTAGGAGATGGCGTCAACAGTAATCACCCGATCTATGTAGAGTTAGCTAAATTGTGCGACCAAGTACCTGAAAAGGATCAAAAACAAGCGGTTAAAAATGAACCAGTTTTACAGAACCAAACTAAGGATAAAGAGACAAAAACAAAACAGACGGGCTACCAAAAACGCTCGACAGAAGAGATTAAGCAAGAAGTCAAATCCCTTTCGCAACAGGCACTTGATGCGGTGAAAAAGCATACTCATTCACCTGAAGACGTCAAAGAACTTTTGAACTTTATGTCTCGTTTTCCCGAACGATCCTTTAGAAATCAATTATTGATCGAGGAACAATTCCCAGATGCAACGGCGTGTTTAGGACGTGGGGCGTTGAAAAAAGAAGGCATTTATATCAAAAAAGGGGAACAAGGAAACAAGATCTTTGTCAGAAAAACGGTCAAAGGATTCTATGATAAAGGACGGGGCTTTGTTCGAGAAACAGAGGCCACATTAGAAGATAAAAAAAGAATCGAAAGTGGCCAGATCGAAGTGATCAAAAAACCGTACTACACGATTGAAAAAGTATTCGATATTACGCAAACACAATTGAAACCTGAAGATTATCCGAAAATATTCCCGAACCGTGTCTTTGATTTTCAATTGGATAAAAAAGGGCAGTCGGAACTACAAGCTGGAATTCAAGCAGTAGCCAACACTATTGGGATACAAATTCGAGATATGACAGAAAGTGAAGTCTATCAAAGAGAATTAGGACAAGCACGTGGGGCGTATGTTCATAACGAATTTACTGGTGACGAAGAAATCGTCATGAATACTCGGAATAGTCCGACACAGAATTTAGCTACAAGTATTCACGAATTAGCGCATGCCAGAATGCATAAATTCTCAGAATTAGACACCGAAACAAAAGAACTCCAGGCAGAAATGACCTCTTATATTGTGTGCAAGCATTTTGGAATGGATACGTCTGAGAAAGCAATTCCTTATATTGCGACATGGACAAAGAACGGTCAGACTTTGGATGATAAAGAAGCTTCAGAACGTGGGAAAATCATGAATGATGTCAGCCGTGTCGCAAATGAATTCATTCAAACCATTTCTACGGAGATCAATCACCAAAGAGAACTAGAGATCCAACCAACAGAAGTGAAGCAGGATCATAAAAATATTGTAGAAACGGTAGAACCAAAGAATATTGTACCTATTGGTTCCCTTTGGATCGACAAGAAAGACGGGAAAGTCATGGAAGAAGATACGGGTCGAACGCTACATTTGAAGGATGCGGCGTTTATTGAAGATCCGGAGCATAATCAAGTGATTCTAAAAGGAAAAAGTTATGGAAAAGAGATCCAAACGGCGTTACCTTCAGACGAATTTGCGCTAGGCAATTTATTCCATTTTTCGCAAGAAACAGTGTCAGAAGTGGCGAAACGAAAAAATGAAATCTATTATGAACAACAAATGACCCAAAAAGAACGGGTATAAAACAAGCAAGAAAGACTATCTGAAAAATGGATAGTCTTTTTTCTTTTGGGAGGTTTAAAAATGACCGAGAAAAAAATGAGTCTTATTGATCGATGCAAGCAAATGGATATAGTGGATTTTGCTCGAAACAATGGAATGGCTGTGGTCAACAAAGGACGAGACTACCGTTTAGAGGACCATGATTCTTTTGTGTTTGATCGAAGAAAACAACGTTTTTATTGGAACAGTCAAAATATTAGTGGCGACATTATTGAATTAGCTAAAATTTTTTTCATCAACAAAGAGATTCAAGATCCTAAACAACAATTTAAAGCTGCTACTGATTTTATCCTAAAGAATGAAACCAAAACGGAACGGGTGGAAAATCTTCATTTTGAAACGGAAGAGTATAAAGATCACCCCATTGATTATCACCCACTCACTGAAAAAGGTAGAAGTTATCTGAAGGAAGAACGAAAATTACCAAGTTGGTTGATTGATTATGCGGAAAAAGAAGGATTACTTGCCGAGCTAAAACCAAAAAATGAAAGAGAAAATTATTTAGTTCGAGACGATCGATTAGATCATGCAGTCGTTTTTTTGTGGAAAGACCCACAGACGAAAGAAACGGTTGGAGCAAGTTATCAAGGAACGGTCATTGATTTTGAACGTTTTGGTGAGAGAGGTACGTATAAGCATATAGATAAAAATTCGACGGCCAATCACGGATTTAACCTTAAAAACGGTGATCCGAAACACTTAAAATTTTTTGAAAGCAGTATTGATCTGCTTAGCTACGCAGCGCTGAATCAAGACCAGTTAACTGATACGTGGTTAGTTTCTATGGAAGGTTTGAAACACCATGTGATCAGTCATTATGTCAGTGAAGCAATCACAGAACTAAGCCAGAAACAAGAATTTCCGCAGTCCATTGAAGTATGTGTTGATAACGATCGTGCGGGGCATATCTTTTATGAAAAAGAACAATTAATGGGTATTACTGATCCTTTTACCAATCAAAAAATCCGCTGTAAACGAGGCATTCCGAATGATTGGCAAGTACCCAAAGCATACAAAACAATTTATGAAAGAGCCGCAAAAGAAATTAAAGTAGATCCTGAAGCAATCATGGCTGTACACAAAACGGAGAATAATTTACAGCTAACCAATCAACTAGTGTCTGCGCACAATGTAAAAGCAACGTTTGGAAAGAGGTTGGCAGTCAATGAACAGGTAGAAGTGATTGATTTAAAGAAAGCCTGTACTACAGTAGCCAAAGAATTAAAAGCTTGTGAGCAATCTGATGGTACGTATAATTTTGATCGTTTTTATAGTAAGAAAGCGGATATGAAAGATGTGAATGCGAGTATTCTTTTTTCTTATAAGGCGGAAGAGTACTATAAGGGCTATAAAAAACATGAACATGAATTTGTGTCTGAAGTGAAAAAAGATTGGAACGATCAATTGAAGCATGAGATCCAGCAACAAGAAATCAGAAAACAAAAACGGGCCATGTTGTTTCAACAGGGCAGACAACAAGAGAGGGAGTGAAAGCTTTACTATGAAAACAGTTATTTTAGCAGAAAAACCGTCACAAGCGAAGGCTTATGCGGATAGCTTCTCTAAAGCTACCCGAAAAGATGGATATTTTGAGATCAAGGATCGATTGTTTCCAGGTGAAACTGTAATTACCTATGGTTTTGGTCATTTAGTCGAGTTAGATTCCCCTGATATGTACGATGAAAAATGGAAACAATGGTCATTAGAGGATTTGCCTATTATCCCTACGCATTATCGGTATCATGTTCCTAAAGATAAGAAAAAGCAATTCAACGTGGTGAAGCAGCAACTTCAATCGGCCGATACCATTGTTATTGGGACAGATAGCGATCGTGAAGGTGAATTGATTGCTTGGTCGATCATTCAACAAGCAGGTGCAGACCAGGGAAAAACCTATAAAAGACTTTGGATCAACTCCTTAGAAAAAGAAGCGATTTATCAGGGATTCCAGCAGTTACGAGACGCTGGAGAGACCTATCCAAAATTTGAGGAAGCTCAAGCACGTCAGATCGCTGATTGGTTGATCGGCATGAACGGTAGTCCACTATATAGTTTACTCTTGCAGCAAAAAGGCATACCAGGAAGCTTCTCCTTAGGCAGAGTTCAGACTCCAACGCTTTATATGATTTATCAGTTGCAAGAAAAGATTAGGAACTTCAAGAAAGAACCCTACTTTGAAGGAAAAGCCCAAGTAACCGCTCAAAATGGCACATTTGATGCCAAGCTTGATCCCAATGAAACCCAAGTGACGCAAGAAGCATTTGAAGCGTATTTAAAAGAAAAAGGCGTTCAAGTAGGACAACAGCCAGGCATGATTCTTGAAGTCGAAACCGAGAAAAAAAGCGCGGCAAGTCCGCGTCTTTTTTCTCTATCGAGCCTTCAGTCTAAGATGAACCAACTCATGAAAGCTAGTGCAAAGGATACGTTAGAAGCAATGCAAGGACTATATGAAGGGAAATATCTAAGCTATCCACGTACAGATACCCCTTATATCACGGAAGGTGAATATGCGTATTTGTTGGCTCACTTAGACGAATACAAGTATTTTTTAAAGGCTGAAGCAATTCCTACTCCTACTCATACACCGAATAGTCGGTATGTGAATAATAAGAAAGTCCAGGAACATTACGCGATCATTCCTACAAAAACAGTCATGTCAGCAGCGGCTTTTGAACAACTAAGTCCGCTGCAGCAGGCCATTTATGAACAAGTTTTAAAAACAACGGTGGCCATGTTTGCGGAAAAATATACCTATGAAGAAACAACGATCTTGACGCAAGTCCAGCAGCTTCAGCTAAAGGCAGTCGGAAAAGTACCAGTAGATCTAGGCTGGAAAAAGCTGTTTGGCAAAGAGAGCGACAGAAAAGAGAAGGAAGAAGAACCGCTACTTCCTAAAGTGACAAAAGGAGAAACGGTGACAGTAGATTTAGAAATCCTTGAAAAAAAAACCAAACCACCACAACCGTATACTGAAGGTACACTGATCACCGCCATGAAGACGGCTGGTAAAACTGTGGATAGTGAAGAAGCGCAATCCATATTGAAAGAAGTCGAAGGAATTGGTACAGAAGCGACACGTGCCAATATTATTGAAACCTTGAAACAAAAGGAATACATCAAGGTAGAGAAAAATAAACTCATGGTGACAAATAAAGGAATATTACTTTGTCAGGCTGTTGAAAAAGAACCGCTGTTTACGAGCGCCGAAATGACCGCCAAATGGGAAAGTTACCTATTAAAGATTGGTGAGCAAAAAGGGACACAAGATACTTTTCTAGCTAATATCCAAAAATTTATCTCTCACTTGTTGGAAGTCGTCCCAGAACAAATCCAAGCCACTGATTTTGGAGCAACGTTACAAGAGGTGAAAGTAGCCAGTGAAAAGCAAGAAGCGGCGCGTCATTTAGGATCTTGTCCAAAGTGCCAGGAAAAAGAAGTCATACTTTATCAAAAGGTGGCGGCTTGCACGTCTGAATCCTGTGATTTTAAATTATGGACAACGATTGCCAAAAAGAAACTCACAGCGATACAGCTGAAGGAGATCATTCAAAATAGCCGAACAAGCCAACCAGTGAAAGGGTTAAAAGGTCAGAAGGGTTCGTTTGAAGCAACTATTGTTTTAAAAGAAGACTTCACTACAGGCTTTGAATTTTCTGAAAAGAAAAAAACGAACTATAAGAAAAGAACACGACGCACTACAAAATAATGGAGGGTTAATTTTATGCGTAATACAACACACAAACAACAAGAAATCGAAAATCAAAAAGCCCAAATTCGTTCAGAACAAGAAAAATTACGTGCCAAAAAAACAAGACTTCAGCAATTGAAGAACCAGCAGCGGATTCAAAGAGAAATCGAATTAGATCGATAAATTCCCCTGTTGTTAATATTAAACTAACATGTTATAGTTGTGTTAGTTTAATATTAACTTTTGAGAGGGAAAGCGATGAAAGATAAAGTCAAGTGCATTTTTGAGAAATACAATGGCAACCTATCCTTGAAGGATGCTAGAAGCGAAGGATTATTGCCTATGACGTTAGATCGATTAGCTGAAAAGGATAAAATAGAAAAGGTAGCGCCAGGTTTCTATACCTTAAAGGATGCGTTCGTGGATGAATTGTATCTCGCTCAAAGTATCTATTCCAGAGGGATTTTTTCTCATGAGACTGCGCTCGATCTTTTTCAAGTCGGAACGTATATCCCTAAAAAGATCAATATGATGTTTCCTAAAGGATACAATGTATCAAAGGAGAATTTAGATCAGTATGCCATTCAACCGCATTACACGAATAAAGAAAATTTTGACCTGGGAGTCACAAAAACAGAAAGCTTTTACGGCAATAAAATTTTCGTCTATGATTTAGAGCGAACGTTATGTGATATGTGGAATCCCAGATATAAAGCAAGCGTAGAAGTAAAACAAGAAGCATTAAAAGAATATATGACAAGTACCAGTAGAAATACAAATAAGCTAAGAAGATACATGGATATTTTAAAATCACCAAAAGAAATGACTTTGTACATGTTGCCACTTTATTGAGAGGAGTAAAGGTGAATGACACCGACACAATTTAAAGCAAAAACGAGAAATTTCGCAGCAGAGAAACATTTAAATCCACAAATTGTCCAAAGATATTATATGATGGAAAAATTATTAGAATGTATCGTTGAATCGCCTTATCATGACGATTTTGTATTAAAAGGGGGATTTCTGATCGGATCAAAATACGGTTTAGAAAACCGTTCAACCGTTGATATTGATACGACTTATCGAAATTCGAAACTAACAAAAGAAAAGTTAGAAACTGTTTTTTCTGAATTAACAGCTAATCCTACAAAAGATGACATTCGGTTTGAATTAAAGGGATTAACAGAGACGAGGGAAGCCGATTATTACCCAGGTTTTCAGGCAAAGTTTATTGCTTTTCTTGAAAATGCACGTGTACCTTTTAAATTAGATATTACTTCAGGTGATTCTATTATTCCAGCAGCATTGATGTATGAACACAAATTGATGTTTGAAGATAAATCGATTCATATTCCAGCTTATCCTACGGAACAAATTCTAGCTGAAAAATTACATGCCACGTTTAGTTTTGGAAAAGATAATTCGCGCATGAAAGATTTTTATGACCTGTATATGATTCCGAAATTAGAACGTATCGATGAGAAAAATTTGTATAAGAGTGTTCAAGGAACATTCAAGGAAAGAAATAATCAATCGGTGTTTAAGCATTTGTATGATCAGGAAATGCCTCAATTGGTGAAAGATGAGGGCTTGAGAGGAAAGTGGAAAAGATACCAACAAGAAAACTATTTTGCCAAAGACATTTCTTTCGAATCTACACTAACTTCCGTTGATTCCCTGATGCAATCAATTGTAGAGCAAGAGAAAGTAGAACGAAAACAAAATTTTAAGAGATCACAACAAATGAATCAAGAAATGGAGAGATAAAAATGATCAATAATGTAACTTTAGTAGGACGATTAACCAAAGATCCAGATTTACGTTATACCGCAAGTGGTACAGCAGTGGCCACTTTTACCCTAGCTGTTAACCGTAATTTCACGAATCAAAACGGCAATCGAGAAGCCGATTTTATTAACTGCGTGATTTGGCGTAAACCAGCGGAAACAATGGCTGCATTAGCTAAAAAGGGTAGCCTAATCGGAGTTGTCGGACGGATTCAAACGCGGACTTATGACAATCAGCAAGGACAGCGTGTCTACGTGACTGAAGTTGTGGCCGATAATTTCCAATTGTTAGAAAGTAAAGCATCGACAGAAAGTCGTGCGCACCAGGGTCAATCTCAAATTAAACCAGAAACAAAAACCGTTGAACAAAATGATATAACGACAACTAATAACAACGATTTGAAGAATTTACAAAACCCATTTGATGGACAAATAATTGATATTGACGATGATGATCTACCGTTTTAGTGAGAGAAAAAAGGAGGAAGACTAGAAATAAACATTCGTTTAACGATGGATTCTATGGGATGACAGGTAACCATTGAATTTTTTGCGAAATGTTGCTATAATGAACATGAAAAAGAGGAGTTGCGCTAACAACCCCCCATTAACAGCACCGATTAAAGAACGGTGGCAGAATATTAGTTATTTGGAAATAACCGCTGACCTGCTAAAGTAGACGGTTATTTCTTTTTGTCATTTTTAAGCATATCTACAATCAAACTAATCAAAGTGATGGTAAACATACCAAAACCAAGAATGGTTTGAATTGTCTCATATGCGGACAAAAGGCTTACTCCTTTCATAGATTTTAGCACTTACATACATAAGCACCACCACCTTTCAGAAGTCGCCACCGTCTTCAAACTTTACTGTCTTGATTATTATAGCATATCTAAACTCGGTTAAAAATTCTCAATTTTAGTTGTCTTTGCTATAATTATAGTGAGGTGATCGTGATGAACAACTATGTCGGTTTACTTGATAAAATTCGAGTGATAAAAACGCAACCATTATTGGTTCGCTTTACTTTACAAACAATTCATGAATCGATTAATTGTGTAGTCGCAGATATTGAGATTGTCGATAAGTTATTAATTATGGAAGATGGTAAATACAATATTGCAGTAACCGGTCACTTCAATAAACGAAATCAGCTAGTTGTTTCTGGCATGGTTGTTAGAAATCCCGATCATTTTACACGATTGATGGGCATATAAATAAAAGAAGAGCTACAGTCCTTATTTGAGGATTGCAGCTCTTTTTGTTTTACATAGAAACAAGAAGAAATAGAAAGGCCTCTTAGGAAGGCACAAGCGCCTTCTCAATTTAAAAACCTTCTCTCACTCCAACCGCCACCGCCGTTCGAGAAAAAGCGAACGCAAAGCGTTCATAAAGAAATGGGGTCTTGCAAAGCAAGACGGATCGTAAAAGCTTCCTCTGGATGAAAGCTTTGATCCACTCCGCTGTTTCTTTATTGATTTGCCAGACCGGCAACAAGTTGCCTTTTATCACCAAAAACAGCAAGGGACAAGGGTAAAATGCACGCTACGCGCCCTTGTCCCTTGCTGTTTTAGTTGATTCATTCTGGCCAACAAATCAATAAAGAAAGAAACGGCGGAAGGTTCAAAACCTTTCCCTAAGAGGAGGCAGGGTCAACTGTGAGAGAAAAATATGATTATTGGGGTGTACCTTTTAGTGTGTTGTATCCAATACCAAATATAAGGTATAAAAGTGTACCACATCAGATTGCATGTGACTGTGGAGAAAAAGCGGATTCTATAAAATCTGTATATCGCTATCAGTGTAAGACATGTGGAAGAAAATATTCATTAGTACGTGGAGACTACATTTTAATCAAAAATGACTTGGAGGAATAAAATATGGTTCAAAAATACTATGACGAATTTGCTAAATTACCTTTGGACAAAATGGCACAAAAAATGGAAGATATGACCTTTCTTTACAATGAGACTCGTGTGCCAAAAAAACATTACAAGAAACAGCTATCAGTAGCTGTCGAGGAAATGATTGAATCTAGTGTAGAAATCAATCTGATTGAAACGTATTACCGAACTTTGGAACAGTTGAAGAAACAAAATCCAAAATGGTTGTTTCAAGCACTGGTGTGCTTGGATTCAGGTGTTAAACCGAGTGCGATTACTCCTTCCGAGTATCAGGCGTTAGAACTTACTTATGCCAAATATTCGGAGACAAAAAAAGCTAAGACAGTTTCTAATGAGTGGCTAGATTTATTTGAAAAAATCAAAGAATATGGCGCATTGTACACACTTGAATTGGAGGGAAATGAAGATGAGTGAGATTGTATATCAGTTGTCAACGGAAGATATTTGTCAATTTTTGACAAATAGGGAGCATCTAGATGAGGTAACAAGAAGAGTGAAACAGTCATTTAGTTGTATGGAAGAGTTAGGGTACTATGTAAATAGTGTGGAACAAGAACTATATAACGAGAAGCAAACGAGTGTTTTAAAAGTTGAAGCTAAGGTTAATTATTATACACTTTTACCTAAAATGGAAAATAACAGCACTCTTTTACGTTTTGAGACCGACCAGTATATCATGGAAGTATTTTTAGAGACCAATGAGTATGTAAAAAATTATATTAATTGCGTGATTCTTAGGAAAGAATACTATTCAGAAAATGACTATGTAACATTTGTAGAAAGTGGTATGGACATGGAAGAGAGAATGGAGGAATTAAACCAAAAAAAATACAATCACTTTGACTATTATTTGCTGTTTGCTCAATTTCTAACGGCCGAGACCGAATTAGCCTTGGTTTTTGGAAATGGGTACATGTTAACGGTACCTCAATCATTTCTTGATGAGTACAAAAAAGAGGTTGCAAATTCAAAGGATAATAACTCTGAAATGCGGAAAGAATTGTATGAAACATTTCATTTTGATGAGACCGAACAAATGTTAGTAGAGTTAGAGAGAAAACAAGTTGCTTATCAAATGTTTTTTTTAAAAAACAATAAATAACTTTGGTATTTATACTGAAAAGTGGAAAAGTGTGAAATAAGAGTTTTTTCAATTAGAAAATCAGGACAAGCTCTTATTTCGCACCAATCGCTCCGACCGCCCCCGCCGCTTAGGTGGTGCGAAATAAGCGGGCAAAGCCCGCTAACCTAAGAGAAAGAAGGAGATTTATGTGAACAAGATTATACCCTTACTATTAGTGCTATTTGTTGGCGAAATACTTATTTCTCATAGTGCCGCTGTGAATGTAAACTTGGTAGTATTTTTAGGAATACTGGGATTTTGTTTGGTTTTTTGGCGGTTCGTATTGGCGTTGGTCAGGTTAATAATCAAAATGATCATAACTATATTTTTTATAGGACTGTTTCGATGAGAGGAGAGAGAAGAAGTGCCGATTGCAACAGGAAACAAACGCTTACCCGTCACACTAGATGAAAATAGACAAAAAGAATTGCAGGAACTCAAACAGAAGTACGGAAAAAGTGAATCTAGGATTATGTGTATTGCGTTAGATCTATTGATCGTGCAAGAAAAAGCAGGATTTGAGGTACCAGCACTCAAAAAGTGACGTCACTTTTTATACTAAAACCTAAAAGTGATATCACTTTTTAAATAATTGAAAAGGTGGAGATAAGGTGTAAAATTATTAACTTTCGCTGCAGATGTAAACGATACGATAAAGAATTAAAATTATAATAAAGGGAATTAGATAGGTATGATATAATATCATTGTAGAAAGTTTGTGGCGGTTTGGCAAATCCAATTGAAGGAGCGTGGTGCCTATGGGCTTATTAGCTTATCGGTCGTACTCTGTAGAAAGGAAATGCCTGATTTGTTCTCATTGGATCAAATCATTGCTATTATCGGAGCAGCAGCAGTGGTAATTACTGCTATAGCGAAAGCTAGTGATTCGGTTTTGGCATGGTTAAAGTTCAAAAAAGAACAAAAAAAATAGAGCCGTCTCAACTTTTGGCAGAGTAGACAGGCTCTAAACTTGTTAAAAATGCCATCCGCTTTGAACGGACTACACTAGGGGCTACGTTAGAGCATAGCTCCTTATTTACTTAAATTATAACTCAGATAGAGATAAATTGAAATAGTTAAAGGTTAGTTTTATTCTAGAAAAGTAATCCTTTAGTAAAGAGAGGAATTTTTTATTATTCGAGTAACTCGATGTACTTTAAGTCAACGTTAACTTCTAAAAAATTAAAATTCAGATTTACAATAAGCGTAGATACATTACAGGATAGATTGATATATTTTTAATTTGACAAAAATTTCAATAATTTCAAATAATTATATGCTAGATGGAAAATAAAGAGGTGCTAAAATTGACAACAATAACTATGACAAAAAAAATAGAAGTATCTATTGATGGATCGCAAGAAGAAAAAAATTCCTTTTATGATTTTTTTTGGAAAAATAGTAGAGAATACGTAAAAGCATTGAATATGGTATATAAACAGTTGATGTTTGAAGAGTTGTTAAAAGATGCAATCAAAGAAATGGATCAAGGCTATGCGGAGAGAGAAAAAAGCATTCAAGATCGGATTGAAAAATTAGGATATAATGATCCGATAGATCAAAAGAAACTTGATAAAACGAAAGCTGAATTATCTAAACTGAGAAATGAAAAAAATAAAGAAGCGAGAGAAATATTGACGCAAGCAATAGGTTTGAAGAGTCAAACGAGAACACGAGATGTAGCTAAAAAAATGGACTTTGATTATTCGGATTTTATTGATTCTGCAAATATGAAAGCTAGTAAAGACTTTGGCAATGATTTCATTGGGATCGTATCTGGACAAAGAACACCTAGAATATATAAAAATAAAAACAAATATGGATTATTGCCGTTCAGGGGGCGAGATATTAAAATACATAAAGCAGACAAGTTTTATATTTCTTTGCCTAAAGGATTTAGGTTTAAAGTAAATTTGGGTAGTAAGCCAAGGAAAGCAAGAGATGTTGCTTCAGTTTTACAATACATTGCAAAAGGTGATTACAAATTAAATCAGAGCAATCTAATTTATGACGGTAGAAAATTATTTTTTAATCTAACAGTTTCTTTTGAAAAAAGCTATAATGAACTGGAATTCAATGAAGGTACTGAATTGATTGTAAACTTTGTAGATTTATGTAGTGGTGAATGCTTAGTTAATAATCAAACGGTAATATCCTTTGGTGATAGCCAATATATAAGGAACTTCAAAAGTAAAATTAAAGCAATAAAATCAAAAGAACAAAGCCGAGGCATATTCTCTAAGGGCGGTCATGGTCGAAAAAGGAAATTAAATCAAGATCGATGGGAAGCAATAAAGAGCAGAGAGAGTAATTTTGTTAAAACTTATAATAATCAATGTTCTGCGAAAATCGTTAAAACTGCTATTCGCAATAAAGCTCAGGTTATATGTATTGCTGAACCAGATAAAGATTATGGAGAGTGGGCTTATTATCAACTGAAAGAGCAACTAGTAAATAAAGGAAAAAGATACGGAATAGAAGTTAAAAGTATCTGAAATAAAACAATCGTTGATTTGGCAACGAAATAGTGAGGGTAAAACCACTCACTGAAGGGTAAACTCCGTCAAGTTGTGTGACCAGACGGAAGGACAAATGCTGTTAAGGTTTTAGAACCATATAAAACAGCATGGTTCTCAAATTTTTGTTTGCCTTTATTTTTGATGTTCGCGTTTTAGAACCATACAAAACAGCATGGTTCTCAAATGCAACACGGACAATAATAGCATAAATTAAGGTTTTAAAACTATACTTTCGGGTATAGGCTAATGATATAAAATCATATTTGTTTAAAATATTGATTTTTAATGTTTTTTGCTTATTTCAAAGTATTTACTAAGATTTGTGTATTAATAGTAAGCAAATGGTATAAGGTTGATAATAAAAATATATTTTTATCGCATGTATTTCTGCATTTTTTTGTCCAACAGGGTATACCCTGACGTCATTTAATTTTATTGAATAGAGCTGTAGATACGCATAAAAAAATTAGTTTCTAATGAAAAATATTCGTATGATTTTTATCAGACAATCATAAAAGGAGATAAAACCAATTATTTCATGTATATATGAAATAATTGGTTTTTTTTAAATCAGAAAAACTGATAGTATTGGTTATGTAAGAAGTTATCATAAAGGTATATTCTTGCATAAAAATTCCCAAAAACCTTCGTTTTTAAGAATTGATATTTGTTATTTATTTTCTGGAATAGAAAACCTGATCTAACAACTTTTTTCAAGACATTCGATTGACTCGGATGTCTTTTTTGTTGTCCCCTTAAAAACGAAGGTTTTTGAGTCAATTCATAAAAGGAGGAGGGAAATGAAATGTAGGGAATGGCTCGTTGTGAGCTACTTGTTTGTGCTCTTCACACAGAATACTTCGTATCCAGTGTACGCATCTTCGGTCCAAGTAACCGAAACAGAAAGTTCGATTCAGTTTACGGGACGTTATGAACCAATTGGCACACCGGATCCACCACCGGAAAATATAGTCAAGCCACCTACTGAGGGGAACCTGCCCCAGACCAATACGTTAATCCAATATCACTGGATATGGCTAGGTTGGCTATTCGTAGGTCTAGTTGTCATCCTTGGTGTAAAAAGAAACACCCAGAACAAAAAAAATAGAGAAAATCAAAGAGGGAATCATACATGAAATTTATTCGATTAACAACTATTGCTGCATTATCTGCTACTATTTTTGCCGGAGGCGTTCAAGCTTTTGCTGATGAACCAACCGAAGGAGAAAAAACAAACGAAGTTCGTAAAACAACAACCGAGGGTCAAATCACATTTACCCCAGGGAATGATGATACTGTCGTTGATCCTGGACCAGATGGACCAGATGTAACGATTCCACCAGTTTTAGATCCTGATGGTCAAAACAAAGGGCCATTAACAATTGCGACGGTGCCAACGATGAACTTCGGTTCACAAATTATTTCGACCACAAATGAAAATTACAATATGGTTGCTGAAAGACAACAAAAGACAGGAACGACTGGTGATGAAAACAAAGTTCCTTACGTGAGTATGGCACAAGTTCAAGATACACGTGGGACAAATGAAGGCTGGAAACTGAATGTGAGTCTAAGTGAATTCCAAGCAACGAAAGAAACACAAAATGCCGTATTAAAAGGCGCAAAGATCACCTTACTTGATCCAGCACTACTTTATAGCATTGATGATCTTGAACAAAGACCTGAAACGCACGCAAGTGGTTTAGAGCTTCTACCAAGCGAAGCTGCGGTGCCAGTAATGACAGCGGCAGTGAAAAAAGGGGCAGGAACTTCTTCAGTTGTTTGGGGCGACCATGATGCTATTGCGAAACAAGTCGCAGAAGGGGCAGACGTAGTAGAAAATGATGCGATTAAACTATTTGTTCCAGGATCTACCGCAAAAGATGCCGTGACGTATCAGTCTACATTGACTTGGGAGTTAAACTCAACTCCTGACAACTCAACTCCTGATACTGAGGAATAGGGAGAAACATTTTTTACTATGACATTGTAGTATCGGCAGCGTTGCAGAACCTTGTAACGCTGCTTTTTTTTAGAAAGGATTAATTTAAATGAAACTTACAAAAAAGAACGTCAGATACCTTTGGCTGCTCGCCATTTTCTTCTTTTTCTTACCGATTTCGGTTCAAGCAGATGAAACGGCACTAAACATCTATGCCACGCCGCTTTTTCCGGATAGCCAAGTAGACGAAGGAAAAGGTTACTATGATTTGAATCTAGCCCCGAATCAAAAGGAAACTTTACGCTTGGAGGTTGGGAACACGAGTGCAGAACCCATAAGGGTTCAGGTGACGGCCCATACGGCGTATACCAATGTGCTAGGAAATGTCGAATATGGCAAAGATGCACAAGAAGCGGATCCAACGTTGGTTCACACCTTAGCCGATCTGATGGAGTCTTCTGAGGTGATTGAATTAGCCGGAAATGAAACGAAGACGGTTGAGATTCCCTTACAGATGCCAGAAGAAGCATTTGAAGGCTTTTTAGCGGGTGGTTTACGTATTGCCGAACAAAAAGATGAAACGGCAGAAACCGACGAAGGAGAAGGCGTAGCCATAAAGAATGAATTCGCCTATGTGGTTGGTGTGGTCGTCAGTAACAATCGTGATTCGGTGCAACCGGAGTTGGAACTGCTAGATGTATTTGCGGATCAATTAAACTACCGCAATGTGATTAGCGCTACTTTACAAAACTTTACGCCAACTTTTGTCAATCAATTGGCGGTAGATGCCACCGTAAAACGAGCAGGGGAGAACGAAGTTCTCTATGAGGCAAAGAAAGAAATGATGCAGATGGCGCCAAATTCAAACTTTAACTTTCCAATTTCTCTAGAAGGAGACCGTTTTCGAAGTGGGAACTACATCTTAGAACTAACAGCGAATTCGGGAGAAAATGAATGGTCATGGACGCGTGAGTTTACCATTGAAGCTGATGAAGCTCGCAAGTTTAATCGAGAAGATGTAATGATTGATTCAAGCATAAGCTGGTGGATGGTTGGTACGATCTTTCTACTGCTTACAGTACTTGTATTACTTGTATATTTAATTTTGAAACGTAGAAACAAAGATAAAAAACAACCGACAAAGGAGTGAATGGTGAGTATGGCACGTTTTCGTAGGTACCTAAGGCTAGGAAGCCTCTTTTTATTACTAGCGCAAGTTACGACATTGTCTATCCCCCCTGTATTTGCTTCAGAGATCACTAAATCGGTAGATGAAGAGACTCTTGCTTCTTTTCAGGCCAATAAACCTAATTATTTACCAATAGAACCTCAAGTTCTATCGACTGAAGTTCCCCATGAAGCAGTACAAGAATTTTCTTTTTTTGAAAAAACATTTCGTACTTCTGTTGGTCAGCCGGTACTTTTACAGTTCACGAGTACGCTAGAAGCAAATGAGGTTCTGGTAAGGATTCCGGAAAATGGAAAAATTGTAGATACGCAATTATCCAGCGATTATTCCGTTACGCATTCACAAGGTGAATATTGGCTTATTAAAACAAATCAAAAACAGACATTCTTTGAGTTACCTGTCGTCTTTGAGACGGCTGGACAGTACTTTATTACCGTTGATAATGATGCAGATCATTTCTATTTGGAGGTAGAGGAGAGTAACTCAGAAAACGGGTTAATTGATTCAGAGTCTCAGAATGAGCCAGACCTTACTGGTTCAGAAGAAAATGAGGTGAATAAGTGCCCTATTGCAATTCAACCTGTGATCGCAAGTGAAAAAAATTTATCCATCCCTGATGAAGCCATTGCGGCGGAAGAAGCACGTATTTTAGAAATGATAACAGATTATCAAGATAATAGAACGTCGACTCGGGTAACCAATTGGTCACAATTTCGTTCTGCTTGGAACAGTAGCCAGTCGTATGTGTCCATTGCACTTGACTTAGATATTAATTTTTCTTCTTCCATACTTGGAAGTTCATTAAATAAACGTAATAACTCCTCTAGAGCCATAAGTGGTCTAGGTAGACGGGTTAATATGGGAACATCGGGAAACAGTTTGGAATTAGAAAATGGTGGATTGACACTGATGAATGTTATAATCGTATCCGAAGATTCTGGGGTACAACCTCTGATATCGCTAGATAGCTCTTCTTCGCTTAATTTGGCCAACGGCGGAGCAGTAATTATTAATAGAAGGAGGGGTCCAGCGGTATCGGCTAATAATGGTTCTCGAATTTATACTGTTAGTGGGGGTCACACTATTTATAATCAGGTTGCCGTATCACCTGTTCAGCTAAATAGAAATTCCAGCTTTGATATTAGCGGGTGGACTGCAAGTTTAGGTGGAAAAGTAGTTGTCGGAAGCAATGGTGCCTCGAATACTTGGGTTCCCCCAATATCTTCGGATGCTACTTCTGTATTATCTTTTTCTCGAAACGCTGCCAATGTTATGATGGGTGGACATATCAATGTGCACTCAATTGTTCAGCCAGTTGTTAATTATTTAACACCGTTTAGCGTATCTTGGAATTCAGTTACTGCTGAAATAACTGGAGTAAACGGTTCAATAGTAACTAGCAGTACTAGCGATCCGAATGACTTCTCTGAAAGATATTTGGCTAATCATAATTTAGTTGATTATCGTTCAATAACTGTAGGAGCAACAGCTTCTGATGGATTTGTCCCTCCCCCACGCCCTTCCTATGAACTTTTATTAGAAGCGAGTCCTCTGGATGGGGGAAACCCTACGGCAGAAATAACAACGATTACTCAAGGTGAGACCACTACACTTCACGCAAACCCAACGGAAACATTTGATTTTCTTCGGTGGGAAATTGTATCCGGAACTGATAGTATGATTGCAGATGAAACAAGTGAAGTGACTACTTTTATGATGGGAACATCAGATACTACCGTCCGTGCTGTCTATCAGAAAAAACAAGGGGGCGACGTGTTAGTAAAATATTTAGATGAATCATTAGTACAACTCGCTGAACCAAGAGTACTCAGAGGCTTGCTGGAGGAAGACTATGAAACAGAACCTATAGAGATTGAAGGATACACGTTAAAAGAAATGCCTGAAAATGCGAAGGGAAAATTTACAAAGGAGGAACAGACCGTAACTTATCTATATACAAAAGATGTCCTTGATCCTGTTTCACCTGTGGATCCATTAGCGCCTGAAACAGAAGTCGATCCAGAAAATCCACCTGAACTATCCGAAGAACAAGGTGCTTTAAGTATTGATTTTGTTTCCCGTTTTTCTTTTGGAAAACAAGGTATTTCTACCCAAACAACGAACTATTATGCACAACCGCAACGCTTATTGAATCCGGATGGGACCGTCAATGCAATGGAAGAACGTCCGAACTATGTGCAAATCAGTGATCGTCGGAGTGAAAGTGACCGCCATGGCTGGACCCTTTCTGTGACTCAAAACGGACAGTTCATAAATCCGCAGAAGCATGAACTAAAAGGTTCCCGTTTACAGTTGACCAATCAACAGGTGGCGTCTGTCCAAAACATCGGTGAGCCTGACCTGAGTCAGCCTGATGGAATCAAACTGATTCCGGGAGAAAAGACAGAACTGATGACCGCAAAAGATGAGCAGGGGGTAGGAACTTGGGTCTATCGGTTTGGCGATGCAGCCAGTGCCGACAAAAGTGTTGTGCTAGAGGTTCCACCAAGCGCTGCCCCACGAGCCTCGACCTATCAAACCACGTTGATTTGGGAGTTAAGTAGTGTTCCTGATAATCAGAAATGAAGAAAAAGAGAAAGGAGCACACCATATGAAACCACCCCTAACGAAGAATGAATATATGCGTCAATTTCAAGAAAGTATACCACAAGATAAAAGAAAATCAGAAGAACTGAATGCGTACCTGGCACAACAGTTCGAGCAACTTGATCATTTGACATGTACGGTTTCGCCAGATAATTTTTGGGAAAATCTCCCTAGAATTCTAGGGATCGATGCGAAACTAACACTACTGGCAGAACTGATTAGTTATGACTATAACATCATACCAATAAAAGAGATGATAAGAATTATTGAGACAGACTATCGTACGTACTTCAAGGAACTTTGTGGGAATAATTTAAGTACACATGATTACTATTCGATGGTATACAATGTGGAATGAAAATAGGCTAAAAAAATTGTCTAGAAAAAACTTTCTGCGCAATTTTTGTTTGGTTTATATATTTTAGGAAACTCCTTTTTCAACATGAAATTCCTTAAAAAATTTGTGTTCAGTTAATCAATCTATTAAATAGATAATATGGGTCCACCAGGGTATACCCTGACGTCATTTAATTTTATTGAATAGAGCTGTAGATACGCATAAAAAAAATTAGTTTCTAATGAAAAATATTCGTATGATTTTTATCAGACAATCATAAAAGGAGATAAAACCAATTATTTCATGTATATATGAAATAATTGGTTTTTTTTAAATCAGAAAAACTGATAGTATTGGTTATGTAAGAAGTTATCATAAAGGTATATTCTTGCATAAAAATTCCCAAAAACCTTCGTTTTTAAGAATTGATATTTGTTATTTATTTTCTGGAATAGAAAACCTAATCTAACAACTTTTTTCAAGACATTCGATTGAATCGGATGTCTTTTTTGTTGTTCCCTTAAAAACGAAGGTTTTTGAGTCAATTCATAAAAGGAGGAGGGAAATGAAATGTAGGGAATGGCTCGTTGTGAGCTGCTTGTTTGTGCTCTTCACACAGAATACTTCGTATCCTGTGTACGCATCTTCAGTCCAAGTGACCGAAACAGAAAGTTCGATTCAGTTTACGGGACGTTATGAACCAATTGGCACACCGGATCCACCACCGGAAAATATAGTCAAGCCACCTACTGAGGGGTACCTGCCCCAGACCAATACGATGATCCAATATCACTGGATATGGCTAGGTTGGCTATTCGTAGGTCTAGTTGTCATCCTTGGTGTAAAACGAAACACCCAGAACAAAAAAAATAAAGAAAATCAAAGAGGGAATCATACATGAAATTTATTCGATTAACAACTATTGCTGCATTATCTGCTACTATTTTTGCCGGAGGCGTTCAAGCTTTTGCTGATGAACCAACCGAAGGAGAAAAAACAAACGAAGTTCGTAAAACAACAACTGAGGGCCAAATCACATTTACCCCAGGGAATGATGATACTGTCGTTGATCCTGGACCAGATGGACCAGATGTAACGATTCCACCAGTTGTAGATCCTGATGGTCAAAACAAAGGACCATTAACAATTGCGACGGTGCCAACGATGAACTTCGGTTCACAAATTATTTCGACCACAAATGAAAATTACAATATGGTTGCTGAAAGACAACAATTAACAGGAACGACTGGTGATGAAAACAAGGTCCCTTACGTGAGTATGGCTCAAGTTCAAGATACACGTGGGACAAATGAAGGTTGGAAATTAAGTGTGAGTCTAAGTGAATTCCAAGCAACGAAGGAAACACAAAATGCCGTATTAAAAGGCGCAAAGATCACCTTGCTTGATCCAGCACTACTTTATAGCATTGATGATGTTGAACAAAGACCTGAAACACATGCAAGTGGGTTAGAACTTCTACCAAGTGAAGCCGCTGTACCAGTCATGACAGCAGCCGCGAAAAAAGGTGCGGGTACATCTTCTGTTGTTTGGGGGGACCATGATGCTATTGCGAAACAAGTCGCAGATGGCGCAGACGTAGTAGAGAATGACGCGATTAAACTATTTGTTCCAGGATCTACTGCAAAAGATGCCGTAACGTATCAGTCTACATTGACATGGGAGTTAACTTCAACTCCTGACAACTCAATTCCTGATACTGAAGAGTAGGGATAAATTTTTTACTATGACCTTGTAGTATCGGCAGCGTTACAGATCCTTGTAGCGTTGCCTTTTTTTAAGAAAGGATTACGTTTCATGAAACTCAAACAAAAGAACTACAGATCCTTATGGTTGCTTACAGTTCTCAGCTTTTTCTTATCGGTTTCGGTCCAGGCAGAAGAAACGACGCTAAATATTTATGCCACACCTCTTTTTCCGGATAGCCAAGTAGATGAAAGCAAAGGGTATTATGATTTAAACCTTGCGCCCAATCAAAAAGAAACCTTGCGCTTGGAGATTGGGAATACGAGCACTGAACCCATACGGGTTCAAGTGACCCCCCATACTGCATATACTAATGTGTTAGGAAATGTTGAATACGGTAAAGATGCACAAGAAGCAGACCCTACGTTGGTTCATTCCTTAGCTGACCTGATGGAGTCCTCTGAGGTAATTGAATTAGCTGGAAATGAAACAAAAACTGTGGAGATTCCCTTACAGATGCCCGAAGAAGCATTTGAAGGATTTTTAGCGGGTGGTTTACGTATTGCCGAACAAAAAGAGGAAACGGCAGAAACCGACGAAACAGAAGGAGAAGGCGTAGCCATAAAGAATGAATTCGCCTATGTGGTTGGTGTGGTCGTCAGTAATACCAGAGACTCGGTACAACCGGAGTTGGAACTGCTAGATGTATTTGCGGATCAATTGAACTACCGCAATGTGATCAGTACTACGTTACAAAACTTTACGCCAACTTTTGTCAATCAATTGGCGGTAGAAGCCACCGTAAAACGAGCAGGGGAGAACGACGTTCTCTATAAGGCTGAGAAAGAAATGATGCAGATGGCGCCAAATTCAAACTTTAACTTTCCGATTTCTCTAGAGGGAGACCGTTTTCGCAGCGGAAACTATATCCTAGAATTAATAGCGACTTCTGGAGAAAATGAATGGTCTTGGACGCGTGAGTTTACCATTGAAGCTGATGAGGCTCGTAAGCTCAATCGAGAAGATGTGATGCTGGATTCAAGCATAAATTGGTGGATGGTTGGTACCATCATTTTACTGATTCTTTTAGCAATAACTGTCATGATAACTTTTTTTAAAAAGAGAAAAAAAGATCTCGATATTCATTCATTTATAAATCAAGAAAATGATCAAAAAGATTAAGGAGGGATGTCGAGTGGGCTTTCGAAAACAGAGTATACTTTGTGTCATTCTATTCTTGTTGGGACAAGGGATGCCATTTATCGTTAATCAAGTCTATGCGGAAACGAATGGATCAATAGATGAGCAAGCACTTGCTGCTTTTCGTAACCAGACACCTGATTATGTAGCAATGAGTACCGCTGTTCCATCTGTCGAAGAAGCACCGACAGCAGTTCAGGAATTTTCATTTGTAGAAAAGACATTTCAGACAGTCACGAACCAACCTGTAATCTTGCGTTTTACGAGTACGTATCCTGCAGATGAAGTTTTGGTTCGGGTTCCAATTGAAGGGGAAGTAATGACTTCCCATTTTTCCTCAGGGGAGTCAATTACTCATTCCCATGGAGAATACTGGACGCTTCATACAAAAGGAAAACAGACCGAATTTACCCTACCTGTGGTTTTTGAGACTCCAGGACAGTACTTTATTACCATCGATCATGATGCAGATCATTTCTATTTGGAAGTAGAAACCCCTATCTCGGACAACAATACAGGAATCGATGATCGTTCTCAAGCGCTGGAAGATACTCAAACAAACAAAGAGAAATTCGATCCGTCAGAAGAAAATGACGAACAAAAAGAAGAACCGCAAAAAAGGGAAGAGAGTGGGGATGTAAACCTATCAGTGCATGCGGTTACTGCTAGCGAAGGAAATTTATCGATTCCAGAAGAAGTTATTCAAGCAGAAGAGGCCCGAATTTTGGAAGGGACAAGGGATACACAAAATCGGTCGAGAAGTATAGTTCAGAATTGGAGTGGCTTTCGTTCCGCATGGAACTCTCGATCGGTTACAGAAATTTATTTTCAATCTGATATCACATTTTCATCGTCCTTATTAGGGGATTCACTGAATGTTCGTTCAAATTCAGTGGATCTAACAGGTGCAGCTTTTTTTAGGTTAAATTTTGCCGGATCTGCCAATTCGTTAGCAATGTCTGCTGGGGATTTATATATTGAGGGTTTAAACTTTTTTACATCTACTAATACTTCAGCTACGACACCTCTCATTCGCCACAGTGGTTCTGGGACTATTACAGTACAAGGTTATTCGTCTGCCCCTCTTTTTCTTAGTTATAGGAATAATACTCCGGTAATTTCTTTATCTCAAGCGAGTATGCTTGTGATGAAAGGGGCAATCATTGTAAGTGGATCAACTCATTCATTACAATCTCCAGTGCAATTGAGTGGTTCCTCTCGTTTAGTTTTAGAAAACGGACTAATTGGAAGTATGGCTATTACTGGAATGTATTTGCCGCCTATTTCTTCTTCCGCTAATAGTACTATCGATATCAAAGGAAACAATATTTTAATGACAGGGAGAGTAGATCAGTCTGGAGCTCCTTTTCATTCTTCATTTTCAGAATCATGGTACTCGGTTGATGCACGTTTAACAGGAGTAAATGGATCTATTGTTACTTCAAGTATAAGTGATCCAAATGATTTTTCTGAACGATATTTATTTAATTTCAATAATATAGGATATCGTACTATAATGACAGGTGCTCACTCATCAGATGGATTCAATCCCCCACGCCCTTCCTACGTACTTTCATTAGAAGCGAGTCCTACTCTTGGGGGGAATCCTACGGCACAAACAACAACGATCACTCAAGGAGAGACCACCACGCTTCACGCAAACCCAACGGAAACATTTGATTTTCTTCGGTGGGAAATTGTATCCGGAACTGATAGTAGGATTTTAGATGAAACAAATGAAGTGACTACTTTTACGATGGGAACATCAGATACTACCGTCCGTGCTGTCTATCAGAAAAAACAAGGGGGAGACGTGTTAGTAAAATATTTAGATGAATCTCTGGCCGAACTAGCTGAACCAAGAATACTCAGAGGCTTACTAGAGGAAGATTATGAAACAGAACCTTTAGAAATTGAAGGATACACGTTAAAAGAAATGCCTGAAAATGCGAAGGGCAGATTTACAAAGGAGGAACAGATCGTAACGTATCTATATACAAAAGATGTCCTTGATCCTGTTTCTCCTGTGGATCCATTAGTGCCTGAAACAGAAGTCGATCCAGAAAATCCACCTGAACTACCTGGAGAACAAGGTGCTTTAAGTATTGATTTTGCATCTCGCTTTTCTTTTGGAAAACAAGGTATTTCTGCCCAAACAAAGAACTATTATGCACAACCTCAACGCTTATTGAATCCGGATGGGACAATCAATGCAGAGGAAGAACGTCCGAACTACGTGCAAATCAGTGATCGTCGGAGTGAAAGTGACCGCCATGGCTGGACCCTTTCTGTGACTCAAAATGGACAGTTCATAAATCCTCAAAAGCATGAACTAAAAGGTTCCCGTTTACAGTTGACCAATCAACAGTTGGCGTCTGTCCAAAACATCGGCGAGCCTGAACTGAGTCAGCCTGACGGAATCAAACTGATTCCGGGAGAAAAGACCGAACTGATCACCGCAAAAGATGACCAAGGGATCGGTACTTGGGTCTATCGGTTTGGTGATGCAGCCAGTGCCGACAAAAGTGTGGTACTAGAGGTTCCGTCAAGTACTGCCCCACAAGCTGCGACCTATCAAACTACGTTGACTTGGGAACTAAGTATGGTTCCTGACAATCAGAAATGAAGAAAAAGAGAAAGGAGCACACCATATGAAACCACCCCTAACGAAGAATGAATATATGCGTCAATTTCAAGAAAGTATACCGCAAGATAAAAGAAAATCAGAAGAACTGAATGCGTACCTGGCACAACAGTTCGAGCAACTTGATCATTTGACATGTACGGTTTCGCCAGATAATTTTTGGGAAAATCTCCCTAGAATTCTAGGGATCGATGCGAAACTAACACTACTGGCAGAACTGATTAGTTATGACTATAACATCATACCAATAAAAGAGATGATAAGAATTATTGAGACAGACTATCGTACGTACTTCAAGGAACTTTGTGGGAATAATTTAAGTACACATGATTACTATTCGATGGTATACAATGTGGAATGAAAATAGGCTAAAAAAATTGTCTAGAAAAAACTTTCTGCGCAATTTTTGTTTGGTTTGTATATTTTAGGAAACTCCTTTTTCAACATGAAATTCCTTAAAAAATTTGTGTTCAGTTAGTCAATCTATTAAATAGATAATATGGGTCCAACAGGGTATACCCTGGTGGACTTTCTATTTCGCTTTTAAACACCTAAATTAGAAAATGACATCGAAGTTGAGCAAGAAAAATAAAAGGTAAGGATCAAAAATATTTAAGTTTTTTGACCCTTACCTTTTATTTTTTTTTTGAGCACTAATTATTTTCTCCCATTCATTCTGATGAATCCATGATCTCATTTGTTTTTTTTGTTGTTTTCTAGATATGCATGACGAGGTGAAAATTGTGATTTTCAACCTTATATAAATTGTTATAAGATAATGAGTATAAGGAAGGCTGAAAGTTAAGCCTTGTTTATTCACTAAAACGTATTAGAAACCATCGTTTTTGGGTGTACAGCAAAATAGACATCTGAACTTGTCAGATGTCTAAAGTAATGTTGTTAAATTGGCGTTTCGATGACTTAGCATACATAAGTATTCGTTATTCTGAAAAACGATCGTTTTTGAGATAGATGTTAAAGGAGGAGGGAAGATGCGAAAAACTATTGGTCTTATGATTGGTCTAATGTCCCTAATAATAGCGATACAATTTCCGCTACAGGTGTATGGTACACAGGTCCAATCCGTCGAGTCAGAAGGATCTATTGGGTTTACAGGAACTTATGAACCAATCGGTCCACCAGATCCACCTCCCAGCACCAGCCCACAAAAGCCAGGAGGAACTTTGCCAAAAACCAATATGACCGGTAGCTCACTTGGGCTATGGATTGGAAGTTTCTTAGTGGCAGGTGTTTTATTAGTCGTAGGGAATAAAAAAAGAAAAGAAACACAAGAAAATTAATTAAAAGAAAGCAGGAATTTAAGTATGAAATTTATTCGTTTAGCAACTGTAGCCGCATTATCAACAACAATTTTCGCAGGAGGAGTACAAGTCTTTGCTGAAGATGCAGACCAAGAATCAAAAGAAGTACGTAAAACAACAACGACCGGTCAAGTCACCTTCACTCCAAATATTGAAGACACAGTAGTAGAACCTGATCCTGAAGGTCCAGAGGTGACGATCCCACCAATTCCTGGTACAGGACCACTAACGATTGCAACAGTTCCAACAATGAACTTTGGAACGAAAGTTATCTCAACTGCTGATGAACATTACAACATGATTGCGGAAATGCAACAGAAAGCCGGAACAACAGGCGAGGAAAATATGATTCCTTATGTCAGTATGGCACAAGTTCAAGACACCCGCGGAACGAATGAAGGATGGGAACTGAGCGTGAGTTTAAGTGAATTTCAAGCAAAAACAGATACCCTAAATAGTGTGTTAAAAGGCGCAAAAATTACGTTATTCGATCCTTCCCTTCGTTACAGTGTGAATGATGCAAATCAGGAACCGACGATTCACACAAGTGGTTTAGAGTTGATTCCAAGTGAAGAGGCCGTGCCGGTCATGACAGCTGCTAACCGAAAGGGTGGCGGAACTTCTTCCGTTGTTTGGGGAGATCATGATGCGCTTGCAAAACAAGTGGAAGATAAGGTAGATGTCGTCGAAAATAAGGCGATCCAATTGTTTGTTCCTGGCTCGACTGCCAAAGATGCAGTAACGTATACCTCTACATTGACATGGGAATTAGAACTAACACCAGATAATGAGAAACCTGATGCGGTTTAAGAAGTAACCATTCCTATTTCCATGTTCCATTAGTCACTGGCAGCGTTACAGATTTCTGTGACGCTGCTTTTTTAGAAAGGATTATGACAAATGATACACAAACAAACGATACAAAAAAGTCTATGGTTGCTTATAGCGCTCTTCTTTTTCTTGCCCCAGGCGGTCCAGGCCGAAGAAGCGAGTTTAAATACGTACGTTACCCCTCTTTTTCCAGAGAGCCAAGTGGATGAAAGTAAAGGATACTATGAGTTATTACTCCCTCCTGGACAAAAAGAGACTTTGCGACTAGAAGTCGGAAATTCCAGTTCAGAACCAATCAACGTTCAGGTGACACCGCATACGGCTTATACTAATACTTTGGGTAATGTCGAGTATGGCAAAGATGTTGAAGAAGCGGATCCAACCTTAATCCACTCCTTGGATGAGCTGATGACTCCTTCGGAGGTCATTACTTTAGCTGGAAATGAAACAACGGTTATAGAAATTCCTCTGCAAATGCCTAAAGACGCCTTTGAAGGGTATTTAGCCGGCGGCTTACGAATCGCCGAAGTAAAAGAAGAGGAAGATAGCGATGCCCCAGGAGGAGAAGGCGTAGCTATCAAGAATGAGTTTGCCCATGTGGTTGGTGTGGTCGTTAGTAATACTCGAGACTCGGTGCAACCGGAGTTGGAACTATTAGATGTGTTCGCGGATCAATTGAACTATCGCAATGTGATCAGTGCCACGCTACAAAATTTTACGCCCACTTTTGTCAATCAATTGGCGGTGGAAGCGACCGTAAAACGAGCAGGGGAGAATGAGGTGCTCTATAAGGCTGAGAAAGAAATGATGCAGATGGCGCCAAATTCTAATTTCAACTTCCCGATTTCTTTAGAAGGCGACCGTTTTCGAAGTGGGAACTATGTCCTTGAATTAACAGCTACATCGGGAGAGAATGAATGGTCATGGACACGTGAATTTACGATTGAAGCCGATGAAGCCCGCAAGTTAAATCGAGAAGACGTAATGATTGATTCTGGTGTCAATTGGTGGATGATCGGTGTGATTATTTTGCTTATTTTAATGTTTGGACTTGTGCTTTACCTGATGTGGCAAAAGAAAAGAGCACGTGAAAGCGAAAAAGAAGTATAGAGAGGAGGATTCCATGAGAAAGCTAATGAAAAAGGGAATGCTCATTTTAGGGACGATGATTCTTGTTCTGCATGCATTCCTCCTGCCAGTAGGCATCGTCTATGCGGAAACCACGGATAAAAAGGAAGAGGGGCAAGTACAGGAAGAAGAACAATTGGAACTTCCATCCATAAAAAACTATCCAGAAGTGAAAAAGGAAGGCAATCCTCGCTTTTCCTTTCCTCGCTCTCGCCTTCAAGGAACGGTTGAAGAGCCATTGAAGGTGACATTTGTTTCAGATCAAGAGGTGACAGAGGCAAGAATTACCCTCCCGAAGGAAGCAAAGCTGGTAAAAGACCAGTTACAAGCTGGAGTTGCCGTCAACCAAGAAGAAGAATCAGATGAATGGGTGATTCAAGCGGAGCGTGCGCAACAAACGTTTGTGCTTCCAGTGGTATTTAAAGCTGAAGGTAATTATGATGTGTCCGTCGAAGACGTAACTGCGACACTTGAAATATCGGAAAAGGAAGAACCGGAGACTGAAGATCAATCAGAAATGAATCAGGATTCATCTGATGAATCAAATGAAGAACATGAGCAATATCCAAATACGACTGAACAATCAGAAGAAAAAGGAGCGCCTGTAGCAACCGAAGAATCGAAAGAGGAAGCTACTCCTTCTGAGAACGAAACATTCAAACAGGCGGTCTTTGATGGAAATACAGAAGAAGTCTCAACAATGGCTGCATTCAGAGAAGCTGTCGCAAATCCTGAAGTCAGCATTATCTCTGTTCAAGCAAATTTAACTGAAAATACAGCCAATATCATGACGATCGACCGACCAATCAAGATACAAGGAAACGGACATACGCTGACTTTTGGTAACACTGGTTTTTATTTTCAATTTGAAGATGTAGAAGAAGAGACTACCTTCCGGATAGAAAATGCGACTATTGCAAAGATAGGTACTACGCCATTAATGAATGCCTCTTCTGAGAGTAGTCGTAATTGGACCATTGAATTAGAAGATATTACAGCATTGAATGCCAATGAATTGAGGTTAGTATCCTCTCCTGAAGGGAAACTAGTTTTTACAGGAGGCCAATCAAATTTTCAAGGGATTGCAGCTACTACAATTTTTATTGAAGCAAAAGAAATATCCGCTATAAACCAAGCGCGGGTAACTATTAATCGAGGAAACTCAACTGTTTTCTTTTCAGGAGCTACTATAACAAATCCAAAGTTAATCATAGAAAATGGTTCAACCATAACGATTACCACAAGTGCTGGTGCAGCAAATACAATCGATTTTAGGGGAGAAAACCCAGAGATATCTATTAGTTCAAATAGCCAACTCACAGTCACCACTGGAGGAACAGGAGATGTTCCATCAGATATAATAAATAATGCGGTAGTACTTACCGGAGTTGGGCCGAAAATATTGATCAACTCAGAGAGCAGGTTAACGATTACAACTACTGCAGCAAAAAGAGGAATACACTTAAGTGGAGACACCGCAAAACTAACGGTAAATGACTCCGAATTAATCGTTACTTCTGCATCACAATCAGCCGTGGATATTACTGGGAATACTCCCGTGTTTTCTACAAAAAATAGTACGATTCAACTTACTTCAACTACTGGTACAGCATTAAATGTGACAGGTAGAGAACTATCCGTAAATTTTGACACTTCAACAGTAAGACTATCTAGTACGAGTGGTCAAAGGATAAATTTGCTTGGAGATGCTGCACATTTTAAACTTTCCAATACGCAGATGGTAATGACTTCCTCTACAGGCCGAGGGCTATACATGCAAGGTGAAACACCCCAGGTTCGTTTGGATAACAGTCAACTTACCATGACAGATACTGGTGATTCTCAGGGAATGATTTTGCAAGGACCAGATGCCTTGCTTTCTTTAGAAAATGAGAGTGAATTTATTTTAACAGGTGCAGGAGTAGGAACATCAGAAAATATTCAGATAGGCAACAACAATGACAGACCAGAGCTCTCTGTTACAGGTGCTTCAACTCTTTCTGTTTCGACCACAAGCGGTGCTGTGATACCAACAGAAACCGCAAACAACGCTCTTCATTTGAGAGGAACAGAACCTAAAGCAACAATTTCCGGAGGTTCCAAATTAAATGTTTCAGTAACAAGTTATAACAGAAGAGGGTTCTATTTAAATGGAGAAAATGCAGAGTTAGAAGTTAGTAATAGCCAATTAAATGTACGTACTGCTGCGGGTCAGGCATTGAGTCTTCTAGGACTTTCTCCTATAGTAAAAATGATAAAATCCTCCTCTGAAATAGAAACGACAACAGGAATTGGTGTTGATTTATCTGGAGATGACGCATTGTTTCAATTAGATGAAACCAAGTCAGCCATTCGATCTAGTTCTGGACAGCGAATGAATCTAATAGGAGCAACCCCTACCTTGTCTATGGTCAACAGTCAATTGGAAATGGCTGCTTCCACAGGTCGAGGAATCTATCTGCAAGGCGTGACGCCTCAAGTACTCTTAAATAATAGTCAGCTTACCATGACAGATACTGGTGATTCCCAGGGAATGATTTTACAGGGGACGGATGCCTTGCTTTCACTGGATAATCAGAGTGAATTCAACCTAAACAGTTCTGGACTTGGTTATTCAGAGAATATTCAAATAGGCAATAATAATGCTAGACCAGAGCTTTCCGTGATTGATGGTTCTAAACTATCTGTCACAACCACAAGCTCAGCTGTAGCTGCAACAAATGCTGCGAATAATGTTTTACATTTAAGAGGCGACTCACCAAAGATAGGTCTTCTTGATTCAAAAATTAACGTGGATATCACGTCTGGTAATCGACGGGGATTAGTTATGACAGGTAATACATCTCAAGCTATTATAGAAAATAGTGAGTTGGAAACAAATGTACTTAATGGGACGAGTTTCTATTCTGATGGTAATAACGGGATATTTGAAATTAAAAATAGTACATTCTCGTCAGAAACAGTTGGTGGAGATAATATTTCACAAATTGGAAATAACAATAACCTAAGTATCAACAACTCAAGTGAGGTTTCTTTGAAGACCACAAGTGGACGTAACATATATGCACAGGGAAATACAAATGTGGTTAATATTGCCTCTAACAGTAAAGTTAACATAAATTCTGTTAGTGCAAGCAGTATTTGGCTAAATGGTAGTTATCCTAAACTAGATATTTCAGACGCAGGTACAGAAGTTACGATTGCTAGTTCAGCCGCTGCCGTTTTTTCTGTAGCTACAGTGTATTTGGGAACTGGCGTGGGGGTATCACCAGGAGCAGAAATTAATGTTTCAGATGAAGCTTCTGTTGAAATCACTAGTAATATGGCAACTACAATCGGACTTTGGAGTGAAAATGCGCAATTCAACATTTCGGAGAAAGCAGAATTACTAGTTAAACAAGGGGCTTCTTCTGAACCTGCTGGAGGTGCAGCAGCGGCGGTAAGATTTATGCAATTTGGTAATAGTAGTTTTACGATTGATGATGCGAAGATGAGTATTGAAAAAACGGGGGGATCGACACCTGGAATGCGTATGTTTGGAAATAATAATTCCATAATGGTTAAAAATGGCGGTGAATTTAGCGTCTATAATCCTGGAAATGGTACAGCAAATGATGGAGGAATCGGAGTAAATAACCAGGGAATTAGTTATCCAGGTGGTACAAATAATTCCTTTTCTATTGAAGGAATTGGTTCAAATGTCAATATTATTGCAGAAAGCGGTCCTGCGTTAGATATGGGAACAAGCTCTCCTACACTTGATGTCAAAAATGGGGGTATATTTAGAGCCGAAGGTCGAACTGCGTCGGCTACCGCAGGAGTATTTAGTGCTGCAGTAATTAATGTGAATTTTGAGAATCCTCTGTATATGAATTTCCAAAATAATCGTCCAGGTGGGGGAAACATTTTTAATGTCAATAATGGTTCCACATTGAAAGCAACGAATAGTGATTTATCTGTTTGGAAAAATGGGGCAGATCTTGCTGGGGATCCAGATTTGGATTTCCGCAGTATTGATTATTCATTTGGAGGCGCAAATTTCAACCTATTAGGCGAAACAAGTGCACCAGATCAACTAAATACGGACGTGTTTGGAAACACAGGTTTAACTGCATACAGTCGATTAAGTAGTAACAATGGGCGATGGGCCATCGCAGATGAGTTGAGAGTGCCAACCAATGCCGATAAGAAAATCTATGGGCGCGTGAGTCTTCCTGTAGGATTAGATGATAGTCGCCCAGCATGGGACGATGAAGCGATCGTGACAGTCGAAGTAGAATCTCCATCAGGACACACGCAAGACTATACGACTAAGACCGTCGGTCATTCAGACGAATCACCAGGTATCAGTATCTACGGAGAAGACCCACGTGGCGGACTTTTTGAAATCACCTTACCTGAACCCCTTGAAGCAGGATCAAAAGTTCGAATCAGTCACGTAGAATTAACCAGTGGCGAACTGACCGAAGGTTTTGACCACCAGATCTTAACAGATACTGTGGAAGTCTTTCCAATCGTCCCTCCGGCACCTGCGAAATTCTCATCTTCTATCATTGGTGAAAATAGTAAAACCATCCAAGGGATTTCAGAAAATAAAGAAGCTGAAGTAACCGCAACGTATAATGGGCAACCCTTTGATACATCAGATGCCACTATCAACGATGAGGGCAGATTCACACTTGATTTAAGTGAACTCTCATTACAAGAAGACGATGAAATTCAAATCTTTTTACGGGATAATGCAGGATCCGCAAAGGCCGCAGAGGTCGTTGCTCCACCTGAAACAAATAATGATCGAGGTAATATCAATCCGGCAACCGAGTTACTGTTTCATGATGTGACATTTGAACCAGCGACGATTTTAACGGTTGGGAATCTTGGTCCTGTTTCACCGGTAGATCCGATGAATCCAGAAATTGAAGTCGATCCAGAGAATAAACCTGAGCTCGAAGAAGACCAAGGCTTGTTAAGCATAGATTTTGCTTCTCGATTCACATTTGGCCAACAAGCAATTTCTACGCGAACGAAGCGATATTATGCGCAACCGCAACGCTTGTTAAATCCGGATGGAACCGTCAATGAGGCTGAAGAGCGACCAAACTATATCCAGATCAGTGATCGACGGCCAGAAGAGGAACGTCACGGCTGGCAATTAGCAGTTACGCAAAACAGTCAATTTACGGATCTACAGGAAAATGAACTAAGAGGGGCTCGTTTGTCTTTCACTAACCAACAATTGGAGTCTATTCACGGAAGTGATGAACCGATGTTGTATGCTCAAGACGGTGTTACCTTAATTCCAGGAGAAAAGACTAAACTTCTGACCGCGCTCGATGGCCAAGGAGCAGGTACCTGGATCTATCGGTTTGGTGACGGTGAAAGTGCAAGCGAAAGCGTGGCACTTGAAGTTCCTCCAACCGCGAATCCAAGAGCAAGCACCTATGAAACAACACTCACCTGGGAACTAAGTGTAGTTCCCGATAATTAGTCACAAGAAAGAAAAGGGCTGCGGCTCTTTTCTTTTTCTTCATAGAAAGAACAGAAAAAAATATGCACATTTTATTTGATCATTTAGTCATGGCAGATAAGACTAAACGTTGGCTGCTCTTATTGGCGACGTTAGAAGAAGAGGAACATGTTACCGCACAAACCTTAGCTAAACAGACTGGGTTTGGGCGACGGACGATTATTGAGGATATAAAGGCGATCAAGGACTATTTTGGTGAGCGGATCCATTTGATCGGCGATGAGAAGGGCTATCACTTTTCCTTTCTGAATCCTAAAGAGTATTATGAGAAGAAACAAGCGTTACTAAATGAAGAGAAACTTTTTCTTTTTGTGGATCAGTTGGCTGCGGGAAAGTGTTTAGACAATCAACAGTGGATGGCGTATCTTGATGTGTCGAGTGCAAGATTTCAACGGATGAAACGGCAGCTTCAAACGTTATTAACGACCTATTATGGGATAAAAATTGAATCTAAAACCAATCAATTATGGGGAGAAGAAGCGGGGATTCGCCAATTCCTTTATGATTTTTATTTCACTTTACCATTGTATCCCCAGTTTCTTTCAGAGCATATTCAGGACCAACATCAGGAGAAAGTGACGATTCAAGACGGACCTTGGCACCTAGATCAAACCTTGTTTAATCAATGGCTGAAACTAGCTAAGCAACGAGTCGACCAAGGACATTGCTTACAAGAACAAGTGGCACATAAACAAGCCCAAACAACTCTAATCCAGGCTTTGGATCAACAGGTGAGTGTGGTTCTGCCAGGACCAGAAAAAGCTGCGTTGTTTCTTCTCTCGTTAGATGAGAGTCAATTTTTGAACCCTTTGACACAACAGGCATTTACCCGCACATTTTCACCTGCGAGTGAGTATGAGTTACCGATGCATGAGACCGAAGGTCTGACTTATGGTTTTTTCGAAACACTCCTTTTTTTAATGGAGGCCTTTTTCCAGCTACCTACACTTGAAGCACCAGAACAAGTGCCGTATGTAAACAGTGAGAAACCGTCTCCTCTAGAAGTACTCATGAAACGTTTTTTAGCTGAGAAGAAAAAATATAGCCAGACGATTTATGTTTCCTATCAGCTAGTAGGACCACGTGCTTTGACATGATGGATCAAACAGGAAGTTGAAACGATTTTAAAAAAATCTGGGCTACAGGTGGTGGAAGCTGACCAAATGAATCCACTTGGACTAGTACGTCATGTACAAATCGTGAATCAACCACAAGCTAGAAACGCTCGTGAAACGATTGAACTTCCCTATGTACCTAGCAAGGAGAAAATCGATGAAGTGCTCTCTGCATTTTCTGAGTCAAGATGAGTTACCGAGCATAAGAGGGAAATATTTGAAAAAGTGAGGGGGAAAAAAATTGCGTGAGTTTCAGATGGCGTTTATTACAAGCGCAGAGGTCAAGCGATGGATGCAGGTGTTAAGTGTGATGGAACAAGAACGGCGTTTTACGATTGGAGAGCTGAGTGAACGACTGGCTATTTCACATCGTACCTTGATAAAAGATATTCAAACATTCAAAAACCATTTTGGCACAAGCATCGAATTACGTTCGAATTATAGTGGGTATTATTTTGAAGAACGAAATCGTAGGGACTACCAAGAGAAAAAAGAACAACTGTTGGAAAACGAAGTGTTATTTGAAATCGTGGGAAATGTTTTTTGGGGAAAAGATTTTACAGTGGCTGACTTGGCTCACCAGCACAGTTATGCAGAGAGTACTTTACGAAGGTTTTTATTAAGAATCCGACCGGTATTAGCTGAGTATGAGTTAACGTTGGCTTTTAACCCAGTCAATTTTTTAGGGGAAGAAGCCAATATCCGAAAGTTCTTTTTTGATTTTTATTATAGCAGTGAACAAACTCCGTATACAATCCGTCCGCCAGAAGACTTACATACGTTGGTCTTGAACGAACTGTCTGGCAAATTGGGGAAGTATGAGTTGGGTACGGGAATAACGATTTCAGCCTTTTATTACCAGCTTTATATCGCAATGGTCCGAGTTCATCAAAACCATTTTGTGTCCTTACCTGAATGGGTAAAAGTAAGCATTTATCAGGAAAAAGATTTTCAGTTGCTTTATTCTTTACAAGAAAGGATCAAAGATAAATACGAGATCTATCTATCAAAGGAAGAATTCGCTTGGATCCATTTATCGATTATTTCCAAACGGACGATCCATCGTGTGGACCAAGAACAAACTTTTAACCAACGATTCAACCGCTGGAAGGATCTTCAGTTCATCGTGTCAGATTATCTTTCTGATCCTTTCTTTGAACAATGGGATACGGATACTTTAGAACCGTTTATGACCTCTTTTTTCCTTTCGCGCTTGATGAATGAAGCAGTGAGTCCAGTGTTGAACAAAGAGCTAGAAGAAATCCATTGGATGGTAAAGAAAAGCGATAAACAGATTTATGAAGCCCATAAACAATTTCTCTTAAAACATGCCCGAGTACTCAGTTTTTCTGGCCAATATTTTGAAGATATCGTGGTGAGTTTTACGGCATATATGAACTTATTGTTCCACTATTACCAACCGGTCAAAAAAGTTTTATTTTTATTAGAAGGTGACTACTTAATGGTTCAATCCATTCGAATGCAGGCACGTGTACTATTAGGGGAATATCATAAGCTGTTGTTTATGCCGCTTCAGGAATTGACGCCGGAACATTTAAATGATGCACACGTTGATTTGATTGTAACGAACTATCGACCGTACCTTTTGGATTACTCTCTTGACACGGATTATGTTCTTATGGGCAGTATCCCTACGGCGCAAGATTGGGCAAGAGTCAAGCATCAGTTGAATCCACTGATCGATCATGAAACATTTTAAAAGAAGGAAGGAAAAAACAATGCCTACATTTTTTACAAAAGAAGCGTATCTGGAGGGCTTTCAAAGTACCTTTGAAGAGGCAGAAAAACGAGCAAGTGAAGACCTAAAGGTCTATTTAAACACCCAGATCCAACGATTGGAAACCTTAGTAAGTCAGATCTGTCAGGAGAATTTTTGGGAACTATTGCCGGAGATCTTAGGAATCGATGCCAAGATGAGTCTAGTAGTAGATCTGATCGACTTTGATCACTGTTCAGATGTGGAAATCCTTCGAATCGTTGAAAGTGAATACTCCACCTACTTTAAAGAACTATGTGGGTACAATCGCAGTATGGACCCGAAACATTCCATGATTTTCAATGTGGTATGATGGATTGATGGCTGATGGGAATAACTTAAATGTTTAGGCTCTTACTTTAGTAAGAGTTTTTATAATGGTTAATGATTATTTGTCTTTATATAGGTATTCTTATTGTTTATTTCATTTTTAATTCTATAAACTGTTTGTCTAGTAATATTGTAGTCTTTTGCAATCTTAGAAATAGCAACGCCATTCTCAAGATCCTCAACGATGCTTTTATAAACAAGGCGACGTTGGGGATCTTTTGTATCTGCGCTATATAACTTAGGACGTCCTTTGTAAACACCATTCGCTTTTGCGATCTTTATCCCTTGTGCCTGGCGTCGTTTGGATTCTTTACGTTCCTGTTCGGCAATCATGGCCAAGATCTGAATGATTAGGTCTTTGATAAATTTATCCAGGAGAGGATTTCCGATTGCTTCAGCCATGATCGGTAAACTAGTGATGATTAGCTGTACATTCTTCTTTTTTAAATAATTGACTGATTCAATAATCTCGTCATAATTTCTTCCTAATCGATCGATGGCTTCGACAATAAAAATATCTTGTTCTCGGACAAAACCTAAAGCTTCCTGGAAAATCGGTCGATGAGTAATTGTTGCTCCAGATTGTTTCTCAATGAAAATTTTTTCTGCACCAAACTTTTTCATTTCTGTAATTTGTCGTTGTTCATTTTGATCAATCGATGATACTCGAATATAAGCAACTTTCAATTTTTTTACCTACTTTCTCAAACTATTTAAAACACACCCTAATCATACATTAGAAAACTAGATTTTTCAATGATCGGGTAGTGTCTATTTAGGGTACACTTAAAATTAACATTGCTTAGCTCAATACACGATATATTATTTTTATTTGTAAACTATATCGTGTATCAAAGGAGAGGAATATGATCTACAAGACAATGTTCTGATTGATGACTGCGACTAAAACCAGTCAAAGATGAGGATGCGATTCTGAGTATATGAGACAAATGAAGAAAATTATCCTAATAAAATACCTGCAGGAGAAATTAGATTATTTGGTAAATCGCTATAAATTTCACTTTAAATATATGTGCCGATCAAATAAAAAAGGTTCTATGAGTGTATAAAACACGAATAGAATCTTTTTTATTTTACATGGTTAAAAATATTTAATGTATATGGTTTTTGATCTATATGGTTCAAAAAAATGATCTAAAAACTTTATTATTTAGGAAAATGTATTAAATGGCTCGTTCTATTGAACTGTAAAGATCATGATGGTATTGTTGAACCAAGAAATAGAAAACGATTTCAAAAAATGAGGTGTTCAATAATGGAAATTAAAGAGATGATTGATCCCAGGTTAATTTTATTTGATGAACGAATTAATACTAAAGAAGAATTATTTGATCAAGCAGCAAAATTATTTAATTCTGTCGGGATCGTAGAAAATATCAAAAAGTATAAAAAGGATTTATTTATTAGGGAAAACCAAACTTCCACAGGGATTGAAGACAGTTTTGGAATTCCACATGCCAAAAGTCAAGCGGTCACAAGACCAGCGATAGCTTTTATCAAATCTGGACCTATTTCGGATTACAAAGCTATGGATGGATCAACAGTCGAATATTCGTTTTTGATTGCGGCTCCAACTAAAGGTTCGGATGAACATTTAATGATTTTAAGCAGTTTAGCAAGACTCCTCATGCATAAGGAGTTTCGAAATAAATTAAAAGAAGCAGTAACCCCAAAAGATATTATAGATATTATAAAAACAAACTACTAGGAGAAGAGGGAATATTATGAAAATTGTAGGTATTTCTGCTTGCCCCACAGGAATTGCACATACGTATATGGCTGCGGAAAAATTGGAAAAGACGGCTAAGGAAATGGGGCATTTTGTTAAAATCGAAACACAAGGTGTAAAGATTGAAAATATATTGACCGCAGATGAAATCGAAGAGGCTGATGTTGTTATCTTAGCAGTGGATAAGAAAGTTGGTACTAATCGTTTTATAGGGAAGAAAGTAAAACAAGTGTCGACAGCTAGAGCAATTAGAGAACCAAAAAAAGTTATTCAAGAAGCATTGGATGGAGAAGATGTTAAAGTTATTTCGCAAAAATTCTCTAAGCCAAATAGTTCAGAAAAAAAATCTGGTATATATAATCATTTTATGAATGGTGTTAACTACATGTTACCTTTAGTGATTGCTGGAGGGATATTAATTGCCTTTAGTTTTGCATTTGGAATCAATGCAGCAGATCCTACCGACCCTACTTATAATCAGTTTGCAGAAGTATTAAGTATAGTTGGAGGTGGAACAGCATTTGCATTAATGGTTCCAGCATTATCCGCAGGTATTGCTACCTCCATTGCTGGTCGACCAGGTTTTGCCGCAGGTTTGGTAGCAGGTACAATGGCTGCAAGTGGTGGGTCTGGGTTTTTAGGGGGAATGATTGGAGGGTTACTGGCTGGATATGCAACTCATTTTTTAGCGAATAAGGTAACGATTATTAAATCCTTCGCGTCATTATATCAACTGATTGTGGTGCCCTTAGTATCAGTAGCATTGACTGGTTTTGCAATGTTTTATTTAATTGATAAACCCATTTCCCTGATTCTTGATGGCCTAACTAGTTGGTTAAATGGGTTAGGTTCTACTAGTGGCGTGTTATTTGGTTTGTTAATAGGAGTTATGATGGCAAGTGATATGGGCGGGCCAATAAATAAAGCTATTTCTACTTTTAGTATCGGGCTTATGTCAGCTGGTGTAAATGCCCCAATTGCAGCTTGTATGGCAGCTGGGATGACACCACCGCTTGGAATCGCACTAGCTTCTCTTTTGTTTAAACGTAAATTTACACAAGAAGAGCGTACTTCCGCTCAGTCTTGTTGGGTTCTTGGCTTATCCTATATTACTGAAGGAGCTATTCCTTTTGCAGTAGCTGATCCAATTCGTGTAATACCTAGCTTGATGGCAGGATCTGCAACAGCTGCAGCAATATCAATGGGAGCGGGTGTTACTTCTCTGGCTCCACATGGAGGTATATGGATTCTTCCAATACCTAATGTATTAAATAAACCGTTAATGTATGTTGTGGCAATAGGATGTGGGATGCTCGTCACAGCAATGATGTTAGGATTTTTAAAAAAACCGGTATCTGAAGAAAATGGGATATCAACAACAAGTGAGACAGATCTACTATAAAAATTGTGGGGGAAGTGTCCTTGCAATAGATTATTATTGTTGCAAGGACTCTTTAAAGATAAAAAATTAAATGGAAAGAGGGAAATAATATGTTATATACAATGAAAGATTTGCTTGCAGTAGCTAAGAAAAATAAATTTGCTATTCCAGCATTTAATATTTGCAGTTTTGATATGTTAAAAGCAATTATGGAAGAAGCTGAAGAGCAAAATGCGCCTGTGATTTTAGAAATTCACCCAAATGAAATTAGTTATCTAGGTGATAATTTTATCGCAACTATTCAAGAATATGCAATAAGAAGTAGTGTACCAGTAGTCATCCATCTTGACCATGGTGGGACACTTTATGATGTCATGCGTGCCATTCGTAACGGTTATACTTCTGTTATGATCGATGCCTCATTAGAAGATTATGAAGATAATAAAAAAATCACCCAGAAGGTTGTTGAGTTAGCACACGAAGTTGGAGTAAGTGTTGAAGCGGAAATTGGAACAATAGGAAATAACGGTTCCGCTGAAGGCGGTACTTCTCAAATCATTTATACAGATGTTGATCAAGCAGCAGATTTTGTGAATACTACCGGAATAGACACACTAGCGATTGCGATCGGTACAGCACACGGGTTATATCCGAAGGATGTTACGCCAAAATTAAATATTGAGTTATTAAAAGAATTGAACAAACGGATTGATATTCCATTTGTGTTACATGGTGGATCTGGAAATCCTGATGATGAAGTCCATGAATCTATAAATCACGGAGTTTGTAAAGTGAATTTAAGTTCAGACTTGAAATCAGTTTTCTTTAATTCATTAAGAAAAGTGCTAAAAGAATATCCGGATATGTATGAGCCAAATGAAGTCTATATCCAGCCCATCGAAGATGTAAAATCTGTTGTTCGTCATAAACTGACTTTATTGAAAACGGTTGACAAAGCGAGCTTCTACCAGTGATAATGAAAAAAATGAATTGTGACAGTAATTCGTTACACTAACTATCATTGAGAGATTGTTTTTAATAACGGTGATCGTTGGTCATATTGAAGAATAGTTGTATATTAATAGATTATTGTTTTTCTTTATTTATTGTCGCTTTTTTTCAAAAGGAGTTTTGTCATGGCAACAGCAAAAGATGATCGAAAAAAGAAAATCATGGTTTATCTGAACAAAAACAAATTTGCTTCTTTAGGGGAATTGGTTGAATTTGTACATTATAGTAGTGCTACTGTCAAAAGAGATTTAATTGAACTAGAGAACGAGGAACAAATCAGACGTACCAGAGGGGGAGCAATATTAATTGATGCTGAAAAAGTTGACGCTGCCTATCTTACAAAAGTGGAAAATTATGTAAACGATGAAGAAAAGCGATCGATTGCTGAAAAAACCATAACATATATAGAAGATTATATGACTATTTTCATTGATAGTTCTAGTACAGCACTCCACCTAATTCCTTATCTAAACAGATTTCATGGTCTACGGGTAGTAACAAATAGCGTTTTAACAGCAACACTTCTCTCCGAAAATACAAATGTTGAAGTGACCGTTATTGGAGGAATGGTAACTAAAAAAAAATTTACAGTAAATTCAGTTACAGCAATAAACCAGTTAAACATCTATCAATTTGATCTTGCATTATTGTCTTGTAGGGGATTTGATGAAGATAAAGGAGCAAGCGAAATTTCTGAAGGAGAAGCAATTTTAAAACAATGCTTAAAGGAGTGTACAGACAAAATAATATTAATGGTATTACAATCAAAAAAAAATAAAGTTTATTTTTATAAGAGTTTGTTACCAGATGATATATATATAGTTATTGAGAATTTATGAGTTGATTGGAATAGACTACGTTCATCGCGACATTATAAAATGGATGTAGTTTATTTTTCATTGTGTATCCATATACGTGTTTCATGAACATATTATCTCAGATGAAACTTCAAATATAAGTATTGGAAAAAATATTGGTAGTAAAATCAAGAACACTTGATGGATACAACAAAGGAAGTAATCAGGTAAATGTATCTGATTCGATTAGTGGTTCTTATTGGATGAATCTAACAATATTTGAGAATATTTACAACGCACGAAAATATGCAGTTGTAGTTAGATAGTAACCTATTCTAAAAGTATAAGAATAATTTATATAAATAATTATCGTAACGATTATGTGTTTAAAAACGTCTTTTATGATTGATTTGTCCTATAACTTGTAAGATGGCTTATAATTAATAAAAATAAAATTACTGGGAGATGTTAGCTTGTTCAGAAAAAAAGGACCAGATATGCTAGTTAAAAATTATAGTCATGAGGAGATACAAGTACACACAACTCTGTCAGAAAAGGTTGTATCAATAGATCTTTTTGGACCACTATCAGACAAAGTACATTATGTTGAACTAAAAAAAAGTAAAGATGGCGCTCAATATTTAGTTTTAATTGGAGCTGTAAAGATTACGTCGAAGCTAATGGAAGAATCAACATAGAGCGCCAAAGTAATAATGCCAATTCTATGTCCCTATGAGCATTCTAAGGTCAGGGTGTCACCCATTAAAAATCATCATTGGTTGAACGAAGAGTTATACCTGCTAAGGATAGAAATCATTTTAGGGAGGAAGAAAGTGAATGCAAGAAAAACAAGTAGGCTATACTTTCTGTGGGCGTTAATTATATGGATTAAAACCAAGAACGGCTGTATCGCGGTGAGCTATTCAACTCAATATACAAACAAAACAATATCATTGTAAAATTTTGGTAATTTTTATCAATTTATTGACCAAGAATTTCGACTGCCAAACGAAAAAAATAAATAGGTTTATCATAGTCAGATAGTTGTCTAACTATTTTCAGCTCTATAATTTATGGGAATGATGAATGTAGTGATCCCAAAATTTAAACTTTTTTGGTGTGGAGAAATCCACTCCATTTTTCTTTGCTTTTCTTAATGATTTTAGACAGCTTTCAATGCTATTTCTCTAAATTGCACTGGACTCTGACAGCTTAGTTTCTCTTTCATACGCTCATGGTTGTAGTAATGAATATAGCCATCAATGGCTTGCTTCAATTCTTCAAAGCTATGATAGTCTCTTCCATAATAAATTTTCTGCTTTAATAGACTAAAGAAGTTCTCCATAATCGAATTATCTAAGCAGGTTCCTTTACGGGACATAAGTTGAAAGATCTTATGTTCTTTCAACTTATGACTATAACTTTTCATTTGGTAGGCCTATCCTTGATAGGTTCGACGATAGACACAATCTTCCGTTACATAGATAGCTTCCTCTAAAGCTTCCATGATAGCCAACGCATTTAGTTTCTCAGAAATGCGTTAAGAAACATTTTCATTGTTGTACATATCCAAAAATGGATCAAGATACAGTTTTTTTTCACGAATAGCACCGTATTTGTCCGTTTCAAAATATTATAATTCTGTCGTATCTGTTGTAATCTTTTGATGACAAATGCTTGTATAAAAGCGTCGATGAATTCGATTTTTCCACGATAAGAATTATAGCGGCGAGATTTTCTCGTAAATGATAGAACTTCAATACCAGCTTTCGAATCAAACGTTGTACTTTTTTCTTATTAATATGGAATCCTCGGTTCCCCAATTCCTTTGTCATACGTAAACAGCCATAATCTTTATATTTTAAGCATTTCCTCTTCGATTTCTTGATCTGGATTTCCTCGATCAAATCGTTTTTGCCAATACATAAAGGTTAATTTAGGAAATTTCAAGGTTTCAAGAAGCTCAACTAACTTGAATAATCCACGGAGGCTATCGATGATTCGTTCGATTGATTCGTTCGATTTTATTGAGCTTCCTGAATTCTTTTAAAAAGGCATTTTCAATCTGAAGGGAACGCACTTGTTTTTCCAATTCCTTGATCCGACTATGTTCTTTAGACGTCAGTTTGCTTATCTCTTGCTTTTCTTCTTTCTTAGACAAATTGGAGGAACATCCTTTCATTTTTAAGAGCCCACCCAATCCCTCTGAACGAAAAATTTTCATCCAATTGAAAACTAACGCAGGTTGGTTTATCCCTAAATGATTCGCCACTTTACGATAGGATAGCTCACTCGTTTGATATAACTCTATCGCATCTATCTTGAATTGAACAGAATAACTTTGCTTTTTCGCTTGTGCAAAAGCCCTTCTTCTCCAAATTTCCGATAAACATTGATCCATCCGTGTACCTGATTTTTTGATTTTACCTCATGTTTTCTTGCCAAATATCCTAATCCGGCTTTTCCTTTAAGATATTCTTGAACGATTGCCAAACTTGAATCCAAAGCTATATTTTGCCATAAAAATACCGACTCTCAGAAATTAGATTTTGTTCTAACTTTTTGGGGTCGGTACATTCATCAGTCCCATAAATTATAGAGCTTTTATTTATAGTGTATAGAGTAGGAGTGGGCAAGTGTTATAAGTCAGCTTCAATTTAGAATCATAGCTCAGTAGTTCATTGACGATGATTTTTCAGTCATCGGTCGCTTAAAGAAAAAATCATAGCGGTAGTGTGAGCTTATCTAATAGATAAGAATCGTTTAGAAATAACTTAATAACTCTCAGTAACGTTTGAATCGTCATACTTCAGGCGATCTTTCTTGCGATAAGTATTCATGATTTGAATCCGTAAATGATTCAATGCCCGCTAGATATGTTAGATAATATGAAAACGATCCGTAACAATTTGAACATGGGGAATAATACTTTTCGCTAATTCAAAATAAGGGGCGTTCGTATCCATGATGATATATTGGATATTGACGGGGGTAGCAAGAGAAATAGGTACGTAGATAAGCGACTTTACGGCTTTCAAGAAGACCAAGAATTTGATTTTTGACCATCCATGAAGATAAAACTCACTTCACCAACACAGGATTTCAATGCCTTAAATTCATCAAAGCAAAGAACGGAAGGTAAGTAGTCGAAACGTACTTTAACGTTCTTCACAGTTGCTTTCATGCTTCATAAAATCGTTACATTCAATACGAGGTATCGAATGGTAATGTCTTTTCTGCTTGAGTTGGTTGCTAAATCTGCCATAATTTTTCAATTCAAGCCGACAGAAAGCGAACTGTTCCTATCGACTAAAGAAGGTTCAGTCGAGAAAGTTGCGCCCAACTCTTTGGAAAAATAATATTTTTGTCTGTTAAACCGAGTAATTTTTAGTATGATAGTTCATGGAGATATCCTGTCTTGGGGAGTTTATTTTGGTCGCCTTAATTCTATCAATTTGTCTCTCCTTTTTTACCAATAAAGTAGGCTGAGTCGAAAACAAAATTGTTTTCCACCAACACTAGATATTATAGAATCTTGTTCATTTATAAACCTTCATTTTATTTATTTTTCAAGTAAGTAGTTTCTTTAAGCCACGAATGGACACGGGAATATTTTCACCGTTCACTAAAGTTACTTCCCGTGTCTTTTTATTGATTGTTCTTATTTTCTGTGTATTTATCACATATGATTTGTGGCAACGAACAAAGTGGTGGTTTCTCTTTTCAATTTCTTTTATTTTATCGTAGAACTGCAGCTGTGCGTTAGAAAGATGGACCACTAGTTTATGTGGGGCTTCCGGACAAGTAGAAAAGTATTGGATATCTTTAACAGATAAAAATTTTATTTCATCATTGAATTCGATTTTAAATAGCTCTTTTTCTAAAGGAGCTATTTGAAGATCTTCAAATAGCTTACTCAAGATACGTTCGATAGAATCTTTTAAATGTAAAACATCTTCTTTAATAATATAATCAGTGGGTTCAATATTATTTTTCAAGATAGCCAACGAAAGATCTGTATGGGAAGTAACATAAATTATTTTACCTGAAGGATCAAGATCACGAATTTTTTTGCCGAGTTCAATCCCATTCAACTTACTGTCTTTCAATTCTATATCTAAAAAATAAATACCAAAAGAGGACGTACGAGCTTGAACAATTTTGAGCAAGTCTAGGGAATTAGGCGTAGCAAAATGAATGTAGCAGTCTAAATTTTCTATCATGATACGATTCTTGATTACAGAACTTATGACTTCTAGTTGTTTCGGATCATCTTCACATATATATATTGGAATCATTAAAAAGCTCCTTTTAATGTGTTTGTATATAAAGAGTTTGAGAAAAACGCTGATTTTCAATTGAAGTTTCAATCAACAGATAAGGGTTCGTTTTTGCTAAATCATCCAGGATATGTAGTCCCAATCCTTCATTTTTAGGATTGCTCTTCGTAGAAAAACCCTTTTGTTTTAATTGGCTAAGTGGTAGTGTATTGATAGTTGTATTAACTACTCGAATAATTAGCGAATTTTTCTTTTTAAAAATTAACAATTCTATTTTTTTATTTTCCGTTACATAAGCCCCTTCTATTGCGTTATCTAGAATGATACCAAGTATACGGACCAAATTGACAGTATGCTTGGTATCAAGTTTGACCTCTTCAGGTATGCTAGTCTGTAAAGAGATACCCTTTTCTATTGCCATCATCATTTTCAATGATAATAAACTTCTAATTTCCGGAACATTTATGTTATCTAATAAACTGAGATTTGCAGGTGAAAGATTCATGATCTCACGTGTGGGCATTATATTTTGGTCATAATATTTCTTCAGCCCTTCCAAATCGCCTTCAGAAATATAACTATTCATCGAAAATAATAGATTCTGATAGTCGTGTTTGAATTCCCTAAGTTCTTGATAATTTTTCTCAATATCTCTTATATAATCTTGCTGTAACTGGATATGTTGTTCCAATAGTTGTTCTTCCATTTTTGTATTTGAAATTTTCCAATAATAAATCAAAATAATTAAACCTATACATAAATATAGAATAAAAAAAGTAGTATTTAATGCAAGAACTTCCGGATTTCCTCCCGAAAAGCGAGTAAATAAGATAATAATATAATAAGTCGAAAGAATAAATACACCGATTGTACCGATCATTTGGTAATCAACTGCATAAGACCAATTATCAAGGGCTTTTCTAAAACTATAAGCAAGGATAAAAGACAAAAGAGCAGAAATTGCAATATGAGAGTACTGCGAGGCATCTCCGGGTTCGATCACTGAAGATCCAAGTACTATAAGGTCTCCTATCCTTGCAAGATGATCTCCCAGTAAGGAAGATAACAATCCCAAAGTTAAAGCATACAATAATAGTCGATTTGATGAAGAAAAAAAGTAAAACGTCATAACTAACATACAAATTGCTATTAGTGAAGAAAAAATACCAAATATTGGGTACAAAAAGCTTAAAAAAACAGCATTTATGCAAGTAACGCTTAAAAAAAGAGATTTATGTATTATTTGATGATTGATGAGTAATATACAAATTGTATATATGAAATATTGTAAGGCTATAGGCCATAAAAACATAAAATACATCTCCTAATGAGTTTTCTAAAATTATAGCATAAAGCAATAATTTTTTTTATTATTTGTCACCTAAAAAATTTGATAAACATATCACATATTTTTATTAAAGACTAAAAAATTTAAATGTTTATAATTTATAGCGATTACTTGTAAATATTGGTGATTTTCTATACATTATTTTTTAATGAAATCTGAGAAAATTAATTAATTGTTTTTGAGTGACACAGATTTTAGACAAAAAGAAGTGGCCAATTAAGCCACACCTTTTTGTTATTTTTGGATAAAATTTAAATAAAAAGCCATGTGGCTAATTTTTAAAATACATGGCAGCAAACGTATATATCGTGTGCTTGGCTACTTTTTCAAGACCTCGAAATTTCGTCCAACGCATACCATGCTATTCTTTTGGATCTGCAAATATTCGTTCAATGGTTTGTTTTCTCTTTTTGTAAATTTCTCTATTTAACGCCGTATGGCGGTGGTGTTCAAGTTCATCCATAAGGTCAGCCCAAACATGTCGAGTTACAATTTTTTGATAATTTGCACTCGAAGTACAATTTTCACGTAACGAGCAACTCATACAGGATTTTGGATTTGATTTATAGGTTCGATAACCATCACGAGTGATAGTTGAAAATAACAATGGTTGATTATTGGGGCATAAATTGCAGTCAAAATAGGTATCATAGACGAAGTCTTTTTTACGAAACATCCCTTTCACTCCATGAGGTGCAGTATATGGAAGAATCGGGTAGAGTTTCAAGCGTGAAAGAAAATGAACAAATTTGGGCATCTTATATCCTGCATCAGCGACAACACGTTTTATATTTGGAAAAGCTCTTTTCGACTTTTTAACGAGATCCATTGCGACTTGACCGTAGGTCATTTCTTTCGTGAACTTATGTTTATTGTCATTCGCTTTTATATGAGCAGAATCATTATAGAGGTGGTCATCCTAATGAAACCAGCTTTTACAGCTTGTTCTAGTATATGAGAGAAAATATCTTCAAATAAAGTCGTTTCTCTAAATCTTCGAACATAGTTTTTACCAAAAGTAGAGAAATGTGGGATAGAATCCTCGAATGAATAACCTAAAAACCAACGATAAGCAACATTTGTTTCTGTGTCTTTAATTGTCTGTCTCATCGAAGGGATCCCAAATAAATATTGGATAAATACTAATTTAATTAAGACCACTGGATCAATACTGGGACGACTATAGGTCGAATACGGGGATTCTACAATGGGATAAATGAAATCAAACTGAACTGCAGCATCAATCTTTCGAACTATGTGATCTTTAGGAACAAGGGCATCAATTGTTTTATCATCATTAGAATCACTCCCAAGTTTATGCTATTAGTATAAAACAAAAAAACGGCAAAGAAGACTCCACATTTAAGAATTTGTCTACATTCTGAACGATCACTCGGATTTTTTTTTGTGAAATTTAAGCGCTATCTTTTTGTTCAAAAAAAATTACCAAAAAAATTACACAAAAAACAGATTAGCTTTAGAAAGAGAATAGGTCTGTTATGTATGATAGTAAACATAACAAGGGAAACATAACTAAAACAAATAGAAGAGGATGGTTTTTCATGATGAAAAAAGGAACAAAGTATAAAGGTTATCTGGTATTAGTATGTTCTGTCGGTCTTTTAGCAGCATGCAGCTCAGAGACCAAAGATGGGGATGAAGCAGAGATGCCAAAGGTGAAAAGTGAAAGAAAAGTGACTATTGATGGAAAAGAAGGAACGGAACTAGTTATGGATGATGGAACGGTTGTTCAAATGTTTGATGAAGAAGTATCGGAAAAAGAAGAGGAATGAGCTTTGGATAGAATTATATAAGCGCTTTTTTAATGACTGATCTTAATGAAGGAGTAGGTACATGAAGCCTAAAAAAAGAAAAAAATTCAACCGAAAATGGTATTTTCCAGTAGCAGTCATCACCGTTTTACTAGTGGTTGGTGCAATCAGTATAGTTGCTTCTAGTGGGAAAACAAAAGAAGAAAATTCAGAAACAAATATTGAAGCCCGGTCTGTCAAATCCCTTATTGATGAGGTGAAAGCGGCGAATTTGATTTTAGCAGGAAAAGTCATGCCAAACAATAGCAACAAAATCAAAATTGATCCAGAACGAGGAACAGTGAAAGATATTCTGGTAAATGAAGGAGATGTCGTAGAAAAAGGGCAACCTTTGTTTACATACCAAACGGATCAACAGAGAAAAGTTGTGGAAGCTGAAATGGACGTAGAAATCAAAGTGAGAGCAGTAGAACAAGCACGAGTGACTGCAAATCAAAAATGGACAGCACATAACCAAAAAGTAGCAGAGCTTGGAAAAGCAAGACAAGATTATGCGAAGGAAAAATCCGAAGAGTTACAAAGTACGATCAAAGCATTAGAAGGAGAAATCACAGGTCTACATGCAGACGCTATTGCTGGCGACAATGAAGTGAAGAATGCCGAAACAGAATTGCGAAAAGCCCAATTACTTCACGAAAGTGAAAAAGAACGACTAAATGAAGACACAGTGACAGCTGATCACTCAGGAAGAATCCAATCGTTGAATCGTGACTTAGTCAATCAATCAAAAGAACGTCAAAAAGAAGATAATTTTATGGAGATCCTTGATGATTCGAACTTGTATGTGGATGGTCAAGTCACTGAATTTGATCGTGAAAAAGTCGCTGTCGATCAGCGAGTAGAAATCATGGATCGTAAAGACCCAGAGAAAACTTGGCAAGGAAATATTGTACAGGTGGCAAACTTAACTGGAGATGAAAAACAAGAGGATCAAAAAGAAGAGAATCCTAATTTATCTAAGTTTCCTTATAAAGTTAAGATCGATCCAAAAGAAGAAATGCCACTGATTGGTTCCAATGTGTATGTCAATGTTTTACCGAAAGATTTTGTGCCAGGAAAAGTGATCATCAACCAAAAATACCTCATGGAAAAAGATGGAAAATATTATGTATGGAAAGTAGAAAATAATCGGATCAAAGAGCATGAAGTAAAGGTAAATCCTATGGATGATGAACTTGCAGAAATAGTCGAAGGATTGACTGTTGAAGATCAGCTTGCTTTGCCTCAAACAGGAATGGTCGAGGGAATGGAGGTTGGTGCAAGTGTTGACGCTTAACAACATTCAGAAGTCATATTGGCAAGGCGGGAAAGAACTAAAAGTCCTTAAAGATATCTCTTTGCAAATCAATGAAGGAGAACTGGTCGCAATCATGGGGCCATCGGGGTCAGGAAAGTCGACGTTGATGAATATCATTGGTTGTCTGGATACAGCTACATCAGGGGATTATATCGTTGAAGGAACGGATATCAAAACGTTAGCGGACAATTCATTAGCTGATTTTCGTAATGCAAAAATCGGCTTTGTTTTCCAGAATTTCAATCTCATGCCAAAATTAACCGTTTCGCAAAATGTGGAAATGCCATTAACGTATAAAAAAGTCAATAAAAAAGAGCGGCGTAAGCGTGCCTTGGATATGTTGCAACTCGTAGGATTAGAGGATCGAAGTGACTTTAAACCAATGGAATTATCAGGAGGACAAAAGCAACGTGTCGCAATTGCGAGAGCTTTAGTGACTAACCCTAGTTTTGTTTTAGGTGATGAACCGACAGGGGCACTTGATACAAAAACCAGTAGTCAAATCATGGATCTCTTTAAGGAATTCCACCAAGCAGGAAAAACAATTATTCTAATTACCCATGAGCCAGAAATCGCAGCGTTATGTCAGCGAACGATCACTTTACGAGATGGTCAAATAATCAGCGACGAACAAAATGAAGTGAGGTGATCGAGAATGGAAGAAATCAGATTTGCCTTACAATCGATTTTTGCTCATAAGATGCGTTCGGTATTGACTATGCTAGGTGTCATCATTGGAATTGCTGCCATTATTTCGATTTTCAGCATCATCGGCGGAAACACCGAAAAAATGAAACGAGAAATGATTGGTGGTAACAATAATACGATGAATATCCAATATGACAGAAAAAGTGCTTTCCAACAGAACACTATGTCAGATGGAATCTTATCTGGAAAGGAAGAGAAAAAACCGTTATATTTTCCATTCTTAGACGAGGATGTCCTAAAGAAAGTCAATGAGATACCAGAGGTCTTAGCAAGTGGTTTGTCTTATCAAAAGGAAGGGAAAATCTACAGGAAAGCCAAAGGGACCGACGCCAAAGTTTCTGCTGTCACTTCTTCTGTAGCCGATTTGGAGCAGTTAAACTTCATCAAAGGGGAAGGATTTACTGCCCAAGCATTCAAAGAGCAACAACAAGCAATTTTTCTGGAAGATTCCTTGTATGACGAATTATTTCCAAATGAAGAAGGGATCGGACAGTTTGTCGAAGTGAATGGGGTGCCATTTAAAGTTCAAGGTGTATTTCAGTTAGATCCCAATAGTAGTAATCTATTTAGCTTTGAGAAAAGAGCTTATGTTCCTTTACAGCAAGCGCATAAACTATCTGATGAGTTGGATATTGTTCCCCTTGTCACGATCCAAACAAATAATACCGATCAATTACAAGGCGCTGCAGAAAAAGCTGCAGAGATCCTCAATCAACAGATCCCACCATCTGATTATGAGTATGGGGTGATGAATTTGAAAGAATTTGCCAGAGAATTGGAACGAATGAACCAGTCAAGTTTTATTCTTTTGTCTGGTATAGCAAGTATCTCGTTATTAGTGGGTGGAATCGGTGTGATGAATATCATGTTGGTCTCTGTCACGGAAAGAACGAAAGAAATCGGAATAAAGAAAGCACTAGGCGCAAGAAGAAAAGTAATTTTAAAACAATTTTTAGTAGAAGCGGTCGTCCTGACTTTGATTGGTGGGGTACTAGGTGTGCTTGTTGGTTTGTTAAGTGGCTATGCCATTACGCTATCACTGGATTATCCTTATATCGTATCCGTGATTTCCATTGTCGGTAGCTTAGTATTTTGTTCCCTGATGGGTGTGATATTTGGTCTATTACCGGCGATGAAAGCATCGAAATTAAACCCTATCGAGGCATTACGCTTTGAATAAGGAGAGAGTGATATGGAAAGAATTTTAGTTGTTGAAGATGAATATATGATCAATCAGATCGTGACGGAATTTTTAAAAGAACGCAAGTATGAAGTTTATTCGGTAAGAAGTGGCGAACAAGCATTGGAAGCTTTTGCTGAAGAAACATTTGACTTGATCCTATTGGACATTATGTTGCCTGGGATAAGGGGGACGGATGTTTTAAAGAAAATTCGGGAAACGTCGGATGTGCCGATCATCATGCTGACTGCCTTGGATGATGAATATACGCAGTTGCTCAGTTTTTCCCATTTGATCAGTGACTATGTCGTCAAACCTTTTTCCCCACTTATTTTGATCAAACGGATCGAAAATGTGTTTCGGATGAATCAAGGAAATCCCCACATCACTATCGGGGAGTACGCCATTGATCTCGATGGTGGTCTTGTCAAATACCAAGAGGAAGAAATCCATTTAACAAGAAAAGAGTATGATATTTTAGTGATTCTAATAAGAAACAAAGGGAAAATCATCACGCGAGAACAATTAGTGTATCAAGTTTGGTCGTATGAATATCATTTGGAAAATCGAATATTAGATAATCATATAAAAAATATCCGAAAGAAAATGCCACTTTTATCAATAAAAACGATCAAAAATAGAGGCTATCAGCTTGAGGACACCCCATGAGTATCATGCTGAAAAATTTTCTGTTTTCTGGGATCATCATTTTTCTAGTTTCGATTCTTTCGTTGATTGTCTTATATTTTACGATGCCAGTCTACTATGAACGAATGAAGCTGAACGAAATAAACAAGGAATTCAATCAAGTGGCAAAGAGTATAGAGCACAAAGATTTAGCTACAATGCAAAACGCTGTTGATCAATACTGGCTTGAAAGAGAACAAAATCTTGATATCATGCTGTTGGATAATAATGGCCTAGTTCTTGGTCCTTTCTTTGACGGGAATCTTGACTATTCAGGCATCAGTCTTTTATCTGATGAAAAGAGAATTTTTCAAGAGATTACTGACAAACAAGGTAACACTTATTATTTATTTGGCATATACTCGATGCAACCAGTCGCAGAAGCAAGTCAAGTGTTACTTCATTTATATCCATTTATCATCATCGTCTCACTAATCATTGGGGGGATCGGCGCTTACTACTATAGTATTTATTCGACAAAAAAAATCAAAGAGATATCCAAAGTAACAGAAAAAATGATCGAATTAGATGCGGATATTCGTTGTGATGTCAAAGGTACGGATGAAATCTCACTTTTAGCGCAAGATATCAACCATCTATATGTTTCTTTGATCCAAACAATTGAAGTGTTAGAGCTTGAAGTAGCTAAAACGAAAGAATTGGAACAAGCAAAGTCAGAGTTTATGCAAATCGCTTCTCATGAATTGAAAACACCTGTTGCTTCATTGATGGGGCTGATTGATGGCATGATCTATAATGTCGGAAAATTTAAAGACAGAGAGCGATATTTAGAAGTTTGTAAAAATATTTTGCAAGAACAAACAGAAATGATCAATAATATCCTCTTTGCCTCAAGAAACAATTTGCCTTCAGATGATGTGGTCTATGAAGAAGTCTCAATCAAAGAAATGATCGAACATAAATTGACTTCTTTCCGGATACTTGCTGAAGCAGAACAGAAAAAACTAGTCGTTAATCTAAAAGGGGAGAAAATCATCGGTAATAAAAATGATATTGATAAAATTTTAGATAACCTACTAAGTAATGCCTTCAAATATACGAAGCATGAGGGAGAAATCAGTCTGTTTTTTGATGGTAAACAATTAGTGATTGAAAATGAAGTGAATCAGATACTTACGGAGGAGGAATTAAGTAAGATTTTCCAACCTTTTTATCGACCGGATTTTAGCAGAAGTCGAGATACTGGAGGTTCTGGTTTAGGATTGTTTATCGTACAACAACTTTTTGAAAAATATGGCTGGGAGTATTCATTCAAGTCAACTGCTAATTCCAGAATGTGCTTTTCTGTCATTTTTAGTGGAAGAAGCCTAAATTGATCGATGGTATCGCTAAAGGATAAACGGTCTGTCGCCACAAGATTTATTGGATATTTTTGTGATGGTAGCGAAGCTAATAGCCAAATTGCACAACTGCTATTTGCCAGGGACTTTTATTTTTTATTTTTACACACTCAACTGGAATGTACAAAACCACACTATACCATACCACTAAATAGTAAGAACAAAATGATCAAAAAACTCACAACGTACTAGAAACTCTTGTAGAAAATTTAGTCCCTGGTAAGTAGCAGTTGTGCAATCAGGTTGTGATAGATTGAAAGAATTTCATCGAGAATCAATCGAAGTAGAAATACGCTTCGATTGATTATTTTTTATTTTGGATTGATCTTGGAAAACTACGCCCTGAAACAAGTAAATGCGGACTCGAAAATTTCTGTAGCTAGTATCCCCTTTTTTAATAACCTTAATTTTATTGTTCGTCGTATCCAGTGCATTATTATTATAAGTCATCTGAAAACATTCTTGATTTTTTTATACTTACTTAAGAAAGTGAAGTTTTATTACACCCTTTACATAGAAAATGAGTTTTTTAAATATTCAGATATATTGACTTGTGGATTTGAGTCAATATCTTGGACATATAATTAGTAGAGACTACTGAGACAATTTCTCTATTTCGAAATTTTCAAACTTCTGTGGAGTTAAATAGTAAATTGAGCTATGGATTCGATTCCTGCATTATCATTAGGCGTTTCCTTTCGACTATAGGAATGCCTTATGTTGTTGGTTTCAAGCCGTTTTTTATCCTCTTGTAGATAAGCTTAATTTAATTTTATCTCTACGAAAAGCTGTCGAAGATTTAATACTAACACCAATGAAGAAAAAGTATCCTAATAAAATACCTGAAAGAGAATTTAGATTATTTGGGGAATTTGAAAAGGTTACTTTATGTAGTGGAATTCCTGTTAACTACTCTTTTTTTTTAATGTCCGTTTTTCTAAATTTGCATGTCGAAGTGAAAATTTTGATTATTTATTTCGGTGAGAATCTTGTAATCTAGAAGATGCAAGGAAGGCCACAAGTTGAGCCTTATTTGTTTAATCGTTTTTATCAAAAACCTTCGTTTTTAAGAATGATTATTTGTTATTTATCACTTGGGATAGAAAGTCTAATCTAATCACTTTTTCAAGACATCTGATGCGATCAGATGTCTTTTTTGTAGTTTCCTTAAAAACGAAGAGTTTTGAGAGAAACATTAAAGGAGGAGGGAAGATGCGAAAAACGGTTGGTCAGATGATTGCACTTTGTGTCCTAATAATAGCGATGCAGTTTCCGCTATTGGTTTACGGTACAGAGATCCAATCCGTCGAGTCAGAAGGATCGATTGGATTTACTGGGGCCTATGAACCAATCGGTTCACCAGATCCACCCCCTAGCACCAGCCCACAAAAGCCAGGTGGCACTTTGCCGCAAACCAATACGATCAGTAGCCCACTCGGGCTATGGGTTGGCAGTTTCTTAGTGGCAAGTGTTTTATTAGTTTTAGGGTACAAAAGAAGAAAAGCAACACAAAAAACAATTAAATGAAAGTAGGAATTTAAGTATGAAATTTATCCGTTTAGCAACTGTAGCC
>NZ_JBIOLO010000001.1:2970000-3211012 GCF_051710905.1 Enterococcus sp. DIV0806c | reverse complement strand
ACAAGGCCTCCTCCTTCATTAAAAGTAAATAGCTAGTACTAATTTAGCATTTTTTACAAAAGTTTTCCACAGAAAGAAAAGAAAAAAATTTTTTATAACAATTATCCACATTATCCAGAAGAAAAAAAAAGAAGAAAAACACAGAGAGGAAAAAAAGATATCCACAAGAGTAATCAACAGGTGGATAAGTGGTGTAAAACTAGAGATTTACCCAGTGGGTTGTGGATAAAAAAAGTAATAATGACAATACTTACAGAAATCAATGCACAGGAATTTATGGAATTGTGGATTACTTATTTTCAGGTGTTTATTCTGTGTAAAAACTAAGGGTAAATTACTGTGGAAAACTTCTGTGTATAACTTTATCCACATTGAAAACACAGCGCGAAAAATACCGTTGTGGATAAAATGAGAGAATTATTTTCGAATAAAAGCTTTTTTTTATATTGACAAATCACCTAAGTACTCGTTATACTATCAAAGTATGTCTGTGTTTAATTCATGTACATGTAGATAAGAATTTCTGGAGGTGGAACAAGATGAAAAGAACATACCAACCAAATAAACGTAAACGTCAAAAAGTTCACGGATTCCGTAAACGTATGAGTACTAAAAATGGACGTCGTGTTTTAGCTAGCCGTCGTCGTAAAGGAAGAAAAGTTCTTTCAGCTTAGACCACTGGGGTTACAGTGGTTTTTTTTATGCCCTTTTTTAGAGGAAAAGGTGAAAGACTTATAGGAAATATGGTATGATTGGGAGCGTAAGTGAGAGATAGAAAAGGAAAGAAAACGAATGAAAAAAGCGTATCGAGTGAAAAAAGAACGAGAGTTCCAAGCGGTGTTTCAAACCGGCGCTTCCTTTGCTAACCGTAAGTTTGTCGTGTACCGTTTAGATAAGAAGGAACAACCGCATTTTCGTGTTGGCTTATCTGTAGGTAAGAAAGTCGGAAACGCTGTATGTCGCAATGAAGTAAAACGAAAAATCCGTGCGGCGATCTATTCATTGAAAGAAGAGATCGAGCCGGAATTAGATTTTATTGTGATTGCTAGACCAAGCATCAAAGGACTGACTTACGATGAGATTCGCTCCAACTTAGTCCATGTCTTAAAGCTTGCAAAAATAATCGACAGAGAGGAAAAGAGTAAGTGAAGAAATACAAACGTTTACTTTTGATGGCCGGACTTGTCGGTCTGATCATCGTCTTATCCGGTTGTGGAACTGGAGAAGTCAGCGCACAAAGTACAGGAATTTGGGATCGCTACATTGTTTATTATTTTGCAGAAGCGATTAAAGCATTGTCATTTGGAAATGTTGGGATCGGGATCATTTTATTCACGATCATCATTCGCGTAATTTTATTACCATTAATGCATTTCCAAACAAAAAGTATGCGTAAGACCCAAGAACTTCAACCAAAACTAAAAGCGATCCAACAAGAATATAGTTCAAAAGATCCTGAAACACAAAGTAAGTTAAGAGAAGCACAACAACGGTTATATGCTGAAAATGGTGTAAATCCATATGCAGGTTGTTTGCCTTTATTAGTACAAATGCCAATCTTAATGGCTTTATGGCAATCAATTTCTCGTGTTCCAGCGTTGAGTCAAGGTCACTTCTTATGGTTGAACCTAGGGAACGCTGACCCAACCTTTATTTTACCAGTGTTGGCTGCCATCTTTACATTTGCAAGTACGTATTTATCAAGCATGAGCCAAGTGGAATCGAATGCTTCATTGAAAGTCATGAATTTTGCGATGCCAGTGATGATCTTAGTTATGGGGGTCAATTTAGCCAGTGGACTTTCACTATACTGGGTAGTATCAAATGCTTTCCAAGTGTTCCAAACACTATTGATCAATAATCCATTTAAAATCAAACGTGAGCGTGAAGAAGAAGCACAACGTATCCGTGAAAAAGAACGTGCTTTGCGTAAGGCACAAAGTCCTAAGAAAAAACGTAAAAAATAAGGGAGGGAATGCAAATGCCGATTTATGAAGCTGCAACCGTAGATGAAGCTGTTGAAATTGGATTGAAGGAGTTAGGACTAGCAAAAGAGCAAGTCGCTATTGAGATACTTGATGAAGGAAAAAAAGGATTTCTCGGAATGGGAAAAAGAAACGCCAAACTTTCAATCGAACCGAATATCAGCGAAGTTGTCTCTGAAACGATTGAAGAAACCGTAGAAGAAGTGTTGGAAGAAACATCTGTTCAACCAGAAAATACGGATGAAATCGAACCTGAGGACTTGATTGAAGAGAAAAGTGAATTAGGTGACGAAGCAGCTTTATCGGAATTAGCAACCTATCTCACTGAGATCTCCCAGCAACTAAATGCACCAGCTGTAGTAAAAATGACAAGAGAAGCGAATTTGATCGTCTTCCATTTAGAAACGGATAAACAAGGTCTGTTGATCGGCAAACATGGAAAAACGTTAAATGCTTTGCAATATTTGGCGCAAGTGTTCATTCATCGAGTAGCCGGTAATAAACTCTCTGTCGTGGTAAACGTAGGCAACTATCGTGAAAAACGACAAGAGATCATCCAACGTTTAGCTGAGCGCACCGCAGAAAAAGTCTTGCGTACAGGACAGCCTGTATTTTTAGAACCGATGCCTGCGTTTGAACGCAAACAAATTCACGCGGCGTTAAGTAAACATGACGGAGTACAAACCCACTCAGAAGGTGATGAACCATATCGTTACTTAGTTGTCGAACCAGCCAAATAGCGATTACGAAGAGAAGAACCCAAAATCTTGCGATCAGATTGACAAACTTTTCCAAACAAAGTATATTTTATTAGAAATCATTCTTATCGGAGTATACGATGGTAGTCTTTACTTTGGTAGAAAAAACGTGCAGGGCGAAAGCTCTGCACGTTTTTTTGTGATCAGCCAATCGTTGTCTGGACAAATTGGATCACGGTACCGTAAGCAAAAAGTTCGATGATCTGTTTGCCATCTCGGGGTTTTTGTTGATATTCAAAGTGACAATTGATGACTGCATTTGCGCCATAATCTAGCACTTTCTTTTTTAATTTTTGTTTTGTTGTCAAGAACATGTCATCACTATTGAATGTAGAGTCGAATAAGTCCCCTTCGATACATTCTGCGACAAATACGATATCTCTGACGATATATTTTTGATTGATATTCCCTGTCGATAACACCACTTCATTGATTCGTGGATCATCTACTCCGTCTACTGCACTAGGCTTAAATTGGGCCATAATTTTTGCTCCTTTCGGTAAAGAAAAAGTATGTAGGTACCGCTACCATTTAAGTGTAACGTTTTTTGCCACAAAGATAAAGGTATAAGAGTAGATTTACTTCTATAGAGTGTTATCTGATGGGACATCCAGTCAAAAGGCACCTGTGCAGAAAAAGTTTAAGAATGATTCGTTACTCTCTTAAAAATAAACAAAAAAGCTTGATTACTAGAATTAGATATGATAGTCTATGACCAGAATTTAAACAGAACAAGCAGTCAAAGTGCGAAGTTCACCATTTATTGCAAAGGGTGAAGTGGGCACTTTTTTTGTGCGTAAAATGAAAAAGGAAGTGAAAAAATGGCTGAAATAACCTTAGAATTTGATACGATTGCAGCAATCTCTACACCACCGGGTGAAGGGGCGATAAGTATTGTGCGATTAAGCGGTGATCAAGCGCTGACCATTGCCAATAAAGTCTATCAAAGTGGCAATAAACAGTTGTTGGATGTTCCTAGTCATACGATTCACTATGGGCATATCGTCGATCCCAAAAGTGAACAATTAGTCGATGAAGTCATGGTATCCGTCATGCGCGCACCACGAACATTTACCCGAGAAGATGTTGTAGAAATCAATTGTCATGGGGGCATCGTTGTCGTCAATCAAATTTTACAGCTTCTATTAAGAGAAGGCGCACGTTTAGCAGAGCCAGGAGAATTTACAAAGCGTGCCTTTCTAAATGGACGTGTTGATTTATCCCAAGCTGAAGCAGTCATGGATCTGATCCGTGCGAAAACAGACAAGGCGATGGGTGTCGCGTTGAACCAATTAGATGGGAATCTGTCTGCATTGATCCGTTCCCTTCGACAAGAGATTTTAGAGACATTAGCACAAGTGGAAGTGAATATCGACTACCCTGAATATGATGATGTTGAAGAATTGACGACAAAACTTCTATTAGAAAAAGCGCAGATGATCCAACAACGTATTGAAGTTCTTTTAGCGACATCACAACAAGGCAAGGTCTTGCGAGAAGGGTTAAGTACGGCGATTATTGGTCGCCCCAATGTTGGGAAATCAAGCTTACTGAACCATTTATTACGAGAAGAAAAAGCCATCGTAACGGATATTGCGGGAACGACAAGAGATGTGATTGAAGAATACGTCAATGTTCGTGGCGTACCGTTGAAACTAATCGACACAGCTGGTATTCGGGAAACAGAAGATATCGTGGAACAAATCGGTGTGGCTCGTAGTCGTAAAGCCTTGGCAGAATCTGAATTGATCTTACTTGTCTTGAATCAAAGCGAGCCGTTGACGATTGAAGATGAACAGTTGTTGGAAGCAACAAAAGGATTGAAACGGATCATTCTATTGAATAAAACTGATTTACCGAAACAATTAGAGGAAGACAAGCTTTTATCATTGATCGAGGATGAACCAGTATTCGCTGTTTCGGTTGCCAATAATGAAGGATTGGACCGATTAGAAACGGCCATCTCTGAGTTGTTCTTTGGTGGGCAAACTGGTGAAAGAGATGCAACTTATGTATCCAATACCCGTCATATTGCCTTGCTCGAAAAAGCGGCCATCTCTTTACAAGAAGTGATCGCAGGAATCGATGCGGGTATGCCTGTTGATCTCGTTCAAATGGATATGACTCGCTGCTGGGATTACCTTGGTGAAGTCGTAGGAGATAGTGTTCAAGATGAATTGATCACACAATTGTTTAGTCAATTTTGTCTTGGAAAATAAAGGAGGAACAGTTCTTGAATCATTATCAAGCAGAAGAATATGATGTGATCGTTGTCGGTGCAGGACATGCTGGTTCAGAAGCCGCTTTGGCTGCTGCACGCATGGGGACAAAAACGTTACTGTTAACGATCAATTTAGATATGGTAGCATTTATGCCATGTAACCCTTCCGTCGGTGGTCCAGCGAAAGGCGTTGTCGTACGTGAAATTGATGCACTAGGCGGCGAAATGGGTAAAAATATTGATAAGACATACATTCAAATGAGAATGTTGAACACTGGGAAGGGACCTGCTGTTCGAGCGTTACGTGCGCAAGCAGATAAGCATGCCTACGCCAGTGAAATGAAACATACGATCGAAAAAGAAGAGAATTTGACATTAAGACAAGGAATCGTTGAAGAATTGATCGTTGAAGATGGGGTTTGTCGTGGTGTAGTGACTTCAACTGGTGCAAGTTATCGTTCAAAAGCAGTCGTTATCACTGCGGGTACCGCATTACGTGGTGAGATTATTATCGGTGAATTAAAATATTCGTCTGGTCCGAATAACTCACAACCATCAATTGGTTTAGCCAATCACTTAAAAGAATTAGGTTTTGCCATTGATCGTTTTAAAACCGGAACGCCTCCACGTGTGAAATCAAGTACGATCGATTACTCTGTCACGGAAGAACAACCGGGAGACAAGGAGCCAAATCATTTTAGCTTTGCCACACCGGACAGTGCCTATAACTTAGAACAAGAACCTTGTTGGTTGACTTATACAGGTGAAACGACCCATCAAATCATTCGTGATAATCTGCACCGCGCACCAATGTTTACAGGAATCGTTGAAGGCGTCGGCGCACGTTACTGTCCTTCAATTGAAGACAAAATCGTCCGTTTTGCAGACAAACCACGTCATCAACTCTTTTTAGAACCAGAAGGATTGAATACAGAAGAAGTGTATGTTCAAGGGCTTTCAACTTCACTTCCAGAAGACGTCCAAGTGGATATGTTGCATTCGATTGCTGGATTAGAAAAAGCAGAAATGATGCGTACGGGCTATGCCATTGAGTACGATGTGGTCGAACCACACCAGTTGCGTCCAACATTAGAAACGAAAGTCGTAGAAAATCTTTATACGGCCGGTCAAACCAATGGGACAAGTGGATATGAAGAAGCAGCGGGACAAGGGCTGATTGCAGGAACCAATGCAGCGTTGAAGGTTCAAGGAAAAGAGCCATTAGTCATCAAACGTAGTGACGGCTATATCGGTGTCATGATCGATGATTTAGTCACAAAAGGAACGAATGAACCGTATCGCTTACTGACATCCCGGGCAGAATATCGTTTACTTCTTCGTCATGATAATGCTGATCTACGTTTAACGGAAATGGGTCACCAGATCGGTTTAGTAAAAGAAGATCAATACGCTGCTTACTTGAAAAAGAAAGCAGCAGTTGAACAAGAAATCAAACGTTTGATGAACGTTCGTATCAAACCGACAGCAGAAGTCCAAGCCTTTTTAGCAGAATTAAATGCTGCACCATTAAAAGATGGTGTGCTAGCAAGTGATTTCTTGCGTCGTCCAGAAATCACCTATGCCGATCTATTACGATTTATTCCAGAAAATGCGGAGTTAACACGTAAAGAAATCGAACAAGTTGAAATTCAACTAAAATACGAAGGATACATCAAAAAAGCATTAGAAAAAGTAGAAAAACTAAAACGGATGGAAGCCAAACGCATCCCAGAAAACATTGACTACGCTGCGATCAACGGATTAGCAACGGAAGCAAAACAAAAGCTTCAAAAAATCCGTCCAGAAACCATCGCACAAGCAAGCCGCATCAGCGGTGTCAATCCAGCAGACCTAAGCATCTTGATGGTCTACATCGAACAAGGGAAGATTGCGAAAGTGGAAACATCTGCTTAAATAAAGCACTAAATAAAAAAATAGCTGACGAATGATTGATTCGTCGGCTGTTTTTTCATTAACAAGAACATAGAGTAAATCACTTATGTAAAAAAGAAGAAACCTGAATATCCCATCGACTGATCAGCCACCTATTTATACATGCACCAATAAGAAACCCACAAGTATTTACAAAAACATCCCCTAAATCAAAAATACCTAGGTAAAAGAAATATTGGATCCATTCAACGCCTAAGACAGCTGAAAGGACTAAGATAGACTTAATTGTAAAAACCAGCCTAAAGGTAGAAACAGCAAAATATTAAACAGAACAATCATTGGATCACCATAAATCAAATCCTTCACCCACGAAAATAGCTGAAATTCTACGCCTCGTATCCCAATATTTTTCAAGAAAAGTAAATAAATGAGAAAAGAGAGATAGAGAAAAGAAAAAAAGATTAGCCATTCCCGATAGATGTTTCTTGTAAAAACACTTTGAAGACTGACATAAAGAGAGAGTGCAATAATTATCACTAAGAAGAAAGGAAACCAGAAGTCGACAGGACCAGATGGTGGAAAAAGCGTAATAGAATAATAATAGAGATAACGCATGAAAAACCATCGAGAAAAAAGCAGGCAAGATAGTAGTAAAAGAAAATTTAATAATAACGTTTTTGTTTTTAGTTTTATCTGAAACTCCTCCTTTTTTGTTCATATCAGTTTGAATTGTCTGTTTAATCAAAGATTATCGTATAAAAATAATTATTTTCTCTATATAAGTATACATAAAATAACTTTATATTAGAATATGCTCAAAGAATAAATAGAAAATAAAGGAGTGTGAGCAATGGGCAGAACACTCTTTTTTGTGTTGTCCGTGGGCTGATTATTTTCTTATTTTAGATGTAGAATTTACCTACTTCCAAATTTGGCATAACCTCCTTTAAATTTATATATAGAAAGATTGCAACTCGACTCATTTTGCGTTAAAGTAGGAAGAGATTCTGTGAAACAATTAGCTGTTTCACAATGAAAGGACAAATTATGACACCAGAAGAATTTCGCCAAGTCTTGGCAGAAAAAGACATTCATTTATCGGATAAGCAAATGGCGCAGTTTGACCGTTATTTTCATTTATTAGTGGAGTGGAATGAAAAAATGAATTTGACGGCGATCACTGATCGAGAAGAAGTTTACTTAAAACACTTTTATGATTCATTGACGTTGGCATTTGATGTTGATTTTTCAACTGGCCTGACTTTATGTGACGTCGGCTCAGGAGCTGGGTTCCCAAGTATTCCTTTAAAAATTGCTTTTCCTGAGTTACAAATAACGATTGTTGATTCCTTGAATAAGCGAATCACTTTTTTAACTGAGTTAACGAATCAATTAGAAATCGATGCGTCTCTTTACCATGATCGTGCAGAAACATTTGGACAAAATCCGCAATTCCGTGCATCATTTGATTTTGTGACTGCTCGTGCAGTGGCACGTTTGAATGTATTGACGGAACTGTGTTTACCATTAGTGAAACAAGAGGGTTATTTCTATGCACTGAAAGCTGCTAAAAGTGAAGAAGAATTGGCAGAAGCGAAACCAGCGATTGCGCAATTAGGTGGTAAATTTATTGGTGAGCAAGCAATCGAACTACCTAAAATCTCGGACAAACGCCACATTCTGATCATACAGAAAAAGAAACCAACACCGAAGAAGTATCCAAGAAAACCTGGGTTGCCGAATAAGCAACCAATCAAGTAGGAGGAGAAGAGATGGCACAAATTATATCCGTTGCAAATCAAAAAGGCGGCGTTGGTAAAACAACGACAACTGTAAATCTAGGTGCTTGTTTAGCAAGTTTAGGTAAACAAGTGTTGCTAGTAGATATGGATGCACAAGGAAATGCCACTAGCGGAGTAGGCATTCGTAAACCTGATGTGACACAAGATATTTATGATGTATTAGTCAATGAGTTACCAATTGCTGAAGCGACAATTGCTACTGAACATGAAAACTTGAGTATTGTGCCTGCCACTCTTCAATTAGCGGGAGCGGAGATTGAATTAACCTCAATGATGGCAAGAGAATCACGTTTAAAAAGTTCACTGGCTGAAGTCAACGATCAGTATGACTACATTTTAATTGATTGCCCGCCATCTTTAGGTCATCTAACCATCAACTCATTTACTGCAAGTGATTCGATTTTGATCCCTGTGCAGTGTGAGTACTATGCGTTAGAAGGGTTAAGTCAACTACTGAATACTGTTCGCTTGGTACAAAAACACTTCAATCCTGAATTGGAAATCGAAGGGGTATTATTGACGATGTATGACGCTCGAACGAATCTAGGGAATGAAGTGGTAGAAGAAGTACGGAAGTATTTCCGTGAAAAAGTGTATGACACAGTGATTCCTCGAAACATTCGTTTGTCAGAAGCACCAAGTCATGGAAAACCTATCATTGATTATGATCCGCGTTCCAGAGGCGCTGAAGTGTATCAAGCATTAGCAAAGGAAGTGGTCGATCGTGAAGAAAAGTAAAGGACTAGGTCGGGGAATCGACGCGCTGTTTCAAGATTTGGAAAATTTAGAAACAGTCAACGTGAAAGATGAAACTGTTATTCAGTTGCCACTAAACGAATTGCGTCCTAATCCGTATCAACCACGTAAAACATTTGAAGAAGTATCATTGCAAGAATTAGCGAACTCGATCGAGTACTCCGGTGTCTTTCAACCGATCATTGTTCGTCGTTCGTCGGTGAAAGGGTATGAGATCATCGCAGGTGAACGTCGTTTCCGAGCGTCTAAGTTAGCTGGCAAAGAAACAATTCCTGCAATTGTCAGGGATTTCGACGAAGAAGCGATGATGCAAGTTGCAGTTTTAGAAAACTTACAACGTGAAGACTTGAATCCTTTAGAAGAAGCAGAAGCTTATGAGATGTTGATGAAGAACTTAAAGTTGACACAAGCTGAAGTCGCAAGTCGTTTAGGGAAAAGTCGTCCTTATATCGCAAACTATTTGCGTTTATTGACATTGCCTGATTTAGTGAAAGAAATGGTCCAAGATCAACGATTATCTATGGGACAAGCTCGTACGTTACTTGGATTAAAAAATAAACAATTGATATTAAAATTAGCCAATCGTGTCGTCACAGAAAATCTAACGGTTCGACAATTAGAGCAGATCGTTTCCGAGCTGAATCAAAATGATGGGCAAGAAAAGAAAAAAATTCCACGTTTAGCGAAGGAAAAACCGTATTATATCCGTGAGAGTGAAGATCGCTTGATGGATAAATTTGGAACAAGTGTCGCCATCCAAGAAAAGAATGGGAAAGGTAAGATCGAAATCGAATATCTTTCACAAAATGATTTAACTAGAATTCTTGATATTCTAAATATTCAATTTGATGAAGAATAAACAGAGGGAGGCTATGTTATGTACGACTTACATGATATCGTAGAAATGAAAAAACCTCATGCTTGTCAAACGAACCGTTGGGAAATCATCCGAATGGGCGCTGATATCAAAATCAAATGTATGAATTGCGGTCATATCGTGATGATGACCCGTCGAGAATTTGAGAAAAAAATGAAAAAAGTACTTGAAAAAAATGTAGAGAAAGAGTGAATGAATTTATGGCATTAACTGCTGGAATTGTGGGTTTACCCAACGTAGGAAAATCAACTTTGTTCAATGCAATTACAAAGGCGGGAGCAGAGGCTGCCAACTATCCTTTTGCGACTATTGATCCAAATATTGGAATGGTTGAAGTACCTGATTGGCGTTTACAACGTTTAACAGAATTAGTAAAACCAAAGAAAACTGTACCAACAACCTTTGAATTTACAGATATTGCTGGAATCGTTAAGGGTGCAAGTAAAGGTGAAGGATTAGGAAACCAATTTTTAAGTCATATTCGCCAAGTAGATGCAATCTGTCATGTTGTTCGTTGTTTTGACGATGACAACATCACACACGTAGAAGGACGCGTCGATCCTTTAGCAGATATTGATACGATCAATCTAGAGCTTGTCTTAGCAGATTTAGAGTCAGTGACGAAGCGCTATACACGTGTGGCAAAAATTGCAAAAACAAAAGATAAAGATGCAGTCGCTGAATTAGCGGTGTTGGAGAAAATCAAACCAGTATTAGAAGATGGACGTTCAGCACGTTCGATCGAATTTACAGAAGAAGAACAAAAAATCGTTAAATCTTTATTCTTGTTAACAACTAAACCGATCTTGTATGTTGCGAATGTGGCAGAAGATGAAGTAGCAAATGCAGATGCGAATGAATATGTTCAAGCAGTCCGCAATTTTGCTGCAGAAGAAAACGCAGAAGTTATTGTCGTTAGCGCCAGAGCAGAAGAAGAAATTGCTGAGCTGGACGACGAAGATAAAGCAGAGTTTCTTGAAGCATTAGGCATTGAAGAGTCAGGGTTGGATCAATTGATTCGTGCGGCGTATGACCTATTAGGATTAGCAACATACTTTACAGCAGGTGAACAAGAAGTTCGTGCGTGGACGTTCAAAAAAGGAATCAAAGCGCCACAAGCTGCAGGAATCATCCATACCGATTTTGAACGTGGCTTTATCCGTGCAGAAACAGTCTCATTTGAAGATTTAGACCAATACGGAACGATGCACGCAGCGAAAGAAGCAGGACGTGTACGATTAGAAGGGAAAGACTATGTCGTTCAAGATGGCGACGTTATGTTATTCCGTTTTAATGTATAAAAAGGCTATCATACGGTGTATGTGATATGTTAAAATGTCTTTTGTGACAACCGTCAGCGTCTAAGGAGGACTGTAAAATAATGGAAGCAGAACAGTTACGCGAAATCGTAAAAGAAAATGCGCAGTTAGAAGAACAACTAACAAAACGTAATCAACAATATATTTTTGACTTAAAGAAGTCGCTAGAAGCAGCGAATTTATCAGAAGAAGAAAAAGTAACGGCTTTGCATGAGATGTTACCCGTTTTAGTATCCGAACAAAAAGGTGGGAAAACAGCCCGCCAATTATTTGGAACGGTATCTGAAAGAACAGAAGCAATCATCAATAAACCGGTTGAAGTGAAAACTTCTTCGACGCCAACGTTGATGTGGTTGGACAATACATTACTCTTACTCGGATTATTGAGTGTCATGATCGCAATCACTGGATTGTTTTCACGTGAAACAACGCCTGCTTATGGAATCACCACACTTGTACTAGGTTCAGCTATTGGTGGATGGGTCTTTTACTTGATGTACAAGTATATTTACCAATACGAGTATCCAGGTGCTGATCGCAGTAAAAAACCAGGGATGGGTAAAACCTTGTTGATTCTAGGTGGAACGACATTGATCTGGGTCATTGCTTTTTCAGCAACAACCTTATTGCCACCAATTGTTAACCCATTATTAGATCCAGTGGTGATCATCATCATCGGTGCAGCGGCTCTTGCGTTGCGTTACTACTTAAAGAAAAAATATGGCATCGTTGGGAGTCTTTCTGTTCCAAGAAGATAGTTCATTGGACCTAGAAATTATGTGACTTACGAGAAGATAAATAAAAAAAGAATGTGCAGCGTCATGCTGGCACATTCTTTTTTTTATCTTCTATCCATCTCATAAAGGCAATCATGAGATTGAAAGATTATTTTTTATTATTATAAAAAATAGTGTTATTCTCAAAGAGAAGAGACAATCACTGATATTAAAAAACATGTTGAGCGAGATAGTTAAACGAGGAGGGGTGAATGAATATGAAAAAAGTCAAATGGATATTTTCTATCAATGCTGACGGAGTGCCTCTTTTTGGTTATGCCGGAATCAAAACTGGACAATTTATTCTTGGGCATGGAAGAAAGTTTCAAAAAGAAATGCGGTCTGTTTTAGGGCCAGAAATCGAGCTGGATTTCATTAGCTATAATACAAGAAAGCCGGAGACACTAACTGCTGATTTATTTGTGTATACAGATGTCGATGAAAAGTATCTTGACGAAGAGACGAAGAAAAAAGGCTTAAGCATTCCCTATAAACTATATTATTTGAATGAGATTGAAAAGATCAAAGAATCGATCGAAGCAAATGTTTAAAAAGTGAATCGCATCTTTTCTTTCTTGAAGTGTACTCGTTTCAGTTTAGTAAAAATATTGAGTAAGAAAAAAGAACATGCAGTGTAAGACGAAAGCGCTAACTAACATTTGATTTTGATCAAATATTAGGAGACGCTTCATTATGCTGGTACGTTCTTTTTTTTTGGATTCACTGAGTAGTTCCTTAGAAAAAACAAGGGATTAGTAGAAGTTGTTGACTTACAAAAGAAAATCGATTATTTTAGTAGATAAACTAAACAAGAGGAGTGGTACTAAAAATGTCCAACTGGGAAACAAAGTTCACGAAAAAAGGATTTACTTTTGATGATGTCTTATTGATACCAGCAGAAAGTCACGTGTTACCAAACGAAGTGGATATGAGTGTACAATTAGCAAAAAATATCAAATTGAATATTCCTATCATCAGTGCAAGTATGGATACAGTTACTGACAGCAAAATGGCGATTGCTATGGCAAGACAGGGTGGCCTAGGTGTCATCCATAAAAACATGACAATCAGCGAACAAGCAGATGAAGTACGTAAAGTGAAACGTTCTGAAAGTGGCGTAATCATTGACCCATTCTTCTTGACACCACAACACTTGGTCGCAGATGCTGAAGAATTGATGAGCAGATACCGTATCAGTGGTGTGCCAATCGTTGAAACATTGGAAAACCGCAAATTAGTAGGAATCATTACAAACCGTGATATGCGTTTTGTTACAGACTTCCATATCGAAATCAGTGAAGTCATGACAAAAGAAAACTTAGTAACAGCCCCAGTAGGCACTTCTCTAAAAGATGCAGAAAAAATCTTACAACAACATAAAATCGAAAAACTACCGATCGTTGATGATGCAGGCCGATTAAGTGGTTTGATCACGATCAAAGATATCGAAAAAGTGATCGAGTTTCCAAATGCAGCAAAAGATGAACATGGTCGTTTGTTGGTAGCTGCCGCAGTTGGTGTCACTAGCGACACATTTGAACGTGCACAAGCTTTACTTGATGCTGGCGCAGATGCCATTGTCATTGATACGGCGCATGGACATAGCGCAGGTGTGATCCGTAAAATCCAAGAAATTCGTACCACATTTAAAGATGCAACATTGATTGCTGGTAATGTAGCAACAGCAGAAGCAACAAAAGCTTTATACGATGTAGGTGTTGACGTGGTGAAAGTAGGTATCGGACCAGGTTCGATTTGTACGACACGTGTGGTTGCGGGTGTGGGTGTTCCTCAATTAACAGCTATTTACGATGCAGCTTCAGTTGCACGCCAATATGGAAAAACCATTATTGCAGATGGTGGGATTAAATATTCTGGTGATATCGTCAAAGCTTTAGCAGCGGGTGGACATGCGGTCATGTTAGGTAGTATGTTGGCAGGTACTGATGAATCTCCAGGTGAATTTGAAATCTATCAAGGTCGTCGCTTCAAGACATATCGTGGAATGGGTTCATTAGGCGCCATGGAAAAAGGATCAAAAGACCGTTACTTCCAAGGTGGCACGAATGAAGCCAATAAGTTAGTGCCAGAAGGTATTGAAGGCCGCGTAGCGTACAAAGGAAGCGTGGCAGACATTCTCTTCCAAATGATTGGTGGTTTAAAATCAGGGATGGGTTATGTTGGATCAGCAAACCTAAAACAATTAAGAGATGATGCACAGTTCATTCAAATGAGTGGCAGTGGGCTGAAAGAATCTCATCCGCATGATGTACAAATTACGAAAGAAGCACCAAACTATTCTGTAGAATCATAATCAAACTTTTTGATCATAAAAAAGCAGCTAAGCAATTCGTGCCAACGAATCACTTAGCTGCTTTATTGTTTATTTGATTACTTTTAGGTTCCCCATGTAAGGCACGAGTACTTCTGGAACTGTGACTGAACCATCTTCATTTTGATAGTTTTCAAGGATGGCAGCAACCGTACGGCCAACTGCTAAACCAGAACCATTTAATGTATGTGCATAATGGATTTTTCCATCAGCATCTCGGTAACGGATCATCGCACGGCGCGCTTGGAAATCTTCACAGTTTGAGCAAGAACTGATTTCACGATACGTATCTTGTGCAGGGATCCATACTTCTAAATCGTACGTTTTCGCTGCTGAGAAGCCCATATCTCCAGTTGATAATGTCATAACACGGTAAGGTAAATGTAGTTTCTTCAAAATGTCCTCTGCGTCAGCGGTCATTTTTTCAAGTTCTTCATATGAATGTTCTGCATCAGCGAATTTCACCATTTCTACTTTATTGAACTGATGAAGACGAATCAATCCACGAGTATCACGACCGGCACTACCTGCTTCTGAACGGAATGCTGGGCTAAGTGCAGTGAAGTAAACAGGTAAATCTTCTTTTGCTAAGATTTCATTGCTGTAGTAGTTTGTTAAAGGAACTTCGGCTGTTGGGATCAAGGTTAAATCTGTATCAGCTAATTGGAAAACATCTTCTTTAAATTTAGGAAATTGACCAGTACCAAACATGGCTTGGCTGTTGACAGCATAAGGTGTCATCATTTCAGTATAGCCATGTTCATAGACGTGTTGATCTAACATAAAATTATAAAGGGCACGTTCTAAGCGAGCACCTAATCCTTTATAGTAAACAAAGCGGCTTCCTGATACTTTTGCCCCACGTTCAAAATCAAGAATACCTAGATTTTCAGCAATTTCCCAGTGAGGTTTTGGTTCAAAAGCAAATTGACGAGGTTCACTCCAACGACGAGCTTCCACGTTATCCTCTTCATCTTTACCCACCGGCACAGTGTCATGAGGCAAATTTGGGAGAGTTGTAGCGATTTGTTGTAATTTTTCATCAACTTGTGCAACTTCTTCATCTAGTGCTTTGATTTTCCCACCGACTTCTTTCATTTCAGCGATCTTCGCAGTTGCATCTTCTTTATTACGCTTTAATTGGGCAATTTCAGCAGATACATCATTACGATATTTTTTCAATTCTTCACTTTCAACCAACAATTTTCTACGAGATTCATCTAACTCCACAAACTCCGCTAAGATTTCTTTTTTAACGCCACGTGACGTTAATTTTTCTTGTACATAATCAACATTTTGACGGATCATTTTAATATCTAACATTTCTTTTCCTCCTTTTTTGTATAAAAAAAACCAGCTCATCCAAAGAAATATCTTGGGACGAACTGGTTTGAGTTTCGCGGTACCACCCAAGTTCAGTCTACTGAGACTGCACTTGTAAACAGATAACGGCTGTTACCGACCTTTCTTATTTCGAAAGGCACAATAGGTGAACTGGAACTTCGAAATTATTTTTTACTGATTTGCACCAACCATCAGCTCTCTTGAAAAAAATAAAATGTACTGGGTTCACTGTTTTCTTTATTTGTATCCTAAGAATAGCGAAAAATTTAGTTTCCGTCAATATGTTCTGTCAGATTGCCGACTAACTTTTCATTTTTTTTAAGCGGGAAATGCATGATAAAAGACGTCCAATCTTGATCTGACTTCGCATAGATATAGCCACCATGTAATGCTACGATACTTTGTGCAATGGCTAGACCAAGCCCTGTTCCGCCAGTTTCTTGTGAACGGGATTCTTCCACGCGGTAAAATCGATCAAATAGATTGTCAATGGCTTGTTGGGGAATCATGGTACCATTGTTTTTGACAACAACGATGACTTCTGAACCAAGTTGTTCAATTTCAATGATGATTTTAGTAGCTCCTTTGCCATATTTTAGGGCATTCGTTAATAAATTATTGAATACGCGAACTAACTTTTCGGTATCACCATCCATGATCAGTGAATTGATTGGAGATTCAACAAAAATTTGGATATCCTTTTTAGAAGCTTCTAGTTCAAAATCAGCTGCTAATTGTTCAATCAATTGGATCAAATCAAATGCAGAAAAATTCACAGGAACCGCCGGCTGACGTACCTTGGTATACTCGAACAGATCTTCTACCAATGATTTCATTTGTTTCGCTTTGACATAAGCAGTATGGGTATATTTCAACAGATCTTCTTCTGTTTGGTACTGACCATCTTCAATAAGACCTAAATAGCCAATAATTGATGTTAAAGGTGTGCGAATATCATGACTGACGTTTGTAATCAGTTCGTCTTTTGATTTTTCAATTTTACGTTCATCTTCAATCGCCGCCACCGTACTATCCACTAAGCCATTGATACTTTTGACTACACGACTAAGATCGCCACTTAATTCGAAAGGGATACGATGGTCATAATTGCCATTAGCGATATAATGCAATTCGCTAATGATATGTCGTAATTGCATTTGTCGGTAGCGACGAATCAATCGCCAGTATAATACACCAACATCTAATAGAAAGAAAACAGGAAAAATAAAGTTTCGACCATTCCAAAACAAATCACTATCTAAACGCTGGGCAAAAATATTTTTAGAATCCCAAATAGCATTTGTCAAAGAAGGTGAACTACTGATGATCGAACTGATAATGACCAACATCGCTACATTCAATAGAAGCAGAAGGATGATCGTAATGATTCCTTCTGCTAATAATTCACTGATTTCTTTAGATGTCAGATTGATCCGGCGTCGTTTTTCGATCACTTTTTTATCTTGCATCAATTTTATAGCCCACTCCCCAAACGGTTTGAATGACTTTTTCTCCACCTGTTGCTTCTTCGATCTTGTCTCTTAAATGACTAACATGAACCATTACTGTTTTAGCAGAGACAATACTTTCTTGTTTCCAGACACGCTCAAAGATTTCATCTGCACTGAATACATGGTTAGGATGACTTGCAAGAAGATATAGAATACCAAATTCTAAGGCAGTCAGTTGGATTTCTTTTCCATCGATTGTTTTGACTTCATGTGAGTCTTTATTGATGATCAAGGCATTTACTTCTAGGACATCCGGTTGATCCGGCGTCACTTGCATTTTTGTGCGACGTAACAAAGATTTTACACGAGCCATTACCTCAAGAGGATTAAATGGTTTCGTCACATAATCATCTGCACCAGCAACTAACCCTTTGATTTTATCCATATCAGTCGTTTTCGCTGTTAACATAATGATAGGGATTTGTGATTCTTTTCTTAATTCTTTGACCACTTGCATGCCATCCATTTCAGGCATCATGATGTCTAGAATAAGTAATTCAATATCAGGGATTGTTCGTACTTTTGATAATGCTTCTTTTCCATCATAGGCTTTTACTGCTTCGTAGCCTTCATTGTGTACGTAGATACTAAGTAATTCAACAATTTCCTTGTCGTCATCTGCGATTAATATTTTCATAAATAGATCCTCCATCGATTAATGTGTTTACTCTTAATATTTTAGCAAAAAAAAAGATAAATAGATAAAAGCAGCGCTTTGTTAAGGAAAATTTTAGAAGAAGAGGGGGGAGAAGGGGGGAAATCTAAGATAAAAGAGGAGTCAAAAATAGAAAGTGATTTAAATCAAGGAGAAACATCATTTAAACGAAGTAATAAATTGAGAACACTTACACAATAATAGTAAGAAAAAAGAAATTTGATCAAACAAATGAAAAGATGAACATTATCATAGTGAAACTAGTTTAAATAGGAGAAAAAACACGTAAAAAACGAATGATTTTGTGCTTCCTGTTTTTAATGATCGACTCTCTTAAAAATGTTGATAAATCAGCCTTTTTTTAGTTGACTTTCAAAATTGATGTTGGTATATTATTATTTGTTCGAAAGAACGGAAAACAAACAAATCGATTCTTAAAATTAGTGATTGACATGTTTGTTGACACATGATAAGATAACGAAGTTGCTTTTGGGTGATTCACTGATTGAAGTTAGTTTCGCAAAGAAAAAGACAAAAAAAGTGATTGACAAATAACAAACAACAAGTTATTATAAGTGAGTTGCTAAAACGACCTCGTGAAAAAAGAGTTCGAAAAACTTTTAAAAAATAGTTGACAATCATTTGAGAGTTTGCTAAGATATAAAAGTTGCTACGGCAATCACAAACGATAAGTTGAGACAGTTGTGTTTCATTTATCACGTAGACCTTTGAAAACTGAACAAAGTAAGACAAACCAAATGTGTAGGGCGTCTTGATTCAATTCAAGACAACAAACATTTTTAACAAGCAAGCAATATGCTAGCAAACAATTGAGCTTAACAATCGAAAGATTGTTCTAACTTTTATTTATGAGAGTTTGATCCTGGCTCAGGACGAACGCTGGCGGCGTGCCTAATACATGCAAGTCGAACGCTTCTTTTCCCACCGGAGCTTGCTCCACCGGGAAAAGAGGAGTGGCGAACGGGTGAGTAACACGTGGGTAACCTGCCCATCAGAAGGGGATAACACTTGGAAACAGGTGCTAATACCGTATAACAATCGAAACCGCATGGTTTCGTTTTGAAAGGCGCTTTACGGTGCCGCTGATGGATGGACCCGCGGTGCATTAGCTAGTTGGTGAGGTAACGGCTCACCAAGGCCACGATGCATAGCCGACCTGAGAGGGTGATCGGCCACATTGGGACTGAGACACGGCCCAAACTCCTACGGGAGGCAGCAGTAGGGAATCTTCGGCAATGGACGAAAGTCTGACCGAGCAACGCCGCGTGAGTGAAGAAGGTTTTCGGATCGTAAAACTCTGTTGTTAGAGAAGAACAAGGGTGAGAGTAACTGTTCACCCCTTGACGGTATCTAACCAGAAAGCCACGGCTAACTACGTGCCAGCAGCCGCGGTAATACGTAGGTGGCAAGCGTTGTCCGGATTTATTGGGCGTAAAGCGAGCGCAGGCGGTTTCTTAAGTCTGATGTGAAAGCCCCCGGCTCAACCGGGGAGGGTCATTGGAAACTGGGAGACTTGAGTGCAGAAGAGGAGAGTGGAATTCCATGTGTAGCGGTGAAATGCGTAGATATATGGAGGAACACCAGTGGCGAAGGCGGCTCTCTGGTCTGTAACTGACGCTGAGGCTCGAAAGCGTGGGGAGCAAACAGGATTAGATACCCTGGTAGTCCACGCCGTAAACGATGAGTGCTAAGTGTTGGAGGGTTTCCGCCCTTCAGTGCTGCAGCTAACGCATTAAGCACTCCGCCTGGGGAGTACGACCGCAAGGTTGAAACTCAAAGGAATTGACGGGGGCCCGCACAAGCGGTGGAGCATGTGGTTTAATTCGAAGCAACGCGAAGAACCTTACCAGGTCTTGACATCCTTTGACCACTCTAGAGATAGAGCTTCCCCTTCGGGGGCAAAGTGACAGGTGGTGCATGGTTGTCGTCAGCTCGTGTCGTGAGATGTTGGGTTAAGTCCCGCAACGAGCGCAACCCTTATTGTTAGTTGCCATCATTTAGTTGGGCACTCTAGCAAGACTGCCGGTGACAAACCGGAGGAAGGTGGGGATGACGTCAAATCATCATGCCCCTTATGACCTGGGCTACACACGTGCTACAATGGGAAGTACAACGAGTCGCGAAGTCGCGAGGCTAAGCTAATCTCTTAAAGCTTCTCTCAGTTCGGATTGTAGGCTGCAACTCGCCTACATGAAGCCGGAATCGCTAGTAATCGCGGATCAGCACGCCGCGGTGAATACGTTCCCGGGCCTTGTACACACCGCCCGTCACACCACGAGAGTTTGTAACACCCGAAGTCGGTGAGGTAACCTTTTTGGAGCCAGCCGCCTAAGGTGGGATAGATGATTGGGGTGAAGTCGTAACAAGGTAGCCGTATCGGAAGGTGCGGCTGGATCACCTCCTTTCTAAGGAATATTACGGAGACTACACACGTTTGTCGATACTTTGTTCAGTTTTGAGAGGTCTACTCAAAATGTAACCCGGGGCCTTAGCTCAGCTGGGAGAGCGCCTGCTTTGCACGCAGGAGGTCAGCGGTTCGATCCCGCTAGGCTCCATTAACAACGTATGTTGTTATATACTTGTTCATTGAAAACTGGATATTGAAGTAAAAATGTAAGTAATACAAACCGAGAACACCGCGTTGAATGAGTTTTTTAATAAGTTCAATTGCTTATTTTTCTTGATTGGACTTCTATCGCTAGAAGAAAGATCAAAACCCAACCGCAAGGTTGATAAGGTTAAGTGAATAAGGGCGCACGGTGGATGCCTTGGCACTAGGAGCCGATGAAGGACGGGACTAACACCGATATGCTTTGGGGAGCTGTACGTAAGCTATGATCCAGAGATTTCCGAATGGGGGAACCCAGCATCTTTTATAGGATGTTACGTATACGTGAATACATAGCGTATACGAGGTAGACGCAGAGAACTGAAACATCTAAGTACCTGCAGGAAGAGAAAGAAAATTCGATTCCCTGAGTAGCGGCGAGCGAAACGGGAAAAGCCCAAACCAATGAGCTTGCTCATTGGGGTTGTAGGACTCCGATATGGTAGTTCTTTCAGATAGTCGAATGACTTGGAAAAGTCAGTCAGAGAGGGTGAAAGCCCCGTAGATGAAATTTGGAAGGCACCTAGGAGGATCCTGAGTACGGCGGAACACGAGGAATTCCGTCGGAATCCGGGAGGACCATCTCCCAAGGCTAAATACTCCCTAGTGACCGATAGTGAACCAGTACCGTGAGGGAAAGGTGAAAAGCACCCCGGAAGGGGAGTGAAATAGAACCTGAAACCGTGTGCCTACAACAAGTCAAAGCCCGTTAATGGGTGATGGCGTGCCTTTTGTAGAATGAACCGGCGAGTTACGATTGCATGCGAGGTTAAGTTGAAGAGACGGAGCCGCAGCGAAAGCGAGTCTGAATAGGGCGTTTGAGTATGTAGTCGTAGACCCGAAACCATGTGATCTACCCATGTCCAGGTTGAAGGTGCGGTAAAACGCACTGGAGGACCGAACCCACGTACGTTGAAAAGTGCGGGGATGAGGTGTGGGTAGCGGAGAAATTCCAAACGAACTTGGAGATAGCTGGTTCTCTCCGAAATAGCTTTAGGGCTAGCCTCGGAATTGAGAATGATGGAGGTAGAGCACTGTTTGGACTAGGGGCCCATCTCGGGTTACCGAATTCAGATAAACTCCGAATGCCATTCATTCATATCCGGGAGTCAGACTGTGAGTGATAAGATCCATAGTCGAAAGGGAAACAGCCCAGACCACCAGCTAAGGTCCCAAAATATATGTTAAGTGGAAAAGGATGTGGGGTTGCACAGACAACTAGGATGTTGGCTTAGAAGCAGCCACCATTTAAAGAGTGCGTAATAGCTCACTAGTCGAGTGACCCTGCGCCGAAAATGTACCGGGGCTAAACATATTACCGAAGCTGTGGAGTACACCTTTAGGTGTATTGGTAGGAGAGCGTTCTAAGGGCGTTGAAGGTAGATCGTGAGGACTGCTGGAGCGCTTAGAAGTGAGAATGCCGGTATGAGTAGCGAAAGACAGGTGAGAATCCTGTCCACCGAATGACTAAGGTTTCCTGGGGAAGGCTCGTCCGCCCAGGGTTAGTCGGGACCTAAGCCGAGGCCGACAGGCGTAGGCGATGGACAACAGGTTGATATTCCTGTACTCGTTGTTTTTGTTTGAGCAATGGAGGGACGCAGGAGGCTAAGGAATGCAGACGATCGGAAATGTCTGTCCAAGCAGTAAGTCTTGATAGGAGTCAAATGCTTCTAACTTTAAGGACAAGCTGTGATGGGGAGGGAAATAATAGTACCGAAGTTCCTGACGTCACACTGCCGAGAAAAGCTTCTAGTGAGAAAACAACGACCCGTACCGCAAACCGACACAGGTAGTCGAGGAGAGAATCCTAAGGTGAGCGAGAGAACTCTCGTTAAGGAACTCGGCAAAATGACCCCGTAACTTCGGGAGAAGGGGTGCTGATCGTCAGATCAGCCGCAGTGAATAGGCCCAAGCGACTGTTTATCAAAAACACAGGTCTCTGCAAAATCGTAAGATGAAGTATAGGGGCTGACGCCTGCCCGGTGCTGGAAGGTTAAGAGGAGTGCTTAGCGTAAGCGAAGGTACGAATTGAAGCCCCAGTAAACGGCGGCCGTAACTATAACGGTCCTAAGGTAGCGAAATTCCTTGTCGGGTAAGTTCCGACCCGCACGAAAGGCGTAACGATTTGGGCACTGTCTCAACGAGAGACTCGGTGAAATTTTAGTACCTGTGAAGATGCAGGTTACCCGCGACAGGACGGAAAGACCCCATGGAGCTTTACTGTAGTTTGATATTGAGTGTCTGTACCGCATGTACAGGATAGGTAGGAGCCGTAGAAGTCGGAACGCTAGTTTCGATGGAGGCGCTGGTGGGATACTACCCCTGCGTTATGGCCACTCTAACCCGCACCACTTATCGTGGTGGGAGACAGTGTCAGATGGGCAGTTTGACTGGGGCGGTCGCCTCCTAAAGAGTAACGGAGGCGCCCAAAGGTTCCCTCAGAATGGTTGGAAATCATTCGAAGAGTGTAAAGGCAGAAGGGAGCTTGACTGCGAGACCTACAAGTCGAGCAGGGACGAAAGTCGGGCTTAGTGATCCGGTGGTTCCGCATGGAAGGGCCATCGCTCAACGGATAAAAGCTACCCTGGGGATAACAGGCTTATCTCCCCCAAGAGTCCACATCGACGGGGAGGTTTGGCACCTCGATGTCGGCTCGTCGCATCCTGGGGCTGTAGTCGGTCCCAAGGGTTGGGCTGTTCGCCCATTAAAGCGGCACGCGAGCTGGGTTCAGAACGTCGTGAGACAGTTCGGTCCCTATCCGTCGCGGGCGTTGGAAATTTGAGAGGAGCTGTCCTTAGTACGAGAGGACCGGGATGGACTTACCGCTGGTGTACCAGTTGTTCTGCCAAGGGCATTGCTGGGTAGCTATGTAGGGAAGGGATAAACGCTGAAAGCATCTAAGTGTGAAGCCCACCTCAAGATGAGATTTCCCATTTCTTTAAGAAAGTAAGATCCCTGAGAGATGATCAGGTAGATAGGTCAGGAGTGGAAGTACAGTGATGTATGGAGCGGACTGATACTAATCGATCGAGGACTTAACCAAAATAAAATGAAAAACTCGGAGAGTTTCTTACTGATACTTCAAATCCAGTTTTGAGTGAACAAGATTTACTCAATATAGATAACACCAAGTGTGGTGGCGATGGCGAGAAGGATACACCTGTAACCATGCCGAACACAGAAGTTAAGCTTCTTAGCGCCGATTGTAGTGAGGGGTTGCCCCTTGTGAGAGTAGGACGCCGCCACGCTTTGTTATTTTTGGAGGTTTAGCTCAGCTGGGAGAGCATCTGCCTTACAAGCAGAGGGTCAGCGGTTCGATCCCGTTAACCTCCATATGAGCCGTTAGCTCAGTTGGTAGAGCATCTGACTTTTAATCAGAGGGTCACAGGTTCGAGCCCTGTACGGCTCATATTTTTGCGGGTGTGGCGGAATTGGCAGACGCACTAGATTTAGGATCTAGCGCCTTACGGCGTGGGGGTTCAAGTCCCTTCACCCGCATCATATGATTTATTCTATTTTTTTACGCCGGCTTAGCTCAGTTGGTAGAGCATCTGATTTGTAATCAGAGGGTCGAGGGTTCAAGTCCTTTAGCCGGCATCGTAAATATGCGGAAATAGCTCAGTGGTAGAGCACCACCTTGCCAAGGTGGGGGTCGCGGGTTCGAACCCCGTTTTCCGCTTTGCCAATGTACTACGCGCCGGGGTGGCGGAACTGGCAGACGCACAGGACTTAAAATCCTGCGGTGAGTGATCACCGTACCGGTTCGATTCCGGTCCTCGGCATTACAAATATGCGCCCATAGCTCAATTGGATAGAGTGTTTGACTACGGATCAAAAGGTTAGGGGTTCGACTCCTCTTGGGCGCGTAGTCTTTTTATTTTTTCGGGAAGTAGCTCAGCTTGGTAGAGCACTTGGTTTGGGACCAAGGGGTCGCAGGTTCGAATCCTGTCTTCCCGATTTTTTTATTTGTTGCAAAGTCATACGTTCTATTGTATGATTATTTTTAATTAATTGAATATGCGCCCATAGCTCAATTGGATAGAGTGTTTGACTACGGATCAAAAGGTTAGGGGTTCGACTCCTCTTGGGCGCGTTGGAAAAACTGGGACTTCATTGAATTCCTAGTTTTTTTTATTTACATAAATAAATGGTCTTTTATCGTTATTCTTCGAATCAAATATCTAACAAGCGTTCTCCTTTCATTCTACCTGTAAATTCGCTATAATTAAGGTCAATATTAGTCAAAGGAATGAGTGGGATGGCACAACAAAATACTTCGGATCTAATTGAATCATATATAAAAAAGATCCTGGAAAAAAACGAGATGATCGAGCTTCGAAGGATTGAATTGGCAGATCTATTTAACTGCGTTCCTTCACAAATCAATTATGTGATCAATACACGATTTACGATTCAACGCGGCTATCTGGTTGAGAGTAAACGTGGTGGTGGTGGGTATATCCGCATTGCAAAAGTGAGAATGTCGGATAAAAAACAAATGCTTGAACGAATCAACTTGCTATTTGGCGAAACGATTAATGAAAAAAATGCCTACGCCATTATTCAGAAACTATATGAAGACCAAATCATTACCAAAAAAGAAGGAAACTTGATGTTGAGTGCGATTGCTAAAAATACGTTGAACATCAATGAGACAGAAGATTATACACGTGCTCGAATTCTACGAGCCTTTTTAGAACGATTAAGCTATGAAGATGGGGAGTGAAATTTAAATGGCAGAAATATTTACAGAAAGAGCACAACGTGTGTTAGAAATTGCCCAAGAAGAAGCAAAACGCTTCAAACATCAAGCGGTAAGTTCAGAACATATATTATTGGCTTTAGTGATCGAACCCAACGGGATTGCTGGGAAAGTATTACGAGATATGAAATTGAATGAAAAAGATATTTATGAAGAAATCGAGCATTTAGTCGGTTATGGTACAGTGAAAACTTATGCAAAAGGTGTATTTCTCCCTTATTCTCCTCGAATGAAACAAATTTTTGCTTTGGCAAATAGTGAAGTGAATAAAATGGGTACACAAAAGGTAGGAACTGAGCATATTTTACTTAGTCTATTAAAAGATGAGAGTATCATGGCTACTCGTATCATGATCAACTTGGGGATTAGTTTGAGCAAAGTTCGTCAGTCATTGAAGCGTACGATGGGTACGGAAAGTAGTACCGGTGGTATTCGTCGTCGCAATCCACAAGAAAAGCGAGCAATGACACAAGGTACTCCTACGTTAGATTCTTTAGCTAGAGACTTAACTAAGTTAGCAAAAGAAAACAGGTTAGATCCAGTCGTAGGTCGTTCAAGAGAAGTCAAACGGTTGATCCAGATACTTAGTCGCCGAACAAAAAACAATCCTGTTTTAGTTGGAGAACCCGGTGTCGGTAAAACTGCGATTGCAGAAGGATTGGCTCAAAAAATCATTTTAGGTGAAGTACCTGAAGAAATGAAAGCAAAACGTTTGATGATGTTAGACATGGGGGCGTTAGTCGCTGGGACGAAGTATCGGGGAGAATTTGAAGATCGAATGAAAAAAGTCATTGATGAAATTTATCATGATGGTCAAGTTATTCTCTTTATTGATGAATTACACACATTGATTGGTGCTGGTGGTGCAGAAGGTGCCATCGATGCATCGAATATTTTGAAACCAGCGTTAGCACGTGGAGAATTACAAACGATTGGCGCGACAACATTAGACGAATACCAAAAATACATTGAAAAAGACTCGGCATTGGAACGACGCTTTGCACGTATCCAAGTAGATGAGCCGACAGCAGATGAAGCGGAAGAAATCTTACGTGGTTTACGTTCACGCTATGAGGAACATCATCATGTGGAGATCACCGATGAAGCAGTACGAGCGGCAGTCAATCTTTCTGTTCGATATATCACTTCCAGACAGTTACCAGATAAAGCGATCGACTTGATTGATGAATCAGCAGCGAAAGTTCGATTGGAACAAGCGGACGATTTGTCAGAAACGACGATACTGAAACAAGAAATCGATCAAGTGAATAAAGAAAAAGAACAGGCGATTCAAAAACAAGATTTTGAAACAGCTGCGCATTTACGTAGACAAGAAAAAAGCTTAATGAAAAAACTAGAAAAACGTTTAGCGATTGAAGCAAAACATAAAAATGGCTTTGCGGATCGGGTGACTGAAGAAGATGTAGCTACTGTTGTTTCGGAGTGGACAGGTGTACCATTGCAACAGTTAGAAAAGAAAGAAAGTCAACGATTACTGGAACTAGAAGCACTACTTCACGAACGTGTTGTAGGACAAGATGAAGCGGTCAAAGCTGTTTCTCGTGCGATCAGACGGGCGCGTAGTGGCTTAAAAGATCCAAATCGCCCGATTGGTTCCTTCATGTTTTTAGGTCCAACAGGAGTCGGAAAAACAGAACTTGCGAAAGCATTGTCAGAAGTGATGTTTGGTGAAGAGGACGCATTGATTCGTGTCGACATGTCTGAATTCATGGAGAAGTATAGTACGAGTCGTTTGATCGGTTCGCCTCCAGGCTATGTGGGTTATGATGAAGGTGGACAATTGACAGAAAAAATTCGTCAAAAACCTTACTCAGTTATCTTGCTAGATGAAGTGGAAAAAGCTCATCCAGATGTCTTCAATTTATTATTACAAGTGTTAGATGATGGTCATTTAACAGATGCTAAAGGAAGAAAAGTAGACTTTAGAAATACGATCATGATCATGACTTCTAATATTGGCGCTACTCAAATCCGTGAGGAAAAAAATGTTGGATTCAACGTCCAAGATATTACTAAAGATCATCAAGCGATGCAAAAACGGATACTTGAAGAGCTGAAGAAAGCTTTCCGCCCTGAATTCTTGAACCGTATCGATGAGACAGTCGTTTTCCATTCATTAACAAAAGATGAAGTCCATGCGATTGTTCAAATCATGAGTCAATCGATCGTCAAACGATTGAAAGAACAAGATATCTTAGTGAAAATCACACCAGCAGCAGTTGATGTGATTGGAAAAGTCGGTTTTGATCCAGAGTATGGTGCACGGCCACTAAGAAGGGCATTACAAAAAGAAGTAGAAGATCGTTTGAGCGAAGCTTTGCTTGGAGGAGAAATCCATTTAGGCGATCAAATCACTGTTGGCGCTTCGAAGGGCAAAATCACAGTAAATGTGCGTGAACCTAAGAAAATAACTACTAAAGTATAATGACAGAGTGAGATCCCAACAGAAATAGCTAAGCCAGAAACCCAAAAATCATTTGATTTTTTGGGTTTTTTGTTTTCCTAAAGAGCTACTTCTAAATCAATAGGGATACATTGTATAAAACAGAAATTATTTTACAGTATCGTTACAATCAATAATAAATGTAAGAAGTATTGGAAAGTTTTCAGAGCTGTGCTACTATTATGGAGTTGTAGGAGGAGGAAATGATGATCGAAATCATAACTACTATAGAATCAATGAAACAAGCAGAAGAATTGCTTGAAGCAGGAGTGGATACCTTATATTTTGGGGAAGAACGCTTCGGTCTACGCTTACCAGCTTCTTTTACAAGAGAAGAACAACGCGAATTAGTTGCGCTGGCACATCGGTACGGTAAAAAAGTAAATATAGCTGTCAATGGGATCATTCATCCTGAAAAAATGAAAAAAGTTCCAGAGTATCTGCTTTTTTTAAAAGAAATCAATGTGGATAAGATCACAGTTGGTGATACTGGGATTATTTATACCATGAGAAAAAATCCAGAGTTGAACATTCCTTATGTCTTTGATGCAGAAACATTAGTGACGAGTGCGCGACAAATCAATTTTTGGGCAAAAAAAGGAGCGATTTCTGCTGTTTTAGCACGAGAAGTGCCATTTGATGAGATGAAAGAGATGGAGAACAAGTTGATGATACCTGTCGAAACTCTTGTGTATGGAGCTACATGCATCCATCAATCGAAACGTCCATTGTTACAGAATTACTATAACTACACGCAACAGGACGAAAAAAAAGATCGTGAAAGAGGACTCTTTCTCGCTGAACCTAAAAAAGAAGATACACATTATTCGATTTATGAAGATTCACATGGTACGCATATTTTTGCGAATAATGACATCAATTTAAGTAATGAACTCCCACAGCTTTATGCCCATCATTTCCGTACCTGGAAATTAGATGGCGTTTTTACGCCTGGTGAAGCATTTGTTGAGATCACTAAATTATTTGTTGAGGCAAAAAAAGCATTATTAGCAGACACATGGACAGAAACGTTAGCACAAGAAATGACGAATAAGATCAATGGATTACATCCAACGAATCGAGGACTTGATACAGGTTTCTTTTATATTGATCCTGAATCTATCAAGTAAGGAGTATGGTGAAATAAAATGACAACAAAAAGAAAATTAAAACGTCCGGAAGTTTTAGCACCAGCCGGCACGCTTGAAAAACTAAAAACAGCTATCCATTATGGCGCAGATGCTGTGTATATTGGTGGTAATGCTTATGGGTTACGTAGTCGCGCAGGAAACTTTACCTATGAAGAAATGGCAGAAGGCGTTGCATTCGCAAAAGAACATCAAGCGAAAGTGTATGTAGCAGCAAATATGGTCACACATGAAGGAAATGACGAAGGAGCCGGTGAATTTTTCCGTAACCTGCGCGATGTGGGGATTTCAGCAGTGATCGTCTCTGATCCAGCACTTATTGAGATCTGTGCCACCGAAGCCCCTGGCTTACCTATCCATCTATCGACTCAAGCTTCTGCTACCAACTATGAAACATTAGAATTTTGGAAAGAAGAAGGCTTGGAACGTGTAGTTTTAGCTCGGGAAGTTTCGATGGAAGAAGTCGCTGAGATCCGTCGACATACTGATGTAGAGATTGAAGCATTCATCCATGGAGCAATGTGTATCTCTTATTCAGGACGTTGTACGTTGTCGAATCATATGTCGATGCGGGATGCCAATCGTGGAGGCTGTTCACAATCTTGTCGTTGGAAATATGAATTGTATGATTTGCCATTTGGACAAGAGAGAAACTCTTTGACAGATGCTGGCGAGATCGAAGAAGAGTTTTCGATGAGTGCAGTAGATATGTCGATGATCGAACATATTCCTGACTTGATTGAAAATGGCGTAGATAGTTTTAAAATCGAAGGTCGAATGAAGTCGATCCATTATGTATCAACTGTCGCAAATGTCTATAAAGCAGCTGTAGATAGTTATATGGAAGATCCTGAAAACTATGTGTGCAAACAAGAATGGATCGATGAGTTATGGAAAGTGGCTCAACGAGAATTGGCAACAGGATTTTATTACGATACACCTAGCGAAAATGAACAATTATTTGGTGAACGTCGTAAGATCCCTGTATACAAATTTGTCGGAGAAGTTTTATCTTATGACGAGGAGACGAAACAAGCGACAATCCGTCAGAGAAACCTCTTTTCTGTAGGGGATGAAATCGAATTTTATGGGCCTGGATTTACTCACTTCAGTCAAATGGTTGAGATGATGCACAATGAAGAAGGAGAATCCATTGATCGCGCACCAAATCCTATGATGATTTTGACCATGCCAGTCGCACAACCAGTTAAACCTGGAGATATGATTAGAAAAAGAAAATAATTTTTTAAGCAATCAAGCGAAATGAGCATCTCGTCAACAGAATGACTAGAAACGTGCTACACTTATTTTTTGTAAGAGCTGATAAAAAGTTTATTGAAAAATAAGAGATAGGATGTTGCATCAGCTGCTAAAAGGAGGAACAAGATGAAAACATATGATTATATTGTCATTGGCGGAGGATCTGGAGGCATTGCTTCAGCGAATCGTGCCGGTATGCATGGAGCGAAAGTATTATTGATTGAAGGCAATGAACTAGGTGGAACGTGCGTCAATGTCGGATGTGTTCCAAAAAAAGTCATGTGGCAAGCAAGCACGATATTAGAAACAATCGAACGTGATGCTTCAAGCTATGGTATCCAAGCGGACGTTAAACATGTTGACTTTAAAGAACTAGTAGAGAAACGCGAGAAATACATTGATTTCCTTCATGGCGCTTATCAAAGAGGTTTAGATAGTAATAACGTTGAAGCAATCAAAGGCTATGCTCGCTTTGTAGATAGTCAAACCGTTGAAGTAAACGGTGAAAGCTATCAAGCAAATCATATTTTGATTGCTACCGGTGGCAAGCCAAGCAAGATGACGATTCCTGGCGGAGAATATGCCATTGATTCAAACGGATTTTTTGCATTGACAGAATTACCAAAATCGACGATCGTATTAGGTGCGGGTTATATTGCAGCTGAACTTTCAGGTGTGTTAAATGGCTTGGGAAGTGAAGTGATGTGGGCTTATCGTAAAGAACGTCCATTACGTACGTTTGATAAAATGTTATCTGATAACTTGATTGAGATGTATCAAGAAGCAGGAATCCACACTTATGCAAACTTTACGGCTCGTGAAATAACAAAGAACGGGGATGTCTACACCGTTACCTTTGAAAATGGGGAAACATTAATGGCAGAGTGTGTGTTATTTGCTGGCGGACGTGTACCGAATACAGATGCATTAGGAATCGAAAAAACGAACGTTGAATTAGATGAAAAAGGATTTATCAAAGTGGATAAATTCCAAAATACAACCGATTCACACATCTATGCCATTGGTGATGTAATTGGTAAAATCGACTTGACGCCAGTAGCGATTGCCGCAGGTCGTCGTTTGTCAGAAAGACTATTCAATGGAAAAGAAAATTCGTATTTAGACTATGATTTAGTTCCAACAGTCGTCTTTACTCATCCACCGATTGCAACCATCGGTTTGACAGAAGAGCAAGCGTTGGCGACATACGGTGAAGGACAAGTGAAAATCTATCGTTCACGATTCACACCAATGTATTTTGCCTTGAACGATTATCGACAAAAATGTGAAATGAAATTGATCTGTGTGGGTGAAGAAGAAAAAATCGTTGGATTGCATGCCATCGGCGTGGGTGTTGATGAAATGCTACAAGGTTTTGCAGTAGCTATCAAAATGGGTGCAACAAAAGCAGATTTTGATAATACAGTAGCCATTCATCCAACAGGTGCAGAAGAATTTGTTACCATGCGTTAAGTCGTTAGCAAGTGGAGAAAATGCACATACAGAAAAAGCAGACGGAATATTCGTCTGCTTTTTCTAATTTATGGGGGTAAAACTATGTATAAAGAACTGTTTCAATGTTATTCCAAAAAGAGGTTGTTGGTATTTTAGAAATTTTAATGGTTTTAGCTTTCGTTTTAGCTTGGTTCAGCTCGATGTCTGTTAAAACTAAATCGTATTGATTTACTGTATCGTAGTTTACTTGAAAAATATTATCAGTATATGTATGGATCATATGGATCGCAGGAATTTTTTTGAATAACAGTTGCTTATACAGTGCAAGTGTCCTTTCTTCCTGATAAGAAACAATCAAAATCGATACCTTTTTCTTGTAAGGAAAAACGGTCGTCAATAAAGAGGGCGATAACGAGATCAATTCTAACAATAACTCTTCATAGAGTAATTGATTCCGTTTGATCATCATTAATCCAGCATGGTCAATGGCTTGATTGTACGCTTTAAGTATTTGTGGCGAATGTGTAAACAGGATTTCAGATAAAATCTGTAGATAGGTTGTTTTAAAGAACTGCCGGTTTTTATTGTAATTGATCAGCTCACTTAATTTCTGAATACCATCTTGATTCAAAGAGAAGTCTTGGGACAGTGAACGGTAAAAGTATTCCGAGAATTGTTGAATCCGTTGGTACTCTCCATGACTGCTGGGTGTTGACTGAATACAAGGGAAATAGATTTTTTTATCTAATAGATTTGATACGGTTGTGGTGGTGACATTAAAGCCGTATTCTTTTTCAATGATTGAGCAAAACACTGTATTATTTTTTATTATTTCAAAAAAAGAAGGATCATTGATTGGATTTCCTTTATTTTCTGAGATCAAATGGCCTTGTCCGATACGAATGATTGCTGTGTAAAGATAAAAACTATTTATAATAACTTTATATGTACTAATTGTTTGATGTGTTGCTTGCTTTTTATAGTAACGTTGTAACACATCGAATATGTGATAAAAATGGGGCAATTGCTGTGGCGTATATTGCTCACGAAACATACTACAGAAGAATTGCCTGATGTAACTTTCATCCCCAATGATTTTGAGTTTTGAGGAGATATGTATGGATAATGGCGCATTGATCTCGCTGAAATAAGTATTGATATTTGCAATGATCCGGCGAATACTTGTTTCACTTAAATATAGTTTATTTGCTAATTTAGATAACGTTGGCTCTACTTCAAAAATCATCTGTAGTATTTGTACATTCGTTGATTGATTGAGTATTTGTTTGATTAAATCTTCCAAATTGATCTCTGGTGGTAATAGTAAAGAAGCTACTTGATATTTATCGGTGCTGATACAAACTGGTGCATATGTATGGTTAAAAAACACAATATCGGTCAATAATGTTTTTTTTGTTACCCCAAGTTGTTCTGCTAAAGTCGAACAGTCAATGGCGGCCATACCTAAGAGTAAAGCTAGTTTGATCTGCCTTTCAGAAGTCTTTTCAAGCATATTTGTTCGTTTTATCATACTTTTCAGATCTCCTAAAAAAAAGAAAATCTGTTTTTTCACATCCTTTATTCATATTATAAACATTATTTTATCATACTTTTCTAATTATTCGAGTTTTTCTTTTTATTCTAATCGGTGGTTATTTAAAAGTGAGATTGCCTTCATTATTTAATAAGTATTATTTTAAAAAAAACAGTATATGATAATCTAAATAACTAGAAGTAGTCAATTGACACACGCAAAAGTAAAATTTTCTGATACATGTTTTTTTATTTCTATGATTTAAATTTTTTTATCTAGCAAAAAAAAATTAAGAATAACATCTATCGATGGACTAAATGGTCTATTTCACTTACAAATCTTTAACTATAACATCCAAGCGATGTGATCATTGAACTTGTTTTTAATAAAACAGAAAAACTAATATTAAGAAATTATCGAAAAAGCTGTACGATACATTATAGGTTTTTTAAAAAGAAAGGAGCTTGTTGACTATGGGTGTACTTGAGAAACAATTAGAGAGACAAATTTCATTGCTTTATTTGCTAAATATTGAGTCATCGAATATTAGTAATCTGGCCAAAGAATTGAGTATTACAGATAAAACGATTGCGGCAGATATCGATAGTTTCAATACCACTTGTTTTCCTGCTCGTATTGAAACCAATCAATACAAAGAGGTATCGCTTTCGATACCGAAGAAATTGAATTTGGATGATATATTTGTCAGGATACTTAATAATTCAACAAATGTGAAAATTTTAAAGTACATATTCATTACAGAACCTTCTCTATCTGAGATTGCGACAAAATTATTTTTAAGTAAAACGAGTATTCGTAGAATTGTCGCGAAAATCAATACATATTTCTTGAAAGAAAAAATCAATGTCCAAATTAATTTAGAGAACAAATTAACGATTACTGGAAATGAAATTGAGATTCGACGTTTATTTGCTAGTATGTTCAAGGAAATTTATAAAGTAAAAGAATTTCCTTACTTCGATACGATTTATCAGATGCTCAGACGTTGTTTGAAGGCACAAAAAAGAATGGTTAGCACACCTAAAGTGATTTATTCGGTGTATTATATTTATTCATCAATTATTCGAATTGGCAATAAACATCTTATTCCCGAGAAAGAATTGATCGACAATGAGCAAATCGTAGGTACCATCTTGGAGATCATCCAAAGTGATACAGTCTTTTGTACGTTGATGAGTCAAAAATATAAATTCAATGTCACACAAAAAAATGTTTCCAATATTCTCACTTCCTATTTTGGTCTAATGTTTACAGAGGTCCAACATCGTGATCAGAGATTAGAGCAGAATATTGAAAAATTTCTTCAAAGCTTTTACAGTCTATTAGCGATTGACATGCCGATCAACACTACGGAAATCGAATATTTTTTTGATTTCATCAATTTTTATAAAGAATTAGCCATCTTCAAAGTAAGCTATGCAGATATATTTTATAAAAAAATGATGGAGAACAACCCTAAGATCTGGCAAGCCTATCAAAAATCTTTGCAAATTGCTCAATTAAATTTTGTCGAACAAAGCGAACTATTACATAAAGAACTATTACTCGAATTAATCATTTCTTCAAATGATTTGTTACGGATGATTGAACCAAAAATACAAGAGAAATCGATTTTATTATTAAGTTCTCAAGAAATTGGCTTATCTCTTTTATATAAAAATTTGATTTTACATAAGCATCCATTTTTAAAAAATATTGATATCTATGAGAAGGACGTTTTTTCTATCGATTATCAATTAATTAATCAATATGATTTGATCTTGACTGATCTATCCTTAAATTTTGATCGGATCACGTCCGAAATTTTGAAAATCTCTAAAGTTCCTACTTCTATTTTTTGGAATAATTTTGAGCAGTGTCTTTACTCTTCTTAATAAAAATCGTTATGTGGGACGTTTTTTTCATCTTTTTATCAATTTTGAAAAAATAGATAGTAGTGGCAGTCGAAACTCAGGTACGCTTAAAGCACCCACTAGTTAGTATTGGTTAGGATAGGTATATTATGGAGAAAGTGAGCTGGAAAGTTAGTTGAATAAGTTAGCGATTTTATTATTGTTTGGGGTATATAGTGCAGCATTCAAAGTGTTATCTTTAGTTTTTAAAGTACTTTGGTTAGTCACCAAAGTACTTGGTAATTTCATTGGAAAAATGATCAAAAAAGGCTGGGAAAAAAGGGCACAAAAGAGAGCACTTGCACGTTCACATAAATTAGCTTCACAGCAAAGAGAAAACAATCTAGATCGTACGTCTGTTCATTCAAGCATGTCAAAAGATAGTCGATTGAACACGCGGGTGTCACAAGCACAAAAACAAACGAATCGTCTTGGTACCTATTCTGGTCAATCTCTAATGACAGGACATTCGAGATAATGTAAATCAAGATGAGAAGGGAGTGAGACAGATATGTCTATAGAAGATAAGCCTCTAGAAGATATGTCTACAGAAAGAAAGCTTAGAGAAGATAAGCTTAAAGAAAATAATCAAAGTAACATCAATGAATCATTTCTGTCTATATTTTCATATAACAACGAAGCGACTATCAAAAGGATCATTGGATCGCCAATTGATGAAAAAATAAGAAATGAAAGCAAAGAAATAAATTATGATACGACTTCTAAGGAATTGGTCAATGAGAAGAAAGAAAATATTGCCAAAGAGTTGAAAAATAATGATTTACAACAAGAAATTATTCGTCTGACACGGGACATAGCCACGATCAAGGGGATTGGAACTATCACTTCTTCTGACCAACAGAATATCGATGCTAAGTATATTGAAGATCAAGCGAAATTAAAAAAAGTGCAAGCAACTCTGGAAAGTCATCAAAAAGAATTAAATCAATATGGGGATGGTCAAAGTGTTTTAAAAGTGAATACAAAAGACCAAAAAGTTGATGCAGCAATCTTTCTCGCATTAATCAAAAAAGATGAATTTAAAAAAGAATTGACTGTCCATAGAACAGGACTAATAGCAAAAGAAGACGAGGTCAATAAGTTAAGGGCTGAAATTGGTAAAATAAAGAGAAGTAAAAAGACAGTTCTTGAACAAAAGGTCCAATCAGCCGAGGATAAGGTTAAAAAAATTGAGATCGTCCAAAAAGAATTAAAGGATAAGTTAGAGAAGGTCGCGATCAACACAGATCAACTAGAACCTTTGCCTGAAAAACCACTGCGACGTTCCAATTCTTTTTCTGAATTTACGGCAAATAAAAATGATTCGGAACAAATGTTAGTATCAAAATTTCAAGCAATTAGTGCAATAAAAGAAGGATTTCAGAATGAAATTGCTGAAACAAAAGGGCTGATTGATTATACCGATAAGGTGGAAATAGAAGTTGTTCGTTCGGTAGAAGTAAAAGCGGAGCAAGCAAAGGAAGCAGTTGTCCTAAGTAAGGCTGATCGCGAAGCGACTGTTGTTACACCTACGATTGAACGCGAACCAACTCCAGTGATTGCGGAAGAACCAAAAAAAGATCAAGTCGATCGTGCTAATGTTGAAAAAAACCCGCCTCCGATCGAGGTCAATGTGATCGTGAACGAGGCGCCAGAAAAAACGAAGCTACAGAAACCAATAGTGGAAGAACCTAAAAAAGAACCTGTTGTAAGCGAAAATCTGGAAAGTAAAAAAGCCGAGCTTATCAAAGCATATGTCGAAAATCTTCAAGCAAAAGTTGGCTTGATTGAAGCTAAAAACAAGAATACCGATGTTTTATTGAAGCGGATCAAGCAGAGCAATACGACCGAGGATGTGCAGTTTTTAAAGGAACTTAAAGCGGTTTTAGCTGATCCTGAAAAACTGCAAAAAATGACCAAAGATTTATCTGCTGAAAGTATCAAGCAGATGGATAAAGATATCAAAGGCTTACAAGAAGAAACTCGTGGAATAAAAGAACAAACGAAGAAGTTGAGTGAATTAGATCATTCAAAATTAAAACAATCATTTTTCAGAAATTCTCGAAAAATCCGTGCAGCTAGATGGTTGCTGAATCTATGGCCGATTGCCATGTTACCACTAGGTATGTCATGGGTAGGTTCCATATTACCGTCTACAGCTATGGCTGTTTTTGGGCAACAGTTTGTGAACGCTGCAGTTGGTTTTGTCGCTGCTAGTTTTTTTGGGTCAAAAGCAATTATTTATGCGAAGAAGAAAATCCCGCAAGCATTCAATAAGTTAGTACAGAAGTTCCCAAGAGTATTTGGTCCAATTGCTCGTGGATTGTCGAAAGTACGCGAAAAATTACCTTTTGGAAAACAAAAACAGCCAGCGGAACAAATGAAAGAAGCAACGCCGGTAAATGAAAAATTAGCAGAAGGAATAGCGAAATCTGAAGTAACAAAAGAAGGGTTAACTTCTAAGGATCTCAAAGGCAAAGACAAAGTTGTAGCGATGGAAGCACCAACCAAAGAAGGTGCAAACACAGCTGAAATAGAAGAAAAACAATCAAGAGCCAAACGTGCTTGGGAAACAGTCCGTCATGCGCCGAAGCGGATGTTTGATTATGTCATGAAGAATAAATTATCCTTGTTTATCATGTTGGCTGTGCCACTGGCTCTAGGGATAGGTGGAATGTTTGCCCTATCTGCGCTAGTGCCAATGCTTGCAACCTCTATGGCTGCCCCATTCTTGATGCAGTTAGGTGCCGTGGCTTTGATTGGTGTCAGTATTGGAATCGGTATCCAATTATTAGACAAATTTGTGTTCAAACGAATTGAAAGTCGTGTAGCCAAAAGAGAGGATTTGGCATTTGAAAAAAAAGTTAACGAAAAAATTCTAGAATGCCAAGAGCTAGGGAAGTGTCAATCGTTAGATTCAAAAGAATTTAGGGAGAAAGTATCTGTAATCGCAGGTCTTGATGAAAAAGCGAAAGCACCTGAGCATGTTCAGTCCAATGAGCAACAAAAAATGACAGAAAGATCTGAACGAACCTCTGAGACGGCGAAAGAATCGAAAGTCATTGAGATGAAACCGAGAGATAGTACACAGTCTCAACCAAGCACCTCACAAACGAAAGTAGAACCAACACCATCGGGCTCGAAAGAACCAGTCGCATTGACAAACAGAGCAAATCCGGCGATCGAACGTCGCGCAAGTTTTTCCGGTACGAGTCCGGACATCGGGCGACAAGTAAGTTTTGAGTCATTAAGAAGAAACTCATTGCAATTATCAAATGAGCGAAATAACCGAGCACGTAGTCAGCAAGCACAGGCACAAATTCAAAATAATAACAAGAAAGCTAAAACGACACAATTATAAAAAATAACTTTGACTGAAAGGAAATAAAAAAATTTGAAAAATTCCCGGCAGCTTATGGTAGTGCATGTGTTAGTAATTGGTATTCTGCTTTATGTGGGTAATCGTATTGGTTATTTATTTTTAGCAGAGAATACTGGGAATTTATCATTTGCAGATAATTTACTAACAGCATTCAACCGAACATTTGAAGAACTTTCTAGATTTGCCCCTCAATTTTCTTATGAACCGACGTCGTTAGGGATAGCAGCGGTTGCTGCTATCTCCTATGTACTTTTTGTCTTATATAAGACGTTTGATGAGAAGAATACACGCCCCAATGAAGAATATGGAAGTGCACGATGGGGAAAGTACAGCGACATCCGTGCATTTCTTGATAAGAAAAAAGACTTCAATATCTTGTTGACGAAGAGCGAAAGCTTATCATTATCAGGACGTATGAAGATTACACGAAACGATAATTTCAACCGAAATAAAAATGTCGTTGTGGTTGGAGGAGCCGGTAGTGGTAAGACACGATTTTATGTAAAACCTAACTTGATGCAAATGCATTCCTCCTATGTCGTCAGTGATTCTAAAGGCTTATTATTAGCCGAAACAGGCAAAATGTTTGAAGAAGCGGGTTATCAAATCAAGATTTTTGACTTGATCAACCGAAGAGACACGCATCAATACAACCCGTTTCAGTATATCCAAACAGAGGATGATATCTTAAAAATCGTGAACAATCTAATCAAAAATACGACTAACCCAGATAAAAAAGGTGGAGATGATTTTTGGGAAAAAGCTGAGACAGCCTTATTGATGGCCATTTTTAGCTATTTGATCCAAGAAGTAACTGCAGAAGATCGGACGTTAGGAAACGTAATTGAATTAGTCCGTTTAGCAGATATTGAAGAAGATGTGCCTGGCTATGTCAGCCCACTAGATATTTTATTCAATGAGTTAGAACAAAAAGATCCGACAAATTTTGCGGTATCACAGTACAAGATTTTTAAACTTTCTGGTGATAAAACGACGAAAAGTATCTTAGTCAGTCTAGGCGTGCGATTGTCACCATTTGATATTCCAAGTATCAAGGAACTTGTTTCACAAGATACACTTGAGCTAGATACAGTTGGTGATGTCAAAACGATCCTATATATCTTATTGCCTGATACAGATACCAGTTTCAACTTTTTAGCGAGTATGATGTATCAGCAATTGTTTGACATGTTAGTTTATAAAGCAGATAACGTGTATAAGGGAAGATTACCTTGTCATGTCCGTTGTATCTTGGATGAGTTTGCTAATATTGGACAAATTCCTGATTTTGAAAAAGTGATTTCGGTTATTCGAAGTCGTGAAATCTCTACGAATGTCATTTTACAAAATATTAGCCAGTTAAAAACCTTGTATAAAGATACGTGGGAAACGATCATTGGGACCAGTGATGTCTTTTTATATTTAGGCGGAATGGAACAAAGTACGCACGAATATATCTCAAAATTGCTAGGGAAACAAACGATTGAACAAAGAAATACAAGTGTCACCAAAGGGAGCAATGGTTCCTTTAGTGAGAACTTCCAGAAATTAGGAAGGAACTTGATGGACCCCGATGAAGTGGCGAGTCTCAAAGGACAGGAATGTATTTTAAAAATTCGCGGAGTCCATCCGTTTTTATCAAAGAAATATGATATTGTGAAACATAAAAACTATAAGAAGTTAGGCGATGTGACAGATTCCTATATGTATGAACGAAATCTATCTGCTTAGCTAGCTCGATCAATGAGTCACTCATAATAAATAGAAAGCACCTTCATTCGAATGTTAGACTGAGAATGTGGTGCTTTTTATTAGCTAAAAAGGATGGAGCACTGAAAAGAACAATAAAATTTGTCCATCTCATTCATCGTATGTTGAAGCAATATAGAAATAGCCAGTAAGAATAATAACATGTAGGCGGTTTATTATCGAAGGTTAATTGTAAATGATAGTTCTAGTCCTAAAACAAAATTCATTTGCTAATAGGCGATTATCCAGTTTATCTACTAAAGGAACGGGCCGTATTTATTCTAAAATTTCTAATGGAAGAAATAACTGATACATGGAGACAGAGAATTTCGCATATACTAAATTTAAGAAATAAAATAAAAAATTATTTTTACAAAAAAAGGAGATTAGCAAAATTATGAATGCACAATTATTAGAACAAGTATTTGGATTAGTTTCACAGTTTACATTAATTGGTGGTGGACTATGGTTGATTTGGGGAACAATTATCCTAGCTGGTGCGTTAAAAGATAAAAATGGCCCTCAATTACAACAAGGGATTTGGCAGATTGTTGGTGGTGGATTGATTCTAGTCGCTGCAGGTTGGTTTGCTACTTCATTCAACATTGGATCGTTTTTACCATAATCGTTAAGCAAAGGAAAGAGTAGGAGTATAGCATATGGAATCTGCAATTATGACTATCTTTGAGCAAATCATGACCTTTCTTAATGGGGACGATCTAAAAAATGTTTTAGGAATGGATTTACGAAGTTACATATATGATGCCTACAGTTTAGTGGAACGACTACAGCAACACGTAGTTGGGCCACTTGCTTTATCCATTCTAGCAATTTTTATTCTTTTAGAGTTTCAGAAAATCTCAACGAAGGTTGAAGGTGCAGGCGGAGCTCCCATGTTAGGATTTGAGATGATTATCAAAGCATTGATCAAATTTGTCATTTGTTACATAGTTATTTTAAGAATTCAAAATATTTTAGATGGTATGGTTATCATTGCCGGCAATTTAACCACTAGGATTTTAACAATTGGAAATGCTTCAGCTGTAAGAGATACAGCAGATGCAGTGAGACAAGCGGTCTCTCAATTAAGTTGGTGGTCACAATTAGTCGTATTACTCGTGATGTGTATCCTATTTTTAGCATCACTTGTTGTTCGTGTATTGGTCCAAGTCACCATTTATCTTCGCTTTTTGGAGATGTATATATTTTGTGCAATGGCGCCAATTCCGATGAGTGCCTTACCAAGCCAAGAGTTTTCAGTGATGAGCAAGGGTTTCTTCAAAAATTTCGCTGCACTCGGTCTACAGGGAACATTCATCGCGTTAGTATTGGTGATTTATCCGACGATCTTCCATCGTATCATGGAAGAAGTTGGTTCAGGAATTTTTGGGATTATTTTAGGTTTGACAGTTTACATGATTGCTTTATTGCTTTCTGTAAATAAAACTAAAGGATGGGCAAAAACATTGATGTCAGCATCGTAAGGAGGAACTATGGCAGTTGAGGTAAAGGTACCAAAGGATATTAAAGAATATAAAGAAAAGGTCATTGCAGGAATGAATTTAAAGCAGCTGCTTTGTTTAGCTATTGCAGCTGGAGTAAACGTCATGATTAGTTTGATTTTCATTGCCGGATTAAAGATTCCTATGGAAATCACAAGTTGGTTTATGATTCTTGCATCCATTCCAATCGTTTCATTTGGCTGGTTTAAGAGAAATGGCTTGACATTTGATATCTATCTTAAACAATTTTTCAAATACCACGTGGCACCAGGGACACGAAAAAAGAAGCCTAAGGAAGAAATAAATAAAGAAATCGAAGATGTAGGCGGGCAAGAAACATGATGAAGTTAAAAGCGCTCAAAGCGTTAAAACCAACTAAAAAACCAAAAGATGAGGAGAAAGAATTTATTAGTAAACCTAAATCAAAGAAGAAAGAGGATATTGATCCTTTTAGGGATACATTTAGGTTTGAAGAGATTTATGAAAGTGGTATTTGTAAAATCGATGAATTCACCTATTCATTGACGCTTGAATTACAAGATATCAATTATCAATTATCTTCTGACGATCATCAAATTGAAATTTTCTCTCAATACTGCGACTTTTTAAATTCATTGAGTAGTAAAACAAAATTACAACTAACTGTTTATAAAAAGAAACGACCGCTTGCTGATTTGCAATCGGTTCTTTATTACAAAGCAAAAAATGATTTCCTCGATTCATATCGTGAAGAAATGAATCAAGTCATTTCAAGGAAATTAGATGAAGAAAAAAATGGTTTCAAAAAAACGATCTTATTTACCTTTGTACAGAAGCATCCTACATTGGAGATTGCGCAAAAAGAATTAGATATGGTAGCAGATCGTTTTGAAATGTTTGCTAGTCGCTTAGGTAGTCAAGCAAAAAAGGTAGAAAAAACAAAATTATTACATATGATTTCCGAAATATTATTAACGAATGACAAGACGGTTAAAACAGAAGTCGATGAGGTACTACCTGAAGTCATGGAATTTAAAGAAAACAAAAACCACGTAAAAATTGATGATCACTATGCAAAAACATTATATTTACAAGAATTTCCTTCTGAATTATCAGATACTTTTCTTTTTGAAATGTTAGAAATTCCTCGTGAAATTGTTGTATCTTTACATATTGAACCAATGGATCAAGATGAAGCATTTGATTTAGTGAAGACGAAATTGGCTTTTATGGAACAACAAAAAGTGGATGAGCAGAAGAAGGCGTTACAAAGTGGGTATGACTTTGAGATGCTCTCTTATGAACTTTCTTACTCACTAACAGAAGCCAAAGGTCTGGTAGATGATCTGCAAAATAGAGGACAAAAATTATATGCGCTAACAGGATCTGTCTATTTCCATTCACCAACGAAAGAAAAGTTAGCTGAAGTCCATGATGAAATAAACTCAGTGTCTCGTCGCTTCGGTTTTAAACTCATTGAATTAGAGTTCATGCAAGAAAATGGCTTGAATGCGACATTACCGTTGGGAATCAATGCGATTCCATTAGATCGAACACTTTCAACAGCGAGTACCGCCATTTTTATCCCATTCACGATTTCGGATTTGATTCAAGAAAATGGGAAGTATTATGGTGTCAATGCGATTTCAAAAAATATCCTTTCACTCGATCGAAAATTATTAAAAGCACCGAATGGATTTGTTCTAGGAACACCTGGTTCTGGTAAAAGTTTCTCAGTCAAGCGTGAAATCGTCAATGTACTACTACGCGATGCAGATGATGAAGTTATCATTATTGACCCTGAGCGAGAATATTCTGTCATTGGTCAAAATTTCAACGGTGAGATCATCAAAATCTCTAGTGATTCACCCACAACGATCAATCCCATGGATATCAATGAGAACTATGGAGATGATACTGATCCAGTCGTGCTAAAATCTGAGTTTTTGATTTCGTTATTTGACCTGATCATTGGTGGCGCCTTGGGGCTAAGTTCGGCACAAAAAACATTGATTGACCGTGTGTGTCGTCGAACGTATGAAGTGTTGAATGATCGTACACCAACATTCATTGACTTTTATAATATCTTGAAAGAACAAGAAGAAGAAGAAGCCAAGCAATTAGTCATGGATCTAGAAATCTATATTGAAGGAAGTTTGTCGGTCTTTTCTGCAGAAACGAATGTCGACATTACCAAGCGTTTAGTGATCTATGATATCAAGGACCTAGGGAAACAATTGAAAACGATGGGGATGCTGATTGTATTAGACCAAGTATGGAATCGAATCACGACCAACCGTGAACGAGGTGTTCGCACGTGGTTATATATTGATGAGATGCAGCTTTTGTTTACGAATGAATATTCTGAGAATTACTTCTTTGAGCTATGGAGTCGTGCACGAAAATGGGGAGCGATCCCGACTGGCATTACCCAGAACGTCGAAACCTTACTATTGTCCGATTTAGCTCGACGGATGTTGTCAAATAGCGATTTTATCATGATGTTGAATCAAGCGAAATCAGACCGTACACAGCTAGTTAGACTGTTTGATATTTCAGAAGAACAAGAAAAATACGTAGTGAACTCTCCAGAAGGGTATGGTCTTATGGTGTTTGGGGATACAACGTTACCCTTTTATGATCATTTCCCTAAAGATACACAGCTCTATAAGATGATGTCAACGAAACCTGGAGAAACTTGATAGGCATACGGGAAAGGAAACAGGAAAGTGGCTGATTCAAAAATTTTAGACAAGAACAGGGCAGGTAAGAACGCTACAACTACTAGCAAAAATAACAAAAAAATGGTAGTGAAAGGTAGTAAACTATCTTTAAAAAAAGGTAATTCCATTAGTACTTCTCGAAGAAAAAAGCTGTTGAAGTTATTAAAGGGGAACAATCCTCATATCAAAAGAAAATCGCAACAAGCAATTTTTCAGAGAAAACAAAGTAAAAACGATAAAAATAATGTGAATAAGGAATCTTTCGATAGCATCGATAAAGGTAAAACGGTCAACACCCAGAGCATCAGTCGCCGACAAAGAATTCGAGAGAGTCGAAGAGATGAGCTAAAGCAACAGCAACATGACTTAATGATGCGCCCTAATAAAGTCGATACAACCATCGCTCCTGCTTCTGTTACTAATAACAACACAGAACAAAAAAAAGAAAAAGCGAATACTCAAGCAATTTTTAATAAAAAGAAGCGTCATCAAAAGATTCGTGACCGACAAAAGAAAAATGCTACCTATAAAGGATACATCAGTAAAGTAAAGCTAGAAAACCAAGCAGGTCAACAAGAAAAAATTAGCTCTACTACATCGAAGATACGTCATAAAAATCAAAAAAGAGCGTTACATCTGTCTAAAAATGAACAGCTTGAAAAAAAGAAAAGAAACAATAAGCGAAAAGAAGGAAAAAAGAATGTTGCAGCTAAAAGGAATATGCGGGCCAAATTAGATAATATGTTGAAAGATCAAATTTCGCCTAAAAATCCTTTTAAAAATAAAATCAAAGACTTGATTATTGATAAAGTTGGGCGAGATGAAGAGGGTAATTTAAATTTGGTTGGTATGCTTATCACCATATTTATTATTCTAAAGTTACCTATCTTATTGAAATTGATCGTAGTCATCTTGATTGTTGCAGTGGTTATTGCGATCATTTCGATCTTCGTTTCTTTTTGGACAACGATTTTAAGTTTATTTGTCGTAAAAACAGAGTCGATGATGATTACCGAAGCATACAACTATGTCACGTGGTTAGATACTTATAAAAACAAAGAGGTATATGATACGTACAATCGACTAGTTGATGACCCGGAGCATGATGAGGTTTATTTTGAAGTGAACGGGATAGAATCGGACCCAGAGCAATTTATGTATATATCCAACGGAGATAACTATATCTACTATTTGAATGCAAAATTTGAAGATTATGATATCGATAATATTGCCATTGCTACCTATCGAAAAAGAGTAGCAGAAAAAACAGGTGTCTGGATTCCGTGGTCATTAAGGGATAGCACATATGCCGTTTTTCATGAGGCACCACATCCATTATCACCTGAACCAATCAAAGTATTCACTGTAAAAGATGAAATCCACGCGTTACATGATATGGTCTACAACTACACGACCGTCATTGAAAAAGACAAAGAAGTTGAAACCGTTGTGATAACGGTCGATAAAGAAACAGGTGAAGAGCATACAGAAGTAAAACGTGAGAGAAAAGATGTTGCTACCGTCAAAATCAATGTACAAACGATTGGTGAAATGTTCGATTCGGATCCTGAAGTAGATATCTATGTGGATATACGTTATTCAGGTGAGGATGATTACTATGGACGAGTCATTGCTTTTGATGAAGATGAAGTAGATAAATATTACCCAATCATGGAGAAAGATCGCTTTGAAGATAAAATTTTCATGGCTAATCCATTTGGTAAGATGAGCTATGCAAATGTGGTGGATAATTTTGGCTATCGTGGACGTGATCCCAATACGCAACATTACCAAATCGCTTTGGAAGCAGAACCTGGAACCCCTGTTTATGCCACCACCTTTGAGACAGTGGAAAGTATCAACTATAGTTATCAGGCTGGTCATACAGATGGTTCAGCGCCTGTAACGACAGCGATAGAAACGGATACAGGTCTATATTATGCGTATTATGTCAATATTGATCCGGTAGTGAGGCCAGGAAGAACCTTAGAAGCAGGTGATTTGATTGGCTATACAAGAAATCAGTTTGATGGGAATTTATTAGTTGCAATGAAAGAATATCGCTTCTGGCATAAAGATCCTGATGTTTATCCAGCGATTTATATCAATAATTTAGTTTTTAGTACGGATACCAACTTAGCATATATGCGTAATGGTGGCGGGCTACGAGGGAATCTAATCAATCCCCCATTAGCCGTTACTAAATGGCAAAATAGAGTTGCGGAACAAACGAGTAAACATGGCATTGAAGCATATACGAATGCGATTTTATCCATGATATGGGTGGAATCTGGTGGAAATGAAGCCATTCAGCCAGATATCATGAATGCGCAACTGGCACTATCATCTCCAGAACGAATCACTACACCAGAGGAATCAATTGAAAAAGGCGTCGAATATTTTGCTTATCTGCTCAAAAAAGCACAAAGCAATAATCTCAATGGTCTGGCAGCGGTCCAAGCCTATAATTATGGCGAAGCGTATCTTGATGATCTGATCAATCGAAATGCACCGTATTCCTTTGAAGATGCGCGCTTATATGCACAAATGAAAAGTAATAATCAGACCATTCCTTTCAACCATATCGTCGCACAAGGATTGGGCTATAACTGGCGCTACGTTTTTGGCAATATGTTCTATACCGCAATGGTTACAAGAAATATCATGGCAGATACAGGCAGATTAGCTGAGCTCGCTAGAAGAGAATTGGGAAATCCGAATGGTGAGAAGTATTGGCGATGGGCTGGATTCAACAATCGAATAGAGTGGTCAGCCGTATTCGTTTCTTGGATAGCGAATGAAGCGGGATACTTGGAACAAGGCCGAGTATTGAATACAGCAAATGTTCTTGATATGAAAGAATGGTTTGAAACGAATAATAAGTTCAAAACACATGATGAAAACTATGTTCCTCAATCTGGCGACCTTGTATTTTTTGACTGGTCTGGTGGAAGAACAGGAAAAGATCATGTAGGGATCGTTGAATATTCTGGCGGAAATATTATTCAGGTCATCGAAGGTAACTCTGACAATCTAGTAAGAAGAAGAACTTACGCTATTGGGAGTAATGTTATTTCAGGATATGGCCTGCCTTAAGAAGATAACACTGAAAATAATTGATAGATGGTTTAGAGGATATCTTGAAAGGAGGAAGTATGTTAAAAAATTTTTTAGAAACAGAGTCAGGTAAAAAAATAATTATCGGACTTGGATTATTTGTTGTTGTCGTTGCTGGGCTCGTGGGGTATTCATTAATGAATACTACACAAGCAAATACAGATCAATCAGCAGACTCAACGACAGAAGAACAAGGAACAACAGAGTCAAGAGATCGTTTTAACGCGACGATCTACAGTGGTACCTGGTATTCTAATCTACCAGATGATACAGAAATCGAATTAGCAACTGATGGAACATATAAAGTCTCCAGTGATTGGTTTGAATCAGGGATCTATTATTTAAATACAAGTGGACAGGTAGTTTTAGAAAACGATAATAAGCAAACCAAAGAATTTGCCCTACAAACCAAGATGGGCAACACGATCTTATATCGAGAAGAGGATGGGGAGGATTTGTATCTTTATCCTACAGAAGAAGTAAAAGCGCAGTTAGAAGCAGAAATTTCTGAACAGATTGAAGCCGCGCAACGAGCAGTTTCACAAATGTGGATGGATATCTTGATGCAAGGAACATGGGAAAATACGAACAACAATCGTTCCTTTACGTTAGTGTTTGGAGAAGACACATTTACTCAGAAAAAAATTGAAGAAGGGAGATCAGATGAAGAAGTAACGTTTGAGTATCGAATTGTTTCATTTGATACTGATCATGAGGGTGCCAACTTTATCGTCAATCGAACAGACAGTGGGAATCTACAAAAAACAATCACTTTTAGAATCACTGAAGAAGCGAATCAATACAGGTTACTCGGAAATGAAGGAAGCTTCCAATGGAACACTCTATTTGAAAAGCCCTATGAGTCTGTACAAATGACACAAGATGGGACGAGTCGTTCAGACACCTCAAGAACACAAGAAACCACAGATGAAGAGGGCAATACAGTCACTATAACAGAAAGAGATGTGACCTAAATGCATAATAACACAGATAAAGATCCAGAAATCGATAAGCTCGAGAATATTTTTAAAAGAATGTTTCAAAAAGGCCCAATTTGGCTCTATAGATTCGTAAAAAAAGTTTTACAATTAGGAATAAAAGTATATCGAAAAGTCCAAGTATTTCGAAAAAACCGTAAAGAAGCACGAGAAAATCCGAAAAATAAAGATCTAAAAGAAAAAGGTCAAAAAGAAAAAGGAATTTTAGCCAGAGCTTGGAATTTTTTAAGGCAAAAATTCAGAACATTTCAGCAAAATCGCGCAGATGGGCGAGAAAAATTAATAGACAAAGGTCCAAAAGAAAAAGGAAACTTATCCAAAGCCTGGAACTTTGTCAAACGTAAACTTGTCATTAGTAGAGACCACCTGACAAGGGAGCAAGGGACTGCCTCAATGTCCCATGGCCGAAATTCAGCTGAAAAGCCCTTACTGTCTAGAAGTAATTCAGCTGAAAAAGGAGGCACTCCAGATGGAAAGCCGAGACTTTCCGCAATGACGAGTAGAGCGAGTAGCCAAGCAAAACTACACAATGATTCATTAAGAAGTCATGGCTTGGCAAGAAACCCACTAGCAAAAGGGGCACCATTACCAACGAGATAGACCGTAGATCCATAGACCAAAAAACAGGTGGAGAATTTCCACCTGTTTTTTATGTCTACAGTTGATTGAGAAGAATCGTTGCGAATAAACCAAGTGCATAACTACTGTTGAACAAAATCATATTTTTGATCGAATAGCTAAAACTGATAGGCTGCGGTAGACTCTCTTTGAATAGTTGGAGATTAAGATGGATTTTTGGTAAAGTCAAGAAAGCCAGAAGAATCGGCCATTGAAATATACCACTGATCAGTCCTATTAAAAGAATCAGGTAGCACGCATACATCAAAAGTTGAAACAGCATGATCCCGATTGGACGACCAATGTAGAAAACTAACGTATACCGATGATTTTCAATATCTCGCTCCAAATCGCGTAAATTATTCGCTAACATAATATTTGCTATCGTAAAAACAAGTGGGAGTGCTGCAAGAAAGATGGCGGCTACTGCCCAGATATTGCCAGATAAATTGAAGGTGCCAGTTGTTAAAGATAGGGTTAAATCAAATAGATCGCTACGATGAGTGTTGATATAGATGACCATCGTAAATATCCCTAAACCCATGGTAAAACCGCTGAAAATCTCTCCTAATGGCATACGTGATAAAGGGATAGGACCAAAAGTATAAAAGATTCCGATAAAACAACAAATCATACCCATCAGCAACAATAACCAACCGGTCCTCAATGTCAGTAATATACCGATGACTAAGACAAAAGCAATCATGGCCAAAATCATGTTTCGTACGAGCTTTGGTGAAATACCAGTCCGTCCAATGACGTTCTCTTCATATTTATAAATTTCCGAATGTGCTTTTTCATAATCCATATAGTTATTGATTGCGGTAGTTGCTAAGTCAAAGACAAGCATACCAATAAAAAACAGTAAAGTGTTCAACCACTGTATTTCGTGAAAAAAAGCGATAGAGAATAAAACCCCTATCGCAAAAGGAAATACACTAGCGACTTTCGTACGTAGTTCAACTACTTCTAAAAAGATTTTTAGTGTCATATCAGTTACTCCTTAGTTTAATTCAGAACGATTGCCCATGGTATATTTTGAATCTTCAGCGAGTTTGAAAGTGTCTTTGATTGGGTCTGTCACATAGACCTTATCATCTTTTGTAACAAAAATCGCCTCCGTTCCGTCATTCAGTTTATCCTCGATGTAAGCCAATCCATCTTTTACACCCATGGCGAAGACGGCAGTAGATAGTCCGTCACCATCGATCGATTGGTCTGTGATGATCGTGACACCAGCAATGTCATTGTCAAATGGATAACCAGTTTTTGGATCAAACAAGTGATGATATTTCACGCCATCGACTTCTAAATAGCGCTCATAAATTCCAGATGTGACTAATGTTTTATTTCTTTCTTTGATCGAGCCGAGGATCGATCCACGGGCAAGATTCGGATCTTGGATACCGACTGTCCAATCTTGATCTTCTCCTCTAGGACTGTGTCCAAGAACATAGACATTCCCACCTAGATCGACGATCGCAGTCGTTACATCATTGTCTTTCAAGACTTTGACGACTTCATCGGTAATGAACCCTTTCGCAATTGCCCCTAGATCAAGGATCATGCCTTTTTCTTGCAAGTAAACAGTCTTTTCCTCATCATTGAATTGGACTTTATGGTAGTCGACTAACTTCAATGCTTCATCAATTTCTGCTTGTGATGGCTTACGGGCATCATCGAAACCGATACGCCAGAGTTGTGTGATTGGACCGATTGCCATATCAAAGCCTCCATGTGAGTCTTCGCTATACTCATATGCTCGTTTTAATAAACGGTACACATCATCGGACACTTTGACTGGTTGGATTCCTGCTTGTTGATTGATTTCATCAACTTCGGAGCCGCTTTGATTGATCGTGATTTTATCGCCCAACTCTTTGACACGGTCAAAAGCAGGTTTTAATACGTCTTCTTTCCCTTCATCGTAGATACGGATACGCACGTAAGTACCAAGTAAAAATTGTTCATCTGTGTAAGGGTCAGAAAGCAGTGAAGTGTTGTTCTCTTGTTTTCCTTCCGTTGTTTGATCTGTGCTACAGCCCGCAATAGTCAGTAGGCACAAGAGCAAGACGAAAGGGAGTAATCGTTTCTTCAACATCTATTCCTCATTTCTTTTTATCTATTGCTTATTTCACATAAAAGAACTCTCTTAGTGAAATCAAAAAGTAAGCTCATGCTTTGTATTCTAATATAATCTGGCAGGAATGAACATCTTTTTTTCGGGGGATGTACGTTTATATAGAATAGAATAGAAAAAGAGATGTGACAGTTGCCACATCTCCAAAAGTATTATCGTAAAGGCAGATGAGCCTTTTGTAGGACAAAGTTTATTTTGTCACAATGTTGTCGACTTCAATTGTTTGTGTGTCACCTTTTTCAGCGGCATTCACTAATTGTTGTGCGTACATGATGAATGAATGTGCACTGTGTGTTGCACCAGTAATCACTTCAACATCTGCTGGAGAACCATCTTCTTCGCCCATTGCTGAAACAAGTTCATCGTTTAATTCTGGGATGTAAGTTTGAGGGTCAGTACCAGATTTTTCTTTCATCTTTTCGTTGTACTCTGTATCATCTTGTTTTGATTTGCCATCTGCATCGATGTAATCAAAGTTTGAGTCAGTAACTTTGCCATCTGCAACTGTCAATTCAAATTGTACACGGTAGCCATTTGAATAGTTTTTCTCTTCTAATTTGTATGTGCCGTCTTTAAGTTCAGCACCATTGTCGATTTCAATCGTTTCTGTGTTACCTGCTTGAGCCGCTTGGATCAATTGTTGTGCATAGTTTTGGAAACTTTCTGATGAATGTGTCGCACCAGTAACAACTTCTACACCACTTGCGCTTTGTGCACTTAGCAATTGCTCATTTAATTCAGGAATGAACATTTCTGGATTTGTACCAGATTTCTCTTCCATTTTTTCGTTGTATTCTGTGTCATCTTGTTTTGATTTGCCATCTGCATCGATGTAATCAAAATTTGATTCAGTGATCTTACCGTCTTTCACGACCATTTCAAAGACTGAACGGTAACCATTAGAGTAGTTTTTCTCTTCTAACTTATATGTACCGTCTTGTAATTCTCCACCAGCAACGATTTCCTTAGATGATTCTGTTGTACTAGTTTCTGTTGTAGAAGATTGTGCAGTAGAAGTAGAAGAAGATGTACTACTTGAACTATCATTGTTATCTGATCCACAAGCTCCTAGCAATAATGTTGAGAATGCTAATACCGCAAACCCCGTAACAAACCGATTTTTCTTCATTTTTTAACCCCGCCATTTCATTTTTTGTCCACAAATTCCTTGTGATTCATTATACATTCTAATGGATATCATCAATAAGTCAACCGTTTTACAAAAATAACGGAAGTGATTTAATTGAGCGTTTTCTTTCTGGAATTTTCGTGAAAAACAGGCGTTTTTATTGTAACAAAAAAAACATAAAAAGGTGTTAGACAAATATATAAAACATCTATATAATGTATAAAGATTGTGTAATCATTATCAAATTGAAAAAACGATCAACTATTAATAATTTATATAGATGAAAAATAAGGAGCGGATATTCAATGACAAAGCAAAATATTGTCGTTGTGGGTGCTGGTTATGCAGGTGTTTCAGCTACAAAACACTTAGCAAAGAAACTGAAAAAAGAAGACGTAACAATCACATTGATTGATCGTCATTCGTACCACACGATGATGACAGAACTTCACGAAGTTGCAGGCGGACGTGTGGAACCAGAGGCGATCCAGTACGATTTACAACGATTATTTGCAAGACAAAAAAATGTAGATCTAGTTACTGATACAGTAATCGGCATCGACAAAGAGAAAAAAATCGTCAAAACCAAATTAGGCGCTTATCCATTCGACCAATTGATTTTAGGTATGGGTGGTGAACCAAATGATTTTGGTACGCCAGGTGTGAAAGAAAACGGCTTTACTCTTTGGTCATTTGAAGATTCCGTTAAGATTCGTAAGCACATTGAGAAAACAGTCGAAAAAGCAGCATTAGAACCAGACGAAAAATTGCGTAAAGCAATGTTGACGTTTGTTGTGTGTGGTTCTGGGTTTACGGGAATCGAAATGATCGGTGAGCTAGTAGATTGGAAAGATCGTTTAGCCAAAGACTACAAACTAGATCCAAATGAGATTACACTAATGGTTGTTGAAGCAATGCCAACGATTTTGAATATGTTGGATCGTAATGATGCAGCCAAAGCAGAACGTTATTTAAATAAAAAGAATGTTGAGCTATTATTAAATGCGCCAATCGTTGAAGTCGCTCCTGACCATATCAAATTAAAAGACGGTCGTGAAGTGCCTACGCATACATTGATTTGGACAGCAGGTGTCAAAGGAACAACAGATGCGGCTGATTTCGGATTAGAGACTGCACGCGGTCAACGTTTAGTAGCAAACGAATATATGCAAGCAAAAGGCTATGAAGAACAAAATATCTATATCATTGGTGACTTAGTGTATTACGAAGAATTCCCTAATACACCAACACCACAGATCGTTCAAGCCGCAGAACAAACTGGTCATACAGCTGCAGCGAATATCGTGGCTTCGATCAAAGGTGGCGAGAAACATAAATTCAAAGGCAATTATCAAGGATTCATGGTTTCAGTTGGCGCAAAATGGGGTGTAGCGAACCTTTTTGACAAAATCCATTTAAGTGGCTTTTTAGCAATCATCATGAAGCATATCGTCAACTTGAAATATTTCTTTGATATCCGTTCAGGTTATTATATGTTCCAATATATGATGCACGAATTCTTCCATATCAAAGATGATCGCAATGTGACTCGTGGTCATTCTTCTCGTTACGGCAATGTTTTATGGAGCGTCCCATTACGAATCTTCTACGGTCTCGTTTGGTTAGTCGAAGCTTCTAAGAAAATGATCGGTAATGGTGAAGTATTAAAACCAAGCACGTGGTTTGGTGAAGGTTCATGGTTTACTGGTAACAGTGTGTTCCCTTGGACTTGGGAGTACAATGTAGCAGATGTAGCAAGTGGTGCTTCAGCAGCAGGTGATGCAACAACAGCTGCGAGTGGCGCAGGTGCAACAACTGGAGAAGCAGCAACACAAGCGGCACATTTTGGCTTGAGCTATGCGTATGGTGAAGAACCAATGGCAGTGATCGATAAATCACCAGACTGGTTTAACAGCATCATGCAAGTCATCATGCCAAATAACGATGTAGCGATGTTCTTCCAAAAATTCATGGTCTTCTTTGAAATCGCGTTAGCGTTAGCATTGATTGCCGGTTTATTCACTTGGTTATGTAGTGCAACAACGATTGTCTTAGTCATCACTTTCTGTATTTCTGGTATGTTCTATTGGGTAAACATCTGGTTCATCTTTGTGGCTTTTGCATTGATGAATGGTTCAGGTCGTGCGATCGGTTTGGATCGTTGGGTGATTCCTTGGTTACAAAAAACACTCGGTAATTGGTGGTACGGGAAACCAAAGGCACGTTACGGCGAATAGAGAAAGTTAACAATTCAAACAATCAAAATGATTTTAGCAACTAAAATCATGACATGAGAAGAAATAAGGAGGAGCTTGGGGTGTGCAAACATTCCAAGCTCGTCTTTTTCTTAAATAGGTTCGTATAGAAATGATGAATGGATCAAATCCTTCGATTAGCTGAGTTGTGCCTCTCATTCACAACCTTCGTTATTCATGGTAAAATTGGAGCAATCAAATGAGGAGAAAAAGGGAGTGAGTACTTGAAAGAATTTATTCAAAAAAGTTTATTAAAACCTTGGGATATCATCATTATTCTTTTGTTAGTCATGCTCTCATTCTTACCGGTTGTCATCTTTAGTTATCAACAAGTGGATGCAACACCAAATAAAGAAGCGGTGCTACGAGTCGATGGAACAGAAATCAAGACTTTTCCGTTGGTAACTGAAACCAAAGCTTATACCTATTTATACGAAGATGATCATGGTGATAAAAACGTGATTGAGATTGATGGGGAACGAATTCGGATCAAAGAAGCAGACTGCGACGACCAGATTTGCGTTCGCCGAGGCTGGGCAACGAATAATGGTGAAACAATCGTTTGTTTGCCTCACAAATTAGTGATCGAAGTGCGATCAACAGACGGGAGTGGGGAAGACAGTCTGATTTATTAGACGGTTCACGTCATGAGTAAATTACAAAAAATGATCTATATATCTTTATTAGTTGCCCAAGGTGTGATCATCGGTTTATTGGAAAATATGATTCCTTATCCTTTCGCTTTTGCGCCAGGTGCAAAACTAGGATTGGCTAATTTGATTACGATTGTGGCAATTTTTACAATGAAAAAACGAGATAGCTTCTTATTACTTTGGTTGCGTTTATTTTTAACCACGTTATTAGGCGGCACGATTTCGACGTTTCTTTACAGTATGAGTGGTGCGTTATTGAGTTATGTAGGTATGTTGATAGTCAAACAACTGGGTCCTAAAAGGGTTAGCATTATTGGGATCAGCGCAACAGGTGGATTTATGCATAATGTTGGTCAGTTATTGACCGCGTCGTTTATCGCTCAATCATGGACAGTCATGCTCTACTTACCGATTTTATCATTTCTAGGCATTCTATCAGGATTGGCTATAGGGATAGCTGCTAATTATCTGCTGAAACACGTGAGAACACTTCAGCGATTCCAAGCAGACTATGATCGGCAGACTAATAGTCAATGGCAATCGGTATTTCTGAAAAAATAAGCGTTATACAAGGAGTTTTTTTATGAAGTTACATCAAATGTGGGTGGACTATCCAACGATCCAAGTGGAATTGAACCAAACACTAAAAAAAATGGAAAGTGTTGTTCGGCTGAAAAACAAACCAGTAGAAGAAGCGATAAAAGAAACGATTCATGCAGGTGGAAAGTTACTGCGTCCGGCGTATCAATTATTATTTGCTCAATTTGGGCCGGAGCAAGATCGCGAAAAAGCTATTTCGTTGGCAGCATCTATTGAGATGCTACACATTGCTACGTTGATCCATGATGATATCGTTGATGAAGCTGACTTACGCAGAGGACAGCCCAACTTACGTAGCCGTTTTGGCAATAGTGTCGCTGTTTATGCCGGGGATTATTTATTTGTTTGTTGTTTCAAACTTTTATCCGAATATACCTCTTCCTTAAAGAGTATGCAATTAAATGCACGAAGTATGGAAAAAGTATTGAATGGCGAGCTTGGGCAAATGGATGATAGATACAATACCCAGTTGACGGTTGAGGAATACTTACAGAATATTTCTGGTAAAACCGCTGAACTGTTTCAATTGAGTTGTTTTGTAGGGGCATATGAAAGTGGGACAAGCGAGCGTTTTGCAAAAAAAGCCGGGGATATCGGTTTAGCGATCGGTATGGCTTTTCAAATCATTGATGACATTTTAGATTATACAAAACAGAGCGAAGATATCGGTAAGCCTGTACTTGAAGATATTCGTCAAGGGGTGTATTCACTCCCTTTGATCTATGCGTTACAAACAGACAAAAAAGCAGAATTACTTGAATATTTGTCCAAAGAAAAACAAATGACACAAGCAGAAGCTGAGAAGGTTCAACAACTAGTTGTTGAGGCACAAGGGGTCGAAAGCGCCCAGAAGTTGGCAGAATCCTATACGAAACAAGCACTAAAAGAAATAAAAAAATTACCAAATACTTCGGTACAAACAAAAGAAACATTAGAAACTTTGACGTCATTGATTCTAAGACGAGTAGACTAAGTTATATAAAATGAGGTTGTGACAGAAGTGTTCACCTCCGAGAAATATGCGTGAAACCCCGAAAATTGTTTTTCAAATTTTTTGGGGTTTCACGCTTATTTCTGAAGGAGTTACTTCTGGAACACCGTTTATTCGGTTCTAGGGGATGCAAGGTGACTAATGTCCCAAGCTCATTTTTTTCTTTGCACAGAAAAAGTGGTTTTGCACCCTCTGAAAGAAAGAGGTATGCTAAATAATAGGTATCGCATGGTTACTGATTTCCATTTAGTAGTTCCATACGTATCAGTAATTTGTTGCTCTTAAAAACATGAACCATTAATAGAATGGACATGGATCGTTTATCGAACAGGAGCTTACATCGTTTTATTTATGGACGTAAGTACATAAAATGACGGAGGAAGAATAAAGGAGGGAAATCAAAGCACATAAGAAATAATACATAATATTGAGTGAACCATGGACAAAACAAGTAGTTAAAACATTCATTTTTTTGTTTATTCTGACAATCAGTAGTGTTAACATTTTGGGGGAAATGTCGCTGAATGACAAGAATAAATGAGTCGATAAAAACCAGAGAAAGCCTTATGCAGTCTTGACTGATAAGGATTTCTCTGGTTTTTTATTTTTTATCTTCCAAGGCTCGGGCTAGTTTGTGGTCGATTGCTTAGTGTTTGGTTTAGACGATTGTTTTCCTTTTGGTGGTGTGCATGATTGATCCTATCTTTCAATGTAAGTTTCTGAGTCTCAGGTAAACTCTTTTTTTGTAATGATGTGGCCTGTAACTTATGACTAGACTTCCCAATTGCTTTATCTGTGTGGTCACGTTTTCTGGGAGGTTCAGTCCCTTTCGCATTACTTTTAGCATTTTCAGGAATCGTTTCGTAGATCGGTTCATCTCTCCTGTGAGAATTTTTATTGGAATCCACTTTTCTATCTATTCCATTTGCTAGTTTTTTTGTATCAAACATTACTTTTTGCTGTCGATTCGCATAAGGTTCTTTAGAAATACTTTTATGTATTTCATTGAACTTACGATTCGCTTCCACAACAGCATCAGGCACTTCTTTTTTTATGCGGTCACGTATTTCAGGGAGTGGCACATCTTTTTCCCTGCTTTTCGTATCATCAGACATCGTTTTGTAGACCGGTTCAGCAGAGTCTGTATATCGTTCTACCAGTTTATCCACTTGTTTTGGTGACACCTTGTCGATTTTATCAAGTAAATCCTGCGCTCTTTGTTCATTATTTTTGATGCCAGTGGTTAGTTCTCTATATTTTTTTGAAGATGTGGAACGATCGGTAAGCTGTTCTCTTTCTCCCTTTAGCTCGTGAATCCGAGCTACTGTATTCATCAGGCTTTTTGTCAGTTGTTTGATTTCTGTACCTGGACTTTTTGGTAGGTGCTTACTTAATTCCCTTGAGCGCTGTCTCATCTTTTCTACTGACATATTGTTTTCTTTACGATTATCCATAATTAGTTCCTCATCTCTTGTCTTGGTTACATAAACAAAAATAGCATTTTAATCTTCTTGATTTATACCGATAATTTCTAAGTAAGGAAAATTAGTGTGACCATTTCTTGCTCTTGAAACATGAGCGAGAAAACAAAGAAGGGAAAAGCTTGTTTGGTAGCATAAAAAAGGATATTGACCATTATTTTTTGGTCAATATCCTAGATTATTTAGTTTAAAGTTGTTTTACTTTGAAAGAGCAGGATTAGTTTTTGGTCGATTATTTAGTGTTGGATTTGCTTTTTCTTGGGCGTTAGCTTTGACCTTTTCCTGTGCGTTAGCTAACTTCTCAGTCAACGGCGGTTTCAGAATTCCTTTTACAGGTTCTCCTTTTAAAATTTTAATTTGATCAATCAATAATTTTTTTTGGTTCATTAATTCTTCTTTATTTTTCCCACCAAATAAATTCATGATTTTGCCAGTTAACGTCTTATTTCTTTTTTTGAAAGTAGCTAGGTTTTTTTCCGTTTGGTGTAACTTTTTGTTGGCTTTATCTAGCGTAAGTTTTTGACTCCTATCATCCTTAATAGGTTGTTTTTTGATTTCGATTGTTCTCTCTCTTTTATCATATGATTTTGAAGATATATCTTTATGGGCTTCATTGAATTTATCATTAGCAGATTTAACAGCCGACTGAATTTCTTCTTTTGATCGAGCCCTTTTTGATGTGATTGGGACATCGACCTCTTTCATCCTATTTTTCCTATCTCCAGGAATGGTTTCATAGATAGGTTCATTAACGATTTTCTCATTGCTCTTCGTGACGTTTTTGTCTTGGCTGAAATGGTTATCTATGTATTTCTCCAATCTGTCGGCATGTGGGGGTGAAATTTTTTCGATTTTTTCATACAAAACATGAACTCTTTTTCTATGGGTTCTGATAGCTTCTGTTAGTTCTTGATATTTTTCTGAAGATTTCGAAATGTCCCCAAGTGCCTCTCGTTTTCCTTTTAACTCTTCGATCTTATTTTCAGAGTTGATAATTTGATTCGACAGTTGAGTGATTGCTGTTTTCTCCCCCTGTGTGATAGGTTGTTTATCTTGCTCATTCTTAGCCATATCTATCTCCTTTTCTTATTGGTTATATATAAACAAACATAACATTTTCTCATTGATATACAGTGCCGATAATTTCTATTAAGAAAAATTTTTGATATAAAACGTGTAATTGTAAAACGTTGTAAAATGAATGATAAAACATGTATATTGATCGAATGATAGAACTTCCTCTTTGGGATTTCGTGTATCTTTTTGTAATGAAACAAAGTAAATAAAATAACTAACTATAAATATATGGATTACTTGAACCACTTTAGCTAGAAAATCTTTATCTGTGTGGGCGATGATCATGATCTGCTAAAACCAGGGGATTGTGTTCGATCTCCACGCTGTTTTTGATTTTTCATTTGTTGTTCTTGTTTATTATGAGCGTCAGTTACTTGTTCTTTAAATGTTGGTTTTAGGATACCTTTTTGCGGTTGTTCGAGAGTGTTTATCAAATCAGTTTTCTTATCTTTTAAACTTTGGATTTTTTTTCTTTGAAAGGCATTCGCAATCAGACCGAAAATATTTTTTTTACGATTTTGGTACTTTTGTAATTTTTTCTCGATTTTCTGCAAATTATGTTTAGTTGCTTGCATCAACTTCTTCTTCTCAGCTATTTTTTCGCTTTCGGACAGGGTTTTTCCCGTGTCTATTCTTAGCTTTTTGTTCATTTTAGGTTCAGGAGATGAGTTGCGGTAAGATTGATTGAACTTTTCATTGGCCTTCGCTACTTTGATTGCAGAAATTTCTTTAGGTGTTAGTGGACAAGCGACTTTGCCATAAGGGGAATCAGCAAATTTTTTTTCTAACTTCGTTGCAATTTTTGAATCAATAGTCCCCAGTTGATGGTAAAGATTATCTGCTTGTTTTCGATGAAGTTGGATACCTTCAGTGTATATAGCGAATTCTTCTTTTACGTTAGGATTGCTAACGAGACCATCTCTTTCTTTTGCAAGCGCCTGTATTATTTTTTCTGTATTCATGATCTTTTCTGTCAGGCTGTCTATTTTTTCTGTTCGTTTTTCCTGTTGCTGTGCGAGTGATTGCCGGGGCGTAGAAAGCTTTTGTACAACGGACTGACGAGGTTCAGATTTTACTTGAGAAACGGATTGTCGTTTCGGCGACTGATCAACGGATTCTCGATGATTGCTTTTTGCTTGTTGGCGTTCTTGTTCTTTTAGGACAAGTTTCATTGCGCGATGACTGTAGATGTTATTTCGATTATTGTTTAGTTCTTTATTTACGTTATTGAGTTTTGTTGTTGCCTTGTTATATTGATCCGGATTGGCTGTTCTGCTCGAATATTTTTTTACTTCACTTTTAATTTCCTTGATTTGTTCATTCAACTCGCTGTCTTTTTCGTTTAAACGTTCAATTTTCTGGTCGATTTGTTTAGCAGACAACTGGATATTTTCAGCTGTGATCGATGTTGTCTGTTGTGAGAATCTTTTCACAACATCTAATTGTTTACTGATCCTATGAAAGGCGTTGTCAGAAAGATTCGGCGCTTTTAAATTTATAGTTAACGATTGCTCTTTTATCAATATGTGTAATCTCAAGCGAGATAAACTTTCTTGACCGATTGCTTGTGGGTTTAAAACACCATCTCTAATGGCTGTATTTAAAAATCTTGTCACCTCTATATTTTTTTTAAGTTTCTCCATTGTTTCTCCTCAGTTATCTTTATTAATATATAAAAAAAATATCATTTTTCAACTGTTGGTATGTACCGATTATTTCTATAATATGTAAATTTTTAGTATTGATCTTTTGCTAAAAGATGTTATTTTGGATGGATTGCAGAGCAGAGGTGACTTTCGTTCATGTTATGGATTAAATTACTCAAATGGATCGATTCGTTTATTTAAAACAATCTTTTTTTGTTTTTGGAAAAAAATTGTCCCCAACAAGAAAAATTCCATGCTATATTCTGGATTAAAGAACGCTATGAATAAAGGAGAGCAGCTGTGAGAAAAGAATATACATCAGAATTAACGCAATTAACGGTGATTGAAATCGTAACAAAATTAAGTGAGAAGAAAAGAAATTTTTCATTTCGTGATATTGAAGAAGAGTATCAGCAACCTTTGTCTGCGGCAGATAAATTTTTGATCCGCTGTTTGATTGTAAAAAAATTCAACTTGAAGATCGAATATTTTTCTTCTTCTAAAGCAAATCAATTACAATTTTGCAAAATTTGAGAATAGTTAATTGAGGTTGGGATGAGCCAGTAAGAGATCGTTGAATTTAATGTGGAAATAAAAAATGTTGTAATTCAATACAAAACAATTCATTCATTTTCTTGTGCGTTATGATACAAACAGAACGACAGCAAAACAAAAAAGGGGGCGTTAAATGGAAGAGGGTTCTGTATAGGAAGAAGCTGAGAAAGCGATCGTTGGTCTTCAATAGATACGCTTATGAATGAATTAGAAGTAGTAAATAGAGGAAACAACACACACATAGAACACCACTTGATTGCCGAAAACTATTTCGGGGAAAAATAGTTACTCGGTCTCAATTGCTTGACGACGTGCATCACAGATTGCGACAGAGCATCTAGATAAAAGCGTAGGCAAATGTTATCAGGTGTCCATTAGTATTGACAGGCAGTAGTTTGATTGTTCTACTGCTACTGACAATAGCACATAGTACTATCCTATTTAAAATAGGGAATCGAACATAGAACAAACATATAGAACTAAAACATAGAACTAAAACATAGAACAAACATATAGAACTAAAACATATAGTTAAAACATAGAACAAACATAGAACAAACATAGAAATTAGATGTAGACTCAGAAGTAAAATGAAACACATCATGTAGGACCTCAAACATAGAACCAAGCACATAGTAGAAAAAATATAGTACATCGTAAAGAAGCTTGCATGTTTTCTCGCGACATCAAGCTTATGAAAATAAAGCGAGCATGACAAATCCACCATTGATAAAAAAGAGGCTAGGAAACGAACTAGCCTCTTTTTGCTGATGGTAGCCCATCGATTTCTGTTAAGCTGACTTCACCAGAGAGTAGTTGGAAGCGCTGGTTTGGCGTATCTACGATCAGTTCTCCTTTTGGACCGATTGCTTGGGCAATTCCTTGATAAGATTTTCCTTGTCGGGTAAAGCTGACAGACTTACCTAGGACAAATGACCGTTCTGTGTAAAGATCAAAATAGGTGTGCGAAGGGTCGGCTAAATACCTAAAGAAATGTTTCCAAATCGCGCAGATCAATTGATTTCTAGTCATCGATGCTTCACCATCAGGAAACAAGGAGGTCGCTTTTTGCTGGATCTCATCAGGAAATTGCGTTTGAGGGATCGAAAAATTCAAGCCCACACCAATAATCACCGAACGGATTTCACCAGCTTCCATATCACTCACTGCTTCGGATAAAATGCCACAAATCTTCTTCCCTTCAAGGTAGATATCGTTGACCCATTTAATGGTTGCCTGTTTTCCTGTCAATTCTTGGATTGCTTTGACACAAGCACTGGCAGCGATCAACGTATATTGTGGCAATTCCTCAAAATGTTTTTGTGGATGTAATAATAGGCTCATATAGATTCCTTGGCCAGGCTGAGCAAAGAAGGAACGCCCAAAACGACCATGGGCTTGTTCTTGCGTGTCAGCAACGAACAAACTAGGTTTCGTCGTGTCGATGCCAGAAGCAAATTTCGCATCTTTCATAGTGGATTCAGATTGAGCTAGCACGTTCACTTGCACGTCAAAAGGGCGTAATTCTTGCGCGATTTCTGTAGCATCTAACACATCGGATGGGAGATAACGGTATCCTTTTGCTTGGTGCTCAAAGCGAAACCCTTCTTTTTCTAATTCTTTGATGGCTTTCCAAATACTTGTCCGAGAAACATTCAGCTGTTGCGCGATTTTCTCTCCGGATAAAAATGTGGGCGTGCTTTTTAAAAGGTGTAGTACCTTGGCTTTTGTCGTCATGGATCAAACTCCTTTCTACTATATATATTAGCAGATTTATGATCGAATGAGGACAGTGTGCCATCCTTTTTGTTTTAGTATCTGTAAAGACAAAGAGGTTTTGTAGAAAAGAATCAATCAATTAGGATTGGACGAAATTGAAACAAAAAGAAAGATTAAGAAACAATTACGAAAATTTACAGGAAACGCCAGGAAGTGTTGACTTTTACGTTTAAACAGTGTATTATATGAAGTTGCAAAAACTATCTGATGAAGCGAAGGCAGAAACGAAATATTGTCCGTTTCGGCTTTAATATAAGGAAACAAAAGTAGAAGCTCACGTAGGCAAGTACTCAAGAGAACGTTCTATTTTTGGTTTTTTTTTGCCTAAAAGCCGCAAAAAATGTCTGTTGTTACCTAAATATAATATTTTTAATATTATTGTAACAATTGATCGGGTAGTCTTTTTGAATGACATTTTAGAGGGGTGAAGAGCTTGGCTGGACACGTAGTAAAATACGGAAAACATCGCGAACGTAGAAGTTTCGCACGAATCAGTGAAGTGTTGGAATTACCAAATTTGATCGAAATTCAAACAGACTCGTACCAATGGTTCTTGGATGAAGGACTAAGAGAAATGTTTGAAGATATTTTGCCAATCGATGACTTCAATGGCAATCTTTCTTTGGAATTTGTAGATTATGAATTGAAAGAACCAAAGTACACAGTAGCAGAAGCACGCGCACATGACGCAAATTACTCTGCACCATTACATGTGACTTTACGTTTAACAAACCGTGAGACAGGTGAAATCAAAGCGCAAGAAGTATTCTTCGGTGATTTCCCATTGATGACAGAGCAAGGTACATTCATCATCAACGGTGCGGAACGTGTTATCGTTTCCCAATTAGTCCGTTCACCAGGTGTTTACTTCCATGGGAAAGTAGACAAAAACGGTAAAGAAGGATTCGGTTCAACTGTGATCCCTAACCGTGGCGCATGGTTAGAAATGGAAACTGATGCAAAAGACATCTCTTATGTACGTATCGACCGCACACGTAAGATTCCATTGACGGTGTTAGTTCGTGCATTAGGTTTCGGTTCAGATGACACGATTTTTGAAATCTTTGGGGATAGTGAAACATTACGTAACACGATCGAAAAAGATTTACACAAAAATGCAAGTGATTCTAGAACAGAAGAAGGATTAAAAGACATCTACGAGCGTCTTCGCCCAGGCGAACCAAAAACAGCAGATAGTTCACGTAACTTGCTGAATGCCCGCTTCTTTGATCCAAAACGTTACGACTTAGCAAATGTTGGTCGTTACAAAGTAAACAAAAAATTAGACTTGAAAACACGTCTATTGAACTTAACGTTAGCTGAAACGTTGGTTGATCCTGAAACAGGCGAGATCATTGTTGAAAAAGGAACAGCTTTGACCCATCAAGTGATGGAAACATTAGCACCGTTCATCGACAATGGTTTGAACTCAGTGACTTACTACCCAACAGAAGATGGCGTAGTCACTGATCCAATGACTGTCCAAGTGATCAAAGTCTTTTCACCAAAAGACCCAGAACGTGAAGTTAACGTGATCGGTAACGGCTATCCAGACACAACAGTGAAAACTGTTCGTCCAGCGGATATCGTTGCTTCAATGAGCTATTTCTTGAACTTGATGGAAGGCATCGGCAACGTGGACGATATCGACCACTTAGGAAATCGTCGTATCCGTTCTGTCGGAGAACTTTTACAAAATCAATTCCGTATCGGATTAGCACGTATGGAACGTGTCGTACGTGAAAGAATGTCGATCCAAGATACAGAAACATTGACACCACAACAATTGATCAATATCCGTCCAGTTGTTGCAAGTATCAAAGAATTCTTTGGTTCTTCACAATTGTCTCAGTTCATGGACCAAACCAATCCATTGGGCGAATTGACACACAAACGTCGTCTTTCTGCCTTAGGACCTGGTGGTTTGACTCGTGACCGTGCCGGCTATGAAGTACGTGACGTTCACTACTCCCACTATGGCCGTATGTGTCCGATCGAAACGCCTGAGGGACCAAATATCGGGTTGATCAATAGTTTATCTAGTTACGCGAAAGTAAACAAATTTGGTTTTATCGAAACGCCTTATCGTCGTGTTGATCGTGAAACAGGACGTGTGACAGAGCAAATCGATTATTTAACAGCTGACATCGAGGACCATTATATCGTTGCCCAAGCAAACAGTAAGTTGAATGATGACGGTACATTTGCTGAAGAAATCGTCATGGCTCGTGCCCAAAGTGAAAACTTAGAAGTATCGATCGATAAAGTCGATTATATGGACGTTTCACCGAAACAAGTAGTTGCGGTAGCGACAGCATGTATTCCTTTCTTGGAAAACGATGACTCCAACCGTGCCTTGATGGGTGCCAACATGCAGCGTCAAGCAGTGCCATTGATCAATCCACAAGCACCTTGGGTTGGTACTGGTATGGAATATAAATCAGCTCATGACTCAGGAGCTGCGTTACTATGTAAACACGATGGTGTAGTTGAATTTGTTGATGCTTCTGAGATCCGCGTACGTCGCGACAATGGCGCATTAGACAAATACTCAGTGACAAAATTCCGTCGTTCAAACTCTGGAACAAGTTACAACCAACGCCCAATCGTTCATTTAGGTGAGAAAGTCGAAAAAGGGGATACCTTGGCAGACGGACCATCAATGGAACAAGGCGAAATGGCTCTAGGACAAAACGTCTTAGTCGGTTTCATGACTTGGGAAGGATACAACTACGAAGATGCGATCATCATGAGTCGTCGTCTTGTCAAAGACGATGTGTACACATCGATCCATATTGAAGAATATGAATCAGAAGCTCGTGATACAAAATTAGGACCTGAAGAAATCACTCGCGAAATCCCGAACGTCGGTGAAGACGCATTGAAAGACTTAGACGAAATGGGGATCATTCGTATTGGGGCAGAAGTCCAAGACGGTGACTTATTAGTCGGTAAAGTAACACCAAAAGGGGTAACTGAACTTTCAGCAGAAGAAAGATTATTGCATGCGATCTTCGGTGAAAAAGCACGTGAAGTACGTGATACTTCTCTACGTGTACCGCATGGTGGAGGCGGGATCGTTCACGATGTGAAGATCTTTACTCGTGAAGCTGGCGATGAATTATCACCAGGTGTCAACATGTTAGTTCGTGTGTATATCGTTCAAAAACGTAAAATCCATGAAGGGGATAAAATGGCCGGACGTCACGGTAATAAAGGGGTTGTTTCCCGTATTATGCCGGAAGAAGATATGCCATTCTTACCTGATGGAACACCGATCGACATCATGTTGAACCCACTAGGGGTACCATCACGTATGAACATCGGACAAGTATTGGAATTGCATTTAGGGATGGCTGCCCGTCAATTAGGCATCCACGTTGCAACACCAGTATTTGATGGTGCAAGTGATGAAGACGTATGGGAAACAGTTCGTGAAGCTGGTATGGCTAGCGATGCGAAAACTGTTCTTTATGACGGACGTACAGGTGAACCATTTGACGGACGTGTGTCTGTCGGTGTGATGTACATGATCAAACTTGCTCACATGGTTGACGACAAGTTACATGCACGTTCAATTGGACCTTACTCACTAGTTACGCAACAACCATTAGGTGGTAAAGCGCAATTTGGTGGACAACGTTTTGGGGAAATGGAAGTTTGGGCACTGGAAGCATACGGTGCGGCTTATACCTTACAAGAAATCTTGACATACAAATCAGATGACGTAGTCGGACGTGTGAAAACATACGAAGCAATCGTCAAAGGTGAACCAATTCCAAAACCAGGTGTACCTGAATCCTTCCGCGTATTAGTTAAAGAATTACAATCACTAGGATTAGACATGCGTGTCCTAGACATCCAAGACAGCGAGATTGAACTTCGCGACATGGATGACGAAGACGATGATTTGATCACAGTGGATGCTTTGACAAAATTCGCTGAACAACAAACAGCAAAAGAACTAGAAAAACAAGCTGCTGAACAAGTCGAAGATGAAAGACAAGATATCATCCAAAACTTTGAAACCGCAGAAGATAATTTAGACTAATCCGGTCTGAGATACTGTGAGGCGGTCGAAGATCAGCCGCCTTACGGTTTTGCCATTAAACGAAATGGAGGGAACCCCTTTTGATCGATGTAAATAAATTCGAAAGTATGCAAATAGGTTTGGCTTCTCCCGAAAAAATCAGAAGCTGGTCTTACGGTGAAGTAAAAAAACCTGAGACGATTAACTATCGTACCTTAAAACCTGAGCGCGAAGGGTTGTTCTGTGAGCGGATTTTTGGTCCTACAAAAGACTGGGAATGTGCCTGCGGAAAATATAAACGTATCCGTTATAAAGGAATCGTTTGTGATCGCTGCGGTGTGGAAGTGACTCGTTCAAAAGTTCGTCGTGAACGTATGGGTCATATCGAATTAGCAGCACCTGTTTCACATATCTGGTATTTCAAAGGTATTCCTTCTCGTATGGGTCTTGTATTAGACATGAGCCCACGCGCATTAGAAGAAATCATTTACTTTGCCTCATATGTTGTCATTGAACCAGGAAACACAAGCTTAGAGAAAAAACAATTGTTGACTGAACGCGAATACCGCGAAAAACGTGAACAATATGGACAAGAATTCCAAGCAGCAATGGGCGCGGAAGCAATCAAACAATTACTTGATAACGTTGATTTGGATGGCGAAGCGGCTGAGTTGAAAGAAGAGTTGAAATCTGCACAAGGACAAAAACGTACACGCGCGATCCGTCGTTTGGACATTTTAGAAGCATTCCGTGCTTCTGGCAATGAACCAAGCTGGATGGTCATGGACGTTATCCCTGTCATCCCACCAGATCTACGACCAATGGTCCAATTAGAAGGTGGACGTTTTGCAACAAGTGACTTGAACGATCTATATCGTCGTGTGATCAACCGTAACAATCGTTTGAAACGTTTGTTAGACTTGAATGCACCAGGAATCATCGTTCAAAATGAAAAACGGATGTTACAAGAAGCGGTAGATGCGTTGATCGATAACGGTCGTCGTGGCCGTCCTGTTACAGGACCAGGTAACCGCCCATTGAAATCTCTTTCTCATATGTTGAAAGGGAAACAAGGTCGTTTCCGTCAAAACTTACTTGGTAAACGTGTCGACTACTCTGGTCGTTCAGTTATCGTCGTAGGTCCTTTCTTGAAAATGTACCAATGTGGATTACCAAAAGAAATGGCGATCGAATTGTTCAAACCATTCGTGATGCGCGAATTAGTTCAACGTGAACTTGCTTCAAACATCAAAAATGCGAAACGCAAAATCGAACGTCAAGAAGATGAAGTTTGGGATGTCTTAGAAGACGTCATTAAAGAACATCCAGTTCTATTGAACCGGGCACCTACGCTTCACAGATTAGGTATCCAAGCATTTGAACCAGTTCTTGTCCAAGGTCGTGCGATCCGTTTGCATCCATTGGTATGTGAAGCATACAATGCCGATTTCGATGGAGACCAAATGGCCGTTCACGTACCGTTGAACGAAGAAGCACAAGCAGAAGCACGTATGCTGATGTTAGCTGCTCAAAACATCTTGAATCCAAAAGATGGTAAACCAGTTGTTACACCTTCTCAGGATATGGTTTTAGGAAACTACTACCTAACAATGGAAGAAGAAGGTCGTGAAGGCGAAGGAATGGTCTTTAGAGACCAAAACGAAGCAGTCATCGCATGGCGTAATGGCTACGTTCATTTACATTCACGTATTGGTGTGAACCCAACGACATTAGGGGACAAACCATTTACAGAATGGCAGAAAGAACGCACGATGATCACGACTGTTGGTAAGATCATCTTCAACGAGATCATGCCACCAGAATTCCCTTACTTGAATGAACCAACTGACTTCAACTTGACTGTCCAAACACCGGACAAATACTTTGTTGAAGCTGGAACAGATATTCCTGCTCACATCAAAGAACAAGAACTAGTTTTACCATTCAAGAAGAAAAACTTAGGAAACATCATCGCCGAAGTCTTCAAACGTTTCAAAGTAACTGAAACATCTAAGATGCTTGACCGTATGAAAGACTTAGGATACAAACATTCAACACATGCAGGTATCACTGTAGGGATTGCCGACATCAGTGTCTTGAATGAAAAACAAGTGATCATTGACGAAGCACATAAACAAGTAGAGTCGATCACGAAGCAATTCCGTCGTGGTTTGATCACTGACGACGAGCGTTATGAACGAGTAATCGCTGTTTGGAACTCTGCGAAAGACAGCATCCAACAAAAACTGATGGAAGGTTTGGAAGCGAAAAACCCAATCTTCATGATGTCAGATTCTGGTGCCCGTGGTAACATCTCCAACTTTACTCAGCTTGCTGGTATGCGTGGATTGATGGCCGCACCGAATGGACGTATCATGGAATTGCCGATCATTTCGAACTTCCGCGAAGGACTTTCTGTCTTGGAAATGTTTATCTCAACTCACGGGGCTCGTAAAGGAATGACCGATACAGCCTTGAAGACAGCCGATTCTGGTTACTTGACACGTCGTTTAGTTGACGTTGCCCAAGATGTCATCATTCGTGAAGAAGATTGTGGCACTGACCGCGGTCTTGAGATCCAAGCAATCCGTGAAGGAAATGAAATCATCGAATCTCTTGAAGATCGTTTGATTGGACGTTACACTCGTAAAGAAGTTCGTCATCCTGAAACCAACGAAATGATCATCGCCGGAAATCAATTGATCTCTGAAGATGTTGCAAAACAAATCGTTGATGCAGGTGTTGAAACTGTAACGATCCGTTCGGTCTTCACATGTAACACAAAACATGGTGTCTGCAAACATTGTTACGGACGTAACTTGGCAACTGGTTCTGACGTTGAAGTCGGAGAAGCAGTTGGTACGATCGCCGCTCAATCAATCGGTGAACCAGGTACTCAGTTAACAATGCGTACGTTCCATACGGGTGGGGTTGCCGGAGATGATATCACTCAAGGTCTTCCTCGTGTCCAAGAAATCTTTGAAGCACGTAATCCGAAAGGGCAAGCAGTGATCACTGAAGTAACAGGGGATGTCATCGATATCTCTGAAGATCCTGCTACACGTACCAAAGAAGTAACAATCAAAGGGAAAACAGATACACGTACGTATACAGTGCCTTACACTGCACGTATGAAAGTCGCTGAAGGCGATATGATCCATCGTGGTGCACCATTGACAGAAGGATCAATCGATCCAAAACAATTGTTGCAAGTACGTGACGTTCTATCTGTTGAAAACTATCTATTACGTGAAGTACAACGCGTTTACCGTATGCAAGGGGTAGAAATCGGCGACAAACATATCGAAGTAATGGTTCGCCAAATGCTTCGTAAAGTGCGCGTCATGGACCCAGGCGATACAGAAATCTTGCCAGGTACACTGTTAGATATCGCAGACTTCAAAGACCAAAACTACAATACGTTAGTTGCTGGTGGCGTTCCTGCGACATCTCGTCCAGTCTTGCTAGGTATCACAAAAGCATCATTAGAAACAAACAGCTTCTTATCAGCTGCATCCTTCCAAGAAACAACTCGTGTCTTGACTGATGCTGCGATCCGAGGCAAAAAAGATCCACTTCTTGGTTTGAAAGAAAATGTTATCATCGGTAAGATCATTCCAGCTGGTACTGGTATGCCACGTTACCGCAACATGGAACCAAAAGAAGTTGGCGTTGCAAGTGAAAACGTGTATAGCATTTCTGACATCGAAGCACAAATGGCTGCTGAAGATGCGATGAACGAGCAAACACGATAAACCATGAGTTCACATAAAGAAGGTCAAGTTCCTGTTTGAGGGACTTGACCTTTTTTTTGTGGATAAACTAGAATCAAGAAAGTAAAAGGGATCTGTGGATAAAAGAAATGGCAATAGATATCCACAGGGGATAATTATTATGTGTACCAAAATTTATCCACAAGTTTTCAAATAATAAAAGAAAAACAATAAAAATAGGCTAAAAATACCGGTAGGGGGTAAAACAAGCATATTACTATTTATTTCAATGAAAACGAGTATGATAAAACCAAAGGAGCTGATAAGAAATGGCAGTGAAAAAAGCTGTATTTGCAGGTGGCTGTTTTTGGTGTATGGTCAAACCGTTTGAAACACAATCAGGTATCCTCTCCGTTACTTCCGGTTATACTGGAGGACATGTACCAAATCCAACCTACGAACAAGTGACGACTGGAACAACAGGTCATACTGAAGCGGTAGAAATCGAATATGATCCTGAAATCATCACCTATGCACAATTGGTCGAGATTTATTGGCAACAGACCGATCCGACAGATGCTTTAGGGCAGTTTGCTGATCGTGGGGACTCTTATCGTCCGGTCATTTATTATAGTGATGAAGCAGAACGTGAAGCCGCAGAAAACTCAAAACAACAGTTACAAGCAAGTGGCCGTTTCGATCAACCGATCGTCACAAAGATCGAACCTCGTACGACCTTTTATCCCGCAGAGGAGTATCATCAAGATTACTACAAGAAAAACAAGATCCATTATCAGTTGTATCGTGAAGGCTCTGGTCGGGCGGGATTCCTTAGAAAAAACTGGAAAGACTAGCAGTATAAGTTACTAGAAAATATGAATTTTAAGTAATAAGAAAAGAGGAAGGTCGGACATTTTGTTCTAGATGCTTCTTCTTTTTTGTGTACTAGCGGAAATAGAGGACCAACCATAAGGCAATACTCAGAAAAGGAACAAAAGGGAGATGCTTTCTTTTCTTATGGAGTAAAGCAGTGACACAAAAATAACTTAAACCAAGACAACTGGCGATAAACATAAGCATGAGAAAATGTGTGGAGGCTAACCCACCACTCCAACTAAGTAAGAGTAACGTATCACCTGCCCCTAAATAAGCTTGCCCATAACGCAGCAAACCGTAACTGATCAAGCCGAACGCAAAGCTGGTTTCTAAGTGAAACTGCTCAGTCAGCACCCAGTAGGCCCATAAGAAAGTCCATGAGAAGTAAAGAATGCGAGTGTCGATCGCAAGGTAAAAAATATCCATCAACGAAAATAAAAAAGCAGTGAATAGCCAAATCAAATGAACTGTATCTGGCGAATAGCATCCTGCATACATAAATAGCGTACCGCTGATCAACTCGGCCAGTGGATACATGGGTGAAAGTTTGGTCTGACAAGAGCGGCAACGAAATCGTTGCATGAGGATCGAAAGTAATGGAATCAACTCATACCAACGCAATGTTTGGTGACAGTTGACACAATGTGAACGAGGGGAAATAATAGAAAGGTCTTGAGGAACGCGTTGTGCGACCAAGCACAAAAAAGAACCAAAGCAACAACCAATGATAAAATAAAGAAACATCAGACCAACCTCCTTTTGATTAAGATACGCAAAAAAGGAGAAGAGAGGTGGAAAAAATAATGATTGCAGTCGGGGTCGATATCGGTACTACGCAAACGAAAGCAGTTGCATTCAATGAACAAGCAGAAGAAGTAGCTACAGCCTACTTTCATTACCCGCTGATCCAAGAAATCCAAGGGATGGCTGAACAAGATCAGGAAGTGATCGTCCATGCAGTGTATACGGTCATCAATGAAGTGATCCAACAATTGCCAGCACAGACAATCCAATTCATTTCATTTTCAACAGCCATGCACAGCTTGATTTTATTAGATAAAAATAAAAAACCTTTAACTCGTATGTTTACTTGGGCAGACACTCGTGCTGTCAATGAAGCAGAAAAATTAAAAGCAACTAAAAAAGGTCGAGTGATCTATGAACGAACGGGTACGCCGATCCATCCAATGTCGCCACTGATCAAAATCAATTGGTTGAAAAACGAATTTCCTGATTTATTTGAGCAAGCGGCTTATTTTGTAGGGATCAAAGACTATCTTTTTTATGAGCTGTTTGCTGAATTAGTCAGTGATTATAGTACTGCTTCTGGCACAGGGTACTTCGATATCCACCGGTTCCAATGGTCAGAGCCTATTCTTGAAGAGTTAGGGATACAAGAAGAGCAATTACCGAGAGTAGCACCTGCGACTACCCAGTTCACGAAATTAACAGAACAAGCTCGTACGAGATTTCATTTTGATCAAGAAATTCCATTTATTTTAGGTGGAGCCGATGGGCCATTATCCAATTTAGGCTTAGGTGCATTTGGTGAGACGACGGCAGCGCTGACTGTCGGTACCAGTGGCGCATTACGATTTATTTCGAATCGCCCAAAGCTCCATCCAACAATGGAAACCTTTTGTTACGTTTTGGATCAAACACACTGGGTCATCGGAGGAGCAACAAGTAATGGCGCAGGGATCTTTGATTGGGCGGTCCATACATTGATGCAAGATGTCGTTCAACGAGCTAAGGAACAAGGAGAAGATCCGTATCAAGCAGTCCTTTCAGAAATCGCTTTTGTCCCGCCTGGCGCCAATGGGCTGATTTTTCAACCGTATTTATTGGGTGAACGAGCACCTTTGTGGGATGCGGAGGCATTTGGAAGTTTTATTGGTCTGCAACGATGGCATACAGAAAAAGACATGATGCGAGCGGTCCTGGAAGGGGTTTGTTTTAATCTCAAACGAATTTTGCGAGGTATCTGTCCACCCGATCAAGTGATTGAGTTACGTGCAACTGGTGGCTTTGCTCAATCAGTGTTATTTCGGCAGATCATGGCAGATGTATTGGGACAACCTATCCGTTTTCCAAAAGTTAAAGAAGCCTCAGCGTTAGGGGCAGTCATATTAGGTTGGCAGAGTCAGGGCAGAATCGAAACATTAGGTGAAGCTTCCGCATATATTGAATTAGCACAACAAGTGGCTGTTCAGAAAAAAGCCAGCCGCATATACAACAAAATATATCCTTTGTTTGTTTCGACACAACAAGAATTAAGCCGCTATTCTCAGTTATTTGCGGAACTACGAGAGGATCTATCAATAGAGATGATAGATGAAGAAGGCGAATCGTAAATGATGACATTAGTTATATTTTCTATTTGGTTGGCGGATTTTTTGCTATTTAAAAAAAGCATTACTCTGGGGATGAAAATCGTTCTCATCTAAAGGATTTTAGTGTACTTTTCCCTCAAAGTTTACTATGATTTTAATATAGGCAAATGCGAGGAGGCAGAATTACATGAAATTTCAACAAACAAAAGAAGTATTGAATCAATTAGTAGCAGATTTAAGCCAAATGTCGGTGATCGTCCACCAAACTCATTGGTATATGAGAGGTCCTGGATTCTTGACATTGCATCCAATGATGGACAGCTTCATGGACGACTTGAATGAACAATTAGATGAAATCTCAGAACGTTTGATCACATTAGATGGTTCACCTTATTCAACGTTACGTGAATTTGCAGACAACACAAAAATCCCTGATGAAGTTGGTCGTTGGGATCGCACGATGGAAGAACGTTTAGAAACATTAGTCGCAGGTTACCGCTATTTAGCAGATCTTTTCCAAAAAGGAATTGAAGCTGCTGGTGAAGAAGGCGACGATCCAACACAAGATATCTTCATTGATTTTAAAGCAGCAACAGAAAAACGCATCTGGATGATACAAGCACATCTAGGTAAAGCACCAGGAATTGACGCATAAACAAGCGAATCACAACTATAAGAGACACCCTGTTGACACACATCCTTTGAGACGTGTTTCGACAGGGTGTTATTTTTTCTATTAATTACAGCAGAAATTTATTTTCTGAGAATGGGAAAAAGAAATGGTTCTCGTTGTTGATGGTTGTAATGTTGTTGTCGTCGGTTTTCCAACCGACACTCTTAGCCTTTGCGAGTGATCGATCCTTCAAAGAAGCGATCTCGCGTCCGGCTGAAACGATTGATTTAAGTGGTACGTCGCAGGCAAAAGAGGAGAAATCGTGGAGCGAATGGGCAACACTCCGAGGCTTCACCGACACCCTGACTGCCGAACATAAAGTGCTTGATAATTTAGTCTTAGCGGACTATTTGGATCTGATGGAAGGACCAAGTACGTTACCCCTCAGTACTCGGTTTTCTCGTTCAAAAATTGCACCGATCATCCAAGCCGTCGCTTTTGCGGAATTTACTCGACCTTACTTAAAAGAATCTAGCCAAGAAACAGCAGTCAGCCAATTGTACCGTTTGACTTCGACAAGTATCCTAAGGCAGTCGATGAGCTTACTCGATGATGCGATTGATTCCCCAGAAAACCCGATTGACATTTACCCGACAACAAAAATCGAGCTGGCTAGTTGGATTACAGTCCAAAATCAGTTTCTCGAATACATAGAAACGACCCCCGACTTATCTGGATATGAGATGCGAACTGGTACAGACGGTGTGAGCAGATTATTCGTGCCGAAAAGCACAAACAATCAAAGTCTGTTAGTTTATCCAGATACTTCACTGAATGAATACTTACCGGGCAATGAAAAATTACCTCCGCGGATCGGCGCCCTGAAACAAATCAATTTTTCTCCATATAATGGTCCAGGAACGCCCTATGTCAATGTGACCATGAGCTATACCGCCTATGATCATCGTCAACAATTATATACACAATATGATGTTCATGGCATCACGATTCCTTTAGAAACGGATTTCGACACATTTTTAGCAGAAATTTCCACACCTGAAAAAGCTCTGGAAGTGGTCAAAGAATACTCGTCCGTCCAATTTGGGGCAGTCGCACCAACAGATGTTGACTCCGTCAATGAAACCGGAAAAGAAATCACGCGTCAGATGATCGATGAACGGAATGCGCTGATTGATCAATTACCTGATACGTTTCAGACTAATCTATTCCGGATTGCAGCGAAAGCCAATGAAAAAGAAGTTGTCATTGATCGGGAAGGTGAGTTTGTGTATCGGGGAACGCAAGAAATTGTTCCCTTAGACCAAATCGACATCGGCTTTAACCAAGAAGTCATCTATACGATACGCAAAGTGCAAAGCTTTTTCGGTGTCTATTGCAACTACTATGCGTTAGCCGATGGCTTGTTTGATGAAGAACGCACGAATTCTTTGCCAAAGAGTTTAGATGACACCACTATTGCAGCGATTTCTGAAGTCGGTGGTAGTTTATTGAAGCACTTACCAAATTACGAAAATACCGACTGGGTCATCAAGCAGTCCCAATTGAAGCTCGAACCAGTGGATATCTTGCTCATCGCCATGTGCTTACCATGGTCTGAAATGATTTCTGTCTTACAAGCAGTTGAATCCGAAGAAGTTATCCTAGCAGCAATTGAAGTCGAAGAAGCCGAAGCCGCTCGCGTATTGGAAGCGGAAAAGGCTCTAATCACCAAAGGCTGTCCAAATGAAGCCTTGGTAGAGAAGTTACCAACCACCGAATACTATAACCGTAAAGCCTTGCGACATGTGGCGGGAGAGGGAAGACCGGGGAAAGATGGAAAATTGACTATATCAGGTGCTCATTCGCGACATCCTGATTTTTATAATCCGGAAAGTGGGGTAGTTTATAAACCGACAGGAACGGTGGTGGAAGGAAAACCTTTTAAATCCGATGTGAGTTATGGGAAAGATTTCAAGAGAGCAGGATCTACCGTTTTTCCAGATAACTAGGATGCAGAAAAAATTACTAGTGAGGTTGAAAGGATTGTAGAGAAAAATGTCACAAATGTTCCAGGTCCACAAGATTATATTGAAAAGGAAAGCAGTGGTAATTTTGAAATAAAAATACATGTGAATGTAAAAGCAAATGGAAAGGTAAACGTTGTGACAGCGTATCCAATTATAAATTAGAGTTAAGAGATTAGAAAATATTTATAATTTACAACAAAATAATAAAGACTAATAACTCTAAAAAAAATTGAGTTATTAGTCTTTTTCAGATAATTTAGAACTGTTCACACTTAAATAATTTTTTTGTGTATTTATGGTACCTACTATATAAAATATTAAGGCTATTATAGAAAGCTTAATCTAGAGGGTTTTTAGCAAATTTTTAAACGAAAATAAAAAAATATTTTGTGAAATAATTAAATTAAGTCTATAGATAAGGTATTATTTTTTTACAAGAGTCTTTCTGTCATTTTTTTGTAATTGACTGAGCATTAAGTACACCCTTTTGAATATTCAGGAGTGGATTTGTCGTAGCCCGCGTTCTTTGGAATCAAGGGCTTCAGATTGGAATTTTTCAGTGGAATAATGATCACGCCAGTAATATAGATTATGTAACTGATATTGATGAATAATAGCTAAAGTAGGGTTATTCAATCGCTCTCTTAAATCAAGATAATCAATATTCAACATCCATTTACTGTAAAAATCTCCATATATACCAAAGCTTATGTTATAGGGAGAACAACCAAATAGAGGAATATCTTCATAGCAAATCTCATATTCTTCCTCCGATAGACCACGTCTATCGTCGTCTAGGTCGTCTTCCTCTGGATCATAAGGATACTCAGCAAGAAAATATCCATCACTTGGACCAAAATCAATAAATGAATCATCATGGGTCACAGTTAGTCGAGAATCTAATTGATTTAACTGAGTTTCTAGAAATTCCGTATTCTTTTCTACAGCGGCCAAAGGTCGATGCTTAGGGTCAGTGAAGGTGATTAGTCGACTACTTTTTCTACCTTCACCGATCATCTGTGAAGTTCTTTGATAATGAGATGCGATTGTTTGTTGGAATTGTTCTTCTGGAAATAAATCCTTCCAGTAAGATAAGTTTTTTGCTTGATAAGTGTGAATAACAGTTAATATCAAATCGTCAATTGCTTGTAGCGTTTTTCGATCCGAATGATTTACTTTTCCGTAATGTTCATCAATTTGTTCGTCATAAGGTGTAAAACAATAGAGCGTATAAAATTGATATTTCAATCGATACTCCGAATACACAAAATGTTCCATCGGATGATTTGGCACACGAGGATCCCAGTAAATCGACGAAAGTTGTGGAAAGACCTCTGGACCATAATCAATAAAGTTATCATTATGTATCAAAGTCAAATCTGGATCGATTGCATGAAATTTTTGTGTAAGTTCTTCTGTCATTTTTTTGATCTCTGCTTGTGGTCGACGGTTGGGATCGACAAAGGGGAAGAAATGCATAATAGTTTTTCCTTTCTGTATGAAAAAGTTTTTTAAACTAAAGTATGACATGTTTATTCTTGAAAGATTGAACTTTTTTTACATATTTTTGAAAAATGTAAACTAAAAAAGAACATCTTGAGACAACGTGTGGAAACATTGTCGCAAGATGTTCTTTTAGTTCTTGTCTATTTTCAACTGATGTAGTGCTTGTTCAATTTGTCTTTCTACTTGGTCAAAACCTGTACCACCTAATGAATTGCGACGTTTTACGGCAGTTTCCGGAAGTAAGGTGTCGTAAATATCGGCTTTGATCAGCGGGCTGATTGCTTGGAATTCTGTTAGTGGGATGTCTTGTAATGAACAACCTTGTTGTGTACATTGTAAGACGAGTTTGCCGACAATTTCATGTGCCTGACGGAAAGGTAAACCTTTTGCTGCTAAATAATCAGCTAATTCAGTCGCATTAGAGAAGTCTTTTTGTGTGGCCGCATACATTCGGGCTTTGTTCACTTCCATGGTTTTGACCATGCCTTCCATGATCGAGAGACTAGCTAAAATCGTTTCGCTCGTATCGAACATGCCTTCTTTATCCTCTTGGAAATCTTTGTTATAGGCTAAGGGCAAGCCCTTCATCAACGTGAGTAAACCAAATAAATTGCCATACACACGACCTGTTTTTCCACGAATCAATTCTGCCATATCTGGGTTTTTCTTTTGGGGCATGATCGAACTGCCTGTTGAAAAAGTATCTGAAAGTTCAACATATTGACATTCATAACTACACCAAAAAATGATTTCTTCGCAAAAACGAGACAAGTGCATCATCAATAATGAAGCATTACTTAAAAACTCTAGAATAAAATCACGATCACTGACGGCATCAAGACTGTTTGCATAGACAGCAGAAAAGCCTAATTCAGACGCGGTGAATGAACGATCGATAGGGAATGTCGTACCTGCTAATGCCGCACTGCCTAATGGGGAAATATCGATTCGTTTCAGGCTTTCTGTGAAGCGTTCATGGTCACGAGTAAACATCTGATAGTACGCTAAGAGATGATGGCCAAAGGAAATCGGTTGGGCGTGTTGCAGATGAGTATATCCTGGCATGATCGTAGCCGTATGCTCCGCTGCTTTTTCCACGAACGTTTGGCGCAACGAATGAAGTTTGTCGATCAGTTCAAGTACCGTTTCTTTTAGATACAAGTGCATGTCTGTTGCGACTTGGTCATTACGGCTACGAGCAGTATGTAGTTTCCCGGCAACAGGTCCGATTTCCTCATGCAGGCATTTTTCAATATTCAAGTGGATGTCTTCATTTTCCACCGAAAAATGCAAAGTGCCATTCGTTAAGCGTGTTTGCAGTTTTTCCAAACCAGTGATGATCTGTTGCGCTTCTTCCTCGGACAAAATCCCAGTATGGACCAACATTTTCACATGAGCGAGACTACCTAAAATATCTTGTTCAGCTAATTTTTGATCAAAGGAGATCGAGGCGCCGAATGCATCGATCCATTGTTCACTTTTTCCTTGAAACCGTCCACCCCAAAGTTTATCCATGTGATTCCTCCTATGTTTTGAATGAAAGAAAAGAAGGTAAAAGGTCCTGTTTGAGTTCGCACTCAGCTTTTACCTTACTTTTCTTTTGATTGCTTTACTCGCTACTCTGATCCTACGGCTGTTTGTTGCTTCGTTTGAACTTCCGCATAGACTTTCGATGGCAGACCCCAAAGCTTGATAAAACCGACAGCAGCTTGTTGATCGAAGGTATCCGCTGAAGTATACGTTGCTAGTTCTTCGTTATACAGACTATTGGCTGATTTACGTCCTTCAACGATGACATTTCCTTTGAAAAGTTTGACGCGGACCGTCCCATTGACTGCAGTCTGGGTTGCTTTCAAGAAAGAGATCAACGCATCGGTCAATGGATTGAACCAGAGACCATCATAAATCATTTGGCTCAACTGTTGCTCGATCATTGGTTTGAAATGTGCTAATTCACGAACGAAGGTCAAATCTTCCAGCTCTTTGTGTGCCTGCATCAAAGTGATCGCTCCAGGGCATTCATACACTTCCCGCGATTTGATCCCTACCAGACGATTCTCCACATGATCAATCCGTCCGATTCCATGCTTGCCGGCTAATTGATTCAAAGATAAGATCAATTCGGATAAAGGTAAACTTTCTTGATTCAAAACAACTGGTACGCCTTGTTCAAAAGTGAGTTCAATAATATCCGGCTGATCTGGTGTATACTCTAAGGCTGTCGTAATATCATAAGCACCTGCTGGCGGAGTCGCCCAAGGGTCCTCTAACACACCACACTCACAAGCACGTCCCCACAAGTTTTGGTCGATAGAATATGGATTCTCCAAATCTGCTGGGATCGGCACATCATTTTCTTTCGCATAGGCGATTTCTTCTTCTCGAGACCATTGCCATTGACGAACCGGTGCAATGATTTTCATTTCAGGTGCCAAGGCATTGATTGTTACTTCAAAACGAACTTGGTCATTGCCTTTTCCTGTACAGCCATGAGCAATCGTCGTTGCACCAGATTTTCGAGCTAATTCCACTAATTTTTTTGCGATCAAGGGGCGAGAAAGCGCAGAAACCAGTGGGTAAGACTGCTCGTAAAACGTATGACCTTGTAGCGCGATCAATGCAAATTCTTGAGCAAATTCCTCTTTGGCATCGATGGCATAAGACGCAATTGCGCCAACTTGAAGTGCTTTTTCTTTAATAAAAGCTGTATCTTTGCCTTCACCGATATCTAGGCAACAAGCAATCACCTCATAATCTTTTGCCAACCATTTGATTGCAACAGAGGTATCTAATCCACCTGAGTAAGCCAATATAATTTTTTCTTTCATAAAATCGCCCCTTTATTTTTAAGTGTTTTCAAAATAGATGTTTCAAATGATAACACCATAAAAATAAAAAAGCAATCAATAAATTTAATAAATATACATAAAAATAAATAAAATGAAAATAATATTCAAAAATAATGTAAATACACAACTTTTTATACAAAGTGGATTTCTTAGTCTAAAAGAAACTAAAACGATGAAAAGATAAAAATGAAAAGGAAATTAAATTTTTCAGAAGCACAGAAAAACGTTGACATTATCTGTATTTGCAGGTAATATGTTAAATGGTATTGTTTGCCCCACAAAGAGCCCCGGAAACTCGAAGTGTATGTCAAACATCAGAACTTAAATTGGAGGAAACTAACGTGCGTACAACATATATGGCCAAACCAGGCGAAGTAGAACGTAAATGGTATGTAGTAGACGCAACTGATGTTCCATTGGGACGTCTTTCAACAGTTGTTGCATCTGTACTACGTGGAAAAAATAAACCAACTTTCACCCCTCATTTGGATACTGGCGATTTCGTCATTGTTATCAATGCAGATAAAGTGAAATTAACAGGTAAAAAAGCGACTGATAAAATTTATTACCGTCACAGCAACTACCCAGGAGGATTGAAATCAATCTCAGCTGGTGAATTGCGTGCTAAAAATTCTCGTCGTTTGATCGAAACTTCTGTAAAAGGCATGCTACCTAAAAATACTTTAGGCCGCAAACAATTTACAAAATTGAATGTATACGGTGGAGCAGAACATCCACATGCAGCACAACAACCAGAAGTTTTAGACATCACAAACTTAATCTAATAGGAGGGAATTTCATTGGCACAAGTTCAATATATCGGCACAGGCCGTCGTAAAAATGCAGTTGCTCGCGTACGCTTAGTACCAGGAACTGGTAAAATTACTATCAACAAAAAAGATGTTGAAGAATATATTCCACATGCTGACTTGCGTGAAGTTATCAATCAACCTTTCGGCGTTACTGAAACAAAAGGCGCATATGACGTATTTGTTAACGTAAACGGTGGAGGATACGCGGGACAATCAGGAGCTATCCGTCACGGAATCGCTCGTGCATTACTAGAAGTTGATCCTGACTTCCGTTTAGCTCTTAAACGCGCTGGGTTACTTACACGTGACGCACGTATGGTTGAACGTAAAAAACCAGGTCTTAAGAAAGCTCGTAAAGCTTCTCAATTCTCAAAACGTTAATATTCGCTATATATCGACGTTTCAAGCGTTTCGCAACTTAGTTTGTGAAACGCTTTTTTCATTATTGGTAATGCATCAAATTGTGTTGTTATCAGTTTTTTTCTGATATGTTCTCTGATTGTGTTGATTCAATTGTAGATTGAATTGATTTACTAGTAGCTTCTAGTAAGTGTTCACTAGTTGATGAAGTCTTATATCGGATATCCTTATTTGTAGAACATGAGCTCGATAATATTAAACTAATTCCAACTACTAATGCGATTTGCTTTTTCTTCATCGTTGTTTTCCTTTCAAGTTCTCTGTCTTTCCATTGTAGTCATTCCAACAATAATAAGTGTTTTTCCGCAATGCTAAATGCAATGCATATTTATTGTGCAAAATAAATTACAATTAATCAGGTCAGGAGGTAATGCTAATTGAGTAATTTCAAAATTAAACCTAACCGTAAAGAAACAGAAAACAAGACGATTAGATTCCCTGTACCACTTATAGAAAAAATTGAAGAAGTAATTGTAGAAAATGATGCAACATTTTCGAGTTTTGTTATTCAAGCATGCGAATACGCTTTGGAAAATATGGAAAGAAGTCAAGAAAAGTAAAGAGTGAATACATTATTAGAATATATTAATTACTAAGATTAAAGAAAATGAGGCGTTCGATTTATGGGAACTTTTGCAGAATCACGATTAAAATTTAGAAATGAAAATTTATCAAAGCGTTTTCTTCAACGTTCTTTAGTAACAGAAGATGGGAGCTTTAAAGATAATATTGAGATTAAAGATATTCACGGTAAACCAAATGAGCAATTTTATAAATGGGAATTTGTATATGGCTTGATTGATTCAGGTTTGTATAAAAGAGATTTAATTGGAACGGAAATATATTTCCCTAAAGGAAATAAAAATTCACAACCTATAAAAATTGATGCTGTAATCTTTGACGATAATGATTGGCTTGCTTTATATCAAGAATACAGAATGAATAAAAACCAAGATGCTTTAAATAAACTACGTAAAAAAGCAGTTGTAATGATTGAATTTAAAAGAGAAAATGATAAAACAATTGACCAAGTATTTAATTCTCAAATTAAAGCAACAATTAAAGAATCAGATTCTTCTTTTGTGATGGGAGTTTACTACAATGAAGGTAGACTATATCTTTTCAAGAAAGACCAAACGGGTATTATTACAAGATATGACAATAGTAAGAATTTCCTCAATAGCCAACGTATTTTAGAACAATATCAGTTAGAATTAACTGATCCATATTATATGATACCAAGTTTTGCTGAACTGGACAAAAAAGTAAACGGAGTTGATCTTGAAAAGAAAAATTTGAAGATAGAAGATCTCGATATTGTTGATAAAATCTCTGATGAAAATCTAAGAAAATCTTTGAACAATATTTTACGGCAGTTAACAGAAGATAGTTTGTTTAACGAAGAAGGTTATATGTTGTTAATTCAATTGCTTGCTGTAAAGATTTTTGACGAACACGAATCGGATAAATATGGTCAAGTATTAAACTTTCATATTTCACCGGATGAAGAAATGGTAGGAGGTAATATTTCTGATCCCGAAGTTCAAACATTTATTAATAGGTTAAAGATTATTTTTACTAATGCTAAAAGACAGTATAAAAATATTCTAGCTGAAGAAAAGATAACGTGGACGAATACACGTCATGTACGTGTAGCTCAAACTATAGTGAGAGAATTTCAGCGTTATGCATTTACTAAATCTGCCCGTGGTGATTTATATCAATTAGTATTTTATAATTTCGCAACTAGATTCAAAAAAGAAGAAAATGCACAATTTCTAACCCCGATACCAATAATAAATTTTCTAGTAGATATGGTTAATCCTAAACGCAGCGATACAATTTGTGATCCCTGTTGTGGGATTGCGGACTTCTTATCAGTTAGCTATGCAAATTCTGATTTGAGATTAAATGATAATAACTTGTATGGTCTGGATAATGATTATAATATGACAGTTTTAGCGCAGCTTAACATGCTCCTGAATGGTGATGGGAATGCCAATATATTCTATGCAGAAGATAAAGGATCAATCGATCATAAATTAACCACTAGTGGAGATATTATAGCTTTGAACCCTGATTATAATCTAAGTGGAAATTGGGATAACAGACCAGATGGAACAGAGTTGATGAAATATGATGTTATATTAACAAATCCTCCATTTGGCAAGGGCAGAAATCTGGACTTTAAGAAATATGATGATTTACGTGTAGCTAAATTTTATGAGACCTATGATAAATATATAGAAACTAATCCTAAAGATGGACTAGATCTAGGGGTTGTATTTCTTGAAAATGCTGTGCGCTCAATAAAACATGGTGGACGATTTGGTATAGTTTTGAGTAACAGTATTGCGTCAAATAAAAGCTTTGAGTTTGCGAGAGAATGGCTATTAAATCAAATTCGTATAGTAGCACTCGTTGATTTACCAGCAAATATATTTGCTGAGACGGGTGTAAATACGACAATAATTATTGGATATAAGCCGAGGAATATAGGTAGAAATACCATAGAACATTTAAAAAATGATGATTATTCTGTTTTTGTTAGAGAAGTTAAAAACGTTGGATATACCAAAAGAACCGCAAGTAGAAATGTAATATTTGAAAATGATTATAAATTAAATCCACAAACATTTGAAACTATTATAGATACTGAAACTGGTGAAAATGTTTTAAATGAAGATTTCACTAAAATTATTGATGAATTTCGTGAATGGTGTATGCTACAAGAAGATGAATTGAGAGATTGTTTTCTGGATTGAGGTGATATAATGGAAGATATTATAATTCCTAAAGAGATAAAGATAAGTGATATAGTAAAGGGCAAAACAAATTTATCTCCGAATAATTATAAAAAAATTGGTGTCCGGGCTAAACGTACAATTAAAATTCAAGATTTATTGGAAACTATTCCTTTTGTTAGAGGAACAGAGCCAGGAGGGTCTTCTTATCTTAAAGATCTAGTTTCTAATGTAAAATTCGTACGTAATAGTTGTATTGATAAATTAAATTATACTGTTCAAGTTCAAAAATCGTTTTTTTTAAATGAAAATAAAATATCTTACAATGAAAATCAATTGTTGCAAGATGATGATGTAATTGTCGCTACAGATGCTAATATCGGAGATAGTGCTATTTTCTTTAATGATGATAATTGTTCATGTCTACTATCATCAGGTATGATAAAATTGAACGTGAAAAGTAACATTAATAAATACTATTTACTTTCTTTTTTAAAGGATAGCTATTTTAATATTCAATTAGATTCAATAACTCCAAAAGGTTCAACCATAAGACACTCAGGTTCTAATTTATTAGAATGTTATATACCATTTCCTGAAGAAGATGATTATTGGGTCATACAGATAATTGAAAACTTGACAAAAAACATTATTTTTTCCGAAAGACGAGCTCAAAAAATCCAAGAAGAAATTTTTAGTATTTTTGATAAAGAATTAGAAACAATTTTTGTAGAAAAACCTTTTATAAAAGCTTCTAATCTGTTATCGGCTAAAAGAATTGATGCAGGTTTTTATTCTGAAGAGGTGCAGAGCTTCTTTAGCAAAATTGAACAATTTCCTGCTGGTAATAAGACTTTGGAAGAATTGGGATATAGAATTAAACGAGGTCCATCACTACAAAAAAGAGATTTAGGAAGATCAATAAAAACGGAAGTATTTCAACCTAATTATTCTTTGCTAATATATCCTAGTGATATCTCTGACTATGGATATATTGATAAAACTGTCTTTTTAGGAGCAGCTGGGAAAGTTTGGTTTTTAGAGGAGAATGATATTCTGTTTTCAGCTGAGGGAAATGTAGGCAAAACATTTGCAATATGTGACAATTCTTTAAGATTTACAACTAATATTCACGGAATAATTATAACTCCACTCGATAAAGGAAATGTAAATTTGAAAAATACTATTTTAATAAGTACGTTTCTAAATTATATGAAAAAAAGAGGTATAATGGATAAATTATCAGTAGGTGGACAAGGTGGGAGTTTTGCTGTTCAGTACTGGGATATCTTAAGGTTTCCTAACATAGAAAACGACACTATAAATAAAATAACTGAACTCTATTTTAACGACTATATAATTCATCCGTTTGATTTTAAAAAATCTGAAATAGATAAATTGGGAATATACGAAATTAGTAAGCTAAGAACGATCTGTAATTCGCTTTTAAAATTAATTATAAATGATATCAAAGCTGATACACTCAAATCTAAAAATTTCTATATTGATAAGCTAAAAGATATATAATTTCAATAATTATTTTAAGTCACGCTAAATAAGCGAGTATTCTATTTCGGTTCGCATGTTTTTGTAAAAAAATTGACACCAATGTGTTCAATTATTCTGAAAATCAATGAAATATTTGTAGCTGAAAATCATCCGAAACATTGATACTAAAAGGTTTTTAAAGAATATTTAAGGTTCAAATAATCGAACTAGGTCTTAAGAAAGCCCGTAAAGCTTCACAGTTCTCAAAACGTTAATATATCTTTATATCAACATTTCAAGGCGTTTCGCAATTTACTTTGCGAAGCGTTTTTTTTTGGGGGGGGGCTCTTATATAAGTAAAGTTGGTGAGTTCAAATTGGGAAAATTTCATCGAGAATCAATCGAAGCAGAAGGAAGCGACTGCAAAAAAGATTTAGTCAAGTTAAAGAATGTAGGCTATATTTATCGGATTGCTCCGCCATCATTTGTTTTTCACCGCCAAATGAGCTGAAATGGCGGTGAAAGAATTCTATTATCATGAGTTGAAAAGACTTTCTTTTAGTAATGATCTGCTGAATATCCTAACTAAGATTCTTGAGTATAAAGGAAAGCAGTAGATGTATATCACGACAACGAATAGACGTTTGAAGCAAATCGCGTCAGAAAAAGTTAAGTCTCGTAATCGGGATGGTTACGGATTCATGTCAGTTATAAAACATTCGAGTAGTGCCGAGTAATATTTTAACGTACACAAGAACCTTTATAGTGCTAGGTATGCTCTGGTTTTTTATTCTTTAAATCATTCAAAAAGAGAGCGATTCTCAAAGTTTGAAACATAGTCTAAAAAATAAATATCTCTAGTATCTAAATGTTCTTGTTCGATCCCTTGTTGTATTCTAAAGTCGATAGCTAATAAATTGCAATTTGTTTCCATAATCCCGAGTGACTCCTCGAAGATAATATAAATTGTTTCTTTCTTTAATCCAGGGAGTGTGATTGGATTTTTTGCATAAGACTGATAATAGATGTTGCTTTTTGAATTGTCTGCTACATAAAATAGCTGAAATTCGATCGTTTTTTCTTTTCGATCATAGATCGAGTGAAGGACATTGAGCTTTAACATTTCAAGATGTTCTTTATAAATAATGGAAATAGGGGCCTCTGTTACATTAACTAGTTCTTTCAATGTGGTTAAAGGTTCGTGTCTCGTTTGCACGCAATGTATTTTTTCTTGATATTTTTCAAAAAGAAAATCCTTATCTAACACTATTCTTTCCTCCCAAATGGTATCAATATTTTTACTTGGTCGTTCGTTGGATAGCGGTTACATATATAGGGTACAGGTATCAAATTAGATACTAATGTGTGAATAATATTTTTATAGTTAATATAACGAACGGTATTTTTAATGAGTTAAATAATGGTATAGCTTATGATAAAAACAAAAGTTAATGACTATTGAAAGTGGACATAGTTCCTTTTTTAGAATATCATAGCAAACAAATACCGTACCTATGTTTCTATTTTTTACGACTCATAAACAAAAATCACTCATTCACAAATCCCCACCATTTCCCACAAAAAACATCATTTAATGGAAGAATTTTTTTCTATCAACAGTTATCTATACAGTTGATAAAAATTAATTTTTCCATTCTTTTTTTCATTATTTTAATTATTTTTTCTAATCTATACTCACTGCTTTTTTAATAATATGAAATTGGACAATACCAATTAAGCTTTGTTTATAAGTGTTTTAAAATTATTTAATTTATAAAAAAACTATAGTTATTAACTTGATTATACAACTAAAATGGTTATTTTATATTTTTTTTCAAATTTTATATAAGAATGGATCGATAAAATGTTGTATATTTTTCCAAGGATTTTCACGAGTGTATCTTGTTGTTTAATTTTTTTTCAGGAACTGAAATAAAAATAAGATGAAGTGAAAAATAGAGGAAGGTATGATAAACGCAGTTCTAAAAAAGGAGGTAGAAGAAGCTGTTTATAGGGAGACGAAAAAGAGTCGCTTCTTTGGTTTTGATTTTGCTATTACTGACTAGTAACGTAACCATTGGTCGAGCAGATAGTCAACATTATGGAAGTTATGGGGAGACAGGCTTTTATGGTAAATATGAAAAGAAGACTTTCCCTGATTCGAATGATTTAACAGAAGATGAGAAACAAATTCTTTCGACATCTCCTGATGAACAAACGAAAATACCGGCTGCTGGTGATGCTTCTAACGAGGGGATGTATCTTTTATCTTTGATCACGATAGTAGCAAGCATCATTTTATACCTGAAATTGAGATTAAATAAAAATATTAATTAACCAAAAAAGAAAGGAATATAAAAATCAAAAATGAAAAATATTAAAAAATATTCTTTAGCAATTATTGTTGGCGTTGGGATCATTTCTACATATGGCACAACGCTGGTCGGTGCAGCTACTGCTGGACAGTATGATTCAAAATCTTCAGTCGAATTCAAACAAGGAACGACCGTTACACCTCCGGTTGATCCGGAAGATCCAGATACAAGCATTCCGGTAGTACCGATTGATCCAACTGATCCGACAAATCCTCCGGGACCTGGTACAGGTGGCCCATTATCAATTGACTTTGCTTCATCTTTAGCTTTTGGTAAACAATCCATTTCATCAAAAGAAGAGACTTATTATGCACATCCTCAAGCATTTGCTAGTGGAAAGACTGCTGAGAACTATGTACAGGTAACTGATACACGTGGGAATTTTGCGGGATGGACATTGTCAGTTGCGACAGATTCACAGTTCCATTTAGATACTGTCGATCCAACGGTGACCGATGAAGGTAGCGCTGAAGTGGGGGATTACTTGACAGGCGCACAACTAGCCTTTAGTGGTGGTCATGTGAACACAGAAAAAGGAACGGATTCATCGATTTATCCTGAAGAAGTAAATACAGGTATGTACAATGTTTCTACTGCGGCTACAGTGATTGTATCTGCGGATAAAAATCAAGGGATGGGTACTTGGATCTATGGTCTAGGTAAACCAACTGATTATGATTCAACAGCGACAACTGGAGATGCTGTAGCAACAAAATCACCAATTACGTTATGTGTACCAGGTGCAACAGTGAAAAAAGCGGGGACTTATACGACTAATCTTAATTGGACACTATCCGACACTCCAGCAAACTAAATACATTCAGATATTTTCTAAGGAAGGAGGATTAGATGAAGAAGTTTTTATTAGCAAGCGTACTTTCCACATTGTTTATTGCTCTATGCTGTCAAATGGTTTATGCAGAGCAGCACGATGATATAGGAGGGTATGATGCGGTAAAATTCCGATCATCAAAAGAACCGACACTTCCTGTAGATCCTACCAATCCAGAGATTCCAGTTGATCCGATGAATCCTGATGGCTCTAGACCTGAGCCTGGGACCGGAGGCGCGTTATCGATTGATTTTGCTAGTAGTTTGGATTTTGGGATAAATAAGATTTCCAATAAAGACGAGTATTATGCTGCGCAAGCGCAAAGGTACTTCAATGATCCTAGCTTGATCACACCGAACTTTGTTCAAGTGACAGATAATCGTGGAACATTGGCTGGCTGGACGCTAAAGGTAAAAGAAACCCACCAGTTCCGTGCAGAAGAGGCTACACAATACAAAGAACTAACTGGGGCAACCTTGTTTTTTCTGAAACCCAAGCTGGTAAGTAACAGCAATTCCCCGCAACCTACTGCTTATGAAGTACTAGGAATGGTTCCGAATCAAGAAAGTATGATCACTAGCGCTGAGATTGATCAAGGCGCTGGAACATGGGTTACACGCTGGGGAGATATGACAGATTTATTCGAAAAAAAGGAAATAATTGAAGGAGAGGAAGTAAATACAACCTTTACTTCTGCCATTCAATTGTTTGTTCCTGGAGCGACACCTAAAGATCCAGTGAGCTATCAAACAAATTTGGTCTGGATTCTTTCAGATCTGCCAACAAACAAATAACAATATCGTCAACTTAAAGGAGAAAATTCACATGAAAAAAATCACATTATATACTACAGCTTTACTAGCAACAATGATCGCAACTGGCGTGGCTACAACAGTATCAGCAGACGAAGTAGCATCATATGGTGCGTATGGTTCAATCAAATATACTCCATCAGCTAGTGTAACTGACCCAATTGATCCATTGAACCCAACTCAGCCGGTCATTCCTGAAAATCCTGATCCAACTATCCCAGTCGTTCCAGGTACGCCAGGACCATTATCGATTGACTTTGCTTCATCATTTGATTTTGGTACACAAGAGATCACATCTGTAGACAAAGTTTACAATGCAGCCGCTCAAAAATACAAAGATGCAGCTGGAAATGCCAAAACTGGACCAAACTACGTTCAAGTAACCGATAATCGTGGTTCATTAGCTGGATGGGGTTTAACAGTCAAAGTAAGTGATTTTGCTTCAACAGATGCGGCTACTGCTGGTAAAGCAGGTGAGATTTTAGAGGGCGCTAAAGTTTATTTGACTAATGCATCGATTGTTTCAGCATCTAAAACACCTGCTGATAAAGTAAAAGCAATTACAACGTTAGATCCAAATGTACAATCAGACGTAGTTATGGGAGCAACTGATGGAAATGGTGCTGGAACAAGCTTAGTAGACTTTGGTTCAGATACAACAAAAGATTCATCTGTAAAATTAGAAGTTCCAGGTGCGTCAACAAAGTTAGCAAGTGACTATAAAGCAACAATGACTTGGTCATTAAGTGATACACCAGCTAACTAACAAATTTACACACACACATGTTAAACCAGAAATGTTCGACTTTGGAAAGTGAACGATGAACTCGAGAATCCCCCCACTTTTTTCGTTGTCCTTATCACTTTTTGAACAAGGCATTGTTGGAAAAATTCAGCTTCAAAAAGAAGAGAATGTGTCAAAGGCTTATCCGAATGTTGGGCAAGCTTTTGACACAGCTTTTCTATTTATAGAAATTAAGGAGAGAACAGCAATGGTGAAAAGGGCAAAATTTTATTTAATGACGTTCGTAATGGTAATGACGATGGTGATAGGTAGTAAAGTCGTCAAGGCAAATGAGTTTCAATTCTCAATGACACCCATCTTACCGGAAAACCAAGCAGAAGAGGTCTCTTATTTTGATTTATTGATGACACCTGGACAGAAACAGACAATCCATGTATTACTGGACAATTCAACAGATAAAGTGGTGACGGTTGAAGCAAATGTAGCAAGTGCAACGACCAATATCAATGGTGTAGTGGAATACAGTCCAAGTGAAAACAAAATAGATAAAACGTTAAAGTTTGATTTAGCGGATCATGTAAAGATGCCGAAGGAAGTAGTCTTACAGCCAAACTCTCAAACAGACGTAGCCATCGAGGTAACGATGCCATCTGAAACATTTGATGGTGTAATCGCGGGTGGCTTGACGTTCAAGCAAAAATCTTCTGAAACGGACTCTTCTTCAAAAGATAAAAAAGGGGTTTCTCTAAAAAACGAATTTAGTTACGTAGAAGCACTATTGCTGCAACAAACAAAAACAAAAGTTGCGCCCTCATTAACTTTGAATCATGTGACTCCTTCTCAAGTCAATGCTCGGAATGTCATCAATACGAATCTTCAAAATTCAGAAATGGGTTATTTGAATCAAATGAAAGTGGACGCAACAGTTACCAACATCGATGATCCAAGTATGACGTTCACTTCAGTCAAAGAAATGATGCAAATGGCGCCAAATACCAACTTTGATTACCCTATTGCAATCAGTAATCAAGGGATGTTGGATAGTGGTAATCCATCCAAACCGATGAAGGCGGGGACGTACCATTTAGCCATGGATGTGTATGGGCAAAAAGATCCTAGTGGAGAGTATGTCCAAACAGAAAAAGATCAAGAAGGCAAAGAAACGGACGTTCATTATCTCTACAAATGGCATTTTGAAAAAGATTTTACGATTACTGCTGAAAAAGCGAAAGAATTAAATGCAAAAGATGTGACGATCGAAAAAGATAATACTTGGATTTACTTCTTGATTGGGGGCATCCTTCTAGCGTTGCTTGCCTTCATCTTATTCTTTATTTTATGGAAACGACGCAAAAAGAAGGAAGAAGACGAAGAAGATAAAATCTCATTGCCGTAAATCAATGCTGTCAATTAGAAAATGGTGATACAAAATGATGTTGGAATTTCTAGATAAAAAATCAATAGGCAGACTGAAATTACTCTTTTATTTAGATGCCAATGCTTCTATTCCTCTGTTACAAGCGACTGTGATGGAGGAACTGAAGATGAATAGATATGAGCTTGAAAGTTGTATAAAAGATGTCCAAGAGGATTTGAAAGAGTTTGATTTGACGGATCAGTTCCTCATAGAAACCGGAGTAAAACCGAAAACTGTGAAATATACGCGGAAAACATTTGCGAATATCTCTTGTTTGATCAGTTGTTATGCGAGTCGAAGTACCTTGACTCCTTTGATAAAGGCTGTACTTATGGAACAAGTGGAAAATACCTTTGATTTAGAAGACGTATTATATGCTTCCAGAGCAACGGTTTATAAGATCATGTCAAAAGTAAATGAGCTGTTGAAGATTTTTGCAATAGAGATTTCTAGCGGTTGTCAGTTTATCGGTAAAGAAAGAGATATTCAATCGTTTTTATATGGCTATTATTACACGCTATACGGAGTAAATGCCTATCCTTTTACTGAAAGCATGAAAGAAGAATTAAGTGAAATCATCAACCAGCTTCGCCAAATCACGCACTTTCTTGAAGAGGATCTTTCAAATTCACAACAGGTAAAGCTATTATATCGCTTATTTGTTTTGAAGGTGCGCAACTATTTTGGCCATCAAGGAGAAATAACTGTATCTACTGTGCAGAATGAAGGACTGGTACAAAAGATCATGACGGTTTTAAGTCCGTATTTTCAACATTTGCAAGAAGCAGAGATTTACGAACTTTTGTATTTTATCGGCAGTGAGAATTTGTCGTCGTCTTGTAGACTGATAGAAACAGAAGTGATTACCTCTCTCAATGAAAAAGTGATCAGCAGTGTCATTGCAGAATTTCAAGACGTTGTTTCATGGGGTGAAACGCGTGAGGTAATCGATGAGCTTTCGCTGATCCATAACAAGCTGATTTTTCAGAAGCGTACAAACTTTGAAAATTCAATGATTCAACATTTTTCGTTTATCAAAGAAAACTATCAGTTAGCTGAAGCGCTCGCTTATCGAATCGTGCAAGAATTATTGGAGTTGGAATGGTGTGCAGAGACAGTTCGAGCAAATTACCATGAGTTAGCAAAAGAATATATTTTTCTTTTTTTGGCAACTTTACCGATTGAACTTCTTTCACCAAAAGTGAGGATCGCCATTGATTTTTCTTTTGGAGAAAGTTACAGCCGCTACATTCAAGAACAAGTGGAGGCTTTTGGTAAGTTGAATATTGAATCTTTTGTAGGAGAATCAGAGGAAACAGCGGATATTTGTATTTCAGATATGTTGAAGTTGCAAAGTAAGCGACATCAAGTGATTTGGTTATCTCCTCCTACAGCTTCTGATTGGGAAAAATTAGGTGATTTGATCGTAAGTGTAAAAATACAGAAGTGTGGGAAGAATCATGAGAAAAATTCAGAAAATATCTCTTCGTAGATTTAGTAAAAGCTATCTTTATGCCAGTTTATTTTTTGCTCTTATTATTCATGGAGATCGTACGATTGCTGCAACGGAGGAAGAGATACTTAATCCAATCAATCCTTCAGAGTCTGTTTCTCCTAAAAATCCGGAACGTGTGTCGCTTCCAGATGAAGAAACAACGCCTTCTTCTAAAGAAGAAAAAGCAGAGAAAAAAGCGCCACGAGCTCAAGAGGAATCTACAAAGAAACATGAGAATAAGACAAAAGTAGTGAAAAAAGAGGATTTTTTTCATCCGGTGGAGCGTGTGGTCCTAAATAAGAGAAGCAAATCGACCGCTGGAATGGGTGAAGACGCAAGAGTGGGAAAAACAAATACGGGGATAATGCTAGCAGCTTTGTCTGGAAAAATGCTCTTTGGTATGGGACGGTTAGACGGGGAAAGCTACGTCACCAAAGAGATCAAGCGCTACTAGTAAGAATGAATCGATAAAAACAGGGATGATGTTTGATGATAAAAGTTTGTTTTAAAGCAAGTTTCTTTAAAGGAACGGAAGATCTAAAAGGGTGGATGAACGGTGGTCTAGCCGATAAATTACAAAGCGCGCACTTGACACAGAAATCTCTTGAAGGGATCAAATATTCGATGGATCAAGGGAACTATGATGGCTGATTGGAGGAAAAGGAGAGGTCGTTCAAACAGTCAAAGATTGAAGATACTGATCAGCATCTTAGTACTACTTGCTGTAAGCCTGGTTGCTGTTCCTTTCTCCAAATATTTTCTGATAGCGACTCATTCACAATTGGCGCGCACAGCGATCCGCTACCAGGTGCCAGAAAATGTTCCACCACCAGAAGAGGTCAAAGCATTGAATATCCAAGATGTCATTGGAGCGACGCAAAAAACAAGCGACGTTGCTATCGGTCAAATCGTTATTCCTAAAGTAGAGATTTCACAACCGATATTTCTTGGTTTGACAACAGACCATCTGATTGATGGAGTAGTTAGTTTGTTTCCTCAGCGTGAACCAGAGTTGGGTTCACTGACACTAATCGGTCATCACGCAGGCGCTTATCAGCTACTTTTTGCTCGAATCGAAGAATTGAAGAAAGGTGATTCGATTTATATCCAGTATCTAAATGATTACTATCAATACAAGGTGGAAAAAACATCGTTGATCAAAGAAACAGAAGTGGACAAATTAGCTGATAGAGGCGCAGAGATTCTTTTTCTAGTTACTTGTAGACAAGAAGAGCAAACACCTTACCGTATATTCGTAGAAGCCAAAAAAGTGCATGAAGAAAAAGCACTGATCGAACCATTTGAACAAGAGGCAGAAGTCGTCAAACAAGCGAAGGATAAACAATATCTTATTGAATTTATCCTGCCGCTTTTGCTTATAGTTCTTGTTGCTATGTTATTCTTGATTTTCGTCTGGCGTACGTAACTGAGTACTCTCCAAAAAATTATCAACGTTACTGCCCTTTCGTTTGATAAGCAGTTAATTGATCGTCATTTTTGAACATCAAGATTTTAGCTAGAGTAGGAGGGTGTGACAGAAGCGCACAACTCCGAGGAATAAGCAGCAAAAACCGAAAATAGCTTCTCATATTTTTGGATTTTTGCTGCTTATTCCTTGATTAAATGACCAAATTGTTTTTTCGTACGGAAATTATCAACGAAGTTCACTATTTCGAGCCACTGGAGTGGAGTTGGTTTGACACCGATAAAATAAATTTCTGCTTTTGGATTGATTTCCTGTCCTTCTTTTAACGGAAAATCACAAAAGATGATTTCGGGCCATTCATCGTATTCCACCACGTCGATGGGTCTAGGATTCAGTTTTGTTAAGTAACGGACAAGTTCTGTTTTATGGAGCTTACCGTATTTAGTCAGTATGGCTACTCTCACTGAATCTAGCTGTTCTTCAAGGACCCACGATACTAGTTGGAACAACGAGAAACGGAAGGACTTGCTATTGAAGATCCGTTGCCATTGTTCTTCTTTTAAGGGAAGTTGAGGAATAATCTTGTCTACGATTTTAAAATAATGCTCTTTTGTTGGATCGTCATAATAGAAGTACTCCAAGTCAGAGTAAGGCGGCACGTAGCTATCACTTCCATAACTGAGAAAATAGGTCACTCGATAAATCATGTTGAGAGAGAGAAAACTTTCCTGTGGGCCTGTCAATCGTCGTTCCGTTTGTTGAAATAGCTGATCAAAAATCGATCGTTCGAGCTCTTGATAATCCTCTGTATAAAAGTCGCGAAAAGATGGCAACTCGTCCTTTTCATGATAAGTATAAGTCGGCACGACAGTGAACACATAGTAAAGGTAATTGAGCTCTGTTTCATTCAATGTTTTTTTGAAAAAACGACCGGCTATTTCTTTTGATTGTAGTTGTTGTTTGAAAACGTCATAAGTGATCAAAGGATTTCTAACTTCTTTGATCGTGGTGGGTAAGCTAGTGATCGTATGCCCATTATTTATTCGGTGTTGCGTGATTTTCATAAATAAGTAGAGTTTACGGATATCTTCGCGAGAATGCATGGGTAAATATTCGTGGATCATTGTCGCAAGTGCTTGGAAGCTTTCAGGATATTCAGGGATGATCGGCTCTCTTTCATCATGCAAATGCCAGAAGAGTTCAAAGAAAAAATGACGGACACGGTATTCCTCCCCACTGATTTTTTTCTTAAACAACAAATATTCAAGGGAATGTTCACCTAATAGCGTTCGTACAGGTTTCAGTTTAGGTAGCACACTTTGCTGGTGCATATGAACGGATTCAGAAAAATGGGATAAATTTTGAAATTCTTCTCTATAAATAGAGAGTAAGAATTTAAATCCTACAGTTTCTTTAAACAGCAGAATATAGACTTTAAGTAATAAAAATTCTTTTGAAAAACGGATGGATAAGCCATGTTTATCATAGTTGAAGTCAAAAGTTGGATACTGTGCTTTTATTTCTTCTACTCGGTGGCCGATTGCTTTGTAACGGTATTCTGAAATGTTCAGTGCTTCTTGAATACTTTTTTTGGGATAATAGTCTTTTTTATTTATATAACAGTATTGGAAAAACTGGATAATTTCATTTTCTTTATAATTAAAAAAATATTCTCTCATGACTTCACCTCCACTGTGTTTGGAACAAATTAAAATGGAACGTTTCTTATTCAATATTATATCTATATATTACGAGAAAACCTACTAAATAAATTAAATGACTAAAAAAACGTAGATAGCTGTAAAACGTTCTTATGCTTTTTTCTAATTGAAAAGTGTTCGTGAGAATAACCATGAATTTTTTTCATTTTTTTACAAAACAATCATAACAATAGCTGTTACTTTTTTTGCTACTATAAATCGAGAAAAAATTATTTATTATGTATAGACTGTGAAAATAGAAGTGCTGTCTTCAACAAGATACGGTGTACTTTTTCTTATAAGTGCGCAACCACCTCAAAAGAAAGAAGAGAAAATGGATGAATAAAAAGAAAACAATCATATCAACAATTATTAGCGGGTTCGGTATCGTTGCTCTATTGCCCTTTTTGAGCAACTATTTTGGAGATCAAGTTGAAGCGGCAACAGTTATTTCCAGTACATTGACGCCCGGAAAAAATACAGATACTGGCAATCATACTTTGGATAGCACCTTTCAACAAAATCCGAATAACTGGACGATGTTAGCAGGGGATAGCAAGTGGTGGCAATGGGATCCTTCGGGAAACAATTATTTATGGTTGGCCAAGTCAGTTAAAAATTCATGGGTGTATCAATCGATCAGAGCAACACTTGATTTTTCTAAACCTTTAACAATCAAAACGCCCTATTGGTATGATAAAGCAGATATCTGGAAAATGGGGGATGCTTCGGGCTTCTTTTTAACTCCGGTAAATAACGATATGATCAAGCAAAATGCACCAAATGCAACGGGACAGAAGTTAGGGATCGTTGGCTTAAAAGATAGCTTTTTTGTCGGTCGTGATATTTGGTACAACAGTGCATTTGATGGGCCAACGGGTACCAATAAAGGTCAGGATAAAATCGAGATTCGGAAAACAGATGCAAATGGTGTCATCGAGCAATCAAGTTCCTCTACTATTCCATGGGTAGAAGCGTCTGCACCCTTACAATTCCAAGGGTCTGGAACGACTCGTTGGAGTTCTGAAACGCAAACACTGAATTGGTCGGATATTGTAGATAATAAAAATGGCACTTATACTGGCAAGCTGTCGCTTACTTCTACGCCAGACATTGGCTATAACAATAATGGCGCATACGGTGCAAAAACTATTTCAAGAACAATCACCATTAGAAAAAACATTTCATTTGGTAGCGTGGCGATCACAGGTAACAATACTGGAGTGATCCAAGGTGGGAATGCTTCCAAAGGAGCTTCATTTATAGCGACTCGTGGTACAGTCACATTCCCAGTGAATTTTATTGATGCAACGACGAATGAACCAATCAAAAAGGTAGAAGCAGCTACAATCACTGCGAATGTGGGTGACAAGATTGGTGTAACAAATGGTTCAGCAAACGCCTCGGACAATTTTACTTATCAGGCGCCAACCTTTACTGGGTATAGTTTTTTGAGTGGGGGTTCAATCACGGTTGCTAATTATGACGAATATGTCAAAGCTAATCCCAATGGAATCAATGTTTATTATACGCCTATTGATGAGAAAGTGGATTTCAGAACCTATTATCTAAAAGATACACCAGGAACTGGGGTCGTAACGGACCCGATTACGGGATTGCCTGGTGGCCATCCTTCGTCCACTCTGTCGTTTACAGCAGGCTCTGCGGTAGAGTTACCTATGGCTAGTCCGCCATCGTTCACCGATAAGTATGGTGCGACATTCCCAACGGTACCTAAGTTAAGCGTACCAGCAGGGTACAAATTGGATCACGTCGTGGCTCCTGACGGTCAAGGTGGGAAGACATACCCGGATATTGCTTCAGCGGTTGCCGCAAATTCAACATTTGATGATATAGCCAACAATCCCTGGGCGAATTATTTTACTATCTATTTAGCTAGCGATGCTGCGTCAGCTAGTTTTTCCTATAAATATGTGGATGGTACGAGACCGAATGTGCCTGATCTACCTGTGATTCCGACTGAAACAGGTGTCACCGGTGGAGTCATCAAAGATCCTAGTGAGCAGTTACCTGAACTTCCTGCTGGTGTCACAATCAAAGATGTGACAGCACCTGATGGAAACACGTATGGAAGTTTGAGTGAGGCTTTGGCCGCTGATGCGAATAAGTACTACCAAGCAGGCACGGTAGCTTTTACTCTAAATGTCACAGCGCCGCCAGCTATGCCAACGCTTGATGAAGTACCAACCGTTGAGTTTGGCACACAGACATTGAAATCGGGAACTCACTCATACGCCAGTGAGACACAGACGGGTTTAAAAGTCACCGATGAATCATATACAAACAAAGGTTGGCACGTTACAGCATCAATGTCACAACAATTTACGAGTGATACAATGGCTGATTTGGAGACGGCACCGTTCGGTACATTCTTAAAAGGTGCAAGTATCAGTTTTCATGCAGGCACTCTAAACACAACGACAGGGAATACTGCAAAAGCACCTCAAGCGCTTGACTTTACATTACAAGAAGATGGTGCTGCGGTTTCTGTCATGGATGCAGCGACTGGAACTGGTCAAGGTGCTTGGGAGTTAAATTATGAAGATGTGCAGTTGAAGGTCGATGGCGATAAAATAGCGGTAGGAAAACTTTACCAAGCGACCATTAATTGGTCATTGAATGATGTACCAGCAAATTGATGAGAAATACCGTTTCCTACTACTATTGGAAGCGATGATTCTCAAAAAAATCTATATTTAACAATCAAAAAATTGAGGTGGGACGGAAGGTTTTAATCTCAATAAATAAGGTGATATCCACGAAAATCATTGGAATTTTTGTGGATGTCGCCTTATTTTCATGGAAGCTATCTCTGTAACAGTTTGTTTATCCGATAGTAAAGACATTACGTGATTTGTGTGTCTACTTGTTTAACTTATTTGTTAATCATGGCTGTGGTAAGAAAGTTATCTTATTTAATAGTGATAGTTATTTTAAGGCTGTGAGGTTGTTCAAGTGGTTTAAGTTGGAATCACGAGTAAATCAAGACAATTGAGGGGAATAAAATCTCTTATCAAAAATATTTCAAAAGGATATTTTTGATGTTCGCTTTAAAATTGATGATCAAAATGTTATGTTTTCATATAGTTATCTTTAGTATCAAAAAATGTAACTATTTAGTTTTTAAAAAAGCTGACCTTCAACAGTAAGCTGAAAAATCAAAAAATATGAAAAGCTATTTTCTGATTTCCCATCTTACTGCTCAGATCAAAACGCTTTTCTCACAACTTAGATAAACGGTGTTCAAGGAGCAACACTTCGGTCATAAGCCAGAAACATCAAAAATGAAAGAGCCATTTTCGATGTTCCTGACTTATGCCTTAGTGCTGACCGATCCTTTCACAACCTGATAAACGGTGTTCGAAATCCAGCTCCTTCAATAGTAAGTCGAAACGTGAAAAAATATGGAAAGCTATTTTCCCACGTTCCGCCTTACTATTCGGAGCTGAACGGCTTTCTCACAACCTGATAAACGGTGTTCAAGAAGCAACACTTCAATAATAAGCCAAAAAAATCAAAAATGAAAAAGCCATTTTCGATTTTTCTGTCTTATTACTCAGTGCTGACCGCTTCTTTCACAACCTTGTGTAACCGAATACATTTTGTCCGCTGCAAGGGACATTATGTAGTGAAGCAGAATAAAAAAAATCGCTTATGATAAAGATACAGGGGGGATAGAGCTATGACTAGTCAAATGGATCGAGGGAATAAATTAACGCTTCTTTTATCAAAGCAAAGAGATTATGTTACTGCTGAAGTGTTGGCAGAGTTAATGAGTACCTCTACCAAGACGGTCTACCGCTTGGTTAAAAAAATAAATGATGAGTTTCCGAATGGGCCACTGATTTTGTCTGAAAAGGGTCGGGGGTACAAACTTGATTATGAAAAATATATTGCACAGACGAACCAAACAATTGTGTCTTCTGTGGAAGTTCTACCGTCAGAACGGCAAAATAATGTGATGGAAGAATTATTATTATCCTCGCCTAAAGCACTAAAAGTCATTGATTTGTATCAAACCTATTATGTTGGTGATTCAGCGATCGCGAATGATGAAAAAATCATTGCGGAACGGATTTCAGCGTATGATCTGCAATTGATTCGCAAAAATCGGACATTAGCCATCGAAGGAAAGGAAGAGAATATCCGTCGAGCGATCACTGAGTTGATTCAACGATTGAATATTTTCGATATTGATGAAATCGCTCTATCGGATGAATTTGCGTTTAATCGTTACGATGCGAATTTTGTCATCGAACAGATCAAGCTGATTGAAAAGAAATTAAATGGCACGATTCCTTACCCATATAATATCAATATTTTCTCCCATCTATACATTGCGGTACGCCGCGCAAGAAAAACGAATTATCAAGCTACTGGAGAAAAATTAACGATGGAACAATTACAAGTTTTAGATAATGAATCTTTGATTCGCGATATTGCCATCGAAGTGATCCGCCAAGTGGAAGTGTATTTGAAAACGAAATTACCAGTAAGTGAGATCTACTATCTCTATCAATATTTACTTTCTTCCAGAACGGATAATAACCAAGCTAAAACGCAAACGTTTACAGAAGAAGTGTTGGAGATTACTTCTTATTATTTGTACCAAGTTGGTGAGAAGCTGAATCTCAATGTAGCGAATGAGATGATTTTTACAGATCTTGCTAATCATATCAAACCCTTGATCAATCGATTGCGTCATCAAATCAGAGTGAAAAATAGTTTGTTGGATCAAATCCAATTAACGTATGAAACGATTTTTAATGCTGTCGCTGAAGTGTCTGAACAGGTGAGTCAAACGTTTCAGCTACCAACAATCACGCCTGATGAGATCGGGTTTATCACCTTGTATTTTGCACGAATCATCGAGACGCACCAATTTCCGATCCAAACACTGATCATGTGTACAACTGGCGTAGGGACTTCTGAATTATTGAAAGTGAAGTTAGCCAAAAAATTCCCGGAATTAGAAATCGTAGATGTGATCAGTACTAAAAATTACCAATCGGTGTTAGAAAAGACGCCAGGAATCGAGTTGATTTTAACGACAGTTGGGTTGAAAGAAGCGTTTCCTGTTCAATCTCTGATCGTTAGTGCGATGTTGACCGCTGATGATCAGTCAAGAATCCAAAAGAAAATCGAGGATATTTATCATGATAGATAATTTCGTGGAAACATTCGATCAGATTGCATTAACGTCAAAGGCAGAAACCTATGAATGGGTCAGTCAACATGTCTTTCCTGCTTCAAAAGAAGAGGCACAAGCGATCCAACAGGCATTGTTTCAACGAGAAGCGGTAGGAGATATCCAAATTGAGGAAGGCGTGATTTTACCTCATCTTGAACATCCAGCGTTAGCCAAAACACAGGTCTGGGTGATTCGTCCCCAACAGCCAATTACTGAATGGTCGGAACGAATCTTACAAGTGGAATTGATCATCGTTGTCTTACTAGCAGAAAACGAAACACTGGCAGTTAAACGACAGCTTGCTGATTTTATGCGAAAACTGGCTGATCCTGACTATCTAGATGAATTGAAAGCAGGTAATTTCACAGAACGATAAAAATACTATCAAAAATTGGAGGAACCAATAATGAAAATCGTTGGAGTAGCAGCATGTACAGTGGGTATTGCCCATACGTATATTGCACAAGAAAAATTAGAGAATGCAGCGAAAAAAGCGGGTCATGAGATCCATGTCGAAACCCAAGGAACGATCGGCATTGAAAATGAATTGCCACAAGAAGCCATCGATCAAGCCGATATCGTGATTCTAGCAGTGGATGTCAAGATCAGTGGACGGGAACGTTTCGAAGGAAAGAAAATCATCCAAGTACCAACAGAGATCGCGGTAAAATCACCAAACAAATTAATCGAAAAAGCAATGGAAGTTGTCAGTAACTAATGAGGAGTGAGGAAAATGGAGATCAAAGAAATCATTGATCCAACAATCATCAAAACGAACTTAAACGGAAAAACGAAAGATGAGGTCTTGTATGAATTAGCCAATCGCTTATATGAACAAGAATACATTACGGATGTCGAAGCATTTGTGAAAGATATTTATTTGCGAGAAGCGCAAGGTCAAACAGGGATCGGTAATTATATCGCTATTCCACATGGAAAAAGTGCGTATGTGAAGAAGGTCGGTGTGGCGATCGGGGTGACCGAAAATGAAATCCCTTGGGAAACATTAGATGGTAAGGGCGTGAAAGGGATCATCTTGTTTGCAGTCGGAGACGATACGGAGGGCGCGCAAAAACATTTAAAATTGTTGTCCTTATTTGCCCGTAAGTTAGGAAATGATGAAGTGGTGGAACGTTTAATTGCTGCAAGAGAAATCGATGAAGTAGTTGCTGCATTTGGCTAGAGAGTGAGGAGGAAGAAAAAAATGAAAATCGTTGGAGTAGCAGCATGTACGGTGGGTATCGCTCATACGTACATTGCGCAAGAAAAGTTGGAGAATGCCGCAAAAAAGGCAGGGCATGAGATCCATGTAGAAACACAAGGAACGATCGGGATCGAAAATGAATTGACGGCAGAGCAAATCAGTCAAGCAGATGTCGTGATTTTAGCTGTAGATGTCAAAATCAGTGGTCGTGAACGTTTTGAAGGAAAACGAATCGTACAAGTACCGACAGAAGTTGCTGTAAAATCACCGAGTAAGTTGATTGAAAAAGTAGAAGAAGTAGTCGTACAACAATAATTACCAGAATGGGGGAGACAAAAAAATGGAGGCAATTAAAAAGTTAAATTTAAAAGGACATTTATTGACAGCGATTTCATATTTGATTCCAATCGTATGCGGTGCCGGATTCTTAATTGCAATCGGCATGGCATTTGGCGGAACAAGTCAAGGAACACTTGTACAAGGAGAGTTTTCGATTTGGGATGCATTAGCAACGATGGGTGGTGCTGGTTTAGGATTATTACCAGTTGTGATCGCTACTGGGATTTCTTATTCTATTGCAGCTAAACCAGGGATCGCACCAGGTTTCATTATTGGTTTAACAGCAAATGCAATTGGTGCTGGTTTTATCGGTGGGATTTTAGGTGGTTACTTAGCAGGGTATCTGGTTTTAGGTATTTTAAAACATGTCAAAGTACCAAAATGGGCAAAAGGATTGATGCCAACATTGATTATTCCATTTATTGCTTCAATTGTTGGTGGCTTGGTCATGGTGTATATCATTGGCGCGCCAATCGCAGCATTAACGCTATTATTAACGAATTTCTTAGATGGATTAGGCAATTCTTCCTTATTGATTTTTGGTGGTGTGATCGGCTTATTAAGTGGGATCGACTACGGTGGTCCAATCAACAAAACCGTATTTGCCTTTGTTTTGACGATGCAAGCGGAAGGGTTGAATGGCCCAATCACCGCATTGCAATTGGTGAATACAGCCACACCGATCGGTTTCGGGTTAGCTTATTTTATCGCCAAAATGTTCCGCAAGAATATCTATACAAAAGTGGAAGTAGAAACATTGAAATCAGCCGTACCAATGGGTGTCATCAATATCGTTGAAGGTGTGATTCCTTTAGTTATGAACGATATCGTACGTGGCGTAGTCGCAACAGCTATCGGTGGATTTGCTGGTGGTGCAACAACGATGATCTTAGGTGCGGATGCAACGGTTCCTTTCGGTGGTGTCTTGATGATCCCAACGATGTCTCGACCATGGGCAGGTGTGATCGCGATCTTAGTGAACGTCTTAGTTACAGCCGTCGTTTTAGCTGTGATCAAAAAGAACGTGCCGGAAGAAGAAATGGATTTAGTAGTAGAGAAAGAGGAAGAAGATATCAGTTTAGATGATATTCAGATTTTTTAAAATAAGTGCGTAAAAAAGAGGGGCAAAATCGATGAAATTTTTTCTAGATACAGCAGATGTAACAGCAATCAAAAAAATCAATGCGCTAGGTTTAGTCGATGGGGTGACAACTAATCCGACGATCATTGCCAAAGAAGGACGCGTGTTTGAAGAAGTCATCAAAGAAATCTGTTCGATCGTTGACGGTCCTGTCTCAGCAGAAGTGACTAGTTTGGAAGCAGACGGTATGGTCGCAGAAGCGAAAGAAATCGTCCAATGGGCGGAAAACATTGTGATCAAGATCCCTATGACAGAAGAAGGATTGAAAGCGACGAACGAATTATCTAAATTGGGGATCAAGACCAATGTCACATTGATTTTCTCTGTGGCACAAGGGTTGCTAGCAGCAAAAGCAGGTGCGACATTTATTTCACCATTTTTAGGACGATTAGATGATACCGGAACGAGCGGGATCGAGCTTGTCGCAAAACTACGTGAAGTACTTGATACTTACGGGTTTTCTACAGAAATTATTGCAGCAAGTGTTCGCAATTCGGAACATGTGGAAAAAGCAAGTTTAGTTGGTGCACATATTGCTACTGTACCGCCATCATTGTACCAGACGTTGTGGAGCCATCCGTTGACAGATAAAGGGATTGCTCAATTCATGGCGGACTGGGAAAGCTTTCAAGGAGGGAACAAATAAATGGGAAAAGTGGAATTTTCACCTTCATTGATGACGATGGACTTAGATAAGTTCAAAGAACAAATCGAATTTTTAAATGATCATGTCGATTCTTACCATATCGATATCATGGATGGTCATTATGTACCAAATATCACATTATCTCCATGGTTCATTGATGAGGTACGTAAAATCAGTAATCTACCAATGTCTGCGCACTTAATGGTCAAGGATCAAAGTTTTTGGGTGAATCAATTAATCGAGCAAAAGTGTGAATGGATCTGTATGCACGCCGAATTATTAGATGGTTTAGCCTTTCGTTTGATCGATCAAATCCATGATGCAGGGTTAAAAGCTGGCGTCGTTTTGAACCCAGAAACACCGATCGAAGCGATCTTCCCATACATCGAATTGGTCGATAAAATCACGATCATGACGATCGATCCAGGATTTGCTGGACAACGGTTTATTGAAAGTACACTGGATAAGATCGTTGCTTTACGCGAACTCCGCGAAGAAAAAGGGTATAATTATGTGATTGAAATGGACGGCTCTTCTAACCGTAAATCCTTCAAACGAATCGATGCAGCAGGACCAGATATTTATATCGTTGGTCGTAGTGGCTTGTTTGGTTTAGATGAAAAAATCGAAAAGTCATGGGAAATCATGAAAACCGATTATGAAGAAATGACTGGGAAAACGATCGGGTAAAAAGAGGTTGTGAAAGGAGCGTTCAGCACTAAGGCATAAGTCAGGAACATCGAAAATGGCTTTTTCATTTTTGATGTTTCTGACTTATGACCGAAGTGTTGCTCCTTGAACACCGTTTATCAGAGGTCGTGAGAAAGTCGGTCACCATCGAGTAATAAGACAGGAAAATCGAGAATGCCTCATTCATTTTTGATTCTTCTGTCTTATTTTCAAAGTGAAATTTAAAGAATGGACATTATTTTATAGGAATGAACAAGGAGGAATTATATTGTTTGATAAAGTAGATCAGCTTGGTGTGAATACGATCCGTACATTGAGTGTTGATGCAGTACAAAAAGCAAATTCAGGACATCCGGGGTTACCAATGGGTGCCGCGCCAATGGCTTATGCCCTTTGGACGAAACACTTGAAAGTGAATCCGAAAACTTCTAAAAACTGGGCAGACCGTGACCGTTTTGTCTTATCTGTGGGACATGGTTCAGCGATGTTGTACAGCTTGTTGCACTTAGCAGGGTACCAAGTGACGATTGATGACTTGAAACAATTCCGTCAATGGGATTCAAAAACACCGGGACACCCTGAGGTCAACCATACGGACGGCGTCGAAGCAACGACTGGTCCTCTCGGTCAGGGGATCGCGATGGCTGTGGGGATGGCAATGGCAGAAGCGCATCTAGCTGCGACCTATAACAAAGATCAATTCAACGTCGTTGATCATTATACCTATGCGTTATGTGGCGATGGCGACTTGATGGAAGGCGTGTCTCAAGAAGCAAGTTCGATGGCTGGTCATATGAAACTTGGTAAATTGATCGTTTTATACGATTCAAACGATATTTCTTTAGATGGACCAACCTCAAAAGCCTTCACTGAAAATGTTGGCGCACGGTATGAAGCTTACGGTTGGCAACATCTCTTGGTCAAAGACGGCAATGATTTAGAAGCCATCTCAAAAGCAATTGAAGAAGCGAAAGCCGAAACAGACAAACCGACATTGATCGAAGTGAAAACGGTCATCGGATTTGGTGCACCAAACCAAGGAACTTCTGCGGTCCACGGCGCACCACTTGGCTTAGAAGGCATTCAAAAAGCCAAAGAGATCTATGGTTGGGAATACCCTGACTTTACCGTACCAGAAGAAGTGGTGGAACGCTTCCGTCAAACGATGGTTGAAGAAGGTGAAAAAGCTGAAAATGCTTGGCGTGAGATGTTCGCAGCATACAAAGCAGCGTATCCAGAATTAGCGCAACAATTCGAAGATGCCTTTGCTGGGAAATTACCAGAGAATTGGGATGCAGAGCTTCCAACATACGATGAAGGCGAAAGCCAAGCCAGTCGTGTCTCAAGTAAAGAAGTCATCCAAGCATTATCAAAAGCGATCCCAAGTTTCTGGGGTGGTTCTGCCGATCTATCCGGATCAAACAATACGATGGTCACAGCAGACAAAGACTTCACGCCTGAACACTATGAAGGCCGCAACATTTGGTTTGGTGTTCGTGAGTTTGCGATGGCATCAGCGATGAACGGGATCCAATTGCATGGCGGTACCAGGATCTATGGGGGAACATTCTTTGTCTTTGTGGATTACTTGCGACCAGCTGTGCGTTTAGCAGCGATCCAAAACACGCCAGTCATTTATGTCTTGACCCATGACTCTGTAGCAGTTGGTGAAGATGGCCCGACGCATGAGCCAGTGGAACAATTGGCTTCGGTTAGAAGTATGCCAGGTGTCCATGTCTTACGTCCGGCGGACGGGAACGAAACTCGTGCGGCGTGGAAAGTTGCGATGGAATCTACAGATACACCAACGATCTTAGTCTTGAGTCGTCAAAATCTACCAGTTCTTCCAACAACGAAAGAAGTGGCGGATGATATGGTTAAAAAAGGTGCTTATGTCTTGTCTCCGGCTAAAGGGGAACAACCAGAAGGAATCTTGATAGCGACAGGTTCAGAAGTGGATCTAGCTGTTAAAGCGCAAAAAGTATTGGCGGAACAAGGAAAAGATGTCTCAGTGGTTTCTATGCCAAGTTTTGATTTGTTTGAACAACAATCCGCGGAATATCAAGAAAGCGTCTTGCCAAAAGCAGTGACGAAGCGTGTTTCTATCGAAATGGCTGCTTCATTTGGCTGGGAGCGCTATACAGGGACAGCAGGGGCAATCATTGCGATTGATCGTTTCGGCGCGAGCGCACCTGGGGAAACGATCATCCAAAATTATCAGTTTACAGTGGAACATGTTGTTGAAGTGTTTGATCAATTGTAGAAGGTATTTTTGTTCTTTTACTATTTAAAATTTCAAGTTAAAGATACGAGTACTTTATTTAGATAAAATCTGCCAAACTGGAATTCAATGATTTCCGGTTTGGCAGATTTTTTTATTGATTCATGATTATTTTAATTTCAGGTGTTTGATTTCTAAAAAGTGTTGGAGATTTAAGACCAATCCTCCTAGAAGTGTCGCTTTTTCGTTCAAGGAACTGTTGCGGACGACTAATTGATTCGAAAAATGATTGTGCAGATTCCCTTTTAATTGTTCGATCATATCAGGTATTTCGCGATAAAGTGAGCTATTCAAAATAATGATCGATGGGTCATAATGGGCGATCAAGTTGTTGATACCGATCGTCAAGTAGTTGATATTTTCCTCCACGACCTGTAATGCATCACGATCTTGGTTTTGAACATATTCTCGAAGGATGATGGCATTGACATAGTCCAACTTTTTTTTCTGAGCAAATCGATCGTAGCAGACTTTGTTGGCAGCGTACATTTCCAAACAACCTCGATTGCCACAGCGACATTCCTTACCGTCCATCACGATGATCTGATGACCGATTTCACCAGCAAAACCATGTGCACCAACCTCTAAATTCCCATTTTTGACGATTCCTGCACCAATGCCGCTGTGCATATTGATACTGACAAGATTTTCCGAATCTGAGGTAAAGCTATACTCACCTAAAGCTGCAAGATTTGCTTCATTTTCTAAATAGACAGGATAGTTTCTCAGTTTTTCAGCTATTTTACGAAAAGGAATGTGATCGAAATTGTAATGAGGGCCAAAAATTGGCTCACCTTGGTAGACAGGGCCATGCACGGCAATTGCTACCCCAATAATCCCATATTCTGTCGTCGGAAGATGTTGTTCAAATAACGTGAAGATTTCTGAAAGATATAGATGGATGGCTTCCTCATCTAATGTGATTGGCTTTTTTTGGATATGTTGGATCTCTTCCCCATCTAGATAAGTAAGAAGACCATGGATGTAATTATAGCCGATGTCAATGGAAATAGAGAGCCCAGCTTTTCCGTTATATTGAAGAATGATCGGTTTACGTCCACCGACATTACTAGATTCTCCAATGCCGGTCTCGATGACTAGTTGATCATCGATCAATTTTTTCACAATGGAGGACACAGTTGCTTTGGTTAGTCCAGTTATGGCTGAAAGCTCTGCACGAGAAAGAGCTGGTTGATTCATAATCAATTCTAAACAGAGAGACTCATTTGGGCTCCGTCGAGTATACGTTGGATTTTTCAAAGTAAATCACTTCCTATTCATTATGTAATGAGGATACGTTCTAAAGTATACTGGTAATCTCATTATTTTTCTAGTTATTTATCTATAGCTATTTCGTTTTGTAAAGTAAATAAATTAACTTCATTCGAATATAAATGCTTTGATAATAATAAAAAAATAACTTGACTATAATTATGAAAGCGTATACTATATGCTTGTTAAGTTAGTTTGTTAGATGAACTAACTAATAAAGAATGAATAAATTAGGAGGAATATGATATGAGCTATTTTCCACAAATAGAAAAAATCCAATATGAAGGAACAACGACAACCAATCCCTTTGCTTTTCGCCATTTCAATCCAGAAGAGGTAGTTGCCGGTCAAACGATGAAGGAGCATTTACGATTTGCTGTTGCTTACTGGCATACCATGACACAAGATGGCAGTGATCCATTCGGCTCACCAGTCAATCAAAGAACGTGGATAGGTGCGACTGAAATGGAAACCGCAAAAAATCGAGTAGCGGCCTTTTTTGAGATTTTAGAAAAATTAGGTGTCGAATATTTTTGTTTCCATGATGTCGATATCGCGCCTGAAGGGAATAGTTTAGAAGAATTCTATGCAAACTTAGATGAAATCACAGATTTGATCAAGGAACAGATGGAGCGTACGGGAATCAAACTACTTTGGAATACTGCAAATATGTTCAGCCACCCACGCTACGTGAATGGGGCAGCTTCAACGAATCATGCGGATGTCTTTGCCTATGCTGCTGCTCAAGTCAAAAAAGGCTTAGACATATCAAAAAAACTCAACGGTCAAAATTATGTATTCTGGGGTGGTCGTGAAGGGTATGAAACGTTGTTGAATACGGATATGGCGTTTGAACAAGATAATATTGCACGTTTGTTCAAAATGGCGATCGCGTATAGTGAAAAAATCGGTCATACGCCACAATTCTTGATTGAACCAAAACCAATGGAGCCAAGTAAACATCAATATGATTTTGATGCCGCAACGGCTTTACAATTTATTCAAAAATATGGTTTACAAGAGAAATTCAAACTGAATCTAGAGGCCAATCATGCTACGTTAGCTGGGCATACGTTTGAACATGAGATCGAAGTAGCACGGATCAACAACGCGTTAGGTTCCCTAGATGCGAATCAAGGAGATGTGTTGCTTGGTTGGGATACTGATGAGTTCCCAACGAACGTCTATGATGTCACATTGGCCATGTATGGTGTCTTAGAAAATGGCGGTATCGCACCAGGAGGAATCAATTTTGATTCGAAAGTCCGTCGTTCCAGTTTTGCCATGGAAGATCTATTCTTAGCACATATCGCAGGGATGGATACCTTTGCTAGAGGGCTGAAGGCAGCAGCGAAATTAAAAGAGGATCGCTTCTTCGATACCTTAAAAGAGAAACGCTATGCTACGTTCCAAGAAGGCATTGGGGAATCCATTGTCAACGACAAGGAAGATTTGGAAAGTTTGACTGACTATGCATTGAAGTTGAAAGATATCGAGCTGGAATCAAGCCATATCGAATATGTCAAATCTTGTTTGAATGATTATTTAGTTTAATCCAACTTATGGAGAGTCTCATTCAGTTAGCTAAGGATAGATGTCACTGACTCCTTTGGATGGTTGAAAGGGATTCTCCTAAAAAAATAGAGTGAGGTGTACGATGAAAATTAAAAATCCAGTATTAACAGGTTTTCATGCTGATCCGTCTATTGTGCGTGTGGGAGAAACATATTACATTGCCAACTCAACGTTTGAATGGTTTCCAGGCGTTCAGATCTATGAGTCGCAGGACTTGATGAATTGGCGTTTAGTGGCACATCCATTGGCTTCTGTCGAGATGTTAGATATGAAGGGCAATGAAGATTCAGGAGGGATTTGGGCGCCCGATCTCTCTTATGCGGATGGGAAATTTTGGTTAGTTTATACCGATGTCAAAGTGGTCAATGGAGCGTTCAAAGATTGTACAAATTATTTGACTACCGCAGAAGAGATCACTGGTCCATGGAGTCAACCGATCCGGTTGAACGGTGTCGGCTTCGATGCTTCTCTTTTCCATGATGACGATGGCCGCAAATACCTAGTTCAAATGGAATGGGATCATCGCGAATACCATCATCCATTTAATGGGATCAAATGCACCGAATATTCAGTAGAAGAGCAACGTCTACTGCCGGAAACAGGTAAGATCATTTGGAAAGGTACTGACGTGAAATTAGTGGAAGGCCCACATCTGTATAAGTTATTTGGTTATTATTATTTGTTTTGTGCAGAAGGTGGTACCGTCTATACGCACCAAGAAGTAGTGGCACGGTCAAAAACTTTAGAAGAAGCTTTTGAAAGCCAAGCAGAGACCTTTTTAACTGCCTATGACTCTCCAGAAAATCCACTGCAAAAATGCGGGCATGGTGCATTAGTCGATACACCAGAAGGCGAATGGTATTTTGCCCATTTGACTGGTCGACCGTGGCATCACAAAAATGAATCCATCCATGATCCTCGTGGCTGGTGTACATTAGGCAGAGAAACAGCGATCCAAAAAGTGACATGGTCTAAAGAATTGTGGCCAGAAATTGTTGGTGGAAAACAAGGGAGCATGGAGGTGGAAGCACCTAAAGGAGTGACACCTCACCCTTATGAAAAACTGCCAGAAAGGACTAACTTCGAACAAAGCGAACTGCCACCACAATTTCAAACAGTACGTGTTCCTTTTACGAAGGACATCGGCATCTTGAAAGATGGAAAGCTGACATTACGAGGTGCCGGAAGTTTAGCCAATACACATGGAAACTCCCTAGTTGCTAGACGTTGGCAAGCATTTGAGTTTGAAGCAGAAACTGCATTGAGCTATTCGCCAACGACCTTCCAGCAAATGGCAGGGCTGACGAATTATTACAATTCGCAACATTGGTCAATGATCCAAGTGACTTGGCATGAAGAAAAAGGTCGTGTCATTGAACTCACTGAGAATAATCAAGGCGTATTCAAAAGTTATTTGCAGGAACAGGTCATTCCAATTCCAGAGGATGTAACAGTTGTTTATTTCAAAACGATCGTCAGAAGAGAAACTTACACATATGCTTATTCGTTTGACGGAAAAACATGGATCGAATTAGCGATCCAGTTAGACGCAAAAGTACTATCCGATGAATATGTCAACCAAACCCATGGTGGATTTTTTACGGGTGCGTTTGTGGGAATGGTCAACATCGATTACTCAGGATATGATTTGCCAGCTGTTTTTGATTATTTTGATTATCGGGAAAAGCAAAGTGAATAGGACAGTGTGGTCGCTTCAGGAGTAAGAGGGGAGATCTTTCATGGAAAAAGAACGTTTATTTTCAATGTCTAATATTGAAAAAAGTTTTGGCCCTGTCCACGTCTTGAAAAAAGCAAGACTTGAGATAAATAAAGGCGAGATCCATGCTTTTATGGGAGAAAACGGAGCCGGTAAGTCTACTTTAATGAACATTCTTGCGGGATTGATTGATAAGGACGAAGGAGAAATCATATTTGAAGGGAAAGAAATCCCTAAAATGACTCCTGACTTCGCACAAGAATTAGGGATTGCCTTTGTTCATCAAGAATTGAATCTAGCAGAAGATTTGTCTGTGGCAGAAAATATTTTTATTGGTCGTTTGCCCTATAAGAATAAGGCGCTAGGAATTGTTGACTTCAAAAAATTATATGAAGACACGCAACAATGGCTGAATCTAGTGGGATCTGCGATTTCTCCTACTACACTGGTTGCTTCGCTGTCTACTGCCAATAAACAATTAGTTGAAATTGCCAGAGCGCTTAGTTTGAATGCCAAAGTGATCATTTTTGATGAGCCGACGACTTCTTTGTCTGAAAAAGATGTCGAAGTTTTGTTTATTATCATTCGCAGATTGAAGGAAAAAGGTGTATCAAGTATTTACATCTCTCATCGGATGAAAGAGATCTTTGAATTAGGTGAACGAATCACGATCATGCGCGACGGGGAATATATCTTGACCGATGAAGTGAAAAACTTGTCTGAAGAAGCGATCATCGCTCGCTTAGTTGGGCGAGAAATCAACGATCTGTATCCGAAACAACCTACCCAATTAGGAGAAACTTACTTACAAGTTTTGAATCTTTCTGATTCTTTTGGGCGGGTGAAAAATGTTAGCTTCCAGGCAAGACGAGGGGAAGTATTGGGCTTTGCGGGGTTAGTAGGAAGTGGTCGAACCGAAACGATGCGATTGATTTTCGGTGCAGATCGAGCAAAATCTGGTGAAATCAAATTGGCGAACCAGCCGGTAGTGATCAAGTCACCGGTGGATGCGATTCGTCAAGGAATTGGACTACTAACGGAAGACCGTAAACATCAAGGCTTGTTTCTTGGTCTCTCGATCCAAGACAATATCACGATAACGAACCTAGGTGGATTTGTATTAAAACATGAATCACTTAATCAAACGGCTCATCAGTTTGTACAAGACGTGAAGATCAAGATCAGCGATATTGCGCGTCCAGTTGCCAGTCTCTCTGGTGGGAATCAGCAAAAAGTCGTTTTAGCAAAATGGTTGAATACAACAAATCAAGTATATATTTTTGATGAACCGACAAAAGGTATTGATGTGGGGGCAAAATCAGAAATCTATACGATCATCAATGAGTTGGCACGCCAAGGGAAAACGATTTTGATCGTCTCTTCGGAAATCCCTGAATTATTAGGGATCTGCGATCGAATCCATGTTTTTCGGGAAGGTGAGATTACAGGAGAAGTCGTCGTCGCTGAGTATCAGGGCAGAAAAGATGAGGCGCAAGAATTGATTATGACCTATGCTACGCTTAATGAGCATTAACGATTCTTCAGTTAGAGGATATGTAAACAAAGGAGAGAACGATGGAAAAACGAAACAAGTTAACGATCAAGTCACTTTTTATGAACTACTCTGTTTATTTAGTGTTAATTGCTTTAGTCCTATATTTTTCAATTGCAAATGCGAATTTTTTAAGCACATTCAATATTGAAAATTTCTTCCAACAAATTCCACCGGTAGGCATTTTAACTGTTGCTTATGCGATGATTTTGATTTGTGGCTATGTGGATCTATCAATTGGTTATGTCGGAATGGCGTCAGGAATGCTCGGTTTATATGCGGCAAATCAAGGAATACCTGCGCCAATCGTTGTGCTTCTGGCATTATTGACAGGGGCAATGTTAGGCGCGGTGAACGCTTTGTTGATCAAGAAATTTGATTTGCCTTCATTTATTTTGACGTTAGGAACAAGTTATGTCATCAAAGGGATGCTCGGCTTTTTCACGGACGAACAATTTATCGGTTCCGAAAACGAGTGGTTCAATCGGTTAGCGAAAACGCCGATCGGCACGGATATGTTCAAAAGCAATGCCTTGATTTTTTTAATTATCATTATTGTATTTGCTTTTATAATGAAAAATACGCGTCTAGGAAGATATACCTATGTGGTAGGGTCAAATCAAGAAGCAGCCAGATTATCCGGTATCGATACGGATAAACATATCATCAAGATGTTTATGATTGAAGGAATGTTAGCAGCCATTGCTGGTTTGTTAATTGTTTCAAATTTAAATGGTGGCGCTTCCAAAGATGCGAATGGCTTAGACTTGTTCGCAATGGCGGCAGCTATCATGGGTGGTACATCATTTAGCGGTGGCATCGGCACGATTGGTGGAGCGGTAGCAGGTATCTTAACCTTACAAGTATTTAAAAATGGCTTGACATTGATGGGGGTAAATTCATTTTTACAAGATACAGTGACCGGTCTAGTCATTATTTTAGCAATCATCATTGATTATTTGAAACGTCGAGCAAGTCGCCAGTCATAATTACAACCTAAGGAGTGAAAAGACCATGTTAAAAAAATCATTTTGGGTCATCAGTATGTTCGTTGCGTTATTATTAGTTGGTACAGGATGTAGTACGAGTGATTCTGCGGATGCAGATAGTGAAAAGACCTTGTATTTCATTCCAATCGTAGACACCGGAGCTTATTGGAACCCCATGAAAAAAGGAGCAGAAGATGCGGCACAAGAATTGGGCTATACATTGGTCACGAAAACATCTCCTTCTGCTGAACCAAGTAAGAAAGAGAAACATATCGGCTTTATCAGAGAAGCAGTTGCCAAAAACGTAGCAGGAATCGCCATTGCACCGATTGAGAAAAAAGCGTTTGTTGATCCAATCAAAGCAGCCATGGATAAAAATATTCCAGTCATCACCTTTGATGCCGATTTAGAAAATCCAGAAGATCGAACAGCTTACGTCGGTACGGACAATGTCTCAGCTGGAAAAGAATTAGGGTTACGTGCTGCTGAAGAAATGAAGGCAAAAGGCATTACCGGCGGTTCGATCGCAATCGTTTGTGTGGACGTCGCACAACCAACTATGATCGATCGTGAAAAAGGACTGAAAGAAGGTTTTGCAGAGATCTATGGAAAAGATGCTGAGAACTTTAAGTTTTTAGCGACGATTCAAGACAATGATCAACCATCAGAATCTAAAAAACAATTAGAAGGCTACATTGCGGCGAATAGAGACTTAGTCACTGTCTTTTCATTAGGTTCAGAAGGGCCGAATGTTGGTGTGATGAGTGCGTTAGAATCTCAAGGAAAAGCAGGACAAGTGCTTCATTATGGATTTGATTATACGGACACTTGGTTAAGCGGAGTAGCGGACGAACGAATCACAGCGATTGTTGACCAAGATGCGTACCAAATCGGTTATCAAGTGATCGAGAATTTAGTGAAAGCAATCGACGGTGAAACAATTGACGCAACGATTCCGATCGATGTCAACTATGTGTTAGCGGAAGAGTTAGAAGATTATGGAAAAGAAAAAAGTAAAGTGAAAACAGACTCAGTAGAAGATTCTTCGGTAGAAAGTACAGAAGAAACAGAATAAAAAGCGTATGTAATCAGTGGAAAGGAACAGGCGGTGTCTTGATGGAACGGACTGTTTCTTTCGCTTGTTTTTGTCGGAAAGGGGAACGATTCATGTATGTATTAGGTTTAGATCTAGGAACAAGTGCCTTGAAGGGCCTAGTGTTTGATCGAAAAGGAAAGTTAGTGGCAGAAGCAGTTGCTTCTTACCCTATGAGCAATCCGCAGATGGGGTATAGCGAGCAACAACCGGCGGATTGGCTCAAAGCAGCAGATCAAATATTGAAAGAATTATTAGAGGAAGTGACTGATCTTAAAGAGGAATTGGCAGGCATCAGTTTTTCTGGACAGATGCACAGCTTAGTTCTTTTGGATGAAGCAGATCAAGTTGTAAGACCAGCTATTTTATGGAATGATGTTCGTACGACAGCACAATGTCAACGAATCACTGAAATAATGGGGGATAAGTTGTTACAGCACACGAAAAACAAAGCCTTAGAAGGATTTACACTACCGAAAATCTTATGGGTTCAAGAACACGAACCAGCGAGTTGGGAAAAGGTTAAACACATACAATTACCGAAAGATTATTTGCGTTTCTGGTTGACCGGTTCGTATCATATGGACGATTCAGATGCGGCTGGAACGCTACTGCTGAATCAAGAAACGAAGCAGTGGGACGAAGAAATCTTAGAAGTATTTGGGATCGACCCAGCCATCTTACCTTCTTTAGTGGCTTCTACTGAAGTGGTGGGGACATTGAGAGAGGAATGAAAAGAAAGATACGGCTTTACCAAGCCAGTCAAAGTAATCGCAGGCGGTGCCGACAATGCCTGTGGCGCTGTTGGCGCTGGTATTTTAGAAGAAGGTCTGGGACTATGTTCCATCGGTACAAGCGGAGTATTCCTACGATACGAAAAGAATGTGGACAGAGACTATCAAGGAAAGCTTCATCTCTTCCAACATGCCTCAGGCGCCGCGTATTCCATGGGTGTGACCTTAGCAGCTGGCGACAGCTTGAGTTGGTTCAAACAGCGCTTTGCTCCTGATCGTTCATTCAGCGAGTTGCTATCAGAAATCGGAAGCGTTGATGCAGGCAGTAATGGCTTATTGTTCACTCCTTATATCGTAGGGGAACGGACGCCTTACAGTGATAGCCAAATCAGAGGAAGCTTTATTGGGATAGATACGCAACACGAGTTGAAACATTTTACCCGTAGCGTGCTAGAAGGGATCACCTTCTCTCTAAAGGACTCCCAAGAGATCATGGAAGAGATGACACAACAAAAAATCGAAACAATCGTATCAGTCGGTGGCGGCGCAAAAAATCAGACGTGGCTCCAAATGCAAGCGGACATTTTCAATCGACCAATCGTTACTTTAACCACCAAACAAGGACCTGGGCTTGGTGCCGCTATGTTAGCAGCAGTAGGCTGTGGCTGGTTTACTGATTTGAACGAATGTGCAAGTGTTTTTGTTTCCTACCAATCCCCTGTGCAACCGAACCCGCAGCAAGTGGAAGTTTACCAAAAGGTGTATGCGCGTTATCGTAAAGTATACGAATGTACAAAGGAAATTTGTCACATGTATGAAAAATAATAAACGAGTACCTAAGTGAAAGGAGTGTGTTCCTAGTGAAAAAAATGATCACGTTGTTAGGCGATTCTTACCATCCGCATGATCCGTTAGCCAACTATTTTCAGGGGATCTCTAAGCACTTCCCACAAGAACTAAAGATGACTGATCGGACGATCGAGCAACTAACCAAAGCATTACATGAGCAACCTGATTTATTCCTCCTTTCAAAGGAAAATCGGTTAGCACCCGAAACAAATGACGCTTTTTGGTTAAATGAAACATATGATCAGTTGATCACCGAGTATGTAGCGAGTGGCGGAAGCCTGATTGCCTATCATTCAGGACTTTCTAGCTACCCGATCCACTCTGCTTTTAGTGAGATGTTGCGGGGGCGCTTCCTTCATCATCCCAAACCTACAGAAGTAACCTATCGAGAACCAAACGGTAAGTCTTACAAAATATGGGACGAACACTATTTCACTGAAGTAGCTATAGGAGAAACGGAAGTTCTGATGCACAGCTATTCTCACTATGGTGAATCAATCGCCGCTTGGCGACATCTGTATGGCAAAGGTAAAGTTTTTTGTATGACTCCTGCACATTTTTCAGAAGGATTGCAACATGAAGGAAATCAAAAGGTACTTTTCGATGGAATCAGTTGGTGTCTAGAATCAACATGAATACGGCGAAAAAGAAGGATAGTTTTTTTATAACTCCATTTATGTTTCCAATCAGTGCTATACTTAAAGTATTCAATAGATTGGAGAAAATTTATGAGTCAAACAGAATTTATCATGCTCCTGATCGTCGGCATCATTGGAATCTTAATTGTCTTAGAAATCAATTCGCGAAAGAAATTAAGAGCAGATGTCCGTTACAAATGGGGGAAGCTTCCCTATCAAGTACGATTTGATAAGGAAGAGAGCTTAAAAGAAGCTTGGCAGACAGAAAAAAAGTTTCGTACGTGGGACAGTGAAGTCGATGACTTGACTTGGTATGACCTAGATATGTTTGAAGTATTCGAAACGGTCAATCATACGTATTCAAGTGTGGGTTCAGAAGCGCTTTATCAGCGACTGCGTAATTTTGATTTTGGACAAGATCAGCGTCTAGAAAAGTTGATTACTTTCTACCAAGAAAATCCTAAGTTGAGAGAAGAAATCCAATATCAATTTGCACGAGTTGGAAAAAAAGACCGGAATTTTGCCAAACAATACTTAGCAGATGGCAAAAGCAAAAGAATTGGTCATATTGGGCTATTTGCCTTTTTAGGCATGTTACCACTCATTGGTTTAGGCTTGTTTTTACTTGGACAAGTGATCGGCATTTATATCGCGATCATTAGTGTGTTATTCAATACGGTTTATTACTTGATAAAAAAGCAAACGCTCGAAACAGAACTTAATAGTATGGGCTATCTTGTTTCTACGATTTCTGCGGCGAAAAAAATTGCCACGTTTGCCACACCGTTACAAGCAGAGTTACAAAAAAATGTTCAGCCTTTAAAAGAAATCCCTAAGTTCGGTTTTTCATTTCGAGTGAAAAATGGCTCAGAAGCGGAGTTGTTTTTTGACTACTTGAATATGATGTTCATGTTGCCATTTATTTCGTATCATTTTGTCATTAGTCGATTGGAAAAGAAAACGGAACAAGCGATTCAATTATGGCAATTACTAGGAGAGTTAGAAGTAGCTGCGGCAGTGTTGAATTATCGCACTTACATGCCCTATTCTTGTCAACCAGTCTTTGCAGAAGGCGGGATCATGGCAGAGGATACGTATCATCCTCTGATTGCAGAGGCAGTCGTCAATCCAATCGATTGGCAACAGAACACATTGGTCACTGGCTCGAATGCTTCAGGAAAATCGACGTACGTCAAAAGTATTGCCATCAACTGTATCTTAGCGCAAACGATCCAAACTACTTTAGCCGAATCTTTCACGATCCAACCCGGTCATGTCTTGACCTCGATGGCGATCGAAGATAATTTATTTGAAGGCGATAGTTACTTTGTTTCAGAAATCAAATCGATCAAGCGCTTATTACAGCAAGTGGAAACCAAAGAACGTTGCTATTGCTTTGTCGATGAGATCTTGAAAGGGACAAACACCATTGAACGGATCGCGTCTTCGGCAGCTATCGTGAATTGGTTGAGCGACTACCCTTCTTTAGCCTTTGTCGCAACACACGATATCGAACTGACTGAGATCTTGAAAAAAGATTGTGCCAATGTCCATTTTGAAGAGCAAGTAACTCCTGAAAAAGGAATCAGCTTTGACTTTAAATTAAAACAAGGGCCTGCAAAGACAAGAAATGCCATCGCCTTGTTAGATGTGTTGAAGTATCCTACAGCAATCGTGAAAGAGGCTCAAGCAGAAGCTGCCTTTTTTGATCAACATCGTCAATGGCGGGTAGTGGAGTAAGAAATAAGCCCAAACTGAAAGTATTTAGTTAAAAACCATCATTGATAGTGAAAACCACAGAGACGACAGAATTATTTTCTGGAAGGACTTGTGGTTTTTTCATTTTCATCTTATTGCATGGAGCTTAACGGCTTTCTCACAACCTAGATAAACGGTGTTCGAAAGCCAACTCCTTCAATAGTAAGTCAAAAATTGAAAAAATATGAGAAACTATTTTCTCAATTTCCGCCTTACTATTCGGAGCTTAACGGCTTTCTCACAACCTCTTTACATGCTAAAATAGTAAATCAGACAAAATAAGGAGAGTTAGTAAAAAATGACATATGCTCTTGAGATAAATGAGTTAAGAAAAATATATGGGACAGGTGTGGAAGCACTCCGAGGCATCGATCTGACGGTTGAAGAAGGCGATTTTTATGCACTACTGGGACCAAATGGCGCAGGGAAATCAACAACGATCGGGATTATCACTTCATTAGTGAATAAGACATCGGGAAAAGTGAAAGTATTTGGCTATGATCTGGATACAGATTTAGTACGAGCAAAACAACAAATCGGCTTAGTGCCCCAAGAATTCAATTTCAATCCGTTTGAAACGGTGCAACAAATCGTCGTGAATCAGGCGGGTTACTATGGCGTGTCCCGTAATGAAGCATTGAAACGTAGTGAAAAATACCTTAAACAATCTAATTTGTGGGAGAAACGCAATGTTCGTGCGCGGATGCTTTCAGGTGGGATGAAGCGACGATTGATGATTGCCCGTGCATTGATGCACGAACCCAAATTATTGATTCTAGATGAACCCACAGCGGGTGTCGATATTGAATTAAGACGAGAAATGTGGGAATTTCTACGTGAATTGAATAACGCAGGAACAACGATCATTTTGACGACTCATTATTTGGAAGAAGCAGAAATGCTTTGTCGAAATATTGGAATCATCCAATCGGGTGAACTGATTGAGAATACCTCTATGAAAGCCTTGCTTTCCAAATTACAATTTGAAACGTTTATCTTTGACTTAGCACCTTATGATAAAAAGCCAGAGATCATTGGCTATACAAGTATCTTAGAAGATGAACGCACACTTGCGGTTGAAGTGGAGCGTGATCAAGGAGTGAATGGGATCTTTGAACAGTTAAGTGCGCAAGGGATCAAAGTCCTGTCTATGCGCAATAAATCCAATCGCTTAGAAGAACTTTTCTTGAAAATTACGGAAGAAACTTATCATATGGAGGCAACGAAGAAAAATGTTTAATCTTTATTTTACTGCATTAAAAAGTTTAGCAATCAAAGAAACCAATCGCTATATGCGTATCTGGGTACAAACGCTAGTACCACCAGTGATCACTACGTCTTTGTATTTTATCATCTTTGGGAAAATGATCGGTGGCCGAATCGGTGATATGGGTGGTTTCTCCTACATGGAATTTATTGTTCCAGGATTGATCATGATGTCCGCCATCACAAGCTCTTATTCAAATGTTTCTTCTTCGTTCTTTTCACAAAAATTCCAAAAGAATATCGAAGAGATTTTAGTTGCCCCTGTCCCAACACATGTCATCATCTGGGGATTTGTGATCGGTGGGTTGGGACGGAGTGTCTTGGTCGGTGCATTAGTCACAATGATTTCTCTATTTTTTGTACCATTACATGTCTATTCATGGACGATCGTTGTATTAACACTATTGATGACCGCTATCTTATTCTCGCTTGCTGGTTTGATCAATGGGATTTTCGCCCAATCTTATGATGATGTGTCTATTGTACCAACGTTTGTGTTACAACCTTTGACTTATCTTGGCGGGGTGTTTTATTCAATTTCGATGTTGCCACCGATTTGGCAAGCCATCTCGAAAGTAAATCCAATTGTTTATATGATCTCAAGTTTCCGTTATGGTTTCTTAGGCACCACAGATGTGCCAATCGTCATTTCGATTGCGATCCTTGTACTGTTCATCGTAGTGCTGTATTCAACGTGTTGGTACTTGATTAATAAAGGTAGAGGGTTAAGAAGCTAAACGAACGAGGTAAGCCAACTCCTTCAATAGTAAGGCGAAAATTGAAAAATATGAGAAGCTATTTCCCAATTTCCGCCTTACTATTCGGAGCTGACCGGCTTTCTCATAACCTAAGATAAACGGTGTTCAAGGAGCAACACTTCGGACATAAGCCAGAAAAATCAAAAATGAAACAACCATTTTCGATTTTCCTGTCTTATGCCTTAGTGCTGATCGCTCCTTTCACAACCTCTACTTTGCTTCTTTTTCTTTTTCCTTGTATAATGGCAACAATGTTTTTTGATGGAACTTTGTATATAGCGAAATGGAGTGTACTTGATGAAGAATAATTTTTGGGCTGAACTACCTACGCCCTTTTTTGTATTAGCACCGATGGAAGATGTGACAGATGTGGTTTTTCGCCATGTTGTCCAAAAAGCCGGCGCGCCGGATGTGTATTTCACCGAATTTACTAATTCAGATAGTTTTTGTCATCCGGATGGCAAAGAGAGTGTTAAAGGACGTTTGACATTTACTGAAGATGAACAGCCGATGGTGGCACATATCTGGGGGGATAAACCGGAATTTTTCAGAGAGATGAGTATTCAACTAGCTGAAATGGGTTTTAAAGGAATAGACCTCAATATGGGTTGTCCGGTACCGAATGTGGCAGAGCGTGGAAAAGGTAGTGGCTTGATCCTACGCCCTGAAGTTGCTGCAGAATTGATCGAAGCTGCAAAAGCTGGAGGTTTACCTGTAAGTGTAAAAACACGTATTGGGTACACAGAGCAAGCTGAAATGGTTGATTGGATCAGTCATTTACTAAAGCAAGATATCGCGAATCTTTCTGTTCATTTGCGAACACGCAAAGAAATGAGTAAAGTTGCGGCACATTGGGAACTGATTCCTGAAGTCGTTGCCTTGCGTGATCAAATTGCCCCACAAACGAAGTTGACGATCAATGGTGACATCCCTGACCGCCAAACAGGGCTTGAATTAGCGGAAAAATATGGTGTAGATGGCATCATGATCGGCCGAGGTATTTTTAAAAATCCATTTGCCTTTGAAAAAGAACCAAGAGAGCATTCAGCAGAAGAACTTATTGACTTACTGCGCTTACAACTAGATTTACAAGACCATTATGCACAAGAGATCCCACGTTCGATCACAGGCTTACATCGTTTCTTCAAAATCTACGTCAAAGGATTTCCAGGAGCCAACGATTTACGTGTGCAATTGATGAACACGAAATCTACGGATGAAGTTCGTGCACGATTAGATGAATTTCAACATAAAACTGAATAAACAGTTGAGGTTGTGATAAAAGTAATCAACCAAAAAAGCTGTGACATCTAAAAATATGAAAATATTTTCGGATGTCATAGCTTTTTTAATGAATTGGCTTTTGAAGGCTGTTTATTCGGGGTTAGCTGACAATGGCTATCTAGATCGTATATTTCACGCGTAAATAATACTGAGTGAAAAATGATAAAAAATAAATTAAAAACAAAGAAAAATGAAGAAAATTTAATGTAACATATGTTATTTGAGCGTTTTATTTTATGACATAACAAATTTAATGATATCCTAAAGTTTATCAGATGATAAAAATTTATAGAACAAGAATTGAGTAGGTGGATGTCATGAAAAAAGTCATTGTAACAGGTGCAGGAGTTGCGGGATTAAGTGCAGCTGTACGCTTGCAAAAATTAGGCTATGAAGTAACATTGTACGAAAAAGAAAGTGGTCCTGGTGGTAAGATGAACCAAATCAAAAAAGATGGGTTCACGTTTGATGTGGGGCCAACGATCGTGATGATGCCTGAAATCTATCGCGAAGTATTTGAATTTTGTGGGAAAGATCCGGATGACTACATTCCGATGGAAAAAGTCGATCCTATGTTGAAGCTCTATTTCAATAAAGAAGAACCAATCGAATTTTCAAATGATCTTATCGAATTGACCAAAACGCTCGAAGCGATTTCCCAAGAAGATGCACAAGGCTATTATGCGTTTCTAGCGGATATCTACAAGCGTTATAACATAGCCAAAGAAGCATTTATTACTAAATCCTTTCGTGGTTTTTGGGATTTCTATAACCCTAAATCACTATGGGCAGGGATTCGTCTAAGAACCTTTAGTGATGCGTATTCATCGATTGCTAAATTTGTCAAAGATGAACGGTTGCGAAAATCATTGGCGTTCCAAACCTTATACATCGGTGTTTCCCCATACCAAGGTCCGTCGTTATATACGATCATCCCCATGATCGAACTCTTCTACGGAGTTCATTTTATTAAGGGAGGTATGTATACTTTAGCAACCTCACTAGCTAACTTATTAGAAGAATTAGGTGGAACGATCCATTACAATACACCCGTTGATGAATTGATCATTGAAGATAAAGTGGCAAAAGGTGTTCGAATCGGACAGGAACGAATAGAAGCAGATGCGGTCGTTTGTGGTGCTGATTTCCCTTATGCAATGAAAGAGTTGATTCCTGATGAAAAGAATCGTGGGAAATATACGGATAAGAAAATCGATAAGATGGAATACTCTTGTTCTTGTTTCTTACTATACTTAGGTCTAGATAAAAAATATCCGGGGGACTATCTCCACAGCATCTACTTCGCAGATGACTTCAAACGAAATGTGGATGATTTATTTGAAGATGGTCGTTTACCGGAAGATCCATCCTTTTATTTATACCGACCTACGATCATGGATGAATCATTAGCCCCAGAAAACCATGAAGGCTTATATGTATTAGTACCAGTTCCAGAACTTTCAAAATATGAAGATTGGTCAGAGGCGAAAGTCCAAGAATACCGTCAAAAAGTATTGACGTTATTAAAAGAAAAGACGGACTTTACTGATATTGAAGAGCATATCGTTTCAGAAAGTTTTTATACACCAAAAGACTTTGAAAAAAACTTCAATGCCTATAATGGTGCAACATTTGGGTTGAAACCAACCTTAAAACAAAGTAACTATTATCGACCTCACAATAAATTTGCTTCTGCTGAGAATCTTTATTTCTGTGGTAGCAGTACACATCCCGGAGCTGGTGTACCAATCGTGATGCAAAGTGCTAAGCTTGCGGTAGAGGAGTTGGTTAAAGATGACAAAAACTAATCAGGAACTGTTTGAAAAACACGCAGACGATTTTGCCTATTGTGAAACTGTGATAAAAAAATATTCAAAATCGTTTTACGCAGCGTTTTCTCAACTTCCTGAAGAAAAAGCAAAAAGTGTCTATGCCATTTATGCTTTTTGTCGCTTGGCAGATGATACCGTTGACTTAGCGCATAGTGAGGAAGAATTGTTGGCATTAAAACACCAACTAGATGCTTTCTCCATGGGTAAAATTCCTGATCAACCTATTTGGCGTGCCTTGTCGGTTGTTTTTTCCGTTTATCCCATGACCTTGTCTCCGTTCTACGACATGATCGCAGGTCAAAAGCAAGATTTAGTCTTTACACAGCCAAAAACATTTGCTGACTTAGAAGACTATTGTTACTATGTCGCAGGTAGTGTTGGCTTGATGTTGTTACCTTTATTATCTGACCAAGCAGAAAAAATCCAGTCACAGGCAAAACGACTGGGTGAAGCGATGCAACTCACAAACATTTTACGAGATATCGGTGAAGATAATAAAATGGGACGGATTTATTTACCAAAGGAAATGATGCGTGCCCATGGTGTGACTGAAGCCATGTTACAAGCAGATGAACCTGCGAAGCCGTTGATTGATCTATGGGAAGCGGTAGCCAATGAAGCAGAGAAAAAATATGAAACTTCTTTTACGATGCTGCCGTTTATTGATCGGAATTGTCAACTCGCATTAACTGCTGCCGCTATGATCTATAAAGAGCAATTAAGCGTAATCAGAGAAAATAAATATTTCATGTTAGACCGAAAAAACTATGTCAGTCAGATAAGAAAAATCCAGCTACTAAGAAAAGCAAAAAAATATGTAGAAACCCTAATTAATAGCCCACAACAATCAACATTATAATTGGTATGATAGCATTGATAATCTGATGCATCATAAAAAGAAATGAGCACTCGCAGAAAGTACCGTTGCGAGCGCTCATTCTTTTTTATAATATGACATGTTGAACGGAAAATATATTGTTTATTCCCTTATTATCACATTTATAAATAACATCAATATTTTTTTGTTATATTTTTTTTATTTGTTATTAAAGTCTTTATATTTTAAAAACGGTAGTTATTATAAATAAATGTAATATTCAAACAAGAATGATGGTAAGATTATAATAAACGGGGATTTTTAGCTTTATCAAATTTCAATCATAGAAGCTCTTTCTAAGAATCATTGAGTTCAAATTTCAGTGAAAGAGGTCAGGAGTGAAAAAATGGAAGTATGGGAAATCGTTGAATTTGTCAGAAAGCAAAAAGGAATAACGATCGCAGAACTTTGCGGAGAGGAAGCCAGTCGTTCGGTTTATAAACGTTTTATTCAAAATAAAGCAGATACGACAGTCAGTAAGTTAACTTATTTTTTAAAAAAACTAAATTTGGACTACGATGAATTGCAGTTATTTAATTTTCCAAATGATTTATCTGAGGTTAATCGATTGATGCAAGAAGCGGTAGTCGCTTTTGAAAAAAAAGATAGTTTAGAGTTACATAGTATTATCATGTTGTATGAAACAGAAGAACCTAGTACCCAAAGAGAACGCCATCTTATCAGTCTTTGTCGCTTGATGATCGCTCAATTAAAAGAGGAAAAAATCGATGTCCTATCTTCAGAGGTTTATCAGTATTTAATGAAGGCGCAAACATGGACTCGCTACGAAATTTTTTTGTTTACTAACTGTATGTATGCGTTCCATCCTAAATTTATTGATTTGATTTTAGAAAAGTCGTTTCTTAGTTTGGCGGTCTATGAAGAAAACCGTAGTGGACAAAGTGAAACGTTTCGCATGTTGGCGAATGGTCTCATTCTATTTATTAAAAATCAGGATCTCCGCCTGGTTTGGAAATATGGGGCGAAGTTAGAGGAGTATTTCCTTGAAGAAGAACTATACTATGAGCGGAACTTGCAACTGTTTTTACAAGGCGTCTGGTATATGATCAAAGGAAATGAAAAAGGAAAGTCTCACGTGAAAAACGCATTAGCAGTCAGTTGCTACTTAGATTCAAAGCAACAATATCAAAAGAAATACGAACTATTACGCTTCGTGGAGCAGGCGTACCAAGTTGATTTTGAACTCAAGAATGAGTTTTCCCCCCACTAGTAATTGAATGCTGTCTTAAAATAACTGATCTTATACGAAAAGAATTGTGCGTATACGACGAAGATCAACCTTATTCGGCGTATTTTATTTTGACCAGTTGAAAATCAAGTATGATAAACTAGTCAAAAAAATTTTAGGAGGTACAAAAATGGCAGGAGTAATTGCAGTCACACCCGAACAACTGAAGTCACAAGCACAGGTTTATTCACAAGCAGCCTCTCAGATCCAAGAGGCGATCCGTAAAGTAAACTCAATGAACCAACAAATCAGTCAACAGTGGAAAGGACAAGCATTTCAAGCTTATTTGGAACAATACAACCAGTTAGAAGGTAATGTCCGTCAAATGGAAGAACTTCTTGAGAGCATCAATCAGCAGTTGAACAAGTATGCTGATACGGTTGCAGAACGCGATCGTCAAGATGCAGGTTCGTTTGGATTTTAACTTGATTTCAAACAGAAGTCAGTTAGGTTCTCTTAAACGAATCACATGTGCAACAACACACAATGTGCAACAGAGCATCTCAGCTATAGCCTAAAAAGAGGATATGACAGAAGTGCACATCGCCATGATATAAGCGTCAAAATCCGAAATCAGCTAGCTATTTTTGGATTTTGACGCTTATTTTTAAAGGTAGAAATACAGGAAAGTCACTTCTGACCCCATGCTCTTTTAGAAGGAGGAGAACAACTTGAAAAACCATTTGAAGCAAAAGCAGCCATTTATCCTTGCGGTCATCGCAAGTTTATCTTTGCTTCTTTTCTTTGCGTATATCGGCTTTAAAGAAAAGAGTATCATCACGAGCACCGCCAGCCCGACGACAAAAATGCAATATGTTTTGGTGAATGAGGATCGAGGAGCAGATTTTGAAGGTCAGCAGTACTTGTTAGGAACCGATTTTGTGACACTGATCAATAAAGATTCCACCAATCGTTGGGAAACGACTACGCGTAATATTGCAACAGCAGGACTAGAGAACGGCCAATTCGATGCAAAAATCATTATTCCCCAAGATTTTTCGGAAAAACTATTATCTTTACAAAGCATCAATCCAGAAAAAGCGGTCATCGAATATCAAGTGCGGGATGGACAAAATGAAATAACCAACCAAATGATCGAAGAACAAGTGAATCAGATTTTAACAAACTTCAATCAGCGTGTTGTGCAAATGTATTTTTCCAGTATTGTAGGAAATCTCTCTGAAGCGCAGCAAAACGTGAATAAAATGACGAATACACATAGCAATTATCAGCAAAATCTAGAAAATAGTATCTATCAGCCATTCCAAAATATTCCAGACAACTATGCGAGTGTATTAGACTCAACTAGTATTTTAGATACAACAAATAGTGCATTCAAGGCACAGCAACAAGCCTTTGTCGATTCGGTACAATCTCTTTTGGAGCGCAATAATTCAAGTTTAGAAGAGACTCACAAAGAGACAGAAAATGTTCAGGAGACAATTGTTGATTATACAAAAGAAGCGAATGAAAAAATCACTGAAGCAATCAATCAATTCAATCAACAAGTCACCTTACAAAAAAATCAATTAACCACTCAGTGGGAGAACGCAACAGTTGACTATAGAAATCAATACGACTTGTTCAATGATGCAATTTCAGCTCAGTTTAGCAATTTTTATACTCAAAATGAACAAAATAGTTTCGGTATCTATTGGGATTTCTTAACCCAGGCAACGGCGTTTCAAACCAATCAACAAACACGCATTGAAGAGATCCAACAACAAATTACTGAGTTGGAGAGTCAGGTAGCACAGCTAGAACGCTTAAAAGGTCAAATTGCCAATGCGTATTATAATGATCCGACAAGTACACCTGTAACTGCGACAGAAGATCAAGTTAAAAATGCGATTATCAAATTGATGACAAATCAAAGTAATGGACCCAAATTAGATGGGGCATATCAATCAGTTATCGAGGAGACTTTGCCCCAGATCTCGGTGGATAGTTTAGCTCAATTATTAACTGAATTACAAAATCAAGCAGTGATCAGTCAGGATCAGGCCGCTATTTTCAATGATGAGCTAGCGATTGTTACACGTTATGCCCACGATTTTGACCGACCAATAGGAAGTGAAGCTTCTTTTGCTTATCTTGAACCGAAAGCGCAACATGATGCAACGATTTCTTTACCCACCACCAATCAACAGATGTCAATTGAGTTAAAACAAGACACGGTCCTCTCGATACAAACAGAAGAAGAGCAGCAAGGGATGCTCTTTTTTGATCCAACATATGATGTTACAGAAATGGAAAATCAATTGAATCAGTTACTGGCACCCTACAACTATGAAACAGCGATCCGAGTAGATACAGATTATTCATTAACAATCGTACAACCTTGGACGATTGAACCGGAGGAGGAAACGGAAGAAGAAACGGAAGAAGAAACGGAAGAAGAGCACCAGCGTATAGAATATCCTTCGCTACCAGATAAATTGAACTTTGAAGTAAGCATTCCTTTAAAGTGGCAGTTGACTCCAGAACAACAGACTACTTCATACAATCAAGTGTTTTACACATGGATAATCAATGGACACGTACAACAAACGAGGGAATTCTCAGTCTATCTTCCGATGGATCAGCCATTGATCGACGATGTGCCACAAATCTTGGAACAGTTTCAACTATTAAGTACGACTGCGCAACAAATTGTCACGCTATTTGGTGCACCGCACCATTCTATAACGATACCCGCATACCGACAGATGATCGATCAACCAGAAAATACGGGGAGATCCCTTATTGAATTAGCTGATTCTCGTTCAATCTACTGGCTATATAACAATCTTCAGGAAAGTGACAAACCTTCGATGATCAGCGAACAACTGTATCAGGAATACAAAAAAACAGGGGATCAGTTGTATAGCGATACCGAGAATCAAATCATTGCATTACAAGCAGTCATTGGTTCTCCAGGGACTAGAGAACCTGAAAAACTAAAACCAACCTTGTACGGTACCTTGCAACTAATGACATTGCCACAAACATTTATGGAAGAAGCGGACAAATTAAACCACTGGTTCGCCTCTGCGAATCAACAAATCCATGCAGTATACGACAGTTGGCAGCAAACGGCACAAACAGAAGCGGAATCCGTCATCTCAGAAGAAAATCCACATCCCAAAGAAAATGAATACGCCCTGATTGAAGCTCAAACAGCCAGTCTGATCCAAACGATGCAAGGATTGATGGCAAGTTCAAAAGCAGCAGCTGAAGTTACCGGTCAATCTGCGGCAGAAGTAGCTGATATCACACCTACGATCGATCAGCTAAAAGAATCGACCATCGAAGTACAAGAGAATGCTACCACTATTTTAAGTAATCTAAGTACCTCTCTTGATGAATCGGCACAGACTGTTTCTGAAAATCAAACATATGCCGAATCATTTAGTGAAGTCCTTTCGAATACAAGGAATGGAGGGGCAGATAATCCCCAGGTCTTTAATTTTCTAGCAAGTCCGATTTTAGGACAAGGAAGCTTTGGTCAAACAAGACAAAGCTCACTGACTCCTTACTACGTGACATTGATTGGAGGCTTTATGATTCTGTTAGTATCCTTTCAATTATCTAGCGTGATGAAAAAACGTGTAGTGACTTCTGTCGATTTGTTAGTCACACCGAACCGTATATGGAAAAACGTGCCTAATATGGTGGCGGTACTCAGCGTAACGTTAGTTCTGTCACTTATTTACAGCGTTTTAACGACCACAGTATCAGGAGCCGCCCATTCTTTTGTTTGGTTCGTTTATGCATTTTTAGTCTTTGCTAGTGGTCAATTGATTCTTTTAGGGTTCATGCGCCAATTCAAAAAAATCACGTTGTATTTATGTGGTGGGATTTTTGGCTTGTTCTTCATGTTGACTCCTTTGTTGGGCGTAGCAATCAAAAATGGCTCGTTGACAGAATGGCTCTATCGTCTATCACCTTTACAGAATATTCAAAACGGTTTTACTGTGTTGATGAATGAGGGTGTCATCGGTTGGGGAAGTTATCTATTGCTCGTTCTATTCCTGATATTTGGAGTGATATTGAATTTTATTGTCCGGCCAGAAGAGAAGAAAGAACGGTCAAATGAATAAACGGAGGTATAAAATGGTTCAGAAAAAAATAGGGGGGCTTTTCTTTTTGTTGGTAGTTTCACTATTTTTAAGTCACCCGAATGTCACAGTTTTGGCAAGTACACTCACTATCAATAACCATGTGATCTACCAAGAAAGGGAAGGCATCGAAGATCATGAAACAACATTTATAGTACACGATTTATTTTTAGAAGATAAAACAAAATTAGACCAAGAACGTGTCCAACAACAAAGACAACAGATTTCCACTGCTCAGAACCTCGTCTTTGTGTCGGAAGCAACTTCACAGCCACAGGTCTTTGAACAAACAATTACACCCCAATTATTCAAAGAAGGGCAAATGTCTGTAGGACATCAGTCGTCAGCTAACCCCAATCACACAGCTATCCAGGGAAGGATTGTTTTGTGGATCTTACTTCTACTAGGAAGTATTTTACTGACTTTTGGAGGCAATTATCTTGGTAAAAAGTTTTCACAGCAGAAATACAAATATGATTAAAGGACTGTTGTAGTTGGAAAAAAATCAAGCAATTGGGATAAGTTTACAAGTCAAAGAAGAAATCATTGACTTACAGATCCCGATCCATGTAACGATTACACGATTAAAAGAATTATTAAAGGAATCTTTCATACAAAATGGTTCGTCCTTGCCAGATGCGTTCGACTTAGTGGTATTAAATAAACCGATCCGCTTAAAGGAAGAGGCATATGTGGCAGATTATCCATTAAGTGAAGGCGATCATTTACTGATCCATGAATCTCAACAAAAATCGGAGGAACGAACGTGACCCACATAAAAGATATTTCTGAAACGATCATGATTGAGACATCAACTGATGCTGTCAAAGTGACACTGAATGCTAAGCAATACCAACTCGATCGTTTAGAACAGTATCAACTATTCTTAACACAGAAAAAGCACTTACTCTCTGGACAGATCGTAGAATCTTCAGAGGAAAAACTCGTCATTCAATACCAGAAAAGTAAACAAATCTATTCTTTGCAAGAGTACCTTAAACGAACAGAACTTTTTCAACGATTATTACTTGCACAAAAAATCAATTTCTTATCCGAGTTTTTGAGTAGCTCAATCCAGCCTTTCATCCATCCAGCCAATCTATTTCTATTTGGAGAAGAAATAATCATAGCACATAGAGGTTTTGCGCATTCAATTATTCCTTATGAAATAACCGAAGAAGAATTTTTGAAGCAATATCGTGCATTGATCCTGACAATTTTACATCCTAAGTTCGATTATGAGCAACTGATTGAAGGAAATGGCACATTGAAGGACGAGTTTTCTAAACGAATCCAAAGAGCAAACAGTGTCGCAGAAATCGACCGCATGATTGGCGAACAAGTCGTACAGCAGAAAACGAAACGTGCATCAGAAATTCAAATGGTGAACAAAAAAAGCTATTTTATGTTTAAGTGGGGCACGCTTTTATTAAGCATTTCAACAATAGGTTTAGCGCTTACGACAGGCATCTATGCGTTTGATAAACTTCCCGCACAAGAACGGATCAGTTCTGCTGAAACGCAATATATTGCTAATAATTACGCTGGTGTTTTAACCACATTAAAAGATGATAAACCCGAAGATCTCCCTTCTGGCGCTCAATATGTTGCTGCAGTCAGCGCTGTACAGCTGGATAATTTGTCGAATGAGCAAAAGACAGCGATCTTAAATAATATTTCCCAAAAATCAAATGAGAATACGTTGCTTTACTGGATCTATATCGGACGGGGAAATTTTGATCGATCACTAGATATCGCACAAAACCTCGGCGATCATCAATACATTTTACATGCCTATACCAAACTATACGACGCGACGCGAGCAAACAACAAAATGAGTGGTCAGAAGAAGCAAGAGTTATTAACGAGTTATGAGGAAGAAATCAATAAGTACTTAGAAATCTTAGAAAGCGAGACGGATAGTAATGAAGCAAACTAAGCCAATTTCAATAACTGATCAAATCCAACATTCCGTTTCAGTTCTTTATGACCTTTTTTACTTTGGTTCGACGTTTATTCATAAACAAATAACAGAAAAAAACAATCAAGTAATACTGGACAATCAAACGCTTTACTGTGAAGACGGACAGCTTTTTTGTGGAGGAGAAGTAGTCAAGGATGAAAAGTTTCTCCTCGTTCATCATGAAAATTTGAAAACGGTGATCGTCAATAAGCCAAGGGAAAGCGTCTATCTATCAAATGCACAAGATTCGGCAATCCGTATTGAGTCGGATGCCTTGATTTTTATTAATCGTAATAGTACTGATGACTATCAAATAAAAATCTATCCTAGTAAGGCCAAGATTTATTACAATCACCAACGTGTAGAAAAAGGTGTATTTCCATTTTCTGTAGGCGATCAATTGATCATTGATTATCTCATGATTGAGATGCGCGAGAAACAATTAAAGATCTCAGATTTAAAAAATCAGCTACAGTTGGACCCTTGGCAGTTGCTCGAAGAACCCTACATTCCCGAGTATCCAGAAAATTTTCCAGCATTTAGGCGTAGTCCAAGAATCCATTTAAAAGAGCCAAAAGAAAAAATAGAGATCCAATCACCTAAGCAGAAATCTAATGAAGGAAAGAATGAGTGGTTGAAAACCATCGTTCCACCGTTAGGTATGGTTGTTTTGAGCGGAGCTACAAGTTTTTTGAGCGGAGGCAATCCAGTTATGTTGATCAGTATGGGAGGCGCTAGTTTACTTACAACCGGTTTTTCTGTATCGAGTTATTTTACAAACAAAAAAGAAATCAACAGAAAAAATCACATGAGAGAAGAGCATTTCCGTCAGTATATGATCAAAAAAAAGTCAGAGCTTACTGTCTTACAGCAAACACAAAAAACAGCATTAGAATATATGAATCCCGCACTGAATGAATTAGCATTGATGGCTAAAGATTATCATGCGAGGATTTATGAACGCATGACAGTGAACGAAGATTTTTTGACTGTCCGCTTAGGAATCGGCGAAATCAATGCTAGTTTTCAAACAAACTTCCAGCCGGTAGAAGAGGATGAACTGAGTAATGAAGCGTTTGAGCATCTTAATAGCCCCTACAAACAACTTGGAGATGCCCCGATCATCGTTTCACTTTTGGAACAGACGGTTGGCTTAGCAGGAACACCTAGTATTTTGCGAACAGCATTACAACTCCTATTATTTCAGTTATGTGTGTTGCATTCTTATCGAGACGTCGAATTCATTACACTGATCCCGTCGGAAGAGTACGAACAACATTGGCGAGAATGGCGTTGGTTACCTCATAATAAAATCCGTTCTTTAAATCTAAGAGGAATGGTGCATACCCCCCAAAGTCGAGACATGATCTTGAATTCTTTTTATCAAATAGTGGCAAAAAGAAAACAACAAGCACGTGAAGCGGGTAATGAAAAGGTACACTTTCAGCCACAGTATGTATTTTCGATTTTGGATGAAAGTTGGTTGGCAGGTCATGGATTGAACGAGTTTTTAGCCGAAAACTTAGGAGACTATGGCATTACGGTCATTTGGGGAAAAGAAACGTTGAATATGTTGCCCGAAACAACGACTACTTTAATTGAATATCAAAGCAATGAGGCAGCAACGTTGATCAATCAGAACAATGAATATGTGAACCAGCGTTTTATTCCCAATCATTTGCCGACAACCTATCCAATCGAAAAAGCCATTCGGCGTTTGGCGAATCTCCATCATGTGGAAGTAGAGAAAAATGCCGTACCTGACAGCTTGAGTCTATTGGAACAATATGAGGTCAAGACAGTTGAAGAACTAGCGATTTCAAATCGCTGGGCTACTGCTGAACCTAATAAATCGATTCGCTCATTAATCGGTTGGCGTGGAAAAAAAGATTTGGTTTATTGGGATCTACATGAACGAGTCCATGGACCACACGCCTTAGTTGGTGGTACGACTGGTTCAGGGAAATCTGAATTTTTAACGACTTATTTGATCGGCTTAGCAATCAATTTTTCGCCCGAAGATATCGGCATGTTGATTATTGACTGGAAAGGTGGCGGAATAGCCAATACCTTAGATCATTTGCCCCATTTTATGGGTGCAATCACTAATTTGGATGGTGCTGGAACTGCGCGAGCCTTAGCAAGCATCAAAGCAGAGCTAGCGAAACGTCAAAGAGAGTTTGCCAAATATGGTGTAAATAATATCAACGGCTACATGACCTTGTATAAACAAAGAAAGACCCCAAAACCAGACGTTGTTTATCCACAAAAACCTTTGCCCCATTTGATTTTAGTTTCGGATGAATTTGCGGAGCTTAAAGCCAATGTTCCAGAATTCTTAGATGAGCTCACTTCTGTTGCCCGAATCGGACGTTCATTAGGTGTCCATTTGATTTTAGCCACCCAAAAACCTTCTGGGGTAGTCAATGATCAGATCGAAGCCAATAGTACGAGTAAAATTGCCTTGAAAATGGCGAGTGTCCAAGACTCGAATGAGTTACTCAAAACGCCAGATGCCGCACAAATCACGAATCCTGGACGAGGCTATTTGAAAGTTGGCGAAAATGAGGTGTATGAATTATTTCAAAGTGGTTATGCGGGGGTTCCATATGATCCAGAACAATTGATCGAAGAAGTGATCGATGAACGGGTATTCAAAATCAATGAATTGGGCCAGTTAGAATTGCTTTATGATCCAGATATCGAAATCATTCAAGGAAAAGATACACGAGATTTGCCAACACAATTAGAAGCAGTGATTGATAAGATCAAGACAACCTTTGCCGATTCTACCTACAAATTGCCGGATAAGCCGTGGCTACCGAACTTAGATAAGCAGATTATGACGCCAAAAATAAAACAGTCAGAAGTTCGTAATCTAGCTATCCCATTTGGTTGTTTAGATATTCCTTCTGAACAAAAACAAATGAATTATACCTTCAATCTCGAAGAAGCGAGTCACACATTGATCGTAGCTAGTCCAGGCTATGGGAAGTCAACAGTGTTGCAAACACTTGTAATGAACCTTGCCCGTCAAAATACTCCTGCAACGATTCAGTTTCATTTAATCGATTTTGGGAATAATGGCTTATTAGTACTCAAGGAATTACCCCATATTGCGGATATAGCGACTTTGGAAGAAGATGAAAAACTGCAAAAAATGCTTGATCGCATCGAAAAATTATTGGCAGAGCGCAAAAATTTGTTCAAGCAAGCTGGTGTCGCGAATCTAACGCAATACGAAACAAGAACAAGAGAGAAATTACCGATCTTAGGAATCATTCTCGATAGTTATGATGGCCTGAGCTTGGAAGATAAGCGCAAAGATAGAATCGATGAAGTGCTTCTTCAATTACTAAGAGATGGAGCCAGTTTGGGTGTCTTTCTTGTGATGACCGCGAATCGTGCAGGAAGTATTCGGACGAACATGATGAGCAATATTGCCACTAAGATCACGCTATATTTAAACGATGAAAATGAAATAAACATGGTCATGGGCAGAAATGCTTTGTCACCTGAAGCAATCAATGGGCGCGGACAAGTCTTACTTTCTACGCCAACTACCATTCAGGTTTATCTGCCGATTAATGGGAAAAATGATGCTGAATTACTCCAAAATCTGGAAGAAGAAATTATAGAAATCAATCAAGCTTGGACAGGCGAACGCCCAGATAAAATTCCAATGGTACCAGAAAACCTAACGCAAAAAAGTTTTGCTTCTTACCTTGAACAAGACGACCACACACTGTATTTGGGATTAAACAAAGCCACTTCTTCAGTAGAATCATTCGACTTGTTCCAGCTAATGAGATTAGGGATCTTTTTCAAATCCAATAAGCAACTTCGTGCGATGATGCCTTGGCTACTTCAACAAATTTGTCAAGAAAGACAAGAAGAAGTGGTGTTGATCGATGCAAATGGAACACTCGAACCAGCAAAGCCGAAAGTTTCACTATACTTGGACCGTTCATGCCTCACGGAAGAACCAACAGCTCTAAAAACGGCTCTAGAAGCTCTCTTAACAAATGAAACTGGCAAGAGGATCATCATTATCAATGGTATTGCAGACTTGATCGATAAATTAACATTGAACCCTGAGGAAGTTACCGCTCTGCTAAGTGGCGGAAACGACCATTTACAATTTGTTTTTCTCGATCATATGACGAAAGTGGGCAATACCTTTGGCGGAATCACTATGTTCGTAAAAGAAAATATCGACCATATTTTATTTGGTGGAAGCTTACAAAATCAATTATTTATTGAAAATCTTTCTTATCAAGAAAAAAACGCAATAGTTGCTAAAAACGTCCTACACAGTTTCAAGGATGAACAATTGGAAGCTTTGGTGTTTCCTACGGAGGAAGAAGCATGAGAGAAGAAATGATCACACCGTTTTTGCCACTAGGCAGTATCTTAAGACTGGTAGGGACAGAGGATGACCAACTGCTCTATTTTGTTGTTGCTCGTGCCATCGCCAAAAATGAAGAAGAAAAAGTGATATCGAGATATCGAGTAGCCCCCCATCCGTTTGGCGATGTGCCAAGCCAAGAAGTCTTTTCTATCCATGCGGATCAAATCACAGAAGTGTTATTCGAAGGCTTCCAAAACCAAGCTGATGAAGAATTTTTAGACGATTTGTTAAGACAAGTTAAGGATGCGCCAACTAGACCACTACTCGTGCAAGAGGAGCAACCTGTACCGATTGTAGAAACCATAAAAATTAATGAAGAAGAGAGATTAAAAGAAGACCCATTCTATCAATTCAGATAAGGAGAAAATAGATGACGAAAATCGCTTCTCAGGAATCAACTGCAACAGCAGCCGCATCAGGAATAAAAAATGTTTCTGTTAGTAGTAGCAAAACAAGTTCTTTAAGCAAGAGCACGATCAGCAGTATGAAAACAGGCGTAGAGGTCAGTAACAACCTACTCACCGATATTTCAAATCTAGTTACTTGTGTCAATGAACAGGCAAACAAATTTCCCCAGCTTGCTCAAGCAATCGCAGTCAGAGACAGTCAATCAAGATTCAAGTAAGGAGTCAGTATGGAAAAGGAAGAGTTGATCGCTGAATATGATCGTAAAATCAGCAACAATGAACAACGATTGGAGCGTCTGAGTAAAGAAAAACAGCAGTTAAAACAATGTATGCATTATTTAGAGATGGATATGCGAAAAAGCTTTCGAGAAATCCAACAATTCACAGAAGAATTAGTATCTCAAGGAAGCCAAGTTGCTCGTTGGGAGCAAAATGAGAATGAAGGGAAATCAACTTACTTCACGCAGTTGGTAGAAACCCAACAGCATCAACTAGATCAAGAATACTTAAAAGGTTTGATAAAACTTGAAGAAGAACGTACGGAACTTCAGAAAGAAAGGAATAAACGATGGGACTAATCTATTCAGCCACAGAGTCTTCTAATTTAATGAGCAATCTGACCACTAATTTATCGCTTACTCGTACAACGATCACCCAACTACGAACAGGTAGTCAACAAGTTGTTCAAGCGGTTGATGGCAAAAAACTCTCCGGAGCGGCTTATCAAGCCGGTAAAGGACTGTTTTCTGAGTTGATCATACCTACGATCAATCGGGTAAACACTGCGGTACAAGGGATTCAGTCAGACTTGAATCTTTACTCTTCCGCACATCAAATGATTGCCAGTGAAGGATACTTGGACGAAGAGAATTTAAGCGGACAGATTCGTGCCAAAACATTCGCTAAACAATCGATCGATAACCACGCGCAGACGATTAGGCAGATCGCTAATACAAGCATATTACCAGGTATTACAGAAATGCTCAGTGATTTTCATCGAAACTTGATGCGAATGGCGGACAGCCTGCAAGAAGATATCTACAAGTTGCAACGCAAACAACAAAAACTGCATGCCTTTAACACCCAAACCAGTGGACTGTTCAATAACAGTCTGCTGGAATTGAAACTCGCCATGCAAAGCGTATTAGTCTTGAATCAAACAACCATCAAGACAGACGGTAGTTATGTATTGCCGAAAGGAGTGGATGGGAGTTGGTTTGAGAAGTACAAACCAAACGGACAAGCATTGTTAGAAGAATCTTCAAACAATGCTTACTTAGAACTGTATGCGGAGATCGAAAAATTGGTCCAACCCCTGAAAGATGGGAAAACCGATACAATCAGACGACTTGAAATGTTGCTCAGCAATTATCCTGATGCATTGGTAAACAAGTTGGCATCCAACGATGAATTTTTGATACTTGCTAATCATCTACCATCAGGTATGAAAAATAAATTATTTAGCGGTCTTGCAAAATATGAAATGTTCGGTAAAGCTGTTGCTCAAGGAAAATGGATTCCTAAAATCGATACGATAGGCAAGGCATATCTACATTTCACTAAATTTACGTCCCCTGTAAAAACCTACGTCAGCGAAGCCTTGAAGAAATCTCAATTTGTGCAAGGAGCTAAAAATTGGGGTGTTGCCAAAGGATTAGGAACGGCAGGACAAGTAGCTACTTACGCGCAATTAGGCGTCACTTTCGCCGCCAATGCGGTGAATGAATATGGAAAAACAGGAAGTGTTGGTAAAGGAATAATAGGTGGTGGAATAGAGATGGTGAAGAGTATTGGACCGTTAGAGGGAATGACGATTGGTAGTGCAATAGGAGGGGCTATTGGTACCGCAATTCCTATTCCGTTTTTGGGAACAGTTTCGGGAGCTGTAGGAGGTGCACTAATTGGTGGAGCTATAGGTGGAATAAACAAGTTAGTGCAATTTGTTAAACCAGATATCTATGATAGTGCAAAAGATGGAGCTTATAGTTTGCACGATAAGGCGTCTGAAGCTATAAGTGATGTCACAAAAAAGATGGGGAAATCAGTGACACAAAATATAAGCACAGTAAAACGTGTGTTCAGTAATATTCAGGTAGTGGGAAAATCAATAGGAAAGGTGCTATCTTCAGTAAAACTATTAGGGGTTAGCGTTAATGGATAAAAATAATGAAGCAGCTATTCAATGCAACATTCGAGGAAAGTTTAAATTTATGTGATGATACATTTGTTACTTTTATGAATAAAGATGTTAATCAATTGCCGGATCCAACAGGCGGTAAGGTAGTTGCTAGAGTGATAGGAGTACTATTGCTTGTCTTTTTAATCGGAATCAATTATTTGATCGCCGTAATATCCACGAAAATTAGTAAAGGAGAACTAGGACCCAGTACAGTTCCTACACCAGAGATCAATTTTTTACCAATGTGGTCGTTTTATTTATTATTTTGTATCTGGCTAATTTTAGTTTTCATTTTTAGGGATAAAGGGGAGTATTACCTTACAAGAATAAGAGGTCAATTCAACTTAAACTTATATATCATTTGGTTAGTGATAGAGATGAATCTTTTATTCATAACTGTATTTTTTAACCCCCTTACCATTTTAGGTATGTTGTTCGTGCTAGGCTCAATCGGGCTAGTAGGCTATGTCGTGTTTAGGAGTAAAAAACGTACGATTGAATATGTGTTATATGAAGTTGAGAGAAAAAAAGACAGGGTAGATATACTGGTAGATAACGTAATGAAATTAGCAATGAAATATGGCTGGATGGTTGTGATTATCGTCATGATATGGAAGTTCATATTTCCAAATAGTGATGAAGTACGAACAGATTTTGTTGGATTCATAGGTATGTTAGGTATGTGGATAGCTATGGATATTGCAATAATTTTTGCAGAAGCCTATCTATATTTCCCCTATCTATTACAGGGGTATTATAAGCAAAAATACACAGAACAATACCGCAATTGGGAAAAGAAGAGTCAGCTAGAATGGTACGGAGAGAAGCATTTTAATAAGCACATCAAAGGAACTGATAGAGAAGAAACAACAAAAACACAAGGAGTAGATATTTAAAAATTAGAAGAGATTAACTCTAATTGGTGAAGAATATGAAAAAATTATTCAATGCGACGTTTGAACAAAGCTTAAACTTGTTGGATGATCGTTTAGTCGATTATATGATAAAAGACACTGAAAAAAGAGGATTATATAATGGGAAAAAGCGTTTTTTATTAATATCTATATCAATAATTTTAATAATGGCACAATATGGTTTTGTTAAATTTACTGAATTAGGGATGAAAGATCCTGATAGAAATAGCCTTGTTCCTGAACCAGATATAAATTTTTTGACAGAAAGTTTTTTTTGGATATTTCTTTTTATGTATTTATTTATCTGGTTATATACAAGATATAAAAATAAGAATAATAGTAGTACAAGAATTTTTATTACAATGAACACCTGTAACAATTACCTTATTTGGTTAATACTGACAGTAAATTTATTTTTTATTACTATGTTTCTGAAACTATTAACTTCTATTGGGATGATAATCGTTTTGATTTTATTAACCATAGTAGGTTATATCGTTATTAGAAGTAAATGTAATTCCTTAAATATAAAAATGCTTAATATAAAAGATAAAGAAAAAAATAAAGTCGATGATTTTATAGAAAAAATCATTCAAATGGTACTGAATTACGGCTGGATAGTGGTCATAATAGTTATAATTTGGAATTTTATTTTTCCAGATGGAGATACACCTCGAACAGATATGGTAGGTTTTATAAATATTTTAGTGATGTGGTTAGCGTTTGATATAGGATTTATGATCGCCGAAGCCTATCTATTCTTCCCGTATCTATTACACGGTTATTATAAACACAAATACTCAGAAGAATACCGCAATTTTGAAGGGAAAACACAATTAGAATGGTACGGAGAGAAATATTTTAACAAACATATCAAAGGAACTGACAAGGAGGAAATATATAATGAATGAGGGGAAAAAGTTATTACCATTAGGAAGTGTCGTGTTGCTTGAGGAAGGGTTACAAAAATTAGTCATCGTTGGAAGAGGTGCTGTATATACAGATCAACAGTCGAAAAAAGATACGTTTGCAGACTATATGGCAGTGCTTTACCCCTCAGGATTAAATCCTGAAACAACGATTTTTTTTGATCATGGAAATATCGATAAAGTTGTTTTTGAAGGATATAGTGATGAAGAAGAAGTGAGATTTTTAGATATCTATAGCAAGTGGGAGACTGACGTGAAGCAAGCAACCAGTAAACCAGCCCAATCAATTCCGGTTGGATTTGATTGACAGATGAACCGGCATGTTATTTAAAAGTGGTTGAAATGCTTTTTCTTTTTTAGGAAAATATAGGAAATCAACGAATTTATTTATAAGCGTCTATACAAAAAGCCGAATCAACAAGCAATGCTATTGATTCGGCTTTTCGAAATAATGACTGTGAATAGGGTCGCTATCGCTAGATTATTTATATGTTTTTTCTAACTTTTTTAGTTCTTCTAGCATTGCTTTTCTGCGCGGGTACTTTTCTTTTAGTTCTTTGATCAGTAATTGAACAGAGATCGTGCTACTAGGGAGGGTGGCCATTTCGGCGATCAGCAAAGCCATTTTATGATACCGTAAACGTGTAGTCGTCTCAGCAGCCATCCGGCGTAATTCATATTCATATTTTTGAAGGAGTGCTTCTGGGAACTGCTTTCTTAAGAAAGAAAAATAGCGGCTGGCTTCTTCCAGTCCAGGTGACTTGAGAACATAATCCAACAATAGATCGTATCGTCTTTCTTTCGAATAGAACAATCCAACGTCTGTACGATACTTTAATTTTTCAAATAAGTTTTCTCGTACTTCTTCCCACTGATCAATCGAATATGTTTTTTTCAATTGATGAATCAAATTCATATCGACGGTCTCTCCTTCTAATAGGAGATGTAAAATTTGTTCCGCATAAAGCTCTTTTTTTCCTAACTTATGATAGAGGTTTTTTAATGCATAGCGATGCAAGGTGACCATATCAGAAGAGTGTTGATCTAATACAATACTTTCATTCAAAACAGTAATTGCTTCTTCATAAGCTCTCTTTTGCATCAGATAGTCAATATATTGTGAACGTATAGTTGGAGATTGCCAGCTTTCACGTGCACGTTGATGAATTTGGTTGTCTGTATAATTCAAATTTTCCATTTGGCGAATGGATAGAAGTCGTTTGTTTTTATAGTTGAAGTGTCCGCCATTTTCAGATGTTTGATCAAGTTTTTGCTGATCCTGATCAAAGTACTGTTCGGGGAATTCTTCATGTAAAATTTGTTGGATATAAAAGCTAGATTGGCCTGCACTAATTATTTTGGTCGAAAGTTTAGAATATATTCGTTGTTTTTCTGGCTCGGATGCATGTCTCAGTAACTTTTTCCATAGAGAATAACAGTGATGCATGATAAGACTGATATCATTTTCTACATTATGTACTTTTGATAAATCAAAGTGTTCCACTATTCTGTTCATTAATTCGAATGCATGAAGGATTTGCTTTTTTTCGATTGATGTATCAATAAGACTGTTTAAAAATTCAGACAGTTCTTTATTGATGTTTTGAAGTGTACGATCATGAATGTTGCTCCCAGAATAATGTGTATGTTTTTCTAAAATAACAATCATTTTATCGTAATCGTCAATATTTTTGATTGCAGTATGTTCTTGGAATCGTTGAGTTAGTTCTTGATTCTCTTTTAAAACATTTAATAGAAAGTCTTGAATATCTTGTTCATTTGCATAAGAGATCAACTTGACCAGTTCATTTGCTTTTTCCTGCTCTTTTTCTTGTTCATATTTGAACAAGATAGCTACGACATGAGGACAATGACCTGTGTCTTCGTGGGAGCAACTGCAAGACAGACCATAGAATTGGTCGTCATCTGTTAACTGGACAAGTACGTCATACTCCTTGTTGTTTTCTTCTGTGACTTTTGCGATGATTTTTTCTTTTGTAAACAAATATCCATGAACACGTTTTTCAATAAACAATTCATAGCCATGATCTAAATCAGATTCCCAAAAACCGTTTTTCCAATCTTTCATAATATTTCCTCCTTTAGTTATCTTCATAGTTTAATTTTACCGAATAAATAAAAAGAAAACAGCAATTTTTTTCCAGTACGAAGATTATTTAATCTATTATAAAAGTAATAATAATATAAAACTGTTATTTTAATTTTTAGATAACTAAAAGTAACTCCGATTTACTTAAAAACTAAAGGAATTTTTCCACGAGTGGCTGATTTTCTGGACGTTTCTCTTTTTCTGATAATACAATCTGTTTAATGAGTCCATCTAAAGTGATTACTGCCATTTCTTCTTCCACTTTTTTTTGTAATCGAGAATAAGTTGCAGCTAAGACTTCTTGGATATTAGCGCCTACCACGCAATTCGGATTTGTTTTTGGGTCTACTTGGATCAAATTCGTGTTACCTTCAATACTTCGATAAATTTCCAATAAATTGATATTTTCGGGAGCTTTCGCAAGTACGGGTGTTGGTTTTCCACTTGTTGTATGGATAAGGTCTGCTTTTTTTAATTGACTCATGATTTTTCGAACATTCGTTGGATTCGTTTCAATGCTACTTGCAATCATGTCACTTGAAAGTAAATCAGTTCCTTGAAATATGTGGATATAAGCTAAGATATGAATTGCATCGCTTAATTGTAGAGAATATTTCATTAAAATCCATCCTTTCAACTTGATTTCTTGACTTATCTTAGCATACTCTTTATGATAATGGTGTATTTTAAAAATGTACAGCTATATGAACAAAAATAATTAATCAATAGGGAGTGGGAATATGACTTATTTAGTAACAGGAGCAACTGGAGGATTTGGACACTACGCTTTAGAAGAATTAAAGAAACTGGTTCCTTTGAAGGAAATCTATGTCCTTGCTCGTAATGAAGAAAAAGCCCAGAAATTAATTGAAGCAGGTCTTCAAGTTCGCATCGGTGATTATGCAGATCGCGAGACAATGGTACAGGCGCTACAAGGCATCGATCGTCTATTATTTGTATCAGGTGTACCGGGAAACCGACAAGCTGAACATCAACATGTTGTAGAAGCAGCAAAACAAACAGGGGTTTCTTTCATTGCCTATACTAGTTTTGCGGATGCAGATCATTCGACCAGTATCTTGGCTCCAGACCATCAATTTACAGAAAAAATCATCAAAGAATCTGGTATCAAACATACCTTTTTAAGAAATAACTGGTACCTAGAAAATGAGATGCCATTGATTGAAGTAGCATTGAAAACTGGTCAGTTTGTTTATGCAGCTGGCGAAGGCAAGACCGGTTGGGCGTTAAAGAGAGAGTATGCAGAAGTAGCTGCAAAAGTATTAGCAGGAATGGATTATCCTGAGGTCTTAGAATTATCTGGAAAACCAATCACCTATCAAGCCTTGGCAGAACAGGTTGCTAGAGTAAGCGGGAAATCTTTAGAAATCCTTTCGTTGGATGCAGATGAATTCACAGCTAAACTAACAGCGTCGGGATTTTCTCAAGGTGGTGCAGAAATGACGACTGCAATCCAAAATGATATTCGCAACAATCAGTTAGATGTAACTTCTGATGATTTTGAAAAAGTATTAGGTCGCAAATTGACTTCGATAGAAGATGGGTTAAGGGAGTTAGGTATCTAGCAAATTTACGTAAAAAGTAGAGTTTGTAGAAAACATTTTCTTACTCATTATTTGTGTTGTTTTTCTTTTAAAATTCAAATCAAACATAGGTCGAGTAGCTAAGAGTCAGTTGTTGATTTTTAGTTTCTCGACTTATTTTTTGATGGTGCTGTTTAGTTAGTTTTTTAGTTTAAAGGAATTTCATGCTTGCGTTATCTCAGCTATTTATTGTTTTGTTTTAATTTATTTTATAAGGTTTGACATAAACGTTTTCCTGATTTAAATATTTCTACCACTTGTAAATCTTAATAATTTTGTGGCTGAAAAGAGGTATATAGTTGTGTATAATTAAAAATGTGTGGTTTTTATGGAGTAATAAAATTAATTTTTTGAAGATTTGATGATACATATATCTGATCTCTCATAATTGCACATGCTGTTATAAAATTATTGAGAAAAAGGAGAATGAAATGAAAGCAAAAAATATTTTATTTAGTGCAATCGTTCTAAGCAGTTTAGTATCTACGAACCTTGTAGTACTTGCAGAAGAATCAATAACATCGAGTTCTACTGAAACAACAGTTTCAACCCAAATCGAGGGAGTAACGGCAACCACTGAATCAGACGGATCAGAACAGACTAGCGAACCTGTAGAAAAAACAGAAGTAATTACGAATCCTCTAACTAATGGAGATGAATTAACGCATACGCATCAAGCAGATTTATCACAATTTGAAAGTCCAGAGGTATCAGCTTTTTCTGCACGTTCTTCTGTTAATGCACAACAAGCATTTATAGATAGTATTGCAGCAAGTGCCCAAACATTAGCTAACGCAAATGATCTATATGCTTCAGTTATGATTGCACAAGCGATTGTGGAAAGTGGCTGGGGCAGAAGTACGCTATCTGCTGCTCCAAATTATAATTTATTTGGTATCAAAGGTAGCTATAATGGACAATCTGTTACGATGCCAACTTCAGAGTTTATCAATGGGCAATGGATTACTGTAAATGCAGCTTTTCGTAAATATCCATCTTATGCAGAGTCATTACAAGATAATGTGACGGTATTGAAGACTACTTCTTTCCAACCAGGAGTCTTCTTCTATTCAGGTGCATGGAGAAGTAATACTTCTTCTTATCGAGATGCCACAGCATGGTTGACGGGCCGCTATGCTACAGCTCCTAATTATGGTTCTATTCTAAACAACGTGATTGAAACATACAATCTTACTCAGTATGACACACCGAATGTCGATACTTCACCAATGTATCGTTTATATAATCGTAGTACTGGACAGCATTTGTATACACTAAATGTAGGTGAGAGAAACCACCTATCTACAGTTGGTTGGATCTATGAAGGAATTGCGTGGCAAGCACCAAACAGTGGGCAACCGGTGTATCGTCTATACAATCCAAATAACGGGGATCATCATTACACGATGGCTCAGTCAGAAATCAACTTTTTGACACCTCTTGGTTGGAGATATGAAGGGTTAAGTTTCTTTTCAGGTGGATCCAAACCAATTTATCGTTTGTTTAATCCAAATGAAACAATAGGAACGCACCATTATACGTTAAGTTCAGCGGAACGAGACTCATTGACACCATTGGGTTGGAGATATGAAGGTATCGGGTTCTATGCGTATTAAAACAAGATGCTGCAGTTTTATAGTTGATTCCAATTAAGAAAAATTGATTGAGATGATAAATATTGCTCCTAGGTTTGTTCTTAAACCGGGAGCGATATTTTTTTTGAATAAAAAAACTTAACGCAAGTTATGAAAAAAACTTACGAAAAATTTTCATTTATGCTATGCTGTTTTTCATGAAAAGGAGTGATTGAAGTGCCAACAAACAAAAAAGAAGGAATTATTTTTACAACGATGATGTGTTTTCTGATGGTTTTAGGGATGAGTATCTATAATCTCTGGTTACATAATGCGTTGCATGTATCAAACTTATTCGTAGGCCTTATACCAGGATTTATCGTGGCATTTATCTTAGATGTTTTTATCATAGGAGTAATCGCGAAAAAGATTGCTTTCAAATTACCTATAAATAAACAAAATAAAATGCAAATGATCCTCACGATTTCATGCCTCATGGTTTTAGGTATGGTGACATGTATGTCATTATTCGGTATTGTTATTGAACAAGGGATTCCAGAACAATTTCTTTCTGCCTATCTTACAGCTTGGAAAATGAATGTGATCATGGCGTTGCCGTTACAATTATTATTTGTCGGTCCAGTTTCACGTGCAGTTTTGGCGACGATCCAAAAATAAATAAAGAAGTCTCTATGTTGTCGCTAGCAACTTTCTGGGAGATAAGCTAAAATGCAAGCAAGACATAAATGTGAGGCTTAGATGATGATCGAAGAATATTTTAAAGAGGTAGGCTTGACGATGGTCGAACTACCTGTTGAATGGGTAGATGAACAGTTGATTTATCGAGGGTTGATCAAGGAGCTTCCGACGATCAATGCGGAGGCTAATTCAAGGGCAAAAATGCAGCAACAATTAGCAGAGACCTACCGAATCTATCGTGAACAACTTCTTCTTGAATCAGAAGAGGAAAAAGAAACTACCACGAATCTGACGAGTGAACAATTATTGCGCTATTATGATGGAGAAACGTTTGATGGCTTTTCTTTATTTGATCAATTACCGGAAGAATAGTCTATCAAGGGAGAATGTGCTAGTAGTGTTCACTATTTAGCAATAAGACGACATCCACGAAATTTGTTTTCAAATTTTTGTGAATGTCGTCTTATTTTTTAATAAAGAATATTCTGGTTTTTACGTAACTTTATTATGAAAGACACCTCAAACCTCAAATGTTTCACGGGAAACATTATTTGCGGATTTGTCCATCTCCATAGATGATGTATTTCGTCGTTGTTAACTCATTCAACCCCATTGGACCTCTAGCGTGGAGTTTTTGTGTAGAAATACCGATTTCTGCACCGAAGCCAAATACTGAACCATCCGTGAAGCGAGTGGAAGCATTGACGTAAACAGCAGCTGCATCAACTTCATTTAAAAAGCGTTGGCTTGCTGTGTAACTGTCCGTCACGATAGCTTCGGAATGTTGTGTATTGTGACGGTTGATATGTTCGATTGCTTCGTCCAAAGAATCAACGATCTTAACCGCTAAAATATAATCCAAATATTCTGTATCCCAATCGGTTTCGTCTGCTAAGGTTGCGGTCTCTAAATAATCCAACGCACGAGCATCTGCATGTAGAGAGACACCATGTTCAACCAGTGCTTGCTCAATAGATGGCAAGAAGAAAGGCGCGATCTCTGAATGGATCAGCAAAGTCTCGGCAGCGTTACAGACAGAAGGGCGAGATGTTTTGGCGTTCACAATGATATCCACTGCCATGGCTAATTGTGCTTCTTTATCGATATAGATATGGTTGTTGCCGGTGCCTGTTTCAATGATTGGGACAGTGGCTTGCTCTTTCACACGTTTGATCAACGAAGCACCACCTCGAGGGATCAATACGTCTAAATAATCTGTTAAACGCATCAATTCCGCAGCGGTCTCATGAGAGGTATCATCCACGAATTGGATTGTATAAGGCGATACTTCAGCATTTTCCAATGTTTCTTGAAGTAATTCAACCAACAATTGATTGGAGTGGAAGGCTTCTTTTCCACCACGTAAAATCACTGCATTTCCTGATTTAAATGCGAGACTGGCCGCATCAGTTGTCACATTCGGACGTGATTCGTAGATCATGCCGATGACCCCTAGAGGGACACGCTTCTTGCCAATCAATAAACCGTCTTCGTTTTGCCACATGTGATCGACTTTTCCGATTGGATCGTCTAGTTGCGCCACTTTAATGATTTCTTCCGCCATTGTATGGATACGTTCTGGTGTTAGCCGTAAACGATCTTGCATTGTTTCGCTAATATTATTTTCTGTCGCTTGATCTAAGTCTTTTTGATTGGCTTCAAGAATGGCTAGTTGATTTCTCTTGATTGTTTGTGCCATTTGCAACAATAAGTCATTTTTTTGTTTAGTCGGCATCAAAGCAAGTTCGCGTGCGCCTTTTTTTGCTTGTTTCCCAAGTTGGATAAGATCAGTCATTATAAAACCTCCTTAAATAATGTTCCGATTTCTTTTCCAGCCAAAATATCAAAAATGATTGCTGGATTTTTTCCATTTGCTAAGATCATTGGGCGATTTGCTTCAAAGATCCTTAAAGCTGCTTTTAGTTTGCTTGCCATCCCACCAGTTCCGTAGGTGCTACCAGCACCACCTGCTTGGGCCATCAGTTCATCATCGATTGCGGTAACTGTTTGATACATTTCAGCGTCAGGATTGATGGTTGGATTATCCGAATAAAAACCGTCGATATCTGAAAGAATGATGAGTAGATCAGCGGCAATCAGTTTGGTAACGATCGCAGATAACTGATCGTTGTCGCCAAATTTGGTGGAGTGATCTAATTCATCAACTGCGACGGTGTCATTTTCATTGACGATCGGAATGGTTCCCATTGCTAGTAGCTGTTCTAACGTATTGACAACATTTTTTCGGCTTTCAGGGTAATCGATAACATCTCGCGTCACTAAGATTTGGGCAGTTTGTTGACCATACGCACTGAACCGTTGATTATAGATATTCATCAATTCAGCTTGTCCAATTGCTGCAATCGCCTGTTGTTCTGGGATCGTATTAGGACGCTTTGCTAAATTCATCTTGTGCATCCCAACACCTACTGCACCGGAAGAGACTAAGACGATTTCTTTGCCTTGATTACGAAGGTCAGAGAGAACAAAAGCGAGTTGATCGATTGCGCCCAAATTGATGTTGCCATTTGGATAGATCAACGTACTTGTTCCTACTTTTATAATGATTCGTTTTGCTTCTATTATTTCTTTTCGCATGGAGCACCTCAACTAATCTTTTTTACACAGAAATGATTTTGCTCTATTCTACTTGTTTTCAATCATAAAGTCATGTTTTAATAAACTTTTTTTCAAAAAATCAATAAATTTGTTTCTTAAATAGAGAAAGGAATTTCATGAAGAATTCGTTAACTTTGGGTATTCAGTCGCTTGGTATGTTAAAATAGAACTAGTTTACTCTGGGAGGGATTCGGTGAATAAAAGAGGTTTTGAAGTAATTACACGTTATCAGGATCAACAGATCCAATTGCCGCAAAGAGCGACTCATCACGCTGCCGGTTATGATTTTGAAGCAGCAGAAGATGTGGTGATTCCAAGTGTTTGGAAAGCCGGGTTCAAGCAAGGACTAACAGCTGTATCAGATGCGCTTATCTCTGAAATGTCAGCAGAGGAAAAGAAAATCAAACCCGTTTTAGTGCCTACAGGAATCAAAGCGTATATGGGTGAGGATGAATTCTTACAATTAGCCAATCGTTCAAGCAATCCATTAAAACGTTTTTTGATTTTGACTAATGGTGTCGGCGTGATCGACAGTGACTATTATAATAACGAAGCAAATGAAGGGCATATCATGTTCCAATTCACGAATTTTGGTTTCAAAGATGTAGTGATCAAAAAAGGGGAAAGAATTGGGCAAGGAATCTTCCTACCGTTCTTAAAAGCGGACCAAGATCAAACCGCTAATGCTCGTCAAGGTGGATTTGGTTCATCCAACCAATAAGCAAAGTAGATTTAAGTTATCTTTAACTCAAGAAAAGTAAAATGAAAGACAGGTGGTACACCGAAATGGCCAAAAAAGCAAAAGTTCAATTTGTTTGTCAAAATTGTGGCTATGTGTCGCCTAAATTTTTAGGACGTTGCCCAAATTGTGGCAAATGGAATACCATGGTTGAAGAAATCGAACAAGATACAACGGACCGCAGAGTACGAACGAGTTTGACCGGAGAAAAAGCCAAGCCAACAAAAATCGCTGAGGTGGTTCCTAAGAAAGAACCACGAGTAAAGACGAAGCTAGAAGAATTGAACCGTGTTTTAGGCGGTGGTGTGGTTCCTGGCTCGATGGTTTTGATCGGTGGCGATCCTGGTATCGGAAAATCCACCCTACTCTTGCAAGTATCACAGCAACTGGCTGCTATTGGTGGAAAAGTCCTTTACGTATCGGGAGAAGAGAGTGCGGACCAAATCAAGTTGCGTGCAGAACGATTAGGTTCGATCGACACAGAGTTTTACTTGTATGCAGAGACAGATATGAATGAAATCAGTCGAGCCATCGAACAAATTTCACCTGATTATGTCATTATCGATTCGATCCAAACAATGACTCAACCTGATATTACGAGTGTCGCTGGTAGTGTTAGTCAAGTGCGAGAAACCACAGCTGAGCTATTGAAAATCGCAAAAACAAACGGTATTGCCATATTTATAGTAGGTCATGTCACGAAAGAAGGCTCGATTGCAGGTCCGCGCATGTTAGAGCACATGGTTGATACGGTCTTGTATTTTGAAGGTGAGCAACATCATAGTTTTCGTATTTTACGTGCCGTCAAAAATCGGTTTGGTTCCACCAATGAGATCGGTATTTTTGAGATGCACGCCCATGGGCTTGAAGAAGTAGCGAATCCTTCACAGATTTTCTTAGAAGAACGATTGGATGGAGCGACAGGTTCAGCGATCGTTGTCGCCATGGAAGGAACACGCCCGATCTTAGTAGAGATCCAAGCTTTAGTCACACCCACGATGTTCGGAAATGCCAAACGAACAACGACTGGTTTAGACTTTAATCGGGTGTCATTGATCATGGCAGTCTTAGAAAAACGGGCAGGATTATTGTTGCAAAATCAAGATGCTTACTTAAAAGCAGCTGGTGGGGTAAAATTAAATGAACCTGCGATTGATTTAGCAATTGCAGTCAGTATTGCGTCTAGTTACAAAGAAAAAGGAACACAACCAACGGAGTGTTTTATTGGAGAAATCGGTCTGACTGGTGAAATCAGAAGAGTCAACCAAATTGAACAACGAGTAAAAGAAGTACAAAAATTAGGTTTTACAAAAGTATATTTACCTAAAAATAATTTAGGTGGTTGGAATATTCCAGAGGGTATCGAAGTCGTAGGTGTTGCTACACTTGATGAAACTCTTAGACGAGTATTTCGTTAAAATCAAAATGAAATGGAGGAAACAGGATGCAAAAACGTGTCATCACCTTACTGATGATCATCGTTGGTGCCAGCTTAGGGATTTCTTTTTTACCTACAGCTTGGCAGGCGATCGGTCAACAGACGAATGGATGGCTGAATAACACCTTTACCAATAGCTTGTTAGGTGCACTTATTTTCTTTCTATTATCTTTGCTATTGGCAAAACATATAACAGCAGTCATCAAGCAAATTGAAGAAAAATTAAGTGAGGTCAGCTTGACGTATCTCTTATTTGGCGCAATCGGAGCAATTATTGGCCTAACGCTAGGTGTTGTGATTTCAACACCGCTTTACAATATTGAAATACCTTTTGTAAACAGTGTTTTACCCATCTTATTGATGGTGATCCTTGGCTATTTGGGCTTGCGAATGGGAACGACCCGCATCGAAGAATGGAAGAAAATATTTGGACCAAGAAGTAAAAAGGTCGAACAAGAAACACCTAGTCAGGTGGAAAGCCAGTTATTAGAACGCAAACTAGATGATCATTTTCATAAATATAAAATTTTAGATACAAGCGTCATTATTGATGGACGTATTTACGACATCACAAAAACAGGATTTCTAGAAGGAACGTTGATGATCCCAAATTTCGTTCTATATGAATTACAATATATCGCTGATTCTGGCGATAGCTTGAAACGGGTACGTGGGCGTCGCGGACTAGATATTTTGAACGCGTTACAAAAAGAAGAAGGTATTTCAGTTGAGATGTATGATGGCGATTTTGAAGACATCAGTGAAGTAGATAGTAAGCTGATCAAATTGGCAAAACTATTAGATGGTGTCATCGTGACCAATGATTATAATCTTAACAAAGTTTCTGAATTTCAAAATGTACCAGTTCTCAACATCAATGCACTTGCTAACGCAGTGAAGCCAGTCGTTATCCCCGGTGAGAATATGAATGTACTAGTGGTCAAAGCAGGTACAGAACGTCAACAAGGGGTTGCTTATCTAGATGACGGCACAATGGTGGTTGTTGAAGATGGACAACATTACATGAATGAACGGATCGAAGTTGTAGTAACGAGTGCACTACAAACAGCTGCCGGCCGAATGATCTTTGCAAAACCTGCTCATGCGGGTAGAGGAATCGATAACAAGCGTGAAAATGAGAAAAAAGCGAAATAAAAACGTAATATGGTAAATATGAGGCAGTTAGACATCATAAGATTTTTTTGAGAGATGGTTTTTGCTTCCTCAGTTTAGCTAGAGCAGGCGAGGATTGAAAAGTAGGGCAAACTATTTTTTCGATTCCCGCCTTCTTACGTAGATTTGAATGACTTTTTCATAATCTCTTTACTATTTAACGTATAAAAGGTAAAATTTGTGCTGAGTAGCTTTAAATTTCAACATTTATCGCTAAAGGAGATCCAACCCAAAACAATCTGATCAGATGTTGTATTGTCAGTTGTTTTGGGCGTCTCAAAGTCTAGTTTGAAAGAAGAGGAAGAAAATGACGAAAGTACGCGTACGTTATGCACCAAGTCCAACAGGGCATTTGCATATTGGGAATGCACGAACTGCATTATTCAATTATTTATTTGCCCGTCACAATGATGGAGATTTCATTATCCGCATTGAGGACACTGACCAAAAACGAAACATTGAAGATGGCGAAAAAAGCCAATTAGAGAATCTTGCATGGTTAGGGATGGAATGGGATGAATCACCTGAAAATCCAGGTGAATACGGTCCTTACCGTCAATCTGAAAGAAAAGAAATCTACCAACCATGGATCGATCAGTTATTAGCAAGTAATCGTGCTTACAAATGCTATTGTTCAGAAGAAGAATTAGAAGCAGAACGTGAAGCGCAACGTGCCCGTGGCGAAATGCCTCACTACGCTGGGACTTGTGCGAACTTGTCACCTGAAGAACAAGCGAAAAAAGAAGCAGAAGGCATTGTACCGGTGATTCGTTTCCGTGTGCCTCGCAATACAGAATATGCGTTTACCGACATGGTCAAAGGAGACATCACCTTTGAATCAGACAATATCGGTGGGGATTATGTCATCCAAAAACGTGATGGTATGCCAACCTATAACTTTGCGGTAGCTGTTGACGATCATTTAATGAAGATCACTCACGTGTTACGTGGAGATGACCATATTGCGAATACGCCAAAACAATTAATGATCTATGAAGCGTTTGGTTGGACTGCGCCAACATTTGGGCATATGACCTTGATCATCAATTCTGAAACGGGCAAAAAATTAAGTAAACGTGATGAATCGATTTTACAATTTATCGAACAATACCGTGAATTAGGCTACCTACCAGAAGCGATGTTCAATTTTATTGCTTTACTAGGCTGGTCTCCTGTCGGTGAAGATGAATTGTTCAGTCAAGAAGAATTGATCAAAATGTTTGATCCACAGCGCTTGAGCAAATCACCAGCTGCATTTGACGCGAAAAAATTACAATGGGTGAACAACCACTACATCAAAGAAATGGATCTAGATGCATTGACAGAAATGTGTTTACCTTATTTGATCGCTGATGGTCGTGTGCAAGAAAATCCAGATGCACAAACAATCGAATGGGTGAAAAAAATCGTTCGTCTGTATCAACCACAAATGAGTTATGCAGCGGAAATCGTTGAGGTATCAACATTATTCTTTAACGAACATCCTGTATTAGATGAAGCAGCCAAAGAAGTATTAGCGGGTGAAACGGTTCCGACTGTGTTGAAAGCTTTCAAAGAACAACTTACTCAAATGGAAGTTGTAGATGCACCCACAGTCAAAGCAGCAATCAAAGCAGTACAAAAAGAAACAGGGGTAAAAGGAAAGAACCTATTTATGCCGATCCGTGTCGCTGTTTCAGGACAAATGCATGGACCTGAGTTACCAGAAACAATCGAATTGTTAGGGAAAGAAAAATCTTTAGCACATTTAAATCAAGTATTGAACTAAACACGATGAACAGAAAGAAGTAAAAAAAGAATGGTTTCAAGAGAGTCAACGGGTGGTGTAAGTTGTCAATTGTTCTTTTTTGAAATGCCTCTGGGAGTGGTCTTTGCGAAGAGGGGTTGATCAATATCAATCCTTGAAAGTAGCGAAGAACGAGTAGCAGACGTTACCTGTTAGAGATAATCATTTGATTATGAAAAAAAGTGGAACCACGCCTCATAGCGTCTTTTAATAAGGAAACTTATTAAAAGACGTTTTTTAGTTGTCTTTCGTTGTTCATACATACAGTCGAAAAAAGAAAGGAGAGGAAGTTGATGGAATGGTTCAAACGAGCTGTCATTGCCGTAAAGAAAAATGATCCAGCAGCGCGTACTACAGCAGAGGTCATTTTGACCTATCCTGGGCTACATGCGTTATTTTGGCATCGTTTCTCCCATTATTTATATCGCCATCGTCTCTATTTGATTGCCAAAATGAATGCCCAATTTTGGCGATTCATTACGGGAATAGAGATACATCCAGGAGCGACGATCGGAACGGGTGTGTTTATCGATCATGGTATGGGGATCGTCATTGGAGAAACAGCAGAAATCGAAGATGATGTGGTCTTGTTTCATGGTGTCACTTTAGGTGGTACGGGAAAAGAAACGGGGAAAAGACATCCAACCGTCAAAAAAGGTGCAATGTTGTCCGCCAATGCCCAAATCCTAGGACCGATCACCATAGGAAAAGATGCGAAAATCGGCGCAGGCGCAGTCGTCTTAAAAGATATACCTGATGGGGCAACAGCAGTAGGGATACCAGCAAAAGTTGTCCGAATCAATGGAGAGAAAGTAGGGGATGAGAATGATAAAAATCTATAATACGCTATCAAGAGAAAAAGAGACTTTTATTCCTTTAAAAGAAGGACAAGTTTCAATGTATGTTTGCGGACCAACTGTTTATAATTATATCCACATTGGCAATGCACGAAGTACGATTGCGTTTGACACGATTCGACGTTATTTGGAATACCGTGGATACCAAGTGAACTACGTATCGAACTTTACAGATGTGGACGATAAAATCATCAAGGCTGCCAATGAGCTTGGGATCACAGCGCCTGAAGTTGCTGATCGTTTTATCAAAGCTTTTGAAGAAGATACGAAAGCATTGAATGTGCAGCCAGCAACGAGCCATCCCAGAGTAATGGACCATATGGAAGATATTCGCGTATTCATCCAAACATTGATCAACAAAGGTTTTGCTTATGAATCGAATGGCGATGTTTATTATCGTACGCGAAAATTTACTGATTATGGTCAATTGAGTGATCAATCGATCGACGAGTTAGAGATTGGTGCAAGTCAACGTACTGGCGCAGAACAGCAACAAAAAGAAGATCCTTTAGACTTTGCCTTGTGGAAAAAAGCAAAACCAGGAGAGATTTCATGGGAATCGCCATGGGGAGAAGGACGTCCAGGGTGGCATATCGAATGTTCCGTGATGGCAACGAAACATTTAGGTGAGACTATTGATATCCACGGCGGTGGCCAAGATTTGGAGTTTCCTCATCATGAGAACGAGATTGCCCAAAGTGAAGCGAAAACAGGCAAAAAATTTGCGAACTATTGGATGCACAATGGCTATGTGACGATTGGTGAAGACGATCAAAAAATGAGTAAATCTTTAGGGAACTTTATCACTGTCCACGAAATGATCCAAGAGGTAGACCCACAAGTGTTACGCTTCTTTATGGCAACCACACAATATCGTCGACCGATCCGCTATAGTGAAGCAACGATGAAAGAAGCAGCGACAAATTTACAACGCTTGAAAAATACGTTTGATAATCTAAACTTCCGTTTTGAAAATGCGGTAGAAGCCCAGTCGGAAGATGAGAGACAGGTAACAGAACTGGAACAATTAGAAACACGATTCATCAAAGAAATGGACGATGATTTCAATGCGGCTAACGGCATCACAGTTGTCTATGAACTAGCAAAATGGATCAATACGTATTTGGAACAACCGACTGTCTCCAAAACGATCCTATCCAAAAGTGAGGCACTATTTACCCAATGGTTGTCGATCTTTGGTATCTTATTTACGACAGCAGAAATGTTGGATGAAGAAATCGAGCAACTGATCGAAGAACGAACACAAGCCAGAAAAAACCGAGATTTCGCCCGTAGTGATGAAATTCGGGACCAATTAAAAGAAAAAGGTATCTTGTTAGATGACACCCCACAAGGTACTCGTTGGAGAAGAGAAGCATGAGAGATCATACACAATTAAATGGTTTAGCGCTTGCTTATGTTGGAGATGCTATCTACGAAATCTATATTCGAGATTACTTGATTGAAAAAGGTGAAACAAAGCCGAATAAACTGCACCGAGCAGCGACACACTATGTTTCGGCAAAGGCACAAGCTTTTTTGATCCAACAAATGTTGCAAGAAAACCTCTTAACAGAAAATGAAGAGCTTTACTATCGCAGGGGTAGAAATGCCAAAAGTCATACGAGTGCAAAAAATGCGGATATTACAACTTATCGTGTTGCAACAGGGTTTGAAGCCTTGATGGGCTACTTACATCTAACAAAACAAACCGAACGTATGGAAGAATTGATTAATTGGTGTATTGAGAAAGTAGGTGAAACCCATGAGGAAAGAAAATAAAGAACGTAACTATCAAAAACGAAACAAAAAAGATTCTCAACGTTTTACAAAAGGCAATGAGAAACGTAGTGCAAAGAAGGAAACAGTTTATGTTGGTCAAGAGGACACAACAAGTGAAGACAATTTTGTATTTGGTCATCATGCGACAGTCGAAGCTTTGCAACAAGGTCGTGGAAATAAATTGTTCCTTCAAGAAGATTCACGGGGAGACAAGGTTGAAGAGTTGAAAAATATTGCTCGAGAACAATCGGTGCCAGTCAAGTGGGTCCCTAAGCAGAAATTAGACCTACTCAGTGATCGTGGCGTTCATCAAGGGGTAGTATTGGCCATCACGCCTTATGAATATCTGACGTTGGATCAACTATTGGAACAGGCGAAGAGCAAAACGGAAACACCCTTTTTCTTGATCTTGGACAGTATCGAAGATCCTCACAATTTTGGCTCGATTTTACGAACGGCAGATGCCAGTGGGGTAGATGGTGTCATCATTCCTAAACATCGTGCAGTCGGAATCACACCAATCGTGACGAAAACATCGACAGGCGCCGTTGAATACGTGCCAGTGGCTCGTGTGACAAACTTAGTTCAAACTGTCCAGCAGCTAAAAGAGCAGCAATTTTGGGTATTCGGAACAGATATGGAAGGAACGAATTTCCAATCATGGAATGCAAAAGGCTCGATAGCGTTAGTGATCGGTAATGAAGGTCGTGGCATGAGTGCAGGCTTGAAGAAAGAAATGGATGAGTTGTTAACGATCCCTATGGTCGGTCATGTTCAAAGCTTGAATGCAAGTGTTGCGGCTGGACTACTGATGTATCAGGCTTTTTCTCAGCGTCAGGGGGGATAAGGCATGAAGAAGCAGCTGTTGATCGTCGATGGCTATAATATGATCGGTTCTTGGCCAGAGTTAGTGGCACTGAAAAAGCAAGATAAAATGGCGGATGCCAGAGAAGCCTTGTTGCATCGTTTATCGAATTATGCAAAATATGAAGGCCTAGAAGTAATCGTTGTCTTTGATGCGCAATTAGTGCCGGGTATCCAACAAAATTATCGAAAATACCAATTAGAAGTTGTTTTCACAAAAGAGGATGAAACGGCAGATACGTATATCGAGCGCATCGCGGGAGAGTTGAATACTCGCTTGACGCAAGTGACTGTCGCAACGAGTGACTTAGCAGAACAATGGGTGATTTTTTCACAAGGTGCCTTACGAACTTCCGCGTACGAATTATATAAAACAATCAAAAAAACAGAAAAAAATATTACCCAAGATAATATAAATATGCGTTTTATTGATTTTCGACGAAATTCTCCGTGGAATGAAGAACAATTAGAAAAATTGTCCCAAAAATTGGACGATTTAATGAGAAAAGAAAAATAACAGCCAGATATGATTAGTTATTCAATGAATTGATGGTAAGATTCCTCCATAATCGAAAGTTATGGAGGAATTATTTTATGTCCGAGGAGTTATTGTGCGCCGCCCGTAATGGAGATGAAGAAGCATTTTCTATGCTGTATCAAAAATATTTCCCGTTATTATTACGGTTGAAAAATATTTATTATCTAAGGAATTATGTAAGTGAAGATTGGGAACAAGAAGCAAGGATTGCTCTATATCAAGCACTTAAAACGTACGAAAATAATAAAGGTGTCAGTTTTGGGAGTTATTACAAAAGTATTATCAGTAACCAAATCTACTCTTTATTGCGTAAGCAAAACGCGCTAAAACGTCGAGACCAAAAAAATGAAATTTCTATTGAACAAAAAATAGCTACAGAAGGACCAGATTTTTTAGCCGAGATCACCATCCAAGAACCTGTTGCGATGCAACAATTACTATTAAAAGAAGCTTTCGAGGACTGCGATATCAAATTCTCAACAAAAGAGGCAAAAATCTTTCAACATTACATGCAAGGCAATGATTTTAGCGAGATGGAGAGAGAATTATCAATGGATCTGAAGCAAATAAAAAGCGCTTACGGTCGAGTGAAATATAAGATAAAAAAACATCTGAAAGATTATAATGAGTGATTTTTTATAGCATTACTAATGTTTTTCTTACTTATTTCTATTGCATTTCTTTTTTTGATATGGTAAACTTGAAAAATTTTACTATATATGGTATGATAGTAATTGAGGTGAATTGTATGCCACTAACTTTAGCTACAATCAAAAAAGATTTAGAAGGTCGTATCGGCAGCCAAATCATGTTGGTTGCACAGACCGGAAGAAAGCGTCAAACGGAACGCCGAGGCGTTTTAACAGAAACCTATCCTTCAGTATTTGTCGTAGACTTAGATCCTGAAGAAAATTCATTTGAACGAGTGTCTTACAGTTATTCAGATGTACTTACTCGAACAGTTGAGATCGAATTTTTAACTGAAGCAGTTTAAAAAGCAAGCGGACCTAGATTATATATGAGGTTCGTTTGCTTTTTTGTATCTAACTCGTTATGCTATTAGCAAGAAAGAACGGAGGTCCTGATGATGAAGCATTATGTAAAAAAATTTGCAGAACTAACAACAGCAGAATTTTATGCAATCGTGAAAGAGCGAATCGCCGTATTTGTTGTTGAACAAAATTGTCCTTACCAAGAAGTCGATGAGATCGATGAAATCGCATGGCATACTTATTTTAAAGATGAAGATGGTACGATTTTGGCATATACACGTATTTATGCAGAAGAAGACACGGTTCATTTTGGACGGGTCTTGGTCAATCAGGCGCATCGCAAATCAGGTTTAGGACAAAAAATCGTGGCACAAACATTAGCGGCGATCGAAGCCAATGCACCTGGACGTCCGATCGTGATCGGGGCACAAGAGTATCTACAATCATTTTATGAATCCTTTGGTTTTCAGGCAATCTCAGAAGTATATTTAGAAGACGGAATCCCACACTTAGACATGAGAAAACAAGCATAAAAAAAACAGAAGAATTTCCTTCTGTTTTTTTTATCTCACGCTTTAGTATCCGTGCTCTCAGAAGTTGCTTGGGCAGTTGGGCGTGCATTATTTTCAGCTGTTTGTTGTGCCAATAGATCGCGGATATCACTAAGATAATCTTCCGCAGTGGGTTTGTCTTCCACCACTTCTTCTTCTTTTGGTCGTAAGTTTTTCGCATGATTGGCTGCTTTGACCACTAGGAATAGAACAAAACCAGTAATGACAAATGTAATAATTGCGCTAATAACATTCCCAAAAGAAAAGGTGACCCCTTTCGCAGGTGACCAATCAAGAACAGACAATGCACCATCCAAATCAGAGGTACCTGTGATCATTGCAACGACCCAACCAATTAAGGGAGTAATCAGGCCTTGAACGATTTGATTCACAATGCCCGTAAAAGCACTACCGATCACTACACCGACAGCTAGATCTAGCACATCGCCTCGCATGATAAATTCTTTAAATTCTTTGATCATTGTTTTTCTCCTTTCTTGTTAATCCTAGTATATCGAAGAATAAAAAAATGTAAAAACAACACGCTTAATAATATCCCCACACGTTCGTTCAATCACTTGTATGCTATACTAGAAAGTGACTTTTAAAAAAATTGGACAAAAAAAGAGAACTTTAATGTCGTTGAAACAACAACGATCATCGCTAAGAGTTCCAAGGATCATGACAAAAAGGAGTAGTTATTTATGGCTTATCAATTGACAGAAGGTGTCAACCTTCATGTGCTACCAACCAAACAATTTAAAACGATCCGTATTTTTGTACGGTTCACCACAGCCTTAGAAAAAGACATCGTCACCAAACGTTCACTACTGAGTAGTTTATTAGAGACGAATAGCTTGAACTATCCGGATCAGACACAATTAAGTGCAAAATTAGCTGATTTGTATGGAGCTGGTTTTGGTTTTTCTGTCCGGAAAAAAGGTAATCTACATTGGATGAATGCAGGAATCAGTTTCGTCAATGGTGCGTATGTCAATGACAGCACGATTTTGACGAATGCCGTTTCCTTTTTAAAAGAGGTATTATTCTTTCCTAACATCAAAAATCAAACATTTGATCAAGCAACATTTGATTTAGAGAAAAATAACTTAAAGCAATATTTGGAAAGCTTAAATGAAGATAAGCAAACAATGGCTTCATTAGCATTACAAGAATTATATTTTGAACAGTCAGATGCACAAAAAATCCCAAGTATGGGGTCCGTTGAAGAACTAGAAAATATCACATCAAGTGCCTTAGCCGAATATTATGCACGTATGATCAAAGAAGACCAAGTGGATATTTTTGTAGTGGGTGATATCAAAGAAACAATGGCAATCGAAGCGTTAAAAGAGCTTCCTTTCACTGAGCGAAAAGTGGTACGACCAGAAATCTTTTATCAACAAACACAAAACAACGTGATCAAGGAACGACAAATCCAAGAACCAGTGGTGCAAGCCAAACTGAACCTAGCCTATCAAACCAATATTTATTACGATCAGCCAGAACGTTTTTCATTGATGGTCTTTAATGGCTTATTCGGAGGCTTCCCTCACTCCAAACTTTTCATGAATGTACGTGAAAAAGAAAGCTTAGCTTATTATGCGTCTAGTAACGTTGATACTTTTCGTGGGTTATTGACTGTACAAACAGGTATTGAGACAAAAAATCGTAATCAAGTCTTGCACTTGATCCATCAACAACTGGCAAGTTTACAAAATGGCGAAGTCACTGAATTGGAGCTCGAACAAACCAAGGCAATGTTACGTAATCACTATTTGTTGTCTTTGGATTCACCACAAGCTGCCATCGAATCCGCTTATTTAGCACACTGGCTTCCTGATACTGAACTATCGGACGAGGAATGGTTAGCTCGCATGGAACGTGTAACGATCGAAGATATTCAAGAAGTAGCAAACCAAATCGAATTACAAGCAATTTTCTTTTTAGCTGGGGGTGAAGAAAATGAATAAAGCAGAGTATAGTCAAATCAACGAAACACTGTATCACGAAGTCTTACCGAATGGTTTGACGGTCTATCTGTTACCAAAAAACGATTATCACAAAACATACGGTTTATTCAGTACGAACTATGGGTCGATCGACAATGAATTTATTCCCTATGGTGCAACGGAAAAAGTGAAAGTTCCTGACGGTATCGCACATTTCTTGGAGCACAAGTTATTTGAAAAAGAAGAAGGCGATGTTTTCCAGTTGTTCGGTCAACAAGGAGCATCAGCGAATGCGTTCACGAGCTTTACAAAAACCAGCTATTTGTTTTCAACGACAGATCAAGTAGAAAAAAATCTTTTGACGCTTCTTGATTTTGTTCAAGCACCTTATTTTACTGAAGAAACAGTAAATAAAGAAAAAGGAATCATTGGCCAAGAAATCCAGATGTATGAAGATGATCCGAATTGGCGCTTATTCTTTGGTATCTTAAACAATCTATATCCCAATCATCCATTACACATCGATATTGCAGGAACGGTGGAAAGTATTGCTGACATCACAGCAGAGGATCTATATACTTGCTATCGCACTTTTTATCAACCAAGCAATATGGTGTTATTTGTAGTTGGCAATTTGGAACCAGAACAGTTGATGGAGCAAATTCGCCACAATCAAGCTACCAAAGAATTTCCACCCGCTCAAAAAATCGAACGATTCTTTCCCGAAAATCAAGCGGATGTTCTGCCGATAAGCACCTTAGAAGCAGCGATCACACGAGAAAAATTTGTATTAGGGATCAAAGGAATCGATGTGTTACCTGAAAATGGGAGAGAATTACTCAGATATAAAACAGCGATTCGTTTGTTACTACAATTACTTTTAGGCCCAACTGCACAAAACTATTTAGCCCTTTACAACGAAGGAATTATTGATGATAGTTTTGGCTTTGAGTTTAGTTTAGATCGTGAATTTCATTTTGCTGACTTCAGTGGCGATTCGGACCAACCAAAACTAGCAGTACAAAAAATAAAAGAGATTCTTTTGAACTTTGAACATGACGAAGGAATCACAGAAGAAAACTTGAACTTATTGAAAAAGAAAATGTTAGGGCAGTATTTCCAATCATTGAACTCCATCGAATACATCGCCAATCAATTTACACAAAGTCTATTTGGTGACCAAACATTATTTGATCTGCCAGAAATCATTGAATCAATCCAGATGACGGATCTTCTTCAAGTAGGACGCTCTTTTATCAATGCTGACGTGTTTAGTGAATTTTATATGCAGCCAAAAAAATGAAACAGTAAAAAATTCTGATTTTTTTGGACATACTCGCTGATTCGTCATACTTTTTGTAAGAATAAAAGAAAGTCTTAAATTTCAGTTTAAAACAGATGAAATGTTATCCAAAGTAAGTTCGCTTTGTGGTATTCTTAAGTAGATTGAGTGCAAGATTGATCAATATAGAGGAAACACTATACATTGAGCATGAATAAAGCAAAAATTCAATGAGAAGCAGTCAGGATAAATGGTCGATCCTCAGTAGAGAAAACACCTTCTGACTAGAATACACAGACTGGAGAAGATGAACGAGTGGCTTTTGAAACCATCGGGGAAAAATTACGGCAAGCCCGTTTAAACAAAAAAATATCATTAGATGAATTACAACAAATGACGAAGATCCAAAAACGTTACTTGGAATCGATCGATCAAAACGAATTTGATCAATTGCCAGGTAAATTTTATGTTCGTGCATTTATTCGTCAATATGCAGAAGCTGTTGGTGAAGATGGTGATTATTTAGTGGATGTTTTTGATGGAAAAAAATCTTTCGCAGATGAAACCATCAAAAAACGACCAGAACCAGAAACAGTGAGTGGTTCAAGAAAAGCTATGCACGAAGAAGAAAAGAATCTAACAAAATTCTGGACAAGTCTGCCAGTGATTTTATTAGGATTAGTCGCTGTAGCAATCATCACAGTAGTGGCATATATGTCATGGCAAGACCGTCAATCTGAGCCGATCATTGGTGGAACAGCTTCAACGGTATCTGTCGATGGTTCGATCACGGAAGAAGAACCGGAGACAAGTGAATCGACGGTTGAATCGACCGTGGAATCGACAACAAAATCAACAGAAGAAGAGAAAAAAATGACCATCACACCGGGGCAAGACACAGGAAGTGCGCTTTTGATCGAGGTGAAAGATGCGAAAAAACCGATCACATTGGAATTCACAGCAAGTGAACGTGTCTGGATCGGTGTCCAATTGAACAATACGTTTGACTATCATTATCAAGAAACCTTGGTTGCCAATGATACAAAAACAACAGAGCTTCCAGAAAATACGACAAATGCGATGATCACACTTGGAGCAGCGAGTAATGCAACGGTCAAATTAAATGGCGAAGAACTGCCTATCAACGCAGGACCAAACAATACAAGCCTGAAGAATATTTCGCTTTCCTTGCAGTATGCAGAATAATTTGTTTAAAAAACAACCGTGTAAAAGAGAGCCGGAATCTCGTCTTGGGCTCTCTTTTCTTGTTTGGATAGTAGGTTATAAAGTAGTGAAAGATTTGTTGAGCAATTGAGAGACTATTGGTGGAAACTTTTGCTGGACTGACGTAAAATAGGAAAGAAAGGAGTCGTTCTTGTGAATTTACCAAATCAATTAACTGTATTTAGAATCTGTATGATTCCGGTGTTTATTTTAGTAGTCGGTCTCCCGTTAGATTGGGGACAATTAACGGTAGGAACAACGTCATTAGCGATCACGCAACTAGTAGGAGCCATCATTTTTGCTTTAGCAAGTGTGACGGATTGGCTAGATGGGAAAATTGCTCGGTCCAGAGGATTAGTGACGAACTTCGGAAAATTTGCTGATCCATTAGCAGACAAAATGTTAGTTATGACAGCTTTTATCATGTTGGTAGGTCAAGGAAAAGCGCCAGCATGGGTGATTGCGATCATCGTTTGTCGTGAGTTGGCTGTAACAGGGTTACGATTATTGCTTGTCGAGGATGGGGAAGTCATGGCAGCTGCTTGGCCTGGAAAAGTAAAAACAGCTACGCAAATGATTGCGATTATTTTATTATTTATCAATAATATCCCATTCAACTTGATCAATGTACCCCTCGATCAAATCATGTTATACGCTTGTCTGATTTTTACCATCTATTCAGGTGTCGATTACTTTATCAAGAATCGTGGCGTATTCAAAGGATCCATGTAAAATCATAGAGTCACTTAGTTACCCTTGCAATCAGATCGGTCATTCCCGGTCTGATTTTTATTTTTTTGACATAGACGCAATCACAAGAACAAATTGAGCAAGGAGAAATGATTCTATCAGCAAATAGCGTATACTATTTGGTAGAGACAATTAGTCGAACAAAGACTGATTTACAGATAAATAGAGATGTTGCAAAAGCAACCTCAACTAAAGGAAGCGATCAAATATGAAATCTGAAATCATAGCAGTAGGAACAGAATTATTACTTGGACAAGTCGTGAATACGAATGCGACATTTTTATCAGAACAGTTAGCAGATCTAGGAATCGATGTCTATTATCACACAGTTGTCGGGGATAATCCGACTCGTTTGGAGGAGTTACTCCAGTTAGCTGAATCGAGAAGTGAACTAATCATTTTATGTGGTGGACTAGGACCAACAGAAGATGACTTAACAAAAGAAGTTGTCGCTCAACACCTCGGCAAAGAGCTGATCCAAAACACAGAAGGGTACAAGAAACTGCTGGCATTTTTCGAAACGACAAAAAGAAAAATGACGGAGAACAATTTACAACAATCTCAGATCATTGAAGGGGGCACACCATTACCTAATCGAACTGGCTTAGCGTTAGGCACGTTTTATCAAACGAAAAGCAATGCTTATCTTTTACTTCCTGGGCCACCAAGTGAGTTGAAGCCGATGTTTGTAGAACAAGTGCGACCACTGTTAGAACAACAATTCCCTTCAGAAGAAAAACTGATTTCAAAAGTGTTGCGCTTCTATGGCATCGGTGAATCACAATTAGTAACCGATCTAAAAGACTTGATTGCTACCCAAATCAATCCCACGATTGCTCCTTATGCCAAACCAAATGAAGTCACACTGAGATTGACAGTCAAAACGTCAGATATCCATGCAGGGAATCAAGCGTTGCACGCACTAGAAGAAAAAATCCAAGCCCGTGTCGGTGCATATTTTTATGGCTATGGGGATGACTATTCGTTGCCACAAGCCGTCGTGGATCTGCTAAAAGAACAAGGGAAGACAGTCACAGCAGCTGAAAGTTTGACAGCGGGAGGCTTTCAATCCGCGTTAGGAGCAATTCCTGGCGTCTCTCAAGTCTTTTCTGGGGGCTTTGTGACTTATTCAGCAGAGACCAAAGCAAAGCTCTTAGGCATCGATCCAGAACTATTAGAGCAGTTTGGCACAGTCAGTAAAGAATGTGCCGAACAAATGGCGATTCGAGCACGCCAACTCGTTGGTACAGATTATGCCGTAGCGTTTACCGGTGTGGCGGGACCCGACACATTAGAAGGACATCCTGCGGGTACAGTTTGGCTTGCCGTTGCATCAAAAGAAGGCGTAGAAACAAAAGAATGTCACTTTACGAGAGACCGTTCGGCAATCAGAAATAGCGCGATTATGCAAGGATTTGATCTGCTAAGAAAGCAACTATTAAGAAAAAAATAAATGCGAATATTTGTTCGGTTTTTGCTTGCTTTTTATAAATAAAAAAGATATTATAAACGTAATGAAATGTTACTTTGAGTCGTAAAAATAAGGAGGATTATCGTATTGGCAGATGATCGTAAAGCAGCCTTAGATGCTGCATTGAAAAAAATTGAAAAGAACTATGGGAAAGGTTCGATCATGAAATTGGGCGAAAAAATCGACCAACAAATCTCGACAATTCCAAGTGGTTCTCTTGCACTAGATGTTGCTTTAGGGATAGGTGGCTATCCTCGTGGACGGATCATTGAAGTCTATGGTCCAGAAAGTTCAGGTAAAACAACGGTTGCACTCCATGCAATCGCAGAAGTCCAAAAAAATGGTGGAACTGCCGCCTTTATTGATGCGGAACATGCCTTAGATCCACAATATGCCCAAAAATTAGGGGTAAATATCGATGAATTACTCCTTTCTCAACCAGATACCGGAGAACAAGGATTAGAAATCGCTGATGCTTTAGTATCAAGTGGTGCAGTAGATATTGTCGTTATCGACTCAGTAGCAGCTTTAGTACCACGTGCAGAGATCGACGGGGAGATGGGTGACTCACACGTAGGGTTACAAGCTCGTTTGATGTCTCAAGCCTTACGTAAACTCTCAGGATCGATCAACAAAACAAAAACGATCGCGATTTTCATCAACCAAATTCGTGAAAAAGTTGGCGTGATGTTCGGTAATCCAGAAATTACACCAGGAGGACGTGCGTTGAAGTTCTACGCAACGATCCGTTTGGAAGTACGTCGTGCGGAACAATTGAAACAAGGAACGGACATTGTCGGTAACCGTACAAAGATCAAAGTCGTAAAAAATAAAGTAGCACCACCATTCAAAATCGCTGAAGTCGATGTGATGTATGGCTTAGGTATCTCTCAAGAAGGCGAGCTATTGGATATGGCAGTTGAAAAAGATATCGTTGATAAGAGTGGTGCATGGTATTCTTACAAAGAAGATCGCATCGGTCAAGGTCGTGAAAACGCGAAAATCTATATGTCAAATCATCCAGAGATGATGGCTGAAGTATCTACATTAGTGCGTGCAGCTTATGGCATCGGTGAACCAGTTGATGTACCAGAAGAAGCACAAGAAGAATTACCACTAGATGAATAAAGAAATAAGCGGGTATCCGGTAGTCTGATATGCTCCCTATAAAGTAGACAAGGAAAAAAACAAAATTCCAAATCTACTTTATAAGGAGTTTTTTGTATGTCTAAGAGAAGTCCATATTCTCCAAAAGAAAAATATCAGATCATTTCAGAGGTGATGGGTGGTCGTTGTAGCGTAAACAGTATAACGAAGAAATATTCTCTTTCCAATGGGACGATAGAAAGTTGGATTCATAAATATAACGAGGAGGGGCTCGAGGGGTTAAAAGAGGCGAAAACCTGGAAGCGGTATGATCGTGAACAAAAACAGAAAGCCATTCTAGCTGTCCTCAATAAAGAGATGTCTCTTCGTCAGGCAACGCTATTATTTCAAATATCTTCACACTCCGTTTTAAGAAAATGGATTTCAAGTTATACTAAGGGGGAAACACTAAAATTTACAAGTAAAGGCAGTGTACCCAAAACCATGACAAAAGGACGTAAAACCACTTATCAAGAGCGTATCGAGATCGCTCAATACACCATCGCTAATGAGCTGAATTACGCTCAGTCGATTGAAAAATACGATATTTCCTATCAACAAGTGTATTCTTGGGTAAAAAAATACCAACAATACGGAGAAGAAGCGTTAAAAGACAATCGTGGTCGAAACAGATCAAGCGAGTTCTTAACCGAAGAAGAACGGCTGAAATTACGAGTAAAAGAGTTAGAAGCTCGAAACAAGCATTTAGAAATGGAGAATGATTTCGTAAAAAAGTTACAGGAAGTTCGGCGGCGAAACCATCCCTCACGTTAGTGAGGAACGTTGAACTCTACCAAACGATTTCTTCTCTTCATGAAGAGAAGAACTATTCAATCACTCAGCTCTGTCAGTTAGCAGGGATTGCCCGCTCTTCCTACTATAAATGGGTGAAATGGCAACCTTCCAAAAAGGAAATGGCCAACCGAAAGTTGGCGAAAGAGATTAAGAAGAAATATGACAGCAAAAAAGGAGCAATTGGTTATCGGCAAATTCGAATGCAGATTAACAGAAAACTAAAGAAACAGTATTCTCGAAATCGTTATTATCGATTAATGAAAGCCATTGGTATCAAAGCAGTCATCAAAAAAAAGCGTCCCACTTATATAAAATCGATGGAAGCACATGTTGCAGAAAATGTATTAAACCGTAAATTTGTCGCTAAAAAGCCCAATCAGAAATGGTGTACAGACGTGACTGAATTGCGCTATGGAAATGGTAGAAAAGCCTATTTAAGTGCAATCATCGATCTCTATGATCATTCGATTGTCTCTTGGGAGCTAGGTCATTCAAACAATAATTTACTTGTCATGAATACGATAAAAAAAGCAATGGATAAGAACTCTGGAGTAAGACCATTACTTCATAGTGATCGTGGGTTTCAATACACGTCTTATGACTATAAGAAACTTGAAACAACATATAAGTTCACCAAAAGTATGTCCCGAGTGGGGCGTTGTCTAGATAATCAACCGATTGAACATTTTTGGGGAACCTTTAAAGAAGAAAAATTTTATCAAGAAAGCTACCAGAATTTTGAGGACTTAAAGAAATCTGTAGGTGAATATATGCGGTATTATAATAACTACCGCTATTCGGAAGCCTTGAATGAGCTTTCGCCGAATGAGTTTAGAAAGCAAGCTGCATGAAAACAGGAATCGAGTGACTCGATCCCTGTTTTCATACCATTTTTGTTTTTTTACTGTCTACTTGACAGGGGGCACTTCAGTCTAATAACTACCGGATGTTTTTTTATTTTTCACTAGAATAAGAACCAAAAAATAAGTCATCACTCGCTCAAAACCTCCCTTTTTTGAAAATCGAGGAAGCCGTTTCTTTTCGTATTTAAAGTTGACACTACTGGAAACAAACATTAGAATAAACTTGTGCAGGTTTTTATGCACATATGCAACAGCATATTTATAGTTTAGAATAATTTATCATAGAAATTGGTAGATGATAAAAATGGAAAAGATAGTATGGAGGTGGATTTAATGGGACTCAACATTCTCCTCGCTATCATCGGTTTAATTGTCGGTCTTGGTTTAGGGTTTATGGTTGCGAAGTCACGTCATGAGAAAGAAATTGCTGGTGCAAAAACATCAGCTGCAAGTATTCTTGAAGGTGCAAAAAAAGAAGCAGAAACTCTAAAAAAAGAAGCATTGTTGGAAGCTAAGGAAGAAAATCAGAAATATCGTTCTGAAGTTGAAAGTGAGCTGAGAGAAAGTAAATTAGAGCTAAAATCTCAAGAAAATCGATTGATCCAACGTGAACAAACGTTAGATCGTAAAGATGACTCGTTAGAAAAACGAGAAAACTCACTTGAAAGTAAAGAAGAGGCACTTAGTTCAAAACAGCAATTAATTGAAGAGCGAGAAAAAGACGTTGAAAGATTGATTGAAGATCAACAAAAAGAATTAGAAAAAATTGCTGGTTTATCGAAAGAAGATGCAAGAGAAGTAATCATGAAATCAACCGAAGAAGAGTTGAATCATGAACTGACCTTGATGGTAAAAGAATCAGAACAACGTGCAAAAGAAGAAGCAGATCGCAAAGCGAAGAACTTGCTCTCATTGGCTATCCAACGTTGTGCAGCAGATCAAGTTTCTGAAACGACAGTGTCCGTCGTGACATTACCAAATGACGAAATGAAAGGTCGTATCATCGGACGTGAAGGACGAAATATTCGAACCCTTGAAACACTTACAGGAATCGATTTGATCATTGATGATACACCAGAAGCAGTCGTTCTTTCAGGATTTGATCCAATTCGTCGAGAAATCGCACGAATGACATTAGAAAAACTGATTCAAGATGGACGGATCCATCCAGCGCGTATCGAAGAAATGGTTGAAAAATCACGTAAAGAAATGGACGAACGGATTCGTGAATATGGAGAAGAAGCAGCCTTTGAAGTCGGCGCACATACGCTTCATCCAGATTTGATCAAGATCATGGGTCGTCTACATTTCCGAACAAGTTATGGCCAAAACGTGTTGAAACATTCGGTCGAAGTAGCGAAATTATCAGGAATCTTAGCAGCGGAGTTAGGCGAAGATATCCAATTGGCAAAACGTGCGGGCTTGCTTCATGATATTGGAAAAGCGTTAGACCATGAAATCGAAGGATCTCACGTTGAGATCGGTGCAGAACTAGCAACGAAATACAAAGAGAATCCAGTTGTGATCAACGCGATTGCCTCTCACCATGGCGATGTCGAAGCGACTTCTGTTATTTCCGTCCTAGTAGCCGCTGCAGACGCATTATCAGCAGCTCGCCCAGGTGCAAGAAGTGAATCATTGGAAAACTATATCCGTCGTTTGAGAAGCCTAGAAACAATCTCAAACAGCTTTGCCGGTGTTGAATCAAGTTTTGCTGTCCAAGCCGGACGTGAAGTACGCGTCATGGTCAAACCAGAAGAAATCTCTGATTTAGATGCGGTACGCTTAGTACGCGATATCCGTAAACGTATCGAAGATGATCTGGATTACCCAGGACACATCAAAGTAATCGTGATCCGAGAGACTCGTGCAACCGATTATGCGAAATAAAAAATAGTTAAAATATAGGATGACCCAACAGATTAGATTAGTCTGTTGGGTCATTTTTTTTGATTCTAGGGCATAACAGATCGTGACAACGCTTATGACTTTAAAATGATCTTTTATGACAGATAAGATATCCATAGTTTTTTAACGGTATAGTAATACTTGAAATAACTATAGTATAAGGAGGCGAAGCATATTGCTGATAAAAATAATGAAATTTGCTGACGAACATCCCTATCTAATCGTCATTTATTCTGGATTGGTTGGAAGTGCTTTTGGGATCACGATTGAATATATCGTGAATCGTGATTTCCTGCCGAGAGGCATTTATAGTCTGATGTTTTACTATGTCATAGAATTGTCGATCGTTAAACTCAAATCAAAAAAAAGAGGAAATTAAAACAAGACAATAAGAAAAGATATGTTTACATACATTCATAAAAAACGGCTGAAATGACAGGAAGTGTTCATTTCAGTCGTTTTAGGTGTAAAAAAACACTTAAATGAATTCCTTTTTACCTAGCCAAAAAATGCACATCTTCTTGAGTAATAAGTTGAAAATCAGGCATTTCATCTTGGAACGTTCAATCTAATTTATTTGACCATTTTTTTCTGAAATAACTGAATAAAAGGCACATAAATTTTTACCACCCTTGTATGATGAAAGTGAAGGGGAGAATAGATTTGTAGAAAAACAAATAAAACTAGTGATTTTTACCACCTTATTCAGTTGATTTTCATCTTTTAATGAAGGAGTGAGAAGAAATGCCAGGAGAAGATTTTAATCGAAAAATCGGTGAGTTCTACAACGAATTTAATAAGAAGGATGACCCCAAAGAACGACAAAATACGATGTATGAGATTGCAAGTAAGTCAGGTCAAACCCCGAGAGACCTCCTAACCCCTACAGGATTCCTCTTTATGTGGAGCGTTCTAGCTGGTCTACGGATGCCAGAGGAACGCCCTGATCAGCAACGAGCGGTCCAAGATGCAGGTGCTGTTTTAGAAGTAGATACGCATGTTGAAATTCAACAGATTGGAAATCAAGTGCGGATGCCTGCGCTCAAGTCTAGATCGACGTTTAACCCCAAAAGAATGACTCCTCCTTTACCAACGAATACCACCCAAATCAAACAATACAAACCAGAAGTTGTCTCGCCACTTTCGGATTTAGCAGACGCTGCTCACCAATTTAGTATAGATATGCACAAATTTGCTCATGGTATCTCAACACTTATTGATTGTACGACTAGCGAGCAAGTGTCCCATAAAAGAGAATACGGTTTGTGGGAAAATAAAAATCATACACAAATCCATTTTAAGACAGTATGCCAAAATGCTATCGCTGAATCACATACATTGAATGAAGCACGAAGTCATACAACGCATTCCATACAGCAGTTTTCCTTCAAAAAAAGCACGAATGCAAATAATCCACAGCAATTTAATGCAAGCAATGCGGCTGAAAAGCTGAAAAAATTTTTTCAAAAGACTTTTGAGGAAAAGTATCAGAAGAATGAAACGACAACAGACGTTCCAATACCAGACAATGTGACTCTTAGTGTTCATTCTTTTTGGAATGGTCTAAATGAAGTATTCAGCTCTTTCTTTCATCAGCAAGAGCAAATCCTTGATTCGAGGAATCACACAGATGGAAAATACAATATTTTAGGACATTTTACAGAGTTATTAATCCAAACTTTCTCTAGCGATCCTGGAACACAAGAGAAATCTTCTGATCCGTTAGGCAAAGACAATAGGAAATATGATCAGCAACCTATTTTAAGTCAGCAGCTCCGGGCAGATGATTCGAAAAGCCGAGCATCTCATGAAACAGACGTGAGCATTTCCGCAAAACTTGTGGCTTTAGCCGAAGATTTTTCAGAAATGATTGACCGTTTTGTTAAACGGTATGATTTCTTAAAAACAAGGATTGTCGCGGAAGCAGCAACCATTCCTACGCAATCGATGAATGAGCCACCTGTAATGGAACCAACAACCCCAACGCTTGTTGGTCTGAAATCGTCAGAAGCAGTTTCTGAGGAAACACTTGAGAAAATCAACAAAGTCATGTTAGCTTATATGGAAAATAAACCGTCACCCGTACCAGTCGCTGAACCATTTACCCCGTTCTGGTATGATCAAGAAGTCTTTGTTCAGCGTAATGAAACAGACAAAGCAAATGAAAAAATCAGGCAGGCTGTTTGTGAACAGCATAGTGAATTATGTGACATGAAAGAGAAACCATTCCATGATTTTTTCCTTGCTCTTCAAAGCTGGGCAAACAGAGGTGCATCAAATCATGAACTTCTTGAGAAGCGACAACAGCTCGCTAAGATTATTCTTAGTGCTTATGGTCTTTCAGTTGGGCAGTTAACTGCTATTAGAGCAATCAATATTTTCTTTCAATGGGAAACAAATAACGTGTTTAAACCATATACTTTTACTGAAATTAAGAATATTGAGATCAATCCGATACAAAAACATAATGAAACAATCACAGAAAATGATCTAACCAATAATTTATTCATTCCTGTTAGTGCTTCTGACTATAGTAAGGTCCTTCAAATCACCGAAGCCATCTCTCAAGATATACAACCCTTTGATCAGTCAGAATTATTACCAGTTTTTCATTTTGATGAACCGCTTTTTCAGCAGAAAAATCAGACAACTGATGTGAATCATCTGCTTAAATCTTTTTTCATCGGTACAGGAGTTGTGAGCCAGATAGATACCGACTTGGAGTTGATTAAGGTTGTTCAAAATTGGGCAGGTAGGAATTGGAAAAATGACCAAACCTTACAGTCAGAGCGGGCACAGTATTTAGCTTATCTCATCCACAAAGGGTACGGGATTGAAAATAGTAGACTAGGAGATTTCTTATCCGATATACAATTACAAGCAATTTATAAACAATGGAAAACGAACACGTTGCTAGTGGGGTATCGTTATAAAGAGAAGACGAAACAAACCATTCAATATGATTTATCACCAGCGGAGACCGTCTCGATGCTTCAAGTTAAAAAACATTTAAAAGAAAACAATCAGATTTATGAAGACTTTATCCTTGATCGACCAGATAGTATTCCTAAGCAAACACTAATCGTACCAATTTATTATCATAAACAGATTTTTGATATGCGAGAGAATACCCAAAAAGCGAATGGCGAAGTCGGCAAGTTCCTATATAAAGAACAAATGTATTTTACAACGGCAACACCACGTCAACTGGTTTTGTTGTTACAAAAATGGATCTTTGCAGGTTTACAGTACGAAGAAATCTGCAAAAGACAGAACATAGCAGCGAATATGATTGTGAGGGCTTATGGTGGGGCAGCTGTTCCCTTGACGGATGCTGAGTCACGAGCGATTGTGTTGCAGTGGGAAAACAATAACGCACAGATTGGCTATACGTATAAGAAGGGGCAAGACAATCGTTTGGGTATCGATATTGAAGAAATCAAAAAGAATCAAGAACAGGAGCATGAAGAAGAAGTTAAGAAAAAGATTGAACGTTTTTTTTCAGAAAATGATTTTAAGCCTACGACACAAACGAATAGCCAGCCAAAAGAAGTGTTACATACTACCGTAGATCGTATAAAGTTAGAGAAAGAAAAACAAAGAGTAGCTAAATTTTTAACTGAAAAAGGCGTAGATTGTGAAACTACGGATGCTGATGCTTTTGCGAAAATAGTCTCAAGTTGGGTACTGCTGGAAGGAGCAAATCAAGAGGTTATAGACATGGTAAAAATGAAACAAATTGCTCAAGTCATCCTTGGTGAGGAAGTAGATGGCGTCATTTCAAATAAAGGCGCAGAAATCACGTTCACGAATTGGTTGTGGGACATGATCGAAAGCAATCATTTAGTTTTGCCTACCACCACTCCCTCTGCGACTGTAGATGAAAAAGCAGAATCTATACCAGCAGTAACAATCAATAAGTGGTTGGATAAGAAAATCATGACACAAGTTGAGACATTTTTTCGTCAAAAAGGCATGTTGTCTACTACCCAAGTAAGCAAAGAAGATGTTTTGTCCGCTATGGGGGAATGGTTTGGACAAACAGGGATGGATGGCAGAGTCTCATCTGAGAAAGTCCAAGCGATAGCAAAAGTTATCCTGAAAGAGTTAAAATTATATGGTGGAAAGCCAGAGGAAATGATCTCAGATAGGGACGCTGAATTGACCGTAATGAAATGGACAGTTGAAAATGTCCTGGGTACCACAATAGAAGGGTATGCAGCAAAAAAAATCATTGATTCATCTGACCCATCTACATTTACGATCGGCCAGCTTAGGAAGTCATTTTCCGTAGAAGAATTGATAAAAGCAGATCTAATCAACATCCCACCGAAATCTGCCACTCAACAAGTCGATCAAAAAACAGGAAGACAAAATAATATCACTAAACTATGGATTATGTTCATGAATCGAGCACTACCTAATTATTTTCTTAAATCAAGTGAGGTTGGTGACGATGTATTGATCGCTGATTATGATTCTTTAATGCAGATGACTGGCTCTAGAATATTAAAGGATTTAGGGTATCTTGAGAAATTCAATCAGACAGAAATCAAATCAGTAGGTGAACTTTTTTTTGAGAGCTTTAGAGATAAAGGGATTGATACTGTCGAAGAAATTTCTCATCTTTTAGTTCCAGCGACATTGGCTATCGCTCAGTTGGACCCAGATATTCTCAGAGGTCCAATAGCAAAAGGGGACTATCAACAAGTCGCGTTAAGCACCTTTGTCAATTATTTGCAACGTGGCTATTTTGAACTAATAAAAAAGCAAGAAATGGTCAATGACCTTGTCTTATCTTATCAAACAGCAGTAATAAACTGGCGCCAACAATCAGCGCTTGTGGATGAAGTACTGGAAGAGTGCAAAAAACTCGGTATCACGGTTAGTCTTGCGGGTGGGCAAGTTTATCTCGCTGGCGGAAATCCCTGTCCTGGTCCATGGATTCCACCAGATATCAATGAATGGTATATGCGGTTAACGAAAGCTGTATCTGAATCATTTTATTCATTGGATCAGTTTCTGATACGACTTGCGGTGGATTCATTTCACAAAGATGATTTGAATTTTATATTTTCATCGGAAAGTCGTATATATGAGGCACAGGCAGTGCTGAGTCATAAAGCAAGGCATTCGGCAAGTGGACCAGGAACGTCAGGTTTTCCACCAGTCTTTTTGGCAAAAGAAGTGGAAGTAGAGACGCTTCTTACCTTAGATGAGACAGATTTATTTGTAGTTATTCTTGGTGGAGAAGAAAGATGCTATGCGTTGAAAAGGCTTGAAAAAGATGGAGGATACAAGCTTTATCGCGTTGATAAAGATCCTATGTCATATCTCCGATATGGACTTTTTAATCGACAAGATCTTTGGAAAAATGAATTTCGAAAATATGGTGATAAAGTTCTGATCAGAGATAAGCCTTATATTTTTAAACTAGAATCGAATCAGAACAAACTTTTATTGAAAGGAAATGCACAGGAGGCGTTTATCAACCATATCAGCAGTAAACACAGGGATAAAGTCTATCGACAACTCTATGATTCAGGAAGAGAGACAACAATGGTTACAAAAATTTGGGATGTTTTCAAGCATCTCATTCCTTTTTACGATTGCGTGGTCGGTAGTATGAATAAAGATATTGGTGAGGCAGTTCCCAGTTGTATGCTCGATGCAGTGTCCTTGATTCCTGTATTGGGTCAAGTCACAGCCCTCAATACGAGATTTGTATTTGGTATGGCAAGAACGATCATGAAACAAGGTGCAGCAGGTATAGTACGTCATAGTACGCGCTTCCTCCCAAGAACATCAGAACTCCGATCAATTGTTGTTAGTGCTATACGTTACGCTGATCCAGGAATAGAATTTCTAAATGATAGTTCACAAGCCCTATTTAAGGGGTTGATACGTTTAAAAAACCAAGCATTTATTAGAAAAGAACTCAAGGAAGTAGTGGCAAAACTTGAAAAATTTGGAATAGAAACCCACGATTGGGTGAAAAGTTATACGCAAGCTACTTTACCAAATAATGGTCCAGAAATACGCGTGAAACGTGTGCAAAATCATTTGTACGTCCCAGTATCAGATTTTAAAAAAGGGACTGTTTATGGAAATCATTTTACATTGCGTGGAACAAAGCTAAGGCTGTTTGAGGGACCGGCAGTTTTTTTTCGCAGACACAAATATTTGGTTAACCGAATTTCAAGGAAGATTCCTAATAGAGATGTAGCTGTAAAAGAACTAAATTTAAATCCTAAAGCTTATGGGGAGGCAACTACATTAACTGTTACTGGAGAAGGAGATTTTCGGCAAACGTTCATTGAAATGAATAAGAAATTAGTGCCTGTCAGAATCAGTACAATTGAGAATCATGGTGTCCGCTATGATATACATGATAGAGGAGCGATATATCCGGTAAACTTTAACGGGATAGAGTGGTATTTTGAAGCAGAAACTAGCCCAACAGTTTCGCTAGCAGTACGTGAGAAGGTAGGAAAGGAATTAAGTCAGTATGAGTCATTACTGACTCCGACTACGCTATCCCCACCGGATGAAAATGGGTTGATGTGGAATTCTGCTGGGCGATCTTATATCAGAATCCAAGAGCAATACCTTCCATTAGTTTTGTTGGACAAGGAAACGAATCGTTACCATTTGGTGAAAAAAAATATTCTTGCACCGATGACCGTATTACGATTGGACACGAATAATGGTGCTTTTCGGTTTGAAACGCCTTTAGAGAAAGCCAATGAAAAATATCCAGGGACTGTCCAATATAATAGCCCTAATTCTCCGCAAGAAGGTATGTCAAAAAAAGAGGATGTAGGGTCAGCTCAGGGAAAGACAGTTGCGCAGAGGAATGAGAATTCATTGTATCCGCCGTATAATACCCTTCCAGAATCCCCAAATAGATGGTGGGGATGGTACGGTATGCTTAATGCAATCGAGTATTCGCCAATGCAAGGCATTTCAAGGTTGGAAGATGAATTAGTTCCGATCAAACCATTGGATCATTTTGTCCCAGAGCCACAAAGAATTGTCTATATCGACGAGGAGAAAGCACAAAAATCGATTTCTGATGAGATTGCCAAAGTATTGTCTTTGAAACCAGATGACCAGTTTCGTGTTTTTTCTGGTTTAGACATAAGTATGGTGCCGGAATCACTTAGACCGTTTATAGAGAAACTTCCTCAAGAATTCAAGAATGCCATAGAAAATTTCAGAATCGTCAAAGATGTGTGTTTAGAATTGTTAAAAGTAGATAAAATCGCAGAAACAGCCGAAGGTCAATACTTAATAAATTTCCTTGACGTGCCACCTTCTGTTCAGCAAGAGAAGATTTTAAAGGAATCGGTAAAGAGACTCCTTTCAATCGCAACCAAGGGTGAACAATTTCTGAGACAATCAGCAGACTGGGGATTTGAAAATATTTGGATCGTTTCGACTGATTTTGTTCTAGATGAGAAGACACATGCCTATTACTCTGTTAGTAATGATAATCCGAAAGCCTATGCCTTTGTATTGAAAGAAGATGCCGAGTGTCGCATCATTATTGTAGCTGATGCTTTCCATAAAAGACCAGAAATTTTACCAGGAATTCAAATAGCAGCGCCTCCAGAGATAACGATCACGCATGAAACCACACATATTGTTTCAGGAACATATGATGTTGTTAAATATGGGCTAACGCTTACTGGATTTTTGCCGAGTGGACAAAATGTGAAAGATGATTTTCTTACAAGATACTCGGGTTTTTTTGAACATCCGAATTTTGATCAATTTGTTACAGGGGTAGCAAAACAACAAAATGCCCCTCGTTTATCTAAAAAAACGGTCGTCAAAGCATTTCAAACAGATGCTATGTTATTTACTAACTTTAAACTGACGGATGCTCAATTACTCGCAACGATTATGAGAGATTTCGCCAATCAAAATGAGTTCTATAACCAACCGCGTGTCAAAAGAGAAACAAAGGAAGAGGGATTGGGAGATGGCAAGCTATTCACTGTGTTAGCAATGATGCAAACAGGTAATTTCTTTGTGTTAGAGCAAACTAAAGATTTAGAAAAGAAGCATGACTTGTCTGAAATGATGCCGACAGGATCTACTCAAATAAGGGATGAAGTAGCGGATTTTGCAAGGATCATAAGTCATGGTAAAAAGATTAATAAAGAGACCAATGCGACAGCAACTTACCAGAAGTCTAACGATGATTTTTCAGTTATACCACCAGATAAAAATGTAGAAAGGAAACAAGTAGTACCAAAAATGCCGACAGAAGCATCTGCTCAAAAAAGAGATAAAGCGGCAGATTTTGCAAGGATCATGAGAGGGGATGAGGATAAAAATGAGTCCCACGATCACCCCCGCGTCAAAAGAGAGACAAAAGAAGAATCGGGAGATGGTAAGCTGTTTCCTGTTGCAAAGACAATGAAAACAGGTGATTTTTTAGTGATAGAACAAGATAAACGTTTAGAAAAGAAACAAGTAGTACCAAAAATGTCGACAGAAGTATCTGCTCAAACAAGAGATGGAGCGGTAGATTTTGCAAAGATCATAAGTCATGGCAAAAAGGTTAGTAAAGAGACCAACGCGACAATCACTTACCAGCAGTCTATCGTGAAGGGAAAACAGGTCAGTCTGTAAAACGAACAGTAAAGGACACTAGCCAAAAAAAGATAGCACAGAGATAAGGTATAATTTTACTACTGTAAGTATCAGCTAAAATATGAAGAACAAACTCTTCGATCACTAAGACAGTAAGCATAAAAATGTGCAGTCTTATTTTCGAAGAGGTTACGGATGTTCTCGGCGTTTATTCAGTTCTAAGGTGACAGAAAAAAGTGAATTTACAAGGATTTTTATGTATTATTGTTATTATTTAATTTGAAAATCAACGGATAAAGGACGTATTAACAATAGGTTATCGTATGTCGAATAGTAACAATAAAAAAAACAAATTATTGAATACAGTACTCTAAATGAGTGGTTTAATGTTTAGCGAGCACTCTCACTAAATGTTAAAGGAGGAGTATAAATGATTAAATCTGAAATTTTTACCTTGTCTGTCACAATGAGTATGTTATCTAGTGGAGAAGCAAGTGCATTCTCTTTAGCTACTGGTGATATGACTGGATGATATGTTCGAGAAGTATGGGATGACTCATGGAGGGTACATCATGGAAAGCATCACAGAACGAGATGACTAATCGTATGAAGAAATACATCGTTCAATTACTAGTTATATTTTCACTTGTATTAGCCTTTATCGGCTTGGTTGAGTTTTTATTGAAAGGAAATAAATCTATACTAATATCAACCAGTGGTTTAGGCTATGTTTTTGGCGTTCCATTTTTATCCGTTAAACCGTTTAAGAATGAAACTAGGATAAGAAAAATCCAATATGCGGTTCTTCTATTCTTGTGTTTTTACTTACCACCTAAAATAGTAAGCTCATTTGAAGTTGAAAGATTTGAGATTACACGTTTTTTGTACGCTAGATTAATGCTTGTAGGAATACTAATTTTATGTGGAGTAACTTTTACTTCGCATAAAAACAAGAAATAAATAATAGCAAATGTTCACTATAAACAAGCCGAAGAATCCGGAAGTAGGCACAGGTGTTTTCGGATTCTTCGGCTTGTTTTGTTTTAACCATATTAGATTTTATTTTTTTCAGTCTATCCTTGTATCGCTTCTTCGTTTACAACATTTCTTTGTCTTTTTCGATCGTTTTGGTAATCCCTGTGATGATCGCGGGGATAAACCCAGCTTCTTCTAATGCGACGACACCAGCAACTGTCGTTCCGCCTGGAGAAGATACTTGGTCAACTAATTCCCAAGGATTTTCATCGCTTGCTAGGAACTTTTGACAGGAACCTAAAATCGCTTTGGCTGCAATTTCCGTTGCTGTTTTTTTAGGTAGTCCATGTAAAACACCTGCACGTCCCATTGCATCGATCAACATATAAATAAAAGCAGGGGAGCTTCCAGCTAATCCAATAAATGTACTGAAATCATCTTCTGCTAAAGGATAAACACTGCCAATCGCTTCAAAGATTTGTGTCGCTTGTGTCAACTGTTCATTTGTTGCTGCTTGGTTTTTGCAGATTGCAGAAACACCCGCGCCCACACTCACGTTGACATTGGGCATCACACGAACGATAGCAGCTTCTGGATCAAGTGCTTGTTCTAGTGTTGCAAGCGATTTTCCTGAAGCAATTGAGATAAACAACTGTTGTTTACGATAGTCGCGTAATTCATTTAACACCTGTTCGATGATTTTTGGTTTTACTGCCAAAACAACGATTTCTGCTTTTTCAGCAATCTCTTGATTGGTTTGACAAGCATTGATCCCAACTTTACCAGCAAAGCGTTGAGCATTTTCATAATGACCGCTTGAAACAAAAATATCTTCTTTAGCCACTAGATTATTTGCTAAGATACCATGAATAATTGCTTGTGCCATGTTTCCTGTACCGATAAATCCGATTTTCATGTAATCCTCTCCTTTGATTTTTAGCATAGCTTTCTTTCTCATAATCTGCAAGTCGAGAGACGAACTGTTTTTCCAGCTTACTGCTCAGGTCAAAGTGCTTCTTTCACAACCTTGATAAACGGTGTTCAAAAGCCAGCTCCTTCAATAGTAAGTCAAAACGTGAAAAAATATGAGGAGCTATTTTCCCACGTTCTGCCTTACTACTTGGAGCTTAACGGCTTTTTCACGACCTCGATAAACGGTGTTCAAGAAGCTGACCTTCAACACTAAGCTGAAAAATCAAAAAATATGAGAAGCTATTTTCCGATTTTCCAGCTTATTGCTCAGGTCAAAGCGCTTCTTTCACAACCTAATGCCCAAAGTGGAAAAATCAATGTAAATAAGATAACATGAATGTATATGTTTAGAAAGTCTACAGGTGAGGAAGGGTGCCGGTGAAAAATAAATTACAGATCATGATCCAGTGGGTGAAAGCACATCAGTTGATTTTGAAGCTGATTTTCTTTGGATCGATCCTTGTTTTTGTGGCGAATCAAGTCGCAAACATTGCCCATGGGATGAGTTGGCAAGATGTCTGGCACACGATGGAACAACAAAGTCATGTCACGTTAGCATGGATGATATTAGCAGGTTTGATTGGTGTGATGCCGATGTTACTTTATGATTGGGTAACGATTCGAGTATTGGAAAAACAAGGCAAGCCCAAAATGAGTCGTAAAGACTTTTTGTTATCTGCATGGATCACGAATACGATCAATAACTTGGCAGGATTCGGAGGGATTGTCGGAGCAAGCTTGCGCGCCAGTTTTTATGGCAAGCACACGAATCGAAAAATGGTGTTGGCAACAGTCTCTAAGGTTGCTTTGTTTCTATTGACGGGTCTTTCTATTTGGTCATTAGTGACGTTCATCAATGTCTTCTTTCTTCAAACAGATAGTGTGTTTCGTAGTTATTGGATTTGGTTATTTGGTGGTAGCTTTCTAGCACCGCTTATCTTTTTGTTTGCCTATTTGAAACGTAAAACGCTATTTGCAGAATTTTATCCTAAAGGTTTACTGGGCTTGTTACTGGCTTCCTTTGGACAATGGACCGGTGCCTTAGTGGTTTTCTTGTTGATTGGGCGCTTGATGGCTGTAGATATTTCTGTATGGTCCTTGTACCCTATGTTTATCATTGCCACATTGATTGGGATGTTGACAATGGTACCAGGTGGGGTTGGCACGTTTGATGTGCTGATGATCTTAGGAATGAGTCAACTTGGCGTGCGGCAAGATGTTGCACTTGTTTGGTTGCTTTATTATCGTTTGTTCTACTATGTTCTACCATTTCTTTCAGGGATCGTTTTATTTTTGACACACACAGGCGTCAAAATCAATCGATTTTTAGATAATATTCCCCGACTATTTTTTCAAAAAATTGCTCATTTAGTGTTAGTATGTGCCGTTTATTTTGCGGGAATCATGATGGTCTTACTTTCAACGATCACGAATCTTTCGACTGTCAGTCGGTTGTTTCAAATACTCTTACCCTTTTCGTTTGATTTTTTAGATCAGTCATTGAACCTGCTGGTTGGGTTCTTATTGTTAGGGCTAGCTAGAGCTTTAGCGATGAAAGTCAAAAAAGCGTTTATTCCTACTATTGCTTTACTCGCTTTTGGAATCATCAATACTGTAATGCGCACCTTATCATGGGAACTGATTGTTGTATACCTTTTGATTTTATTAGCGGTGTGGTTATCCCGAAAAGAGTTTTATCGTGAAAAGTTCGTCTATTCATGGGGAGCAATCATATTTGATGCGTGTTTGTTTGGCTTTTTATTTATTGTTTATGCAATCGCAGGCTATCACCGTGGAAGTTTTTGGGTAGGAGATTTAACTGCGAATCGCTTTATTCTCTTTCCATCTGAGGATGTTTGGTTTTCAGGACTGATTGGTTTAGGAATCTCATTACTTGCGTTAGTTGCATTGTACCAATATTTAGCTTCAGAAACAGGGTTTGGTGAACCTCTGGATCAAATGCGTTTAAATCGCCTCTTGACGGCCTATGGTGGAACCGCGGCTAGTCATTATCTGCACTTACCTGGATATACTTATTTTTATTATCAGGAAAATGGTCAAGATAAAGTAGTGTTTGGTTACCAAATCAAAGGAAATAAATGTTTTGTTCTTGGTGATCCGATTGGTGATCCAACGAAGATACGTACAGCTACGCATGAGTTTTTGAAAAAAGCCGATTGTTTTGGCTATGAATTAGCTTTTTATAAAGTATCCGAAAGTTATGTCGTCATGCTTCACGAAGCGGGTTTTCACTTTGCAAAAGTTGGAGAAGCAGCGATTACTAATCTTTCTTCAGACGCGCTTCACTGGCGTACAAAGCAGATCGAATTGCAACGTTTGACGAATGAGGGATACCATTTTACTTGGTATGACCAATTACCTGAAGAGTTGCTCGAACCGATTCAGGAAGTTTCTCAAAAATGGTTGGATGGTTCTCGTGAGAAGCATTTCTCTGTTGGTTATTTTGAGAAAGATTATCTCTTGATGAGTGGTATTGGTATTGTTAGGAAAGAGCAGAAAATCGTTGGGTTCATTACATCTCAACCAATCAATGACCGCCAAGCGGGGTATGATTTATTGCGGTATCTACCGAACCAGCCGAATAGTCTAGGTGATTACTTACTTGCAAATCTACTGGATGTCTATCGCAAAAATGGGTATGCAGAAGCGAATCTAGGGCTGGCTCCCCTTGCAAATGTCGGAGAAACTGATTTCTCGTTCTTGCAAGAAAAAGTGATGAGGATCATCTTCAATTACGGGAATTTCTTTTACTCATTCCAATTAACTTACGAAGAAAAACAACGGTATGTTACTCATTGGGAAGGCCGTTATTTTGCGTATATGAAAGGAAGTAGTTTTACTTTAGCCACATGGCAGCTTTTCTTATTGATTGGTAAAGGGAAAGAAAAAGGAACAAGTCTAGCAGAAGAAGTTCTGACAGAATTGTAAAAATGATTGTAAAGCTGTGAGGAAAGTGTTTACGCATGTTGGTGGAAGCTATACTTTTATTTTCCCCTATGATAGAATACTTTCGACTTAGACTTTTCGAATGGGTGAGAGGATGGAATTGATTGAAAAAGCACCAGCGAAGATAAACTTAGGGTTGGATGTGTTATATAAAAGACCAGATGGGTATCATGAGTTGGAAATGGTGATGTCAAGTGTAGATTTAGCTGATCACTTGTTCTTTGAAGAGCTATCGGAAGATCGGATCATTGTTGAGACGAATAAAGCATTTTTACCGGTAGATCAGCGTAACAATGTGTATCAAGCAGCTTTGTTGCTGAAAAAGAAATACCAGATAAAAAAAGGCGTAAAAATCGCTGTGAAGAAAAATATCCCTGTTGCCGCTGGACTAGGTGGTGGAAGTACAGATTGTGCTGCAGCATTAAGAGGGATCAACCGGTTATGGGATTTAGGCTGTAGCTTAGAAGAACTAGCTGAGATTGGTTTGGAAGTGGGGACAGATGTACCTTACTGTGTTTACGGACAAACAGCTTACGTAGGCGGAAAGGGAGAAATCGTCCAATTGTTGCCAGCGATGCCCTCTTGCTGGATCATCTTGGTAAAACCTAAAATGAGTGTTTCGACACGAACTGTTTTTCGAGAAATCGATACGCAAAAAATCCAACATCAAGATATTCCTGGTTTGGCTGATGCGCTTCGACAACAAGATTATCAAAAAATGTTGACGAAAATGGGGAACAGTCTTGAAGATGTGACAGGAAAACGCCATCCGGTCATTTATCAAATCAAAGAGCGAATGATCAAATATGGCGCAGATGCGGCCCTGATGAGTGGTAGTGGTCCAACTGTTTTTGCCCTTTGTCAACACTATTCCAGAGCCCAACGTGTCTACAACGGATTAAAAGGTTTTTGTGAGGAAGTTTATCTTGTCAGAACGCTATAAACGCATGAAAGAGACACGATGTCATGACGGAAGTAGTCAGCTTCGAGAAATAAGCGGTAAAAGAGATCGGAACAGAAGTGTTTAGCCTCGAGAAATAAGGCGCCATCCACGAAAATTGTTTTTCAAATTTTTGTGGATGGCGCCTTATTTTCGAAGAGGTTACTTCTGTTTCTGCCGTTTATTCAGTTTTAGGAGATATAAGAGGACTAATATCCCAGACATCTTTCCCGCTGATTTCGTTTTAGAAGATGAAGGATCGTTACCTTCTTTTTTGTTATCAATCTCAACCAATCGTTCAGTGTTATCGGAACAAAAAATAATAGTGTGGAACAGACACTTTTTAACCAAAGTTGAAAGAAAACGATTACGTTCGTTGTTGATATGACGGGCAATTCATTTGTTTTCCGATTTACAGGATAAGTTTGCATTTAAATCAGAAAATCAGGTTAAACTATTGACTGTTTTTTTTTAATTTGGTACATTAATCCTCGTTGATAAATCGTAATATTACGATTTGTTTTGAAAGGAGCATATATGAAGAAATATTTATTAGCCGCATCTTTAGCAATAGGAGCTTTCCTATTTACAGCGTGTGGACAGACAACCCAAGAATCGGCACAAGATGAGTTGAACGTTGTCGCAACGTTTTACCCGATGTATGAATTTACGAAAGAAGTCGTTGGTGATACTGGGAAGGTCGAATTATTGATTCCCGCAGGAACGGAACCCCATGATTTTGAACCAAGTGCAAAGCAAAGTGCAACCATTGCGGATGCAGATGTTTTTGTTTATAACAGTTCAGACATGGAATTTTTTGTTGACTCATTGAAAGACACGGTCGATACCGATCGAACGTTGATGATCGAAGCTGCTAAGGGAATTGAACGTCTAGAGTCACAAGAAGAGCATGAAGAAGAACACGAAGAATCAGAAGGACATCAGCATGACCATGCCTATGACCCTCATGTTTGGTTAGATCCAACATTAGCGATCCAAGAAGTACAGACGATTGCTACAGAGCTCGGCAAGAAATATCCAGAGAAGAAAGACACATTTGACCAAAATGCCGCAGCTTATATCAAAAAATTAGAAGCATTGGATCAGGCCTATACAGAAGCATTAAAAGGTGCAACAAACCGAACGTTTGTGACGCAACATGCTGCCTTTGCTTATTTAGCAAATCGCTACGACCTAAAACAAGTAGCCATCTCAGGAGTCTCACCGGATCAAGAGCCTACACCTAGTCGATTAGCTGAATTGAAAGATTTTGTCGATCAAAATAAAATCGAAGTCATCTATTTTGAAGAAAATGCGTCATCTAAAGTAGCAGAGACATTATCGAAGGAAACAGGTGTAAAACTTGAAGTACTCAACCCCCTTGAGAGTTTGACGAATGAACAAATCCAAGCGGGTGAAACCTACATTTCTACCATGGAGAAAAACCTAGAGGCATTAAAAGAAAGCATAAAGTAAAGGAAGGGAGTCCTCTATGTGCGTTATATCGAAATAGCCGATCTTACTTTCTATTATGATGAAGAACCTGTGTTAGAAGGAGTTTCTTATCATGTAGATGCCGGTGAATTTGTGATTTTAACTGGTGAAAACGGAGCGGCAAAATCTACATTGATCAAAGCTTCTTTGGGGCTATTGAAACCCTCTAAAGGGACCATAAAAATTGCAGGAAAAAATCAAGAAGGAGACAAATTAAGTATCGGGTACATTCCACAACAAGTTTCTTCCTTTAATGCGGGTTTTCCTAGTACAGTCTTAGAATTAGTACGTTCTGGCAGATATCCGAGAGGTCGTTGGTTCAAACGGTTAAGCGAAAAAGACCATGAGCATGTCAAGCGTGCCTTAGAATCTGTTGGTATGTGGGATATGCGTCATCGTCGGATCGGTGAGCTGTCTGGTGGTCAAAAGCAACGAATCAGTTTAGCACGTATTTTTGCGACTGATCCAGATTTATTTGTACTTGATGAACCAACTACTGGAATGGATGAAGAATCACGAAATGAATTTTATCGTTTGTTGCGCCATAGCGCACACGACCATGGTAAAGCTGTATTGATGATCACTCATGATCACGAAGACATCAAACAATATGCGGATCGACAAATCCGTTTAGTGAGAAAGGAGGATTCTCAATGGCGTTGCTTTCATATGAATTCATGAGGCGGGCATTTCTTGCTGCGATCTTTATTGCAGGAATCGCACCGATGTTAGGAGTATTCTTAGTGATACGTCGGCAATCGTTGATGGCAGATACACTGTCTCATGTTTCTTTAGCAGGGGTAGCCTTAGGATTTTTCCTCAATCTCAATCCAACGATGACCACAATGGTGGTAGTCGTTATCGCTGCAATCATTTTAGAATACCTACGTTCGATGTATCGTACGTATTCAGAGATTTCCATTGCGATCTTAATGGCAGGAGGACTTGCGCTTGCATTAGTTTTGATGAATTTGAGTGGGGGTAATTCTGCCACGAGCATCCAATCTTATTTATTTGGATCGATTGTGACGATCACTTGGCCACAAGTTCTATTCCTAGGTATTTTGTTTGCAGTGATCGGTCTTTTGTTTTTCTTATTCAAACGTCCGATGTACGTGTTGACCTTTGATGAAGACACCGCTCATGTCGATGGACTGCCGGTTCGTTGGATGTCAATGATGTTCAATATCATTACTGGGGTAGCAATCGCTGTTATGATCCCGATAGCAGGCGCGTTGCTGATTTCTGCTATTATGGTTTTACCAGCAGCAATCGGGATGCGTTTAGGGAAAAGCTTCAATATTGTCATATTGATTAGTATCATCGTTGGTTTTATTGGTATGCTTTCTGGGTTGACTAGTTCGTTTTACTTGGATACACCTCCAGGGGCAACTATCACGTTAGTATTTATCTTTTTATTCTTATTAGTCAACTTGAGTAAACGTATTTTATTAGGAATTAGAAGGAAAAAATAGATTACTATTTGAAAAACAGGTAGTTATTTGGGACAAACAAATGTCTTAAATAGCTACCTGTTTTTTTATAAATACCGAACTATTTTCTTAATTTTGGATAAAATGCTCGAATTTTCCCGAAAAAACTTATATAATGAAACACGATAAAATTTGTTGGAAAAAGGAGCTGGAATTTTTGAAAGTACGTCGCAGTGAGCGTCTTGTCGATATGACACAGTATTTATTAGATCATCCGCATGAATTGATTTCATTAACAAGCTTTGCCGAACGTTATGAATCTGCTAAATCTTCGATCAGTGAAGATTTGGGGATCATCAAAAAAACATTTAAAGAAAGAGGTTACGGAACGCTTGAAACAATCCCTGGTGCAGCCGGAGGTGTTCTATTCATTCCGGAGATTTCCTACGAAGAAGCAAAGAAATATGTTGAATCGCTAGCTGAGCGCTTGTCTGAACAAGACCGTTTACTCCCTGGAGGCTATGTTTACTTATCTGATCTATTAGGAGAACCTGAGCTATTACGTCAAGTAGGGAAAATCATTGCCTCAAAATATTTAGGAGAAAAAATCGATGCTGTAATGACTGTAGCCACAAAAGGGGTGCCAATCGCTCAAGCCGTTTCCTATTACTTGAACGCACCGTTTGTCATCGTTCGTCGTGACTCTAAGATCACAGAAGGTTCTACAGTGAGTGTGAACTATGTTTCAGGTTCATCGGAACGGATCGAAAAAATGGAACTATCAAAAAGAAGTTTGAAACGTGGTTCTCGCGTGCTTGTCGTCGATGACTTTATGAAAGGCGGCGGAACAGTGAACGGAATGAAGAGCTTGATTGAAGAATTTGAATCTGAGCTTGTCGGTATCACTGTGTTTGCGGAATCAAAATTCAACGGACATCGCGCAATCAATGACTACACGTCACTACTTTACGTCAAAGATGTGGATACAAAAACGAAAAATATCACTGTAGTACCAGGTAACTATTTCGAAGAATAAAACAACGAACATAGCGGTGCTATGGAAAAAGAAGAGGCGATGGATGATGTCTCTTCTTTTTTTTGCGTCCTGGTTGCTAAAATGAACGTTTAGTTGAAAAAAAAGAGCGACTGGGCTAAACTAAAAATAATAAATCGTAATTTAGGAGTGACATATTTGGATGCACGTTATGCAATCATATTAGCCGCGGGTAAAGGTACTCGCATGAAATCAAAACTATACAAGGTCCTACACCCTGTTTCTGGAAAACCGATGGTCGAACATATCATCAACCGTGTAAGTGAGACAAACCCTGATCAAATCGTGACGATCGTTGGTCACGGTGCAGAGAAAGTCAAAGCTCAGTTAGGCGAGCGCAGCGAGTATGCGTTACAAGCTGAACAACTTGGGACGGGTCATGCGGTACTACAAGCAGCCTCATTTTTAGCAGGCAAGGAAGGCACGACGTTAGTCATTAGTGGTGACACCCCTTTGTTGACAACTGAGACGTTGAACAACTTGTTTGAATACCATCAAGGGAAAAATGCAAGTGCCACGATTTTGACTGCACAAGCAGAAGATCCGACAGGTTATGGCAGAATCATTCGTGACCATGTAGGAATCGTTGAAAAAATCGTTGAGCAAAAAGATGCTTCTCCAGAAGAAGCGTTAGTTCAAGAAATCAATACAGGAACTTACTGTTTCGATAACAAAGCGTTATTTGAAGCATTGGATAAAGTAGGAACCGACAATGCACAAGGCGAGTATTATTTAACAGACATCGTTGAGATCCTGAAAGATGCTGGAAATCCAGTTGCTGCGTATCAGACGGAAGATTTCGATGAGTGTATGGGTGTCAATGATCGTATGGCACTAGCAAAAGCAAACGAGTTGATGCGCCAAAGAATCAACAAAAAACATATGGTCAATGGCGTTAGCTTTGTTGATCCTGCAACTACGTATATTGATGCAGATGTTGTGATTGGTTCAGATACAGTGATCGAAGCGGGCGTTCAGATCCAAGGAGAAACAGAAATTGGCGAAGATTGTTTTATCGGTGCACATTCACGTATTGTTGACAGCAAGATCGGTGACCAAGTAGTCATTGAAAACTCAGTGATCGAACACAGTGTGGTCAAAAGTAAAGCAGATGTAGGACCGTATGCCCATTTGCGTCCAAAAGCAGAAATTGCAGAAGGCGTCCATATCGGCAACTTTGTAGAAGTGAAAAATGCGAAAATAGGCAAAAACACAAAAGTTGGTCACTTGACGTATGTCGGGGATGCCACACTAGGTGAAGAAATCAATGTGGGGTGTGGTGTCGTCTTTGTCAATTATGACGGAAAAGCAAAACATCATACAACAGTCGGTGACCATAGTTTTATTGGGTCAAATGCGAATCTTGTGGCGCCAGTGGAAGTGGCAGAGAATACATGTATCGCTGCTGGTTCGACGATCACTAACGATGTTCCTGAACATGCGATGGCAATCGCACGCGCTAGACAAGTCAATAAAGAAGGATACGCGAAGAAACTCCCATATTCAAATTGATACTTTTTGCAAAATCACTTGATTTATTCGGCAAATATGACTAGTATTTATTAGGTAGTAGAGTTGTGAAAAAGAAAGCGGAGGTCCTCATGTCCAAACATTACTTTGATCCAAGATTAAAAATATTTGCATTAAACTCAAATCGTCCATTGGCAGAAAAAATTGCTGCAGCTGTTGGGGTTGAATTAGGAAAATCATCCGTCACTCAATTTAGTGATGGTGAGATCCAAGTCAATATCGAAGAAAGTATCCGTGGTTCACACGTATATGTTATTCAATCAACAAGTAGTCCGGTAAATGATAACCTGATGGAACTGTTGATCATGATCGATGCATTGAAGCGTGCAAGTGCCAAAACGATCAACGTTGTAATGCCGTATTACGGCTACGCACGTCAAGACCGTAAAGCGCGCGCGCGTGAACCAATCACTGCAAAATTAGTGGCAAATATGATCCAAAAAGCTGGAGCAACAAGAATGTTGACACTTGACTTGCACGCAGTCCAAATCCAAGGTTTCTTTGATATTCCGGTCGACCATTTGATGGGCGCACCACTGATTGCGAATTACTTCTTAGAAAAAGGGATTCAAGGCGATGATGTTGTCGTTGTTTCACCTGACCATGGTGGTGTTACTCGTGCACGCAAATTGGCTGAATTTTTAAAAGCACCAATTGCAATCATTGATAAACGCCGTCCAAAAGCAAACGTGGCAGAAGTGATGAATATCATTGGTCAAGTAGAAGGCAAAACGTGTGTCTTGATCGATGACATGATCGATACAGCTGGAACGATCACATTGGCTGCCAATGCGTTGAAAGAAGCTGGAGCAGTGAGCGTTTATGCTTCATGTACACATCCTGTACTGTCAGGACCTGCTTTACAAAGAATCGAAGACTCTGCAATCGAGCGCTTAGTTGTAACGGATTCAATCTATTTGCCAGAAGATCGCAAAATTGATAAGATTGACGAAGTAAGCGTTGGTGGTTTGATGGGTGACGCAATCAAACGTATCCATGAAAACAAACCAGTTAGTCCTTTATTTGAAACAAAAAGATAAAGGAAAACAAAAACTAAATAATTACAATCACAAAGGGGAGTCCATTTTGGGCTGAGACTGAATATATTCTAAACCCTTCGTACCTGTTTCGGTTATGCGAGCGTAGGAATTGTGAATGAATAGCTAGTGTGAAAGCACGAAGCTGTTTGTAAAAAAACAAACTTGCTTCCTCCTTTGTGATGTCCAATTATAAAGGAGGAAGCTTTTTTATGAATAAGAATCATCGTGTCTGGATCGAGGGAACGATCGTCGCAGCATTATCTTTAGTGTTGTCAATGATTCCTCTACAAATCGGTAGTAGTTTTGCAATCTCGCTCGGACAAATCCCTTTAACTTTATTTGCCTTGAGAAGGGGTTGGAAAGCTGGTATGGGATCGGCCTTTCTGTGGGGAATCCTTCATTTTCCCATGGGAACTGTCTATTATTTGAGTGTCATCCAAGTATTGATCGAGTATCCGATCGCGTTCACGTTTGCTGGCGTTGCAGGGATTTTTTCGCAAAGAATGCAGCAGAGTTATCTGCAAGGCAATCGTAAGAAAATGGCCTCAACGATCATTTTAGCGACATTCGTTGGTGTGACTGCCAGATATTTCTGGCATTTTGTCGCTGGGGTTGCTTTTTGGGGAAGTTTCGCACTATGGGGGATGAATCCATGGTTGTTCTCCTTAGTCATGAATGGCGCTAGTGGGTTAGCTACTGGGATTGTAACAACTATTGTCCTACTAGGTATTGAACAGACCGTTCCTTCTTTATTTGAAGGAGAAGGATTGCAAGTACGTAAAAGCAAAAATTAAAAAAAGGCGTAAAGGTAGCTACCTTTACGCTTTTTTAGTGGAGTTGAATTTCATTATACAAATGTGTTGTAGACAAAATCAGAAACGTTGCCGTCTAGTTGCCAACGTTGTTGAGTGGCATGATAGACGAGAACAGCTACCGGTTTTTCTTCCAAGTAACGTGTCCCTTTTAATTTCCAAACGTAATCTTCAATGACATAAATCGGGATCTCATACTTGTCATCGACCAAACCTGCTTGATCAAACGAAAAAATGATTCCTTCTTGCATCAAATTACGCATCTTTTTCAGTATCTCCACACTGATTTTTTCAACGGGGATCTCTTTTCGAAAGAATGATTTTTTTTCGTTGATTTTCCCCGCCAAGATCGTGCTTAATTTGTTGGCAAAAATCCGATAAAATTCATCTAAATAACGATAATAGGTTCTACCTAGATGGTCGCTCAAATCAAAATAAACAAAGTTATTTTGTAATTTATAGAAAAAAGGTGAATGGAGATGTGTTTTCATATGACCAAAATAAAGCAACTCTGAGATTTCTAAAGGACTTAATTCTTTTAACATCGTCAAATCAGTAAAATCGATCCATTTAAGATCCGTATTATTGTTACGGCTACGAACGGTTTGGAAAAATCTTTGGATATTCTCAGTTCCACGAATGACCTTCAAGCCTGTGTGTGATTCATATTCTCCAGCAGATGCGGAAGGGTCCAACAAAAGTAGATTTTGAGGAAAATGCACGATGCTATTTGAAAAATCATTGATAGTCAGCCCTTTGGTCAAAACGGCGTTACTAGTTGTATCGATATGTACATATACTGAATCACTCATCATGCTCCTCCTCCCCTGTATCTCATCCCTTTCATTTTACAACATTTACTGAAAAAAAGCTTGTTTCTTTTATTTTAAAATTCGATTACAAAGCAACTTTTTTTTATGAATAAAAGATGAACATAGAGTAAAAATTTATATATATATAACACTGGTATCGGATAACTATTCACCCCGCCCTTTTTTTCTGATTACTGATATAATAAAAGAAAAAGAGAATACGAGGTGTCTATGAAAGTTCAAAAAGTCTATTGGTCGGAACGTTATCAGCAGAATCGAGTGCAGCAAGCAAAACAAGTTTTTAGTTTTTTTACTACACATCAAGAAAGCCGGCAACATTTTTGGCAACAGGCAAAAAAACAACAGGCATGGAAGATCGTATCGAAAAGGCTGAACATTTACTTTACTGCAGAAATAACGAATGAAAAAATGATCTATACCAACGTGTTGATTGAAGAAGAATATTGGCAGTGGTCCGATATTTTCCTATTGTTAGAAAGTACGGGTCGTTATTTTTTCAAAAAATACGGACTCGTCCGCTTTGATCATTCGATCTCACCCAACATGGTCGACCTTTTCCACCGAAGTGGTTATTCGGGAACGCAATCGTTTGAGAAGGAACTTTCCTATCATACAGGGCTTGTCTTAGGTGGGGGCGGGGCGCATGGAGCTTATCAAATAGGTGTTTGGAAAGCATTGAAAGAAGAAAATCTAGAGATTTCACTCGTTACTGGCACTTCTGTAGGTGCGCTAAATGGGGCTTTAGTCGTTCAGGATCAACTAGCACAAGCCATTGAGTTATGGCAGGAACTATCAACCAATCAAGTATTGGCTTTACCAGAGGTTGCCTTATCAGAAGATTTGAGGCAACGTTATATCCAAGAAGCCAGCTTGATGACACGTCGTGCAGTAGTCGAAGGAGGAACCTCGATTGCACCGTTGGAAGCGTTACTAGAGCAATACCTAGATGCAGAAAAAATCAAATGTACAGAAAAACCGCAACTCTATACAATCGCAACTAAAATCCCAGAATTTCAAGAAACAGTTACAAAGATGCAAGCATTAGAACCAACAGAGATCGCCGATTGGATCCTCGCCTCTGCTTCTTTTTATCCTGCCATGGCTTATCGCCAGATCGATGGATCAAAATATGTTGATGGTGGCTATCGAAATAACGTGCCAGTAGATGTTGCTATCCAACAAGGTGCAACCGAAGTCTTGATTGTCGATGTCCAAGGACCTGGTGTAGCCAAAAAATACAAGGAACCTGATGCTTTGGTGACCTGGAAATGTTGTTCAAACTGGTCTTTAGGTGGTTTCTTAGTTTTTGAGCGACAAAGAAACCAATTGAATATCCAATTAGGTTATTTAGAAGCTAAAAAATGTTTAGGGATCTATCAAGGAAACTGGTATACGTTTGAAACCGCAAAGCCAGCTGAACGTTATTGGCGACGTTTCTTACGTTTCTTAGTCGAAACACTTGATTTAGACGTATCCTTTTTTTACAAAGAAAAATTCTGGCGGGACTTGCGTAATGTATATAAAGACAGGGTCACAAGTGAAACATGCGGATTGGCGATGCTTGAGCTACTAGCGAAACAAAAATTGATCTTACCGAATAAAGTGTATACCGTCGAAGAAATGTTACCAATCATTTGCCAAGAAAGTAAAATCGATGAAGCTTTTTTAAAAAAGGTCGGTCAATTAAACGCCAGCGAATGGTTGAAGTTTCGAAAACTGGAGCGAAATGCTAAAATACACGTAATGAAGGAACACGCGATCTACCAATACGTGAAAGAAAAAAAGCGTGATCGCTTACAACGAGAACTCAATGCAGATACAGTAGAAACTCTGATGTATCTCTATCTTTATCATCTAAAGGAGGAACAAAAATGGCACAAGAATTCTCATATGAGATCGTAGAAGAAATTGCAGTATTATCTGAAAACAATAAAGGATGGCGCAAAGAATTGAACTTAGTGAGTTGGAATGGTAGACCACCGAAATTTGACTTGCGGGATTGGGCACCGGACCATGAAAAAATGGGTAAGGGACTAACATTAACGAACGAAGAGTTTGAAGAGTTACAAAAAGCAATTAAAAATATGTAAAAGAAAGGACTCTGTCGCATGAAGAGCATGACTGGCTTTGGCAATGCCATCCGCGAAAAAAAGAACTATCAACTTGAAATCGAGATCAAAAGCGTCAATCAACGGTTTTTAGATATCCAGATACGTAGCCCTAAAGTATTAGGCTTTGTTGAGAATGAACTGAGACAATTGATCAAAACGAAGTTAAGTCGAGGGCGTGTCGATGTCTTTATCAACCTAACATATTTAGGTGAACAAGATAAAAAAGTGACGATCAATTGGCAACTGATCGATACGCTCTATACACAGATGACTACCGGTATTAAAGAAAGGTATGGCGAAGCGAACGCATTGTCGATCGGTAAACTGATCGAACGTTTTGCACTAAACGAAGAGTTTGTGACAATTGCTGAAGCAACGGAAGAGGATCAAGAATTACTTGCACAATTAGCGAAAGAAACGATGCAAACGGCACTTCGTTCAATCGAAGAAAGTCGGAGTATAGAAGGCCAAGCTTTGGCGAACGTTTTACTTCAACAAACCGCAGAATTAAAACAAAATATTGCTGGATTAGCTAGCTTTGTCGAGATTTACGAGCAAGAATTTCAGACGAGATACCAAGAAAAATTAGAAGCTTTTCTTGGTACAGAAGTTGAGCGAGATCGTTTATTGACCGAAATAGCGATTCTTTTAGAGCGTGGCGATATCCATGAAGAAATCGACCGTTTAATCATCCATACGCAGAAATTGGAAGAGCTACTTGAAGCAGATTATCCCATCGGTAGAGAACTAGATTTCCTTTTACAAGAGATGAATCGCGAAATCAATACGATCGGCTCAAAATCAAGCGCGATCGAAATCAAAAACCATGTTGTTCAGTCTAAAACGATTTTAGAAAAAATCCGTGAGCAAATCCAAAATATTGAATAAGTGTCCAGCCTGTCTGATCGATGACCTGTCCGTTAGGCAGGATTCCGTCTTATTTCCAAAGAGGTTACTTCTGTTCCCGCCATTTATTCGTTTTTTAGGTATACAACAAAAGTAAATTTTACTTTTGTCTCGGACTCTTTAGTGGGAAGTAGACTAGCTTTTTCTAGGTTTTCTAGCTATAATAAAAAAATAGCCTTGAAAGTTGCAAGAAAAAAGTGCAAAATAAGCAATAGTATAAAAAAGACTAGTTGAAAGGACGTCGTCATGTCAGAGCGTGGATTATTAATCGTGTTGTCTGGTCCATCGGGTGTGGGAAAAGGCACAGTGCGAAAAGCAATTTTTGAGAGTGAGGATAATGATTTCCAATATTCGATTTCGATGACGACACGCAAGATGCGTGAAGGAGAAGTTGAAGGAGTCGACTACTATTTCCGAAGCCGCGAAGAATTTGAACAAATGATCGCTGAAGGCGAAATGTTGGAATATGCAGAATATGTCGGGAATTATTATGGTACACCACTATCGTATGTCAACAAAACCTTAGACGAAGGAAAAGACGTTTTTCTTGAAATTGAAGTCCAAGGTGCACAACAAGTAAAAGAAAAAGTACCTGACGGCGTATTTATTTTCCTGACGCCCCCAGATTTAGCTGAATTGAAATCACGAATCGTTGGGCGTGGGACAGATGCAGATGAAGTAATCGAAGAACGAATGAAAGTCGCTAAGGAAGAAATCGAGATGATGGCACTGTATGACTATGCTGTTGTTAATGATGAAGTTCCATTAGCGGTCAACCGAATCAAAGATATTATTGCAAGTGAACATTTCCGTGTCGATCGTGTCATCGGAAAATATATCAAAATGTTAAAGGAGATGTAGTCTTATGATGTTAAAGCCTTCAATCGACTCATTATTAGATCGCGTGAATTCAAAATATTCTCTAGTGATCTTAGCAAGTAAACGTGCACATGAATTAGACGCAAAAGCACAACCAACAATGGATTCATTTGATTCTGTCAAAAGTGTTGGACAAGCTTTAGAAGAAATCGAAGCAGGAAATGTGATCAGTGATCCACATCCTGAATTAAAACGTGAACGTCTACGTATGGAAGACGAAGAACGTCGTGCGCAAAAAGACCGTGCACAACAAGAATTAGAGTCGCGTATTCGTGACGAGCAAAAACTATAAGATCAACTCACTATTCAGCTTATGGATAGCGAAAGATTTGAGCTTGGGAAATGTTCCTAGGCTCTTTTTTTTCCTGCGTTAATTTTTTGTTAGGATTTGGCAGAAAGTAAGACAAAACAAGGAATCTCTAGTAAAATAGGCAAGAGCCATTTTGTGTTTAAAACCAAGATGAAGAAAGGAGAAGGAGTCCATGACTGTTATTGCGGATGTGATTGTCGATGTACCAACTATGCAAACCGATCAAGCATTCACCTACTTGGTTCCTTCTGAAATGGAAGCGGCTATCCAAGTCGGTATGCGTGTAGCGATACCATTTGGAAACGGCAATCGCCAAGTCCAAGGCTTTGTGATGGCGTTGACAGCCAACGAGCAACCTCTTAAAAAAGAATTAAAGCCGATCCTTCAATTACTTGACTTGGCACCTGTTGTCAATCAAGAGTTGATGAGGTTAGCAGACTATATGAAAACCATTACTTATGCTTTTAAGATCACCTGTTTACAAACGATGCTCCCAAGTGTCATGAAAGCAGAATACGATAAGCTCATTTACCCAGTGACCGATGAACCAGAAGTCGTTGCATTTTTCGCAGGTAGACAAGAGATTTCTTGGAAGGAAGCGGAAGAAACTGGGATCTTACCGCAATTGATCCGTTGGCGTAAAAACAAGCTAGTTGATATCCGTTACGAAGTCCATACAAAAAACAAAGTGAAAACGATCCGTGTCGTTCACTCTCTTTTGTCAAAAGCACAACTCGATGAAGCTTGGGGCACCTTGAGACAAAATGCGAAAAAACAAAAAGAATTACTTCTTTATTTGTCAGAAATGGAAAACCCGATGCCTATTGCTTATTTCAAAGAAAAAGGAGTCAGTTCTGCCGTATTGAATCAAGGTAGAGATAAAGGTTGGTTGCGTATCGAAGAAGTCGAAAGTTATCGCGACCCTTATAAAGATCGGATATTTGAACGAACGACTGCCTTACAATTGAATGAAGAGCAACAATCGGCGGTTCAGCAGATCATTGAAGCCTGTCATCAGGAAAAGAATGACACCTTTTTACTTGAAGGAATTACTGGTAGTGGGAAAACGGAAGTCTACCTTCAAGCCATTGCGGATGTCTTGGCAGAGAAGAAGACAGCGATCATGTTGGTCCCTGAAATTGCATTGACCCCTCAGATGGTCGAACGATTTAAAGGGCGCTTTGGAGAATCCGTCGCAGTTTTACATAGTGGCTTGTCTCAAGGTGAGAAATATGATGAATGGCGTAAAATCGAGCGCAATGAAGCGCAAGTCGTCGTCGGTGCACGTTCAGCGATCTTTGCCCCACTAGACAACATTGGTTTGATCATCATTGATGAAGAGCATGAATCAAGCTATAAGCAAGATGAAACCCCGCGTTACCATGCCAGAGATTTAGCTATATGGCGTGGGAATTACCATCATTGCCCGATCGTTTTGGGGAGTGCGACACCTTCCCTCGAATCAAGAGCCCGTGCACAAAAAGGGGTCTATCGCATGTTGCACTTGAGTCAGCGTGCGAAAATGAGTGCGCAATTACCTGAGATCGAAGTCGTCGATATGCGTGAAGAATTCGAAAAGAATCAAGCATCGACGTTCTCTCAATTATTACAAGAAAAAATCCAAGATCGATTAGAAAAAAAAGAACAAACAGTTCTTCTATTGAATCGACGAGGGTATTCTTCCTTTGTGATGTGCCGAGATTGCGGCTTTGTCTTGCCTTGCCCAAATTGCGATATCTCTTTGACTCTCCATATGGATTCTCGCTCGATGCGTTGCCATTATTGTGGGCATGAAGAAGCGATCCCGCATCGTTGTCCAAATTGTGGAGAAAACAAAATCCGGTATTATGGAACGGGAACACAAAAAGTGGAAGAAGAGCTAAAAGTACTTTATCCTCAAGCAAGAATCTTGCGGATGGATGTGGATACCACAAGAAAAAAAGGCGCGCATGAACGAATCTTACAAAAATTTGGGGACAAACAAGCGGATATTCTATTAGGAACGCAGATGATCGCAAAAGGGTTAGATTTTCCTGATGTGACCTTAGTCGGCGTTCTGAATGCAGACACATCGTTGAACCTGCCAGATTTTCGTTCTAGTGAACATACCTTCCAACTATTGACACAAGTCTCCGGAAGGGCAGGAAGAGCCGAAAAAGCTGGGGAAGTTGTGATCCAAACATTTAATCCGAATCACTATGCGGTAACTTTAGCAAAGGAACAAAATTATGAACGCTTTTATCAACAAGAAATGAATGTACGCCATCGTGGAGGCTATCCGCCTTATTACTTCACTGTGAAAATCACGACGAGTCATCCAGAAGAACAAGTCGCAGCCAAAAAAATCTTTCAGATCGCCAGTCAATTAAAGCAAGTATTAGGAACGAACAGCCTTCTGTTAGGTCCGGTACCTAGCACCGTTTTACGTGTGAAAAATCGCTATTACTATCAGCTGATCATCAAATATAAACATGAACCAGAACTGCCTAACGTCCTGAAAGAAATTTTGGATCAAAGTCAAAAAGAACAGCGACAAAATCTATTTGTTGCGATCGACAATGAGCCGCTACATTTTATTTAAGAAAGGAAACACTATGAGTTATCCAATAATGATCCACCCAAATAAAAAATTGAATCGAAAAGCCCAACCAATCGATATGATCACTGATGAGACAATCGTCTTGTTAGATAACTTGTATGAAACAATGGTGGCAAATGACGGAGTCGGCATCGCCGCGCCGCAAGTCGGCAAAAATCAGCGGATCGCTATTGTTGAAGTCGATGAAGGGGATAAGTTTGAACTCATCAATCCTGAGATTATCGAGGCAAAAGGAGAAAGTATCGATGTGGAAGGTTGCTTAAGTATTCCGCATGTCTACGGTACAGTCAAACGTGCAGATGAAGTAACGGTTCGATATTATGATCGTGACGGAGAGGAAATCGAAGTCACTGCGTTTGGTTATCTTGCACGCGCCTTTCAACATGAGATCGATCACTTAGATGGGATTTTATTTATCGATAAAATGATCGAACAAATCCCCGAAGAAAAACTCGAAGAATACATGGAGGAACATTTAGATGACTAAAATCGTATTTATGGGAACCCCAGCATTTTCAGTTCCTGTACTAGAAGGGCTGATCGACCAAGGGTATGAGATCGTCGCTGTCGTGACACAACCTGATCGACCAGTGGGAAGAAAAAAAATCATTACCCCAACACCTGTGAAAGTGGCGGCTTTGAAGCACGATCTTCTTGTGCTACAGCCAGAAAAAATCACGGGTTCTCCAGAAATGCAAACAATCATTGATTTGCAACCAGATGTGCTGGTAACAGCTGCGTTTGGTCAATTCTTGCCGGAGAAACTATTGCAAGTTCCAACACATGGAGCAATCAATGTTCATGCCTCTTTGTTGCCAAAATATCGTGGTGGTGCACCAGTCCATTATTCCATTATCAACGGGGAAAAAGAGACAGGTGTAACGATCATGGAGATGATCAAAAAAATGGATGCGGGTGGTATTTTCTCACAAGCAAGCCTACCAATCACTAAACAAGATGATGTCGGTACGATGTTTGAAAAACTTAGTCTATTAGGCAAAGAGTTATTGCTAGAAACACTACCGAAAATCATTTCTGGCGAATTGACGCCTACGCCTCAAAATGAGGACCAAGCAACGTTTTCACCGAATATCACACGTGAACAAGAAGCAATCAATTGGGAAAAAACAGCAGAAGAAATCGACTGCCAAGTTCGTGGCATGCGTCCATGGCCCATTGCTTTTACAACCTATGAAGGAACACGCTGGAAGCTTTGGGCAGTAGATGTGTTGGCAGATGAGACGACATCTGAAACACCAGGAACTATCATCCATAAAGATAAAAAACAATTATGGGTAGCTTGTGGGGAACAGACGGTATTATCGATCAAAGAACTACAACCTGCCGGTAAAGCAAAACAACTAATACAAGAATTCCTAAATGGCAGTGGACAACAAGTCGCTGTAGGACAGCAGGTGAAATAATGGCGAAAATACCCAAAAAAATGAAACGTTCGGTTCGCTTTATGGCGTTGATGACATTAGAGCGTGTCAACAAAGGTGGAGCATACTCCAATCTATTATTGAATGAGATGATCAACCAAGGCGACCTTAACCAAAAAGATATCGGTCTGTTTACAGAACTAGTGTATGGAACGATCAGTCGCCATCGTTTGATTGCATTTTATGTTGCGCCATTGATTGCAAATGCAAAAAAAGTGGATGACTGGGTCAAAACTTTGCTGTATTTGTCTGTCTATCAACTCGAATTTTTAGATAAAGTACCTGATCATGCAATTTTGAATGAAGCAGTAGAAATTGCAAAAATCAAAGGCAACCCCGGCACAGGGAAATTTGTGAATGGCGTATTAAGAAATTATTTACGTCAAGGAAAACCTGATCTGGAAACTATCACAGATGAAGTCGAACGTTTAGCCGTTAAATTAAGTCTGCCGAATTGGCTGACACAGCGCTTGATTAACCAAATCGGCTACGAGGAAACAGAAAAGTTAGGTCTTTCATTGTATCAACCAAGTCATGTGAGTGGCCGTATTGATACCCGTAAACTTTCGCGTGAACAAGCACTGGATCAATTGAAAGAAGAAGGACTAGATGTAAAAGCAAGTCCAATAAGCCCATATGGTGTGATTGCTGAAAAGGGCAGACTCGCCTCTACGACACTTTTTCACGATGGCTTGATGACGATCCAAGATGAAAGCTCGATGCTTGTTGCACCAGCGATGCAGATTGAGCCAGAACATCATGTACTAGATGCCTGCGCTGCCCCTGGTGGCAAAACGGCCCATATCGCCACGTTCCTTGATCCAACTTGTGGAGGAGAAGTCGTGGCTCTAGATGTCCATGACCACAAAGTAAAACTAGTGGAAGAGAACGCTCGCCGTTTAGGAGTTGCCAACGCAGTGTTCGCACAAAAAATGGATGCACGTGAAGTCAAAGAACAGTTTGAAGCAGAACAATTTGACCGTATTTTAGTAGATGCTCCATGTTCCGGTTTTGGCTTGTTACGCCGAAAACCAGATATTCGTTATAAAAATAATGAAAAAGAATTAGCCAATTTACCGGCTATCCAACTAGCTATTTTGGAAAGTGTAGCTACGGCTCTTAAACCTTCAGGAATATTGACCTACAGTACTTGTACGATTTTGAAAGAAGAGAATCAAGAAGTTGTTTCAGCGTTTTTACAACGACATCCTGATTTTGAGAAGATTGATGTTTTAGTTGATCCTGTGCTACAATCATCAATCAAGGAGAAGATGTTGACGTTGTATCCACATCAATCTTATACAGATGGCTTTTTCATTTGTTGTTTGCGCAAAAAGTAATGAGGTGAAAGTATGCAGATTGAATATCAATCAGATGTAGGAAGAAGACGTAATACGAATCAAGATTATGTCAGTGTATTTGAAAACCAAGTCGGTCTCACGCTGGCGGTTTTAGCAGATGGCATGGGTGGGCACCGCGCAGGCGATATTGCTAGTCAAATGGCCGTCACAAACTTAGGGAAAGCCTGGGAAGAGCAAGCGTTACTTGATGACGAAAAAATCGCGCAGTGGTTTATCCAAGCGATCCAAGAAGAAAACCGCGCGATTCATCAATTAGGACAAGAACAGCTTGAATATAACGGAATGGGAACAACGATCGTAGCAGCTGCCCTATCAGAGGAACGTTTCACGATTGCCAATGTTGGGGATAGTCGTGCGTATTTGCTTCGCGACAATCGGATCATTCGCTTGACGGAAGACCATTCTTTAGTAAATGAATTAGTCAAATCTGGTGAAATCAGCGAAGAAATGGCCGTCAATCATCCACGTAAGAACATCTTGACTCGATCTGTCGGCATGCCAGGATCATTAGAAGTCGATGTTGCAACGTATCTTTGGCAACTCCAAGATCGTTTACTTCTATGTTCGGATGGTTTGACGAATATGCTGTCAGAAGAAACGATCGGTACGATCATCAATCAAGAAGGATCATTATCAGAAAAAGTAACGCAATTAGTGGATCAAGCAAATGAAGCCGGCGGAGCAGATAATATCAGCGTTCTTCTTATTGAATACAAGGAGGATGTTGCATGATTGAGCCAGGAAGAAAATTAAATGGTCGTTACCAAATTACCGGTAACATCGGTAGTGGCGGTATGGCAAATGTCTTTTTAGCCCATGACTTGATTTTAGATCGAGATGTTGCAATCAAAGTCCTACGCTTTGATTTCCAAAATGACCAAACGGCGATCCGTCGTTTTCAACGAGAAGCATTAGCGGCAACCGAACTAGTTCATCCAAATATCGTCAGTGTTTATGATGTCGGTGAAGAAGATAACATGCAGTACTTAGTTATGGAATATGTAAAAGGAATGGATTTAAAACGGTATATCCAAACGCACTATCCGATTCCTTATGAAACAGCAGTAAACATCATGCAACAAATCTTGTCTGCGATTTCTTTAGCACATAGCCATCAAATCATCCACCGAGATCTAAAACCACAAAATGTCTTGATCGATAATGAAGGTGTTGTGAAAATCACCGATTTTGGTATTGCGATTGCTTTATCGGAAACATCGATCACCCAAACGAATACGATGCTTGGTTCGGTTCACTACCTTTCACCAGAACAAGCAAGAGGTAGTATGGCGACAAAACAATCAGATATCTATGCGTTAGGGATCATTTTATATGAAATGCTGACAGGGAGCGTTCCTTTTGATGGGGAATCAGCTGTCACCATTGCACTGAAACATTTTCAGGATGACTTGCCTTCAATCAAAGAGTTAGATCCAGGGGCACCTCAGTCATTGGAGAATGTGGTCTTGAAAGCAACAGCCAAAGAACCTGTCGACCGGTATAAAACGGCAGAAGAAATGGCAGATGACCTAGTAACGGTGTTGTCGTTAGAACGAGCAAACGAAGAAAAATGGCAACCCCAGGCGATGGACAACGAAACAAGAGTATTGACACCACTGACGGCAGAAACACCGATGCCAGATTCCTTTAAGTCAATGCCTCTTCCCGAAGAGAAACCAGCGGAAGAATTACCAGATCCCGAAGAAACAATGCCAGATGTAAAGACTAAAAAAAGAAAAAAATGGTGGATCATTTTGCTGGTCTTGCTTGCTTTGTTAGGAATTGGGACAGCGATTTTATTTGCTTCAGGTGGACGAGGAGAAGTAACGGTTCCCGATGTTTCGGGTCAATCCGAAGCTTCAGCAAGAGAAGCTTTGACACAAGCAAAATTAAAGGTAGCAACGAACACTGAAGAAATTGCTGACGATACGATTGAGAAAGGAAATGTGGTCAAAACAGATCCAGCCTCAGGAACAACAGTGAAACAAAATCGTGAAGTCACGCTTTATATCAGTACAGGTAAGAAGAAAATCCAACTCGATGATTTTACGGGTATGTCTTACGATGAAGCGCGCAAGCAGCTACTGGATTTAGGTTTCTCTTCAAGTAGAATCAAAAAAGAAGAAGAATTTAGTGATGAGGTCACTAGTGGAAATATCATCTCACAATCAGAAGATGAAGGAACAGAAGTCGATCCCACATCAGATACGATTACTTTTACTGTTAGTAAAGGAAGTCAGCCGACGATGAGCGATTACACCGGACAAAACTATGAAACAGTTCTTAGTATTTTGAGAACGAATGGCTATACGAATATCAGTGCAACGAATGATTATAGTGATACGGTCCCAGCCGGTGCAATCATCAGTCAGTCACCAAGTTTTGGGGAACCATTGACGGATGCGACATTTATTAGTTTCGTGGTGAGTAAAGGACCAGATGCGAAGACACTGAATGACATTTCTGGTTATACGAAAAGTGATGCGCAAAGTTACTTATCTGGTATCGGTGCCGACTACATTGGTCATGAAACGTATGAGTTTTCAGATACAGTAGAAAAAGACAAAGTGATCCGTACAGATCCAGGAGTAGGTGCATCGATCACATCAGGAACGATCGTCAATGTGATTTACTCAAAAGGACCAGACCCAGCGAAAGCATCATCAAGTTCTGAAAAAGATTCTTCCAGCAGTTCTTCTAGCAGTTCAAGCAGTAGTTCAAGTTCCGAAACAACTAGTAGTAGTACCACTACAACGTCCTCGACGGATAGTGACTAGTAGACAGAATTAAACGAACTAAAACGACAATGATAAAAAATAGATCTGAGAATTCAAAATGTCGTCGGCATTTGAGGAAATTCTTAGGTCTATTTTTTGGTGATTTCTCCTAACTTCTGCTGTCCTATGGTAAAATATACTAAAAATGGAGGTGGGTTTCATTAAAGGGCAAATCAGAAAAGCAATAAGTGGATTTTATTACGTATATAAAGATGGAGAGACCTATCAGACACGAGGTCGAGGGAATTTTCGTAATCGAAAGATCACGCCCCTTGTTGGCGATCAAGTCATATTTGAAAGTGAAAACAAGACCGATGGCTATCTACTAGAAGTTTTACCACGTAAAAATCAATTAGTACGACCACCAGTAGCAAATGTTGATTTAGGAGTTGTTGTGACGAGTTTGATCGAACCAACATTCTCTTATAATCTACTCGACCGTTTTTTAGTCATGTTGGAATATGAATCGATCGAGCCAGTGATCTATTTGACGAAAACGGATTTAGCTGTCGATTCTACACAAATAAAAGAAATTAAAGAGACTTACGAAAAAATTGGCTATCCAGTGATCGTCCCTCGCACACAGGGTGATACGGATGAATTAGTTCGCTATTTTCCAGAAAGACTGACTGTTTTCATGGGACAGTCAGGTGCAGGTAAATCGACGTTGCTCAACCAAATCTCACCAGAGCTTGAGTTAGAAACAGGTGAAATATCTGATTCTTTGGGACGGGGACGTCACACGACAAGACATGTCGAGTTATTACCACTTTATGATGGATTGGTTGCCGATACACCAGGTTTCAGTTCTATTGATTTCTTAGTCATCGAACCTGTCGAGTTATCCAAACAATTCCCTGAATTTGTCGATGCTTCTGTAGACTGTCGCTTTAGAGAGTGTATGCACGTAAAAGAGCCAGATTGTGAAGTCAAACGAAGAGTAGCGGCAAAAGAAATTGCACAGACTCGCTATGACAATTACTTGCAATTTTTGCAAGAAGTTGAAAACCGTAAACCGATGTACAACAAAAAAGAAACTAGAAGAAAGTAGGAGGGTATTTTTATGAAAATAGCACCATCGATTTTAAGCGCAGATTTCGCCAATCTCCAAACAGACATTGAACGAGTAGAAAAAGGTGGAGCAGACTATATCCATGTGGACGTAATGGACGGCCAATTCGTTCCCAACATTACATTCGGATCGAATGTAGTGCAAGCAATTCGTCCGGTCACAAAACTACCGTTAGACGTTCATTTGATGATCATCAATCCTGAAAATTATATTGCTGATTTTGCAAAAGCAGGTTCAGATATCATTACGGTCCATGTGGAATCGACACCACATATCCATCGTGCGATCCAGATGATCAAAGATTTAGATGTCAAAGCAGGGGTCGTTATCAATCCTGGTACACCGATCGAAATGATCAAGCATGTTTTGCCTTTAGTTGATCAAGTGTTAGTGATGACAGTCAATCCAGGCTTTGGCGGACAAAGCTTTATTACAGAAACAGTGGATAAAATCGCAGAGTTAGCGGAATTACGCAAGGTGAACGATTGGACCTATCAAATCGAAGTGGATGGTGGAATCGTTCCAGAAACTGCAAAAATTTGTCATGAAGCAGGTGCAGACGTATTTGTGGCAGGCTCCTTTGTCTATAGTGCAGAAGATCCAGCAGCTCAAATCGATCAATTGAAAAAGGCATTAGGCTAATGGAAGTATTACTTGTTGCAGGCGGATCACCAGAAAATTGGCCAGACTTGTCACAGCAATCATTTGATCGATACGTGGGCATCGACCGTGGGGCACTCTATTTGCTTGAAAAAGGCTATTCGTTAGATCTAGCAATCGGTGATTTTGATTCATTGTCTTCCTCAGAATATCAACGAGTATCCGATAAAGCTGTCGAAGTACACCAAGCGCCAGCAGAGAAAGACGATACGGACACTCAGCTAGGTTTAGCAAAGACATTCGAACACTTTCCAGAAGCAAGCGTGACACTGATCGGTGCAACTGGTGGAAGATTAGATCATTTATTAGCTAATCTATGGTTAGCATTAGAACCACGGTTTCAACCTTTTATACGACAGATCCAAATACAAGACAAACAAAACGTAATCACTTACTATCTACCAGGAGCTTACGAGATAAAAAAAATTCCTGAAATGAAGTATTTAGCTTACTGTTGTTTGACACCTGTTAGTCAATTGACATTATCTGACAGCAAATATCAACTATCAAACGAGGAAGTATCTCGTCCAACTTCTTATGCAAGCAATGAATTTGTCACTGACAAAGCATCCTTCAGCTTCTCTGAAGGAATCATTTCAGTCATCCAAAGTAAAGATTGATGGATCGGTTCAGGACAAAGTAGCAAAAGAAATGAAGCGGAAAAATGACAGTTTAAATTATTTGCTAAAAAAAGCTTAAAAGAAGGGTCGAGCCTTTTGTTTCCCCTTATTTAATGATAAAATTACAGGTAAGAGTCTAATTTAATTCGAGGTGTCTTTGTGAAGAAGTTCAATCCTAATAAAAATATCATTATTACCTTAGTCATCGTTATTATTGTAGTAACGGTCCTAAGTGTGACAGCTGCCCAGCGAGCGAATGAAGGAAAGCCCAATTTCTTCCAATCTATTGTGAACGACAGTGTCTCTTTTGTCGATCGGACGATTTCTGCTCCGGTCAAATGGGTCCAAAATGGCGTGGATTCAGTACATCATCTTTTCACCACCTATTCAGAAAATGAACGGTTAAAAGAAAAAATCGACAGCTATGATGAGATAGCTCAAAAAAACAAGAACATGCAAAAAGAAATCGATGCACTAAAAAGCGAACTCGATTTAAGCCAAACGTTGACGAGTTATGAAAGAGTCACAGCAAATGTGATCACTCGTTCACCTGACTCATGGCAAGATCTATTAGTCGTCGACAAAGGATCAAATGATGGAATCGAAGTCAATATGGCAGTCATGGCGCAAAAAGGTTTAGTCGGACGTGTCATTGAAGTCAATGCCACTTCTTCTAAAGTAGAATTGCTGACTTCGTCAAACGTAAGTTCCAACCATTTCCCTGTCCGCGTATCTTCTGGAAACGGAGAATCTTTCGGTTTACTCAAGAATTATGACGAAAAGTTACAAGCGCTAGTTGTGACACAGCTAACAGGTGACAGTGAAATCAAAGAGGGCGACGTAGTACAAACATCAGGTCTTGGAGGCAACTCGCCAGCAGATCTGCAAATCGGTACAGTCATCAAAACAAAACCAGATAGTTATGGGCTAGATCGCGAAGTCTATGTCAAACCTTATGCGGATATGTATGATCTCCCAGTAGTAACGATCATCAAACGTCTTGTGGAGGAGTAGTCCATGCTGAAAAAAGAGAAAATGACCATTTATTTGCCGATCCTCTTGTTCTTACTCATGTTGATCGATGGGCACTTTACCCGAATGATGATCAGGTGGTCGAGCGGTGACTACATGGCAAGTGCGCATCTTTTGATATTGGTTTTACTATTTTGCAGTTTGAGTTTCTCCAAACGCTACTTACTGATCACGACATTAGTTTTAGGTATTATCTTTGATTCTTACTATATTGGTGTGATTGGCATTTATGCAGTTGCTTTACCTTTATTAGTATTTATCATGTATGGGATGAAATCGGTCATCCATGTAAATATTTTTACTGAGTTTTTTAGCCTCATCATTTTCATCACAGGCTATGAGTTGTTTACATTGATCGTACAAATGGTATTCAAACTTGCGAGTGTAGATAGTACGTACTTTATCACTAAATATTTAGGTCCAACATTATTATTGAATATGGTATTGTTCGCTCTACTTGTATTCCCATTAAAGAAGCTATTTAAAGAAGGTCGGGACAGAAGTGTCTAGCCTCGCAGAATAAGGCGCCATCCACGAAAATTGTTTTTCAAATTTTTGTGGCTCTTTGTCAATAAGGACTGATGAGTTGCGAAAAATTAAATCTGGGTCAGAATGAACCTCATTCTGGCTCAGATTTTTTGTTATCTAACATTGATTAATTGATTGGTCAAAAAGATTCTAATTTTCATGTTCTCAAATGATCTAAAACCGTAGGATACTCGTTTCATCGTTTTTATGTGGGTATTCTTTGCTTCTATTTTTCCATTGGAGTAAGGATAAATCATCGCATTGGCGATGCCTTCTTCGTAGGTCAGAAGGTTTTGAAGTTTCTCACGAAAGCCGTCATCTAACGTTTCGGGAAGTTCTGCCAATAAGGAGAAAAACAAGTCAGGGTCTTTGTCTCGAAAAGCTTCAACTAATTCATGGAAAAAGGGATACGCCTCCTTTAGGGGCGTAGAAAAGCTAAGCAATCGATCAATCATCATTGCTTCAGTAAGAAATGGGTATTTAGGTGCTCGGAAACTTTTCCATGTTTTATACTCATAGTGGTTAATGTTTGCACGATTTTTTAGCAGAAAGCGCCAGTTCTTTTTCAGTTTTTCTGCATGGCTTTTCTGTCCTGCTTTACGCAGTTCATTCATTTCACGGATACGCAACTCATTGAAAGCTTGATTCATGTGTTTGACAATATGAAACCGATCAATCACTACTTTCGCATTTGGCAGAACGCGTTTGGTAAGCTGGAAGTAGGCGGCGTTCATGTCTGTGACTAAGAATTTTACTTCTTCTGGATTGATGCAGCCCAAGAAATAGTTTGTTAATCGAGGTAATTTACGCGTAGGTAAGATATCAATTAAATTACCTGTTTCTCCATCTGCGCAAATAAAGCTCATTTTATCTTCTATGGAAGTGTGCGAACGAAATTCATCAACCATCAATACTTTGGGGAGAATCCTCTTAGTGGGCTTTGGTAAATAGCTTTTAAACTCTTTCAATGTACGAATAACAGTGGTCAAAGATACCTGACAGCTTTTCGCAATAAAAGATAAAGAGACTTTTTCAGTCAGTAAAGAAGCAATTTTATATCTGACATGATCCGCAATTGAATGTCTTGGGCGGACAAAATAGCTTTGAGCAGTCCAATGGGATCGACAGTTTTTACAGGTATAGCGTTGCTTTTTTAAGCGCATAACCATTGGCATATGATTGTATTGTTCAAAGCGGACAATGATTTCCTTCTTCCCATTTTTCACCACAGTTGCTTTCCCGTTTCCATCTACCACAGTAGAACCACAACTTCTACAGGCACGAGGAGTAGGTGAGAGAATGGCATTAATGACCAATGTCTTTTCCTTATGAAAGATCTCGTAAGAGATCTTAGTAATCATCAAATCTTTATCTATTAATCTCAGCATTTTTTTGATAGAATCATTCATATAGCATATCGTCCTCTCAGTTGTTTATTTTGTGGTGATTTAATCATACTAGAGAACGATATGTTTTTTAATACCTAAAATGAAAATGAGACTAAAGAATCAATTTTGATTCATCAGTCCCATAAATTATAGAGCCATTTTTGTGGATGGCGCCTTATTTTCCGAAGAGATTACTTCTGTTCCCACCGTTTATTCGGTTTTAGATGGTGCGAAAGGACGAATGTTTCAGCCTTTTTTTATTTAATTTAAAACGGGCATTATTTAATTATTGAAAAATGTATTATGAAAATAACCATGTCATCTTACATTTCTGTCATTATAATCAGTTGTTTTGAAATGTTTTTGTAACATAACTATTATCTCATTGACATACAGCTATGGTACAATTTTGTTATCGTTAAGAAAGACTTAAATATTTTTAGATATTTATTAAATTAAGCCAGTCGGAGGAATGAAGAGTGAAAAAGAGTTTAATATCAGCAGTAATGGTAAGTTCAATGGCCTTGACTGCCGTAGCATCACCGATCGCAGCCGCGGCGGAAGATTTTGATTCTCAAATACAACAACAAGATCAAAAAATTGCGGAATTACAAAACCAACAAGCAAGTGCCCAATCTCAAATCGAGGCATTAGAAGGTCAAGTCGCTGACATCAATACAAAAGCTGAAACTTTATTAGCTAATCAAGCAACATTACGTCAAGAGTCTTCTCAATTGACACAAGAAATTGCAGATCTACAAGAACGTATCGAAAAACGTGAAGCAACAATCCAAGAGCAAGCACGTGAAACACAAGTTAGCAGCAAAAGCTCTAACTACATCGATGCAGTATTGAATGCTGAGTCATTCTCAGATGCAATCGGACGCGTTCAAGCAATGTCATCGATTGTACGTGCGAACCAAGACTTAGTGAAACAACAAAAAGAAGACAAACAGGCAGTTGAAGATAAAAAAGCTGAAAATGAAGCGAAGCTAAAAGAGTTAGCAGAAAATCAAGCGGCTTTAGAATCACAAAAAGGCGACTTACTATCAAAACAAGCTGATTTAAATGTTCTAAAAACTACTTTAGCGGCTGAACAAGCAACAGCAGAAGATAAAAAAGAAGACTTGAACCGCCAAAAAGCAGAAGCTGAAGCAGAGCAAGCACGTATTCGTGAACAAGCTCGTTTAGCAGAGCAAGCGCGTCAACAAGCAGCACAAGAACAAGCTGAAAGAGAAGCACGTGAACAAGCAGCAGCAGTTGCCGCTGCAGCAGCACAAGAGCAAGAACAAGAACAAGCTTCTTCATCAGTACAAGAATCAACAGAAGTTTCTGAATCAGCTACTTCAGAATCATCATCAAGTGCTGAATCTTCAACAGAACAATCTTCAGTTCCTGAATCATCTACATCAACAGAAGATTCAACAACTGAAAGTAGTGTACCAGAATCTTCAACAGAAGAATCTACTACTACACCATCTGTTCCAGAAACAACAACACCATCAACGCCGGAGCCAACAACACCATCAACACCGGAGCCATCAACACCTGCAACACCAGCTCCAACACCTGAACCATCAACGCCGGCACCATCAATTCCAGCGCCAACGACTCCATCTACTAATGGAGCAGCGATTGTAGCTGAAGCGATGAAATACATTGGGACTCCTTATGTATGGGGTGGAAAAGATCCAAGTGGATTTGACTGTTCTGGATTTACACGCTATGTGTACCTACAAGTAACTGGCCGTGACATCGGTGGTTGGACTGTACCTCAAGAATCAGCAGGAGCTAGAATCTCAGTTTCTCAAGCAAAAGCTGGAGACTTATTATTCTGGGGAGCAGCTGGTGGCACTTACCACGTAGCAATTTCTTTAGGTGGCGGACAATACATCCATGCACCACAACCGGGCGAAAGTGTTAAAATTGGCTCAGTTCAATGGTATGCACCTGACTTCGCTGTAAGTATGTAATTTATGAAGAACTAACTCTTAAGTGAGTTAGTTCTTTTTTTACGAAACTAAAAAGGATCGAACAAACAGTTTTGATAACTGTCTGTTCGATCCTTTAAAATTTTCTTGCTTAGAAAGCATGATCAAATAAATTCTTCCGTCAATTCCATGAAGTTTTGGATATCTTCTAAGACCATGTTGATGCCTGCTTGCCAAAAATCTGGTTTCGTTAAGTCTACACCTAAGTGTTTTTGAGCCAATTCTTCCGTTGTCATTGAAGCAGTATCGCGTAGTAAGTCGATATACTCTTGTTCAAAACTTGAACCTTGCTCGTTAGCATAGGCGTAAATACCTAAACTGAACAAGTAACCAAAAGTATAAGGGAAATTATAAAACGGTACATCATCAATAAAGAAATGTAGTTTTGCTGCCCAGAAATAAGGATGATAAGTAGATAATGCATTTGCATATCCTTCTTTTTGCGCTTCGATCATCATATCAGTGATCTCTTGTTCTGCCACTAGTCCTTTTTGACGAGCAGTATAGAATTGATTTTCGAAGATAAAACGGGAGTGGATATTCATGAACATAGCCAGAGCATTTTGTAATTTCGTATCCAATAAATTGATTTTTTCTTCTTTTGTTGATGCCGCTTTAAGTGTTGCATCAGCTACGATCAATTCTGCAAAGGTACTTGCTGTTTCAGCAACATTCATTGCGTATTCACGATTCAACGCTGGAAGATCCCACATCGTACTACTATGGAAAGCATGACCTAACTCATGGGCTAAAGTAGCGACTTCGTTGACTGAATTGCTATAAGTCATGAAGATTCTGGATTCTTGTGTTTCAGGCAATTCCGTGCAGTAACCACCAGGTCGTTTGCCAGGACGATCCTCTGCTTCAATCCAACTTTTGTTAAAAGCGTCTTGAGCAAATTCAGCCATTTTAGGACTGAATTTATTGAAATTCTCAATGATAAATGCTGCTGCTTCATCAAAGGTAAAGGTTTTTTCTTTCATATCACCTAGAATGATCGGTGCATCTTGATCTTGCCATTCCATTTTTTCTTTACCAAAAAGATTGGCTTTTCTTGTTAAGTAATCGACAAGGGGTTGTTTATTTTTTTGGATCGTCTCCCACATTACATCTAATGTTTCTTTTTTCAAGCGATTATATTCTAAAGGCTTTTGTAAGAAATCTGTTGTACCGTGTAGTTTATAGGTAGATAGACGGAACCCATCTAAATGATTCAAGGTGTCTGTAAATAAAGGTGCTTTTTCTTGCCAAGCAGTTTCCCAAGCTGTAAATAATTGTTTGCGGACTTCTGGATCAGGATCACCCATCATTTTATTGAATGCTTGACCAGCAGATAATTCAATGATTTCTCCCTCTTGTTCAAATGGTACAGTCACGCTAGCGACAATCGTATCATAATGACTACTCCAGGCATTCAAACCATCCAAAGATAATGTATTGATAATGTGCTCCTCGTTTTCAGATAACAAGCGTGCGCCATCGCGACGAATTTCGTTCATACGAAAAGCAATCGGAGCTAATTGATCTTGGGCAATCAAGTTTGTCCATTCATTGTCAGATATTTCTGCAAATTTTTTCGATAAGATCGTATCTGCTGCTTGCCAACGTGGTAACGAAGCATAGAGTTTACCAGACAAAATCTTTGCATCGGAATCTTTGACATTAGCAGATAATAAAGCAGTAATATAACTATTACATTGGCTGAAGCCATTGGTTACTTTTTCTTGAAGTGCCAAAATCGTCACAAGAGAATCGATATCTTCGGATGAAAATGACCATTGATTGATTTGTTCGTAATATGTTTCTATTTGTCGTTCTAATTGAGCCAAACGTTCATTTAATTCAGTTGAAGCACTTCCTCCAGGAAAGATAGAATCTAAATCCCAGTTAAGCGAATAAGTCATCAAAAAACCCCTCTCATATTTATGGTACTATCTCTAGTATAGCATTTAAAGAAGGAATAAGTCTTGGAGAAATTATTGTCGTTTTATGAAAAAAAAGCTATCATAGAAAGAAGAGGTGACTTATGGAGTTTTTAAAAAAACAAAGAAAAAATGGAAATTTCTATTTAGTGTTTGCATTAATGATCATGGCTATTTTATTTTATAGCTCCTCGCAAACCTATGGACAACAATCGCAACTTTCAAGAATTGATGCCTGGTTCCCAAACCAACCCTTTAAAGAAGCATTATCAGGTATCCAGTTTACTTATGGAGAAAGTGTTATCAGTATCGACCATTCTGGATACAGCAAATTCATTGAATTCTTTTTAAGAAAAGGCGCCCATTTTGGCACCTATTTTCTATTAGGAGGTAGTCTGTATCTAGGTGTATTCCCGAAAATGAAAATCTGGTGGTTAACGGGGGTTCTTGCTTGGTTATCTGCGACAGGATACGCCGGTCTAGATGAGTTCCATCAAATGTTGACAGGTGATCGTTCACCAATGTTCCAAGATGTCATGCTTGATTCGATGGGGGCATTGACTGCAGTTATTATATGTATTTTATTTACTTTTATAAAGAAGAGAAAGTAAAAAAGAGAGCACAGTTGCGTGTCTGCAACTGTGCTCTAGTAGTTACGATTAAAAAATCAAAACAGGCGTACCTTTTTCAACCATTCCAAATAATTCTTTCATGACACCTGGTGGCGTATTGACACAACCATGAGAACCACGAGTTCGCCATAAGTCGCCGCCATATTCTGGTTGCCAATCCGAATCGTGGATACCGATACCTGTCCAATCGACTGGCATCCAATAGTTCACTGGACTTTCATATGGTGTACCATCATCGTTCGTTCCTCTTAATACAGCATTTTCTTCTTTATTCCAGACATAAAAGACACCAGGAGGAGTAGGGGTAGAAGGTTTTCCTGAAACGATATCTGTTTCAAGTGCTACTTTCCCATCTTTGTAGAACCACATATGTTGATTCTCTAAATCGACTTCGATATACGTATCCTCAATCAATGGGTGGTCGGCAGTTGTACTACCTTGAACAATGGGTGAACGTGTGAAATCTTGTCCTGCTAAAATTGCTTCTGTTAAAGCTGTTACTTCGCTATCTGTTTGGATCGTCCAACTGAACGTGCCAGCAGGAACAGTTACTTCGCCACGTTTGGTACTTTTGAATTTAGTATCATTCGTACTTGTATTGTATTTTTCGCCAAGTTCACTAACATATTGACGAACTTTTTCTGAATCAAGTGCTGGTTTTCCATCTTCATAGGTTAACCATTCAACGATGAGTGAAGAAGGGATCGTCACTGTTTCACCATTGATACTGTAAGTTCCTTTTACTTTAGCGATATTATTCATTGTCGTTAACTGCTCAGTCAACTTTTTATCTGTAGATGTGACGGCAGGTTCTTTTTGGAACTCAGTCAGATCAATCGTATCTTTTCCATCATTTACGACAGTCGTCAATTCCTTCGTAACGGCCTCGACATCGACCGTGTTCCCTTTCACTTCAGGCTTGATTTTAAATGAGTCACCAGACTTTTCAATCGTTGCATCGGCAGTAGGTGTACGATCTTTATTCAATTCAGTCAATTCCGTAGACAATGTCTCGATCGTTTGATCCAGTTGTTCCCGTTCCGCACTTAATGGATCGATTTCTTGTTTTTCGGCCGCAGCTACATAGTTCATTCCCCAAGTCCAAGCATTTTGGTTTTTCAAGATGGAAGCTAGATCAGTTGAAAAATCCTTTTTATAACCAAGATCGGACTTTGCAATCTCTTTCCAAACCGTTCCGTTTTCTTTGATTGAAATCGTCTTATTGGAATAAGCTTCTTTTAGCTTGTCATTTGCTTGGTCGATAGTCAGGTTACTTACATTGATCGAATTGACTTCCGTTTTAGGAAGAAAACGATTCGTGTAATATGTACTACGGTAGGTGTAAAAGCCGATTAATACTAGAATCACACCGAGAACAGAAAGCAAACCAATACGCATTGATTTTTTTCGATGAGAAGATCTTGTCATATCTGCAACTCCTTAATAATAATAGTTATAGGGTGTAACGACTCTATCATAGCATAATTTACAGTAAAAGACGAAATGATGTTCCTCTTTATATAAAAATTAACATACTGCATAGAAAAATAACGATAGTTAGACAATATTTTTATATGCAGAAGTGTATAAAAAAACAGGAAATCCTAGAAAATGGAAGGTCGATTTTCAGGATTTCCTGTGAAGATGAGGTTGTTTTCGAAGACATTACTTCTGGAACAACGTGTATTCTTTTTTAGTGAGAACGATAGCGTCTCAAGTAATTAATTATTCAGCATCCAATTTAGCAAAAGCTTCATCTAAGATATCTTTTAATTGTTTTGCTGAAGCGGCCATACGATCTTGTTCGCTGTCGCTTAATGGAATTTCAATGACTTTTTGGATACCTTGACGGTTGATGACAGCAGGTGCACCGATATAGATATCGTTTAGTCCATATTCACCATTCATATAAACAGATAATGGAAGAACTGCATTTTCATCGTCTAAGATCGCGCGAGTGATACGTGCTAAAGCTACAGCGATACCGTAGAATGTTGCGCCTTTTTTCTCGATGATCGTATAAGCAGCATCACGTACACCGAAGAATAAGTTAACCATTGCTTCTTCATCCACGTCTGGATTATTTTTGACCCATTCATAGATTTGTAAACCAGCAACATTGGCATGTGACCAAACTGGGAACTCAGAATCTCCATGTTCACCTAAAATATACGCATGGACGTTACGTGCATCAACGTCAACTAATTCAGCAAGTGCTTGACGGAAACGAGCAGAGTCAAGTGAAGTTCCTGAACCGATTACGCGCTCTTTAGGGAAACCTGAGAATTTCCAAGTAGAGTAAGTTAAAATATCAACTGGGTTAGCAGCAACTAAGAAAATACCATTGAAACCTGAGTCAACGATTTGTGTAACAACTTCGCGGTTGATTTTTAAGTTTTTATTTACTAGATCTAAACGTGTTTCACCTGGTTTTTGTGGTGCGCCAGCTGTGATAACGACTAAGTCTGCATCATGTGCATCTGCATAAGAAGCTGAGTAGATTTTTTTAGGTGAAGTAAATGCTAGAGCGTGTGATAAGTCGATCGCATCTCCTTCAGTTTTTGCTGTATTGATATCGATGATACCAACTTCTTGAGCGATATTTTGTGTAACTAAAGCGAAGGCATAGCTAGAACCTACAGCACCGTCTCCAACAAGTATTACTTTTTGATGATCTTTTTTTTCTGCGTTTGCAGTCATTTATATCAATCCTTCCATTGATTTGTTTTTCCCATGCCTATGCTAACATGGAAAAAGCTTGCTGTCACGCTATTTGGTTACAAAATATAACAGATAACAAGGTTGTACCATATGTAAAAGCTTACATGTGCGTTATTTCACTATTTAGCAAAACCAATGATTTCATTAGTTTTGAATTATAATTTTAATCATTTTTTCATTTATTAAGTTTCTCTTTTTAGCTGTAACAAAGGATTGTGTGTTATACTAATAGGAGCTAAAATAATAAAAAAATCGAGTCAAAGACTGGACCGCCTATGAGCAGTCCAGCCTTTTGTGCTGTTTATAAGATTGGATGAGCGCAGAAATGAAAATGATCGTAGGGCTTGGAAACCCAGGAACGAAATATGAACATACAAAGCATAACGTTGGATTTATGGTGGTGGATCGTTTGGCTGAAAAACACCAAGCGACCTTTAAGAAAAACACATTTGAAGCAGAAGTAGCTGAATTTTTCCACAAAGGTGAGAAAATTTTATTAGTCAAACCCCAAACATTTATGAATGAATCTGGCCGAGCGGTTGGTCCATTGATGACTTACTTTGGGATTTATCCAGAAGAGTTGGTAGTTGTTTATGATGACCTAGATTTAGCAATCGGTAAAATCCGTTTACGACAAAAAGGAAGTGCAGGCGGACATAATGGGATCAAGAGTATTATCTCTCATTTGGATAGTACGATCTTTGATCGAATAAAAGTTGGTATTGGTCGACCAGAAGGTAAAAAAACAGTCGTCCAACATGTTCTCAGTCCCTTTAGTAAAGAGACGCAACCCTTGATCGAACAAAGCATCGATCAATCTGTCGCTGCTGTTGAATTTCTATTGGATGGCCATTCCTTTATAGATACAATGAATCAATTTAATTAAGAAAGGAGAATGAAACGATGGATATGATCCAATTGATTGGCAAAGATGCTCAAGTGGCTGAATGGTCCATGAATCTTGAACAACGGATGTCTAGACAGTTGATTACAGGTTTAGCTGGATCTGCTAAGACGTTGTTGTTTGCACATGCGTTTAAAAAACTGGATAAAAATCTGATTATCCTGATGCCGAATTTATATTACGTCAACCAATTGGCAGAGGATCTGCAACACGTTCTGCCGGCTGAAAGTATCCACTTATTTCCAGTAGATGAAGTGCTTTCCGCAGAAATGGCTTTTTCTTCTCCTGAAGCTCGGGCGGAACGTGTAGCGACGTTGAATCGTTTGCAACAAGATGAGCCAGGAATCTATCTTCTTCCAGTGGCAGCATTGCACAAACGTCTTCCTGATAAAGAAACATGGAGCAATGCCCAATTACATTGGCAGATTGGCGACGAGATCGCCGTGGACTCATTACCGCAACAACTCGTCTTGATGGGCTATGAGCGGACAGAGATGGTCGCAAAACCTGGAGAATTTAGTATGCGAGGGAGTATTGTCGATATCTATCCGTTGACATTTGAATACCCTGTTCGTGTGGAATTATTTGATGTCGAAATTGATTCCATGAGATACTTCGAAGCTGATACGCAACGATCGATTGAAAAGATCGAAGAAGTGTGGTTACCACCAACAAGTGAACAAATTTATTCTCAAGAGAATCTACTTGACGGTATCAACAAAATAGAAAACCTCTTAGAAAAGAAATTAGCAACGACCGCAGAACCTACTGAACGACAATTTTTGCATGACTATTTCGGTCAGTTGATCTCGGAATGGCAACGTAATATCCCGACAGACCAAGCGAAGTTCTATGCGGATCTTTTGTATCCTGAACATTTATCGATTTTGGATTATTTCCCCCAAGATAGCTTGCTGATCGTGGACGATTACCAACGAATCATGGAAACGAATCGCGAAATGGAGAGAGAAGCAGCGGAATGGCATACACAAAAAATTAGTGAGTTACGCGTATTCTCTGAACAACAATTTGTGGCAGATGTACATGGGATCATCCAAAAAGAAAAATTTGCGACCACTTTTTTCTCTTTATTCCAAAAAGGAATGGGAAATCTCAGGTTCCAAGCACTTTACCAGTTCCAGTATCGCACGATGCAACAGTTCTTTGGACAAATGCCATTGCTGAAAACGGAAATGGATCGTTGGCGCAAACAAGAGCAGACAGTCGTCATCTTCATTCCAACGAAAGAACGTATCCGTAAGGCGGAACAAATGTTGCGTGACGAAGACATATTAGTGGTAGAAACAGAAGCAGACCAACTGATCAAAGGACAAGTCCAATTAGTCGAAGGCGCATTGATGACAGGTTTTGAGTTGCCGCAAGAAAAAATCGTAACGATCACGGAAAAAGAGATTTTTCAAAAGACAACAAAAAAACAGACACGTCGTCAAACGGTAACGAATGCAGAACGACTAAAAAGCTACAACGAATTAAAAGCTGGAGATTACGTTGTCCATGCGAATCATGGGATCGGGAAATATATCGGTATGGAAACCTTAGAGGTCGACGGTGTCCACCAAGATTATATGACGATCATTTATCAAAATGATGATAAGCTATTTATTCCTGTCACGCAGTTGAATTTGATCCAAAAATATGTAGCTTCGGAATCCAAAACACCACGAATCAACAAACTCGGTGGTAGTGAATGGACGAAAACGAAACGTAAGATCTCCTCAAAAATCGAAGATATTGCGGATGACTTGATCCAATTGTATGCGGTCAGAGAAGCAGAAAAAGGATACGCATTTGGTCCGGATGACTCTTATCAAAAAGAATTTGAGAATGCTTTTCCATATTCGGAAACAGATGACCAACTCCGAAGTGCGGCGGAAATCAAACGAGATATGGAAAAAGAAAAACCAATGGATCGTTTACTTGTGGGGGACGTCGGCTATGGGAAAACCGAAGTTGCGCTACGTGCCGCTTTTAAAGCAGTCAAAGAAAGTAAACAAGTGGCATTTCTTGTGCCGACAACAATCTTGGCGCAACAACATTACGAAACGATGTTGGAACGTTTTGAGGGATTCCCAGTGAATGTTGGTTTGCTGAGTCGTTTCCGAACAAAGAAACAACAAAAAGAAACGATCGAAGAATTACGCACAGGACAACTAGATATTGTTGTGGGTACTCATCGTGTATTGTCAAAAGATATTGAATTTAGTGATTTAGGACTATTGATCGTTGATGAAGAACAACGTTTCGGTGTAAAACACAAAGAACGTTTGAAACAATTGCGTGCGCAAGTGGATGTGCTGACTTTGACAGCGACACCTATTCCGCGAACGCTGCATATGTCGATGCTAGGCGTACGGGATCTATCGGTGATTGAAACGCCACCGGCGAATCGGTATCCGATCCAAACATATGTGATGGAGAAAAATCCCGGGGCGATTCGTGAAGCGATCCAACGGGAAATGGGACGAGGCGGACAAGTTTTCTACTTATATAATCGTGTAGAAACGATTGAACGTAAAGTAGAAGAAATCCAAGCATTAGTTCCCGAAGCGAGAATCGCCTATGCGCATGGACAGATGACGGAAGTCCAACTAGAAAACACATTATTCGACTTTATCGAGGGACAGTATGATGTCTTAGTGACGACGACGATCATCGAAACTGGTGTGGATATTCCAAATGCAAACACACTCTTCGTAGAAAATGCCGATTATATGGGACTCTCTACGCTTTACCAATTACGAGGACGTGTTGGACGAAGCAATCGTGTCGCTTATGCTTATTTTATGTACGAACAGCAAAAAATCCTTAATGAAGTCAGCGAAAAGCGTCTTCAAGCAATCAAAGACTTTACGGAATTGGGTTCAGGATTTAAAATCGCGATGCGAGATTTATCGATCCGTGGTGCTGGTAACTTGCTAGGGGCGCAACAACATGGATTTATCGATGCTGTTGGTTTTGATATGTACTCTCAAATGTTGAGTGAGGCAGTCGCTCGTAAACAAGGTAAAAATCAGCAAACAGAAAAAACTTCTGTGGAGATCGATCTAGGCGTCGATGCCTATCTACCAGAAAGTTATGTGTCAGATCAACGCCAAAAAATCGAAATCTATAAACGGATTCGCGAATTGGATTCACAAGAGATGTTGGAAGAATTAGAAGCAGATCTACTGGATCGTTTTGGTGAATATCCTGAAGAAGTCGCGCATTTGTTGACGATTGGACAAATCAAAATGGATGGCGATCGTGCATTGCTAGAGATGATTCGTAAGCAACAACAAACCATCGTGTTCAAGTTGAGCAAAGTGGGAACAAAACGCTACACGGTTGAACAATTATTTGAAGCGCTGACTGCCACAAAATTAAAAGCAGGACTTGGTGTGGAAAAAGAACAAATGATGATTCGTTTGACCTTGCCACCTCAAACAACGACTGCTGTTTGGTTGCAAGAAATCCAACAATTTGTCAAAGCATTGCGCGAACAGAAATATGCGACTGCATAGGAAGGGGCTGAACCTTTGGATCATAAAGAAATGCGTCAAGTGATGCATGGTGCCTTTGTGTTGACGCTTGCCTCCTTTATAGCAAAAGTCCTCAGCGCACTCTATCGGATTCCATTGCAAAACTTAGTGGGCGATGAAGGTTTTTATGTTTATCAACAAGTTTATCCTATTTATGGTATTGCGATGACACTCGCTTTGTCGGGGCTACCCCAGTTTATCTCTAAATATGTAGCAGAAAAAAAAGACCCTTTCGAACAAAGACAAGCATTGAAAAATCTTTATCCCCTTGTTTTTTGGTCAGGCTTTTTACTCTGGCTCTTCGTATTTTCATTTAGTCACTGGATCGCTCTAATGATGGGTGATCAACAACTGATGCCGTTGATTCGGATCGTCTCCTTCACGTTTTTGTTGATGCCAGGACTATCTTATTATCGTGGGAATTTTCAAGGACGATTTTTAATGGAACCCACAGCGGTTTCGCAAGTCGTGGAACAAATTGTTCGTGTAGCAATCATTGTTTTTAGCGCGATTGCCTTTAAGCGATTAGGCTGGACAGTCTATCAAACAGGCACAGCGGCAATGAGTGGCGCAGTATTTGGTGGCGTATGTGCATATGGTGTACTGTACTATTATGAACAAAAAATCCATGGTGGTGCATTGAGCTTCCGCCACTTTCCGATTTTAAGAAGGCCAGCGAAATCACTCGTGCGCCGTTTCTTGATTGAAGGGGGATTAGTCTCCATTTATAGTGGTCTATTGATCTTCTTCCAATTGATTGATTCTTTTTTTGTTAAGAATGCGTTACAAATCTATGGTTTATCCGAGCAAGCATCTAAAATAGCTAAAGGAGTATATGATCGTGGGCAACCGTTAGTTCAATTAGGATTAGTTATTGCTACAGCTTTAAGTGCTACGTTCTTACCCGCGTTGACACGCTACCTAACGAGTGCAGTCAAAGGACAATTTTATTCCACAGCAAAAATTTACTTGCGTCTGACGACTGCATTGGCGTTGGCAGCTTCAGTAGGATTAGCTGTATTGTTGCCTTATATCAATTACGCATTGTTTAAAGATTATGCTGGGAATATGACACTAGTTCTGTTTGTTTTTTCCATTGGACTAACTGCAATTATTCAAGCGTACCAAAGCATTGCTCAAAGTAAAAACTCTTTTCGCCCCTCATTAAAGGGTGCTGGTTGGGGCTTGCTTGCTAAAGCTTTAGCTACCCCCCTTCTCACGAGTTATTTAGGAACAGTCGGTGCTAGTTTATCGACATTACTTGGACTATCAGTGACTTTATGGTATTTTGTCCGTACTGAAACTCCAGCAATCAATAGTTTTTGGCACGAACGAAAATTTGGTAAGAAATTAATCCAATGTTTAGGTTGTATGGTCTTAGCGTTGTTTGTGTATTATGGCTTCTTAAACTTATTGTTTGGTCCAGTGAGCCATCGCTCGACTGCTCTTTTTGCCAGCCTAGGCGGTGTCATTATAGGCGTAGTCACATTTGTATATGCAGTGATCTGGACAAAATTATTTACGATCCGTGAATGGCTGTTACTGCCATTTGGTAAGAAAATCTTACGTTTGAAAAAAATAAAAAAAGAAAAGTGAGGACATGAGATGCGATTAGATAAATTTTTAAAAATCTCGCGAATCATCAAGCGCCGATCTGTCGCTAAAGAAGTGGCGGATAAAGGACGAATCAAAATCAATGGCAAACTCGCGAAATCTTCCAGTGATGTCAAGGTTGGAGACCAATTGGACATCCAATTTGGCAACAAGACGATGGAAATCAAGGTAGCAGAGTTGCATGAGTCAACAAAAAAAGAAGATGCACAAAAAATGTATGAAGTCTTGTCAGAAACACGAGTACAAAACACAAGCGAAATAGATTAGACAAGCATTCAGGATGTTGGTATAATAAAGAATGACAATCAAAAAAGATTGGAGCGAATACAGGTGGCAAACAAAAGCAATAAAATCGCTGCACTAGACACAGAGTATGCAAAGAAAAAATATGTCGAATTTCAACAACAACAACGCCAATTGATTTTTCGTAGACGCAGGTTAGCAGCCATCTTTTTAGGTGCTTTGGTCATTTTCGCTGTAATAGGTTTCCAAATTTTTAATGATATGCAACGAATGAATCATTTAAATGAATTAAAAGTCGAAGCAGATACAGAGTTACAACAAATCAATAAAGATGTAGACCAACTCACAGAAGACGTGAAATTGCTTAAAGATGAAGATTATGTAGCAAAACTTGCTAGAAGCAAATTTTTCTATTCAAAAGAAGGGGAGCAAGTCTACCCGATACTTGAATCTACGACAGATAATTCAGCAGACACCGATGAACAAACAACGAGTTCAACAACTGCCCAATAAGCAGTAATATAAAAAAAGGGAAATAATTAGGAGGAACATTTTTTTTATGTCAATCGAGGTAGGAGCAAAACTGCAAGGAAAAGTTTCAGGAATCACAAATTTTGGCGCGTTTATTGATTTAGGAGCTGGCAAAACAGGGTTAGTTCATATCAGTGAAGTATCAAACGGTTATATCAAGGATATTCATGATGTATTGAGCGTTGGTGATGAGGTAACAGTCAAAGTCATTACAGTCAATGATGATGGGAAAATCGGTTTATCTATCCGCAAAGCACAAGAGCAACCAGTAGAAACTAATGATGAAAATCGTCAAAAGAGATATCCACAAAAAGAAACTCGAGATAATCGAGGACGCGCACCGCAGAAAAAATCTTTTTCTCGCAGCCAACCTTCCAATACAAAAGAAGACTTCGATTCATTGATGAGCTCATTTTTAAAAGATAGCGATGATCGATTGACTTCCTTAAAACGCAACACAGAAGGAAAACGCGGAGGCCGTGGCGGTCGCCGTAGCTAAGCTAAGCGAAATTGAAGGGCAGGCAATTGTCACAGACTTTTGTCCGCTCTTTTTATTTTGTAAAAGGATGTGACACCAATGGATAGAAGAGCAAGTCATTTTAAACAAGCATTTATAAAAAGAGGCTTACGCCGTGGCTATCTGTCTGAACATGCGAAAATACTAGTTGCTGTTTCCGGTGGTGTAGACTCGATGGTTTTACTCGATTGCTTAATGACCGCCCAAAAACAAATTGGCTTTCGGTTAGGGGTTGTCCATATCGATCATCGCTTACGGAGCGTTTCTGCGGATGAAGCAGCCTATCTTGCTGACTTTTGCGATAAAAACAATCTTACTTTCCACTTGAAAGTATGGGAGAATCCAGCGGAACAAGGAATTGAAACGGCTGCTCGAGCTTTTCGGTATGAGAAATTTGATGAGATCGTACGACATGATCATTATGATACATTGATGACAGCGCATCATGGGGATGATCAAATGGAAACGATTTTGATGAAAATCATTCGTGGTGGGCAGCTAGGTACCTATGCGGGAATCAAGGAAACGCAACCTTTTGCTGGTGGGCGACTGATTCGACCGTTGTTGTCATTTAGTAAAGAACAATTGTATGCGTATGCGGAAGCAGAAGATTTACCTTTTTTTGAGGACCATACCAATCAGGAACTAACTGTCCAACGTAATCGACTTCGTCATTTAGTCGTACCACAATTGAAAAAAGAAAATACCCAAGCGATGGCTCATTTCCAAAAATTCTCACAACAAATCCAATGGGCAGAACAATTCATCCGAAAAAATACTCATCAGATGATCACGGAACATCTTACGTATGGAGAAGAGCGCTTATCTATTCCGTGGAAGGTGATCGAAAGTTTGGAATCTTTTGAACGTTACTTCTTCTTTTACACGTTCTTTGATTACGTTTTTCCAGTTACGAAAGTGACGATCAAAGAAAAACAGATTGACACGTTGTTACAACAATGTGAACAAGCCGCAGGACAATGGCAGATTGATCTGGGCAAACGCTGGGTGATTGAACGTTCCTATGAAGTACTTTATCTTTATGAAAGAAAAAAGGAACGATCAACCAACCACCAAAATACTCCGTTAAAAATCATACCGAATCAAGCCATTCAGTTAGGAGAGTCGGAATGGTTAGGGATCTACACACCCGACCAACTTCCAGATTGGAAATTGGATGAAACAGGTGAAATCTTCACTCATGATCTCTGGTTATCCGCCGAACAATCGCTTTGGGTCGATCGGCGAAAACCGGGAGATCGTATCCAATTGACGGAGACGTTGAACAAAAGAGTGTCAAGATATTTTATCGATAAAAAAATATCTGTTGCACAACGAAAAAATTCATGGGTTATTATAGATGAAGGGAGAAATCTATGGAGTCTAGTCCCTTTTGTCCATTCTTATTTGAGTATTGGTGTAGAAACTGATAAAATACACTACATACTTCTTTACAAATATCAAAAAGAAGCAATTGGAAGGAGAACCTGATGTTAGAAAAAGATATCGAGAGAGTATTGATCACGCAAGAAGAGATACAAGTTCGTTGTAAAGAACTAGGAAAAGAGTTAACTGAAAATTATCAAGATAAAAATCCGTTGGTTGTTGGTGTATTGAAAGGTGCTGTCCCATTCATGGCAGACATTATCCGTTCGATCGATGCTTACCTAGAATTGGATTTTATGGATGTTTCAAGTTACGGTAACGCAACTGTTTCATCAGGTGAAGTAAAAATCGTAAAAGACTTGGATACGAATGTGGAAGGCCGTGATTTATTGATCGTCGAAGACATCATTGATAGCGGAAGAACACTTGCTTATTTAGTCGATCTATTCAAATACCGTAAAGCAAACTCAGTCAAAATCGTGACACTCCTTGATAAGCCCGAAGGCAGAGTCGTAGATATCGAAGCGGATTACATTGGTTTCAATGTGCCAAACGAGTTTGTGGTAGGTTATGGATTAGATTATGCAGAAGCCTATCGAAATCTTCCATACATCGGTGTACTAAAACCGAGCGTTTATCAATCAAATTAATCATCTATCTCTTATAAATTATGTTACAATAGTATGGTCAGGATTGATAAAAGATTTATCAAGTAAAAATAACGCATAGGGAGGACAACTATGAACAAAAAAAACAATGGCATGATGAAAAATGCCTTGTATTATGTCCTCGTAATCTTAGCGATGGTAATGGTCGTCTACTTTATTTTTGGTAACAATGGCCAACGGTCGTCAGATATCGAGTACTCAAAATTCACTGAACAATTACAAGAAGGCAAAATCAAAAACTTTGAGGTGCAACCTGCTAATGGTGTGTATAAGATCTCAGGTGAATACAAAGAACAACAGACAGTTGCAAATAGTGGCGGTCTATCGATTCTAGGTACTACCGAGACATCAACTACGCACTTCACTACGATTATTTTGCCAAACGATACAACATTGAGCCAAGTCACAGAGTTGGCAAAAGACAACAACGTAGCAACTACGATCAGAGAAGAATCAAGTAGCGGCGTATGGGTATCACTCCTATTAAGCTTCTTGCCAATCGTGATCATCGTCTTCTTCTTCTATATGATGATGGGACAACAAGGAGGCGGCGGAGGCGGCGGAGGCCGTGTGATGAACTTTGGGAAATCCAAAGCAAAAGAAGCCGACAAAAAAGCAAATCGCGTTCGTTTCTCTGATGTAGCGGGTGCGGAAGAAGAAAAACAAGAACTTGTCGAAGTCGTTGAGTTCCTAAAAGATCCAAGACGCTTCATTGAATTAGGCGCACGTATCCCAGCCGGAGTTCTCCTAGAAGGACCTCCAGGAACAGGTAAAACGTTGCTTGCCAAAGCAGTTGCTGGTGAAGCTGGCGTACCATTCTACTCTATTTCGGGTTCAGACTTTGTTGAAATGTTTGTTGGGGTCGGTGCAAGCCGAGTTCGTGACTTATTTGAAACTGCGAAAAAGAATGCTCCAGCAATCATCTTTATTGATGAAATCGATGCTGTCGGTCGTCAACGTGGCGCTGGTATGGGTGGTGGACACGATGAACGTGAACAAACACTGAACCAATTGCTTGTTGAAATGGATGGATTTGATGGCAACGAAGGCGTGATCGTGATTGCAGCGACAAACCGTTCAGACGTATTAGATCCAGCCTTACTTCGTCCAGGACGTTTTGACCGTCAAATTTTAGTTGGTCGTCCAGATGTCAAAGGCCGTGAAGCGATTTTACGAGTTCACGCAAGAAACAAACCAATTGCTGACGATGTTGATTTAAAAGTCGTGGCACAACAAACACCAGGTTTTGCTGGTGCGGATTTAGAAAATGTCTTAAACGAAGCAGCGTTAGTAGCTGCTCGTCGAAACAAGAAAAAAATCGATGCTTCTGATATCGATGAAGCAGAAGACCGCGTGATTGCTGGACCAGCGAAGAAAGACCGTGTCATCAGCAAACGCGAACGCGAAATGGTCGCTTACCATGAAGCAGGTCATACGATCGTTGGGCTTGTCTTGAGTCGTGCCCGTGTCGTTCACAAAGTAACGATCATCCCACGTGGACGTGCTGGTGGATATATGATCGCTTTACCAAAAGAAGATCAATTCTTAATGACAAAAGAAGATATGTTTGAACAAATCGTTGGATTACTAGGTGGACGTACCGCAGAAGAAATCATCTTCAACGTTCAATCTACTGGTGCATCAAATGACTTTGAACAAGCAACAGCACTAGCAAGAAGTATGGTTACAGAGTATGGGATGAGTGATCGCTTAGGTCCTGTCCAATATGAAGGAAACCACCAAGTATTCGTAGGCCGTGACTATGGTCAAACGAAAGCATACTCAGAACAAGTTGCTTTTGAAATCGACCAAGAAGTACGCAAGATCTTGATGGAAGCACATCAAAAAGCACATGAAATCATCGAAGCACACCGTGCGCAACACAAACTGATCGCAGAAAAACTGCTTGAATTTGAAACATTGGATGCCAAAGCAATCAAATCTCTCTTTGAAAAAGGTGTAATGCCTGAAGGAGCAGAATCGGCAGACTTCCCTAGTGAAAAAGAAGCGCAAACGTTTGAAGAAGCAAAACGTGCACTAGAAGAAAAAGATGCGGAAAAACAAGCAGAAGAAAAACATGAGTTTGATGAAGCGAAAAAAGAGTTGAATGATGACAATCAATCGACTTCAACGGATGAACAAAATCATTCAGATGATCAAAATAGATAAAGAAAGCAGCTGTGACGAAAGTCGCAGCTCTTTTTTTGTGTCTGACAATTAAAAAAGAAACGTAGAATTTACAAATTCAAAAGTTGAAAAATTTGGAAGTTACTAGTATGATTCACTATGAGTTTTAAAATCGGGAAATGAGGTACATACAAATGGAAGATTATTTAGTGAAGGCATTAGCCAATGACGGGTTTGTTCGAGCATATGCTGTTCGTGCAACCAATACTGTTGCAGAAGCGCAGCAACGCCATGATACTTGGCATACATCATCAGCAGCATTAGGCCGTGCATTAGTTGGCAGTCTGCTGCTAGGTGCGACAGTTAAAGGGGAAGATAAATTAACAGTACGCATCCAAGGCGATGGCCCTGCAGGTGGGATCGTTGTTGATGCGAATGGTAAAGGTAATGTCAAAGGGTACATCAAAAATCCACACCTGAGTTTACCGCTGAACGCAGAAGGAAAAATCGATGTACGTGGAGCAGTAGGGACACAAGGGATGTTCAGTGTGACAAAAGATCTAGGGTTAAAAGAACCTTTTTCAGGACAAACACCGATTGTATCTGGTGAACTAGCTGAAGATTTCACGTACTATTTAGCGATTTCAGAACAAATCCCTTCAGCTGTAGGGCTAAGCGTCTTAGTCAATACGGATGATACCATCAAAACAGCGGGTGGTTTTATGATCCAGATCATGCCAGGGGCAGACGAAGAAACGATTGCGAAAATCGAAGAGCAACTGAAAACAACACCACGTATTTCTACACTCTTAGATGAAGGGTTGACACCTGAAGAAATCTTGCAAGGATTGTTAGGAACAGACGAATTGCAAGTACTAGAAAAAATGCCTGTGCAGTTTAAATGTGATTGTTCGAAAGAAAAGTTTGGCGAAGCAATCATTGCTTTAGGCGCAGCAGAAATCCAAGCAATGATCGATGAAGACCATGGCGCAGAAGCAGTTTGCTCATTTTGCAATAGTAAGTATACCTACACAGAAGATGACCTAGCAGCATTGAAGACAGAAGCCTTGGGAGGATTATAAGTGGATCACACATGGAAAATCGGGAACGTTGAAATACCGAATCGCGTTGTTGTAGCACCAATGGCAGGGATCACGAACGCCGCATTTCGTGTAACCGTCAAAGAATTTGGTGCAGGAATGGTCGTTTGCGAGATGATCAGTGACCAAGGTATTCATTTCCGCAACAAAAAAACATTGGAAATGCTGCATATCGACGAAACGGAGCATCCATTAAGCTTGCAAATATTTGGTGGGAACAAAGACACACTAGTAGAAGCAGCACAGTTTGTTGAGAAACATACTACAGCAGATATCATTGATATCAATATGGGATGCCCAGTCAATAAAATCATCAAAGCTGAAGCAGGTGCAAAATGGTTATTAGATCCTGATAAAGTCTATGAAATGGTTCATGCAGTTGCATCGGCAGTTGATGTGCCAGTTACTGTGAAAATGCGTATTGGTTGGGACGAAGAACATGTTTTTGCTGTCGAAAACGCATTAGCAGCTCAAGCAGCTGGAGCCGGTGCAGTAGCCATGCACGGACGAACACGTGTGCAAATGTATGAAGGAAAAGCCAATTGGGAAGTGTTAAAGGAAGTCAAAAAACATCTAACGATCCCTTTTATGGGGAACGGGGACGTCAAAACGCCAGAAGATGCAAAACGCATGTTGGAATACGTGGGTGCCGATGGCGTCATGATCGGCCGCGCTGCTTTAGGGAATCCTTGGATAATCCATCGGACACAACATTATTTAGAAACTGGAGAGCTGATTCCGGAACCAACCGCACGCGAAAAAATCGCTACTGCAAAATTACATCTAGAACGTTTAGTTGATTTAAAAGGAGAAACCATCGCCTGTCGTGAGTTTCGGACACACGCTTCCTACTATCTAAAAGGTATCTCACGTGCAGCCAAGATCAAATTAGCAATCAATAAGACTGAGAAACAGCATGAAATCAATGAACTGCTTGACCAATTGGTTGAAAAAAATGAAAAATTATCACTTCAATCTTAGGAAGTTATTCTAAGTTTTTTGCGAAATTCAAGCCGAAACACTAAGTTCGGCTTGCTTTTTTTGCGTTTCATTGGCATTATAAGGAAGAGAATAAGATGAGAATGGAGGAACTTTTGTGACTGAGGAACAACAAAATCAATTAGAAGATTTAAACGATCAAATGATTGTTCGTCGTGAAAAAATGGAGCAATTGAGAGAAAATGGGATCGATCCATTTGGTAAGCGATTTGAGCGTACACATAATTCCCAAGAATTGCACGAATTATTTGATCCACGTACAAAAGAAGAATTGGCGGAGATGGCATTGACAGCGAGTGTTGCTGGCCGTATGATGACACGCCGTGGAAAAGGAAAAGCTGGATTTGCCCATCTGCAAGACAGAGAAGGCCAAATCCAAATCTACGTACGCAAAGACCGAGTAGGTGAAGAAGCTTATGAAGTATTCAAACATGCTGACTTAGGAGATTTCTTTGGTGTAACTGGAGAAATCATGAAAACTGATACAGGTGAGGTATCGATCAAAGCCTCTGAAATCGTCATCTTATCAAAAGCACTTCGTCCATTACCAGATAAATATCATGGATTAACGAATATCGAACAACGATACAGACAGCGTTACCTTGATTTAGTAAGTAATAGAGATAGTTTTGACCGCTTCATGAAACGCAGTCAAATCATTAGTGAGATCCGTCGCTATTTAGATGGGAACGGCTATATCGAAGTTGAAACACCAGTCTTGCATAATGAAGCCGGTGGGGCAGCAGCACGTCCGTTTATCACACATCACAATGCGTTAGATATGGATCTATATCTACGTATCGCGTTAGAACTTCATTTGAAACGTTTGATCGTTGGTGGTATGGAAAAAGTTTATGAGATCGGCCGTGTATTCCGTAACGAAGGAATCGATACGACCCACAACCCTGAGTTCACGATGCTTGAAGCATACACTGCATACACTGATTTCCAAGATGTGATGAACTTGACAGAAGGTATCATCCGTAATGCAGCTGAAAAAGTATTAGGAACAGCTAAAATCACTTATGCAGGACAAGCAGTAGACTTAGAAAGTGATTTCAAACGTGTACACATGGTTGACGCAATCAAAGAGCACACTGGTGTTGATTTCTGGAAAGAAATGACCTTAGAAGAAGCACTAGCAATTGCAAAAGAACACCAAGTTGAAGTGACAGAAGCGATGGGTGTTGGTCACGTCATCAATGAATTCTTTGAAGCATTCGTGGAAGAAACATTAGTACAACCAACATTTGTCTATGGACATCCAGTAGAAGTTTCTCCATTGGCGAAGAAAAATCCTGAAGACCCACGTTTTACTGACCGTTTCGAATTGTTCATCACAGGTAAAGAATTTGCGAATGCCTTTACTGAGCTGAATGATCCAATCGATCAAAGAGAACGTTTTGAAGCGCAAGAAAAAGAACGCGAGCTTGGAAACGATGAAGCACATGGTTTAGACGAAGACTTCTTAGAAGCATTAGAATATGGTATGCCACCAACTGGCGGACTAGGTATCGGAATCGACCGTCTAGTCATGCTATTGACCGATGCTCAATCGATCCGTGACGTATTACTATTCCCAACCATGCGTTAAATCTGAGACATAAATAGAAACAACCAGTTCAGGGAACCAAACCGACAATAGCCAGAAATGTTTTTTATTTCTAGCTGCTGTCGGTTTATTTTTTAGAGAAAAAATGAGATAACTTTGCTTGAAATCTTGTTCTATATTTAAGACTTTATTGAAACTAATTTTTAAGTAAATGCGTATCAATGAACCATTTCAGAGAAAGTTATGGAAAGGGATAAGATAGATATAAAAAAAGAAAACGGAACCATTAGAAATGAGTCTACTTTATAGAAGTTTCAGCGTAATTGCAATGGCGAATGATTTATGTAGATAAAGGTTTTCAACATCTTTATGCCATGCGAAACGCGAACGTTTAAATCGTTTTTTAGTATATTAATCGTATAACTAAAAAACTTGAAAAAACACAAAAAAATTCGTTGACCAATAAGATTTTAGTTGGTATATTATTATTTGTTCAAAAGTTAAGTTTCATAACTTCTGAATGATCATAAAAAAGTTCTTGACGTGTGGGACAACACATGATAAGATAACCAAGTCACTTGTGAACGACAACAGATAAACGTTGATTTCGCAAAGAAAAAAACAAAATTAACTGTTGACAAATAACAAACGATAAGTTATGATAAGTGAGTTGCTAAAACGACCTCATGAAAAAAGAGTTCAAAAAAACTTTTAAAAAATAGTTGACAATCATTCGAGAGTTTGCTAAGATATGAAAGTTGCTACGGCAATCACAAACGATAAGTTGAGACAGTTGTGTTTCATTTATCACGTAGACCTTTGAAAACTGAACAAAGTAAGACAAACCAAATGTGTAGGGCGTCTTGATTCAATTCAAGACAACAAACATTTTTAACAAGCAAGCAATATGCTAGCAAACAATTGAGCTTAACAATCGAAAGATTGTTCTAACTTTTATTATGAGAGTTTGATCCTGGCTCAGGACGAACGCTGGCGGCGTGCCTAATACATGCAAGTCGAACGCTTCTTTTCCCACCGGAGCTTGCTCCACCGGGAAAAGAGGAGTGGCGAACGGGTGAGTAACACGTGGGTAACCTGCCCATCAGAAGGGGATAACACTTGGAAACAGGTGCTAATACCGTATAACAATCGAAACCGCATGGTTTCGTTTTGAAAGGCGCTTTACGGTGCCGCTGATGGATGGACCCGCGGTGCATTAGCTAGTTGGTGAGGTAACGGCTCACCAAGGCCACGATGCATAGCCGACCTGAGAGGGTGATCGGCCACATTGGGACTGAGACACGGCCCAAACTCCTACGGGAGGCAGCAGTAGGGAATCTTCGGCAATGGACGAAAGTCTGACCGAGCAACGCCGCGTGAGTGAAGAAGGTTTTCGGATCGTAAAACTCTGTTGTTAGAGAAGAACAAGGGTGAGAGTAACTGTTCACCCCTTGACGGTATCTAACCAGAAAGCCACGGCTAACTACGTGCCAGCAGCCGCGGTAATACGTAGGTGGCAAGCGTTGTCCGGATTTATTGGGCGTAAAGCGAGCGCAGGCGGTTTCTTAAGTCTGATGTGAAAGCCCCCGGCTCAACCGGGGAGGGTCATTGGAAACTGGGAGACTTGAGTGCAGAAGAGGAGAGTGGAATTCCATGTGTAGCGGTGAAATGCGTAGATATATGGAGGAACACCAGTGGCGAAGGCGGCTCTCTGGTCTGTAACTGACGCTGAGGCTCGAAAGCGTGGGGAGCAAACAGGATTAGATACCCTGGTAGTCCACGCCGTAAACGATGAGTGCTAAGTGTTGGAGGGTTTCCGCCCTTCAGTGCTGCAGCTAACGCATTAAGCACTCCGCCTGGGGAGTACGACCGCAAGGTTGAAACTCAAAGGAATTGACGGGGGCCCGCACAAGCGGTGGAGCATGTGGTTTAATTCGAAGCAACGCGAAGAACCTTACCAGGTCTTGACATCCTTTGACCACTCTAGAGATAGAGCTTCCCCTTCGGGGGCAAAGTGACAGGTGGTGCATGGTTGTCGTCAGCTCGTGTCGTGAGATGTTGGGTTAAGTCCCGCAACGAGCGCAACCCTTATTGTTAGTTGCCATCATTTAGTTGGGCACTCTAGCAAGACTGCCGGTGACAAACCGGAGGAAGGTGGGGATGACGTCAAATCATCATGCCCCTTATGACCTGGGCTACACACGTGCTACAATGGGAAGTACAACGAGTCGCGAAGTCGCGAGGCTAAGCTAATCTCTTAAAGCTTCTCTCAGTTCGGATTGTAGGCTGCAACTCGCCTACATGAAGCCGGAATCGCTAGTAATCGCGGATCAGCACGCCGCGGTGAATACGTTCCCGGGCCTTGTACACACCGCCCGTCACACCACGAGAGTTTGTAACACCCGAAGTCGGTGAGGTAACCTTTTTGGAGCCAGCCGCCTAAGGTGGGATAGATGATTGGGGTGAAGTCGTAACAAGGTAGCCGTATCGGAAGGTGCGGCTGGATCACCTCCTTTCTAAGGAATATTACGGAGACTACACACGTTTGTCGATACTTTGTTCAGTTTTGAGAGGTCTACTCTCAAAATTTTGTTCATTGAAAACTGGATATTGAAGTAAAAATGTAAGTAATACAAACCGAGAACACCGCGTTGAATGAGTTTTTTAATAAGTTCAATTGCTTATTTTTCTTGATTGGACTTCTATCGCTAGAAGAAAGATCAAAACCCAACCGCAAGGTTGATAAGGTTAAGTGAATAAGGGCGCACGGTGGATGCCTTGGCACTAGGAGCCGATGAAGGACGGGACTAACACCGATATGCTTTGGGGAGCTGTACGTAAGCTATGATCCAGAGATTTCCGAATGGGGAAACCCAGCATCTTTTATAGGATGTTACGTATACGTGAATACATAGCGTATACGAGGTAGACGCAGAGAACTGAAACATCTAAGTACCTGCAGGAAGAGAAAGAAAATTCGATTCCCTGAGTAGCGGCGAGCGAAACGGGAAAAGCCCAAACCAATGAGCTTGCTCATTGGGGTTGTAGGACTCCGATATGGTAGTTCTTTCAGATAGTCGAATGACTTGGAAAAGTCAGTCAGAGAGGGTGAAAGCCCCGTAGATGAAATTTGGAAGGCACCTAGGAGGATCCTGAGTACGGCGGAACACGAGGAATTCCGTCGGAATCCGGGAGGACCATCTCCCAAGGCTAAATACTCCCTAGTGACCGATAGTGAACCAGTACCGTGAGGGAAAGGTGAAAAGCACCCCGGAAGGGGAGTGAAATAGAACCTGAAACCGTGTGCCTACAACAAGTCAAAGCCCGTTAATGGGTGATGGCGTGCCTTTTGTAGAATGAACCGGCGAGTTACGATTGCATGCGAGGTTAAGTTGAAGAGACGGAGCCGCAGCGAAAGCGAGTCTGAATAGGGCGTTTGAGTATGTAGTCGTAGACCCGAAACCATGTGATCTACCCATGTCCAGGTTGAAGGTGCGGTAAAACGCACTGGAGGACCGAACCCACGTACGTTGAAAAGTGCGGGGATGAGGTGTGGGTAGCGGAGAAATTCCAAACGAACTTGGAGATAGCTGGTTCTCTCCGAAATAGCTTTAGGGCTAGCCTCGGAATTGAGAATGATGGAGGTAGAGCACTGTTTGGACTAGGGGCC
>NZ_JBIOLO010000001.1:1075000-2967500 GCF_051710905.1 Enterococcus sp. DIV0806c | reverse complement strand
TGATTTGTAATCAGAGGGTCGAGGGTTCAAGTCCTTTAGCCGGCATCGTAAATACGCGGAAATAGCTCAGTGGTAGAGCACCACCTTGCCAAGGTGGGGGTCGCGGGTTCGAACCCCGTTTTCCGCTTTGCCAATGTACTACGCGCCGGGGTGGCGGAACTGGCAGACGCACAGGACTTAAAATCCTGCGGTGAGTGATCACCGTACCGGTTCGATTCCGGTCCTCGGCATTACAAATATGCGCCCATAGCTCAATTGGATAGAGTGTTTGACTACGGATCAAAAGGTTAGGGGTTCGACTCCTCTTGGGCGCGTTAGTTTTACGGGAAGTAGCTCAGCTTGGTAGAGCACTTGGTTTGGGACCAAGGGGTCGCAGGTTCGAATCCTGTCTTCCCGATTAGTAAATAGTTTCAAGGGGCCTTAGCTCAGCTGGGAGAGCGCCTGCTTTGCACGCAGGAGGTCAGCGGTTCGATCCCGCTAGGCTCCATTTCATTTAAATAATGAATACTTTTTTTCGCGGTGTAGCTCAGCTGGCTAGAGCGTCCGGTTCATACCCGGGAGGTCGGGGGTTCGATCCCCTCCGCCGCGATTATTTAAGAGCCTGGACCTTTAGCTCAGTTGGTTAGAGCAGACGGCTCATAACCGTCCGGTCGTAGGTTCGAGTCCTACAAGGTCCATAGCGACGTTGTATTTCATATTGGAGGATTACCCAAGTCCGGCTGAAGGGAACGGTCTTGAAAACCGTCAGGCGGGTAAAACCGTGCAAGGGTTCGAATCCCTTATCCTCCTTTTCATATTATCGCGGGATGGAGCAGTCTGGTAGCTCGTCGGGCTCATAACCCGAAGGTCGTAGGTTCAAATCCTGCTCCCGCAATTAAAAACTAAAAACATTGGTTCCGTGGTGTAGGGGTTAACATGCCTGCCTGTCACGCAGGAGATCGCGGGTTCGATTCCCGTCGGGACCGCCACGCGGGTGTAGTTTAGTGGTAAAACCACAGCCTTCCAAGCTGTTGTCGCGAGTTCGATTCTCGTCACCCGCTTTTAGTTTTTATGGGCCTATAGCTCAGCTGGTTAGAGCGCACGCCTGATAAGCGTGAGGTCGATGGTTCGAGTCCATTTAGGCCCATTTATTCAAAATCTTAATGGTTTTGGGGAAGTACTCAAGTGGCTGAAGAGGCGCCCCTGCTAAGGGTGTAGGTCGGGAAACCGGCGCGAGGGTTCAAATCCCTCCTTCTCCGTTTCATTTTTATCTGGCCCGTTGGTCAAGCGGTTAAGACACCGCCCTTTCACGGCGGTAACACGGGTTCGAATCCCGTACGGGTCATTAGCTTTATATTGGAGGATTACCCAAGTCCGGCTGAAGGGAACGGTCTTGAAAACCGTCAGGCGGGTAAAACCGTGCAAGGGTTCGAATCCCTTATCCTCCTTTTTCATATTATCGCGGGATGGAGCAGTCTGGTAGCTCGTCGGGCTCATAACCCGAAGGTCGTAGGTTCAAATCCTGCTCCCGCAATTAAAAACTAAAAACATTGGTTCCGTGGTGTAGGGGTTAACATGCCTGCCTGTCACGCAGGAGATCGCGGGTTCGATTCCCGTCGGAACCGTTTGGCTCGGTAGCTCAGTTGGTAGAGCAATGGATTGAAGCTCCATGTGTCGGCAGTTCGATTCTGTCCCGCGCCATACTGCGGGTGTAGTTTAGTGGTAAAACCACAGCCTTCCAAGCTGTTGTCGCGAGTTCGATTCTCGTCACCCGCTTTAGTTTTTATGGGCCTATAGCTCAGCTGGTTAGAGCGCACGCCTGATAAGCGTGAGGTCGATGGTTCGAGTCCATTTAGGCCCATTACTTTCATATTTTTACCTGGCCCGTTGGTCAAGCGGTTAAGACACCGCCCTTTCACGGCGGTAACACGGGTTCGAATCCCGTACGGGTCATCGAAGATACTTCATGTAAGTATCTTTTTTTTGCTCTTTGACAAGTAGTGTTGGCGAGTTTAAATGGCTCTTCGACAAGTAGTGTTGGTGAGTTCAAATTAGAAGAATTTCATCGAGAATCAATCGAAGCAGAAATAGGCTTCGATTGATTCTTTTTTTTTTGGATCGATCTTGGAAAACCTAGCCCTGGATCAAGTCAATATGGTAAAAAAAATGGAAGGAATGGCGGTATCTATCAGTCACTCGTTTGCTGACCTTAATATTATTGTTCCTTCCAATGTCCCGTTACTATAAGGTATTTAGAAGGTATTTTTGATTCCCTTTCTATATTTGATCACTTTCATCCTACATCTCATATAACCCGCTGTTGGTTGATTATCTAACCCTACATGAATCATGTAGGAGAAGGTCTACCTTCTTTTTTCAGAAAGCCAATTCTTTGGAAAATGATTTTTTTGTCTGTTAAACTAAGTAATTTTTTGTAGGTTCATCCATGGAGATATCCTTTCTTGAGCAGCTTTGTTTTTATCAGTTTACTTCATTATAGAGACTGTATCATCAGAGCCTGTATCATCTTTTGGCTGTAGAGCTGAGAAAATGATTATTCTCATCATATAAATCTACTATTTTCTTAAACCTATCAATTTGCTGATGTTATGGGAGAGTATTTTTTTCGTGATTTTAAAATAAATGGGTAATTTTTATAGGAGTAGTCACTATACTATAATTAGTTAGAATGTACGAAATATGACGTCATAAATCCATAAATTTTTAACTAGATGATAGAAAAATTTAGTTAGAAGGATTATATGGTAGGAGAAGAAGCAACAGAAAACCATAGAAATGTTGCTGGTTTTAAAAAAGAAATAAATAGGCTACCTTGTAGGTCAGAAGATTTTTTCATTCCTTAGGAACAAATTGGTACAAAAATTATCAAGCAAAAGGAGACTCGGAACTTGAAAGTCAGCGCTCAAATAAGAAAGTAAATGCAAGTAAAAAGATACGATGAGTAGGGAGGGAACCTGTTTAGTCAAAACAAGTAATATCTATAAATTAGAAAAGAAGATTCGATAGATACATCGAAAACAAACCAATTTTCGTCCGCACTATCCCCCTATTAACCGTCAACTGAAATGAAGCTTGAAGATAATGGCGTTGTATCCATAGAAGCAGAAGCGACTCTACCCTAGCTTCAAATCATATCCCGAATGATTGAAACCTGTTGTACCTATCAATGTGACAATGCTGGACATACAGCGAATAGAGATGACGATCTTAGTCTGGATTTAGTTACAGTGTCGGTTATACGAGCATTCATCAAACAAAAAAGTAGGTGTATCGAATTTGTTTTATCTGAATAGACGTCTCGTATTGAACCAAATGAGAGTAGTCAGCAGCCGTAGAATCGGAAATGTAGAAACAGAAAATAAACATTGATCTGATAACTTTTAAAATTGGGTAGAACTATTTACAGAATTTTGGCAAAGGAAAATATGAATACCGAAAAAATGATGAAAGAAAACAATAAAAATGAATTTCTCCAAAAACTACAGATATTAACATTAGCACTTTCGTTAAAGGAAAATAATCAAAGAGTTGCTTCACCAGATTTTTATAGTTCACTGTATTCAACGTACATAAAAATGCTAGAAAATGATGATGATCAATCCTTTATTGATATAGAAAACCAGTCAAAAGTGATTGATTCACTGAAAAGATCTATGGATTTTTATAGCAGTGATCATCCAAGTTTTCTACAGAAAATCATTGAAAAAATGACCAATGATGATCCAACAGACTTCATGCTTTTCCAAAATTTGAATAATCTAGATAAAGATGGAAATAATTTACAACATTATTGTGGCTGGATCGTTTATAAAAGGGAAAATGATTTGTTTGTTGTTCAAGTAGATAGAAAAGAGAAATTTGGTGTAGGACAGGTGTCATATGCTAGGATTCCACTAACAAAAGCACCTTGTTTAAGTGAACTATTTTTTTTGAAGTTGAATGTGCAAAATTCAGAAGACTTCTCTTTATTCCATGGGATCAAGTCAATTTCAGCTGGGTTTCAGGAAATTCCTGTTTTAAATAGTATAGTAAAAAAAGGAATGGACAATCCGGTCAGTGCCTTAGAAGATATCTTTAAAATACTAGTGTTCCACTATATAGCAGACATTTTTTCGGTAAATACTACTGATAGGATAAAGTCACTCTGGCATGGGGCTAATATTCAGCTGACTATACAAATACGTGAAAGTCTTCTTGCAGCGATAAAAACGGACAATCACATCTGGAATGACCAATTTGACTACATTTTTGACTATTATTTGTATCAAACTGGAAATATTGGAATCAAGGCAATTTTACCTAGTAATAAACAAAATGAGTGGCGGGACAGTATCAAAAAAAGTTTTAATAGGGATCCTTATATCCTTGCATTGATGAATAGCGATGGAAAGATTTTAGATATAGATGAGGAGCTATTGCAAAAAAATCTTGTCTTAACCGTCAAACCATTAAATGTACTGTATGATAGAGAACTCCCATTAGTCAGTTCGATTGAATTGATGAATACACTCTATCATGATGGAATAATGATCACTATCTATGAAGATCGGTTGACTATGATCAAGAACCCTATAGCAAAAGAAATGAATCAACGTTTCCTTTCAAGACTACAAGAGCGATACCAAGAAATAAATAAAGAAATGAAACGACGTATCATAAAGAATCAACCAGAAGAACTAACTCTGGAAAGTAATAGTTATAGTTTAGTTCAGCTAGGAACAAACGTAGTATCAACAAATGATAGTAGTTTTGTTCAAACAGAAATAATGAAACAACAGAAAAAATATGTTTTTTCACGAAACATAGATATGTTGGCTTTAACGTTATCGTTAAAATCCAATGATGATATCAATTGTTTCCCAGGAATTTATGATCTATTATTTTCGACCTACATTAAAATGATCAAAAATGACCAAGAAGATTTTTTTATTGATAAGCAACGGCAACCACATATTATACAGTCCTTACAACGAACCATAGAGATTTATAAACTAACAAACATAGAAGACTTACATAATATTTTTGGGAATTTAAGAAATAATGATCCAACGGACTTTGTACTGTTTCCAGCTTATTATCATATGTTAGATCCAAAAGAAGGCGGGCATATTTGTGGATTGACCATATATAAAAGAGACAATGAATTTATGATTATGCAAGTAGATAAAGAGTCTTTTTTTGAATCAGGTGCAGTCTCTTATGTTAAAGCACCGTTAAAAAATATTCAGGAGTTAAGTCAAATTATCTTCTCTGCACGAGAATTTTTTGATTTTAAGCCATATGGTATCTTAAGAAAAATCGAAGCTATTTCTCATAAATTTAAAGCGATCCCATCGATAAAATTAGCCCATCAAACTACTGGTAATTGTGGAATTATTGAAATCGAAGCTACTTTGAGATTGATTTTATTCCACTGTAAAAAGGATCTCTTTGCTTTACAAACGTGTGATCGAATCACACCAAAATGGGGTAAAGATAGTCAATATTCAGCAACCATAGAGATGAAGGTACGATTTGTTGAGGCAATGAAAGGAACAGATCAAGAATGGAATCAAAATTTTGATTATGTATTGGGTTATTATCTTTATCGAAAAAAACAATCGATAAAATGGGGAGAAGCACAATTATCTATACATAAAGATTATTGGTATACAACCATACGTCATTTATATTCTAATGATCTTTACATTGTAGAAATACTGAATAGCGGGGGAATGATCCCAGCTGACTTTGACGTATCTTTAAAAGAGAAAATGATAGAACTCGTAGGAAAAGCAGGTATATTGTTGAACAGAGAAATCAAAGCAGTCGGGTTATCTGACCTATACAAAGAAATTCGAGAGAATACCTATGAACTAGAATTATTAAAAGGAAGACTCTCCTTTCTCAAAATCCCTGTGGCAAAAGAAATGTTAGACTACTATATTGCTCGCATAATGATAAAGAATATAGAAATAAAGAAGGAAATCAATCGACGTATCGGCATTGAACCAAAAGAATCTACCTGCCAAATGATGGAACGTCTGCCAATAATATCCCCTCCTGCTAGCGTTCAAAGCCCTCCACTATCATCACCTACTTCTCAAAGAACAACAGGGACTATGGTATCTGTGTCGAATCGTTTTATTTCAATGATTGATCAAGTAAAACAGGTGTCAAAAGATAAAAATCAGCGTTTAGTCAGTAAACAAGTCAAATGTAAAGTGCAGAATACATTGACAAAGTAACTGATGGATTTTGAAAAATATAAATTGTGGTTTTAATAAGTCAAACAATAGAGTTCTTTTAGTTGTAAACTTACTTAATAAATTGACGGATAACGATAAGTTCGTAATATGGTATGGGAAATCCAAAATCACTACCTAGGAGGAGAGAATGATATGGACACGGAAGATGAATTTATTAAAAGACTAGATATGCTAGCTTTAGCACTATCACTGGATACAATGTCGGAAAACTTTCGTTCATCATTAGGAATGTATGAATTGGTTTTTTCAACGTATATCAGCATGATCAAGAACGATCCTGATGAATTTTTCACTGAGAAAGGGCAACGGGCGAGAGTACTTGAATCATTACAACGATCAAAAGAATTCTGTAGCATTGAAAATAGAGAGAACCTGAAAAAATTGTTGGAAAATATGAGGGATAATGATCCAACAGATTTTATGATATTTCCTATTCCTCTTAAGAGTCCGATTAGCGAATATATGATGCCTCAGTTAAGTACCTTAACAATCTATAAAAGAGAAGATTATTTTGTTGTGACGCAGGTAGAGAATGGACAACTGGATGAGCTAAGACAACAGGATTATTTTTGGATACCTTTAATGGACGTAGTTAGTTTGTGTGAAATTATCACCTTTGATCGTAATGCTATTGGGTCAATTGATTCAGAAGTACCCAATATAGTGGATGAAATCAGAGGAATTTCAGACCAATACCAAGTTACGTCTACGCCCGTTGATAAAAAAGAAACTATAGCGTTCAATGATCATTGGATCAGTAAAGTAGAGAGTGCTTTGAGGATCATTTTGTCCAATTGTCGCACAAATGAATTTTTTATTGAGTCCACTATACCACCGCTCCCAACATGGAACATGAAACATCCTGATCCGAATATTGAAATGAAAAAAAGATTTCTTGAAGCGGTCAAAGGTAAGAAACAAGAATGGAACGAACAGTTTGACTATGTTTTTGATTATTTTTTATATAAGAAAAATCGATTGATTGAAAATTCTGTCGTAGCAACAGAGAGTTTTTATCCACCGTGGCCGAACATCGTTGAATTCCTATTTGTAGAAGATCCCTATATAGTAGCATTGCGTAAAAGCAACGGTGATATTTCAAGGACTGTTAGCACGGAACTATCTTATCTAAGAAACAGAATGGAAATGTCCGTAGTAGATGTATTAGATACATTAGACCAATTAGATGGGGGAGAGGTCATCGATTTACCATTTAATGAGTTAGTAAATGGGCTTCATAAGAATCGCGAAATCATTAGCGTTTATAGAGAACGATTACCTCTAATCAGACTTCCGATCGCTAAGGAGATGACTCAACTTTGTCTTTCAAAAATGGAAGTTCGCTCTGAAGAAATAGAGGGTGAATTAAAGCGTCGTATGACAATAAGAAGAAAACTGGATGAAAGCAGTAGAATCACGCAGTTTGTCTCCAAAGTAGTACCAACTAGTATCATGGATTATATCACTCCGAACCAAGAGACAATGGAGCAAAGACAAGAATTTGCAAAACGAGTGGACATGCTAGCTATGTCATTATCGTTGAAACCGAATGATCAATCATTTGTTTCACCGGAAAGTTACGAATTACTATTTTCAATCTATGCGAAGATGATCAAAACTGATTATAATAATTTTTTTGTTGATCGAATACAAACAATGAATATTGTCCATTCGTTAAATAGAACAATACAGTTGTATCGCATGGATAGCGCAGGAAGTCTCCAAACTATTTTCGAAAAACTGAAGAATTATGACCCTACCGATTTTATGCTTATTCCGGTAGCTTTTTCCACTGATCATCCACAGAAGTATTTTGGGCATGTTTGCGGTCTGACGATTTACAAAAAAGAAAATAATTTTATTGTGATGAAAGTGGATAAAGAACAGTCCTATCGTACAGGTGCGGTATCATATGTGAAAGTTCCTTTTGAAAAGGCAAAAGCGCTAAGTCAATTGCTTTTTTCAAAACGTCATTTTTCAAATGAAAAACCATACGATATACTTAAAAAAATTGAAGGATTATCACATGAGTTTCGCCCGATTCGAGCAATACAACTCAAAGAGCAAACCATTGATAATTCCGTCATTAGTGAAATAGAAGCATCGTTGAGAACTATCCTGTTTAATTGTAAAAAAGATATATTTCGTTTGAATGACCAGGAGAAGGTAACACCAAAATGGGGCAAGTTGAATGAGCCTATTTCAGCAAGGCCTCAGAGACACCAAAATTGGTGGATGGAAGATCTTGGAACAACTTTAACAATGAAAGAGAGATTTCTTTTGGCAGTTCAAGGAATTAATGGAAATTGGAATAAGAATTTGCGATATATCTACGACTATTATTTTTATTTTAAAAATATATGTAAAAAAATGGAACATTCAGGAATTGATCAAAAACAAGCCCTTCTTAAGAATATCCGATATCTTTTTCAGCATGATCCTTATATTCAAGAAATGGTAAACAGCGGGGGGCAGATTCCAACGATCTTTGATGAACAACTAAGAAAAAAAGTGAAGAAAATGGTTGAAACAATGGGATCGGTACCTGAGAATGTCCTGAGAGTAATGGAGACATCTAAGATCCAGCAAGAAATTCAAATTAACGCGTATGTGCAAGGTTTTATAAAACAACGAATCCCATTTATCAAAATTCCGGTAGCCAAAGAAATGTCTGAACACATGGTTTATTGTACCGAAATAAAGAACGACAGATTGCAAAGAGAGTATCAGCGCCGTGTAGATCTCGCACAAAAGAGACAAAAGGAAGAACCAATCTATCGCTCTACCACTATGCCAATTACAGAAACATCAAGTCCAGTTGCACACAGCTCTCGTACCTCACCTAATTTGCTAGCGAGAAGTACAAATTTTGGTGATACTCTAAAAGGGCACTTTTCGGAACTATGTGATCGAGCAAAAAATTTATCTGGTTCTGTAAGCAATAATCTAGTAAGAGAAGCAACAAACAAGAAGAATCATAGACAAGAAAAGTGATTTTGCGTTATTTATTTTAATGGAAAGTGATGAGAGGATCGAAAACAATAACTATGGAAATGAATGGATAAAAAATCAGCTAAGTTCGCTTTAAGCTTGGCATTAAAAGAAGATAAAGAGTTTTGATTCATTCGACGAGCATAGATTGCTGATTACAACTGATATATCAAGTGAGCATATAAAGAAATACATACGAGAAAGGATAGATTTAAATTCCTACCATGATATGCAAGGTATTTGTACGTCCGTTCTCTTTTTAAAAGCCCAAAATGGGCTATAAAATGTGTCATATTTTGTTAGCCATACGATGAATGTTGCAACAAAAACTAAAATTATTTATTTTGGAGGTAACTATGAATAATGAAAAAACAATCGAAAAAAGAACGAATGGAAATAAATGATTTTAAGAAAAGAATTGATATACTTGCCATGAATCTGTCTTTGAAAGAAAATGATCGCTTTTATGACGGACTAGAAATGATTTTTGCACTGTATGAAAAAATGATCCAAAATGATCAAGATGCCTTTTTCATTGATAAGGAACGAAAGGCACACATTATTGAATCATTAATATACTCGAAACAGATTTTCGAGATCAAGAAACCCATGAAGATACAAGAATTATTACTCAACTTGAGAAGTGATGACCCCACAGACTTTCTAATTTTCCCGGCTACTTTTTCTGTGTTTGAGCATAATCTATCTGCTCATCTATGTGGCTTGATCTTCTATCGGAAAAACAATCATTTATTGGCGATCCAAGTAGACAAACAAAGATACTTTAAACAGACCGTTGTTTCCTATACCCAGATACCGCTAACGAAGATCGAGCACTTAAGTAAAATACTCTTTGTTAATCGAGATCATTACGGGCATAAACCTTTTGATATATTTAAAGATATCGAAGCAATTTCAGCAGCATTTCAATCTATTCCAACAATACAAATGAAAGAACAGATGACAGGGAATTGTGTGATTCTGGAATTAGAGGCTACGTTAAAATTAGCCTTGTATCACTGCCAAAGAGATATATTTTCGATTGATATAAATGAGAGAGTGACACCGACATGGAACCTAGTTCATCCGAATCCAACAGTAGAAATGCGCGAAAGGTTTCTTAAAGTAGTCAAAGGAAAAAACAAAAAATGGAATGCTCAGTTTGATTATATCTTTGGCTATTATTTATACCGAAAAGGGTATGATATAGAAACTACGATCATCCATCACCACAGACAAGAAAAAATTTGGTATAAGCTTATTGAAACGGTTTTTAAATTGGATCCTTATATCCTCGCTATACAAAATGGTAATGGAGATCTTCCAATTCTAAATGAAGCGAAATTAATCAAAAGACTTGATCGAGCAGTAGAATCATTAAGTGAACTTTATGAAGAGGATATTAAGGAGGTTGCTGATGATAAGTTAGTGCTCATGCTCAAATTTGATGGATGTTTACGATCCATCATCAAAGAACGATTAGCATTCATAAAAATTCCAGTAGCTAAAAAAATGAATGAACATCTACTTTTAAGGATTGATGAGCGTTTTCAAGAAAACTACGCAGAAATAAAGAGACGAACAGAATTAAGAAAAAAAGAATGGGGATTGCTAAGTGATAAAGGGTGGTTGGTTCAGTTTGCAGAGAAGTGGATACCAAGGACTAGCGCCTATTTTTTATCATCAGAGATTGGAGAAACAAAACAGTTATATGAATTTGCAAGAAGAATGGATATGTTAGCATTAACTTTGTCGCTAAAGAGTAACAAGGATTATTTTGTCAGACCGGAAAATTACATATTATTATTTTCAACTTACATAAAAATGCTCAAAAATGACAAAGATGGCTTTTTTATTGATAAAAAAAGGCAACTATCTATCATTCAGTCATTGGAACGAACGATTGCGTTGTATCGTTTTGACCGAATGGAGAAGTTAAAAATTGTTTTAGAGAATTTGAGAAATAATGATCCGACAGATTTTATGCTTTTTCCGACGAGTTATTCTACGTTAGCTTCTGACCAAGCTGGACATGTCTGTGGGTTAACTGTCTATAAAAAGGATGACCAGTTTCTGGTGATGCAAGTAGATAAGAAAAAAGAGATTGGTGCGGGGGCTGTATCTTATGTGATGGTATCAGCTACTAAAGCTGAAGAATTGAGTAATATTTTATTTTCTGCACGGGATTTATTAAATTTCTATCCATATGGAACATTAATAAAAATCGAAGCTCTTTCTCACCAATTCAAAAAGATTCCTGCCATAAAATTGGAACCGCCAACGACTAATAATTATGGAGTAAGTGGCATCGAAACATCTTTAATATTGATTTTGTTCAATTGTAATGATTGCCTATTTGAATTAGTTGATGGCCCTAAAATAACGCCAACGTGGAATAATAAGCATAAGAACGCAACTTTTGAGATGCAGAAAAGATTTCTTCATGCAATGAAGGAACACAATCGGGAATGGAATAAAAACTTTGATTATGTTTTTGGTTATTGTCGATTTAGAAATTCGATATATGCGCATGCGCAACAATCGGGTAGTAGTCTTAGTAAAGATGAATGGTATCGAAATATCCGTTCATTATACAGAGAAGATCCTTATATAAAGGTAATCTTGAATAGAGGTGGCAGTATTCCACCAACAGTCGACGAACAAATAACAGAAAAAATCTTAAAAGTAGCAGAGGCACCGGGGACATTATATCAACGTGAGATCAGTGAAGTTGATTTGTCGGACTTGCATCGCGCACTTCTAAGTATTAGACATGAAATAAGTCTCATAACAGATCGAAACACCTATACCCAGATACCAATAGCAAAAGAAATAATCGATTCTTCGATTGATTTTCTTCAGGAAAAAACAATAGAAATTCAGAAAGAAATCAATCACCGCAACAGAATTGAAAAATTTAATCACTCAAATCAAATAAGTAAACAATGGATTCCCTTACCTTGGCATAATACCAGTAGGCAAGCTGTTCACACACTGGCAACTGCTTCGGAAGAAGTTGCTATTTGTTCCTCACGAGAAAATCGAATCTCTTATATGCTTTCTCAAGTCAAACATCAGGCAAAAGTAACAAGTAAAGATCTAGCCAGAAAGCCAGCAATAAATGAACTAAAAAGGCAATAGAAAAAGAGCCAATTAAATACGTTCAATAACTGATTTTACGAACTAAAACACACGAACTCCTTCTATTTCTTTATTCTAAAAAATTCGTTTCCTTATCATTTTTACAACTTTCTCTTTTTTCTAAAAAGTAACAAAAAAACGAGCGTAAAATCTGTTTATCTGCTATACTTGACTCGTTGCAAGTTCCCGAGAGGATCCGTACGAACGGAGATGCCTTGTAACCGAATTTAACTAGGGGGAATCATAATTATGGTAGAAAGACATTTATTTACATCAGAATCTGTTTCAGAAGGACATCCGGATAAGGTCGCTGATCAAATCAGTGATGCGATTTTAGATGCGATCCTAGAACAAGATCCAAATGCAAGAGTAGCTTGTGAGACGTCTGTAACAACGGGGTTAGTTTTAGTATTTGGCGAAATCTCTACGACAGCATATGTGGATATCCAAAAAGTGGTACGTGAGACAGTCAAAGAAATTGGTTATACTCGTGCAAAATTCGGCTTTGATGGTGATACTGTAGCAGTATTGGCAGCAATTGACGAGCAGTCACCAGATATCGCTCAAGGGGTGGATGAAGCACTTGAGATCCGTGACGAAAAAGAAAGAGATTTATTAGATGAAATCGGCGCTGGTGACCAAGGGTTGATGTTTGGTTTTGCAGTGGACGAAACACCAGAATTGATGCCTTTACCAATTGCTTTAAGTCATCGCTTAGTACGTCGTTTAGCTGAATTGCGTAAATCAAAAGAATTAACATATTTGCGCCCAGATGCAAAATCACAAGTCACTGTAGAATATAATGACCAAGGACAACCAGAAAGAGTCGATACGATCGTTATTTCGACACAACATGATGATGCAGTTGATAACGCAACGATTCGTCAAGATGTCATTGAAAAAGTGATCAAAGAAGTTATTCCAGCAGAACTACTGGACGAACAAACAAAATATTATATTAACCCTACTGGACGTTTTGTAATCGGCGGACCTCAAGGAGATGCTGGATTGACAGGACGAAAAATCATTGTTGATACGTATGGTGGGTATGCCCGTCATGGCGGCGGTGCTTTCTCTGGTAAGGATGCAACGAAAGTTGACCGTTCAGCAAGTTATGCGGCACGTTACATTGCGAAAAATATCGTAGCAGCAGGACTTGCTCGTAAAGTAGAAGTCCAATTGGCTTATGCAATCGGTGTCGCTCAACCCGTTTCGATCTCAATCAATACCTTTGGAACAGCAGAAGTGCCAGAAGAAGCGTTGATTGCTGCGGTAAGAGAAAACTTTGACTTACGTCCTGCGGGAATCATCGAAATGCTTGATTTGCGTCGTCCAATCTATAAACAAACAGCCGCATATGGTCATTTTGGACGTACAGATGTTGACTTGCCATGGGAAAAAACAGATAAAATAGATGCATTAAAAGCTAGTTTAGCTAAATAATTTATGTTTGAATTGAATGTGTTCGCTACGTGTGACGCACATCAAATGTAGACCAGTAAGCCGGGATATTCGAAAGTAGCTTATGCTACTTTTAGAGTATTTTGGCTTTTTTAGCAGAGTCGAAGTTTATTAGGCAGATGATGCCATTTAAATAACGGAAGTTACGATAAGGAGTGGGCTTGAGAATGGAAAGAAAAACAAACGTGAAAGTCGTAACGATCTGCGTGTTCATCGCTACATTTATGACGGCGATTGAGGGGACAATCGTTACGACTGCAATGCCAACGATCGTTGGTTCACTGCACGGCATGGAAATGATGAACTGGGTGTTTTCGATTTATTTATTGACGAATGCCATGTTGACACCCATCTATGGGAAGCTTGCAGATAAAGTTGGAAGAAAACCGATTTTTATTTTTGGTACGCTATTATTTATTATCGGTTCACTTTTTTGTGGGCTTTCTCAATCTATGCTTGGCTTGATTATTTCGCGGGCAATTCAAGGGATGGGTGCAGGAGCAATGATGCCAGTCGCATTGACGATCATTGGCGATTTGTACACGATTGAAAAACGAGCAAAAGTATTGGGTTTAAATAGTTCAGCTTGGGGAATCGCTAGTGTGTTTGGTCCATTAGCTGGTGGGTTTATTGTGGAAGCGTTGAGTTGGCACTGGATTTTCTTCATTAATGTGCCAATTGGGTTATTACTGATGGTACTGATTTGGCTCTATCTCAATGAACCAAAAACAACTCGTGAAGCAAAACCGATGGATCTTAAAGGTAGTTTTAGTTTGATGTTCACATTGGTTCTGCTGTTACTAGGTTTTCAATTATTAGGTGATCAAGGGCTGACACCATTTGTGTTGGCATTATTGATAGGTAGTGTTTTATTCTTTTTCTTATTCCTGTTCGTCGAAAAACGAGCAGAAGATCCTGTCATCATGCTACACCTATTTAAAAACCCGCTTTTTGTCGTTGTGAATGCAGCAGCAGCTTTAGCAAGTGGTTTTTTAATGGGGATTGATGTCTATATCCCAATGTGGATGCAAGGAGTATTAGGACTTAATGCGGCAATTGGTGGATTAGTTTTGGCACCACTTTCTCTTGTTTGGATGGTTGGTTCGTTCTTAGCAAGTAAGTGGATGACCCAGATGACCACCTATCGAGTGTTACGTATTGGGTTGTTCATTACCATTATCGGTGGTGCAGGACTTTGGCTGATGCCATTTCAAAGTAATTTTTTATGGTTCTTCCTGATTTCAACGATCATCGGTGTCGGCTTAGGGATCACAATGACAACATCGACTGTCAGCGCACAAAACAGTGTGCCTTCAGAACAAATGGGTGTTGCCACTTCGTTTAATACGTTAGTCCGCACCATTGGGCAAACAGTGATGGTCGCAGTTTTTGGATTATTGATCAACCGGGTCACGCAAGCTGAACTTGCTGCCAAACAATTGACAGACGATCCGGATATTATGAACAAATTAGTCAATCCACAAACAGCAAAAATGATTGACGCAGAAATATTAACACCATTACGAGAAATTTTGTATCATGGGTTACACCAAGTCTATCTGGTGGGCTTGTTATTAGTCATCATCGCGCTAGGGCTAACATTTTTAATTCGTCAAAAAAATGCTACAATAAAAGAATACAAGTAAATTTACAGATTGTTATCAGAAAAACGATCTGAATAAAGTAAAGAAGGCGACAAACATATGGCATTTATCCAAGCAAATGTTTATTCAAACGTATTAGAAATGGAAGTCAATCTAAATGTGATTTTACCTCAGACAACCAAAAAAGTGATTGGGACAAGTACGTCGGCCAATATGACGGATGTTCCAGTGCTTTACCTGTTACATGGTATGGGAGGTAATCATAGTGTTTGGCAACGACGGACTTCCATTGAAAGATATGCGGCGGATTACGGGTTAGCCGTCATCATGCCATCAACGGATTTAGGTTGGTACACAGACACAACGTATGATATGAAGTACTGGACGTTTATCTCAGAAGAATTACCAGAAATCTGTCACGAATTGTTCCCACAACTGACAACGAAACGAGAAAAAACGTATGCAGCCGGTCTTTCAATGGGTGGATATGGTGCGTTGAAATTAGGGTTAGCAAAGCCCGAACATTTTTCAGCTATTATTTCTCTCTCAGGTGCGGTCTCAGTTGGTAATCGAATGGACGACTTATTGATGATCCGTCAAGCCAAGTTCTGGGAAGGGATTTTTGGTCCACTAGATAGCATCCAAGGTTCAGTAAATGATCCAGCTTACCTTGTTGAAACCTTAGCAAAAAGTGACAAAGAACCACCACGTATGTATCTTGCTTGTGGTGAATCCGATTTTCTCTATCAAGCCAACCAAGAAATGGCAGAAATTTTAAAAGAAAACAACATCGATGTGACATTCGAACATGGTCCTGGTGAACATGATTGGATTTTTTGGGACCAATGGATCCAACGAGCTCTCGCTTGGTTGTTCAACAAAAGGAGCTGACCACGTATGGAAGAAACAAAGTATTGCAAAGACTCGATGGTTATCCAAACACATCGGATCTTTCCCTTTGATTTGAATCCATTTGGGTATCTTTTTGGAGGGAAACTAATGGCAATGATCGATGATGCAGCATCGATTTCGGTCACCCGTCATTGTCGCAGAGGGGCAGTCACTGCTTCTTTAGATAGTTTGAATTTTTTGAAGCCTTTGCATGAAAATCATTCCGTTTGTGTGGAATCTTACGTGTCGGGTGCCCATAAGAAATCAATGGAGGTTTTTGTGAAGATCATCGGTGAAAACTTAACGACAGGTGAACGCTATTTGGCTGCTACTTGCTTTACGACATTCGTTGCGGTTCCTTCACATATGAACCTTGAAAAAGAATTTACGGTGCCACATGTCATGCCTGAATCAGCAGAAGAACAATTAGTCTGCAAGGGATATGATGAATGACGTGCTACGAGACAGCAGGAGAGAACAGCCTATAAAGCATTTGCCGCTAGTTTATCTTTGGACCTCCCTTGGGCAAGAGAACGAGAAGGCGAATAAGTCTACTTATGAATGGTAGAAGAAATGTAGAAGTGATCGATCAAGATCACTTCTTTTTTATTATTGTCTTTAGACCAAGTTGAGCTCGCAAAGCGAGTGAAACAGAAAACCACCTGCTATGCGGGTGGGGAATAAAAGGTTCTACCAAAAAGCCCTTCCTATCGTTAAAATATGATTGTTCAGGTCATATTGATAACGAAAGGAAGGGAAAAGAAATGGCTAATAAAGCAAATAGTTTAGCCCATACAAAGTGGCTGTGCAAATACCACATTGTATTCACACCAAAGTATAGAAGAAAAATCATCTATAATCAATATCGAGCAAGTATTCAAGAAATTATCAAACGACTATGTAAGTATAAGGGAGTAGAAATCTTGGAAGGACATATGATGCCAGATCACGTCCATCTATTATTGAGTATCCCACCAAAAATAAGCGTGTCAAGTTTTATGGGTTATCTTAAAGGAAAGAGTGCATTGATGATTTTTGATAAACATGCAAATTTAAAATATAAATTTGGCAATCGACATTTTTGGGCAGAAGGATATTATGTAAGCACAGTGGGATTGAATGAAGCGACCATAAGGAAATACATTCAAGAACAAGAGAAACATGATATAGCGCTAGATAAATTGAGCGTTCGAGAATACGAGGACCCTTTTAAGGGTTAGAGAGTAGAACAAAAACCTTTTTAAAGGTAGGCAAAAGTGACAAAGGCAATATGGCTTGAACATGAAATGAGAAAGCCAGCGTCTTTAGGCGCTGGCCGGTGTTAAGGGCTTATAGCCCTAGAGCAAACCACCCTTTTGAAGGGTGGTTATGATTGTGGCGAGCAAGATAGGTGCTAAACGGATTGGAAATAAGCATAATAAAGAAGAATTCCATAACGTACCTTTTATAGTGAGAGGAAGATAAACTCAAGAAGAAAGAAGGTGTATTTAAAAACAGACACTTTAAAGTTTCTTTCTATTATAAAAGTAGTTCCAGCGTTAAAAAATTACAGGTTGATTTCTTTTTTCAAACATGGTAAATTGTTAGTCGGTCTATTTTTACGAATTATAAAATAGGACGATTTATTATAAAAAAAGAGAGGTGTAAGTCACAAATATGAAGCTTATTTTAAAACATGCAAAAAACTATCGATTAGCTGTTTTTGTTTCTTTGCTTTCTGTCGCACTTATGGTGACAGCTACGCTTTGGCAACCTAAGTTGTTGCAACAAGTACTAGAAGCAATCATCACGGAAGACAGCGATGAAATGCGTACGATTGGCATTTCTTTGATTAGTTTAGCACTCCTAGGTTTAGCAGCTGGAGTCACGAATACGATATTTTCTGCTAAAGTCGCACAAGGTGTCAGTGCAGATATCCGGGAGGAAGCGTTTCGCAAGATCCAGACCTTCTCATTTGGTAATATTGAACAGTTTTCTGCTGGTAATTTAGTGGTGCGCTTAACGAACGATATTACGCAGATCCAAAACTTAGTTATGATTTCTTTGCAATCTTTGTTCCGTATCCCGTTTCTGTTTATTGGTGCATTTATTCTTGCGATGGCAACAATGCCTCAGTTGTGGTGGATCATCGTTCTTTTGATCGTTACTGTATTCTTGATCACAGCGCTGTCCTTTACACGTATGGGCAAGCACTTTATGATCATCCAAAAACTGATCGATAAAGTTAATAGTATCGCAAAAGAAAATCTAATGGGGATTCGAGTAGTCAAATCGTTTGTCCAAGAAGAAAATCAGTTGAATGAGTTTAGTAAAGTCAGTGAAGATTTAACAAAGCACAATATCATTGTTGGAACATTATTTTCAGTCATGATTCCCTCATTTATGTTAGCTGCGAACTTAGCTGTGGTGGGCGCAATCTTCTTCGTCAGTGATCTTGCAAAAGATGATCCAACCCTGATTGGTGGTATTGCTTCATTTATGAACTATTTGATGCAGATCATGATGGCGATCATCATTGGCGGTATGATGATGATGATGACCTCAAGAGCTGCCGTTTCATTGAAACGGATCAAAGAAATCTTGGATACTGAACCAGATTTAACTTATCTAGATGTACCTGAACAAGAATTGACTGGTTCTGTTCGTTTTGAAAACGTGTCTTTCCGTTATCCTGGTGATGATGCAGACACACTCAAAAATATCACTTTTTCGATCGAGCCTGGTGAAATGATTGGTATTGTTGGGGCAACCGGAGCAGGAAAGTCAACTTTAGCACAATTGATTCCACGCTTGTTCGATCCAACAGAAGGAAAAGTAGAAGTTGGTGGTGTTGATCTACGACAAGTGAATGAACACAGTTTAAGAAATACCGTTTCGTTTGTTTTACAAAAAGCGATTCTTTTTTCAGGCACGATTGCCCAGAATCTACGTCAAGGGAACAAGAATGCAACAGAAAAGGATATGGAGAATGCTTCTTCTATCGCTCAAGCCAAAGAATTTATCGAGAAATTAGCTGATCGTTATGAAGCACCAGTCGAAGAACGTAGTAGTAACTTTTCTGGTGGACAAAAACAACGTTTATCTATCACACGTGGTGTGATTGGTCATCCAAAGATCCTGATTCTAGATGACAGTACCAGTGCATTAGATGCTCGTTCAGAAAAACTAGTTCGCGAAGCCCTTGATCGTGAGTTGAAAGACACGACAACGATCGTTATCGCCCAAAAGATTGCTTCTGTTGTCAAAGCAGACCGCATCTTGGTATTGGATGAAGGAAAACTAGTGGGTGAAGGAACGCATGAAGAACTCGTTGCGAACAATCAGGTATATCAAGAGATTTTCGAAACTCAAAAAGGAACGGAGGAGTAGCCATGACTGATTTGATTAAAGCAAGTAAGTTTTTCTATCATTATTTAAAGCGGTACAAGGTTTCCTTCTTCTTTATCTTTATTACTGTGATTGCAGCAACTTACTTACAGGTGAAAGCACCTCAATATATCGGGGAAGCTTTCCAAGAATTAGCAAATTACATCGGTGCTTTGATGCAAGGTGTCGATGATAAAAGTAATTTCCTTTCGATTATTTGGAAGCTTTTGATGTTTTATGTTTTAGCCAGTGCGGCAAATTTTATTTACAGTATTTTATTTACACAAGTGGTCGGGAAATCAACGAACCGGATGCGTATTGGTCTATTCAATAAATTAGAAAAATTAACGATCCGCTTTTTTGACTCCCATCAAGACGGAGAGATTCTTAGTCGCTTCACTAGCGATTTGGATAATATCCAAAATAGTTTGAACCAAGCACTTCTTCAAGTGATCACGAATGCGGTTCTATTAGTTGGTATCTTGATCATGATGTTCCGCCAAAATGTCCAACTTGCTTGGGCGACGATTGCTTCTACACCGGTAGCGATTTTGATTGCTGTCCTAGTCATTCAAAAAGCCCGCAAATATGTAGACATCCAACAAGATGAAGTCGGTAAATTGAATGGTTACATGGATGAAAAAATTAGTGGCCAACGCGTGATCATCACGAATGGTCTGCAAGAAGAAACAATCGAAGGCTTCTTAGCCCATAATCAAACTGTTCGTGAAGCAACATTTAAAGGACAAGCATACTCAGGGTTGCTTTTCCCAATGATGCAAGGCATGTCTTTAGTTAACACCGCGATCGTGATTTTCTTTGGTGGATGGTTAGCGTTGAATGGTGATCTGGAACGTTCAGTAGCGCTAGGATTAGTAGTTACTTTCGTCCAATATTCCCAACAATATTATCAACCATTGATGCAAATTTCTTCTGGCTACAGTATGATCCAATTAGCGATCACTGGAGCGCGAAGACTGAATGAAATGTTTGCTGAAAAAGATGAAGTGAAGCCACAAAATGGCAAACCATTTGCTGGAATCGAAAAAGGCTTATCATTAACGAATGTTGATTTTGGTTATAGTCCAGAGAAATTAGTCTTAAATGATGTTTCCATTGATGTGAACAAAGGCGAGATGGTTGCTTTAGTAGGCCCAACTGGTTCAGGTAAGACAACGATCATGAACTTGTTGAATCGCTTCTATGATGTGAACGGTGGCTCTGTGAGCATTGACGGAACAGATATCCGCGAGTATGATTTAGACGATTTGCGTCGACATGTCGGAATCGTTCTACAAGAATCAGTTCTATTTTCTGGCACGATCCGAGACAATATTGTCTTTGGTAAACCAGATGCAATGGATGAAGAAGTAGTTAGCGCAGCGAAACAAGCAAATATCCATGACTTTATCCAGACGCTAGAACATGGCTATGATACTCACGTCTCTGAAGAAAATAATTTGTTCAGTACGGGGCAAAAGCAATTGATCAGTATCGCGCGAACAATCATCACGAATCCAGACCTATTGATTTTAGATGAAGCAACAAGTAACGTGGATACAGTAACTGAAGCAAGAATCCAAAAAGCAATGGATGAAGCGATCAAAGGTCGGACAAGTTTCGTGATCGCCCATCGCTTGAAGACGATTTTGAATGCTGATCGTATCGTCGTTTTACGTGATGGTAAAGTGATCGAAGAAGGAAACCATCACCAACTATTAGCAGAAGATGGCTTCTATGCGGAGTTGTATCATAATCAGTTTGTGTTTGAGTAGGCGGTTGGGACAGAAGTGTTCAGCCTTATTTCCGAAGAGGTTCCTTCTGTTACCGCCGTTTATTCGGTTTTAGGTGGTGGGAGAGAACGAATGTCTTACTCCCGTCATTGTGTAACGAATGTTCAAATGGAAGTCGAAAAACACCAAATCAAGAAGCCCTTGGTTTGGTGTTTTTCATGTAATGCAGTCTGATTGGTGCTTTTGGATGAATCCAAACATGAACCTTGGAAAATTAGCAAGGCTAATGTACTTATGTAACAAAAGTTGTGGCAAATAGTTTTCAGTTATTGGAAAGTGAATCTGTGATTTCTTATTAAGTCAGGTCAATGATTTTAGGAACCATGACTATGTAAAATAAAAAGCACTTAATCAAGTATTTCTCTTGATAATCGTTTGATCAATAGAAGTAACGATGAATTTCTATTCTAAATACACAGACACACTTGAATGTTAATTGTATTATAGTATAATGTATTCAACAAAGAACAGGTTCATATTACGACCAAAAACCACTAGCTGGCGGGCTAGTGGTTTTTGTCTAAGCGTGTTACATAGTAAGGAGAACATCATGGGTATTTTAGGAATCCTAATAGCCATCATCAGTTTTATTTTGGCAGTAGGCGTAACAATATTGATCATTCGTGTGCTAAAACAGTATTTCACCAAATCATAGGACAAATGTAAATCAAGTGAATACCATTAAGAAAATGGCATTCTAATTGGTCGTTAGGTTTTGGTAAAAAAATGAAAAACCTCTTTATCTTCTCAGTTTTATCACACTAGAAGATAAGGAGGTTTTTATTAGTTGTGGCTTTTCTTTTTTTCGATACAATACAAGATCGGAGGATTATTTTTTTGATTGATAAATTGATAATTCAAAACATTGAATTGTTCTTGAGGCAACGCTTGGCAAAAGTTTTGTACCATATCTAGTTCTGCTTCGCCACCTTGATGGCCATAATAAACGACGATGATCATGCGACCTTGTGGAACTAAACGTTTCAAGATTTCTTCCATCGCTGTTTTTGTCGTTTCAGGTAGCGTGATGACGGATTTATCACTTTTGGGTAAATAGCCTAAGTTGAAGATGACGGCTTTGATGGGTTGTTGTTCAGAAATGACCGTACCAATGGTTTCATGTCCTTGTAAAAACAGGGTCGTCCGCTCCAATAAGCCGTTTTCTGACAATTTCTGTTGCGTGGACGCCAATGCTTGTTTTTGGATATCAAAACTATATACCTGACCGGTTTTTCCGACTTTTTCTGCTAGAAAAACGGTGTCATACCCATTACCCATCGTCGCATCAATCACATGATCTCCCGGTTGGATGATTTCCTCCAATAGCGTATGGCTAAAATGAAGTGCCGTTTTTAACATCCGCTTTTGACTCCTTCTCGAATATTGTACTTTCCTTGGTAACTATTGCGACGAATCATTTCTTCATCGATCGCATTCAAGACTTCCCATTTTTTCAAACTCCACATTGGCCCGATCAAGGAGTCCCAAGGTGCATCACCAGTCAAACGATGGATGATGATCTCTTGAGGAATCATTTCCAGTTGGTCACAAATGACAGATACATAATCTGCTCGACTCATCAACTGCAGTCTGCCCTCATGATAGTCTCGTAACATCTTCGTTTTACGCATCAAGTGCATCAAATGTAGTTTGATTCCTTGGATATCAGAATCTAAGATCGTGCGACGAACATTTTCCCGCATCATTTCCAAGGATTCTCCCGGTAAACCGTTGATCAAATGCGTACATACACGTATGTCGTGCTTCCGTAATTTCGCAACACCGTCTAGGTACGTCTGATAATCATGGGCTCGATTGATCAGGATGGAGGTTTCTTCATAAGTCGTTTGTAAGCCCAATTCTACCCATAAATATAAACGTTGATTCAATTCAGCTAAGTAATCAACGACTTCATCGGGTAAGCAATCTGGTCTAGTACCAATTGATAAACCAACGACACCCGGTAGATTGATGACCTGTTCAAATCGTTCACGAATGACTTCGACTGGCGCATGGGTGTTTGTGAAATTTTGAAAGTAAACGATGTATTGATTCACTTGTGGCCATTTTTTGTGCATCATATCGATTTCTTTTTGAAATTGGATCGGTAGTGGCTCTTCTGGAGCAACGATCATATCACCAGAGCCAGAAACACTACAAAAGGTACAGCCACCATGGGCAACTGTCCCGTCACGATTGGGACAATCAAAGCCACCATCGATCGGTACTTTAAAAATTTTTCCACCAAATTCATGGCGTAACGCATAATTCCAAGAATGGTAACGTTTATTTCCTTCAGCATAAGGAAATTCCATTAAAATCCCTTCTTCCTATTTGATTGTGTAAATGGCAAGCGTTGTTGGACATACCAAGGATAAGTCAAGCATAACCAAAACAGGCTCAAGCTATAACCACCGAGGATATCACTAGGATAATGGACACCCAGATAGACACGACTAGCGCCAATACTCAGAATCAATAAACCTAACAATACTTGGATCATCCATGCCCATTCTCTCGTCTTGATCAAAGATGGCATCAAAAAAATCAGTGTGCCATACAAGATCATACTCGTTGCGGCATGTCCGCTGGGAAAACTATATGTCGTTTCGACCACTAAATGTTGAAGACTTGGACGGTCACGCATCACCAACAGCTTGATTAGTGGATTTAATATCCCAGCAACTAGCACAAAGTTGAAGATGAACCAATACAGTTCTTTTCTTTTTTTCTTGTGCCACAACCAAAGAGCAACTAATCCAAATACTAAAATGACAGTTATTGCATTTCCAAATGTCGTGATCAACCGCTGAAATGGATTCCAATCAGGATAAGGAATACGAATCCAATGGGTCAGTGTTTGGTCAAAACTAGACAATAGATCCACGCGAAATAAGACAAGTAGACTCAACGCTAGAAAAAGCAAGAAGCAACTTGCGGCTGAGATTTGGAAGATTCTTTTATTTTTCATTTAACTCCTCCTTCATGCCCAACCATTATAGCATTTATTATAAGAACGAAAAACAAGAGTTTTCTATTCCTGTTCACTTGGATCAATGAATAAAAACATATTGTTATGCAAGTTGTAATGTAATAGCAACCCTCAAGTAATATAACCGACATATTTAATTTAAAAAATAGGTGGTCATATATAATTTAATAACTCGGAATCGTTTGATTAAAGGGTTAACAAAAGCGTCAAATCAAAAAATTACGAAAGATTACATAAAGATTACAAAACAACGTAATAGTCTTAAATAACTTTTAATAAATATTAAGAGAAGTTATAATTATTGATAAGGATAGATAAAAGTAATTAAATATGGGGGATAGTATATGCAAAAGGAATTAGTAGGACGAAAAGAACGCAGACGTCTGGAACAAGCAAAGCGTTACCGTAAAGTAAAGCGAAGTGCGGCAATCGTCGGAACCGCAATGGTGGGCTGTTCAGCTGTCGCACCAGTATTACAATCAGTCGCTGTCAATGCGGATGAAACACCGATCCAAATGAACTCTCGGATCAATACCGCCGCATTTATCACAGAAATTGCCACATTTGCACAACCGATCGCAAACGCGAATGATTTGTATGCGTCAGTAATGATCGCTCAAGCAGTCGTCGAAAGTGGTTGGGGTGGCAGTACATTATCACGTGCACCGTATCATAACTTATTTGGGATCAAAGGAAGCTACCAAGGACAAACTGTTTATATGGACACGCTTGAATTCTTGAACAACCAATGGGTGACGAAAAAAGAACCTTTCCGTCAATATCCTTCTTTCGCAGAGTCTTTTAGTGACAATGCCTATGTACTTAGAAATACTTCATTTGGTAATGGCTACTACTATGCAGGCGCTTGGAAGAGTAATACTCGTTCTTATACGGATGCTACTGCCCATTTGACAGGACGCTATGCGACGGACCCAAGTTATGCGACAAAATTAAACAATCTTATCATGACGTATGGCTTGACTAAATATGACACACCAGCAACTGGAAATGCAGGCGGTGGTGCGACTACTGGCGGCGGCAATACGATCAATACAGGGAACACAGGAAGTACAAATACAGGAAGCACCAACACTGGAAGCACGAATACAGGAAATACTAGTGGAAGTACGACTACTGGTTCAACGACGTACACAGTAAAATCAGGTGATTCTGTTTGGGGCATCTCAAATGCTCATGGCATCTCAATGGCGCAATTGATCGAATGGAATAATATTAAAAATAATTTTGTTTATCCAGGACAAAAGTTGACGATCAAAGGTGGTACAGCTGGCGGTTCTTCAACAACAAATTCAGGAAACAATACAGCTTCTACAGGTAGCAGTTCTGCTGGAACAACAACAAACAATTCGTCCGGTACGCGTTATACAGTCAAAGCAGGTGACTCTGTTTGGGGTATCTCGAATGCCCACGGCATCTCAATGGCACAATTGATCCAATGGAATAATATCAAGAATAATTTTGTTTATCCAGGACAAAGCTTGATCGTTTCTAATGGTGGGTCTGCTTCTGTAAATACACCATCGACACCAAGCACAACACCATCAACACCAAGTACAGGTGCTTCAGTTTCTGGTGCAAAATATACGGTCAAAGCAGGTGATTCTGTATGGGGTGTGTCTCATGCCCATGGCATCTCAATGGCACAGTTGATCCAATGGAACAACATCAAGAACAACTTTATTTACCCAGGACAACAGTTGGTTGTTTCAAATGGTGGCGCATCAAGCACTGCATCAACGAATCCAGCACCTTCAACAACGACGAATAATCCAACGACTTCAAACACAGCAAGCCAAGGCTCAGGCACCTACACGGTCAAAGCAGGGGAATCTGTGTGGAGCGTCGCAAATAAAAATGGGATCTCAATGAATCAATTGATTGAATGGAACAATATCAAAAATAACTTCATCTACCCAGGTCAAAAGCTGATTGTAAAAGGCGGTAGTACAGCGGCGGCAACATCTACACCGACAACAACACCGGCAGCTGCTCCAAGCACACCGAATACGTCAGCAGCAACGAACACATCAACGTCTGGTGATACGATCTATACGGTCAAAGCAGGTGAATCCGTTTGGGGTGTAGCTGACAAACACGGCATCACGATGGATCAACTGATCGAATGGAACAATATCAAAAACAATTTCATCTATCCAGGCCAAAAAGTGGTCGTGAAAAAAGGAAATACAACAGCAGCACCTACGTCTAATGATGGCAAACGTTACACAGTCAAAGCAGGTGAATCCGTTTGGGGTGTAGCTGATAGCCATGGCATCTCAATGACTCAATTGATCGAGTGGAACAACATCAAAAATAACTTTATCTACCCAGGTCAAAGTTTGATCGTTGCAAAATAATCGTTCTAACTGAAATAATAGTTGATTGATTCAATAATATTTGTTACTATGAAGCTACTAAAAATTTAGTTGATCAACGTTTGAAAAGGAAGTAGTAAAAAGTCGAAAGTTTTAGAGAGCACATGGTTGGTGAAAATGTGTACGGACGCTTTTGAACTCGCCTTTGAGTTGCACCTGCTGAACAGTTCTCCCAGTAAGCAGAGGCGGTGACGACCGTTACAACGTTCAAGGCCTTGTTTAGTAAGGCAAAATTAGGTGGTACCACGTAGATTACGTCCTATAAAAAGAGCAATCTTTTTATAGGATTTTTTTGTTTTTCAAGGCCAGCTTCTAAAAGAGAAACAGATCATTACATCAAAATAGGGGGTTCAAGATGAGCTATAATCACAAAGAAATTGAAAAAAAATGGCAAAAATATTGGGCAAAAAATAACACCTTCAATACGCATGATGAACCAGGTAAACCAAAATTCTATGCGTTGGATATGTTTCCATATCCATCAGGACAAGGTCTACATGTTGGGCATCCAGAAGGCTATACAGCAACAGATATCCTAGCTCGTTTCAAACGTAGTCAAGGTTTCAACGTATTACATCCAATGGGGTGGGATGCATTTGGACTACCGGCAGAGCAATACGCATTGGACACAGGCAATGACCCTGCAGAATTTACGCAAAAAAATATTGAAACCTTCCGTCGCCAAATCAATTCACTTGGTTTTAGTTACGATTGGAATCGTGAAGTCAACACAACAGATCCTGAGTACTACAAATGGACTCAATGGATCTTTACTAAATTATACGAAAAAGGCTTAGCCTATGAAGCAGAAGTAGCAGTGAACTGGGTACCAGAACTAGGCACCGTGATCTCAAACGAAGAAGTGATCGACGGCAAAAGTGAACGTGGTGGCTATGATGTTATCCGCAAACCAATGCGTCAATGGATGCTGAAAATCACCGCTTATGCAGATCGTTTGATCGATGACCTAGAGCTTGTGGATTGGCCCGAAAGCATCAAAGAAATGCAACGTAACTGGATCGGTCGTTCAGTCGGAGCAAATGTCACGTTTAAAGTGGCTGGCACAGATAAAGAATATACGGTCTTTACCACACGTCCAGATACGTTATTTGGGGCAACCTACTCTGTGCTAGCGCCAGAGCTAGATTTAGTTCGTGAGATCACAACTCCGGAACAAAAAGAAGCAGTCGAAGCGTATATCGCAGAAACAGCAAAAAAATCAGATCTCAAACGAACAGATCTTGCTAAAGAAAAAACAGGTGTATTTACAGGGGCGTATGCGATCAACCCAGTAAATGGCAAGGAAATCCCTATTTGGATCGCTGATTATGTGTTAGCCTCTTATGGGACAGGTGCGATCATGGCAGTACCGGCACATGATGAACGTGATTATGAGTTTGCACAAACGTTTGATCTAGAAATCTTACCAGTCATCGAAGGTGGCGATATTTCAACAGCTGCCTACACAGAAGATGGTGCGCATATCAATTCTGATTTCTTGAACGGATTGAACAAAGAAGAAGCCATTGATGCGATGAATCAATGGTTGGAAGAACATGGTGTTGGGAAAAAAGAAGTCAGCTATCGTCTGCGTGATTGGTTATTCTCTCGTCAACGTTATTGGGGTGAACCAATCCCAGTCATCCATTGGGAAGACGGCACAGTGACAACAGTAGCAGAAGAAGAATTACCACTACGTTTACCAAAAACAAGCAATATCCAACCAAGTGGAACAGGGGAATCACCATTAGCAAACATTGACGAGTGGGTCAATGTCGTTGATCCTGAAACAGGTAAAAAAGGACGTCGTGAAACGAATACGATGCCTCAATGGGCAGGAAGCTCATGGTATTACCTACGCTATATCGATCCACACAATAAAAAAGAGCTAGCTAACTATGAAAAACTAGAACGCTGGTTACCAGTAGATATTTATATCGGTGGGGCAGAACATGCAGTACTTCACCTATTGTATGCTCGTTTCTGGCATAAATTCCTTTACGATATTGGCGTGGTACCAACAAAAGAGCCTTTTGAAAAATTGTTCAATCAAGGAATGATCCTTGGAGGAAACAACGAAAAAATGTCTAAATCTCGTGGCAATGTCGTCAATCCTGACGATGTCGTGGAAGCATATGGTGCGGATACTTTACGTCTCTACGAAATGTTCATGGGACCATTAGACGCATCGATTGCTTGGAGTGAAAATGGCTTAGAAGGTAGCCGTAAATTCTTAGATCGTGTTTGGCGTTTGATCGTGGACGAAAACAATAAAATGCGTGATCGTATCACGACACTGAATGACGGTAAACTTGACAAAGTATATCACCAAACAGTTAAAAAAGTCACAGAAGATTACGAAAATCTACATTTCAATACAGCGATTTCTCAATTGATGGTCTTTGTCAATGAAGCATATAAAGTCGATGCCTTACCTTATGAATATATCGAAGGATTCGTACAATTACTTGCACCGATCGCGCCACATATCGGTGAAGAGCTATGGGCGATCCTAGGAAATGAACAAGATCTTTCTTATGCACCATGGCCAACTTATGATGAAGCTGCTTTGATTGAAGACGAAGTAGAAGTCGTCTTCCAAATCAATGGAAAAGTTCGTGCAAAAACTAGTGTTGCACGTGACTTATCAAAAGAAGAACTAGAAAAAACAGCGATGGACGATGATAGTATAAAAGAACAACTAGACGGAAAAACAATCAGAAAAGTGATCGTGGTTCCAAATAAATTAGTCAATATCGTCGCAAATTAATAAGTAAGTACTAATAGAAAAGAATAAAAACGAGATGCCACATTCTCATGAAAATCATTTGGATTTCATGAGAATGTGGTTTTTTTTATAAATTTCCTTTTGAGGGAAATTTTATTATCAGTAATAATTTCTTATTTTACTCTATATAATAGTTATCCCCTTTTGTCCAAGGAATAGTAACTAATCTAGTGTAGATAAGTAAAAGGTAAAGTCGAAAAAATAGTTATCAACTGAAGTTCATATGTGGGATGTTTTTTTACCTTGCTAACGGTAAAAAAAGATTTTATTAGTATTTTAAAATTATGGATAATATTTGTATGGCATTTGCATTATTATTTTTTGAGTTTTTTTTCATTTTTTAGCGGGTTTGAACCATTGATTCCACATAAAAATCCTACTTATAACTCGCAATGATTTTTGCGAAGGTGCCTGAGCTAACTACATACCTTTTATTTATAGCTGAACTTTGCAGAAAACTTACGATCGAGTAGCTCGTTTTAAACGATTACTTATCTCAATCAGCTTATCCAAAAAGATAGATGATTACATGCATTGTCAAAAAATAAGAGAGGGGAGAGAATTTTTGAAAGCAAAAAAAATACGGATTATCGCTACCTCATTCCTATTGTTTCAACAGGCATTGCTACCTTCAGTGGTAATGGCAATAGAAAACGAGTCGATAGCTAATACAGAGATCATTGAAGAACAGCCAGAAAGCCACTTATCTGAAGAAGCAACAGACGTGGTCGAAGAACAAGAACCAATTACTCACGAAGAGCCTGAAGTAGTAGTGGAAACTCCTGAAGCCCCATCAGAAGTGGCAGAAGAAGTGCCACCTATGGAAGCACCATCAGAAGCACCAGCGACGGAGGAAACGCAAGAAGAAGTGCCACCACTTGATGAAAGTCCGCTATCTGTCCATTTGGGACGGCTGAACTTAACTGCACAAAACGTAGCAGAATTAACCAATCATGGGAGAATTTCCTATATCCAAGCTATCTTGCAAAATGCCATCAACCGAACCATTACTTTAGGCAACGAGGTGAATGCAACAGCGACTTTCTCTGTGACCGTACCGACACATTCAATGGTTCAGCGAGTAGGCAATAGTAATGGATGGATTTCTTCTATTGTCACGGATAGTCCTGCCGGAATGCCCGACGAATTTTACACACAGATGTATTATGGAAACCATTCGACTCACCGAAATACCTACACACTGACGAATATTTCGTCAAGTAACGCAGCGGTGAGTGTATCCGCCACTGTGACCATCAATTCCAATTTTACATCAACGATCAATTTTACAGTTAGAAGAGTACAGGCGGCAAGTACGACCGTAGCGTTAGATGTCCGTGGAAATGTCGGTTTAGGTACGACAGGTGTTGCGACTCAGTTTACACACATTGCGACCCCAAGACATGTGATGAATCTTAGTTATACAGGGGAAACGATTGGACAATTGACAGTGAATGCGGAAGATGAGGGAGAAGAGGAAGAAGAGGAGGAAAAGGAAGAAGTCGGTGTTCATGTGAATGTGACGGTTCAGGCCACAAGAAATCAAACGTTATCACAAGAAGTGATCCGAAGTTGGTTCCATACATTACCAGGTTCAGGAAATTGGCGTTTCTCCACGACAAGCCTTGGATCTGGTTGGTTTCCTGGTTATACTAATCAATTACCAGTTTATCTTATCAATAATTCCACTGGTGGAATCACACGATTTTGGACAAATGTGACGGTCGTAGACACTGAAGCACCTACAGGTATGGAAAAAACTGAATGGACAAATATTCAAGCAAATCGTCACCGAGATTTTAACCAAGAAGAATTACGTTCGGTTATAAATAATCTTCAAGATAATTGGTCTACGTTGAGTAATATTAGAATGGCATCTACAAGAAGCTTGATGGAATTAGAACCTAACTCCACTCATTTAATTAATCTAAATGCAACAGATGAAAGTGGAAATACACAAAATTTTTACGAAACAAGAATGCGTATTATAGACACATTAGCCCCTACAGGGACAGTGAAATCAGAAATAATCGATCTTTCTAATGTTGAAACAAGCATTCCCTCTCGTTCGGAAATCATGCAATTTTTGAATAATGATTTGGAGGACAATTGGACATTAAGAGATGAAATTATCGTCCAACTGTTAGACAGTAATGGGGAAGTTATCAATTTGCAAAATCTAGAACCATCAAATAGCGTTCATACAGGTTATATTCGTCTAGAAGATGAATTTGGGAATCAATCGGCGCTACAGGAAGTGAAATTTAATCTGAGAGATATCGAAGGACCAACAGCAAATGTCACGACTACGCCAGTAGATTTTGAAGCCACAAGAGTGAATGATTTGACAAAAGAAGACATTATGAAATTCTTTATCGATGATCCAGTGGATAATAGTACACCAACGGATCAAATCGATATTTCATTAATCGATAGTTCTGAGAATACAGTAAGTATCAGAAATGTTGCTCCGTCAATAACAAATGTCTATGACGCAGCAATCCGTCTAACTGATGAATTTGGTAATTTTCGTGATTTACCAGTTACGTATCGTGTAATAGATACAATATCTCCAGACGTTACGACCAATACAACTACTAGAGATTTACAAGCACGACGAATTGGCGGACTTGAACGCTCAGAGTTATTACCGTTTGTTGATTCGATGTCGGATAACTGGACCTTGAATGATGAGATTAAATTATCATTGCTTGACTCGCTGGGTACGGCTACTTCGATTGCTGGAGTAGCACCTAACTTACTCCAAACATATACAGGATTTTTAAATGTAGAAGATGAAGCAGGCAATGCGAATAGAAATAAAATGATCAATTATCGCGTAATCGATACACAAGCGCCGACAGGAAGTGCTAAAGGAACTTGGACAATTTTTGAAGCTAATCGTCATCGCGATTTTACCCAAGAAGAATTACGACTACTATTTCATAGTATTTCGGATAATTGGACATTACCAGAAAATATTCGATTAGAAAATCATCGCCATTTATATGTTTTATCTCCGAATGATCCAAATGGATACCATCCAATGGATATCACGGCAATTGATGAAGCTGGAAATGAACATATTTTTAGAGGAACTATGCCAAGAATAGTTGATACTACGGCGCCAACTGCTAGCTTCAAAGATGAAGTCATTGATTTTTCTACGCTCACTTCGAATACGTTCTCTCGAACGGATTTGTTGCGATTTTTCAGTAGCGCCCCTGTCGACAACTGGACATTACCAGAAAATATCACCATCGAATTAGTCGATAGTCAAGGAAATGCATTTGCGTTGGATGACTTGGAGTTCCAAGAATATACAGGCTATATTCGTTTGGAAGACCAACACGGGAATCGTACGGATCTACAAGAAGTCAAATTTCTTGCAGGAGATAACGAAGGACCGACAGGGAACGTCATCACGACACCAGTCGATTTTCAAGCACGTCGAGTGAATGAATTGACGAGAGACGAGCTATTAAAGTTCTTTACCGAAGATCCATTGGATAATACGACAGCAACCGATCAAATTGATCTTTCTTTACGTAATAATATTGGCGAAACTGTGAGTATCGTCAATGTTGCACCTTCGCCAACCATTTATGATGCCAACGTTCGTCTACAAGATATTCGAGGCAATTACACGGAATACGCTGTTAACTATCGCGTGATCGATACACAAGCACCGACCGGTTCGATCAATCAGACAACGACTGTCTTTGAAGCGACGCGTACACGTGATTTTACACAGGAAGAATTACGTTCTTTACTTATTGATTTAGAAGATAATTGGACAGAACGAGAAGCAATCACGTTAACAAATAATGTTCCGTTACATACTATGCCTCCTCATAGTCCTGGTGAATGGTATTATGAGCTACAGGTGGATGCCACGGATGAAGCAGGAAATACGACTACGTTTGAAAAAACGAAAGTTCGGATTGAAGATACCACAGCACCTGAGGGGGTATTAAAAGATCCGTTAGTATTCACAAAAGGACAAACAGCTCCAAGCGGACGAGAATTTCTAGATGGTGATCCGACCGACAACTGGTCATTGTCACCAGATATTCAAGTGGTAGTTACATATGAAAACAATGTCGCGTTCGCAGATTTAGAAGTGGGAACGTATGGTGTGACAGTCACTTTGACGGATCAACAGAGAAATTCTCGAACATTGAACAGTCAAGTTACGATTTTAGAAGATACGTCCGAGTATATCGATGTGACGATCCCGATGAATGTGTCCTTTGCCCAAAGCAAAGAAAGTAATGGTATTGTCTCACCAACTTATCAAATCCAAAATAATGCGGAACGTGCGGTCCAAGTGTCAGTAAGTTCAGTCGTTAGTCAATCAGAAACGGAAAAACTAACAGAAATCGACCTTGGAGTGAAAAACAATCTGAATGATAATCAAGTGATGTTGATCTCATCAGGTAAAAATCTCAATAACCGCAGAGAACTAGGAACGATTGACGGACATAGTACTTCTTTCTCCTTCTCATTATTTGGCACAGTTGGCGAAAACTTTGATTTTGAAAGTTTGGACGATCCATTGAATCCGATTTACAGTATGCGCTTGAATTTCAATGCACAGTAAAAAAAAATTTTTATCAAATGAAATAGGTGAAGAGAAAACCTAGCATTCTTTATAGAATAATAAGAGAACAGTAAGAAAGTAAATGCTTTCTTACTGTTTTTTTTATTATTGTCTTTAGACCAAGTTGAGCTCGCAAAGCGAGTGAAACAGAAAACCACCTGCTATGCGGGTGGGGAATAAAAGGTTCTACCAAAAAGCCCTTCCTATCGTTAAAATATGATTGTTCAGGTCATATTGATAACGAAAGGAAGGGAAAAGAAATGGCTAATAAAGCAAATAGTTTAGCCCATACAAAGTGGCTGTGCAAATACCACATTGTATTCACACCAAAGTATAGAAGAAAAATCATCTATAATCAATATCGAGCAAGTATTCAAGAAATTATCAAACGACTATGTAAGTATAAGGGAGTAGAAATCTTGGAAGGACATATGATGCCAGATCACGTCCATCTATTATTGAGTATCCCACCAAAAATAAGCGTGTCAAGTTTTATGGGTTATCTTAAAGGAAAGAGTGCATTGATGATTTTTGATAAACATGCAAATTTAAAATATAAATTTGGCAATCGACATTTTTGGGCAGAAGGATATTATGTAAGCACAGTGGGATTGAATGAAGCGACCATAAGGAAATACATTCAAGAACAAGAGAAACATGATATAGCGCTAGATAAATTGAGCGTTCGAGAATACGAGGACCCTTTTAAGGGTTAGAGAGTAGAACAAAAACCTTTTTAAAGGTAGGCAAAAGTGACAAAGGCAATATGGCTTGAACATGAAATGAGAAAGCCAGCGTCTTTAGGCGCTGGCCGGTGTTAAGGGCTTATAGCCCTAGAGCAAACCACCCTTTTGAAGGGTGGTTATGATTTTAGTTAAAAAAATTATTTATGAGGAAAAGGTTTGGAAGTTCTCATAGAAAAAAACATTAATTTGTACTTATAGAAATTTTGGTTTTAGATAGAGGGTGAGAATACGGAAACATGAAGAGAAATCAGCAATATATAGTGAATATCAAGAAAACATATCGAGCAATTCGGTAACAATATGATTAAAATTCAATGTTTGTTTCTCTAATTTAAAGTTAAAACCATTTTTTTTGCCTTTCTAACGGTAAAAAAAGATTTTGTTCCTATACTGGAATTGTGGATAATTTTAATGTGGAATGTGTACTATCTTTGTTAGATATTAAAAAACATTCAGTGAAAGAATTACATAAAACAATTATTCGATCGTGAGAAGGCGATTCTGCGAACTGTTTATACTGAATGAAACAGATACATCCTCTATCTGTATGAGCCATTAGGCAGCTTTTTTGTGATCAAGCACATAGTTTTTTAACGCCTACATATAGTTACCAGTTGATCTCAAAGATGCATACAGTCAGTAGGTTTAACATGCACATTCTAAAAGAAAGAGAAAGGGGGACAGAATTTTTGAAAGCAAAAAAAATTCGGATGATCGCTACTTCAGTCCTATTGTTCCAACATACATTGTTGCCATCGGCAGTATTTGCCATAGAAAATGAGACGATTGCTAGTACGGAAATCATGGAAGAGCAGTCAGAAAGCCACTTATCTGAAGAAACACCAGAAGATGTTATAGAAGAACCAACAGTACAAGAATCAACAGTACAGGAACCAACAGTACAAGAAGAGGCTCCGGAGGAATCGATCCTCTCTGAGCAACCAGCGACTGTAGAGGAAACACAAGTGGTCGAAGAAGAGCCAGTTGTCTCAGAAGAACCAACGACGGATATACCAACTGAGGCAACAGTTTTACCACCACTTGATGAAAATTCGCTAGTGGTGAATTACTTAGCACGCTTGAATTTGACCACAGAAAATGTGACTCAATTAACGAATCATGGTAGGAGTTCTTATCTTGAAGGTGTATTACAAAATGCGATCAACCGAACCATTAATTTAGCGAATGCCGCAAACTCAACCGCCAGTTTCTCTGTCACTGTACCAACACACTCATTGGTTGAGCGTGTTAATGGAAATAATGGTTGGATTTCATCGATCGTCACGGACAGTGATGCCGGAATGCCGGACGAGTTTTACACACAGATGTATTATGGGAACCATTCAACGCATGGAAACACGTATACTTTATCGAATATTTCTTCAAGTAATGCTGCTATAAGTGTAGCAGCAACGGTGACAATCAATAACAATTTCACTGCAACTATCAACTTCACAGTAACAAGAGTACAGGCGGGAAATGAAGCTGTAACGTTAGATATTCGCGGAAATGTTGGTTTAGGTACGACAGGGGTTGCGACGCTATATCCAAACATTGCGACACCAAGAAAAGTGATGAATCTTAGTTATTCAAATGAAACGATTGGACGATTGACGATCAATCCAACAATAACTTATGTAATTAAAAATCCTGTGACGATCGAAGCCCAACGTCCAGCTCGTGTACCCAGTGATACAATACGTGATACTTGGTTTGATTCCGTACCTACGTATGCGCGTAATTATTATTACTATGTTGCTGGTACGATAAACAACAATATGTGGTATCCAGGTCGAACTGGTTCAATGACAGTCAATGTAGCAGATTCTTCCAATTCAATCGTCTATGAACGCATTTCGACAAACTATGTCGTGGTGGACACCACACCACCAGAAGGAACGGCAGTCGAAGATTTCGTCACAATCCAAGCCAATCGTCACCGAGATTTTACCCAAGAAGAGTTACGATTATTAGTGAACGGATTGAAAGATAATTGGTCAGAATTAGAAAACATCACATTAACTTTCGAAAAAAAATTATATAACCTTAGTCCTAGTACAAGTTATCAAGATTGGGTGAAATTGACAGATGAATCTGGTAATGAACGTTCATTGCTCAATACGAAGTTGCGTATTACTGATACCATAGCGCCAACAGGGACAGTGAAATCAGAGACGATCGACCTCTCTGGGGTAACAACGGCTATTCCTTCACGGACAGACCTTTTGGCATTTCTGAATAATGATCTGGATGACAACTGGACATTACCAGAAAACATCAAAATCGAACTCGTTGACAGTAATGGTTCAGTGATCAATTTACAAAATTTAGAGTCAGAGGATAACATTTATACAGGCTATATTCGCTTAGAAGACGCACAAGGAAATCAATCAAACCTACAAGAAGTAAAATTCCAGGGAAGAGATGCGGAAGGTCCAACAGGAAATGTCACAACATCACCAGTTGATTTCCAAGCGCGAAGAAGTGAAGAATTGACGCGAGAGGAACTCTTAAGTTTCTTTACGGATGATCCTCTAGATAACGTGACACCAACCGATGAGATTGATCTTTCCTTACGTAACAATGTTGGCGATATCGTGAGTATTGTCAATGTCGCACCGTCAACGACTGTTTATGATGCGAAAGTTCGTTTACAAGACCAAGCAAACAACAAGACAGAATATTCAGTCAATTATCGGGTGGTGGATACACAAGCGCCGACAGGAACAGTCAGAAATCATTGGACGGTGTTTGAAGCCAATCGTCATCGCGATTTTACCCAAGAAGAATTGCGCCAGCTAATTGATAATTTAGCAGATAATTGGTCAGAGTTAGAAAATATTCAACTGAAGAATCATCGTCACTTATATGATTTGTCTCCGAATAGTGGAGGGACTTACCATCAACTGGATCTCACGGCATCCGACGAATCCGGGAATGAACACATTTTTGACAATACCATGGCACGGGTAGTGGATACTACGGCGCCAACCGCTAGCTTCAAAGATGAAGTCATTGATTTTTCTACGCTCACTTCGAATACGTTTTCTCGAACGGATTTGTTGCAGTTTTTCAACGGTGCCCCCGATGATAACTGGAGCTTGCCAGAAAACATCACCATCGAATTAGTCGATAGTGAAGGGAATGAATTTGAGTTAGACGACTTAGAGTACAAAGAATATATTGGCTTTATTCGTTTAGAAGATGAACAAGGAAATCAATCGGCGTTACAAGAAGTCAAATTTCTTGCGGGAGATAACGAAGGTCCGACAGGAAATGTCGTCACGCAACCTGTTGATTTTCAAGCACGAAGAAAAGATGAATTGACGAAAGATGAACTATTGCAGTTCTTTACTGAGGACCCATTGGACAACACGACACCAACCGATCAAATTGATCTTTCCTTGTGTAATGATAACGGGGATATCGTAAGTATTGTCAATGTTGCCCCATCGACAACCGTTTATGATGCGAATGTTCGTCTAGAAGATATCCGAGGAAACTATACGGACTATTCGGTTAACTATCGCGTAATCGATACGCAAGCACCAACTGGTATAGTTAGAAACCATTGGACGGTGTTTGAAGCCAATCGTCATCGGGATTTTACCCAGGAAGAATTAAGGGAACTAATCAGCGATTTAGCGGACAATTGGTCAGAGTTAGAAAATATCCAGTTGATAAATCATCGTCACTTATATGACTTATCTCCGAATGGATTCAATGCCTACCATCCAATGAATATTACAGCAACCGATGAAGCTGGAAATGAATATATTTTTAATAATGCCATGCCACGGATTGAAGATACTACGGCACCTGACGGAACATTAAAAGATCCGTTAGTGTTCACGAATGGGCAAACAGCACCAGCGCCTCGTGAATTTTTAGATGGTGATCCGACCGACAACTGGTCATTATCACCAGATATTCAAGTCGAAGTTGCGTATGAAAACAATGTGCAATTTACCGATTTAGCGGTAGGTGATCATGGTGTAACGATCACCTTAACAGACGAAGCTGGCAATGCTCGGACATTGAACAGTCAAGTCACGATTCTAGAAGATACGTCCGAGTACATTGATGTGACGATTCCTACAAATGTATCCTTTGCGGAGAGTAAAGAAAGTAATGGTATTGTCTCACCAACTTATCAAATCCAAAACAATGCGGAACGTGCGGTCCAAGTGTCAGTGAGTTCGGTCGTTAGTCAATCAGCTACCGAAAAACTAACAGAAATCGATCTAGGGGTGAAAAACAATCTGAATGACAATCAAGTCATGTTGATCTCATCAGGTAAAAACCTCAATAACCGCAGAGAACTAGGAACGATCGAAGGACATAGCACTTCTTTTTCCTTCTCATTATTTGGTACAGTTGGCGAAAATTTTGATTTTGAAAGCTTGGATGATCCATTAAATCCGATTTACAGTATGCGTTTGAATTTCAGTGCGCAATAATTGAGAAGAAGTTGCACAGCCGTGTGACTTCTTTTTTTTTTACGTAATTTTATAACTATTTTCCTAAGCGATACGGAAAAATCTATTTTGAAAAGAAAGCGATTTCATTTTATAGTGAATGTAAGAAATTCAATCAAAAAAATAGAGGAGTGATCGTAATGAAAAAAGCATTGATTATTTGTGCCGCAGGAATGTCTTCTTCGATGATGGCATCAAAAACAACAGAATATTTTAAAGGAAAAGGCGAAGAGGTATTTGTTGACGCGGTTTCTGCAACAGAAGGGGACAACCAAATCAAGACAAGTGATTTCGATTTGTTCTTGATCAGTCCTCAAACTACAATGTACTTGGATAAATTTGTTAAACTAGGAAAAACAGTAGGGAAACCGGTCGTAAGTATACCATTCCAAGCGTATGTTCCTATCCCTACGGGTATCCAAAAATTAGCAGAGCTGATTGAGGAAAATATATAGACGAATAGGGGAAGATAATAATGAAACAAACAGAAAAAGAGTTATTGCGGCAATTGATTGATCATCAAGGAGAATACCTCACAAGCCAGTACCTCGCTTCTGAATTATTATTATCTGACCGTACGATTCGAAACTATTTGAAAACATTGAATGAAGTGATCGAAACCAATGGCGGAAGACTCATTGCAAAGCAAGGGCAAGGGTATCAATTAGAGGTCGTCAACAAGCTTGCTTTTGCGCTGTTTTTAAAGCAACGAGAAGTCACTGTGGAATATGGCGATCAGGTGACTGAGTTCTATGGTTCAGAAGATCGAAAAAAGTATATTTTAAATAAACTACTTTTGGAAGATCGCGCAATCGTGATCGATGATTTGGCAGAAGAGTTATATATCAGCCGTTCGAGTTTAGTGAATGATATCCAAGAAATCAAAGAGAAGTTAGCCGAATATTCGTTGAAAATTGTGTCGAAACATAAACAGGGAATGTGGATCGAGGGTCAAGAACAAGACAAGCGACATGTGATCATGGATACCTTTTTTGGAAATAAGTATACCAATTCTTTAAAAGAATATCTCGGTAACAGTCAATTCTTCAAGGAAATCAATTTTGAAGAATTAGTGATCATCATCTTGGACGAGATTCGTGAATCCAAATTAAAGGTGTCCGATTTTGTGATACAAAATTTAGCGTTACATTTAGCATTGGCAATCAAGCGAATGCGAGCCGGATTTGAGATACAAGTGCCTGAAATCACTGGAGAAGAAATCCATGAGACCGAATATCAAGCAGCCAAGAATATAACCAGACGGATCGAGTCTATAATGAATGTTCGTTTCCCAAAAGATGAAATTGCTTATTTAGCCTTACATTTGATGGCTAAATCGAATCAAAGCCATAAAAGGGAGAATCAGGAGTTAGTGACAGAGCTAATGTCAGTTCTTAAAGAACTTGCTCAGGTTCTTGGTCAGTCAATCGTCGAAGATTATCAATTCAGGAATGGCTTGCTCAATCATTTAGAACCAATGTTGGTTCGTTTAAAGAGAGGGATTGCTTTGGAAAATCCTTTAACAAAAGAGATCAAAAAAGAAGATCCCCGGGCCTTTGAATTGACTAAACACTATTTCAGTCAGATGCCTTCTTTGAAAGGTTATAAAATCAATGAGGATGAATGGGCGTATTTAGCGCTTCACCTAATGGCAGCGATTGAAAAAAATAAGGTCGATTGTAAACTACAGGCGTTGATCATCTGTGCGACTGGTTATGGAAGTGCACAATTGCTGAAAAATCGGGTATTGAGTGAATTTGGGAAAAACATTGCAGTGAAACAAGTAAAAGGCTACTACGAAATCGATGAACAGGCATTAGAAGATATTGATGTAATCATTTCTTCTATTGATTTATCTACGATGTTTTTCAAAGTACCTGTTCTCCATGTCAGTGTTTTCTTGAATGATCAGGATGTTCAAAAGATCCGTAAAGTGATTGAAGAATATCGTCCAAGTTGTTTTGTGAAACCACAAGAAGCGTTATCTTTTATGAAGGAAAAAGTAAGTTTTTATGAAGAGCAGATTTCTAGAAATTGGTTTAAAGTTTATCCTTCAGCACCAACAAAAGTCCAAGCTATCAATGATTTATTGGCACTTTTACAAGAAGATGAAACGGAGAATTATACGTCTGAGATGGCTCACCAAATCGAACGTCGTGAGAAAATGGGGCAAATCATTTTCAGTGAACAAGTAGTTGTCCCGCATCCAGCGATCCCAGTGGGGGCTACTGCTAAAATTGCAGTGGGGATCATTCCTGATGGGATGGAATGGGATGAACAAGGGGCGATCCATTTTGTCTTTCTAGTCTCTCCTTCTTGTATTGAGAATGAAGGAATCACTGTTGTAACGAAAGCAATCGTGAAATTTATTGATCGATTGGATCTACAGCAGCAGATTTTAGCTGAACCAACGTTTGAAAATTTTAATGAACAATTTATAAAAATGATTTATTAAGGAGGAGTCTTGATGACGGAGAAAATGACGAGTGAAGAGCTCCAAGTAACCGCTTTTGATATTATTTTTCACAGTGGCAATGCACGAACATTGATCCACGAGGCATTTGCTTTGTTACGAGCAGAAGATTTTACAGAAGCAGAAGAAAAGCTAAATGAAGCAAATCAAGAAATTTTAGAAGCCCATAAATCACAAACGCATTTATTGAAGGAATACGCGAGTGGACAAAAAATTGAAATGGAGATCATTATGGTCCATGCGCAAGATCATCTGATGACGACGATGACGTTATTGGAAGTTGCAAAAGAAATGAGCTATCTATATCAAAAATAAACAAGAACAGGGGGTGAAAAAATGAGTGAAGCTGAAAAAAAACAACGAGAATTAGAGAAAAAGGCATTTAGTTTGAAAGTCTTGTATTTTAATCGTTATTTGATCATTCGCTACTTAACGGCTGGGTTCTTTTTTACCAATCTTTATTGGCTGGTTGCCTTACTTCTTGCGAGTAGCAAGATGTTTTGGGTACCATTAGGGCTATTATTCTTTCTTTTACCAGTCGTCGCAGAACAAGTGGCACTTTATCGCACACATAAAAATAATGCAACGGTTACTCGAAATTATTACCGCTTGCAAGCGGTAACCAACGTATTTCTCCTATTAGCAGTATTTTCACCAGGGTATTCTCAGTTGTTTCCTTTTATGGCGAATGGTTCAAATGGGCAAGCATTGATTTTATTTGTGATTGCCAGTGGGTTGCTAATCTGTCTGTTTTGTCAGCGACGCTTGAATAAAATCCATGCAAATACGGATCGTCACTATCAACGAATCAAAGAGTATGAACGTGTAGTACATTTTGGAAAGGGGAGTAAATAGATGTTTGATTTTCTACAGAAATATTTGATGGGACCGATGGGGAAAGTGGCACAGTTCAAGATCGTACGCGCAGTAATGGCTGCTGGGATGGCGTCGATTCCCTTTACGATCGTAGGCTCGATGTTTTTAGTTTTGAATATTTTACCGTTACCATTTCCATTTTTAGAAGGATTTTTCAATGCAACTTTCTTTAAAGTCAGCGACTTGTATATGATCGTCAACACGATGACGATGGGGATATTATCTGTTTATTTTGCTATTGTATTTGCTTATGAATTAACGTCGATCGAAAGAGATGAACAAGCACTGAACGTCAATCCTTTAACTGGCGCGCTATTATCTGTTTTTGCTTTCTTTATGTGTATTCCAGAGTTGATCATTTCAGACGGAAAAATCAGCTTGATCTCTAGTATGACCGATGCAGAAACTGTGGTTAGTGGTGTACGTATGGGCGCATTTGTCGAACGTCTAGGTACGTCAGGTATTTTTACCGCCATCATCATGTCTTACATTGCAGTTGAGTTGTATTGTATGTGTGTGAAACGTAACTGGGTCATCAAGATGCCAGATGTTGTACCACCTGGGGTTTCACGTTCCTTTACTGCATTGATCCCAACGTTTGTGATTGCCTTTGTGGTGATGATTGTCAACGGCACATTAGTTGCGTTAGGAACAGATATTTTCAAAATGATCGCTATTCCATTTGGATTTGTAACAGAATTGACGAATACGTGGATAGGGATCATGATCATTTATTTCTTGATCCACGCGTTATGGATCGTAGGGATTCATGGGGCGAACATTATTACCTCATTCTTGACACCAATCGTTTTAGCGAACATGGCAGCAAATGCGCAAGGTGCAAATTATCCTTTAGCCGGCGAATTTAATAATTCTTATGTAACAGTTGGTGGTTCTGGAGCGACATTAGGATTAATTATCTTTATTGCTTTTATGGCAAAATCCGATCAGTTAAAAGTATTAGGAAAAGCTTCATTAGTACCAGGGATCTTCAATATCAATGAACCAATCATTTTCGGGATGCCGATCGTTTATAACCCTTACCTGGCAGTACCATTTTTCTTGGCACCAATGGCATCCGCATCATTAGCATACTTTGCCATCAAACTAGAAATCGTTCGACCAATGTTAGCTCAAATGCCGTGGCCTTCACCAGTAGGGATCGGCGCCTTTGTTGGTAGTGGAGGTGACTGGAAAGCCGCTGTCTTAGCCGTCTTATGTGCGATTCTCGGCTTTATCATCTGGTTGCCATTCATCAAGTTTTATGACAATAAATTATTGACTGAAGAACAAGAAAAAGCCGCAGAATTAGCAAGAGAAGGTTCAGTGGCTTAGTGATTCAAAAGAAAACTCAGTTGCCATTCGTTAGAGATGGTAACTGAGTTTTTTAGTGAGTTGTTATGAAAAAAGGAAAGCCTATATATGTTGAATAATGAGAAAATTGGAGAAGCTTGTAAAAATAACCTTGTATACAAAAAAATAGATATCTATTGGTCAATAGAACCTACAAAGTTACTTCTAGAGGGAGAACACTATCAAAGTAAGGCATGAAATAGTAGAAAACAGTTGCTCCCCCTCTTAAAGGAAGCCGCAACATTTCAATTGCCAGGAGAGTCAAAAGCGCAACATGATAAAAATAAGGAGAATAGTCTGGTTCATATATGGACAGTCATAAAAGGATGTAAACATGGTCGATAGCAACTCAAGGATGCTTGATATTTATATCAAATAACAGAAAAAAAAGGACAAATATGTGGGAAATCCTCCGTATACTAGATACAAGTATGAAATAAAGATGTTTAGAAAAAGGAGGACAAGTAAATGAAATTGATTGATTTAAGTATCACAATTGAAAATGAAGTGCCAAGTGATCCGCAAGAAATGATTCCGGTGATCAACTATTTAGACCACGAGAAAAGCGTGCCTGATATGTTACGCTTTTTTGAAACAGCAAAAAAGGAAGACTTACCTAATGGCTTAGCTTGGGCGATGGAAAGTGTCCAGCTCACTACGCATACTGGCACTCATATGGATGCACCTTATCATTATCATCCAACGATGGATAATGGACAGCCAGCTTGGACCATTGAAGAGGTGCCCCTTGATTGGTGTTATGGAGAAGGCGTCATGCTTGATTTTTCAGATAAACCAAATGGCTATCAGTTAACAATCACTGACTTTCAACACGCCTTGAAAAATATCAACTATACACTCAAAGAAAAAGATATCGTGTTGATTCAGACAGGTGCTGCGCCGTTTTGGGGGACGCCAAACTATTTGATCAGTGGATGTGGTGTCGGACGAGAAGCAACCCTTTGGTTATTAGAACAAGGAATCTGTTTAGTTGGTACGGATGCTTGGTCGTGGGATCGACCATTACCGTTTATTGCGGAAGAATTTAAACAGACTCGCAATCCCTCGATTATTTGGGAAGGTCATTTTGCTGGAATCGAAAAGAAATACTGTCATATTGAAAAATTGACGAACTTAGATCAACTGCCATCCACTGGTTTCAAGCTAAGCTGTTTCCCAACTAAAATCAAAAAAGCGAGTGCTGGTTGGACACGAGTGGTCGCGATCATGGAAGAAAATCAATGTTGATTTGAAAAAGAATGAACGGATTTAGACATCTAGCGTCTGCCTATAGTGGGGGCGCTGAATGTTCAGATCTGTAAATGGAAGAACTGCGAACAAGAATAAGTAGACAAAGCGGAGACAAAGCAAGTTCATGGAGGGATAGATCAATGGATTCAGAAAAAGATATCTTGCTTTATGGCTTATATAAGAAACGTGAAGCTTTTTTTGCCGATGTAAAGAATAATAAAGTTGATCTACAAGGCTATCCAACCTTATCTGGTGAATCAGAACATGCACATATTATTGATTATTATAATAACAGGCTACATATGGCGATAGTTGAACGAAAAAGATCAGGAAGGTTACGCACTTTTGGGCAGTGGCGTCTATTTATAGAACAACTACCTTTTGTGTTATTCCGATTTTGGTATGAACATCCGCTTTGGAAACAATACTTGCAGTGTATGGACTGGAGTCCTAAGAACTGTTTATGGGCAACGTTCAATTATCCAATCTTTCATGAAAATCTTCGACTAGAAGGTGTCGTATTGTATTTTCAAAATGCAGAAGGCGAGATAATAAGTTGTAATGACCATATTACTAGAGGCTGTAAAAATGGCATCGATATGGCCATCCATTATCCCAATATTCTCATTTATTTCGTGTTGGATGGTATAAAGATGAAAGAAGTCATGAAAAAAAATCGCCAAAAAAAGTACAAAAGTGAGTATACCTGTAAAGAATTACGCTATATTTACCGACATTGGTATCAATTAAAGGAAAAAGTCTTATTTTTCCTAAATCGAAAAATTGTAAATGCTCCTTGGATTGAAGGAGATCACATTCATGAATGGCAAAAGTATCATGAGCATCGTAAGAAAAAGTTAGGGAAAGAGATCTCTAAATCTGTGGACGATCTAACATATGATGTTTTCCCAGAAGAGAAGAAGAAAAATAAATTAAAGTCTTTCAAATCACTGCTTTTAGAAGTAAGTGAGAAAGGACACATCCAAAAAAAAATGGAAAAATCTATCGGTAGACAGCGAGCGTTCACGTTGTGAAGTATTTAGATGATTCGTGTATATATTATTGGCTGTTACGGCAACAAATATTTGGTTATTGAAGCGTATTCGTAGAATAAACAGGCGTCACTGAGGAACAGGAGAGAAAAGAATGATAGCAAATGAAATAAAAATTTTGTTTTTTGGGAAGAAAAGTGAGTATCAATGGTTATTTGAGTCAAATGAATCGGAACGATTCCAACCGGGTAAAGACTATCAGGTACAAATGTTTGACGCATGTAATAATGAAATAGAGAAGTTGATCATTCAGTTTGTTAAGGAAAATAAACTACTTACATTAAAAGACTGGGAGGATTTTTCTGATAACTTACCTTTGTTACTATTTCCACAAAATGAAAAAAAATTAATTTATTTTTCTGAATACTATGAGTCAATGAATCGCTATCCTGAGAATCACTTAACAAACGTTTTTGAAGGAGCCATTCAAGCAGGAAATCTTCAGACAGATGGCCAAAGATTATTCTATACCAATGCTGTTGGAAATGAAATTTCAATCAATCTACTTAAGGAACATGGGTACAAGACGGCTCTAGATACGGCAATGAGTCATCAGCTAACTATTTTATTTTCTTTAAGTCATTTCAATCAAAGAGATATCAGCGATTACGATTTTTTAAACCGCTCTGAAACAGCTATTTTTCGCGAATCGATTCACTATATCTATCGAGAATTTTCGCAATTAAAAAATTTTAAAGAAAAGTTTCTTTTTATAAACAACATAGAAAGTGTGCCACCACCTTGGATTGATGGAAATTATATCAAAGATTGGCAAGCTTACATTAAGCAAGAAATTGACACGAAAAAGTCAGAATCAGAAACGAATCAAGAACCAAAAAATAATAGAAAAATATTATTTTTTGGTCATGAAAGCGCCTGTGAATCGTTAGCTAAAACCCCTGAAATAGAGGAGAAACTCGTCAACAAGGACTATAAGGCGCATATGTTTGACGCTTGTAATAAAGCAATCGAAAAGTTGATCATGGGACATGTTGAGGAAGGGAAACTGATAACCAAGGAAGATTGGGAGATTTTTACTAATAAATTACCTTCTTTGTTGGAATCACAAAGCGAAAAGCTAGTACATGTACCTGAGTATCTTCGAACGATGGGGTTAGAGAGGGAAGATCAATTCAATCGATTAAATAAAATAATGGGAGTGTTTTTTACCAAAACATCACCCGGTAGTTTAAAAACAGATGGAAAAAAACTATATTATGAATTTTACTGTTATAAAGATCATAAAATGAAAGCACCTGTAAAAGGGCTTGAAATACAAGCTTATGAGATTGCAGTGGATATGGCTATAAAAGAGAATATCCCGATTTATATTTCCTTAGATGGTATTGACCTGCGTGGAATATGTTTTAAACTTCAAAAACACAATGTGGATTTACTCCCTAAGAAGGTCCTTAAAAATGAGCTTTTGCTACGTGCACTCCGACAAATTTACCGGAATTATTCAGAACTAGGGGAGAAAGTTACTTTCTTTGAAAACGGAAAAAGAGTAGCTCCACCTTGGATCAAGGGCGCATTTGTTCTAGAGTGGCAAAGATATTTTGAGCGTAAAAAAAATAAACTGGAACAGAAAAACATCCCCTCTTCTCTGACAAAAGTAAACCGAATGAATAAATTAATACAGACAATTCATGACGAGAATATCATACAAACGGTCAAAAAAATGAGAAAAGATATGAATCCAGCCTTTCGGGAAAAAGTAGAAATGTTTGGCAAACAGGCAAGTGCGCTAAATGAACAGAGGATCAGACAACAAGCTCAAACAAAAGTAAGGAGACATTCCGTTCAGGTAGAAAAGTAAGAGGAATATCAATTTTCGTATTTACGTGTAAATGATTAAGTTTAAGAAAGTGGGATAGTGGAAGGGATACAGACAAAGTGTACCTTTTATGATTTGGGATGGATGAGCAGCGAAAACTATTTTACCAAGGTGTAATTTGAGAAAAGTGACACTGAAAGGATCTCCTAGTCTGACAGAACTAAACTCATCGGCATATGCCATTGATCACTACAATAAAGAGCTATATGAATGGATCGTTAGTAAAGTGTTGGAAAAAATTAAAACTGTAGAAGAGTTGCAAGGATTTGAGAAAGTGTGGCCTAGCTTATTAGCAGAAGAACATAAGTATCGACCGCATTGGAAAAGATACTGGCAGTGTATGCAATGGGACCCTAAAAATCGCTTGTTGAATAGATTCAAAAAAGTGGTGATTGAAAGACGATTATTCGTGGAAAAGGGCGCACTTTACTATCGCAACAAGTATAAAAAGAAAAAATATTTAATAAGCCTATCGAAAGAGAGTGTAAAAACAGCATTGAAATAGCCATCCACTATTCTAATCTTAGGATATATGTTGTACTAGACAAACTGAATATGCACAATATCTCTGAGAAAAATTGTTATGGACATTACGAAAGTGATTATACGTGTAAAGAACTGCGCTATATTTTTCGCTAGTAGGTTGCATTAAAAGAAATAGTCGTTTTTTTAGAATAAAAAATCGTTAAAGCACGACCTAATACAGTGCTTCGAAATGACCATCTCTCAATAACTTGAAAGCAAAGATTCATAAAAAAATGATTGAAAGGTGAGAAATCTAAAGAAAAAATCATTCACTTACTCTTACTTCAAAAAATACAGAGATAACCATATAAAAAAGCCAACTCATCATAAAAAAGGAAAGCTCATGATGAGTTGGCTTTTTAGTTGGTGTTAGCTGTCTAAATTAGAAAATCTGGTTCTTCTATAAAGCAATCATTGTTCGATCAAGCGTTTTGCTATGTCATAGTCACCTTCATAAGGTTCATCTACGCCACCAACTTTTTGATACGCATCCACGCCTTTACCAGCAATCACAACAGAGTCTTCTGGATGGCTTTCTGCTAATGCTAGTTGGATCGCAGTGGGACGGTCCATTTCATAATGAACAGCAAGCGCTGTATTGGTGATTGCTGCGTGGATTTCTTCTGCAATTTTTTGTGGATCTTCAAAAGCAGGATCATCTGCAGTCAAGAAAACGATATCGGCTGTTTCTGACAAGACTTCTCCAAAGTCTTTTCTGCGGGAAATCGCTTTGTTTCCTGGACTTCCTAGAACGACGATCACACGACCATTGGGATGTTCACTTTTAGCAAATGCTAAAAGTGTTTTTAAACTTAAATAGTTATGGGCATAATCAACGTAAACATGGGCGCCGTTCTTATGGGTCAACTGATCCATGCGTCCCGGTACTCTAGCTTCTCTTAGGCCTTGTTGGGCATCGGTGATCGAGGCACCGACTAAAGTCGCCGCAATGATTGCGCTAGCTGCATTTTCTTGATTGAAGCCACCAGCTAATTTGATCTCATACTCCGCTTCAACAGGTAAATCAGAACCATGTGTGATCAATTGAAACGCCTGTGTTTGATTTTCTAAACTTTTCACTTGAACGTCTGTTGTATCTGCTCGTCCGTAAGTGATTGCAGGAATACCGTGGACTTGACCTGTTTCCACTAATAAATCAAAGTAATCACTCTCACGGTTTAAAATCACTTTTTTTGAATTTAAGATCAACTGTCGTTTGCAATAAAAGTAATCATCAAACGTAGGATGTTCGATCGGACTGATATGATCTGGAGAGATATTTAAGAAAATCCCAACATCTAAAGTTAGTCCATAAACACGTTGCGTCTTGTAGGCTTGAGAAGAAACCTCCATGACAAGATGTGTCATACCGTTTTCTACTGCTTCAGCCATCATGCGATACAAGTCAAGTGACTCTGGGGTCGTTAAATTCGATTTGAAAAAAGACTTGCCGTCTAATGTGGTATTCATTGTTGAAAAAAGGGCAGTTTTATAGTTAGTCGTATGGTCTAGAATGGCTTTTGTAAAGTATGCAGCGGTGGTTTTACCTTTAGTCCCAGTAAATCCGATGACTAGCATCTTGTTTTGTGGATAATCATAAAAAGCCATGGAAAGAATCGCCATTGCTTTGCGAATATCGGTCACGATTATGCCACATGCTTCATTCTCATAAGGTTCTTCGGCGACGTAGTAATTAAGCCCTTGAGCAATTGCGACAGTTAAATATTCTTCTTTAAAATTTAATCCTTTACAAAAAAATAATGTCTCAGCGTCGACCTGACGTGAGTCATAACTTAATTTCTTGAATACTCTATTTTCTGGAGCATAAAGATGCCACCCCTGTGGTGATACAAATTCTTTTAACAGATTTTCTTTTAACAATAAGTTGCGGATATCTTCTAAGGAGAAGCTCATTGAATCATCCCTCACTTTGTATTTATTTGGTTTATTATAGCATATTTTTTGTTACGTATTTTCAGGAACAGTTGATTTAAGTAAAAATGAAAGAAGATAGAATATGGAAAGTGGACAGGAACAAATGATTGGATACGAAAGAAACGGGCAGATTTCCATAATAAAAAAGTGATATTCCAACAGGAAATAGTGCACAAAAAAACAACGAATGTAGCAAAGAAGTGTTCCATCGCTGATATCCAACAGCAGATCAAGCGAGATAAGGAAATCTTACTAAGGAATCACTGATTGAAATAAAAAGAGAGAAGGTCTAAAAATGAATTCTGAAAAAATAAGCGGATTTAATGAGCAGTTATCAAAGAGAAATACTGTATCTAAAGAGAAACGAGAGCAATCTGAACGGAGCAGAGAGGTTGAATCTTTACATTCAAAAAATCATCTAGAGGATAGTTCAATGTATAGTATAGAATCTGACTCAATCTACTATAGTCTAGACGATAGCTATAGTTCACAAGATCATTTGATACCTAGGGAACAAGCCAAACAAGCGAGTCAAGACAGTGGGAAACAACTGGGAATGATGACCAGGGTGTGGAGAAATCTACTAGATTCTAAATTTTTAAATAGCGTAGCCTTAAATAAGGCGAAGGAAGAGTTCGGTGGAGGCAGAATCACGCAACATTCAGAAGAACGAACAAAAAAAACAGTCAACAGTGTTCCATCTTTAGGGAGAACCTCTCTACAGCTTAAATCAAAACGACGAAGAATTTTGTCATACATAGTTGAAAAAATCCAAAAAATAGGCAGGAGAACAAAGAGGAAAGAACCTAGAACAGTTGGGAATTATTCGTTACCAAAGCCAAAAACGATCCAAAAAAATGAGAAGCAGTCCACTAAGATAGTAAGGGATAGTCCAAGCTACTTGCCGCATAAACTTCGTTCGGCGAATGAAGCTGCCAAAACGGCAAATAACTTATTTTCAAAAAAAGAAAAAGCTGTGGTTTCTAAAGAACGAGGGTAAATCGTTTGGTCTCAGCTTTAACCTTTTAGTAGAAAAAATGGTAAAAGGACAGAAACAAACTAGGTCTATCTGATAGTATCTGCAAGGCGAGTCTTAAATAAAAAAGAAAGAAGGAATAGAAAATGATTGATGAAGAAATACGTGAATTTGGGGAAAAGTTATTTAACAAAAAGGATCTATCGAAAGATGAGAAGCTTATAGCCTTTAAATATATAGTTTCACATTATAATATACCAGAAGATGATGTAATAGCCAGACTAGAAAACAACTTTGTACGCAAAGAAGACTCATTTAATGAGGCGATAGATCAACCTCATCGTGAACAAAGATTCAGACCCCTAAAGCAAATCGGTCGAGCAATTCAGTTACTGTGGAGAAGAGCATGGGGAATGATAAGAGGCGATCGAAAGTCCGATAGAATTGCTTTAGAAAAGGCGAAGAAGGCGCAAGTTGTCACTAAAAGCAACAACGAACAACAATCAAAAGCAGGAATCAGTCGAAGCGACTTGACTACAAGTAGAACAAAACACGCAAACAAATTTGATGATGTAAAGGCTACAGAAGATTCGCCGCAGAGCCCACAAATGGCCAAAAAATCCATTGAGGATATGAAAGAGAGTCCGATATACTTCACACGTAAAATTCGTTCGGCGAATGAATTTGCACAGGCAGTAAACACCGCATTAACTAAAAAGGTAAATCATCCGATTTCTAAAGAACGAAGATAAACGTTTGGTCGGAGCGTGAAAGTCTAAGTAAAACAAAACCTTAAAAGGATGGTAGATGGTAAAGAGAATAATCTATCTTGTTTCAATCTAAAAATTGTTATTTAAATAAAAAATGGAAGAAGGAATAGGACAATGAATCCAGAAATCACTATGAATTCGATCATCCCATGTATCAACAAGTATAGGCGACAACGTGCAAAATATGATGTATATGAATTAATTAAATTAATACAAGAAGTAGAAACTAACCCTAAACTGCAAGAATTGTTAGCTAAAGAAGGAGGTCCGACTAAAGGGGAAGCAGCGTTAGACTATGTGTTAAATAAGATAGATCGTAAATTTGCAGAAGAACTAATTCCTAGCAAGCGTTCATCTAAAAAGACTGTACCTACAAGCAAAATGTTTCCTATAAAATCAACGAATGATGGAAAGACAAGAGACGCTATAGTTACCTCTGATCAAAATAGTAGAAAATTATATACTAAATTCGAAATAGAAGGTTTTAATAGAAAATGTGATTATGCAAAAAAATATGCAACTGTTGTAAATGGCAACTTAGAAAAAAATGAAAAAGCGATGATTTCGAAAGAACGAAGATAGAGAACCAGTTCATCCTGTGAGTGAAATAAAACAGTGATTACGTAAAAACTACAACTGCTACAAAATAAAAAAAGCCGATAAAAAGATTGCTACTTTGTGGATTTACACTTAAAATATGAGTAATGTTTTGAAGAAAGTTGGAATCTGATCAATGACTAATCAAAGAAAACCAGCAGTAGAAAATTTGACAGTTCAAGAGAAAATGGCTAGAGGTTCTGCTTGGATGACTGCAAGTAATATGATCTCTCGATTACTTGGTGCGGTCTATATTATTCCTTGGTATGCTTGGATGGGCGAAAATGCAAAGGCTGCCAATGGATTATTCAATATGGGGTACAATATTTATGCGTTATTCTTAATGATTTCAACTGCAGGGATCCCAGCTGCCATTGCGAAACAAACCGCACGTTACAATTCATTGAATGAATACGGGACGTCTCACCGGTTGTTTCTAAGAGCAATGCAAATGATGGCTGTTTTAGGAGTGTTTTTTGCAGGATTTATGTATTTTGCCTCGCCTTGGTTAGCTCGTGCCTCTGGTGGTGGGGAAGAATTGATTCCAATCATGCGCTCATTAAGTGCAGCACTACTAGTGTTTCCTTGTATGAGTGTTATTCGAGGATACTTCCAAGGGAATCAGGAAATGATGCCTTATGCACTTTCGCAAATCGTTGAGCAGATTGCACGCGTTTTTTATCTGTTGCTTTCTACATTCATCATCATGAAAGTCCTGTCAGGTGACTACGTAACTGCGGTGACTCAATCGACTTTTGCAGCATTTATTGGGATGATTGTCAGCTTGGCTGTCTTATTATATTTTTTGAAGAAACATCAAGCGTATACAGCAGCTCGTGTGCAGTACAGTGAAAACCAAGTGACCATTGCCACGAAAGAATTATTGTTGGATACGATCAAAGAAGCGATTCCTTTTATCATCGTAGGATCGGGGATCACGATTTTTAAATTAGTCGATCAATTTACATTTATTAAAATCATGGCGGATACCACTGAATATTCCAATGCCCAATTATTGGATCTTTTTTCGATTTTCAGTGCGAATCCTGACAAGTTGACAATGGTCGTCATTGCTTTAGCGACGTCGATTGCTGCGACAGGCTTACCTTTGATCACGGAAGCGGTAACGATCAAGGATCGTCGTGGACTAGCAAAATTAACAAGCAGTAATTTACAGTTGTTTTCCTTTATTATGTTTCCTGCAACGTGTGGAGTGATGCTCTTGGCATACCCTTTGAATACTTTATTTTATACACCAGATCAACTAGGAAGCCAAGTATTGATCCAAGCAAGTTTTGTCGGTCTTTTTCTAGGACTTTATATGCTTGTATCGAATATGCTCCAAGGGATGTTTGAAAATAAAGCGGCGATCCAATACTTACTGGTTGGGTTTCTCGTAAAATTAGTCTTGCAGTATCCAGCAATCCGTATTTTTGAAGTGTATGGACCATTGCTCGCAACGATGATTGGATTTATCATTTCTTGTTCGTTGATACTAAAGAAAATCCATCAAGTGGCTCGCTTCAATCGGAAATTTGTATGGCGCCGCACCTTATTGATTTTTATTCTTACTCTGTTGATGCTCCTTGCAGCTGGGCTGACGAAAATGATTTTTGGGATGTTCTTGAACCAAGACAGTAAGTTCCAATCACTAATATTAATTGTTTTAGTCGCTGGAGTGGGTGGTTTGGTTTATACGTATCTGGCACTTAAGCTTCGTCTCGCAGATAAGTTATTAGGTCGTCAAGGGATGATTCGCTTACGCCGACGTTTGCGCATCAAATAAGACAGGCATTGCTTGAAAAGGGGACAATCACATGCGTTTAGATAAATTTTTAGCTGACATCGGTCTTGGCAGCCGCAAAGAAGTCAAAGGGCTAATCAAAAAAGGCTTGATCACAGTCAATGGAAACTGTATTAAAAGTGATAAATATCAAGTGAAAGAAACCGAAGACACGGTGATGTATCTAGATGAATCCTTACATTATCAAAAAGATTTTTATTATATCTTGAATAAACCTGCCGGCGTAGTTTCAGCAACTCAAGATAATCATGATCAAACCGTCATCGACTTACTTTCTGATGAAGATTTTCGGGAAGATCTATTTCCAGTCGGTCGGTTAGATAAAGATACAGAAGGATTGTTGATCCTGACCAATGATGGACAGTTTTCACATCAATTACTCTCTCCTAAAAAACACGTAGAAAAAGAATACTTGGCAGAGGTCAAAGGTGTGATGACGAAAGCAGATGTGTCAGCCTTTGCAGAAGGGTTACTCATTGATGGAGAGGAACAGACCCTGCCTGCAAAACTGTTCATTGACTCAGTCGATGAAAAAACAAACACTTCTCGTATCCGCTTGATCTTACATGAAGGCAAATTCCATCAAGTGAAACGGATGGTAAAAGCCGTTGGAAAAGAAGTCACTTACTTGAAACGGATACGTATGGGGAATTTTCTTCTGCCAGAAGATTTAATTCTAGGAGAGTATCGCCAAATGACACCAGATGAATTGGCACAAGTAAGAAGTAAATAGAGCCTGAAACACAGCTTATAGGATTGGGGTATACTACTCAATCCTATAAGCTTTTTGTTTAGGGCTGACAAAGAAGTGTATAGTGGAAAGTCTAAACACAAGAAGGAACTAAAAAGTAATTTCCATATACGATTATGATGTTAAATCAACCAATTATGACGGATAAAACAAAATAATAAATATATAATGTATTATACTCAGTGTATAAATCATTTGAATTTTTTATTAACTAAAAATATTAATTATGTAATTTGCTCAAATAATATTTTAGGAAATATTATGCTCTATTATATTTCTATTTTCCCAAAATGGGAGGTACATAACGAATGAAAAAAAGCTGTTTTAAAAGTTTATTTAGTTTATAACCAGGAATAATAATTTATTTATGTGAGATGGTAGTTCAGAGAAAATATCTATAGGTAGGTTCTATGTCAATATTTCAAAACAATGCAGAGGTGAAGTATGAAAAAGAATAATTTCATCTTGATGGATAATCTTGGAGTGGAACATAAAAACAATAAAGTATTAAAAAATATAAATATGCAAATTGAACATGGAGAATTTGTATTTTTGATAGGAGAAAGTGGCTCGGGAAAAACCACTTTAATTGAGTTGATTCAAGGGAGACGAATGTATAATACGGGTAGCTTGAAAATCAAGGATAAAGAATTATGTCAATATAACTATATCGAATTACAAAATTTAAGGGAAATGATGGGGGTAGTTTTTCAAGACACAAGATTGATTGAAGAGTGGACAGTATTTGAAAATATAGCTTATAAATTGGAATATTTAGGTTATCCATTCTCATTGATACAGTCGAAAGTTGAGGAAGTTACAGCAGATCTAAAAATAGATCAATGTATAAAAAATTTACCTAGAAATTTATCTGGTGGTGAAAGACAACGTGTGAATATTGCCAGAGCAATCGTTGCGAATCCCCCAATTATTATTGCTGATGAACCGACATCTAATTTAGATAAGGCAAATGCAAAAATAGTATTTGAGTTATTGAAAAAAAAGAATAAACTTGGCTCTACGATTATTATGTCTACTCACGATCCTAACTTTATAAAAGAATCTGAATTTAGAATCATTAAGTTAACTAAAGGAGAGAAGGTATATGATCAATGTGGGTCCAACTATTTTATCTAACCTATATCTTGTTAGGAGAAGTATTAAAAGCGCATGTAAAGTAGGATTTAGATATGTTGTTTCGATTACTATTATTGGCATCCTATTTTTTGAGTGTGTCTTTTTGCAACTGTATTTACAAAGATTTATTCAAATAATGGAACAAGAAATAATGAGTAGCGATTTAAAGTCGGCACAACTAAGTTTAGATGGAAATCAGTTTTTAATTATGCAAATTTCTTTTGGGAGGGATATTTTATCCTTTTTAATAGTGATAATTAGCATATATATATTATTTGACTTTAGAAATAAAATTTTACTAATCAAGGTAATTGATAGAACAGATGTTGAAACAAAAATATATTTGGGAATCCAACCTAAATATGTATTGAGAGAATTACTACTAAAAAATTTTTTTATCTACATAATTGGATTAAGTCTTAGTTATATCATTTGTATCTTTCTAAATATGAAACTAGTTTCTTTGCTCAATTCTATTTTGCCTTATGATTTACAGGGACATCATAGAAACTCGATTTTCTTTTCAATGGTTTTTTTTATGTTAATACTTTCTATAGTGTTAGTATTCTACACTATTATAATAGAATTTATTAGTATTCAGAGATTTAAGAGAACCTTTTCACTGTATTAGTACTAATACAGTGAAAAGGTTTCATAAATATTATTGTTTTTTTTGTACATGTGTAATCAGTTTTATTACGGAGTTCTTTTTTTCACATTCTCACTAAATAAAAGTACAGAGCTATTAAAAAATATGCACATGCAGAGAAAATCCATTGACTTAACTAGTATCCAACCACAGCCATACATTATTATGTAAGCATCCAACAGCAAAGTACATAAAAGTTTTTCTAACTGCATTTAAACTAAAAATAGATAGAGCAATAGAAACAAAACCTACTTATAGGATTCAGGAACGTGTTCCTAAATCCTGTAAGTAGGTTTTGTTTATTTATTGAAATCATTATAGATGGCAACCTAAAACAGCTATTTTTCGTTTTTCTGTCTCACGCCTCAGATCAAAATGATTCTTTTACAATCTTCTCTATAATTTGTTTCATTTTCCCTATGATTTGTTCATTTATTATATCTTTTGAAAGCGCTATAATGACAGTGCGAATGAGGTGAAAGGAGTTTTTATATGAGAAAAAGGAAGGGGTTAAAAGGTTTTTTTGGGAATTTATGGCGTTATAAGGCGCTTGTTTTGATGGCGATCCCTGGGATGATCTGGATGATTTTTTTCTTTTACATCCCGGTATTAGCAAATGTCGTTGCGTTTAAAAATTTCCATATTTCTGCGGATGGCTTTCTTGCCAGTTTAAGAGAGAGCCCATGGGTTGGATTGGAGAATTTCAAATTTTTATTTTCTTCTGATCAAGCCTTTCTGATTACCAAAAATACGATTTTATATAATGTGACATTTATTTTACTGAATCTTTTGATATCTGTCGTGTTTGCAATCATTATGAGTGAATTGCGAAATAAACGATTGGTAAAAGTATACCAGACCATGTCATTGCTGCCCTATTTCCTTTCTTGGGTCATCATTAGTTACTTTGTCTATGCGTTTTTAAGTCCAGATAAAGGGATCTTTAATCAATGGCTGGCAGCAAGTGGGAGAGAAACAATCAATTGGTATAATGATCCTAAATATTGGCCGTTTATTTTAGTCTTTATTGGAACATGGAAAGGGATCGGCTATAACAGTATCATCTATTTTGCTTCAGTTATGGGAATCGATCCGACGTATTACGAGGCAGCGATGGTGGATGGCGCAAGCAAGTGGCAACAAATCAAACATGTGACGATTCCACAATTGATCCCTCTGATGACGATCTTGACGATATTAGCAGTTGGAAATATTTTCCGAGCGGACTTTGGTTTGTTCTACAATATCCCAAGAAATTCCGGAGCGCTTTATGAAGTGACACAAGTTTTAGATACTTATATCTATAATGGGCTGACATCCACTGGCGACTTTGGTATGACGGCCGCAGCTGGGCTGTATCAATCGGTCGTCGGCTTTGTTTTATTAATGATCACCAATACGATTGCTCGTCGTTTTGACAGCGAATCGGCATTGTTCTAAGGAGGAGAAAAATGAATAAAAAGAAAGTTCAACGAGTAGAGATTCGCTCGTTTAGTCAAACCACCAACTTTTTCTCCAATATTTTGATTGCACTTTTTGCTTTTTCTTGTGTATTACCATTTATTTTTGTCATTGCGATCTCTTTTACAGATGAATCCATTTTGTCCACGCAAGGGTATAGTTTCTGGCCTAAAACACTTAGTACATTTGGATATACTTTTTTGTTTGACCAGATGCAAAACAAAATTTTTCAGGCTCTTTTCGTCACTGTTCTTGTGACAGTAGTAGGAACGTTGATCAATAGTACAGCAACTTCTTTATATGCTTATGCTATTTCTCGATCCAACTTTCCATTTCGTCGTTTCTTTACAGTCTTTTGTTTGATTACGATGTTGTTCTCACCAGGGATGGTTGCGAACTACTTAGTGATGACGAATTTATTACAACTGAAAGATACGATTTGGGCATTGATTTTACCGATGGCGGTCAGTCCGTTCAATATTATCGTGATGCGAACATTCTTTAAACGTTCGGTGTCTGATTCGATCATTGAATCTGCTAGGATAGATGGGGCGAGTGAACTTCGGATTTTTGTACAAATCGTCTTACCTTTAGCGATTCCAGGAATTGCGACAATTAGTTTATTTGCAGCTTTAGGTTATTGGAATGACTGGTTCAATGCGTTGCTGTATATCCAAAACGATAATCTCGTACCATTGCAATATTTATTGATGAAGATTCAAAGCAATATCCAATATCTTACTCAAAATGCTGGAGCAGGTAGTCAGTTAGCCGGCGGTCTTGCTTCTGTTCCTGGAGAGTCTGCTCGTATGGCAATCGTTGTTATCTCAACATTACCGATTGCGATCAGCTATCCATTTTTCCAAAAATATTTTGTTAAAGGGTTAACGATTGGCGGCGTCAAAGAATAAAGCACTAAAATAGGAGGAAAAAGATATGAAGTTATGGAAAAAATTAGCTTTTACAGGATTCTCAGCACTAACAGCAATCAGTTTAGCAGCTTGTGGGGGCGGGTCAGGTGACAAGGACGATGCAGCGGCCAGTGATACAACGACATTACAAATGTACCAGATCGGTGACAAACCAGATAACCTTGACCAGCTGCTGGAAGTCGCGAATAAACGTATTGAAGAAAAAATTGGTGTAAAAGTCAATATCAATTACATTGGTTGGGGTGACTATGAGAAGAAGATGAACGTGATCATCTCATCTGGTGAAAATTACGATATTGCTTTTGCCAACAACTACGTATCAAATGCACAAAAAGGCGCATTTGCAGATTTGACTGAATTAGCTCCTGAGTATGGAAAAGAAGCGTATGATTCTTTGGATGAAGCATATATCAAAGGTAATCTGGTCAATGGGAAATTATATGCGTTCCCAGTAAACGGCAATGTCTTTGCACAACAAGTGTTGACCTTCAATAAGCCACTATTAGATAAATACAATTTATCGATTGATGGTATTGAAACGTATGCAGATGCAGAAAAAGTTTTACAAGAGTTCCATAAAAAAGAACCGAATACAGCGGCTTTTGCCATTGGTCAAGGATTTAAAGTACAAGGTGATTTTGATTATCCACTAGGAAATACTTTGCCATTTGCGGTTGATTTGAATGGTGACAAAACAAAAATTATCAACCAATATGACAACGAAAATTACATTGAACTGTTACGGACGATGCATAGTTGGTATGATCAAGGATTGATCCCTAGTGATGCAGCGACTAGTAACAAAGATTATCCGTTAGAAGGTAATACATGGTTGATGCGTGGAGAAACACAAGGACCATACGATTACGGCGATACGATTTTAACAAATGCTGCAAATCAAGAATTAGTGTCTAAACCGATCACGGTTCCGTTGAAATCAACAGGACAAGCACAAATGGCAAATTTTGTTGTCTCTAATACGTCAAAAAACAAAGAGAAATCAGTAGAGTTCTTAGCGTTATTGAATAGCGATCCTGAATTACTTAACGGCTTGGTTTGGGGGATTGAAGGAGAAGCATGGGAAAAAGTTGGCGATGACAAAGTGAAATTATTAGACGGATATCAGCCAAAAACTCACATGTCTGCTTGGAATACCGGTAATAATAAAATTCTTTACACACAAGATACGATTACCGATGAAATGATTGCTAAAAGAGATCAATCGATTGCAGAAGCTGAAACTTCTCCAATCTTAGGCTTCAGCTTTAATACAGACAGTGTAAAAACTGAATTGAGTAATATCTCAAATGTCATGAATCAATACCTTGATGGGTTGAACACTGGAACTGTCGATCCAGATGAAACCTTACCAAAACTAATGGATGCCTTAGATAAAGCTGGATACGACAAAGTACTGACAGAAATGCAAAAACAATATGATACATTCCGACAAGAAAACGATTAATCCATACTGAGGTTGTGACGGAAGTGTCTAGCTCCGATAAATAAGGCGGAATCCACGGAAATTGCTCTTGAATTTTTGTGGATTCCGTCTTATTTCCGAAGGAGTTACTTCTGGTATCGGTTATCTAGCTGATAACCGAAGTGTTGCTCCTCGAAGACCATTTATTTGGTTTTAAAGGTTCCAATATGCTCAATGTTACAGTATGTTTTTGTATAATAGGATATGATGAAGAATAAAGGGGGAAAGTCCTGTGTTAGGTAGAGCATTGGAAACAGTATTCATACGCGTATGGGTCATCATGAAATTGACATTGTATTTTTGGGGCTTAGCTGTATGTGGCGGAGTCGTTTTAGGAATCGGACCAGCTTGGAAAGTTGTCAATGAACAGTTTTATCTCCATGGTTTCGAATATAAAGACATTACGATCAGCGAAAGTTGGCAGATGTTCAAACAATCCTTCGTAAGAGGAAATCAATTATTTGGTCTTTTTTCGGCTTGTCTTTTTTTGCTTAGTTATAACTTGTATTTATCTGTACAGATCCAAGGGATTCTTTTCTTAGTGATTGATTTTATTATACTGTTCAGCATGTTGTACGCTTATGCGACGTATCAATATAGTATGATCTTGGATAGTGGCTATCAAATGACTTTAAGAAATCTATTAAAGTTAAGTTTGGTTTCCAGTTTCGCTAGTTTTTCAACTTTCTTAAAAATCATCCTTGGTAGTGGTTTGATTCTTTGGGTGACGTGGAATTATAAAGGGTTGATTTTATTTGGATTGATTGGGTTACTTACAGTTTGGAACGGAACGATCACCAAACAATGGCGGGAAAATCTGGACTTGCAGTTGGAAACATATGAATAGGTTAGATTTCATCTTTTCAAAAGGAACGTTGTTAAACCGCTTATTGCGTAAATATGCCATCATGATGATTGCTCTGACGATGATTGCAACGATCATCATCAGTGTGCATACATTCATCCAAAGACAAATCCAAGCACAACAAGTAGTAAATGAGGCAGTTCAAAGTACGTTGCGAACGCTTAGTGATAAAACAACGTTAAGTAAAGTGATCAAAGATCAATTTGTAGGGGATTCAGATAAAATCGAGAATACCACCACTTATTTAACTAAACCGATCGATCAATATTTGATGTATGCGTATGACCGACAACGACAATCTGCTGATTTTCTTTCATTCCCTAACGTAGTTCGTGATATGTATGTCAATTATGAAGAGGTAAGTAGTGTGTACCTTGTGTTCAACCAATTACCAGAATATTTTGAGTCCACTAGAGAGAACAAAGGCGGGACAGTCAAGAAGGGAACGCCACAATTAAAACAGGCTTTTTATATCAAAATGACGATTACACAAGGTGGCGCAGAAATTGGCAGTATGTTTGTAGGTTTTGATAAAGATGAACTTGATGCAGCGCTAACGAATTTAAATACGTTTAATGGGTTATCTCTTTACATGATTTCCGGAACGAGTAATCGGCTGTATACATTTCATGATCGAGCACTGGGCAAAGAACGAATCTTTGAGCAAGAAAAGTTGATCAGTCAGACCCTACAAGCAGATTCTACATTACCAGTAGAGAAATTAGAAAAATCGAATTTTATCCAATCGCAAGAGGTGTCCGACGATTATCGTATTTTAGCCACATTGGATAAGCGTACGGTTCGCCAAGTAACAGAAAAAAGTTTAGCACCGTTGATTATTGGCGTCATTTTATTGGATGGGTTATTGCTTTTATTTTTATACAAGACGTTCAAACGTTACTCTCAACAAATCGATCGTGTCATGGAAGCTATGGATGAAGTGGCTAGAGGGAATTTAGATACTCGTGTGGATACTAGTATCACTGAATACGAGCTAAAAGACCTATCAGTTGGAATCAATGAGATGTTAGGCAGTATCAATCAATATGTGGAAGATATCTACAAATTAGAAATCAAACAACAAGATGCGCACATGCGCGCATTACAAGCGCAAATCAATCCGCATTTTCTATACAACACATTGGAATATATTCGAATGTATGCCATCAGTGAAGGCAGTGAAGAACTAGCAGATGTTGTCTATGCTTTCTCTGCATTATTACGTAATAACACCAATCAAGAAAAGACGATTCATTTAAAAGAAGAATTGGATTTTTGTGAGAAGTATGTGTACCTCTATCAAATGCGTTATCCTAGTCGCATCGCTTATCATTTCACGATCGAATCATCATTGGAAGAGATTGAAGTACCGAAATTTATCATCCAGCCATTAGTAGAAAATTATTTTAAACATGGCGTTGATTTTACTCGTTTTGATAACGCATTGAGTGTAAAAGTATTTGAAGAAAATGGACTTGTTCATCTTTTGATCCGTGATAATGGCAAAGGAATCACAGAAGAGCGACTAGCTGAAATCAGCGCACAGTTGGCGCAAAGCAAAGTAAAACTCAGTGGATCGATCGGCTTACAAAATGTCAATGAACGGTTACGTGCTAGTTTTGGACCGAGTTATCAGATGACCCTAGCTAGAAATGCAACTGGTGGATTAACGATCCATATTACTTTTAAAATAAAAAGGGGAGCTGCTGATGTCTTATAATGTACTACTAGTTGATGACGAATATATGATCTTGGCTGGCTTACAAAAAATCATCAATTGGCAAAATTTAGGATTTAACGTTGTTGCTACTGCAGAAAATGCTATGCAGGGACTATCGATTTTAGAGACGCAGCCAATTGATCTAGTCGTCACAGATGTAACGATGCCTGAGATGAATGGATTAGAATTTATTGAAGCTGCTCAAAAAGAACATCTTTTTGAATTTATGATCTTATCGGGCTATCAAGAATTTGATTATCTAAAAAGCGGGATGCGGTTAGGCGCTGTTAATTATTTGATGAAACCTGTCAATAAAGCAGAACTGATTACTAGTCTTGAAACCGTCAAGAAACGCTTGGATCATCGAAGACAACAAAAAAACCAACAAGAAGTGTACCAAGAAATTCTATTTAGCCAATGGTTGAATGATGAATTGGATGAACCTAGTGAAGAAGAACTATTAGAAAAACTAGGCAAGCGTCAGCGACGTGTCTTACTTGCACAAGTACCTAGACAGGCTGAAACAACAATCAGTCAGTGGCTGACAAAAAGAAAAGAACCTTTTTATTACCAACGGAATTATGGGGAACTTGTTTTATTTGTTTTGTTGCTTCAGGAAGAGGCAGTAGAGCGGTTTAGCTATTTTGTCGAACAGTCGCTGATGTGTGAGAATTGGCTGATCAGTATTGGGGATGAATCTTGTGATCCGGAAACGATACCGCAAAGCTTCCAGCATGCTAAAGATAATTTACAACTACATCAATTCTATGGGGATCGAAATCAACGTATTTTTTATGCCGAACAAGCAGGAATCAAACAATCAATTGATTTTGTATCATTTAGTCGTGTGTTGAAAAGTGGTCAGTTAGCGGTCGCGCAACAAATGATCTCTGACTTTTTTGAGCAATTCCAACAGGCGGTCATGTCGCCTGAAGACATCCGTCATTTCAGTTTTTTATTATTTATGGATATCCATCGTGAGCTGATCCGTTTAGAAGATGATGAATATTTAACAGGCATCCAAAAAATCAATCAAGCAAAATCTGTCCAAGAGTTGCATCAACTCCTATTATCTTTATTGGAAAATCAGCATAATCAAAAATATAGTCAAAATGTCGAAAAAGTTCTTCAAATCTTACATGAGAAATATAAAGAACCGTTAACCTTGAAAGAAGTCGCAGAACATTTGCATCTGAATGTCATGTATCTAGGACAACTGTTTAAAAAAGAAACTAAAAAAAGCTTCTCTGCGTACTTGAATCACTTAAGAATGGAACAAGCAAAATGGTTGCTGATCCATAGTAATCAAAATATCAATGAGATCTCTAATGAAATCGGCTATAATAATACGACCTATTTTTCAAAATTATTCAAAAAAATCGTCGGACAGTCGCCTTCAGAATACCGAGAAAATCAAGGTCAAACAGAAGGAAGTTTCATCTAAATAAAAAACAGAGATCGTGAGATTTAATATCTCGTTATCTCTGTTTTTATATGATTGAATTAGTAAAAACAATCATATAAAAAAACAAAAAATATAAAATATGTGATGGGTTCTATGTTAAAATGGACGATGTAGATTGTTTATGATGGTAGCTACTCAGGGGGTGATGCTTATGAGCACTTTCCCACTTCAACGAAGGGAGTAGCCTTTTGTCTATTGCGGAAGCACTGGCATTGATGATCCAGTTCGGATCGTTGATGCTTGCGCTTGTTGGCATTATGCTGACAATAAGCAAAAAAGATAAAAAATAAACCCGTCATAAACTTTTAGCAGAAGTTGACGGGTTTACTACGTAAAATTTTGCTACCACAAAACGGCTACATTGAAGCGATGTTCACGCATCGCTTCTTTTCTTTAGTATAGCATCTTAGCGAGTCATTTGTAAATAAAGAGTCATGGATAAAAAATCATTTGAGTAAGGAAATAAAAAAACATAGTGTGTGCGGATGCTGTTCTCTTATATTCTTTTTTTATATGATTGAATAAGTAAAAACAATCATATAAAAAAACAAAAAATGAAAATATGTGAAAGGAAATATGGTAAAATAAACCATGTAGATTGTTTATGATGGTAGCTACTCAGGGGGTGATGCCTATGAGCATTTTCCTACTTCAACGAAGGGAGTAGCCTTTTGTCTGTTGCGGAAGCACTGGCATTGATGATCCAGTTCGGATCGTTGATGCTTGCGCTTGTTGGCATTATGCTGACAATAAGCAAAAGCGATAAAAAATAAACCCGTCATAAACTTTTAGCAGAAGTTGACGGGTTTATTTTAGCTCAAAACATGCTACCACAAAACGGCTACATTGAAGCGATGTTCACGCATCGCTTCTTTTCATTAGTATAGCATCTCAACGAGTCATCTGTAAACAACGAGTCATGAGTGAAATCAATCATTCAATAAAGTCCTAATGAAGTCGCACATTCTCTAAAATTAGTGCTGAAGAGGGTGGCAAATGGAATTAACTACAGAGTAAGCACTGGGGTAGAAGCTTCCTTAACCACGCTTCTTTTCTAGCTGAACCACTGATATGATTCTTGGCGACTTAAAGAATAAGGCAAGCTATCCTCTGAATAAGTTTTAGTATGAGGAACAATGCCTAAATGGTAGTTGATCGTGCCACCGTTTAGTAAATCTTTATGAGTAAAATATAGCTTTTCATAAGTGTAGCCATCTCGACTTACATGGTGAATAAACTGTTGTTGGGGCTGATTAGGCGTAGCATGGATAGTCAATTGATTGCCGTTTGAAAGTGTTAAGATCACTTGATCAAACAGTGGGATACCAATGACATACTCACCGGTTCCAGGTGTAACTGGGTAAAAACCTAAACTGTTAAAGATATACCAAGCGGCCATACTGCCATTATCCTCGTCGCCAGGATAGCCAGTAGGTGATGCATCGAAAAGTTGCGTAAGCAACTGTTTGATCAAAGGTTGTGCCATTTCGGGTTTCCCAAGGTAATGGAAAAGATAAGGGTAGTGAAAACTTGGTTGATTAGAGATGGCTAATTGTCCAAATTCAGTTGCTGCCATCTCACTCATTTCATGGATTTCAAACCCATAACCACCGACTTCAAACTTAGGCGGTTGATTACATAATTCAACTAATTTGTTCTCAAAAGCTTGTTTTCCACCATGCGCTTCGATCAGTCCTGCAAAGTCATGGAAAACAGCAAAACTACTTTGCCATGCACTTCCTTCTGCGTAATCTGTGCCCCAAGAGATAGAGGAGAAATCAGGACGGAATTGTCCTGAGCAGTCTTTTGAACGCATAAAACCAGTTGTTGTATCAAAAACATTGCGATAGTTCATGGATTGTTGCTGATAGTGATGAGTTGTTTCAACATCAGCTAGTGTTTGAGCAACTTGACTGATACAAAAATCACTGTAGGCATAATCAAGTGTGTGATTGATCGATTCATGGTAATGGTTTGGCACGTAGCCATACTTCAAATAATCGATTGTCCCTTGGCGACCATAATTTTGTTGATCACTTTGAACTGTCGCCCCTTTTTTCATGGCTTCTAAAAATTCCGGCATATTCTGACTGCCGATACCTTTGATGGCAGCATCAGCGATCACTGCATCGATCAATGTTCCAGGCATGAGACCTCGTTCATCTGGAGAAAGCCATTTAGGTAAGAAGCCAGTTTCTCGATAACTGTTTAAAAAACCTTCCAACATCTCTTCATATTTTTCGACCGCAATCAATGAAAAGAGTGGGTAAACCGTTTTGTACGTATCCCAAAAACCATTATTTGTATAAAGAATCCCATTTTTTACTGTACAACTAGTGGTATCATAATGGATTTTTTTTCCTTCTGGATCAATTTCGTAAAAGGTTTGTGGGAATAGGAATGTCCGATATAAATTGTGATAGAACGTTTGCGTTTGTTTTTGATCATGATGGTTGATTTTGATTCGATCAAAGTAGTTTTGCCATTGCTCCCGACTGTCTAAAAGATAGTCTTTTTCTTGTTTTTCTTGCCCTTGTTCCAAATTGTGGTGAGCTTGCTCATTACTGATGAATGACGTCCCTAGCCGAATCGTCTGTTGCTTGATATGACCAAAATTAAGAGCTACAGTGTCTGCTTTTTCGCTAGAATGCTCGAGTTCACTACTTGTCAGAGGCTGATCGAGACTCAAAACAAAATAAAAAGTGAAATTCGGATCTTCTGCACCCGCAAAATGAGTGACTTGGCCTTCTAGCGTGTAGGCATCTTTTGCAGTAAGACGGAAACGGCCAGGAAAAGTTAGTAATAAACCGCTATCATTTTGTTGGTAAGTGATGGAAAGGATGCCGCCATACATACTAGGGATTAATGTCGATTGAATACCGTAACGCAATTGGTCAATGGAAAGGTGGGTGGGACAAAAAGTACATTCTTCTGGGCGATACGAACTTTGGGCATGGAACACCGTGGGTTCTTGTAATACTCCACTGAACGGAGTCATCAAAAAGTGGCTGAAATCCCCCATCCAAGGACTAGGTTGATGAGTCAAACGATAGCCTTGGAAAATCCGGTCATCGGGGTGAAACCACCAACTACCTCTTTGTTCATTTGTCTGTGGGGCAAAATAGTTCATACCAAAAGGAACGCCTGTATAAGGCAGGCAATTCCCATTAGAAAAGTTGGCTTGATTCGCAGTGCCATGACGTGTATCAATTTGTTGAATGTCCATGTGTATACTCCTTTGTCGATTGTCGTTGGATCAAAGTAACAGGATGTTTGATGTCAGCCGGTTTTTCTTTTGTTTGTAACCACTGGATCATCGCTTTGCCCGCAAGTTCGCCTAATTGGAGAAAATCTTGGGCAATCGTTGTTAAAGGCGGATCAACCAAAGCAGCAGCTTGGATATCATCGAACCCAATGACGGAAAAATCATTGGGAATGGTGTAACCCAATTGTTTTAACGTAGTCATTGCTTGAATTGCCACTAAGTCATTCTCACAAACAAACGCTGTAACGCCATGTGTATGAATGTAGTTAGCTAATTCATTAGTGGTCGCCATTGGATCATTTAATGCAGTATGGAACGATAACTCTGCTTTATTCAGTGCTTCAAGATAACCGAGATAGCGTTGTCTCACGGATTGTGGATGGGATAAATCGCCAAAAAGATAAGCAATTTTTTTGTGTCCTTGTTCAATCAGCTGATTGGTTCCTAAAGAACCACCTTGAAAGTTATCCGATAAGACAGTTGGAAAAGGTAACTCATATATTTTTTTATCTAGCATGAGCACTGGAAAGTCTTTTAAGGAAAGCTCAAAAAGCAAGTCAAGATGTTGATCTGTTTCAAAAGCATAATAAATCAAGCCATCAAATTCTTGCATCAGATCATTGGCTGTCTTTGTTTCTAAAAAATCTAAAGTCGTCATCATGACCTCGAATTGATGTTCTTGCATGATTGGATTCAAGCCCTGAGTAAAGTCACCCACGGATAAATCAGACAAGTAAGGCAAAAGAAATAAGATTCTTTTTTGAGTAGAGAGACTACGTGAAGGAACACCTTTTTTGGGAGCTTTAACAAAACTTCCTTTTCCGCGTACACGATAAATCAATCCTAGTTGTTCTAATTCTGTCAATGCCCGTTTGGATGTGATCCGACTAACATTGTATTGTTGGGATAGTTCTTTTTCAGTGGGAACTTGACTGTCGACAGGTAAAGTTCCATCATGTATTGCTTTTTCTAGCGCTAAAAATATTGTTTTATATAATGGTTGCTCCATAATTACACCTCTTAATGATATATCATAACTAAATCATAGCATAATAATTGAAAAAGTAAATAGAAAAAAGTTTATTGAAAGCGTAGACATTTATAGTATAAGCAGGTATAATCCATAATGACATATCAAATAAAAGGGAGTTTATATAATATGGCTTATAAAGATATACCTAATTCAGTGAAGCGATTTATGGATGACATGATACAAAAATGTGGAGAAGAGCATGCAGATTGGGCTAAGAATTTTTCTTCTGCCTTTGCGAATACGTTATTGACCACAGTCAAAAGGCAAGAGGATGGGACAACTTTTCTACTCACAGGAGATATCCCTGCAATGTGGTTACGTGATTCCACCGCGCAGGTTCGTCCTTATTTAGTGATTGCGAAAGAGGATGAAGATTTAGCTGACATGATCAGTGGGTTAGTCAAAAAGCAATTTTACTATATCACGATCGATCCATATGCAAATGCGTTCAATGAACAAGCAAATGGCGCAGGGCATCAAACCGATCACACTCAAATGAACGATTGGATCTGGGAAAGAAAATATGAAATCGATTCTTTATGCTACCCTGTTCAACTAGCTTATTTACTTTACAAGAATACCGGACGTACAGATCAATTTGACCACTCATTTATTGAGGGAATAAAAAAAATCTTAGAAGTTTTCCAAGTAGAACAAGACCATCGACAATCGCCTTACACCTTTACAAGAGACACCACAAGAAAAGAAGATACGTTAGTCAACGAGGGACGTGGATCGGCGATTGCGCCCACGGGTATGACTTGGTCAGGATTTCGTCCGAGCGATGATGCCTGTCAATATGGCTACCTTGTCCCATCCAATATGTTTGCTGTAGTTATTCTAGGATATGTGGAAGAGATTTTTACCTCAATTCTTGAAGACCAAGAAATCGTTGCAAAAGCAAACGACTTAAAAACAGCCATCCAAGAGGGGATTGCCACCTATGGAAAAATCGAAAATCAACAAGGTGAAACGATTTATGCGTATGAAGTAGACGGCTTAGGGAATGCCTCATTAATGGACGATAGCAATGTGCCTAATTTGATTTCAGCACCTTATTTGGGTTATTGCTCCAGTACAGATGAACACTATATAAATACGCGAAACACTTTGTTAAGTGAAGAGAATCCTTACTATTATGAAGGGAAGTATGCAAAAGGAATTGGTTCTTCGCATACGCCCGAGAATTATATTTGGCCAATCGCCCTAGCGATGGAAGGAATGACGACAGAAGACAAACAAGAAAAAGAACGAATCCTTGACTTACTAGTAGCGACCGATGCAGGGACACACTTGATGCACGAAGGTTTTGATGTGGACAACCCGCAAAACTATACAAGAGAGTGGTTTTCTTGGGCAAACATGATGTTTTGTGAGTTAGTCATGGATTACTTTGATATCCGAGTGGAAAAATAAGGAGGAGAATAGATATGAATAAAAAAGTGTATATCATTTCTCATAGCCATTGGGATCGTGAGTGGTACATGGCATATGAGCAACATCACATGCGATTAGTGGAGTTAATGGATGATTTGTTGGAGCTGTTTGAAACCGATCCAGACTTCAACAGCTTTCATTTAGATGGACAAACCATTATTTTAGATGACTATCTACAAGTACGTCCTGAAAAAAGAGAAGCAATCCAACAAGCCATCGATGCAGAGAAATTACGGATTGGACCATTTTATATTTTACAGGATGATTTTTTAATTAGCTCAGAGTCAAATGTTCGGAATATGTTGATCGGTATGGAAGAAAGTCGCAAATGGGGAACGCCGGTCATGCTAGGTTATTTCCCTGATACCTTTGGCAATATGGGACAAACGCCACAAATGATGAAGCAAGTAGGACTAGAAGCTGCTGCGTTTGGTCGTGGGGTGAAACCGATTGGCTTTGATAATCAAGTACTAGAAGCTGAGAACTATTCGTCACAATATTCTGAGATGTGGTGGAAAGGTCCTGATCAAACGGAGATCTTTGGGTTATTGTTTGCCAACTGGTACAGTAATGGGAATGAGATTCCAGCTGAGAAAGAGGCTGCGATTCGTTTTTGGGATCAGAAGTTAGCAGATGCCGAGCAATATGCGTCAACGGACCATTTACTGATGATGAATGGGGTGGATCACCAGCCTGTACAAAAAGATATAACAAAAGCAATTCGATTAGCCAATGAATTGTATCCTGAATATGAATTTATTCATTCCAACTTTACGGATTATCTAGCAACTGTACAACAGGATCTTCCTCAGGATCTTGGCGCAGTTGAAGGAGAATTGACGAGTCAAGAAACCGATGGCTGGTATACGTTAGCCAATACAGCTTCTGCGAGAGTTTATCTCAAACAGTGGAACACAAAAGTACAGCGTCAACTTGAAAATGTCACAGAACCTTTAGCAACGATGGCGTATGAAGTAACAGGAAAGTATCCCCACGATCAATTAGATTATGCTTGGAAAACACTGATGCAAAACCATCCTCACGATAGCATTTGCGGATGTTCAGTTGACTCCGTACATCGAGAAATGATCCCGCGTTTTGAAAAAGCCAATGAAGTGGGGAGATTTTTAGCACAAGAAGCGTTGGATCAACTGGCAACAGCTATTGATACCAGTGGATTTTCGAAGGAAAGTTATCCTTTTGTCGTTTTTAATACCGCTGGAATGCCCAAAACAGGGTCAGCCGTAATCACTTTAGAGTTGGAACGAAAACGATTTGCAGAAGGGATTCCAGAGGAGCTATATCAAGAATTGGCGGAGCAACCTAAGAAATACTACCATGTGGAAACGTCTGACAAAAAACAGATCCCAGCTTTGGTTTCTGAAGAAGTTGTATCATTTGGCTATGATTTACCGAAAGATCGCTTTAGAGTGCCATATATGGCAAGATATGTCACGATTGAGCTACCAATTGATGAAATGCCCGCATTTTCTTGGGAAACATTCGCTTTAGTTGAAGGAGTTGCGGATGAAAAACAAGAGTCGATGATTACTCAAGCAGGAAGCTGTATTGAAAATCAATTCGTGCATGTATCCATTGAGCAAAATGGGACATTGACCTTATTGGATAAAACGACCGGGCAAGAATTTGAAGAGTTATTGACATTTGAAGACGTCGGTGACATCGGTAACGAATATATCTTCAAGCAACCAGAGAATGAAAAAGCGATTCTTTCAAAAGACCAACCGAGAAGTACTGTTGAGATCATCAAGGATACATCTGAAATCGCTCAAATCAAGCTAACTCAAACCATTGACATCCCTATTTCTGCAGATGCTCGGTTAGAAAAAGAGCAACAAATGGTACGAGAGTTCCGCTTTAGACAAGCCCAACGCGCAAAAGAAACAAAGCCACTGACAATCACAACACTGATTACGTTGCGTGCAGAGAGCAAAAAGATCGATTTTAAAACAACTATCGACAATCAGATGAAAGATCATCGCTTACGTGTCTTATTCCCGACGAAGTTACATGTGGAACAACACGAAGCAGATAGTATTTTTGAAGTCGTAGCTCGTCCAAATCAAGTCTCTGCAAGTTGGGAGAACCCGACCAATCCCCAGCATCAACATGCCTTTGTCCAATTAGGGGATGAAAGCCAAGGGATAACGATTGGTAATTTTGGTTTGAATGAATATGAAATCTTGGATGGAAAAACTATTGCGGTGACATTACTGCGTTGCGTCGGTGAGATGGGCGACTGGGGTTATTTCCCGACACCGGAGGCACAGTGTTTAGGTGTTCACCAATTCGATTACAGTTTAGAGGTTCACTCCGGAAAAGATAAATTTGACACATACAAACATGCTTATGCAGCTCAAATTCCATTTTCGACAAAGCAATTGTCCAATCAAGTAGGCAAACTATCACCGAAAAAACAATATTTATCAATCGAAGGGGAAACGTTTGCAATTACTGCTTTGAAACGAAGCAAACTTAATGATAAACTAGTAGCGAGAGGATTCAATATGTCTAGTCATTTAGAATCGTTACATTTGATGAAAAATGGCAAAAAAGGCAAACGGTTGAATCTCCTTGAAGAAGAATGTCAAGAGACGATTGACGAAATGCTCCAGCCTTATGAGATTCGGACAGTCGGCTTTGAGGAGGAATAATTGATGTATGGTGGAATAGAAGCAGGTGGAACAAAATTTATTTGTGCAGTATCAAATCAGGGAGAAATCATTGAAAAAATCAGTGTACCGACAACTTTACCAGAGGAAACGTTGGCGTTAGTATTTGATTTCTTTGATCGTTTTGAATTAGAAGCAATTGGAATCGGTTCCTTTGGCCCCATCGGTATTGATCCAACCAATGAGCGTTATGGCTATGTCTTAGCTACGCCTAAACAAGGATGGCGAGATTTTGATTTCTTAGGAAGCATCAAACAACGATACGACGTTCCTTTGGCATGGACAACCGACGTCAATGCTGCGGCATATGGCGAATTGTTGAAAGGGGCGGCGCAAGGTAAAAATAGCTGCATCTATTTGACTGTCGGCACAGGTATTGGTGGCGGAGTCGTGTTGAATAGCGATATCCTTTCTGGTAGTGCGCATCCGGAAATGGGACACATCATGGTCAAACGTCATCCAGAAGACAACTACGAAGGAACTTGCCCTTTCCATAAAGACTGTTTAGAAGGATTAGCTGCTGGACCATCGATCGAAGCACGTACAGGAATCAAAGGACAAAATTTACCTGAGGATCATCCTGTCTGGGATATCCAAGCATATTATCTTGCACAAGCATTAGTCAATTATACATTGACGTTAGCGCCAGAAAAAATCATTTTAGGTGGTGGTGTCATGAATCAAGCACACTTACTACAAAAAGTGAGAGAACAATTTATGACATTGATGGCTGGTTACATGGAAACACCGCCAGTAGATGAGTATATTGTTCAATGGGGCATGCCGAATGAAAGTGGGATCATTGGAAGTCTGCTGTTAGCGGAAAAGGCACATCGAGAAGCAAACGCATTTGCATAAATCTAAGAAGAAAATAGCGACTTTTAATTTTTAGATGGAAACTTGAATAAAAATAGGTATAGAGAACGACTGTCATTATTGGTAGCCGTTCTTTTTTATTCTATATGTTACGTACTAACGTTGTGTTGACAAAAGAATGTATTTTTAGTACGATGTTGTTACAAATTAGAGGGAGGGGTAGATTATGGGACAATCCACAATTACATTTAGAATTCCAGATGATGAAAAAGAACTAGTAGCAGAATATGCTAAAGCACATAACTCATCATTGACGGAACTTTACAGGACTTCAGTACTTGATAAAATCGAAGATGAGATTGATTTAAAATTATTAAAAGATGCAATGGCACTTTCTAAAAAGAAAAAAGAGAAGGGGATTTCTCAGTCTGGCATGGAGAAGTTGTTAGATGAAGTATAAAGTTATCTATATGCCTCAAGCGCAGAAACAGTTAAGAAAGATGGATCGAAATCAAGCAAGAATAATCGTTGCTTGGATTAGAAAAAATTTGGAAGGAACCAGCACCCCTCGACAACACGGTAAAGGATTGACGGGAAATCGAGGTTGTGAGTGGCGGTACCGCATTGGGAATTATCGCATACTAGCAAATATAATTGACTCTGAAATTATAATTGAAATATTTGCTATTGGTCATAGAAGTATTATTTACAAGAAATAATCGTTGCAAATGAGACTGGTTTGGAGCAACATGAATCCGAACTTAATTGATTGGAAAAACAACTTGTGTCAATAATTGGTCTTCCGGTGTATCAAGCGGATTACTTAGATAGTAATCATAATAAACGCCTGTATTTTCCAAATGATTTTCTTGGAGATAAACCAGCATTGCCTCGTATGTTGCCTCAAGTGTGGCGTAAGAATCTTGATGTGTGGCGATAACGGCTTTTCCACCATACGTTTGACTCATATACACCTCATCACTTGCAGAAATAGCTGTATTGATAGGAATCCCTAACTCAATGTCAAAGACGGTAAAGTCTTCGTTGCTATTCAGATAAGCACAGTAGGGGGCGCTAATCAGTTGGGCACCTTGTTGGGCAACAGCTTGCATCAATTTTTCATAGCCAGTATCTATTGCAGCGGTCATGTTCTCCATAGTAACAGCAGTCGCTTTGGTTGCTACAGCAATTTGTGACGAAAGGTTAGTTCTTTCAATATTCATATGAATGATTTCCTTGATGTTTTATATACATATAATGTAAGTGAAACATATAGATGCTTACTGTCGATTTATATTTTTTGATAGAAATAGGAAAAAACTGAGAATCGGGACCGTATTAAGTTCCCAAATCTCAGCTTTTTTTATGACTATTTTCAAGTGTTTACCATAATCCCGGCAATGCTCGTGCAATGATTTTTTCTTGTGTAAATGGATGGGTCATATGGAGTTCCAACGCATGGAGCATCAAACGTTTCGCTAACTTCGTTTGATAGAGCGGGTCACCAACAATGGGGTGGCCTTGATGCGCTAAGTGTACGCGGATTTGATGCGTCCTCCCTGTATCTAGGACACAATAGACCTTTGTTTTATCTGCCGAAACTTCGGCGACTTGGACATGTGTGCTGGCTGGTTGCCCATTTCTTGGATCGACCACTCGTTTGCGACGATCATGACGATCTCTGCCGATTTTGTCTGTGATTGTTACATCTTGAGAAATTTTACCCCAGACAACGGCTTGATAACGGCGGTAGATTTTTTTCTGTTCCAACATTCTACCTAAAATAGGCAAAATAAAAGGATTTTTAGCGAATAGAACAGCCCCGCTTGTTTCTTTGTCTAATCGGTGAACGACATATGGACGTTGGTTTTTTTGAGCTAAGTAAGCAGCCAGATGATTCAATAACGTATTCGTTTCCGTCGGTTCATTCGGATGCGTTTTGATACCGACTGGTTTATTAACAATGATCAAGTGCTCGTCCTCGTACAACACGCTGACTTTTGTTGCTTCCCCCAATTGAACATCTTGGTAACTATAGTCAGTTTCCTCAAAGTGCAAAGTGATCTGGTCCCCAGCTTTTGCTTCGTGATGGAATAAAACAGGTTCGCGATTCACTAAGACGTTTTTACGTATACGCAAAAAGTGACGGACTTTTCTTGGTACAAGCCACTCGTTTTCTAGTAATTCTCGAATCGTCATCGTTGGATGAGATTCAGGTAACGTGATCGTGATGTCCACATGCTCACACCTTTCATTGAAATTCAGATTCATTGTAACATTTTTAACAGATATTTAAGAAAAAAATGGAAAATTTCTGTCATTTCATATGCTAAACTATCCACATTGTGAATAAACAAAGCGTACACCTACATCTCAAGCAGGACGTCACGCATAATTAGTTATGTTAAAATGAGAAGAATGAGATCAATAGACAGGAGAAGAAGTGAATGGATTTTCAGAGCATGCTAGGAAGAATAAAAACTGCGCTCATCAGTTTTTGGCGATGGATTAAGCCTTACCTTGGACAATTCCATCGCTGGCGCAAGCGTATTTGGAAAAAATATCATATCAACAAGTTGATTTTACTGATCGGACTGATCTTCGTATTGATCACGAGTATTTATCTATTTGTATTAGCAAAACAAGCGAATGTTGAAACACTGAAATCTGGTTTGAGTCAATCGACCGTGATCTATGATAAAAATAATGAAGAGGCTGGGACGTTGTATGCGCAAAAAGGGTCTTATGTGGAGTTAGATGCGATTTCTCCATTGATCCAAGATGCCGTTATTTCGACCGAAGACCGGAATTTTTATCAACATCCTGGTTTTGATATCAAAGGGATTGCCAGAGCAGCAGTAAGGATGATTACATCTGGTGGTACAGGCGGGGGTGGCGGAAGTACAATTACCCAACAGTTAGCCAAAAATGCGTATCTTACACTAGATCAAACGTTTGACCGAAAAGCAAAAGAACTTTTTCTAGCGATTGAGATCGAGAAGAAGTACAGCAAAGAAGAAATTTTAACGATGTATCTGAACAATGCCTATTTTGGTAATGGGGTTTGGGGCGTGCAAGATGCCTCTAGACGCTATTTCGGAGTGGATGCTAACAATGTCACTCTGTCTGAAGCTGCTACGTTAGCGGGGATGCTAAAGGGGCCTGGTATCTACAACCCAATCGATCATCCGGGAAATGCCAATAATCGGAAAAACACAGTGCTAAGTGTGATGGCAGAAAATGGTAAAATCAGTGAAGAACAAGCAACTGCTGAGTCTCAAACGGACATCACGCACTATTTGAATGATACGTATACTGGTTCGGAGTCTGGTTATCGTTATCCTTATTATTTTGATGCAGTGATTGATGAAGCTGTTAGTGAATATGGCTTAGATGAAGCAGATGTCATGAATAAAGGCTATAAAATCTATACGTCATTGAATCAGAATTATCAGCAACAACTAGAAGCGACTTATCAAAATGATGCGTTATTCCCTCCAAATGCGACAGATGGTGCCATGGTCCAATCAGGTTCAGTTGCACTAGATCCGAAAACAGGCGGGGTTGCAGCGCTCGTTGGTCGACGTGGGGAACATGTCTTTAGAGGATTCAACTTTGCGACGCAGATGAAACGTTCACCTGGTTCATCGATCAAACCGCTTAGTGTGTTTGCTCCCGCATTAGAAGCTGGCTATACACCGTCAAGTATTCTTGAAGATAAACCACAATCTTATTATGATGCACATAACTTTGATGGGACCTATCAAGGGGAAGTACCGATGTATCAAGCGGTTGCTCAAAGCTTGAATTTACCAGCTGTGTGGTTACTTCATGAGATCGGTCTTCAAAAAGGCTTTGATAAGACAAAAGAATTTGGCTTACCTTTAGCTGATTCAGACAAGTATTATGGGTTAGCGTTAGGTGGTTTGAAAAATGGGGTATCTCCTATGACTATGGCGGGGGCTTATGGTTCATTTGCCAATAATGGGAAGATGTATACACCGCATTTGATCACCAAGATCGTTGACTCTACTGGAGCAGTCATCGTTGATAATACCAACAGTAAACCAAAGCAGGTCATTTCCGAAGAAACGGCGAACCAAATGACCAGCATGTTACTAGGTACGTTCTCAAATGGAACGGGTGTTGCAGCGAATCCATATGGTTATACGGTGGCAGGAAAAACAGGAACGACAGAAACCAATTTTGATGCAACAAAAGCGAATGACCAATGGATTGTTGGATATACCCCAGATGTAGTCATCTCTACTTGGTTGGGATTTGAAGAAACGAGTGAACTTCACTACTTAGAAGGTACAAGTGGCAATGTGGTGGGGAAAGTCTTCAAATCGGCAGCAGAAGGCATCTTGCCTTACACTGAGCAAACAAGATTCAATGTTGCGGATGCCTATGCTACCGGTGGTCAAGTCGTCCCAGCAGATCAAGTACCAGATAATTCACAAACCAATGAAGAGAATCAGGGGAACTGGCAAGACAATTTAGATCGTTATGGCGAACAAGCGAAAGACGGTCTAAGGAATTTTGGTGATATGCTGAGAGAAGGCGTACAAGGTATCGGTGATGCAACACGAGATCTATGGCGTCGATTCCAGGGAGAGTAGGCACTTTGAAAACGAATCACCTCATGTTACAATAGAGTTTATTAAATAGAAGAAAAGAGGCCGTCGTATGTCAAATATTTATGATAGTGCAAATCAAATCGAACGTGAGATTCGTGAACTAAAAGAATTCAAAGAGTTAGAAGAAGCTTATGCAAAAGTAAAAGCGAATGAAGAAGCACATCAACTATTCAAAGATTTCCAAGCAATGCAAATCGAATTACAAGAAAAACAAATGAGCGGACAAGAATTCAGCGATGAAGATGCTGCCAGAGCCCAAGAAATGGCAATGAAAATCCAAACAGAAGAAGTTATCAATGACTTGATGCAAAAAGAACAAGGATTCAGCACGATCATCAATGATTTGAACCGTATCATCATGACACCAGTACGCGACTTATACAGCGAATAGTCATCAGCAAAATAACTCTCTGGCATGAAATCTTTATAGATTTCATGCCAGTTTTTTTTATAAAAAACAATTTTTTCTTTCAGAAGAAAAAGTGATGGACAGGCAAGGATCATCCTTTGTTATCATTAAGTTGCAGAAAGACACCAATAAACAAATGAGAGGATGTGAACCTATGCGAAAAAAAATGACAATTGAAATTAACGCACCTATTAAAGAATTGAATGTTACAAAACCTTTTGACTTAGCCCTTTTCAATCAATTTATTCTACATAAACGAACAAAAGAGTTACTACAGACACTAAAAAAAATGAAACATCAACTTGTCGAAGATTCATGGGCCTATGATAAACATTTTCGTTGGGTATCCACAAAAACGCATTTCGAGCATTATCAAAACAGTTTGATTTGGGCAGAAAAACTGGATCGAGTCATTTACCAGCGGTTAACAGAAAAACAAAAGAACCACACGCCTTTTTCTCTTCTTTCGCTCATGATAACTCATCGTTATATCCACGAATATGCACGTTATACGGTGAAAGACCAACGAATGATCTTTCAAGAAATCCGCCAAAGTCCACAAATAGAAAATAAAGATCTTTTTATGTTTGAAAAATTAAAAGAGGGTGTCAGCTTGGCAATTACGGCTAGAAGGCCTTCGCTAGCGGAAAAACCAAAGAATAACAATCAAACACAAAGTCTTTGATTGTGTCGGTGAGTCATAATTTAATAGACTGAATGAGGTCGGGACAGAAGTGTTTAGCCTCAAGAAATAAGGAGCCATCCACGAAAATTGTTTTTAAAATTTTTGTGGGTGGCTCCTTATTTTTCGAAGAGGTTACTTCTGTTCCCGCCGTTTATTCGGTTTTAGGGGGGCGAGAGTCCTAATGTCTCAGACACGCTTTGTCTGGGGAAAATTGTAAATTCTTTGAATCGAGTTTTAGATAGAAGAGGTTTCAAGGTAATTTACTAATGAAAAATCTGTTTCTTTTAGTAGTTCAACGACGAGTTGAGCGACTAAAGCAGCGCCTTCTGGACTAAAATGGGTGTTGTCACAAAGGCCTGAGGGATAATTTTCATAAGTATCAACTGGTAAATGCAAGTAGAATTTTTTTGTTTCTTCTTGCGTATACTGTTGAAGAGTAGTTTGTGATCGAGTAAAAACATCCAAAATAGGGTAGTTATTTTTTTCTGCGAATTGCCTCATTGCGTTTGGATATTCTCCTAAGCAGTGCGGATCTAATTCCCCATTTTTTAAGTAAAGGCGTCGTGTGACAGGGGTCAAGAAAATTGGCTGTACATTTAAGGATAAGGCTGTTTGCGCATAGATATCAAGTGCCTCCAGATACCCACCAAATGGTTCTGTTCCTTTTGCTTCAGTGATTTTTTGGTCGTTGTGGCCAAACTGGATCAGTAAAAAGTCTCCCGCTTGAAATTCTTCTTTCAAGCAAGTGAATCGTCCTTCTTCAATGAATGATTTTGAACTACGGCCATTTTTTGCTCGGTTGTTTATCCGAATCTTAGGTTGGAAGTATTTACCGAGGACTTCTCCCCAGCCGGTCTCTGGTCGAGCAGTCATGTTTTTGATTGAAGCAGTGGAATCGCCTGCGATATGGATCGTTTGCATAGTCACTTTTCTTCCTCAAAGAAACCGAAATAGTTTCGCGCATTTGTATAACAGATATCTTCCACTAAGGTTCCTAAAAGAGGGATGTCTTCGGGCGCTTCGCCTCGTTCCACGATTTCACCGATCAGCTCACAGAGAACACGTCGGAAATACTCGTGTCGTGTATAAGAGAGAAAGCTGCGAGAATCCGTCAACATACCGACGAAATTTCCTAAAACACCGCTATTGGCAAGTTGTGTCATCTGTTCACGCATGCCTGCTCGGGTATCGTTATACCACCAACCAGAACCGAGTTGGAGTTTTCCAGCCGTTTCCTTTTGAAAGCTACCCATCAGAGCAAGCAGTAAGGGATAATCATTTGGATTGAGCGAATAAAGGATGGTCTTCGGTAATTGATCGTTTTTCTCGGCATGATCCAGCAACTGTTGCAGGTGGCTGGTTAGTGGTTGATCGTTGATCCCGTCGTAACCAGTATCTGGCCCTAAGCGTGTGAATGCTTGGGTATTGCAGTTACGATAAGCATGGAGATGCAACTGCATCGTCCAACTATGCGCATGATACAGAGGGATCAGCCGGTTGAGTGTTTCTGTTCGATAAGCATCAATTTCTGTCTGTGTCAGTGTTTCTTTTGCCAATGCTTTCTGGAAAATCTGTTCAAGTTCTTTTTCAGAAGCTTTGTGATAGGACAAGCGATCTAATCCATGATCCGATAGGCGACAGCCATGCAGGTGGAAATAGTCGATCCTTTGACTCAATGCGGTGATCAAAGAAGTGTAATCAGCGATTGGTTTGCCAATTACGTGAGACAATTTTGACAACCATTCAGAAAATCCCTCGTGGGTGAGATTTAATGCAGCATCTGGTCGAAACGCTGGTAATACTGTGAGATCAGGTTCTTCTTTTGCCAATAATTCGTGATAGACTAACTCGTCAATGGGATCATCTGTTGTGCAAATGACAGTCACCTTCGCATTTTTCGCAATCTCTCGTCGACGAAACGCTGGTTCAGCTAACCGTTTATTTGCTTGTTCCCAGATATTAAGAGCATTTTCTTCATTGATCAGTAAATCGATTTGGAAGAAACGTTTCAATTCAAGATGTGTCCAAGTATACAAAGGATTGCCTATGATTTTCGGCACCGTTTGACACCAAGCGTAAAATTTTTCGTAATCTGAGGCGTGACCAGTGATTTTTTCTTCTGGAACACCACAGGCTCGCATCAAACGCCATTTGTAATGATCGCCACTCAACCAGGCTTCTGTCAAATTAGTGAAAGGTTTGTTCTCATAAATTTCTTTTGGTGATAGATGACAGTGATAGTCGATGATCGGCATTTTTTCAGCAGATGAATGGTACAGTTTTTTTGACCATTGATTGGTTAATAAAAAATCATCAGATAAAAACATTTACTTCACTTCTTTCAATTTCAGATTGGGTAGTGATAAGAAAAATCAAAGTGTGACACCATTTTTAAAAATAGCTAGTTCTCTTACATCGTTGGCTTCGTTTTTTGTCTCTTCTCCGCTCGCAACACGGATGATTTTATCGATAAATAAAGGTAAGACCTCTGCCATGGATTGAGTCAACAATTCACCAGCATCAAAGTCCATCCAATGTTGTTTTCGTTCGAATAAAGGTGTATTGGTTGATACTTTTAGCGTGGGAACGTAAGAACCAAAAGGTGTTCCTCTGCCTGTGGTGAACAAGACGAGTTGACAATCAGCAGAAGCTAACGCAGATGCGGCAACAAGGTCATTACCAGGTGCCTCCAGTAAACTCAGCCCAGTTTTACGTACTTTTTCACCATAAGCTAACACATCGACTACCGTTGAATTTCCTGCTTTTTGGGTGCAACCAAGTGACTTGTCTTCTAAGGTAGAGATACCACCTGCTTTGTTTCCGGGAGAAGGATTTTCATAGACTGGTTCATTATAAGAGAGAAAATATTGTTTGAAATCATTGATCAATCGAACGATCGATTCAAAGACTGCTTGATTTTCTGCTCGTGCCATCAGAACTTGTTCGGCACCAAACATTTCGGGCACTTCCGTCAAGATCGTGCTACCACCTTGTGAAATCAAATAGTCAGAAAAGGCACCTAGCAATGGATTTGCAGTAATCCCTGACAACCCATCTGAACCACCGCATTTTAGCCCAATCGTTAGTTTATCCAGAGGAACAGGAACACGGAAATCTCTTCGTGCGATTTCTGCTAATTCTTCAAGCAAAGAGACGCCATGTCCTATTTCATCAGTGACATCTTGGGCAGTTAAAAATTTTACTCGTTGTTTGTTATATTTATTTAAACTAGCCTTTAATTCTTGTATCGTATTATTCTCACAACCTAATCCAAATACAAGCACACCGCCAGCATTCGGATGATGGATCGCATCAGCTAGAATCTTTTTCGTATTCTCATGATCCTTGCCTAATTGAGAACAACCATAAGGATGTTTTAAAATCGTGAGATGATCAAAAGGATTGTCATCTGCATGTCGTTTTTTATATTCTTGGATGATCAATTCAGCGATTCCATTGACACAGCCAACGGTTGGAACGATAAAGAGATCATTGCGAATCCCAGCTTGTCCGTCTTCACGAAGATAGCCTTGAAAGGTGCGATTTTCTTGTGGATAGACGATGGGGCATGATTTTGGTTGGTATTGGTAGCTTTCCTCACCAGAAAGATTTGTTTTGATATTATGCGTATGTATCCATTGTCCTGCTTTGACATCCGTCAAGAGATGACCAATCGGATAGCCATACTTGATCACATCAGCCCCTGCGCTCAAATCAGACAAAGCAATTTTATGACCTAAGGGGATTTCTTCAAAGGTAGTTAATGTAACATCATCGAAGCGAAGTGTTGTATTCGTTGGAATCGTGGTAGTAGCTACGACAACGCTGTCCTGTGGGTGTAATTGGATGATTCGAGTGGAGAAATCTGGATCAGTCATGTTTTTCATCCTTTCAATTCATATAATACGTTACGAATGCCTTTTTGATCGATCTCTGTCACGTAATGTGAAACTGTTTCTGTTAAATCAGGAAGTACGGATAGATCTTCGCCCCAAAGCGTTGGATTTTTCAATAGTTGAAGGACAGCAGTCTCTGGCTCAGCCCAAGCTTCAGCGAAACTAGCGAGTACCATTGGGTCATCGTTTACATGGATTTTCGAATGATCGGCACGATAAAGCAAGATCAAGGCAGCAAATGAGACAGTCAGATAGGAAGGAAGTGCTTCCCTTTTTTCAATGTATTTTTTTAGAATAGGTAGTAATCGTGTTTGAAATTTGGCAACACTGTTCAAAGCAATCGCATGTAATTGATGATGTGCAAAAGGATTTAAGAACCGTTCGTTGATTTGTCTAGCGTATGCCAGCAACTCTTCTTCAGGTAAGCGTAGCATTGGGATCAATTCCCTAGTCACTAATGTGTTGATGTAATCGGATAGTAGAGGATCTTTCATGACTTCTTCGACTGTTGAGACGTTTGACAGTAGACCAATCGCCACCATTGCAGTATGAGGACCGTTGAGTAGATGGACTTTTCGTTCACGATAGGGCGTCAAATCATCAGTCAAGACAACATTCAGACCTGCTTTTTTTAATGGTAAGTGTTCATTCAATTCCTCCGGTGCTTCGATCACCCACAACATAAATGGTTCAGCTTTTACCAACAGTTGATCGTCATATCCCAATCGTTGGTGCAGTTCATCGATTTCATCTCTCGGGAACCCAGGAACGATCCGATCCACCAAACTACAATAAAAATGATTTTCTTGGTGTAACCAATCGATAAATTCTGTTTCAAGCTGCCAATTTTTTGCATACTGTAAAACGAATTTTTTTAAAAGCTCTGCATTGCGATCAATCAGTTCGCATGGGATGATCGTGAGTCCATTTTTATTCATTTTGAATCGATGATACAAAAAGGCAGTCAATTTTGCGGGGAAGCTTGTTGGGGGGAGATCATTTTGCGTATCGGCTTCATGATAACTAATACCAGCTTCTGTCGTATTAGAAAAGACAAAGGCTAATTCATCGATTTCTGCCAATGCGAGGAACTCTTGCCATTGCTCGTAAGGGTTGAGCGTACGGTCGATCACAGTGATCGGCTCTGTCGTATCGATGACTTTACCATCAATTAACCCTTGGAGTAGAACTGTATAGAGTTGATCTTGTTCAGCCAGCTTGTCACTTAGTCCGTGAGCTAGTGGTTGGACGATTGCAACATTTCCTTGATAGAGGCCTTGATTGTTTAACTGCTGAAGTTGCCAATCAACGAATCCTCTCATAAAATTCCCTTCACCAAACTGTAGACAAGTAATTGCAGCTTGATTTTTAGGGTATTGCTTTTTAGTTAATCTTTCCATTGAATGATTTCCTTTCTGTGAGACAAAAATTTTATGATAAAAATCTCTGAAACGTAACGAGAATTATCAATAGTTGTTATTTTTATGACGGCTACATGCTTATTTTTCACGAATTTGGTGTTTTTTGTTGATAGCAAAATCTATTGCTCGTGTTCATGCTTAAATCAATCAATTGGTGGCGCATTCATCGTAATATGAATAGAAGTTTTAGTCAACATAGCTTGATATCGTTAGGTTTGACTCTTTCAAAAAAACTTATGTTTTTAAATAGTAGTATGTTAATCTGAAAGAGTGAAGATACTCATTGCTTTAGAAGATAATCAATTTTACATAAAATGTAAGCCTTTTAATTTCGGGAGGAGAGGAAGTTTGATGAAAAATAAAATGTTGTTTTATCAAATGTTTTTACCGATTTTTATTATCGGTATGGTACTGGTCATTGGCTTTAGCTTATTTATCTATACCAACACCTATGACTCGATTGAAGAGAACTATTTACTAGATAAACAAAATCTATTGAAACAAATCAAAACAAATGTAGAATGGAAGTTTCGAACAATCGAGTATTCTTTCGCTACATACGGCTCCACTAAAAACTTCTCCGAAATATTTCAATCTCCCTTGAATCATACCGACTACGCTATTTATTCCGAAGTACGAAAAGAACTTAATTTTATTGAAACGATCGCAATGGAGGAAAATGCGTTTAAGTTAGTCAGCCTAAAAGGCGGTTGGGGTGTCGTCAATGGTTCACTGAATCAACTATCACCACAAGAAGCGACTGATTTAAAAGCCCAGTACGTCCATCAAGATCAACAAGTTTTTTGGACGAAACAATCTGATGGAATTGAAATGGTTGTTGCATTACCTAAAGCAGTCAGTGAAAAATATGCGCTAGGTTTTGCTTCGATCGACCACCAGGCGCTGAAACGAATCATTGAACGAAGCAATGAAGACCGCTTAACGATCTATTATGGAGCAGAGATCCTTTTTACCGATGCTGAATCATCAAGAGAAGGGATGATAACAGTCAAAAATATAGAAGCGAATGTACCAACAGTGGTTCAAAGGAATGGTCGGAATTTCATCTTGCTCCAATCTGATTACAATCAATGGCAGTATCAATTAGAGATCGATCCTGCAACTATAGGTACGACTGTCCGAAACTTGCAAATCGGATTAGCCACTGTATCCTTTACTTTGATCATTTTACTGGGGGGCTTGTCCTATATCTTTTCTGAACGATATGTTCGTCCTATCAGTCAGATTCAAGACCGACTGAATCTCCATTCGGAAGGCTTGTCTGGGAAGAAACTAGAGAACGTTGTCCAGTCAGTGAGCCAAGTAATTGGTGAAAATGAACTATTAAGTGCGAATTTGATTACACAGAAACCACAGCTAGAAACTTTATTTGTCTTGAGCCTCTTTAGAAATCGTGTGGAAAAACGGGAATTGGATCAACGATTACAGCAGTTCAACTATGACTCGCAAAATGAATGTTACTATACAGCAATCGTGCAGATCGATTTTTTAGAAGAGAGCCATGGAGGAGAACGAGATTTATTGCTATTGGCTATCAACCAAATGATTGCTGAGATTGTTCCTAAAGAAGAACGAATGATTCCTATCGTGCTAAACGAAGAAATGCAAGCAACGATTTATCGAAGTCCAAAGGAAGAAGTATTCGCGAATAAAAAAGTAATGGATCACTGTCGCCAGATACAAAAAATGATTCAAGAATATCTCAAATTGACTGTTAGCATTGGGATCAGTGATTGTTTTACTACACTGAATGACAGTAAGCAATCTGTCGACCAAGCGAAAGAAGCCTTATATCATCGGGTAAACACTGGACCAAATTCAATTGTGTTCTACCATGAAATCATCTCAGAGCAACAGGAGAAGACACTGATCAAATATCCGATGGAAAAACAAAATCGTTTATTTGAAGCAATCCGTTCAGGAAACGAACACGTCAGTTGCCTTCTTCACGAATTGATCGTTGAGATGTTCACTCAAAATAAAAATCGATTGAATCGAGAAGTTGTAGCTATTCGTTTAGTCAATGAATTTGTTCAGTTGGGGCAACTATTGGGTGTGAATATTACGCAGTTTGAAGAATTGAAGCAAATATATGTTAAGGTGTTATATACTTATCATCCTCAAGAACTTGAACAATTGCTGTTAGAACAATTTGTTCAACCGATCACAAAAAACTCTCAAGAAATCACGGAGCAAGAGTTTAAATCGTTATCAGAAAAAATGATCCATATCATCTATAGCGAATATGATTGTGATCTGTCGCTAGACATGGTGGCAGATCGCCTTCATTATAATCCTAACTATTTGAGTAACGTGTTTAAAAAAGAAACCGGTGAAAACTTTGGAGATTTCATTCAGAACTATCGCTTAGAGATCGCTAAGAAGTGGTTGACGGAGACGACGTTATCCGTGAAAGAAATAGCAGAAAGGCTCAAATATCGTAACTCACAAAATTTTATTCGCTTTTTCAAAAAGAAAGAATCCGTCACTCCTGGTGAGTACCGTAAGAAAAACCGCTGAGGACAACTTAGTGACACCGATCATTAAAGTCCTACATGAGTTACTCAGGAAAAATATTTGTTTTTATTGTGAGGAATAGCACGATCTTTGAAAAATTAGTTTTTCTTAGATCGTGCTATTTAAATGAATAATTAATTTTAAGCGTATCTTTAAGTATGAAAGGGTCAACCTTTGACAGAGCCGACCAATGCCCCTTTTACAAAGTACTTTTGAACAAATGGATAAGCAACCAACATTGGCACTGTAGCAATCACGATGACGGCCATTTTGATCGTTTGTGCCGGTGGAATGATATCGACAGCACTACTTTCTGCCTGCATCCCGCTTGACACGATCACGATTTGACGTAACAAGATTTGAATCGGCCATTTTGAGGAATCGTTAATGTATAAAATCGCCGTCATATAAGTATTCCAATAGGTCACAGCATAAAAAAGTGAAATCGTCGCAATGGAAGGTAAAGCAAGGGGCAACATAATTTTGAAAAAGACTCCAAAATCAGTACAGCCATCCATTTTGGCAGATTCTTCTAAACTATTAGGTAAAGCTTGAAAAAAGTTACGCATGATGATCATGTTCATGGCGTTGACAGTTACAGGTAGGATCATCGACCAGTACGAATTGATCAATCCCAAGGAGCGCACCACTAAGAATGTCGGGATCATTCCACCACTAAAGAGCATGGAAAAGACAACCATAAAGTTAAAAAATCCTCGCCCAAAAAGATATTTACGTGATAATCCATAGGCCATCAATGAAGTCACGCACATGCTGACGACCGTCCCAAGCCCAGTAACCCCAATAGAAACAGCTAAAGCTCGGAAAATCGTTGGTGTAGATAAGATGTAACGATAGGCATCTAAAGAAAACGTAGTAGGGAAAAGGATGAATTTTTTTGCTACGACTTCTTGTGTAGAAGCAAATGAAGTGGCGATGATATTTAAAAACGGTACGATACAGATCAAAGCTAATAATAGTAGAAAAATGGAATTAAAAATCGTAAAGCTTTTTTCTCCAAGCGAAACCTTTTTTTTCATTTAGAGAGAACCCTCCTTAAACCATAAGTATTTTTGTACCTCCAATCTATCATCTGCTTGAAATTACGTACATAATCATTTTTTAGGGAAGGAAAATCATGAGGTTTCATATAGCTGCAACGGGCATTACCTAAAAAATCGATCAGATGAAGCGGAAAGTGAGGAATCAAGTGATGATCGGCAGTTACCTACGTCAGTGAAAATGATTATATACGGAATTACTTTTCTTCCTTTATGCTGTGGATAGCGGTTAAAGTCACACAATGTTTAACAAGGAGGGCTTATGGAGAGTGTAAAAAGAGAGCTGGGTTCAATTACTTTATCAAAAAAGGAAGAACGAATAAAAAGAAGAAGGAAGACGATTGCTGGAATCAAAACGAATAAATTTTTGTACTTGATGATTCTTCCAGGAATCCTTTATTTCATTGTTTTCAGATATTTACCTATGGGTGGCTTAGTGATTGCGTTCCAAGACTATCAACCTTATCTGGGGATTCTTGGTAGTCCTTGGGTTGGTTTCAAGCACTTCATTCGATTATTTACTGAGCCAACATTTTTTATGCTGTTGAGGAATACGCTGATTTTGTTTGGACTGAATATTTTTGTCTTTTTCCCAATGCCGATCATTCTGTCACTTCTATTGAATGAAGTAACGAACAAGCGATTCAAGAATAGTATCCAAACAATCATTTACATTCCGCATTTCATGTCTTGGGTCATCATCGTCTCAATCACCTATGTCTTTTTGAATGTGGACGGTGGGGTCATCAATGAATTTTTGGCCAGTATTGGGCTAGATAAAATAAGTTTTTTGACGTCGCCTGACTGGACACGAACAGTCTACATTGGACAGGTGATTTGGAAAGAACTAGGGTGGTCAACGATCATTTATCTCTCTGCAATCACCGCAGTAGATACGCAATTATATGAAGCAGCCGAAATGGATGGGGCAGGACGTTTACGTAAGACGTGGCATGTGACATTACCTGCGATCCGTCCAGTGATCATTACCTTGTTGATTTTAAAAATTGGTCAAACACTTGACTTAGGATTTGAGCATATGTACTTACTACTCAATTCATTGAATCGCAGTGTGGCAGAGATTTTTGATACATATATCTATACTGCTGGATTGAAAAATGGACAATTAAGTTTTAGTACTTCAATGGGCTTATTCAAAGGTGTAGTGGGCTTGTTTATGGTCGTACTTGCGAACAAGGTAGCAAAAAAATTGGGTGAAGACGGTGTGTACTAGAAAAGGAGCAAACAGATGTTGCAAAAGTTAGAGAGTACAAATAAAAATTTGATCAGACTCCTGCAACTCGTTTACTTAAATTTTTTGTGGGGAATATTAGTCGTTTTGGGTCTCGGACTATTCACTTTTGGTCCAGCGTCTTACGCAATGGTCTCAGTGATCCGAAAGTGGCTACGCTCATCTGAAGATTTTCCACTGACACATACGTACTTTCGCTATTTTAAAGAAAATTACAAAGAAACGTTGTTGATCAGTTGGTTATATTTTGCAGTTGCTTTCGTCCTGTACGTAGATCTTGCCTATATCCAAAATTGGTACTTACGCGTAGTGATTTTGGTCATCAGCTTTTTTTACGTGTTATCTGCGCTGTATATTTTCCCGATTATGGCCCATTACCAATGGCAAGGGATGTTTTATAAAATCAAAATGGCTTTTTTGTTTGGTTTTTCTCAGTTACATTATTCACTTGTTTTACTATTAATCATTATTGGCAGTTATGCGGTAATTATTCGCTTAGTGCCTGGTATGTTGACATTCATGGGGAGTAGCTTCTTCTTTTTTGCCATCACTTGGACAGCGGTGCAACTATTTGATCGTCTTAAAAAGAAAGAAGTAGCAATAGATAAAAATACATTCAGTGAAGGAGAACAATTATGAAGAAAAAAATGTTAGTAACAGCAGGAATCGGTTTGCTCAGCATACTTGCTTTATCAGCTTGTGGCAATGATTCAAGTGATACATCCGCAGATACAGAGGATGGAAAAACACGAATCACGTGGTTGAACATTTTACATACAGCTTCGCCGCCTAATGATACGATCGTTGATAAAATCGAGGAGAAAACCAATTCAGAATTGACGTTCAACTGGATTCCTGATGCGTCAAAAGAGGAACGGTTGACCACTGCATTAGCTTCAAATGAGCTGGGAGATATCGTAACACTACAAATTGCTATGTTGAAAAATTCCTCTGTGCGAAATGCGTTAAAGTCCGGTGTTTTCTGGGATGTGTCTGATTATTTAGCTGACTACAAAAATTTAAGTAAGATATCAGAGGATCGAATCGAAGCGGCAAGTATCGATGGTGCACTATATGGCGTACCTATGCAAAAAGATTACGCTCGTGCAGGTTTAGTTATCCGAAAAGATTGGTTGGACAATCTAGGATTGGAAGTACCAGATACATTGGATGAACTTTATGAAGTAGCGAAGCAATTCACAGAAAATGATCCAGACGGCAATGGTGTCGATGATACAGTTGGTTTTGGCGATCGCGCCCCGAGTGATATCCGTTACACGAGCTTCAAATTATTTACATCGTATTACGGTGCACCGAATGGTTGGAAAGTAGAGAGTAACGGTCAATTTACACCTGAATTTGATACAGATGAGTATATGAAAGCGATGAATTTTTCTAGAGACTTATTTGAAAACGGTTACTTAGCGCAAGACTTTGCAGTGACTCAAAAGACAGATCAACAGGAACAATTTGCACAAGGTAAAACAGGGATCTATACCGGGATGATCGATATCAAAAACCTAAAAAATATGGGGAAAGATATTCAACCAGAGATGGAGCTTGTGCCAGTAAATAAAATATCAGATGGTGAAGATGGGGATTACCATGTATGGTCAGAAGGAAATGGCGTAGGGGGACTATTGGCATTTCCTAAATCCTCGGTCAAAGATGAAGCACAATTGAAGAAATTACTCCAGTTTGTCGATGATTTATTAGAAGAAGATATGTATAAATTGATGACAGGTGGTATTGAAGGAACACACTACCAATTGCAAGAAGATGGCGCGATTGAATACATCGACATGGATCTTTGGCAACAGGAAGTGCAACCATTATCCAGTTCAAGACCAAGTGAAGTTACATTTTCATTTAAAGATGCTGATCCAGAGAAAGAATTATCCAATCAATTAGTCAAAGAAAATGAACAGTTTGTTGTGTTAGATCCAACGGTTCCATTAGATTCAGAGAAAAACAATGAAGTCGGTTCAGAAATCGAAAAAATCATGATCGATGCAACTGTCCAGTATATTATGGGACAAATAGATGAAGATGGATTCAAACAAGCAATCAGCAATTGGCGTGCCCAAGGTGGCGATCAAATTGCTGAAGAATATGAAGAGGCTTATAAAGCTGCACAGTAATAGTAGATGTATCAAAGAAAGGGCTGTAACTATTCCAACCGCAGCCCTTTCTCTTTTAAAATGATTGATTGGAGGAAGAAGATTGAATTGGTCAGAGAAATTAGCAGATAGTATTATGGCACGTACACCTTATTTGTATCAAGATAAAGGATATGAACGAAAATGGTCATATGATTATGGTGTCGTTTTGAAAGGATTTCAGTTGTTATGGCTGAAAACGAAGGAGAAGAAGTACTTAGACTTTATTCAAACAAATATTGACTACTTCGTACAAGAAGATGGCTCGATCAAAGGCTATAAATTAGAAGAATACAATATCGATCATATCAATACTGGAAAACTGTTCTTTATCCTCTATAAAGAAACAGGAGATGAAAAATATCGCAAAGCAGCAGAAAATTGCGCCAAACAATTGTCGAATCATCCAAGGACCTCTGAAGGTGTGTTTTGGCATAAGGCGATCTATCCTTGGCAAATATGGTTAGATGGTTTGTATATGGGAGCGCCTTTTTATGCAGAATTTATCCAAACCTTTACGCCGAAAAAAGATTATCAAGATGTCTTACGTCAATTTGAGATCAGTTATCAGCGATTGTTCGACTCAAAAACGAATTTATTGTTCCATGCATGGGATGAAAAGATGAAGCAACCTTGGGCAGATCTAGAAACGGGATTATCCCATCATTTTTGGAGCCGCTCAATTGGTTGGTATTTGATGGCGTGTGTCGATACTTACGAGTTGTTGCATAAAGAAGTGGACTGTCGATTATTGGGGCAAATTGTGACATCCACATTGGAAGCATTATTGCCTTATCAATCAGAAACTGGCACCTGGTACCAAGTAACAACCGAAACGAAACGTAAAGGGAATTATTTAGAAGCTTCAGGAAGCAGTATGTTCGTTTATGCGATGGCAAAGGGGATTCGCTTAGGAATACTGGAGAAAGAAGTGTGGTTTCCTCAGTTGAAAAAATCTTATCAAGGTTTGTTTGATGAATTTGTTTTGGAAACAAAAGAAGGCTGGCTGAATCTGAATAAAAATTGCCAAGTTGCAGGTCTAGGCGGTGCAGACCAAAGAGATGGTTCTTATGCTTACTATATTAGTGAACCAATTGTATGTAACGATCAAAAAGGTGTTGGTGCCTTTTTGCAAGCCTTAGTAGAAGTGGAAGGTGTATCTAAGTGATAAATATTTTAAGCTTAGGTGCCTCAGTCGATAGACTCAACACGACGGTGATCCAACAAGCCATTGATCAAGTAGCCGAAGCAGGTGGGGGAAGAGTAATCATTCCAAGTGGGCAGTTTTTAACGGGGCCATTGTGCTTGAAAAGTAATGTGGAGTTGTATCTTTCTCCTGGAGCAGTATTGAAATTTACAGATGACCCAGCTCAGTATTCAGCTATTTTATCCAGCTGGGAGGGTGTACCTAAAAAGGTCTATGCTTCATGTATCTATGCGCAACATGCAGAAAATATTGCTGTCACTGGTTTAGGGAAATTAGATGGTAGTGGTCCTAGCTGGTGGCGCATTTTTCGAGAGGAGCATGAAACACTTGAGTACCCTCGGCCAAAATTGCTTGGTTTTGATCATTGTCGACGAGTAACAATTCGTGATATCCAGTTGGTCGACTCACCAAGTTGGACGATCCATCCGAATCATTGCCAAGATGTGACGATCGATCATGTAGTCATTTGTAATCCTGCTGATTCCCCGAACACAGATGGTATTGATCCAGAGTCTTGTCACAATGTGCATATCAGTAACTGCCATATTGATGTTGGGGATGACTGTATTGCAATCAAAGCAGGGACAGAGGATGCCGTTAATAAGGTACCTTGTCAAAATATCACGATCACCAATTGTACGATGGTACACGGTCATGGTGGCGTAGTGTTAGGAAGTGAAATGAGTGGCGGGATTCGGAATGTAACGATTTCGAACTGCGTATTCCAACAAACCGATCGTGGGATTCGATTAAAGACACGCCGAGGTCGAGGGGGGATGATCGAAGATGTCCGAGTAACTAATTTGATCATGGACCAAGTACTGTGTCCGTTTGTCATCAATCTTTATTATTTTTGCGGGCCTCGTGGCAAAGATCCTTACGTCTGGGACAAAGAAGTGTATCCAATCGATGAGCGAACGCCACAAGTTCGGCGTATTCATTTTTCATCGATAACTGCTAGAAATGTCCATGCTTCCGCAGGTTTTATTTACGGGTTAGCAGAACAAGCGGTTCAAGACATTTCTTTCGATCATGTCGATATATCAATGGCAAAAGATGCAAAAGTGGGAGTGCCAGCTATGATGACGGGTTTAGAACCCATGCGCCAACAGGGATTTTATGTGCGGTTTGGTAAACATATTTCTTTCCATCAGATCACGATCAATCATCATGAAGGACCAGCAATCATGATTGAAGATTCGGAAGATATCGAAATTAAACGTATGCGATCGACAGAGTTGGATAAAAAGAATGTATCTATTATAGAAGGAACTTAAATAAAATGGAGTTGATCGAGTACTTAGGGAGAGACGCACGTTGCTTGAGACCGAGTGGTAGCTGTTTATCACAAAAAAACAACGATGATCAAGTAATTGAGTATTATCAATTGGCATTAAATGATCTTGAACCTGTTCCTGCCATTTATATTTATCCAGCAAAAAAGAGGGAGCCTCTGCCTGTTGTGATCTATCTGCACTCGCATGGTGGCGATTTTTCACTTGGAAAAAGTGAATTGTTAGAAGGTGCATCCTATTTTGTGGAACCTTCGTTTGCGAAGGTTTTGACGAGTATGGGATATGGGGTATGGGCGATCGATGCTTGGGGATTTGAAGAACGCAGCGGAATTGCTGAAAGTGAACTTTTTAAGCAATTCTTATTAACAGGACGAACACTTTGGGGAATGCGGATCTTTGATGTGCTAAGCTTGATCGATTATTTGGAAACACGAGAAGATATTGACACACAACGTATCGCAACGATGGGGTTATCTATGGGTGGCCTATTAAGTTGGTGGACAAGTGCATTGGATGAACGTGTGAAAGTATGTATTGACCTAGCTAGCCAAGTAGAGGTTGAAACGCTCTTGAAACATCAGATGTTAGATTGCCACGGTTACTATTATTATATTCCTAATTTATTGAAGGAATATACGACCCTAGCTATCCAGCAAAAAATTGCTCCTCGTAAACGGCTTACTATAGTAGGGACAAACGATCGAATGTGTCCAACAGAAGGCGTCTATCACTTGAATAAACAGCTAGATTTGTATTATCAACAACTGGGAGTACCAATGAATTTTCAAGGACACTCTTTAAATGGTGGACACTTTGAAACACGTGACATGCGAAGTAAGTGGCAAGCATTTTTAAAGGAGCACCTGTAATGGAAACAGAAATCGTGATCGACCCATTCTCAGAGCAAGCAGACTATCAGACCATCCAAGCAGGAATTGCTCATCTTAGTTCATTGCCGGATAGCGTAAAAAAGACCATGATTATTCAAGAAGGTGTCTATCATGAATATGTCGAATGTCGGCTATCGAATTTCCAAATGCTAGGACAAGGAGAAGTACAGATTGTTGGGTGCCGTTTTTCGAAACAAACACTTTCATCTGGTGAAGCAAGAGAAACGTTTCGAACCGCGACGCTATTTCTTGAAGGAGAAAACATTCGTCTCGAAAATATACAGATCATCAATAACGCCGGTGCAGGAGAACAAGTGGGGCAAGCAGTCGCGCTGTTCAATCATGCTCATCAAGTCCAGTTGATCAATTGTCGATTGTGTGGGCAACAAGATACATTGTGCACAGGACCGTTGCCGGCTACACAAAAAGATGGTCGTCTCTTTCTTACACCAGTGACGAAGGAACGCAAGTATTGTCGACAATATTATGAACGATGTTGGATCGAAGGGACTGTCGATTTTATTTTTGGTGGAGCAGATGCGGTATTTGACCATTGTACCATCAAGAGTTTAGCTTGTTTTTCTAATGGCTATATCACAGCCGCTTCAACGGTAAAAGTACAAGAACGAGGTTTTCTTTTTTTTAGGTGTGCAATCGTTGCAGATTTCGAGGTGCCTTCTATCTATTTAGGCCGGCCTTGGCGTCCATATGCTCAGGTGACATTTGAAGAGTGTGATGTAGGAGCGCATGTCCACCAAAGTGGTTGGCATGATTGGGATGAGAAACAAAACAGACAAACCGCACGCTATTACGAAAAAAATAATAGATACCAAGGGGAAATTTGTCGCGAATCATGGATCACTGTTGAAACGGAGGACGATTAGATGACGAAAAAATGGGAAATAAGTTTTGGTTTGATCGGTGGATCTGCTGCTTTGTTGTTTTTCGGTGGAATTGCTGTAACGTTCAATCAAATGTCTCTTTCAAATTTTCGAGAAACCTATCAGGCTCTCTCACTAGAGTACATTGGCAGTGTGGAAGAAACGTTTGAGTTATTAAGAAAAACAACAGGATTGTTTAGTGTGAGTCTGTTCCTCTCTTTGAGTGGATTATGTTTGGCTCTTTATTTATCGTTGAAGGGAAAAGCAAGTCCGATGGCAGCGCTCATTTATTTAGTTTCAGGAGTCTTGCTGTTGTTCGGTACACAATTCATTGCTTATCCTTTTGTCTTTTTCTATCTATTAGCAGCGGGTTCAAGTATGTATCGCCAAAAAATAGAGCAAAGGTGGGAAGCAGATGTTTCAAAGTAAAGCAATCAATCCAATCATTCGTGGATTTAATCCTGACCCGAATATTTTAAAAGTGGGTAGCTTCTATTATGTGATCGTTTCTTCTTTTGAATGGTTACCAGGCATTCGTGTATATGAGTCAACGGATCTAATCAATTGGGAACATAAAACGGATATTTTAACGAATCAAGTATCATTAAAGAATCATCCAATCAATGGAAGTATCTGGGCGCCTCAAATCAGTTACTCAGATGGACGGTTTTATCTTGTTTATACAGATGTTAAAAGCGTAACACGTCCTTTTAAAGATGTTCACAACTACATGATGATTGCGGAAGATATCGAGGGACCTTGGGAGAATCCAATTTATCTAAATAGTAGTGGTTTTGATCCCTCTCTTTTTCATGATCCGCGTACAGGTAAGAAATGGCTGTTGAATGAAATCTGGGACTATCGACTAAAGACACCTAATAAATCTGCAGGGATCGTCATTCAAGAATATGATGCAAAACAAAAACAACTGGTCGGGCCGATTCACACGATCTTTACAGGCACGGAACTCGCAAAGACCGAAGCACCTCATCTCTACTATGTCAATGATTACTATTATTTGCTGACTGCTGAAGGTGGTACTGGTAGTGGACATGCCGTTACCGTTTGTCGTAGTCGTGATTTGTTAGGCCCTTACGAAGTTGATCCCCAAAATCCAATGTTGACAGCAAATGGTTACCCAAGCTCAAGCTTACAATGTGTAGGGCATGCAAGTTTGGTTCAAACAGAAGTCGACAGATGGTATATAGTCCATCTTTGTACTCGTCCTATCGAAGGCGTTGCTATCTTAGGTAGAGAAACAGCTATTCAAGAAGTGTATTGGACAGAAGACAATTGGTTGCGTATAAAAGAAGGAGGAAATGAACCAAGAGAGAGCGTCACCATTCCAACACAAGAGAAAGTGATCCAAAAGATCAATTCTTGTTTTTTTGATGATTTTGAAGGTAAAATGAAACAAAGTTGGAACGCTCGTCGTTGTTTACCAGACACAACTTGGTGCGATTTGACTAGTCGATATGGCTACTTAAGGATGCTCGCAGGAGAATCACTGCAGTCAATGTTTGACCAACACTTATTAGCGGTACGACAAACAACGTTTTCATTTATTGCACAAACTAAAATGGAATATGAGCCAAAGCACTTCAACCAAATGGCTGGACTACTTCTTTTTCTAAATGAAGAAAATTACTATTATTGCTGTTTGACCTGGGATGAAATGATAGGAAAGTGTCTCCGATTACTTAGTGCAGTTGAAGGCCATGTTACGATTAGCCCTGACATTTATCCGCTAAGAGGAAGAGAGACAGTGATCAAAGTAGTTGTTGAAAAGACTTTTGGGCAATTTTATGTGAAACGTTCGCAAGACTGGAAAAAAATCGGTGCTAAAATTGATGTGCAGACACTATCAGGTGGTTTTACAGGAAACTTTGTTGGCATAGGTGTGCATGATTTAAATGTAAGAGGAGGGAGCTATGCTGATTTTGATTATTTTAACTATCAGGAAATAGAAATGGAGTGAAATAAATAAAAAAAGATTAGGTGCAGTGAAAGTTAAATTTTACCTTGACCAATCTTTTTTTTAATGATAGTATAGTCAACGTTGCTGAAACATGAAAACAATCATGAAATTTGTTTAAAAGTTTTGTTGACAATCATATTTTCTTATGATAATATAACGAAGTTGGTTATGAGAGATAAGTTCATACGTGTTGATTTCGCAAAGAAAAAAACAAAATAAACTGTTGACAAATAACAAACGATAAGTTATGATAAGTGAGTTGCTAAAACGACCTCGTGAAAAACGAGTTCAAAAAACTTTTAAAAAATAGTTGACAATCATCCGAGGGTTTGCTAAGATATAAAAGTTGCTACGGCAATCACAAACGATAAGTTGAGGCAGTTGTGTTTCATTTATCACGTAGACCTTTGAAAACTGAACAAAGTAAGACAAACCAAATGTGTAGGGCGTCTTGATTCAATTCAAGACAACAAACATTTTTAACAAGCAAGCAATATGCTAGCAAACAATTGAGCTTAACAAATGAACTATTATGATGTTCGAAAGTAAATTTCGAACTACAGTTCCACATCAGCTTTCGCTGTGAGGAACTAGCATATTATGAGAGTTTGATCCTGGCTCAGGACGAACGCTGGCGGCGTGCCTAATACATGCAAGTCGAACGCTTCTTTTCCCACCGGAGCTTGCTCCACCGGGAAAAGAGGAGTGGCGAACGGGTGAGTAACACGTGGGTAACCTGCCCATCAGAAGGGGATAACACTTGGAAACAGGTGCTAATACCGTATAACAATCGAAACCGCATGGTTTCGTTTTGAAAGGCGCTTTACGGTGCCGCTGATGGATGGACCCGCGGTGCATTAGCTAGTTGGTGAGGTAACGGCTCACCAAGGCCACGATGCATAGCCGACCTGAGAGGGTGATCGGCCACATTGGGACTGAGACACGGCCCAAACTCCTACGGGAGGCAGCAGTAGGGAATCTTCGGCAATGGACGAAAGTCTGACCGAGCAACGCCGCGTGAGTGAAGAAGGTTTTCGGATCGTAAAACTCTGTTGTTAGAGAAGAACAAGGGTGAGAGTAACTGTTCACCCCTTGACGGTATCTAACCAGAAAGCCACGGCTAACTACGTGCCAGCAGCCGCGGTAATACGTAGGTGGCAAGCGTTGTCCGGATTTATTGGGCGTAAAGCGAGCGCAGGCGGTTTCTTAAGTCTGATGTGAAAGCCCCCGGCTCAACCGGGGAGGGTCATTGGAAACTGGGAGACTTGAGTGCAGAAGAGGAGAGTGGAATTCCATGTGTAGCGGTGAAATGCGTAGATATATGGAGGAACACCAGTGGCGAAGGCGGCTCTCTGGTCTGTAACTGACGCTGAGGCTCGAAAGCGTGGGGAGCAAACAGGATTAGATACCCTGGTAGTCCACGCCGTAAACGATGAGTGCTAAGTGTTGGAGGGTTTCCGCCCTTCAGTGCTGCAGCTAACGCATTAAGCACTCCGCCTGGGGAGTACGACCGCAAGGTTGAAACTCAAAGGAATTGACGGGGGCCCGCACAAGCGGTGGAGCATGTGGTTTAATTCGAAGCAACGCGAAGAACCTTACCAGGTCTTGACATCCTTTGACCACTCTAGAGATAGAGCTTCCCCTTCGGGGGCAAAGTGACAGGTGGTGCATGGTTGTCGTCAGCTCGTGTCGTGAGATGTTGGGTTAAGTCCCGCAACGAGCGCAACCCTTATTGTTAGTTGCCATCATTTAGTTGGGCACTCTAGCAAGACTGCCGGTGACAAACCGGAGGAAGGTGGGGATGACGTCAAATCATCATGCCCCTTATGACCTGGGCTACACACGTGCTACAATGGGAAGTACAACGAGTCGCGAAGTCGCGAGGCTAAGCTAATCTCTTAAAGCTTCTCTCAGTTCGGATTGTAGGCTGCAACTCGCCTACATGAAGCCGGAATCGCTAGTAATCGCGGATCAGCACGCCGCGGTGAATACGTTCCCGGGCCTTGTACACACCGCCCGTCACACCACGAGAGTTTGTAACACCCGAAGTCGGTGAGGTAACCTTTTTGGAGCCAGCCGCCTAAGGTGGGATAGATGATTGGGGTGAAGTCGTAACAAGGTAGCCGTATCGGAAGGTGCGGCTGGATCACCTCCTTTCTAAGGAATATTACGGAGACTACACACGTTTGTCGATACTTTGTTCAGTTTTGAGAGGTCTACTCTCAAAATTTTGTTCATTGAAAACTGGATATTGAAGTAAAAATGTAAGTAATACAAACCGAGAACACCGCGTTGAATGAGTTTTTTAATAAGTTCAATTGCTTATTTTTCTTGATTGGACTTCTATCGCTAGAAGAAAGATCAAAACCCAACCGTAAGGTTGATAAGGTTAAGTGAATAAGGGCGCACGGTGGATGCCTTGGCACTAGGAGCCGATGAAGGACGGGACTAACACCGATATGCTTTGGGGAGCTGTACGTAAGCTATGATCCAGAGATTTCCGAATGGGGGAACCCAGCATCTTTTATAGGATGTTACGTATACGTGAATACATAGCGTATACGAGGTAGACGCAGAGAACTGAAACATCTAAGTACCTGCAGGAAGAGAAAGAAAATTCGATTCCCTGAGTAGCGGCGAGCGAAACGGGAAAAGCCCAAACCAATGAGCTTGCTCATTGGGGTTGTAGGACTCCGATATGGTAGTTCTTTCAGATAGTCGAATGACTTGGAAAAGTCAGTCAGAGAGGGTGAAAGCCCCGTAGATGAAATTTGGAAGGCACCTAGGAGGATCCTGAGTACGGCGGAACACGAGGAATTCCGTCGGAATCCGGGAGGACCATCTCCCAAGGCTAAATACTCCCTAGTGACCGATAGTGAACCAGTACCGTGAGGGAAAGGTGAAAAGCACCCCGGAAGGGGAGTGAAATAGAACCTGAAACCGTGTGCCTACAACAAGTCAAAGCCCGTTAATGGGTGATGGCGTGCCTTTTGTAGAATGAACCGGCGAGTTACGATTGCATGCGAGGTTAAGTTGAAGAGACGGAGCCGCAGCGAAAGCGAGTCTGAATAGGGCGTTTGAGTATGTAGTCGTAGACCCGAAACCATGTGATCTACCCATGTCCAGGTTGAAGGTGCGGTAAAACGCACTGGAGGACCGAACCCACGTACGTTGAAAAGTGCGGGGATGAGGTGTGGGTAGCGGAGAAATTCCAAACGAACTTGGAGATAGCTGGTTCTCTCCGAAATAGCTTTAGGGCTAGCCTCGGAATTGAGAATGATGGAGGTAGAGCACTGTTTGGACTAGGGGCCCATCTCGGGTTACCGAATTCAGATAAACTCCGAATGCCATTCATTCATATCCGGGAGTCAGACTGTGAGTGATAAGATCCATAGTCGAAAGGGAAACAGCCCAGACCACCAGCTAAGGTCCCAAAATATATGTTAAGTGGAAAAGGATGTGGGGTTGCACAGACAACTAGGATGTTGGCTTAGAAGCAGCCACCATTTAAAGAGTGCGTAATAGCTCACTAGTCGAGTGACCCTGCGCCGAAAATGTACCGGGGCTAAACATATTACCGAAGCTGTGGAGTACACCTTTAGGTGTATTGGTAGGAGAGCGTTCTAAGGGCGTTGAAGGTAGATCGTGAGGACTGCTGGAGCGCTTAGAAGTGAGAATGCCGGTATGAGTAGCGAAAGACAGGTGAGAATCCTGTCCACCGAATGACTAAGGTTTCCTGGGGAAGGCTCGTCCGCCCAGGGTTAGTCGGGACCTAAGCCGAGGCCGACAGGCGTAGGCGATGGACAACAGGTTGATATTCCTGTACTCGTTGTTTTTGTTTGAGCAATGGAGGGACGCAGGAGGCTAAGGAATGCAGACGATCGGAAATGTCTGTCCAAGCAGTAAGTCTTGATAGGAGTCAAATGCTTCTAACTTTAAGGACAAGCTGTGATGGGGAGGGAAATAATAGTACCGAAGTTCCTGACGTCACACTGCCGAGAAAAGCTTCTAGTGAGAAAACAACGACCCGTACCGCAAACCGACACAGGTAGTCGAGGAGAGAATCCTAAGGTGAGCGAGAGAACTCTCGTTAAGGAACTCGGCAAAATGACCCCGTAACTTCGGGAGAAGGGGTGCTGATCGTCAGATCAGCCGCAGTGAATAGGCCCAAGCGACTGTTTATCAAAAACACAGGTCTCTGCAAAATCGTAAGATGAAGTATAGGGGCTGACGCCTGCCCGGTGCTGGAAGGTTAAGAGGAGTGCTTAGCGTAAGCGAAGGTACGAATTGAAGCCCCAGTAAACGGCGGCCGTAACTATAACGGTCCTAAGGTAGCGAAATTCCTTGTCGGGTAAGTTCCGACCCGCACGAAAGGCGTAACGATTTGGGCACTGTCTCAACGAGAGACTCGGTGAAATTTTAGTACCTGTGAAGATGCAGGTTACCCGCGACAGGACGGAAAGACCCCATGGAGCTTTACTGTAGTTTGATATTGAGTGTCTGTACCGCATGTACAGGATAGGTAGGAGCCGTAGAAGTCGGAACGCTAGTTTCGATGGAGGCGCTGGTGGGATACTACCCCTGCGTTATGGCCACTCTAACCCGCACCACTTATCGTGGTGGGAGACAGTGTCAGATGGGCAGTTTGACTGGGGCGGTCGCCTCCTAAAGAGTAACGGAGGCGCCCAAAGGTTCCCTCAGAATGGTTGGAAATCATTCGAAGAGTGTAAAGGCAGAAGGGAGCTTGACTGCGAGACCTACAAGTCGAGCAGGGACGAAAGTCGGGCTTAGTGATCCGGTGGTTCCGCATGGAAGGGCCATCGCTCAACGGATAAAAGCTACCCTGGGGATAACAGGCTTATCTCCCCCAAGAGTCCACATCGACGGGGAGGTTTGGCACCTCGATGTCGGCTCGTCGCATCCTGGGGCTGTAGTCGGTCCCAAGGGTTGGGCTGTTCGCCCATTAAAGCGGCACGCGAGCTGGGTTCAGAACGTCGTGAGACAGTTCGGTCCCTATCCGTCGCGGGCGTTGGAAATTTGAGAGGAGCTGTCCTTAGTACGAGAGGACCGGGATGGACTTACCGCTGGTGTACCAGTTGTTCTGCCAAGGGCATTGCTGGGTAGCTATGTAGGGAAGGGATAAACGCTGAAAGCATCTAAGTGTGAAGCCCACCTCAAGATGAGATTTCCCATTTCTTTAAGAAAGTAAGATCCCTGAGAGATGATCAGGTAGATAGGTCAGGAGTGGAAGTACAGTGATGTATGGAGCGGACTGATACTAATCGATCGAGGACTTAACCAAAATAAAATGAAAAACTCGGAGAGTTTCTTACTGATACTTCAAATCCAGTTTTGAGTGAACAAGATTTACTCAATATAGATAACACCAAGTGTGGTGGCGATGGCGAGAAGGATACACCTGTAACCATGCCGAACACAGAAGTTAAGCTTCTTAGCGCCGATTGTAGTGAGGGGTTGCCCCTTGTGAGAGTAGGACGCCGCCACGCAAATGAAAACAGTTGAACGAAAGTTCAGCTGTTTTTTTTGTCTGGATGCGAACAAATTTTCGGTTTTTGCTGAAAAAAAGCAATGGAAATGTTATGATAAATCATGTATAAACAAAAAATGTCAACAGATATCGATCTGTTTTAGTAAAGCGATACAGACAAACTTATATTTTATTATCTTGTATATAGGGAGGTAGTAGCTTAATGGTCAAATTTATTCATGCGGCAGATTTGCATATGGATCGTTCATTTGAAGGATTAGTGGAAATTGATGGAAAAGTTCAAAAGAAATTATTACGGGCTAATTTGACCGTACTTGAAAATCTTGTGGAACAAGCAATCAAACATCAGGTTGATTTTGTTTTACTGGTAGGGGATAGCTTCCACCAGAATCGTCCTTCGCTAAAGATCCAAAAGCATTTTTCGGAACAAATCAAGCGCTTAGGAGAACACAATATCTCAGTTTTTTTAACATTTGGTAATCATGATTTTTATCAAAAAGAGAGATATTGGTTTGAATTCCCCGAGAATCTTTCTTTGTTTACTTCGGAAACTGTAGAGACACTGCAAATGACGACGGATGTTGGTGAAACGATCGCACTCAGTGGTTTTAGTTACACAAAACAATGGATCACTGAGGAAAAGGTACCTGAATTTCCCCAACGTTTTGCTGTCGACTATCATATTGGACTCTATCATGGTGAAATTGGGTCAACTCATGGGAATTATGCACCATTTCAAGCAAAGCAAATGGAAGCAAAAGGCTATGACTACTGGGCGTTAGGCCATATCCATGTGCCAACTAAATTAAATGAAAAAGGAACAATTCTTTATCCTGGTGCACCACAAGGACATACAAAAAAAGAAGAGTCAGCGACTTCAATAGTTCTAGTTGAACTTCAAGGAGCGTCTTGTCGAACAACACCTATAAAAGTAGCAGAGGTTTATTGGAAACGCCAGCAAATTTCTCTCAGAGAAGTGAAACAAACGACGGATGTATTGAAGAAAATCCAACAAGAATTAGTGGAACCCAATAAGATGACACTCGTTGAATTTGAGATCATTGATTATGAACACTTAGATCAGGAAGTGTTGGATCGTATTCATTCTGGAGAATTATTAGATTATTTGAAGGAAGAAACAAACAGGGAATTTTCGAATTTAGTTATTTGGCGTATATCTACTTTAGAAAGAGATAACAAGGTGAAAATTTCTTTGTCTGCTTCAACATTGATGTTTGAACAACTATTCGAAAATTACCAAACAAAAGAAGATTTTCAGCATATATTACAAGAAGCCTACACAAATCAAGAGGCAATCAAAGTGTTGGATCTGCTACCGGATTTTCAAGAATCTACGATAGAAAAGGCCCAAGAAATCATTCGGCAAGACTTTTTGTTTGAGGGGGGTACTGAATGAATATTTTAAAAATCGAAATAGCAGCTTTTGGAAAGTGGCGTCAACAAACCTTTGATTTTACCTCTGGCAATCAGTTGATTTACGGTGAAAATGAAGCGGGAAAGTCAACGATCTATCAATTCATCCAAGCCATCCTTTTTGGTTTTCCTTCTAAAGGAAAGAAAAAGAAAGACTACACACCGCGAGACGGTTCTGCATATGGTGGGAAATTATGGCTGAATCATCCCATACATGGAGAAATTTATGTGGAAAGATATAAACAACAGAATCGAGGCAAGTCGAAGGTCACATTCAATGGTCAAAGTGGAAGTGACGAACTCTTAGAAAAACTACTTTCACCTTTGACGAAAGAGTTATTCCAGCAGGTTTTTACATTTCAACAAGAACAACTGAGTGAACTTGCTCATTTAACAGAAAAAGAATTGCATGATGCGTTGATCTCATTAGGGATCACTGGAAGTTCTCATGTCTTTCAAAAAAGACAAGAATATTATCAATCAGCTGATAAGTTATTTAAAAGAAAAGGTCAAAAATTAGTGATTAATCAGCGACTAAATGAATGGAAACAACTACAAGAAAAGATTCATCAAAAGCAAGAGCAAGAGGCGATCTATAGTGAATGGATCATGGAGGAACAACGACTAGCGGAACAACAACAGCTCTTAGTGCATGATATCGAACAAATCAATCAAAAACTTACGTTGTATCATCAACAAGAATTGAATTTCTCTTTATATGAAGAGTGGCAATCACTGAAAAAAAATATGCTAGCTGAAGTACCGGATGAATCATTAATACAAGATTTAGAAGTATTTACCAAACGTTATCAACAAATGAACGAACGCCTGGAAGAACTTGAGGCTTCGTTAGAGCGACATAGTGGGATGGATCAGCAGTCTGCACGTTATTATTTTTATTTAGAACAAGAACAAGAATTGAAAGCACTACAGCAAAAGCAATTTTCAACTGAACAATTAATGGATGAGTGGCAGAGACTGCAAGTAGAGACAAGGGAAACAGCGTCAGAATTGAAAATATTGGAGCAACGTTGGCGCTGGGATCGATTGCAACGGCCACAGGAATTTATTGATGATCCAGAGTGGCGTTCTTTGTATACGCTGGTGCAACAATTAAATGATGAACACAGTCAGTTAGCGATTCGTTTTGATATTGTGAAGGAACAGCAACAAACACTAGAAGCAGAGATCAATGAATTAGAACTAGCCCACCCAACGCTGATCCAAACAAGGCCGATCCAAGATGTTCCAGAAAAACAATCTTTTTTCAAATTTTACATTGGTGCGTTAGTGTTAGCTGTAATTGGTTTGTTCTTACCTATGCCTGGAAAAATATTGGGACCATTGCTTGCTTTGGGAGTGGTTGGCTATACGTTTACTCGTAGAACATCTAAGAACACTACAGACCAAAATTTGCCAGAAATCAAAGGGAAGTGGCAAGAGAAACTAGGGCAACTGGATATTGTATTGGCACAATTAGAAGAGATTACTCAAACAATCAATGAGAATAAACGAAAGCAACAAAAAATGGAACAATCAGTGGCTGATTTTGCCTATCATCACTCATTAGGAATAATGAACACGATTGAAACGATGAAAAATGAGGGCCAAGAAGTAACAGATTACCAAAAGCTTTATGCTGTTTTTCAAAAGAAACAACAACGGGAACGAGAGATACAGGAACAACTCTTACAGATAGAAGGGGAACTTGACCTAGCAAAAGAATGGTTACCGCTCCAGCATAAATCTCTCTCGGAAAAAATGGCTCTATTAACCACGTTCATCCAAGAAATGGAACAAATGAAATATGCTAGAAGTTATCAACAAAATACTTTGTTGAAGCAAGAAATCAACGCATTGAAAAAGAAACAAAAAATGTGGTTAGAAGAATACAAGGAACAATTTACTGAAGCAAAACTTTCTTACCCATCAGAAGTACCGATTTTTTTACAAAAGGCGGAGCAAACGAAGCAACAACAAGCACGTTTTGAAGAATTGGAGCATATTCTTTCCCCTATTTTTAAAACTGTCATTACTTATAGTCAGTTGCAGACTCAGATTGCTCGTGAATCCGAACGATTGCAAGAACTAAAGAGGGAAGAAAGTAGGAAAAGTGAGCAACGTCAACGCTTACAGTTGCAAATTGAGGGATTACAACAAGATGGGACATTAGATGAATTATATCAACAGGAAAGTCTACAAAAAGCTCAACTACAAACTTTATTTGAAGAGTGGGGCGGCTTAGTGATTGCTGGGACATTTTTAGGTGATCTTTCGACAGAATTAAGTGAACGGCAATTACCACAGTTACTCAAATTAGCTGGAGACTATCTAAGTATCCTAACTGATCGACAGTACCAAGAAATACAATTGAAAAACGATACATTGACATTAACAAATGGTACAGATGAGTTTCCAATTTATGAACTATCGACAGGGACAAAGGATCAGATGATCATGGCGATGCGTTTTGCATATCTTGCTTTGGAAGCGAAACGTTCGATCTGTCCAGTGATCATTGATGATGGCTGGCTACACTACGACCATAAGAGAAAATACCGTTTAGCTAAACTACTAGCTGAATTTAGCAAAACCTATCAAGTAATCTGCTTGTCTTCTGACCAAGAAATGGTAAGCTATTATCATGAGCTAGAACAATCTGTGAGAAAGTTAGAAGGTGCAAATAGTGAAAAAAATACGTGAATTAGTCGTTGATGAACAATTCGAACAATTCGTTTTGATCAAAAATGCAGATGTAAGAATCGCTAAGAACGGTAAGAAATTTATCGCTTTTACATTTCAAGATACATCAGGAACAATTGATGGCAAATATTGGGATGCATCAGAGGACGAGATCAAAAAATTTACACCGGGAACAGTTGTTTTTTTAAATGGTAAACGCGAGGTCTATCAAGGAAATCCTCAAGTTAAAATCTTGCATATGCGTTTAACAAAAGTTGATGAACCGAGTGATCCCAGTTTGTACATGGAAAGAGCACCATTGAGAAAAGAAGAAATGGAAGAAGAAATCAACCAATTGCTATTTGAGATCACAAATGCACATTGGAATCGAATCGTGCGTTATTTACTCAATAAATACCAAAAACAATTTTTTGAATATCCAGCAGCAAAACGAAATCATCACGCATTTGCTAGTGGATTGGCTTATCATACAGTATCGATGTTACACTTAGGTAAAGCGATTGCTGATGAATACCCTGAATTGAATCGCCCACTACTTTATGCAGGGATTATCTTACATGATTTAGGAAAAGTGATCGAGTTGTCCGGCTCAATGGCAACAGAATACACATTAGCGGGTAATTTAGTAGGGCATTTAGTTTTAATTGACGAAGAAATCACAAAAGCTTGTTTAGCGTTGAAAATCAGTGAGGAAGAAGAAGATGTGCTGATCTTACGTCATATGGTTCTATCACATCATGGATTGTTAGAATATGGTTCGCCTGTTCGACCTCGAATCATGGAAGCTGAAGTCTTACACCAGATCGACACGATCGATGCTTCGATGCAAATGATGTCTACTGCAATTCGTCAAACAGAGCCAGGGAAATATACAGATCGAATATTTGGTCTTGATAATCGTAGTTTTTATGTACCAAAACAGAAATGATGGTAATTGTTCGATAGATAATGAAAGATACGTAACAATTTATTGATATCATCTCATTAGTTTTAAAGAGGTCGAGACAGAAGTATTTAGCCTCGATAAATAAGACGACATCCACGAAAGTTGTTTTTCACCTTTTGTGGATGTCGCTTTATTTCCGAAGAGAGGATTTTTGTTCCCGCCGTTTATTCGCTTTTAGGTGGTTCTAAAGGACTTTTTCCCCAAACATTTTTTTATGAACCCAAAGAATTTTTTACTTTCCGTTAGCAGAGATGGATAATGAGAACTGATCGTATTCAAAAAAGTGGTTTAGGAAGACTTCTCTCTTCCTAAACCACTTTTTAAATATTTTCTCTAGCGTGTATTTTTAATGTCTAGAAGCGTATAGTGCTTATTCGTTTGTTGATTCAGTCGTGCTTTGCTCTGTTTCAGATGCTTCAGTAGAATCAGTTGATTTTGTTTCAGAACTCTTTGTTTCTGAGCTTTCTGTTGCTGAGTCTTCAGTTGAAGATGTACTTGTCGTAGCTGAAGTAAATGGTGTCAAGATGTTTTGGAATGCGTCATCTTTGATTTTTACATTCGCTTCTTTTAGTTCTTCACCGATTACTTTTGTTGTAAATTCGCTGTCATTTACTTTTGCTTGAGTCGCAATTTCTTCTAATTGATCTTTGAATTTATCCATGTCGTTTCCTTTATCTTGGTTTTTCACCATTTTAACGACATAGTATTCTGTTGCGTAAGTAGAAGGATTTGTTGCAGTGATCACATCTGAGATCTCACCATCTTTAAGTTTGAAGGCAGCTTCTTTTACTTCAGATGGAACAGTTTGTGTTTCTGAGTCAAACTTGATATTACCACCATCGTCTTTAGTTGTATCTGTTGATTTTTCTTTCGCTAGTTCTTCGAAATCTTTGCCGTCATCAGCTGATTTCTTAACTTCTTTTGCTTCGTCTTCACTAGCAACTTTGATGATTTGTGCTTCTACTTCTGGATGGAATGTTTCCCACGTTTTCTTCAAGTCTTCATCTGTCAATTTCACATGAGATTCGATCCCAGCTTTAAAGACAAGATTATTACGAAGGAATTCTTTATAGCTTTCTTCTGTAAATCCTGCAGATTCTAATTGTGTCTCGAAGCTGTCACCATAAGTTTCTTTTGTTTTATTATATTCAGCATCTACTTCTTTATCTGAAACTTTGTCATTGTATTTGCTATTGAATACATCATAGATCACCATTTGTTGAAGTAATTGTTGGTTAGCGGATTCAGATTTTGCTTTTTCATAAAAATCAGCGACGGTGATTGTGCCGCCTTTCATGGTTACGATATCCTTGTTTGTATCCCCGCCACCAGAACAAGCTGCTAGTGTTAGAATAGCTAACGCACTTGTCGCAGCTAAAATTATTTTTTTCTTTTTCATTTAAGTTTTGCACTCCTGTAATTTATTATTGGTTTTCACAAATATTACTATACCATATCTATTAGCGAATAAAAACGTTCTGACTGATAGTTTCAAACAAAATTCAAATTTTTGTCACATTCCATACATCTAGGTACATGAAAAAGACATATAGTTATCAAAAGTGCTTGATTTTTGATCATTATTGCACGTCTGTCAAGCTTTCAGGTAAATGTGCCGAAAGTTTTTCTACTTGTTCTTGGATTTGTGTAACTCGTGGTTCTGCTTGGAATTTGAAATTTTCAAGGTCTTTTTCGATTGATTCTTGAAAAGGTGGAATAACAGTTTCAGCTGTTTTTTTTGTTTCAGATAACGCGTGTTTAAAATGATTTAAACTGTTATTTAATTCGTTGGTTAATTCAGTTGCTTCATCTAATTCTGCAATCAATTTCTCTCTGGTCTCATTTCCACTACGTGGTGCAAATAATAATCCTGCTGCTGCACCGGTAACAGCACCGAATACTAATCCTTTTAGAAAATTTTTAACCATGAAACGTCACCTGCTCTTTGATTTTTTCTTGGATAGCAGTCATTTCTTCCGTTGTATAATCTGCTTGATGGTTTCCAAAGTGAATGGAGAAGTCATCTTGTTTACTATAACGCGGAATTAAATGGATATGGGAATGAAAAACGGTTTGATAGGCTAGTTCTCGATTATTATTGATAATATTTAAACCTTCCATTTCCGGGAATGCTTTTTCGATGGAACGAGCAATTTTTGGGATACGGGCAAAGACATCACTGGCTAATTCCTCGTTGTAATCAAAGATATCAGTTACGTGTTCTTTAGGAATGATCAATGTGTGTCCTTTAGTTGATTGAGAGATATCTAAGAACGCATAGATTTTCTCGTCTTCATAGATTTTATAGCTAGGGATTTCTTGATTGATGATTTTACAAAAAATACAATTGTCCATATAAAAACACCTTTCTTTTATTCAAGTTTCGTTACCTCAACTTTAACATAAGTTCATGAGAATGCACGTAAAAAATAATTGGACGTGATTTGCTTCGTGGTATAATGAAGACAATATATTAACGGAGGAAGAAATATGAGTTTAAAAATCGAACATGTTACAGGTGGCTATGGTCATTTACCTGTTTTGAAAGATATCAGTTTTAACGTACAACCTGGAGAAATGGTTGGGTTGATTGGTTTGAATGGAGCAGGAAAAAGTACAACGATCAAGCATATTATCGGTTTGCTTGAACCAACGAAAGGAAAAATCGAAATCAATCAGTTATCTCTTAAAAAGGATGTAGAAAATTATCGTAAACAAATTGGTTATATTCCAGAAACTCCTTCATTATATGAAGAACTTACTTTAAAAGAACACATTGAGGTAACGGCGATGGCTTATAACATTCCAATGGATATCGCGATGAAACGGGCAGAAAAATTGTTACACACGTTTCGTTTGTCTAATCGTTTAGAGTGGTTTCCAGCGAATTTTTCAAAAGGGATGAAACAAAAAGTCATGATTTTGTGTGCTTTTTTGATTGAGCCATCTTTGTATATCATTGACGAGCCTTTTTTGGGACTTGATCCATTAGCCATCAATGCTTTGTTGGAATTAATGGTTGAGATGAAAAATGAGGGGTCTGGTATTTTGATGTCTACGCATATTTTAGCCACTGCTGAAAAATATTGTGACCGTTTTGTTGTTCTTCATGAAGGAGAAATCAGAGCAGATGGCACGTTAGCAGAGTTGCAAACTGCTTTTAGAATGCCGGAAGCATCCCTAGATGAAATCTACATCGCATTGACGAAGGAGCAAGGTTATGAATGATTTTTTTCAAAAAAGACTAGCAAAACATCATAAAAAAATGATGAAATATTTACGCTATGTATTCAACGACCATTTTGTACTAGTCTGTTTATTTTTGATTGGGGGTCTAGGCCTTTATTATTCTAACTGGCTAAAAACACTCGAGGCTCCTTTTTCGATTGGAGGTATCATCGTCTCATTGATTTGGATGATTTGCTTGATCGTTGGAAAAATCGCGACTTTTGCGGAGCCAGCAGATTTAGTTTTTCTTTTACCGAAAGAAAAAGAAATGAAAGGCTATTTGCAACGAGCTTTTCGTTATTCTTGTATTTTTCCTATGGTTTTTCTAGGATTAGTGTGTGGATTTGCGATGCCGTTAGTTGTGGTTTCAACGCAACAACCATTTTCGCTGTTTTTTGTTTATCTACTTATACTATGGAGTTTGAAGTCTAGTCATTTACAAGTGAAGCGAGCAGATTTTTATCGTATGGAAGAAACGCGTAAAAACTTGTTTAAGTATGGTTGGTGGGTCTCGTCATTTGGTATCTTACTTCTCTCTTTTTATGGGAATATTTGGTTGGGCTTGATTCTTTCATCTATTCAAGCTGGGATCTATTATGTGTTCTTATGGAAAAAAATGTTCGCTCATTTAGACTGGGAAAAAATGATCCAATTAGAAAAACAACGTTTGCACCAAATCTATCAGTTCATTAATTTGTTTACAGATGTGCCAGAGATCACCGCAAAAGTCAAAAGGCGCCGTTATCTTGATCCGGTGTTACAAGGAATCAAGAAAGAAACGAAAAACACGTATCTTTATTTATTTGCTCGTCGCTTTGCTAGAGGATCAGACTTTATTGGCTTGTACGTACGTTTAACAGTGATTGGCTCGATCATTATCGCCGGAATCAACGATCTATACTTTACTTTAGGCATTGGATCATTATTTCTATATTTGATTGGCTTTCAATTATTACCTTTATATAGTCAGTTTCGCTATATGATCTTGGTCCAATTGTATCCTATCCAAGAGAGTCAAAAAAGTGGAGCACTCCAACGTCTTTTGACGTGGTTATTGACTTTTGTTGCTGTTTTATTTGGAGTGATCGCTGCTGTTGTTCTTGATGGGAATGAAAGATGGCTACCTATCTTGGTCTATCTTGTTGTCAACGGACTCTTAATCAAATGGTACGTGCCATCTCGGATCAAGAAGATTGCGGAGTAGCATTTGAAAAGTAAGTGGCTTGACTAGAAAAAGGAATCTTCTTGGCTCGGAATTCAGAAGTAACGTTTGAAGTGAGCTGAGAACCCTCACTTTTTTATGAGAAATAAATAGGAATTCTTGTAGGAAAGTTCGAAATCACTTTATGTTTTTTCGAACTTTCCTCTTTTTTTCCATGGACAAAAAAGAGTGTGCTAAACCTCATGAATAAGAAGAAATCACTAGGGACTTTTTTTATTTTGATAAAAGTTGGTTTTTTAGAGGGTAAAACATAGAAAAAGAACGTATATGTGCTTGACGTTCAAGACTTGGGCGACTAGAATAATAGATACTGCAAACATATAGTAGAGGACGGGAGAATGCGCGATGGAGTTTCAGTTAGACCAAGAGTGGCGGTTACGCCCCATCAAAGGTGACACAGGAAAAACATACATAGGCATGCGTGATAAAGACAAAGTTTTTATCAAGAGGAACACAACGCCAATGCTCGCTGCACTCTCTCGTGAAGGCATTACGCCGAAATTAGTGTGGACTAAGCGAACAGGAGATGGCGATACCTTGACCGCACAAGAATGGCTGGAAGGTCGCTTGTTGACGCCTAGTGAGATTGGCCAAAGAAATGATGTCATTGATGTACTGTACCATCTACATCATTCGACGTCTTTAAAAACAATGCTTTCTCGAATTGGTGGGAGGGTATTGACACCCCAGAAAATGCTGCAATATTATGAACAAGATTTGCCTGATAGCCTAAAAAACAATCAATTTTTACAACTCGTTTATCGCTATTTGTGCCAACAAATTCCTTCAGTGGACAAGGAAAAACTAGCGGTCGTGCATGGAGATGTCAATCATCGGAATTGGTTAGTCTGTAAAAATTATTTATATTTAGTTGATTGGGATTCAATCATGTTCGCTGATCCAGCGGTAGATATTGCGACTATTTTAGGGAATTACGTGCCATTGTCTAGTTGGAATAAGTGGTTGATCAGCTACGGTATCCGACCAACAGATGAAATTTTAGAAAAATTACATTGGTATGCGGTGATGAACCTATTACAAGAAATCACACGCTACTGCAAACGTGAAGATTATCGACGAATGAATGAAGAGATTTTACAACTTAAACGAATTTTTAGTGGTTAAGCTCGGCTATTCAGTTGATTTTTTTATTTTTAGGGTAATACCAATAGCAATTTATAATAAATTCAGTGAAATACAAGGAACAATCTTTTGTAGGAATAGAGAGGAAGAAAAAGATGCGTGTTCGCAACCGACCAAATGCAGCAGAGATGTTAGCTGCTCATCCAGAAATCGTCATCAACGAGCCAACAAAATGGCGCGGAAAATGGAAAGAATTATTTGGTAATGATCAACCAATCCATATTGAGATCGGCATGGGAAAAGGACAGTTTATTACTGGGATGGCCAAAGCTCATCCAGAAATCAATTATATCGGGATTGAAATGCAAGTAAGTGTCGTGTCCATTGCTTTAGACAAAGTATTGGAGGAACCATTACCTAATTTAAGATTATTGCACGTGGACGGTTCCGCTTTGACTGAGTACTTTTCAGAGAATGAGATCGATCAGATTTATTTGAATTTTTCAGATCCATGGCCTAAAAAGAGACATGAGAAACGACGATTGACGTATCGTACATTTTTAGCTGTCGATGAAGAGATCTTAAAACCAAATGGTGAAATTCATTTCAAAACAGATAATCAAGGATTATTTGAATATTCGTTGGCTAGTTTTTCACAATACGGAATGCGGTTAAAAAAAGTCTGGCTTGATCTACATCAAAGTGACTTTGAGGACAATATCATGACAGAATATGAAGAGAAGTTTTCTTCTCGAGGACAACGGATCTATCGTGTAGAAGCGCAGTTTGTGGACAAAACCGAATAGAAAAAAGAAGAGAGTAGGAACTGTAAGTTCTTGTCTCTTCTTTTTTGTTTTTTAGTCTTTTTGGTCACAGACGGGAATCAAGGCAAATTTTGAAAAAGAGAAGAGTCCCATATCGGTGATTTTCAATTCAGGAATAACTGATAATGTTAAAAATGAAAGTGTCAAGAAAGGATCGAATGCTTCACTTGCGCCTAACTGATGCGCTTGGTCAGTCAAGTTCAGTAATTGCTGATTAACTGTTTCATAAGGTTCGAGTGACATCAAACCGCCAATAGGTAATGGTAAACAAGCTAATTCAGTTTGTTGATCTACAACAATCATCCCACCACCTTTTTTGATTAATTGTTCAGCAGCGTAGCACATATCTTCATCATTTGTTCCTACAACGACGATATTATGTGAATCGTGAGCCACAGTAGTAGCTAAGGCTCCCCTTTTTAGTTGGAACCCTTTGACAATTCCTAGACCAATATTTCCTGTAGCATGATGTCGTTCGATGACAGCAATCTTTAGTTGATCATCTGCCACTGAAGGAGTGAAAGAACCATTATCGACTTGAACTTGCTCCAATAAATCGTTTGTCAACAAACTATTTGGAATGATCTCGATGACATGAGCGGTTGTTGAATCTAAAGCCAATGTCAATGAGTTTGGATCAAATGGTGCAACTGCCATTTTGGGTAACGCGTCAATCGCTGGCTGATTTTTTATTTCTGTAAGATCAGGAGCCAACTGTCCATCTGCCACAACCGTTTCTCCTTGATGGAACACGGTATTGATCGGCAACTTGTTCAAGTCATCTGTTAAGAAAAAGTCTGCCTGATAGCCTGGCGCAACTGCCCCTAAATGTTGTAAACCAAAACATTCTGCCGCATTCAATGAAGCCATCTGGATGGCTTGTAGTGGATCCATTCCCGCCAAGATTGCTTGACGAACGATATGATCAATTGAACCCTCTGCTACAAGATCATCGATCAATTTATCATCGGTCACGAATAAACAGCGACGTGAATTGTCAGGTGTGATAGCAGGTAAGAGTGCCTGTAGATCTTTTGCGACGGTTCCTTCTCGAACCATCAAATACATTCCTAGCGCTAAACGCTCCTCCGCTTCTTGGGCGGTCGTTGCTTCGTGGTCTGTACGAATGCCAGCAGTTAAATAAACGTTTAAGTCGTCCCCGTTGATTCCTGCGGCGTGGCCATCGATTTTTTTGTTCTTTTGATGCATCAGCTGTAATTTATCGATAATCGTTTGCTCATTTGAAGCGACTGCCTGATAGTTCATTACTTCAGCTAGACCAAGTACTTCAGGATACTCAAGAAAAGGAGCAAGTGCTTTTGCATCTAAGACAGCGCCACTTGTTTCAAATGGTGTGACAGGCACACAAGAAGGTAGCATGATGAATATATTCATCGGCGTCTCTTTTGCATCTGCCAGCATAAATTCAAGGCCCAAATTTCCGGCGACATTTCCGATTTCGTGAGGATCAGTTACTACTGTCGTCACACCATGTAATAGAGAGATTTTCGCAAACTCTTTAGGTGCTAACAGAGAACTTTCGATATGCACATGACCATCGATCAGACCAGGAACTAAATACTGTCCTTTTGCATCATAGATCGTCGTACCTTCGTATTCCCCAATACCTACGATTCTTCCGTCGCAGACAGCGACATCACCCTCCATGATTGTTTTCGTAAAGACGTTGACAATTTTTGCATGTTTGATAACTAAATCAGCGGGTTGTTTTTTTCCTGCAACTGCAATGTGTTTGTTTAAGTGCGAATCCACTCTGAAACCTCCCCAAATAAATTTTTACTAGTATAACATAAATTCGGATTTAACCCATGATTTTCATTAAATTTTGTAAAAATAAACGATTCATCTTAAAAAGACGTATATTTTCTTGGAGGGCAGAGAAATGAAGATAAAAGATTTAGCTAATGAGATCATTTGTGGAGGAGCTAAAAATAAAGTGCAAGATATCTATATTTTGCCATATGTAGAAGATTTTAAGGTTTATTTTCGTAAAGGTAAAAAACGAACATTCCAAAAATCGCTCTCCCTTGAGATTGGCCAACAATTGATCGCTAGTTTTAAGTACCTAGGACAAATGGATATCGGTGAAAGAAGAAAAGCACAACTAGGCTCACTGACTTATTTAGTGGATCAACGAAAGATAAGGCTAAGACTCTCATCAGTAGGTGATTATTTACAAAGAGAGAGCTTGGTTATCCGGATACTCTATGCGTTGAGGGAGAAAAGTTTTCGCTGTTTTGTCCCCAAAGACTTGCAAGTTATTGAGCGGAGTACGAACAACCGTGGATTATTTTTGTTTAGTGGGCCGGTCGGCTCTGGTAAAACGTCATTGATGTATCACCTTGCTCGTAGGAATGAAGAACAAGTAATCACGATCGAAGACCCAGTAGAAATTGAGGAGCCATTGTTTTTACAGTTACAAGTCAATGAAAAAATTGACCAGACTTATGATCAGCTATTAAAACTAGCCTTACGTCATCGTCCTGATTTATTGATTGTCGGTGAAATCAGAGATAAAAAGACAGCAGATGCAGCAATTCGAGCAGCATTGACGGGCCATCGTGTATTTGCTACGGTCCATGCACGAGATCTCAAGGGAACCTTGGCAAGGATGAAGGAACTAACGAACAACGATGGATTTGACGAATGTTTGTCCGGCATTGTCTATCAAGAGTTGCTGCCTGATTTCAATGAACAACCAACGGCATTGTGGTCTTATTGTTTTTCTGACAATGAAATCGAAAGAAAAGAATGGAGAGCTAGTTATGAAGAGGCACAAAAAAATGTTTGGCAATCCTATCCATTTTAAACCTATGGATCATACGCAACAAGCTCGTTTTATCCAAACGATCGGTGAATTACTCTTGAATGGCTTTAGTTTACAGCAAGCGATTGATTTATTGGAATTGCTTCGACTGATACCACAAGTTTATGTCCATTTCGCCAAAAGAAATCTTCAAGCTGGCGAATCTTTTCATTTTGTTCTTCAGCAATTGGGGTTTAAGCAAGAGCAACTCGTACAGGTGGAACTGGCAGAAGTCCATGGAAATTTAGTCGAAACTTTAAAGGGCATCGCTGAACAATTTCGATTGATTGAACAATTTCGGAAAGAATTAAAAAAGGTCATCAGCTATCCACTGGTATTGCTGGTCTTTTTAGTCGGCATTTTAGTTAGTCTACGTGAGTTCGTCTTGCCTCAATTGATTCAGTCCGATATGGTCACCACGACACATTGGGGGATTCGACTGCTTCAATCAAGTCATTGGCTATTCTTAGGTGCCTTTGGTAGTAGTATTTTTTGTGGTTCAGTGATTTTTTTCCGCTTGAAAAAGTGGGAAGTTGTCAAAAGAAGTGAGTGGATCAGTAAGCAATGGATGATTGGAAAGATCTATCGTTCCTATCAATCAGCTTATCTAGCGTTAGAAATAGGCAAACTATTTTATGAAGGCCTCGACTTGAAACAAATTATTCGCTGTTTGAAAGAAACTAAAGAAGGAAGTTTGGTCCAGTCTTTAGCGTATCAATTAATGGAAGGGCTCGAACTAGGTATTCCTTTAGCGCAACAATTTGAGCAATACCGTTTTTTGACGACCGAGTTTAGTCAAATCGTACTACAAGGAGAAGCTAAAGGGAATTTAGGCAAAGAATTGTTGTTTTACAGTGATCTGACACGTAAAGAATTTTTTCAAAAGATCCATCGTTGGTTGCACTGGGTCCAACCAGTCCTTTTCTTAGGGATTGCTGTATTGATTTTACTGATTTATGCGGCTATCTTGTTGCCAGTATATGGAAATATTGAGGAGGTCCTAATATGAAGAATAGAAAAAGAATGGCTCGTCTAAAAGGTTTTACACTGATTGAAATGTTGATTGTCTTACTCGTCATTAGTGCGTTGGTTTTACTATTTATCCCAAATATTTCTCGTTATCGTGATCATGTCAATAAGGAAGGTCGTGAAGCAGTCATGCAACTGATTGATGCTCAAAGTGAACTTTACGCATTACAAAACGACGGGAAAATTCCAAGTATTGATGAGCTGTTACGAGAAGGATATATCAAACAGGAACATGCCGATGCGTATCGCAAGAACTAACAAATACCTCACCGAAGCTTACACTTTAGCAGAAACAATCATGGTCTTGATTGTCTCCCTTGCTTTTTTTATCTTTCCTGTTCTCTCATTCCATTCTTTAGAAAAAGAACAATCGATCCATCGTTTTTTTGATCAGTTGGAAAAAAGGATCGATCTCGTACAACAAAGTGCGATTATCCATCAACAAGCTACTCGTTTTTATTATGAACCAAAGCGCCATAGTCTTTTATTTGAGGTGCCTCCTTACTCATCAATGGAGTGGCAAGAGTTGCCGATCCCTGAAGCTTTGACCATCCAACGTCATGCACCGATTACTTATGCAGCGAAGACAGGGAACGAAAGCTCGTTGAAGGCATATGAATTTTATTGGCCAGAAAAGAAACAAAGAATCATTTACCAATTCCAACTAGGAGGTGGTCGTTATATCAAAAGAATCCAATATAGCTAGCTTTGTATTGCTTGAATCGCTAACCGCGCTAATGATCACAGCCATGAGTATTTATATTATGAGTTCTGGTAATTTATTCTTGGTCCAACAAGAACAAACCAAAGACCGAGAAATTCTTCTGTTGAGGACATTGTACGAAGATGTGAGAAACTATCGTAGGTATGGAGAGTTGCCGACAAGACCAGCGGAGTGGGAGCAGGGAACTACAGTAATCGATACGCAAAGTCAGCAAATAAAGAAAGTTTCAATCAGTGATGGAAATGAAGTGATCGTCATTGAACGGAAAAAATAAAGTATCTGCTTTTACAATGATTGAATGTTTGATTGCGTTACTTATTCTAAATACGATTCTTTTATCATTTGGTCTCTTCATTCGACAAAGCGAAAAGATGAATACATTTTTTCAAAAAGACGAACAAACAGAATGGTTGATTTTCTTAGCTCAATTCGAAAACGAACTTGCTTCAAGTCAACGTATTTCGATCATTGAGAATCGCTTATATTATCAAAACGAGAAAACGTTCGTCATAGAAGGCTATCAGCAAATGATCAGAAAACGTGGAACTACTGGTGGTCATCAGCCTATGCTGACAGGTGTTACGCGTGTCCAATTCAAAGAAGAAGATCAAGTGATTTTACTGCATGTCGAATTTATGAATGGAGATAACAAGTATGGTATTTGGACAAAGCAAAAAACATAAGCGTTTAAAAGGGAATGTGTTGTTTTCGACCTTGGCACTTTTTCTATTGTGTATATTCTTCATGCAAGGCTTACTTGAAAGTTATCGTCTGAAAATAGACAGTTATTTACGCATCAAAAAATATTACCAAGCAAAGATCATCAAGCAAATGTTTATGATGGAATCCAATCAGTTGGAAGAGCAAGGCAAAGGGGAGTATGATTACAATGTAGGCACGGTCCAGTATACAGTCAAACAGGACCTAGTGGAGTTAGTAATAACTGTTTCACCTTTCCGATTTGAATTTACAGAGCGAGTCATTGATACAGATAATACTACAGATTAAGAGGTTCCAAAGCAATAACCGTTCTTTTCTGTAATACAGCTGTTTTGAAGGTGTTGAATGTTCGCTATTTCACAAAGAAAAAGGATGAAAACGATTGAAATTTTAGCGATTGTTCGTTAGAATTAAACAGGTAAAATAATTGTTATAATATATCTAGAAATGAGGCGCACGATGTTACCAGAAAAAATGGAACAAGGGTTTGAGCAAAACCTGGAAGCTATTCAGCTTTTACAAAACGCATTGGGAACTTCTTTTTTAGAAGCTTATGTTGAAAATGCCGAAAATTTAAGAGACAACTATCAAGTACGTGTAGTAGATGGTGTACCAAATGAAAAGACAACCCAACAGATCTCAGAGCTTTATCAAAAACTGAGTGAATTATCATTTGAACCGGAAGAGTGGCGTCGTTTATCGCAGTTACTTTTGTTAAAGGGAAGTCAAACCGAGCACTTACAAGCAAACCATCAATTGACACCAGATAGTATTGGTTTCTTGTTTGTTTTCTTGATTGAACAACTATTTCCTGATCATAAAGAAAAAATCGGTGTCTTGGATATTTCAGCAGGAATGGGCAATTTGTTATTAACAGTTCTTTTAAACCTAAACATTGCTGGATACCATACAGAAGGTTTTGGTGTGGATATCGATGATACACTACTGTCTGTTGCGGCTTCTACAAGTGAGTTGACGCAAGCGAGTGTTCAATACTTTCACCAAGATGGATTACAAGACTTATTGATCGAACCAGTTGATGTCGCGATCAGTGACTTGCCAATCGGATTTTATCCGAATGATCAAAAAGCGCAAGACTTTTTGACAAGCGCGACAGAAGGTCACAGTTATGCTCATCATCTTTTATTGGAACAGGCAATGAAATTCGTCAAGCCAGATGGTTTCGGTTTGTTCTTGATGCCAAGCAATTTCTTGGAGACAGAGCAAAGCGAGTACATTAAAAAATGGTTTAAAGAAGAAGGCTATCTTCAAGGTATGATCCAATTGCCGGATGAGTTGTTCCGAAATAAGCAATCACAAAAAAGTATTTTGATTTTACAGAAAAAAGGCGAACAAGCAAAACAAACCAAAGAAGTACTGCTTGTTAAACTTGATTCACTAAAAGAACCAGAGAAGGTGACGAAGTTTTTTAACGAATTTAAAAACTGGAAATCAGCTTCCTTATAACTATTTACCAAAAAGGAGAGTAACATGTCAAAAACAATTGCAATCAATGCTGGAAGTTCAAGTTTAAAATGGCAGTTATACCAAATGCCAGAAGAAACTGTAGTTGCTAAAGGAATCGTTGAAAGAATTGGATTAAATGATTCAATTTTTACAATCAAGTATGGTGAAGGCCAAAAATTTGAACAAATCTTAGATATTGATGATCATGAAGTTGCTGTAAAAATGTTATTGGATCAATTGATCGAATTAAATATTTTAGGCGCATATGATGAAATCACAGGTGTCGGACATCGTGTCGTTCACGGTGGAGAAACTTATGGTGACTCTGTAGTCATCGATGAAGAAGTAATGGCACGCATCCAAGAATTAGCAGAATTTGCACCATTGCATAATCCTGCCAACTTAATGGGAATCAAAGCATTTAAGAAAATTTTGCCAGATATCCAAAGTGTAGCTGTCTTTGATACGTCTTTCCATGCGACTATGCCGAAACACAATTACTTGTACAGCTTACCAATCGCTTACTACGAAGATTTTAAAGTGAGAAAATATGGGTTCCACGGAACAAGTCACCGTTATGTTTCTGAACGTGCGGCAGACATGTTAGGTAAGCCGATCGAAGACTTAAAAATCATTACTTGTCATTTAGGAAATGGTGCTTCGATTACTGCTGTTGACGGTGGTAAATCTGTTGATACATCAATGGGCTTCACGCCATTAGCTGGTGTAACGATGGGTACTCGTTCTGGTGATATCGATCCAGCGATCTTACCTTATCTAATGGAAAAATTATCGATCGATATCAATGAAATGGTTGATATCTTAAACAAAAAATCTGGTCTTTTAGGGTTAACAAATCTATCTAGTGATATGCGTGACCTTGAAAACAATTACGATAAAGAAGAGATCCGTTTGGCTTATGATGTATTTGTTGACCGTATCCGTAAATATATCGGTGGCTATGTAACAACAATGAACGGCGTTGACGCAATCGTATTTACTGCGGGTATCGGAGAAAACGATGGTCATGTGCGTAACGAAGTGATCAAAGGTATGACATGGTTTGGTTGTGAGATCGATCCAGAATTGAACAAATTACGTGGTGAAGAGTTAGACATCTCAACAAAAGACTCAAAAGTCAAAGTATTAGTCATCCCAACAGATGAAGAATTAATGATTGCACGTGATGTAGAACGCTTGCGTTAAGTTGCTTCAAATAAAGAAGTAATGGATGTTTGTCCGCGTGATTTGGATGACGCTAAGAAATTAGCCGGATTAATATAAAGTTTCTATAAAAAGAGAGTTGGACATTGTCCAGCTCTTTTTGGTTTTTTGCCTGACTTAAATCAGCTGAACGAAGCTAGAAGCAACGCCTAAGAAAAGTATATCTTCTAGTAATAGGAAAATAGAAGATATACTTTCATTCAAATCGCTGATTGTTTCATGTCGTGCTTCCTTGAATCAATTTCACTGGTAACACATAGTTGGATTCAAGTGGTTTCTCTGGATCCTGGATCCGTTGGAGCATTAGGTCGACTAAGATGTCAGCAATATCTGTAATTGGTTGTGCGATGGTCGAGAGCTGTGGGAAATAATTTTGAATCATTTTTGTTCCATCATACCCGATGATTTTTATTTCTTCAGGAATTTTAATATGCAACTCTTGACAGAGATTATAGGCTAAAATAGCAGTTAAATCGTCTGTACAAAATAAAGCATCAATTGTTTCCATTTCTAAAATCCGTTTGATCTCTAAATTTTTTAAAGCAGTTGAGCGGGCAGTAGAATGAAAATGAAACACGTGCGGCTCTAACTGGAATTCTTCCATAAATGCCAAATATCCATTCAATCGTTGATTGGTCGGTGAATTTGATTCTTGGGAGCCAGTTAAGATGGCAATGTTTCTGGCACCTTTTAAATAAAGGTTTTCGGTAGCTAAGTATCCACCACGTAAATTGTCACTACTGATAATTGGAATGCCTTCGGCTAAATAGCGGTCGAAGGAGACAATGGGTAGTTCAATATTTTCGTATTCTTGGATACCCAGATTATGTGCTCCAGCAAGGATACCATCTACTTTGTTTGCAGCTAGCATGTTGAGGTAGTTTCGTTCTTTTTCTTTATTGTTTGCACTATCGCATAATATTGAACGGTATCCTAAATCAAATAGTTTACTTTCTAATTGTTCGACTAATTCACCAAAGAAAGGGTTGGCAACTGTAGGAAAAATCAAGCCAATCAATTGGGTGTTTTTTCCTTGAAGAGAACGAGCCAATGAATTGGGTTGATAATTTAATTCTTTCATTGCTTGATTTACTTTATCGATTGTTTTTTGGCTCAATGAGCCGTAGTTATTGATGACACGTGATACAGTGGTTGGTGAGACTCCAGCCTTTTTGGCTACATCGGTTAATTTAACAACCATTTAACTTACCCTCTATTCATTCATTTTACGTAACTTCCAAAGCGTTCCTGAGAAGGCATGGTCACATTCGATCAAGAGTGTGGTCTGTTCGCTTGAAGGGAAAATTCGGGCAGTAGCCGTTTGTTTACCGTCATTGATAAAGATTTCGACTACAGAAATATCAACAAAGATTTGTAAAGACAAAGGTTCTTGTGAAATTGTAAATTCTCTTGTGACACCATAATCTTCTGCAAATACTTCTCCTGATAAGCTACGATCTATTTTCATTTTACCATGCCTGCGATCGAAAGAGAGGATCAATCCGTTATTTCCCATGGGATCACTACATAAATGAATTTTTCCACTTTGATTTTCTTTAAACTCTAAGTTGATTTCGTAGCGATTTTGCTCGGTATTTATCTGTGAGACTGATTGATTCAAAGAACATGGCGGATCAATCCGTAATTGACTCATTTCTTTTACAGGACGTTGATGGAGTGTCCCATTTTCGATCGTCAACTCTTTGACGATACTTAGACAATGAGCCCAGCCAAATGGATCAGTCGGATAACTGATTTCAGGCAACCCGATCCAACTAACTGCTAAGGCACGACCATCAGGAGCGTTGAATGCTTGAGTAGCATAAAGATCAAAGCCTTCGTCAAGATTTCTAAGGGTTGAAGGTTGGGTAAGTTGATTCGTTTCGATGTTATAGGCTTCTCCGATGATGTAAGCATTCGGGTATATATTTTGATACTCCAGATTAGACTGTTCTAAGCCTTGTGGACAAAAAAGCAATAGCGCTTTTCCGTCGATGAATACTAAGTTAGGACACTCGATCATAAATCCCATCGATTGTTGCGTAAATTGTAAAGGACCTGCGTAAGACCAAGTGTCTAGATCGGAACTACGGTAAACTAAAATTTCTCCTTGTTTATTTTGATTTTGTGCACCCAACAATAACAAATATTCGTCTTTATAAAAAATCACTTGAGGATCTCGAAATTCTTGTGTATAGCCGTAAGGTGGCTTAGAAATCAGTGGGGTGGTTAATTTTGATAGTTCGCCATTAGGTTGCATCCATGCACCCAACTGATACGAAGTGCGTGTCCAATTTTCATCACGGACATTGCCTGTATAGGCCAAAAATAATTTGTCATTAACCGGAAGTGCTGAACCGGAATAGACGCCATGACTATCATATGATGTGCTGGGCAGAAGTTTCAATCCTTCCTCTTGCCAATCGACTAAATTCTTAGAAGTCAAGTGGTACCAAGATTTTAACCCATGAACAGTGCCCATCGGATAAGCTTGGTAAAATAAGTGCCATTTGCCGTTGAAAAAAGAAAAACCATTTGGGTCGTTCAACAAACCAGAAGGTGGTTGAATGTGGTAATCCAAACGCCAAGGAGAATGAGCTACTTGTTCCTTTAACAGTGTTTGATACTCTTGAGGCCACGCCTGATAAGCTTGATAACGTAGTTGACGTGTCCATTTAAAATTATTATTCATAAGTACGACTCCTTGTAAACGTATTCTATTATAGAATAGCTCGAACCAACATTAATGTCAAACGTATATCATTATTGTTATTTGTATTATTTTATTACTGGTTATTTAATTTAAAAGATAAGCTTTATTTTTGATAAACGTTTGACAATTGTGAAGTGTCGTGGCATACTCAAGCTAGGATAACGGTTACAAAAAATTGATGTTTAGATTATATAGGGGGGACAAAAAGTGGATTATAAAAAAGTGGCAAAAGAAATCAATGACGCACTAGGGGAAAATAATATCCAAGCTGCCGCACATTGTGCAACTCGTTTGCGTTTAGTATTAAAAGATCAAGCGAAAGTGAATCAAAAGGCACTAGATGCCATTGATGAAGTAAAAGGAACCTTTGAAGCAAACCATCAATTCCAAATCATTATAGGCGCAGGTGATGTGAATAACGTTTACGACGAACTTATACAGCTGACCGGTACAAAAGAAGCATCGACTGACGATTTGAAAGCGGTAGCACAATCAGGGAAGAAACAGAATCCTTTTATGTCCTTGATCAAAGTACTGTCTGATATATTCGTACCAATTGTTCCTGCTTTAGTCGCAGGTGGGTTATTGATGGCAATCAATAATGTTTTGACCGCACAAGATCTATTCGGACCACAATCAGTGATTGAGATGTATCCTAATTTAAAAGATGTGACTAGCATTATTAATTTACTGGCTTCTGCTCCATTTGCATTTCTCCCGATCCTAGTAGGTTTTTCAGCAACGCGAAGATTTGGTGGCAATCCTTATCTAGGAGCAGCAATGGCAATGGCGATGGTGATGCCGGAGCTGGTCAATGGGTACAGCGTAGCAAATGCTGTGGCAGAAGGAACAATGCCTTATTGGAATATTTTTGGGTTAAACATTGCTCAAGCAGGTTACCAAGGATCGGTCTTACCAGTTTTAGCTGTTTCATGGATTTTGGCGAATTTAGAGAAATTCTTCCATAAACGTTTACTTAATGCATTTGATTATACATTTACACCGATGTTAGCCATTATCATTACAAGTTTTTTGACATTCGTTGTGGTTGGTCCAGTGATGCAAGCAGTCGGAGACAGCTTAACAGCAGGGTTGAGTTGGTTGTATCAAACAACTGGAGCAATCGGATTAGGGATTTTTGGTTTGTTCTATTCACCAATCGTGATCACTGGTCTTCATCAAAGTTTTCCAGCAATTGAAACATCTTTATTGGCTGATGTGGCTCGAACGGGAGGAACATTTATTTTCCCAGTTGCTTCAATGGCAAACGTTGGACAGGGTGCAGCAACACTTGCCATCATGTTATTGACTAAAAATACAAAGCAAAAAAGTTTAGCAACTTCTGCTAGCATCTCTGCTTTACTAGGAATTACAGAGCCAGCAATTTTTGGTGTCAATCTAAAATTAAAGTTTCCATTTATTTGTGGAATGATTGCTGCCGGGATCTCCTCCATGTTCATCGGTTTTTTCCATGTACTTGCTATTGCTTTAGGTCCCGCCAGCGTCATCGGCTTTATTTCAATTACGCCTAATCAGATTCCTTTTTTCATGATAGGTATCCTGATCAGTTTACTCGTTGGTTTCACTACAACATATCTTTATGGAAAAAAACACGCATACCTACTTGCTAGTGAAGAACCGGAAACAGCAGATGTACCGAGTGTTGCAAAAGAGGAGGAACGTGTGATAGAAGAAGTGATCGTCGCTCCTGTTTCTGGTAAACTGATATCACTGCAGACAGTGGAAGATCCTGTATTTTCTAAAGAGATGATGGGGAAAGGAATAGCAATCAGACCAACGGAAGGACTTTTATTTGCTCCAGCCGATGGTGAACTGACTGTTGTTTATGAATCGAAACATGCCTATGGGTTGAAAACAGATGCTGGTGGAGAAATTTTGATCCATATAGGTATTGATACAGTTGAATTAAATGGTCAAGGGTTTTCGACAGAATTTCAGGTAGGAGATAAGGTAAAGAAAGGCCAGCTGTTGGGAAGATTTGATCAGCAAAAGCTCAAGCAGGCCGGTTATGATGATACGGTAATGGTGATTATTACCAATTCTTTGTCGTATGAATCAATTACTCCTGTTACAGAAGGCACAGTAGATAGCAAAGAAAGATTGCTCATGCTACGTTCAAAGACAGAATCTAACTAATAAAAAGCATTGAGAAATAAAAATTTCTCAATGCTTTTTATGAAATAATCACTTATCTTCTTTTTTTGGTAATTGATTTTCTAAGTTTGTACGTACGACTAGAACATCACATGCTGCATTGCGAATAACGTATTCTGAAACAGAACCGATAAATAGACGTTCGACTGCGTTGAGTCCAGTTGCACCTAAAAGGATCAAGTCCACTTCATGGTCTTCAGGGATTTCTTTAGCAATGATATGCTTTGGAGAACCGTATTCTACCACAGTTGTCACTTGATGTAATCCAGCTTTTTTAGCTTTCATCTCATAATCGGCTAGTGTTTGCTTGGCCATTTCTGTTGCTTGTTCTGCCAACATGCCATCAAAGGATGAAACAGTTTGGAAAGATCGTGTGTCAATGACATGAGCTAATAAAAGCTCGCTGTTATTTCTTAAAGCAACGTTTACTGCTTTTTTAAACGCTAATTCGGCTTCTTCAGAACCGTCGACCGCAACCATGATTTTTCTATATTGTTGTAACATCAGCATTCACTCCTTCAAAAAAGATACTTGGTTTACAATTCTATTGTAAAGCAAATTCAAAGAAATGAGAATTATTTACTGTCAGGTTTCGTCATTTTTTTGGCAAAACCGATGCTGAAGACAGAGGCAACAACGATTACGATGACTAAATAAAGTAATGCAAAAAACCGATGATTGATTGCTACGACAACGAGTCCTAGAAGTCCTAAAAACGCGTAGATCGAACCGAAAATACTTAGAAAATCTTGATTCTTTTTATTCTGTTCGATAAGAACGAAAAAAATCGTTTGTTTTTTAAATAAGTAATAACTGACAAATAATAGCAATAAGGCGGCAATCGCCATCAATAAACGAATCATTGTATCCACTCCTACTTTTTCTAAAACCAATCATACCATAAAAGAGGCAGCACCGATAAATCGGTACTGCCTCTTAATAGGTAAAAAAATGGTAATCTCCGTTAATGCCGTTGTTTGTCCTGTAGTATTGATCCCGCGAATTCAAGCAGGTGGGTCCCATGGTCGTCGCATCGAACTACCAAATGATAAGGCATGTTACCAGCTGTGACACAAGACAGGTCCCAAGATATCAATAAAAATGTTCGGTCAACACACAAAGAGGACAATTCGAACATCACAGATTTCCCACTTCTATAGTAGCACATGGATTTAAAAAGAGCAATGTGGGCGCTTAATAATTTTGAACGCTTTCAATGACGGTAGTTATTGTGTTTTTTTCTGCCATTCTTTAATACGCTGATATTGCTGTCCTAAGGCTTGTTCGTACTTCCCAGTATTTTTAGGTTGATAATACTGTGTATGTTTCAGTTTATCAGGTAGATATTGTTGATCGACCCAAGCATTTTCGTAGCTATGAGGATATTGATAGTCTACACCTCGATTCAATGACTTGGCACCTTGATAATGGCTATCTTTTAAGTGATCAGGAACTTCGCCCGCTTTTCCTGCTCTTATGTCTGCAATGGCTGTATCTAATGCGGTATAGGCAGAATTGGATTTGGGTGAAAGGCAAAGATCGACGACTGCATCAGCTAAAGGGATACGTCCTTCTGGTAAACCTAAACGTTCGGCAGCTAGCACAGCGTTGACTGTTCGAGCCGCAGCAGCAGGGTTGCCTAACCCAATATCTTCGTAACCGATCACCATCAAGCGACGACAAATACTTGCTAAATCCCCAGCTTCGACTAAACGTGCCAAGTAGTGTAATGCAGCATCCACGTCGCTCCCACGAATGGATTTTTGAAAGGCGGAGATCACATCATAGTGAGCATCCCCATTTTTATCATGCGTCAATGCTTTTCGCTGGATACACTCTTCAACAATAGCAAGGGTGAGATGAATTGTGCCGTCTTCTTGCTTTTTAGTGGAACGTACAGCAAGTTCCAAGCCATTAAGTGCGCTTCTCAAATCGCCGTTAGTGGCGCGAGATAAATGAAGCAAGGCATTTTCATCTATTTTGATGGATGATTCTCCTAAGCCATTTTCTTTATCGGACAATGCACGATAAATGGCTAATTGGATATCTTCTTCGTCTAAAGGTTTTACCTCAAAGATCTGTGTCCGACTACGGATTGCTGGATTAATAGTGATATAAGGATTTTCAGTGGTTGCCCCAATCAAGATGATACGACCGTTTTCTAAATGCGGAAGTAAAAAATCTTGCTTTGTTTTATCTAATCGATGGACTTCATCAAGTAAAAGAATCACAGTACCGCTCATTCTAGCTTCTTCGGCGACAACTTGTAGATCTTTTTTAGAATCAGTCGCGGCATTCAACATCCGAAAGGCAAAATTAGTTGAGCCAGCAATGGCACTAGCGATACTTGTCTTTCCTGTGCCGGGTGGTCCATATAAAATCATGGAAGATAACATTTCTGCATCAACCATACGGCGAATGATCTTACCTTCACCAACTAAATGGCGTTGGCCAACGACTTCATCGATATTTTTCGGACGCATCCGATAGGCTAATGGTTGTTGCATCAGTCTGCCTCCTTTGGATTATTCGTTCGTTTATTATAACATATCTCATAGGATAAAGGGGCGCAAAAGGCGGAGGAATCGTCAGAATAGGGCGAGAAGCTAGAAATAGGTTTCTCTAGCTCAGCAATGGCAATCGCTAACTTTCTGACCCGCTTTTTTCATAGCTTCTTTGCCTAATATTGTGTATGATAAAGGTGGTGAAGCAAATGACAAATCAAAAACAATTAGATGAACTTTTATTAAATAAAACAACGGCAAAAGTTGCAAAAGATTTACTAGGAATGTATCTGGAATATGAAACACCAAATGGGCGCTTAGGTGGCTATATCGTAGATGCAGAAGCTTACCTAGGTCCGGAAGATCTGGCTGCTCACAGTTATGGTATGCGGCGTACGCCTCGAGTGCGTGCAATGTATGAAGAACCAGGAACAATCTATCTCTACACGATGCACACCCACTTGATTTTAAATATCATCACACAACCTGAAGGAGTACCACAAGGGGTGATGATCCGTGCCATTGAGCCGGTTGAAGGGATTGAGAAAATGAGCCTGAATCGCAAAGGCAAGGCGGGTCCTGATATTAGTAATGGTCCGGGGAAATTAGTGGCAGCCTTAGATCTATCACCAGATTTATATGGACAATCGATTCGGGATAGCTCGTTGCGTTTGGTTTTTGAGAAAAAACGGCTACCAAAAAAAATATTGGCGTTGCCTAGAATCGGTATACCGAATAAAGGAGAATGGACGGAAAAACCATTGCGTTTTGTCGTTGCTGGAAATCCGTATCTTTCATTACAAAAAAAGAACCAAGTCGATGAAGACTGGGGTTGGAGGAAACAAAATGAAGAAAACAACAATATTGGATTACCTTGATACAGCCATTGAAAAGAAGATCACAGACTATGATGTGGCGTTAGATTGGGACACAAAAAACCATACGATTGAGATCGTGGTACGTTTATTTGCAGAAAATCAGGCACATTTTGAATTAGATGATGCCCAAGGTGTTGTCTCGGAAGAAGAAATCATTGAATTTGAAGATGGTGTCTTATTATTCAACCCAGAAAAATCTACATTTGATGAGCAAGATTATCTGGCAGTGATCCCTTATGAAGGAAAGAAAGGGTTAGCGAGTTCTGTAGCCGATGCACTGATTGACTACTTGAATGATGTATTAGCACAAGGTCAAAGTGATCTTTTAGATTTTTTAGATGCAGAAGACGAAACAGCTGTCTTTGAATTGAAATGGGACAACCATGTGTTCACACGTTTAGTCGAAGAAAAACAACAAAATGAAAAAGATGTATATCTACCCTATCCCAGCTATTAAGGAGCAACGTATATGAAATGGAATGAAGTCAAAATCGAAACGGCGAGTGAAGCGGTTGAAGCAGTCGCAAATATTTTAATGGAAGCAGGAGCGAGTGGTGTCGCGATCGAAGATTCATTGGACGTCGAAAATTTTAAATCTGATCCTTATGGAGAAATCCTGACAAAAGAAGATTTTACAACGATTGAAGAGGGGGCCATCGTGATGGCTTATTTCCCTGAAACGGTCTTTTTACCAGAAATTTTACCTTTTATCAAAGAACGTGTGACAAAATTACCCGAATTTGGATTAGCGATCGGTAAGAACATTGTGACGGTGAGTGAGGTCGAAGAGAGCAATTGGGCAACGGCTTGGAAAAAATATTATCATCCAGTTCGGATCACACGTCTACTAACTGTCGTACCAAGTTGGGAAAGTTACCAAACGAATGATCCATTAGAAAAAATCATTACATTAGATCCAGGGATGGCGTTTGGAACAGGTACGCATCCAACGACTTCTTTGACATTACAAGCACTGGAGTCGACCTTGCGAGGTGGAGAAACGGTTTTAGATGTCGGTACTGGTTCCGGAGTGTTGAGTATTGCGGCGAAGCATTTAGGGGCAAAAGAAGTCTATGCGTATGATCTCGATGAAGTGGCTGTGCGTTCAGCAAAAGAAAATATGGATCTAAATGAAGTAGCCAAAGATGTGCATGTGTCGGCCAATGACCTATTAAAAGGTATTGAGATCGAGAGTGATGTGATCGTAGCTAATATTTTGGCTGATATCATTTTGTTGATGATCCCTGATGCGTGGCGTTTACTAAAACAAACTGGGACGTTGATCGTTTCTGGAATCATTGAAGAGAAGAAAGAAATGGTTCTCGCAGCGATGGAAGAACAAGGTTTTGTTGTCGATCAAGTGTTCCAACAAAAAGATTGGTATGCCATTATGCTAAAAAAACCTGAGGTGGATTAAATGCAACGATATTTTCTAGATGAACCTTATCGACCACAAGAACGTTTTGTAATAGAAGGTGAAGCCTATCACCATATGGTAAGAGTCATGCGAATGGCAGTGAAAGATCAGGTCTATTTAGCATTTAACGACCAAATCGCGATCATTGCAGAAATCAATGAAATGAACGAGAATGAAGTTTTCTTAGTCGAAGTGGCGAAAGAAAGTGTTCAAAAAGAATTACCCTGCAAGATCACGATTGCTAGCGGATATCCTAAAGGGGATAAGTTGGATTGGATCGTACAAAAAGGGACAGAGCTAGGCGCTCACGGGTTTGTGGGATTTCCTGCTGCGGCTTCTGTCGTCAAATGGGATGCCAAAAAACGCAAAAAGCGACAAGAACGATTGGTCAAGATTGCACAGGAAGCGGCGGAACAGTCGCATCGCCAAGTCGTCCCGCAAGTATCTTTAATGGAGACAGAAAAGGAATTTTATGAGACGCTCAGTTCGTATGATGTCCTTCTGATTGCATATGAAGAATCAGCAAAACAAGGGGAAGCCGCTAATTTAGCCAAAATACTTCAATCTGTTTTACCAGGTACTCGGATCCTTGCAGTGTTTGGCCCAGAAGGCGGATTATCTCCACAAGAAGTCGCTCATTTTGAATCACAAGGTGGCATTCTTTGTGGTCTTGGTCCAAGAATCCTACGAACAGAAACTGCACCATTGTATTTGCTAAGTGCCGCCAGTTTTCAGCTTGAATTACAAGCACCTAGCAAGTAATAGGTGAGTGAATCGTTAGGGATAACGATTCTCTCCAAAACAAATGAATGACTTTTTCTGTTTTCTTGATCCCTCAAAGTGAAGGGGGCATTTTTCCTTTTGTACGGAATTGAAAATCATTGACACAATCGGTATAATAAGAACAATTATTTAATCCTAAGCTATAAAAAAATGCTTTCTCACGATAAAAAATATCTGTTTTGATTATGAATAGAAAGGGGGATGTTTCCCATGCCAAAAGAAGAAATATTAACAGGGCCTGACGTCATTAAGATGGTTAGCCAATACATGGGACCTGAACATGTCGCTTTTGTGCAAAAAGCATGTGACTACGCGACCACTGCCCACGAAGGACAGTTTCGTAAATCAGGAGAACCTTATATCATCCATCCGATCCAAGTTGCAGGGATTCTTGCAGATCTCCGAATGGACCCCCACACGGTTGCCACTGGTTTTTTACATGATGTGGTAGAAGATACAGAAGTAACCTTAGAAGATTTAAGAGAAGCCTTCGGGAACGACGTGGCAATGTTGGTGGACGGAGTGACGAAGTTAGGAAAAATCAAATATAAATCCCACGAAGAACAACTAGCGGAAAATCACCGCAAAATGTTATTAGCTATGGCTCAAGATTTACGTGTAATCATGGTGAAGTTAGCCGATCGTTTACATAACATGCGTACGTTAAAGCATTTGCGGGAAGATAAACAACGACGCATTGCGCAAGAAACATTGGAAATATACGCACCGCTTGCTCATCGTTTAGGGATCAGTCGAATCAAATGGGAATTAGAGGATACGGCGCTGCGTTATCTCAATCCAAAGCAATATTATCGAATCGTCCACTTGATGCAAACAAAACGAGAAGAACGTGAAAATTATGTCAGTGGTACAGTGGAGGATATCCGTTTAGCAACGGAAGAATTGGGGATTTTTGCAGAGATCTATGGCCGTCCGAAGCACATCTATTCGATTTACCGTAAGATGAAAGATCAAAAGAAGCAGTTCAATGAAATCTATGATCTACTAGCGATTCGAGTGATCGTAGATTCGATCAAGGATTGTTATGCAGTACTAGGCGCGATCCATACGAAATGGAAACCCATGCCAGGTAGATTCAAAGATTATATTGCGATGCCTAAAGCGAATATGTATCAATCGTTGCATACAACTGTTATCGGACCAGCAGGCAACCCTGTCGAGATCCAGATCCGAACCCAAGAAATGCACGAAATCGCTGAGTTTGGGGTAGCTGCTCACTGGGCGTATAAAGAAGGAAAAGGCGACAAAGTTGAACCTGATGGGATGACAAAACAGTTAAGTTGGTTCCATGAGATCATCGAACTGCAAGATGAAAGTTACGATGCTTCTGAATTCATGGAGGGAGTGAAGGGCGATATCTTTAGTGATAAAGTCTATGTGTTCACTCCAAAAGGCGATGTGACTGAGCTTCCTAAAGGATCAGGACCGTTAGACTTTGCTTATAGCATCCATACAGATATTGGGAACAAAACGACTGGTGCTAAAATCAATGGGAAAATGGTCCAATTAGATTACAAATTGAAGAATGGTGATATTATCGAGATTCTGACTTCGCCAAATTCATTTGGACCAAGTCGTGATTGGCTGAAATTAGTAGCTACTAGTAAAGCGAGAAATAAAATCAAGCGTTTCTTCAAAGGACAAGATCGAGACGAGAATGTGACGAAGGGTCATGAAGCTTTAGTGAAGTGTATTACAGATCTTGGCTTTGTACCAAAGGAGATCCTTTCAAAAAATAAATTACATGACGCATTAGAACGTTTGAATTTCCAAACAGAAGAAGACATGTATGCCGCGATTGGTTATGGCGAAGTAAGTCCATTGACGATGGCTAATCGCTTGACTGAAAAAGAGCGGAAAGAACAAAAAATCGAGCAACAAAAACAAGAAGCAGAAGAGTTGATGAATCAACCTAAAAAAGAGCCTGAAAAAATGAAGGTTCGTCATGAAGGTGGCGTCGTCATCCAAGGTGTTGAAAACTTGTTGATCCGGATCAGCCGTTGTTGTAATCCTGTACCAGGGGATGACATCGTGGGCTATATCACCAAAGGACGTGGTATCTCGATCCATCGCAAAGACTGTCCGAATGTCCAACCGGATAAACCAAATGTGGAAGAACGGTTGATCGACGTTGAATGGGAAGACACTTCAAATACGAACAAAGAGTATGATGCTGATTTAGAGATCTATGGCTATAATCGTTCTGGCATGTTAAATGACGTCTTGCAGACAGTGAATGCGATGACTAAAAATCTGAACAGTGTCGAAGCACGAACGAATAAAGACAAAATGGCGACGATCCATTTGACAGTAGGGATACGCAACTTGTCACACTTGAAAAGTATTGTCGATAAAATCAAGACCGTACCGGATGTATATAGCGTACGCCGGATGAATGGCTAGGAGGTAGTACCTTGCGCGCAGTGATCCAACGAGTGAGTCAAGCAGCTGTGTCGATCAACGAACGAGAAGTGGGTCGTATCGATCATGGCTTGTTGATTTTGCTAGGTGTTCATGAGACAGATACGCAAACAGACGTCGATTATTTGATCAAAAAAATTGCCCAGATGCGTATCTTTGAAGATGAACAAGGAAAAATGAATTTAAGTATTGAAGATGTCAAAGGAGCGCTGTTGAGTATTTCTCAGTTCACTCTTTTTGCAGACACAAAAAAAGGCAATCGACCAAGTTTTATCGCAGCAGCACGTCCGGAAACAGCGATTCCTTTATACGAAGCCTTTAACGAAGGGCTAAGACAACGAGGAATCACCGTTGAAACAGGAGAATTTGGTGCAGATATGGCGGTTTCTCTTGTGAATGATGGCCCAGTGACGATCATTATTGATTCTCAAAATAAATGATAAATGAATAAAAAAGATCAGTCTGATTTTGATGGAGTTTCTCAAAATCAGACTTTTTTTGTTTACTTTATTCCTAATTTTAGAATGCGCTTTCGGTTTTTGTTCGTCATAAGTACTGAGATGCGATAAAATTGAACATAGGAGGTGCTTGCCAATGGCTAATGGAAATCAAGCAACTATAGATGAAATACTTTCCCATCGCTATGATAATGGCTTTGATTACTGGGCAACGTCAGATAAAAAATTGATCAAAGGAGCCCCATTCAGTACTTTAGAATGCCCATTGTATCTTTTAGATGCAGGTGTGTTAGCTAAAGAAGCTTACCTACAAGAAACGGCCAATTTGATACTTGAAGCATGGCGGGAAGACGGACGATTCAAAGTTTCGCCAAAAGGTGCGATCTACCCATGCCATACGGCTGCTGCACTTCGAACATTGTGTTATTTAGATTATGCAACAGACAAGAGACTCAAAAAAACATTTGATTATTTTCTCGCTACCCAAGAAGAAGATGGCGGATGGAAGTGCAATAAGTATAGTTTTGGCAAAGGCCCTGAAACCGAATTTTCTACACCGATGACGACCTTAACAGTTTTGGATGCCTTTCGTTTCTCCGAATGGATCAACAACGATGAGCGGTTGGATCGAGCGGTGGAATTTTTATTGTCCCATTGGACGATCAAACAACCGATTGGACCTTGCCATCACGGGATCGGAACATTATTCATGCAAGTAGAATATCCCTTTAGAAGCTATAATTTATTTTATTATGTCTATGTTTTGTCTTTTTACAAATACGCTAGAAAAGACGTGCGCTTCAAAGAGGCATTTCATGCGCTGACTTCAAAGCTAGACGAAGGAATGATTCGAGTGGAAAGAGTGGTACCTAAGTTAAGAAAATTATCTTTTTGTGAAAAAGGACGAGTGAGTGAAAGAGCCACAGAACGTTATAATGAAATCTTATTTAATTTAAATGATTTATAAAGAAGTTGTTTATTCGGGTATAAGCAGCACAAGAAAAATAATTGATATAGCTTGGTCTCAAACACTTCCTTTGTCAGTTTTATTGTACAAGGAGTATCCTAATAATATCTAAAGTTATTTATTAGGAGGAGTAAAAAATATGCAAGAAATTCCAGTGGTCGATATCAAAATGACCGAAATCAAAAAATACTATAATGAGGGCTACAAAATGCTTGGAAAGCTAAGAGAAGAAGCCCAATCACCTGTTGTGAAAGCAAAGATATTCAATAAGGAAGCTGTGATTATCTATGGAGAAGAGGCAGCGAAACGTTTTTATGATCCGAGAAATTTCAAACGAGAAGGCGCGATGCCTAAAATGGTCCAAAAAACATTATTTGGAAAGGACGGTGTGCAGTCTTTAGATGGCGCGGAACATCATCACCGTAAAGCAATTTTTATGGATTTGATGACACCAGAGCGAATGGAAGACTATCATCAAATATTGGATCGAGTATTGGCACATGAATTGGAACAACAGCATGGTACCTTTGAGTTATTTGACCTGAGTAAAAAAGTACTTTTTACTGCTATTTGTGAATGGTCTGGAATCAACTTAGCGGATTATTCAGAAGAAGAGATCAACCAACTGGCAGATTATCAAATCTCCATGATCAGTGGAACAGTGACCTCACCGATCGATCATTTTAAAGGTGTAGACAATCGGAAAAAATCAGAAAAATGGGCACAAGAGTTGTTGGAAGAAGCACGAGAAAATCCAGTAGCCGGAAAAGAAAATGTAGCGCTCTATGCTTTTGCGAATGCGACTGACCTTAAAGGTAATCTTTTGCCTTTGGATATTGCGGCGGTAGAATTATTGAATATCATTCGGCCGACCGTGGCATTGACCGTATGGGCGGCATTGATGGGGCATGCTCTTTTCAGCCGACCAGATATCTATCAACAATTAAAAAACGATTTTAAGGAACTACAAGATCCTTTTATTCAGGAGATGCGTCGGTATTACCCATTTTTCCCAATGTTACCGGCATTTGCTTTACAAGATGTTGAAGTAGATGGCTATCGCATCCCTAAAGACAGTTGGGTGATTTTAGATTTGTATGGAACAAACCATGATGAACGGACAGTGGATTCACCAGAGGCATTTTTGATCAAACGATATATTGATAAAGCGAAAAAAATCTCTTATGAAGAAGAATATGAGATGATTGCACAAGGTGGCGGTGATTTCCGAAGAATGCACCGATGCGCAGGTGAATGGATCACGTTGCATAGTTTACGAGTTTTTTCCGATCAATTAGTGAATCGTTTTGCCTTTGCTGTGCCAGAACAAGATTGGACGATTCCATTCAATCAATTTCCGACCTACCCGAATAGCCGAGGATTGTTATACAAAGAGTAACGTGGCTTTTGAGCTTGGGTTGCTCAGTGAGGGAGAGACAAAAGTAACATTCGCTTTTATCTCTTACGTTAGAATTGATTAGGTAGTGGGCAGAGAAGTAGTCTCTTAGGTAATTAGAGTCCTTCTCTCCCGACATCCTTCTATAAAAATATACAGGAGGTATGAAGGAATGAGCGAAATTATAATTCGTGTATCAGAGGAAGAAAAATCATTTATTTTGGCAATGGCTGATTTAAGGACTGACAATATCGGAATTAGCTAGAACGATGATATTAGGTACGTTGGAAATGCAAATTGACTTGGCTATCTATAATGAAGCGATGAAGGATCATCAGAAACTTGATGAAAGTCTCTCGCATGACGAAATGAAAAAAAAGCTAAGGTTATGCTGAAACATCTTGTACATAATAAAAAAACAACCACCGCATTTTCTCGCGATGGTTGTTTTTGAGTACTATTTAAACTCTCGGAATAACTGATCGATTGTTTGGGCATCTTCTAAAGACAAATGAATATCCAAAGCTTTGGCATTGTCTGCGACTTGTTCAGGTTTCTTTGCACCGGGAATGACAAATGAAATCCGCGGGTGCGCGATATACCAAGCTAAGACTAATTGAGCAGTAGTTGCTTGGTACTTTTCAGCAAGCGGTTTGAGTTGATCGACCGCTGTGATGATTCGTTCATAACGTTCACCTTGAAAGTTTGGTTTGTTCTTTCTAGGATCATCTTCAGAAAAATGTTTTGGACTTTCTAGATCATACTTGCCAGTCAATAAACCTGAAGCAAGTGGGAAATAAGGAACGAAACCAATCTCGTTCCCTTCGAGGTAAGGGAATAATTCTTTTTCCGCTGTGCGATGGATCAAACTGAATTGATCTTGTACGATATCGACATAGCCGTCTTGGTTGGCTTCTTTCAATTGTTCTAAAGTGAAATTCGATACACCAATGGCACGGATTTTCCCTGCTTCTTTTAGTTCGTGTAAAGCGGCAACTGCTTTATTTTTAGGTGTTGCTTCATCTGGAAAATGGATATAAAAAATATCGATATAATCTGTCTGCAAACGTTCTAACGCTTCATCAACTGATTTTTTTAAAAATTCAGGAGAGTTATCAAATTTTTTCGGTTGATCTGGACGATGTGCTGCTTTGGTGGCAATAATAATACGGGAACGATCATAAGCCGGCTCTTGCAGAACTTCTCCAATCAATTGTTCTGAACGACCTTCGCCATAAATATAAGCAGTATCAATAAGGTTCAAGCCATTATCTAAGGCTGCTCTGACGACTTCTTTTCCAGTTTCATCAGCTAATCCTGAAAAAAGATTGTGCCCGCCGACGGCATTTGCACCTAAGCCGATTGCTTCGGCATATACTTGAGAATGACCAATTTTTACTTCTGACATTTTTTTACCTCCTTTTTTATTTAGTCTAAATCAAAAAGAAAAAAAGCTAAATCAAAATGACTTTGAAAAAGAAATCAATAAGAATCTACTTGACTTTGCGCTGTGTTTTTAGTAGGTTATAATTAATATCTAAATATCGATGAAAGAGCGAGTAAGTAACTAAATGCTTTATAAGAGAGGATCGTCGTGGCTGAGAGCGATCTAAAACAAGTAGTTTCTGAAAGACACTCTGGAGATGGACGCGTGCAAAGCCGTCCCGTAAACGAGCGTTAATCGTGAGAGGAAAGAGCAATCTTTCAAATATAGGTGGTACCGTGTATGAATTAATCATTCACCCTTGTTCATGGCGAACAAGGGTGTTTTTTGTTTGCATTGATTACATAGCGTGAAGAAAAGGAGAGAAAAATATGAGCTTCCAAAGACCAAAAGGAACAAATGATATTTTACCTGGAGAATCTGAAAAATGGCAATTTGTTGAAGAAACTGCCCGTTTATTATTTAAAGATTACCAATATAATGAGATCCGCACACCGATTTTTGAGCATTATGAAGTGATTGCTCGTAGTGTAGGGGATACGACTGATATCGTTTCAAAAGAAATGTATGATTTTTATGATAAAGGCGAGCGTCATGTTACGCTTCGTCCAGAAGGAACTGCACCAATCGTTCGTTCATTTGTTGAGAATAAATTATTTGGACCAGAATATACAAAACCTTACAAAACATTTTATATGGGACCAATGTTTCGTTATGAGCGTCCTCAAAAAGGTCGTTTACGTCAATTCCATCAAATCGGTGTCGAAGCATTTGGCTCAGACAATCCCGCGACGGATGTTGAAAGTATGGTGATGGCATTAGACTTCTTCAAGCAATTAGGAATCAGTCAAATCCGTTTAGTGATCAACTCTTTAGGCGATCAAGAAACGCGACAAGCGTATCGTCAAGCGTTGATCGATTACCTTGTACCGTTTGAAGCAGAATTAAGCGAAGATTCACAACGTCGTTTACATGAAAATCCATTACGTGTATTGGATAGTAAAGACAAACGTGATCAAAAATTCGTAGCAGAAGCACCTTCGATCTTAGATTATTTAAGTGAAACAGCAAAAGCACATTTTGAAACAGTGATTGCCATGTTGGATGCGTTAGATGTGCCTTATGAAATCGACAGTAATATGGTTCGTGGGTTAGATTATTATACGCATACGATTTTTGAAGTGATGAGTGACGCGCCTAAAATGGGCGCACAAGCAACGATTTGTGCAGGTGGTCGTTATGACAACTTGGTCGAAGAACTAGGTGGGCCAGCAACACCAGGATTTGGTTTTGCGATGGGGATCGAACGTATTTTATTAACGATGGAAGCAGAAGAAGTAGCTGTTCCTGTAATGAATACATTAGATGCCTATGTGGTAGCACTAGGCGAAGAAACAAATATCGAAGCGTTAAAAATCGTTCAAGCGATTCGTGATTTTGGTTTTTCCGCCGATCGTGATTTTATGGGACGTAAAGCGAAAGCACAATTTAAGACAGCAGACAAAGCCGATGCGAAGTTGGTCTTAGTGATTGGTGCGGATGAATTAGCCAATCAAACGATCAACGTCAAATCAATGGCTAATCGTACAGAGAAAAGCTTTGCATTAGAAGATATTTATGACCACTTTGATAAAGTCTATGATGAAATGACATTATCTACTGAACAGGAGGAAAAATGATGGCACAACGAACAGTATACTGTGGACTGGTTTCAGAAAAGCAGTTAGGACAAACAGTTACATTAAAAGGTTGGGTACAAAAAAGACGTGACTTAGGTGGCGTGATCTTTATTGATTTACGTGATCGTGAAGGAATCGTCCAACTTGTTTTTAATCCAGAAATCAATAAAGAAGCGTGGGAAATCGCTGATAAATGCCGTAGTGAATATGTCATTGAAGTGACAGGTACAGTAAAAAAACGGGATGAATTGGCAATCAATCCTAAAATGGCAACGGGTGAATTTGAGATCATCGCGGATGAAATCATTATCTTGAATCAAGCCAAAACACCACCTTTCTTGATTGAGGATGAACAAACGATCAGTGATGAGATTCGTTTGAAGTATCGTTATCTTGATTTACGTCGTCCAAAAATGACAAAAAATATCAAATTGCGCAACGATACAACGAAAGCAATCCGTCATTACTTGGATGACCATGATTTCTTGGATATAGAAACACCTTATTTAGGAAAATCAACACCAGAAGGCGCGCGAGATTACTTAGTACCTTCTCGTATCCATGCAGGGCATTTCTATGCTTTACCACAATCACCACAGTTGTTCAAACAATTGCTGATGAATGCTGGCTTTGATCGTTACTATCAAATCGTTCGTTGCTTCCGTGATGAGGATCTACGTGGCGACCGTCAACCAGAATTTACACAAGTCGATATCGAAACGACGTTCTTGACCGCTGAAGAAATCCAAACCTATACAGAAGGTTTGATTGCTAAAGTGATGAAAGAGGTACGTGGTATCGAAGTCACTTTGCCATTCCCACGTATGACATATGATGAAGCGATGAGCCGTTATGGAAGTGACAAGCCAGATACACGTTTTGACATGGAATTGATCGATTTGAGCACGGTTGTGAAAGACGTTGAATTTAAAGTCTTCCAAATGGCGCTTGAAAATGGTGGAGTGGTCAAAGCGCTGAATGCGAAAAATGCAGCAAGCAAGTATTCACGTAAAGATTTAGATAATCTTGGACAATATGCCACTCAGTTTGGCGCAAAAGGACTAGCTTGGTTAAAAGTAGAAGAAGATGGCTTGAAAGGTCCTATTGCGAAATTTATGGGCGAGGCATCTGAAGCATTGATCCAAGCAACAAACGCTGAAGTTGGGGATATTTTATTATTTGGTGCAGATAAAGAAGAAATCGTTGCAGCCACTCTTGGAGCGATTCGTTCTCGCTTAGGAAAAGAATTAGATTTGATCGACGAATCAAAATTCAATTTCTTATGGGTGACAGAATGGCCACAATTTGAATATTCAGCAGAAGAAGGCCGCTATGTTTCTGCTCACCATCCGTTTACGATGCCTAAAGCATCCGACGTCGAGTTATTGGCAACTGATCCGGCAAAAGTCTATGCAGAAGCGTATGACATCGTCTTGAACGGCTATGAATTAGGTGGGGGATCATTACGTATCCATACAAGAGAATTACAAGAAAAAGTATTAAAAACACTAGGCTTTTCTGAAGAAGAAATGGAAGAACAATTCGGTTTCTTGTTAAGTGCATTAGATTATGGCTTCCCACCACATGGAGGGATTGCTTTAGGGCTTGACCGCTTTGTGATGTTGCTTGCAGGTGAAGAAAACATTCGTGAAGTCATTGCTTTCCCTAAAAATGGTAAAGCAGCTGATGTTATGAGTGATGCGCCAAGCACTGTTTCTGATCTTCAATTATTTGAGTTGAACATCGATGTAACAGATGTTGAATAACAACGACTAGAGATAAATTATTTTCATAGAAACACCAAGGTTGTGAAAGGGTCACAGATAAGTCGCGATTGATTCGGACTTGTGACGCTGACACAACCTTTTTTGTATGATATTGGAATTTCCAATCTTTTTTTCAAAGAAGTCTCTTGATTATATTCTAAAAGATCATATAATAAGGGCATACCAGATAAAGCGAGGCTTTTTTCATGAAAAAAACTTTCGAAAATTGGGCGTATCATGATTATACGACCAAACTTTCGGTGTCGATCGTCTATGCACTGATTGCTTCAGTTGCATTGAACTTTTTTTATCAACCAGGAAACATCTATTCAAGTGGGATAACCGGTCTTGCGCAAATCTTAACGACGCTTTCAAAATCAGTGATTGGTTTTGAGATTCCAGTCTCAACCACGTTGTATTTGCTGAATATCCCATTATTCTTTTTAGCATGGTTTAAACTTGGAAAGAAATTTACGATTTTTACATTTATCACTGTGACATTAACCTCGCTTAGTATCCATCTCTTGCCACAAACGATTCTTTCGACCGATCCGATCATTTGTGCGATATTCGGTGGTGCCGTCAATGGGGTTGGTATTGGTTTAGCATTAAAAAATGGCTTATCTTCTGGCGGATTAGATATCGTGAGTATTACGATCCGTAAAAAAACAGGACGATCCATTGGTTCGATTTCCATTTATTTCAATGCACTGATTGTTTTCGTAGCGGGCTTGCTCTTCGGTTGGCAGTATATGTTTTATAGTGCCTTGTCGATTTTTGTGAGTGGCAAAGTGACGGATGTCGTCTATACGAAACAAAAAAAGATGCAAGTCATGATCGTGACTAAGCATCCTGAAGCAGTGATTGAAGCGATCCAAAAATGTATGCGTCGTGGGATCACGATCATCAATGAAGCAGAAGGTGCGTACAAGCACGATAAACAAACAGTCTTAATGACGATCGTTACTCGCTACGAGCTTCCTTTGTTACGTGAAGCAATGAAATCTTCTGACCCGCAAGCATTTGTCAGTATTGCGGAAAATGTCCAAATTCTCGGACGTTTTTATGAAGATGGAATATAGAGTTTAGTAAAATAGTTAGATAAAACACAGTGGATAACTGATCGGTTATCGCTGTGTTTTTTTGTTATTTTGTTAAATCTAAAGAACTTAAAAGTTATTAGTTTTTACATAATCCTATAGTCCAGATTCTAAATTTTTAGCGGTTTTGCGTTTAAAACGACACTTTATTATAGAGTTGTGATTATTTAAAAATAACGTGATATATTGAAATGAGAAGTAAGAAAGATAAATTTATGGATCTTGTATAAAAGAAAGGTGACAGTATCTTGAAATTAAAACGATTCGTTCTATCAGAATAGTCAAAGTAATATAGTTCTTCCTTAGTTGCTCAGCTGTCTACTTACTAATAAGAGGACCTAAGTATGCAGTTTTGATACCATTATTATTTGGTTTTCTCTTTGAACTAACCCTTCCAAAAGAATATGGTGGAGGACTAGTTAAAAATAAAAAGAATGTATTTATTAATTCAGAAAAAATTTGGATTGAACCACTTATTGGGATTTTACTTTTGTTTTTATTTATTATTTTTTCAACTATTATTTAATTGATCTAGGAAGAATAAGATGGGAAACGGGATGTAGAAAACTTGTGTTTATTTTTTTCAACATTTAAAGAATTTCAAGCATGGCAGAGTATTTGTATATCAAAATTTTCGTTATCAATATAGCTATATAAACAACATTGTTGGGCCAACAGGGTATACTCTGTTGGATATTTGTGTATTTGTAATAAGCTTGAATTTATGGAATCACAACTAAGTTGAGCAATAGAAAACACATCAATAGTTAGTATTAAAATGTCGTTCATTATACTAGTAGTGTGGCAGAAAGGATCAACTTAAACTAAAAATATAGCTATTTAAACGAATGATGGGGCTAATTTCCTCAGGTCATTCATTTTTTTGTCACAAAATTTGCTTTTTCACGACATATCTTAACGTATACGAAAAGTCGCGACAATACAACAGAAGGAAGGAAAAGAGATGAACTACAGCGTAAAGACAGGCGATACGTTAAGTGGAATCGCTCAACAGTTTGGGATCACAGTACCTCAACTCCAACAGTGGAATCAGTTAGCTGATCCTGATTATATTCAAGTTGGACAAGTACTATTGATCCAAGAAACCCAAGAAAAGGGGGAGAATTACGTGGTACAAGTAGGAGACACATTGAGTGAGATTGCATTGCGCTTTGGTGTAACGGTCCAGCAACTTCAAACATGGAATAACCTTCCGAATCCTGATTTAATTCAAGTCGGTCAATGGTTGTTTATAGAAAAAAGGAACGGAAATTCCCAAAGTCGAGCCGTATCATTAGGACAATTACAAGCAATCGGCTGGTATTCGATCTCGGCAGAAGATGTCACAGAATTGAATCGTTGCCTGCAGACTTATAAAATTGTCTCTTTGAACAGTTTGCGTCACTTCATTAGTCAATGCAGCCACGAATCAGGTTGTGGAGTTTGGCGGGAAGAGTTGGCTTCTGGAGAGTCATATGAAGGGCGGAGTGATTTAGGTAATTATTATCCGGAAGACGGGAAAAAATACAAAGGAGCGGGTTATATCCAGCTAACTGGACGCAGTAATTATACCCGATTTGCCGCTTCAGTATTGGATCCAGAAATTTTAAATCAAGGAGCAAAGTATGTAGCTGCTACTTATCCATGGACCAGTGCAGGTTTCTGGTGGTTTTCAAACGGGATGAATGAATACTGTGGAGGAAATCCAACCGTTGAACAAGTGACCTTACGTGTAAATGGTGGATGCAATGGCTTGACATCTAGAAAACAATACTATCAGAAATGTTGTGAGATTTTCTGCTAAATACTCAGTTTACAAAGGAGGTGTTATGATGACTGCTTTGACAAAGATCTTTGCTACCGATCAGGCATTGATTCATATCTTTTTCCTTGTGGTTCTTTTAGATCTAATGACGGGGTGGCTCAAAGCAAAAGTCAATCACACCTGGTATTCTACATTAAGTTGGCAAGGCCTTTGGAAAAAACTTAGCCATTTTGTGTTACTTATTTTGACAGGAATCGTTGACTTTGTTTTGCTACAAAATGAGGTTCATTTAGAGTTCACATTGGTCAAAGTTTTTACGACCTGTCTGATTTTTAATGAAATTGGAAGTATTATTGAAAATACGGCAAAAACAGAAGTGACGACTTACTTTCGGGAAATCTTAAAATCCATTGAAAAGAAAATGAGAAAAACACTGTAGTGGATTAAATGACAAAAAGAAATAAAAAAAATTGTTATTATCCTGTCACAAGTTACACTTATTTTACGACATACCCATCCAAAAGGACGATTGGAGTGGGAAACATGGATTTTTGGACAGAACGAATCATAGAAGTAGAGGATTATGTAAAAGAACAAGATGAAAGACGTTTAGAAATAATTTTGTTGAATTTTGTTCCGTATTTAAAAAAAAGTGCAAAATATTCACATTTTTCAGCAAGTAATGTAGGCGTATACATTTCGTTTGAAGATTTTTATAGTGCCTACCTCTTCGCAACTTGGGAAGCAATCGAAGTTTTTCGAGAAGAACAAAAAAATGATTTTAACTTTAAAAATGTATTTCTCCATCGATTATTTATTGCAGAAAAAAATGTTTGGCGTTTATATAAGAAAAAATCAGGGAAATCCACCGATAAACATGGCATTACTTATGCAAGTGGGCACTGGCAAATGATTGATGAGTCCAGTGCCTGCTTTCCACCCTGTTTTTTAGACGAGAGTACATTGATGATCAAAGAGATTTTAATGAAGTATCAAGTAATTGCTCCTGATGATGCCCAGTTCTTTTCTTTGTTAGTGGAAGGCTATTCGTGTGCTGAAGCGGTGAGATATATGTTTTTTGAAGAATATAACGCACGTATGCGGAAAAAGATTGAGCGAATGAAGCGGAGATTCAAGAAATACTTGGAAAAAGAAAATTTTTTTCTATTTCCAGTCACAAATGACGAAAATCTTCGACATATCTAAGTGATTCGAATCAAAAAATAAATTTTTAGGAGTGAAAAAAATGAACGTAAATGATAAACAATTAAGAGAAGATCCATGGGTATTAGAAGTACAACAATGGTTGAATAAAACTTATGGAGATGTACCTAGTTTTGGTTCAGTTCCGGAAGATGGCCGTACTGGATGGGATACGGTATATGGTTTGATTCGTGCAGTGCAACATGAGTTAGGTATTACAGAATTGGTCAATAATTTTGGTGAGACCACTTCAGCACTATGGGATCAGCAAGTGACGCCCAACTTAATTAATAAGTATGAAAGCCCAATTGTAAAATTGGTCGATGGTGCTTTTCGCTGCAAAGGGATGGGAAATGGGAAATTTGACACAGTTTATACGCTCAATAATGATGATGCAATCAAAGGATTGAAAATGGCTGCTGGATTTGAGAATCCAACTAGTACGTTAGATTCAATATGGGCCAAAGCTTTGTTTGATATGAGTGCATTTGTATTAGTTCAAGGAGGCGATGCACGAACACGTGAAATGCAACAAACTTTAAATAGAAAGTATTCGGAATGGACAGGAATCTTACCTTGTGACGGGATCTATCAACGTGCCACAAATACTGCCTTGATTTATGGGGTCCAAGTAGAAGAAGGTCTAGGCGATATTGCAAATGGTGTATTCGGTCCAACTACACAAGAAGTTTATAGACAGTTAGCAGATAGTGGCCAAGTAGCAAGTAATAGCGGATTAGTGTTACTTCTCCAATATGCACTTTATCAAAATCTGATCAATGTACGTCCAAGTGGTGTCCCATTCAGCGGAGCATTAGATACCGAGACAACAGACTCATTATCATTATTCCAATTATTCTTGAATTTATCCGAAGTAACAGACGGTTATCCTGACTTAACTACTGCGATGTCCTTGATGCTTTCTTCTGGCGATCCTAACCGTAGTTTCAATGCGGTAGATACTTCAGAACAGCTAACTCCTGCGCAAATCACAACCTTGCAAGAAGCTGGAATACAATACGTAGGTCGTTACTTAACGGGAACCGTCGGCAATAACTTTATTCCAAAATATTTAACGGTAACTGAAGCAAATAATATTATTAATGCTGGAATGGCTATCATTCCGATTTATCAGGACAATAATCCAGTGGTAAGCTACTATACGTACAACCAAGGTGTATCAGATGCAAATACAGCATTTGCGGCTGCGGACTCTCTAGGATTTGACAAAGGAACAATCATTTATTTTGCAGTGGATGTGGATGCGCTAGACTCAGATATTACGACAAACATCCTGCCTTATTTCAGTGGACTACATGATGTTGCGACGAGAAATGGGATTCGTTTTAATGTAGGGATTTATGGTACTCGCAATGTGTGTATGCGTGTTTCTGAAGCAGGCTATACCGTGGCCAGTTATGTATCGAATATGTCTACTGGTTGGTCTGGTAATCTTGGTTTTTCTCAACCAACAGATTGGGCTTTTGACCAATTTAGTGAACCAAGCGATGGAATTGGCTCAGGAGATGGTTTAGTGATGATTGATAAACTGAATGTCTCTGGAATCGATCCAGGTGTAACGACTGTTAGTGCGGTTGATCCAGCTATTGGCGTCCTAAAAAATCTGGGACTTAAATTGATTGATGAAGCAATTGATAATGCACAATTTGAATTAGGAGTAGAAATGCCCATTTTCTCTATTGGACCTGTCACACTCACACAAACATTAGCCGGAACAGTTCAATCCGCAGATGCCAATGATAATCTTATTACATTTAGTATCATAAATGGAAAAATTGATCCAGCATTTGTTAGTGAAGTCTCTGATATGTTAGGTAGTGGTATTGCTGGGAAATTGGAAGCTAACATGGAAGGTTTAACTGCAGCTATCGAAAATGGTGATGTAGAATTAAGTGGTGGCTATGAAGATGGGAAAATTAGTGTATCGCTTGCCATTAATATGCAAAAATTTACAGTAGAAGGATCAGAAATTACTGCTTCTGTTAAATATGAAATTGAAATTGATTTAAATAAAATCGGAGGATTTTTTAAAGAGGTTTTTGAAAGAACGCTCTATACAATTGCAACAGGTGTAGGTATTTTCTTATTAATCTTAGTAATACCACCTATTGTTGCGTGGCTTGGTGCAGGGGCGACAACAGTAACAGCAGCGGGAGTAATTGCTTTAGTTATTAGCTCCATTTTAGATTTCATCAAAGAAAGCTAACTAAAAGATTTGAACCGCAAAAACATGGGAACTGTTTTTGCGGTTCTTATTATTGTCTTTAGACCAAGTTGAGCTCGCAAAGTGAGCGAAACAGAAAAACACCCGCAATTCGGGTGGGGTGAAGTGGGAACAAATGATTCTATCAAAAAGCCCTACACATCGTTAAAATATGATGTTCAGGTTATATTGATAACGCAAGGAAGGGAAAAGAAATGGGTAATAAAACAAATAGTTTATCTCATACAAAGTGGCTGTGCAAATACCACATTGTATTCACACTAAAGTATAGAAGAAAAATCAGCTATAATCAATATCGAGCAAGTACACAAGAGATTATCAAACGATTATGTAAGTATAAAGGAGTGGTGATTTTAGAGGGCATATGATGCCAGATCACGTCCACCTATTATTGAGTATCCCACCAAAAATGAGCGTGTCTAGTTTTATGGGTTATCTAAAAGGAAATAGTGCATTAATTATTTTTGATAAGCATGCAACTTTAAAATATAGGTTTGGCAATCGACACTTTTTGGCAGAAGGGTATGTAAGCACTGTGGGATTGAATGAAGCGACCATAAGGAAATACATTCAAGAACAAGAGAAACATGATATAGCGCTAGATAAATTAAGTGTTCGAGAATATGAGGACCCTTTTAAGGATTAGAGAGTAGAACAAACACCTTTTTAAAGGTAGGCAAAAGTGGCAAGGCCAGCTTCTTTAGGCGCTGGCCGGTGTTAAGGGCTTATAGCCTTGGAGCAAACCACCCTTTTGAAGGGGAGTTATGATTTTAATGTATAACCCCATCTAAGAAAAAAGAGGATACAATATCATTAATATACCTAGTGTAAGATGGACTATAAATCTTTTATTTGTATTTTGCATAAAACTTGCCTGAAGTTTTTCTGAAACCCAAACAAATTGTAATTCATTTTTAGGATGATCTATTAAATACTGTTTAAATATTTCGCGTTCATTTTTTTTGGATTTAATTAAGTAAAAGCCTGTAACAGCACTGATGGTAAGGGCTACTCCCAAATAGGGAATTATATGATTCAAATTTTTAGGGACGTCTTCAATAGGGAAAAAGTAGCGAATGACACGTGCCAAAATAAAAAAGACAATAACGTAAACGATAAATGAAAATTTTCTTTTTAGAGCAAAAGAAGGGTCCTTTTTTTCATAATATTGTGAGATTGCTTTTTTTCGTCTCTTTTGTTCTTGTTCAGTCAGGTTTGGAAAAGCACGCTCTCCTTCTTGTTTATATACAGCCATGATATCTGAATACTCCTGTTGGATCTGCCTGACTTTGTAGACTGTATAAATAAAACTAGCGTAATATATTAAAGTACACATAAATTTAATTAAAAGCATTATTTAGTTCTCCTTAAAGACTTTTTTTAATTATAGCAGACAAAACTTGAAGTAGCTTTAAAAATTTAATAAAAAAATGTTATTTATTGTGAACAGAAATAGTAGTTTTTTCTATTATTTATTGAAATGTGGATAGAAGTTAATCAAAGAAAACAGATTAACTTCTTTTTACTCTGTTCTAGTTTAAATTAGTTATTTGTTGCTGTCTTCATCTATATAAAGTTATTCAACGTAAATATACCATTAAATAACATTGAATATTAAATGACGCACGATATTAACATTAGTTGTCTATTTGTTTTTAGTATTATATAATTAAGAAGGGAATTGTCATCCTTTCTAAAGAAAGCGTTTTTATAACAAAGGGGTGATTTAAATTATAAAATGGAAAGGAGAATATTTGAGAATAAGAGGAGAAACAAATTTTTATTATGATGAAATACTTAGGAGGTATAAAAAATGAAAAAGTATATTTTGTTAGGCATAAGTTTTTTTGTTTTTTCAATATTTGGAATCATGAATACTGAGGTGCAAGCTGAACAGGTGACCTTAACTTCCTCAGAATAAACTGTTATTTATAATAAGTTTGGACAAGAAGTCAAACCTGAAATACTGTTTGTACAACCAAAAGGCACAACACCCCCGACTACTTTAAAGTGGCTGAGTTTTGGATCTAACTATCACTCTAACCCATTTTCAGGAGCAGGCACACGATATAGTGGCTATATTTTCGGACTTAATAGTACAAATAGAGCTAGGTTGACTTTTTCATTAGGAGGATTTGCTTGCTTTGTGACTGATCGCCCTGATCCAGCTTCTGTAGTAAATGTTTACAATATGCCTTTAAGCGGCTCTCCTTATACCTTAGAAACAGCTGGCTATTTTTATTTTGCTGTAGATAATCCTGTTAATGGACAAACTTATAGCATAATTCCATTATAGAAAAGAAAAAAACATTATTTATATCTTTTTTGAACATGATATGTGATATAACGTTCAAAAATTAGGAGTTTATATGAAAAGAAAACCTCTATTTGTAATTTTATTGATTCTTCTAATATCAATGATTTTTATTTGGATATTTACTTCAAAAATAAAACATGATAAGAATGAAGTAAATCGTACAATAATTATGGATAAAAATGGAAATAAAATAGATCCTATCCAAAAAGTGACTGGAAATTTAGGAAAATGAGATAACATACTATGCTTGTTTTTAAACAAATAATTAACTAAGTTCTTCTCTAAAAGTATGAATGAACCAATGAGGTATTTATAGAATAAGTATAAAATATGACTCATTGTCAAATAGTTTTATTTCAATTAAATCACCTTTAGTAAAATTTTCGGCGTGTCCTCTTTAAATATTATTAAACAATCTTAAAGAGAGTGGCTTTACTGGAACATCCGTACAGAAAATAGTGGTAGTAGACCGAACGATAATTTGATTATCAGATTACCACTCGGTCTACTACCACTATTTTTTACATAAATGTTTCAGCGAGACCTAATCTACCAAGGAAAGTATGTCAAATAAAACTGGAAAAATTTATCATTTAAAAAGGAGAATAACAATAAACTGCCAGTGTCTATTTAGGGTACACTCTAATTTTCCTTTCTGGTAATAAAAGGTAAAAAACTTGATAAATTAGCCTCTTCCAGTATATAGTAATTACGATTTAAGAATAAGGATAAATAAGAGGGGGTTATGCGGAACATTCAAATGAGATTTATTAATAATCAGATTATTAAAAGATGTTCTGGATTTAAAGGATTATTTTGGATCCTCTTTAAACTTTTTGGTAAAACGTACAGGTTATAGATTTGAAGAAGTAGATCGAATTATTTATCGAAAAAAGAAAGCGAAATTACTTGGAAATGAGGTTCTTTTTAAAGTAATCAATGATATATTTTATGGTAATTTGAGAAAAGTAGATGAAGCAGCTTTTTTATAATTATTCTAAAAGTACATTTCGTATAATATTATCGAAGATTGAACCTGTACTTATTGAATATAATTTAACTTTAGAATTAAATCCTATCAATATTAGTGGAGATGAGGGGGCAATAAGGAAATTTTTTATGGATTTCTACTATATTAGGTGAGCAGACTAGTTATCATTTAAAACTTCCAAAAGATTTATATGAAATTGTATTAAATGAGATTTCAACTCCATTAAAAAACTCCGAACTGGGATCTGGCACCACTAGCTCTTCAGCATACTATATGATTTATATTACATATGACACAAAAGAGAACGATCATCTGTCTGCTAAAGGACAGGTGATGTTTTTCATAATAAGTATGAATGAGTTATTAAAGTGATCATAGAAAAGGAGTGTTAGAGTGATTATAACTAGGGAGCATAGATGTTTCGATTATTTACAATGTTCCGATAAGAATCAAGTAAAGCAGAATAGCTTTTATTGATTCCTTTTTTTTGGGGAGTCCAAATTTTTAAATGGCTATTCCAGATGTCTATCCATGATAAGAGTAGAAATCATTCAAGTATTTCTCGTTCATCAACGAAAATAAATAAAAAAATAATGAAACCCTATTCAAGTAACGATTAGTCAACTTGTTATATTTGAAATTTTGTTAAAGTTACTTAAAAATGTGTTCTTTTTTGATGAACTATGGGATTATAGTATAAAGTGGCAACTTTTATGAAGTTTTTGCTTGCTATTTTTTGGTAATGCACGTATATTACGAATGAAAAAAGTTTATGAAAAGTTGGAATATTGAATGGAAAAACAAAAAAGATTAAAAAATAGCCGGTATATCACGGGCTTCGATGGGATTCGTTCATTAGCGGTCATCGGGGTTATTTTATACCACTTGTTGCCAACAAGTATGAAGGGTGGTTACCTCGGAGTTCCGATATTTTTTGTCGTTTCAGGTTATCTTATCACCGATCTCTTACGACAAGAGTGGGAACAAAATGGAAAAATCAATATTTGGCAATTTTACGTTCGGCGAATGAAACGACTGTATCCTGGGCTCGTTTTCTTGCTTATTACTGCATCAGCATATATTACGCTATTCCAGCGAGGATTGTTGAATAATCTTCGGGGCGTTGTACTCAGCAGTTTATTCTATGTCAATAACTGGTGGCAGATCAATAATGGATTATCCTATTTTGATCGTTTTGCAAATGAGTCGCCATTTACCCATATTTGGTCCTTAGCAGTAGAGGCGCAGAACTATCTGATCTGGCCGATCATTTTTGTATTACTCATGGTATTTGTCCGTAAGAAAAAAAATATTTTTTATGTCATTATGGGCACAGCCATTGCTTCAGCGATTTTGATGATGGTGTTGTACTCGCCAAATGGCGATCCTACTCGTGTGTATTATGGGACAGATACTCGCTTGTTCTCGATTTGGATGGGGAGTGCATTGGCTTTTGTTTGGCCAAGTACGCGATTGAAGAAAAATATCCCTAAACAAGCAAAGAAAGTATTGAATTTAGCGGGTTTTAGTTCGTTGATCATTTTGATCCTCTTTTTCTTTTTCTTAGATGACCATTTGAGCTTTATCTATTATGGTGGGTTCTTTTTAGTCAGTCTTTTATGTATGGTTCTTGTGGCAGTCACAGCGCATCCCGGTGCGAGCTTGAATCGCTGGTTGACGAATCCGGTCTTTAGTTGGATCGGTAAACGAAGTTATGGGATCTATTTGTACCAATTTCCGGTAATGATTTTTTACGAAGCGAAAGTATCAGGTATCGCTGATCATGTGTTGTTACACACGGTCATTGAAATCACATTGATTTTATTGATCAGTGAACTGTCGTACCGCTTTATCGAACGTCCATTGGCACGCTTTGATTATAGCCAAACGTTTCGCGTCGTCAAAGGCTGGTTCACCAAACCTATTTTCAGTAGGAAAAAGCCATGGGTGGTCCCTGGAACCTTAGTCGTAGCGATTGCCTTAGTCGGGTTCGTCACTGCACCTAAAAATGCTGTGACAGCGGACCAAGAGCAATTACAAAAGAATATTGCTGAAAGTAAAAAACTAGCTGAAAAAAGTCAGAATAATCAAGGCAATAATGTAGCACCTATTGACCAAGCGATTTTGGATAAATATGATTTGACCAAAGCGCAAGGGGAAAAAGCCCAACAGCTAGAGCTGACTGCATTTGGTGATTCAGTCATGTTAGATGCTGCGGCAGATTTAAAAGAACTATATCCGCAAGTAGTCGTAGATGGCGATGTCGGCCGTCAACTCTACACAAGCCTTCCTTATATCGAAGAATTGAAAAATAGGGATCTATTGAAAGATACGGTATTAATTGGGTTAGGAACAAATGGCTCTTTTTCTGAGGCGCAATTTGATAGCTTGATGAACGCGATCGGGGATCGTAAAGTTTACTGGGTCAATGTTCGCGTACCAACGAAGCGCTGGCAAAATGAAGTCAATGCCATGCTCACAGAAATGGAAAAGAAATATGACAACATGACAGTGATTGATTGGTACGGTTATAGTAATGGTCACAGTGAATGGTTCTATGACGATCAAGTCCATCCAAATCCAGATGGTATGTTGAATTATATCCATCTAGTCAGTGAAGCACTATTAGGTGGAACAAAAGAATCTGAGACAAGTCAAACAAGTGAGACTTCTTCGACTAGTACGAGCGACACTTTATCTGACAGTACTCAAGCAAGTGAATAAAAACTGAGGTTGAGACAGCAATGTTTTGACCTGAGCAGTAGGATAACTCTTACAAAAAAATGTCTCAACGAAAATCGTTCTCCGATCTTTCGTTGAGGCATTCTTTTTCTCTAAAATTCTTTTTACTCCGTTTGATCAGGTAAAGAAAGAGAAGGATGTGTCTTCAAATAGGTTTCTTTTTGCCGGCGTGTTTGTTTTTTGAACGCGGCTTCGGCTTTTGTGGCTTCACTTCTTGTAGCGTATCCTTCTGCATGGATCATTTTTACAGGACGTCTCTTTTGCAAACGTGTGTATTTAGCGCCTGTACCATTATTATGTTCTTGTAAACGACGAGCCAAATCGGTGGTATATCCTCCATAGAACGTATTATCTCGGCAGTGCAACACATAAAAGTAATGGTTATTCTCCATAAAGCATCTCACGAAGTTCGGGGGTATACTCACCTTGCGTATCATAGGTGAATAAAGGTGGAGAAACTTTGAAACCATCGGCTTTTCCCTGCTTGATTCCTTCAATCAATAAAATATTTGCTTCCTTGCCTACTTTAGGATAAACAAACTGAACACGTTTCGGTGCAATCTGATAGGTTTGCATAAGAGTCAAAATCTCTAAGAAGCGTTCTGGACGATGTACCAGAGCCAAGCGACCATTTGTTTTTAATAACTTGCCGGAGATTTGGATCACTTCTTCCAACGTTGTATGGATTTCATGTCGGGCAATTGCTAGATGCTCATTTGGATTTTTTTTATTTGTAGGTAAGCCTTTGAAGTAAGGGGGGTTACAGACGACTAAGTCACAAGAGTTGTGTCTGACAACCGTTAAACTTTCTTTTAAGTCAATCGTATGCACGGTCATTTGTTGTTCTAAATGATTCAATGAAATGCTCCGACGGGCCATGTCAGCTAAGCGTGGCTGTAGTTCGATCGCATCGATCTTTGCCTGTGTTTGTTTACTTAAAAATAGTCCGACAGCACCATTCCCCGAACAAAGGTCAACGATTTGGCCGGTTTTTGGCGCACGAGCAAAATGAGCGAGCAATACGGCGTCTAAAGAAAAGGAAAAAACTTGGGAACTTTGGATAATCTTAATATCTTTTGCATATAATTGGTCAATACGTTCATGTTCGTGAAGCATCTAATTCCCTCCAAATGAAAAAACTAATCGTATGTAGTATACTATTTTTGTTCAAAAGAACCAAGAGAACTTGTCAAATCGGTCTTTTTTAGGCATACTATAGGAACGAGAAGCAAAGAAAGGAAGAGGATATGTTCTATCGATTTATGCGCGGGCTCGTTAAAGTGATTTTAGCTGTTATCAATGGCAATGCCCGTTATGAAAATAAAGAAGTCTTACCAAAAGACGAGAATTACATACTTGTTGCACCACACCGCACTTGGTGGGACCCGTTGTATCTCGCTGTTGCTGCATCACCTAAATCGTTTAGTTTTATGGCGAAAGAAGAATTGTTCAAAAACCCTGTTTTACGATTCATCTTAACACGTTCGAATGCTTTCCCAGTCAAAAGAGACAATCCGGGACCAAGTGTGATCAAGACACCTGTCAAGATTCTAAAATCAACCGATCTAGGATTGATCATGTTTCCAAGTGGGACAAGACATGCGACCGAGTTGAAAGGTGGAATGGCGTTAATAGCCAAAATGGCCAAAGTAAAAATCGTTCCAGCTGTGTATCAAGGTCCTCTCACGCTAGGTGATCTATTCAAACGCAAACGAGTGATTGTTCGCTTTGGTGAACCGATCGACTTGTCAGATATCAAAAAAACTGACAAGGAAGGAATGGCAGAAATCGAGCGACGCACACAAGCTGCATTTGATAAACTAGACAAGGAAGTAAATCCTGATTTTAAATATGAGATCATAAAAAAGAATGAAACAGAATAATGGTTCTTTATTCGATGAGCGATAAAAGAAACGGATTGTCTAAGACACCGCTTCTTTATCGCTTTTTTTGTTATAAAACCGCCTTTTTGCAAGTGATTCTAGCTGTCATGTCCTTGATGGAAGTGTTATAATAGTAAGAAGGATATTTTTTTGAGGTGATGAGATGCGTTTTTTACATACAGCAGATTGGCATATAGGAAAAAAATTGCAGGGCTATGATTTACTTAAAGAGCAAGAACATGTACTATCTGAGATTCTAACGATTGCGAAAAAGGAAAAAGTGGATGCAATCGTTATTGCAGGTGATCTCTATGATCGAAGTATCCCAGCCGTAGAAGCCGTAGAGATGTTCAATCGGTTGATGATCGACTGGAACCTGAACGAAAAATTCCCGATTTTCGCTATCTCAGGAAACCATGATAGTAGTGTTCGATTATCTGCTGGCACGGAATGGTTCAGCCAAACAAAATTCTTTTTACACACACGATTTGCTGAATCTTTCCAACCTATCGACTATCAAAATACTCAATTTTTCTTATTGCCTTATTTTGAACCAATCTCCGCTAGAAGTTATTTTGAAGATGATACGATCCGTACGGTCCAACAAGCAATGGAAAAAGTGGTTGACCAGATGCAACTCGCTTTTGATCCTGCAAAAAAACAGGTGCTAGTCAGTCACTTTTTTGTGACAGGTAGTAAGAAATCAGATTCAGAAACAAAAATCGAAGTGGGTGGACTAGATGCGATTCCAGGCGGTCTATTGGAGCCATTTGATTATGTCGCTTTAGGACATCTTCATAATCAAGCAGCCTTGCAGCAAGAAAATGCTAGATACAGTGGTTCGCCACTTAAATTCTCACTTTCAGAGATCAATCAGAAAAAAGGTGTCTGGATCGTTGATCTAACTGACACCTTGGTGTTGGATTTTCAAGAAATCACACCTTTGTATGATATTGCTGAAGTAACTGCTAGTTTTAAAGAATTATTAGACCCAAGTTTTTACCATACGATCAACCGAGAAAATTATTTGCAGATTTATTTAAAAGATCGCGCAGTTATTCCTAACATGATGAACCAATTACGAGCAATCTATCCTCGAATACTTGGTGTCGAACGTGTCAATGGACGGCATCGTTCCACAAGCAAACGACAGACACTTGAAATCAAGCAACCAAAAAAACTCGCGGAAACGTTCTTTACTGAAATGGTGGATGAGCCAATGACAGAACAACAAATGAGCTGGTTAGAAGAAACGTTGCAAGAACTCACAGAAACGGAATGATCAAGTATGAAACCACAGACATTACGATTGAAAAATTTTGGCCCATTTATCGATGAAACGATTGATTTCTCAAAATTGACCCAAGCCGCCTTGTTTCTGATTACAGGAAAAACAGGGGCTGGCAAAACAACGATTTTTGATGGGATGACCTATGCGCTTTTTGGAGAAACATCTGGAAGGTTGCGGTCTGGCAAAGAGATGCGGTCATTATTTGCGACACCTGAAGACGAAACGAGTGTCCTTTTTTCGTTTGAACATCAACAGTTGCGGTATGAAGTCGAACGTAAGCCTGAACAATTGTTAGCTAAACGCAAGGGTGAGGGCATGAGAAAACAGGCGGCAAAAGTAAGTTTAACGATCTTTGATGAAAAAGGAAAAGAAATTCGACAATTAACAAAACGGAGTGAAGTCGATCAAGAAATCAAAGAACTATTGAATTTAGATGCGAAGCAATTTTCACAGATCGTCTTACTGCCGCAAGGAGAATTTCGGAATTTCTTGATTTCCTCTAGTAGTGAAAAAGAAACAGTTTTACGTAACTTATTCGGCACACAATTCTTTCAACGATTCACCGAACAATTGAAAGAAAAAGCCAAGAACAAGCAAAAAGAACTGGATCATTTGGAGCAAGAATTAGTCTTGTTGCAAAGACAATTTAGTTCCTATGAGGAGAAGCAACCGGCTGGTCTACAATCTTTTGAGACAGTGATCAATGAGTGGCAAGAGTATCAAAATCAAATTTCAACAAGGCTCGTATCAGAGCAAGAAGTATTAGAGCAACTGAAAGAAGAACAAAAAATCAGCGAGACAGATTACTATCAAGGGAAAAATCAAAAATCTGCTTATGAAGAAAAGCAACAATTATTGGCAGAACAACAAGCGCTCAATGAGCAACAGCAAGTGATCGAGGAGCACCAAAGATGGGTTTCTCATTATGAAGTCGCTCAGCAATTGCGCACCCCACTTGAACGTAGCCAAGAATACCAAGAATCACTTACCACACAGGAAAGTGAAAAACAGCAACTAATTATTGCGTTCAATAAGGTGGCAAGTGATTTACAGAAATGGCAAGAACAGGCGGACGTACGAGAAGATCTCGAACAAAAAATAGCAAAAATGAGTCAAACGCTCCAAGAAAAGCAACGATTGATCCCAGTGGCCGATACTTTTAGAGAAAAACAATCGGAACTTTCCGTAATGGAAAAAAAAGTCAGTGAATTACAGCAAGAAATCCAACAACTGGCAGATCAGCAATTGATCCTTCAAGAAAGACAACAAACGAGTCAAACCGTTTTAGCAACACAAGGGGAACTACAAGAAAAACAGTTGGTTTATGAACGGTTACGTTTAGAAGGGGAACGTTACTGTGAACAACAGCAACACCTTGCTCACCTTTACAAAGAACTAGTGAAAAATCATCAGTACTTTGAACAAACAACAGAGCAATTGGTAGAAAAACAACAATTACTTGAACAACAAACACACGATTTCAATCAATGGAAAAGCGACTGGGCAAAGCAACAAATTACTTATTTACAAACCCTATTGATACCTGGTGAACCTTGTCCAGTGTGTGGTGCAACGGAGCATCCATTGACACCGGATAATCGTGAATCAGTGCAGGAAAACTTAGCTGTACTTGAAGAAAAAATGGTCCAAGCAGAACAATCGATCGAAAAAACGCATCAGGAGATTGGTCGAAAAAAAGCAGAAATCGAAGAAATCAACCAACAGCTTGCTCGTTTAGGTCAACAACAAGTGGAAACGAGTCAACAGTTGGATCAACAAGCGATTTATTTGAACACAGAGTTAAAAGCCATCTTCCAAATAGACGCGCAAGAAGATATTGTTCGTGGGCTTGCGGAAATAGAGAAGACCCTCAATGCTCATTTAAAGGAAATCCAAAAAGCTGAAGAAGCCCAAGTAAGGATCATGGAAGAACTAGCAAGCAACCAAGAACAAAGTGAACAGTTAAAAGCTCAACAAACGCTCCATAATGAAAAAATCCAACGACTCCAAGGTGAGATAGCAGGATTAAGTCAACAATTAGGAACAGAAGACATTGATACTTTAGCAAAAGAAGCTGATCAATTAGTTGAACAGTTGATCAAGATGAAACAAGAGTTAGAAGAGCAAATGGCGCAAGGTGAAAAACTCCAACAAGAATCAGCTATTTTGACAACTAAAGTCGATACATTGACTGAACAAATCGAAAAGACAACTACTCAAGTTGAAAAAGAACAACGTAAAATCTCTAGTTTCTTGGAGCAACACCCTGATTTTTCCTCACAAGAAGAAATAGCAACGTTGTTAAAAGAAACAGCCACGTATGAAAATAGAAAAACAACGGTCAAGGAGTATCAAACGAAACAGCTGGTTCTTTCCACTCGCTTGGAACAACTGGAACATGTCACCTATGATGAAAAATACCAAGATTTGACAGTGTTGAGTGAACGAATCGAAAAAATCAAACAACACATTGAAGAGCAGCAACAATTGATCTATCACTTGCAGCAAGAACACCAAAACAATCAAAAAGTGATCATGGAATTTACCACATGTTATCAAAATAGTCAGGAACAACTAGATGAGTTGATCCAGTTGCAACAATTATCACAGACGATGAATGGTGAAAATCCTAAAAAGACAAGCATTGAACGTTATGTCTTGCAAGTTTATTTACAAGAAGTCTTACAAGTCGCTAATGAACATCTGATACGATTGACAAAAAGCCGCTATCAGTTTGAATTAGATGAAGAAGTCGGTAGCTACCGCGGAAAGACTGGTCTGGAAATCAACGTGTACGATGATGAAGCAGGAACGACCAGAGGATCGCATACTTTATCTGGAGGCGAAAGCTTTATTGCTGCATTATCATTAGCTTTAGCTTTGGCAGAAGTGATTCAAGCGCAAGCTGGTGGGATCACGATCGAAGCATTGTTTATTGATGAAGGGTTTGGTTCACTGGATGAAGAAGCCTTGGAAATGGCGATGGAAGCATTAGAAACAGTTGAAAGCGAAGGCAGGATGATCGGGATCATCAGCCATGTACGTGAGTTGAAAGAACGTGTCTTGCAACAAATACGAATTGATACAAAAGGTAGTGGACAAAGTGAGATACGCTACCATTTTGGTTAAGAAGGGAGATTGATAACAATGAAATGGAGTATTCCGGAAAAAGTCATTGCAAGAGGGCGTCAATATTTGCAAGAAGACCGTGTGTTATCGGTTGTCCCAGATCCAGAAGAGAATGTGTGGCATGCAGAAGTTTTAGGTAGTGAGCTGTATTTAGTTGATTTAGATGGTACAGCAAAAGAAATCGATTACTGTCAATGCCCATACTGGGAAGAACATCATTATTGCAAGCACACTGTTGCAGTAGAACTTTATTTACGATCGAAACAACTTTCTCGTATCATGCAGAAAGATCAAAAAATGATCGAACCAACGAAAAAGACCAGTGAAGGAGAACTATTGACAAAAGGCTTTGCCCGATTAAAAGGGAAGACTTCTACTAAGTCCGTACAACCCTTAGTGATCGATTATCATGTCGAACAGATCGAAACCAATCAATACCATCCAGAACTTTCTATTTTGGCGGTGTATCTACGTGTGGGCTTTTTAGAAACACCTAAGAAAACATACATCGTAAAAAATATTTATGAATTTCTACAGGCGTACACAGAAGAGGAAAACTATACGGTCAATAAACAGTATCAATTCCGTTTAGAGCATCGAGTTTTCCAACAAGAAGATCAACAACTACTGGATCTATTCGCAGGTATTGCACAGACGCAAACATTGTTAGGCGCAAACGGTGTCTTGGTAAAAGGGAAATTAGACAAGCGTTACTTACTTTTGCCAATCGATCAGTCGAAATCTTTGTTAGAGCGTATGAATCAATCGACACGTTTGAAACTACAGATCAATGATCAAACTTATCATGGCATCCAATTTTCAGACGATGCGAAACCGCTAAGTTTTCAAGTCAAGAAGAAAGAAACACAGTATCAACTGACTGCCGTAAGTGACTTTGATTTGTTTTTGTCTCACTACCAGTGGGGGATCAGACAAGGTACTATCTATCATTTGACTAAGCAGCAACAGACGATTTATTTGACTTGGAAACAACTGATGAAACGTTTTGAAGAGCCAGAAGTTGCCTTTCACAAAAAAGAATTGTCTTCTTTATTTAAAGAAATTTTACCACTTTTAGATCAGATAGGAACCGTTGCTATTGACGATGAAGTGACGGCAGAAGTCGCAGATATTCCAGTAGAGTTTGTCTTTGTTTTTAAAAAAATGAAAGGGCAAATCCAAGCAAGAATCGATTTTGTATATGGAGATGTTGTATTCTCCACAGATGAACGACATGAAACGCTTGCTGAGCAAACTACCGAAATATTGAGAGATACGGCGCAAGAACAGCGGGTCCTTGATTTGTTTCGTATGTACCGTTACCGGAAAAATAAAACGGGCTACGAACGTCCATTACCAGAAGGTGAAGCATTGTATCAGTTTTTCCGGACAGAATTAGCTGTTTTTCGTCAATTTGGAGAAGTCCGTATAGGAAAAAAATTACGGGAATTATATCTAGACGCACAAAAACACCAACCACAGATCGAAGTAGAAGAAACAGGATCATGGCTAGATATCCGCTTTGATGTCACAGGAATCAACGAGCATGAAATCGACAATGTTTTGCAGAGTTTGTTAAGAAATGATTCATTTTATACCTTAGAAAGTGGACAGGTATTATCGTTTGATTCAGAAGAATTCCAACAAACAAGCAAAATCCTACAACAGTTCAGAGATACGATCCGTTCAGACGATGGCGTTATCCAAGTGCCAAAAAATCAAGGATTGATGATCAAAGAACAATTTACGGGAAGTAATGCTAGTTTTGGCGATTCTTTCCAACAAATGACTCAAGACTTGATCAATCCTACGAATTACGAAGCTACTTTACCAAAGAATTTGCAAGCTGAGCTTAGAGACTATCAGAAGCAAGGCTTCCAATGGTTGAAAATGTTAGGTCATTATCAGTTTGGTGGGATTTTAGCTGATGAAATGGGTCTAGGGAAAACGCTGCAGACCATTGCTTTTCTGCTTTCGGAGAAAGAAGAAAAAGGTTCATTGGACGCCTTGATCGTAGCACCGGCGAGTTTGATCTATAACTGGCAAGCCGAAGTGAAAAAATTTGCTCCCTCATTGAGTGTCCAAGTGATCAATGGCAATAAGAAAGAGCGAGAAACTTTGTTAGCTGAAAAAGTAGATATTCGTGTTACTTCTTATGCGAGCTTACGTCAGGATCTTTCAGAATATCAATCATCGACGATTAATTATTTAGTCTTAGATGAAGCGCAAATGGTGAAAAATAGCAGCACAAAGACTGCTCAAGCTTTACGAGAGTTGCATATTCCACAGCGGTTTGCTTTGAGTGGGACACCAATCGAAAATAGCCTTGAAGAACTATGGTCACTATTTGCTACGATCATGCCAGGGTTCTTTCCGAATCGGACACGTTTTAGAGAATTGACGACAGATGAAATCGCGCAAATGATCCGACCTTTTGTCTTAAGACGAGATAAGCAAACAGTTCTCAAAGATTTACCAGAAAAAACTGAAATGAATCTTTATTCTGCGTTGACGGAAGAACAAAAAACAGTGTACCTTGCTTATTTGAGACAAATGCGTGAAGAAGTATCAGCTATGGATTCAGAGTCATTCAAAAAGAATCGGATCGGCATCTTGGCAGGACTGACACGTTTACGTCAAATTTGTTGTGATCCTCGTTTGTTTGTAGAAGACTACCAAGGTGGATCAGGTAAGTTAGAACAAGTAAAAGATTTATTACTAGCTGCAAAAGAAAATAACCGTCGTGTCCTGTTGTTCTCCCAATTTACGGGTATGTTGACGATCCTTCAAGAGGAATTAGCTGAATTAGGGCTAAGTACCTTTTATTTACGAGGAAGTACAAAGGCACAAGATCGTTTAACCATGGTCGATGCTTTCAACGCGGGTGAAAAAGATGTCTTTCTTATTTCACTTAAAGCAGGAGGGACTGGATTAAATCTAACTGGCGCAGATACAGTCATCCTTTATGATTTATGGTGGAATCCAGCGATCGAAGAACAAGCTGCTGGAAGAGCCCATCGTATTGGACAAAAAAATGTTGTTGAAGTATGGCGAATGATTGCTGAAGGAACAATCGAAGAACGAATGGATTCTTTACAGCAAGAAAAACGGGAATTATTCCAAAAAGTGATTCAAGGAAACGAAGAACAATTGACGAAATTAACAGAAGACGATATTCGTTTGATTCTAAGTATTGGTGAAAATGACGAATAAAGTGTAAAGATCATTTATTGAGTAATTACTCTCCTATACAGGAAACAGTAAATAAGCCAAGGAAGATAGCCTCGCAAATCTGCGCAGTTATCTTCCTTGTTTTTTTCTTGTTTATTTATTCGCAGATGCTTATTTGATCAGACAAGCTGAGCCTCTCCTACAGCAGTTTTTATAGCGGATAGTAGTTGATCGAATTCGTTGATCTCTACATCACACACCGGACGCTCGTTGATGGAACGCTTGCGGTGATTGAACCATAACGTCTGCCAATTGGCACTCTTAGCACCTAACACATCGTTTTCGTAATTATCGCCAACGTATAGTGTTTCATTAGGTGACATATTGAAAGTTTTCTCGGCTAATTGGAAGATTTCCTTTTCTGGTTTTTGAAAGCCAGTTGCTTGAGAAACTAGCATACAATCAGCAGGAATCCAATTTGTTAATTGAAGTTGATTTAATTTTTTTGTTTGATGATCAGTTGGTCCATTGGTGATGATCCCTAATGGAATATTTTTTTCTTTAAGAAAATCAAGTGTTTTTTTTACTTCAGGATGAAGAGAGATATTTGCTAGTTCCTCTTCGTAGACTTCTTGGAAAACTAAGCATTTTTCATCAGAGATAGGTGAATAACCTAGATCGATCAAGGACTGACTAATGCGGTGTGCACGCATATAATCAAGTGTCCATTCTCCAGCCATGACTTTTGGAAAATTCTCATCGCTGTGATGGCGGAAACGGATATATAATCCATGCATATCTTCTTCTGTTACTTGAGGTACCACACTTTTAACTGAATTCTTAAATGGTTGTTGCTGATCATACATTGTATCGTCAACATCAAATACAACTGATTTAATCAAATTATTACACGCCTTTCAAAATTCTATCTTTTCACAAATCCTCGCTTATTGTATCAAAAAAAAGCCAAGAAAAACGTTGGAATTTAAAGGTTTTTATTACTATATTTCTAATTACTTGACAGAATAAGGTTTGTGTATTTTAGTTTTTTTAACTAAAAATAATTAATTTTATTATAAAGAAATCTACAAATCTATTTCGACTTTGTCAAATGAATTATAATAGTAAAAATAAATAGAACAAAAGATAATTTGTTTTTTTAATACAGAAAAAATAAAATTAGTAAAATATAAAATAACGTCAGTGTGTAAGATAACGAGTGATTTTTCACTTCTTCAAAGAGGTTGTGGGTAAGATCAATTTTATTGTGGCTCTAAAATCAACATTTTATTAGTTTTACATATTTTCTGAGTTTTTTAAATTGTCTGTTATTAAAATAAATAAAAAACATTAAATGCGAAAAAAGCGTTCTCATTTTTTTACTTTCGGAAAAGATTAGTACAGTTTTAGATGCTGTGTTATGTGTTTGTAATATTGTAAAAGTATTTGAAAACTCTAATTTTTTAACTGATAATAAAGTAGAAACCTTGGTTTAACTGTATATCTATCTTAGATAACTTTCATTTTTTTAAAAAATAATTTAAAAAAAAGCTAGCTATTTAAATGTTGATTAGGTATAATAGAAACAGATGGAAGATATTCAGGATCTTCTGTTACAAAAATGTGGCTATAATCACAAAAAGGAGTGATGCACGTTGTTAACACTATATACTTCCCCAAGTTGTACTTCCTGCAGAAAGGCTCGTGCGTGGTTGCAAGAGCATCAGATTCCATTTGTAGAGCGAAATATTTTTTCAGAACCTCTTAATAGTTCTGAATTAAAAGCAATTTTACAAATGACGGAAGACGGAACAGAAGAAATTATTTCTACCCGTTCAAAAGTTTTCCAAAAATTAAATATGGATCTTGATGAGTTACCATTACAAGAACTTTTAGAGCTTGTACAAAACAATCCTGGTTTGTTACGTAGACCAATTATGATCGATAACAAACGTCTACAAGTCGGCTTTAATGAAGATGAAATCCGTCGTTTCTTACCACGAGATGTTCGTCAATTAGAATTACGTCAAGCCCAGCTAATGGCTGGTTTATAGAAAACGCAGAATGAAACTTAGGAGGATGTGATGTCTTCCTGAGTTTTTTTTATTAAAATAGATTGTGTTTTTTGAGGACTTAATGATTTTTTCTTTACATTTATTCTTATTTCGCTACAATTAACCTATATGGATAGTTGGGATAAAGTGAGGTGTAGCAAATGGAAATGGAACATATCAATGAGAATACGATTCGTGTAATGATCGGTCATGAGGATCTAGAAGAACGTGGGGTCTCATTTTTAGATTTATTAGGTAACCACAAAGAAATAGAAAACTTTTTTTATAGTATTTTAGAAGAAGTGGATATTGAAGAGGAGTTCCAAAGTAGCGAAGCTGTCACTTTCCAAGTTTTGCCAAAAGGGGATGGCCTAGAACTGTTTATCAGTAAGAATATGCCAGACGAAGAGATAGGTCAAAACAATGAATCGACGTTGAATAGCGCAGATGTTAGTGAGTTTCTTCAAGGCCAAATGCTTGCGAATGAAGAGGAAAGCGACTTAACAGAATCAACTACTGCAAGTGAACAACGAGCAATCTTTGTATTCAGTGATTTTGAGCAAGTGATCCAGCTTGCGAATGATGTTCAATTAGAATCTGCTTGGACAGATCTATACCAATTAGAAGAACGTTATTATTTAGTTGTTCACTTTTGGATGGAAAATCTAAATCAAACAGATGTTGAAAATCAATATGCACGTATTTTAGAATTTGCTGAAAAAAGTACACGAACCCCTGAAGCATTGAACGAATACGGACAGCAATTGATGGAACGTAATGCTCTGGAACGAGTAAAATTTTATTTTGAATAAAGCGTAGGATAAAAATACCTAGCGATAGTCGAAATCGCTAGGTATGTTTTGTCGAGGGTCTCAACATTCGTTGAGACTTTTTTTGTTGGCGTATTTACCCAGTGAAAGGGAGTGAGTCGATGCTGCTCGCCAAAGACAAAGAAGGGTCTGTTTTTTTAGCAACTGATGCAACAAAAGAGTGCGATTACTATTGTCCAAAATGTGGGAATCAAGTATTTTTAAAAAGAGGAATGAAGAGGGTCGCCCATTTTTCCCATCGCGATACTCCAGACTGCCAAGTGTTTAGTGAGGCGGAATCTAAAGAACATCTTTATTTAAAAACACAATGTTTTCAATGGCTGAAAAAGAGTTATCCAAGAGTAGAAATGGAAGGTTATTTATCGCAACTGATGCAACGTCCGGATATTTTGGTTGGTCATCATGCGTTTGAGATCCAATGCTCTCCATTGTCTTATGAGCGAATGATTGAAAGAACGATCAATTACAAAGCAAATGAGTACATTGTTTGGTGGCTATTAGGAATGAAATTTTTCAAAAAGAACGATCGGTTAAGTTTAGAAAAAAAGTTTTGCTACTACGACGATTTACGACAGCTCCACTTTTGGCAAATCGACTGGTCCACGCAAAAGGTTTACTTATATAGTCAGATCCTCACAGATTTATCGGGGAAAATCAGCTTTGAACGATTTTCTTGGTCTTTTTTTGAAAAGGAACTATTGACGATATTAGAAGTCGAAAGTGGCACATTACGAAAAATGCCAAGCTCTCCTTCCGTGAAAACAAAAGACTGGTTAGCAAAACAAATCATTCGAAAAAATAAAAAGGTATTAGGAGTACAAGAACAGTGCTACCTAAGAAAGAAGCATGTGCTTTATCTTGAGTCATGGATCTATGAAAACAGTGATTTCTTTTGCTTTTTTTCTGAACAAGTATTCTTTTATCGCTTGCTGTTTTCACAGATGAAATGCCAAGAGAGTGATAAGAAAACAAGTTCTTTCGATAAGTGGTATCAGGAAATCAAGGAATATAAAAATGAGTGGTTATTTCCTTTGATTGATGAGGAAAAAATATATCGCTTATTTTATGAAGAGTGTAAACGTTTAGTACAAAAATAATAATCAGTGAAGAATTCCATATACAAAACATGAAAGAGTTATGATAAACTCAAAAGAGTAAGTAAAAAAGTAACTATTATTTTTTATTCAGAAAAGCATAGTTGCAAAGATGAACAAAAGGAGTGGAACAGATGAGCGAAACAACGAAGTTACCAAATAGAGAAGATTTGCCTGAGAAATTGACATGGGATCTAACACCAATCTTTTCAAGCGATCAAGAATTTGATAAAAAGTACGAAGAATTGACTGAAGAATTAAAAAATTCTGAGCATTATAAAGGAACATTAGGTAATGGAGCAACAGCATTTTTGGAGGCGCTTGAATTTGTCTTAACAATGTATCGTAAAGTTGAGCTTATTTATGTCTATTCCCATTTAAAAAATGACCAAGATACGACAAATACGACGTATCAAGCATTGTATGCTCGCGCTGGAAGTTTACTTTCAAAAGTGAGTGAAGCAATTGCTTGGTATGAGCCAGAAGTATTGCAACTTTCTGATGAGCAAATTTGGCAATATTTTGAAGAAGAACCAAAATTAGAAGTTTATCGTCATTATGTCAAACAAATGGTTGATAACCGCTCGCACATTTTATCAGCAGATCAAGAGGCATTACTTGCTGGAGCCGGAGAAATCTTTGGTGCTTCAAGTGGTACTTTTGCAGTTTTGAATAATGCTGATTTAGAGTTCCCAACAATCACTGGTGAGAATGGTGAAAAGATCCAATTATCGCATGGTGTATATGGTCAATTATTAGAAAGCACCAATCGCGAAGTACGTGAAGCGGCCTTCAAAGGGCTATACAGCGTATATGCACAATTTAGAAACACCTTTGCTTCCACACTTGGAACACATATCAAAGGGCACAACTTCAAAGCAAAAGCACGTCAATACGCTTCTGCCAGAGAAGCCGCATTGAGCAATAACCATATTCCTGAAAGTGTGTATGATACTTTAGTTACTGTCGTGAACAAACATTTGCCGTTATTGCATCGATATATGGAACTACGTAAACGACTATTAAACGTAGATACATTACACATGTATGATCTATATACGCCAGTATTAGGTGAAGCACCAATCAAATTTACGTATGAAGAAGCAGTAGAAAAAGCGATCGAATCACTTGCGCCAATGGGAGAAGAATATCTTGCTGTCGTAAAAGAAGCATTTTCAAACCGTTGGATCGATGTAGTCGAGAATAAAGGAAAACGAAGTGGCGCTTATTCTTCTGGTAGTTATGATACCAACCCTTACATTCTGATGAACTGGCATGATACGTTGGATCAACTATTCACTTTGGTCCATGAAATGGGACATAGTGTCCACAGCTATTTCACACGTTCGAATCAACCTTTCGTCTACGGCGATTACTCAATCTTCTTAGCCGAGATTGCGTCAACAACAAATGAAAATATTTTGACCGAACATTTATTAGCGACCGAAGAAGATCCTCGGGTTCGTGCCTATGTCTTGAATCATTATTTAGATGGTTTTAAAGGAACAATCTTCCGTCAAACACAATTTGCAGAGTTTGAACACTTCATGCACCAAGAAGATGCAAAAGGAACACCTTTGACGAGTGAGTACCTAAGTGAAAGTTATGGCGAATTAAATGCTAAGTATTATGGTCCGGCTGTTGAAAAAGATCCAGAAATCAAAGATGAATGGGCACGTATCCCACATTTCTACTATAATTATTATGTCTATCAATACTCAACAGGATTTTCTGCTGCATCTGCTTTAGCGAAGAAAATCTGGGAGAAAGAACCAGGCGCATTAGATGCTTACCTAACGTATCTAAAAGCAGGAAACAGCGATTATCCAGTAGAAGTAATGAAGAAAGCTGGTGTGGACATGACTCAAGCAGCTTATATTGAAGATGCAATGGCCGTGTTTGAACAACGATTAAATGAATTAGAAGCATTAGTGGAAGAATTATAGAAATCGTGTGTTGAGTGATCTATTGATCGAATCTTTTTAGATTCGTTCTGATACTACCAAAAACCGGAAAAGTGTGTGAGTTTCTCACTCAACGCTTTTCCGGTTTTTACTGTTAAAAATAACATGAAAATTCAAAAATTAAGGTTTAGATTTTCGGTTTATAGTATACTGACAGGGATAGTATAGTTTGTGCGGTGGCTAGCCTTAAGAAAAGAGGTGATGCCTATGTTGATCTGTGGCTTTCTCCTAGAAAGGAATAAGCATGTCTGTGTTTGAGGCATTGATGTTTGCATTGTGATTTGCAACATTGGTCTTGATCGTCAGCGACAAAGACAACAAAAAATAACCGCCACTTAAACTTTGGATGGTTTAACGGTTATTTTTTGAATCAATATTAAGCTAGCCATTGTTTTGAACGATACTATCTGAAGGGGAGCTGTGATAAAGCTCCTCTTTTCAAAACTATGATACCATAGCGAGTACATAAAAGCGAGTTCAATTTCTTTTGTTCTGATAGAGAAACAAAAGAGGTTAAAATAGCAATACAATAAATAACAAAAAAATCTGAAAATTAAGGTTTGGATTTTCGGTTTATAGTATACTGACAGAGATAGTAAAGTTGATGCGGTGGCTAGCCTTAAGAAAAGAGGTGATGCCTATGTTGATCTGTGGCTTTCTCCTAGAAAGGAATAAGCATGTCTGTGTTTGAGGCATTGATGTTTGCATTGTCATTTGCAACATTGGTCTTGATCGTCAACGACAAAGACAACAAAAAATAACCGCCACTTAAACTTTGGAAGGTTTAACGGTTATTTTTTGTAACTGAAATAAACTAGCCACCAGTCAAACGGTGCTATCTGGAGAGAGAGTTGTTGATGCAACGCTCTCTTTTCAAAGTTATGATACCATAGCGAGTATATAAAAGCGAGTTCAATTTCTTTTGTTCTGATAGAAAAACAAAAAAGGTGGAAATAGCAATACAAAAAATAACAAAAAAATCTAAAAATTAAGGTTTGGATTTTCGGTTTATAGTATACTGACAGAGATAGTAAAGTTGATGCGGTGGCTAGCCTTAAGAAAAGAGGTGATGCCTATGTTGATCTGTGGCTTTCTCCTAGAAAGGAATAAGCATGTCTGTGTTTGAGGCATTAATGTTTGCATTGTCATTTGCAACATTGGTCTTGATCGTCAGCGACAAAGACAACAAAAAATAACCGCTCCTTAAACTCTGACCAGTTTAACGGTTATTTTTTGAATCGATATTAAGCTAGCCATTGTTTTGAACGATACTATCTGAAGGGGAGCTGTGATACAGCTCCTCTTTTCAAAACTATGATACCATAGCGAGTATATAAAAGCGAGTTCAATTTCTTTTGTTCTGATAGAAAAACAAAAAAGGTGAAAATAGCAATACAATAAATAACAAAAAAATCTAAAAATTAAGGTTTGTATTTTGGGTTTATAGTATACTGACAAGGATAGTAAAGTTGATGCGGTGGCTAGACTTAAGAAAAGAGGTAATGCCTATGTTGATCTGTGGCTTTCTCCTAGAAAGGAATAAGCATGTCTGTGTTTGAGTCATTGATGTTTGCATTGTCATTTGCAACATTGGTCTTGATCGTCAGCGACAAGGACAACAAAAAATAACCGCTCCTTAAACTTTGGCGAGTTTAACGGTTATTTTCTGTAACTAACCAAGCTAGCCACCAGTCAAACGGTGCTATCTGGAGAGAGAGTTGTTGATGCAACGCTCTCTTTTCAAAGTCATGATACCATAGTGAGTACATAAAAGCGAGTTCATTTTCTTCCGTCTTATTGGTAAAAGATTGGTTATAATTGTTTTTATTTGACTTGGAGTTGGCTCAAGGGGATATACTAGAAGCAATCAATCTAAGGAGTGGAAGCGATGAAAGCAACAGTATTTTTAGAACTAGGAAAGATGGCTATCAAAGAAATGCCTAAGCCAGAATTGAACCAAGAGAATGAAGCAATCATTCGTGTGGTACGCGCAAGTGTATGTGGTTCTGATTTATGGTGGTATCGTGGCATCTCTAAAAAAGAACCAGGGTCTGCTGCGGGACATGAAGCGATTGGTATCGTAGAAGAGGTAGCAGAAGGTGTTACAAATGTTCAACCGGGTGATTTTGTGATTGTGCCTTTTACCCATGGTTGCGGGGAATGTGAGGCTTGTTTAGCTGGGTTTGATGGCGATTGTTTATCAGATACTTCAGGTTCAACAGGCTATCAGGCAGAGTATATTCGTTATCGCAACGCAAATTGGGGATTAGTAAAAATCCCTGGTAAACCAGAAGATTATTCCGATGATATGTTAAATTCCTTTGTTACGTTGGCGGATGTGATGGCGACTGGCTATCATGCAGCAGTGAGTGCTGAGGTGAAAGAAGGAGATACAGTCGTTGTGATTGGAGATGGTGCTGTAGGGTTATGCGGAGTAATTGGAGCAAAATTGTTAGGCGCATCAAAAATCATTGCGATGAGTCGACATGAAGACCGTCAACAGCTAGCTTTGACATTTGGAGCAACGGATATCATTGCGGCTCGTGGAGAAGAAGCAATCGCTGAGGTCATGAAATTAACAGGTGCTGGCGCAGATGCAGTGTTAGAGTGTGTAGGAACGCAACAAGCGGTTGAAACGGCAGTAAAAGTTGGGCGACCAGGTGCAGTTGTTGGACGTGTGGGGGTTCCGCATGTAGATGAGTTGGATACGAACGCTTTGTTCTATCGTAATATCGGCTTACGCGGAGGGATTGCGGCTGTGACGACTCACGACCGAGCTTCACTATTAGAAGCAGTCTTATCAAATAAAATCGAGCCAGGTAAAGTCTTTACGCAACAATTCGAATTAGATCAAGTTCAAGCTGCTTATGAGGCAATGGATGAACGAAAAGCAATCAAATCATTATTAGTTATGTGATGGTTCCTCCGTTCGTCAAGTGAGAGGAAATCATTCTTTTCTCCATCCTTCAAGAATTGAAGGATGGTTTTTCAGAAATTTGATGTCTGTCACGCTTTTAAAATCGTTTGTCAAACGGTTTCAATCATGATAAAATAAATGTAATTAGAGAAAAGGAGCGATGTGCCATGTGGTTGTTTTATTTGGATCAAGTATTTTTAAACAATTAATTGAATCGTTTAAAAACAACTTGTAAATGACAATTCACGGGAACTTTGCTGTTTTTCTATGCTTTTTTAGTATGGACAAAATTCTTGAAGAAGCAGTCTTTCACAGGCTGCTTCTTTTTTGTGTTTCCGTTAGAAGGATGTTCATTTGCACAAAAGGAGTGCAAACAATGGAAGCATTAGCAATGCAATTAAAAGAGATTGAGATTACGTATAACGGAAAAGAAGTGTTAACAATTAATGAGCAAGCGATTTATGAGAATGCGCGGATCGGTATCGTCGGAGATAATGGTAGCGGGAAATCGACGTTACTTAAATTATTAGCTGGAGAAATCCTACCAGAAAAAGGAAGAATAGATCGAAGGGTTGATTTTAAATATTTTGCACAGATCGATACCCTTGATCAGCATCCAGTCGAAGAAATCGATTTTGAGTTACTCAGCCGTTTCCGAGTACCCAATCAACTGGCTCACTTTAGTGGTGGTGAAGAAGCGAAATATCGTTTGGCGCAAGTATTATCTACGTACACACCAGGTTTGTTGTTAGATGAACCAACGACTCATTTAGATCAACGAAGCGTGCAATTGTTGATTAAAGAACTTCGGTATTATTATGGAACCTTAATTTTTGTTAGCCATGATCGCTTATTTCTCAATGAATTAGCTGACAAAATATGGGAAGTATCGGGACATACGATAAATGAGTATCAAGGGAACTATGATGACTATCTAAAGCAAAAAGAGCAAGAAGTAATTGCTCAAGAAAGAGCGCATGATGACTATTTGAGAGAACGTAAAAAATTAGAAAACAGCATGATCAAAAAAGAGCAGCAAGCAAAAAAAATGGCACAATCTTCCAATCAAAAAAGCAGAAGCAATAAAAATAGTCGGAAACCTGACCGTTTGGCAGGAACAAAACAAAAAGAAAGTGGTCAAAAAGGCATAATGAAAGCGGCGAAGTCAATGGAGAAACGTTTAGAAAAATTAACGGCAGTCGCAAGAGTACAGAAAAAGCATCCGATTGATTTCCCGCAGACAAAAACAACTGTTTTACACAATAAGTTCCCAATCGCAGGTGAATCAGTGACGATCCATTACGGTGAAAAAATCCTGCTTGATGAAGTTAACTTTGCCTTTGCTCTAGGAAAAAACATCGCGATTATTGGTCCTAATGGGAGTGGGAAGTCTAGTTTACTCAGTCATATCTTGCAGCAAAACAATGGAATAAAGCTTAGTCCAAAAATTACTTTTGCTGTCTATGAGCAAATGGATTATCACTATGTTGAAGATATGACTGTCCTACAGTACCTGATGCGTCAGACCGAATATCCAGAAAGTTTGATCCGAAGTATGCTTCACCATTTAAGCTTTTCACCGGAGGCTATCCAACAATCAGTTTGTTCGTTAAGTGGAGGAGAAGCTACACGGCTGTCACTAGCAACCCTGTTTGCTAAGACTTCAAATGTATTGATTCTAGATGAACCGACTAATTTTATTGATCTGCGGACAATGAATGCGCTAGAGTATTTTTTGAAACAATATCACGGAACAGTTTTGTTTACGTCGCATGATCCTTATTTTGTTCAACAAGTGGCAGATCAAGTCTATGAAATAAAGGATCGAAAACTGATTCGACGAGATTGAATCAGCATAAAACGAGTTTACTGTTGTTGCTAAGCGAGCGTCAAAGGGAGTGCCAAAAATAGGTAACTGAAATAAGCAGTGAAATCCGGAAATCGTTTTTCCTATTTTGGGATGTCACTGCTTATTTTTGCAAGATTTGTTTCTGGTGACATCCCTTTTTTATTTTCATTTTAATACATGCGTGCATCGTTGAATCTGTTTGGTCCATCAAAAGGGAAAAAGCACGAGTCAAATTGGGCTGAAGTGTGATAGCGTTTCCAGTGAAAAGTCATTATAGTTGAAATGGGGGGACAGGAATGATCAATTACCGCTTGAGTTATCTGTTTGAGGAAACGAACAGACAAAAATTGATAAAACTGACGAACTTGGAGGAAGAGTCTCTAAAAATAGAATTAACAAAAATCAATCATTTTTGTGAAAAAAAGCTAGGGCAAAAAATAAATATCTCTGGAGAGGAGGTGCTGGTTCCAGAGGTGATTCGACGACGATGGTCTGAAGTCCTCTTTGAAGTGTCAAAACAGGAACTGTATTTTTCGGAAGAGGAAAGACAAGCCATGATCTATCTTCTTGCCTTTTCGATGGTTGATGACTTATCTGTTTATTATTTTCAAGAATTATTCAATGTAAGTAAGAATACAGTTTTAAAAGATGTCAGAAATTTAAGAATGAAACTTCAAGAAGAAGACATTCGCCTGATTTATTCTAGAAAGAAAGGCTTCTACATAGATGGCGCTGAACTTGATGTTCGCCGCGTAGCTTATTCGACTGTAGGAGTACTAACAGACACCAAGAACGGCCACTGGTTACTTTTTGAGGGGATCTATGGCATTTCTAGAACGAATTATGTTGTGGTGAGAGACCGCCTGCTTCGTATTTTAGAGGAATTTGATTTAATCATCGTTCCTAGTCGTTTTGAGGAAATGCTGTATTTTATTAGTTTTTTATTGTCACGGATCACAAAAAAAGCAGTTTTTCTAACTGAAAAAGACAAAGAGATGCTGACCTCTTTGAATGTCTATCAAGCAAGCAAAAAATTTTTAATAGATTTTGGTCAAATCAAAAATCAAGTAGAAGAAGAATGTTATTTGACTGTGCTGTTAAAGACTGTCTTACAAGGCGATATCGAGGATCATTCTGTAGAATTTTTATTGGAATGTGCAAGAGAGGTTATCCATGAGATGGAACGTTTATCCGCTGTCCGTTTTGTGGACTATCGGAAATTATTGATGAATTTCTTTTATCATCTTGTTCCCGCTTATTTTCGTATCCGCTATCGATTCACATTGAATAATGTGTTGATCGATGAAATCAAAACCCAATATCGAGAATTATTTGAATTGACTCGTTTAGCGCTTTATCCGCTCAAACAATTAGTTGGCGAGATTCCTGATACAGAAATTGGTTATTTTACGATTTTATTTGGTGGAGAGATCAGAAAACAAAAGGAGCGACATGATTACCAAAGATTAAAGGCGATGATCGTCTGTCCTAGTGGCATCAGCTCTGGCTTGATCATGGAATCGGAATTACAAGAGCTATTTCCACAAATCGAATTTTTGCCGGCACGATCAACAGAAGAATATCAGATGCTTCGTTTTTCGGAAGACATTGATATGGTGTTTTCCAGTGTCCCACTAAAAACACCGGTGACCAGTTATGTTGTGAAACCCATCATGACTCCTTTAGAAAAAAATGAATTAGTCAAAAAGGTCCAACAAGCATTTTATGTTTCAGGAAGAGGTGTGCATTCGATCGAAGAAATTTTGGAAGTGATTTTTCCATATATTGATTTGAAAGAAGGCATGACGAAGAGGAAACTGCGACAGATTGTCGAGAGAAAAATAAACAAAGAATTGAACAGAAGGGAAGATCAACGGCCAATGTTATCAGAATTATTAACAAAAGAAACCATACAATTTACGGACAAACAACTGACATGGCAAGAAGCCATCACCGAGGCAGCTCAGCCTTTGTTAACGACCAATAAAATCGAAGAAAAGTATGTGGGGGCGATGATCGAAAAGGTCATTGAACATGGGCCCTTTATCCATATTGGAAAAGGAATTGCTTTACCTCATGCACGACCAGAAGATGGCGTAAAAGAAATTGGGATGTCTTTACTGAAGGTAACTGATCCAGTCTTGTTGAGCGATGATGAAAAGCATCCTATCCAGTTATTTATCTGCCTAGCCGCGGTGGACAACGAGATGCACTTGAAAGCTTTAGCTAGCTTGACGAAAATTTTGTCGAATAAAGAACGTTTAACGTCATTACTCGAAGCGAAAGATGTAGAAGAAATCATCCATGTGATCAAAGAAGGAGAAGATGAAAAATGAAATTTGCAGCAGTATGTGGTTCAGGATTAGGATCAAGTTTTATGGTGGAGATGAATATCAATTCAGTATTAAGTGATCTAGGGGTAAGTGGAGTGGAAGTTGCTCATTACGATCTAGGAAGTGCAGCACCAGAATTAGCAGATGTCTTTTTTATTGGTAGAGATTTAGCAGATAGCGCACAACATTTAGGTGAAATCGTCGTATTGGAGAGTATCATCGATCTAGATGAATTGAAAGAAAAAGTAGCGGAGACATGTAGACAAAAAGGATTACTATAAAAAATTTTTTGGGGGAGGAAAAATAAATGAATAGTATTTTAGATCTATTGATCGATATTGCGAGTACACCAGCAATCTTAGTGGCATTGATTGCTGTATTGGGGAATATGTTGCAGAAAAAAGATGTGGCAACGACTGTTAAAGGCGGAATCAAGACTTTTGTAGGATTTCTGGTTGTGACAGCTGGTGCAGGAGTCATAGAAAGTTCGTTGGCGCCATTTGGAGAAATGTTCCAAGTCGCATTCAATATGCAAGGAGTTGTTCCTAATAACGAAGCTATCGTAGCGTTAGCTCTAACTACCTATGGAACATATACAGCACTTATTATGTTAGCGGGAATGGCATTCAATATTTTGATTGCGAGAATCACTCGGTACAAATACATTTATTTGACAGGGCATGCAACGTTATACATGGCATGTATGATTGCAGTCATTTTAAGTGTAACAGGCATGAGTACGTTTAGTCTGGTTTTATTCGGTGGGTTAGCGCTAGGCATCTGTAATACGATTTTTCCAGCAATCGCACAACCGTTTACACGTCAAATCACAAAAAATGACTCTGTAGCTTTAGGTCATACAGGGAACTTTGGCTACGCATTGAGTGGTTTGATCGGTAAGTATGTTGGAAATAAAGAAAAATCAACAGAAGACATCAATTTTCCTAAAGGGTTAGCTTTTTTACGTGACTCAACAGTGAGTATCACGATTACGATGGCAATCGTCTATGTGATCGTTGCGTTGTTTGCCGGAAGTGACTATATTACTACCACATTGAGCGATGGCACGAATTATATTATTTATGCTTTACAACAAGCGGGTTCATTTGCCGCAGGTGTTTTTGTGATCTTAGCCGGTGTACGTTTGATTTTAGCTGAAATCGTTCCTGCATTTAAAGGAATCTCTGAAAAATTAGTACCGAATTCGATTCCAGCGTTGGATTGTCCAATCGTGTTCCCTTATGCACCAAATGCCGTATTGATTGGCTTTTTAACAAGTTTTGTTGGTGGATTAGTTAGTTTAGTGATCATGGTCTTTACCGGGACAACAGTGATCATTCCTGGCGTAGTTCCTCATTTCTTCTGTGGCGCGACAGCCGGTGTTTATGGAAATGCCACTGGGGGCGTACGTGGCGCGGTCATCGGTTCCTTTGTCCACGGGATCATCATTAGCTTCATGCCGATCTTGTTGATGCCAGTAATGGGCGATCTTGGGTTCCAAGGTTCGACTTTCTCAGATACAGATTATGGTGTTTCAGGGATCTTTTTAGGAAACTTAGCAAATATGGGCGGACAAATTGCAGTTATTTCTGGTGTGGTCGCTGTACTTGCTGTTTTGATCGGTTTGACACTTTTAAAGAAAAGTAAAAAATCAGATACAGTCGCAGAGTAAGGGGGTATCATTTTGGCCATCAAGGAAGAGCAGCTAAAAGAACTGGAATTATTAGCAACTAAAATACGATTAGATACATTGATTAGTATCAAACATATGGGGCAAGGGCATTTAGGTGGTTCATTTTCGATCGTTGAGTTGTTAGCCGTCTTATACGGTAAGCAGATGAAGATCGATCCTAAAAATCCACAATGGGAAGAACGCGATCGGTTGGTCTTATCTAAAGGACACGCAGGAGCTGGATTATACAGTGCTTTAGCAAATGTTGGTTATTTTGACAAAGAATGGTTACTGACGATCAATGAAGGTGGAACAAGATTGCCTTCTCATCCGGATCGCCAAAAAACACCTGGTGTTGATGCAACTACGGGTTCTTTAGGTCAAGGGACTTCAATGGCTGCGGGGATCGCTACAGGTTTTAAGCAGGCTAACAAAGACAACTATGTGTACTTGATCGTGGGAGATGGAGAGTTGAATGAGGGCCAGTGTTGGGAAGCATTCCAATATATCGCTCATTTTAAATTAAATCATTGTATCGTGATCATCGATGATAATAAAAAGCAATTAGATGGAGCCACAAAGGACATCCTTGACCCGTTCGATTTACAGAAAAAAATGGAAGCATTCGGTTTCTATACCTTAAAAGTAAAAGGTTCCGATATACAAGCCATTGATGCTGCAATCAACAAATGTAAAGAAGTAACTGATCAAGCAGTTTGTATTGTACTTGATAGCGTGAAGGGGCAAGGGGTTCCGTATTTTGAAACTTTAGCTGCCAATCATTCCGTGAAATTCAATACGGAACAAGTCAACCAAGCAGCAGATCAAGCAATCCGAACATTAGAAGAAAAAATCGAGAGGATGTGATAAGGGATGTTCCATTTAACTAAATCGACAGCGATCGAAAAAGAATTACGAACTTGTGTCGTGGAAACCATCAATGAATTGATGGAAAAAGACGAGAAAGTCATTGCGTTAGATGCTGATCTAGGTTCTGCAAGTGGTTGGACAGCGATTGGAAAGGAACACCCTGACCGCTTTATCAATATGGGGATTGCCGAAGCAAATATGGTGGGCGTCGCAGCAGGATTAAGTTTGACGGGGTACACGCCATTTATCCATACTTTTGGTCCATTTGCGACACGCCGGGTATTTGATCAACTGTTTATTTCAGGAGGCTACGGCGGGAATACCATCAATATTTATGGTTCAGATCCGGGATTTGCCGCAGGGCATAATGGGGGGACTCATACGACTTGGGAGGATGTAGCCTTAATGAAAGCCATCCCTCATTCCGTAGTATGTGATGCGGCAGATGACGTACAAATGGCATGGATCATCAAAGAATTTCATCAACTGTCAGGAATCCATTATGTACGAGGAAATCGTAAAGGCGTCACGCCTGTTTATGAGAAAGGTTCAACATTTGTATTAGGCAAAGGAAATGTTTTGCGTAAAGGGACGGATTATCTGCTGATTGCAGCAGGGCAACTCGTTTCTGAAACATTACAAGTCGCTGAACAATTGATGGAAGAAGGAATCAGCTGTGAAGTGATCGATATGTTTACCATCAAACCGATTGATCGAGAGTTGATCCTCAGTGAAGTAATTGGTAAGAAAAAAATCGTAACCATTGAGAATCACTCGATTACTGGCGGTTTAGGTAGTTCAGTCGCTGAAGTTCTTGCAGAAGAAGGGATTGGCGTTCCGCTGAAACGAATCGGTGTCAATGAACGTTTTGGTCAAGTTGGCACACCAGATTTCTTGCAACAAGAATTTGGATTGGATATTGAGAGTATTAAAAAGCAAATAATGGAATAAGTCAGCGTGTTGAATACAATTATTTGATAGCGAAAAGGAGTAATGAAGGGCAACCCTTTTTTACTCCTTTTTTGAGTTGATGATCTATTAGTAGTACAATGGATTTGGATAGGATAAATATGTTGTCTTATGTTATAAATGTGAGGAAATGAAGCGTGTTGATTAACGAATAAGGAGATGATCTATGAACAGCTACAGCTTTTCTAATTAGAACGAAACATGTACATATATTCTTTAGGATTTGTTATTTAGAGGTAAAATGAATTTCTGGCTGGAGCATAAAAAATTTTATTGACCGATTATGGAAACAAAAGAGAAACTCGATCAATAAATATTAGATGGAGGAACAGAAATTGTCGAAATCAATAAAAAATATCCTTATAGTAGGAGTAGGTGTGGTTATGTATTTATTTACTGCGTAGGTTTATCGCCATGTGAACATGTTTGCAGAGCCTTTGGATCAAATGTATCAATCCGATTCTACCATTATTCAAAGCTTTGCCAATTTGATGATCTTCCTATTATTTACTCCTGCACTGAGAATCATTAGTCTTCTTATCTGCTTGCTTTTACTAGTTGTTGTCAATAAAAAAAGAAAGAAGGATCATTCTGCTGTTTAAGGAAGTTAGTCCAGCAGTGTGTATCATTTATAACTTAATAGAAGTAATTAGAGAATTGTAGGTGTTTCAAGTAGCCGACGATTCTCTTTTTTATACAGTTGGCAAACAATATATTTTTATGTTTAATAATAAAAATAAAAAAACATGAAAAAATTCATAGTAAATTTACTTTTTATTGTGCATGAAAGAGCAATAAAGCCTATAAAACAAGCGCTTTTTATTATAATTAACGCACTTATTAAATAAAAAATAAATAGTGTTGTATTACCACTCAAAATAAATTTACTAAATAAAAACATGGCATACTGTGTTCAACAAATCGATTTGTATCAAATAAAAAAACAAAAAGGGGAACAAAAAATGAAAGTGTTCACAAAATTATTGGTAGGAGCATTTGTAGCAACAACGTTAGGAGTAGTCGGAGGAAGTCAAACAGTCTCGGCAGATTTGGATCAAAACATACCAGGTTCTAATGTTGCGGACGCCTTTAAAAATAAAGTGGTGAGAATTGAAAGTGCAATGGATTTGGGAAGGACGTTAGATTGGGATCAATCCAATCTTGACCAAGTGATCATGTACAATAATACTGGCTCATGGAATCAAAAATGGAATATGTTTTATGATGCTAGTGCAGATACATATACTATCTCAACTGATCCTCACCAGATCAATGGCCATATCAGATCAGCAGAATTGGCTGTATCTGACAAAGTTTTTGACAGTAAAGGAAATCCAAAGATTGCTACGACTGGATTAAAAGTAAATTGGAAACTTTACAGAGTAGGCGATGCTGTGGGTGCGGGTGTTTATGTTTTAAAAAATGCTGAATCAGGTAAAGTATTAGATCTGGAAAATGGTAGCCCGTACGACACGAAAGGCCTAGTCGCACGTGAAGGACAAGGTACTGGAACTGCTAGTCAACGATTTGTTCTTAGAGTAGTGGGCAATCTTTGATCCTTAGCTAGCTGTATTTCATTTAAATCGAAGAAAAACGAAAAAAGACATAAAACAAAAAGGGGAATAAAAAATGAAAGTGTTCACAAAATTAATGGTAGGAGCGTTTGTAGTAACGACATTAGGAGTAGTAGGAAGAAGTCAGACTGTCTCGGCAGGCATAGAAGAAAATATACCAGGATCTAATGTTGCTAACTACTTTAACAACAAAGTTGTAAAGATTCAAAGTGAAATGAATAGAGGGAGGGTATTGGATTGGGATCAAAGTAATTTAGACCAAGTGATTATGTATAATAGTGCTAACTCATGGAATCAAAAATGGAATATGTTTTATAATTTTGCTACTGAGACGTACACTCTCTCAACTGATCCTCATCAGTTCAGCGGGTTTATCAAATCAGCATCCTTATCTGTATCTGAAAAATCTTTTGATAGCAAAGGAAATCCAAGAATTGCAACGACAGGTCTAAATTCAAATTGGCGATTGTATAAAGTAGGTGTAGATGATCTTTTAGGTGATGGACTTTTTGTATTACAAAATACTGAAACAGGTAAAGTACTGGATATTGAAAATGGGACTCCTTCACAAGGTCAGAAATTAGTTGCTACCGAAGGAGAGGGTCGTGGTACGTCAAGTCAAAGGTTCCGTATTCATGTTGTAGGAAATGTTTAACCATATACAATATATTTGATTTGAAAAAATAGTAAAAAAGACATAAAACAGTTTACCTTGTTTTGTGTCTTTTTATTTTGTGTGATACACACATCTATGATTTAATTTGAAAGCAAAGATAAATGGCTATTTCCGGAATGAAGTTGTGGATTCGTTGCTTGCAATGGATGGCTTTCAAACAGCTGATAGCTGTCTTCTTTTCCTTGACAGATCGCCATGATTTGGCGAACACTGTTCATGCCTTCAACTAATACTCCAAAATTTTGTTCACGATTATAATTATAAACAACAGCAGATGGATGTTTCTTTATTCCCATTTCACGGGCCATTTTTTGGTCTGAGAAAAATGCTTCTTTGACAAATTCAGATTGGCGATCTTCTTTGAACATGTTTAGATCTCCAATTTCTGAAAAAATCGATTCAGAAAGCTGTTGAGAATATGGAATTTTTTTACAACTGACTGCTTCTTGTAATCGGCTAAGAAATTGTCTTCCTTTTTTCTTTCCTTGAAAATGCGCAGCTTTGCAATCTAATGCGGCTGAATAAGTAATGGAAAATAGTTTGTTGCGCTCTTCAAGATTAGTTTGAGAAATCCCGTTAGTCTGCATGACATCCCCGATTGTCTGCAAGTTAACTAGTGGTAGAAAACGAAATTGTACTTTGTCTTTCGGCTTCTTTCCATATTCCTCATCAATAAATTGAACGAGCTGTTGCTCTAAATGAAAGCAGTTTTTCCCCAATGGATTAACAAAAAAATAGATTTCGATCATACGAATCTCCCCCAAATTAGATTCTATGCAAATCATGAATAATATTCACAACGTATAACTTACCAGAAAATCCCGAAAAAATGAACTCATGAGCCTTATGAAAATGATAGAGTTCTAATTTTTGGCCTCAAACATTCGTTGGATTTTATTTTTTGAAGGATGATAAGGAATTCCTTGACGTTGAAGGAAGTGCTCAAATGCTACTTTTCCACTGGCAGCATCAGTGACTTCTAATTCTAATTCATAGTCGTGAAGTTGTTCCCCCCAACTTTCGTCAATGGCTAACAAGCCTTCATCAATAGGAAATTCAACACGCTTAGTCGTCAGTTCTCCGATTTTGAACAATTGATTGGAATCGATCGATAGCTCATGAAGTTTTTTTAAAACAGCGCCCGTTCGTGGCAGTGTCTGTTCCTCGATCATTTTAGTGACTTCTTGGAGCGTATAGGTGTCTGTTGTTTCCAATTTTCCTTCTGTAGCTGGTGTTTTTAATGTGTACTCCGCATAGGTATCTAATAAGCGGATACGTAACCCACAACCACGCTGTTTTAATTGGAAATCAGGCGTGTCATAATAAATATTGGTTTGGATATGGAAGGATTCCGTTGTAAGTTGATAGTGCGAAAGCAAACGCGTGTAATCTTCCTTAGCTAGCAATGTTTTAAATTCGATCTCTAACATTTCAGTCATTGGCTTCGCCCCTTTTCTTTTATTTTGCCTAATTTTTTGTTTTTGGTCAACTTCAAAGACAGAAGGTGCAAAAAAACTATGTTTATATGTTAGAATATCTATGAATGTTAACAAAGTAGAGGTATAGATTATGGAACGAGACTGGGAAGAGTTTTTAGCACCTTACGAACAAACAGTATCAGAATTAAAAGTAAAACTAAGAGGAATACGTAAACAATTTAGAGAACAAAATCGCCATGTCCCAATCGAGTTTGTGACGGGGCGGGTCAAACCGGTAGAAAGCATCGTTACCAAGTCTCAATTGCGTCATATCCCAATGGCGCGTTTAGAGGAAGAAATGTCAGACATTGCTGGGCTAAGAATCATGTGTCAATTTGTAGAAGATATCCATCAGGTGGTTGAGATCATCCGTAACCGAAAAGACATGAAAGTTTTACAAGAGCGAGATTATATCACCAATAAAAAAGCGAGTGGGTATCGCTCGTATCATTTAGTGATCGAATATCCAGTCCAATTGATCAGTGGTGAAAAGAAGATCTTAGCAGAAATTCAAATTCGAACGTTAGCGATGAACTTTTGGGCAACGATCGAACATTCGTTGAATTATAAATATCAAGGTGTATTTCCGGAAGAAATGAGTGAACGATTACAACGTGCAGCGGAAGCCGCGTATCAACTCGACGAAGAAATGTCGAATATCCGTGAAGAGATCCAAGAAGCACAACGGTTATTCTCACATGGCAGAGGCAAATCTGAAGATGCCTATTATCGCTCATTGATCAATCTAGAGAATAAACATGAGGAGGCAAAAGATGAAGGTAGCGATCGTTCATAACAAGGAACCAAAAACATTAGCAGTCATCGAACGATTGAAAAATCTTTTGGCTCAAGCAAATATCAAAATCGACGATCAACAACCAGAGTTAGTGATTTCAGTTGGCGGGGATGGGACGCTTTTAGCCGCGTTCCATCAATTTAGCCATGCTTTGAACGATGTGCGCTTTTTAGGCGTCCATACAGGTCATTTAGGCTTTTATACGGACTGGCGAGACTATGAATTAGAAGAACTAGTCGATAGCCTGAAAACCAATCGTGAACAAAGTGTCAGCTACCCGTTGCTGGACGTTCGAATCAGCTATTTAGATGATAAACCTGATCAACATTTTTTTGCTTTGAATGAGTCAACAATCAAGCGTTCTAACCGAACGATGGTAGCAGATGTATATATCAAGAACGAACTATTTGAAAGCTTCCGTGGTGATGGTTTGGCGTTGTCTACGCCTACAGGATCGACTGCGTATAATAAGAGTGTTGGTGGGGCTGTGATCCATCCAAGTATCAATGCGTTTCAATTAGCAGAGATTGCTTCATTGAATAACCGCGTTTTTCGTACGCTAGGTGCGCCAATGGTCATTGCTCAAGATGAATGGGTAGAAATTCGTTTAGAGAATACCGCAGATTATTTGGTGACGATCGATCAATTGGACGTTTCAAAAAATAATATACGAGCCATTTATTATCGGATTGCAGAAGAAAGAATCCACTTTGCTTCTTATCGACATATGCATTTTTGGCACCGTGTGAAAGATGCCTTTATTGGTGAGGTTTAGCAATGGAGTTTACATGGATCTATGAAAAAGAGCAAGCGCAACAAGTAAAATATTTTTTAAAAGAAAAAGGGATCTCCAAAGGGCTACTAGCGAAAATCAAGTTTCAAGGCGGCACGATCATGGTCAATGATCAGGTTGAGAACGTCTTGTTTTCTTTGGCTCAAAATGATAAGGTAACCATTGTGATTCCAGCAGAAGGCGAGCATGAAACGGTTCTTTTAGACGAAACACCGATCGAGATCGTTTATGAAGATGAACATCTCTTAGTCGTCAATAAACCAGCTGGAGTATCCTCGATACCGGCACAATACCATCCTAACGGTACGATGGCGAATCGAGTGAAAGCTTATTATAAACAACAAGGCTATGAAAATCAGGTGATCCACGTAGTGACTAGACTAGATCGAGATACTTCAGGATTGATGCTTTTTGCAAAGCATGGTTTTGCTCATGCAAAATTAGACGTACAGCTTCGCGAAAAGAAGTTCGTCAAAAAGTATCAAGCCTTGGTCAGTGGCGATGTGGCTACGTTAAAAGCGCATGGGCAGATCGATTTACCAATTGCTCGTGATATGACATCATTATTAAAACGTAAAGTTTCTTCTACGGGGAAAAGTGCGCAAACGGAATACTGGTTAGAAAACAGATCAGCAGAGATTGCACTCGTTGATATCCAATTGCATACGGGGCGCACGCATCAGATCAGAGTGCATTTTTCTGCGATCGGGTGTCCTCTTTTAGGCGATGACATGTATGGGGGAAGGATGGATCAAGACATAGTTAGACAGGCTTTGCATTGTTATGACTTACGGTTCTATCATCCGTTTACAGAAAAATTATTAGAATTCAAACAGCCTTTAGCAAAAGATATGGCAACAATAGTGAAACGATTTGAAGATTAAGGTGAGGTGAGATTGGTTTGGACGAAAATCAAGAATTAGAGGAAAGATTTGCCCAGTTAGCTCAAGATCTAAGAGAAAACAATATTCAGGATTTTAGAAATAACTTCTTGGAGATGCATATCTATGAACAGGGGCAATTCTATCAATCCCTTAAGGAAGCAGATCGTCAACAGATTTATACCTATCTTTCGCCAAAGGAATTGGCGGACATGTTCGATGTCATTGAAGAAGACAACGAATATATGAAGGAATATTTAGCAGAAATGCGTCCTAGTTATGCCGCGGAAATGCTCTCAGAGATGTATACCGATAACGCGGTCGATTTGTTGAATACATTAGATAAGAAACAAGTGGCGAAATATCTTAGCTTGATGACAGCAGAAGATGCGAGTGAGATCAAAGACCTCCTGCATTATGAAGATGAAACGGCTGGGGCGATCATGACGACCGAATTTATCTCGATCGTTGCGAACCAAACCGTTCGTTCGGCGATGTATGTCTTGAAAAATGAAGCAGATGTGGCAGAAACCATCTATTACATTTATGTAGTCAATCAAGACAATCAACTTGTTGGGGTTATCTCGTTGCGTGATTTGATCGTCAATGATGATGATGCGATGATCTCTGATTTGATGAGTGAACGGGTATTATCTGTTCACGTAGGCGATGACCAAGAAGATGTGGCACAAACTTTCCGTGACTATGACTTTCTTGCGTTGCCTGTCACGGATTATGATGATCATTTATTAGGGATCGTGACTGTCGATGATATCATCGACGTTATCGATGATGAAGCAGCGAGTGACTATTCTGGATTGGCGGGGGTCAACGTCGAAGAAATCAATGAGAATCCTGTAAAATCAGCTTCTCGCCGCTTACCTTGGTTGATCACTTTATTATTTTTAGGTATGTCAACTGCCTCTTTGATCAGTCATTATGAAGAATTAGTCAGTGAAGCAAGTATTTTAGCTGTCTTTATTTCTTTGATCACAGGAACGGCTGGAAACGCCGGTACACAATCGTTAGCGGTCGCTGTACGTCGCCTAGCGATTTCAGATGAAAAAGATCAGGGCTTTGTTCGGTTGATCGTGGCGGAAGTATTGACGGGTTTAGTGACCGGCGCTGTGACTGGCCTAACCATCTTCTTGATCGTAGGATTTTGGAAGCAGAACTTTATTCTAGGCTTTGTTATCGGTATTGCGATGCTATTTGCGATCACAGTGGCAAATCTTGCGGGAAGTTTGATCCCAATGCTGATGGATCGTTTAGGCTTTGACCCTGCCGTTGCCAGTGGGCCATTTATTACCACCTTGAGTGACTTGACCAGTGTATTGATCTATTTCAATATCGCTTCGTTGTTTATGGGGTATTTTATGTAAGAAAATAGAGCTAAAATAGTGTCTGGGACATTAGTCCTCTTGTATCACCTAAAACCGAATAAACGGCGGGAACAGAAGTAACCTCTTCGAAAAATAAGGCGCCATCCACAAAAATTTGAAGAACAATTTTCGTGGATGGCGCCTTATTTCTCGAGGCTGAACACTTCTGTCCCGACCTCTTATTTTTTGTTTATTCAGATAAAGGAACGATTTTGGTGCCGTGGACTTCGTGGACTCCTAAAGCATCAGCAACTACTTGTGCATTTTCTGAAGTGATACCACCACCAGGTAAAATGATGACTCGTCCGTCTGCATGAGCGATCAACTGTTTTAAGTGTGCAAAATTATCTTCGATGTTTGTACCGGCAACACCACCATGTGTCAAGATACGATGAACGCCATGTTCAACCAACCAATCGATGGCTTCGTATTGACGTTCTTGAGGAATCGCATCAAACGCCATGTGGAAAGTGATCTGTAAGCCTTCTGCGGAGTCGATCAAGACTTCCAGTGCTTCTTCATCTAACCATCCAGAAGGAGTCAAGCAACCGATCACTACACCGTCAGTGCCTAGTTTTTTGGCTTCAATCAAGTCAGTGTGCATGATTTTCAATTCGATATCATTATAAACAAAATCGCCACCACGTGGTCGGATGATCGTCATGACAGGTACACTTTTTTCATTAGCGTAGCTTAATACTTCTTCAATGACACCAGTACTTGGTGTCGTGCCACCTACTGCTAGGTTGTCACATAATTCGATCCGATTGGCTCCATTTGCGATGGCTAACGGGATCGATGTATAATTCTCCGCACAAAATTCTTTGATCATATTCTTGCTCCTTTATTATGTCTACTTTTGTTGAAATTATACCATAGTTTTTACAGTTGCTAAAGCGCTCTTCAAACGGTAAGATGAAGGGGATAGCATGATAGGCAACATCGGATAACGAATGTTTTTAAAGAAAGTTTTTTATCTTTATATGACTATCTCACTACGTATTTTAAAGGAATGAATAATCACTATGTTAAAGAAAATAGACCAGAGTCGACTATTTTTATCAGAGAATGCCCAAATGTTCCGTTGCCCGTTATGTCAAGAACCCTTTTTATCGACCACGAATGGGCTTATTTGCCAAAAGAATCATCGTTTTGATTTATCTAAAAAGGGAACGTTGTATTTTTTATCTCACGCAATCAAAACCGAATATGATCAAGGCATGTTTGCTCCAAGAAGACGAATGATCCAATCAGGTATGTATCAACCATTGATCGAACAGTTAGCTAAGCATCTACCAGATGATGCGACCGTCCTAGATGTCGGTTGTGGAGAAGGGAGCTTTTTGGCGGCCACTGATCAATTACAACCACTAAAAAAAGCAATTGGCTTTGATATCGCGAAAGAAGGTGTCTATGCAGCCACGGAGCAGCCGATGCAAGCATTTTGGTGTGTCGCGGATTTAACGAATTTGCCTTTTGCGGATCAACAATTTTCGACGATATTGAATATTTTCTCGCCTTCTCACTATCAAGAGTTTCAGCGAGTACTTGCAGATGACGGCATGGTATTAAAAGTCGTTCCACAATCAGGCTATTTAAAAGAATTACGCCAAGCTTTTTATCCAGGTCAGCCAGAAAAACATCATTATTCTAACGAACGTGTTGTTGACAAATTCATGGAATCAATGGCGTCAGTGGAACGTCAACGTGTGACGTATGAATTTACGATTCCTGAAGAAAATCGCCGTGATCTCTTGGCAATGTCGCCACTGGAATGGCAAGTAGCAAAAGAAATAAAAGAGGCTCTGATGGAAGAACCCCTTAGAAAAATTACAATTGACGTAGAATTGTTAAAAGGAAATAAGAGAAAACGATTCCAATAAGAATATTATAGAGTTAAGGTTGCAAAAAGCGTTTAATGGTGATATAGTAGCAACAAGTTGTTTTTTCATTGGTTTTTATCAGGTTCCTGTTCTGATAAAAGATAGTGAAAAGAGCTTCACTAACGTAACGACTCGCAGTGACTGACACCGAGTTGATACGTTTTTTTTTATGCAAAAATCAAGATTTAGACTAAAATGGATTTCACATATACATGAGAGGATGGATAGTATGAACCACATTGTTTTATTTGAACCTTTGATTCCAGCAAACACAGGAAACATTGCACGAACATGTGCAGCGACCAACACACCGTTACACTTGATCGAACCACTAGGATTTTCAACAGATGATAAACAGCTGAAACGAGCGGGGCTTGATTATTGGCATGATGTGGATATCACGTATCATGCAGATCTACCAGCATTTATGGCTTACTTAGGCGATAGAAAGTTACATTTGATCTCCAAATTTGCGAATAAAGTATACAGTGATGAAGACTTTGCAGATGGCGAAGAGCATTTCTTTTTGTTTGGGAAAGAAACAACTGGATTACCGGAACCCTTTATGCGCGAGCATGAAGAAAAATGCTTACGTATCCCTATGAATGATACACACGTCCGTTCATTGAATCTATCGAATACAGCGGCAATGATCGTGTATGAGGCATTGCGTCAACAAGGTTTCCCAAATTTAGAGTTAACACATCATTACGAAAATGATAAGCTAGACTAAAGGTTGTAAAGAGAGGTTTCGCTCCTATTAAGAAGACGAAGTTGAGAAAATAGTTTCTCTTGTTGCTCAACCTTCGTTTTGATAGAGTAGGAGCTTCCTTTTTCACACTCTTGATCAAGGGTGTGGATGAAATACGTGGATATTGCTGATCGAAAACAAGACTACATAAAGGATCGCACAGTTTTTTACAGTCGATTTTTAGCGATATTCAATTGGCGAAAGCCTCTATTTTTTAGAAACAAGCTTTTCTACACGGTCCAACGGGAAAATCCTATATGATAGTATATATACAAGTACGGAGTGAGGAGTCTAACATCTATGGAACTATACTTTACAAGACATGGTAAAACGGAATGGAATCTTGAAAGACGCTTTCAAGGAAGCCAAGGAGACTCACCGTTGTTACCTCAAAGCTATGAGGAGATCAAGACATTCGGCCAAATGGTCAAGTCTGTTCCTTTTGAAGCTATTTATTGCAGTACGGCAAAACGTGCAAGAGATACAGCAAAAGGGATCAATCAAGAATTGGACCATCCGACAGAAATCATTTATACAGATAAATTAAGAGAATTAGGTTTAGGAAAACTGGAAGGACAGTCGATCGAAGAGATGTACAAAAAATTTCCAGAGAACTTACCTAATTTACGAAATCATTTAGATAAATATGATCCAACACCTTTTGAAGGAGAGCCGATCACCGAAGCAATCACGCGGATCGAAGCCGTTGTTGCGGATGCAGTCTGTCAACATCAAGGGCCTATTCTATTTGTAGGGCATGGTGCCTCTTTAACTGCTGCGATCCAGTGGATGACTGGTAAAGAATTAGGTCAGTTACGAGAAATGGGCGGTTTATTCAATAGTAGCTTGACGATTTTAGAAACAGGAGAACCAAACAATCTGTTACCATATGACCTTAAAGTATGGAATCAGGTGGATTTTTTAGGTAATGGACAGCCAGAGCCTTTACTATAAATAAAGGAGGCGGCCTCGATGGAGCCAGAAGAAATGCCTTATTTTGTCGGCACAGTTGCCGCTATCTTTTTTCAAAATCCTAGTAATTTTTATAAAGTATTGCTCATCCAAGTCAGTGAAACAAGTGTTGATTATCGGGAAAAAGAAATTGTCGCAACTGGTAGTTTTGGCGATATCCAAGAGAACGAAGTGTATCGTTTTTATGGTGAGCTAGTTGATCATCCTAAATATGGCAGACAGTTGAAGGTAGAGCGTTACGAACAGGAAAAGCCGACGACAGCCAACGGGATCGTCAACTACCTATCAAGTGACAAGTTTCCCGGTATCGGAAAAAAAACTGCAGAGAAAATCGTGGAACTGCTTGGTGAAGATGCGATTGAAAAAATCATCGAAGATCCTGCGCAATTGCAACAGATTTCAGGTTTAACGAAGCCAAAAAGAGAAATGATTGCTGAAACGATCCGTTTGAATCATGGAATGGATCAAGTGATCATGGGGTTGAACCGTTACGGATTTGGGAGTCAATTAGCCTTTAGTATCTATCAAGCTTACAAAAATGAAGCGTTGGATATCATTCAAGAAAATCCTTACCAATTAGTCGAAGAGATTGAAGGAATCGGCTTTAAACGTGCAGATAACTTAGCTGAACAAATCGGCATTGCTGCTGACTCGCCACGACGCATCAGAGCAGCGATCTTGCACCAGATTTTCCAACAGGCGATCCAAACCGGTGATACCTATGTGCCTGCGGAATCTTTATTGCAGCAGACGATCAAAATCTTGGAATCAAGTCGTCCAATCGAAATCGAACCGGATCAAGTAGCGACTGTCATTATTCAGTTAGTGGAAGAGGGAAAGATCCAACAGGAAGAAACGAATCTATATGAAAATAGTTTGTATTTTTCTGAATGGGGGATTGGCAATTCGATCCAACGCTTGTTGAGTCGAAAAAAGGAAATCAAGTACGAACCAAAAGAAATTAAAAAGAATATTCGACGAATTGAGAAAATGTTTGGTATCCAGTATGGGGATTCACAAGAAGAAGCGATTTCTGAAGCGATTCGCTCACCACTATTTATCTTGACTGGTGGTCCAGGAACTGGAAAAACTACAGTGATCAATGGCATCGTTCATCTGTTTGCAGAGTTAAACGGCTTAGATCTTGATCCGACGAAATATACACAAGAGATTTTTCCGATCCTCTTAGCTGCACCCACAGGACGGGCTGCTAAACGGATGAATGAAACGACTGGCTTGCCAGCTAGTACGATCCACCGGCTTTTAGGTTTGAATGGTCGTGAGAAAACCCCTTCAATCAGCACGAAGGAATTAGACGGTGGCTTATTGATCGTCGATGAAATGTCGATGGTTGATACATGGTTGGCCAATACACTGTTCAAGGCGATCCCTACGAATATGCAAGTGATCTTAGTAGGGGACAAGGATCAGCTACCATCAGTAGGTCCTGGGCAAGTCTTGCATGATCTATTAGAAATCGATCAAATCCCTAAAATCGAATTGAATCAGATCTATCGTCAAGGCGATGGCTCAAGTATCATTCCTTTGGCTCATGAGATCAAAGAAGGAAGATTGCCAGCAGATTTTACGAAAAATCAAAAGGATCGCTCTTTCTTTGCAAGTGATGCGTATCAAATCGAACCATTGATTTCTAAAATCGTGGAAAAGGCGAAAAACAAAGGATTTACTGCACAAGATATTCAGGTGTTGGCACCGATGTATCGCGGTGCAGCTGGTATCGATGCCTTGAATAAAATGATGCAAAATATTTTCAATCCAGGTGGTGGGAATCGGAAAGAAGTTCACTGGAATGATACAGTTTATCGAATTGGGGATAAAGTACTCCATTTGGTCAATACGCCAGAATTAAATGTGTTCAATGGTGACATGGGGGTAATCACGGGAATTGTTTTAGCAAAAGATTCAGAAGATAAAGTGGACGAACTCGTCATCCAATTTGATGCCAATGAAGTGAGTTACAAACGAAATGAATGGAATAAGATCACCCTGTCTTATTGTTGCTCGATCCATAAATCCCAAGGTAGCGAGTTTAAGATGGTGATTTTGCCTATGGTCCATCAATACCAACGAATGCTCCAACGGAATCTGTTGTATACAGCGGTTACTCGTAGTAAGGAATTATTGATTTTGTTAGGGGAAGAACAAGCATATTTGACATGTGCAAAAAACGAATCCGCAGTTCGATTGACGACACTGAAAAAGCGGATCGAAGACAATGAAATGACTCTTAATCTGCGTACGAAATTGGCCGCCTATGAAGATTCCTTGACAGGTGATGATCCATTTGAAGAAGGAACGTATTCGGCAGCCATTGAACAAGTATCTGAGCCAACAAAACAAATAGAGCACCGGAAAGAGGAAACCGGCCAAGCGCAGGAAGTTTCGCTTTTTGCCATCGAAGAAGAAAAAAATGAAGTGAAAAAAGCTGAAACGCCAAAATCACCTGATAATTACATTCTCACAACCGAAGCTGTGGAACAGCAATGGATTGATCCGATGATTGGTATGGAAAACATCCGACCATAAATAGGAAACGTAAGTTGGAAGTATGAAGCATCAGCCAAAAAAAGCCACCCGAAACGCTATCGTTTCGGGTGGCTTTTCATTGGAAAGGTAGACGCTCCATCTGAAAAACCTCCACAGATCAAGAGGTTGACTCTTCATCCCTCATTACTATTTTTTCACACCACAATAACTGTGTTTTATTTGTTAGTTGTAAATCAAACGATTGTTTTTCTAAATCTTCCCCATCTTCTTGACCATATTGGGGAATAGTAGAAACAATTCTAAGTTTGCTTGCTGTATAGTGATGGAAATACTTCGAGTGCATTTGCTTCTTCTGTAATAATAAAAGAAGCAACCAAGCAATTTTAAATAAATTTACTCGTTCGACAACCACGAAGTCGATCGTTGGTTTGGTTACATCTGCAGTAGGAACAATCGACACGCCTCCACCGAAATAGGGATGATTAGTCGCCGTACACAGAAAGGCCTTTTTAAAATTCACACGTTTCCCACCAATATCTACAAGAATCGGAAAGCCTTTTTGTGAGAAAAGAACATACAGTAAAGAAAAAATGTAAGAAAGCGAGCCTAAATTATACTTATTCAATCGTTTTTTTGCATTGGAATGATTCGTAGCATGAACGATTGCTGCATCTAAACCAATCCCAAAATTATTGAGTGCCAGACCTTCGCGATCGTTTACTTTTTCTTCATAATGCAACACATTTATTTTTTGTGGTTCTTTGGTTGTTAAAATCGTTTCTAAAGCTTTTTCTGGATCTCTACTTAACCCAATCCCACGAGCAAAGTCATTGCCTGAACCGGCTGGTATGAAGCCGACAGGAAAAGATACACATAAATGATGAAACGTATTCAGAACCTGATGAAGTGTACCATCTCCTCCAATGACGATGAGAAGTGGGTACCATCCGATAGTATCAGCATCGATATCCTCTTCCCATTCAATGAGGGTATCTTCGGCTAAATGTTCCGCTATAAGGGCATCGTGCCCTTTGTATTCACTATAGTGAACCGTATAGGAAAGTTTCTTTTTATCCAAAATTGGTAAAATCTTATCCGCTGTTTTCTTTCCGTTTCCGCTACCAGCAGCTTGGTTGATCAATAGGTGATAATGAAAATTCATTTTTTCCTCCTGAAATGCACCAAAGTATCGAATACTTGAGTTGAGAAAACAAGTCTTGTCGGGCTCCTTCATGAGTTCTCATTGGCATACGATAGCAAGGCGACATAGTCAAAAGGAGAGCAAGCAGTGTCAGATTTAATCAACAGCTGTGAATACTTGTGGTTTTAGTCATGTAAATAGATTAACGATGCTTCACTAAATCGTCTCACCATAAGTAAGCCGTGATTGTTTAATAGAATCAACCAGTGAAGGGTCAACAAAGCATCTTATCATTATTGTCAAAAGAATTACAATCTTGGTTATTATAGCAGAGGTTTGGGGAAATGAAAAAGAAGTTAAGTTAGAAAATACAATAAAGAACAAACGAAAAAACGTAGGTAAAAGATAGAAACAAAGAATTGTCAGGGAAGTATTAGTCAACATTGACACTCATTTTTTTGATAAGAAGAGTGCGATTCCTTTATCTATCAAGCCTCAATCTCTCAACGATGCTGTTCAATAAGGTCTTGCGATAACTAATCGAGGTGTCTTGCTTATTTTTACTTCTTTTATTTTTTATAACAATCTTTTCAGGTGAAGGTAAAAATGCTGAAATGCTGGGGTGGAGGGAAGGTTGTAATCTATAATTGTTATGTTATAATACGCCTTGCGGTTCGTCGACCATCCCGCATTAACAAAACTAGGAGAAATGAGGAATAGAATATGGAGAGAACAAAGAGTAGGCAACGACTGATGGTAGTTGTTGTCAATGGGCTGATCATGGCCTTGTATCTAGCGTTAACGATTTTGGTAGCACCTGTATCTTCAGGACCAATCCAATTTCGTATTTCAGAAAGTTTGAATCATTTAGTTGTATTCAATCGAAAATTATTATGGGGTGTCTTAGGTGGCGTGATCGTTTATAATGCCATTTATGGTTTTGGTGTCATGGATGTGATCTTTGGTGGTGGTCAAACACTACTTGCATTAGGACTAACTGCACTTATCCAAAATAAAGTGAAAAATGTCAAGGTGCGCTTAGCATTAAATACAGCGTTCTTTACAATTAGTATGTTTATGATTGCTTATATGTTAGTACCAACTGGCGGACAAGCTTTTTGGACAACCTATGGTACACTTGCGTTAAGTGAATTTATCGTGATGGCTGTTTCTGCGCCATTGATGTATTATCTAGACCAGGCAGTGAAATTCAACGATCGTGTATGATTGTTTTTAATAGAGTAAAAAAGCCAGGAATTCCAAAAGTCTTAAATGATTTTGGGATTCCTGGCTTTTTTAAATATGATTTTCTCTAAATGATTAGTAAATATCAACCACTAAACAGGTTTTTATTTATTAGCATCTTGTAAATTTTCAATTTCGATCACTTTGTAATTTTTCTTTTCTAAGTGATTAACGATTGAATCACAGACACTTTTTTCTGTATGGGCTGGTAGAGTGATCAAGGTACGACGGATGTATTCATCTTTTTCAATGTCCAAAGTGATACAACTAGCAATGCTACTATATTTTGCGATGATCTTTGAAATCGCCGCTAAGTCACCTTGTTTACCTGTCGAAGCAATCGTCAAGACGTAGCTTCCTTGTTCTACGCTCCAAGACTGAGACAACATACCAAGTAAGGTACTGTGTGTCAAAATCCCATAGAAATGGTTTTGGCTATCAAGTACAGCAATGTATGGAAGCTCTTTGATCGTAAAGAATACTTTAAAGAAAGAAGTATCTAAATAAATGAATTTTGTTGCGTTTTTCAATAGATGAGTGACTGGTAAAGTCATATCGCCGCCATTTGCTTTGTGACGATAGATGTGCATTTTATAAATATTCCCACGGAAAATATTCCCGGAAGTATCAAGAATCGGTACACAACGGTAACCGGATGTTTCTAAAATTTCTAGTGCTTCTTCCAAGTTGCTTGTCTCAGAGACGGTAGTCAAATCTTTTTTCTTGTAAACAAGAGTTTTTAATAGCATAGTCATACCTCCAGATTATTCATTTTTAAAATCCTTTAAGTAATCATATCATAACTAAAATAAAAACAGTAGAGCGTACGATCACTAATTGACATAAAATAATTTACATGATAATGTAGTATGGTATAAATTTGGTTTTCAGTGAGGAGGGGAAACGGATGGCAAAGAAAAAAGCGGCATTAGCATGTTCCGTTTGTGGTTCTCGAAACTATACTAAGTCGATTAGTGAAGGAAAAAGCGGCGAGCGTTTGGAAATCAACAAATTTTGTAAATATTGTAATCAATACACATTACATAAAGAGACAAAATAACAAGGAGGAGGCGTACGATGAAATTTCTTAAAAGTGTAAAAGATGAAATGAAACAAGTGACTTGGTCAAGTAAAAAACAATTACGTAAAGATACACTAGTCGTTATCGAAACATCGATCATCTTCGGACTAATGTTTTTCGTGATGGATACAGCGATTCAAAGTCTGTTTGCATGGATCTTGAAATAATTCAATAAGTTTATCTAAATAAAAGGCGAGCTATCCATGATTATCAATCAATTGGAAGCTCTATTTTTTTATATGTCACTTAGTTATTAAAATAAAAGGTGTGGCAATAGAAAGAATTTATTGTGAATAATTTAACAAAGAACTAATCCATTAATTGATAAGTAAGGAGGGAACGATGGAAGTTCATGAATTATTAAAAAAAATGCGTGTGGATAGAGGCCTCTCTCAAAAAAAATTAGCCCATGGAATTGTTTCGCGGGAAACGTTAGCTAAATATGAGAATGGGAAAAATCATTTACCATTATTAGTCTTTTTAGAATTATTAGAACGATTGAATATGACGATCGATGAATTCATGTTTTATCTTGATGGAGATAAAGTATCTCAAAAAAATTTGAGTTTGAAGAAAATGTTCCGGAATCTAGAAAAAAATAGTGGTGCAATCAATTATCAATTAAAAAAACTAGCCCAAGAAGTAGAATACTCAGATGATTTAGTCGTCATAAGAAATTATCTTGCTGTCAAAACTTATAAGTGGTATGAGGAAATCGATGGTGTAAAAAAATTAAATAAAAAAGATACTAACTATCTGAAAAGATTATCTGATTATTTAGAGAAAATCGATGAGTGGGGAAGATTTGAAATGACGACCTTTGCTACTCTCCTCTATTTATTTGAAACAAGTTACATCAAACAGCGATTAAAAGAAGTAGAAAAAAATGTGATGAAAAATGGAGAATTTGAGATCTTCCATTCCATATTATCAGGTATTTATAATAATGTGTTTTTACTGATGATTGAAAGAGAAGAGCTAAAATTAGCTAAGTATTATTTGGAAAAACTATTTGAGACTCGACGTAGAATTATTTTTCAGCGAGAAACTGAAATATATCATCGGTTTTATCAACTTTTACTTGCGCACATCGAAGGAGAGGCTGTCAGTAAAAAAATAAAGGATTATATTATGGGATTAGAATTGATTGGAGCGAGCAAGTTGAAGAATGAACTTTTAGCTGATTTACATAGATTTGAAACACAATACGAGATCGAACATATTTTTAATATATTAGATAAAAATTTTTAGAAGTAAACATAAACCGAAAAGTTTGCTATCTTTTCGGTTTTTTTTGGTTTATCTAGAAAGTGTTTGAACGGATCGGACTATCTGGAAATGTAGATATGTACTGATTTGAATCATACAACATGACTCTTATTTTGAATGGTTTTTAAAAGTATTCTTTAGTATTTTTACTTCTTTTTCCAAAGACGAGACTTTTAAACTTAAAAAGAAAACAGTGATACAGCAAAGAATCAATGCGAAAGAATCTAACCAACCAAAAATCGATGCAATGAGTTGTCTTATTGTTTCCATCGGGATACCTCCTCTCGTAAATTTCTATAAAGCTCAATAAGATTCCTTACGACTATAATTGTACGTTGTAGGAATAAATAATATTGACTTGGGTATGTATTTTCCTATGCCTTTTTGTCTAATAACAAAAATTTTTGATTCATCTTTATAAAATAAGCTTTTTAAGAAATTATTTTCAAAAAAAAAAAACAGTAGATAATACAATTTCTGCACCAAAATAAGAATAAATAACGCTTTTTAAATTACTAGGGAACAAAAAATAAGTCACTAGTAAAAACCATCAAACGGTGCTATAATCAAAGAGAGGAAAAGCTTCGGGGAACTGAGGTTTTTTTATTTTACAAATGAAATGAGGAGCCTTCAATGGAATCTTTTGAAAAAAATTGGTATGTATTACATACATACTCTGGATACGAAAACAAAGTAAAAGCAAATATCGAGTCACGTGCGCAAAGTATGAAAATGGCTGATTTTATTTTCCGTGTCGTTGTTCCTGAAGAAACAGAAACTGAAGTGAAAAATGGGAAAGAAAAAGAAATCGTTCATAAAACATTCCCTGGATATGTCTTAGTAGAAATGATCATGTCAGATGCTTCATGGTATGTTGTCCGTAATACACCGGGCGTTACTGGTTTTGTTGGTTCTCACGGAGCAGGAAGTAAGCCTGCACCTTTATTACCAGAAGAAGTAAATCATATCTTACGTTCAATCGGTATGAGTTTACGTCAAAACGAACTGAAAGTAGAAGTTGGCGAAGTTGTTAAGATCATCGAAGGAGCTTTTGCTGGATTAGAAGGTCAAGTGACAGAAGTCGATGAAGAAAAAGAAAAACTAAAAGTAAACATTGACATGTTCGGTCGTGAAACAAGTACAGAGCTTGATTTTGATCAAGTAGACAAGATCGACTAAACAGTGATCAGAATAATGGAGGAGTTGGGATGCTTAGTCATTTCAGCTCTTTTTTGTCTTGAATGAAAGGAGTGAGAAAGGTGATAAAACAAAATAAAGTAACTTTTAATCGGGTGCTAAGTCGCATGGTGTTGCTGGTACTGCTAATCCTCTCTGGTTGTCAAACGCAAGAAAACAAGAGCCAAAAAGAAACTGCCTCCACAGAAACAACGAGGACAAGCCAAGTAGAATCCGTAAAAAAGGGGAGTGTGCCTACCTTATTTGTTCACGGATATAAAGGAACAGTGAATTCATTCAAAGGAATGATCGATCGTTTAGAAGGAGAAAGCAAAGGGCAACAAGAATTGACGTTGACTGTAGATACTAATGGGAACGTTCAAGCGCAAGGGGAGTTATCAAAAGAAGCAACCAATCCAATGATCCAAGTGCTTTTCGAAGACAATGAAAATAATGAGTGGAATCAAGCAGAATGGATTCGTGCATGTCTGGTTTATTTGCAGACAACTGACCAAATCAACAAAGTGAACATTGTCGGACATTCAATGGGTGGAGTCAGCGGCCTCCGTTATCTAGTCACGTATGGCCAAGAAACAACTTTACCGCAAGTTGAAAAGTTTGTAGCGCTAGGCGCACCTTTCAATGATTTTGTGGATGATAGCGGTCAGAATTTAGCTGATTTACTCGAAAATGGGCCAACAGTGGTGTCTTCAAGGTATCAAGATTATCAAACAATGATAGGGAATCTCCCTACCGACACACAATTTTTATTAGTTGCAGGGCAGTTGAGTGAAGTAGAGCTAAGTGATGGAACTGTTCCGCTGAATAGTGCATTAGCAGTTTATGCCTTATTGAAACAACATGGTAACCTTGTAATGGAAAAGGTCGAAGAAGGTAAAGGTGCTTCACATAGTATGCTTCATGAAAATGAAGAAGTGGATCGAGAAGTTAGTCGATTTCTTTGGGATATTGATTGAAGAAAAAGCTGCATTCAGATGATCCACTAATAATATCAGATTTTTTTAAATCCAATAGGGAGTATGCTATATAAATTTATTTCTTCATTTTATTTGAAGTAGCGTTTGATTTTCAAGTTCGTAGATATGATCTGCAAAGTCTTCCATCCTATCGTTATGACTAGAAAAAATTAGAATTCTTTGAGCATTTTCACTAAGGTAATTGTCTAACAAATTCAAAACATTTTCTCGACTGTTTTTATCAAGAGCATCAAAAGGTTCGTCTAGAATTAAATAGGTAGGTTCATCCATAAGCGCTTGAATGATTCTTAATTTTTGTTTCATACCAAGTGAATAATGTTTATACTTTTTATTCAGATCTTTTTCTAGATTCAATTGACTTGCTAAAAAACGAATTTTTTTTTCATTAGCTATTTTGCGGATATTTGCTAAATACAACAAATTTTCTGCACCAGTCCAACTTTTAATAAAATCAGGTGCGTTAATGAAAACTCCAGCATCAGGTATAAAATCTTGATCTAGGCCTATTATTTTTCCAGCAACTTTGACCATCCCGTTTGTTGGGGTAGAGTATCCTACAATGAGCTTCATAAGTACACTTTTTCCTGAACCATTTATTCCTTTAATAAAAGATTTTTTTCCTTCATTGAAGATAACATTCACATCTTGAAATAAAATTTTTTGCTTATATTGTTTTCCCAGATTAATTAATTCAATCAATAAAATTCATCTCTTTTCTTAAATCTAAGATTCAAAATCGTCATAGAAATACCTAGTATCGTTAAATCACAAAGCAAGTACAATAAATTTTCTATTGTACTATCTGAGATACGAATCAATCCAAAATTTAAAAGTAGATCTACTATCAAAACTGATAATAATAAAAAAGTTGATACTGGAAGAATAACTATATTATTTGATTTTAGCTTAAAGTAATCATAGTAAATTAGGAATATAAATAGTATGGTGAAATATTTAAAAAATAGGATAGTAAAAGTTATAATATTGACGTCTGAAGCTAGGCCATATATATATCCCCCAAAAAATAAAGTACTAAAAAAGCTTATAAATTGAATTGCGCTATTTAATAAAAGTACAGAAAAAATGTGTTTTATCCTTAGTAAAAAAAATTCTGATTTTTTATTTCTATATAAAATCATGGAATACATCGAAGCTGAAGATGTTAAATTATCTATAGTGAACAGCAAGGTAAATATATTCACTAAAAGATAAAAAACAATGAGTTTAGGATTTACTAATTCGATCAAGAACTTCTGATAGACAGACGAATTAAAAGTAATAATGCTGAATACTTCCTGTAAAGTGATATTGTTAGAAAAAATATAGATAACATAAATCACTTCTAATGAATAGACAATTGTGTAACATACTATTTTTTTTGTCATAGATCGATCTTCCGAGCTTTGATATGAAAAACAAGATGTCCAAGTCCCCAAAAAAGTAAATTTGAGAATAGAAAACCAAATATTCCAAAATGACTAAAATAGGTAGTTTCAGTTCCGTATCCTTGAAATTCGCTGAAACTTGTTATGTACGAAATAAAAGGGTTAAAGAAGGGTGATAAATTTATATTTACAAACGCATAAAAATAAAAACTATATATCATAATAATAGTAATGTACGGTGCCCAAATATTTTTGAAGGAAAAGGACGTTACTAACATGAGATACCCTGATAAGGATAATAATAAGATCAACGCAAGAGAATAGATTGAAATTATTTTGAAGTCCGCATTGCCAATTTTAATGTAACTTAATGTTGTAAATGTGATGGAAAGTATCGCTGTGTAAATGACATTCCGATTAAATAATATAGCCAATTTATACCGGAAAAAACGAAAAATACTCTCGCATTTCACTACTTCCATTTGAATAAAACTATGTTTTTCAAATAAATAAAAAAAGGATATCGTAAGTATTACTGACATTGATAGGAAATTAGAAAAAATCCATCCTGTAGTGATAATGGTTTTAGGCATAAAACTGACAAATAAAATTATTATTAAAGAAGAAATAGTCGGATAAATCAAAAACTTATAATTCAACATTCTGACTCCTTCCGTAAATCAATACTATACCAATAAATAATGGGATAGAGTTTGCAAGTAACAGAAGATATGTGTTAAATGTATAATAATCACCAGACGCCATAATCACTGTAGGATTAAAATACAACGAAATATCTTCAGAAAAAGCTGTCATCCCTGTACCGATAGCCGACATGCTATAGTAATATAAAGGTGCGGCTAATAAATATATTTTCGCTTCGGAAACGATCAATGAGATAGAAGTACCGAAGATAGTATATATAAATGGTATCCAGAAAAAACGAACAACTCCTTCTAGAAAAGACTGCAAAAACCTATGATTGACATAAAAATTGGATCCGAAAATATCTTCAAACATTGGACGTATCACAGTATCGTTAATAGAATCATGTAATGGAATAAAGCAAAATAAGTAATAGATAAAGAAGCCAAAAAATGTTGCCAATGCTATTTTTGTAGCCGTTGATAATATTTTCTTATAAACAAAATTTCTAAAATTTAAAACATGATAAATTTCAAATTTATAAATGGTTTGCCATTTTTGAGCAAATATTGCCGTTCCAATAGAAGCTACTAAAGGGATGAACATTTGAAATAAATTCGTTCCAAAAATCAGGCTATAATCAAAAGACCAAACAGACTCTGTTAAACTTCTCCAAAAGAAATCAAAAACATTATTAAAGGTTTGACCTTGATTCATTTCTTGTCTAAATCCTAAGTTTGTTACATAAAGAAAGGCATTTGAAATATATTCATTTAAAATAGAGAATACCATTATGAAAAATATGACTAAACTAAGTGAAATGTGGTATTTATTTAATCTCCAAAAATTATTCAAACATACATCTCCTTTTTTCAATCGGTATGTGACAAGAAGACGGTGTAAAAGTGTTCAGCCTCTATAAATAGGACGTAATCTCCAAAAATTTCTCTTTGAATGTTTGAGATTACGCCTTATTTAAAGAAGGCATCTCCTTTCTCGCTATTTATTTGATCTTAAGAGAAAAAATAGCGAAGTTATTTTGGCACGGATTCTTGACCATCATCTTTAAGGGGTCCATGTTCCTGAAATGTAAGTTGTAGGGTCAATGATGTTTTCTCTTTGTGAAGCTAAATGGACAGTTGAACCTGCTGAACCATTCCCAGGAAATGCAGAATTTGTAAGATAATTAAATAATCCTTGTCCTTTTCTTGACCCATTCTGATAAAGAGCAAACCATTGTTTGTGACTTTTTTGGTTGGAACTATTCCAATTAACGTATGTAGTAGCACTTGATGAAGTTTTGGTTACATTTGCAGATACTGCTGTATACGTATATGCAGTTGTTCCTCCAAAAGATTCAGCTTCAACTCGTTTTGTAAAATTTAAAAGCAAAATTCCTAAAATACTTGTCATTGTGACTAGTAATAGTTAGTTTTTCTTTGATAGAATTATGTGCTTGACCTCCAGTTAATTTTAGGATATATCCAAAAAAAATATATCATATCAATATAAAAATGCAAACCTTTCCATTGTGTTTTTTTGTTTTTTTTAATCTTTTTAACATGTATTTGTTATTGATATATTAGTTTTAGAGAAACGCTATTGGTAAATCTAATTGTTGTTTTATAAATGGATTTAACGTTCTGGAATAATGAATACCTCAAATGATTAACGACATGTAGATGCCTCGCGAGGTCGGGACAGAAGTGGATCGAGAAGTTAGTCAGTTTTTATGGAAGAGTTGAGTCTAATAAAAAGAGTAATTAACGAACGTTTTTGGATGAATGTTCGGTAATTGCTCTTTTTTGTTTTCCAGAAAACTGATTTTCTCTTTCAACTGAGATGTATTACTCAACACTTTTGATAATTAACTCGCATTAATTACGAATAATCGTTTGGAAAATAAACATAGATAACTAAAATAAATACAATTTTTTTGTATAAAACGGATAAACGCAGGTTTTTTACAATGTTTTTCATATAACTCATGTTTTTTTCTGAATATATTACAAAGTTTTCTTGAAAATGTTCGTATTTTTTCTTATAATGAGACAGAACACGAATGAGGGGGAGAACAATGAGGAAGAATGTTCCGTATTTGATCATTGCGCCGGGAACGATCTTATTACTATTTTTTATGATTTTGCCATTGGTCAATATTATATGGCCAACTATTTTTACTGAAACAGGTGCTAGTCTAAGTGCTTACACCAGTTTTTTGACAGATGATTTCAATTTGAAGATTTTTCTTCGAACAATTCGCGTTTCTGTCATTGTGACATTGATTTCTGCCGTTTTAGGTATTCCAACAGCTTATTTTATTGCAGGTGTGGGTAAAAAGTGGAAAAGTTTATTGATGGCAATGACGATGTTTCCATTATTGACCAATTCAGTCATCCGTAGTTTTGCCTGGATCAACATTTTAGGAAGGACAGGAGTGATCAATAATTTCTTGATTCGTATAGGACTGATCGAACAACCCATCGCCTTACTATATACGGAGTTTGCAATTATTATTGGGTCTGTCTATTTGTTCTTACCTACCATGGTCATGACACTTGTCGGCGTGATGGAAAATATTGAGAAAGAAACACTGGAAGCTGCCGAAACGTTAGGTGCGAGTCCGTTTAAAACGTTCTATAAAATCGTCATGCCACTTTGTATACCTGGAGTGATCGTTGGCAGTATTTTAGTCTTTACAGGCACGTTGACGGCTTATACGACACCACAACTTTTAGGTGGGAACCAAAATATGATGATGGCGACTTTCTTATACCAAAAAGCATCGACTTTAGGTGATTGGACTTCAGCAAGTGTCATTGCATTGATCATGATCGTCACGACTCTGATCGTGAATAAAGGATTGAATATGATTGCTGCACGTTTAGATCGGAGGGAAATGAATCATGCGTAAGCAAAAAGGGATGACGATCATCGCAGTATTAGTTTTTGCGTTTTTGTTTTTACCATTAGTGATTATTGTTGTAACGTCTTTTGGACAATCATCGACGATACAATTTCCGATTGATGGATTCTCATTAGAATGGTACAAGAAAGCACTAAGTTCTGAAACATTTATGAATAGCTTTAAATTGAGTTTAAGTATTGGCGTAGGGGCTACTCTGTTAGCTTTATTAGTAGGCGTGCCGACTTCTTACGCACTTTCTCGTTACCACATGAAGAGTAAACAGCTTTTTAAAAATTTCTTTTTGTCACCAACGATGATTCCGGGTATCGTTGTCGGCTATTCCTTGTTCCAATACATTGTGATCAAGTTTAACTTGCCGGTGATCCAAGCTTTATTGATTGGTCATTTTTTGATCAGCCTACCGTATATCATTCGCGTCGTAGGTTCAAGCATGGAGCAATTAGATTTTTCGATCGAAGAAGTTGCTTGGACATTGGGTTGTACCAAAACCCGTGCTTTTATGCAAGTCGTCTTACCAAATGTTTCTTCTGGGATATTTGCGGCGTTTATGCTGGCTTTTGTCAACTCATTCAATAATGTACCAGTTTCTATGTTTTTATCTGGACCAGGAGTAACAATGTTGCCCACTTCATTGTTGAGCTACATTGAATATACGTATGATCCGACTGTGTCGGCGATTTCAGTAATGATCATGGTATTAACCGTTTTCTTGATGTTTATTATTGAGAAAACGTTAGGATTGGCTTCAATCGCTTAACTGTTGAGTGAAGAAATCGAACGTACTTGAGAATGACTGGAAACTATGAGGGGGAGAACCGTGAGTTTTGTAAATTTGAACAATATCCGTGTGAGTTATGACGGAAAACAAAATATATTAGAAGATTTGTCTATTTCAATGGAAAAAGGAGAGCTAGTTTCTTTATTAGGCCCTAGTGGTTGCGGTAAAACAACGACGCTACGTGTGATTGCTGGATTGATTTCGCCGAATGAGGGCTCTTTTGTTCTGGAAGATCAAGAATTAGTGAAAGTTCCTGTGCATAAACGTAATTTTGGTATGGTATTCCAGAGCTATGCGTTGTTTCCTCATCTAACGATTGCTGAGAATGTCGCTTTCGGTTTGAAATTGCGTAAAGAAAATAAAGCGGATATCGCCAAGAAAGTAGCTGATATGTTAGCAATCTGTGGCTTGGAACAGTTGGGTGATCGTTACCCGAAACAACTGTCAGGTGGGCAACGTCAACGAGTGGCTTTGGCTCGAGCATTGGTTATTGAACCTAAGTTACTATTGCTAGACGAACCATTAAGTAATTTAGATGCGAAACTACGTGTCCAAATGCGGATCGAGATCAAACGTATCCAACAACAACTTGGTATTACAACAGTTTTTGTGACCCACGATCAAGAAGAATGCTTTTCGATCTCGGATAAAGTCGCGGTCATGAATAATGGCGTTATCGAGCAATATGATACACCGGAAACAATCTATCGACATCCAAAAACTCGTTTTGTTGCACATTTTATCGGTTTTGAAAATTTCTTTCCAGTTGAACAAATCGAAGGCATCCGCTATCAAGCTGCAGGGAATGTCATTGAGACACCTTATGAGCAACCGATAGCAGAGCGATTAGTAGCGACGATCCGTCCCGAAGATATTGAGATTGCCTCTGAGGCGACACATAATCTTGTAAAAGGTGAAGTGAAAGTCAGAACATTTTTAGGGAAAAGTTACCAGTATGAAGTGACAACGGCTTTAGGTAAGTTCTTAGTAAACGGTACGGATAAACAAATTTACCAAGCAGGGGATCAAATCAACCTGCATTTCCCAAAAGATAAAATCGTTCTTTTGGAAGATAAATAAGTAGAGAAAAGGGGAAAAATCAGTGAAAAAAGGCTTTCTAGTAAGTTCAGTAGTTTTAGCAAGTATGTTTGTATTGACAGCTTGCGGTGGAGGATCTGAAACTAATTCTTCCGAAGCGAAAGAGTCAAAAGATCTAGTTGTATCAACATTTGGTTTAAGCGAAGATATCGTGAAAAGCGATGTGATGGATCCTTTTGAAAAAGAATTCGATGCGAAGATCACAATGGATCTAGGAAACAGTGGCGACCGCTTCAACAAATTAATCAGTAATCCTAGAGGAATCGACGTGATTGAGTTAGCGCAAGCGAACTCAGCGGATGGCGCTTCTCAAGAATTATTTGAAAAACTAGATGAATCAAAAATCCCGAATTTAGCGGACTTAACTGAAGGAGCGAAGGAAGTCTTTGATAGTGGTGCAGGTGTTCCAATTGCCGTAAACAGTGTAGGTATCGTTTATGACAGAGAAAAAGTTGGAAAAGAAATTACTAGCTGGTCAGATCTTTGGGATTCAGCATTAGAAGGAAAAATCTCGATCCCGGAAATTACAACGACTGCCGGACCATTGATGATGTATATTGCAAGTGATCATGCGGGTGTAGCGATTGAAGATGACAATGGCGAGGCAGCATTTGAAGCCTTAGAAGAATTGAAACCAAATATCGTTAAGACCTATGCAAGATCTTCTGACTTAGCAAACATGTTCCAAGCAGGAGAAATCGAAGCAGCGATCGTGATGGATTTTGCTTATGATATCGTCAAAGGGGATTCTGACACGATCGAATACGTGGTCCCTGAGAGTGGCACATATGCGAACTACAATACGATCAATATTCCAAAAGAAGCAGCGAATAAAGAATTGGCTTACTCATTCATCAACTATAGAATTAGCGAAGAATCACAAAAAACAAAGGCACTTTCATTAAATGAAGCACCGACGAATGATAAAGTGGAGTTGAGTGAAGAAGAAGCTGGTAATATGACGTATGGGGCAGTTGCTGATCGCGCAAAAAATATTGACTTTGATTTCGTGAATAGTCAAATGACTGACTGGATCGATCGTTGGAATCGTTTGATCAACCAATAAACATTTTCCTATCAACGGAAATCATTGAAAAAATAAACATTGGGGTGGTTGTGTCGGAAACGCACAGCCCCCTATTCGTGTCTAAGGACAATAAAAGTGAGGGAAAAATGTGAAGATTGACTTATTGATTAGAGATGCTCAAGTGTATAACACAGCCAAACAATGTTTTGAGAAGAAACATGTCACAGTCAGCGGTGAAAAATTTTATTACATCACAACAAAGGATCTGAGTCACTTGGAGATCCTTCATGAAATTGATGGCCGAGGGAAATACATGATTCCTGGCTTGATTGACAGCCACATGCACATTGAGAGTTCAATGACTACGCCAAGTATTTTTTCAAAGGCCGTTTTACCATTTGGTGTGACTACAGTGATTGCGGATGCGCATGAGATGGCAAATGTTTTTGGGCTTGAAGGGTTGACTGAATTTATGGCTGCAGAAACGGAATTAGATATTTTCCATGCTATCCCATCGTCCGTTCCTTCCACTACACCTGAACTAGAAACTACCGGTGGCATCATTGGGTTAGCTGAAACAGAAAAGTTGTTAGACAATCCAAAAGTGATTTGTTTAGGCGAAGCCATGAATTTTCACGGCATTGCCCATGAACCAAATTCGCTGATTCGCCAAATTATTGACCTATGTAAAGAAAAACGTCCGACGATGCCGTTAGAAGGACATTGTCCTAAAATTTACGAAGAAGAATTGGCAGCATTTATGTATAGCGGGATTTCTTCTGATCATACGCATCAGTTTCCGGAATCCTTAGCAGAAAAAATTGAGAACGGCATGTTTATCCAATTTCAAAACAAGTCGATCACACCGGAAAATATGGCGGTGATCACAGAAAATGAATATTATGACTATGCTTGTCTCATCACTGATGATGTGATGGCAGATGATTTACTCACTGGTCACTTAAATGAAAATTTGAAAAAGGCAGTAGAGGCGGGGTTACCAGTCGAACAAGCAATCTATATGACGACTTATACGCCTGCACGTAGAATGGGTTTGAATGATCGTGGATTGATTGGACCTGGACGAATGGCTGATTTTATTTTGTTAGATGATTTATCTACATTCGCTATTTCTGCGGTCTTTAAATCGGGCAAAGAAGTCTACAGGCAAGGTGAGGCGATCACTTATCCAGAAAAAATCGAACAATTTCCTGCTTCATACAGTCAAACGGTCCATTGTAAAAAGCTTTCTTTAGATGATCTAAGGTTGCCAGTCAAAACGGATTTGGCAAGTGTTCGTTGTAATGTTATTCGTAAACATGAGGTTGGTACGTTTACAGAACGGATCACGAAGGAAATTCCGGTGAAAGATGGATACCTCGATTGGGAAAATTCAGATTGCGCCTTATTGCTCGTGATGGAACGTTATGGAAAGAATGGCAATGTGGCGTATGCTTTGATGGAAGAACCCATTTCAAAACCAGGAAGTATTGCGACGACTTGGGCGCATGATCATCATAACGTGATGGTGATGGGGAATAACTGCCAAGACATTCTGCTGGCTCAGCAAAAATTGTTGGAATTACAAGGTGGCTATGTGGTAGTTAACGAGGGCAAATTAACAGCAACTTGCCCGCTACCGATTGGCGGGATCGTTTCACAAGCGCCAATTGAAGAGTTAGGCCAAGATTTAAAAACTGTGCGTAGAGAAATGCAAAATCTTGGCTACAAAAATATGAATGAGATCATGTCATTTTCTACGTTGTCATTACCAGTTTCACCTGCAATCAAAATGACAGATAAAGGAATGATGAATACGAAAACACAGGAATTTTATCCGTTGGTTTTTCCAAGTGATGGTGTTTTGTTATGAGTACATTGATAAAAAATGTCCACGTTCTAACGATGGATGATCAACTGACTGAATACAAAAACGGGTATGTACGGATTGAAGAAAATCGCATCATTGAGATAGGAGAATGGCGGAAAGGGATAGCGTCTGCGGAGGAAGTCATCGATGGAGCAGGGGGTATCTTGTTGCCGGGTTTTGTGAATACACATACCCATGCTGGGATGATTCCTTTTCGATCTTTAGGAGACGATGTACCAGATCGATTACGTCGGTTCTTATTTCCATTAGAAGCGTTCATGACCCCAGAGCTAGTGGCAGCTAGTACAGCCTATGCAATCAGTGAGATGTTGCTTAGTGGTGTGACAGGTTTTTGTGACATGTATTATTTTGAAGATCAAGTCGCGCAAGTATGTGATCAGTTTAAGATTCGTGCGATTCTTGGTGAAACGATCATTGATATGCCTGTGTGTGATAATGTAGAGCCTTCTGGTGGTTTGACTTATTGTGAGACATTCTTGCCAAAGTGGAAAGATCATCCATTGATTACGCCTGCGTTGGCTCCTCATGCGCCGAATACCAATACCTATGAAGGGTTGAAGCGGACAGTCGAATTGAGTGAACGATTCGATGTGCCGATCACCTTGCATGTGGCAGAAATGGACTATGAAATGCAGGAATTAGCGAAGCAGTATCAACAAACCCCATTCGAGTTGTTGAAAGACTTAGGTTTTATGAACAGACCGTTGATCATGGCCCATTGTATCCATATGACAGAAGCAGATATTGCTTTAGTCGCTACAGCAGGAGAGCAAGTCGGAATTGCGCACTGTATCGGTGCGAACACAAAATCAGCGAAAGGTGTAGCGCCAGTTAAAGCGATGCTTTCTGCGGGTTTAACTGTCGGTTTAGGTACAGACGGTCCAAGTAGTGGCAACACTTTAGACCTCTTTGCACAAATGAAGCTATTTGCCAATTTTCATAAAACCTTTGAAAAAGATCGTGCGCTTTTCCCAGCGAAGGAAATTGTCCGTTTAGCCACTAGAGGTGGGGCGGAATTGTTAGATTTTAAAGAAACTGGTCAGCTTGTTGTAGGGAACAAGGCAGATTTTATTATCGTTGAGACGCAGTCTGTGAATATGTTTCCGATTTTTGATCCTTATTCTGCCTTAGTCTATTCAGCGAATGCTTCCAATGTGGCTCATGTGTGGGTGGATGGCAGACAGCTCGTACGTGATCATCAGTTAGTCCATCATGACTTAAAACAAATCAAAGCGGATCTCTATGAACAAATGGGGCAATTTGTGTTTGAAGCAAAGCGAAGGATGTAAGAAACAAACCGAATAACCATGGCAGCAAATTTGCTGCCATGGTTATTCGGCATATCTTTGGCGATAACGAATTTTTGTGCATTGTCTGATTCAGCTTTTGATATAAGAAGTAACTATGTTTGTTTTTCTAAGATTTCTTTCGTTAATCGTTTCGCGGTAGGTGTCACTGCAAGTCCGCCTTCTGCGGTTTCTTTGAAAATCGAAGGCATTTGTCTACCCACTTGGTACATGGCAGCGACTACTTCATCAGGTGGGATCACGCTTTCGATGCCAGCTAAAGCCATATCAGCTGAGATGAATGCTTGTGACGAACCTAAAGCATTTCTTTTAACGCAAGGAACTTCGACGAGACCAGCTACAGGATCGCAGATCAAACCCATCATATTTTTAAGCGTGATTGCCACAGCTTGGGCGGCTTGGTGAGGTGTGCCGTTTTTCGCACAAACCAAGGCAGCGGAAGCCATCGCACTCGCCGATCCGATTTCTGCTTGACAACCACCTTCAGCCCCGCTGATCGATGCGTTGTTTGCAATGACCAAGCCAAAAGCGCCAGCTGTAAATAAGAAGTCGAGTTGTTGTTCATGGGTTAATTGCAAACGATCACGTACGGCCATCAAGACACCAGGGACAACTCCTGCGCTGCCCGCAGTAGGCGTTGCGCAGATCAATCCCATTTTGGCATTGACTTCGTTCACAGCAATCGCATTACGAACCGCGGTCAAGATTGTTTCGCCACTAAGGAAATCAGCGTGAGAAAGATAGTTGTCCATCTTTTTGGCATCGCCGCCAGTAATTCCTGTGACAGAAGTTACGCCGGCATTTCCTTCTGCGATAGATTGTTCCATCACGAGTAGATTCTTTTCCATGATCTTGATGATCTGCTCACGAGAACGACCGCTCATCTCCATCTCAACTGCGATCATCAATTCGGCAACGCTAGGGTAGTCTTGTGCTTGTTGGACTAATTCTTCAATTGATAAAAACATACCTCGTCTGCTCCTTTACTCGAAATAATTGACACTGTCAATATTTGGTAACTGTTTTAGTTTTTTTACGGTATCTTCTACTTGAGGATCGTCCACTTCCATGATCATAATGGCATTTTCGCCTTTTGACTCACGAGTAACTGTCATTGTACCGATATTGGTGTTGGTTTCTGAAAGAATATTGGTGACTTTAGCAATCATGCCAGGAACGTCTTGGTGGACGATGATCAAGGTCGGTGTTCCCATGCTTAATGAAATCTTGAAGCCGTTCAATTCAGAAATCTGGATGTTGCCCCCACCAATTGAGATACCTGTAACCGAAAGCTTTCGACTGCCTTTTTTCAACAACATTTTGACGGAATTAGGATGATCGGCTTTTTCACTTTTAGGTACGAATAATACTTCCATACCTGCTTCATGAGCCAACCTTAACGAATCTGCTAAACGAGAATCATCAGGTTCCATGCCTAATAATCCACCAACTAAGGCAATATCAGTACCATGTCCACGATAGGTTTTGGCAAAAGACTCATATAGGTAGATGTCAACAGAATCTGGTTGATCGCCAAAAATACTACGGACGATCTTTCCGATTCTTGCTGCTCCAGCGGTATGCGAACTGCTCGGTCCAATCATGACAGGACCAATAATATCAAATACACTTCTGTATTTTAGATCTTTCATTATTTCACCTCATTAGAATAGAAGAACTTATTTATTATATATATTATGTATTAGGTTCATACAGGCGTAAGTTTAGCATAAATAAGCGATTTATAAAGAGATTTCTTCACGTTTTAACCAGATATTTAGCTTTTTTTTGGATAAAGGTGAAAATAATCAGAAAAAATTGTTGAAAAAAAAGAATAATTTGCTATACTGTATCAGTGTGCATTCGTTATGTACATGATATGTCAATTGATTTTAAGATCAACTGACAATACGTGGGAGGAGAAATATGCATCTCCAATTAACCACATCACGGACTTAAGGAGGTATGTCTCGTGGCAAAGAAAGTAGAAAAAATCGTTAAATTGCAAATTCCTGCAGGTAAAGCAACTCCAGCTCCCCCAGTAGGTCCTGCACTAGGTCAAGCGGGTATCAATATCATGGGATTCACAAAAGAATTCAATGCTCGTACAGCTGATCAAGCAGGTTTGATCATTCCAGTTGTGATTTCTGTATACGAAGACCGTTCATTCACATTCGTTACAAAAACACCACCAGCTGCAGTATTATTGAAAAAAGCAGCTAAAATCGAAAAAGGTTCAGGCGAACCAAACAAAAATAAAGTTGCTAAAGTTTCTAGCGATCAAGTAAAAGAAATCGCTGAATTAAAAATGGAAGACCTAAACGCAGCTAACGTTGAAGCAGCAATGCGCATGGTTGAAGGAACTGCACGAAGCATGGGGATCACTGTAGAATAATCTGCACCCTAAGAAAGTAGCTTCTCAGTTGGCCCTGTATTGAAAGGTATAGGACACGTGGGAGGTACAACCGTTATAACCACAATCAAGGAGGAACCAAAATGGCTAAAAAGAGCAAAAAAATGCAAGAAGCATTGAAAAAAGTGGATTCAAGTAAAGTTTATTCTGTCGCTGAAGCAGTAGCATTAGCGAAAGAAACAAACATTGCAAAATTTGATGCAACAGTTGAAGTTGCATACCGTCTAAACGTAGACCCTAAAAAAGCAGACCAACAAATTCGTGGAGCTGTTGTATTACCAAACGGAACTGGTAAAACACAAACTGTTTTAGTATTTGCTAAAGGAGACAAAGCAAAAGAAGCTGAAGCAGCTGGTGCAGACTTCGTTGGTGACGACGACATGGTTCAAAAAATCCAAAACGGATGGTTTGACTTTGACGTAGTTGTTGCAACACCTGACATGATGGCTACTGTTGGTCGTCTAGGACGTGTATTAGGACCTAAAGGCTTAATGCCAAACCCTAAAACTGGTACTGTAACAATGGACGTAACAAAAGCAATCAACGAAGTAAAAGCTGGTAAAGTAACTTACCGCGTTGACAAAGCTGGAAACATCCACGTACCAATCGGTAAAGTTTCTTTCGACAACGAAAAATTAGTTGAAAACTTTGCTGCGATCCATGATGTATTAGTGAAAGCTAAACCATCTGCAGCTAAAGGTCAATACATGAAAAACATTACTGTAACAACAACATTTGGACCTGGTATCCATGTAGACCAAGCTTCTTTCTAATCCAACGATTAGGACGTTGATTGATCCAACTGAAAAATAATTCTTGACTCAACTAGTTTAGCGTGCTAAGCTAGTTGAGGTTAATAATTAACTTGTACCGAAGACAGTAGGTGGCTTAGCCTTAATTTCCTACCGAGGACGTTTATTGAATATATTCAATAGTCCCTCTATGTCTACGGTGGCATAGAGTTTTTTGTTGTGAATCACTAAGAACGAAGTGATTAGATGATGAACAATACTCGTTGAGTTGAGCGAAAGGAGTTTCCTTTCGAGCGCAAGCGAGTAGAATCACTAAGAACGCAGTGATTAGATGAGGCACAAACGATTCAGTCGTAAAAAACTCTTCCATCAAAATTCAGGAGGTGAAACTCAAAAATGAGTGAAGCAATTATCGCAAAAAAAGCAGCAATCGTTGACGAAGTAAGTGCAAAATTTACAGAAGCAGCTTCTGTAGTCGTAGTTGACTACCGTGGATTAACTGTTGATGAAGTAACACGCTTACGTAAACAACTTCGTGAAGCTAACGTTGAAATGAAAGTTATCAAAAACTCAATCCTTTCACGTGCAGCTAAAAAAGCCGGCCTAGACGGCATGGACGAAGTTTTCACTGGCCCTACAGCCGTTGCATTCAGTAACGAAGACGTAGTAGCACCAGCGAAAATCATGGACGAATTTGCTAAAGATGCAAAAGCATTAGAAATCAAAGGCGGTATCATCGAAGGTAAAGTATCTACATTGGAAGAAATCACAGCATTGGCAAAATTGCCAAACCGCGAAGGACTTCTATCTATGTTGCTATCTGTACTACAAGCGCCAGTCCGCAACGTGGCTTACGCTGTCAAAGCAGTCGCAGACAAAGAAGATGGAGATGCAGCTTAATCGCCGCATAGCATAAACAATAAATAAAAAAAGAACATTTAAAATGGAGGAAACAAAAATGGCATTGAACATTGAAAACATCGTTGCTGAGTTAAAAGAAGCAACTATCCTAGAACTTAACGACCTAGTTAAAGCTATTGAAGAAGAATTTGGCGTATCTGCTGCTGCTCCTGTAGCTGCAGTTGCTGCTGGTGGCGGTGCTGCTGCTGAAGAACAAACTGAATTCACTGTAGAATTAACTGCAGCTGGAGACCAAAAAGTTAAAGTTATCAAAGCAGTTCGTGAAGCAACTGGCTTAGGCTTGAAAGAAGCTAAAGCTGTAGTTGATGGCGCTCCTGCACCAGTTAAAGAAGGCGTTTCTAAAGAAGAAGCTGAAGAATTAAAAGCTAAACTTGAAGAAGTTGGCGCTTCTGTAACAGTTAAATAATTTTATTGATTTTTGATCGGCTAAAAACCTTATTGATTAAGGTTTTTAGCCTTTTTTTGTTTCTTGAAATGCGCTGTGTTTCTAGTATAACTCGTGGCAACATAAGTAAAAACGTAAAAACCATTTGATCATGAGTAGTAGCAGGAAAGAAAGATGTTCATCAAGTCTATTGCTAAAACTTATTCGTGATTAGATATAGTTGGCGATAGATGATAGTAGCTAAAAGGAATTTGGGTACGTGTATAATCTTCTTGTAACTCAACTATTATCCAGAAGCGTTCTGGTAGTGTTTTTGTATAAAAAAACGACTCAAAATGAGTCGTTTTAACAGATTATTGTAATAGATCATTAATTTCTTTAAATTCTTTATCAAGTTCTTTTTCATCATATTTTTCGTATTTATCAGCTTCATGAAGAATTTTTTTGATTTCATGAATCGCCTTACGTTCAACTAACCATTTTTTTAGGTTGTGTTTTTTTTCTGGATTTTCAGATAACGTATCAAGTTCATTTAATTCTTTATCCAGTTTATTGACTGTAGCAACAATTTTGTCTAAAGCTTTTTCTTCTTTGTGTTCTAAATCTGACATTTATCTTCACGTCCTTTTTATTTGATAATTTAAGTATAGGACGTTGCCATAAATTCTTCCAAATAAAACCCTTATATATGCTTATTTGCATAATAGAGAAGAACATAATAAAAGTATATCATACTATATGTGAACAGCTTGTATGAACTAATGCTTATTGACGAAGTTAAAAATCATTCAACAAAATATTTTTGTCATCATATACAAAATAATCAATTTCATAACCGTCCATACACGTACTTTTATTATGATAACAAGTTTGTTGCCGCGATTTCTCATTTACATACTCAAAAATAAATTAGTGGTAACAACCTGTACCTTTAGCTCAGTTAGATAGAGTATTTAGCTCATAATAGAAGGTGTGTAGGTTCGAGTTCTAGAGTATACAAAAAAACCTCTCATTAGAGTTATTCTCTATCTAATGATGGGCATAATATTCAGATTAAAATATATTAAACCTAAATTATATCTCGAATTTTTATATTGTCAATTCTTTTGAAATACTTTTGATTTATCTAGACTATTGAGCATAATTATATTGGAAAGGTTGAAATAGCAACATTTTTTAAAGAAGAATACTTTTGAAATACTTTTGAAATGCTTTTGAATTAAGATCAGGGGGTGTAAAAAATTAAGTTTATTGAATTGAAAGATGAAATCTTCACAGAACCAAAAGAAAATTTCCAACTTGAGTTTAAAAAGTCTCAAACTAAACTATCGAATGATGTATGGTCAACTTATAGTGCGTTTGCAAATACTAATGGCGGAATTATAATTTTAGGTATAGAAGAGCTAGTATCTAAAAAAGAATACCAAGTAGTTGGAGTCGACAACCCAGAAAAAGTTATTACGGAATTTTGGAATTGTATCCATGATAAACAAAAAGTTAGTGTTAATTTACTTACTAATGAAGATGTTCAAACATTCAAAGTATCAGGTAAATCTATTATAGAAATAAATGTACCCAAAGCACCGTATGAAAGAAGACCAGTTTATATAAACAACAACAAAAGTAAAACATATATTAGAACAGACGATGGTGATCGTATTGCAGATGATGCACAATTTAAATATCTAATCGTAGACTCGCAGAATGATATTGATAGTGAGCTGTTGCAAAACTATGACATAGACGATTTAAATCTTGAAACAGTGAACGAATATAAAAATCTACTTTATAAAAATACGAATAATTATAAATATTTAGAGCTTAGTCATGAAGAATTATTAAAGAATATTGGAGTATTAAAAAAAGATAGACAAGCTTCTAAGTCGCCATATAGACTAACAATAGGCGGATTATTATTTTTTGGCAAATATAATTCTATAACTGATAGATTTAAAAAATTTCAATTAGATTATTTTAAAAAACAAAGCTTTTTAGATACTGACTGGCGAGATAGGGTATCAAGTGGAGATATGAATTATCCTGAGATGAACTTGTTTTCGTTCTACAATTTAGTTATTCAAAAATTAGAACTTAGTGTGCCTGATTCCTATAGACAAGAAGAAAATATGACGAGAGGGTCCTATAGAACAGACTTATTACTTGCATTAAAAGAAGCATTAGTAAATACATTAATGCATGCTTATTATGACTCTGATAAAGTAATTAAAATAATCAATTGTGATGATTACGTAAGTTTCTACAACCCGGGAGAAATGAAAGTTTCTAAAGAGGAATTTATAAATGGAAGTTTTTCTGTAACAAGAAATTCGATTATCTCAACGTTATTTAGAAGAGTAGGAATTGCTGAAAAAGGAGGATCAGGAGGACCTAGAATTTTTGAGGTAGCTACAAAGAACAGCTTGCGTACTCCAGAAGTTGATACCAATTTTGATTCTACTGAAGTCAGGATATGGAAAATAAATATGTTAGAAAGTTTAAGTGGTCTGAACGAAGTAGAAACTAGCATAATTAAATATGCCATGGAAAAACCTGCTTTTAAAATTAAAGATATAGTAAATTCTACAAGCTATAAAGATCACACTGTTAGAAAAAATGTAAATAACTTAGTTGAAAAGGAGATGCTACAAAAGATAGGTAATGGTAAAGCCACCATGTTTGTTTTAAGCTCTTCTGAGGAAACTGGGGTGATGACGTTTAAAAGATTACTGAAAGAAATAGAAGTTGGTTTTATGAAGAGTAGATAAAAGTAAAATCTCCCTCAATGACACTTGTGAGATATTTTCCGTTTTTCAATTAATGTTCTGAATAATTTTTTATACTAAAATCACCGCGCAAACCAACTCCCAACTAAATGCCATTCCCATCCACCTTCGGGTGGTATTTTTTATAGCAGATATAATTAAAACGAATAAAAAGCCTTGTTTTTATAGACTATAATTATGTTGTGGTGCATGATCTTCTATCCAACTTTTAGGACAAAAGGCTTGTCGTTGCAACCTTCAATTAATCTCGCCAGATCTTCTGTGTTTTCTGCCATTTTTTTCTCAGCTACTTGAAAGAGTAGCCTTTACATAAATAATTTAACAAAGAAGGTATAGTTATGTATTATGTAGAAGTCCAAACGCGAGGAGTAAAAAATAAACAGTATGTTAAAACGGTACGCCATAATTATCCATTATTAGGATCATGGGAAGAGGCTGAACCATTTTCAAAAGAATGTGCATTGCAAATAAAGTCAATATTAGAACAAGAACTAACTTGTGGAAAAGCAAATGTCACTATCATAGAAAAGTGAAAATGATTGAAACTTTAACCAGGCAAAGCAATAGAAGGACAACACGTGCTTAATTTCATAAAGCTTATCAGTGAGAAAGTGTGGATAGATAGACTTTAAAAATATATGTAAGAAGGGATAGGCATGACATATGAAGTTAAAGTCAGTAAAGAAATTCTGAATATATTTTCTGAGAATCAATCAAAAAGGTATCAAGAAATAATCTTATATAAAGTGAATGAGTATTTGACACACAACTTTTATCGAATCAAACTTGTTGATACACCTGTAAAACCATCGATTTATGAAATGAAAATCCGTTTAGGAAAAGAAAATTTTCGAATTGCTTTTATAATAGAGGATAAGGAGGTACAAGTTTTTTATATTAGTCGAACGTTAAAAAAAGAATTATTTGATAAAGAAGTAAACAGATTTGTTCATCGATTCAATAAAAAACACAGAATTACTAAGTCTATGAAGAAAGTAGAGGCATAGTAAAATGAACATGATTTGTAAAAAGCAATTAAAGCAATTTTTGAAAAGAAAATTTAAATCGAAGGATTGTTTTAAGTTAAAAATTCTTACGTTTAAAAAAGATCGCTATTTACTTATCAGTTATGATCAAGAACGATATACAATAGTTGAAGATGGATTCGAAAAGAGTAAGTATCAGTTCGACTCTTCAGATGAAGCAATAAAAGCAGTGATGAAAATGGCAAATATTGAATTTAAACGTAGCTATAGACTTTATATACAATAAATCCTCTGATAGTAAAGTCTGGTGAATCGAAAAAATCCTCTTACGATGTAGAAACAAATAGGAAATATTAATGAAAAATTAGAAAGCCAGATATTAAAGCAACCAAGGTAAACTAAAAGCAGTGAATTATTGCAAAGTAAAAGTAATTAAATCTTTTCTATTCATTATTATGCACCGAAGCCTTTGATATGAGTGATTTCGGTATTTTTTGAGCGAATTGTTTTGCTTTCAGCATGTTTAGAATAATGGTGATAGAAAGTCTGGTATTTTAAGTATCACGTTTGTTCTGTTTCCTCATCTAATGATACACTAACAGTGAGTAAGTCTGAGGAGGAGAAGAAGTCGCTATGAAAAAGCAATATATACGTAATACATTGATTGGTTTAGGATTACTGCTGATTTTGTTTGTTGGCTATCAACTTTATTTAGAGTATCGACCAGATATCCACTTATTACTAGATCCACAGGCAAGTCGCAAAGAATGGATGCGAGAAATTCGTTCACACGGAGTATCTGCTGCGTTTATTTTGACATTGTTGATCAGTTTGATGTGTGCGGTGCCAGGTATTCCTACTTCTGTGATCGGTGTGGTCGTCGGCCTAAGTTATGGTCCATTTCTAGGAACAGTTATCAATGTAACAGGCAATGCACTTGGAAATATCTTATCGATCGTTTTGATGCAACATTTAACCTTTATGGATCATAGTAAAAAAGAGAATCGTTGGGTCAAAGCAATACGTCGGATGAAGCATCCAAAAATAGGAGTCATGATCGGCTATATGGTACCGGTGATTCCGTCTTCTGTCGTTAACTTTGCCGCAACCTCCTTAAATCTTTCGGTTCGTGAGTTATTATTATCGATCCTTATCGGCGTAGTGCCATCTTCCCTTTTATATGCGTGTGGCGGAGAAGCATTGTTTCATGGGGAACATATAAAAGCACTTGTTTTGGTCGCTAGTGTGTTAGTTTTAACAGTATTGGTGGTCATTATCTATCGAGATCGAAGAAAACATTTAGTTAAATAACTTTATTTATTTTATTTGAGCCTCCCTGTTTTCAATTATTCTAAGAAGTTGTAAACTAAGAAAGGAAATGGGGGAATCCGATGGAAATGAATAAGCAAACACCGCTTTCGAAATCATTGATTTTATTATTAGCGATCACCTGTGGGGTAGTCGTCGCAAATATGTATTATATCCAACCAATTGGCACAAAAGTAGCGGCAAATTTATCAGTCAATACGAGTGCTGTGGGTTTGTTGACGATGCTGACTCAGTTAGGCTATGCATTAGGATTATTATTTTTAGTTCCATTAGGGGATGTTGTCGATCGACCTAAATTGATCATTCGCATGGCGGGATTATCTGCACTATCCTTATTAGTAGCCTTTTTCGCACCAAACTTTGCTTTATTTGCAGTTGCTTCTTTCTTGATTGGTCTACTATCGATCGTTCCGCAAATCATTATTCCTTACGGCGCCGTACTTGCAGGACCAGCAGCGCGAGGAAAAACCATGGGGATCTTATTGAGTGGTTTACTAATGGGAATCTTGCTCTCTCGAACTGTTTCAGGACTTCTTGCTAGTTGGTTTTCTTGGCGTAGTGTTTACCTATTTGCCCTTTGCCTAGTTGGAGCGCTCACTGTGCTACTCTATTTAAAATTACCGAGAACACAAGGAACGTTGGAAAAAGAGTCAACAGTCTCTTATCTTGCCTCACTAAAAAGTTTACCGAAACTCGTCAAAGAGCAACGATTGTTGCGTGAAGCTGCAATCAATGGCTTTTTTATGTTTGGAACGTTTTCGCTTTTTTGGTCAACGCTGATCTTTTATATCAGTAGTCCAGCTTATGGATGGGGAACTTTTGAAGCAGGGATCTTGGCAATCTTTGGTTTGTCGGGAGCAGTAGCTGCGCCAATCGTGGGTCGCTTGGCGGATAGTTATTCAGAAAGAAGAATCGTTGGCATGGGCTTAGTGATGCAGACAATCAGTTTCCTAGCCTTATTCATTGCTGGTGACTATGTTGCTGTCCTATTAGTTGCAATCATTTTATTAGATGTTGGGAACCAGTTCGGGCAAGTAGCGAATCAAAGCAGAGTACAAGGGCTTGGCGAAGCAACAAGTAATCGCAACAACACGATTTTTATGTTTATGTACTTTATCGGTGGAGCAACAGGATCTTTATTAGGCTCAATGATGTGGCAGCATTATGGTTGGGTAGGTGTGACTGTTACGGGACTGATTTTCCAATTGTGCGCGTTTTTCTTTCAAGCAATTATTTATCCTGATAAAAGAAAATAAGATAGAATAAATTAATTAACTATATAAATTTCGTATACCAACTAAAGGAGAGGATAGGTTCTTTTTAGTTGGTATATTTTGTTATAGCATAATTATGGATTTAGATGTTGGTTATCAAGAAAAAATTGCATTATATTTTAATAAATGGTATTTTTATTAAAATAGAGTGAAGGAGAAGTGGTGAAAATGAGCTATAAACCATTAAAAATTACTTTTTATGAAAATAGAAACGAATTTGAGGAAGAGTATAACTCTAGATTTAACTTTTTTTCTACTTTTAAGACGGGACTTAAAATTCATCCTTTTGATCGAGAGCAACGTATCACAACAGAAAGTTATGAACTATTTTACATACCATTATTAGAACATGAAAACTTAAAAGAAAGAATTCAAAAAAATTCATCAGAAATTGAAAGATACATTAGTATGCTTCCGCCGATTATCCAGAGAAACATCTTTAATTCGCAAATCATTGATGAAATAAAATCAACAAATGATATTGAAGGTGTACAAAGTACAAGAAAAGAAATCGGAACAGCAATAAAGAAAAGAAATAGTGATGAAATAGTTAGATTTAAAGGAATAGTAAATATGTACATGAACTTGGGTGAGTCTGAGTTTGAGGAGATTCACGATATTGTGAAAATACGAAATATATATGATGAATTATTTCGTAAAGATATTCCAGAAGAGGATCAACCAGATGGACAGCTATTCAGAAAGGAAGTAGTCTATATAGGTTCTGAGAACAAACGAGTTCAGCAAGGTAATCCTAACGAGGAAACAATCATAAGAGATTTAAATAATCTCGTTTTATTTATGAACAGAAAAGATATTCCTTTTTTATTAAAATGCGTGATTACCCATTACTATTTTGAATATATCCATCCTTTTTACGATGGAAATGGTCGGATGGGGAGATTTTTAATTTCAAATTATCTTTCTAGAAAATTAGATTTTTTAACTGGGATCACAATTTCAAATGCAATCACACATGACAAAAAAGCTTATGGAAAGTTATTCGAAGAAGTTTCAAATCCGAGAAATAAAGCGGATTTGACTCTGTTTGTACAAAATATGTATCAATTGATTATTGATGGACAAACTAAGGTGATTGAAGAGCTACAGATAGCAAAAGCCAAACTAGATAATGCAATTAATAATCTTAAAAAATTGGATCTGAAAGACAAAGATATGGTTGAAGTATTATTTGTATTGATTCAAGGTCATTTATATAATGAGGTAAATGAATATATTACGGACATTGAATTGAGAAAACACCTTAATATATCTTATCCTAAATTAAAACAAATCAATCAATATTTGATCGCTAAAAAGCTCATTGTACAGATTAAAAAGAAACCCTCAATCCATATCCTTTCAACAGAATTTCAAGAGAGGCTAGAGTCATTTTCATAAGAACAAAATTTTGTGACATGTTTTATTTACCTATTATTTATTTTCAAATTTGTAGGTGATCGTTTTGGTAAACGGAATAATGATAGTTAAACCTTAATAAATGATTTTTTTATATTTGGTCTATACAGATATTGTCATTTTGAAATAAAGGTGCTATAATTGGGCTATACCAAAACAAAAGGAGTAATCGTTATGGAAATCATTCGTGTGAAAAATGCTGAAGAAGGCGGAAAAAAAGCTTTTGAGATAATTAAAAATGGAATGGAAAATGGTGCGAAAGTTCTAGGTTTAGCAACAGGGAGTACGCCAATCACTTTATATAAAGAAATGACTTCAAGCGACATGGATTTCAGTAACATGACTTCTGTTAACTTGGATGAGTATGTTGGACTAGGTGGCTCAGATGATCAAAGCTACCGCCATTTTATGAATGTTGAATTATTCGACAAGAAACCATTTAAAGAAACATTCGTACCTGATGGAAAAGCAGCTGATTTAGATCAAGCTTGTCAATCCTACGACCAAATCATTGAAGAACATCCAATCGATATCCAAATTTTAGGGATCGGTCAAAACGGTCACATCGGTTTTAATGAGCCTGGTGCTCCATTTGATGGAAAAACAAGTGTTGTCGATTTAACTGAATCAACAATCAATGCCAATAAACGTTTCTTTGATAAAGTGGAAGACGTCCCAACGAAAGCAGTTTCTATGGGAATCGGCTCAATTCTAAACGGCAAAAAAATCGTCTTGATGGCTTATGGCGAAAGTAAAGCAGAAGCAATCAAAGGAATGATCAACGGACCTGTTACCACAGATATGCCAGCAAGTGCTTTGCAAAATCATGATGATGTGATAGTCATTGTTGATGAAGCAGCAGCAAGCAAATTATAATAGAAAAGATTTCAGTCACTGGAGATCATCTGGTTTTTATCAGATGATCTGGCACAGTGGCTTTTTTTTAGGTCATAAAAAATAGTTATATTTTGTTTGTTTTTTTTAGTCGTGCTATATTTGATAAGAGGGGGGGATATTCATGGAGGATATGGTTTTATCCATACCAGAAATTATTATACGATTGAGTATCGCATTGCTTTTTGGCGGAGCAATTGGTTTTGAGCGACAATATAAAAACCGTCCAGCAGGGATGCGTACACATATTTTGGTTTGTATGGGGGCTTGTATTATTGCCTTGATCCAAGTGGAAATTGCTAGTGGTGCGTTGAGAAATGCATTAGAGTATCCTGAATTAGTTGGGACCCTCCGTTCAGATGAAGCTCGCTTGATTGCACAAGTTGTCAGTGGCGTTGGCTTTTTAGGAGCAGGTACGATCATTGTTACGAAACAATCAGTGACTGGGTTAACGACCGCAGCATCACTTTGGGCAATCGCAGGATTGGGTATTGCAATCGGAATGGGTTTTTATGCCATTGCACTCACTAGTTTCGTCGGTATTGTGTTTGCATTGACTGTAGTGAAGCGCATCATCCATGTACCAACAACAAAAAAATTAGTGATCCAATTTATTCATCGAAAAGAAACCAAGGATTTCTTGAATGATTATTTTGAAAAAAGAAACATTACGATCGAGGATGTCAATTTTGATGTAAAATTTGTGGATGATTACCGTATTTATAAAAACGTGTATACGATCGATTTACCAAAAGGATTGACGTATGCAGAAGTGATCGAAGAATTATCCACGTATAAAAATATTACTAACTTACATCTGGTTAGTTTGTCTACCTGAGTAAACACTTTTTTTAAATAACAAGAAATAAAAGAAAAAATAGCGCTTTACCGATGAATAAATGATAAAATAAGAGTATCTGTAAGCATGAAATTTGGAGGATATCTATGTATTCAAGGTTCAAAGAGTCAAAATTGTTATTTTGGACAGTGGAATTAGTCTTAACGATTATTGGCGTTTTCTTTATTTTACGTATGCCAAATGTGTTTCACCCGATTTTGAGAATGGCATCTGCAATCATTATGCCACTGATCATTGCTGGATTTTTCTATTACATGTTTAATCCAGTTGTCTTATTTTTAGAAAAACATCGAGTACCACGCGTGTTGGGCTATCTATTGACATTGATTGTCTTATTAGTGATCGTCTTTTTGACCATCATGAACATCTTGCCTCAATTGGTTGATCAAGCAGTGCAATTAACTAGAAGTATTCCTGCGTATGCAGACGAAACAAGTCGTTGGTTGACTGAGATCATGCAAAGAGAAGAATTTCGTTCATTGAATCTAGAAGAACAGTTTGCGTCTGCCAATTTGTCATTGAGCAACTTGTTCAATATCTTGTTGGTTAGTCTGACAGGGAGCGTTTCAAGAATTCTTTCTTTTATGATGCAATTCTTTATTTTATTGTTTACTGTCCCATTCATCTTATTATTTATGTTCAAAGATGGACATAAATTTATCGATGCGTTATCGCCTTTCTTTCCTCAAGCAATCCGAGGAGAATTACGCCAAACGGTCAGAGAGTTGAATGAAACGTTATCTGCTTATATCAGTAGCACGATTGTGGATGCAGTGATCATTGGCGTGATGAGTTTTATTGCAATGACGATTTTCAAGCAGCCATATAGTTTGTTGCTGGCAGTCGTTTGCGGAGTGACGAATATCATACCGTACGTTGGCCCTTTTATTGGTGCAGTACCAGCGATTATTGTCGGACTGTTTATTTCGCCATTTCAAGCACTCTACATGGCGTTATCCATTCTTGTTATCCAACAATTGGATGGCAATGTGATCAAGCCATTACTCTTCGGAAAAACAATGAACATTCATCCACTAACGATCATTTTAGTATTGATCGGTGCAGGAAGTGTTGCTGGGATCATGGGAATGTTAATCTGTATCCCTGTGTATGCGGTGATCAAAACATTAGTATTGAATATTCGTAAGATTTATTTATTGCGGAAGTTTGAACAAGTTCCAGCAGAAGAACAACCCAAGAAAATTGAATTAGAACATGAATAACTGTCAACGAAAAGAGACGAGGGTCATCAGATGATGACCCTCGTCTTTGTTTAGTTATCATTATCAAACACTTTGCTCAACTTTCGGTTCTGCGAGAAAATCTAAAGAGTGGATCTCGACGCCTTCTGTTTCGAAGATCACCACTTCATTTTTCCCTTTTTTAAGGAAATCTTTTGGACAATAAAGTGAATAGATGGGGCCACGATTCCAATAACGCCCTAAGTTGATCCCATTGACAAAAACAACACCTTTGCCATATGCGGAACAATCAATATACGTATCTACAGGTTCTGTTACATCAAATGATACCTGGTAAAACGAAGGGTGAGCTGGATTTTTGCCAGCTTGATAGTCGATCAGCTGAAGTTGCTCGGCTGATAGTGGCAAAGGATAATGTAGATAGCCTTGATGGAAATGGATATCTTGCATGATTCCGCCACGAATCCCTTTTGTTTGGGTCGGGTTATTCAATTTTGAGCCATAATTGACTCTTCCATGATTTTCTACTAATACATCTAATTGGATTTCTTCGCTTTCTGTCTTTCCTTGGATCATGAACTCTTCACCGATCGTTGTTTGGTCTTGCGTCAATTGATAGGTTTCGTCCACATAAACGGAAACTCGATCACTTGCTTCGATGATCCGAACTTTGTTTTCATGGTAATAGTTTTTCAGCACTAAGGAATATAAGACATAGCCATATCCATTGCTGACTTGTTCCATCGTCATAGGATATGCGGTAGGTACCGCTTTTGCTAGTGTTTCTTTTGTATTTAGTAAAGAAACGCTAGTATCAATTGGGTAACTCCCAAGAGAGTCTAATTGTTTTGTATGTGGTTCTGCTTGCCATACGTCGGGGCAAACTTCTTTGATTGCTTGTTGGACAGCATAATATTTTTCTGTAGGTTCACCAGCTTCAGTGAGCAACGCATCGTAGTCATAGCTTGTCAATTGCGGTAAGTCGGTATTTCCACGAGCAGAACAGCCATTATAAAAACCAAAATTGGTGCCTCCATGGAACATGTACAGATTCAAAGAACCAACTTCTAACATATCTTTGACTTCATTCGCTAGGTCTTGAGCATCTCGTTTGATGATCGGCTCGCCCCAGCGATTGAACCAACCATCCCAATATTCCATACACATCAAGGGCCATTTTTTCCCATGCTTCTCAAAAAAGGCTTGCAAGACCGCACTATTCTCTTTAGAATGACTACCAAAATTACCAGTGACGAATACATCATCTTCAATCAGCGTTCCAGCATCCAATACTTCATTCCAAGCACCATCAGAAGTAAATAGAGGAACAGTGATTCCGGCATTCTCTAGTAGTTGCTTCGTTTCACGTAGATACGCTTTTTCCATTCCATAAGAACCATATTCATTCTCGATTTGGATCATGATAACAGGGCCACCGTTTGAAATCTGCAAAGGTAGGATCTTAGGCAGTAAGGCATCATAGTATTTTTTGACTTTTGTCATAAATCGTTCATCCGTCGAACGCAAACGAATACCTGGTTCTTTTAATAACCAAGCGGGTAGACCGCCAAACTCCCATTCTGCACAAATGTATACAGAAGGACGTAGGATCACCATTAGTCCGAGTTGTTGAGCAAGTGCAACAAAAGCAGTGAAATCATTCATTCCTTCGAAGTTGAATTCGCCTTCTTTGGGTTCATGGATATTCCAAGGAATATAGGTTTCGACAGTATTTGCGCCCAATGCTTTCAAGTTATATAAGCTATCTTCCCATTGTGATTGAGGAAGACGAAAATAGTGAATGGCGCCACTGATCAATTTGATCGGTTGCCCATCTAAAAGAAAGTCTTCTTTTATTTCAAAAGTTTGCATGTTGGTTTCTCCTTACCAATATTTTTTCCACGAGGGTTTTGCTAAACGCATCAGAGCTTCTAGGTAGAAATAATCGCCCCAAAGATTAGGTTCATCGATTCCTTTACCTTCTGCATGGGCATATACGCCATGTAGTAGTAGACCTTCATTATCAGGTTCGGACAAGGATGTGTAATGTTCGCCTAATTGGTAGAGCATTCCTTTCGCTAATTCTTCAGACTGAGGATACGCTTCCATTTTTGCGGCTTCTAATAATCCACAGGCGGTGATCGCTAAGGCGGAACTATCTTTGTCAGAAGGATATTCATCTGTGAAATCAAAATCCCAATAAGGAACAAGGTCTTCTGGTAAATGTGTCAAAAAGACATCAACGATTGCTTCATAATTTTTAGGTAAAGACGAAGATCTTAAATAACTTTCATTTAAAGGAATCCCAAGAACAGCCCAACTTTGTCCACGTGCCCAAATCGACGCATCGCTATTTCCCTGATGTGTGGCACCGTGAGTTGGTGTGCCGGTTGAAGGATCAAAATAATACGTATGGAAAGTTGTTGCGTTTTCTCTAACAACGGTACGTAACACTGTTTCGTAATGTTTCTTTGCTACTTCTCGATAATGATCATTACCTGAAATCTCAGAAGCTTGGAACAATAAAGGTAAGTTGATCAATGAATCGATGATCAAGCGATACTCTTTTGGATCGCCATACGCGCCCCAGGCTTGGATAAATTGTCCTTTTTCTTGAAAACGTGCAAGTAAGACATCTGCGGCTTGAAGCAATTCTTCTTTGCATAATAAGCTGTCGGTCAAACGATAGCCTGCACCAGCAGATAAACTATATAAGAAACCAATATCATGATGATCTAATACGTGATGTGTGGTTAAACGCTCTTTGAAACTATGGATATTTTCCATGGCGCGTACGAGAAATTTCTCTTTGCCAGTCCATTCATAAGCCAACCATAACATGCCAGTCCAAAAGCCATTCGTCCAGTCATCATTAGGTTTGATCCGATAGATCCCATTTGTTGCGCAAGCCGACGGAAAATCTAGACCGTAGCGTGTCATATTATGTTCGATTTTTTGGCAACACCAATCAATTTGTTTCGCTAGCCAGGCGCTATCGACAGACTTGCTTATGGAAATAAGGGAATCTTTTGTTTGTTGTAATCCCATCATACCACTCCTCTTAATTTGTTAACATATTAACTTTAAACTAGTATAACCTAAATAATCAGAAAAAGCGAATGGCAAAATAAAAAAACAGAAAAATCGGAAAATAAATAACCTTATTTATTTTTTAAGTAGGTAACTCTGATCATGGATAGATATATATAGTTAAGAAGGAATCCACAAAACGTTCAAAGAACGGTCTGATGGATTCCTTCTGGTTTTGCTTATTTAATTCAATGGATGCGAAATTACGGCTATTACCGTTATACTTATTCTGCTTCTACTTCGATTTTTGTTTTGAAATATTTCCAGTGTTTGTAACTGATGATATATTCGGCTACGCTACGGTCAGCTAGGAAAGAATGCTTGACTTGTTTGACGACTGGTTCGCGAAAGCTTAACTTTAACAAGTTCAATAATTCTGGATCATCGGGAAAGACGATTTCATTCGTCTCAACAGATGAAAGAGAGAAGAGGTCGATCCCAAAATCTTTTCTCACTCTCTCGTAGATACTGGAGTATTGAGATAAGTCTTTACTAATAGGTTCCTTGACCAAACGTTTTGGCAGATGAGTGATATGCACAAGGAAAGGGATATCCTCAAAATACCGCACTCGTTTGATGCGATAATAAGAACCATTTTTCGGTAGTCCAAGTTCTTCTAAAATGTCAGGTTCTTGCGCTTCTTCTATCGAAACGACCTTGACCTTTTCTTTATCTAATGAATGTAATTCGATATCAGAGAATTTGACTGATTGAGAGACTTTTGATTTAGAAACAAAGGTCCCTTTTCCTTGGACGCGATAGAGATAGCCAGCGGTTGTAAGTTCATTCAATGCTTTAACGGCTGTGATCGAGCTGACAGAATATTTTTTCTTGATATCTGCTTCTGAGTAAAACTTATCTCCAGGAACAAATAAATGATTTTTGATTTCAGCTAATAATTCTTGCTTAATTTGTTCATATTTGGGAATCACCACATGAGACCTCCTTTTTTTGCGGTATTCAATTAATCTTACCATAACATGTTAACTTGTTTGTGGCAATGGATTAATTTTGGATCTAAATTTTTCAAGAAAAAAATATAATATGTTAAGATGTTAGGTTTACGTTTGAGTTGATATGTGATATAGTGTACGTAATCAATAGCTAACATGTTAAGTAGCTTAGATGTTTATTTAAGGGGGAAGAGAGATGAGAAATATCTTATTGGTCAGTCATGGTAGCATGGCCGATGGAGTCAAAGCCAGTTTAGAGATGATTGTTGGCGTGCAAGAACATGTTCATACACTTTCTTTAAGACCAGATGGCGATAATTTGCAATTTGAACATGAATTAACTGAGAAAATGAAAGCCCTTAACGGTTCGACCTTGATTATTGCAGATCTGCTAGGTGGGACACCATGCAACACAGCGCTAAAAAATTACTTAGAAGATGAAGAAGTTACAATTATTGCGGGGATGTCTTTACCTTTAGTCATGGAAGCGACCCTTAATCCACAAGCAACAATCGAGGCATTGATCGATTTGGCACGCGGGGGTATCGTAGATGTCAAAAACAAGATGATCGCAACGGAAGCGGAAGAAACGCAAGTGGCAGAGGAAGATCTAGCACAATATAAGGAATTTAAAGGCAAAGCGAATATTGTCAATGTACGGATTGATGAACGCTTGATTCATGGGCAAGTGGCAGGAATTTGGTCCACAAGTTTGAATACACAACGGATCATCGTGATCAATGATGAGGCGGCAATGGATTCTTTACAAAAATCTTCATTAAGAATGGCAGCGCCTACATCTATGCGGCTATCCGTTTTAACTGTTGCTGCGGCGGCAAAAAATGTTCAATCTGGCAAATATGGCAAGCAACGTATTTTTTTACTTTTTAAAAATCCAACAGATGTCTTGCGGTATTTAGAAGCGGGCGGTGAGCTGGCTGCAATCAATGTAGGAAACATGAGTCACAAAGAAGGTGCGAGAGAAATCACGAAAAGTATCAAGGTCATGAAAGAAGAAGAAGCAGTATTTGAAGCAATCGCAGCCAAAGACATAAAAGTGACCGCTCAACTGGTACCAAATGATCCAGTCATCGATTTTATGGAAAAACTAAGAAAGTGATTTAGGAGGAAATAATCATGCAACATTTAGCCATGTATCAAATTATTCTTATTACAGTTTATGCTTTTATTGCAATCAATGATTCACTTATTTCAAATACGTTGACACAACCAGCCATTGCGGGAATGATCTCCGGGATGATCATGGGAGATTTAGAAACTGGCTTGATGGTAGGGGGAACCCTTCAATTGATGCGTTTAGGGATTGCGGCTTTTGGGGGCGCATCTGTACCCGACTTCTTTACTGGCGCTGTATTAGGAACGGCGTTTGCTGTCATTTCTGGTAAAGGCGCGGAATATGGGATCGGTCTAGCTGTACCAGTATCCTTACTGATGCTACAGCTTGATGTCGTTGCTCGCTTCTGTAATGTCTTTTTGCTACACCGTGTAGATCGTGCGATTGAAGATATGCGTATCAACAGTATCCCACGGTTAGTATTATCTGGTTCATTCCTATGGGGGCTTTCTCGAGCAATCCCGATCTTATTGATGTTACTAGTCGGAGATGCGGCAGTCTCAACAATCACAGAAAATACACCTGAATGGTTGATGAATGGATTACGTACAGCAGGTGGCGTACTACCAGTTGTCGGTGTGGCCATCCTTTTACATTATTTACCAGCAAAACAGTATATTCCTTACTTACTTTTAGGTTTCTTCTTATCAGCATATCTACAAGTACCAATGCTTGGGATTTCAATCGTTGGTGTTATTGCTGCATTGTTAGTATTCAAACGAGATAACGAAAAAGAAGCAACTGCTCAAACAGTGACAACCACTGGAACACTTGAAGGAGGTTTTGATGGCGATGAGTAATCAAAAGTTAACGAAAAAAGAATTGAATGTCATCAGTTGGCGCTATATCCTTGGTAGCCAATTGAATTGGAACTATGAGCGTATGATGAGTACCGGTTATCTCTATGGTATTTTACCTGTACTGAAAAAATTCTATGGGGAAGACAAATCACAATTACAAGATATGATGAATACCCACAATCAATTTTTCAATACGAATGCGATTTTTGGGAACTTGATCATGGGGATCGATGTGGCAATTGAAGAAGAAGATGGTTACAAAGCAAAAGATACGATCGTCGCGTTGAAAACAGCGTTGATGGGTTCATTGGCAGGGGTAGGCGATTCATTATTCCATGTCATCTGGGGAACGATTTTTGGTTCAATCGCGGGTACATTAGCACAAAGCGGATCAGTCGTTGGCTGTGTGATCTGGATCATTGCCAATATCGCTTTACTTTTTGGACGAGCAGCATTATTACCACTTGGCTATAAGCAAGGAGTTAAATTAGTTACGACTCTGAAAAATAAACTAACAGCATTCACCAACGCAGCAACTGTTTTAGGGATCACAGTTATTGGTGCCTTGATTCCGTCAGTTATCAAAGCAACGGTTCCTTTCGTTTACAAACAAAATGGGGTGGAGTTAGTTGTTCAAGATACATTAGATGCGATCTTACCTTCATTAGTACCGGTTTTATTAGTCTTATTGACTTACTGGATGTTAGGTCAGAAGAAATTGAATTCAACTCGCGTGATCTGGATCATTTTGATTCTTTCGATTGCATTAAGTGCTGCCGGGATCTTAGCTTAAATGATTCATAAAAAATGAATGAAGTGATCGCAAGGTCGTGATCCGATCTGCAAGAAAGAATCGTTCGAAATAAGAATGCGCCTTTCTTGCAGATTTTTTTAGTTCAAAAAATATCTATAATCAAAAAGGAGAACAAAATGAAGCGTTGGTCAACAAAATTAGTGGTGACATTAGGGTGTAGTTTATTCGTTGGTATTGGGTTAGGGTACAGTCAACAAGTAGGTGCAGAAGGAACACAGACTGACATGCAAAAAAATACGACATCAGGAAACTATGAGTCAGATTTTTCGCAGCATTTGGGTACTTGGCAAGACATTGTTGGAAAAGCAGATAAATATACCAACGAGAATGGGTTACAGATCGCAAACCAGAAAGTCAATCAACAATTTGAGTCTGTGTCGTTATTATTAGATGCAGGTGTCCGCAGCTCAGGTGATCTAGAATACACGTTTCTATATGAGGGACAGACCAATTTTGGACTAGTTTTTCGAGGAAACGATCAGATGACATCGAACTGGCAATCGTTTGCCTATATGCGCGATGGTGAATGGCAATTGGGGCAGCCTGGGGGGAAATGGTTGACAGCCATCAAAGGCCCTACACTGATTTCAGGACAAACCTATAAATTGTTACTAAGATATGAAGGAACATCGTTCCAAGCATATTTGAACGACCGTTTGTTGTATGAAAATCAAGAAGTTCTTTATTCTGATGGGACAACGATCAATGGGGACTGGTCAGGTTATTCAGGGATTCGGTTATTTGGGAATGAGAGTAAATTAACGATTTATTCCATGCGTAGTGGAGCGGTCAATAGTCTACAAGTGGAAGAACCGACAGAAGAATTTCAAACAATGAAAGAAAACTGGAAAGATCAACTTGTGTCAACAACGACCGATTTAGCTAATCCAGCGATTGCCAATTATGTAAACGCTCTTTCTAACGAAGCAGAAAAACTTTACGAGACAATGAATCAAGATCCTGACCGCACTTATCTATGGCCATTAGAATCTGGAAATACCGCTTCGGCAGATTTAACCACGCAATTTACAAAGTTGCAAAAACTAGCGTTAGCATACGGAACGAATGGGACAAGTTTTTATCAAGATGAAGTCATCAGTCAAGCGATTCAAAGTGGGTTAGATTTTATGATCACAAAAAAAGGCTATGATGGAACAAAGTATCATGGCAATTGGTGGGATTGGCAAATCGGAGTAGCTCAAAAATTTGTGGCGATTTTGATGGTACTGGATGAAGACGTGCCAGAGGAGAAACTTCAAGAGTATACGACTGTGTTGAGTAAATATGTACCCGATCCATTTAAACAACTCTACACAAAATCACAAGGAACTTTTGTCGCGCTTGATTTTATACCAAATTTTTCAACGACTGGTGCGAATCGCACAGATTTAGCGCAAACTGTCTTAGGACTAGGGCTCTTACAAAATGATCCAGCGAAAGTGACACAAGCAGTTGAGAGTATCACAGATGTCTTTAAATTGGTGACCCATGGCGATGGATTTTATCAAGATGGTTCATTTATCCAGCATGAAACGATCCCTTATACAGGCTCTTATGGGAATGTACTAGTCAAAGGCGTAGGCCAAATTTTATCGATCGTCAAAGAGTCTCGCTATACGTTGACAGCTGATCAAATAAAGTCCTTTGTTGATAACGTACAATCGGCATTTATCCCATTAGTGTATCAAGGTGAAATGTTGCCTTTAGTCAATGGACGCTCCATTTCTCGAACGCCCGCTGCGACAAAAACGGGTTACGGATCAACAACGATGTACAATTTAATGATCGTGGCGAAATTTGCACCTGAAACACAGCAAAAAGCTTTGCAAGAAGCAGTAAAATATTGGATGCTGTCTAATCCTGACTATTATTTGACAAATACGAGAGATTACAATGATTTGATGATGACAACGGAGCTATTGGCTAATACAACGATCATGGGCGATCAACTACCATTCATCGGAACAAAGATGTATCATGCAATGGATCGATTTGTCCAACGAACAGAGAATTACCATTTAGGATTAAGCATGTATTCGAAGCGAATCTCTTCATTTGAAGCAGGAAATCTGGAAAATCAACGAGGCTGGCATACGTCTGATGGGATGATTTATCTTTACAATGATGACCAAGTCCAATTTGGTCCGAGTTATTGGCCAACAGTCGATCCTTATCGTTTACCTGGTACGACCATTGATACAGTTCCTTTAGCAGATGAAGTTTCATCATTTACTACAGTGACTTCAAATGAAACATGGGTAGGCGGTGCCGCTGCTGGAGATCAAGGTGTAGTAGGGATGGCTCTTAACAAAGAAGGAACAAAGAATAATGGAACGACTTTACCGATGAATGTACAAGGGAAGAAGTCATGGTTTACATTGGATGGGCAAATCATTGCCTTAGGTGCTGGTATTACAGGAGATACAACTGCCTCAATCGAAACAATTGTCGATAATCGTTTATTAAATGATTCGTATACGTATCAAGTACTTTCGGATACAGGAATGATTGATCAGTCACAACAAACGAAGGAGACCTCTTGGTTATTGCTAGAATCAGATCATCAACATGCGTCAATCGGTTATTATTTCCCACAGAAGGAAACAGTCGAGGTGATCAGTGAGACACGCACAGGGACTTATCGAGAAATCAATGAAGCATTTCCTAGTGATACACCATATACAGGTGACTACCGCACCTTCTCAATCAATCATGGACAGCAACCAAAAGATGCAGAATATGCTTATGTGATGTTGCCCGGCAAGACTCAATCGGAATTAGCAGATTATGCAGCAAAACAGCCAGTTGCGATTTTGCAAAATACCAAAGAAATCCAAGCAGTCGAAGTGAAAATATCTGGTTATTTAGGCATCAATTTTTGGCAAGAACAAGGCGGAGAACTGGTAGGAATCAAAACGAATAAACCAATTTCTTTACTAAAACAAACGAAGGCAGAACAAACAGTTTATACAATTGCCAATCCAACGCAACAAACTGAACCAGTAACACTTAGTTTACCAAGTGATTTTACTGACGTGGCGTCTACGAGTGAGGGTATTGTCTATGATAGTCAAACCAATACGTTTACCATTGATTTCGGTCAATTTGAAAGCAAAGAGATTGTTGTCAAATAGATCTACCTTTCTAGGTCATAATTAAACACAGATCAATTGAAAAAAACAGAAGCTTCCCAATCGTTTTCGTATTGGAGGAGCTTCTGTTTTTATAAATAATTTATGCCCTCAAGCCCACTTGAGATCACCAATAAAGTTGATATTCAACCATAAAGAATAGTCAGAGAAACCTTCAGTTACTTTGCGGTTGAGTTTATCTCTTAGATGATCTTGCGCGCGGATACTATCTAGTTCACTATCGGGTAAAATCACGATATCTAGTTCAAGAATGACTTGATCCCCTACTTTTGCGATTCGTAAGACATAGGTTTCGATGGCGACATTTTGCAAGAGCTTATCAACTACTAACAATATTTTTTCACGTAATTCATATTTGGGGGGTGCATAAGTAAGTTCTAATGTGGCATTTTTGATTTCAGTCACCGATAGATAAATATAAAAAATGGTAATTCCAATAGAAATCACTGGGTCAATCAGTTGTGCGATGGCAAGATATGGCGTTCTTGCTAGTAAACCAGAGACGATGATCGAGACCACGACTCCTAAACTGAATAGAAAACCGAAGCGCCATTGTTCCAGCTCCACCTTATAAAAGGAATGATTGATCGGATTTTTTTTCAAATAAAGATAAAAGACAAAACAAAAGAGTGTCCCAAACAAAGAAAAGGGCAAGCCAATCGCCAAATCAACATAGGTATCTGCATAAAGCAAACTGAAAAAAGACTCAATCAGGCCATAGGAAGAAATCAATAGGATGACACTGTATTGGATAAAAACAACCAAGGGCATCAGTGATTCCTTTCCAAATGGAAAACGTTCAAAATCTTGTGTCTGGATAAACTTAGCAATATATAATGCGATCAGAGACATCAGCGCACCGACCATCGTATAGACACCATCAAGCAAGAGGACATTGTAATTGATCATCAATCCCGTAAGTAGCGCTAAAAGACCATAAACGGTTCCTGCAATGATGGAGGCAGTTAATAATTTTTTTATTTTTTGCGTATTTTTCATATAACTAAAACCCTTTCTGGAATAGATGCTTTTTTGAGAATCATACTAATTGTAATAAAAGATGCGAATAAATACTTGCGGTTAGAGTCGTTCTAAGCCTTATACTTTACTCATCTTATCAAAGGAGGAGCGTTGTACAAGTAAAAAATCAAAATTAGAGGTGGAAATAGATTGAAAAAGAACGTATTGATCCTTGGTGCATCAGCACCAATTGCTAGATATAGCTATGAATTTTTAAAAAATGATCCTACGGTGAATGTAACTTTATTTTTAAGAAATCCGGATAAAGTCTTTGATAAGGAGCGAAGTATCATTGGTGATGCGACGAATCTAGATGATTTGGTTCATGCAATGAAAGGCATTGATATCGTCTATTCTTGCTTAGGTCCTTACAACATGGTGCCTTTAGCTAAACATGTGATCGAGGCCATGAACCAGAATAAGATCAAACGCGTATATTGGATGGCAACACTTGGGATCTACGGTGAAGTTGACTTCAATGACGAAGAAGCAATTGCAGAGTTGGGCGACTATCGCGATCCTGATACTTATTTAGGGGATCAGCGTATTGCAGCAGATTTGATTGAGAACAGTCATCTAGACTTTACCATCATCCGCCCCAATTGGTTAACCGATAAAGAGATCATTGAGGATATTCGTATCGAGAATAGAAACGGAAAAAGTCTCATTGGTGAAATCAGCCGACAAACTGTAGGGAAATACCTAGCAACTTTGATCAACGAGCCAACTACTCATATGTATGACTCTATTGCATTAACAGCAAAGGGAAAAATACACGAGTAAAAAAATAATTGAGGTTTGACAGAAGTTTTCAGCTTTGAAAAATAAGGCAGGACCCCCAGAAAGTATTCTTTGATTTTCTGGGGATTCTGTCTTACTATTTTTTGTGATGATCGAAAGGAAAGTAGTTAAAACAAACGTAAGATTCACTTTTGTCTGTGATTATAGAAATGAGTCAACGGCGGGAATCAAGTAGTCTCTTTTAAAATAAGGCAACTACCACAAAAATTGGAAGAGCAATTTTCATGGTTGTCGCCTTATTTGTTGAGGGGAAACACTTCTGTCCCAATATCGGATCGCTAGTTCTTTGCTGTCAATGCTCCAGCCTAACTAGAAAGCATGTTGGCACAGTCCAATTGATTGAACATTTTATAGAGATTGTCAAAACTTGTTTCGATCATATTTGATACTGCTTCATCGGTATTCGAACCAATATGTGGTGTAACGATCACTCGCGGATACATATCGATCAGCGCCTTAGCTGTTGCATCGATCAATAACGGATCTTCATCAAAATTTTTGTTGAAAATCAGCGCTTCATTAGGCAAGACATCTGTACCAAATCCAGATAGTTTTTTGCTCGTCAACGCATCAAGAATTGCTTGATTATCCTGTAATTCTCCTCTAGCAGTGTTAATCAAAATCGCATCATCCTTCATTTTTTCGATAAAATCTTTATTAATGAAACGTTCATTTTTACCGGGGATATAAGGAATATGGATACTGACGATATCACTTTCTGCCAGTAAGTCATCAAGAGACTTAAATTCGATGGCTGCTTTTGCTTCTTCACTTGGATATAGATCATTCCCAATCACCGTTGCGCCTAATCCTTTGAAAAGTTTTGCTTCTGTTAGTCCGATGTTCCCCACGCCAACGATTCCAACTGTACAGTTTCGGACTTCTTTACTGAACATAAAGCGATCAATCGTAAAATTATAAGAAGCTGTTTTATTCGTTGTATGAGTTGTTCTACGTAAAAGCATCATTGCTAAAGTAACAGATAATTCAGCGATTGCATTTGGTGAATAAAATGGTACATACGCGACTTGCATTCCATGATCGTGAGCTGCCATTAAATCAATATGATTTGTCCCAACTGTACGTGTGAGTAGGAACTTGATCCCAAATTGGGCAAAACGTTCGATATTTATGCGATTTGCTAAACAGTTACCTCTAAGAATGACGGCATCCATTCCTTTTGCTTCTGTATAGTTTGTCTCATTCAATAAATCTTCTACGAGATTCAAATTGAATCCGTGGATATTCAACTGCTGAAAGAGAGATCTTTCAGCAGGACGAACACCATAACATACAACATTTAAATTTTTCATAGTATAGTTTCCTTTCGTTAATTAATTATATAATGTGGGTTAATTTCCAAGCAAGTTTAAGACGATGATCCAGATAGGGATCAACACGATCGAGAAGAGTGTAGAAAGCAAAGAGGCGTTAGAGGCAAGTACTGCTTCTTTTTCAAAGTTGATGGCATAAGCAACCGCAACTGTTGCAGCCGGAGTAGCCATCATAATGATTATCGTACTTAGACCAACTGCGTTCACTGGTAAAATATTCATTGCGTTCAACAGTAAAATTGAAAGTAAAATCACAAGTGGGAAGACAATGACTTTGATGAATGAATAGTACCAAGAGGTGTGACTGCTGAGGGTTTTTCCGAATGGCAGATCGCCTAATGTGATCCCGATTGCCAACCAAGCGAGTGGGGAGGCTAAACTAGAGAGGAACGTCAAAGGTTTAAATAGCCATGGCAACGTCTGATCGATTCTTAAAAAAGCAACAGATTCAGAACTAGACTGAGCAATTTGAGGTAAGCTATCTTGGAAGAGCCAAATAAATAATCCGATAAAAGTTGCCAATACGATTGGGTTCAAGATCATTTCTCTAATATTCTTGCGTGCCATTTTCAATCCACTCATTTTTAAATAAGCATAAGAGTATAAGAAGATACGGTAACCGATATTAAATATCGATGCGTACAAAATCCCTTCTGCACCAAAGACTGCACCGACAACAGGAATACCGAAAAATGTTGTTGACCCGAAAATAGAGAGTACACGCAATGTGTCTTCTTTATTTGGTGCATATCTAAAAAAGAAGAATTTACTTAGAAAAATCAAGAAAACGTGGACCAATATCCCAAGAATCAAAATGTTGATTCCTTGATTCAATACTTCATCATTCAAGTCCTGCATAAACGAATTAAAAGCTAATGCAGGAATTGCGACAGTTAAGACGACCTTAGACAATGTCTTTCCGACATCTGATGAGAAAATCTCGTGCTTTCTTAAAAAGTAACCTAATAATATAATAAACAGTGTGGAAGTGATCGCACTGATAATTTCCATGTTGATGACATTGCTCATTGTTTCTGATAGTGACATTTAAATTTTCCTCCTCAATTCTTGTGAATGTTTTAATTTGTTTATTTGAATCAGCTGTGCATGTTTACCAATCCTCCTCAATTACATCCTAGAGGTTAGAATCGTTCTAAGGTCAATATGCTTTACAAATAAAATTACAAAAGTATTTTTTCTTCTATATAAGTGATTTTTTACTTTTTTCAATGTAAGCGATTTTATTAAAATAATAAAAAAAGATTGACCTTAGAGTAGTTCTACCCTTTAGTCTTAACATGTAAACAGGAAAACAGATAAAGGAGAGAATAATATGAATAATCGCAAGAAAAAGTATTTTTGGCATCCGATGACGGATACCCGAGCAAGTGAAGAAGAAACAATCGTTATCGAACGTGGAGATGGGAATTTTATCTATGATGATACAGGGAGAAAATTACTCGATGGTGTCGGTGGATTATGGTGTATGAACGTTGGTCATAATCGCCCTGAAATGAACCGAGCAATTTCTGATCAAATGGAAAAATTATCTTACTATCAATTGTTTACGAATATTGCCCATCCCAAGGCATATGACTTGGCAGAAAAAATCATTCAAATGACGCAAGAAGAAGAGATGGCGAAAGTATTCTTTACTTCTGGAGGAAGTGATTCAGTAGATACTGCGTTGAAAATAACAAGACAATACTGGCAAGCAGTAGGTAAACCGACAAAGAAAGTATTTCTGTCATTGGAAAAAGCCTATCATGGGATGCATTATGGTGGAACGTCGATAGGTGGTAACCCCATCTATCGGGAATTTATTGGTCCAGGTTTACAAGATTGTGTACGTGTTTCTTCTCCACATTTGAAGAAAAATAAATGGAATTGCCAAGATCCAGAAGAATTGACAAAACTCTGTATCGCTGAACTAGTTGAAACGATTGAACAGATTGGCGCAGATCATATTGCTGCATTTATTGCTGAGCCGATCCAAGGTGCTGGCGGTATCATCGTTCCACCAACTTCTTATTGGCCAGCTTTAAGGGAAGTTTGTGATACTTATGATATTTTATTGATTGCAGATGAAGTTGTGACAGGTTTTGGCCGTTCAGGATATCTTTTTGGTAGTCGTGGCTGGGCCATCAAACCAGATGCCATGGTTCTAGCAAAAGGATTATCTTCTGGGTATGTTCCACTAGGGGCAACTGTTTTTAACAAACGCATTGTTGAAGGCATCGAATCAGCGACCAATGGAGCTAATGTCATTATCCATGGGCATACTTACGGTGGACACCCGCTCGGCTGTGTGGCAGCATTAGAAGCTTTACGTATTGTGGAAGAAGAAAACTTAGTTGAAAATGCTCGTGAAGTCGGTGCATATTTATTGGAACGTCTAAAAGGTATTGAAGGAAAATATGACTGCATTAGTGATGTTCGTGGAAAAGGCTTGATGATCGCTATCGATTTTGAGAATACAGGGAAATATGATGTGGAACAAACAGCAAAAAATGTGCAAGCAGTTGCTGATTATGCCATCAATGCAGGCGTCTTGCTCCGTGATGAATTACAAACGATTATCATTTCACCATCGTTGACCTTTTCAAAGGAAAACGCAGATCAACTATTCGATGCGATTCATATGGGCTTTGAGGAGTGGCAAAAGCAACAATAATTCAAAGGAGGATATAATATGACAATCATTGGTGTACCAAAAGAAATCAAAAATTCAGAGAAACGTGTAGGCGTGACACCTGCAGGAGTCAAAGAGTTAGTTACAGCTGGTCATACCGTTTATGTGGAAGAACGTGCAGGGGAAGGGTCAGGCTTTACAGATAGTCAATACCGTGAAGCTGGCGCTCAAATCAAAGCTGATCCAGAGACAGTCTGGTCGGCAGAAATCGTCGTGAAAGTCAAAGAACCACTAGCATCGGAATATCAATATTTTAGAAAAGACTTGATTTTATTTACGTACTTGCATCTAGCCGCAAATCTTGAATTGACCGAAGCGTTGATCAAGTCTGGGACAACCGCAATTGCCTATGAAATGGTTACGAAAAACGGAGCATTTCCATTACTCGCGCCAATGAGTGAAGTCGCTGGCCGTTTAGGCGGTCTATTGGGTGCGGAGATTTTAGCGAAGCAAAGTGGAAAATTGATTTCAGGTGTAACCGGTGTTTTACCAGTTCAGGCAACTATTTTAGGTGGTGGGATCGCCGGAGTGAGTGCCGCGCATTACTTGCACGGATTAGGGGCAGATGTGACGATCTTAGATATCAATGTCGACCGCTTACGTGAATTGTCAGAGATGTTCAATGGACAAGTAAAAACGCTCTACTCAAGCCCAGCGAATATTGAGAAAATGGCATTGACTAGTGATATCGTGATTGGTTCAGTCTTATTACCAGGTAAAAAAGCCCCACATCTTATCACAGAAGAATTAGTGAAGCAGATGAAAGAAGGAACGATCTTGGTGGATATTGCGATTGACCAAGGGGGCTGTTTTGAAACGAGCCAGCCAACCACCCATGAAGAACCGACTTTCGTTAAACATGGAGTGATCCACTACTCGGTTGCGAATATGCCAGGTTTAGTTCCTCAAACGTCTACGTTAGCTTTAACGAATGTCACGATGAGATATATCAAAGGATTAGCCTCTCAATCACTGACTGACGTGATCCAAACCTATCCAGAAATCATTCCAGGTATCAGTACGTATAAAGGAAGACTGACCTGTCCTGAAGTAGGTGAGGTGTTTGAGCGAACAGTAGTTGATGTTCGTGAGCTTGTTTAAAAATCTTTAAAAAAAGTGAGGGAATAAAATGACTAAAAAAATTCGTATGGTCCAAGTCGGCTGTGGAAAAATGTCGAAAGAGATTATCAAATATGCCTTGGCAAAAGATATTGAAATCGTTGGAGCTGTAGACAATCGTCCAGAGGCAATCGGTCAAGATCTAGGCTTATATTTAGGCTATGAACAAGCCTTAGGTATTAAAATCTCCAGCGATCCTCATGAAGTATTTCAAAACTGTGATGCAGATGTCGCTTTAGTCACGATTGCTAGTTATATCAAAGATTTCATGCCGAGTTTAGAGATACCCTTGACCTATGGAGTCAATGTTTTAACGATCGGTGAAGAAGCTTTGTATCCTTGGACGACTTCGGTTGCAGAAACCAATCGTTTAGATAAAATCGCAAAAGCCAACAACGTGACGATTTCAGGAACAGGAATGCAAGATATTTACTGGGTGTTGTTTCCAACGCTGCTGGCTGCTGGCGTGAATGATGTACAAAAAATCAGTGGGGAAGTTAGTTATGATGTCGAACACTATGGAAAAGCGTTAGCGGAAGCGCATGGTGTGGGCTATGATCAAGAAAGATTTGACAAAGAAATTGCCAATGCAACCGATTTGCCTTCCTATTCTTGGATGACCGCTGAAGCAATCTGTGCCAAAATGGATTGGTCGATCAAACGCATTTCTCAAAAAAACGTTCCAATCATTTTAGATAAAGATATTCCGTCAAAAACCATGGGGCGGACAATCAAGGCAGGCGAAGCAATTGGGATGTCTGCCGTTGCAACGATCGAAACGGTACAAGGACCAGTTGTGGAAGTCGGTTGTACTGGAAAAGTCTATCAGACAGGTGAAGGAGATCTATGTACTTGGTCGATCGAAGGAACGCCAAGTATGCAATTTGAAGTAACCAAACCAGATACACCAAAGCATACGTGCGCTACGTTGATCAACCGGATACCGACAGTGATCAATTCCAATGCAGGCTATGTCACGATCGATCAATTGCAACCTGTCGAATATATGACGTATCCAGCACATCTTTATTTAGATAAAAAATAGGAAGAACTAAGGTTGTCAGTTGGTTAAAGAGAAACAAAAAAAGAGCGAGGATGCAATATCCAAGCTCTTTTTCGTTTAGTCTAAACCAATCAAGTAATCTTCATCTTTCATCGCTTCCACGTTACCTAATAGGTAGCCGTTTCCGACTTGAGAGAAGAAATCGTGGTTACTTGTACCAGTAGAGATCCCATTCATCACGATTGGGTTGACATCGTTTGCTGTATCAGGGAATAGTGGGTCCATTCCTAGATTCATCAATGCTTTATTTGCATTGTAGCGCAAGAATGTTTTGACTTCTTCCGTCCAACCGATTGGATCATATAATTCTTCTGTGTAGCGCTCTTCGTTTTCGTATAATTCATATAACAAATTATACATCCAGTCTTTCAATGTTTCTTGTTCTTCTTCAGGTAATTCGTTGTAACCTAGTTGGAATTTATAGCCAATATACGTGCCATGGACAGATTCGTCACGAATGATCAACTTGATGATCTCTGCCACGTTGGCTAATTTATTATTTCCTAAATAATAAAGTGGTGTATAGAATCCTGAGTAAAATAAGAAGGTTTCTAAAAAGACACTCGCAATTTTTTTCTCTAACGGCGTACCGTTTTTGTAGATCTCATTGATACGCTCAGCTTTTTTCTGTAAATAAGGATTGGTATTCGTCCATTCAAAGATTTCTTCGATTTCTTTTTTCGTATTCAATGTACTGAAGATCGAAGAGTAACTTTTCGCATGGACAGACTCCATGAATTGGATATTGTTCAATACCGCTTCTTCATGGGGCGTGCGGACATCTTTACGTAATTGATCCATCCCGCTTTCTGATTGGACGGTATCAAGTAAAGTCAATCCACCAAATACGTGACCAACTGTATCTTTTTCTAATTGGGAAAGCGTACGCCAGTCGTCTAAATCATTTGACAAAGGGATACGTGTGTCTAACCAAAATTGCTCAGTTAATTTCTCCCAAGTCGATTTATCAATGATATCTTCAATTTCATTCCAGTTTATCGCTGCATAATAAGTTTCTGACATGAGAATGCTCCTTTATTAAAATCCAGTAACGGTTCTATCACTAAGTGAAATTAGATCACACAGCTTTCACATTGGTTGCTGCCGATTTCTTCTGCATCGTCTGTAAACGTACGTACATAATAAATCGATTTGATTCCTTTGTGGAAAGCATAGTGTCTTAGAATATTTAGATCACGTGTGGATTGTTTTGTCGTTTCTTTCCATTCGTACAAACCTTCTGGGATTTCTGAACGCATAAACAACGTCATACTCATTCCTTGATCCACATGTTTTTGTGCTGTGGCATAAATATCGATCACTTTACGCATATCCATATCATAAGCAGAAGTGTAATACGGGATTGTTTCATTTGATAAATAAGGCGCTGGGTAATAGATTTTCCCAATTTTCTTTTCTTGGCGTTCTTCGATCATACGAGTGATCGGATGGATACTTGCACTCGTATCGTTGATATAAGAAATAGAACCATTAGGGGCTACAGCTAAACGATTTTGGTGGTACAAACCATCTTTCATGATTGCTTGCTTCAAGTTTTCCCAGTCTTGGGCAGTCGGAATAAAGATACCATCAAACAAAGCAGCAACTCGTTCAGATTTTGGTTGGAATTCGCCAGTGACATATTTATCAAAATAAGTGCCATCTGCATAAGCTGATTTTTCAAAATTATGGAAGACTTGTTTTCTCTCACGTGCGATATTGTTACTTTCAACAAGTGTCCAGTAATTCAACAACATGAAATAAACATTGGTAAAATCAATTGATTCTTCGGAACCATATTCCATTTGCTCTTTGGCAAAATAAGTATGAAGTCCCATAGCACCAAGTCCGATCGTATGATTCAATTTGTTCCCGTTTTGGATCGGTGGAACCACGTCAATATCTGAAGCATCTGTGATATACGTCAATGCACGAGTCATCGTGCGGACAGAGCGACCAAAGTCAGGGCTATCCATCAAATTGACGATATTTGTAGAACCTAAGTTACATGAGATGTCTGTCCCTAACTCTTCATATTCTTGCTTGCCATTGATGACAGAAGGTGTCTGTACTTGTAAAATCTCAGAACATAAGTTACTCATGATGATTTTACCGTCTACAGGATTTTCACGATTTGCTGTATCAATATTGATGATATACGGATAACCAGACTCTTGTTGTAATTTAGAGATCTCGTTTTCTAAATCACGGGCTTTGATTTTTTGTTTACGGATATTTGGATTTGCTACCAAGTTGTCATATTCCGCAGTGATATCTACGTAAGAAAATGGCACACCATATTCTTTTTCCACACTATAAGGACTGAATAGATACATTTCTTGATTTTTACGTGCTAATTCATAGAATTTATCTGGGACGATCACACCAAGTGATAAAGTCTTCACGCGAATCTTTTCATCTGCATTTTCTTTTTTTGCTGAAAGGAACATCATGATGTCTGGGTGGAAGACGTTTAAATAAACGACACCCGCACCTTGACGTTGTCCTAATTGGTTCGAATAACTAAAGCTATCTTCAAACAATTTCATGACTGGAACAACACCGCTAGCTGCACCTTCGTATCCTTTGATCGGCGCTCCGGCTTCACGTAGGTTAGAAAGAGTGATCCCAACACCGCCACCGATTCGTGAAAGTTGTAAGGCAGAGTTGATCGAACGACCGATCGAATTCATATCATCCGTTACTTGAGTCAAGAAACAAGAAACAAGTTCACCGCGACGTTTACGTCCAGCATTCAAAAATGAAGGGGTTGCTGGTTGATAACGTTGGTGGATCATTTCATCAGCTAAAGCTAAGGCTAGTTCTTCGTCGCCATTCGCAAAGTACAACGCATTGAATGCGACACGATCTTCATAAGATTCCAAGTAGGCAGAACCATCATTTGTTTTTAACGCATATTGAGAGTAGAACTTATAGGCTGCCATGAATGATTTAAATGTAAAGTTTTGTTCGAATAGGAATTGATAAAGTTTTTCAATAAATTCACTACTATATAATTGAATGAACTCTGCTTCTAAATATTGGTTATCGATCAAATACTGGATTTTGTCGATCACTGTTGGAAACATCATCGTATTTGGTTTGACATTTTCTTCAAAAAAAGCAGCTAAAGCTTCTTTATCTTTATTTAAAGGGATTTGCCCGTTGACTGGTCGATTGATTTCATTATTCAGCTTAAAGTAGCTGACATCTTTTAGATTTTTAAGACTCATACATACGCCCAACCTTCTTTTTGATTTTGATGATACATGTTTGACCACAAGATATAGTGGTGTTCATTGCTGTAAAAAAGGATTTGGGGAGGTTACGGAGAATATCCGTAAGTCCATCAAATCCATGGTGGCAGAGGATCAAGTAAATCCTCGATCTATTTGACAACTGTTTGAATGATTCTTAGCTAGCTAAGTGACGTAGTTGATCTGGTCTAAAACCAATGACAGTCGCTGCGTCAGAAGTGATGACCGGAACACTTTGGAATCCTTGGTCTTTTAACCATGAGATTGCTTCAGGTTGTTCATCGATATTTACTTCTTCAAAGTCGATTTTATTTTCAGCTAAAAAGCGTTTCACCATTTTACATTGCATACAATTATTTTTTGAAAAGATTTTTACGTTCATTATTATTTGCCTCCTTGCCCATGTGTTTTCTCTATAATCAATAGTATAAATCTATTAGTAAAAAAGTCAATCAACAAACACTACATCTTGTGTTGTGGAAATTGTGGAATACTATGTTTTGTGGTTTTTGAAAAACAATGAAAACAAGTATCTCGTGCAGATTCGCTTGTATTAATACAGAAATGCTTGTGGAAAACTCCGTTAAAAAATATTTTTTTAACCTTTGCTTGCCAATAAATGAATGTTCGATCGAAAAATCACAAACGAAAAAGGTATGCAAAAAGATGGAAAGAAGAAGAGAAATAATTGTAGATCAAAACCAGAAGAAAAAGGTATTTATACATTTTAGAGATAGAAATTTTTTCACAAAATGAAAAATGATCATGAAGAGTCTAGGGATCATCGAAAAGAGAAACTCGAATCAAAATAGCAAAAGTCAAAAGAGTACTTACTATATATAGTAGTAAGATGATAAATATTGTAAAAATTGAACTAACAATATTTTTATTTTTTAATAACAATGTTATGTTTAAAAATTAGTTAATTGTCATGTTATCTGTTTTTTTATTTCTTGATTTTTGGTTAAATGGAGCCAACAGGACGTCTTGTTGATGCTTTGAAAATTCAATAAAAGGAAGCGATCCAAGATGCGTACAATGATCAAATGGGTAGGTGTTATTTGTTTTACTTTACTAGTTTACGTTGGAGGAACAGCACAGGCAACTTCGATTCCAATCAAGCCTATGATTACTGAAAAAAATCAACATGAGTTAGGTAGCAGCAGCCAATTCTCAGAGTCACTCACTCGAAGTCTGACAGACGATTCAGGAATCTCCGCTGCCGAATCAGGAAGACCAGCTAAAGATTTTATTGACATATCTTCTAATAATGGCAAGATATTGAGTGAAGAGTTTCAAACGATGAAAAACTATGGCATTAAGGGTGTAGTCGTGAAATTGACTGAAGGATACTCGTATAAAAATCCGCTTGCTCCTGAACAGATTGCTTCAGCCGTTGCAGCAGGTCTAAAAGTAAGTGTCTATCATTATGCGTGGTTCAATGAAGAAGCTGATACAAAAGGGGAAGCCCAGTTTTTATTGGATTATATGAAAGAGTTGAACCTGCCATCATCAACTGTGGTTGTCAACGATAGTGAAAATCCAAAGATGAACTTGGACAAAGTGACAGATAATGCGTTGATTTTCCAAAAAGAGATCCAACAGGGAGGCTATCAAAACGTCATCCACTATTCGAGTGCTTCTTGGTTTACCGAAAACAAGCTAGATATGACACGTCTAGGAAAAGAAAATTGTTGGGTTGCACAGTGGCCGTATGATCCTTCTGATAAAAATCCTTTGCATACAGATACAGCAGCATGGCAGTGGGCAAGTGATCTGTATTTCCCAGAATTTCCTGCCCGTCATTTTGATGTAAGTACTGACTATTTGAAAAAATTTACAAGTTAAATGAAGTTTGTTTTTTAGCGTAAGAAACAAAAAGACAACCACGAAAATTTTTTGATTTTCGTGGTTGTCGCTTTATTCTCAAAGTGTGTGATACGAACTGTTTAGTTTGGAAAAATCAACTGACAACTACCGGATTTCTTGTATAGAAGAAAAAAATAAAACCAGTTTACTTTTGCTTCTTTGAAGCGTCCATAGTAAGATGTTAGCTGACAAGTAGATGAAAGAGGAAGAATAAAATGAGTGAAAAAACCAAACTGGTTCGCCCACGCTATCAACAGATCGCCGTTGACTTGGCTGAACGAATCGTAGAAAATCGTTATCAAATCGGCGAGAAGATCCATGCAAGATCCACTTTAGCAAGCACATATAACGCTTCTCCAGAGACGACTCGTAAAGCAATCAATGTTTTGGTCGATCTGGGGATCATGGAAGTCCGTCATGGCAGTGGTGCGTTTGTAGCATCTAAAGAAAAAGCAAAGGATTTCCTTTTACAATACCAAGATGTGCAATCGATCCAAGAAACAAAAGCAGAAATCATGGAAAGCGTGAAAAAACAACAAGAAGAGTTGAATCATTTTTCGCAACTATTGGACCAACTTGTTAGTCAAACGAAACGAATACATAAGATGAACCCACTTCTGCCTTTTGAACTTGCTTTGACAGAGGAAGCGGCTCACTTAAACCAATCCATCAGCGAATTGAATATCTGGCAAGCAACTGGTGCAACAGTGATTGCTATTTCCCACGATCAAGAGCTGTTGGTCTCTCCTGGCCCATATGCTAAATTCTCAGCGGGCGATACCGTCCACTTCATTGGGAACGAGTATACGCTGCAACGAATGACGAACTTTTTTTATCCAGATGGGCAGTGAACGAGCGGATAAGAAAAATCTCATTTAATTCTAATTTTGGTCAATCCCTATACTGATAAGGGATTGGCCAATTTTTTGTGTAGTTTCCCTAAGAATACAGATACTTGAATTTTGACAAAGTGACTACATGGTGTTATCGTAGTGTGGTCACTTTTTTCAGAAAGAAAAATGAATTTACATACAAAGGAGAATTTGTTTGGTAAAAGTAGAAGTCAAAAACTTAACGAAAATATTTGGTAAACGAACACAAACTGCTTTGGAAATGATGAAAAAGCACCAATCGAAAACAGAGATTTTACAAAAAACCGGCGCAACTGTCGGTGTATATGAAGCGAGTTTTGATGTACAAGAAGGTGAGATCTTCGTGATCATGGGACTTTCGGGGAGTGGGAAATCAACCTTGATCCGTCTGTTAAATCGTTTGATTGAACCAACATCTGGCAATATCTTGATTGATGGAGAAGACATCTCAACACTTAGCAAAGAAGAACTTCGTGAAGTTCGTCGTCACAAAATCAACATGGTGTTCCAAAACTTTGGTCTCTTCCCACATCGTACGATTTTAGAAAATACAGAATACGGACTTGAAGTTCGCGGTGTTCCTAAAGAAGAACGTCAAGCAAAAGCAGAAAAAGCGTTAGAGAACTCAAGCTTGTTATCCTTTAAAGATCAATATCCTAGTCAATTATCTGGTGGGATGCAACAACGTGTAGGGTTAGCCCGAGCATTGGCAAATGATCCAGAGATCCTATTGATGGATGAAGCTTTCTCAGCGCTTGATCCATTGATTCGTCGTGAAATGCAAGATGAATTATTGGAACTACAATCCAATGTGCAAAAAACGATCATCTTCATCACACATGATTTAAATGAGGCCTTGCGTATCGGGGATCGCATTGCGTTGATGAAAGACGGAGAAATCATGCAAATCGGTACTGGGGAAGAAATATTGACCAATCCAGCCAATGATTATGTGAGAGAATTCGTGGAAGAAGTCGATCGCTCGAAAGTCTTGACGGCGCAAAACATCATGGTTCCTGCACTAACAACAAACATTGAATCAGATGGTCCAAACGTTGCATTGACACGTATGCGTAATGAAGAAGTCAGCATGTTGATGGCTGTTGATAGAAAACGTAACTTAAAAGGGATCATCACAGCAGATCAAGCATTAGAAGCAAGACGTCAAAAACGTCCATTGATCGATTTCCTTGATGAAAATGTTACAGTGATCGGTAAAGATATGTTAGTTAGTGATATCTTCAATATTATTTATGATTCGCCGACGCCATTAGCCGTGGTTGATAATGGGAAATTAAAAGGTGTTATTATCCGAGGTAGCGTAATCGAAGCATTAGCAGCAACAAGTGAGGTGAGCGAACATGAATAATCTATTGAACTATCAAGTACCCGTCGCTGACTGGGTCGAAACGATCACTGATTGGTTGACAACAACGTTCGCAGGACTGTTCTCATTCCTTCAAACGATTGGTCAAGCAGTGATGACAGCTATCACGAATCTTTTATTAGTGATACCAGCACCACTATTTATTCTTTTAATGGCAGTTGCAGCGTTCTTTATTTCAAAAAAACGTCCCGGATTGACATTATTTACGTTGATTGGCTTATGGTTCATTTATAATCAAGGGTTATGGACAGATTTGATGAATACTGTCACATTGGTTTTACTATCTAGTGTGATCTCGATCATCATTGGTGTACCTCTTGGTATTCTCATGGCAAAAAATGATAAAGCGCAAGGAATCATTAAACCGATCCTTGACTTTATGCAAACAATGCCTGGTTTTGTTTATTTGATTCCAGCGGTTGCCTTTTTCGGAATCGGAATGGTTCCAGGGGTGTTTGCCTCAGTGATTTTTGCCTTACCACCAACGGTTCGATTTACGAACCTAGGTATTCGCCAAGTACCGAAAGAGTTAGTAGAAGCTTCTGATTCATTTGGTAGTACGAGTTGGCAAAAACTAGTGAAACTTGAATTACCACTAGCAAAAGGAACGATCATGGCAGGGATCAATCAGACAACTATGCTTTCTCTTTCAATGGTCGTGATTGCCTCAATGATCGGAGCGCCTGGTTTAGGTCGTGGTGTCCTTTCTGCTTTACAACGTGCACAAGTCGGAAACGGTTTTGTCAATGGGGTAGCATTAGTGATCTTAGCCATTATCATTGACCGTTTTACGCAACACTTGAATCAACCAAATGATCAAAAAGCAGCAGGTACTGCGAAACAAAAAAATAAAAAGCGCCAAGGAGTGATCATTGGTGCAGTAGTCGTCGTTTTATTAGGTGCGATCGGTGTTGGAAGTTTTAGTTCTTCAACAAAAGAAACAAACACGATCAATCTTTCTTATGTGGAATGGGATACAGAAGTTGCTTCAACGAATGTCGTAGCAGAAGTCTTAAAAGAGATGGGCTATGATGTGAAAGTGACGCCTCTTGATAATTCGATCATGTGGGAATCTGTTGCAAAAGGAGAATCAGATGGAATGGTGGCTGCTTGGTTACCTAAGACTCATGGTTCTCAATATGAACAATACAAAGATCAAGTCGATGATCTAGGTGCAAACTTGAAAGGTGCCAAAGTCGGATTAGCTGTTCCAGCATACATGGATGTTAACTCGATTGCGGATCTAACCGATGAAGCAGGCAAAAAAATCACCGGTATCGAACCTGGTGCAGGTGTGGTGAATGCTGCAGAAAATACGATTGCCCAATATCCAAATCTGGAGGGTTGGACAGTTGAAACCTCTTCTTCTGGTGCGATGACGGTTGCATTAGGACAAGCAATCAAAAACCAAGAACCAATCGTCTTTACTGGTTGGACGCCACACTGGATGTTTGCGAAGTATGACTTGAAATATCTAGAAGATCCAAAAAATGCGATGGGAGATGCGGAAGAAATCCACACCATCGTTCGCCAAGGCTTAAAAGAAGATCAACCAGAAGCATATGCTGTGTTGGACAAATTCAATTGGACAGAAAAAGACATGGAAGAAGTTATGTTGGAAATCAACAGCGGCAAAGACCCACAACAAGCAGCAAGAGAATGGATCGATAAGAACCAAGAAAAAGTTGCTAGTTGGAAAAACTAAATAAATAAAAAAAAATCGACTTTACTGAAACAAAAACTGTTTCGGTAAAGTCATTTTTTTTAAAATCACCGTGTTTGATCCGCAAAAAACTGTTTTGAACATGTCAAACAATTGGAAAAATTTAAAAAACAAGCCTATATCGTTGCTTCAGAAGCCGCTTGGATCGATATCTCAAATCATAATGTCCATAAAGGAACAACAGTGGCAGAATTGCAAAGAATCCTCCACGTCACACCAGAAGAAACCATGGCATTTGGCGATGGTCTAAATGATGTCGAATTATTAGAACGTGCAGCTTACAGCTTTGCGATGAGCAATGCCTTTGAGCAAATCAAAGAAGTTGCACAATTTGTGACAAAGTCGAACGATGAAGATGCGGTGCTCCATACCATCAAAAAAATGATTGCTTTACAAGCATGAAAACCCAGTGAGTTGATTTCAGAGAAAGAGCCTTCAACCATTTAATTGGCAGAAGACTCTTTTTTTGTCTGTAAATATTTAACGAATTCATCCAGTGTTACATTAACCGCTTTAGCTAATAAAATCATTGTGCCAAATTTTACACTGTTCCAGTCATCTGATTGATTTAGACGTGTAAAGCTACTAGCAGTGATCCCAGTTTTCTATAATTGTTTCATACAACTCAAAAAGTGGTGATAATCACTTTTTTGCAAGATTGCTTGTTGAACATCTTCACGATCCATCAACTCTAATAAAAGACTATAGATTTCTTCTGTCTCTTCATATTCGTTTTTTTGAATCGCAAAGAGAAAGACAAATCTAACCAAGTCACCATTTCCCCAATCAACGCCATCTGGAATGATTGCCACTGAAACAACCGAGCGTTTCGCCATCAATGTCATGGGATGGGGGATAGCTAACCACTCGTTGATATTCGTCTGATTGATTGCTTCTCGTTTCTTCACACTGTCATAAAAATCTTTTGGCACAAAATCTTTTTGGTACAATTGCTGTGCCATTTTCTCTAACAGGGTCTCTTTATCTGCATGATTTTCATGAAGAAAAAATGCTTCTTGAAACAATGAATAGATGCCGTTTTTTGCTTCGCTTAGTGTTTCAATGAACGATTCGATTTTGCTGATTTCCTTGTCTAGTTGTGCCATGTTGATATAAATTGAAGGAACAGAAAACTGCTCTAATGGAACGGTTGTGATTACAAAATCAATTGCAGAAAGATCACATTGTTGTAGTTCAACATAAGAAAAGCGATCAACGACTTCGATCGTTTCTTGATAGTGCTTGATGATTTTCGCTTCAATAATACGGCTCATGGCTCGACCGGTTCCACAAACAAGGATGACGCGATGTTTATGATGATTTCTGATGGAACTCCTTTCCATAGCACCTGCGATGTGCAAAGCAATATAACCGATCTCATCAGAAGAAAAATAAAAACCATGTTTCATGCTTACCGTTTCTAAATGGGTCAAACATAAATCATAAGCCTGTGGAAAAGATTTTTTGATCGTTGCCAGTAATGGATTGCTGCGGCGTGCATCCATTAGATTCATATTGATAAAACCTTCTATATGAGAAGTCAAATCTTCTATTAGCATCTTATCTGTCTCTAATGCATAGTTTGACGTCTGTTTGATCGCAGTTAGTAATTCTTCAACGATAGCTTTAGCAGTTTCTGTGGAAGAATCGTTTGCATCGCCAGTTTCAACTAAACGTGGTGCATTCATTGCAAGATAGTAAATAAAGTATTGTTTTTCTCCTGCAGTCAATTGGATATCAAATGCATGATCGATTTCTTCTAAGAAATGACCAACTACTTTCTGGGCGTCTTTTTTGAGCGCAGGCACGTGCAAGGGAAATTCGTTGATCTCATGGCCAGCTATAAAGCGGCTGATTGCTAAAGCAAAATGAGAAAGAATGTTTTTATGATAGTAGTCAGAGTCTAACAAGTCTAAGGATGCCAGATGATTTAATGCCAATTCTTGTAAGTGGACTAGATTGATCGTATCAAACAACTCAAGTTCCATTTCTGTAAAACCGATCAAGTACTCTTGTAGATCTTTTTCAATCAACAGATCACTGATAGCCTGACGCTTGGCGAATTCGTTACCCAAGACTTCAAAGCCAATATTTGGACGATTTACTATTTTTAAGTGATAGGTGGCTAAATTGTCTCGGGCCGTTTTTAAGTATGAGTAAAATGTGTTTTTACTAATAAATAACCGATCGAGAAAATCATCCAAAGATAAAGGGTTTTCATTCTTGAATAATAGGAAAAGTAGGTAGGTTTGTCGTTCTTCACTGGTGGTTAGAAAAGACTCTGAGGTCGACATACTTTCTGCCCACCAGTCATGAAATTGCTCTTTTGAACCAATGGACAACAAATAGCCTTGCCCTCGAATCAACTTGATGGAGGCCCCCACGTTTGTTAATAAATCATTCAAATTCGCAATGTCTGTCCGAACCGTTCGTTCAGAAATCGAGAAGTTTTTCGTTAACTCCTTCATTGGTAGCGGCACCGTTTGTCTAGTTAATACTTCCAATAGATCATCTAATCGTTGATAAGCAAGTTTTGACAATTGTTTCACCTCCGTGCTCTTCCCCATCATACAATAGAAAGAATAAGAATGAAATGCTTCACTAGTACTGAAAATTTCCAGAAGAGTTGGCAATCATTTTGGAAAACGCTTTACTAATGATTGCCACTTGAATTGGAAATTTGGTGTGTTTACATCGTGTATCAGAAACCGTAAATTAAACGTGTACAGAAAATAAACCACACGAATTACTATGATGGTTTTAGAATAAAGGAAAGGAGCAGATGAGATGGATTTTCAGGAAAAAAATATTCTCTTGAATGTGGCTGTTAGATCAAAAGAAGAACTGTTTCACCTGATTGCAAATCATGCCTATGAATCCGGAATCGTTACCGATGCAACAGACACATATGCGGCATTCATTGAACGGGAAGCACAATATTCAACCGGCTTACAAGAAGGCTTTGCTATTCCGCATGCAAAAGCTGAACCGGTTTTGAAACCGACCGTTTTGTTTATTCGCTTAGAACAAGCCATCGAATGGGAAACCTTCGATGATTCTGCAGTCAAAAATGTGTTTGCTTTGATGGTTCCTAAAAAAGATGAAGGAACGGTGCATTTGCAAATGTTGAGTCGCCTAGCAACAGCGTTGCTTGAAGATACATTCATCCAGCAGATTCAACAATCAAAAGATAAAGCTTATTTAGCAGAATTGATCAAAAAGGAAATGATGGGAGAGAAAATCATATGAAAATAGTAGGGATTTCCGCCTGTCCAGCAGGATTGGCACATACACCGATGGCCGCTAAAGCTTTAGAAAAAGCTGGTGTGAAACTGGGCTATGAGGTCAAAATCGAACAGCAAGGTTCGTTAGGGCAAGTCAACGAGATCACTGCAGCAGAAGCAAAAGAAGCAGATTTCTTGCTTTTAGCGACTGATCAAAAAGTTGTTGGGATGGAACGGTTTGAAGGAAAACCGCAAATTCGGGTAAATATTAATACGTGTATCAAAGCACCGGAAGCGGTGCTAAAGAAATGTGTCGCAGCTGTGGAACAAAGAAACGCAAACTAAAGGAAAGAGGCAAGGATGATGAAAAGAGTTCTAGCAGATGTAAAAGGCCACTTGATGAGTGGAATTAGTTTTGTACTGCCGTTGATTATTGGCGCTTCACTAGTTGTTGCCATTCCGAAAATGATTGCTCTTGGTATGGGGATAACAAGCTTAGATCCTTATGCTGGCACTGAAGGCTTTAAACATGCGCTTTATTTGATTGAACAAGTAGGGTGGACAGGAATCGGCTTGATCAATACTGTCTTAGCTGGGTTTATAGCGTATTCTGTTGGAGATAAAGCTGCTTTAGGGGCCGGCTTTATCGGCGGTGCGGTCGCTTCTAGCACAAATGCTGGTTTTTTAGGTGCAGTTATTGCTGGGTTCTTAGCAGGATACTTAGTGAAGTGGGCTAAAGAACATATCAAATTACCGGAGTCATTTGCTGGAGTGATGCCGTTAGTCATTTTACCCTTGATTGCAACATTATCCGTAGCGATCGTCATGGGCGCATTACTCTCTGAGCCATTGGCGTGGATCAATACTAGCTTGGTTGAATGGATTCGAACCATGATTGAAAATGACGTCAACAAAATTTTGCTTGCAGTCATCATGGGGGCAATGATTGGCTCTGACTTAGGGGGACCTGTAAACAAAGCTGCTTGGATGGCAGGAAATGTTTTATTAGCTGAAGGAGTGTATTTACCAGCAATTATCGTGAATGTTGCGATTTGTGCGGTGCCATTTGGATATGCCTTAGCAACTTTATTCCACAAAAATCGATTCAATAAAGAGCTATTGGATGCTGGTCGTAATAACTTTATTATGGGCTTTATCGGAATCACAGAAGGAGCAATTCCTTTTACATTAGTCAATCCATTACGGCTTGTACCGATCAACATGTTGGGAGGAGCAATCGCTTCAGGTTTGGGGATCGCGTTAGGAATGTATGACAAAATGCCGCCAGTTGGAGGGATTTATGGCTTCTTCACTGTTGGGAACGGTTGGGCGTATTTGATTGGACTATTTGCAGGAGCTGCTTTTATCGGTTTTATCGCTCCTTTATTTGTGAATTTCAATAAGCAAGAAGAACAAAAAGAAGACATTACGCTCGATGATATTGAATTGAGCTTTGAAAATTGAGTAACAAAGCCGATTAGCTAACTAAATAGTAGCGAAAGAAAAGGCACAAGCAGATGATTTTCTAAGAACACTTTTAGCTTGTATGATAATGGCAAAACTTGGGTAAGAAAACATGAGTATTTAAAGAGAAACGATTTTCAAAATTCGAAGTATTTTATGTAAGGATCACGTTATGCGTACCAGATGGTAAAAAAATTGAGAAAAATTAATAGGCACTAACGACAACCATCGTTACGTGCCTTTTTAACTACTGGAGAGGAATGATTGAATGAAAAAAACAGTACATGTCGTACCCCACAGTCATTGGGATCGCGAATGGTATTTTACTACGAGTCGCTCGAAAATCTATTTGATGCACGATTTAAAAAAAGTCATTGAACAACTAGAAAAGGATGATCCCTATGAGAGTTTCATTTTAGATGGACAGGCTTCGCTGTTAGATGATTACTTGAAGTGGCGACCGCAGGACAAAGAAAGGATTCAACAACTTGTTCAACAAGGGAAGTTGATCATTGGCCCATGGTACACTCAAACCGATCAATTAGTGATCTCGGGAGAAAGCATTGTTCGAAATATGTTATACGGCATGAAAATTTGTGAAGAATTCGGGACATACATGAATGTTGGGTACGTCCCAGATTCTTTCGGCCAAGCAGCCAGTATGCCACAAATCTATCGTGAGTTTGGCATCAATGATACGATGTTTTGGCGTGGTGTCAGTGATGACGACGTTAAACATACAGAGTACAAATGGCGTGGAGAAGATGGTTCGGTGGTCAATGTCTATCAGATTCCAAGTGGGTACTACATTGGCGGTGCCATTCCTGAACGAGAAGCAGAATTAGCAGAGTTCTTACATCAAGAACCGTTTAAAACGACTTGGGGACGCAGTGCTACGGATCAAGTGTATTTTCCAAATGGTTTCGACCAAGCACCAGTCAGAGAAAATCTTCCAGAATTGGTTGATCGAATGAATCAACTTTATGAGGATGAGTATGAGTTACAATTTTCAACGATTGAAAAATACATTGCCGCAGTCAAAGAACGCCATCCTGAGTTGGAAGAAATCGCCGGTGAACTGATCAATGGCAAATTGATGCGAATCCATAAAACGATTTTTTCTTCACGTCCTGATTTGAAGGCGATGAACACTCAGATCCAACATTACTTAGTCAATGTCATGGAGCCTATCTTAACGATGGCCATGCAATTAGGATTTGAGTACCCCGTGGAAACAGTCATAGAGATTTGGAAGTTAATGTTTGAAAATGCGGCGCATGATTCGATTGGTTCTTGTGTTTCTGATACGACCAATGAAGATATCTATATGCGCTATAAACAGGCGCGAGATATTTCCATGAATCTTGTCGAATTGACTTTACGACAGATTTCTACTGCAATCAATAACCCACAAGCACAAGAAATTACTTTCACGCTCTTCAATACCTATGATACAAGGCGCAATGGGGTTATTGAAGCAGAGGTTTATTTGCCACAAAAAGAGTTTGCGATTCTTGATCAAGCTGGTCAGGCGTTGCCTTATACGATTTTAGAGCTTACCGACCAAACGGAGTATGTTTTGAATCAAGGAAATATTTTAAATCCAGTCAAGGAAATCTATTTGCCGGAGAAAGTCTATAAAGCGAAGATTGCCTTAGAAACGACGGACGTGCCGAGTATGGGGTATACCCAGCTGACGGTTGATTTGAAAGGTGATACAAGCGCACCATTGCAGGAGGTTAAAACCAATACGGTTGAAAATGAGTACTATCAGATCACTGTCAATAACAATGGTTCTTTGAATATTCTTGATAAAACCAATCAAGTGCTTTACCAAAACCAAGGGATCATTGAAGAAAATGGCGACGATGGTGATTCATTCAATTATTCACCACCTGTGAAAGATTTTGTGATTTCATCAATTGATGCGCAACCAACGATCACCATTCAGCAATCAGAAATCTATCAAAAGATTCATGTGGCTTTCACGTTGAAGGTTCCGAAGAATTTAGCTGAACGTGCAGAAAAGAAAGTCTCGTCTTCACTGCCGATCCAATTGACGATGGTGTTGAAAAAACAATCACAACAAATTGATTTCAAATTAACGGTTGAAAATCAACAAGTGGATAGCCATCGGGTATGTGTGCTATTTAATACTGGGATTGCCTCGAAATTTTCGCTTGCTGACCAACAGTTTGGTACGTTGGAGCGCCCAGTTGTATTTGAAAAAGAAATGGCCCTTTGGGAAGCCAATAAAGAGCAATGGAATGAGCAACCGATTGCCATAGAAACTTGTCAATCCTTTGTCGGTTTATTCGATGCGTCCCATGGCGTAGCAGTCATGCCCCAAGGGGTACGTGAATATGAGATTGTGGGAGAAGCGTTTGATACGATTCGCTTAACGATTTTCCGGACCTATGGCTTCATGGGAAAAGAGAATCTACTGTATCGTCCAGGGCGTGCTTCAGGAGAATCAGTGATTGAGACACCAGCTGCACAGTGCCACAAAACGATGCATTTTGATTTCTCCATTGCTTACTTTGCTCAGGGATTTGATCAAGCAAATGTTGCACAACGTGCCAAACAAGCAGTAACACCGATCACTCTTTATCAATACGCAGAATTCCTGAATTCCCGATTGATTTTTACTTTAGGATCGGTTGAACCAACTTTGCCGACAAACTTTAGTCTTCTTGAGATCAATGGCAATTTAACCTTGAGTGTATTGAAAAAGGCGGAAGAGCGTTCAGGTTACATTTTGCGTCTATACAACGGGCTTTTAGATGAAGTGGGGCATGCGACTATCACATTCAACCATCCAGTGAACGTAGTAGAAACAGTCAATCTAAAAGAAGCTAAGAAAGAAGCACTTCTGGTGGAAAAGAATGCCGTCACTCTTGAAAAGATTGACCATGCAAAATTTGTGACATTGTATGTGGAATGATCGCTACTGAGAAAAAGTGACACGAAGTAGTGAGTCCGCTTATGAGACAGAAAAGCGAAAAAGGTTCGTAAGTCTTATTAAAGTACTTACGACCCTTTTTGTTTACTAATGCGAAACAAGCAAGAAGCTGGCTCTTTTTCAATAAGGACTAATAAGTTGTGCAAAATCAAACCTGGAAAGCGTAACTAGTTAACTTATGTCACGTCCCCATGACTTCAGCACAAAAATAACTGAAAAAAATGGATCGAACTCAAATAAGGGTAATTGGCGCTTGGATCAGAAAAAATAAGGGACCACTGATCCTCACCAATATGGTAAAAGATGGAGTTGAAGTAGAAGTGGTGAATAGTGTTAAGCGAACATAAATGAATCGGAAATAGTAATAGAACTATTTACTGACTGTCACATAAGTATTATATATACAGAATAAAAAGTAGCAATCGTTATTCAGTATGCTACTTTTTGTGGTTTAAAAGAATAATTACTCTATTATGCATTGTATAGCAAGTCTTAGCCTTTTAAGTTATGATAATCAGATAAAGAGGACAAGGAGAACGACGATGAAAGAACAATTACTTGCTTACTTACAAAATCAAACAGCTTTTTTCTCTATCGAAAATGTAAGCGATATTTTCACCGCGAAGGATATTGCTGAGAAGTTTTCAGTCAAGAGAAACACGATCAGTCACTATTTAAATCAGTTAACGGAAGAAAGACATCTAGTAAAAATTACTACCCGGCCAGTGTATTTTTTTCATAAACAGGCATTTGAAATCCAAAATTATCCCTTAACCCAAAACGTATATGATAGTCTAGCTGCTGTTGCAGCAGAAAAGCCCTTTTTTGATCGAAAAGAAGATTTCTTTTCCAGTGTAATCGGCAGCAAAGGCAGTCTGGCAGAAGTGATTGAACAGATCAAGATGGCAGCCTTCTATCCAAATGGTGGGCTTCCCTTCTTGCTGACGGGGGAAAGTGGTACTGGGAAGAGTTTTCTTGTAAAAATGTTCCATCATTATTGTGTGGAAAATGAATTATTAGAGAGCGATGCTCCGCTGATCACGATCAATTGCGCGCAGTATGCCAACAACCAAGATTTATTGACGAGTAATTTATTTGGACATGTGAAAGGAGCCTTCACTGGAGCAGAAGAAGATCGTAGAGGTGCATTTGAAGCAGCAGCCGGCGGGGTACTATTCCTAGATGAAGTTCATCGACTGAATGCCGAAGGACAGGAAAAATTATTCACTTTTATGGATCAGGGAGTTATCTATCGAATGGGGGATACGAGCCGGTCAATCCCGGTGGATTGTCGGCTGGTGTTTGCGACGACCGAAGATTTGAAACAAACATTTCTAACAACCTTTTTGCGACGAATCCCAATTCAAGCAACACTGCCTGCTTTGGAAGAACGGACGATTTCCGAACGGAAACAGCTGACCTTGCAAGCATTCTTTGACGAGCAAAAGCGTATTGGCCTGCCCTTGGAGCTCTCGCCCCAAGTAATCGAAATATTAACGACTAGTCATTTTTCTGGGAATGTCGGTGAATTGAAAAGTATGATTAAGATTATTACAGCTAAAAGCTATACAGCCAGTCTAAAACGGGAGGTGAAAAAAATAGCGGTCACTGTGTATCATTTACCAGAACAGTTATTGCAGTTGACAAAGGAACCCAATGAATTAGTGATGATGCAACCGATTCTTATTGATGGGCAAACACAAATTCAGCAGCTAACTGCGGAAAGTGAGCCAGAACAGCAAAAAATCATTCAAACGTATGAACAGATTTTGTTCAATTATGTCCAGGCGGGACAGGACTTTGCGACAGCTGTCCCGCCTATTTCTAAAGTGATTGAAAGGCTGTTTGAAAATTTATTATTTGACCATAAGCAGGAACAAAAACAGCGGACAATGATTTTTGTGACAGAGCATGTTCAGCGAATGATGGAGCAAATCGAGCATTCTTTCCAAATCAGCTTTAACGGTAGTATGGTTTATACGATCAGTTATTATTTGTGGCTACGCAGAAATGTGGAGTGGCTGCCAGATGATCAAGACAAACTTTTATTGACAGAAGACCTGTTGAAAAGTGTTAAGAAGCATTATTCTACAAGTGATCGCTACACCGAAAATCTGATAGGTTTAGTACAAAACGCATTGGATATTGAACTAACGAGTATGGACCGAATCATTTTTACACTTTATATCAACGATATGGGATATTCCAAAGAAACGTTGCTTCCACGAAGCATCATAGTAGCCCATGGCTATGCAACCGCCAGCAGTATCGCAAATGTTGCGAACCGCTTACTGAATGAATCGGTTTTTCAATCTTTTGATATGCCATTAGAAGTTACTCCTAAGCAAATTGCGGAAAGGGTCACCGCATATATTCAGAAAAACGATGTATCTAATGGACTCGTTGTCTTGTTCGACATGGGTTCTTTGAAAGAAGTCTATCAGTATATTCCAGAATTGACGGTACCGATTGTCATGATGAACAATGTAACGACAAGTGTAGCCATCGCTGTCGGAGAATGTATTCAGCAGAACGTTTCGTTGAGAGAGGTTCCTGAGCGGGTAAATGCTTACCACCAAAATGAATGGGAGATCATTCTTCCGAAAGTGAAAAAAGAGAAAGTTGTCATTACGACTTGTTCAACTGGAATTGGAACCGCTGTTCAAATCTCCACCTTATTAGAAAAAAGTATTCCTGATCATTTACAGCTTCTGATCCTTCCTTATGAATTCAACCAGTTGGAAAATAGTGAACATATGAAACAGATATTAACATCTTATGATGTTGTTGGTATTATAGGAACCACTAAACCTCGCCAAGAACTGGCTCCTTTTATTTCTTTAGAAGAACTGATTTCAGGCGCTGGGACAGAAGTGTTATTAAGTTGGATAAAGGAAGAATTGGATGAAGAGATGATCGCCTATGTGAACAATCAATTAGTAAGAAACTTTTCATTGGATCGAGTGATTCAATCGGTAACGATTCTAGATACAGAAAAAGTAATTTCCCAAATGGAATTTTTTGCGGGAAATCTGGAACGCATGTGGCAGCAACGGATCACCAATGATCGCAAACTTGCGTTGTTTGTCCATACGAGTTGCTTGATTGAACGTCTTATTCGAAACGAAGCCATTGATAATTATCATGCTAGCGACACATTACTCCAGTGTCATGAAAAACAGCTGAATGAAATCAAAAAAGCGTTTAGTGTCATTGAGAAGGTTTACAGTGTCGCAATACCGAAATCTGAAGTTTGCTACATTTATGATGTTTTATTTGGAAACACTGATTCTTCAATGGGTGAAGCGGATTTTTAATCAATAAGAAAAGCGTGCCACTTTTTTTGGCACGCTTTTTGCGTTTAGTAAGGTGTAACTTGGAGCAAAGTGAGGTGAAAGCAGTGGAACAAATCGTTATTTTAGCATCACACGGACGATTTGCATCAGGAATCTTACATTCGTTAGAACTTATCTGTGGTAAAAAACAATCAGTCGTTGCGATTGACTGCTATGTGGAAGAAACATTTGATCTGACGACAACGGTGGATACTCTGATGCAAACATATAAACATTATGAAGTGATCGTTATCACAGATATTTTCGGCGGTAGCGTGAACAATGAATTTTTGCGTTATATCCAACAACCAAATTTTTACTTGATTGCAGGCTTGAATTTGCCATTGTTGATTGAATTGACGACACAATTTCAAAGAGGAGGTGCAATCTCAGAAACGATCCACCAAACGCTAGCCAATTCGAAAGAGATGATCCAGTTTTGTAATGATAGTGTAGAAAAAGAAATCGAAGAAGAAGAATTTTAGGAGGGTCAACATGATTATTTTGACACGAGTCGATCATCGACTATTACACGGACAAGTCGCATTTTCCTGGACGCAAAATTTAGGCGCAGATTGCATCTTGATTGCCAATGATGATGTGCCGACAAATGATATTCGTAAGACAGCGATCAAACTAGCAAAACCGCAAGGCGTCAAACTGGTGATTAAAACAATTGAGGATTCCATCCAAGCATTACAAAGCGGCGTGACCGATAAATACAAATTGTTCATCGTAGTAGATTCCATCGAGGATGCCTATAGATTAGCAGAACACTATCCAGAAATCACTAAAGTCAATTTGGGTGGGATCAAAGCCAAAGAAGGAACTAAGAATATTGGAAAGGCAGTTAATATTTTACCTGCGGAGGAAGAAATTTTGAAAAAAATGATTGATAAAGGAATTGCTGTCGATATCCGTCAAGTACCTTCGGATAAAAAAGTCGCTGTCGAAGATGTTTTATAAAGAAAGGGGCAAAAGAGATGCTGCAAGCAATATTACTTGGAATTGTTGCATTTATTGCGCAGTCTGAATACGCATTGGGAACATCATTACTGTCGCGTCCGATTGTTACTGGGTTGTTTACAGGAATCGTATTAGGGGACGTAAACACAGGAATTATTATGGGTGCCACACTGGAATTAGCTTTTATTGGTTCGTTTTCTGTAGGTGCTTCTATCCCGCCAGATGTTGTAACAGGAGGAATTCTTGGCACAGCATTCGCAATTACAGCAGGAGCGGGAACTGAGACAGCTTTACTATTAGGACTTCCAATCGCTACATTAACGCTAATCCTGAAAAATGTATACTTAGGCCTACTTATTCCAATGATGAACCAAAAAGCTGATTTATACGCGACTGATGGGAATTACAAAGGTGTGGAACGAATGCACTTATTAGCCGGTTTTGGCTTGTCTTTGATGTTAGCCCTTATAGTTACGATTTCCTTCATGGTGGGCAGCAATACGATTAGTAAGTTATTGGAGATGATTCCGGTATTTGTACAGAATGGATTATCAGTTGCAACTGGTTTGATTCCAGCCTTAGGGTTTGCCATGTTGGCTCGGTTGCTGATCAACAAACAAGTTGCTCCTTATTTCTTTTTAGGTTTTGCATTAGCAGCTTATTTAGAGATTCCTGTTACGGGAATTGCGATCTTTGGAGCGATAACTGCTGTTGTAGTTGTGAATTTAAGAAACATTCGTGAACAAGGGCAATCTGTTCAAATGACTTCAGGGGAGGTACTTGATGATGAAGAAGACTTCTAATCAGAAACCCGAGATTACCAAGAAAGAGTTGAATCATGTCTTTTGGCGTTCATTTCAAATGGAGTTCTCATGGAACTATGAGCGACAAATGAATTTAGCTTATGTCTATGCTATGATTCCGGTTTTGAAGAAACTCTACAAAACAAAAGAATCTATGGCTGATGCGTTGAAACGACATCTGGAATTTTTCAACACGACCCCGCATATTGTCACGCTTATTTTAGGAATCAACGCGGCGATGGAAGAAGAAAATAGCAATGATCCGAATTTTGATTCATCAGCAATCGAAAACATCAAGACTTCTTTGATGGGGCCTTTAGCAGGAATTGGCGATTCTTTCTTTTGGGGAACGTTACGGTTAATTGCCACAGGGGTAGGAACTTCATTGGCATTACAAGGGAATATACTAGGTCCGATTCTGTTTCTATTGATTTTCAATGTCCCACATCTACTATTTCGTTATTTTGCGACTGGTTGGGGATATAAACTTGGATCGGGATTTTTAAAGAAAATTCAGGAAAACGGTTTGATGGAAAGCTTAACCTATGGCGCGGCGATTATTGGGTTGATGGTCGTAGGAGGAATGACCGCTACGATGATTGATATCAACATTCCGTTGCAGATCGGTTCAGGAGAGAATGCGGTTACGGTACAAAGTATCTTTGATGATATCGTACCGAAAATTTTATCATTAGGTGCATTTGGCGCTGTCTTTTATCTTTTGAAAAAAGAAGTCAAACCGTTGATTATCCTGCTTGGATTAGCAGTCTTAGGTATTTTGGGATCCTTGATTGGACTCTTTTAAGGAGGAATTGTTGTGGCAACAATGATGGACTATATACAGGAAGAGCAAGCAACATTAGTTAAGATCTTGCAGGAATTTGTTCCTAAAAAAGAAGAAAAAAGAGCTGCGATCGAACATCTATTGATTTTGGCAACAGGTTCTTCTTCAAATGCCTGTTTAGCAGCAAAGTACGCGATGGAGAAATTAGCGGGGATCACTGTCACTATTGAAGAGCCATACCACTTTAATCATTACGGACATCTTTCTAAAGAAATAGAGACAGTTTTGGCGGTTTCTCAAAGCGGAAAAAGTACCTCTACTATAGATGCAGTGGCGCATTTGTCCGAACAAGGTTTTTACACAATCAGTTTAAGTAGTGATTCCCAAAGTCTTCTGGCTCAAAAAGCAAACGAAAGAATTGATCTAGGAACTGGGATCGAAACCGTTGGATTCGTGACAAAAGGATATGTAGCAACGGTATTGCAACTCTATTTAATGGGGGTATCTATTGGTTACAGTAAAGGAATACTATCCGATGAACAAGTGTCGATGATCAAAAACCAGTTAGAGGAGATGATTGAGGCCATTCCGCAAGTTATAGCTAAAACGATTGATTTTTTTGAGAAAAACGCAAGCATCTTTAAACTAGCGAATCGGTTTGTGGCAGTCGGTTATGGACCAAACTGGGGAACCGCTAAAGAATTTGAAACGAAATTCACCGAAACCATTCGAGTGCCTTCTCAAGGGTTTGAATTGGAAGCTTATATGCACGGACCTTATCTTGAAGCCAATCATCAACATGTGCTCTTCTTTATAGAAGCACCAAGCTCGAATCAATCAAGAGCCCAACTATTGCATGATTATATAGAATCTCATGTAGGAAAAGCTTATACGATCACCACAGCAGTAGCAAAGAATCCCGATACACTTGGGCTGGATGTAGCATGTGAAGAAACTTTTTCTTCTTTGCTTTTAGTTATTCCGTTCCAAATTTTCTCCTATCTCGGGGCAGGTGCTAAAGGGATCGATTTGAATAACCGTATTTTTGATGACTTTGATCAAGTTTTAAAAAGTAAAATTTAGAGGTGGAAAAATGCTTAAATTTAATGAACAACAACAAATTGATGATATCCAAGGAATGTTAGAGCTACGTCCTGAAATTGAAAAAATAGTCGATTTCCTTGATGAACAAGGCTTTGATGCGATTTATTATCTAGGAATTGGTGGTACGTATGCTTCTGCCATGCAAGCAGTTACCTACATCAATGGAAAAAGCGACCTACCAGTTTACGTCCAACATGCGGCAGAATATTATACAACCGGTAACCGTCGTTTGACTAAAGACTCGTTAGTTATCTTGTCCTCTGTTACTGGAACGACACAAGAAGTGGTTAAATCAGTTGAAGAAATCAAAAAAGTAGGAGCAACCTTATTAGGGTTTATTGATACAAAAGGCAGTATTTTGGCGGAACAATGTGACCATATCATTACGTATCCTGCAGCAGGAACAGAACAAATAAAATTCTTTATGGTGGCAGATCGGTTAATGAAAAACCATGGAGATTTTCCTGATTACGAAGCCTACTATCAAGAATTGGAACAATATTTAGCAAAAGGATTAGTAGAAGCTGAGAAGCAGGCGGATGAATTTGGGCGAGGATTTGCGGAGAAACATCGTCATGATGCCATGCATTATTTCATCGGTGCGGGAAATCAATGGGGTGCAGTCTATTCTTACGCCATGTGCTACTGGGAGGAACAAAGCTGGTTACGTTCAAAATCGATCCATGCTGCTGAGTTTCTTCACGGAACGTTGGAAATCGTTGATGAAACTACACCTGTCACAGTGTTTTTAGGAGAAGACGAACAACGCCCATTATCAGAAAGAGTCGCTAAATTGTTACCAAGAATTTGTGCAAACTATACATTGATCGATACGAAGGACTATCCTGTTTCAGGAATAAGTGAGAAATATCGTGGCCGAGTGCTCTCTCACTTATTGATGCATTGCGTGACACAGCGGATTGATGCCTATGTCGAACAAATGAATTGCCACCCGCTGGAAATTCGACGCTATTATCGCCAATTTGAGTACTGATAGAAAAAAAGGGTAAGATGATAGAGAAAAAGACAATTTTAATGGATCTCAGAGGGAGTCTGAAACATAATTTTTCTATGGAGTAGATAGGGAATCAATCTGAATAAGAGAAAGTGATCTATCTTTAAATGATATAATTGAACAATGTATAGAGCGTTTCGTTAACCAAATGTTAATGGAACGCTTTTTTGGTATGTTTTTGGGGTACAAAAAGAAGAAAATGTTTAGTTTGGGAACGCTATTACAAGTACTCGATGAAGAGGATGAGACGATTAGCGAGGGAAAGAAGGCAATTAATTTAGTTTAAAGTTAACTGGGAAAGGAAGATGTTTTTTTGTATTAAAAAGGTTCCTAATCTTTTTGAAAGCTATGGTGGCAATCTATCTTTGAAAGATACCCGAAAAGCGGAAATTCTTTCTAAGAATTTAGACAGAAATATTTTGATTCTTGAAAAGAGCATAGATCATCTACTTAGAGGCGAAGCGTTTTGGGAGTAAATAGATAAGTGGTGAAGATAATGATAATCACGTAAGTATCCCAATAATCAACAGGAGAGAATAAAACCCTTGTACGCCTTTTTAAAGGTGTTAAAAAAATGTTTAAAACAAAAAAATGCCACCACGTACACTCTTTTCCAAACTACCGAAGTAGCCAAGAGTGTACTGGTGACGTGGGTTTGGCACCCAATGGGCCGTGAGGGGCTCGAACCCGCGACCCGCTGATTAAGAGTCAGCTGCTCTACCAACTGAGCTAACGGCCCATATGAAAAAGTACTTTATTATAGTAGCACTAAGCATTTTAAAATGCAAGGTACGTACAATAAAAAATCTACGAAAACTTTACTACTTCCTAGAAATTCATTCATAGTTTATTCATAAATGACCATTATGATAAATGTATCCCAACCAACAAAGTTCTTGCAAAAGAACAACCCATAACACTTTTTCATTTTTTTACTCCTTTCCCGTCATGAAAATGGCGGGTCTTTTTTTATTCCAAGAAGAATCTAGAACAAACCTCATTTAAACACTTGTTATTGGTGTTTGATTTTGTTATTAATTTATCTAGTTTGAGTAACTAGATTGAATGTTTTTGAAAACTTTGATAAGATATTAATGAGAACATTAAAGGAGCTTTCATAATGGAAAAAATGCGCCAGCAATTAATTGATTGGGCTGTCAGTATCGAAACGTTTCGTTTACCTCATTGGGAAGAACTTCCAGACTTGGAGCTATACATGGATCAAGTCAAGACCCTGGTGGATCGTCACTTATCACCAGTGATCCAAGGAGAAAAACATCCTTTGTTAACTTCTTCAATGGTTAATAATTATGTGAAACTAGGTTTGGTACCGGCGCCAATCAAAAAGCGATACAACAAACAACATGTGGCATTTCTGATTGCTATCACAACGCTTAAACAAGTGTTGACGATTCCTGAAATCAAAGAAGGAATTTTGTTTCAAGGAAAAACAGTGGGCATCCGTGAAGCATACAATCTTTTTTGTGATGAACAAGAAAATGCGATACGAATGGTCAGTCAATTAGCCCAAGGAAAACAACATGAACAATTATTGAATCAAGAACTTCCATTAGAATATGTTGCTGTACGTTCAGCGACGATTTCTTTTGCAATGAAGCTACTAGCGGAAAAAACGATCAGCCTAGAAAGCGAATATTTACAAGAGACAAAAAAGGAGAAAGAAAATGAAGAATAAGATTGCGATTTTAGTAGACTCAGGAACAGATGTGCCACAAGAAATCATCGATATGTACAATATTTATGTGATTCCTTTGAAAATCATTTATAAAGATAGAGAATATACAGACAAGGTCGATATCACTCCTGAAGAGATTTATAAGCGTTTACCTGAGGAAATTCCGGGTACCTCGTTACCTGATGGAGAATCAATCACTAAAATTTTTGATCAAATCAAAAATGATGGCTATGATAAAGTTCTAGCAATCACTATTTCAAGTGGTTTGAGCGGAACGAATAATGTGGTTCGTCTTGTTGCGCAAGAACAAGAAGGAATCCAAACACATGTATTAGATACTAAAAATATTGGGATCGGTGCTGGTTTTACAGCAATCCAAGCCGCAAAATGGATCGAAGAAGGCATGGAATGGGAAACGCTGATCGATGAATTAGTTGCATTAGCAGAACGGACGAAAGTCTTTTTCAATGTAGCAACACTTGAATACCTGCAAAAAGGCGGACGTATCGGTCTAGTTGCCTCAATTTTAGGAAATGCCTTAAAGTTGAATCCCATTATCTCTTGTAATGAAGAGGGCATCTATTATACTGTAGGTAAAGCACGAGGCAGAAAGAAAAGTTTAGACAAAACAATGTCCTATGTGAAAGAAACTGTCGGGGATGCGAAAGTCTTCAACTTGGCAGTCGCACATGGTGCAGCGGAAGAAGAAGCAATTGAAATGAAAGCTCGCTTTGAACGTGAATTCCCAAATGCCCAAGAGATTTATTTTGGACAAATCTCACCGGCATTGGTTGTCCATACTGGCCCAGGTTTATTAGGGATCGGTGTACAAATACTTGAAGCATAATATGATCAAAGCGAAGTGATCATCAAAGAACAGATTTATTTTTTATCTAAAATAATTAGAAAAAAATAGTGGACAGGAAAAGAATCGTAAATAGAATCCCGCTCTTTAGAAGTTAGATATTGATCTGACTTCTCTAGGGCGGGATTTTTTATGGGGAAATTTAATTTTTGAATTTAATGAAACATGCTTCAAGAGTTTTTGGAGAAGAAAAAACACTATTCCGGCATTTTTGATTTTGTATAAAACATTAGGTTGACCTTAGAATCGCTCTAACCAATATCATTAAAGTAGGCATAGAAATGCGGATCATATCGATTGATCACTATGCCAGTTTATTTTTAGGTAGAAAGAAGGAGTTTAAAAATGAATTATTTAGAATTAAGTGCCCACAGAGAAAATCCAGCGGTAACGATCATGTTAGGGATGCCAAATGACGAGAAAAGTGCTGAAAAATATAAACTAGTGTTAAAAAATCTAGTCAAACAGATTATTTTACAGTTGGAAGAAAGGGAAGGAACAGCGGCGAGAACAATGATTCGTAAAATCGATCAAGTGTTAAAAGGCTTTCAACCTACGCATAAAAGAGGAAGCATTGTCTATTTTATTTCGCCAAGCGTCAATGAACAAATCGAAGTACCGTTTGTGTTGGAGAGTCAATTTTTTATTGATGCGTATTTCCATACAAAAGAAATCTTACGAAGTGAAAGTAAAATGAACCATTATTATGTGTTAACGATTGGGATGGATTGTTCACGTCTACTAGAATATGTAGATGATACGCTGATACAAGAAGTGAAAGACGCACATTTCCCAATCAGGAATAAAGGCTACTGGACAAAAGACCGCGTATTGAATTCAATGGGAAGTGTTCAAACGAATTACAAAAAAGAGTTCTTCAAATGGATTGATTCGGAGTTACAACCTTACTTGAATCGTCACCCACGCCCAATCATTTTAGCTGGAACAACAGAAAATATTGCGACATATAAACAGATTTCACATAAAGATGAACTGATTGTTGGAGAAATCTATGGGAACTTTACAGTTGATAGTGGCGAAGATGAGTTGGCAATAGGAGAGCAAGCAAATCAGGTGATTCAAGAATACATTCGTCATCAAAAAAAGACGATACTACACACTATAGTAGGGATGGAAAACCAAGGGCGTGTAGAGCGTGATGTAGCCAACATCTACAGACAAGTAATTAAAGGAAAAGGGCAAAAATTGATTGTGGATCACGCTTACTATCAAGAGGCAGTGATTAGAGATCATCAAGTCAAATTAGTAGGTATCTCACCGAATGACGAAGGTTACATCGAAGATATCGTCAATGAAATCATTTATGAAGTCATGCGTTACGGAGGAGAAGTTATCTTTGCCGAAACAGAAGTATTAGAAAATCAATCGCCGATCCTGTTGCAATTACGCTATTAAAAATCGATTCATACAAATGGGAAACTAGGAAGCTTAGAAGAATAAGGAGATAGCCCAAGCTCAACACTCGGATACATTCGGAGGTTGGGCTTTTTGATGAAAGATAAAGTCTAAAAAGTTTGGAATAGCTAAGAAAACACCCGTAATCTTAAAAGATAGTATAAGATTCTTTTCAAATCAGCCTTGAGGCGTAGGTTATCTTATTGACCTTATAGTACAATGTTTAAAACAGAAAACAGCTACATGGAGGTTATGTATGAAGAAAACAAAACTTATTGCCACTCTCTTGGTCTCAAGCCAAGTTTTACTAGCAACACCAATCGTATTAGCAGACGAGACAGCAACAACGCAAAGTATTGTCCCAATTTCAGGAACGGTCGACTCGACAGTTGCTACGGATTCTTCCGATTCAACAACGACAACCAGCTCTAGTGAACGATTACAGATCAATGCAGTAGCAATCGGTAATGCGTTAACGAAAGAACAAGAAACTTATACATTAGATAAATTAGGGATCAAAGGAGAAACTCCGATCTATAAAACGTCTGGTACAGACTTGATGTCCTATATTCCTGACGGTGGATTTACCAAGGACTGGGCGGTTTACAGTTCTGTACGTATGCAGACGCTTGCTGAAGGCGAAGGGATCACTGTTGATATCGCGACACCAGAAAATATCACACGGATCACAGCCGCTCAGTATCAAAATGCAGCGTTAACAGCTGGGATCACCGATGCAAAATTGACGGTCGCATCTGCAGTACCAATCGATGGTTCAGGTGCTTTAGCTGGTGTGTACAAAATCGTAGAAGAGTCAGGGGGCATTATTAATCAAGACCGTGTCAGCGTGGCTCAAAATGAGATGGATGTTTTATCGTCTATCACAGAAGAAAACAAAGACAAAGATGGCTATTCCGATGAAGCATTAAATAAAGCACAGGAGCAAGCGAAAGAAGAATTAGCAGCTAAGACTGCTGATGGCAAAGAGCTGACACAAGCGGATATTCAAACGACAGTAGAAAAAGCTCTGAAGGATAATGGACTAGAAGATGTAATGACAAGCGATCAAGTCACAGAAATAACTTCGTTGATGAGTGAAATGAAAGATAAAAATATTTTTGAAGACTTCGTGAAGGAATTAGACTTGACTGAGGCAAGCAAGCAAATTCAAGAAAAATCAAAAGGGCTTTGGGAAAATATCAAAGGATTCTTTAGTGGCATATGGGATTCGATCACTGGTATGTTTTCTGGTGACTCTCAATAATCGAAATAGTTTTTTATATATGAAATATTTGATTTGAGCTACACTATACGGATCTTTAATAGATGAAGCAAGAATAAACCGCTGTAACTTTTCCGAGTTAGCGGTTTATTTTTATAATCATCTAATCGCATACTTTAATAAGCTACAAGTGGGATTCGTGGAGGTTTGTAGGAATCCGAATCCGCCTGTTCAATCATGCAAATTTTATCAATAACGTCCTATTTTTTTAGAAAGATGAAACCTGATAAGAAATGCGGTATAATGGAACAGAATGACAATACTAACTAAGAGGTGGCTCTTTATGAAAAAAATACTAGTTGTCGACGACGAAAAACCGATTTCGGATATCGTCAAATTTAACTTAGCAAAAGAAGGTTATGACGTCTATACAGCATATGATGGGGAAGAAGCTTTAGCAAAAGTAGCCGAAGTGGAACCTGATTTGATTTTACTAGATTTGATGTTGCCAAAAATGGATGGCTTAGAAGTGGCTCGTGAAGTACGAAAAACGTTTGATATGCCGATCATCATGGTGACAGCTAAGGATTCTGAAATCGATAAAGTGTTAGGCTTGGAACTGGGAGCAGATGATTATGTGACCAAACCGTTCTCTAATCGTGAATTAGTGGCACGTGTGAAAGCAAATCTTCGACGTGGCGCTTCTGCTACCAAAGAAGTGGAAGAAGTCACACCTTCTGAACTGATCATTGGGGACTTAACGATCCATCCCGATGCGTATATGGTGACGAAACGTGGCGAAACGATTGAATTGACTCACCGTGAGTTTGAACTGCTCTTTTATTTAGCAAAACACATTGGTCAAGTCATGACACGGGAACATTTGTTACAAACCGTCTGGGGCTATGATTATTTTGGTGATGTTCGTACAGTAGACGTGACCGTTCGTCGTTTGCGTGAAAAAATCGAGGATAATCCAAGTCATCCTAGCTATTTAGTTACACGCCGAGGCGTAGGGTATTACTTGCGTAATCAAGAACAGGAGTAATTGGATGAAAGGAAAAGTCCGTTTTTTTCGATCAGTAAACTTCAAAATAGCTATTACATTTATTTTGATTTTACTGATCTCAATTGAAATTATAGGTGCTTACTTTATTAGAGGATTGGAACGTTCAACGATCAATACCTTTATCAAAGATATGAACCAAACAGTCGAAACATTAGCGACAACGATCAGTCCAGAACTGAATGGGAAAGGCAATGAAAGTGCGACTATCGATGATGTCAATGGGAATATCAAGCGTTTTATTGAGACCAGTGCTTCAAGTGATATCATCGAGATCCGTGTCGTGGATGAAAAAGGCATCATTCGAGCAACGACAGAGGTAAGCGAACAAGGTTCAGTCGGCAAAAAAAATGATTACGTCGATATGAATGATTTTACAACCAAACGCTATGTCGCATTAGATGATGACGGAAAACGAGTAAATATCAATATTCAACCGATTTTGTCCCCGACCGGCGACGCCGTCATCGGGGCTCTTTACGTCAAAAGTGATATCGAACAAAAATATTCAGAAATCAATAATACAGCACTGATTTTCTTTACGGCTTCGTTAATTGCTGCATTTATCTCAATGGTTGTGTCTGTTCTGGTCGCACGTTCCATTACGCAGCCAATCGGTGAAATGCGTGAGCAAGCGATCCGCATTGCTCGTGGTGATTATAGCCGTAAAGTAAAGGTCCATGGTCAAGATGAATTAGGTCAGTTGGCTGAAACGTTCAACCAATTAGCAGAACGGATCGAGGAAGCGCAAGATACGATGGAAGCTGAACGAAATCGGTTAGACAGCGTCTTGTCACATATGACAGATGGCGTTATTGCAACCGATCGTCGAGGGAAGATCATTACGATCAATGATATGGCTGTCTCATTATTAGACTTGAAAAAAGAAGAAGCAATCGGACAGTCAATCTTGACCCTTTTAGCAATTGAAGAAGAATACACGTTACGAAAACTGTTAGAAGATCCGAATGAAATGATTTTAGATCGATCCACTGGAGCGAGAGAAGCTGACCAGATGATTTTACGCGTCGATTTTTCGATGATCCGTCGAGAATCTGGCTTTATCAGTGGGTTGGTTGCAGTTTTACATGATGTAACGGAACAAGAGAAAACAGAACGGGAACGTCGTGAGTTCGTATCGAACGTTTCCCATGAGTTGCGTACGCCTTTAACAAGTATGCGTAGTTATATCGAAGCACTGAGTGAGGGTGCTTGGAAGGACGAAGAAGTCGCACCGAACTTTTTAAAAGTGACCTTAGATGAGACTGATCGTATGATCCGCATGATCAATGATCTACTGAATCTATCTCGCATGGATACGGGGAATACCCAATTACAATTAGAATATGTCAATTTTAATGAACTCGTTAATTTTGTGTTAGATCGTTTTGATATGATGGTTGGTAATCAAGAAAAAAATTATACGATCCGTCGAGAATTTACGCAACGAGATCTGTGGGTCGAGATCGACACAGATAAAATCATCCAAGTTATTGACAATATCATGAACAATGCGATCAAATATTCACCCGATGGGGGAGCAATCACTTGCCGGTTGCTTGAAACACATAACAATGTGATTTTAAGTATTACAGACCAAGGACTAGGTATCCCTAAAAAAGATTTGAATCGTGTATTTGAACGTTTCTATCGAGTGGATAAAGCAAGAGCTAGAGCGCAAGGTGGAACAGGATTAGGCTTAGCAATCTCTCGCGAAGTAGTGAAAGCACATCGTGGCGCAATCTGGGCAGAAAGTAAGGAGGGACAAGGTTCAACCTTCTATATTTCTTTACCTTATGAACCGTATGAGGAGGAATGGTGGGAATGAAGATTTCTGAAAAATTTATACGAATTGGTTTGATCTTGATGGTTGCATTAAGCCTGTACTTCTCTTATGCAATTTGGTTGAGTCCAGCAGGGAAAACTTCAATCAACTTAGAAGAGAGCAATTCACAAGTGATTGAATCACAAAGCTATCGTAAAGCATCAGAAATTTATTTGCCTTTACACCTCACATGGTTTCAAACAGATACAGTGAAAGAAACGAATAGTGAGAACCTGATTTCTCAAATACATGGGTTGATCGAAGGTGCTCGTTTTGGCAAGCTGACAGAAGTCGTGGAAGCAGACCAAGAGAAGTTCAATCAAAAGAAGTCTCTCAATGAAGGAATCGAATTCTCTTATAACGCACCTTATCTACTCAGTGGCTATGTGAAAGCATTTGGTTTGAATATTGATCTAGGTTCAGTCCAAAATGAAGATGTCTATTTTACGAGTGTCCAATTTGATCTAAAAGACGAAAAAGTTAGTTTTATTGATTATGATCAGCGGACGATTTACGAAGCCAGTCTATCGATGGATTGGAAAGAAATAGAACATGATTTGAATTCTTCAGATGTCAACTGGACACCTGTATTCAGAACGCCAGAAAGTATTGAGACACAGCACAGTATCAAAGAACCAATGAAACTAAAAAAATACAGTTATATCTTATCTCAGCAACCATACACCGTCTTTCGGAATGCTTTTTTTTCCCAGCCAGACGCGGTTAAAAACAATGATGAAAGTACGGAATTGATTTTTTATGATGGCAATGAAACAATGACGATCCATTCAGAAAATCAGATCGTCGATTTTAGAGGAGATTTACCGACGATTGATGAACCAAATAATATTTTTACGGACAGTTTTCCTTATGTCAGCAAACTAGGTGGCGCGTTAGGCAATGTTCGATATTTTGATCGTAATAAGAATACAATCGATTATCGTATTTTTGTAGAAGGATTTCCCGTATTTGGTTCAGATAGTAAAGGAAAAGTTGGAATCGAAATCGGTAATGAGCAAGTGAATAATCAAGTAAGTATCCAAACGAGTTTAAATACCATCCAAGTCCCGATTCCTTCAGATGAAGAAGTCGAGTTGCCTAGCACCGACGATGTATATCAGGAATTAGTAGATAATGGGGCAGAAGAATCGAAAATCGAGTTGATTATTGTTGGCTATACATGGCAAAACATCGAAGAAACGAATCGGGTGGTTGATCTATTCCCAGAGTGGTATGTGAAATATCAAGGAGAATGGTATTCTGCAAATGACTTATTGACCAAACTACCTGAGAAGGAGGCGGAGTAACTATGGATTTCAAAAAAATTGAATGGATTTTCTTCGTCGCCTTTTTAGGATTGAATGTTTTTTTGTTTAGTAGTTACCATGAATCGATCAACCAAGAGCATACGGTAATACGCTCAGATCAGACAGAATCGATCAAAAAACGGTTAGCAAATGATGATATTACTTATACGGGTGATTTTTCTTCAGAAAGTAAGCAAGGATACTATTTAAGTGCGGAAGAAACGGAACTGAGTCAAACGTTGTTCAAGTATCGCCAAGATAATAATCGACGTGGTCTATTAGAGAGTGGCGTTTCGATCAATGATAATATATTGACTAAAACGTTATCGGACTCTGAATCTGAAAGCAAAGTGCTTGATCCAAATCGCATAGCAAGTTCACTCAATGACTTTTTAGATAACGAGGAAGATGTTTTATTTGGTAATGAGTATATCTATATGAAAAATTTCTCTGTATTAGAAGGTGATTCTCCTGAAATCACAGCAAGCCAAACGTATGAAGGATTGCCATTCTATGATGATACAGCTAAACTTATTTTTTCCCTCGAAAAAAAGGGGGATGAGTATCGCATTTTGAAGTATACTCAAACCCATTTAACGAATATTGAACAGTTGCGAGAAAAAACAGAATTGCATACGGAAGAAGAAGCCATTAATACATTATATGTAAATAATAAAATCTCTCGAGGATCGAATATCCTTTGGCGTCAGCTGGCTTACTCTCGTATTTTGAAAGTACGAGAGAAAAATGTGTATGTACCGGTGTGGTATGTCGCAATTGAAACGCCGGATAAGACCTATCAGATCGAAACGGTCAATGCATTTAGTAATACGATTATTACGAATAATTCGATCCCAAAGGTGGAAGATCATTAAAAAAGTAGGTATAATGAAAAAAGTTTACAAAGTAAGAAGGGAAGTAGTAGTAAAATGGCTGAAGGAAATACAGCTTTTAAAATCAGTATCCTTGCAAGTGGGAGTTCAGGAAACTCATTATATATCGAGAGTGACAAAAAGCGACTTCTGGTAGATGCAGGACTGAGTGGGAAAAAAATTACTTTCTTAATGGCACAAATCGGTCGGACGCCCGATCAATTAGACGGTATTCTTGTGACACATGAACATCGAGATCACATTCATGGGGTAGGTGTTTTGGCGCGTAAGTACCATTTAGATATCTATGCAAATGAAAAAACATGGGAAGCAATGGCTCCGATGATCGGAAATGTCCCAATCGAACAAAAACATTTATTTCAGATGGGGAAAGTCCAAACATTTGGCGATTTAGATATCGAGAGTTTTGGTGTTTCCCATGATGCAGCTTCACCACAATTTTATCGTTTCCATAAAGAGAATCGTTCGTTTGTCATGCTGACGGATACAGGTTATTGTAGTGATCATATGCGAGGAATCATTGAAAATGCTGATGGGTACTTGATGGAAAGCAATCATGATCTAGAGATGTTGCGTATGGGACCTTATCCTTGGAATTTGAAACAACGAATTTTAGGCGATCGTGGTCATTTATCGAATGAAGATGGTGCGTTAGTGATGACTGATGTAATTGGCGATCGTACAAAACGAATCTATTTAGGCCATTTAAGTAAAGAAAACAATATGAAAGAATTGGCCCATTTGACTATGGAAAATATTCTTAAGGAAAAAGATCTAGGTGTGGGATATGATTTCAATGTGTACGACACTGACCCGGATGCTGCAACAGAATTATTTTCAATTTGATCAATCAGTTGTGACGGAAGTGATCAGCTCATAGAAATAAGCGGTAAAGTCCGAAAATCTGAAGGGATTTTTGGGCTTTACCGCTTATTTCATAAGGAGTTACCTCCTGAATGCTATTTATTTTATTATAGGGAGTGCCTGATGATGAAAGTCACAGGCTTTTTTTATTATATTACAGTAAACCTTGTTGCAATGCCAATTGTACAATGACAACTAGAGTATTCATACCAATATGGGTGATCATTGGTGCCCAGATTCGCCCAGTGGATCGATATAGTAAACTAAAGAAAAATCCTAAAAAGAAGTAGACGAGTAAATGCCCATCATTGTGTGCTAATGCAAAGAGCAAGGAACTAACACTTGCACCTACCCAAAAGTTAGTATAGTGACCAACGATGCCAAGAATACTCCGACGAAATACAAATTCTTCCATGATTGGTCCGGCAATAGTTGTAGCAATAATAAAAGCAGGAGTATCTAAAATCAGTTGGATAATATTTTGCGTATTTTCAGATGGAGAGACTTCTCCAAAAAAGAAACTCTCGATCATAACCGCAATACTTTGTAAAATCAGAGCGATAAAGATACCAATGACTCCATATAAAATGATTTTTGAGCGAGAAGCAACTGGTACGTTTGCTTCGATTTCAATCGGTTCTTTATGCTTGAGGTACAAGAACCACAGAATGATTGCACCTAAGATATACGTAACTGTTGTTGCATTGATCAAACCTGACGTTGAATTTACAAGTCCGACAGATGTCAGAAGTAAAGGCGAGACAAACACTAGTCCGTAACAAAAAATGCTAAAAAAGCTATATTTTTTTAATGACATATGAAACCTCCTTGAGCTAAGTGAAAAGCCAAGTATAACTTTCTTTCTTGCTCTAATAATATAGGAAAAGCAACCTTTCGTTGAACTTTAAGTGAAGAAACTTAGTAGCTTAATCAACTTCTGTGTTACTAAACACTATCCATTATTCATTATACCATATCAAGATGTTTCTCTGATCAGTTAGTATTGATCGGCTTTTTCACGACCTGATAAACGGTGTTCAAGAAGCAACACTTCAACAATAAGTCAAAAAAATCCAAAATGTAAAAGCCATTTTTGATTTTTCTGTCTTATTACTCAGTGCTGAGCGCTTCTTTCACAACCTTCTTTAAAAATTTTTTTTCTATGATTTAAAAAGCTTGCAAAAGAATAGGAGAATGAGTATTATTAAAAATGTAGGTTAGCACTCGATGTGATAGAGTGCTAATGGATTCAAAAAAAGAGTTATCGGAGGGATTTATCGTGTTAAAACCATTAGGTGATCGCGTCATCATTGAAGTCGCGCAAGAAGAAGAAAAAACTGTTGGAGGAATCGTTTTAGCTTCATCAGCGAAAGAGAAACCTCAAACTGGAACAGTTGTAGCAGTGGGTGAGGGACGTTTGCTAGAAAACGGCGAAAAAGTTCCTGCAGCTATTAAAGTAGGCGACCAAGTAATGTTTGAAAAATATGCCGGTACAGAAGTGAAATTTGAAGGAACAGAATATTTGATCGTCTCTGGAAAAGATATCATGGCGATTGTTGAGTAAGTACAAAACAAAAATAATTGATGAGGTGACGAAAAAATGGCAAAAGAATTGAAATTTGCAGAAGATGCACGTGCAGCAATGTTACGTGGTGTAGATAAATTAGCAGATACAGTAAAAGTGACATTAGGACCAAAAGGCCGTAATGTTGTTTTAGAAAAATCATATGGTTCTCCATTGATCACAAATGATGGTGTGACGATTGCAAAAGAAATCGAATTAGAAGATCATTTCGAAAACATGGGTGCAAAACTAGTTTCAGAAGTTGCATCTAAAACAAATGATATCGCTGGAGACGGTACAACGACTGCGACTGTATTGACTCAAGCAATTGTCCGTGAAGGTTTGAAAAACGTCACAGCTGGTGCTAACCCATTAGGTATTCGTCGTGGGATCGAATTAGCCACTAAAACAGCAGTGGAAGAATTACACAACATCTCAACTGTTGTTGACTCAAAAGAGGCTATTGCACAAGTTGCTGCTGTTTCTTCTGGTTCAGAACAAGTGGGCCGTTTGATTGCAGATGCAATGGAAAAAGTCGGCAATGATGGTGTTATCACAATTGAAGAATCTAAAGGAATCGAAACAGAATTAGATGTCGTAGAAGGTATGCAATTTGACCGTGGTTACTTGTCACAATATATGGTAACAGACAACGACAAAATGGAAGCTGTTTTGGAAAATCCATACTTGTTGATCACTGACAAGAAAATTTCAAATATCCAAGATATCTTACCTTTATTAGAACAAATCTTACAACAATCACGTCCTTTATTGATCATTGCTGATGACGTGGATGGCGAAGCGTTACCAACATTGGTATTGAATAAAATCCGTGGTACATTCAATGTTGTAGCTGTAAAAGCACCAGGTTTCGGCGACCGTCGTAAAGCAATGTTAGAAGATATTGCTGTCTTGACTGGTGGTACAGTGATCACAGATGACCTAGGATTAGAATTGAAAGATGCAACAATCGAAAACTTAGGAAATGCTTCAAAAGTAGTTGTGGATAAAGACAACACAACAATCGTTGAAGGTTCAGGCGATAAAACAGCCATTGATGCACGTGTTCAATTGATCAAAAACCAAATCGCTGAAACAACTTCAGACTTTGACCGTGAAAAATTACAAGAACGCTTAGCGAAACTTGCCGGCGGAGTAGCAGTCGTAAAAGTCGGAGCAGCAACTGAAACAGAATTAAAAGAATTGAAACTACGTATTGAAGATGCGTTGAACGCTACTCGTGCTGCTGTTGAAGAAGGTATGGTCTCTGGTGGTGGTACAGCATTAGTGAACGTGATCAACAAAGTAGCCATGATCGAAGCAGAGGGCGATGTAGCAACAGGTATCAAGATCGTTACTCGTGCATTAGAAGAACCAATTCGCCAAATTGCTGAAAATGCTGGTTATGAAGGATCAGTTATTGTTGATAAATTGAAAAATGTTGATTTAGGAACAGGATTCAATGCAGCAACTGGTGAATGGGTAAACATGGTGGAAGCCGGAATCGTTGACCCAACAAAAGTAACTCGTTCAGCATTACAAAATGCAGCATCTGTATCTGCATTACTATTAACAACTGAAGCAGTTGTTGCAGATAAACCAGAACCAGCAGCACCTGCTGCACCAGCTATGGATCCATCAATGATGGGCGGCATGATGTAATAACTCCAGAAGAACCTTGTTCAATCAAGGTTCTTCTTTTTTTGTCTTCTTAGAAAAAAAGCATAAATAGAGCAAAATACGAGTGTATAGTAATGAGATTGTGCATTCATATTGTTTAGATAGAAACGATATAAACCGCTGAATAGATAATCAAATCATCATCGTTTTGTATGTTTATTTCGTAAATATTACCTTTGATGGAAACTTCATTTCTCTTAACATTTCTTTCACTCTTTCGCTAGCGAAGTTCACAAAGTTATGCTATATTTGTGATATCATTATAATGTATACGCATTCATAGTGATAGGAGATCGAATTGTAGGAGGATGAAAATGAATAAATTGATGGAATGGATGGAGAGATATATTTTGCCAGTTGCCACGAAGATTGGTTCGGAAAAGCATCTGGTTGCTTTACGTGATGCGTTTATTGGAACCATGCCGGCAACGATGGCTGGGGCAATTGCGGTGCTATTGAATGCGTTTATGCGTGATTTTCCTAACACGTATCTAGGTGAAGGGAATGCCATTACGACTTTCTTTACACCAGTAATTGGTGTCAATGGCCTGATTTGGAATGGTACGCTAGCGATTATGGCGGTCGTATTCGCATTGTCACTAGGTGCAAATTTGGCAAAGGCATATGAAGTGGACCCTGTATCAGGAAGTATTGTATCTTTAGTTGCATTTATTATTGGATTACCTGATGCTGCCACAGCTGTTTTGACGTTGCCAGAAAAATTGTCACAAGATGCGATGGACATGATCACTACAGCAGGCGGCGTAATTGCTGATGGTACTGATGGTGGACAGACGCTTTCGATGGGCGCGTGGGGTTATTTCAACTTCGGGAAATACATGGGCGGTTCTGGTCTTTTTACAGCTATGATCTTTGGTTTTATTTCTGTTATCATTTTTGCACTATTGATGCGTAAAAAAATTATTATCAGAATGCCAGAATCAGTGCCACCAGCAGTTGCACGTGCTTTTGCTGCAATCATTCCTGCAGTTGTTTCTTTATATGTTGTGGGAACGATCAATTATATCTTCCGACAAACAGCAGGAGTACCATTGATTGACTGGATCTCTGAAGCGATTCAAAAACCTTTGATGAATTTATCGCAAGGGTATGGTGCAGTATTTATTATCGTGTTACTTGTTCATGTGCTTTGGTTCTTTGGATTACATGGAACAAACATCATGTCACCAGTGTTACAGACACTTTATGGTACAGCGATGGTCGAAAATACCAATGCTTTTCAAAATAATGAACCAATCCCCTTCAAATGGGTAGCAGGTTCATTTGAAGCATTCGTATGGCCTGGTGGTGCCGGCGTAACGTTGGTATTGATTGTCATGATTTTATTTTTATCAAAACGTGCCGATTATAAAACAGTTGGTAAGCTAGGGATTGCTCCTGGTTTGTTCAATATCAATGAACCAGTGATGTTTGGTCTACCAGTCGTGTTGAATCCATTGTTGATGATTCCATTCATCGTCGCACCACTTGTAACGGCAACCATTGCTTACTTCGCGACAATGGCAGGCCTTGTTCGCCCAGTGGTGGTAAATGTGATTTGGGTCATGCCAACGATTATCAGTGGGTTCTTAGCAACCGCAGGTGACTGGCGTGCCATCGTCTTGACGATCGTCAATCTCTTAGTCGCTGCTTTGATTTGGGCACCATTTATCTTGGCTGCAAACCGTTTAGATCCTAATCTAGGTGAACCAGAAGAATAAAAGAAGCAAACTCCTTGCTATGAGACGCGTTTCATACCGTATACTCAAAGCATAAATAAAGGAGGGCTTCTTATGAATACCTATATCAAAGCAACGCAAGGCACAAAGGATCATTGTTTTTACGCATTTGTTGAGTTTAAAGATTCTATGCTCGTGTTGTCTAGTTTTCAAGGCCTTAATCGATCGGTGATCAAAAAAATCAATTTAGCAGATATTTCTGGTTTGACCAAGGATAATTATTGGGGTGGTCAACGAATCAGTTTCTACGACCAAGGAACATTGTATCAATTTTTCGAATGTGGACCTGCTGTGGTAGACTATCTACAAGAAAATCTTTTTGTATAGGTGGCGAACAGTAGTCATGGCAAACATCCGAGATATAGCCAAACGAACAGGATATTCTGTTTCGACGGTATCCCGTGTCATCAATCAACATCCTTATGTCGATGAAGCGAAACGAACAGAGATCTTGAAAGTGATCAAAGAATTAAATTATGTACCGAATGCCAATGCCAGACAACTAAGTTCTGGAAAAACTAAAAATATAGGTGTCATTTTACCTTACACAAATCACCCATATTTTGATCAGTTGCTCAGTGGAATCATTGAAGTCGCTTTTAGTGAGGGCTATAAAGTGACGTTGTTGCCAACAAACTACCAAATAAAACGGGAACAACAATATTTAGAAGAGTTTGCGGCGAAAGCATTTGACGGATTGATCATTACATCAAGAGCAAATCCCTTAGAGTTGTTGCTTGATTATCAACGCTATGGCCCTATCGTCTTTTGCGAAAAGATCGAAGACTTGGAAGTAACGAGCGTCTATATTGATCGCAAACAATCGATTACTGATGGCTTATCCTTTTTAAAAGATCAAGGTGTCAACCGTTTAGGTGTCACATTAGGAAGAACCGGTCGAATGAGTTACAATTCGAAAATCACATTGAAACTGTGTAAAGAGATTTTTCCTGAATTTAACGAAGCTGATGTCTACTGGCAGTGTATTGATACCGAACATGGGAAACAAGCAGGGGGATTTTTTAAGGAACGAGGAATTGATGGCATTTTCACGAATTCAGACACAGTAGCAGCCGGAGTTCTCCAAAGTTATAAAAACCAAAAAATACCGATCGTTGGTAGGGAAAATATGCTGATTAGTGAATTATTAAATTTTTCAACAATTGATCACCATCTGAAACAATGTGGTGAAACCGCTTTTCGTTTGTTTTTGAATGATACAGTCGAACAAGTAAAGATTCCGTATACTTTTATTCAACGTCCGTGAAATAAAAAAGACAAATCCACAAAAAGGATTTGTCTTTTTTTATTTATGCGTGAGCTTGAATGATCTCATTCAATGCTACAGCGGCGCCTTTACCACAGCGAGAATCATAGTATTCAGTAAAACGTTCATCTGAGATATACAGCATACCTAATCCTTTGTGGGCTTCTGCTTGATACGTGGGCCAACTAAATGATAGCCATTTTTTATGTGCATCAAAAATTTCTTTTGCAAGTGCCTGATTTGATTGGTCAGACAGATAAGACGTTAAGTTCGTTAGTAATTGTTGCTCAACTTCTTGCATTTCTTGGTATTTTTCTTGGGAAAGGTTTTGCCATTGTTCGTTTGCTTTATCAATGGTTTCTTCTCCGTATTTTTCCCGGATCTCTGTGCCGTAGTTTACTTCATTTTCAGTTATTTTTTGTTTTTTAAATCCTTCAAATTTTTCTTGGTCAGTCATCTTTTTTCCTCCTTTGAATTGTGCTAATGTTTGTTGGACGGTTGCCAGGAGAGTATCAATTTCTGCTCGTTTCTCTAGTAGTTTTCTCTGGTGTTCGATGAGTGCATGTTGATGATCAAAGGTAGGATCATCTAATAATTCGCGAATTTGGTTCAGTGGAAAATCTAAGGATCGATAAAATAAAATTTGTTGTAGACGATCGATTTCTTGAGAACCATAGATACGATAACCAGCTGAATTGATCCGTTTGGGTTTGAGTAAATCAATTTCATCGTAAAAACGTAGTGTACGACTACTTACTCCTGAGAGCTGTGCCATTTTCTTAATTGTGTATTCCATTGTTTTCCCTCCTGACAAAACTAGCATAATCCTTGACGTAACGAGAAGGTCAAGTGAAAAATCATCTTTTTTATCTAATTGATTATATGTTATACTATTAAACGAAGAGAGGGAAATCAAATTGTTTTTTTATCGTCTTTATGAAAGCGATTTATTTTGTTGATTAGAAAAATTAAGAAAAGAGGAAAAGTATGAAACTGATTGAAACCCCGATTACGAGCAACTTGAATATCAAAACTTTTTATCCAAAAATCGTTGATTTCTTTTTTAGAAATTCTGCTATTCGATTTTATAAACTATTTTCTTTAGATCGTACACAGATTTTGTTGATCGATACCTATAATCAAGTCCAATTAGTGATGATCAATACAAAAAAGAAAATCACTAAACAGGAAATTGATTATGCAATCAAAAAAGTGTTGAAAACAGAACGATCAGCGGTCAATATCCATGTAGGTGTCAAGCAAGAATTAGAAGAAGCGGGTGTTCAGTTCAAACGGCCGAATAAGGACATCGTCATTGTAGAACAAGCCATTGCAACGATTGCATAGCTCGATCAATACAGCAAGAAAGTTATGGATGATCCTAAATTGAATAAGCGATAGGAAGTAAAGCGCCTAAATTCCAAGATAGTTTGATTTTTGGGATTTAGGCGTTTTTTTACAACTTAGATAAACGGTGTTCAAGAAGCAACACTTCAATAATAAGCCAAGAAAATCCAAAATGAAAAAGCCATTTTTGATTTTCCTGTCTTATTACTCAGTGCTGAGCGCTTCTTTCACAACCTGGATAAACGGTGTTCAAAAAGCTGACCTTCAACATGAAGCTGAAAAATCAAAAAATATGAGGAGCTATTTTCTGATTTTCCATCTTACTGCTCAGGTCAAAACGCTTCTTTTACAACCTAGATAAACGGTGTTCAAAAAGCAACACTTCAATAATAAGCCAAGAAAATCCAAAATGAAAAAGCCATTTTTGATTTTCCTGTCTTATTACTCAGTGCTGAGCGCTTCTTTCACAACCTAGATAAACGGTGTTCGAAAGCCAACTCCTTCAATAGTAAGGCAGAACTTGAAAAAATATGAGAAGCTATTTTCTCAAGTTCTGCCTTACTACTTGGAGCTGCCCGGCTTTCTCACAACCTGTCTCTTATTTCTTTACTTTGTACAAAATAAAACAAGATTTCTTTTACTAGGGTATTTTTTTGTTATAATGGATAAGAAATGAAAATTGGCTAAGAGGAGCAATAAAAAAGATGACGACAACTTACTCAGATGACAGTTTGACGCTACATACGGATCTTTACCAGATCAACATGATGCAGACTTACTGGGAACTAGATAGAGCAGATAAACATGCAGTTTTTGAATGTTACTTCCGCGAGATGCCATTCAATCATGGTTATGCTGTTTTTGCAGGGTTAGAACGATTAGTAGATTATTTAGAAAATTTGACATTTACAGATACAGATATTGCGTATCTTCGTGAGATGGCTGTTTATCCGGAAGGTTTTTTGACGTATTTACGTGAATTCAAATTCAAAGCGACTGTCCGTTCCGCTCGTGAAGGAGAACTTGTTTTTGCGAATGAGCCATTGATCCAAGTGGAAGGTCCATTAGCCCATTGTCAATTAGTAGAAACAGCCTTATTGAATATGGTGAACTTTCAAACGTTGATCGCGACGAAAGCGGCTCGTATCAAATCAGTGATCGGTGACGATCCATTATTGGAGTTTGGTACACGTCGTGCGCAAGAATTGGATGCTGCGGTTTGGGGTACTCGTGCTGCTTACATTGGTGGAGCAGATGCAACGAGCAATGTTCGTGCAGGGAAAATTTTCGGGATTCCAGCAAGCGGTACCCACGCTCATTCTCTTGTTCAAAGTTATGGGAATGACTATGAAGCATTTATGGCGTATGCAAAGACACATAAAGATTGTGTTTTTCTAGTGGATACTTACGATACCTTGAAATCGGGTGTTCCTAGTGCGATCCGTGTGGCAAAAGAACTTGGCAACAAGATCAATTTCCAAGGTGTACGTATCGATAGTGGCGATATGGCATATATTTCGAAACGGGTCAGAGAACAATTAGATTCCGCTGGTTTTACAGAAGCGAAAATCTATGCCTCAAATGATTTAGATGAAGCGACGATTTTAAACTTAAAAATGCAAAAAGCAAAAATCGATGTTTGGGGCGTGGGAACAAAGTTGATTACCGCCTATGACCAACCGGCTTTAGGTGCAGTCTTCAAACTGGTATCCATCGAAAATGAACAAGGTGAAATGATCGATACGATCAAATTGTCTAGCAATGCAGAAAAAGTTACTACACCAGGTAAAAAACAAGTATGGCGTATCACTCGTAACTTTGATGGAAAATCAGAAGGCGATTATGTGACGCTATGGGATGAAGATCCTCGACAAGAAGAAGAGATCTTCATGTTCCACCCGACACATACCTTTATCAATAAAACCGTTCGTGATTTTACAGCTCGGCCAATTTTACAAGATATTTTTGTTGAAGGAACGAGAGTCTATGACTTACCGACATTAGAAGAAATCAAAGAGTATACCAGAGGAAACTTAGATTCTCTTTGGGAAGAATACAAACGTGATTTGAATCCGCAAAAATATCCTGTGGATCTATCAACAGATTGCTGGAATCATAAGATGGCAATCATGGAACGAATGAAAAAAAGCGTCACACAATTAACGAGTGAACTATAGGAGGAATGGAAGATGAATCATTTACAACAAGCAATCATCGAAGAATTAGGCGTGAAATCAGTCATCGATCCTCAAAATGAAATTCGTGTGAGTATCGATTTCATGAAAGAATATTTGAAAAAGAATCCCTTCTTAAAAACCTTGGTTTTAGGTATCAGTGGAGGACAAGATTCTACTTTAGCTGGACGCTTAGCTCAATTAGCAATGGAAGAAATGCGGGAAGAAACGAAAGATGACAGTTACCAGTTCATCGGTGTACGTTTGCCTTATGGAGAACAGGCAGATGAAGAAGATGCTAAAGCTGCGTTAGATTTTATCCAACCAGACGTCCAATTACGTGTAAATATCAAACCTGCAGTAGATGCGCAAACGCAAGCGTTGATTGAAGCAGGTGTAGAAATCAGTGATTTCAATAAAGGAAATATTAAAGCGCGTCAACGAATGATCACGCAATATGCGGTTGCAGGACAACGCGCAGGGGCTGTGATCGGTACCGACCACGCAGCTGAAAATATTACTGGCTTCTTTACGAAATATGGTGACGGTGGGGCAGATATTTTGCCATTGTTCCGCTTGAATAAACGCCAAGGAAAAGCATTGTTGAAGGCTTTAGATGCGCCAGAACATCTATATACCAAAGTGCCAACAGCTGACCTTGAAGAAGGCAAGCCGATGATTGCTGATGAAGTCGCATTAGGTGTCACATATGATGAAATCGACGACTATTTGGAAGGAAAAGAAATTCCTGCAGATGCACAGCAAAAAATCGAGCAATGGTGGAATAAAACACAGCATAAACGTCATTTGCCAATTTCGATCTTTGATGATTTTTGGAAATAAATGAAGTGAAAAAATAATCAAATAAACCGTGAATCCTTTGTTGATCAAGGGATTCACGGTTTGTTTTTGTTTGTATTCGTTTTTTGCTCTCCAGTGTATTTTCAAGATGGAAATTTTTATTGCTTTGCTTCATTCTCATAGAAAAGAAGGCTTAAAAAACAAGTTGTCCACATTAGAAGAGTCAGTATTGAAAGAAACAAAATAGGATTGGCTATCCTTGATTGGCACTCTTCGGCAGTTTGAAACAAATCAATGTTCCTTAAAAAAATCATTTGATAGCGACAATAGCATCTATTTCTACTTTGAATCTTGGATCAATCAATCCGGCTACTATTACTACTGTCATTGCCGGTTTATTTTCTCCATACAGTTTTATAAGTGTCGTCCTATCAATAATAAGCCAAAACCATCAAAAATGAAAAAGCCATTTTCGATGGTTCTGTCTTATTACTCAGTGCTGAACGCTTCTTTCACAACCCAGATAAACAGTGTTCGAAAGCCAGCTCCTTCAATAGTAAGTCAAAACTTGAAAAAATATGAGGGGCTATTTTCTCAAGTTCTGCCTTACTACTTGGAGCTAAACGGCTTTCTCACAACCTAGTTAAACGGTGTTCAAAAAGCTGACCTTCAACATTAAGCTGAAAAATATGGAAAGCTATTTTCTGATTTTCCAGCTTACTGCTCAGGTCAAACCGCTTCTTTCACAACCTAGATAAACGGTGTTCAAGAAGCAACACTTCAATAATAAGCCAAAACCATCAAAAATGAAAAAGCCATTTTCGATGGTTCTGTCTTATTACTCAGTGCTGAACGCTTCTTTCACAACCTTAACTATAATACACCTTCATCTTGATATCTTGATCGTAGTTGCCGAAGCCTTTGCCGAATAGGGTGCAGCCACCGACGTTTTTGGCGTCTTCTTTGACTTCGATGCGGAAGGTCCAGACGTCTTCGTTTCTTGGGATGTCATTGATCGTGACTTCAGATAATGGTTCGCCGTTGATATTGGTCAAATGTTTAGTGATACGGATTGTTTTCAATAGTCCGTATTGATTTAGATTATCTGGGTACCAGTCTGGGGTATGTTTTCCACGAATGTCTGCGAAATCTCCTGGGCTTGTCCAGTTACCTAATTCCACGCCGTTTAGGCTGAAAGTGATATCCGATGGCCAATTGTCGTTCGAAAAGGGAAACTCGGAAGACAGCTCAACGGACAATTCCAACATTTCCAAAGTATCTTCTTCGTTTAGGAAGTTTGGTGTTTGATATTCAACAAATCCGCTTGTAAACCACAGAATCCGTGCATCCATTCGTCGTGGATCGGCAAAGTAACGTGGTTCATCGACTTTGCCGATAAAATCATGGATCGTTGCCAGACCGCATGTCGGCTCGATCGAATAGCGGGTATAATGACCGATAGGGATCGATGTTTCTTTCGTATCAAAGGCATTAAAGATTTTTTCTGGAAACGTGATGTTGATTTTATCGACACGTAAGCTGGAAATTTTTTTTTGACCTATTTTTTCAGATTTGATGATATTTGCTTCTTCAAGTTTTTTTACATGCATTGTTGTAATCGCACTACTGATACCGAGTGCTTGGGCAAGCTCTTTGATATTCATTTTGTTTTTTGAAAGTAACTGGATGATTTTTATCCTTGTTTTACTAGCTAAAGCTTCATAAACAGGTAATGATTCTTCATTGATTTGGAGTTGCATGATTTTTCACCTCTTATTTAGGTTTTTGTTTAACTATATATTAACATAAATATTAATTTATAGGTTAATATCATAAAACTAATATTTATAATTAATATTTATGTTAATTATAATGTAAAAATATTTTTATATTTAATAATATTATTATTGACAACGCTTTCAAAGAAAGATATGATTCATGTATAAATTAAAGGAGGGGAATCATGGAAGCTGTAATGTCAGTTAGTCGTGTGCAAAAGATAGGGGAAATCGATCGTCGTTTGTATGGCTCGTTTATTGAACATATGGGACGTGCAGTGTATGGAGGGATCTATCAACCGGATCATCCGACTGCAAATGATATGGGATTTCGCCAAGACGTCATGGAGCTAGTCAAAGAACTATCGGTACCATTGATCCGGTATCCGGGTGGGAATTTTGTTTCTGGGTTCAATTGGGAAGATAGCGTGGGTCCTATAGCGGAGCGGCCGAAAAGATTAGACCTTGCTTGGCGATCTTTAGAAACAAATCAAGTGGGTGTGCATGAATTTGCTGCGTGGTGTCAAGAAGTGGGCGCTGAGATCAATATGGCGGTCAATCTTGGAACACGTGGCTTAGATGCTGCAAGAAATCTAGTAGAATATTGCAATTATCCTAGTGGTACTTATTGGAGTGAGCAAAGAATAGCAAATGGACAAACCGAACCTTTTGCGATCAAGACGTGGTGTTTAGGCAATGAAATGGATGGTCCTTGGCAAATCGGTCATAAGACAGCAGCGGAGTATGGACGGCTGGCAGAAGAAACAGCGAAAGCAATGAAACTTGTCGATGAATCGATCGAAGTCGTTTTATGTGGTAGCTCGAATAGTCAAATGCCGACATTCGGTGAGTGGGAATTGACTGTATTGGATCAAGCCTATGAACAAATCGATTATCTTTCATTGCATCAGTATTATGGCAATCAAACAAATGATTTGAAAAATTATTTAGCTCGTTCAGTCGATATGGATCAGTTCATCTCTGGTGTTGTTGCGATGTGTGATGCAATCAAGGCGAAAAAACACAGCAAGAAACAAATCAATCTATCTTTTGATGAATGGAATATTTGGTATCATTCGACAGAACATGATCAAACAGTCAAGCCATGGCAAGTTGCCCCACCTTTATTAGAAGATCACTATAATTTTGAGGATGCTTTAGTATTGGGCTGTTTATTGATCACTTTGTTAAAACATTCTGATCGAGTAAAAATTGCTTGTCTGGCGCAGCTAGTCAACGTGATTGCTCCGATCATGACAGAAGAAGACGGTGAAGCAGGGCGTCAAACAATCTATTATCCGTTTATGCAAGTCGCGACTTTAGGACAAGGTATTGCTTTACGACCTGAAATCACTGTCGATACGTATGCAACGAGTGAGTTTGATACAGTCCCATATTTAGAAAGTATTGCAGTGCTTAATGAAGAAAAAAATGAGTTGGTGATCTTTGCAGTGAATCGTGGAGAAGAAGAGATGAGTTTAGATCTACAATTTTCTGACTTAAAGATTGAGGAAGTCATCGAGTTTTCAGAGATGTCTGGCTATGAAATCAAAGCGGTCAATCAAGCAGGAAATGAGCAAATCAAACCTGTGTCTTCAAAAGCCTACGAACATAAAGAAAATCAGTTGAATTGCAAATTGAAACCGTTATCTTGGAATGTGATCCGTACAAGCTTGACCCCGAACAAATAAGGAGGAGATAGAGATGCGAGGAAAAAAATTGATTATTGGTTCATTGTTGTTAGCTGCGACTGGAATATTAGGTGCTTGTGGCGGTGGTGCTTCTTCTCAAAGTAAAAATGACGGAGAAGTCACACTCTCTTTTTGGAATGGGTTTACAGCTTCTGACGGGGAAATCTTACAAGAGATCGTCAATGATTTTAATAAGAATAATGACAAAAACATCACGATTGAGATGGATGTGATGACATGGGCTAATTTGAATGAAAAATTACCAACGGCTATTTCTTCGAGAAAAGCGCCAGATTTTGTTGCACTGAACTACGCTGATTTTGCTCAATATGTGGAGAATGGGGCTGTGCAGCCTGTAGATGATTTCTGGGAGTATGACGGTGTGGATAAAGGAGATTTCAAAGATACTGCGGTAGATCTAGGAATGGTGGATGATCAGCAATACTTTATTCCGATGCAAGTACAAGGAATGTATATGTATTGGAACAAAGAATTATTCAAACAAGCTGGCTTGGATGAAACAACACCACCAACTACTTGGACAGAATTAACAGAGATGGCTCCGCAACTGACCGATAGTAGTAAAAATGTCTCAGGTTTTGTCTTCAATAAAGACGGTACTGCACCACTTTATAACTGGATGAAGGCAAATGGAGGAAAACTTGTCAGCGATGACTATACAAAATCTGAGTTCGCTTCACCAGAAAATCTTGAAACATTAACAGCCATCCAAAAAATGATCCATGTCGATAAAGCAGGACCAGAATCGATTTCGGGAGCAGAGATGGATAACTTGATGAACGCTGGACAATTATCGATCATCATCAACGGACCGTGGTTGAATAACGGCTTGAAAGCAAACGAAATCGATTATGGTGTAACGACATTACCGCAAGCAAGTGCGGACGGTGAAAAAACAGCGATTTTAGATGGTGTTGGTTATGCCATCCCAGCAAGTACAGATAGTGACAAAAAAGAGGCAATCTATGAATTCCTAAAATACTGGAACACAAGTGAAATCGGTAAAAAATGGAGTATTGAAAATGGCTTCCCTGCCTATTTATCATCTGTCGCAGAAGATGAAGAAGTGAAGAATGATCCTATCGTATCGGAACTATCCAAACAAATGGAATATGCTGAACCTTATCTACCAGGATTCACGAAGATCGCAGCAATCAATAATGACATCATCAATCCATTGATCGAAAAATTGTTGGCTGGTGAAGATCCAGAGCAACTCATGAATGATGCAGATGATCAGATCAATGATCTACTAAAGGAATAATCGAGTAACAGTTCACAATGAAATCAAAACAACAAAGGAAACAGAAGTAATCTCGTAGAAGATAAGGCGAAAGTCTATAAATTTCAAAAACATATTTATCGCTTTCGCTTTCCTTTTTCGAGAAAAACTTCTTTCCTTTCTTGGTCTGATTTTTCATCGCTTGAACTTTTCATCAAGGAATCCATCGAATAAGAAAGAGGGGGAATAGACGAAATGAAAGCATTCACCAGATACTGGAACCGACCGGATCGAGCGGCTTATTTGTTTTTAGTGCCATCCTTTTTGATTCTACTGTTATTTACAGTGGTGCCACTGATTGGTACATTTGCGATCAGTTTTACTGATTTGAACATCTTTTTTACTTCAAGAGAGTTCGTAGGCATGGATAACTTTTTGCGGATCTTTGGGGATGAACGTGCGGTCAATTCACTTTTCCATACGTTGTATTTTACCTTACTTGAAACACCAACACAGATTATCGTTGGTTTATTAGCTGCGGTGATCTTGTCAAAGAATACTCGTTTCAATCGCTTTTGTCGCTCAACTTTTTATATACCTGTTATTTGTTCCTTAACATCCATTGCAATCATCTTTTCAATGTTGCTTGACCCAAACGTTGGGGCTATCCCTTACCTTTTCTCACAAGTAGGTTTGCCGATTCCACAATTTTTCCGTGATCCAACATTAGCAATGCCAACAGTTGCGCTGATGACGGTTTGGAAAAATTTCGGTGTCACAATGACGATCCTGATCACTGCTATTCAAGGAATCTCCCCTTCGCTTTACGAATCAGCGCAAATGGATGGAGCAACCAATCGTCAACAATTCTTTAATATCACGTTACCGCAGATCGTCCCATCTCTTGGTTTTTGTATCTTGACCAACTTGATTGGTTCCATGCAAGTGTTTGACCAAGTATATGTGGCAACGAACGGCGGACCACAATTCAAAACGGAAACAGCTGTCCAATACATTTATAGTCGCGGCTTCACCGCTCCATATGAGTTAGGCTATGCTTCCGCATTATCTTCAGTACTGTTTGTCATTGTAGCTGTGCTGGCAATTTCGACCAATTTATATATGTCAAGAAAAGAAAAACAAATGAAATAGGGGGGAGTAATAATATGCTTTCGGAAAGTTATACAGCAGTTTCAACGAATCGTCGGAAAAAGTTTGATGGAAAGAAATGGTTGCGTGTCGTCGGAATGTTACTCGTATTATTGATTATCGCTTTTCCTTTTCTATGGTTGATCATTTCCTCGTTCAAATATGAAAAAGACATTATTTCTTTTCCCCCGAGAATTTTTGCAGATGAATATACCTTTGAGAATTATATCAAGGTTTGGACGACTATTCCGTTGTTAGATTACATCAAAAACACAGTAATCTTTGCAGGTGGGACAGTGATCACTTCTGTTTTCTTTGATTCTCTTGCAGGATATGCTTTTGCTCGGATGCGCTTCAAAGGGAAATCTGTGTTGTTTTACTTTGTTTTGTTAACGATGATGATCCCATTTCAAGTCTTCATGATCCCACTGTTCATCCAAGCAAACTTTTTAGGTATGTTAGATACGTATGCCGGATTGATCATTCCTCGGATGACCACTGCTTTTGGGATATTTATGATGCGGTCGTTTTTTGTGACTTTACCAGATTCATTGGAAGAAGCTGCACGTATTGACGGGTTAGGTGAGTTCAAGATTTTCTTGAAGATCATGTTGCCTTTGAGCAAGCCAACACTTCTATCACTAGCAATCTTTACGTTGATGAACAGTTGGAATGATTTATTGTATCCACTGATTTTGACAACAAGTTCGAAAATGCGGACGTTACCTGCAGGATTAGCTTTATTCACCGGACAAAATATTTCATTTTATGGACCGGTGATGGCAGGAACAGTTATTTCGATGTTGCCATTGTTGATCATTTATATTTTTGCTCAAAAATACTTTGTACAAGGAACTGCAATGTCTGGCATGAAAGAGTGAGAAAATGAAATTAGTCGAAACAAAATGGTATGGTCAATTGATCCAAATTTCCGATCATATCTTATTAGGTATTTTATGGGTCGTCGTTTCTTTGCCTTTAGTCACAGTAGTACCAGCCACAACAGGGGTCTTTACAGCATTGAATAAATGGAAGAATGGCGAATCAGGGCATGTTTGCTATTCCTTTTTGCAAGGCTTTAAGCGTAAGTTTTTTCTTCAATTAGTGATGAGTTGCGTGACCATCATCAGTTATTTTGCGATGAATCTTATTTTGCAAGAATCTGCTATTTGGTTAGTGATTTGTGGGTATGTAACAATGTTGGTTTTTACGATGTTTTTACTTTCTTGGTGTAGCTCTCTTGCCCAAAATGACGTGCTTTCCGGAAAGGAACTTTTTCAAGAAAGTACGTGGTGGGTGTTGACCAACTTTTTGAAGAATCTTGTATGTTGTGGCATATTATTAGTTTTTCTTGTGCTTGTGTTTATGTTTCCGCCGATTATTTTTGTATTAGCAGGTGGGGTTTGGTGGTTGATCAATCATTTAGTGGGAAACAATAATAGGAAAGGAGTGTGGCAATGAAAAAAGTTGAACTAAAGGTACGTCAAGGATTTTCTAAAGGAGCAATCAGTCCACGACTCTTCGGTTCTTTTGTTGAACATATGGGAAGTGTCGTGTATAACGGAATATTTGAACCAGGACATCCGACCGCGGATAAGAATGGCTTTCGACAGGACGTACTTTCTTATGTAAAAGAACTGTCTTTAGGGGTGATCCGTTATCCTGGAGGGAATTTTACCTCAGGATATGACTGGCAAGATACGATTGGTCCAGTCACCGAGCGTCCAAAAAAAATCGATCTTGCATGGCAAGGAATCGAACCAAATACATTCGGGCTACATGAATTTTTCAAATGGTTAGATATGGTAGAAGCGGAGCCAATCATGACGGTAAATCTAGGCACAAAAGGAATCGATGATGCGCGTAATCTAGTAGAGTATTGTAATTTTCCTCAAGGAACCTCTTGGAGTGAGTTACGCAAACAAAACGGACAAGAGCAACCTTTTAACGTGAAACTTTGGTGCTTAGGAAATGAGTTAGACGGTCCCTGGCAAATTGGCGCAAAAAGTGCCTATGAGTATGGTCGCTTAGCCAATGAATCTGCCAAAGCGATGAAATTAGTCGATGAATCGATCGAAACGATTTTAGTCGGTAGTTCGACGCCACGCTTAGCGTCTTATCCTGAATGGGACCGAATCGCTTTAGAAGAAGCATATGAAAACGTAGATTATATTGCTTTGCATAATTACATCGATAAATATGACGAAGAAGATTTGACTAAACCTCCAAAAAATGAGCGAGCAGATACCAAAACTTACTTAGCTAAAGCGGAACGGTTTGATCGACAAATCGAAGAGATCATTGCGACGTGTGACTATGTGAAAGGCTATCTACGCAGTGACAAGACGATGTACTTAGCTTTTGATGAATGGAATGTTCATAGCCAACCAGAACAAACCTATCAAAAATTCCAAGAGGGGCCACCAATCGATTGGTGCCAGTTCACTATGGAAGATACATTACTGTTCGGCACATTGGGTCTTGCGATTTTACGGCATGCAGATCGTGTCAAAATTGCTTGCCAATCGCTTTTAGTCAATACCATCCCGCTTATCTTAACAGAGAAAAATGGGATCGCATGGGTAAATCCGACCTATTATGTGATGCAACATCTGGCAAAATATGCGAAAGGCACTGTATTAGATCAACAAACGTTTTGTCCCACTTATGATTGTGATACTGGAAAAGAAGTGCCGATCATTGATAGCGTCGTTGTCGAAAATGAGCAAGAAATCGTACTGTTTCTAGTGAATCGCACAGAAGAGAAAGTGTCCATTACGACAACGCATGATTTTGAGCTGGAGACTAAAGCAGTCCAACTAGTAGTAAAAAGTGATCATTTACTTGATAAAAATACGAAAGACGCACCGAATACGATCCAGCCGATAGAACAAGTAATCGATGTAAATGAAAAGAACACGATCCATATGGTGCTTGAAGCATATTCTTGGAATGTCATCAGACTAAAAAAATGTGAGGAACCTTTATGAAAAAAACAACTTATGCTAATCCAATCGTCCTTGAACGAGCCGATCCTTGGATCTACAAACATACGGACGGCTACTATTATTTTACGGGTTCTCTACCTGGTTATCAGTCCATCGAATTAAGACGTGCGAAAACGATCGATGGCTTGAAGCATGCAGAAACGTTACTGGTTTGGCATGCACCTAAAACTGGACCCATGAGTCAGTTGATCTGGGCACCAGAAATCCATTATATCCAAGGAAAGTGGTATATCTATTTTGCAGCCAGTGATCATGCAGAGATTCGTGATCGTGATCATCACCATCGGATGTTCGTTCTTGAAAACACGTCAATTGATCCAATGAATACTGAGTGGGAAGAAAAAGGGCAAATCAACACGGCTACAGATACGTTTAGTTTAGACGGCACGACTTTTACACATCAAGGAAAGTTGTATTATGTTTGGGCGCAATTAGACCCACGCATTCCGGGGAACTCCAATCTCTATTTATCAGAAATGGCAAATCCTTGGACACTGACCGGGAAACAACTATTATTAGCCATCCCAGAATTTCCTTGGGAAAAGCAAGGATTTGCAGTCAATGAAGGACCAGCCGTACTGGTTCGTAATGGGAAAATATTCATCACTTACTCAGGGAGTGCCACTGATGAAAATTATGCGATGGGTTTGCTGTGGGCAGAAGAGTCAGCGGATCTACTTGACGGTTATTCTTGGCATAAAAATCCTGAACCTGTCTTTGTCTCTTCGGAGAAAAATAAGCAGTTTGGACCGGGACATAACTCCTTTACTCGCTCAGAAGATGGCAAAGAAGATGTATTAGTTTACCATGCACGACCAGAAAAAAATGAAGGAATCGATCCTCTGAACAATCCCAATCGTCATGCCAACGCACAAGTATTTTCGTGGGACACAGAGGGGTTCCCAGTTTTTGGTGAACCAGTTGCGTATTCGGCTGATATTTGAGCATCATTTCAATCAAAGTGACATAAAGCCCTTCAAGAAATAAGCGGTAATAGCCACAATTTGTTGTTCAAAATTGTGGCTATTACCGCTTATTCTTTGCGAGTTGGAGAGACTAAGACACAGTTTCATTCCTTTTGTTTTCTATTTATTTTTTTATAAAATTGGTCGTTCAGACTACTTGTTTTTTGAACTTTACTTTCATTTGTGAAGCGACTAGAATAAAATAGGCGTTAAAGTAGTTTAGAAAAAGTGAAGGAGCGCTCTCTTGAACAAACATTTAGATAAGCTTTCAACCAAACAACAAAAAATTTTACGAATCACTACTCTGGGGGTAGTAACAGTCTTAGTGATACTTATAAGCAATTTGTATTTACAATGGTGCCAGAATAATCTTTCAGTTGATTTAGCCTTGAAATTTGCTTTTTCATGGCACACAGAAAAATTTTTACTTGCTTGTTTCGTATTACTTACTGTCTTCTTATTTATGGTCGCTTTCGCGGGTTCTTACTTATTTGGTCTGCTTTTTTATCTCGTAAGTATCGGTATATTAGGTTTTGCGAATTACTTAAAAATGAGCTATCGACAAGAACCAATCTATCCAGATGACTTAAAGATGATCACAGAGTTCAATTTACTCAAAGACATGACCGGAACACCGATTTTTATTGGGTTGATGCTAATAGCGGCACTTGCCTTTGGGGGAGTAGTCTGGGCAATTGTCCGTAGTTTCAAAAAAGATCGAACATTCCAAATCTATCGTATCTTGACTTTAGTCATGACCGTTGCAATGATGGGTTATTTCAGTAACTTCAATAATCCCAATAATTTGTTGCGTAAAGCTTATAATCAAACGGCTTTGTGGATTCCTTATAGTCAAAAAATGAATTATTATAATACAGGATTCATTGGTGGCTTTTTGTACAATCTAAAAGTTGAACCGATGGAACGACCAGAAGGTTATTCAAAAGAAAAAATCAATGAAATCACTGAAAAATATCAAGCAATCGCAGACGAAAAAAATCAAACGGCAAGTGATGAGCAGCCAAATATCATTTATGTGATGAGTGAAAGCTTTTCTGATCCAAGTCATCTAAATGGTGTCACGGTGACCGGTGATCCCTTAGCTGACTATCGTGAAGTGGCAAATCAAACCTATAGTGGCCGAATGCTTTCGCAAAATTATGGTGGTGGAACAGCAAATATTGAGTTTGAAGCCTTAACGGGTCTATCCATGGCATTATTCAATGGTCAAATGACCACACCATATACGATGCTCGTTCCCAAGCTGGATCAATTACCATCGCTTGTTTCCACGCTTAATGCACAAAACTATCGAACAACGGCGATCCATCCTTATAATACATCGATGTATAAACGTGAAGATGTCTATCAGACGCTAGGGTTTGATACGTTTATCAGCGAGGGAAATATGACTTACACCGATACTATTGATAATAATCCATATATTTCAGATGAGTCTGCCTATAAAGAAATTTTAGACTTATTAAAAGATGAGGAAACGCCTCAGTTTGTTCATCTGGTCACGATGCAGACCCATATGCCTTATGCAGGCAAGTATTCGCAATTAGATTTTTCGGCTACAACAGAAGATGATACTGGAACAGACACACTCAACAATTATTTGCAAGATATTGCTTATAGTAGTCAAGCATTGAAAGCATTCACTGAAGCGCTGAAAGATACTCCAAGAAGAACGCTAGTCGTTTTTTGGGGAGATCATTTACCGGGGATCTATTCGGACGAGATCAAAAATAAAAATGAGAAACAAGCCTTACATCAGACAGAGTTTCTCATGTTCGATACAGCAGGTGAGTTAGAGAAACGTGAAACCAATGATGCTGTCACTAGCCCTTTTTATTTTGCAGCGAATCTTTTAGAACAAACGAATCAAAAGACCACTGGTTTTTATCAATTACTGCTTGAAATGGAGTCGGCTATTCCCGCGTTTGAACGAGAACTGTATTTTCAAAATGGCCAATGGGGAAAAGAAGCTCAGTTGAATCAGGCGCAAGAGGAAGTATACGAAGCGTATCGCTTGATCCAATATGATCTAGTTTCAGGAGAACAATATAGTTTAGATGCAGGATTTTATGAAAAATAAACGATAAAAATAACATTTTATTGATGTAATGACTTGTTTTCTACTAGAATAAACAGGTAAAATAGAGAAAGAAAAAGAAGAAAGTAGGAAAACCTATGTTACCGAATCTCGGTTATTACGTGCAGACAGTCGATAAAATCGTGAAAGAAACAGAAGCAATCGGCGAAACGATGCACCCAAAATATGAAAAAATCAGAGAAGCAATCGATCAAAAGAAAACAGCTGAGTTAACGCAAGCTGAGCTAGCTGAGACGGTTGAGTTATTTGACCAAGGTACTGAAAAATATCGTAATATGCTAAAGAAAATCAGTACGTTGCGTCCACCAGCCAAAGTAATGGGTATCCATAAGAACTTTGAAAAAGCCTACAAAAATTATGTAGCTGGTTGTGAAGAAATGACTCAAAGCATCCAACCAGAAAAAGGCATCGATGCTGAACAATTTGATGCGTCAGAAGCAAAACAAGACCAAGCGACAGATGATATTTCCGCAGCGATCCAAAAAATGACTAACTTATTGATGAAATAATCAAAAAGCCGAGACGACTGAGAATAGGTTTCCTATTCTCGATCATCTCGGCTTTTCATTTATTCTTGTTGCTTTTCTTCATAAAGAGAAGAAATCGTAGTGTACCATTCAAAAATGTGAGAAATCAATACTTTCGCTGCGGCATAGACAGGTATCCCTAAAATCACACCGACCACACCAAATAATTTTCCAGATGTTAATAGGACAAGTAAAATCGTCACTGGATGGATCGACAACTGATTGCCAAGTACAAGTGGCGAGATCAAACGGCCTTCGATGGTTTGCTCTAAGGCGAAAACGATCAATACTTTGACCAACATGATTGGTCCTGCAACGATGGCTAAAAATACCGCAGGGATCATCGCTAAAAATGAGCCTAAGTAAGGGATCAAGTTCAAGAAACCGGCAATGATACCTAAAGTGACAGCATAATCTAACCCAATGATCGCAAATCCGATCATAAACATGATTGCAACCGCAAAAGCGACAGTCAACTGTCCTCGAATATATGAAGAAACCTGATCATTCATCTCACCTAAGACTTTCAAAGTGGGGACTCTCATCCGAGTAGGTAAGAATTTCACCAAATAAGGCGCTAATTGTTTCCCATCTTTCAACAGATAAAACAAAATAAACGGCATCGTCAATACGGCAACAACGATCGTAGCTACAGCACCAACAAAACTACCTAAACTTTGAACCGTGCTTTTTGATAGATTCTGTAAAATATCACCAGCAGAATTCATGAATTGGTCGCCTGTATTTTCCAGTTGCTCTCTGAATTGGCTGAATAGTGGATCACGAAAAATCTCGGTTAATTTGTCATCGATGGTCTCGACGTATTGTGGAAAATTGCTGACAAAGCTGACGGTTTGTTCCTGGATTTTCGGAATGATCACTACACTTCCCCAGACGATCAAAGCGACTACAAGTATAAATAAACCGATGATGCTGTAGAGCCTTGGAATCTTTTTCTTTTCAAAATAATCGACGACAGGATTCATCAGGTAATATAGAATACCCGACAGAATGATCGGTAAACCAACGATTGCTAGAAACTGCCAAATTGGTTCAAAAAGATAAGAAACTTTCGTAAACAAGAAAACGATCAGTAAGACCAAAAGAACGACTAATAAAGCCGTGACTACTTGATTATTCAAAAACCAACGCCAAAACCATGAAACAGGTTTGATTTTTCTCTTTTTATCCTCTTCCATTAGTTCACCTGCTTATAATCGATGGTCGTGCCAACAGTGATTTCTGGTAGTTGATAGGGGGACAAATAGATTCCATTGACGATTCTGTCACCTGCTGGTGGTTCTTCAAAAACTAGAGTCACATGACCAACCGTTGTTAAGTTTTCATTGGCCAAAGGACCAACATGTTCGATAGTATATTCTTGATGATCAAAAGAAATTTGATCACCTTGATTAAGTGAAAAATTCTCTTTTGTACTAAATTCTTGAATGATCGTATAGTCACGCAACGCGGATGTTGCCGACTGATCGAATAAAATCAGCATAGGTTCCTCTGAATTGATTGCTGAGGTGCCAATTTCTGATATCGTTGCTTGAGTCATCTCATTTCTCTCCTTTACTCCTAAAAAATCAATGATTCTATGGTTACAAAAACAGTATAACATATTCTCTTTGATTAACGTCATGAATGGATGTATGATAGAATAAATTAGAATTCTTAATTTGAGGAGGATCAAAATGATAAAAAAAATCATTCTAGGAACATATACAAGACGAAAAAGTGAAGGGATTTATCAAATCGAATTAGATACAGATAAAGGAACTTTAGAGAATCTAACATTAGTTGCTAAAGAAAATAGCCCAACGTATGTGGCAAAAAGTCAGGCAGGCAATCTGTATTCAGTAACCAGTGTTGATGGCTTAGGTGGGGTAGCTGCATATGATGATTCTTACAATTTTTTGAATGCGGTAACAGAAGCAGGCGCACCTTTGTGTTACGTGACAGTCGATGAGCAACGCCAACTGGTTTATGGAGCAAATTATCATAAAGGGGAAGTCAATGTTTACCGTATCACTGAAGACGGTAGTTTAGAGGCGACAGACGCAGTCTTTCACCAAGAACCGACTGGTCCACACAAAAACCAAGATCATGCCCATGTCCATTACACAGACTTAACACCTGACCAACGATTAGCGGTCTGTGATTTAGGAACTGATCGTGTGTACACATATGATGTAGATGAAAATGGTAAGTTAGCTTTAAAAGCTGTATTAGAAGTAGAGCCAGGAACCGGCCCACGTCATTTAGTTTTTCATCCTAATAATCAATTCGCCTATTTGTTTGGTGAGTTAGACAGTACAGTTCGTGTTCTTTCCTATGATAAAACAACAGGCGAATTCAAAGAAGTACAAAAAATCAGTACATTGCCTGAAGGATTCACCGAAGAAAATGGTGGTGCCGCCATCCGTATTTCAAACGATGGACGTTTTGTCTACGCATCAAATCGGGGACATAATTCGATTGCTGTATTTGCTGTGAATGAAGAAGGTTCACATGTAGAACACGTACAAACAATTTCAACTGAAGGAGATTTCCCAAGAGATTTCGCCTTAGATCCAGAAAATGATTACGTGGTATCTGCCAACCAGAATACGGATAATCTTACCTTGTATAAACGTGATGCTACAACTGGAGAATTGACATTGATCCAAAAAGACATCTATGCACCTGAGTGTGTCTGTGTTTACTTTGATTAAGGAGTAGTGACATGAATAAAGAAGAAGTGTTAGACCGTTTACGTGAAGAATTAGAGATTCCGTTTTTTCAAGGAAAAATCGAAGACAAAGAGTATAGTGAAGAAGAATACCAAAAGATCAAAAATGATTTGATCCAGTATTTTGATGACTATGTTCGTAATGTTGAAAATTAAAGAAGGAAATATAGCCTAGAGTAAAATGATTTCTATCTTATCTTGAACCAACACGCTAGCATGCCAAAGCTGTTTAGTGGGATAAAAATGGGGGACGTATGAAAGAGTTGAAAATGATTTTTAGTGCGTTTCTTTTGTCGCTACTTTTAAACTGGGGCTTATCCTATCTATTAAATCGTCCATTCAAATGGTGGATTACTTTAGGTATGTTCATAGGATTCTCCATTGCTTATTTAGTTGGTTCAAGAAAGAGGTCGGGACAGAAGTGTTTAGCCTCGAGAAATAAGGCGTCATCCACGAAAATTGTTCTTCAAATTTTTGTGGATGGCGCCTTATTTCCGAAGAGGTTACTTCTGCTCCCGCCGTTTATTCGGTTTTAGGTGGTGGAAGAGGACTAATGTCCTACTTCCTTTCTTTTATTAACATCTGATTTCAACCAAAGTTTATTTTGCGTAAGACTATAGTATTATTCCTTGAAATTAAGAGAAGGAGCAACAGTAAATGAGTCATCTAAGATGGTTTTCTGGTGGAAACGATCGACGCAAAACAGCAGAAACAATCATTAATGAATTGATAGCTGATTTAGCGTTAGACCTTGGAAATGAATCTCTTAGAGAGGTTTTACAAGCTTATCTAGAAAAATTACAAAATGATGGAGCATCAGTGCCGTTCATTCTAAGCCGTATGAATTTAGATATATCCGATGCATTGAAAAAAGCTGGTGTATCTCTCAACGAGCATCAATCCGAAAAGCTACATGAACTGATGGCTATTTCTAGTATTAGATATGGTTATTAATTACTTTAAGCGTCGCCGAACAGCCACTTTACAACAAATAAAAAAGGATTTCACGAACATTCGCAATGAATGTTTAGTGAAATCCTTTTTTCTTTTCTCAATATTTTTAGAGAAATGTTTATCTAATAGTGACTAGAAGTCTTTACCAAATGCAGTTGCTTTATCTAAAGCAGCTTGCATCAATTCTTCTGCACGATCAGGTGTATAGTCGATCCCTTCGATAAATAATTGGTCGACTTGTTCAATACCGACAAAATTCAAGATTGCTTTTACATATTGAGAAGCAAAATCTTGACCATTGTAGATTCCGCCGTTTGATTGGATGTGTAGTGCTTTCTTACCAGTAACTAAGCCAACAGGACCGTTTTCAGTATACTTGAAAGTTTTACCAGCAACATTGACAGTATCAAACCAAGCTTTTAATTTTGTAGGAATGTTCAAATTCCATAAAGCATTGGCAATAACGATTTTATCTGCTGCTAGGAATTGCTCTGTCAATTCATTGAAACGAGCAATTTTTTGTTGTTGGTTTTCAGATAGACTAGAGAAATCTGCACCTGCACGAAGCGCTTCCCATCCAGAAAGCAATTCTTCATCAATTTCTGGGATATCATCACGATAAAGGTCTAAAACAGTTACCTCGTCGTTTGGATGATTTTCTTTGTAGCTAGTTAAAAAACTAGTTAATGCGTTAACTGAACGTGATTCTTGTGCAGTTAATGGATGTCCTTTGATTACTAATACTGATGCCATAATCTCTCTCCTTTAGTCGTAATTGTTAACTTTACTGCTAACAATACCAGTTTACTTGAAACAGAAAAGGCTATCAAGTATTTTTACTGATAAAAAGTAAGTTATTTTCCAGTAAGATCAAAGAGAACTAGTTAATTCACGATTTTCAAATAGTTTCATGTTGTCAACGACATAAGTCGCTTGCAGACCATTTTCTATTAGATAACTAGTAACTTCTTGTGCTAAATGATTCGCTGCCCCAACAATATAATACTGTTTTTTTGTATCCAGATTATTTAATTGAGCGGATAAACTGGCAATAGGAATGGATATTGAATGACTTAAATGTTTTTTTATATACTCGTTCGTTTTACGGACATCTAAAATCACTATATCCTTTTTTTGATAGACGAAATAGAGTTCGTGGACGGTGATTGATTTGTTCATGGCATTCTTCCTTTTTATATAATGATCCTATTTTAGATGCATAGAATAGTAGAAACAAATCTTTTTACTCGATTTATTCTTTTTTTAATAATTATGAAAAAAGAATGTAAATGACTTGCAAAACATTCATATGGTGTTATAATGACAAGGTGTCATATGACAGTGTGTCATTTTTATGTGGGGAGGAATCAGCGATGCCGACACAGACTTTTTTTCATCTACCTGAAGAAAAACAGCAAAGACTATTAGAAGCTGCCAGGGTCGAATTTTCAAGAGTACCATTGAATGAAGCTTCGATTGCTCAGATCGTGAAACTTGCGGGGATCTCTAGAGGTAGTTTTTATCAATATTTTGAAGATAAAGAAGATCTTTATTTTTATTATTTTGAAACCGTTCGTAGTGATAGTACAAAAAATATGATCCAACTAATCAAAGAATCGAACGGAGACTTATTTATCGGTTTTGAACTTTATTTTGGGAAAATGATTCGAGATATTCTAGAAGGTGAAAATGCTGCGTTTTACAAACATCTTTTTATGCACATGGATTACCGTGCCTCACGAAAAGTCGTGCCGCATCCACAAGGACATCGTCCATCACCACATAAAAATCATAAAAAAGCGTCCAAAGAGTTGATTGGTTTGATTGATCGTTCCAATCTTAGAGTAAAAGATGACCATGAAATGGAATTATTGTTTCAGTTAGTCATGAGTACACTATTTACAACGATTGCTCATGCCTATAAATCATTTTCAACCTCTGAGGAGTATTCTGTTGAACAAGCCATTGCAGAATTCAATCTAAAACTGTCATGGATAAAAAATGGCGCTTATAAATAGAAAGAAGGGGAACGAATGCTAAAAATTGTCAAACGAATTTCATTGACCTCAGCAATCGCTGCAACGGTTTTTATGATTATTCAAGTGTTAGCAGATCTTTATTTGCCAACGTTAACATCTAATATTATTGACAAAGGCGTAGCAAAAGGTGACGTCGACTATATTTGGCAGACGGGATTTGTCATGATCGGATTTTCTTTGATCAGTATTTTAGCCGCCATTGCCAATACGTTTTTTGCTACACGAGAATCTCAAAAGTTAGGAAAACAATTACGAACAGAAGTCTATCAAAAAGCCGAAAATTTGACGAAAGACAAATTCGACAAGTACGGAACAGCTTCATTGATCACTCGTACAACGAATGATGTGACGCAGATCCAATTGGTGATGCAAATGTTTTTACGGATGATGATCAATGCGCCGATCACTCTTGTTGGGGCAAGTATCCTTGCTTATCAAAAGGACCATCAACTGACAAGGATTTTCTTAGTCGTGATTCCTGTCATGATCATTTTGATCGGTGGTATCATGTATTTTGCTGTTCCGCTATTCAAGAGTATGCAAAAGAAAACGGACCGCTTAAACCTTGTTTTTCGTGAAGGATTAACCGGTGTACGTGTCATTCGAGCATTTGACAAAACACGTTTTGAGGAAAATCGTTTTGATTTAGCGAATAAGGATTATACAAATACGGCAATCAAAGTCAACACGATCGTTGCATTGATGATGCCAATGATGACGTTGATCATGAGTGGGACGAACGTAGCGATCACATGGTTTGGTGGGCACTACATAGCGGATATGACCTTAGAGGTCGGAAATCTGATTGCTTTCATGACTTATGCGATGCAAATTTTGATTAGTTTCATGATGTTATCAGCGATCTTTATCATGGTTCCTCGTGCCCAAGCTTCGGCTGATCGGATCAATGAAGTACTTGAAGAAGACGCAGGTATCGTTGACCCAGAACAACCAGAAACGGTTGCTTTAGCTGGAAAAGACGCAAGTTTGTCATTCAAACAGGTGAATTACCGTTACCACGGTGCAGAAAAACTAGCGTTGGAAGATATCAACTTTGAAGCTTCATCCGGCGATATCGTAGCTATCATTGGTGGTACTGGTTCAGGAAAAACGACTTTAGTGAATCTGATCCCACGTTTGTATGATATTGAATCAGGTGAGATCGCGATCAATGGAACGAGCATCATTGATATGACGCAATATAACTTGCGTGAATTGATGGGATTTGTTCCCCAAAAAGCTGTCCTTTTTTCTGGAACGATTCGTGAGAATATGCAATATGGGAAAGAAGACGCAACAGATGAGATGATTTGGAAAGCATTAGAGATCGCCCAAGCAAAAGACTTTGTTTCTGAAATGGAAGATGGTTTAGATAGTCATGTCGAACAAGGCGGCGGAAATTTTTCTGGTGGACAAAGACAACGATTAGCCATTGCGCGTGCCTTAGTAAAAGAAGCCGACATCTATGTCTTTGATGATTCATTCTCAGCACTAGACTTTAAAACAGATGCGAAACTCCGTCAAGCACTAAAAGAAAATATGACAGAAAGTATCACCGTTTTAGTGGCGCAACGAGTAAGTACCGTCATGGATGCAGATACGATCTTAGTATTAGATGAAGGAAAACTTGTTGGAAAAGGAACGCATAAAGAATTACTAGCAACAAATGAAACATACAAAGAAATCGTCAACTCACAATTGAGAGAGGAGGATTTAGCATGAGTAAAGGAAACAATCGATCTCCTCAAGGACCAATGGGTGGGGGACCAGGACGTAACATTGGTGCTAAAGGAGAAAAACCAAAAAACTTTTGGGGCACTGTTCGTCGGTTATTCGGCTATATGTCTAAGCGTTTAGTAGCGATCATTGCTGTATTTGTCTTAGCGATTGCAGCTGTCGTCTTCCAAATCCAGACACCAAAAGTATTAGGGAAAGCAACCACAGAAATTTTTAACGGTGTGATGCTTGGCGCAAGACAAATGCAAGAAGGGCAACAAGTCACTAAATTCCCAATCGATTTTGACAAAATTGGTCAAATCATTGCGACAGTGATTGTTATGTACTTGATTTCTGCCGTGTTCAACTTCTTGCAACAGTTCATTATGACTCGCGTGTCGCAACGTACGGTATATGAGTTAAGACATGATTTAGAGACAAAAATGAATCGTGTGCCGATCTCTTATTATGATACACATACGAATGGGGATATCATGTCTCGAGCAATCAACGACATGGATAATATCGCCAGCACGTTACAACAAAACTTGACTCAATTTGTCACAAGTGCGGTCACACTGATTGGGGTTATCGTTATGATGCTATCCATCAGCTGGCAACTGACATTAGTGGCGTTGTTGATGATTCCATTGAGCTTGATCATCGTGATGATCATTGCACCGAAATCACAAGTTTTCTTTGCGGATCAACAAAAGAGTTTAGGATTATTGAACAACCAAGTCGAAGAAACCTATGCTGGACATACGATCGTCCAAACGTTCAACCATACAGCAAAAGACCAAGCAGTTTTTGAGATTGAAAACCAAAATTTATATGCCTCTGGTTGGAAAGCACAGTTTATTTCTGCAATCATCATGCCATTGATGAACTTCGTCAAAAATCTAGGGTACGTCTTTGTGGCTGTACTTGGTGGGATCAAAGTAGCCAATGGGAATATGGCATTAGGGGATGTGCAAGCATTCTTACAATATACGACGCAATTTTCTCAACCGATCACACAATTGGCAAGCTTGATGAATACGATCCAATCAACAGTCGCTTCGGCTGAACGTGTCTTTGAAGTCTTAGACGAAGAAGAGATGACCAATGAAAAATCTGGTTTACCAGTCGAAGAAAATACACCTTACAAAGTTCGTTTCGAAAATGTGCAGTTTGGTTATACGCCGAATCATTTATTGATGAAAGATTTCAATTTGGATGTGAAGCCAGGTGAAATGGTCGCTATTGTCGGTCCGACTGGGGCTGGTAAAACGACTTTGATCAATCTATTGGAACGTTTTTATGATGTTTCAGGCGGAAGCATTCGGTATGACGGTGTCGATACGAGAGATGTTTCTCGTGATGTATTACGTGCGCAATTTTCAATGGTACTCCAAGATACATGGTTATTTACTGGAACGATCTATGACAATATCAAGTATGGAAATGATGATGCAACGGATGAACAAGTGATCGAAGCTGCGAAAGCTGCCCATGTCGATGAATTTGTCCGCAAATTACCTGACGGTTATGATACGATCTTAAATGAAGATGCAAGCAATATCTCACAAGGTCAACGTCAATTGATTACAATTGCCCGAGCATTCTTAGCAAATCCAGATGTCTTGATCTTGGATGAAGCAACCTCAAGTGTCGATACTCGTACGGAGATTTTGATTCAAAAAGCGATGAACCGTTTATTGAAAAATCGTACAAGTTTTGTAGTTGCGCATCGCTTATCAACGATTCGTGATGCGGATAATATTATCGTGATGAACCAAGGATCGATCGTTGAAACAGGAAACCATGATACGCTCATGGAAAAAGATGGGTTCTATGCTGATCTGTATAATAGTCAGTTTACAGAAGAAGCTTCATAATAAGATAAAATAAGTTATAATAATCTTTATAGGATTATGGGAAAGCGGCGTTTAAAAAAATAAAAAAGTTTTATCAAAGATTCGCCGCTTTTCTTACATATAGAATGATTTTCCCTTCCCATTCTGATAATTAGCTAAAAAATAAGACAATCTAAGAATTAATTCAACAAAAAATAAGATATTGCTTGAAAGAAAAGAGAAGCATCGTTAAAATAAAGCTTAACGTAGAGGGGAGCAAGAAATTATGAAAGTTTTTGATTTGGGGTCTACTACTTATTTGAAAAGTATTGCGATACGTGTAAAAGACCGTGATAAAATGATCGAGTTTTATAGAGACACGATCGGTTTCGATTTAAAGAGAGAAGAAAATGAATTAGCGATTTTCGGTACAGTAGAAAATGACAGCGAGATGTTATTATTAGAGGAAAGTCCACGAGCAAATGATCACTTTGGGGAAATCAAAAAGCTCAATCGCTTTTCTTTGATCATTCCAACATTAGAAGAAATGGCAGATATGCTGTATCGCATTCGCCAAACGAATCAAACGATCGAAGAAGCACTGGAAAGTGATGGCAGAATCGGTATTTTAATGAAAGATCCTGAAGGCAATATGTTAGAGATCTATCATGAAGAGACTCACACTTCACAACAACAAGCGGCGGAACAGTTAGACCAAGAAGCACTATTAAGACAATCAAATGAACGCTTTAAGAAATTGTCTGCTGGTACTTATTTCCAAAAAGTCCACCTAAATGTACTAGATATGGAAAAGGAACGAGAATTTTTATCAGAGCTTTTAGGTCTGACTGTGCATAAAGAGGAAGAGAAAGAATTTATCTTGAATAAAGGTGATTTTCATGTAGGACTGACTCAAGCTGAGAGTCCAGTGATTGCCTTACCGACTGATGAAATCTTAGGATTAGACTTTTTGAAATTTGTTGTTGATCCAGAAAGTATGCAACGTCTGATTGCACATTTGAACACAGAAACGATCGATTTTTACATTGACAAAAAACAAAAAGTTTTGACTTTGTATGATGCAATTGGCATCGAATGGTGGTTCGTGGACGAAACAAAAGCAACTAATGTTATCCAATGAACAGTGGCTAGGATCAGTCGATTGCTCGACCGTTGGAAAAAGCAGGAAAAGTTCAGCTGATGCTGAAAGTTTCCTGCTTTTTTATGTCAGCCACTAAATACTGGGATAAATGAGAAAAACAATTGATTCTTATGGAAGAAAGAATTATGCTTGGGGAGCAAACAAGCATATCCATAGATGAATAAGGAGAAACTATGTACGCTAAAACGAAAGAATATATACTAAAAAAAATGAATGAGGGATATTATCCAGGGGTCGTTGCTGCTTTTATGAAAGAGGATCAGATTGAAAAAGTGATCGCAGGTGATGCGCAGATCATTCCTACAATCAGACCAATGACCGAAGATTTGCTCTTTGATGCAGCCTCCCTGACAAAAGTAATTGCAACGACAAGCCTTGTCTTGCGATTGATCGAAGACGGGAAAGTTGAATTAGATGAACCTTTGCATACGTACTTGCCGACTTTTGAGAATCAAACGATCACGATTCGCCACTTATTGACACATACCTCAGACATCCAGACATTTATTCCTGATCGAGATCATCTATCACAAACAGAATTGATTGAAGCTTATTTGAAACTTCAACCAGGCGATCAATTAGGAATCGAAGTTCGCTATACGGATGCAGGCACGATTCTTTTAGGATTGATGTTAGAGGAGATTTTCCAGGAAGAGGCGGTCGAGCTTTTTGAAGAGCAAGTACTAGCACCGTTAGGAATGATGAATAGCTTATTCTTACCACGTCCTTCAGAACGGATCGTTCCGACTGAACAACTTCCTTCTGGTGAGGTGATCCATGGCTTGACACATGATCCAAAAGCACGAGTGTTAGCAGAACATGCAGGTAATGCTGGTCTATTTATTGATCTTGCGGATTGTGAGAAGTTTGTCCGGATGTATCTGCAATACGGAAAGTTAGATTCTGGTCATTTTTTGGAAGAGGCAACCATCCGTTCCTTATTGGCTGATCATACGCCAACTGGTAAAGGTGGTCGCTCACTCGGATGGGATTTAAAACAAGATAAAAAGGATGGGCACCCATTACTATTCCATACAGGCTATACAGGGACATTTCTATTGATCGACCCAATCGATCAAGAAGCGTTCATCTTTCTATCCAATCGCCTGCATCCAAACGATCATCGTGAAGAATATCTAAAATGTCGGGATGAAATCATTGAAATTTATTTACAAGAGAAAGCGTTACACTGAAAATAATGCTATAATAGCAATTGAAAATTGAGAGGAGTTTGACGTATGCAAGAACCATTATTTTTAAAACCTGTTTTTCAAGAAAAAATCTGGGGAGGCAGTCGCTTACGTAGTGTTTTTGGCTTTGATATCCCAAATGATAAAATTGGGGAAGATTGGGCGATCAGTGCGCATCCTCATGGCGTTAGTGTCGTTGAAAATGGCCCATTCAAAGGCTGGAAACTAGATGATCTATGGAAAGAACATAAGGAATTATTCGGCCATCCAACAGAACCAGTTTTTCCGCTATTGATCAAAATCTTAGATGCAGAAGATGATCTATCTGTCCAAGTTCATCCAGATGATGCTTATGGCATGGCACATGAAGGAGAGCTAGGAAAAACAGAGTGCTGGTACATCATTGATGCCGAACCAGGTGCAGAGATCATCTATGGTCATCATGCAAAAACACGTGAAGAATTAGCCGAAATGATCCAAGATAGTCGCTGGGATGACTTATTGAAAAAAGTTCCTGTCAAAAAAGGTGATTTTTTCTACGTACCAAGTGGAACGATCCATGCAATCGGTAAAGGGATCATGATTTTAGAAACACAACAAAGTTCAGACACGACTTATCGTGTTTATGATTATGATCGCAAAGACGATCAAGGAAACACTCGGGAATTACACATCCAACAATCGGTCGACGTAACAACAGTACCAGCAAAAGCTCCTGAATTACAGATCAAAGAGATCCGTCAAGGGAACTCTTCGATCGTCACTTACGTAGAAACAGAATTTTTCAACGTTTACGAATGGGACATCAAAGGAATCACATCCTTTAAAAAACAAGCACCGTATACATTGATGACAGTTATTGATGGTGCGGGAGAATTGGTGATAGACAACCAAACATACCCATTAGAAAAAGGAACAAGTGCGATCTTACCAAGCGATATCACGGAGTGGAAAGTTCAAGGAGAACTTTCGATCATCGCTTCTGAGCCAGGAAAAAAATAATAAGATAAAACTGTCGTTGCTAGGTTCAGCGACAACAATAAAGCGTACCAACCGAAAATGGACTTGCTATTTTTGGTTGGTGCTTTTTTTTTAGATCAGTGATTGGCTATCATTGATCTAGTGATATAAGAACAAAGAAGGTACAAATTACAGTTAGTTTTATAGTCGAAAAGTTGCTTGTTGAAATCACTTACAAAATATGTTATATTCTTCTCGTAGAGTTAAAACGTTTTAATAGAACGTTAAAATGATTTTCTTGTTAAAGGAGAGGGAAAACGATGAATACTGTTACAGTTATCGGAAGTATCAATTTAGATCGAACCATCCGTGTGACTTATATGCCAAAACCTGGAGAAACGATCCATACGAAAGAAACTTTTTCAGCTGGTGGAGGGAAGGGAGCTAACCAAGCGGTTGCTGCTAGACGTTCGGAGGCAAAAACTTACTTTATTGGTGGCGTGGGTAAAGACGAAGCAGGAAAAACGATGACAGAATTACTTGAACAAGAAGAAATCGATTTATCTGGTGTAGCGACATTAGAAAATCAAGCGACTGGACAAGCGTATATCATTGTTGATGACCAAGGTGAAAATAGTATCATGATCCATGCTGGTGCAAACAATGCGTTTACCGTAACACAAGTGCAAGAAAACAAAACAATCATCCAAAAAAGTGATTTTATTATTGCTCAGTTTGAAAGCGCTATAGAACCAACGATCGAAGCATTCAAAATCGCTCGAGAAGCTGGCGTGAAAACGATCTTGAATCCGGCACCTGCGCTAGAAAATGTTCCGGATGAGTTATTAGCAGTGACAGACATGATCATTCCGAATGAAACAGAAACGGAGATCTTAACAGGCATCACTATTACCGACGAAAAAAGTCTGAAAGAGGCGGCACAAGTCTTTCATGGATTAGGTATTGAAGCCGTGATCATCACGATCGGAAGTAAAGGCGCTTATTATGATATTGCTGACGGCGCTAGTGGGATCGTACCAGCTTTTAAAGTGCATGCAGTGGATACAACGGCTGCTGGCGATACCTTTATTGGTGCGATGAGCAGTGTATTAGCCAAAGACTTCAGCAACCTAAAAGAAGCGATCCGTTATGGCAATAAAGCCTCTTCTGTGACTGTTCAACGTTTTGGTGCACAGCCTTCTATTCCGTATAAACATGAATTAATCTGATTGAGGAAAGGATGAACAAATAATGAAAAAAACGAAAGTAATCAATTCTGATATCTCACGAGTGATAGCACAAATGGGACATTTTGATAAATTGAGTATTGGAGATGCAGGAATGCCTGTACCTATGACCACTGAAAAAATCGATTTAGCAGTCACGCAAGGGGTTCCTAGCTTTATGGAAGTTTTACGCAATGTGTTGTCAGAATTAGAGGTGCAACGTATTTATCTAGCAGAGGAAATCAAAAAAGAGAATCCTGACATTCTTTTAGAAATCCAAAAAGAAATGCCGGAGACACCGATCACGTTTATTCCGCATAGTGAAATGAAAACTGAGTTAAACAATTGTCACGCATTTATTCGTACAGGTGAGATGACTCCTTATGCGAATATCTTGTTAGAAAGTGGCGTCGTATTCTAAAAAAGGAGATGTAATAAATGAATGCAACAGCATTATTGATCGGATTAGGACCATTACTAGGTTGGGGACTTTATCCAACGATTGCTTCGAAGATCGGTGGACGTCCTGTGAACCAGATTTTAGGATCAACAATAGGAACTTTGATATTCGCACTTATTTTTGCCCTGATCAATGGCATAGCACTGCCATCTGGAATGGATCTTGTCTTTTCTATTCTTTCCGGTGTGGGCTGGGCGACTGCTCAAATCATTACTTTTCAATCTTTCACACTGATTGGCTCGTCACGTGCAATGCCTATCACCACAGCTTTTCAATTACTTGGGGCTTCATTATGGGGCGTTTTTGCGCTAGGTAACTGGCCAGGAACGACAGCGAAGATTCTTGGTGGATTAGCATTGATCTTGATTATTTTAGGCGCATGGATGACTGTTTGGACTGAGAAAAAAACCAAAGAAAATAGCAGTTTACTGAAAAAAGCGGTTTTATTATTAGCAGTCGGAGAGATTGGGTATTGGGCATATTCCGCAGCACCTCAAGCAACAACCATCGACGGAATGCACGCTTTCTTGCCACAAGCAATGGGGATGGTCTTAGTGGCGATCATCTACACCGCTGTATTAAGTATGAAAGGGCATGAAAAATCAGCATTTACGGAAGTTGTTTCTTATAAACAAATTTTTTCTGGCTTCTTTTTTGCCTTTGCTGCATTGACCTATTTGATTTCTGCACAACCAAATATGAATGGTTTGGCAACGGGCTTCATCTTGTCGCAAACTTCTGTTGTTCTAGCAACCTTGACTGGTATCTGGTTCTTAGGACAAAAGAAAACGAAAAAAGAAATGACTGTCACGATCATTGGCTTGGTCCTTATCTTAGCAGCCGCAACGATGACTGTTTTGATATAAGATATTTTGTTAGAAGTGTTATTTAAAAAAAATTGGGAAGTGACTGCGGTTACTTGCCCAATTTTTTTTGTGGAAAATAGATAACGGAAACTGTTAGAATAGAGCTATCTGAAAAAAAGCATAAGCGCAGTCTGCTGAAGTAGAAAGGGCAGGTGATCAACGTGGGGGAGAATTTGAATGCGCTTCCTGCTAATGCAGTGGCGAAATTAACCTGGTTTCGTCAATTACTACATTATTTCAAACAAATGATCATGCCAAATCTAAGTATTTTTATTGCTTGGGGTTTGTTATCGATTGTAGCAAATATCGTATCAGGTGATTTGCACCAAACACTTGTCCATGTTACTGACTGGTTGATTTATCTGTTATTGCCCATTTTGATCAGTTACTCTGGAGCAAAGATTTTTGATCAAAAAGCAGCTGTAGCAGGTGGGATTGCTGTCATCGGTATGATAGTAGTTTCTGATCTTCCACAACTATTTGGCGCGATGGTTATCGGTTTGATTACAGGTGGTCTTTTTCACTGGACGGATCGTTGGTTGGCGCCGAAAATCAAGCCTGGCTATGAGATGTTGCTGAATAATTTGATGATCGGTCTAATCGGTGGCTTTGTCTGTTTGTTAGGTATACTGGTCATCCAACCACTTGTTGAAGGTAGTTTATCTTATGTTGGACGCTTTGTTTATTGGCTCATTGAACAACATTTGTTACCAGTAGTCAGTTTAGTGCTGGAACCGTTAAAGGTCTTATTTTTGAATAATGTCATCAATCACGGCATCTTGACACCTTTAGGAATGGAGATGGCACAACATGCGGGGCATTCGATCTTATTTTTGATGGAAGCCAATCCTGGGCCAGGAATAGGGATTTTAAGTGCGTTCTTGTTTGCTGCCGATCGAGAAAAAAGTGTCAAAGCAGGTGGAGCATTGATGATCCAAGCAGTGGGAGGAATCCATGAGATCTATTTTCCTTTTGTTTTGATGCAACCTGCGCTTTTTTTTGCAGTCATGGTTGGGGGAGCGACTGGAACGTTTGTGTTCCAACTATTTGCTAGTGGGTTGAATGCTCCGGTTTCACCAGGTTCATTGGTGATTATTTTAGGGAATACACCACCCTCACAATTAGCAGGTGTCATTTTAGGTATTATTCTCAGTGCGCTTGCTACATTTGTTTGTGCCATACTGTTATTGAAAAAAACGAAACCTGTGGAATCGATCCTCCAAGAAAGGAGCCAACTGATGAATCATGAAGCGGTCAACCAAATCATCTTTGCTTGCGATGCCGGGATGGGTTCTAGTGCAATGGGCGCAGCCATTTTGAAGAAAAAACTGCATGCGCAAGGGATAGATATACCTATAAGCTATACATCTATTTACGATCTGCCGAATCACAAGAAACAATTGGTGATCGTGCAAAGCGCCTTTCAATCTTTGGCGCAAGAAAAAGCCAAAGAAAGTCAGATCATTGCTGTCGATCATTTTTTAGAAGTTGAGTCGTATCTACCATTGATCAAGCAGCAACTTCATGAAATAAACATTGAACCTCAGATCAAAAAACAACAAGAAGTTGAACAACCTAGAACCAGAGTTGTGTTTTTATACCAAGGAAATCGACGAGGTTCACAAACGATGGGGATGACGATTTTAATGAAGCTAGCCAAGGAATATCAGGTTGGTCTATCTGTAGAAAAAGCAGCCGTCGAAGACCTAGTACCTGAAAAAGAAGTGGTATATCTTGCGAATGAAAGTATGGCAAAGGCGTATCAACTGCAACAACAAGTGGAGCATTTGTTGATCATTGATCATTTTGTCAGTACCAAAACTTATTTATCCTTAGTAAAGGAAGTGGACTAAGATGTATTTGTCACCAAGGGAAAAAGAATTATTGACAGAACTCATCAATAGTCCAGCACCTGTTTCTATACAAAAAATGGTCAATGTTTTACGGGTCAGCAAACGGACTGTATACCGCGAGTTGGAGCAATTAGAACGATCGCTCGAGGAAGTAAATGCTTCGCTGAAAAAAATAGCCCGTGGGTCATTTACGATTGAAGCAACACCTGAAACAATGACACAACTGCGCCAACTACTGAACGAAAAAGAGATGGAACTATCGACAATCGAAAGGCAACATGCGATTTTATTAGAACTGTTACTCACGAAAGAACCATTGTCTTTAAGTTATTTTTTAGAAAAGTATTTGATTAGTAACACGACTTTTTATGCTGATATCAAGCAACTTGAAACCAGTATGAAACAGCTACCGCTATCTATCACTCGTAACCGTGGTTATGAAATCACTGGACCGGAAAAATACCGAAGATTGCTGATCGCAAATATCTTAGAGTTGGAAATCAATGCGTATGAAATCTTTCACTTGCTGGAATTTGATACGACAACGAATTTCTTTTTTCAATTTATCACGACAGATAGTTTATTACTGGCGCGTCAAGTGGTACGAGAAGAATTGGTTCAACAAAAGAAAGAATTAAGTGACCGGAAACTGGAACATTTAGTTTTGATACTCAGCATTACGATCGACCGTGTCAAAAAAAATCAAGTGCTGACGAATGAAACCTACACTGGACTAGTGAATAAAGAGTTATTACGTATCGCCAAAGCTTTATTTTCTAAAATCGCTAAGGAAACGCAACAACTTTATCCAGTCAATGAAATCGTCTTTTTTGCTAGTCTATTAAATGATTTCTCGAATTCCTTTGATCAGGATTTCTTTGAAGAAACATTTGATACGCAACTCGCTTATCTTGTGAAACAATTGATCCAAGTAGTCAGTGAAGCAACAAATAATCCATTCTACCAAGATGAAACACTCTACAAAATGTTGTTGACCCATTTATCAGGAGTATTTTCTCGAGCGGTACTTCAAGAAGAACAATTGACTAATCCAATCTTGGAAAAAATCATGGTCCAGTATCAAGAGATCGCCCAAGCCATCCGTCAAGGAATCGAGCAGATTTTTCAAGAAAAGAAACTATCCGAAGAAGAAATTGCTTATATGGTTCTTCACTTTGCGAACTCGTTAGAAAAAACACCAAAGGACAGCACGATCAAAATCGCTGGTTTTTCACCTAGTGGCTTAGCTTCGACAAGTATGCTTGAGTTAAAACTAAAGAGATACTTCCCATTTGTTCAACATATCCATTTTTATCGAATTGCTGATTTAAAGAAAATCAATTTAGAAGAAGAGTATGATCTCGTCATTTCTACCTCGATCTTAAGTGGCTATGAGGGGAAATATCTATTAGTTTCACCATTACTTCTTGAGGAAGAAATTAAACAATTAAAAGCAGAATTTGCTCGTTTGACAGCACATCGAACGGCACATATCCGGTTAGCTGATCAACCTTCTGTTATCGAAGATACTTATGAAGAAACGGTGTTGATGATGAGTAAAATCAATCAGCTACTCCAGTATTTCTTCATTCAAGAATTAGACAATCCAACGACAGTAGAAGCTACGTTGAAGGATATTTTCGACTATTTACCTACAGGGGTGGTCCAAGATAAAGAAAAAGTCTATCAGCGTTTAATGAAAAGATATCAACAAGCGCCGATCGGGTTACCTCATACCAACATGGGGCTTTTCCATACCTCTAGTTCTGAGATCACGGAACCTTTATTCTGTATTTTTCAATTGAAGCAAGTATTGGAGATCGAGGGAATGGACAAAACGAAAGTTGATTTATCAAGAATGTTAGTGATGCTAGCACCTTCCCCTATTGACGAAGCTACTGGAAAATTACTTGGAAAAATAAGTGGTGCATTGATCATGAATGATTTGAATACTGAGATTTTTCGATCAGGAAATGAGGCAATCATCTATCAGTTGTTATCTAAAATTTTGATCGATGAAATAAAAAAATAAAGGGGGCTCTATTGATGCTTGAGATTTCATCTGAACATATTTGGTTGAACCAACAGTTTGGTAGCTGGCAAGAAGCCATTCAGCAGATTGGTGAACAACTACTTGAAAAAGGAGTCATCCAAAAGGAATATATCGATGCGATGGTTGCTCGCCAAGAAGCAGCAAGTGTCTATATCGGCAACTTTGTGGCACTTCCACATGGAAAAGCAAAAGATGAACAGATTGTTGAAGAGGGTATTTTTTTGTTCCAAGTACCTGATGGCGTTGACTTTGGTATCGACGAAGAAAAGAAAGTCGCAACGATTTTATTTGCAGTGATCATGCGAGAAAACCAACAATTAACAAGTTTACAAGAACTTGCCTTTTTTTGTTCCGATGTCGATCAAGTGATGGCATTGAGCGATGCCCAAACAGTAGAGGAAATCCAACAAATCTTAAAACAAGCTGAGGAGTTTTGACGTAAAATACGCGACGACCAATCAATTGATTGGTCGTTTTTTTTTCTATTTTTTTGGGAGAATCTCGCCAAAATCGTAATTATATAGTGAAGGAGGTGCGAGGAGAAGACATCACGTTCTCAGTTGATTTATCTCACTAAGGAAAGGAGTCAAAGAATGAAGAAATCCTCTGAATCACTATTTTTGATGCTACCGATCATTATTTTAATCACGATTTTTTTTCAAATGAAAGTAAGACCAGTCTCGGCAGAAACATTGCCTGACCTCCCCACGTATCAACAAATCACTGCATCAGACCCCAATCAAACTTTACTTACAGCTGAACAAACAATCCCACCAGATAATAGCTGGACAAGTTTCAAAAAAAACTATCAATTAGTCCAAAGGGCCAATGGGAAATTGATTACTATTGGCTCGACGAATTATATTGAAGCGGCGATCCATGAACATTCTCCAAGATTGGCTGATCCATTTGCAAATGAAAGTGTCGTTGTTGATCCAGCAATCCATATCCCTCATATCGATATCCATCTATCTAATGGTGGCAGAGAAATTGGTTGGTACGGCAAGCGAGTGAAGGGAGAGATTGCGCTTTGTCTGGAACAAGGAGTAGCGCTGAATATCGGAGAAAATAGCGGGTATAATTCAAGTATTCAAAATACAGAATTATTGAAGAAAATTTCTTTGATCAAATACTATGGGGTAATTGCGACAAACTACACGATGGAAAAAGAATTGATGACTCAACTCCTTGCTTGGGAGCAACAAGGAATCACCCCCACCAGTATTTCTGGTGTTTTGACAATGAACGATTACCAAACATTCAAACGAACAGTGATGGAACAAGTGGAACGGTTCTATACCCAACCAAGTTTTGATGGACAAATATTGGATATAAAAGCTGGCGAAAGCCAAACATTGACCGACACAACAGGAGCATTTTCGAATTATAGCTCATCGCCTGTTCAACAAATCAATGGAGTAACCATTGAAAAGCAAGGGAATCAAGTAACTGTCACTGCATCGAAAGAGGCGCCGGCGACAAGTGAGATCGCATTTGATTATCATATCCCCAGTAGTTATCAAGGAGCAATCGTCGTGTACCAACATCCTTATACACAAAATATGGTAGTCGGTAGAGTGCCGCAGCTGACAAGAACTTCCTTTCAGTTACGCGTGCAAAAATATGGACATGCAGGTATCCGCAAAGTCGATCAACAAACAAAACAACCATTAGTAGGCGCCGTTTTTCGTTTCACGACTGCGGATGGACAGATAAAAGAATTGACGACAGATTCTGATGGTGTTGCTATTTGGCATGATCTACTCGTTGATACGGTTGTTACGATTCAAGAAATCAAAGCGCCAGAAGGCTACGTTTTAAATCCAACGCCCCAGACTGTCACTGTCAAAGTGAATGAATTGACGAGTATCACATTAGCTAATCAAGAACAGACAGCTAATTTGATGGTCATCAAAGAAGATGCAGAAACAGGCAATCAGCCTCAAGGAGGTGCCCAATTGATCGGAGCTGTCTATAAATTAACGGACAAAGACGGAGAAACAGTTGCGGAATTGACGATGGAAGAGGTTAATGGAAGTGCATCAGCTGAGCTAAAAGGGTTAAGACTAGGAACCTATTATTTACAAGAGACCATTCCACCGAAAGGCTATAACTTAGATCCGACGATCTACCCTATACATTTGACCTACGCAGGACAAAATGAAACAGTGGCTATCCATAGTAAAACAGTCACTGATCGCGTCATCAAGGGTCATGTCGAAGGGTATAAATTTGGTTCAAAACCTCTTATCCCCACTTCTATCTTCGAAATTTTACACGCATTAACAACCAATCAAACGAATCATAAACCACCACTCGAAGGAATCGAACTAACAGCCACCGCTCATACCACAGGAAAAGAATTTGTCCAAGTCACTGAAAAAAACGGCTACTTTAAATTTATAGATTTACCCTATGACACGTATACGATCGCTGAAACAAAAGGAACGGATGGCTATTTGATCATTGAACCATTTGAAGTGACGATCAGTGAGGAAGGTTATACACATTTCTTTTTATTAGAAGATGAAATCATCGAATCACGCGTACATCTCATCAAGATCGATCAAGAAACAGGACAACAAATTCCCTATGCTGGCGCACAATTCAAGATTTTTGATACTTGGGCGAATGATGGACAAGGGGCATTTGTAGCAATGACGCGTCCGAATGATACAGAAAAAACTGAGATTTTTGAAACGAATCAAAAAGGGGAATTAGTGACAACTGAGAGCTTACCTTGGGGCGTGGATCGCTATGAGCTTCATGAAGTCAAAGCGCCAGAAGGCTATCTCCCGTTAGAAGAACCATTGATTTTCAGTGTAACAGTGGAAAATCATAGTGCATTGATTCGCTTAGAAGTCCCTAACCGTTTAGCAAGACAACCCATTGAGTTGATCAAACGAGATCGCTTGAATGAACAACCTTTGGTGCAAGTACCATTTGGCCTATATCAAGTAGAAAAATCAGAAAATGGCGAGGAAAATCTTCAATTTATTGAAGAATATCTCACGGATGATGAGGGGAGAATCGAAGTAGGCGATTTGCCCTATGGCACCTATCAATTTATTGAAGGAAAACCATTAGAAGGGTATTTACCATTAGAAGAACCTTTAGACTTTACAGTAACTGTTGAAAAAGATGGTGAGTTGATCGTATTAGAAGCCTATAACGAACGAGAAAAATTAGCATTGACGAGTTTGTTCACATCTCTCGATGGAAGCAAGGAGCTTGACCCAACCAAAGACAATCAATTGAAAGACGTAGTCTGGATCAAAGGAGCAGCCATTGAAGTCGGTCATACGTATACCGTAGTGACGCAGTACCGAAAAGGTGACACCGGAGAAGTCATCAACGAAGCAATCTCAACCTACACAGCAAAGAGTAAAGAAGATCAGTTTGAAGTTTTTCTGGAAATGAAAGCCAATACGCTAAAAGCCAATGATCAGCTGATTGCCACTCATATTTTGTACTACGAATCTGAACAAGAAAATGAGGTTGCACGTGAAGATGATCTGACTAATCAAGAGCAGACTGTTTATTTCAATACACCAAAAAACGAGAAAAAAGAAGAAGCGAAAAAGCAGGATAATACTCGGAATTTACCTAAAACGAATAGTCGTACTTCTGTCTCTCTAGTAGGGCTAGGTAGCTTATTTCTAGGAGTGAGTGGTGTTTTGATCTATCAACAAAAAAGGGGTGGGTTGAATGACTAAAAGGAAAAAATACATGAGATTTGGCTTGTTCATATTCAGTTGTTCAGTTGTTTTATTAGTTACTGGTTGTAAACCACAACAAACAGAAGTCTCACCAACAGTGGGGCCCGCTTCAAACAAAACGAAACAGGCAATCAAAGTGAAAACACCAGAGGAGAGCCATCTGAAAAAAGAAGAGAACTCTTCTCAGTTGTTTGAGTTTGCTTCTCAATTTCGAAAACCATTGGCTCTCCCCGCTGAAGCAACGATCAAGGATGAAACCAATCAGCTGAGGATCGCTTACCTTGAAGCAACAACAGTACCTCAAAGTCTAGAAAATTCAGTATCAAGAAGCAATCTCACACATCGCCTCGCAGAAGACGAACAAAAAGTTACGCTATCGGAGGTTGTAGCAATTCCAGAGAGCAACAATCACTGGCAAAGTCCCTACGTGCATGTAAACGACCCATTGCAGATCTTACCAAGAGGAACAGCGATTGATCCCTTTGCCTATTTTACTATAGTTCAAGGAAGTGATCCCATTCCAGTGATCCACTATACGCCCGTCAATCCTAACGAATCTGGCTATCAAGTGATGCAGATCACAGCAACTGATTCAAAAGGGAAAGTGAGTGTTGCGACAGTCACCTTTCTGTTTAATCACTCCCCGACCATTCAACAAGTAAGACAAAGTGATCACGCCACGATCGGTTCAAGTATTGACTTATTGGCTGGCATTTCCGCTCACGATGAAGAAGATGGTGAATTGACCGCAGAGATTCAAGTGAAAACCACACTCCAGACAGAAAAAGAAGGCAGTTATGAAGTGATTTATTCTGTGACTGATCAATTTGGAGCAAGTGCCAACCTGATAAGTAATATTACGATCACCAATGAAGCACCAATAATCGCGGGGCCGAACCAGCTCGTTTTACCTGTTGATCAATCATTCTCTTTATTTGATTATTTCTCCGTAAATGATCAAGAAGATGGTGCCATCAATCTTACTTCGGAAAACATCTTAGCATCCGATCTTGTCCCCTATGTACCAGGAAACTACTTCGTAAGAATTGGGAATGTCGTTGATCGGTATGGCAAACGAGCGGCAGAGCGTACAATCTATGTTCACCTAACAAATGAAGCGCCGACTGTTACAAATACGCATATGACTCTTCCTGTATTTAGTGAACTGAATAAAGAAAGCTATCTAGCAAAACTAGTTCTTGCAGATCGTGAAGATCCGGTTGATCAATTACAAGTGGCAATCGATCTGCCCTTTTGGGAGAAAATCGACACTTCCCGATTAAATACCTATCGTTTTCCTCTTCAAGTCCAAGATACACATGGAGGGATCACCAAAACCTTTGGGAGCATCCAAGTAATCAATGAACCACCTGTATTTTCTGGGATAGAGGATAAGAGAATCATTGTAGGCGAAGAAAAGCCAGATTTATTAGCAGGGATCTCCGTTTCGGATCGTGAAGAGAGTATCGGAATAGAAGATGTTGAGATCATAGAAGAAATCGCTTGGGATACACCTGGAACCTACCCTGTTTATTTGACGGTCAAAGATACATTTACAGAAACGACAGTATCTTTTCATGTCATTATTCAAGACAACAATCCAGAAATGCCAGAGAAATTGAGCGAATAAGGAGATGAAAATGGATTATTTCAATCAAGCAATGTCTTTATTTTCCAACGGGGTGATTACTGCAGGAAGCTTACTGACCGTTTGGGGCATTATCCAATTAGGCGTTGCAATCAAAGAGCATAATGGGCCAGGGATGCAACATGCCATTTTTCAAATCGTTGGCGGTGCAGTGATTTTAGCTGCTGGTGCGTGGATCACGAATATTTCAATGTGAGGAGCGAAAAAGAATGGACGGTGCGATCGAATTTTTGCTACAAACGATTGCAGAACAATTAAGTTTATCGACGAATCATAAAAATAGTCTTTTACAAAACCTCGAACATTATCTGCCGGAAATCTATCGTTACAGTGTGACGATCATGGAAAGTGTCGTCAAACCTATTGCTTATTCCCTATTAGGTTTTCTATTGTTGATCGAATTTCAACAACTCGCACATCGACTATATGGCAAGCAGTCAGAGTTTGGTGGACTGGATCTTTTTTTACCATTGTTTATCAAAATCGGATTGACCGTACTGCTTTTACGCCACTTGATGGTTTTCCTCAATGCCATTATGGATGTAGGTATTTTTGTTAGTCAAGGAATCAATCAATTGGAGATTCGAGGTGTGACGGATCAGACAATGGATATCTTCAACGTGATGGAGCAGATCGATCAGCTAGGTTTTTTTGAAAAAATGGTGTTGTTGATGATTTTACTCGTTCCCTTGATTCTATCGATCATTGTTAGCGTCCTTGCTCAAGTACTGATCTTTTTACGTTTTTTAGAAATGTATCTTTATTTGAGTATCTCACCTTTACCGATTGTCGCTTTAGTGAATACAGAACTTGGTCATGTTGGAAAGAATTTTTTTAAACTATTTGGTGCGGCATCTTTACAAGGTGTATTGCTTTTTATCGTTTTGAACATCTATCCATTATTAGTGAGTACTGTTTTTTCATTTGATGAGACGCAGGGGATGATTGCAGTGATCAGTGCGATTGTCGGTAATTGTTTGGCACTATCCATGTGTTTGTTTTACACCATGAAATGGTCGAAAGCGATCATCGTTGCGGCCTGAGTGAGAAAAGGAGTGTGAAAAATGGCAATTGAAGTCGTGATCAGAAAAGAAATCAAAGAGTATCAAGAGAAGATCTTTTTTGGCTTCTCTTTAAGACAGGTTATCGTTATCGCATTAGCTTTAATCGTGATTTTACCGGTCGGTCTAGTTAATCATTTTATTTGGGGATATTCAATTGATGATCTAGGAATTGTATTGATGTTTTTTACTAGTCCGATTTTATCGGTGGGTTGGATCAAAAAAAATCAGTTACCTTTAGAAAAATATCTCCTTATCCGTTGGCGCCATCTTATCGCAACGAAGCACTATCCATATCAAAATGCTCGTTTGGAGGAAGATCATGAAGGGATTTCAACGAGGAAAATCAGTAAAACAGAGAAATATCGAAGTGAACAAGGGAATTAAAAAGTCTTCCTTAACCAAACTATTACACAAGCAAAAGAAAAAAAGAGGAAAAAAAGAACGAAAATCAGCACCAGCCAAACATGCACAAAGGAAGATTCGTTATGAAAAAATGTATGAAAGTGGAATTTGTGAACTTGCTTCCGGATATTATTCAAAAAGTATCCAGTTTTCAGATGTCAATTATCAAATTGCACCTGTGGAAGATCAACAAGCTATTTTTCAAGGGTATTGTACCTTACTAGATAGTTGTGATGAACGAACGCATCTAACGATTACCTTGAAAAAAAAGCGAATGGAACAAAAGGAACTTGAAAAGCAATTGTTCTATAAAGAAACAGGTGAGAGACAGGACATCTACCGTCGAGAATTGAATGAAATGCTGCGGCGAACCATGACAGAAGGAGGAACGAATTTTAGCAAACAAAATCTATTGACCTTCAGCACGCAGGCTACTGATTATGACCAAGCCAAGCATTCCTTGACACGTATCGAACAACAACTTAGTCATAGTCTTTCGGAAATCGAATCAAGTAGTCAAACACTTTCTGGCAAAGAACGGTTGCAACTGCTCCATGAGTTGATCAAACCTAATGAATGGTTCCAGTTCAATTATACAGATTTAGTTTATAGCCGTTTGTCGACAAAAGCAGTGGTTACCCCTGCAAGTTTCAGCTTTAAAGCAAAAGACTATATCGAAATTGGCTCAGACTATGCCCAAGTCCTTTATTTGAAAGATTACCCCACCAAACTTTCAGATAAATTGATCTTAGAATTAATGGATATTGGCGAAGAGTTGTGTTTATCGATCCACATTGAACCAGTGGATTCTGAAAAAGCAAATCAGTTGGTTCAAATTAAAAAAGCTTATATGGAAGGAGACAAAACAACTGCTGAAAGAAAAGCGACACAAAAAGGCTATGATCCTTATTCAAGTATTCCGTATGAATTGACCAATAGTATCAAGGAAGCCGAAGCTTTATTAGACGATCTAGTCAAAACCGGCCAAAAATTATATTTTGTTACCTTCCTCGTTTATTTCCGATCTCAGACCAAAGAAAAACTAGCTGATATTGCGGAACAAGTCCAACATGTTGGACGTAAAAATCGTTGTCATTTCAATGCATTAGACTATCTACAAGATGAAGGATTCAACTCGGTCTTACCTTTAGGCAAAAATTGGATCGAACAACAACGGACGTTGACGACAGAAAGTACAGCAATTTTTATTCCATTTTCAGCGCAAGATCTTGATCATATAGATGGCAAATATTACGGGAAAAATGAAATGACCAAAAATAGTGTAAGGATCGATCGTAAGCAACTAAACACGCCGAGTGGCATGATTTTAGGTAGCTCTGGTTCAGGCAAAGGTGTAGCCAAAAAATATGAAGAAATCACGACGTTACTTAAAAATCCCGAAGATGAAGTCATTTCGATTGATCCGGAAGATGAAGATACGATCATCGGCAATGATTTTGATGCTCAAATCATCAATATCGCCCCTAATACCAATACCTTCATCAACTTACTCGATATTTCAGAAGATTTGAAAGGAGAGGCAGATCCAGTAAAATTGAAATCTGACTTTCTGTTGACTGCTTGTGAAGCTTTGATCGGTGGGCCAACTGGTTTAAATTCGGCACAACGATCGATCATTGATCGTGTCACGCGATTGACGTATTTCAATTTTCAAAAAAGCTCAGAAAAATCAGCGCCGACATTGGCGGAAGATTGGTTTCCGCTTTTAAAAGAACAACCGGAAAAAGAGGCGCAGACATTGGCGTTAGATTTAGAGTTATACATCGATGGTTCACTTTCGATGTTTTCTAAACCAACTAATGTTTCTTTAAATAAACGTTTTGTGATTTACAATACGAAACAACTAGGGAATCAATTGAAAACTTTTGGGATGATGGTTGTTTTGGAACAAGTGTGGAATCGGGTCGTTCGCAATCGAGACAGAGGAATCACTACTTGGATCTATATTGATGAAATGCAGCTCCTGTTAAATGATCCCTACTGTGAAAATTATTTTTTTGAACTATGGAGCCGAATCCGTAAATGGGGCGCGATTGCCACTGGTATTACCCAAAATGTCGAAACCTTATTATTATCAGATAAAGCACGCCGAATGTTAAGTAATACGGAATTTATCATTATGTTGAAACAAGCGAAAAGTGATCTAGATGAGCTGTCTTCTTTGTTCAATCTTTCGTATCAGCAACAAAAACAATTGCTCAATCCTGTCAAAGGGGCAGGGCTGATACGCGCAGGCAACGCCATCGTTCCTTTTTCCAACACTGTTGATCCAACAACAAAACTTTATGAGTTGATCACCACTGATCCTGTCGAACGCCACAGATTACGACAGGATGTATCGCCATGAAAAAAAACGATGTAGGCATTGAAGAGATCGTGAAATCACGAAATAAACGAAGGAGTAACAGACATTTTCTGCGTAGAAACACCAAAGATCCTCGCAGAGTCATGCTTGACTACCAGAAAAAAATAGTTGATTTCTCTTTACTTGGAAATAAAACTTCGATCAGTAGTAAAGTCAGCCTTTACCTATTTGTTGGTGTTAGCATTCTCGTATTTTTTCTCTTTTTCAGTATGATCGGCTTCGTTTCGTCTGCTACGATCAAAATCAATGAGCTTGAATTGACGAAGGTCTGGAAATATTTGACCGAATTGGATGCGGAATTGACACTAGAATTAAACTCAACTAAGAGTTCGATTCTAGTAAATGAACGAGTAGTGGCTGCAAATGAAGTCGTGATCAGGACTGACATTGAAGAGGTGCTGATTTATTTAGATATGGTTTATGGCGATGACCAATTAGGAAATCCAGATGTTCTCAAAGAAACGATCCAAGGATTGCATGAGCAGATGTGGCAAGTAGACAGTGACGGGAGACAAATCAAAGTAACATCACAGCCATTGTCGCAAGTGATCACTTGGATGCCAGAGTGGAAAGAACGTAGACAGCTGTTAGCAGAAATTGGTCTTTATGCAAGTTTGACTGAATTAAGCAATCCATTGAAAGAAACAGACTCTTTACGCATAAAACAACGCTTTGGGTATTACGTAAGCAATCAAGAAAAAAGCTTACTTGAAGGACTGCTCATCCAGACAGAACCGAAAGAAAGTATAGTCGCTGTGATCGCTGGAGAAATTACAAGAGACCGAGAGAACGTAACCATCACAATGGACGATCAAACCATTACTTATCATGATGTAGATCTAACAGCTACTGAAGGACAGATGGTATCGGTGGGGACAGAGATTGGGCGAGTAAAACAAGAGGAACTGCATCTGTCTTACCAGAAAAAAGGTGAAATCGTCAATCCAGCTTTTTATCTCCCCAATGTAGTCGATAACAATGAGACACAGCTTGATCCCATTGAAACAGATACTGCATTCAATGAACAGAAATTTCGAGAAGTGATTCTACTACATTGTCACGCATTTAGTGATCATGCAGAAACAATCATCCAAGAAGCTAAAAAGAATAATATCTCCCCCATTGTTCTAGCAGCCATCATGATCCACGAAACTGCTTGGGGAACGAGCGAAGGAATTCGAGAAAAGAACAATCCAGGTGGCTTGATGCGAGAAAACGAGTTGCTTTCCTACGCCACACTTGAAGAAGGGATTGCCGCCACTGCTCGAACACTAAACCAATTGATCGTGAACCAAAGACTGCTGACAGTCGAGCAACTCGGAAGTGTGTATTGTCCTGTGGGTGCAAGTAATGATCCCCTGGGATTAAAACAATACTGGGTACCGGCGATCAAAGAATTATTTGTGCAACTAGGTGGCAGTAAAGAGATGAGCTTACTCTGGCAATCGGATCATACAGTGGGGCAAGAGGTGTTGATACAAGCCAGAACATTGTATCGTCAAAACGTTCAATACTCACAAGGCTTTGAACGAGGTACCTTTCCTTATCATGATTGCTCCTCTTTTGTTTTATGGGCGATGAGAAGTGTCGGCTTGCCTGTGCCACTAGGTAGCACTGAGACATTGTATTCTTTGGAAGGGACTTTCCTGATGCCAATCAGTCGAGAAGATGTCAGAGCCGGTGATTTGTTTGTATGGGGGAAGAAAGGCCACTCTTTAGGTAATTATGGTCATACAGGGCTATTTTTAGATGATGGTGGTAAAACGATCCTTCATTGCACACCTGCTACTGCCCGAGGGTATGGTCAAGAAGGCGATATCGTCATCACTCCATTTGAAGGCTATGCAGGTGATCTCCAGCTGGCGCCTGTTTATTTCTATCGATTGTTGGGAGAAAACAAATGAACCCGAAATCCAGATTTCTTTATCTTATTATTGTTTTCTTACTGTTTAGCAGTGTGACTTTTAGTGTTGGCCGGTCTATAGGCTTTCGTTCACAAGAGTCTGAACAGAAAGCTGGCCCAGTTTCGGAAGCACAAGTCAGAGAATTTTTACAAGCTTATTATACGTTTGAAACAGTCGGCGACAATTACTCTGCATATGTTGATGCTCTTTCTAACAAGATGAAAGATAAAGTAAAAACAGAACAAGGTAAAAAAACGCATAGTCCACAGCGTTTTGGCTTCAGTCGCTGGCTCAAAAGCGAGCATTATTTTAAACAAACGAACGATGAAATGGTTGAAGTCCTCTGTTTGGTTGATTTTACGACGTCTTTATTGAATGAAGAAGGCGGAGTTGTAAAAAAAGATATTCGCCATCGTGAGGGTGTCAAACTGACTTATCTCTATGACGCTAAAAAGCATCGCTATGTCTTGGATGATCTCGAACAGCTGTCTTCTTTTATGGAAATACAATGATTGAGTAAGGAAGACCTTACAAATGGACGCAACAAAAATGAATGAGGGGAGTGACAACGTATGGCGAAAGAAACTGTAATCATCGATCATATCCATCACTTACAAGTAAAAGAGACTCAGTTGGATTTGTTTCAGGCTTTGGAAGATTTAGAAACTGAAAATCGACGAGTCTTGCTGGCAAACACACAAGGACAATGTCGCATACGTATTTATGATCGTAAGGGAGAAATGATGATAGAAAAAGTGCTGCAATTTCCTTTGACAGAGGAGATTGAAGAGATCTTAAGTCAACACTGGGAGCAAGAAACAAGCAATACAGAAAAGATGATCCCTATCCCTCATTCAAGCAACATGCTGAAAAAAAATCAGTTGTTACAAATCGATTGGAAAAAAATCATCAAGCGATTACTTCTTAGTGGAGTAATCGTTTTTGCTGTGGTTCAAGGCAACATGTGGATCGAACAAAGAACGAATAACGAGCAAACGACATCCAAAGAAAATCAGAAAAGTTCATGGCAGTCATTGGTAGAACTAGGTGCATATGAAGAAGCAGCTGAAGAATATCCCGCTCGGTATCAGCAATTGATCGATCACTTAGTAGAAGAACAGGAAATTTCCTGGGTAGAGAAGTTGAATGAGCAAAAGCCAACAGGAAATGCCACCTTTGATTTGGCTTTTTATCAAAACGATTGGGAAACAGTAATTGTGACCCACGTGGAACAATTGACGGAAAAGCGCCAAGTCAAGTTAGCGATTGCTTATTTGAAGCTAGAACAAGTACAAGAAGCCGTTGTCTTGAATCGCCACTTAAAACATCCGGAGATCACGTTAGCACTGGATCAGTTTTATTTTGAAAAAAGCCTTGATTGGTTGAAAGTAAAAGAAATGGAAAAAGCGAAAGACGCATTTGAACAGATCCAAACGGAAGAATTAAAAGCGGTGATGGCGGCATACATAGAGCAAGGAACGATTATTTTAGATTTCATTACATTCTATGAGGCATCGTCCAACACGTCTGAAAATGTAGCGCTTTGGGAAGAGCGACTGGCTCGATTAGGAGAAGCAACGGAATAAAAAACTCACTTTGCAAAAAAGAGTCTAAAAGATCACGAGGATGCACTTTTTCGTAGGTATCTACAGATAAAATGCTCCCTTAAATGAAGAAAATAATTGTTTCAGCGTCTCTAATCGGTACCAGAAGCCTTTCATCAAATCACTCATTTTGCTCACTCCATGTTTTGGCACAAATGATTGTGACAAAATCCGACTATTTATCTAAATGGTAAGCGGATACAATTTGGTTAAAGAAAGAGATAAAGGAGCGATTGAAGTGGAAGAGACGATACCAAAAAATAAAATTTCATTCAAAGTAAAAGTACAAAAGTTAGGAAGTACCTTATCTAGTATGGTGATGCCAAATATCGGCGCGCTGATTGCTTGGGGTGTATTGACTGCATTATTTATTCCAGATGGCTATTTACCAAACGAAGCGTTTGCTACGATGGTTGGTCCAATGTTGACGTATTTGATTCCTTTATTGATCGGCTACACCGGAGGGAAAGTCATCGGTGGTGATCGTGGTTCAGTCGTCGGAGCAATTGCGACGATGGGTGTGATCGTCGGGACAGATATTCCAATGATGCTAGGTGCCATGATTATGGGGCCGTTAGGTGGCTTTGCCATCAAGAAATTCGACCAAGTGTTTCAAAAACATATCAAATCAGGGTTTGAAATGTTGGTCAATAATTTCTCCGCAGGATTGATCGGTTTTGCGTTAGCATTGATCGGCTTTTCTGCAATTGGTCCAGTAGTGGATACACTGACGCAAGCAATGGCAACAGGTGTTGAAGCAATTTTAAATGCAAATTTGATTCCATTGACGAGTATTTTTATCGAACCAGCGAAAATCTTGTTTTTGAATAATGCGATCAACCATGGCATTTTGACTCCTTTAGGAACGGAACAAGTGGCTACAGCCGGTCAATCGATCCTGTTCTTGTTGGAAGCCAATCCTGGACCAGGTCTAGGTGTATTGTTAGCTTTCACACTATTTGGCAAAGGCGCGGCAAAATCATCTGCACCGGGTGCAATGATCATCCATTTCTTAGGTGGAATCCATGAGATCTATTTCCCATACGTAATGATGAAACCGTTATTATTCTTATCAGTGATTTTTGGTGGGATGACGGGTAGTTTCGTTTTCCAATTGATGGATGCAGGATTACGTGCGCCAGCTTCACCGGGTTCGATCATTGCCATTTTAGCAATGGCACCATTGAGTGCTTACTTACCAGTTATTTTAGGGATCGTCGCTGCAACAGCCGTTTCTTTCGGGATCTCTGCAGTCATTCTAAAAGCTGATGCGAAAGAAACAAGTGAAGATTTTGAAAAATCAGTGGAAGCGACTCGTCAAGCGAAACAACAAGCGAAAGGAACTGGAACAACTAGTCAGGGACAACCAGCTTTATCAGCGATCAAAAAAATCATTTTTGCCTGTGATGCTGGAATGGGGTCAAGTGCGATGGGTGCTTCCTTGTTAAGAAAAAAAGTCCAAGAGCATCACTTACCTCAACTCGTGACGAATCAAGCCATCAGTCAATTATCTGATGAAGCAGACGTATTGATCGTGACTCAAGTTGAGTTGCAGGAACGAGCAAAACAAAAAGCGCCACATGCTCATTTTGTTGCAGTAGAAAACTTCTTAAATTCACCAAAGTATGATGAGATCATCCAAGCATTAGGAAGTAAGGAAGAAACACAGCCAAACCAACCAGTCTCTACTACTCCAACAGATGATTTGGATTTATCTGAATTAAAAGATATCAAAGAGATTTTACTTGTTCATGACGATCGTGCAGGATCAGCGACAATGGGATTGTCCTTATTGAAAGATATTTTGAAGAAAAACCAACTGGAGATCCCTCTGAAAAAAATCAATATTGATGAGTTGACGGAGCAACCGAATACACTGATCGTTTCAAGAGAATCCTTGTCTGAGGAAGCACGTTCAGTGGCACCGCATTCACTTCATTTTTCAGTGGCGACGATGGTCAGTCCACAAAAATATGAAACGATTGCTCACTATTTGAAAAAAGTAGCGTAAGGAGGAAATAAAATGTCTGAATTAGCATTTGATATGATCGAGTTGAATAAGGCTTTTGCCACAAAGGAAGAGGCCATCCGATACTGTGGAAGAAAATTAGTGGAAGCCGGTTGTGTCGAAGAACCCTACATTGACGCAATGGTGGAACGTGATGCGATGTTATCCGTTTATATGGGGAATTTTATCGCGATCCCTCATGGAACAGATGAAGCCAAAGCATTCGTAAAAAAATCAGGGATCTGTGTGATCCAAGTGCCAGATGGTGTCAATTTCGGCACTGAACAAGAAGAGAAGATTGCGACAGTCTTGTTTGGTATCGCTGGCGTAGGTGAAGAACATTTGCAATTAGTGCAACAAATCGCTCTTTATTGTAGCGACATGGACAATGTTGTCCAGTTAGCAGATGCACTAAGTAAAGAAGAAGTCACACACAATCTAGCAATTGCCTAAGGAGAGAAGACGAATGAGAGCAGTACACTTTGGTGCCGGAAATATCGGCAGAGGATTTATTGGAGAAGTTTTAGCTGAGAATGGGTTTGACATCACTTTTGTTGATGTCAACGAACAGATCATCGATTCATTAAATGAAAAAGGACGTTATACGATCGAACTAGCTGACGAATCGAAAAAACAACTTATCGTTGAACGCGTTCGCGGATTGAACAACCAAAAACAGCCTGAACAAGTGATCAAAGAAATAGCACAAGCAGATCTTGTGACCACAGCGATCGGTCCCAATATTTTGCCTTTCATTGCTGAACTGATTGCAAAAGGGATCGAGCAAAGAGAACAAGAGGGCAATCAGCAACCGCTAGACATCATCGCTTGTGAAAATATGATTGGTGGCTCTGAGCATCTAAAAATGGAAGTCTATAAATATCTGTCAGATACTCGCTTTGCAGATCAATCGATCGGATTTCCGAATGCAGCAGTGGATCGCATCGTGCCGATGCAACAACATGAAGATCCTTTGTTTGTGCAAGTGGAACCTTTTAAAGAATGGGTCATTGATGATACGCAACGAAAAAATAAAGAGCTTTCGTTAAATGGCGTACTATACGTCAAAGATTTGGAACCATATATTGAACGAAAACTATTTAGTGTGAACACAGGACATGCGACTGTAGCTTACACCGGTGCATTATTAGGATATGCAACGATCGATGAGGCAATGCAAGATTCGTTAGTCGTTGCCCAACTAAAATCAGTGCTACAAGAAACAGGAAGCTTACTGGAAGCAAAATGGGGCTTTGATAATAAACAACATGAAGCCTATATTGAGAAAATCATCCAACGTTTCCAAAATAAATATATCTCAGATGCCATCACTCGGGTAGCTCGAACGCCTTTACGTAAGTTAGGCTATCAAGAACGCTTTACTCGTCCGGTTCGGGAATTGCAAGAATACAATTTGACTTGTCCACATTTGACAGCTACGATGGGGATCATTTTCAACTACTATGATCCTGAAGATGAGCAAAGTCGTGAACTGCAAGAGATGAAAGTACGAGAAAATATGGATCAGTTGATCCAAGAAGTCACAGGTATCCATGATCCGACAACGATCAGTAACATCAAGCAAAATGTGATGCGTTATGCGAAACAAGTGGCTTGATTCTTGATATGATCAATGGAATAAACAAGTGGATTGTAAAAAAACCTCTAAAAATATCTTAGATATTTTTAGAGGTTTTTCGCTGTTTACTTGATTGGAGCTGCGGCAACTGTTGGTAGATCAAGTTCTTTTCCATAACGTTTCTCTAATGCTAAGCGAACGAGACGCTCTGCTAAATGTTCATTACGTGCTAAGATCGGACCATGGAAATAGGAGCCGTAAACGTTGCGGTAAATGACACCTTCTGATTGATCTTCCCCATTGTTCCCTTGACCTTTGACGATTTTTCCTAGCGGGCGTTCGCCTTCACCAAGAAATGTTCGACCATTATGATTTTCAAATCCATAATAGGTTTCGTTGAACTCTTCGTTGTGGATCACGATGTCACCAATGAAGCGATTATTCTCTTGGCTTAAGGTGTAATGATCCAACGCACCGATTCCTTGGATTTTTTCACCGTTTGCGCCCATATAATAATGACCAAGTAGTTGGTAACCGCCACAAATCGCAAGTACGACACCATCATTTTCAATATAATTAGTCAATGATTCTTTCTTTTCTTGAATATCTTTTGAAATGATCATTTGTTCAAAATCTTGACCACCTCCAAAGAAAACTAAATCGTATTTATCTGCCTCAAAGGGTTCATGAATGCTAACGATCTCAGTATGAGAAGTGACCCCCATTTTTTTGGCGATATATTGGAGCATCAAGAGATTGCCATTGTCACCATAAGTATTCATCAGATTCCCATAGAGATGGGCAATGCGTAATTCGTAGTTAGCCACGATTCATGCCTCCTTTGATAAAGCCTTGACTCGCTAATTCTTTTCGTAATTGTAAGACAGCTGTATAGGTCGCTAAAATATAGACATGATCCGTCGGTAGTTGCTTGATTTTCTCAATGACATCAGTCAATTCTTTTGATTGTGTCAATTTGTCTTCAGCGATACCCGCTACTTTCAAACGTAGTGCCATATCTGTGTGGCGATCGCCACCAACAATCACAGCAGGGATCTCCATATCTGCAAAGCGTTCAAATTCTCCGTCCCAGATCCAACTCACATCGATGCCATCTGCGTAGTTCGCATTCAAGAGGGCAACTAGTGAAAATGGATACGGTGCATGTCCCATCATGTCGATGACTTGGTTGATCCCTACAGGATTTTTGACTAGGACTAAGGTACAGGACTTGCCATCGATTTCGATGACTTCTTGACGACCAAATACTTTTTCGTCATACCCTAAGCCTTGTCTGATTTTTTCAGGAACAACACCATAATATTCAGCCACCGCAGTAGCTGCTAAAGCATTATAGACATTGTACATGCCACCAACTTCGATGCCATATTCATTGCCATCAATGACGAAATCAGCTGATTTGTTGTCCATTCGTTTCATTTCTGTCAAACGATAATCCAGTTCTGGACGTTTAAAGTCACAATTTGGACAATAGTATTTACCTAAGTTTGCATAAGTGATCATTTTGTAGTGCAAGATGTGATGACATTTCGGACACAACACGCCATCTGTATTGTAGTGGGCCATCTGTTCATGATCTTCTTCGTGATCAAATCCATAATATCTTCTAGGGTTGACGGTCTCAACTGAATTGAAGATCGGTGAATCGCCATTACTGATAATCGTAGCATTTGGTGATTTTGCGGCACCATCCACGATCATTTTATAAGTGGTATAGATTTCACCGTAACGGTCCATTTGGTCACGGAAAATGTTTGTAAATAAAAATAGTTCAGGTTTGATGTATTCAGTCACTCTGCTTAGACTGGCTTCATCGATTTCTAATACCGCAAATTTCTTTTGGCCTTTTCCGGCTTTTGCTTGTAAAAAAGTCGAAACGATTCCTTGGACCATGTTTGCGCCAGTAGGGTTCGTCAAGACTTCATCAAATTGTTGTCGTAAGATATTGACGGTCAAAGCGGTCGTCAATGTTTTTCCATTTGTTCCAGTTACGACGACGACTTGATAGTCTTTTGCTAATGTATCTAAAATATGAGGATCGATCGATAAAGCAAGTTTACCAGGTAAACTTGATCCTCCTTTAAAAAAGGTTTTTAGTCCCCATTGTGCGGTTTTACCAACTGCAATCGCAAATTGACTGCGTATTCCCATTATGTAACCTCCAAAACGTCATAATTACAAATAAATTCAACTAATCATACCATATGTTGAAAAAAAGGTTAAATTGCTTTGTCTTATTTTACAAAAGTTTATACTGTTCGCAAAACAAAAAAGAAAGAAGCAAGAAAACGAAAAACGATCGCTTCCTTGCTTCTCACATATCGGTTTTTTTAGGTAACGATAGACTGTCTTACCCGATAATGATTTTCTCTGTAGGATATTCATAACCTAAATCTCGTGTTTCTTTTGGCACAAATAACATTAATGTATACAACATCCCAATACGTCCAATAAACATCAAAGCACCAATCGTGATTTTACCCACTGTTGATAGATCACCGGTAATTCCTAGCGATAACCCCGTTGTACCAAAAGCAGAAGTCACTTCCACGATGATTGAGATCAGCGGTTGTTTCTCCGTGGCAGATAAAAAAAGAATACAGAAGAAGCACATCCCTAAGGAGAGCATAAAAACGACCACTGATTTTCGGACATCATCTTCATCAATTCGACGACCAAAAATATTAATGTTATCTTCACTTTTCAAAAACGAATAAAGATAAAGACCAATGATCGCCACAGTCGTGGTTCGGATACCACCACCGACAGAACTGGGACTACAACCAATGAACATCAATAAGGAAAAGACGATCAAGGTCGTGATTTGAAAATCTCCTAGATCATGGATCTGTAAACCCGCATTACGAGTTGTCATGGAATAAAACATTGAATTGATCCACTGGACACTAGGATGGAGATCTTTGAACAAGTGATTTTTTTCAAGTAAAAAAATCAAGACAGTCCCGCTGACAAATAAAATGACAAAGGCGAGGACGGCTAATTTGGTAAACAAAGAGAACCGAAAAGGAATCTTGGCTTTCGTTTTTCGATACAAGCGCCATTCTCGAAACTCCATCAATACCGGAAAACCGATTCCACCAATGAAAATCAGGAACATGATCATAAATAAAAAAGGATAGTCATGTTCAAATGGCTTGATCGACTCACCAGTAATATCGAATCCCGAATTTGTGACCGCGGAAATAGCTTGATAAAATCCATGAAAAACGGCTTCGTGCCAATGATCGAAATAGCCGCGAATATAAAAATAAACGGAGAACAAGGCACCAAATAGCAATTGGAACCAGAGCAATATGACAAAAGTGATCCGAATCAAACGAACGATACCAGATAAACGTGGTTGGTTCATATCTGTCATGATCAATTGTCTTTGACGTAAGGTGATCCGTCGCTTAGAAAAGATAATAAATGCCGTTGAGATCATCATGATCCCTAAACCACCCACTTGAAACAACACTTCGAGTAAAATAATGCCATTGTTATTAAAAATCGCGTGGATGTCAAATGTCGAAAGACCAGTGACACTGATCGTACTGATCGCCATAAAAAGCATGTCAATAAATGAAGCATGACTACCCGGATTTCGGAAAAATGGGATGTAAAATAAGCCCAAAGAAATCATAGTCATTAAAATATAATAAAATACGATAATTTGAATAGAAGAAAAGTGACTAGAAGCATATCTTGCACTACGCCTTCGCCATTTCCGAAAAAAAAGATTCAATTGCACAAATTCGATCCTCCTTGTTAGATGTTTCTTCCAGTATACCGACAATAAAATAAATACACAAAGAAATAATAAAACTAAAATTTACTAGGATTTTAGTTATTGGAAAAGTGTCTTATAATAAAGATGACTTTACGAAAGAACTTGGAGGGAGATCCATGATAAAATGAAGTGTATCAACCAGTCATAGACTGTCTGATTACGACTAAAACAACATTCGAGTAAATCTACACAAAAGTTTCATGAAAAAATAAGAAAAAAATAAGAAATTTATGGTAAAACTAAAGAATACGTGTGAGAAAAACCAATTTTTGCCAAACGGATCAAGACTTCAAGCGGCAACAAGGAAAAGGATGAGAGAATATGCGAAAAGTAGCACCTATATTAAAGCCAATCGCTGTATTGACGATTTCGACGATTGTTGCTACCACAACAGGCATTGTTAATAGTTCTAGCTATCGTGCACCAAGTCGTTCCACAGAGACTACGACGACTTCTACCAATGAAGGAACAGGGCAAACGAATGACACGGTAGAAACAACACCAACGACTGTAGAACAAGACACAACCAATTCTACATACAACCAAAACTCAATACCAGAAAGTTCCGTGGATGAAGGGAATACAGGATATACGACCGATTCGACTAGTCAAAATCAAGGGGACGACAGCGGTTCAAGTACGACGCCAAGTGCCACTACACCAAGCAGTACGACGCCTAATACAACGCCAAGTACTTCTACGCCAAGTGAAGGCAATCTAAATGAAAATAATGCACCTACAGAGCAATCCGCTGAAACACAGATGTATAATCAACAGGCAGGTGATGAAGAATGACATTTATATTAGATATCATCAATGGGATACACAAGTTTTTAGGATATTTAGATATCAGTCCTAAATATTTGAACCGAGGCTATACTATATTAAGTGTGATTCCGACTGTTTACCTTTTACGGATTGTTTATGGATTATGGCAAAATCAAAACTATTTGCAGTTCTTTTTATACGGATTAGGCTTTTTAGTTCTTTTATATTTCACTGTTCTAAATGTGTTTTATTACTTTTTTGATAAAAATTCAAAAGCCGATGTGACCCAAGTGATCGTGAAATATCTACCTGATGAAGCATTCAATATTGAAGGAGAAACGGTTCGCGGGAACAACGGCAATATCGACAAAGTCAATACAGAAAAAGCCAATGTTCTATTCGATGAAGACTACCAATTGAAACTAGCAGAGAATATGCGCTATTTGATTGAAAAAGGGGAGATCAAGGTCAATGAACTTGGTCGAATGGACGGGTTCTTGATTGATCGAAATACACTTTATCCGTACTATTATGTGAAAAAAGTCTCCGACAAAACTTATCAATTAAGTATCGGCCGTAATTATTCCAGCATGGAAAAAGTAGGAACGATCAAGGTCGACTCGCCAGAAGATCATATTGAACCCGTAGGCTTATTCCTTGCAGGCGGTGATTTTGTCAAAGATGGTCTTAGATACCATGAACCCTATCGTTTGAAGTTGATCATCAAGAAAAATCAACCAAAAGAACAAGAAGGTGAAGTGACATATAGTCGAAGCCAACGAAGAAAAAAATCAAAAGTGTAGGATAAATCTTCTCCATCGAGTATTTATTTAGCTCTAATATTAAAGATACATGAAGTTCAAAAAACATTTCTAAAAAAAACGGATTATTCCCAACACGATCCGACACTTATTCTTTCTTTTAATCGATAAAAAATGTAAAATAAAGAATAGCTAACAAATAAATAAAAAATAACATAAAAATGTTTGGTTAATAGGAGGTATAAAGTGAAAAACTTTTTAAAAAATTGGGGAATCTTGATCGTTGTTTTAGCCGCCATCATTTTGGCAAGAGTCTATGTATTTACACCGGTCACAGTCAGTGGTCATTCCATGGACCCTTCGTTACATGATGGACAACGTTTGATCTCATCTAAAATCTCAGATTTTGATCGCTGGGATATCATTACAACAAAAGAACCTGGGGATGAAGAACGGATGATCGTCAAACGAATCATTGGGATGCCAGGGGATACTGTCAAAATGGAAGATGATCAACTATACATCAATGGGGAAAAGCAAGATGAACCCTACTTAGATGAGTATAAAAAAGAATTTTCAGAAGACAAACTACAAGAGGAATATTCTTATAATTCAGCCTTCCAATCGCAAGCTGAAAATGCTGAAACGTTCACCAGTGATTTTGAATTCACTGTTCCTGAGGGACAATACTTGGTACTGGGCGACAATCGTTTGATCTCAAAAGACAGCCGCATGTTTGGTTTAGTCGATGAAGATTTGATCCAAGGCAAAGTCGTTTTCCGTTACTGGCCGTTGAATAAGATCAATATCATTTAATCAATGCTACGTAAAGTGGTAATGATATAACTCTAAAAAGTAAAAACATACCCTGAAAAACCTCAACATTCGTTTGGAATGTTCGAGGTTTTTTTGTTATATAAACTACATCAACAATTGATCAATTATAATTTTTTTATAAAATTACGTTATTTTCAAAGTTTGTTCATAAAGTAAGGCTAAAGTGAAAAGCACATAGATATAAATAACTATTAAAATATATAGGAGTGACAGCATGAAAAAATTTATCTCAATATTAGCTGTATCATCAGGACTGGTTTTGTTTTCTGCATGTTCAACAAATCCGTCAGATCAAGCTGCAGTGACGTATAAAGGTGGTACGATCTCAGAGCAGGAATTAGTGGACCACCTGAAAAAAATCAAGGGTGCGGAGACCGCTGTCCAAGATTTGATCATCTTCCAGATTTTTGAAGAAAATTACGGCGATAAAATTTCAGCTGAAGATGTAGATAAAGAATACAACGCTAGCAAAGAAGCACTCGGTGATTCTTTCGATTCGCAATTGAAATTAGCGGGCTATACGACTGAATCTTATAAAGAAGAAATAAAAAGAGGGTTAGCTTACAAAGCAGGTTTACGAGCGAATGTCGAATTGACGGATGAAGATCTTAAAACAGCATGGGAAAACTTCCATCCAGAAGTAGAGGCACAATTGATTAAAGTAAGTAGCGAAGATGAAGCCAAGGAAATTAAAAAGTCACTTGATGAAGGGGGCGACTTTGCTAAAATCGCCAAAGAAAAATCGACCGATGAAGCGACAAAAGAAAAGGGTGGAGAAATCACCTTTGACTCGCAATCTACAAGTGTGCCAGCAGAAGTCAAACAAGCAGCGTTCAAGCTTAAAAATGAGGAAGTATCTGATGTTATCACAGCGACTAATTCCTCTACGAATGCAACCGAATATTATCTTGTGAAAATGGTCAAACAACAAGAAAAAGGCAATGATATGTCGAAATATAAAGATGAATTAGAAAAAATAGCAACAGAGACAAAAATAGCAGATCCAACATTCCAACAAGAAGCTGTGCGTAATGAATTGAAAAAAGCAAATGTAAAAATCAAAGATGAAGATTTCAAAAACGTACTAAGTGGCTTGATGACGGAACCATCCACAAGCGAAAGTTCGACCGATGCTTCAACTGAAGCTTCGACAAGTACTTCGACAGATAGTTCAAACTAATTGATCAGTGGAAGAACTAAACAAATACGAACTCAATTAAAATAAGCAAAAACCCGAGAATAATTTTTTTATTCTCGGGTTTTGCGTATTTATGAAAGGTTTTTTTATAGAAATAGAAAATGCTTATTCTTTGATTGCTATAGCCAAAAACAAAGAAGCATCTTGTTTCATGAACAAGTTTTTTCCGTGATGGAATGTTTCAATTGAGAGTGGTTTAAATCCAGCAAGCTTCAATTGTTCTCTTAGCTCCTCGTGGTCAAAACCATTATGGACTTTTGGATGCTGGATCTTTTCGTTCTTATCGAAGTCAACGATATAAAGTTTTCCACTTGGATGAAGCATTTGCGAAAGTTGTTTTAAAATGACTTTCGTTTCTGGAATATGCAACAAGACTAAAGATAGTAAGATGATGTCAGCTTTCTCTGCCGGCAAATCCCTTGTAGCATCCAATTCAAGTGTTCGTACATTTGCTTGTTTTGCTTCTTTGATTTTTTTATCAGCCATCGCCAGCATTCCTGCGGCTGAATCTATGATGATTACTTCGTTAAAACGTGAGGCAAAGGGTAACGTGACAAGACCAGTTCCCCCACCGTAATCGATCAATTTCTGGTCATGAGTCTGTGCAGAAAATTCTTTTTCAACAGCTGAACGAATCGTTGCTGCTAATTGGATTCGCTCGGGGGTGTCATAATGGTTCGCCATTTGGTGGAATATTTCGGACATAAGTGCCCTCCTTCATTTTTCATTCGATTATACCAAAAGAAGTGCGGGTAGTTTATTGTTTTGTAACAAAAATAGCAGCATATTCACTAAGGAAATCTCGCTTCGAAAATTCTCACTGTAAAAATGATTGAAAATCAAGTATAATACCATAGGAACAAACTGGAAGGTGAATGAGGACATGGCACAACTATTTTTTAAGTACGGCGCAATGAACAGCGGCAAGACAATCGAGATCTTAAAAGTCGCACATAATTATGAAGAACAAAACAAACCGGTTGTTTTGATGACCAGCGGAATCGATACAAGAGATGGTGTTGGCGTAGTTTCAAGCAGAATCGGGCTGAAACGTGAAGCAATTCCCATTTTTGAAACGACCGATGTATTTGAAGTCATCCAGCAGATGGAACATCCACCATTCTGTGTATTGATCGATGAAGCGCAGTTCTTAACAAAAGAACATGTCTTAGCATTCACGAGAATCGTTGATGAACTCAATATTCCGGTGATGGCGTTCGGATTAAAAAATGATTTTAGAAATGAATTATTTGAAGGATCGAAATATTTATTGCTTTATGCAGACAAAATCGAAGAAATGAAAACGATCTGTTGGTTCTGCCATAAAAAAGCAATGATGAATTTACATTATATAGACGGAACACCGGTGTACGAAGGAGATCAAGTCCAAATTGGTGGCAATGAAGCCTATTATCCCGTATGTCGAAAACACTATTTTCATCCATTGATGATCACAGAAGGAGATTAAGCATGTACGATCAATTACAATCAATCGAAGACCGTTACGAAGAGCTTGGGGAACTACTGAGTGACCCAGAAGTGATTTCAGATACGAAACGTTTCATGCAGCTTTCAAAAGAAGAAGCAAGTACACGTGAAACGGTCGAAGTTTATCGTCGTTACAAGGAAGTTGTTCAAGGAATCAAAGATACAGAAGAATTACTCGGCGAAAAGTTAGACGACGAAATGGCAGAGATGGCTAAAGAAGAATTAGCTGATTTGAAAAAAGAAAAAGAAGAACTAGAAGAAAAAATCAAGATTTTATTGCTTCCCAAAGATCCAAACGATGACAAAAATATCATCATGGAAATTCGCGGAGCCGCTGGTGGTGACGAAGCTGCACTATTTGCAGGGGATCTTTTCTCAATGTATCAACGATATGCAGAGGGTCAAGGTTGGAAGACAGAAGTCTTGGAAGCAAGTGTGACAGGGATCGGTGGCTATAAAGAAGTCATCATGATGATCACAGGCGAAAATGTCTATTCGAAATTAAAATATGAAAGTGGCGCACATCGGGTACAACGTGTCCCTTCGACAGAATCTCAAGGACGTATCCATACATCAACAGCAACCGTCGTTGTCATGCCTGAAGCAGAAGAAGTAGAGATCGATTTGGCTGACAAGGATATCCGCGTCGATATTTACCACGCTTCTGGAGCCGGTGGACAGCATGTCAATAAGACAGCTTCTGCGGTACGTTTGACTCACTTACCAACTGGAATCGTGGTGGCGATGCAAGATGAACGTTCACAATTGAAAAACCGTGAGAAAGCGATGAAAGTCTTACGTGCGCGCGTCTACGACAAGATCCAACAAGAAGCACAAAGCGAATATGATGCGAACCGTAAATCTGCGGTAGGGACTGGGGATCGTTCAGAGCGTATCCGTACGTATAACTTCCCTCAAAATCGCGTAACTGACCACCGTATTGGCTTGACGATCCAAAAATTGGATCAGATTCTAGCAGGAAAACTAGATGAGATCGTCGACGCATTGATCGTGTATGACCAAACATCTAAGTTGGAAGAGATGCAAAATGGATAAAACCTATCGAGAAGTCCTCACACGGGCTTCTTCTTTTTTAGAAGAACAAGGAGTAGAAGGGTATAATATCCAGTTTGTCTTTCTTGAACGAAAGCAGTGGACGAAACTGGATTGGCTCATGCGAATGAATGAACCGATCACAGCCGAGGATCAAGCCATGATCGATGCAGATATGCAACGACTAGTACAACATTATCCGCCTCATTATTTATTAGGTTATGCTGAATTTTTTGATCACCGCTTGAAAGTCACGGAAGCAACCTTGATTCCTCGTCCAGAAACCGAAGAATTAGTCGCACTGTGTTTGGCAAAAACAAGCGAAGAAACCTTAAATGTCGTGGATATCGGTACAGGAACTGGGGCAATCGCCATCAGCTTGAAAGCTGCTAGAAAAAATTGGCGGGTCTCAGCAATTGATTTATCTTTAGAAGCACTAGCTGTCGCTAAGGAAAATGCAGAACATGAACAAACGACGATCAATTTTTATCATGGTGATACGTTGGAACCTGTCATGGATCAAACCTTTGATGTCATTATTTCTAATCCCCCTTATATCAGTCGAGCAGAATGGTCGGTGATGGATGAAAGCGTGCGAACCTTTGAACCGAAGATGGCATTGTTTGCTGAAGAAGATGGTTTAGCGATCTACCAGAAAATCGCAAAGGAAGCTTCACAACTATTAGCTAGCGATGGCCAACTTTTTTTAGAGATTGGTTTCCAACAAGGAGCAGCTGTCAAAGCAATCATGGAGCAAGCCTTTCCGACAAAAAAAGTACGGATCAAAAAAGATATGGCAGGCAATGATCGAATGATTTTTGTTACCAATTAGTTTGTGGATGAAAAAATTTTTTTCTGTTTTTTTATAATAAAAAAACACTGATTTGATAAGGATGAAAACGAATATTTTAGTTATCAACATACTTATCCACTATTGACAAACTAGTTATCAACAATTTGTGTATAACTGCCTGGGAAAACGGAATAAAACAAGGATTTTGAAAAAAGAGGATGTGGATAGACTGTGGAAACAATTAAATATGATGAAACACAATTGAATGAAGCTGCGAAGGAATTAGCAGTAGGAAATCTAGTGGCTTTTCCAACGGAAACTGTCTATGGATTAGGAGCTAATGCCCTTTTACCGGAGGCTGTCAAACAAGTCTTTACAGTGAAAGGTCGACCACAAGACAACCCATTGATTGTCCATGTCGCCTCCTTCGAACAAGTAAAAGAGTATGTGGACAACTTTCACCCACTAACAGAACAAATTGTGAAAAACTTCTGGCCAGGACCACTGACTGTGATTTTTCACATCAAAAAAGGTAGTTTACCGGGGATTGTCACCGGAGGTTTATCCACAGCTGCTTTTCGCATGCCAGATAACAAGAAAACGTTAGAATTAATCCAATTAGCAGGTGTACCACTTGTCGGGCCAAGTGCCAACACTTCAGGTAAACCAAGTCCAACAACAGCAGACCATGTCTTTCATGATCTAAATGGAAAAATCACAGGAATCATTGACGATGGGGCGACGAGGATCGGTGTAGAATCAACGGTACTTGATTTGAGTGACCCATCTGCACCGCCGATGATCTTACGACCAGGAGCAATCACGAAAGAGCAACTAGAAGCTGTCATTGAAAGTCCAGTGGCGACAGACCGCCATTTGGTCAAAGAATCTGAAACACCGAAATCTCCGGGGATGAAATACAAACATTACTCACCTGATACTCGAGTACTGATGGTTGAAAAAACGGATTGGCCAGAGGCGATCATCTGGACAAAAGAACAAAAACTACGTACCGGTGTTTTAGCTGGACCAACAATTGCTGATCAAGTACGCAAGGATGTCGCCGCGGTGTATATGTATTACGATGATTCAGTAGAGGCAGCAACGAAAGGGTTGTTTGCGGGGTTACGCGGCTTAGATGATGATCGATTAGTTCTTGATTTGATTTTAGTACAAGTTGCACCCGAAGAAGGTCTGGGTATTGCGTATATGAATCGGTTGAAAAAAGCCGCAGGACAAAATTATTATAAAAAATGATCCAGAAGTGATTGCTGCAAAATCATTCTGTGATACAATCTAGGAAACAAACTAAAATAGCTATTTATGAAATAATGTTCGTATTCTTAGCTAGTAATGTTTGGTCAACATCAAAAAAAGACAAATAAACGGAACAATCATTTGAAATTTAAAGAAGTTGACACATAAATAAATAAGGAGTTGTTGTTTGTGGTAGACTACAAAACGTTTGACCCTGATTTATGGGCAGCAATCGCAAAAGAAGAGGAAAGACAAGAAAACAATCTGGAGCTGATCGCTTCTGAAAACTTTGTCTCTGAAGCTGTGATGGCGGCACAAGGAAGTATTTTAACGAATAAGTACGCAGAAGGGTATCCAGGACGTCGCTATTATGGTGGGTGTGAATTTGTGGATATCGTTGAAAATCTGGCGATCGATCGTGCCAAAGAATTATTTGGTGCCGATTTTGTCAATGTTCAACCACACTCTGGATCACAAGCCAATACAGCTGCATATCTTGCGTTAGTTGAACCGGGGGATACGATCTTAGGAATGGATCTTTCTGCTGGCGGACATTTGACACATGGCTCTCCAGTCAATTTTAGTGGAAAAACGTATCACTTCGTTGCTTATGGCGTAGATCCGACAACAGAAGTCATTGATTATAATGTCGTACGCATCTTAGCGAGAAAACATCAACCAAAACTGATCGTAGCAGGAGCAAGTGCCTATGGTCGAACGATCGATTTTGCAAAATTCAGAGAAATCGCGGATGAAGTTGGGGCAAAATTGATGGTCGATATGGCACACATTGCTGGTTTAGTTGCAGCGGGTGTTCATCCAAGCCCAATCCCTTATGCCGATATCACAACAACTACTACTCACAAAACATTACGAGGACCTCGTGGCGGGATGATCTTAACGAACAATGAAGAACTGGCGAAAAAAATCAATAGCGCAGTCTTCCCAGGCATCCAAGGTGGCCCCTTGGAGCATGTGATTGCCGGAAAAGCTGCTGCATTTAAAGAAGCATTGACTCCTGAGTTTAAGGAATATAGCGAACAAGTCATTGCCAATGCAAAAGCTATGGCAAAAGTATTCAATCAATCGATTGGTACCCGAGTGATTTCAGGTGCAACAGATAACCATTTGATTTTGATCGATGTACGTGACTTAGAATTGAACGGAAAAGAAGCAGAAGCGATTTTGGACAGTGTTCATATCACCGTCAATAAAAACTCGATTCCTTTTGAAACACTAAGCCCATTCAAAACAAGCGGTATCCGTATCGGGACACCAGCAATCACGACCCGTGGCTTCCGCGAAGAAGATGCGGCAAAAGTCGCTGAACTGATCGTCAAAGCCCTACAAGCAAAAGATGACGAAGCTCAATTAGAAGAAGTGCGTGCAGGCGTCCGTGAATTAACAGAAAAATTCCCTTTATATAAAAAATAAATCGTATCAAACAATAAAGATGTTAGAAATCAGAAAAGGAGAGTCGATCAAACATGCAGATGTTCGATTGGCTCACCTTTTTTCTGTCTTACTGCTCAGGTCAAAGCGCTTCTTTCACAACCTCTTTCAATCTGATTTTTTGACTTTTGTCTGGTTGCTCTCTAGTATATGAGGTGTAATTTTATTTGTTGCATTCAATTTAGGGAGGAATCCGTATGACTGATCGAATTTCATTAGAAAAAGAAGCAATTGAGTTTAGTGATGCTAATGCACCGCACCCGCGTATCTATGAATTACCTCCGGAAGAAGGGCGTGATCTTCTAGAAGAAGTTCAAAGTTCTTCTGTGGAAAAATTACCTGTGGATATCGAGGATTTGAAAATGGATACCAATGATTGGGGACAAATCAATGTGCGTTTTATCCGTCCTGAAGGAAATGTAGAAAAATTACCTGTCATTTTTTATATACATGGTGCTGGTTGGGTATTTGGTAGTGCTAAAACACATGACAAATTGATTCGGGAATTGGCTGTTCGTACAAATTCGATCGTGATTTTTCCTGAGTATAGTCGTTCACCAGAAGCAAAATATCCTACTGCCATCGAGCAAAACTACGCGATTTTGCAAAAACTTGCGGAGCTTTCTGAGTCTAAAGGCTTGGATCTTGAAAACTTGACAGTCGCTGGGGATTCCGTAGGTGGGAATATGGCAACGGTGATGACGATCCTTACAAAGCAACGTCAAGGATTACCAATCAAAAAACAATTACTATACTATCCTGTAACTGATGCAAATTTCGATACAGATTCTTATAACCAATTTGCAGAGAATTACTTCTTAACAAAAGAAGGGATGCAATGGTTCTGGGATCAGTATACGACAGATGAAAAGAAACGAGCAGAAATCACTGCTTCACCTCTACGTGCAAGTAAAGAAGAATTGACAGGTTTACCGCCTGCAATGATTTTGACTGGTGAAGCGGACGTGTTAAGAGATGAAGGAGAAGCCTATGCTAGAAAACTTCGTGAAGCTGGTGTGGAAGTTACGCAAGTACGTTTCCAAGGGATCATCCATGATTTTATCATGGTAAATGCGATGGACCAAACCAATGCGACACGAGCAGCAATGACTCTTTCCACAGAATGGCTAAAAAACTAGTTGTTTTTTGTCATCTTTATCCATTAATAAATTAGAAAAATAACAAAAAACGTCTGATTTTCAGGCGTTTTTGTTATTTTTTGCTGATTTTAAAAAGAACACCGCTTTGTTTTTTTATTTCTTTGATTTTCTTTAGGAAAATGACGGGTTAGACTAGTCAAGTCAGTGATTTTGTTTTACAATTAAAAAGAAACGAGAGAAAAAGGAGACAAAAAAATGGGCAAATTTCAAGTAATCGACCATCCATTGATCCAACACAAATTAACGATTATTCGCGACAAAAATTGTGGTACAAAAGTTTTCCGTGAGGTTGTTGATGAAATCGCTATGCTGATGGCATATGAAGTATCACGTGATATGCCACTTGAAGACATTGTCATCGAAACACCGATCACAGAAACAACACAAAAAACATTGTCTGGTAAAAAAGTAGCCATTATCCCAATCTTGCGCGCAGGTATTGGAATGGTTGACGGAATCTTAGAATTGATCCCAGCAGCTAAAGTCGGCCACATCGGATTATACAGAGATGAAGAAACATTGGCACCGCACGAGTATTTCGTTAAATTACCGGAAGATATCGACGCACGTCAATTATTCGTAGTTGATCCAATGTTAGCGACAGGTGGCTCAGCGATCATGGCGATCGATGCTCTGAAAGCACGTGGCGCTTCAAACATTAAATTTGTTTGCCTTGTTGCAGCTCCAGAAGGTGTTAAAGCCTTACAAGAAGCACATCCAGATATTGATATCTATACTGCTTCATTAGATGAAAAATTAAACGACAAAGGCTATATCGTTCCTGGTCTAGGCGATGCCGGCGACCGTTTATTTGGTACTAAATAGGAAAAATGAGCTATACAAAAAAATCTGGGGTCTTCCCAGATTTTTTTTATTTCATTCAGCCAAAATAAAAACCATCCACTTGATGGATGGTTGAAAAAACTAAATCTTACTCATATCTTTGTAATTGATAATGACGACGCCTTTACTTTGGGTCATCAAATCGGCATTCTCATTAGTTTCATCAATTGCAACAACAGCAGAGTTTTTCAATTGCTTGGAAATCGTTCCGGTTTGCGTTTTTCCGTGAATCATAAAGGTAACATGTGTATCAGTGGTAAATTTTTCTCCAAATTCTGACGGTTCGACCTTTGTTTCAAATTTTCCAAAAGTTGCCATTTTCATAAAACCTGCCTTTCATCTATAATTATAGCACATTTTTTGAAAAAAATCATGAAAGTAGAAAAATCTTCCACATTACCCCTTTACATTTCTTAACATAACGACTATAATTTCTCTTGGAAACGCCAGCTTAGCTCAGTTGGTAGAGCAACGCACTCGTAACGCGTAGGTCACAGGTTCGATCCCTGCAGCTGGCATACTAGATAAACGCCGTCATAACAAGGTTTATACCGAGATATTGACGGTGTTTTTTTAATAGTTTTCGTTTTCGTGGGCAGAAACGTGGGCAGAGATTTTAAAAAATGGAAAAATAAGTAACAAGTAGATATTGGACTAGGATAGAAAATAATCACTTACGCTCTTTATTTTTTTGAAATTAGGTTAGAATTATTAATAAACGACAATTTATTGACAGTAGTTTTTTTAGTGATAAAATTTAGATAATCATAAAGAAGAGTTGCTGTGCGGCTAACCAAAAGAGTCTGTCATTTATTTGATAGACTCTTTTGTGTTATAAGGAAGAGAAATCTTTGAAATTACTAAGGAAGTTAGAAAAGTAACTAGTATTTCTATTTCGAAATTTTTTTCACATACAAGAAAACGCTATCAAAAACATCCTGACACTGTTACACTTTAACTAAATGAGTGAAAGGAAGTGGACAGCAATGGATTTAGTGATTGCGAAGGATTATGAAACGCTTAGTAAAGTAACGGCGGGGATCGTCTTGGGAAAAATGTTGAAGAAAAAACGAGTGAATTTGTCTTTGACAACAGGAAATTCGCCTAAGATGGCCTACGAGATTTTAGTGGAGACGCTTAGTAAATTACAGATGGATACATCGATGATCCATTATTATAATTTTGATGAAGTGGCATTAAAGGACAAGCAGTATGGTCTGACTATGTCAGGGCTGAAAGAAGCCCTTTATGATCCTATCGGGGTCGCTACTGAAAATATCCATGAACTGACTATTGATAATTATCAAGATGTGGATAAACGAATGGCGCAAGCGGGTGGCTTGGATTTAGTTTTGATGGGGCTTGGGGAAGATGGTCATTTTTGTGGAAACATGCCTGGATATACGGACTTTAGTAAGGAGACTTATAGCATTCCGGTCATTCCAGGAGATCAGATGTATGAATCGTTAAAAGAACATCTGGGAGAAGAACCTGGTGATTACTTTGTGACATTTGGGCCAAAGACGGTCATGGCAGCGAAACAGTTAGTATTGATCGTTAACGGGGAGCATAAAGCAGAGATCATCAAACAAGTGATCGAAGGTCCAGTAACAGAGGAGATTCCTGCATCGATCTTGATGACTCATCCCGATATCACAGTGATTTTAGATGAAGCAGCTGCAAAATTATTAAAATAAATAGTCATATCAATGGATTGTTTCAAAGAACAACACAGAATCCACGAAAATCATATTACCGATTTTTGTGGATTTTTTTGTATGTCTGAATTTATCTGTAGACTCGTTTTTCATCGCGTTCTCCGGTAGAATAGATAAGAAAACAGACCATATCGTTCATTGGCGAAAAACTGCCAGAATAGGAGAAAGAGATGAATCAATTCTATAAGAGAATCCAATATAAATTTTCTGAATTAAATCAAGTGGAAAAAAATATCTTAGATTATTGTTTGCATCAATCAAGAAAAGTTTCCTCCATGACAGCCGAAGAATTAGCGAGTGAAACATTTACCAGCCAATCGACTATCACTCGAATGGCAAAAAAGCTTGGCTTTAAAGGATTTCAAGAATTTAAGTTTGCCCTTAAAAGTTATCGGTCATTAGAAGAAACGAGTGATTCTACTGATGTGTCGGATGAATTCAAACCATTGATCAATGAAATCCTTCGTCAGTTTACGGAGACGTTAGAAAAAATCGAACCGAAACAAATCGATCGCGCAGTCCATATGATTAAAGAAGCACAACGTATTGAACTGTTTGCTGTAGGGCAAAGTATCCCGGTCGCTGTTTCCCTGAATCGAAAATTGCATTTTCTTGGTAAAAATGTGGGGCATTCAACCGATTGGGACGAATTGCTAGCAGTGAGTAAACAACTAGGAGAAGGAGATCTTGCTATTTTTATTAGTCATAGTGGGGAAACATTAGGAATGCTCGATTATGCTAAACGACTAAAGGAGCGAAATGTTCCTCTGCTGTCTTTTATTGGTCAACCGGCAAGTTCTTTAGAAGAATTGTCGACGGTCGCATTTATTGCAGAAATGTTGACGATCTATCATCAGAATATTGATTTGAGTCCAAGAGTTTCAATGGATATCTTGTTAGATATTTTGATGATCCATTATGCGAAACAAGTCACTTCTCAGAATGGAGATTCTAATTTATGAATGCCCATTCTATATGGACAGGAAGTATTGTAACCACCTTTGTCATCGCTTACATTTTAAGGGTAAGAAATAGAGTAAGGGGGAAAAGGGATGCAAAAAGGGAACAAAGCAAGTTGGATGGAGATCTTTCAAGGGTTAGGCAAAACGTTCATGTTACCAGTCGCACTGTTAGCTTTCATGGGATTGTTCTTAGGAATCGGGAGTGCGTTCTCCGCTGAATCAGCAATTACTGCTTTTCCATTTTTAGGTGCTGCTTGGCTACAGGTGATATTTCGTTTTATGTCGACGATCGGAGGGTTTGCTTTTAGCTATTTACCTGTGATGTTTGCCATGGCGATACCTTTAGGCTTAGCTCGTAAAGAAAAAGGCGTGGCTGCTTTTTCAGGATTTGTTGGGTATGTAGTGATGCAATTATCGATCAATTTTTATTTGCAAGAAACGAATCAATTGGCTGCAAGTGAACAATTACGTGAAGCTGGTCAAGAAATGGTTTTTGGTATCCAAACATTATCCATGGGTGTTCTGGGAGGGATCATTGTCGGGCTGATCGTTTATCAGCTCCATACGCGATTCTATCAATTCCAATTACCAGATAGTTTTGCCTTTTTTTCAGGGACACGTTTTGTACCCATCATTACTTCAGTAACTTTAGCAATCGTTGGCGTGTTGATTCCGATGGTTTGGCCACTTTTTGCCATGTTGATCACTGGGATCGGAAATTTGATCCAACGCTCTGGTGCATTTGGCCCGTTCTTATTCGGTTCTGGAGAACGACTCTTATTGCCATTTGGCTTACATCATATTTTAGTATCGATGATCCGGTTTACAGAAGCTGGAGGAAGTCAGGTCATCAATGGGCAAGAAGTCTTTGGCGCACTAAATATTTTTTATAATGAATTGCAACAAGGATTGGCGATTTCACCTAGCGCCACTGCTTTTCTTTCACAAGGGAAAATGCCGACATTCATGTTTGGCCTTCCCGCAGCGGCTTTAGTGATGTATCAAACCGCAAAGCCAGAGAATCGTGCAAAAATAAAAGGATTATTGATTTCAGGTGTGATTGCGACTTTTGTAACAGGAATCACTGAACCAATCGAATTTCTCTTCTTATTTGTCAGTCCTCTATTATGGGGATTCCATGTGTTGATGACTGGTGCCGGATTTATGGTCATGAGTTTGTTGGGCGTAACGATTGGGAATACTGATGGCGGAATCTTAGATTTTATTATTTTCGGGGTCATGCAAGGGACTTATACTAAATGGTGGTTGGTTTTACTTGTGGGTGCTTGTTGGTTTGGTATCTATTACTTTACATTTAAAACGGTGATTTTACGCAAAAACTTAAAGACCCCTGGACGTGAAGAAATGACAGCTGAGACAGAATATACAGACGAAGAAGTAACGTATAAAGGAAAAGGCACAGTTGATGCACGAGGAATCTTGGCTGCTTTAGGTGGTGCTGAAAATATTACTTCTTTAGATAATTGCATCACACGTCTAAGGTTAGTCGTGAATGACGGTTCGATCGTTGATGATGACCGACTGAAAAAATTAGGTGCATTAGGCGTGGTCCATTTGGATGATACGAATGTACAAGTCATTATAGGAACAAAAGTGACTACTGTTAGAAATCAACTGGATGACATCTTGTCGTTCTGAAATCGGGAGAGTGTAGAAGATGTCTTTCAATGAACAAATTGATCGTAAAGGGACGTATTGTACGCAATGGGATTATATTGAAGACCGCTTCGGTAAAAATGATCTCTTGCCATTTACGATTTCTGATACAGATTTTAAAGTACCAACAGGCGTCGAAGCTGCGCTACAAGAAAGGTTAAGACATCCAATTTTTGGCTATACTCGTTGGAATCACACAGATTTCAAATCAGCAGTCACCCACTGGTACAAAGAACGTTTTGGACACCAGATCGACGAGGACTGGTTGGTTTACAGTCCTTCCGTCATCTATAGCATCAAGCAACTGATTTGTTTATTAAGTAAACCCGGAGAAGGTGTGATTATCCAAACGCCTGCTTATGATGCCTTTTATAAACTGATTGCTGGGAATGGACGTAAACTGGTAAGCAATGAATTGATTTATCAAGAAGGTGCCTATCAATTGGATTTTGAGGACTTGAGGCGCCAATTTGAGCAACCCGAGAATAAAATTTTGCTATTGTGTAGTCCCCACAATCCAACAGGTAGAGTGTGGACCAAAAAAGAATTAGTAAACATCATCGAGCTTGCCCAAAAAAACGAAGTGTTCATTATTTCGGATGAGATCCACATGGATATTCTCAGAAAGGGACAACACCATCAACCACTGACGGAATTGATCCAAAAAAATGTCGCAGTCGTCACATCAGGAAGTAAAACATTTAATTTTCCTGGATTGATTTTTTCTTACGGATTGATTCCAGATTCGTCCTTGCGCCAGCGGTTTTTACGACAGATGAAAGAAGCTGATGGCCTCGGTTCCACGAGTGTTTTTGGATTAGTTGCTACGATTTCGGCGTATGAAAAAGAAAGCAACTGGGTCACTGAACTCAACCACTATATAGATGATAATATTGCTTTTGTCACTGCGTACCTCAAACGACATCATCCAGAAATCATCGTGACCAAAAGCGAAGCCACCTACTTGATGTGGCTCGATTGCGCCCGCCTCCCTTTTACTATGGAAGAACTTCAGCAACGAATGATCGAACGAGGCAAGGTTGCAATCATGTCAGGCGAAGTGTATGGGAAAGCTAGTCACAATTTTTTGCGATTGAACGTGGGATGCCCACGTAAGAAATTGGAAGAAGGATTGCGGCGATTGACGGAGAGTTTGGGGTAGATAGGATAGTAACAAATACAAATAAATGGAACTTAGTATAATAAACGAGATAAAAAGTTAAAGGTAAGCGGGTATCTGGCTTATGTTTAGAAGTTCACGCGAATAGCTTATATGTATAGGTTCAAGAAGTTGAAAAAATATGGAGAAAGTGCGTTTCCTGAAAAAAGGAGCGCACTTTTTGGCATCCATGATGAAATAAAGAAACTAGAACAAGGAAGTCGTTACCTATCAGAGGAACTAGATTTATAAAAAGATTCAGGACTTCTTGAACCCAAACAAGAAGTCCTGTTTCTATTCTTAAAAGAACATAAATGAAGGGTTTGCCAAGCATTGGTCGTTTCAAGCAATAGAATTGGCTAGGAGAGATCATCTACATTCTTTTAATTAACCGTTTATTCGGTTTAGGTGGTGCAAGACAGGCACGTTTCATCGTTAATATACATTTAATAAGTAGATATTTTTTTTATTTTATCTCGGCTTGTTAGGTCAGTTCTGATCACTTTGCTGAGTCCTTTTTTTGTTGGATAAAGAAAAAATAGGTCATTCAGATACGTAAAAATTAAACAATAAATCTTGAGGATAGTTCCCCCAACGATCGCCGAAGATAGTCAAACCACCAGCATTTTCAGCAGTAGCAGGCGCAGCGATTTTAAAGGTGAAAAAGTCACTATGATCTAAGTCGATTTCATTAAGGTTGTGATCTGTTAATTTCTCTCCATCGAGGGAAGTGTCATAGCGATTGATGCGTAAATGCTTAAGTAATCCATATTGACTAAATTCATCGATCCACCATTTCGGAGTCAAGGAACCTCTAACATCTGAAAAGTTCCCTGGAATGGTGTATTTACCAATGCAGTGGTTGTTTAAGTAAAATGAAAGATCACTTGGCCAATAGTTATTAGAAATTGGGAACTCAGAAGCGATTTCCATGCTGATTTCCAGTAACTCGATTTTTTCACCAGTTTTCAAAGGATTTGGGATTTTGTATTCTAGAAAACCGTTATTTAGCCAGATAATACTCGCATCAACACGATCTTGGTCAAGAAAAGATTTAGGATCGTCTAATGCGCCAATTAATTGATCTTTCGTCGCCATACCGCAGGAAGGCTTAGCTTCAAAATCGGTAAAGTGGCCTATTTTCACTGATTGGGAGGTTAAATTCATTTGCGGAAACACTTTTGCGGGGAAATTGATATTGATGAAATCAGTTTTTAGAGATAAGTATTTTTTCTTCCAGTCTTGCCCCGATCCTTTTTCTGTTTTGATCAACTGTGCTTGTTCAAGTTTTCGGATGTGCTTTGTCATCAAAGCATTGCTGATCGCTAATTTTTGCCCAATTTCACTGATGCTTTTCTTACTATCTCCTAATTCTCTTAAAATCGCTAAGCGAGTTTCATTTGCGAGTGCTTCGTAGATCGGTAAAGATGCTTTCGTTAAATCCAATTCCATAGCTATCACCTCGTTATACTAATTAGTTTAATGAAAAGATGGATTAATTATATCACATGCTTTTGGATTTACAAAATTGTAAAATGATGGAATTTACCATAATAAGCTTGCTGAAATAATATTGACAGCGCTTTATTTTTATAGTAACTTTACGGTGTAAACATTGATAGACGATAGTCTAACAATTATGTTTATTGATAATCAGGTATCATTTTACTTTTTAGTTAAATAAAGGGGTGTGGAAATTGAAAGTAAAAAAATTAATTGTTTTAGTAGGAACAAGCTTATTATGTACGTTGTTGTTAGCTGCTTGTGGTGGAAGTAATAGTTCAAGCAATGATTCGGAAATTTTGCTTTGGTCTTCGACGACGGGACCGGACGGTGAAAAAATCCAAAAAACGGTTGATCAATACAATAAAACAAATCCAGACTTTAAAGTAAAGTTAGTTAGTATGCAAGGTGACACCTTTACTTCGAAGTTGACGACTGCTGGAAAATCTGGCAAAGGCGTCCCAGATTTAGCTTTGATCGCATCGGAAGCTTTACCCACGTATAAGAACCAAGAGATGCTTGAGACTTGGGATGACATGATCGAAGGAACTGAATTGACACGTGGAAATTATGTAGAAGCTGCTTGGGATACTGGTGTGGTGGAGGATAGTCAATATGGGATTCCAGCAACGATGGGTTCGTGGGTGATGTATTACAACCAAGATTTGGTGGATAAATATGTTCCAGGAGCGTTGGATGATGGCGTAGTGACATATGAAGAAATCAGACAGGCTGGGGAAAAAGCAAAAGCAGATGGTATTTATAGTTTTGGCTATACATGGGGCATGCAAAATTATTCTAATCTTTACCAGCAAATGGGTGGAGAATGGCAAGATGCACAAGGAAACATCACTATCGATAATGATATTTCTTACAATGCCGTCCAAGAGTTTAAAACGCTATATGATGCCGGTTATATGGTCCCAGATGGCGAAGATGCAAACAAACTTTTTGCAAATCAACAGCTGATTTTTCTTCCAGAAGGAACATGGATGTTAAGTAATATGGAAGGAATAAGTGACTTCACTTGGGGTCAGACATTTACTCCGCAATGGGATGCTGAACATATCGTTCAAGGTTCAGGCGTCGATCAGTTTGCGATGCTTAAAACGAGCGAAGAACGTTCGGATGAAAAGAAAAGTGGTATGATCGACTTTCTCACTTGGTTACAAGCAAACCAACTAGAGTGGGTCAAATCAGGCGCAAATCCAACTTCCTTAGCAATGCTAGACAATGAAGAATATGTGGAGATGCCACAATCATTCTTGTTGAAAACAGAAAAAGGACAAGCGGCAATTTCTGTCAACACGGTGGATGGCTTATCTTACATTTTTAGTGAATATGATAATCGTTCATGGGATATGATCACAGGAAAAGCAGATATCCAAACAACTTTTGGTGAGATCCAAAAAGTCGTAGAAGAAAAGATGAAATAATATTTTCACTTGGAGACTGTGGCAGAAGGAAGGGTGACCGTAAAAAGAATTCAGTCGGTTTTTTGATGGGCTAGGAATTCTGATGGGTAGGCTAAAATGCTGTCACAGTCGTTTCTTGTTGAAGGGTTGACTAGAAATACAGAGAAGGATGTGTATTGATGAAAAAAAGATTAAATGCCTGGCCAGTCGTTTTTATTGGTCCGCATATGCTCCTTTTTCTTTTATTCTTTTTAGTTCCGGCAGTTATTGGAATTTATGTTTCTTTTACTGAATGGGATTTGTTCAGTACGCCGATTTTTATCGGATTTGATAATTTTAAAACGATTTTATTTGATCAAGACTCGTTATATCATACGCAATTTTTTAATGGAATGAAAAATACGCTGTTTTTTGCGGCAATCTCAGTCCCACTATGTATCGCGATCCCTTTATTGTTAGCAGTTGCGTTGTCTACTAAACCAAAATTGATGCGTTTTTTTCAATCGATTCTTTATTTGCCTACATTATTTGCAATCTCTGCGGTCATGATCATTTGGGGATTTCTTTTGAGTAAATCATTCGGACCGATCAAAGAAGTATTCGGCATTGATATCAATTTTGTGGGCACTCAACCATGGGCTTGGATCGCTATTTTGATCGTGACGATTTGGTGGACATTAGGTGGGAATCTGATTATTTATGTGGCTGCATTAAATGGCGTCTCAAAAGAACAGTTAGAAGCAGCGGAATTAGATGGTGCGAATAGTGTGACTAAATTTTTCCGTATTTCTTTACCTAGTATTCGCAACCAACTCATCTTTACAACGGTCATGACGACCATCGCTCAGTTTAATATCTATGGTCAGCCACTAATGTTGACAGGAGGCGGACCCAATAATTCCACTCGGGTGTTGATGATGTATATCCAAGAAAATGCCTTTGGTAGTAGCACCTCGGTTGCAGGCATTTCTTCAGCGATGGCCATTCTATTAGGTTTTGTGATCATGGCAGTTTCGATTGTGCAATTTCTGGTCATCAAAAAAATGGAAAGATAGGAGGGAAGAAGATGCGAGAAAACAAACTAGGGAAAAGGATTGCCTTTATTTTACTAGCAATCGTGTGCGTCATTTGGATCTTTCCTTTGATATGGGCGATTTTCACCTCATTTAAATCAGAGGCAGAGATTCAAAAGGTTGGGTTCAGTTTGATTCCACAAGATTGGACACTTGCTAACTTTTTGAGCTTGTTACAGGGCAATGATTCTTCTCCTGTGTTCCGCTGGTTTGTGAATTCCATGATTATTTCAACTTCACATACCCTATTAGTTATGGTGATCGTCTCGTTTGCGGCCTATGGCTATACACGACTCACCTTTAAGGGAAGAGATGTTATTTTTGCTTTATTGTTAGGAACCATGATGTTTCCCGGAGTGGTCAATTTGATCCCGAATTTCAAAATCGTTGATACTCTAGGTTGGACAAATACATTTCTAGCAGTCATCGTACCTGGAGCAGCAGGTGTTTATAACATTTTCCTCGTTCGACAGTTCATTTTAGGAATTCCCAAAGAATTGGATGAATCGGCTGTGATCGATGGGGCAAATGAGTTTCAAATTTTTTATTATATCATTTTACCGCTGATCAAACCTGTATTGACTGTGGTTGCATTGTTTAGTTTTACTGGCTCATGGAATGACTTCTTGTGGCCATCGATCGTGATCAACGATATTGATAAATTACCGATCACACCGGGGCTGCAATTGCTGCAAGGTCAATACATGACCTATCCGGGAATTGGAACTGCTGGCGCAATCTTGGCTTTGATTCCTACCTTTTTATTGTATTTGGTAGCGCAAAAGAGCTTTATGGCGTCGATGTCGTTGCAAAGTGGTATAAAATAATTTGTTTTTTTGGAGGAAATATGATTAGAGAAGAATACCCGAGACCGCAATTTGAGAGAGAGAATTGGTTAAGCTTAAATGGTGAATGGCAATTTGCCTTTGATGACCAAAATCGTGGTCTGAAAGAAAAGTGGTACACAAATGAAGCAAATTATGCTTACAAGATCAATGTTCCTTTTGTCTATCAAAGTGCATTAAGTGGCATTGATCAGCGAGAAGTTCATGATGTTGTATGGTATTATCGGACTTTCAATGTACAGGTTCCTGAAGAAAGCCGTGTCCTTTTGCATTTTGGTGCAGTGGACTATGAGGCAGATGTATTTGTCAATGGACATCATGTGAAAAATCATTGCGGAGGGCACACCTCTTTTGATATCGACATTACGGATGCTCTTGTGGTGGGAGAAGAACAGATACTAAGTGTGCGAGCATTCGATCCGCATTTTGATGAAAGCATTCCACGTGGGAAACAATTTTGGAAAGAAGAATCAGCAGGGATCTGGTACACAAACTCAACGGGGATCTGGCAGCCGGTCTGGCTAGAAGTAGTTGCTGCGACCCACTTGCAACAAGTGAAATTTACTAGTGATTTTGATGCTGGCGCCGTGATGATCGATGTTGAATTGAATCAGTTAAAGCCACATTTAGTGTTAGAATATCAAATCTATTTTAAAGATGCTTTAGTCATCAGTGGGGCTGCAGAGTTTGTGACTTCTAAGTTAAGTTTTGCAGTCGATATTTTTCAACAACAAATTTTCCGGACCAATTTTCATCACGAGGGCTGGTCTTGGACGCCCGAAAATCCGCAATTATTCGATGTGGAATTGACTCTTAGGGAAGCTGGAAATGCGATTGATCAATTAAAAAGTTACTTTGGTATGCGTAAAATACAGACAAAAAATGGCATGATCTACTTAAACAACAAACCTTACTATCAGAAGTTGGTTCTCGATCAAGGTTATTGGCCTAATGGCTTGTTGACTGCCCCTACGGATGAGGCATTTAAACAAGATATCTTATTAGCAAAAGAAATGGGTTTTAACGGTTGTCGTAAACACCAAAAAACAGAAGACCCGCGCTTTTTATACTGGGCAGATAAATTGGGATTTCTGGTTTGGGGCGAGTGTGCAGCACCGGCGATCTATACCGATCTTTCTGTCATGCGCTTGATGCAGGAGTGGGCAGAGATCATTACTCGTGACTATAGCCATCCTTCGATCGTCACTTGGGTACCGATCAACGAGAGCTGGGGTGTACCAAAAATCTCTTTTGATCGCCAACAACAGCATTTTTCTCAAGCAATGTATCACTTCATCCATTCACTAGACCAGCAACGATTGGTTATTTCAAATGATGGTTGGGCGATGACGGAGACAGATATTTGTGCGATCCATAATTATGCTCATGGACAAGAATCCGAAAGGCAAAAATATCTTTACTTTAAAGACAGTCTCAGTACGAGAGAAAAATTGGTGAATCGAGTATCAACACCATGGCCGATTTTCGCTGGAGGATTTTCTTATCAGGATCAGCCTATTTTATTAACCGAGTTTGGCGGTATTGGCTTTGATGTTTCTGGGCAACCAGGTTGGGGTTATACCTCAGTGGAGAATAAACAAGATTTCTTGAAGGATTATCAACGAATAATGACGGCTGTTTATGATTCTGTCGGACTTTGGGGGTATTGCTATACCCAATTGACAGATGTCGAGCAAGAAATCAATGGGTTACTGACCTATGACCGACAACCGAAAGTTGATTTAGTAGCTATTAAAGAAATCAATGATCAGTTCCATCCAACGCAGGTGGAATAATCCGATTGATGTGGAAAGGGGCGATGTCTGATGGGAAAATCAGTGGTTTGGCTCAGTAGTGTAAGTGTCCTGTTTGCTGCACTTGTGATAACAGGTTGTGGGGCTGGAACTGATACGGGGGAAGAAGTGTCCGATTTTACTTCTATTATCGATAATGATGGAGCGGATCCTTGGATCTTGCAAACGGAGTCCTACTTTTATTATACCAAAACGACTGGGAATAATTTAACGCTATGGCGTGCTGAAAACCTCTCTCTCGTGGCAATCGGTGAAAAAAAGATCATCTGGGAAATGCCAGAAGATTTTGAAAGTATCTGGGCACCGGAGCTTCATTACTTAGATGACCGTTGGGTGATGTATTTTGCAGCGAATCGCCCTTCAGAAACCCACCGAATGTTTGCATTAGTTAATCATCAAACAGATCCATATATGGGTGACTGGCAATTGGAAGAGATCAAAGGGATGGATGATAAATTTGCGATTGATGGCACCGTCTTAGAGATAAGTGACAAACGCTATTTTCTTTGGTCTGGTTGGGAAGGATATGAAAATATTGCTCAAAATCTTTATTTAGCGGAAATGGTTTCTCCTACGGAAGTAGTTGGTGAAAAACGGCTTATCTCAAAACCAGAATATGAATGGGAAATGCGTCAAACGCCATTGATCAATGAAGCCCCTCAAGTGATCATCAAAGATAAGACAGTCAATTTAGTATATTCTGCGAGTGGGAGCTGGGACAACGATTATGCGCTAGGTCTTATGACCCTAGATGTAGCTGATGATCCGCTAGAAAAAGCCAATTGGCAAAAGAAACCAGAGTCAATTTTCCAACAGACAAACACTGTCTATGGACCCGGGCATAATGGATTTGCTAAATCAAAAGATGGCTCTGAAGACTGGTTGATTTATCACGCTGCTCGATGGGATCATTCCGGTTGGGACCGTTCGATCCGCTTGCAAAAGTTTGGTTGGGATCAAGAGGATAAGATCCTGCTGGAACCGCCCTTGGATGACTGGCGCGTTCAATCGTTGCCAAAAGCTGAGCCGAATCGGATGAGATTACCAGCCAGTCGTGCGTTGCTTGAAGGTGATTTAGCGATTGTCGAGGATGATGCGGCACTCTCTAAGAAAGTCGTACAAGGATTTGAGTCAATTACTGACAAAATCATTTTTACCCCACAGGTCGAGAAAGCAACTGAATCTCTAGTGATTGTCTATGTCAAAACGAACGATCCTCTTATCATGAATGAACCAATCCGGATCAAGATCGAAACGAAACAAGCAAGTCAGTTGGTGGATGTGTATCCTTCCGAATATTATCAACCGCTACAAGTCCGTATGAAATTACCAAAGGGAGAGCAGGAAATCATGATTTCGTCCGAAATTGGGGTTGATACCCTGAGTATTGATCGTTTAGAAATCGTAAAATAAAGAATATTGAGGAATTCTTCCAACTAACAACGATTGGTGACAATTATTTGGTTCATACTAATTTGTCTTTATATGATCTAGCATGAGTCTTAGACTGTAGACAAACTCTTAAAGCTAGAGTTTTGTTTATAGTCTTTTTTACATTGGTTGTATAAATAAGTTGGATTCTTTGTCAAACGATGTAAAGAGAAATCTTAGAATGATTGGTTGATCTGAAACAAAAGCAAAATTAACTTGTGTCTTTCACCTTAAAACCGAATAAATGATAGAAACAGAAGTGAGCTCTTTTTCATTTCATTAACAAGTCTTTTCTGTGCCGTATCATGATTCGCAAGTTAAAGTGATAAAAACTTCGAAAACCATTGGCATTTTTTTGATTTAGGAAATATGAGTGAGAAATTTCTATATCAGTATCAAAAGCCATTATTTTTTATACTGATACTAGGCAGTGTGTTTACATAAAAGTAAAATAAATGAGCGAAAATGAACGGAAAACAGATGAATTTTAAATAACTAACATCACATATTTATATTTATATAAATATGCCCAATAAGAAGTTAGATTACATTTGGATACTCTATTCTATTGATGAAGCTATCCTCTGAAATAAAAAATATAAACATGCTAGGCAATGCATCATAAGTCTAGATTAAGGAGAAAATCAAAATGAAAAAAATTCTATTATTCGTTGGGGTGTTTGGAATAGTAACATTAGGTGATGCCGTTTCTGCGCAAGAAATCAATCCATTGAGCGAGCAAGAAAGGGAAATTGCTAATAAGGTAGTTAATTCAGTCGATTTTTACGATAAGGTAAGTATATCCTTTCGAGAAAAATATGGGAATTTATCTGACAGGGAGTATCAAGTACAAGCAAAACTAGACTTTTCTAAAGGTATTCTGGATGAAGAATTTGTTGAGGTATTTGAAAATGAAACAACGGGTGAGCAAAAAGCAATCATCTATGATAAGTCTAAAAATAAAAATTTAGTTGATGTGAATTTTAAAGAAAACGATTACTTTGTAAGTCAATATAACGTTGATATTGATCGAGCCAATAAGGGTAAATCAATTGAAAGCCGATTAACAAAAAATGGTTTAGGAGAAACGGTTTTGAATCAACGAGATTCTGTTTTACCGCTATCTATGTCAGCAGATGCTGTCTTTTCACAACTTTATGGTGCCCAACTTTTTTCTCTCTATAATCATTGGGAAATCATTCGGACAGAAAAGCTACTGGGAAGGGACGTTGTTTTTCTTGAAGGAGAGTATCCAGAGGAATTTGGGTCAAAAGTAAACGCTCAAACTTTTAAAGCATGGATCGATGAAGCAACAGGAATTATTCTTAAGCTTGAAGGTTTCGCTGATTCCATCATGACCAATTATTTGATCGTGGATACGATCGACTTTGATTCAGAAGTAACAATCAGAAACATAGAGGAAATAAAAAAAGATAATTTAGATGAATACAAATTTCCAATAGAAAAACAGTATTCCGGAGATGGAACTTTAATTAGTGTAAAAAAACCTAATTTAGCGGAGCAACCACTGATTGATTTATTTGTTCTTGATAATGACCATTTAACCGGTCAAGGAACAGTCACTAATGAAGGCTTCAATTGGATTTCAAATGCATCTATATTTTACGGGAAGAAAGATATGTGAGTAGCGATAGTCAAGCTTGGTACTTATATTAAATGGTGGCCATACCAATTATTCGCGTATGTTCAACAAATCATGTGGTAATCCTTTTTATTTTTTTTGAAAGATAGGAGAGTGAATAAACTAGAATGAAGAAACGGATAGTATCTATCTTGTTGTTTGTATTACTAATTACTGGTTGTAGTAACGAATCAAGTACAGGACAATCTCAAACAAGAGACAGCATGGAGGAAACAATAGAAAGTACTTCTTTACAGGAAATAACTGATTCAGACGAGTTGACATTCGAGGAATATAAAAAAGCCTTTCCTGGTCCGGGAAAACTCGATGAAGCATATCAGAAATTAAAAATAAAAAGCGATATCTCCCACGACCAGTTACAAGATCTCTTGACCAGGTATTCTTGGAAACTGGAGGGTGGAGGTATCTTGATCTTCAATGAATCAGGTGAAGTACAGCGAATCAACCTGTCTGGGCTGATAGAGTATGCTGGAATATATTCTGTTACTCAAGATAACTTCTATTTAGAGCCAGATCCAGCAAGTGTGAACCATGTGAATGTGATCAAAGATCATAAGTACAGGATCGAAGCAGATAAATTGTTTTTATTCAGCGAGGAAGTGAAAGAACATCAAGTCATTATGTATCCTATGAAAAAAATAATCCCATAAATAACTGTTTTTTATGGATATAAACCTCAATCGCTTATAATTATTGATTAGGGTCAAAGTACAAAGTAACTATAAGTAAAAAAATGATATCTATCGTAAAAAAACGCCAGAGCCATCAATAAAAGAAATATTACTAGATTGTTTTCATCAGTAAAGTTGAGATCAAGAGTAACATATAAAAGAATAAAGTGAGATAAAGTGAAGAAATCATTTTATTTTGCCAAGATAAAATGAGGTTTTGCTGTTTTTGATTCTTAAAGTAGTATATCAAATATGATTTATTTTTAGCTATAACCAGATATCCTTGGCTAATGCTGTCTTTAGAGTAGAAACATGTAGTTAAACTCAACAACAAGAAGAAGATTCCTGAAATTAAAAAAAAGGTAGAAAGATTCAAGATGTTCTTTGAAACTAGCACATTTGAAAGGATAAATGAAATTGAAGTCAAAAAAATGTATTGATTACTTTTTTTTAACATACGAATATATATTTCTGTTTCATCAGAAGCTGCAGAGAAAATTTTTTTTGAATATATGTATTGTTTAAATAATTCTATTCGATTACTGATTAATATCAAAGATACAAGTGAGATTAACATAAGACCTAGAAGACCGAAGTTAAGTATGTCTAAGTAATGATACATGGTATTGCCCCCTTTAGTATTTATGTAGCTTAAAAATGCTATCAGCTATAATTAACAGATAGAAACATTATCATCTATAAGTATACGCAATGAATGGATAGATAAAACGCAATCAGTTAAAACAACTTTTTATAATGAGAGTTATTTTAACTGGCTATCATAAAGAAAAAGCTACCCTCTAATTTTAAAGGATAGCTTTATTCATTGCTTATTTATCTGTTTGCTCACCAATTTGGTGGGCTTTTAGTTTTTCAGTTTCCCGGACGATATAGACTGGGCGTTTTTTCGTTTCTAGGAAGATTTTCCCAATATATTTCCCAATGATACCAAGAGAAAGAAGTTGGATTCCGCCGATGAATAGGACGATTGAGACGAGTGAAGGCCAGCCGGATGTTGGATCACCAAATAATAACGCACGTAAAATAATAAATAAGATGGCGATTCCTGAACCGATACATGATAATGCGCCCACAAATGAGGCGATGTTCAATGGCGTGTCAGAAAAATTGACGATCCCATCGATTGAATAGTTGAATAATTTCCAAAATGACCAAGACGTCTCACCGGCAACGCGTTCGCGATTTTCAAATGAGAGATACTCTGTTTTGAACCCTACCCAACTGAATAGTCCTTTTGAAAAGCGATTGTATTCCGCTAATTCTAAGACCGCATCCACCATTTGGCGAGTCATCATGCGATAATCTCTTGCACCGTCAACCATTTCAGTATCACTGATTTTATTGATCAATTGGTAAAATTTCTTCGCAAAGAAACTACGGATAGCTGGTTCACCTTCACGAGTAGAACGGCGTGTACCGATACAATCGATATCGGAGTTGATGACTTTATCGATCATCACTGGTAATAATTCAGGTGGATCTTGTAAATCGACGTCCATGACAGTGACTAAGTCTCCTGTAGAGGCTTGCAGGCCGGCATATAGTGCGGCTTCTTTTCCGAAATTTCGTGAAAAAGCGACAAAACGAACGGATTCATGTACATTCGCTAATTTTTTGATGGCAGCCAATGTACCATCACTTGACCCATCATCGATAAAAAGATACTCGAACTCGTAATCGCCACGAAATTTTTCGACTTCATCAAAAAAAAGTGGGACAGTTTTTTCTTCATTAAAACAAGGGATAACAATTGATATTTTCATGTTTTCGTTCCTTTCAAGCATGTTTTCTCCTATAACTAGTATAAATAAAAGTATGTTTAAATAACAACGATATAAGATAATTATCTTTATTATAAGTGCCGTATACAGTGTACCATCTCTATGTCATTAAATAAACTTTTAGGTTGATTTTTTTCGAAGAATCATAGATGATAAATAAAATAAGTGATGAGGAAGGCGGACAAAAATGAAAATTGAAACACCGATCGGTCCTTTATGGCTTGATGCCGATCAAAAAGGATTAACAGCTGTCTCTTTTGAACGAATTTCTGAAAATGAAGAAGCAAATGCTCAGATTTTATCCTTGGCAAAACAACAGCTGGAAGAATATTTTTCAGGTGAAAGACACGTTTTTGATGTACCTTTATCTTTCCAAAGAGGAACAGCCTTTCAACAAAAGGTTTGGCGAGTGCTCACAAGAATCCCTTATGGACAAAGTCGCACATATAAACAAGTGGCACAGGCAATCGGACAACCAAAGGCAGCTCGTGCGATTGGTCAAGCCAATCGTTTGAATCCTCTACCAATCGTTATTCCTTGTCACCGAGTGATTGGGCAAAATGGACAATTGACTGGGTATATGGGGAAAGCTGAAAATGGGTTAGTGATCAAACGGCAACTATTAGTGCTTGAAAATATTTTAGCTCATTAGGCTGTACTACCAGCTGACAGCACAGAAAAATAAGCACCAACACCTCGAAATAGAAGATCTTTCCGAGATGTTGGTGCTTATTTTACTTATAGTTTGATCAACCAAATAAAGAATAAAGCCATGATCGTTTGTAGAAGTCCCACAGTCAATCCATACGTCAAGAATCGCTTTCCTTCTTTCATGAACTTTGCAAAATCCAAACGTAAGCCAATCGCGGCTAATGCAGTGACCTCAAACCAACCACTAATAAAACTAGCGCTTTGATCGATCACATGGGGAATGGTGAAGAAGCTGTTGATTAAACACACGATCAAGAAGCCTAAAACGTACCAAGGAAGTGGCATTTTTCGTTTGTGGTTTTTTGGCGTATACGTAGACGAGACGGCCGGCTGTTTTTTTGTCATAAATTTTTCAAAGAGGAATACCACGACCACAAGCATCATGATCCGCATGATTTTAAACAGCATTGCAAATTGCACGACTGAAGCATCTAATAGACTTGCTCCAGCAACCACTTGTCCAACGGATTGTAAAGTACCACCTATAAGCGCACTTTTTTCGATCAGTTGATCACCAAAGAGTTGGAGACCTAAAAAGGGAAGTGTCAACATCATCACTGTTCCTAAAAGATTGACCAAGGTAATGACTTGGCCCTTTTCTTCTTCATCTGCATGGATCACTGGAGCAATCGAAGCAATGGCTGAAGAACCGCAAATGGCGTTTCCACCTGCCATCATCAAGGCAAAGGTATCGCTGAACAACAGTTTTTTTCCGATGAAATAGGCACCAAGAATCGTGACAGTCATTTGGAGTAACACGAAAGTTACACCTTTGATACCAATCTGTGCAATCGTTTGGATCGTCACAGTTGCACCAAGCAAGAAAACGGAACATTCTAATAGTTTACTTTCGGCAAATTTGGTACCCACCGCAAGTTCAGGTTGCTTAAACAAGGTGTTTCCTAAGACGATGCCAAGTAAAATCGCAATCGTTCCTGCACCGAGTTGTGGGACAAAGGGCCCCAATAGCCGACTAATGACTGCGACGGAAAAGGCGAGTAGTAGTCCGGGTAAGATTTTTCGGCCACCAAATTTTTTCAGCGTTTTTATATAAGTGAATAAAGCATTCATCTGATTCTTTCCTTTCATTTAAGAAAAAGTTTTTCTAAAATATAGTATCATTTATTTGTTTCTTCGTGAATACAAAAAAACCTTCTGCCTTTTTACTAAACGAAAAAGACAGAAGGTGAAGTCTATTCTATCAATCCCTTTGAAAGGTGATGTTTATGTTGACTGTGTTCTTTAATCAAGTAGATGGCATAGTGTCCTAAGACGTAAGCGATCATGCCACAGGCAATCAAACACTCGATGACTTTCAATCCATCTAAGATCCCTGTAGCAAACCCTAATTGATGGAAATAAGCAGTGGCAGTAGAGATTGCTGTAGCAGAGATCACCAATGGGAAAGTAAAGGCTGCAAAGCTTGGATAAAAATCAAGCAATAACAGACGTGGTAACATGGCTAAAACGATAAAGTAAAGTACTTGCGAAACAAGGAACAACGTCATGACTAAGGCCAAATTTGGGTCTTCAAAGTTTTTTAAGTACCCTGTCAGGCACAAAGAACCAGGTGCTGCAAGAATCGCAATCAATGGTAAGGTTGGTTGCGCCATATTTTTGACAAAGAAAATTCGATGGATGATGATTGGTAGTAGTACTACATAACAAGCTAACGAAAGCCAGAAGAAAATCTTTCCAAGGATCGGAGAAAAGTTTCCAGCAGTTACTGTGATGACACCAAAACCAACATACACGATAAACCAGCTTGGAAAAATTGCTTCTATTGACAAGTCTGCTTTAACTACATGATGGTAATTAAAGTACAGAACCAAGATGATTTGGAAGATCACTGCGGCTAGCCAAATCAATTTAACAATTGGCGCAATTGATTTGAAAGAAACAAAATACGTACAGATGACCATCAAAGACATCGTAAAGGTCGGCGAGACGGAAGCGACGATTGGATCATATAGATGTTGCTTCGTGTGTTCAAATAAAAGGATCAGTTTGCCGATGATCAACAGCATCAAAAGCATACCGATCGCACCTACAAAATTTCCTAAATGCGTCAAATGATAGTCTTTTAAAAGATTCCCTAAAGAAGTCAATCCAAGGATCAACCCACAAATCGGGATCGGAACAATCTTCAAGAAATGCTTCATACATTACTCTCCTTTTTATTGATAATAAAGGACAGACTCGTTGCAACGATAAGTAGCCAACGATGAAAACTGCTTGTTACGAAGAATAGTAAAGTTTTTCAATGGGAAAAAACAAATCGCATGGATGCTTCTCCTTATCGTTGCAGTAAGCTGTCTGGAAGGTTGTGAGGTGTGTGTAACTGAAGGTCCACAACCTGTTCCTTACACTTTTCATTATAGAGTCTTTTTGATATATTTAAATCAAATAGTTATTATAGTTACTATAAAAAAAGATAATGGAAGTGGTTAGATGTTTAAGTTATTAACAACCTTTCGTGTCGTTTATGAAACAAGAAATTTTTCGCGAACCGCTGAATTACTCTATTTGTCTCAACCTGCGGTGTCCAATCAAATCAAACAATTGGAGCGGGATCTTGGAGTTGAACTTTTCCAACGCAATGGACGACAAGAGATGAAACCGACAAAACAAGCGGATTTGCTTTATGAACGAACATTGGTTTTATTGGAAGAATGGGAAACAACACAACAACAATTAGCGGATGAAAAAAATGAAGAAGAAGTGTGCCGGATCGTCGCTTCCCATACATTTGCTGTGTATTTATTGCCTCAATTGATGAAAGAGTTGATCGTGCGTTTTCCAAAAATCAAGTTTTCGATTGCTTTTGCGAATTCTCATGAGAGTTTGGAGCAAGTGGCAAAACATGAAGCTGATTTTGGTTTTATCGAAAAACCTTTAGAAACAACCGGCGTACAACGCTTTTCTTTACTTGAAGATGCGTTGGTCGTTGCAGGTGATCCTAAGAGTGAGCTATGGCTAGTCAGAGAATCTTCTTCAGGTGTGTTCCATTACACACAACGTTATTTTGAAGAAAAGAATATCCAAGGGAAGAAAATGCTTGTAAAAAGTAATGAAGTCATTGTGGCGATGTTGAAAGAAGGAATCGGACGATCCATATTATCCAAACGAGCAGTACCAAAAGGGATACACGTTGAACCTTTAGCTGAATCTCGTCAGTTCTATTTGATCCAACGGACCCATTTGACCTCTGAACGGTTATTAGAAGTAGGAAATGAGATCTTGGATTTCTATAAAAAGGAAAAGAAAAATTGAAAAATATCAGACGGAATCAATAGAACTTCTCCCTTGAATAAGCGTTTTTTTCGTATTTATCTTAAGAAAGGATAAAGAGAAATGAATAAGATTAATTTTTCGCAAATCTCATTTGCTTTGGCTTTCATTTATAGAAGGAGACAGCTATAATATAGGGCAGTATGGTTTTTAGGAAAAGGGATGAAAAATGGAAAAAAAAATAAAAACTTCGAATGATAACCGCATCGATTACGGAGTCATTCTACCAGTATTTTTATTATGTTTGATTGGGATTTTATCCTTATATGTTGCATTGACACATGATCCAAACGGTCCTTCTGTGACAAGAGGTGTCGGGATGCAGATCATTTGGTACCTTGTGGGAGCAGTAGCGATTGCAATCGTCATGCGGATCAATTCGAAATGGATCTGGAAATTGACGCCTTATCTCTATGGACTAGGATTACTTGTCATGGGGTTGCTCTTACGATTTTACGACCAGAATCTGGCGGCAAGTACCGGTTCAAAAAACTGGTTCCGCTTTGGAAGTGTCACATTTCAACCAGCCGAGCTGATGAAGATCGCTTATATTTTGATGCTGGCGTTGATCGTAACGAAGCACAATACGCAAGTCAAAGTTCGAACAATCAAATCTGATTTTTGGCTGATTGCAAAGATGTTGATCATTTCGATTCCTGTGATTGCGTTAGTCATGGCGCAAAAAGACTTTGGGACGATGCTCGTCTTTCTGGCGATCTTTGGTGGCGTCTTTTTGATGTCAGGGATTTCTTGGAAAATCATTGGCCCGATCTTTGCTTTAGCATTTATTGTGGGTGCAGGAACGATTTTCCTTGTGACCACAGAATCAGGAAGAGAATTCCTGTATACTGTTGGGTTCAAATCTTACCAATTTGCCCGAATCGATTCTTGGCTCGATCCCTTTCATGATACGTCGGGCTTTAGCTTCCAACCCGCCCAAGGGATTTTAGCAATCGGAACAGGTGGGATGTTCGGAAAAGGCTTTAACGTCAGCAACATTTACGTGCCAGTCCGAGAATCGGATATGATATTCACTGTCATTGGCGAGAATTTTGGCTTTATTGGTGGCGCATTTGTCATTTTCTTGTATTTTGTATTGATTTATCGTATGATACGTGTCTGCTTCGATACGAACAATGAGTTTTATGCCTATATCGCAAGTGGATTGATCATGATGCTCTTATTCCATGTCTTTGAAAACATTGGCGCAAATATCGGCTTACTTCCATTAACAGGGATTCCATTGCCGTTTATCAGTCAAGGGGGTTCATCGATCTTAGGGAATATGATTGGGATCGGATTGATCTTATCCATGCGTTATCAAAATGAAGCACCGGTAAAAAATTCTAGGAGGTAACGCAAGTTGTTTACTTTTTATGAGTACCCAAAGTGTTCTACTTGTCGAAAAGCCAAGGCTTGGCTCGACAATCATCAAGTAACGTATCAAGCGGTCGATATGGTCAAAGATACGCCTACGGCAGAAACGATCGAATCATGGTTGAAGCATTCAGATGTGCCGCTTCGCCGTGTCTTTAATACAAGCGGGATGAAGTATCGTGAACTTGGTCTAAAAGATCAAATCGATGAATTATCCCTCATAGAAGCAAGTCAGCTGTTATCTACGGACGGCATGTTGATCAAACGACCATTGATCGTCAAAGACAATCAACTGGTCACAATCGGTTTTAATGAAAAAATATACGAAGGAGCATTCAATTAAAATGGCTGGGAAACACTTAAAGAAGAAAGATAACCTTTGGATTTTATTTAATGGAAAAGAATACTGTGTAGGTTTGACAAAAGAAGCGCAAGAAGATCTAGGTGAGATCACGTTTGCCAACTTACCAAAAATCGGTAAAGCGTATCAAGCAGGCGATGCACTGGTTGAAGTAGAAGCAGAAAAAGCAGTCACTGAATTTGCAAGTCCATTATCTGGAACAGTCTCATCTGTGAATGAAAAAATCAGTGAGAATATCGCTGTTTTGAACGATGAAGATGAAATGACTGCGTGGTTATTGAGTTTTAAAGATGTCGATGCTGCAGAATTCGACGCACTTTAAGAAATACCATGTTCAAATAAACGTTTGACACTGATTCTTGTAACTGCTATAATCATAAACAATCATATTGAAAGCTTTGATAAGAAGAGTACATGTCACGGATGTTTCAAGAGAGCCCGGTTTGCTGTGAAAGGGTAACGGAAATGAAATGGAAGATGGTCTTAGAGCAGAGTGAGTGAGCGCAAGCAAACTGACTACGGGCGTGCCCGTTATAGCACAGCAGTATGCGACTAGAGTCAAGTACTGAACGAGGTTGTTATTGTGAAATAGCAGCGAATCAAGGTGGTCACACGGAAGTCTAAACTTTCGTCCTTTTGCTAAACGCAAAGGACGAAAGTTTTTTTGTTGTCTAAGAGAAAATAAGTAAAGAAAGATGTGAACGATATGTCATTGATCCAATTGACGAATGTCAAGAAAACATTTGGCGGGAAACATGGGACGATCCACGCTATCAACGACGTTTCACTACAAGTGGAACAAGGCGACATTTACGGCATCGTCGGTTATTCCGGTGCTGGTAAGAGTACGTTAGTTCGTTTGTTGAACGGCTTGGAATTACCTACAGATGGTCAAGTAATTGTCAACGACCAAGACATTACTAAATTAAAAAATAAAGAATTACGCGTTTTTCGTAAAAAAATCGGCATGATTTTTCAACATTTCAATCTATTGTGGTCACGTACCGTACTAGAAAATATCCAACTACCTTTGGAATTAGCCGGTGTACCGAAACAACAACGGAAAGAAAGAGCAGAAGAATTGCTCCGTTTAGTCGGTTTGGAAGGACGAGGACAAGCTTATCCGTCCCAATTATCTGGTGGGCAAAAGCAAAGAGTCGGGATTGCTCGTGCGTTAGCCAATGAGCCAGAAATCCTCCTTTGCGATGAAGCGACAAGTGCATTGGACCCACAAACGACGGAAGAGGTCTTAGATCTATTATTGGCAATCAACAAAAAATTGAACTTGACGATTGTTTTGATCACACATGAAATGAACGTTATCCGTAAAATCTGTAACAAAGTGGCAGTGATGGAACGTGGGCAAGTCGTGGAAGAAGGCGATGCGTTGACCGTTTTTCGCAATCCACAACAAGAAGTCACGAAACGCTTCGTCCAACAAGATATCGAACCAGAAGCTGAGTCCACTGAATTATTGGCAGAGTTGATCAAAGAAAATCCAGACGGTCGCTTAGTGACATTGACCTTCAACGAAACAAACGCCAACGAACCAGTGATTTCTCAAGCCATTCGTCGTTACAATGTGGATATCAATGTCGTATATGGGAAAATCAAGCAAACCAAAGAAGGCTCGTTTGGTTCGCTGACTACCTTGATGATCGGAGAGGAAAACGAATTGGACCAAGCAGAAAACTTCATCAAAGAGCAAGGCGTCGGAGTGGAGGTGATCCATCATGGATAAAAGCTTCACAGAAACCTACCTTGATTTCAGCCAAATCAACATGGAGACGATGCAACAAGCCATCATGGACACGTTATACATGACGTTGATCTCCATGGTCTTAGTAACCATCATCGGTTTGATCCTTGGTTTGATCCTTTACTCGATCGGTCGCAAAAACAAACCGTATGCGCGGATCATTTACGGCATCGTTTCGATCATTAGTAATATTTTCCGATCGACACCATTCATGATCTTGATGGTCTTGATCATTCCCTTTACCAAAGCAATCGTGGGAACGATGTTAGGCGCACAAGCAGCGATTCCAGCTCTCGTGTTGTCCGCTGCTCCTTTTTACGCTCGACTTGTAGAAATCGCGTTTCGCGAAGTCAGCCCTGGGGTCTTAGAAGCCGCAGATGCGATGGGCGCGAGCTATTGGGAAATCATTTGGAAAGTCTTGATCCCTGAAAGTGTCCCAGCTTTGATCTCAGGGTTGACTGTAACGACGATCTCAATGATCGGTTTTACTGCCATGGCAGGGGCAATCGGTGCCGGCGGTCTAGGTGGCTTGGCTTGGCAAGAAGGCTATCAACGTGGTAATTTAACAGTGACTTTTGTCGCTACCTTGATTATTTTAGTCATTGTATTTATTGTTCAAGGAATCGGGGATTTCTTAACGAAGAAAACAGATAAAAGATAGTAGGAAATAGGAGGATATAGGATATGAAAAAGAAAATTTTTGGATTTGCAGCAACGCTTTTACTGACAGTTGGATTAGCCGCATGTGGAAACGGCGGAAGCAGTAGTGACTCATCAAACGCATCAGACGATACAACCTTGAAAATCGGCGCATCACCAACACCACATGCGGAAATCTTAGAACATGTGAAGCCGCTTTTGAAAGACGAAGGCATTGATTTGGAAATCGTCAAATTTGACGACTATGTCTTGCCAAACCAGGCATTATCAGAAGGCGACATTGATGCGAACTATTTCCAACACATCCCTTACTTGAACAAAGAAATCGACGAAAAAGGCTATGATTTTGTCAATGCCGGTGCTGTCCACATCGAACCAATGGGCTTGTATTCACAAAAAATCAAAGACATCTCTGAATTAGAAGATGGTGCAACGATCATTACTTCAAATTCAGAATCTGACTGGGGACGGATCATCACGATCTTGAAAGACGCTGGATTAGTCACAGTCAAAGACGGTGTGGATTTAGAAACAGCCACATTTGATGATATCGATGAAAATCCTAAAAACTTGAAATTCAATCACACGATCGATCCAGCATTATTGGCTTCTACTTACCAAAATGACGAAGGCGATCTAGTGGCTATCAATGCCAACTTTGCTTACGGCGCTGGATTGAATCCATTAGAAGATGCGGTATTATTAGAAAAAGACAACTCACCATATGTCAACATCATTGCGACACGTAAAGGTGACGAAGACAGCGACAAGATCAAAAAATTGATCGAAGTCTTACATCAAGAAGATGTTCGTCAATGGATCGAAGAACAATGGGAAGGCTCCGTAAAATCTGTCGATGCGGATGCAAAATAAAACCTGTAAAGTCTGGGAATGATTCCCAGACTTTTTTTGAGAAAAAACGAACAGAAATTATTTTATTTAGTTTATAAAGATTATCAATTGAAAATGATGTTTTATTTGCAATAAATCAAAATTATGACATTTTTAACTGGTCGGGGCGTTGCGCTTCATTCTCAATTAGTCTAAAATAAGTGAGAACGAATCAGAATATGGAGGGGAACTACATGTCTGTCTTAGAAATAAAAAACCTACATGTGTCGATTGAGGACAAGAAAATCCTTAAAGGCGTGAATTTAACAATGAAAACAGGAGAAATCCATGCCATCATGGGACCAAACGGAACAGGTAAATCGACCTTGTCTGCTGCAATTATGGGAAATCCGAATTACGAAGTAACCGAAGGAGAAATCCTTTTTGATGGGCAAAATGTGTTAGAGCTAGAAGTAGATGAACGTGCGCGTTTAGGTCTGTTTTTAGCCATGCAATACCCAAGTGAGATTCCAGGGATCACGAATGCCGAATTTATGCGTGCAGCGATCAATGCGACACGTCCGGAAGACGACAAGATTTCTGTCATGTCATTCTTGAAAAAGTTAGATGAAAAGATGGGACTCTTGAATATGCCAGAAGAAATGGCTGAACGTTATTTGAACGAAGGCTTTTCTGGTGGAGAGAAAAAACGTAATGAGATCTTACAACTCTTGATGTTAGAACCAACTTTTGCGATTTTAGATGAAATCGATTCTGGTTTAGATATTGATGCACTGAAAGTCGTGGCAAAAGGCGTGAATGAAATGCGCGGCGACAACTTTGGTGCCTTGATCATTACTCACTACCAACGCTTGTTAAACTACATCACACCTGACGTAGTCCACATCATGATGGAAGGTCGTGTCGTGATGACTGGCAGTGCAGATTTAGCAAAACGCCTAGAAGCCGAAGGATATGCAGGCATCAGTAAAGAATTAGGAATCGACTACAAAGAAGAAGAAGCGTAAGGAGGAGCACATCTATGAAAGACATTAAATGGCTCGATCATCTTGACGCTGTTACAGATTTTTCATTCAGTAAAGGTGAACCGGAATGGATGACGACGCTTCGTCAAGAGGCGCTGAAAAAAGCAGATGAACTACCATTGCCCCATATCGAACGTGTGAAATTCCACCGTTGGCCATTGTTTTCAATCAATGAGTTGACTGATCAGACACCTGAATCTGGAAATGTTGCGGCATTTGATGCGATGAAAGACAATCCATTAGTCGTGCAACAAGGCACCTTGACTGTCTTTGAGCAATTATCCGCAGACCTTGCAGAACAAGGAGTGATCTTTACAGATCTATTTACTGCAATGCAAGAATACCCTGAATTAGTCCAAGAATATTACATGACGAAAGCTGTTGAAATGGACGAAGACCAATTGACTGCGCTTCATGCCGCATTCATGAATAGTGGCTTGTTCTTATATGTACCAAAAAATGTAGTCATCAAAGAACCGATCGAATCCCTGTTTATCCAAGAAGGAGCATTCTCGCAACACTTCTTTAAACACGTCTTGATCGTCGCAGATGAACACAGTGAATTCTCTTACTTGGAACGATTTCAAACAACTGGAGAAGAATTACAAAAAGTCTCTGGGAATATCATTGTTGAAGTCATCGCCAAAGCCGGTGCCAAAGTCAAATATGCAGCAGTCGACCAATTAGGCGAAAATGTCACAGCATACATGAACCGTCGTGGACATATCTTACGGGATGCTTTTGTGGACTGGGCAATCGGAGTGATGAACGATGGAAATATCGTCGCTGATTTTGATTCAGATCTAGTCGGTGAAGGCGGACATGCGGAAGTCAAGATCGTGGCAATCAGCTCAGGAAAACAAACCCAAGGAATCGATACCCGGGTGACAAATAAAGCTCCACACACGATCGGACATATCTTGCAACATGGTGTGATCCGCGAACGTGGTACGTTGACATTCAACGGTATTGGACACATCTTGAAAAAAGCCAAAGGTGCAGATGCCCAACAAGAAAGTCGTGTCTTGATGCTTTCAGATAAAGCCAGAGGCGATGCCAATCCGATCTTATTGATCGATGAACACGAAGTTACAGCAGGACATGCCGCAAGTGTTGGACGTGTCGATCCGGAAGAAATGTATTATTTGATGAGTCGCGGCTTACGAAAAGAAGAAGCAGAACGTTTAGTCATTCGTGGCTTCTTAGGGTCTGTCTTAACTGCGATCCCAGTTGAAGCGGTGCGCAAAGAACTAGTGGCAGTTATTGAAGGGAAGTTAAATGTATGATTTCTCCAGAAAAAATCCGTCAAGATTTCCCGATCTTATTTCAGGAAGTCAATGACGAACCCCTGGTGTATTTAGACAATGCAGCGACTACGCAAAAACCCAAACAAGTGTTAGCGACTATGACGCATTATTATTCCGCAAACAATGCCAACGTCCATCGAGGCGTGCATACGTTAGCCGAACGAGCGACCCATGATTACGAAGCTTCCAGAGAAAAAGTTCGTCGTTTTTTAAATGCCCAAGAGACCGCTGAGATTATTTTCACACGTGGAACGACCACAAGTTTGAATTGGGTAGCTCAAAGCTATGGCGATGCCTTTGTCAAAGCCGGTGATGAGATCGTGATCTCTTATATGGAGCATCATTCGAACATCATCCCTTGGCAACAGTTGGCAAAACGAACAGGTGCTACTTTGAAATACATCGAATTGACCGAAGAAGGCTTTCTTGATCTAGAACATGCCACTTCGATCATTACAGAAAAAACCAAGATCGTGTCAGTTGCCCATGCCTCTAATGTATTAGGTGTCATCAATCCAATCCAAGAGTTGGCGACGATCGTTCATGAAAAAGGCGGTATTTTAGTGGTAGATGGTGCACAATCTGCCCCACACATCAAAATCGATGTCCAATCCCTAGATTGTGATTTCTTTGCCTTTAGCGGACATAAGATGTGCGCAACGACCGGAACAGGTGTATTATATGGAAAACGGAAATGGTTGGAACAAATGGAACCCATTGAATTCGGTGGAGAAATGATCGACTTTGTTGGCCTACAAGACAGCACATGGAAAGAACTTCCCTGGAAATTCGAAGCAGGTACACCAAACATTGCCGGTGTGATCGCACTCGGCGCTGCCATTGATTATCTTGAATCCATTGGTCTAGCAGGCATTCATCAATATGAAGAAGAACTTGTTGGTTATGTCTTACCAAAACTCCAAGCAATCGAAGGCTTGACGATCTATGGCCCAAAAGACCCGACCCAACGTACAGGTGTGATTTCCTTCAACTTAGAGAATCTACATCCCCATGATGTAGCGACTGCTCTTGATATGGAAGGCGTCGCCGTTCGTGCCGGTCATCATTGTGCCCAACCATTATTGAAGTATCTAGGGGTTGCTGCGACAGCTCGTGCCAGCTTTTACATTTATAACACAAAAGCAGATGCCGATCGTCTCGTCCAAGCAATTCTCGCAACAAAGGAGTTTTTCCAACATGGCACTATCTAAATTAGATAATCTTTACCGTCACGTGATCTTGGACCATTCATCCCATCCACATCATCGTGGCACGTTGACGGAATCAACCAATAAGATTGAAATGAACAACCCCACCTGTGGGGATGTCATTGAATTACAAGTCGAGATCAAAGATGGCAAAATCAATAATATCGCCTTTGACGGCAGCGGGTGCTCTATCAGCACAGCCAGTGCCTCAATGATGACCGATGCTGTCATCGGTAAAACAATTGCAGAAGCAGAGCAATTGACGGACGACTTTTTACTACTTGTCCAAGGAAAAGAAGTCGCAGATCTTGAACCACTAGGGGACGCTGCCATGTTAAGTGGTGTCGCAAAATTCCCCGCGCGTATCAAATGCGCAACACTTGCCTGGAAAGCACTAGGCAAGGCAATGGAAGAAGACGGTACTGCAACCGTCCATCATGAGCACAAGGAAAAGGAGTGAGCAAATGGGCGTACCAGAATTAGAAGAATATAAATTTGGCTTCCATGACGACGTGGAACCCGTTTTTAGTACAGGAGAAGGCTTGACCGAAGAAGTCGTTCGGGAAATGTCACGAATCAAAGAAGAACCAGAATGGATGTTGGAGTTCCGTTTAAAATCCCTAGAAGCATTCAACAAAATGCCCATGCAAGACTGGGGACCAGACCTATCTGACATTGATTTCAATGCCATCAAATACTACCAAAAACCAAGTGACCGACCTGCTCGCGATTGGGATGACGTACCAGAAAAAATCAAAGAAACCTTTGAACGAATCGGTATCCCAGAAGCCGAACGTGCTTATTTAGCCGGCGCTTCAGCCCAATACGAATCAGAAGTCGTATACCACAACATGAAAGACGAATTCGAAAAACTCGGCATCGTCTTTACCGACACAGATTCTGCATTGAAAGAGTATCCTGAACTATTCAAAGAATACTTTTCAAAACTCGTGCCACCAACAGATAATAAACTAGCCGCACTAAACTCAGCCGTTTGGTCAGGCGGTACCTTTATCTATGTACCAAAAGGCGTCAAAGTCGATGTCCCATTACAAACCTACTTCCGAATCAACGCCGAAAACACCGGCCAATTCGAACGTACGTTGATCATCGTAGACGAAGGCGCCAGCATCCACTATGTCGAGGGCTGTACTGCACCAACCTATTCAACTAACAGCCTACACGCAGCCATCGTGGAAATCTTTACCCGTAAAGACGGCTACTGTCGCTATACAACGATCCAAAACTGGTCCGACAATGTCTATAACCTTGTAACCAAACGAGCAAAAGCCTACGAAGGCGCAACTGTTGAATGGATCGACGGCAACTTAGGAGCCAAAACAACCATGAAATACCCAAGTGTCTACTTAGACGGACGAGGCGCACGAGGCACCATGCTATCCATTGCATTTGCCGGAGCCAACCAAATCCAAGACACAGGCGCAAAAATGATCCACAATGCACCAAACACTTCAAGCTCGATCGTCTCGAAATCAATTTCAAAAGACGGCGGCGAAGTAAACTACCGAGGCCAAGTCACCTTTGGAAAAGACAGTGCCGGCTCGATCTCTCACATCGAATGCGATACCATCATCATGGACGAATGGTCCAAATCAGATACCATCCCATTCAACGAGATCCACAACAGCCAAGTCTCGTTGGAACACGAAGCAAAAGTCTCCAAAATCTCAGAAGAACAACTCTACTACCTCATGAGCCGCGGCTTGACCGAATCCGAAGCCACAGAAATGATCGTCATGGGCTTCGTCGAACCATTCACAAAAGAACTACCGATGGAATACGCGGTAGAGTTGAACCGGTTGATTAGTTATGAGATGGAAGGATCTGTTGGTTAAGTAAATGAATTATGCGGTCTCTTTGTCAATAAGAACTGCTGATGCGTTCAAACAAGTAAAAGAGTGTGGGACAATCATCAGAAAATATCTGATGACTGTCCCACTTTTTTTCGTTTTTTTTAATTTAAGGAACGAAAATTTTTTTAACTCATGACAAAGTTGAGAAAGAATGATATCGTTGATGTCAGTTAAATATATGGGATAATAGTTATCTTGGAAATATTAAAAGGTTTATTCTTTTTATCAAAAAACTAATGTAGAACCTTGTGTATGAGAGTTTCAGCAACTCGTCAAGGAACGTTTGGGAATAAGTCGTTGTTGATGTCGTAATGGGATACTGTTGCGTATCAAGTGAGTATTCTTGGTAACAAGAGGAAAGCCAGTGTAAAAGCATTGGAACGCAAAGAACGTGTGCAAAGTGTGACCAAATGTAAGGTAGCGAACTTGTCGGGACGACAATAGAAAGCTAAGTTGATAAGATTTAGCCTCTCCGTGAAGAGATTTGCTAAGGGATTGGCATTTCACACTGATGGAAACATCCAAAGAAGTCCTTCGCCGTGAAGTGATTAGAAATAATCTATAAGACAAGAAACGCGTGAGAGTAGCAGAAGGCGGTATATGTTGATACTAATCATAATCAAAATATACCGAATGCCCCTGTGGAATTTGTAGGCTGTCATGCCTGACCACATCTCGTAAAGCTGCAATATGCCAGCGGTCGCTCCGCCTGGTACGGTATTGCAGAATGTGTGACTGAACAACATTGCAATCGCATGGCGTAGAGAGAGACACTCCGCATAGTTTTTTGGTAAAGGGCGTAAGCCTTTTTCTTTTGCATTTTTTTATATTTAAAAGAACAATTATAACGATTTGCACGATTATGAGACCAAAACTACATTTTATGAGATTTTTCGTTTTTCGATTTGTATATTTGGTAAGCTTTACGTGGAATACGCTTTCTTTGCAAAAGATCGATAAGGATGCGATTTATATCTTGGAAGTAGTGAAATGTTCTTTAAAGCGGTAAAAACCATTACTTCTAGGAAGGTTCAAATCAAATGTATGAGATGGAATGGAGGTAAGTAAATGAATGATGAAATGCTAAATAATCAACAAGAAATTGTCAAAGTGGAACAACATCAAGAAAAATTATCGAATGAAAAACGTGTATTAGAAGAAAAACTGCTTCAGTTGCAAGAGGTACTTCAAAGAGGTTTTCAACAATTAGCTGAATCAAACCATGAGGCATTGCAACGAGGTTATACCTCAACATAGTGGTTACATAAAAATAACGAAACAAAACAACATATTTTTCAACGTCAGTTAAGACAAGCCAATGAGGAATTAAATGATACATATAATAAAGCGATACAGAAATTAGAAATAGAACGAGAAGAATTACAGGCGCAGAGGAGAAACCTCTCATGGGATTGATTTATGTCAGTAGTGAATCTTCGGACTTTATGTCTGCGCTTAAAAGTAATTTAGAAAGTGGCAAAGCAACGGTTAGTCAATTGAAGTCGGGTAGTCAAAAAGTTGTTTCAGCCGTGGACGGACAGCAATTATCTGGTGCGGCGTATACAGCAGGAAAAGGTTTATTCGCGGACTTGATCATTCCAACGATTACACGCACAACAAATGCCATTGAACAGATTGAACAAGAATTGAAAAAATACCAAAATGCCGATAAAATAGTGGCAAGTGCAGGCGAATTGAATGAAGATAAGTTAAACCAACAGATACAAGTCACACGTACAATGAAAAACTCAGTAGACCAGACCTTATTTTTCGTCCGATTACAAACGACACTGAACCCCATTGCAAGTGTACTAGATACATTATTGAATGTTCAAAGAGATTTGGAACGAATGACTGATAGCTTTCAACAAGATATCGATCATTTACAAAATCAACTAAGAAAACTACAGGATTTCAATACACAAACAAGCGGTTTATTTGCTAATAGTCTAAATGAGTTGAAGATAGCGATGCAAGGTGTATTGATATTAAATAATACGACAATCAAAAGTGATGGCTCATACTCATTACCAAAAGGTACAAATAAAAGTTATTTTGAGAAAATAAAAAAAGACGTATCTTTGGTTATTGAATCAGGCGATCAAGAGATTGAGTTAATCAAAGAAACAGATAGTCTAGAAGAGATCAATCGCAAAACACTCGCTTGTGCGAATATAGGAATCAATCCTTACACAGGAAAGAAAATTAGCCAAGAAGAAGCGAATAAATTCAAATATGCTGCATGGTCAGGAACGCTTACAAATATTGGCGACACAGTGATGGGTGCATATTATGGAAATAAAGGCGCTTCGAGATTAGATGGCATGGATGATGTTGGGAGTGTCAAGAAAAATTCTAATAGTGAGAGTACTGGTGGGTCTACTCAGAAAGTTATTTCTGAATTTAAGAGTCCTGTGTTAGATGGCAAGCGAGTCGGTGGTGGAACAACAGTTGATGATATAAAGCCAATTTGGGGAAAAGATCCTTTAGGCAAACCAATTATAGATAAGGAATTTCCACATGTTCCAAAAGAACATGGATTTAGCAACATTGTTGACAATTATCCAACTGTTGCAAATGAGTATTCTTTAGTTGGTGGAGATGGAATTAGTAGAAGATTTTTTCAAATTGAAGGAAGCAACAATGGAAAAATAGGTGTTTTTGAATGGATTGTCGAACCTAATGGGAATATAAGCCATAGAAGATTTATAAATGGTGGTGCGTTGACTGGAAAACCAAATCAAGTTCCTAAAAAATAAAAGGAGAAAATAATGAATTTAGCATGTTTTAAAGAAAAAGATGTGAACTATAGTTGGAAAACTATCTATGTTGGAGTAATTCAAAAATTTTTCGATCTAAAAGTAATTTCTGACTATGCGATAGAGCTAATGGATCAGGGGAATGATGATGATTTTATTAATGAACTTGCATGGGGAATAAAACCTGACGAATTACAATCAGTGTTATTTGAATTGAAAAGAAAGTACTTTCCTAATGTGGATGAAGGCGGTAATGATTACAAATTTGAAGAACAAAAACTTAGATTTATTTATTTATCTAAACTAAATGATGCTATGAATGATGAAGATGAGTTGTTAAATGGAATTGCAGGATTCTATAATAACAATGGGTATCCAGAAGATATGGTTAGCTTCATAAATTATATGCCTCAAGAAGTTCCTACTACAAAAAAAGAATTGATAGAAAGATTCCATCAATTCTTAGATTCAGAAAATGAAAAAATTAATGAAAGATGAAACAGCACTTTACTCCTAATTAAAATTAAATAGTAAAGTTTTGACCAGTAAATATACCACCTAGAGCAATCAAGTCGTCAATAGTTAATAACAAAAAGAAGCGATTCAAATTTATCGTTTCTTTTTCTACATATGAAGTTATTACACACTTATCAAGAAAAGTGATGAAGTGGAATTAAATTACATAAAACAAATCTTTGGCAAAGAAATCCAGTATTTAGGTAAGACCGAGATAATTGTTAAATCAGAAGAAAAATTATGAATATATTTAAAAGTAGAATATAAAATATCTAATTCTCTATGTATATTTCTTCTATGTAAGGCTCGATTTTTTTAATAACCATAAGTAGTAAATAATTCATTTGAAAATACACATAGTAAGTAAATGGAGGAAAAAATGACAATAGTGAATAGTTTGGCATTAAGAGATGATGTTTATCGTTTTCTTGAAGAACATGATCATATAAAAACTTATGAACATTGTATAGCAGTCGGCGATTGTGCGGAGAAACTTGCTGTAAATTACAATATCAATGGAGAAAAAGCCAAAATAGCGGGTTATTTACACGATATATCCGCAATTTATCCAAACAATTGTAGAATTACTATAGCAAAAGAAATGGGGATAGAACTAAATCAAGAAGAGTTGGTATTTCCAATGATCATTCACCAGAAGATCTCAAAAAAAATGGCAGAAAAGATTTTTGATATCACTGACAACGAGATTTTATCCGCAATTGAGTGTCATACAACTTTAAGGGGGAGGTATACTCAACTAGACTTAGTTGTGTTCGTTGCAGATAAAATAAGTTGGGATCAAGATGGAATTCCTCCGTATCTAGACAGTTTATTATCAGCACTTGAATGTTCTTTAGAAAGTGCTGCATTGTATTATATTAAATATCTATTAGAACAAGGCGTCAAAGTTATTCATCCATGGCTAAAAGAAGCACATGAATCATTGTCTAAGGCAGTTAGTAAAGGAGAGGACGGGAGAGATATATGCCAGAATTTATAAATTTACCAAACTTTTATCATGACAGTGAAATTTTAAATAATGTTGATTTACCTGAAGAAGACCAATCTTTACAAATCCAAATAACTTTAAAAGAAACAGAAAAAATCCAAAAATCTGTTTCTTCTCTGGAAGATAGTGAAGAAAAAAGAAAAAGAAGAAAACATCCGACCTTTCAAAAAGAACAGTAATAAGTGTCGAAACGGTATGGCTTCATCTATGTTGACTTGGATGATGAAGGGAAAGGCACCGGCAATAGATATAAAAAGAAATCATTTGACTGGTATAAAAGAGTGATTGAAACAAACGGAATAGAATGATAAAAAGCAAGAACCCCAAAAATTGGAAGAACAATTTTTGGGATTCTTATCTTTTTTTTAGAGGTGTTGTTTCTAAGGTAGTAAGCTTTAAGCATTAACTAAAAAATGTATTAGCGAAAGCAATAAAAACGACCAATACAGGAATTGACCATGAAAAATCAGACGTTTTATCAAGGATTTTATTTGACGAATGATTGATCATTCTTAAGATGACCTCAATCAGAAAATAACCTAGAATCATTCCTAGTACATTTGAAGTTAAATCGTCGATATCTGTTGCTCTAGCTACCGTAAACAGTTGACTCAGTTCAATCAATAAAGAAGTGCAAAAGCCAAACAAAAGAGAATAGCTGAATTTTCTATACGTGGGACTAATTAAAGGACATAAGAATCCGATGGGTATAAAACAAATAATATTGAGAATATACCCTGTATTTATTCCATCGATGAAAGGAACAAGATTGATATTCGGATTGAAAATATTTTCGCCGAACCCACTGATTCTGTTTAATCCATAAAGCGTAGGAACACCGAACACATTGAAGAATGTCACACTCATATAATAAAACAATAAAAGTGATGATAGAATGCTTACCAATTTAAAAGAACCTTTATTTTTTCTGGTGAACCAAAATAAAAAACTTGCCAAAATTAGTAGTCCTACGAAGAATACAGGTTTTAAAGTCAAGATATCTACTATGGATTCCCAGAATCCGATTTGTTGTATCATCTTTTTCGCCTTCTTTCTTTAAGTTAATGATTATTTAGTCTGTATAATCATCTCATAGAAGGAGACGTTAGCCATCAGCCTGTAGACTTATTTTAGGAGTCATATGAGTATACTGATAAACTGGTAAATGATACAAGATGAAGACAGTTGGTATTAAATAATAATTGTGACACGTAGAAAAGATTGATAAAAATGAATAACTAGCAAAATATAGCCCTAGATACTTATCGAATGCCAATATCTTAGGGCTGTTTTCGTGTGCGTATAAGACTGAAAGTGTTCGTATACGACGTAGATGATTCTTATTCAAACGATTTTAATTTAAATAGGAAAAAATTACGTATAGTAATAATGAATGAAGTAGATGGGGTTAAATAAATAGAAGTGCAAAGAGAAAATACCATCAAGTACTACATTAATAATAGACAGCCATCACTTATCTAATTGAAAGGACAAAAATTATGGGATTAATCTATTCAGCAATCGAATCTTCTAACTTAATGAGTAATATGACCACTAATTTATCACTTGCTCGGACAACGATCGATCAACTACGAACAGGGAGCCAACAAATTGTTCAGGCAGTTGACGGAAAGACACTCTCTGGGGCGGCTTATCAAGCCGGTAAAGGACTGTTTTCTGAGTTGATTATTCCTACGATCAATCGGGTAAACACTGCGGTACAAGGGATTCAGACAGACTTGAATATTTACTCCGCCGCGCATCAAATTGTTGCTAGTGAAGGATACTTGGATGAAGAGAATTTAAGTGGACAGATTCGTGCTAAATCATTTGCTAAACAATCGATTGAAACCCATGCGCAGACAATCAGGCACATCGCTAATACAAGTATCTTACCAGGCATCACAGAAATGCTGACCGATTTCCATCGCAACCTGATGAGAATGTCAGACAGTCTGCAAGAAGACATCTATAAGTTGCAACGCAAACAGCAAAAACTCAATGCCTTTAACTCTCAAACCAGTGGACTGTTCAACAACAGTCTACTGGAATTAAAACTCGCTATGCAAAGTGTCTTAGTCCTGAATCAAACTACCGTAAAGGCAGATGGAAGTTATGTATTGCCGAAAGGAGTGGATGGGAGTTGGTTTGAGAAGTACCAACCAAACGGACAAGTTTTGTTGGAAGAATCTTCAAATAATGCCTACTTAGAACTGTATGCGGAGATTGAAAAATTGGTCCAACCCCTGAAAGAAGGGAAAACCGATGCAGTCAAACGGTTCGAAATGTTGATCAAAAATTATCCTGATGCATTGATAAACAAGCTGGCATCCAACGATGAATTTTGGATGCTTACCAATTATCTACCTTCAGGGATGAAAACTAGATTATTTAGCTTTCTTACAAAATATGAAATGTTCGGTAAAACTGTTGCTCAAGGGAAATGGATTCCTAAAATCGATACGATAGGCAAAGCTTATCAAAATTTCACTAAATTTACCTCGCCCGTAAAAACCTACGTCAGCGAAGGGTTGAAGAACTCCCACTTGATACAAGGAGCTAAAAAATGGGGTATCGCCAAAGGAATAGGAACAGCAGGCCAAGTAGCTACTTATGCACAATTAGGTGTGACATTTGTTTCAAGTGCAGTAAATGAGTATGGAAAAACAGGTAGTGTAGGAAAAGCAGTAAAGGGCGGAGGGATTGATATGGTTAAAAGTATAGGACCGTTGGAGGGGATGACTATAGGAGCGAAAATTGGTGGAGTTGTGGGGACTATTGTACCCGGAGCAGGTAATGCTACTGGTGCTTTTGTGGGCTGTGTTGTTGGAGGGCTTTTTGGGTTAGGAAATTCAATTGTACAGTCAGTATGGCCCGACAGATATGATAAATGGAAGAATTCAGTTTATCAAAAAGAAGATAATGGAAAAAGTAAAAATAAATTAGAGTTGGATAATTTAAAGCTAAGAAGTACAAACTGGAATGTTATTGCTTCTGGAAAACCTTTTGGTAAAAAAATGAAGTCTGTATATATACCTAGTTATAGAGGAGTATCACAATGAATATCAAAAGATTTTTTTCAGCTACTTTTGAGGAAAGTTTACATTTAGAAGATGATCGTTTTGTTAAAGATTTGTATGCTGGTATTAAGATACAAGAGCAAGAGAAAAGAAAACTTCATCCTCTATTTCAATTAATTATTTATATACTTATGATTTTACTTATCTATGGATTGTACTACTTAATTAATTCATGGATGGAGACTGAAGTGTTACATCAATTATTTAGGGAACCAAAAGTTAATTTTGTTTCAATGACTATTTTTTGGTTTGGTTTGTTGATATTTTTAGTAATTAGTATTTTTATGATCACTAAAATGAATGATGGAACGAGATTTTACTTTATTTTTATTAATTTAAATAACTACATGATTTGGCTGATGCTAAGCATAAATTTGTTCTTCATTACATTCTTTATCGAACCACTTACGATTTTCGGCATACTTATTTTAATTTTGTTTCAGATTTTAAGTGGTTATATCATTTTTGAGAAAAAATTGTATCGTCTTGCTAAACAATTATTCGGTAACCACGATTCAAAAAATCATTTTTCAAAATTTATTGAAAGAATAATCACATTTTGCTATAAACTTGGTGGAATCTTTTGGGCAATAATAATACTTTTAAATTTTATTTTTCCTAGTGGACTAAATGATTCCTCGGATATTACTACTATTTCAAGTACTGTAATAATGTGGATGATTGTAAATATCAGTTTTACTGCAGCAGAGGTGCATATTTCCTTTCCGTATTTATTGTATGGATACTATAAAAATAAGTTTCAAGAAGAGTATCGTGATTGGGAAGGAAAGACGCAACTTGAATGGTATGGAGAAAAATATTTCAACAAGCATATCAAAGGAACAGCCAAAGAAGTGAATGAGAATAAATAGCCCAAACCCTTGGTCTCAACGTCTAACTAAATGTAAATTTTGGCTTGGATAGTAAAAATAAATCGACTGAAAATGATAGATCTTTCCTTTTTCTAATGAATAACGTATGAAATTTTTGCATGATTTTTAACAAATTTTTGTCCTTTTACCTTACACTTATATGATAGGAATGCCTATCAAGAGCTTTGTTTTATTAAAATAAAAAACGTTAGATAAATCAACGAATGTTACAGTGTCATCAGTTTTTTATAATATAAATGAATGGCATTTTAAAAAACAGAAAATAATATATTTTTGTTGAAAGTAAGGTGTTTTGTAGCTCTTTTCGCTTGATTTTCGTATATCTTTTATGAAATCCATATGTTAAAGTATTGGCGGAGATACTTTTGTTGGTATAGCTAAAAATTTCCAAAAGATAAATGATTGAATAAAAGTAAATTTAAAAATAAATAGCCGATTAGATGTCAGGGAAAGAGGTGAAAGTCCTCTACAGAACTACCTACTGTAAGGTGGATGAAACCAATAGGACCACAGATCATTCTGGAAGGGTTGGGAGTAAAAGGAAGCCAAGTCAGGAGACCGGTTTAACGGCAATCATGTTCTTTTGTAGGAGAAAGATCAAGCGTTTTTTTGTATAATCAATCAAACTGTCTTCTCTTGTAAAAGGAAAGGCAGTTTTTATTTACTTTTAAAAAAAAAGTTGTTTGGTAAGAGTACGGAAATGAAAGGGCTATCGTAAACAAAGTGATCACTGGGAAAAGTAAAAATGAGTCAAGGAAAGTGGGAATAGATGATGAAAAAATTATCGAAATTAGTTGCTGTGTTGGGATTGAGCGTAGTCTTTGGGTTAAGTGCTTGTACAAATAATAATAATCAAACAAGCGGAACAGCAGAAACAACAACAGCTTCAGAAGTTGCTCTACCAACAAAAGATCGTGGTGGCGAAGAAATCGAGATTCCAGAAGAAGTAGATAAGATGGTTTCTCTAGTACCTTCAGTAACACAAGTGATCGATGATCTAGGACGTAAAGATCAATTAGTAGCTGTTGACACACAAAGCCCAGCAATGACGAAAGATATCGATGAGTTGCCACAAATCGATATGATGGCTGTGGATGCAGAAACATTGATTTCATTGAACCCACAAGTGATCTATGTTTCAGATATTAGTCTACATGGCTCTGAAAACGTTTGGTCACAAGTAAAAGATGCAGGAATTACTGTCGTAAATATTCCAACTAGTAATACCATTGAAGATATTGCTTTAGATGTCCAATTTATCGCTGACACTTTAAAAGAGCATGAAAAAGGACAAGAATTAGTCGATACAATGAACAAAGAAATCGATGAAATCAAAGAAATTGGTGAAACGATTACAGATAAGAAAAAAGTATTATTTGAAATTAGTGCATTACCTGAAATCTACAGCTTTGGTAAAGGCGTTTACTTAAATGAAATGATCGAACTCGTCGGTGCAGAAAATGTATTTGCAGATCAAGAAAGCTGGATTCCAGTAACAGAAGAAGCTGCGATTGCTAGCAAGCCAGACGTGATTTTGACAAACGTGAATTACTTGGATGATGCAGTACAAGAAATCTTGGATCGTGAAAGTTGGAAAGATGTGCCAGCGGTGAAAAATGAAGCGGTATACTATATCGATAACGCTGCGAGTTCTTTACCTAACCATCACATGACAAAAGCTTTAAAAGAAATGGCTTTAGCAATCTACCCTGATGAATACAAATCGTTGGAAAATGAATAAACAAAGTCGGTTGCTGATAGCAGTTGTCTTAAGTATCATCGTAGTATTCTTTGGGATCAAAATCGGAAGTGTATCCATTCCTTTTGATACCTTGATCCAAGCATTATTTTCAAGAGGAGACAAACAGCTAGATGCAACGATCGTCACCATTCTTTGGCAGGTTCGCCTGCCGAGAGTGGTCTTGGCGTTTCTTGTAGGTGCTGCGTTGGCTGTGAGTGGAACAGTCATGCAATCCCTTTTAGGCAATCCATTGGCTTCTGCCTATACGCTAGGTGTGTCATCAGGGGCATCACTTGGCGCTGCGTTGATTATTGTCTCAGGGATCACTTTGCCATTGTTCCCGAATTTTACATTACCTCTGACAGGCTTTATTTTTGGTTTAGCAACTGTTTTTATTGTTTTGATGATGAGCCAAAGATTGGATCAGCAATTATCGAATCAAACAGTTATTTTAGTGGGAATGGTCATGACTTTATTTGTGGGCGCGATGTTAACGATCGTCACAGCATTGTTCAAAGACCATTTACAACAGTTAGTCTTCTGGCAAATGGGTAGCTTTTCAGGAAGTACTTGGGCAAAAATCCAAATCTTTTTACCCATTTTACTGATTGGAACAATCACTCTTTGGTTCTCTGCTAGAAGTTTAGATGTGTTATCTTTAGGTGAAGAAGAGGCGCTAATCTCTGGTGTAGATGTCCGAACGATCAAGCTATGGGTGATGGTCCTTGCGGCTTTGCTTGCAGGAAGTGCGGTTTCATTTGTCGGTGTGATCGGATTTGTTGACTTGATTGCCCCTCACGTCATCCGCCGTTACTTCGGCGCCAGCCATCGGTGGGTCATTCCAGGAGCAGCACTGTTAGGTGGCAGTATGATGGTCGTCGGCGATACGATTTCTCGAACGCTATTATCTCCCCAAGAAATACCAATAGGCGCTGTCACAGCATTGATTGGTGCGCCCTTTTTTGCCTATGTTTATTTCAAACGAAAGTGAGTGTTTACAACTATGAAAGATATTTATCGAAGCCCTTATGAGGCTTATCCATTTTTAGCAGACGATGCAGATGATTTACGCTGCGATTATGAATTACACACCGATCGTTTATCTTCAGAAATCGGGCTATTACGCGCAAAGGGTGAAGATTCTCCTTTTTACGAAGAGTTAGAGAAAATCGGTGAATTGGTTTACCATGCCAATGCGTGCGTACGTACAAAAATGACGATCACGCAAGAAGAAATCGACTGGTTAAAGAGTCGTGTCGATGAATTGAATGCGGAAAGAACAAACCAAAGAGGACCATTCTTCTTACCTCAAGGAAGTGAACGAGGTGCGTTGGCTCATATCTTGCGTGTCGATTGTAAAGTAATCGTTCGTTTGTTGTACCGCCATCTTTATCAAGGGAAAAAAGTCGATTCAGGTTTGCTAGACTTTTTCAATTTATTGTCGGGTTATTTCTTCATGGTTGCGCTGAAATTCAACCGAGAAGACGACGTAGCAGAAATTCCTTTTGTCAGCAGAAATTACCGCTAAAGGAGGAAAAGTGATGACCTTGAAGCTATCGCAAGTCACAGCTGGCTATGGCTCAGTAAAAATCATCAAAGAAGTCTCCTTCGAGCTGAACAAAGGTGAGAACCTATGTATCCTAGGACCTAACGGCTGTGGCAAGACGACCGTATTGAAATCAATTGCGGGCATCCTTTCCTACGAAGGATCGATCACGATCGATGGAAAAGAAGTCCGCACGATGAAGCGCAAAGAAGCTGCACGCAAAGTTGCTTTACTCAGCCAGTTTTCAACTATTGCCTTTGATTACACCGTCTATGAAACCGTCATGATGGGGCGATATACGCACATCAAACAAGGACTATGGTCAGTCACCACAGCAGAAGACCGAGAAAAAGTCATGGAGTGCCTGACACTAACCAATTTGTTGGAATTGAAAGACCACCCCGTCAATCAACTTTCCGGTGGCCAAAAGCAACGCGTCTTCCTAGCTAAAGTACTAGCCCAAGACCCAGATATCTTATTACTAGACGAACCCAATAACCATCTCGATATCAAGCACCAACTCGAACTCATCGGCTATTTAAAAGACTGGGGCAAGAACCAAGACAAAACAATCATTGGAGTCTTCCACGATATCCGCTTAGCCCTTTCTTTAAGCGACCAAGTCTTGTTCATGAAAGCAGGCCAAGTCATCAAACAGGGCCCATTTTTGGAAACAGCTTCAAGAAAACTACTTAAAGATATCTTTGATGTAGATCTAGTGAAGCATTTTCAGGAACAGAGTGAGATTTGGGAGAAGTTGGGGGAAGGGTTATTGTAAATTACTAATAATTATAGAAATCCTGAGATTAATTGTATTAAATCTCAGGATTTCTTATTTTATATAACGATTATAATAGATCAAACTTTGTATTTATTTGAGTATATTCATTATTGGAATAACTTTATTTATATTTTCAGTTATTAGTTATTTATTTTCTTTGACACACCTGGATTTTAATATTCGTTATTTAATTATTATTTGACGATATAAACCCTTCTTATAAGTATTTATCTATATATATTATTAGTTTTAAAAATCCAATAATATGGTATTATTATATTATAATATGATGTAAGGGATGTTTTTTTATTGATATACAAAGGAGAAGTTTATGAATTCAGAAATACATAATGTTAAACCATTTTTGAGATGGGCCGGAGGAAAAAGCTGGCTGAAAAAACACTTGGATACAATTGTCGGAGATTTGCATTTCAATAACTACTTCGAACCTTTTTTAGGAGGCGCTTCCATTTTTCTGGCCATTCAACCAAAAAAACAAATTTTTTTATCTGATTTGAATGAGGAATTAATGAATACTTATTGTGTAATAAGAAACGAACCAAACGCTGTAATAGAGGAATTGAAAAAATATGAGAACACAAAAGATTTTTATTATAAAATGAGAGAACAAAATTTTAATGATGAAATTTTATCTGCTGCGAAGTTTATTTACTTAAATAAAACATCTTTTAATGGAATATACCGAGTGAATAGAGATGGCGGATATAATGTACCGTATGGTTACAGAGCTAATTACATAATTGAAGAAGATAATATTTTAAGAGTTAGTAAACTGTTGAATGGAGCAATTTTGGAAACTAATGATTTTATGTCCATTAGTAATAAGATTCAAAAAAATGATTTAGTTATACTGGACCCACCGTATACAGTTTCACATAATCATAATGGATTTATTAGTTACAACCAAAAGTTATTTTCTTTAGAAGATCAATATCGGTTAAACGAATTGATCAATTTGATAAAAAAGAAAGAAGCTTATTATATTCTAACGAACGCTGCTCATGAGAAAGTGTATGAAATATTTAATAATAAAGATGATCTTACATATCCTCTGACAAGAGCAAGCTTGATTGGTGGTAAAAATGCAAATAGAGGCAAGATCAAGGAGTATGTCTTTACTAATATAAAGGAGAGTTGAGCATGACTGGAAAAGATTTCTCGATATTAACAAAGGAAGAATTATTAGTAGAAAAAAGAGAAAGAAAAAGAGAGTTTAATACTAAGAGTGTTCCGCTACCAGATGTAGCTTCTTTCGTGGAGGAGGGATGGATTATTGATAGGAATTTCAAAAAAACATCTCGTTTAAAAAGAAGTAAGCTTAAACAAGAGTTGTTTATTAATAAGTTATGGCTACTATTTTACGATATGGGATTCAATGAAATCAGTAAAACCTCAATAAATATTGATGGGCTAGAGGTAGATATAGTGTCTTCTGATGATGAAACACTATTATTTATTTTTACTAATTTTAGTGATAAAAAGCAGAATAAGAAAAGTTTATTAAATGAGATAAAGCAAATTAATGAGCATAAGTCCTCCTTGATTAAGTGGGGGAGAGGTAATTTTCCAGAAAAAAAGAAAAAATGTGCATTTATTTTTGCCACACAAAATTATATACTACCAGATCAAGATACTTATTTTATGGAAAAATATGGAATAACTTATTTCGATGAAGAAACGTTTTTATACTATAAAGGTCTATCCACTCACTTAGGTAAAGCATCGAGATATCAATTCCTAGGTCTTCTTTTCTCTGGACAAAAAATACAAAGCATGGATAATAAAATACCGGCTATAGAAGGAAGAATGGGTGGACATAAGTACTATTCTTTTTCGATTGAGCCAGAGAAGTTGTTGAAAATTGCATACGTGTTACATAGGAATAATGCCAACAAAGACATGATGCCTACTTATCAAAGACTTATAAAAAAGGATCGAATCAAGGCAATTAGAGAATTTATTTCTGAGGGTGGTTTCTTTCCTAATTCATTAATAATTAATTTAGACACAAATGGGAAAAAACTAAGATTTGATATGAGTGGGAATCAAGTTGAAGAATCAATATCAAAGATAGGGATATTACATCTTCCACAATTATATCGATCTGCTTATATTATTGATGGTCAACATAGATTATATGGCTATTCTAATCTGACTTTTTCAGAGTCTAATTCAATTCCTGTGGTGGCATTTGAAAACCTTAATAGAAAAGAACAAATTAAGCTATTTATGGATATAAATGAAAATCAAAAATCTGTATCTAAAAATCTAAGAAATACTTTAAATTCTGATCTTCTTTGGGAATCTAATTCCTTAAATGAAAGAAAAACAGCATTAAAATTAGTGATTGCTCATAGGTTAGGCGACGATAGAAGCTCTTCTTTGTATGATCGAATTTTAGTTGGTGAAAATTCAAGAACAGACTATTGTTCAATCACCATTGACTCTATAAAAAATGCATTAGATGATTGTTCTTTTTTTGGAGAATACAGTAGAAATAATGAATTAATTAGTATTGGTACTTTGGATAAAGAGAGTAATAAAGAAACTTCAGACATAGTTTTTAATTATTTAAAGGAGTGTTTGTGGTACGTAAAATCTCAAGTTGGAGATAATTGGGAAACTACTGAGAAAGATAAGATGTTTATTGTAACTAATCCTGGAATATATAGTTTGATACGTATTATTGATGATATAACTAATGATTTAATGGCGAGAAGTCTCATAAATTTAGATCAGATTCAAAAAAAAGAAAATCTTAACTTGGTGTTCGACTATTTAGACTATTTAATCGATTATTATAAATCTGTTACTCTAGATGAAAGAAAAAAAATAAAAAAAAATTATGGTGGAGGGGGAAAAATCAAGTACTGGCGAACACTACAGAAGGAAATAAATAAAAGATGTGAAAGTTTTTGTCCTGAGGGAATGAATAAATACTGGGAAGAAAATGATATGAGATATAATGATGCTTCCTATAATATGATACGGGATATAGAATTATATATAAAGGGAGATTGCAAAGAAAAGCTTAAGAATGAATTTGGCGATGTCTGGTTTAAAAAAGGATTACCAAAGAAAGTATATCAGGATGCAAATTCTCTAGCAGTGGAAAAAAATTACGACAAGAAATCTGGAGAAGAAGTTTCACCTTGGGACTGTCTCAATTTTATTAATTATAGAGAAATTGTTCTAAATAACTGGCAAAATATTTTTGAAAAAGATTACACTTTGCCAGAAGATAAGAAGAAATCCGGAAAAAAAACAGATAAAACCAAATGGATGGAGAAAATATCTAGAATTAGAAATGAGCAGTTTCATCAGTACTCAGTCACAGAGGAAGAGTTTCAATTTTTAGAAAAAATTCATACATGGCTATTACAAGGCAATAAATATAGACAATTAGGTTTTTAATACTATCAGATTTATAAAATTAGATATTCATATTGTTGTTCTATTAAAAAACAATAGAAAACCGCTGAACAGCCCCTTTCCCTCTAGCTGTCCAGCGGTTCCTTCATTTATCCACTATCCTCACCGACCCCCAAATATTCAACTCCGGTACGATCTGTTGATGGATGATCGGTTCGTCTGGATGATTGATACGATGTAACAAGGTTCGGATGGCGAGTTGGCCCATGAATTCCAAGTTGGTGGCAACGTTGGTCAAGCGTGGGATCGCCATGCGTGTGAATTCTGTTTCGTCAAAACAAATGATACTGATGTCATCTGGTATTGTATAGCCAGCGGATTGGAGATAGCTGTTGAGCATGAAGGCTAATCCGGAATTGACACAAAACCAAGCGTCGGGCATTTGCTCGATGCTTTTTAAGCGACTGAACAAAGCGCCTTGGGACTCCTCGATTTCGGTGATCTCGATTTCTGGCTCTTGTGAGATGCCGTGTTCTGCCAAGGCGCGATGGTAGCCCCGGTGGCGTTCGAGGTAGCTTGGCGAAAAGGAGGTGTCGCCGATGAAGCCGATTCGTTTCATGCCATTCGCAATGAGTAATGAAATGGCTTGGAACGTGCCGTCGGTATTTTTGGACAAAATGGCATCCGCGAGTAATTCTGGATCGTGATGATCAATCAAAGTTACGGGGATTCCTGTAGCAATCACTTGTTTTATGTAGTCATTGTTACTATGAGAAAGCACTAAAATACCGTCATATTCATTGATGTGTTCTGGCAGGATCATTTGTTGTAGTATTTCATCGGTTAAGGTATACGTGTCTAATTTGATATGTGCGCGTTGTGCGGCAGATTCTGCGCTTTTCACGATTTCGCCGAAGAAACTTGTTTGGGAAAAGGCAAATTCGGTTGCCATCAAAAGAAAGCTCATGGTGGTGTCTTCTGTGACGGTCTGGTAACGATAGCCTAATTCGTCGGCTTTATTTTTTACTAATTGTTTGGTTTGCTGGCTGACGCCTGGTTTGTTTCGTAGTGCTTGCGAAACGGAATTTTTAGAGATTCCTAGTGCATCAGCGATGTCTTGCATCGAAGCTTTTTTCATAAGTTCACCTAATTTCTCGTAATGTTTACATTGATTATAACATAGTACATCTAAAATAATCACCTATAAAGATTACAAATGTAACTTTGTAATGTTAATTACGTAATGTTGACAAACGTAATTACGGATGGTATGATTGGCGCAGTTATAAGAAACCGTTTACAAACCAAGGAGGAAGATTCATGAAGATGAAGAAAATATTTTTGGGACTTACGACTGTATTAGCAGGAACTGTTTTACTTGCGGGCTGTGGCAATCAATCAACGAGTGGGGATTCCGGCTCAGATGATGGGAAAACGAAAATCACTTTTTGGGCGGCACCTAATCCGACGCAATTGAGATATTGGCAAGAAATGGCGACAGAATTCGAAGCACAAAATGACGAGATCACAGTCGAAGTGACCCAGATGAAAGAAAGTCCATCTTCTGAAGCGACGATCCAAAGTGCAATTGCATCGAATACAGCACCGACGTTGTCTGAAAATGTGAACCGTAGTTTTGCGGCACAATTGGCGGCCAGTGAAGCGATCTTACCATTGAATCAACAAAATGGATTTGATTCGATCGTGGAAGCAAGACATATGAATCAAACGATTGAAAGCTGGAAATTTTCTGACGATAGTCAATATGTATTACCAGTGTATTCAAACCCGATTTTATTTGGTTGGCGCATTGATTTACTAGAAGAACTTGGCTTTTCTGAGGTTCCAAAAACGTATTCTGAATTGTTAGAGGTTGTAGAAAAGGTTCAGGAAACAGATAAAGCATTATGGGCGAAAAGAGACTTGTCTGACCCAACAGCTTGGATGCGTTGGTTTGATTTCTTTCCGTTGTACAATGCGGCGAGTGAAGGTGGCAGTTTTGTAGAAAATGAGAAGTTTTCTGTGGATGAGGCTGCAATGACGAATGTATTTGAGTTGATGAGTCAATTAGCAGATGCGAATGTTTTGCGAACAGGGGAAGCGACTGATCCGTTTGAAAATGGGGATAGTATCATGACTGATCTTGGTCCGTGGACATTCCCGAATTGGGACGAAAAATATCCTGAGTTGACGTTTGGTGAAAACTACACAGTGACGACACCTGTTGTGCCTGATGCTTTAGCAGATGTGGAAGAAGTTTCGACTTACGCAGATGCGAAAGGGATCGTGATGTATGCGCAAGCGACAGAAGAAGAACAGGCAGCTGCGATGGCGTTCTTAGAATTTGTTTATTCGGATGATGAACATGACATGAAGTTACTAGAAATGACGTCATTGATCCCTGCGAGAGACGATGCGAAAGAAAATGAAATTTTTGCTGCATACTTTGAAGAGAATCCAGCGATGAAAGTATACGCAGAAAATGTTCCGTTTGCTGTCCCGGCAATGGATAATGAAAAATTCAATGAGATTCAACAAGCTTTTGGTGAACAAGCGTGGGTACCAGTGATTCGTGGAGAAAAGGATGCGAAAACTGCAACAGCAGATGCCAAATCAGCGGTCGAAGGGGCGCTTCAATAATGAACAAAAATACAAAGTTGGGCTGGTTATTTACCAGCCCATACCTGATTTTTACTGTCATCTTCTTTTTATTACCGCTTTTATGGTCGTTTTGGTTAGCGCTGACAAGTTGGAATATGATTTCACCAACGGTTGAATTTGTTGGTTTCAAAAATTTTATTGATGCGTTTCATAGTCCGGCGATTCGAGCAGCATTTGTGGTGACCTATAAATTTCTACTGGTCTTTGTTCCGATGGCTTTGATTTTATCGATGACGATTGCGTTGCTAGTGAATAGTTTGCCTAAGTTTAAAGGCTTGTACATGGTAGCGTTCTTCTTACCTTATCTTTCGAGTGGGGTCGTGACCTCATTGATCGTGAAAGGATTGCTTTCGTACAATGGCCCTTTTAATACGTTTTTACGTACGAGAATGGGTTGGGATATTGATTGGTTGGGTAATCCTCAGACGTCGATTTTTATTGTTTCACTGATGATTGCTTGGAAGATGTCTGGCTATTATGGGTTGATCTTGATTTCTGGTTTGGGAAATATCAATAAAGAAGTCTATGAGGCTGCGGCGATCGATGGCGCAAGTGCATGGACGCGTTTTTGGAAGATCACGTTTCCCATGCTTTATCCTGCATTTTTTACAGTGACGGTGCTTGCTGTGGGGATTAGTTTTGGGATCTTTACGGAAGTGTATCAATTGACTGGTGGCGGGCCGAATTTTGCTACGAATACGTGGCAAATGGAAATCTATAATCAAGCATTTGTCAATCTTCGCTCGGGGTATGCTTCAGCAGTCGCGTTAATGGCTTCAGTGGTGACGTTTGCTTCGATTGGTGTGATTCGTAAACTATTAGAAAAATGGGGGGAGAAAAATGGTTGGTCATAAACGGACAAAAGGCAAAAATACGATTCTTTATCTTGTAACCACCCTCGTGATGCTGATCATGACGTTTCCTTTTGTGTACTTAGTCATGCATTCTTTTGCAGTTTGGGATCAAGTGGATCGTCGCATTATCCCGACAGATTTTAGTTTACGTTCTTGGACGTGGCTTTTCGGAGGTTCACCGACTTCTGCGGATGTTCCGTGGTTGGGGGCTTTTGTCAATACGACGATCGTGGCGACGGTAGCAACTGTTTTAATGATGTTGTTTGCTTTGATGGTCGGTTATGCGTTGGCAAAGATCGAGTTTAAAGGGAAAAAATTAGTAAACAATTTTATACTTTTCCAAATGTTTTTCCCAGCAATCATTTTACTGATCCCTCAGTTTTTAATGGTGACGAGAGTGGGGTTACTGGATTCATATGCAGGAATGATTATTCCTACAGCGATCAGTTTATGGGCGATTTTTATGTATACGAACTTTTTCAAAGCGATTCCCAATACATTGATTGAAGCGGCGAAGTTAGATGGTGCGACGGAGATGCAAGTCTTGTTCAAAGTCGTTTTACCGATGTCCAAATCGATTACGACGGTGATTTTCTTGTTCTTATTTACGGATCGTTGGACGAATTTATTGTGGGATATGATCGTATCGAAAAGTGATAGTACAGTGACGTTGAATGTCTTGATTTCGCAAATGTTCGGCCCGTATGGCACGTTTCCAGGACCGATGTATGCGGCGTCAGTATTGTTGACTTTACCATTGATCGTTTTGTTTTTGATTTTCTCAAAACGATTCCAAGATGGTATGCAATTTACATTGAAGTAAGAGGACAGAACAATGTGGTGGAAAAATGCAGTTTTTTATGAAATCTATCTCGCTTCTTTTGCAGATAGTAATGGCGACGGGATGGGGGATATCGATGGTGTTAGAGGAAAGTTGCCTTACCTAAAAGAATGTGGCATCGATGCCTTATGGCTCACACCATTTTATCCTTCGCCAAGAGTCGATAATGGGTATGATGTTTCGGATTATTGTGCGGTTGATCCGCAATATGGGTGTTTGGAAAACTTTCGATCACTTTTGGAAGAAGCACATGCATTATCGATAAAAGTCATTATTGATGTGGTTTTGAATCACACATCAACGGCACATCCGTGGTTTATCGAATCCAGTGCGAGCCAAGCGAGTGCAAAACGTGATTGGTATATTTGGCGAGACCAGTCGAATAATTGGGAAAGCTTTTTTGGTGGCAGTGCTTGGAAGATGGATCGCCGAACCAATCAGTATTATTATCACAGTTTTGCAGAAGAACAGGCGGATCTGAACTGGCAGAATCCTGAAGTGAAGCAGGCGATCTATGATGTCTTGTCTTTTTGGCTGGACATGGGTGTGGATGGGTTTCGTTTTGATGTGATCAATAATCTAACGGTGAGTGATACTTTTACAGATAATCCTAGGGATGAAGAGGGGAAACAGGTGCATCTTTATGATGTCAATCAGCCTGGAGTGATGCCAGTTCTTAAAGAAATGAATCAATGGCTCAAAACAGTCGATCCGAATATTTTTACAGTGGCTGAGATCAGTTCGGATCAGTTATCGGTGATTTCAAGTTATGTGGAGGAAGCATGCTTCGATACGGCGTTCAACTTTAATTTAGGAAGTATTGAAACGTTGGATCTAACGACATTGACCCACGAATTTCAAGAGATGAATGCACGTAAACATCTTCCAACTTTATTCTTTAATAGTCACGATATGAGTCGTTCGTGGAACCGGTTGGCACAAGAAGATCGTGAGACGTATGAATTGTTGTCTGTCTTTCTGTTGATCAATCGGGGTGTGCCTTTCTTATTTCAAGGAGAAGAACAAGGGGTAAGCGATTTTTATCCGACCCATATTTCAGAGATTCGCGACATCCAAGCGAAGAATAAATACCATGAACAATGTCTCTTTGTAGAAATACGACAGGCACTTTCAGCCGCCAATGAAGTGAATCGCGACCGTTCCAGGGGGATGATTCCTTGGGGAGAAAGTCAACGACTTGGGTGGATCGGGACGAGCCCAAAAAATCCAGAAGGGGAACTGATTTCTTCTGTCTATCAAGAATTGATTCGTTTGCGTAAAGCGGAGGGGCCTTTTCAAGAAGTTACGAATATTCAGTTGGAAAAAGGATGTATACGGTATCAAGTAGAGCATTTATCCGTAGTGCTGAATTTTAGGGAGTCATCTGTAGAACAGAATATCTCAGAAAACGTTCAAACGATTTATGGCAAAGGGATGCTTAGTGAGGATCGTAAATGGGTCAACGTGCCATCAAAAAGCTGTTGGATTGGAAAGGAATAGCAATGATCAAAATAAAAAATTTAATTGAAGATTATCGAAAAAATAAGCCTGAACAAATGAAAAAAGCGGAATTTTTGACATTTACAGGTGTGGGGACGAAGGATGTCTATAACATTACTGCACCTTTTGAGTTAGCGGGAGAAGTCGTATTAGCTGGGCGTGTGGAAGCTAGAGAGAGCGAAGATTCTACCGTCTACTTGTTTAGAGAAACAGCTAAAAATACGTGGGCAAAGATTTCTGATGGCATCGAATTACCATTACAAGATCCTTTTTATACGGTGATCGACGGGAAAGTGATTTTAGGTGGGGTGGAAGTTGTTTTCTTGCCAGAAGGACAGGCGCAATGGCGGACCATTTTTTATCACTTAGAAGATACAGCAACTGCCCACCACTTATTTGAAGGACCATGGGGAATGAAAGACTTACGGTTGAAGCAATTGTCAACTGGTGAAATTTTAGTCATGACACGTCCACAAGGAGAAAAAGGCGGTCGTGGCAAGATTGGTGCTTGTCTGATCGATCAGTTGGCTGATCTATCGATCCAAAAAATCGAAGAAGCGCCATTGTTAGCGAATCAATTTTCTGAGGAAGAATGGGGCGGTGCCAATGAAATTTTTGAGATTGATGGAGTGATTTGGGTTTTAGGCCATATTGCGAATTTTGATGAGCAAGGTGATCGCCATTATTATGCGATGTGTTTTTCTTTTGATCGCAGAAACCATGCAATGAAGGATGTGCGCATCCTTGCGGAAAGAAAAGATTTTGCTAAAGGACCGGCGAAACGCCCTGATCTTGTGGATGTGGTCTTTAGCGGAGGATTGGACCTGTCTTCTGAGCATGGTGTTTTATATGCCGGGATCAGTGATGCAGGCGCGCAAAAATTAAAAATCGAAAATCCATTTAAGTAGAGGTAAATACAGATGAAAATAGACCGTTTTAATGAAAATCCATTGATTACACCGGAAGATATCAAACCGTTACACGACGGATATGAAGTGATTGGTGCATTCAATGGGGGTGTTGCGTACTATCAAGGAGAAGTCTTACTCTTATTAAGAGTTGCAGAACGACCAATCTCGGAAGATCCAAAGGTGATCAAAGCGCCTGTTTATGATCCAGCAACTCAAACGATGGAAATCATATCTTTTGATCGTGACGATGAAAGTTATGATTTTGAAGATCCACGAATGATCCGTAAAAAAGATCAATTAGATCGCTTTGAATATTTGACTTCTTTGTCTTATATTCGGATTGCCCGGAGTAAAGATGGACATCATTTTACGATCGGCGAAGATGCGTTCTTGTACCCGTTTAATGAATACCAAACGTACGGCATAGAAGATGCGCGTTGTATGCAAATTGGCGATACCTACTACGTCAATTTTAGTTCTGTCTCACCGATGGGTGTTTGTGATTCTTTAGTTTCAACGAAGGATTTCAAGTCCTATGAAGATCTAGGCAACATATTTGCGCCAGAAAATAAAGATGTGTTGATTTTTCCAGAACAAATCAATGGGAAGTACTATGCGTTACACCGTCCGTCGCTAAAAAGTATTGGGAATTATGATATCTGGATTGCGTCTTCACCAGATTTAGTGAGTTGGGGGAACCACCATCATCTGTTAGGTGTTCGAGAAAATACGTGGGATAGCGGTCGGATCGGCGGCGGTCTAGTGCCTATCAAAACGGAACAAGGTTGGTTGATCATCTATCATGGCGCAACCGCACAACATCGCTATTGTATGGGAGCCGCACTTTTAGATTTAGAAGATCCAACCAAAGTGATCGCGCGCAGTCATCAGCCAATCATGGAACCAGAAGCGGATTATGAAAAGAATGGTTTCTTTGGGGATGTTGTCTTTGGCTGTGGGGGATTACTTGATGGCGATCAGTTGACGATGTATTACGGTGTAGCTGATACATCAATGGCTGGTTGTACCCTTTCGATCAATGAGATTTTAGATCAAATGAAAGAAGAACGTCCATGAGCTGGCAACAAAAATATCAAGAATGGCTAAATGAAGGATCTTTAGAAGAAGCGATGAAAGAGCAATTATCGGCTCTTTCTGACTCGCAAGAAATCGAAGATCGCTTTTATCAGTACTTGTCCTTTGGCACAGGTGGGATGCGCGGGGAACTCGGAGTCGGTACGAATCGGTTGAACAGTTACACGATCAAACGCGTTGCTTTTGGTTTAGCTACTTATATTCGTGAAAAAAATGCAAGCCAACAAGGCGTAGTGATCGCATTTGATAACCGTCATGGCTCAAAGGAATTTGCTGAATGGACGGCGCGAGTATTAGCCAGTCAAGAGGTCAAGGTATATTTATCTGATTGTTTACGTCCAACACCGCAATTGTCTTTTCTTGTTCGCCATTATCAAGCGTATGCCGGAGTGATGATCACGGCTAGTCACAATCCAAAAGAATACAACGGATTTAAAGTTTATGGACCAGACGGTGGGCAGATCACTTTAGAAACAGCAGAGAGACTGACAGAACTTTTAGCACATGGACCCAATGAGTTGTCGATTGAAGCAGACGCGTTGTCTGTTTATAGAGAGGCTCAGCGGATTCATCTTTTTGGTGAAGAAGTCGACACTCTTTATTTAGAACAGTTGACGGCAGTCATTCAAAATAAAGAAAACATCCGACGATTTGGCTCGCAACTTAACATGATCTATACGCCATTACATGGAGCTGGAAATATTCTTATGCAAAAAGCATTTGAGCAACTAGGATTTGCTAATCTCCACGTCATAAAAGAGCAAGCGTTGCCTGATCCAGATTTTTCAACAGTAGCGTCACCTAATCCGGAAGATAAAGAGGCTTTTGCGCTGGCATTAACAGAAGCAAAGAAACAGGAGGCACAGTTGATATTAGCAACGGACCCAGATGCAGATCGTTTAGGTGTCGTGGTTTTGAAAGACGGAGAACCAGTATTCCTTACAGGGAATCAAATCGGGGCTTTATTGCTGGACTACTTGATTCGAAGCAAACAACAGAACCAACAATCCTTGACGAACTTCTTTATAGCCAAAACGATCGTCACTTCGGAACTAGGTGCAAGAATTGCTCAAGCACATGGGATCGAAACGAGAAATACGTTGACTGGGTTCAAATTTATCGGGGAACAAATCCAACAAGCAGAAGAACAAAAAGGGAAAGATTTTTTGTTTGGGTACGAAGAAAGTTATGGCTATCTGATCGCCCCTTTTGTTAGAGACAAAGATGCGATCCAAGCGGCGGTATTATTAGCAGAAGCAGCGTTAGACCGTCATTTATCAGGGCACGATTTGATTGATCGCTTACATGAACTGTATGAAGAATACGGCTACTATGAAGAACATTTGGAAACACAGATTTTTTCCGGAAAAAATGGAATCATCCAAATGAACCAACGACTGGATCGTCTGAGAGAACAATCATTTTCGCACTTAGGAGAGTTTGTGCTTTCCTGTACAGAAGATTACGCTACTTCACTAAGAACGACGCCAAATCAACAATCATCTACGATTGACCTACCCACTTCCAATGTCTTGAAGTATATATTCATAGATGGTTCATGGTTCTGTCTACGACCATCAGGTACAGAACCGAAGTTTAAGATTTATTATTCAGTGAAGGATAAATCTCAACCTTCTGCACAAGAGAAATTGCTTCGCTTGCAGAAGGAATTTCAGAAACTATTGGATAATTTATAAACAATACGAAAAGCCAAGCTAGACTTCTGAACGGAAGAGTCGCTTGGTTTTTTTTGTAGAAAGAATTAAGTGACTTTAAATATTCAAACATAACGTTGTTAGTATGGAAATCTAACATACATAAAAATTAATGGACAATTAGAGAAGAGGAAAGTTTTCTTATTGATTATAAATTGTTATCTAATGACTAGACATTTACGCTCTGTTTATTATTTATTTTGTTATTATAAATCAGGAATAAATATGTATATATTTGTTTTTTTATCTTTTGTATTCAATGATATAAATAATTTTTTGAATAGTAATTCAAAGTGGATCGGTTTGTGAAGAATGATATCATTAATAACATATCTAATAACTTCAGCTAGACAGATGATTCGATTTGTCTAAAATCAGCGGGTATCTAATTCTTAATTTTGATTGACATAACAATCTATCGTTTTGTTCATAACGTTATGACGTGTGTGAATTGTAGATTCGGTTGGTTGAATAGGAGAGAATACAGCCTTTTACCTTCAAAATAAGTATTTATAATCATTTTATAGTTAGAAATTTCTGACTTATTCTTTCTTTACGTAAATCATTGCACACTTTCTTTTACTAAAAAAAATTGGTATCAACGAGAAATGATTCGCTTAATAGGCAGTTTGATTTGTAGTTTTTTTATACATATATATAGGAAGAAAGTTCTTTTTCAAGAAAATAAAATAGCATATTAGTCATTAATCTCCTTCTTTTTTTCACTAAAATACTCGTATTATAGGCGTATATATATGGTGTGTGATTTTATATATGAGAAAATACTCATCTACAAACCCGTTTTCTTTGTGTTATTTAAACAACGATTATATAGTGGGGTGAAGGAGGTTATTTTAAAAATGAAAAAAGTGTATAGAGTTCCATTCAATTATTTAGCTGTTGTTATGTTGTTGGTAGCGAATCTGCTGCCTGTGACGAGTGTGTTTGCTGAAGGGGTGGCACCACCGAATGAGAATGTATTCGACTCTCCAAGTTTATCGATCAAAGCAGATGCTGAAGCGAATACGGAGAACCAGCAATTAGTGGATGTGACGTATGAAGTGACGAACAAAAGTGAGGCACCCATCAATCAGTTGATCATCCATCAAAAAAATGAAAACGATACACCTGTTAAATTTGATGAGCAAACACTAAAAAATAATCAGAAGTTAGTCGAATCAACCGATCCAATCGTTTCGTTTGAAAAGATGGAAAAAGCAGAAGGAACCCAATTACGAATTGGTACCCTTCAACCAAATGAAACAAGAAAACTTTCCATCACCGGGGAACAAACGAATCGATCCGTGGATCAATTAGCAGTTGAAGTCAAACAGTCAGAAAAACAATTAGGGGAGCTCAAGCTCAACTTACCCAGAAAAGAACTTGCACCAACTAGCACTACCTCATCACCTATACAAGAATCTACCGCACAACAAGAATCATCGACACCCAGTCAACCAATCAAAGAGCCAACTAAAGAAACAACGACAGCACCAGAAACAACTGTGCAAACAGAAGAAACACAAACAGAAGAATCACAGCCAACAAGTGAAGAAACAGAGGACCCCGACCCTGGATTACCTCAAGCACCTATGGCTCAAGGTCCTCGACTTGCGCCGACACCAGGACGAGGCTTCGAAAAGCCAATCTATAATAGTGTGCACAAAGGCGAACTTTTTTCTACAGGAAATACTAATCTAAAGATCCTTGATGAAAAAGAGTATCGAGCAAATATTTTCTTGAATACTAAAGCGCCTAGTAGTGGCTATTCGATCAATAACTTTGTTTTAGAATTTGCTGATGTAGATGGCGACCCGACAACATATAATTCTAGTCGCGCATATATCGATTTAGATGGTGCGAAAGAGATTGCATGGGCGGGGTTATTTTGGAGTTCTTCTCGTTATAAAGGCCCTACATTTGGCACAAATCTTTCGGATGAAGAAATCAGTGCACCAGTCAAATTTACTACGCCAAATGGCACATCACAAAGAGTTGCCCCTCAGTATTATCATCGAATTGACCAAGATAAAACTGATCCTGGACAATACTTTGGCTATAACAATACAGGCTTTTCAAATTATGCAGATGTGACATCGATCATTCAAGGAGATGGCAGTGGAACTGGTGGCTATACCTTAGCTGATATCCCTATGACAAAAGCGCTAAACCAGAAAGCTCAATACTATAATTTCAGTGGCTGGAGTCTATTTGTCGTAACAAAAGATCAAGCAAAACATTCTCGAGCATTCAATGTTTACTACGGTGCTAGAGGAAATAAAGCTGGGACAAATAATGAGTTTGTCATGAAAGATTTTATTACAGCCAAACAAGGAAAACTAGAACCTATTGTCACCTGGTTCACTGTACAAGGGGATAAATTGTTTACTGGTGACAATGCGCAAATCAAAAATAGTGCAGGAACTTTTGTCAATATCATCAACACGATCAACCCTGTAGGAAATGTGATGAATGCCACCGTTTCTGATAACGATCAACATATGGTGGACAAGTATCCTGGACAGTTCAATCCAGGACATCCCAACTTTTTGGATATCGATATCGATCGGCTTTCTCTACCAGAGGGGCTGATCAGTAATGGCCAAAATCAAATCAGTTTCAGAACGACTAGTATTGGCGATGACTTCTCTACGAATGCTGTCGGTTTCTCTGTCAATGCTGAGATTCCCGAGCTAGAGATCAATAAAGAAATCGTGAATCCTAAAGAGACCTACAAGATCGGAGAGACAGTCACCTATCGTGTACACGTAAAAAATACAAAAGAAAATTCAGAAGCCGTCAATACGTTGTCTAAGGATGTCTTAGATAGCCGTTTGGATTATGTTCCTGGCTCTTTATCAGTCGTGAGTGGTCCCAATGCTGGTCAAAAAACTGATGCTTCTGGCGATGATCAAGCAGAATACACAGCAGCTAACCGGGCAATGACTGTTCGTGTTGGTGAAGGCGCAAATGCTACAACAGGGGGCAGTTACAAAGGAACGACGACTGAAACAGTGTATGAATTCCAAGCGAAAATCAATGGTACAGCTGTTGCCGAGCAATTGATCCCCAATCGTGCAACTGTGCAAGGGACAGATGCAGCAACCAATACAGCACTTGAAAATCAATCGAATGTGGTTGAAGTAAAAGTAGAAAAAGAAGAGTTACCAGGAAAGATTGAAAGCACGAAAACGGTCAATAACCAATCGCCGAAGCTTGGTGAAGAAATCGACTATACGATCAACTTTAAGAATACGGTAGAAAATGGTGTGCTGAATCAAGTGACGATCACGGATAGCTTGCCTAAAGGCTTGACGTATGTCGAAAATAGTATCGCAAGTAGTGGCAATGATCCTAAACCAACATCAATGACTGTAGTGAATGGAAAAGTAACTGCTGTATATCCAAAAATCACTGATACAGCTACGCGATCAATCACTTTTAAAGTCCGTGTCAATGAAGACGCCGTTGCAGGACAAGCGATCATCAATCAAGCAATCGTCGACGATGACGTGAACCCACCGATTGAACCTGAAGTTCCTGTGACACCTGTTGAAACACCAGGAGAATTGGAAAGTACGAAAACGGTCAATAATCAATCACCAAAACTTGGGGAGGAAATTGAATATCGTATCACTTTTCGCAACAAAATAACTAATGGTGTTTTAAGCGAAGTGACAGTAACAGATAATTTACCAAAAGGCTTGACCTATGTGGAAGGTAGTTTGACCAGCGAAGGGGATGATCCCCAACCGACCAATCTAAGTTACAAAGACGGTACGATCACCGCTGAATATGGCAAGATCAGTGATACGAAAACACGCACGATCATCTTTAAAGTGAAAGTCAATGAAGAAGCGAAGGTCGGCGAACCGATCATTAATAAAGCAACCATCGATGATGGAACGAATCCGCCAGATGAACCGGAAACCCCAGTGACACCAGAAGAAACACCAGGAGTATTGGAAAGCAATAAATCGGTGAATGATCAATCACCGAAACTAGGAGACGAAATCGAATATCGTATCACTTTCCGCAATAAGATCACAAATGGTGTCTTGAAAAAAGTAACGATCAAAGATACCTTACCAAAAGGCTTGACCTATGTGGAAGGTAGTTTGACTAGCGAAGGTGACGATCCCCAACCGACAACTCTGACTGCTAAAGACGGTACGATCACGGCCGAATATGGCAAGATCAGTGATACGAAAACTCGTACGATCATCTTTAAAGTGAAAGTCAATGAAGAAGCGAAGGTCGGCGAAACAATCGTCAATAAAGCAACGATCGATGACGGCACGAATCCGCCAGATGAACCGGAAACGCCAGTGACACCAGAAGAAACACCAGGAGTGTTAGAAAGTACAAAAACAGTAAATGATCAATCACCAAGAATCGGTGATGAAATCGAATACCGGATCACGTTCCGTAACAAGATCCAAAATGGTGTCTTGAAACAAGTAACGGTGACAGACAACTTGCCTAAGGGCTTGACGTATGTGGAAGATAGTTTGACTAGTGAAGGCGACGATCCCCAACCGACGAAGTTAGTGATGGAAAATGGGAAATTGACAGCCGAGTATGGGACGATTTCTGATACGAAATCCCGTACGATCATGTTCAAAGTAAAAGTGAATGAAGAAGCAAAGGTTGGTGAACAAATCATCAATAAAGCAACGATCGATGATGGCACGAACCCACCAGATGAACCGGAAATACCTGTCACACCTGAAGAGACACCAGGAGAGTTAGGAAGTACGAAAACGGTCAACAATCAATCACCAAAAATTGGGGATGAGATCGAGTACCGCATCATGTTTCGTAATAAGATTCAAAATGGTGTCTTGAAGCAAGTAACGGTGACAGACAACTTGCCTAAAGGTTTGACGTATGTCGAAGGTAGCTTGAAAAGTGAAGGAAACGATCCAAAACCGACAAAATTAATAATGGAAAATGGAAAGTTGACTGCCGAGTATGGCTCAATCACTGATACCAGTACTCGTACGATCGTCTTTAAAGTAACTGTCAACCAAGAAGCAAAAGCGGGTGAAACAATCGTCAACAAAGCCTCAATCGACGATGGCACGAACCCACCAGACGAACCAGAAACGCCAGTCACACCAGTAGTGACACCTGGTCAATTAGAAGTAACAAAAACAGTTAACCATCAATCACCAAAAATCGGTGACGAAATCGAATACCGTATCAGCTTCCGTAATAAAGTAACCAATGGAGTCATCGACCAAGTAACGATTACCGATACGTTGCCTAAAGGCTTGACGTATGTCGAAGGCAGTTTGACGAATGAAGGTGCTGATCCGCAACCAACTAGCTTAGAGATAGAAAACGGGAAAATAACCGCTGAATATAGTAATATCACCGATACTACTGTACGTTCACTTGTCTTTAAAGTGAAAGTCAATGAAGAAGCGAAAGTTGGCGAGCCAATCGTCAATAAAGCAACGATCGATGATCATATCAATCCGCCGGACGAACCAGAAACACCAGTGACGCCAGTGGAAACCCCGGGAGAGCTAGAAAGTACGAAATCGGTCAATCATCAATCACCAAAAATCGGTGAGGAAATCGAGTATCGTATCAACTTCCGTAATAAAGTCACTAATGGCGTATTAAATCAAGTGACAGTGACTGACAAGTTGCCTAAAGGGTTAACTTATGTGGAGGGGAGTTTGACAAGCGAAGGGGACGATCCACAGCCAATAAATCTGACAGCAAAAGATGGAACGATCCTCGCAGAATATGGCAAGATCAATGATACAAAAATTCGCTCGATCGTCTTTAAAGTGAAAGTCAATGAAGAAGCAAAAACAGCTGAAACGATCATCAATAAAGCAACGATCGATGATGGCACGAATCCGCCAGACGAACCAGAAACACCAGTGACCCCAGTGGAAACCCCTGGTGTATTAGAAAGTACAAAAGTAGTGAATGATCAATCGCCAAAACTTGGGGAAGAACTCGAATACCGCATCACCTTCCGCAATAAAGTGACGAATGGTGTGTTGAACCAAGTCACAGTAACGGATAATTTACCAAAAGGCTTGACGTATGTGGAAGGTAGCTTGATGAGTGAAGGGGATGACCCACAACCAACAAGCTTGACTATGGAAAATGGCAAATTGGTTGCCGAATACACAGGGATTGCCGATACGAAAGTACGCTCGATCGTCTTTAAAGTGAAAGTCAACGAAGAAGCGAAAGTCGGCGAAACGATCATCAATAAAGCGAACATCGATGACCATATCAATCCGCCAGATGAACCAGAGATTCCAGTAACTCCAGAAGAAACACCGGGCGAACTGGAAACAACGAAAACAGTGAATCATCAATCACCAAAACTTGGGGAAGAAATCGAATACCGCATCACCTTCCGCAATAAAGTGACGAATGGTGTCTTGAACCAAGTCACCGTAACGGATAACTTGCCTAGAGGCTTGACCTATGTCGAAGGTAGTTTGACGAGTGAAGGGGATGACCCCCAACCGACAAGTTTAGACTACAAAGACGGTACGATCGCCGCAGAATATGGCAAGATCAGCGACACAAAAGTACGCTCGATCGTCTTTAAAGTGAAAGTCAACGAAGAAGCGAAAGTCGGCGAAACGATCATCAATAAAGCGAACATCGATGACCATATCAATCCGCCTGATGAACCAGAGATTCCAGTAACTCCAGAAGAAACACCGGGCAAACTGGAAACAACGAAAACGGTGAATAACCAATCGCCAAAACTTGGGGAAGAACTCGAATACCGCATCACCTTCCGCAATAAAGTGACGAATGGTGTCTTGAACCAAGTCACCGTAACGGATAACTTGCCTAGAGGCTTGACCTATGTCGAAGGTAGTTTGACGAGTGAAGGGGATGACCCCCAACCGACAAGTTTAGACTACAAAGACGGTACGATCACCGCAGAATATGGCAAGATCAGCGACACAAAAGTCCGCTCGATCGTCTTTAAAGTCAAAGTCAACGAACAAGCGAAAGTCGGCGAAACGATCATCAATAAAGCGAACATCGATGATCATATCAATCCGCCAGATGAACCAGAGATTCCAGTAACTCCAGAAGAAACACGGGGAGAACTGGAAACAACGAAAACAGTCAATAACCAATCGCCGAAACTTGGGGAAGAAATTGAATACCGCATCACCTTCCGCAATAAAGTGACGAATGGTGTCTTGAACCAAGTCACCGTAACGGATAACTTGCCTAGAGGCTTGACCTATGTTGAAGGCAGTTTGACGAGTGAAGGCGACGATCCACAACCAACAAGTCTAGGCTACAAAGATGGCACGATTACCGCCGAATACGGCAAGATCAATGATACAAAAGTGCGTTCAATTATCTTTAAAGTCAAAGTCAACGAAGAAGCGAAAGTCGGCGAAACGATCGTCAATAAAGCAACCATCGATGATCATATCAATCCGCCTGATGAACCAGAAGTACCCGTGACCCCAGAAGAAACACCAGGGAAATTAGAAAGTACAAAAACGGTCAATAAGCAAAAAACAAAGGTTGGTGAGGAACTCGAATACCGAATCACCTTCCGCAATAAAGTGACGAATGGTGTGTTGAACCAAGTCACAGTAACGGATAACTTGCCTAGAGGCTTAACCTATGTCGAAGGTAGTTTGACGAGTGAAGGCGACGAGCCACAACCAACAAGTTTAGGCTACAAAGATGGCAAGATCACCGCAGAATATGGCAAGATCAGCGATACAAAAGCTCGCTCAATCGTCTTTAAAGTGATAGTGAACAAAGACGCCGTATCAGGGAAAGAAATCTTGAACATTGCCACAGTGGATGACCATGTGACACCACCAGATAAACCAGAAGTACCAGTGGTTCCTGAAGATCCAGATCAACCAAAAGTTCCAGATGGTAAACTGGTAAGTGAGAAAACTGTTAATCAGAAAACAGTAAAAATCGGAGAGGAACTTGAATACCGGATTAGTTTCCACAATACAGTAGAGCATGGTATCTTGAATCAAGTGACTGTCACCGATAAGTTACCGAAAGGTTTGACGTATATTGAAGACAGTTTGACAAGTGAAGGCGACGAGCCACAGCCGACAAGTCTAACTTACAAAGACGGTACGATCACCGCTGAATATGGAAAAATCAGCGACACAAAAGTTCGTACGATCGTCTTTAAAGTGAAAGTGAATAAAGAAGCGGTGGCAGGGAAAGAAATCTTGAACATTGCTACAGTGGATGACCATGTGACACCACCAAGTGAACCAGAAGTACCAGTCATTCCGGAAAATCCAGATCAACCAGAAGTTCCAGTCGTTCCTAATCAACCGAATAAGCCAGACGTACCAGTTGTACCAGAAAAAGAAGTACCTAACCGACCAGAGCCTAGAAAACCTGCTCCAAAGGAAAAGGAAGCAAGAAAGTCATTTCTTCCTAAAACAGGCGAAGCAGTTTCTTATACGCTGATCGCTTTAGGTGGTATCCTAGTAGTAATCGTATTGGTCGTGGCAGTAAAGAAAAGAAAACAATGATTCGCCAGAACGTAAAAAACTGAATAACTGAACTGTATTTAATTTGTAGCAACCTTAATTCAGATGATTGGTTACTCTATCTTTTTTTCGATAGCAAATTTAGCAGAGACCGTCCTCCAAATAGGTGAATAGCAATATTTGGAGGGCTGTTTTTATAGATTATTTGATACTACTTGATTTAAAAAAAATGGGGAAAAATTACTGTCAAGTTCAAAAATTGCACTAAATTATGAAAAAATATGGACTGCTTAATCCTTCTTATTCCTGTTAAAATAAACTATAATAAAGTAAAAGTCTGTCGTATTATCTCAGTGTTTGCTAGATATTTTCACTTAACGTTAGTTATTAGTAGTGGATCAAAGCACAAATATGAGATAAATAATTGTTATTACTTTATAAAAATTATTATTTTTTTAACAAAAAATTCATAACTAACATGTATCTTAATAATAACTAAAGAAAAGGATGTAAGAAAATTGAAAAAAAAGTCTACGTATAAATTAGTTTCATTTGTATTTCTTTCACAAATGTTACTAACTACGCCTTTACAAGTATTAGCAGATGAACAAGTTTTTTCTGCGGATCAACCAGTAACAGCGGAAGCACAAACAGAAACAACGACGGATTCGTCTGATACTACAGGTGAAGGTAACACAACAGATACAACAACGGATGGTTCAGAGGAAACAACGCCACCGTCTACTGGTGATTCAAGTGAACCAACCACACCTGACACTTCAGAACCGACGGAGCCAAGCACACCGGAAGAGACAAAACCAACAGAGCCAGCGAAACCAACAGAACCGACGAAGCCGACAGAGCCAACACAGCCGAGTCAGCCACAAAAACCAACGTCACCATCAACTGGCGGTTCTACTGGAGAAACACAACCAACTACACCACAGCCGAGTCAGCCGACACAACCAGTGACACCACCAGCTGCACCTGTGGCACCAACGCCTGCTCCTGCAGCGTCAGTTGCTCAAGAGGTACGTCAACCTTCTGCAACTACACCGATCCAAGATCTTGTACCATCAAGTCAAGAAACGGATGAAGGATCGATCCATTTTGAAAAAGATGAATCAGTTGAGAGCTTCATTCGCAAAATCGGTGAATCTTCTCGAGAAATCGGGCAAGAACATGATTTATACGCATCAGTAATGATCGCCCAAGCGATTTTAGAATCAGCTAGTGGACAAAGCCAGTTGGCGCAAGCGCCTAACTACAATCTTTTTGGGATCAAAGGTACACACGAGGGCAATGGCGTGACATTTGCCACACAAGAAGATGCTGGTGATGGTACATTATATACGATCCAAGCAACATTCAGAAAATATGCCAACTATGAAGAAAGTCTTGAAGACTATGCTAAATTAATGACTGAAGGCTTGACTGGAAATAGCGAGTTCTATTCAGGTGCTTGGAAATCCAATGCAGAAACTTATAAAGAAGCAACAGAATTTTTAACAGGTCGTTACGCAACAGATACAAGATATAACGAAAAACTAAATGGTCTGATCGAAACTTATGATTTAGAACAATATGACAAAGAAGTTGCCGGACCTGAAGTGAATAAAGAAGGATATATCGTGCCCTTAAGAAATTATACGATTTCTAGCCCATTTGGTCCTCGTGGTGGTGAATTCCACCGTGGATTAGATTTTGCAGCACCTCAAGGGGAGCCAATCTATGCTAGTAAAGCAGGTACTGTGATCAAAGCAGAATTCCATCCTTCATGGGGAAATTATGTTGCCATTGAACATGAAGATGGCACAACAGCGCTTTATGCTCATCAACAAGAATACGTCGTGAAAGTTGATGATGAAGTTGAACAAGGACAAATCATTGGGTTTGTCGGTTCTACTGGTAATAGTACCGGCAGCCATCTGCATTTTGAGATCAGTCGTGACAACAGCTTATCTCAAGCGCAATTGATTGATCCAGCAACTGTTTTGTTTTAATTAGTGATAATGAAAAAATGCCATTGGAAGGGGACTCTTTCAATGGCATTTTTATTTTACTTAATTAGGCTCTTCGACAAGTAGTGTTGGTGAGTTCAAATTAGAAGAATTTCATCGAGAATCAATCGAAGCAGAAATAGGCTTCGATTGATTCTTTTTTGTTCTGGATTGATCTTGGAAAACTAAGCCTTGAATCAAGTAAATGCGGTCACGAAAATGGAGGAAATTACGGTAACCATAAGCGACACGTTTAATGACTTTGATTTTATTATTTGTCCCTTCTAATGCTCCGTTACTATAGGGTGTTTTGAAGGCATTTTCGATTCCTTTTCTATATTTATTTAAGAAAGTGAGCTTCTTGCGAAACCATTCAGGAAGCTGCGCGTCTAAAGTATTCACCACTTCAAAAAAGTAGTTTGTATCTTTTTGTTTATAGTGATACAGAAGAAATTGACAGGTGTCATAAGCCAGCTTCAATGTGGAATCATAGCTTAGTAGTTCATCGAGTGTGGTTTTTTCAGTCATCGGTCGCTTAAACGAATAATCATAACGGTAGTGTGAGCTATCTAATAGATAAGAATCCTTTAGAAATAACTTCCAGTAACGTTTGAGTCGTTTGTACTTCAGGTGATCTTTCTTGCGATAAGTATTCATGATTTGAATCCGTAAATGATTCAATGCCCGTTGGATATGCTGGATAATATGAAAACGATCCGTGACAATTTGTGCATGGGGAAAAATACTTTTGGCTAATTCAAAATAAGGAGCGTTCATATCCATGACGATATATTGAACATTCTCTCTTGCTTGACGGGTATAGCGAGAGAAAAAGGTGCGTAGATAAGCGAGTTTGCGACTTTCAAGAAGACCAAGAATTTGATTCGTTTGGCCATCCATGAAGATAAAACTCATTTTACCAACACAAGATTTCATCGCTTTAAATTCATCAAAGCAAAGAACAAAAGGCAAGTAGTCAAAGCGGACTTTCAAGCTCTTCACAGCGGCTTTCATGATTCGTAAAATCGTTACATCCGATACGAAGTATCGTAGAGCAATGTCTTTTCTACTGGAGTTGGTCGCTAATTCTGCCATGATTTTTCGTTTCAAGTCGACAGAAATCGAACAATTTCTATCGACTAAAGAAGTTTCAGACGAGAAAGTTGAGCCACACTCTTTACACAGAAAGCGAGTTTTCTTAAGATTGAAGACAGTTTTATGTGAATGAATCGGTAATAATTGAATGGTGGTTTGATGCGTACCATATTTAATCACTTGTCCTTCATTTTTAATTCCACATTTTGTACAACAAGTGGGAGTGTAATCTAAGCGTCCATGAATCACGTAGGTGGTAATACCACCTTCTTTCTTTTCAGAAAGCCATTCTGTAGGGAAAATAATATTTTTATCTGTTAAACCGAGTAATTTTTTAGTATGATAGTCCATGGAGATATCCTTTCTTGATGAGTTTGTTTTAGTCGACTTAATTCTATCAATTTGGATATCTCTTTTTCTATCTTTTTTTTCAAAAAAATAATGTTAGCAGAAAACAAAATTGTTTTCCACCAACACTAGATATTATAGAACCCTTAATTAGTGATTCATCGGCCGATCAGCCAACAAAACGAATTTGAATGAATCGACTTGATGCCAGCTTTCTGTGTATTGAAAGTGGGTATAATCAGTCAAATATGCCCAGTTCCTAACAACAAAGATGTTTTTTTCATGTTTTCCTAGATCTAAATATTGAGCGATCGGAGTGGTGATATTCTCAACAGAAATTTCTTTTTTTGAACAGTTCAATTTCAAATGTAATTGATTTTCAAGGTAACGATATAGCGATTGGTTGATGATTTCTTTTGTTAGTTCTGGAACGACAGCGGTGCGCAGATAATCTACTTCCAAAATCAATGCACGACCATTCAACAAGCGGCGACGCAGCAAATACCAGACGGATTCACCTAAACTAAAACCGGAATTTTCTCTAAGTTGTTCGTCCACGATCATTTTTTTCAATGATAAGATCTCTGTGTTGAAGGAATGATTTTCGGAATGATATTTTTCTGAGGTTCCTGACAGATCACTAACGAAAAAATCGATTTTGTCATGAGCAATCACTTTACTGCCTCGTGCAGGTATTTTTTCGATATACCCTGTAGATTCCAAACTCTTTAATGCTGAACGGATCGTGTCACGTGTCACGCCAAATTCTGCCATTAATTTTCTTTCACTTGGAAGAAAGGAATCGGGAGGATACTCTCCTTGATGGATACGTTCGAGAATCAGATTCGATAGTTGTTCATATTTATTCAAATTTTAGTTCCTTGCCTTCCTATAAATAATCATGAGGAAAAATTTATTCTTTGCTATTTGGTATGAATTATATCATACCAGTTTCTTTTTAGATGGCGGATTTAGGACTTAATTTTAGTTTAAGAACGACATGTACCAACTTTAGATTAGAATATGATTATAAAAATTAAATTATTTTTCATTTTATAATTTGTAAGGGCTTTATTTTTCCGCTATAGTACGTGGTAAGAAATGCTATTTTTGGAAAATCAAAAGTAGCGCCACAATCGTTAAGATAGGAGAAGATAAAGATGAACGAGTTTATAAATAATAAGATGTTGCCGATTGCTGCAAAAGTTTCAAACAATAAGATTTTGATTGCGATTCGAAATGGGATTACCTTAGCTTTGCCGCTGATCATTACTGGATCATTGTTTTTGATTATTTCCTCATTTCCAGTGGATGCTTGGACTGATTTCTTAAGTGCCCATGGGATTGATGCTTATTTGAATAAAGGTGTCACGGCTAGTTTTGGGATCATGGGTCTCGTTGCTGCTTTTGGAATTGCGAATGCGTTGGCTGTTCAGTATGACAAAGACGGAGTATCTGCGGGAGTCATTTCTATATCCTCATTCTTACTAGTCACACCGAATCTCGTATCAGATGACGGTGTCGGAATTCCCACTGCATTTATGGGCGCTCAAGGACTTTTTGTGGCAATGGTGATTGCAATTATTTCGACATTGATCTTCAAATGGTTTATTGATCACAACATCCAAGTCCGTTTACCGGGTTCTGTCCCGCCAGCTGTTGCGATAAGTTTTTCTGCTCTGATCCCAGGAGCATCGATTCTTACTTTTTGGTTGGTCATTTATGCAGTATTCCAAATGACTGATTGGGGTTCAGGAAACATTCACCAATTATTGATGGAAATCTTTGGTGGACCTCTAGGGTTACTTGGCGGAACATTAGGTGGTACGTTAGTGTCGATCTTCTTAGTTTCATTGTTTTGGTTCATGGGTATCCATGGTGCCAATGTCGTGAATTCTGTGATCATGCCGATCTGGTTGATGAATACAGATGCGAACCGTGTAGCTGTAGAAGCTGGTGAGAAATTACCACATATCATTACACAACCTTTCATGGAAAACTTTGTGTATATGGGTGGTGGTGGAGCTACACTAGGTTTAGTGATTGCGGCAGCAATCGTTGGTTTGAGAAAAAATTCGTCGAAAATGACAAAAACAATGGTTCCATTAACATTGACACCAGGTATTTTCAATATCAATGAACCGGCAATGTTTGGGATGCCGATCGTGTTGAATGTTACGTTGTTGATTCCATTTATTTTGGCACCGATGGTCAATGCTGTGGTGACGTATTTTGCGATGTCCCTTGGTTTTGTTCACGGAACAGTAGGAATTGCTGTTCCTTGGACCATGCCTCCTGTCATCTCAGGTTTTTTAGCTACAGGGGGGCATATCTCAGGTTCAATTATCCAAATCATTTGCTTGATTTTGAATATTTTGATTTATTTACCATTCTTCGGAGTGATGGAAAAACAAAACCGCATGAATGAAATGCAAGAAATTTAAGGAGGAAATAACATGGTGAAACGATTTATTAGCGCGCAAACATCAGAGATCATGGCGATGACTGGCGCAGAGTTGAAACAATCGATCAAAGCAAGTGAAGGACGTGTGATTTGTTCAGAAAACGTGGTCATCCGGGACAGTAATGTTGAAGATGTTACCAACTCTGAAATTGCCCGTGCGTATGGCGCTGATTTGATTTTATTGAATGCTTTTGATGCATTAAAACCAGTTGTTTCAGGTTTGAAAGGTAAGGAAGAAGAGCCGATCATTCAAACGTTACGAAAAGTAGTCGGCAGACCGATTGGTGCGAATCTTGAACCGGTTGATTTTGAGGCGAAGATGGCAGAAGATCGCCTTGATATCCCAGAGGGGCGTCAAGCGACTCGTGAAACAATGGAAGCAGCCAAAAAACAGGGATTAGATTTTATCTGTTTGACAGGAAATCCAGGAAGTGGTGTGACGAATGATGCCATTACAAAAGCAATCTCAATGGCAAAAGAACATTTTGGTGGCATGATCATCGCTGGGAAAATGCACGGTGCCGGAGTCGATGAACCAGTAGCAGATCTGGAAGCAATCAAATCCTTCATCGAAGCAGGTGCCGATGTGATCTTAGTCCCTGCGGTAGGAACGGTTCCAGGTTTTGATGATGTTGAATTAAAAGCGGCGGTCAAAGTGATCCATGCAGCAGGCGCGCTAGTGATGTCAGCAATTGGTACGAGCCAAGAGTCATCTGATTCTGACACGATCAAACAAATTGCAATCCAAAATAAAATTTGTGGTGTAGATATCCAACATATCGGCGATGCTGGTTATTCGGGAATCGCTCCAGTAGAAAATATCATGGCGATGAGCCGTGCAATCCGTGGAAATCGTCATACGATCGCGATGATGTCACGCTCGATTGTGCGTTAGGAAGTAAAAGAAGTTTGATGCTAAAGGATTAAAGTTTATGAGTAAGTAAATACGCCTAGCAAAGTAGTCATTAGTGATTGCTTTGCTAGGCGTTCGTTTATTTAGCTGAGCTGCTTATTTATCAAGTAACCAGTCCACGATGTATTGAATCGGAATACCATCTACTTGTTTGATCTCATAATATTTACCGGTAATCACTATTTTTTTATGATTATCTTTGATGTGAAGTAAATTGTCAGTTTCACGATTATTGTTGGGAAGCTCATAAGTTACTTGGATATAGAGTGTTTCATCTAGTTTTTTTGCAACAAAATCGATTTCCTGATTGTCAAGACGGCCAACATCTACTAGATAACCTCGTCTTAGTAACTCGACGTAAACGATATTTTCTAGACGATTACTATAATTACCGTCTTTTCTTCCTACCGCGTTTCTGCGAAGTCCAGAATCAATAATGAAATATTTTCCATTCGTTCTTAAATATTCTCGGCCTCTAATATCATACTGTTGTGCACGATAAAAGAGATAACCATGTTCCAATAGGTCTAAGTAGCGATTGATGGTATGCGTGCTCGTTGTGATTCCTTCACTCTTTAATGTGTTCGCAATTCTTGACGCATTGACGAGTTGGCCAACATTATCTGATAAAAAACGAATCAGCGCTTTTAACACTGTTGCATCTTTTAAACCGGCACGCAAGGCAACATCGTTCAGGACGATCGTATCAAAGATCCCTGATAAAATCGTATCTTTGATTCTCTCATCAGCTAATACTACACTGGGAAAACCACCATATTGTTCATATTCCTGATATGCTTGATCAACAAACCGAGAGTCTTTTGCAATGTCCTTAACAGCTAAAAATTCATCAAACGACAACGGATAGATAGGAATCTCAATGTATCGGCCACTAAGTAAAGTGGCAAGTTCTCCAGATAACATATTCGCATTTGAACCAGTGATGACTAGCTCGCAATTAAAGCTAGTTTTTATGCCATTGACGACACGCTGCCATCCATCGACAAGCTGGATCTCATCAAATAAAAAATATACTTTTTCTTCATCTTGAGGAATCAATGGTGCTAACACGTCCCTAAACTTCTTTGCATCTGTGACTACTTGATAATTGAATGATTCAAAATTGATATAAATAATATGATTTGGTTCCACACCCTGTTCCAATAAATAGCGTTGGTAGAGCATAAGTAACACAGATTTACCAGACCGTCTAACGCCAGTAATGATTTTGATGAAATCAGTGTTCTGTAAATCGATCAATTGATTTAAATAATCAGGTCGTTGAAACAAAGTTATCCCTCCTCCAATATCCTATTGTTGGTGTAAGTATACCATATTTGAAGTTAACTTCAAAAAAATCATTATTTTCATTAAATTAGAAGTTAACTTCAAAAAAATGTTTTTTTACCGTAAATTAGAAGTTAACTTCAAATTTATGTACATGATATAATAGATTTTTCATTGTTTTTCGTTATTATAGAGCAAGATTTATTTTGACAAACCTGAGAGAAGCGATTTCACTAGTGAAAAGAAGCACACAAAGATGTGTGCGGTTGAATATGGCAATGACGCCTAAAAAAGTAGAGATTATTCTGCTTTTTTAGGCTTTTTTTATGGAGGAGAGGTAAATGAGGAGAATCATTTTAATGGGTGCGATTGGCTGTGGAAAGACCACTCTTTGTCAAGCCTTGCGAGGAGAAGCAATCGTTTATGATAAGACCCAAGCGGTAGAATTTCATCCTGAGATGATCGATACACCAGGGGAATTTATTCTACATCGCCAATACTACGCTGCTTTGACTGTGACAGCGGCAGAAGCAGATGTCATTGGTTTGATGCAAAGTGCGTTAGACCAAGAACAGATTTTTTCACCAGGCTTTGGCCACATCTTTCCAAAAGAAGTCATCGGGATCATGACCAAAGTTGATCTAGTGAAAGACGAGAAAGAGTTGGCGCGTGTACGTGAACAATTGCTTGCAGCTGGAGCAACGAAACTGTTTGAAGTCTCATCAGTCGAAAAAACGGGACTAGCAGAATTGATTGAGTACTTAGGAGGAGAATCATGAAAATCTACACAAAAACAGGCGACAAGGGAATGACGAAACTAGTTGGTGGTCATAGTGTATCGAAAGATTCAGATCTTGTGGAAAGTTATGGGACGATCGATGAATTGAACTCATGGTTGGGCTATACGATCAGTCAATTGTCAAAAGAACAAGACGTTTTTAAGGAGGAATTGGAAGAACTACAACAACTTTTATTTGATGTAGGGACTGATCTATCAACGGTCTTGGAAGATGGAAGACCGCTTAAAGTCCAACAAGAAAGCGTAACTTGGTTGGAAGAACGGATTGATTTTTACACACAGCAATCGCCGGATATCGAACGATTTATTTTACCAGGGGGCTGTCAAGGAGCGAGCATGGTCCATGTGGCACGAACGATTGCTCGTCGCGGGGAACGACATATCGTCCGTTTAAGTGCGACTGCGGCGATCAATCCTGAAGTGATCGTGTTTGTGAATCGCTTGTCTGACTATTTTTATGCGTTGGCGCGTTATATGAATGTGCAAATGGGGCAAGAGGATGTTTTTTATACAAGAGGAGAGAAGGTCTTCCATAAGATAAAAGAAGAAGGTTTATAAAAAAGTGTTTGATTTTTCACAAACAGTATGGTAAAGTGCTGTTAGATTAATCAAATGTTTATGAAAGATACGAATGGAAGCCAGTGAGATGCTGGCACGGTCCCGCCACTGTGATAAAGCGTTCAAGCTTTTAAGTCAGGTCTTTTCTTATTTTTCATTATTGGGCAAACTGTTTCGAGGCAAAACAGGGTGTTGCTAAAAAAATGACGTTTTTTGAAAGTCAGCCCAAGAATATTTGATTCAATCCCACACATAGCACGATGATGTGTATGGGAATATTGGGCTGGTCTTTCAATGGGGAAAGAGATTTCAAGTACAATGGCGTACTGCTGATTCCCAGCGCTTGTGTTGATTAATAATTACAGAATAGACACCATACACTGTTGTATGGATTGTAAAAGAAGCAAAGGGGCTTCAGACAAATGGATCTTTTGATTTCCATTGGTTTGAAGTCTCTTTTATTTTGTTTTCAAGGAGGAATGTTCATGGAAAGTATACAATTCTCGACACAGATCATTGTGGGGGAAGATGCGTTACAAAGTCTTGAGAATGTTAAAGATAAGCGTGTTTTCATCGTTACTGATCCCTTTATGGTAGAAAATGGCATGGTAGAAAAAGTCACGACTTATTTAAATCAGTATCACGTATTTAGTGATATTGTTCCTGATCCACCACTTGATAAAATCGTTTCAGGCATCAAAGAAATGGAAAGTTTTCAAAGTGAAATCATCGTGGCAATAGGTGGCGGTTCAGCCATCGATGCAGCGAAAGCAATGAAATATTTTGGGCAAAAGACAATGGGTCTCTTGACTGCACAATTTATTGCAATCCCAACAACCAGTGGGACAGGGTCTGAGGTGACAAACTTCTCAGTGATCACGATCAGTGAATTGGGGTTGAAAATCCCTTTAGTAACAGAAGAGATCCAACCGGATATTGCGATATTAGATACCGGATTAGTCATGAGTGTTCCACCTAAAATCACTGCTGATACAGGAATGGATGTGCTGACCCACGTCATTGAATCCTATGTTTCCACAGAAGCGAATGGAGTAGCAGATGCCTTATGTGAGAAAGTGGTTGCGTTAGTTTTTGAATATTTAGAACGAGCCTACAAAAATGGCCAAGATAAAGAAGCGAGAGAGCAAATGCACGTAGCTTCTTGTATGGCAGGGATGGCATTCAATTCGACTTCACTAGGACTAAATCATGGAATCGCTCATGCGGCTGGCGCTCGTTTACATGTGCCACATGGACGGATCAATGGGATCTTACTGCCAGAAGTGATTGCTTACAATAGTGGTTTAGGAAATGGTCAAGTGACCGAAATCAAAGTGGCTGAACGATATGCGGCATTAGCAAACTGCATAAGCAATACGCAAACGAAAAATCCTCGTTTAGGTGTGCAGAATTTGATTCGTATGATCAAACAGCTGCGAAAAAAATTAGAGATGCCAGCGACGTTGAGTGAATACGGCTTGTCTTCAAAAGAAGTATTAGTACAAGAAGAAGCAATTGCCACCGCTGCCTTAGCAGATGGTTGCACGAGAACGAATCCTCGTAAGGCAGATGAAAAAGGCGTTAGAGCAATATTAAAAGCCATTTTATAAAGATTGACATCGTGAAAAGGTTAACATATAATGAATGAGCACAACGGAGTGCTTCAAAATTTAAGAGCAATGGGGCCCTTAATAACAAGCGTAAAGTGAATACTTTATGGCTTATTATTGAGGATTTTTTATTGCTTAAAATGAAGGAGCGAGTCTTGTTTGGAAGAAAAACAACGAATGATCCAAGAATACGTCCCAGGAAAACAAGTCACTTTAGCCCACATCATTGCGAGTCCCGACAAGGAAGTCTATACAAAATTAGGATTACCAGCAGGCGCAAGCAATGCGTTAGGGATTTTGACGATCACGCCAAGTGAAGCCGCAATCATTGCTGTGGATATTGCAACGAAAAGTGGTGACATTACGATTGGTTTTATCGATCGTTTCTCTGGTTCAGTAGTTATTTCTGGCGACGTGAGTTCTGTTGAAGCAGCATTACATGCTGTATTGGATGGACTCAAACAGATTTTGCAATTCTCTGTGACGTGTGAAATTACAAGAACTTAGTTCGGGGGAGACAAAGCGTATTGAATATGAAGGGCAGAATTGTGATAGTAGACGATGAACCAATCACACGATTGGACACTCGAGATATTCTACTGGAAGCTGGTTATGAAGTTGTTGGGGAAGCCGCAGATGGATTTGAAGCAATCGAAGTTTGTAAAGAGACTAAGCCGGATCTCGTATTGATGGATATCCAAATGCCGATTTTAGATGGTCTAAAGTCCGGTAAAAAAATCATCCAAGATCAGTTAGCAGGGAGTATCGTGTTTCTTTCTGCTTACAGTGATCATGAGAATACGGAGAAAGCGAAGAAATTAGGAGCAATCGGTTACCTGGTAAAACCATTAGATGCAAAATCATTGATCCCAACCATTGAAATGGGGATCGCCAGAGGGAAAGAAACCCAAAACTTGCTACAGCAGATCGACAAACTACAGTTGAAACTGGAAGAACGAAAAGTTGTGGAGAAGGCAAAAGGGATCTTAGCAAAAGAAAATAATATTTCTGAAGAAGAAGCTTACCAGATGTTACGTACATTAAGTATGAACAAACGCGCACGGATGAGTGACATCGCAGAATTGATTATTATGGATGATGAATAATGGAACGAATCAATACATTATGTCAGCGTTATACCAACCTAACCCAGTCAGATATCCAAGAGCTTTGTCGGACGAGTGCTTATTTAGCAGAGTCTAAGCATTATGAGATGGCAGATGTGTTCATCGATGTCTTTAATGAAATGACCAAAGAAGCATTAGTTGTCTATCATAAGAAGCCAAAACATATCCCCTCATTATATAAATATGAAGTTGTCGGAAAAGAAGCGTTACTAAAAAATGAACCTGGCGTCTTACGGACGATGGAAACAAGCTTGAATAGCATTGGGTTGTTAGCAGTCACGCAAGAAAATCGCTTGATCAAGCAAAACATTTTTCCGATTCGCAATGAACAAAGAACGATCGGTGTGATCATCGTAGAAGAGGGAGTCGAGCAACCGATTGGGGTAGTTGAACGACAAGAACTACAGTCAAACGAGCAAGGGACAATAGCGGTCGAATCCACATTCGATCCTTTGATCATGGACCAGCTAGCCGAAGCGGTCTTGATTTTTGATACGACCACAGGAAATCTGGTCTTGGCGAATCATCGGGCCAAAGAATTATACCGAAAACTAGGCTATCGCGAAATGATCAATGATTTACACTATGACAATCTCTCCCTTGATTATACAACGTTCGAATATGTTCTTTATCAGATGAATGATCAGACCGAAAATCGGTTGATCGAATTAGAGACCGCGTATTTAAATTATTACTTTAATATTCGAAAAGTTTGGATTGATGCAGGATCGAGAGTAGCAATGATTATTCAAGATAATACAGAAGTGAAAAAGAAAGAAGACGAAATCGTCTCAAAATCGGTGGCGATTCGAGAGATCCATCACCGCGTCAAAAATAATTTACAGTCCGTCGTTTCGTTATTGAGGATCCAAGCACGCCGTACCACTAGCAAAGAGGCTAGTAAAGTACTAAAAGAAAGTGTGAACCGGATCATGGCGATCGCGATGACTCATGAATTATTGTCGAAGCAAGTGGAAGATAATGTTTCCTTGCGTCAAATGCTTGAAGCAGTGATGTACAATTTCCGGCATATTTTCAATCCGGAGAAAGTCCGCTTGACTCTAACGGTTGATCCGACGATCACTGTTTCTAGCGATCAAATGGTTTCCATTTCCATAGTCGTCAACGAGTTACTCCAAAATATCTTTGACCATGCCTTTGAGGCAGATCAACATGGCATAGTTGAAGTCAGAGGAGAAATCGAAAATAAAGTCATTACGATCACTGTTACAGATGACGGCAATGGCTATGATGTCAACCGAAACAAAGAGACCAGTTTAGGTTTGATGATCGTGAATAGCTATATCAAAGATAAGCTAAAAGGGAAAGTGAAAATTGAATCATCCAATAAAGGAACAAAAACTTGTTTCTATTTTGAACAGAACACCAAAGATGTTGTTCGGTGAAAAAGCAACGATGCTTAAAGATGCGTAGAAGAAATTCTAGGCTGTCTTTAAGCATTTTTTGTTTGTAGAAAGGAGAAAAAAGATGGCAAAAGAAAAAATTCTTACTGTAGGGATCGATTTAGGTACTTCAACGACCCAGCTTGTTTTGTCGGAGCTGACGATCGAAAATTTTGCCTCTGCGTTTTCCGTTCCGCGGATCACGATCTCAGATAAGGAAGTGATCTACCGTAGTGAAATCATCTTCACTCCTTTGATCAATCAGACAATGATTGATGATGAAGCAATCAAAGCGTTTGTTTCCCGACAATATCAACAAGCAGGAATCGAGAAGCAACAAATCCAAATGGGCGCGGTGATCATCACCGGTGAAACAGCTCGTAAAGCCAATGCGAGCAAAGTATTACAAGCGTTGAGTGGTTTTGCTGGGGATTTCGTGGTCGCGACAGCTGGCCCAGATCTTGAAAGTATCATTGCCGGAAAAGGGGCAGGCGCGCAAGAGTATTCGACAAAGCGTCATGCTTCGGTCGTCAACATCGATATCGGCGGTGGCACGAGTAACTTAGTCGTCTTCACTGATGGGGAAATCAATGATACCGCATGTTTTGATATCGGCAGTCGACTGATCAAGGTCGATCAAGCAGGGATTATTTCGTATATTTCACCAAAGATCACAGAAATGATCGAGCAGTTGAGATTGCCGTTGAAAGTTGGAACAAAAGCTTCTGTTCCCGCAATCCAACCAGTGATTGATGAGTTAGTAAAAGTTTTGGCGAATAGCGTGGGGATCGGAAAACGAAGTCCCTTTTATGAGTTATTCATTACGAACCGAGGGCTACGGCTAGATGGCGAACTACCAATCGTCACTTTTTCTGGTGGTGTAGCGGATTGCTTGATCGAAGAAGTGACAGATATGTTCAAGTATGGGGATATCGGTCTGTTATTAGGTACGGCTTTACGAAAATCGCCAATTTTCGCGGAAAAAGAAGTCTTACAAAGTAACGAAACGATTCGGGCAACGGTGGTCGGGGCAGGTTCCCATACTGCTGATATTAGCGGCAGTACGATCGCTTATCATGAGCAGATCCTGCCAATCAAAAATATTCCGATCTTGAAAGTTTCCCAAGAAGATGAGTCCTTGCCTGCTGAAGCAATGAGTGAGCGCATCAATGAAAAGCTGGCTTGGCATCGGTTGGAAGAAACACCACAAATCGCTTTAGCGATGAAGGGAATCGTGAACCCAACGTTTGCGGATGTCCAACGATATGCGGAAGGTATCGTTCGAGGGTTATCTGCCTTGATCACTGAAAATATCCCACTCGTCATCATGGTGGACGAAGACATGGCAAAAGCATTAGGTCATGCCTTACATGCGTATTTACCGGGGAATTATCCGTTCATCTGCATTGATTCCGTCAAAGTAGAAAATGGGGATTACATCGATATTGGTCAACCTGTCGCCGAAGGTGCAGTGTTACCGGTAGTTGTCAAAACATTAGTATTTAATTAAGGGAGCGACAAGAAAAATGATTTTAAAAACAAAATTATTTGGCAAAACCTATCAGTTTTCTTCAGTCAAAGAAGTATTGGCTAAAGCAAATGAAGAAAAATCAGGAGATAAATTAGCGGGTGTGGCAGCAACTTCTGCGGAAGAACGAGTAGCAGCGAAAGTCGTGTTATCTCATCTGACTTTAAACGATTTATTCAACCATCCAGTGGTTGATTATGAGGAAGATGAAGTCACACGTATCATTATCGACCAAGTCAACATGCGTATTTTCGGCATGATCAAACATTGGACAGTTGCCGAATTAAGAGAATATATCCTTTCAGATAAAACAGGAGATTTTGAAATCAAATATATTTCTCGTGGATTGACTGCAGAAATGATTGCGGCAGTCTGCAAATTGATGTCGAATATGGACTTGATCGTGGGCGCAAAAAAAATCCACATTGAAAAAACAGCCAACACAACAATCGGTCGCGCAGGTACTTTCTCCAATCGTCTACAACCCAATCACCCAACAGATGACGTAGACGGGATCATGGCTTCTGTGATGGAAGGCTTATCGTACGGGGCTGGCGATGCACTGATCGGATTGAATCCAGTGGATGATTCGACAGAAAGCGTGAAACGTTGTTTAGATAAATTTGAAGAATTTCGCAGCGAATGGGAGATCCCAACACAAACCTGTGTCTTGGCTCACGTGACGACCCAGATGGAAGCCATGTGTCAAGGCGCACCGACTGGTTTAGTTTTCCAATCCATTGCTGGATCAGAAAAAGGAAACACTGCGTTTGGTTTGAATGCGGACATGTTAGCTGAAGCGCAAGCATTAGCATTGAGCAGTGGTCAAGCAGCTGGACCGAACGTGATGTATTTTGAAACTGGTCAAGGTTCTGAGTTATCATCTGAAGCTCATTTTGGTGCAGACCAAGTAACGATGGAAGCACGTTGCTATGGCTTAGCGAAGAAATTTGATCCATTCCTTGTGAATACTGTTGTCGGTTTTATTGGACCAGAATACTTGTATGATTCAAAACAAGTCATTCGTGCAGGTTTAGAAGATCACTTCATGGGTAAACTAACAGGTTTATCAATGGGTTGTGACGTATGTTATACAAACCACATGAAAGCAGATCAAAACGATATGGAAAACTTAGCTGTGTTACTAACATCAGCTGGTTGTACGTATATCATGGGTATTCCTCATGGGGATGATGTGATGTTGAACTATCAAACGACAGGTTTCCATGAAACAGCAACCGTCCGTGAATTGTTCGGTTTACGTCCAATCAAAGAATTTGAAGGTTGGATGGAGAAAATGGGCTTGATGGAAAATGGGAAATTAACAAGCCTAGCCGGCGATGCTTCAGTATTTATCAAATAAGTGGGGTGCAAGAAAAAATGAACGAACAACAATTGAAAGAAATGATCACTTCCATGCTAAGTGAGATGGTAGCCGGTGAAAAACCAACAGAACAATCAACAGAACTACCAAAAACACCAGCCACAACAACCAATACGATGACAACAACCATGCCAGTAGTAGAAGAAGGCATGATCGACGACATCACAGAGGTAGATCTACGTAAACAGCTTTTGGTCAAAGATGTAAAAGATGAAACAGGATACTTGCGCATGAAGGCATTTACACCTGCTCGTATTGGAGTGGGACGTACAGGCACTCGCTATATGACTGATTCTACCTTACGTTTCCGTGCGGACCATGCAGCAGCACAAGATGCTGTATTCTCTGATGTTGATCCACAATTGATTGAGGAAATGGGCTTCATTTCAACACAAACGATTTGTAAAACAAAAGACGAATACTTGACTCGTCCAGATTTTGGTCGTCAATTTGACGAAGAAAATAGCACAAAAATCAAACAACAAACGACCGCAAAAGCCAAAGTGCAGATCGTTGTTGGGGATGGATTAAGTTCTGCGGCTATCGGAGCAAATATCAAAGAAGTACTACCAGCAATCAAACAAGGGTTGAAAATGTATGGCCTAGATTTTGATCAAGTCGTCTTCGTCAAATATTGTCGTGTACCATCAATGGATCAAATCGGCGAGATCACTGATGCAGAAGTAGTATGTCTATTAGTTGGTGAACGTCCTGGACTTGTAACAGCAGAATCGATGAGTGCGTATGTTGCTTACCGTCCGACTGTCGGAATGCCGGAAGCTCGTCGTACCGTGATCTCAAACATCCATAAGGGTGGGACACCAGCGGTTGAAGCCGGTGCATATATCGCTGAATTGATCAAAAAAATGCTAGATAAGAAAAAATCTGGGATTGAATTGAAAGAAGCCGAATAGGAGGAGAATCATCAATGAAAAATGACCGTTTAGGCGCAAACGTCTTGAGTGTTCAAGTCATTCCTAATGTAGATGCTGCGTTAGCAGAGCAATTGGGTTTGACACCAGGGATGCGCTCATTAGGTATCGTGACATCAGATTGTGATGATGTGACTTATGTGGCTTTAGATGAAGCAACAAAGGCGGCGGAAGTAGAAGTTGTTTATGCGAAAAGTATGTACGCAGGAGCAGCGAATGCTTCTACAAAACTTGCGGGTGAAGTGATCGGGATCATTGCTGGACCTAGTCCGGCTGAGATCACCAGTGGACTATCTGTCGTGACACAAGTCATTGAACAAGAAGCAAGCTTTATCAGTGCAAACGACGATGACAGCATCGTGTACTTTGCCCATGTGGTTTCTCGTTCTGGAAGATACTTATCAAAAGAAGCGAACATTCGTGAAGGCGAAGCAATTGCTTACTTGATCGCGCCACCTTTAGAAGCGATGGTTGCACTAGATGCAGCATTGAAAGCGGCGGATGTTGAAATCTGCAGTTTCTTTGGACCACCATCTGAAACAAACTTTGGTGGGGCGCTTCTAACGGGTAGTCAATCAGCATGTAAAGCAGCTTGTACTGCTTTTGAACAGGTCGTTCAACGGATTGCAGAAAATCCGTTAAGTTACTAAGGGAGTGTCACGAATGAATGCGATTGGTATGATCGAAGTTCGCGGATTTTTAGGCGCTGTCAGTGTCAGCGATGCTGCGTTAAAATCCGCAGATGTGACCTTGTTGAATGCGGAGATCATCAAAGGTGGACTAACCACTGTCCAACTAAGTGGTGATGTTGCTGCTGTGAATGCAGCAGTCGATGCAGGGGTCGTCGTAGCGAAGGCGTTGAACTGTCTGATTTCACATCATGTGATTTCACGGGTGGATGAACAGACGCACATCCTTTTTCAACAACCGAAAACAGAAGAACGTGTCACTGAAGTAACACCTGATCGTTTAGAAGAACCAGCCGAGCCGACAAAAGTCGAAACGAAGGTTGAAGCCACGCAGATCAGTGAAACAAACGATCGTCGGGCAGAGCTACAAGCAAAACGTGTGGCTGAGTTACGAAAAGAAGCTTACAAATTGAATGTGAAACAATTAAAACCATCAGAAATCAAATCTGCAAGCAAACAAGCATTAGTAGAGGCGATCATGGCAGAAATTAAAGGAGTGACCCATCGTGGATAAAGATTTACGCTCGATTCAAGAAACCCGAGATTTGATCGCAGCTGCAAAGAAGGCACAACAAGTGTTAGAAACATTTTCGCAAACGCAGATTGATCAAATCGTCAAAGCCGTTTCAGACGCTACATTTTCACAACGTGAACTTCTAGCAAAAATGGCGAATGAAGAAACTGGCTTCGGCATCTATGAAGACAAAATCATCAAAAATGCTTTTGCTTCAAAAATCGTTTATGAAGAATTCAAACATACGAAGACAGTAGGTGTCATCAATGAGGACCCACAGAAAAAAGTAACGGAGATTGCCGTACCTGTTGGTGTGGTTGCTGGATTGATCCCATCGACAAACCCAACTTCAACAGTGATCTACAAAGCCTTGATCGCATTGAAAGCTGCGAATAGTATCGTCTTCTCCCCACATCCAAACGCATTACAATCGATCCAAGCGACCGTTGAGATCATTCGTTCAGCGATCGAATCTGCGGGTGGACCAAAAGAGAGTGTTTCAGTGATCACGACACCAACGATGCAAGCAACAAAAGAATTGATGACCCACAAAGATACGAACTTGATCTTAGCCACTGGTGGCAATGCGATGGTCAAAGCGGCGTATTCTTCAGGAACACCGGCGATCGGCGTAGGTCCAGGAAATGGTCCAGCATATATTGAACGTAGCGCATTGATTCCAATGGCGGTGAAACGGATCATGGATTCTAAAACATTTGATAATGGAACGATCTGTGCATCTGAACAGTCCATCATCGTGGAAAAGGTCAATCGTGAAGCAGTCAAAGCTGAATTGATCAAACAAGGTGCTTACTTCTTGAGTCCAGACGAAGCAGATAAATTATCTCGTTTCATCTTACGACCAAATGGCACGATGAACCCACAAATCGTTGGACGTTCGGTTCGTCATATCGCTTCATTAGTTGGCTTGAATATTCCATTTGATCGTCGTCTGATCGTGGCAGAAGAAAGCAATGTTGGCATCAAGTATCCATTCTCAAGAGAAAAATTAGCACCGATCATCGCCTTCTATACGGTAGAAAACTGGCAAGAAGCTTGTGATCTATCGGTAGAGATCTTAAAAGGTGAAGGTGCAGGACACACGATGTGTATCCATACTGAAAACAAAGAAGTCGTCCGTGAATTCGGCTTAAGAAAACCAGTTTCTCGTCTGTTGATCAACACCGCAGGTTCATTAGGCGGAATCGGGGCTTCAACTGGCTTAGTACCAGCTTTGACACTAGGCTGTGGCGCCGTTGGTGGAAGTTCTACATCTGACAATATCGGAGTAGAAAACCTATTCAATGTTCGTCGTGTCGCTTACGGTGTCACTGATCTAGCGGACATCCGTCAAGAATTTGGCGCTGGCGCTCAAATGCCAGTCCAAGAAACAAACAACCAAGGGGGCAACAAAGATGAGTTGGTCGATACACTCGTTGCCCAAGTATTAGCTCGATTACAATAATATGTAATATATATTAATTGAAAACACACACAATAGGAGGAAATTATAATGTCAAGTACAAACGCTTTAGGAATGATCGAAACTCGTGGATTAGTAGGTGCTGTTGAAGCAGCAGATGCAATGGTGAAAGCAGCAAACGTAACATTGATTGGCAAAGAACAAGTAGGTGGTGGCTTAGTAACAATCATGGTTCGTGGTGATGTTGGCGCTGTAAAAGCAGCGACAGATGCAGGTGCAGCAGCAGCTGAACGTGTTGGCGAATTATTATCTGTACACGTGATCCCACGTCCTCACACTGAAGTAGATGCGATTTTACCTAAAGTGGCTGAATAATCATCGTCATAGACATCTAAAATGAAACAGAGGTTGTGACAGAAGGGTTCAGCTCCGAGAAATAAGGGCGAAAAGCCGAAAATATTTTCTCATATTTTTGGCTTTTCGCCCTTATTTTTGAAGGAGTTGCTTCTGGAACGCCGTTTATCTATGTTGTGGAAGTAAAGTGGATATTATTGTTATAGGCTTGTTTCCAAGACGAGATCAATGCTTGGAAATAATCCATTGGAGAAAGGAGAGCGTTAAATGGGTGTGATTACAGAAGACCAGTTACGGCACATGTTTCGGAAGAAAGAAATACAAACAGGAATCACTTTCATTGTGCCAAAGGATTGTCTTTTGACTCCCGCAGCCTCCAGCTATTTACGTGAGCATCATATTCCGCTTATGCGAGAAAAACTCGTTTCTTCTCCAATGGAGAAACCTAAGCAACCGATGTTTGAACAAGAATCGTTGATGCCTAGTGTGCGACGAAAAATTGGCTTAGAAATAAAAAAACTGAAAAATCTACTCTTCTTTCATTTATTGGAAGAAAACGATATTTATGCCGAAGGTTGGTTGTATTTAGAATATCAGCAAAAGTGGTTAGCAAGCTTTAGTCGATTGGATGGGAAAAAGCGCTCAACTCATCCAAAACGACTTTCAGGAATGATGTATCGTTCCTCCTTGCAAAAAAGAACCTTACACTATTCAATCAATGAGATCGAGTATCAAATAGAGAAAATCAGTCAATTGTTAGAAGAAGAACTTCCGACAGATTTAGCTATTTTTATGTTATGGGCAGAAGAATTGCAACGTATGATTCAACTGCCGAAAAATGAGTAGGAGATGAACCGATTGGATCATTTAAATGAAATTATCAATGAAGTGGTACAACGTATCCAGTCACAACAACATTCTTTCGAAGTAGAAGCTTCAGGAAGACACGTGCATTTGAGTCGCAAAGATATCGACGCATTATTTGGTCCAGAATACCAATTGACCAAAGTCAAAGAATTGTCTCAACCCGGTCAGTATGTCTGTAAAGAGCGGATCACTGTCGCAGGTCCCAAAGGCTTATTCCAAAATGTGGTCATTTTAGGCCCAGAACGAGCGGAGTCACAAGTTGAAGTATCCATGACGGATACACGTATTTTAGGCAGTCGCGTGCCTGTCAGAGAAAGTGGCAAAACCGAAGGAACACCAGGCGTTATCTTAATGAACGGTGAGTCAGCTGTTCAATTAGATAAAGGCTTGATCGTGGCAAAGCGCCATATCCATATGACACCAGAAGATGCAAACAAAAACCAAGTAGTGAATGGCCAAACGGTAAAAGTACGTGTGGAAGCAAGTCGTCCGCTGATCTTTGATGATGTGGTTGTCCGTGTCAGTCCAGATTTTGCGACGTATATGCACATTGATTACGATGAAGCAAATGCTTGCGGCTTGAACAAAGGAGATCGTGGTTACATTTGTAAATAGGGAGGGGATTTCGTGAAGGTAACGGAGATCGAAAAAGTCATTCAGCAAGTCACAGAAATGCTGATGAACCGATTGCCCACAGCTGACTATCAGTTAGCATGGATGGACGAAAAAGCAAGTTATCCTAAAACGTTATTTGCTGAACGATCGATGGTCGATTGGATAGAAACGCAAGATCCAACGAAAAGCGATGGCTTAGTCGTCCAACATGTCAGTTTTCCTCAATTGGCCGCGATTGCTCAGTTGCTACCGACTGATCGTAAAACGGCGAGTATCCTTTCTTTTTTGTTCGCAGGAAAGCCTGTCTTGGTTCTGCAAACAGAGACAGCGAACCATTCGAGCCAAATGAAATATCACCTCAAAAAGAAGGTCAGTGAGCTATCCGAGCAATGTCAACGTTATGGGATGTATTTTTTCGAGGAAGAAAATGCAAGCTATGACTCATTTTTAACGGCTTGCCGAAAAAAGGTGCTAGCAAAAGAGTTGCCAAAACGAAAGTATGTCACAGAGAAGCAATTGATCCAGCGACTACAACAAACGAATGGAATAGATCTAATGAATCAGGAACGGTTGACACCTTTAGCTGAGGAATATGCGCTAAGAAATCGTTTATTCAAATGAGGAGGGATCACAGATGTTATTAGGGAAAGTGACTGGAAGTCTATGGTCGACCAGAAAAGATGAAAAACTAAATGGTTGGAAATTACTGATGGTCGATGTATTAGATGAGAAAGAAACGAAAATCGGGTTTATTGTCGCAGCAGACAATGCCGGTGCCGGTGTCGGTGACAAGGTATTGATCAGCAAAGGACAAGCAGCTAGAATTTCAGCTGGTGATCCAGATACACCTATTGATGCAATGATTGTCGGTGTGATTGATTCAATTGAAGAATAAAGGAGATTTACGATGAGTATCAATGAAATCATTATGTATGTCATGGTTCTTTTTATGGTTATCGGCGGGATCGATAAATGTATCGGGAACAAATTAGGTTTAGGGGAACAATTTGAAGAAGGCTTGATGGCAATGGGTTCATTAGCCTTATCAATGGTCGGGATCATCACATTAGCACCTGTTCTTGCAACAGTTCTTAGCCCAATCGTTGTACCTGTATATGAATTCTTAGGAGCAGATCCTTCGATGTTTGCGACGACTTTGTTAGCCAACGATATGGGTGGCTTCGCTTTAGCACAACAAATGGCGCATGACCCACAAGCTGGCTTGTTTGCCGGTGCGATCTTAGGCGCAATGATGGGACCAACTTTAGTGTTCACGATCCCTGTTGCTTTAGGAATCATTGAAAAAGAAGATCAACAATACTTAGCAACAGGTGTGCTGAGCGGAATCATTACGATTCCATTAGGTTTGTTAGCAGGTGGCTTAGTTGCGGGTATGCCAATGAGTATGATCTTACCAAACTTATTGCCGATCGTGATCGTTGCCGCTTTGATCATTGTAGGTCTATGGTTAGCGCCACAAGGAATGATCAAAGGATTCAATGTCTTTGGTAAAGGTGTAGTGATCGTTGCAATTGCTGGCTTGGTCATTGGTGCGATCCAACAATTAGTTGACATCACATTGATTCCAGGAATTGCTCCGGTGACAGAAGGTATCGAAGTAGTGGGTGATATTGCGTTGACATTGGCTGGCGCATTCTGTTTAGTGGCAGTCATCACACGAGTGTTTAACAAACCTTTGATGAAATTAGGAAAAGTTTTAGGTATGAATGAAATTGCAGCTGCCGGCATGGTGGCTACATTAGCAAACAATATCCCGATGTTCCAAATGTTAAAAGACATGGACCGTCGTGGAAAAATCATCAATGTGGCATTTGCAGTCTCGGCTTCATTTATTTTAGGTGATCATTTAGGCTTTACTGCGGGCGTGGCGAAAGAAATGATTTTCCCGATGATGGTTGGAAAGATCGTTGGTGGGATCACTGCGATCTTTGTTGCAGTATTCATGGCGAATCGTTTATTAGGAAAAGAAAAAGAAGTAATCGTAAGTGAGCAAACAACAACGAAACAAGAGCAAACGATCGTAGAATAGGAGCGTGGCGAAAATGGCAGAATTGGATCGTCAAATGATCGAAAACTTAGTACGACAATTAGTGATGGAAAAATTGATGCCGGCAAAACAGGTCGATCCTAGTGGCGTGGCTTCAATTAGACTAGCAGAAATGACAGTGTCTGAAGAAGATCGCCTTGATACAGGAAACCCTGCGGATCGAGTATACACGAAGGATCTCTTTTCATTACAAGAAAGCCCACGTCTTGGTTGCGGCATCATGGAGATGACGGATACGACTTTCGATTGGACGTTAGAATATGATGAAATCGATTATGTGATTTCTGGTCAGCTAGATATACTGATCGATGGGCGTAAAGTCTCTGCAAAAGCTGGCGAGCTGATTTTGATCCCGAAAAGTACGAGTATCCAGTTCTCAGTAACTGGGGAAGCACGCTTCATCTATGTCACTTATCCAGCAGATTGGCAATCGCAATAAACAAAGTATTTCGGAAGTACCGGTTATTTGGTTTTATGGCTGGTCGGGCTTCATGATCTCAGGTAACAATGGATAGGTGCAATAATCAATTTAAGTGAGTGTTTATTTTTTATTTCAAGTATCGATAAAAGAGAGCAGGGAAGAAGATCAAGAATATACTAAAGCCGAATAACCGGTGCTTCCGAATAGTTTTGATTTTGTGAATCAAGTGGGACATGTTGAAGTGACAGTATTTTTTGTCGAATAAGTGATATGAAAAATGAAGCGGTAAATTCTGTTGATTCAGGATTTACCGTTTTTTTGTTGCTTTTCCCCATAGCATCATTGCTTAGAATTTTCTTGTTTTATGTTATTGTAAGAGAAAGAACAAACAAGAAAGGAAGAAATCAGATGAAAAAAGCGTTGTTGATCGTTAACCCTAGTTCTGGAGGAGAAAAAGCAAAAGAATATGACGAGATGGCAGAAAATAAATTGCGTACGCTTTTTGAGGAAGTCCAAGTTTTGCATACTGAAAAAAGTGGTGACGCGACGGAATTTGCTCGTGAAGGCGCGGTAGAGAAAGTCCATAGTGTCTTTGCAATGGGTGGTGATGGCACGGTAAATGAGGCAATCAGCGGTCTCGCAGAGCAAGAAGAACGACCAAATTTTGGCTTTTTCCCTTTAGGAACAGTAAATGATTTGGCCCGAGCATTGAACATGCCGATCGATCCAGAGGAAGCCATCCAACAATTCTCGATCGAACACACGAAACCTTTAGATATCGGCAAGATCAATGATCAATATTTTATGAACGTTGTTGCGATCGGAACGATTCCAGAAGCAATCAATGACGTTGATCCTGAAAAGAAAACCAAACTAGGAAAGATGGCTTATTTTATTTCTGGCTTCAAACAACTGACGAATACCCAGTCCTATACGTTCCGTGTGGAAGCCGACGGCGTAGAGGAAGAAATCGAAAGTAGCACACTGCTGATTGGTTTGACAAACTCAGTCGGTGGTTTTGAGACACTCTTGCCAGAGGCAGAAATCAATGATGGCAAGCTACACTTTGTGTACTTGAAAGATCGTTCATTCATAGATACTTTAAAAGCAGTGCCTGATTTGATCAAAGGGGTCGATGCGACAACGGAGAATCTTGCTTACCAGACCGCAGAAAAATTAGTGATTGCTTTAGTGGACGAAGAAGAACTGGCAACAAATATCGATGGGGATGAAGGAACAAAACTTCCAGTAACGATCCAAGTATTACCATCACATTTATCTGTTTATTGTTAGAATCAAATTAAGCAAAATCAACTAGACCAACTACCTAAAACCATGAATATGAAAGATAAAAGATAGAAAAGGGCGACTCGGTGATGAAACAAATCAACCGAGTCATCCTTTATTTTTTGCGTTTTTTTGTAAATATTGGATGAATTTGTTAAGAGGATTTCTTGAAGGTTTTATTTATTTCAAAAAAAAACGCAGGTATACCAAGGTGTCGGATGATCAAAGAAAAGAGATCTTGTTTTACAAATGATTTACAATCTTCATCTACTCCTATCGTGAAGTCCATTAGAAATTTACATTGAGTCCATAAAATGAAAGATGTACCAAATAAAAAACAAGGGAGTTTACCACACATGTTTTGGAATAAAAGACGATTGAAAGTTATTAGTGCGATGTTTTTCATGACCGGTTTATTTTTATTAGCTGGGTGTAATTCCAATGCTCAAGCAGATGGCGAAAGCCAGAATTCTGCCGAACCAATCAAGATTGCTTTTTATCCCAATGAATCAGCAAGTGAATTTGAACAATCAAGAAATGAGATCCAAACGATCGTATCGGAAGCAACAGGTAGAGATGTCGAGATCGTCATTAGTACAGATTATAATATCGTGATCGAATCGATTGCGAACGGACAAGTAGATTTAGCGTATATGGGACCAGATGGCTATATTGAAGCCAATCGCAAAAATGAAAATGTTCAAGCGATTTTAACAAATTCGGGTGCAAGTGGCACTCTGGAAGATGCTGTTTATTATAGTTTTATTGTCGTCAATGAAGAAGATACAGCGGAGTATCAAGAGGGTGATGGCTATACGTTGGAACCGATTGAAGGCAAAACGTTTTCCTTTGTCTCTAATTCTTCCACTTCTGGGTTTAGAGTACCGAGTCAAGCAATCGTTGACCAATTTGGACTTGGTAGTTCGGATGAATTGATCATTGATGGTGACTTCTTCAATAAAGTACTTTTCGGAGGTTCTCACCAAGGTTCTGCGGTGAACTTACTTAAAGGCGATGCAGACGTAGCGGCATTTATGAACATGGCTCAATATTTTGATGTCGTGGAAGGTGAAGAAAATAAAGCGGGTGTCGTTTACCAAGTAAAAGCAGATGCAGAGGCACCATTTGATACAGTAAGAGGCGAAAAAGTACGTGTGATCCATTCGATCCCAGTGTTAAATGGACCATTTGTTGTCAACAGAGATAATCTGGATGAAGAAACAGTCGATAAAATCACTCAAGCCATGATGAGTGAAGAAGTGACGAATAATGAAGCGATCTTTTCACCAAAAGACTCAGAATCTGTGGGTCTATATCAGAAAGAAGCGGATGAACAATTCGTTGAAGTCACTGATAGTTTCTATGACCCACTTCGCTAAGAAGTAGAAAGGACGAGCCATGCTATTACAAGTAGACTCGATTTCAAAAACCTATAGTAACGGGAAACAAGCGTTAAAGGACATTTCCTTTCAACTAGAAAAAGGAGAATTTGTTTCGATCATCGGACCATCAGGTGCAGGAAAATCCACGATTTTGCGTTGTATCAATCAGTTGATTTCTGCGAATGAAGGGGTTGTTCTCTTTGAAGATGAGGACATGCAACGTCTAAAGAAGAAGCCTTTACGCTTAAAAAGAAGAAGAATCGGTATGATTTTCCAGCATTATAATTTAGTCAGTCGCCTCACAGCTGTTGAAAATGTCCTTCACGGTAGACTTGGATACAAGTCTGCTGTGAAAGGCTCGATTGGTGTCTACAATGAAGAGGAAAAACAGGAAGCCTTCGATTTGCTAGAAAAAGTCGGATTATCAGAGTTTGCTTACACACGTTGTGATGAATTGAGTGGTGGACAAAAGCAACGTGTTGGGATTGCCCGAGCATTGATGCAACGTCCTGCGTTGATCTTATGTGATGAGCCGATCGCCTCCTTAGACCCCAAATCTTCAAAAGTCGTTATGGATTATTTACGGCAAGTGACGAAAGAATTAGATATTGCTTGTCTAGTGAATCTTCACCAAGTAGAAGTTGCGATCGATTATTCCGATCGGATCATTGGCGTGAATAGTGGCAATGTCGTGTTCTCTGGAAACCCAGATGGACTGACAACAAATCAAATCAATCAGATTTATCAGTCTGATGAATTGTTAGTATAGGGAGGGCTTGGATGGATAAAACACTGAATCAAGATCTCTTTCGTAAAAAGAAGCAGTTTTTATTTGTGGCACTCTTTAGCTTTGTTGTCGTGTACATTGCCTTTTCACAATTTGTTGGCTTTCAATTTGGTGCAGCTATTGCGGCGATTCCCCAGAGTTTTTTCTGGTTGTTCACCAATTTTATCCCAACGGAAAATTCGATCCAATCTTTGCCATTGATCTTATCTAAATTACTTGAGACGGTTTTGTTGTCGATCACAGCAACGATGACTGCCACAGTATTTTCATTGATTACGGCAATCATTGGTTCAGAGACAACTGGCCTGAATAAGGGAACAAAAACAGTGGCGCGGGTCTTTGCTAGTTTTTTTAGAAATATCCCGATTGTGGTTTGGGCAATGGTCCTACTGTTGAGTTTCAAACAAAATGAATTTACTGGTTATTTAGCCATCACCTTTACAACGTACGGTTACTTGACGCGCTCGTTTATGGAAACGATCGATGAAGTGGCAGGAAGTATCACAGAAGCGATGACGGCGACTGGTGCTTCTTACTTTGCGATCATTTTTCAAGGCGTCTTACCGATGGTCTTTGGTCAGCTGATCAGTTGGATATTGTTCATGATCGAAAACAACATCCGTGATGCAACATTAGTCGGCATATTGACCGGAACGGGGATTGGTTTTCTGTTTGACCTCTATTATAAGAAATTTCGCTACGATATGGCAGGAATGGTCATCTTGACGATCGTCATCATCGTGATCGCACTGGAACTTTCGTCCAATAAAATTAGGAGGATGATTCATTGATATGGCCCAACGACAAAGTGAACTTGAATTAGCGGTGACAGAAACCGTCTTAGCCCAACCGACAAAAATCAGACGAAATGCTAAAAAGAAAATCCGGATTCGCGTGTGGAAAACCTATCGGATCGTCCCTTGGGTCTTGTTTACGCTACTGACTAGTATATCGATCTACACCTTATTCACGATGAATTATGGAGAGGTCGTCTTGCTGGATGCGACGCGACAATTTTTTACAGACTTGCAACGGATTTTTCTCCAGCCAAGACTCTCAGGACGTTTTCCCTTTGAAGCATTGCTTCAAGCATTAGGTATGACTATAGGTTTAGCAGTGATCACCACATTGCTCGGTGGAGTGACAGCTTTCTTGATGGCATTGTTTACAGCAAGGAATATCAGCCAGCCGGGCATATCAAACGCGATTCGAACAGTAATGTCATTCATCCGTGCGGTTCCAACGATCTTGTGGGTCATGATTTTCTCGATCTTGATTGGATTGGGTGCGAATGCGGCAATCATTGGCATGTCTTTTCACACGATTGCTTATCTGACAAAGGTCTTTTCTGAGAGTATTGAAGAAATCGATTCTGGTGTGATCGAAGCATTACGTGCGTGTGGGGCAAGTTGGTGGCAGGTGGTGTTCCAAGCAATTTTACCTTCTTGTATGACCGCTTTGCTTTCTTGGTTGTTCATCCGTTTTGAGATCAACTTTACTAATGCGATTGCCGTAGGTGCCGCCGCAGGAGCGGGTGGTTTAGGGTTCCAACTTGCGATGACAAGTAGTTTTTATTTTGATTTTCATGAGATCGGCGTATTAGTGTATATGATTTTAGCAGTAGTTGCGATCTTAGAAGTCGTGGCGATCAGACTACGAAAAAAATATATCATTCACGCTTGATTGAGATGAAATTGACTGGAAAAAAGGAGAGGAGAACGTCGAGTGAAAGCAGATTTGCATGTCCATAGTTACTTTTCAGATGGCAGCAGTTCACCAGAAGAACTACTCAAATTAGCATTGAAGCATCATATGAATATCCTGTCTGTCGTAGATCAAGATACCTCGGCGGGATTAGCTCACATAAGACAGGTCTTCGCTCCTTCCCCAATCAATTTTATTGAAGGCATCGAAGTGACCGCTTATGATTTCAAACGCCGGCAACAGGTACATATCTTAGGGTATAATCTACTGAATTATCAGTATATCGAACAGTTATGTGAACCGTTGCGTGCGGCGCGAACAAGAAATACCTTACGTCAGTTGAGACGTATCCAAACTGAAGGATTTCGTATCAAAGAAGAGCAGGTGAGACAGTTTGCGAAACAGGCGACCGCTCTTTACAAACAACACATCATGTCTGCGTTGATCAAAGCAGGATACGATACATCGATTGATGGACATCTTTACCGTAAATTATTCAAATATAATGATTTTGGTCAAGAAGAGGCAGAAATGATCGATGTCTACGAAGTGATCCAAGCAATCAAGCTCGGCGGCGGGATGTCCGTCGTTGCCCATCCGGGAAAGCTCGACAGTTTCGAGTTGATCCCTGAGCTGGCTTCGTTTGGGATTGATGGTATCGAAAAATATCATCCAGAACATAGTTTGAAAGATCAACGAAAAGTACAGGAATTAGTTGATCGTTTCAATATCCACTGTTTTGGAGGATCTGATTTTAAAGGGAAGAACGGACCAGATTATTTTGGTGAGTGTGCCATGGCTAATGTTCGTGAATTTCCTGACGAGTTATTACTCGATGCACAGATGAAAGCAAACTAAACATTATTTTCTTTTTTATCCTATATTTTATTTAGCCCCCCGGCTGAAAAGACGGTCTTTCCATTCGTGCGATCATCCTTGCACGTGTTGAAAGACCGTTTTTTGTGTAGGTAAAAAGTATCTAGTACGCCATTATTGTCTAAAATGGAAGAAACGGAGTTCAAGAAGGGACACTTCAATAATAAGAGGTTACTTCTGTTCCCGCCGTTTATTCGGGTATAGGTGGGGGAGGTGAACGAATGTCCCATTCCCTGATCAGTGTGAACCGTTACTTCAAGACAGTGGTTTTTTGTTTTCTAGTGTTGTCAATCTAACGCAGCAACAAATCGTTGAGTGATTTCTTGTGGGCGGGTAATGGCGCCACCAACCACGATACCAGCTACACCTAACGCTTGGATTTCTTTCGCTTGTTGGGGTGTGTGGATCTTTCCTTCTGCAATCACACATACATCGGCTTCAAGAAGTCGTTTGATCAACTGCACATCAGGCCCTTCTGTTTCTTCACTTTCTTCGGTATAGCCGCTTAATGTCGTCCCAACAAAATCGATCCCGGCTTTATAAGCATTGATTCCTTCTTCAAAGGTCGCAATATCTGCCATAAATAATTGATGAGGATATTTTGTTTTGATTTGTTCAATGAATGCGTTGATCGATAAGCCGTCATGTCGCTTGCGCAACGTGCAATCAAGTGCGATCACTTCGACACCAGTTGCGACTAATTCATCCACTTCTTTCATCGTTGCAGTGATAAACGGTTTTTCAGGTGGATAATCCCGTTTGATGATACCAATCATCGGTAAATCAACTTTTTCTTTGATCTCTAAAATATCTCTGACTGAATTTGCCCGAATACCGACTGCGCCAGCTTTCTTTGCAGCTAGTGCAAAATAAGGCATCAAGCCACCTTCTTCTGAATAAAAAACTTCGCCAGGTAATGCTTGGCAAGAAACGATCAATCCATGACTGATTTGTTCTAAAAATTCTTGTTTGTCCATTTGTCAAAAACTCCATTCTGAAAACAATAGTAAGCCATTTCTACCAAGAAATATAGCATCCGCTTTCATGAGTGTAAAGAGAAAGGGCTCTATTCACAGCACCTTCCATTGGAAAAATCATTCGTTTACAAAAGAAGGATCAAAATTTCTTCGCATATACTGAAAAAGTTCTTGATTTTTTCTTGGATTTTGGATATGATTTTAACAATTTAGGGTGATTTAAAGAAAAGGGGAAGAAAAATGACGAAGTATCAACGAAAGGTATTATTATCAACATCGGCGGGTATTGCTTTAGAAAATATGGATATTATGTTTTTAGCTTTTTCATTATCTTCAATGATCGCAACTTTTAATATTAGTGGAACGCAAGCAGGGTTGATTGCAACAATCACTAATTTAGGGATGCTCGTTGGAGGTATTTTTTTTGGATTGATGGCGGATAAATATGGGAGAGTCAAAGTATTTTCGCAAACAGTCATTTTGTTCTCAATTGCTTCTTTACTCATGTATTTTGCATCGAATATTTATCTTGTTTATCTGTTTCGTTTTATCGCAGGAATCGGCGCTGGTGGGGAATACGGCGCATGTATGTCTTTGATTTCTGAAAGCTTTTCAAAGAAACAAATCGGGCGTGCATCTTCTGTCGCTGCAATCGGCGCACAAGTTGGTGCAGCTTTGGCAGCCATCTTAGCAGCGGTGATCATTCCTTTGTTTGGCTGGAAAATGCTTTACGTCATCGGTGTCTTGCCGGTCTTGATGGTTTTATTTATTCGAAGAGGGCTAAAAGAACCAGAGGCATTTGAAGAAACAAAAGAAACTGGGAAAAAGACAAAGCTTAGTCATTTGTTCCAAACGAAACACATGGCATGGCAAACGACAGGTCTTAGTCTGATGGTTACTGTACAGATTGCCGGCTACTTCGGATTGATGAATTGGTTGCCTTCAATCATGCAGGCACAATTAGGTCTATCAGTATCGGGGTCCTCTTTATGGATGATCAGCACGATTTTAGGGATGTCATTAGGGATGATGACGTTTGGGATCATCATGGATAAAGTTGGTCCAACCCTCGCATTTGGCTTGTTTCTGATTTGCTCCTCTTTGTCTGTCTTTTTACTCGTACTTGCACACAGTCAATGGAGTTTAGTTGCGGCAGCAGTAGTCGTAGGTTACTTCATCAACGGAATGTATGGTGGTTATGGAGCGATCATCAGTAGTTTGTATCCAACAGAGATCCGTGCGACAGCGAATAACTTTATCATGAACCTAGGACGAGCAGTAGGCGGTTTTTCATCGATCGTGATCGGCTTTCTAATGGACCATTATAGTTTGACGGCTGTTATTCTATTTCTGAGTGGAATTTATTTAATCAGTTTCCTTGTCTTGTTGACTTTATCAGGAGTAAGAGATCTGAAAACAAGTTTACAACAATAGTAAATGGATCAAAGGGATATTCTAACATATGATTAAATTGAGGCTGTGATAGAAGCGTCTTGACCTGAACAGTAAGAAAAAATTGAATAATAGTTATTCATATTTTACAATTGTCTAACTTATTGTTGAAGGTCAGCTTCTGGAACACCGTTTATTCGATTTTAAAGGGCAGAAGATGACTAGTGTCTCAGGCCCATTACATAAAATACGTACCTATGATTTGTAATAGCAAGGCATTGAAGAAACTCAAGTTGTCTTTTATCCTTGATGAAAAAATAATACGCATATTTTCTCCACATAATAAAAAATATAAAACATTATTAAAATAAGTCTAAACTATTTTTACTTTAAACATGGTATGATTAATTTAGCTTGATTTAAAAATAGGAGAAGATCAATGGAAAAAAGCATGGAAAAAATCAATCAATTTAGAGATGATCGCAATTGGCGACAATTTCATAATGAAAAAGATTTAGCAATTTCGATTTCTTTAGAAGCCTCAGAGTTATTAGAGTTATTCCAATGGAAGCAACCAGAAGAAGTCACCACCACTCAGCTTGAACGAATCAAAGAAGAACTAGCAGATGTGTTGATATACTCTTATATGATGGCCGACAATCTAAATTTAGATATCGATACGATCATTGAAGAAAAATTAGAAAAAAACAATCAGAAATACCCAGTAGAAAAAAGTAAAAACAGCAAAGAAAAATATACAGAATTATCATAGGAAGATAAGCGTGGAAGGTGGAAGATACATGAAAAAAAAAGGAAGAGCCAAAAAGTGGCTGGTCAATTTCCTATTGTTTCTACTATTATTAGTAGGATTAGCCTTGATCTTTAATGAACAGATCAAAGATTTTTTTGTTAAAAATACGGGAGATGCGTACGCTATTTCTAATGTGACTCGTGATGATATTGTCAAAAATAATCAAAAAGAGGCAAACTTTGATTTTGATTCAGTTGAATCAATGAGTTCAGAAGCGGTGTTAAGAGCCCAATTGAATCGACCAGATCTACCAGTCATTGGAAGTATCGCCGTCCCATCCGTCTCGATCAATTTGCCGATTTTTAGAGGGTTAGATAATGCAAACTTATTGTACGGTGCCGGAACATTAGACCCAGATCAAGAAATGGGGAAAGGCAACTATGCCTTAGCAAGTCATCGTGCCAACAATCCGGAATTACTTTTTACTCCGTTAGAAAATCTAAACTTAGGTGATAAAATCTATATCGTCGATTTGGAAAACGTCTACACGTACAAAGCGACATTCAAAGAAAAAGTCGACCCTTCGGCAACAGAATTATTGAACATCGAAGAAGGAAAAGAATTGATCACCTTGATCACTTGTGGTGATATGGATGCCATTACACGCCTAGTCGTCCAAGGAGAACTTGAAAGCATCACACCAATGAAAGAAGCCACCCAAGAAATGAAAAACGCCTTTGACATGCCAACGAGAACGTTTTAGGTAAGGTTGTGAAAAAGCCGTTCAGCTCCAAGTAATAAGGGCCTCCCTGAGAAAATAGTTTTCTATATTTTCTCAGGGAGGCCCTTATTATCGTAGGAGTTGGCTTTTGAACACTGTTTGTCAAGGTTATGAAAGAAGCGATCAGCACTAAGGCATAAGACAGAAAAATTGAAAATGGCTTTTTCATTTTTGATTTTTTTGGCTTATGACCGAAGTGTTGCTTCTTGAACACCGTTTATCAAGGTTGTGAGAAAAACGTTTTGATCTGAGCAGTAAGATAGAAAAAAGCTTTTCATATTCTGATCATCAACATCACAATAGAGGAAAAAGGATAGAAATGGCTCGTTCATTTCTATCCTTTTTCGTTGCTCTCATCGCTTGTATATTGGATTCATTGTGTCAAGATGCTTAAAGTTATTCACCTTTTAAAAAAAATAAAAACTATGAAAAGGGTTGCATAACAAATGTGATAGTGGTATAGTAAACGTAGTTAATCAATGGATTGTTACTGTTCGGCAGGCAAAACCAGAATTCAGCTAGTAATTACGGGCGGATTCTAGGTTTTTTTATTTTTTAGTTGGGAGGTCGATGTAGATGGTCATAGAAAAAGTCTTGAATAATAATGTTGTCATTTCAAAAAATGAATTAGGCGAAGAAATCATCTGCATGGGAAAAGGTCTTGCTTTTCAAAAAAAATCAGGCGATACGATCTCTGAAGAATCGATCCAAAAAGAATTTGTGCTAAAAGATTCTTTTACTACGCATCAGTTCCAACAATTGATGGCGGATGTCCCATTAGAAGAGGTCGATCTTGTGAAGCAGATCGTCGACCTTGCCGAAGAACAACTAAACATCCAATTATCGCCAAACATCTATTTGACACTGACCGATCATATCCATTACGCGATCAGTCGAGCAAAGGAAAACATCGAATTACCGAATCCTTTATTATTTGAAACAAAAAAGTTTTATCCTAAAGAATATCGAGCAGCCAAACAAGCCCTTCAACTTGTTGAAGAAAAGCTCGGTGTGACTTTACCAATGGATGAAGCAGGCTTCATAGCCTTTCATTTTGTCAATAGTGAACAGGGAAATGGCGACATGCAAGTAACGATGGCGGCAACGAAAATGGTGCGAGATATCCTAAGTATCATCAGTAAATTTTTCGGCATCGCCTTTGACGAAGATTCCTTGAATTATCAGCGGATCATTACACATTTACAATTTTTCACACAACGATACTTAAAAGATGAAACTTCGGATGAGAAAGATGAATTTCTTTATGCGCTTGTCCAAGGAAAATATCCAAAAGCATTTCGCTGTGTGGAACGGATCAATGAATACCTGATACAAACACAGCAAAAAGAGATGGGACCAGGGGAACAAATCTACCTGACGATCCACATCCAACGTGTAGTAACTGAAAAACAAACCCAATCATAAGGATTGTTACTGGATCAAGCAGGCAAAACCTAGATTGAAAATATGGACACGTCTAATCACGTGACCGTTTTTTCAATCTAGGTTTTTTATTTTTATCAAAAAGAAAGAAGGAAAGAATATGGATAATCAAGCAGTAGGACGGAGAGTCTGGGAAGCCGTAGGTGGAGAAAAAAATGTTAATAGTTTAGTGCATTGTGCGACCAGACTGCGTTTCAAATTAAAAGATGAATCAATTGCAGATACGCAGAAATTAAAAAATGACCCCGATGTCATCCAAGTCGTTCAAAGTGGCGGACAATATCAAGTCGTGATCGGCAGCAATGTGTCTGATGTCTATCAAGCAATTGTGGATGAACAAGGCTTAGGAGAAGGGGCAAGTTCAGAAAGTGAGGATACTAGTAAAAATCCTTTGAATCGCTTGATCGATATTATTTCAAGTATTTTCACTCCATTCTTAGGTGCCATGGCAGCTGCTGGGATTTTGAAAGGTTTCTTATCACTGGCGACAGTTCTCGGTTGGCTGGCAGCAGAGAGTGGCACTTACCAAATCTTGTTTGCAGCAGCAGATGGGGTCTTTACTTTCCTACCAGTGATGTTGGCCTTTACAGCCGCGAAGAAATTCAAGACCAATCAATTTTTGTCAGTAGCAATTGCGATGGCATTAGTTTATCCAACGATCACGCAATTAGCAGGATCAGGTGTTGCAGTTGATTTCTTTGGTCTTCCAGTGATCTTGTCTCAATCAGGCTATACTTCTTCTGTTATTCCAATCATCTTAGCGGTTTGGGTACAAAGTAAGTTTGAGCCACTTGTGAAGAAAGTTATTCCACAATTTCTACAAATGATTTTTGTACCAATGATCGTCTTGTTAGTCATGGTGCCTTTGACATTCTTAGTATTAGGACCAATTGGAACCGTTATCGGTAATGCTTTAGGTGGGTTGTTCAATTCGATTTATAGCTTCAGTCCATTAGTTGCTGGGGTTATCATGGGTAGCATGTGGCAAGTGTTGGTTATGTTCGGGATGCACTGGGGCTTTGTACCAATCATCTTCTTGAATATCGAACAATATGGCTTTGATGTTTTGATGCCAATGCTTTTACCAGCAATTTTGGCACAAGGTGGTGCAGCATTAGGTGTAGCTTTACGTACGAAAGATTCAAAATTACGCTCATTAGGGATCTCTTCAATGATTACTTCGTTCTTTGGAATCACTGAACCGACTGTTTACGGTGTGACGTTACCTTTGAAAAAACCATTTATCGTTGCCTGTATTTCCGGTGGAATTGGTGGAGGAATCATCGGGTTTGCTGGCGTAAAAGCATTCTCTAGTGGTTTGATCAGTTTACTGACCATCCCAACATTTATCAGTACCGATCCAGCGCTTGAATCGAGTGTAACCATGGCGATCATCGGTACAGCAGTTGCTTTTGTTCTTGGTTTTGTCGGTACTTACTTGATTGGTTTTGATGAAGAAGTACAAGATGAAAAATTAGAAGCAACAGAAACAACAACAGGGGATACGATCAGCACAGCACGTCAGAATTTGAAAAGTCCATTGACTGGAAAAGTCTTACCACTGACAGAAGTACCAGATAAAGTCTTCTCTTCTGGGGCAATGGGAAAAGGGATTGCAATCGATCCTGAGAAGGGCGAATTAGTTGCACCGGCAGATGGCGAAATCACGACGATTTTTCCAACAGGTCATGCAGTTGGTTTGACAACCACAGATGGTGTAGAGATTTTGATGCATATCGGAATGGATACTGTCGAATTAAACGGTGAAGGATTCTCAACATTTGTGAAACAAGGAGATAAAGTAAAAGCAGGGGACTTGCTTGTCCGCTTTGATATTGAGAAAATAAAAGCAGCAGGCTATAGCGTGATCACCCCTGTAGTCGTAACGAATACCGATCACTTTGCAGATGTGTTAGAACTTGATCAACAAGAAATTATTGCTAATGAAGATTTTCTGGCAATTGTAAAATAAAAGGAGGAAAACAATCATGACAGCACGATTCAAAAAAGACTTTTTATGGGGTGGCGCAACAGCCGCAAATCAATTAGAAGGTGCTTTCGACCGCGATGGAAAAGGCTTATCTGTCGCCGATGCAATGCCTGGTGGCAAACAACGTTTTGCAATCATCGGAAGCGAAGAATTTGATTGGACGATCGATGAGGAGAAATACCTTTATCCGAATCATCGTGGAATCGAACATTACGATCACTTCAAAGAAGATATTGCATTATTTGCAGAAATGGGCTTTAAAAGTTATCGTTTCTCCATTGCTTGGACACGAATTTTCCCCCAAGGTGATGAGCAAACACCGAATGAAGCGGGCTTAGCTTTCTATGATGAATTGATCGATACTTGCTTGAGTTATGATATCGAGCCAGTCATTACGATTTCTCATTATGAAATGCCATTACATTTAGCAAAAGAATACGGTGGGTGGAAAAATCGTCAGTTGATTGAATTTTATGAACGTTTTGCTCGCACCGTGTTAGAACGTTACAGCAGCAAAGTGAAATATTGGATGACGTTCAATGAAATCAATTCAGCTTTCCATTTCCCAGCATTGAGTCAAGGATTGGTCAAAAGCAATGGCGCAAGTGACTACCAAAATATTTTCCAAGCATGGCATAATCAGTTTGTCGCTAGCAGTAAAGCGGTGAAGATCGCACATGAGTTGCGTTCGGATATCCAAGTAGGCTGTATGATCATTTATGCAACGACCTATAGTATTGATGCAAACCCGATCAATCAAGTGGCTACATTGATCCAAAATCAAGAGTTCAACTTCTTCTGTACAGATGTGCAAGTTCGCGGCGAATATCCAGCCTATACAGCACGTACGTATAAGAAATATGGTGTGGACGCGGAAAAACTAGAACAAACAGAAGAAGATTTCCAATTATTAAAAGAGTATCCAGTGGATTATATCGGGTTTAGTTACTATATGTCATCAGCTATCGATGAAACCAATCCAGATGCCGATACATCGAATGGAAACCTACTAGGCGGCGTGAAGAATCCATTCCTTGAAGCAAGTGAGTGGGGCTGGCAAATCGACCCTGAAGGATTGCGCGTGGCGTTGAACGAATTATATAACCGCTATGAAAAACCACTGTTTATTGTTGAAAATGGCTTGGGTGCGATCGATAAAGTGGAAGAAGATGGCTCAATCAATGATGATTATCGGATCGATTACTTGCGTCGTCATATCGAAGCAATGGCTGAGGCAGTTGCTGATGGGGTTGATTTGATGGGCTACACACCATGGGGCTGTATCGATTTAGTTAGTGCATCTACAGGGGAAATGAGTAAACGCTATGGATTTATTTATGTCGACCTTGATGATGAAAGAAATGGGACGTTAGCACGTACCAAGAAAAAATCTTTTGACTGGTACAAGGCAGTCATTAAAACGAACGGCGAAGAATTAGGATAAATAACGACTGGGCCATTTTTATAGAAAGGCCTTTCACCACAAAAGTCCTTACAAATTTAATGATTGTTTGAAATTTCTGATAAAATTCTCCTTGTTTTTATAATCGGCAATTATGTTATTAAAACAAGGATATAACAAAGGTACGAAAAAAGTAGGGTAATAAGCTTAGACGTTTTGTTATGTCTAAGCTTATTATTTGTACATAGGTAGACCAATTATCAATATTTCTATTCTTTTTTTTGTTTATTTATGTTATTCTTTTACTAACATAAAGGTGAAAGGTGAAGCTATGAAAAGAACGCGTGTATTATATTTAGAAGTAGCAGACAAGATCAAAGAGGATATTTTTTCAGGAAAGTATCCGGTGGGGAGTATGTTACCGACTGAAAATGAGTTAGAAGAATTGTTCCAAGTGAGTAAAATCACTGTGCGAAAAGCCATCGAGTTATTAGCTACAGATGAATATGTCGAAAAGAAAAGTGGTCGGGGAACGACAGTATTAAGCAATCGTCCTTACAATCGTTTATCTAAAGCCGAAAGTTTTACTCAGATCTTAAAAGATTCCCAATACGAGGTTCGCAAAGAAACGATTGGTTTAGAAAAAATCAGTATCAAAAAAGATCATCCATTATATTCGATGTTTGGTTCAGCTGCGGTATGCTTCAAGCGTTTGTACTATTTAAATGACCAACCATATATCTATTTTGTTCACTATTTACCAAAAGACATGAATAAAATGAAACAAAAAGAATTTGATAAAGAATCTTTGTACCGGTTGCTCACACAGAACAATCACATTATCGACTCTTTTTCAGATGACTTTTCTGCTACGTTTTTAACAGATGAAGAAAAAGCACTATTAAAGACGACTTCAGAAATCGGGATCAAGCGTGTACGTCGATCAACGACGGAAGATCGAGAAGTAGTCGAGTATTCAGAGGCAATTTATCATACGGATCTACATCCTTATCATATCAACTACGAAACATAGACAATCGCAATGAGGTCGGGGCAGAAGTGTGTAGCCTCGAGAAATAAGGCGTCATCCATGAAAATTGTTCTTCAAATTTTTGTGGATGGCGCCTTGTTTCTCGAAGAGGTTACTTCTGTTCCCGCCGTTTATTCGGTTTCAGGTGGTGGGAGAGGCTGATTGTCTCAGTCTCTTTTTGTCAGAATAATCATATATTTTAATGAAAATGTTTACATTATATCATTAATATGTTATCTTTTATTTAAACATTATAATGTTTAAATAAGGGGGAGTAACAAATGGATAAATTTGTAGGGTTGATCGAACAAAAAATCATGCCTGTTGCGAATCGGATTGGTACACAGCGTCACATGACAGCGATTCGAAAAGGAATCATTGCGACGATGCCATTAACGATCGTTGGTTCATTTTTTACGATATTGTTGAACATCCCGATTGCGTCGGTCGCGGCAGTCATTGAACCATATCGGGCAATTTTAGATATCCCATTTCGATATACAGTGGGGATCTTAGCTTTATACGCCACATTTGGGATTGCCTCTTCATTAGCAAAGAGCTATCGTTTAGATTCATTAACTGCCGGTATTTTAGCTTTGATGTCCTTTCTGATCGTAGCTGCGCCACCAACTCAAGTGTTGGAAGATCTTGAAGGGATAACCGCTGGACGCTATATCAATATTGCAAATCTTGGTTCAGGTTCTTTATTTGGGGCAATCGTAACAGCGATTTTGACTGTAGAGATCTATCGTTTCTTTATTGAAAAGAAAATCACGATAAAAATGCCAGATGGTGTGCCGCCAGAAGTGACGAATTCATTTGTTGCATTGATCCCAGGAGCAGTGATCTTGATTTTCTTTTGGGTCATCCGTCATTTGCTTGGCTTTGACTTGAATGGTTTCTTGAGTCAATTGTTGATGCCACTTAAAGGCGTGTTAGCAGGGAACAGTTTATTTGGTGGACTACTTACGGTTTTCTTGATTTGTTTCTTCTGGGTATTAGGGATTCATGGACCGGCTATCATGGGACCGGTGATTCGTCCGTTTTGGGATATCTCGATTGCTGAAAATATCGACGCATTCAATGCAGGAACCAATGCACATGATATGCCAAATATCTTTACAGAACAATTTTTACAATGGTTTGTCTGGATCGGTGGGGCAGGTACGACCCTTGCATTAGTCGTACTGTTCATGTTTTCCAAATCCAAGTATCTGAAAAGCTTAGGACGTTTGTCGATCCTTCCCGGTTTATTCAATATCAATGAACCAATGATTTTTGGGGCACCGATCGTCATGAATCCAGTATTAGGCATCCCATTTATTGTCGCACCCTTAGTAACGACAACGATTTCTTATGTCCTTACGGTAAGTGGTTTAGTGCCAATGATGGTGGCACGGTTGCCTTTCGCGATACCAGCGCCATTTGCGGCTTGGATGAGTACCAATTGGAGCGTCGCTGCGGGTGTCTTAGTCGTGTTCAACTTCTTTATCACTTTAGCGATCTATTATCCATTCTTCAAAGTATTTGAGAAACAACAGCTGGCACAGGAGAAAGAAGAAGAACAAGCAGAGCAAGCCTCTGTCCAGATCACAGATGGTATCACGAACGAGTAAATAGAAAAGAAAGCAGGAGTTAATATGAAACGTTCACTAGGAATCTCTCTTTATCCTGATCACAGCAATCCGCAAGAAGATCGTGCCTATCTCGAAATGGCACATAAATATGGATTTACTCGAATTTTTATGAGTATGCTAGAAGTGACGGAGGGAACAGAACAAGTCAAACAGAAATTTCAACAATTGATCGAATACGCTGCATCACTTGGGTTTGAAACGATTTTAGATGTCGCACCATCGATTTTCGAACAGTTGAATATTTCATATGATGACATGAGTTTCTTTCATGAATTGGGTGCAGATGGGATTCGTTTAGATTTAGGCTTTGATGGCCGAAAAGAAGCGCTACTGACTTACAATCCTTACCAGTTAGCAATTGAATTGAATATGAGCAATGATGTGGCTTATTTAGAAAATATTTTGAGCCATCAAGCGAATACCCCTTTTTTATACGGGTGTCATAATTTTTATCCTCAAGCAGGAACTGGACTTCCTTATGAATTTTTTGAAACATGCAGTCGCCGATTTAAACGCCAAGGCATCCGTACTGCCGCTTTTATTACTTCTCAAACGGGCACAATCGGTCCTTGGGATGTGAACGATGGCTTACCAACATTGGAAATGCATCGCCAGTTAGGTGTTGTTCCAGCGGCTAAACATTTATTTGCGACTAATCTTATCGATGATGTCATTATCGGCAATGCGTATGCTTCAGAAGAAGAGTTGCAAGCGTTAGGTGCAGTTGATCGGTATCAGACTGTTTTTGCTATTGAGTTTCTTCCTCAGACCAATGAAGTCGAACGAACGATCGTCTTAGATGAGCAACACGTTCGCAGAGGAGATATCACGTCGCAAGTGATCCGTTCAACAGAAGTGAGAAAAACGTATCAAGCTGATGCTAATCCTCCTCATGACAATGAAGAAATGTTTCAAGTGGGAGATGTCGTTGTTGGAAATGATCGCTTTGGGAAATATAAGAATGAATTGCAGATCGTATTAACGCCACATCAAGATCCAAGAAAAAATAAAGTGGGTGCCATTGTGGCGGATGAACAACTGTTACTATCCTTCGTCCACCCTTGGTCAAAATTCAAATTTAAAGAAAAGTAGGCGTTTGTCATGTTTGATTTAATTATAAGAAACGGCAAGGAGTTAGGCAAAGAACCTGTTGATATCGGTGTGAAGAACGGCAAGATCGCCTTGATCAGTAAGTACATCGAAGAATCCGGGAAACAAGAACTGGTACTTACAGATGAACAGTATCTCTCTGCAGGGTGGATCGATGATCATGTCCATTGTTTTGAAGAAATGACATTATATTACGACTATCCCGATGAAATCGGTGTGGATAAAGGGGTAACCACGGTCATTGATGCTGGAACGACAGGTGCGGAAAATATCCACACATTTTATGAACATGCAAAGCAAGCAAAGACAAATGTTTTTGCTTTACTGAATATTTCAAAATGGGGAATTGTGGAACAAGATGAGTTGGCAGATTTATCAAAAATCCAAACAGATCTGGTTCATCAAAAACTAACAGAATTGCCTGATTTTATTGTAGGACTAAAAGCTCGGATGAGTAAAACAGTCGTGGGGGAAAATGGGATCACGCCTTTAAAGTTAGCAAAAGAAATCCAAAAGCAAAATGCTGGATTACCATTAATGGTCCATATCGGTTCTGCGCCTCCACGTTTAGATGAAATTTTAGCGCATATGGGAAAGAATGATGTGATGACCCATTGCTTCAATGGAAAGCCTAATGGCATCATTGATCCAGCGACCAATGAAATCAAATCCTTCGTCAAAAAAGCCATTGCTGATGGTGTGGTGTTCGACATTGGACATGGGACCGATAGTTTCAATTTTGATGTGGCAGAAACTGCGCACCATGCGGGAATCAAAGCCGATTCGATCAGCACAGATATCTATATCAGAAATCGTAAAAATGGTCCGGTATATGATTTAGCAACGACGATGGAGAAACTCTACGTTGTCGGTTATTCTTGGCAAGAAATCCTTGAAAAAGTGACCAGCGCACCAGCTAGACAGTTCAACCTAGGGACAAAAGGCAACATCAAAGAAGGCTTTGATGCAGACTTTACGATTTATAAGTTTCTCGATCAAGAAAAGCAATTGACGGATTCGAATGGCAATGCACGAACGATCACACAGCAAATTATCCCTGTAAGCGTTATTATTGGAGGTGTCAGTTATGACTGTGAATCATGAGAAATTCGGCTTGAATGAAGTGATCAATGCTTCTGGTCGAATGACGATCTTAGGCGTGTCCACTTTGAGCGAATCGGTGTTAGAAGCCCAGCGTTTTGGGGGCGAACATTTTTTTGAAATGGCTGAATTGATGAAGAAAACCGGTGCATACTTGGCAAAACAATTAGCAGTAGACGATGTTCAAATCGTTTCTTCCGCATCTGCTGGAATCGCTCAATCCGTTGCTGCGGTGATCGGTCAAGGATCGATGTATCATGTACATCACCCTTATGACGAAACGATCAAACGCAGAGAAATCATTTTACCAAAAGGTCACAATGTCGATTACGGTGTGCCAGTGGAATTAATGATCCAACAAGGAGGTGGGCATGTCATTGAGGCAGGGTATGCCAACCAATGTACACCTGACCACATCGAGGCGATGATCACCGAGCAAACAGCAGGTATTTTGTACATCAAAAGTCATCATACCGTACAGAAAAGTATGTTGGATGTGGCAGAAGCGGTAACAGTGGCTAATAAATATGAACTGCCTTTGATCGTTGATGCAGCAGCCGAAGAAGACTTACTTAAATATACCGCATTAGGCGCTGATCTAGTGATCTATTCAGGTGCCAAAGCGATTGAAGGTCCAAGTGCAGGGATGGTGATTGGTAAAGATCCGCTCGTTTCTTGGGTTCGTCTGCAATCACAAGGCATTGGTCGATCAATGAAGATCGGCAAAGAAAATGTTTTAGGCTTTGTCCAAGCAGTCGATGATTATTTGATACATGGTAGTGAATCAGGTGAATCGATGAAAAAAAGAGTTCAGCCATTTGTCGAAGCACTTGAAAAGTTGCCAGGTATCAAGGCTAAAGTCGTCCAAGATCCAGCTGGGCGAGAAATCTATCGTGCCAGCATCCAAGTCGTTACAGGCTCTGCCAGAACGATCATCGAGCAGCTAAAAGCAAAAGCCCCAGTCATTTATACCAGAGAGTACCAAGCGAACAACGGGATCATTGAGTTCGATATTCGCTCAGTGACGCAAAAAGAGATGGAACAGATCATCCAACGTTTAAATGAAATCTTACAACCAAAGGAGTAATCATGATGTCATTGACCCCAAATTATCTTGAAGATAGAATCTGTTTGAATGTGCTAGCCAATTCTGTCGAAAATGCAAAAGAATGTTATGAAGCAGCCGAAGGGCATATCTTATTAGGTGTTTTATCTAAAAATTATCCGAGTGATGATGCAGCTATCACAGACATGAAAAAATACCAAGAAGCAACGAGTAATGCGTTATCGATCGGCTTAGGAGCCGGCGATCCAAAGCAAAGCCAGATGGTGACTCGCTTGGCGAAAGTATTACAAACGCAACATGTCAACCAAGTTTTCACAGGTGTTGGCGCTTCTCGTGCGGTCTTAGGACAGTCAGACACGATCGTCAATGGTTTAGTTTCTCCGACTGGAAAAGAAGGATACGTCAATCTTGCAACTGGTCCTTTAAGTAGCCAAGGCCCTGCTGCGATGGTGCCGATCGAAACAGCCATTCGTTTGTTACAGGATATGGGTGGAAGCTCGATCAAATATTTTCCAATGAAGGGATTGGCGCATAAGAAAGAATATGAAGCTGTTGCAGCAGCTTGTGCAGCGTTTGATTTTTATTTAGAGCCAACGGGTGGAATCGATTTAACGAATTTTGAAGAAATCGTTCAGATTGCATTAGATGCAGGAGTCAAAAAAATCATCCCCCACGTCTATAGTTCGATCATTGATCCAGAGACAGGTGATACTCGACCACAGGAAGTCCGTCAGTTGTTGGCTATGATGAAAAAATTAGTGAAAACAGGTGAGTGACCATGAAAATCGGTGCATTTGGTGAAGTGATGTTGAGGCTGACACCCCCTGAATATCTGATGTTGGAACAAACGCACACTTTGCGTATGGCTTATACTGGAACAGGTGTGAATCTAGTTGGTAATCTAGCACATTTTGGAGTGGAAAGTTACTTGTTGACGGCACTACCAGCCAATCGTTTGGGAGATGCAGCGTTAGCTAATTTGAAGAGTTTAGGCATCAATACCTCCTATGTCATTCAAAAAGAACAACATATCGGCACTTATTTTGCTGAGATGGGCTATGGGATCAGACCAACAGAAATTACCTATCAAAATCGTAAAAATAGTTCTTTCGGTTTAGCTACAGTGGCTGATTATACCATCGAGGACTTTATCGATACAGTTGATTTAGTCCACATCTGTGGCATCAGTTTGAGTTTGAATGAGCATTCAGCGGAAGTGGCACTTGCTGTAGCAAAAACAGCGCATAGGAAAGGGAAAAAAGTTTGTTTTGATTTTAATTTTCGTCCGAGTCTAAACCAAGAGCCAGATAAAAAAAGAGTGATGAAGGAACGTTATCAAGAAATACTGCCCTATTGCACGGTCATCTTTGGTTCTGTTCGTGATTTGTCTGAATTGTTAGAGAGGCCAATGGACCTTTCCAGTCGTTCTGCCAAAATTCGTTCGTTTCAAGAATTTTTAAGTGATTACCAAATCGACTGGTTTGCTGGTACGACACGGCAATCAACCAGTGAAAAGAAACAACTAAGTGGCTATCTGATGACTTCGAAAGAATGGATCGAAACAGAAGCGTATCCACTGGATAGTTTAGATCGTATCGGAGCAGGTGATGCCTTTGCTGCGGGGATTTTATTAGGCTATAGTGAGAATTGGTCATTGGATCGAACCGTCCAATTTGCATTAGGTAATTCACGCTTAGCCCACACGATCCAAGGGGATGTGCCACTGACGACCAGAAAGCAAGTGGACCAATTATTGACGCATCCAACGATTGATTTGAATCGATAAAATAAGTTATACAAAAAACTGGGCGAAAAATGGTACAGTTTTTCGTAGCTTTTCAGATTCGCTTGACTCTCTATCTGGGAATCAGTATCATAAATGGCAGATAGAAACAGTCAAATAAAAAAGGCCCCCCAATTTTTAGTGGCAGCTAAAAATTGAGGGCTTGAGTAGTCAACGCATTGACCAATCAAGTTTGCCATAGTCAATGGAAACCATCGACCGAGTTCATTGTATCGAATCTTAAAGGAGATTGCTAGCTTTTTTGTCGATTAAATGAATAAAATGTATGGGCTTTTATTTACTGTGCCAAAAGAGGAGGGACAATCGTGCCCTCTTCTTTTTTGTCCAACACGTATACCCAAGGACGATTGATCAAACAGTAAGTCTGAAAGAACAAGTAATGATCCACAACATCGTTTATTGCTTTTTTAAATGCTTTCTTATCAATGATCAAGGCAAGTCATGCGTTTTGACCTCATGGATCGTTTGACTGTTTTCTATCTTCTATCGGATCAGCCGTTGAGAATTTGTTGATCGATACAAATAAAAATAACAAAAGAAACAAAATGGATTTCTTTCTTCAACAGAAGTCAAATGTTATTCGCAAGAAAGTCGAAAGAAAGAGAATATCACAAAGTAAGACCATACGTTTTTTTAGTTTTTAGTTATTTAAAAAATGGTATTAAAACATAATATATTGAAATTTCACCCGAAGACAAAACACTATATATAGTGTTTTTTATTTTGCATAACACTAAAATACAACTAAATCTAGTCTTTTATTTTAAAAAAACAAGAGTAGAATAAGGGTAGATCGATTAGTAAGGATGTGTTTTTTTTGAAGTTGACTATTTTTTGTGGTTCACGTTTTGGGCAAGATCAGAAGTATCTTCTGTTAGCTGAAACGATTGGAAAATATATGGCAGAAAAACAAATTGAATTGGTTTATGGTGGCTCAGATTCGGGTATCATGGGTGTTTTTAGTCGTACGATCTTACAAAATGGCGGACGAGTAACAGGGATCTATCCAGTCGGGCTATTTTCTGAAGAATTACCAAAAACAGATGTTACCACGTTTATACCAACGGAAACGATCGATAAACGTAAGGAACTACTATTCGAAAAAGGGGAGGCAGTGCTGGTGTTTCCTGGAGGACTAGGTACACTCGAAGAATTTTCGCAGCTACTCTCCTGGATGGCGATCGGCTTGATACCAGAAAAACCAATTGGTATCCTTGATGTTCATGGGTATTATTCAGGATTGAAAGAATTGATTGGGAATTTCGCGAGAGAAGGATTTATGGCTTAGAAATGGCTCAACCATCTTTATTTTTCAAATGATCCTTTTGAGCTGATCAATCAATTATGTGCAACAGAAAAACAAACGAAATCAATGATGCAGGAGATTAAATAATGAGTTATATTTATTTAGCAGGACCTTTCTTTTCAGAGGAACAAATCGAGCGGATTGCTCAGGTTGAAAGGGCATTGACTGCCAATCCAACGGTGGATAGTTTCTACTCACCAAGACACCATCAACACAGTAATTATGAGATGTTTAGTGGCGGCTGGGCGCAAGAAGTCTACGAGAGAGACATGAAAGAACTTGCCTCGGCAGAGCAAGTCGTAGCAATCCTAGATTTTGAACATCAGACGATCGATCCTGGCACTGCCTATGAATTAGGCGTTGCCACGATGATGGACAAACCGATCATCATTTTTCAAGAAGAAACGGTACCAACTAATTTGATGATCACACAAAGTTTACATTCATATGTAAAAACGTTCGAAGCGATCCAAGCATATGATTTTAAGATGTTACCCAAAAGTGCTTATAAAGGCGAATATTTATAGAATGAGAAGGGATTAGATGTCAGTGATATTGATTTCAGGAACAATTGGCGCAGGAAAGAGTAGTTTGACCGATATGCTTGCCAAAAAGATTGATTCAACACCTTTTTATGAAAATGTAGAGGACAACGAGGTACTACCTTTGTTTTACTCTAATCCAGAGCAATATGCGTTTTTATTACAAATCTTTTTTTTGAATAAACGATTTTTAGCTATGAAAAATGCATTGAACCATGATGATAACGTATTGGACCGTTCGATTTATGAAGACAGTTTATTGTTTCATCTAAATGCTGATCTAGGTCGTGTGTCAGATATTGAAGTCCAACAATACGATAACCTCTTAGATACGATGCTTCATGAATTAGATGATGTTGCACCTAAAAAAAGACCCGATCTACTCGTGCATATCAAAGTCTCTCTTGATACGATGTTGGCACGAATCAAAAAACGTGGGCGAGACTATGAACAATTGGATAGTGATGAAACGCTTTATCAGTATTACCGCTCATTGAATGAACGGTATGATCAATGGTACGAAGACTTTGATGTTTGTCCAAAAATCCAAATAGATGGTGATGCCTTTGATTTTGTTGAAAGACCTGAAGATGCACAAGTCGTGATAGAGCAGATCCAAGCAAAATTAGCTGAATTAGAAGAACAGCAGTCTGGAAGTTACTATACCGACAATCAACATGTTAAAGGACAGCAATTAGATTCGTCAGGTGCTATGTAAGGCGAGACAAAAGCAAAATTCGCTTTTGTTTTCAACCTGTAACTGAATAAATGCTGGAGCTAGAAGCTATCTCTTAGAAAATAAGGCAACAACTACAAAAAAAGGAAGAATGATTTTTGTAGTTGTCGCCTTATTTTTAGAGACTAAACACTTCTGTTCCGCGCTCTTTTTTTTAATTATTTGTTTCTTTGTTCGACTCTTCTCGGTTTGTAAAAAACTCAAAAGGTTGATTCGAACCCTCGATCATTTTATGGCAATGGTCACAAAAATTGGCTCTTCCTTGGTCGTTGATCTCTGTGTGTACATTTTGGTTCGTCGTACAGGTACAGTAATCTTGAGTATTTGCTGTCTGCATATTCTTTCTCCTTAGTATATCAAGTGCTTCTTTACTATAGCAGAAACACAGGATAGAAACAAAATTAATTAAGAAAACTTAGAATTTTTAGCGATTAGCACGTGTCAGAAAATTGACTCATCATTGTGGGCTTTCATAGTGAAAAATGGCTAAAAGATGCACGATCTAATGAAAAGAAACATGAGTGGGACAGCATATTCTAAAACTGAATAAACGGCGGAATAGAAGTTACCGCTTCGAAAAATAAGGTACCATCCACAAAAATTAGAAGAACAACTTTCGTGGATGGCGCCTTAATTTTCGAGGTTAAACATTTCTGTCTCGACTGTTGCTTTTATGTTGTGCACTCACACTATAACGTATAGATATTACCTTCTTCATCTTCTATACGAAAATTACCGATTTTTCTAAAATGAAAAGTCTGAGTCGAACCGTCTTTTTTACCAACAATCGTATACTCCTCATTTTCAGTTGTGATCTTGACATCGGTTAACACGATTTTCTCTGGAGATGCGTTTGCTGTATCAGTTTCAGACTCAGCATATGTTCGTGTCCATTCCATCGTGTCATCTTTAAATTTGATCTCTGCATTGGCAAGGTCCATGTTTTTTCGGACCTTCAGTGTATAGGTGCTATTTGTTATATCAGATTTATCCGCCTGAAAAGTGGTCGTATTCGTTGTTTCTTCCGTTGAGTGATTTGATTGATTACAGCCAGAAAAAGCGAATAAGGCAAAAATCAACGAAAAGTAAATCAATGTTTTTTTCAAAATAATGCCCCCAGTTGATTGGATAAAGTGATTATACCATTGAATCCAGCAACATGAAATAAATGGCTACAAAAAGTAAGTTTTTGAAGCGATTGGTGTTTTAGAGTGGTTCTAGGAGAAGTTTGCTGGGAAGTAAAGTAAACATTTTTAGTCTCATTGATTCAATTTTATTATTTATCTTAATTGGTCTAGTCTTTTTTGGGAAAACGGTTTATAATAATGATTGTAAGCGGAGAAAACGTTTGCTGTATTGTGATATGCGACATAAAAAAACATAAATGAAAAGAATCAACGAGGTGCAAAAATGACAACATATCAATTTCCAGAAAAATTTTGGTGGGGTTCTGCAGCAAGTGGACCACAAACAGAAGGACGGATACCTGGCGATCATAAAGGAGACAATATTTTCGATTATTGGTTTTCCAAAGAGCCAGAAAAATTCTTTGATCAAGTCGGTCCGGAAAAAGCGTCGCAAGTCTATACCAAATATAAAGAAGACGTCCAGTTGATGAAACAAACCGGACATAATTCATTTCGGACATCTATTCAATGGAGTCGCTTGATTCCAGATGAAACAGGTGCAGTCAATCCCCAAGCAGTCGCATTTTACAATAGCTATTTTGATGAACTGATTGCACATGGTATTGAGCCATTTGTTAACTTGTATCATTTCGATATGCCGATGTACCTTCAAGAAAAAGGTGGTTGGTTCGCTCGTGAAACTGTCGAAGCTTATGAAACGTATGCCAAAACTTGTTTTGAATTATTTGGAACGAAGGTAAAAAAATGGTTCACGCATAATGAACCCATCGTTCCTGTTGAAGCTGGTTATTTATATCGTTGGCATTATCCTGAAGAGTCGGATATGAAAAAAGCAGTTCAAGTTGGCTATCACGAGGCACTATCTTCTGCTTTAGCTATCAAAGCTTATCATGAAACAAAACAAGACGGTAAAATCGGGATCATCTTAAATTTAACACCTAGCTATCCAAGAAATGAGAACGATCCTGCCGATGTGAAAGCTGCGCAAATCGCCGATGCCTTTTTCAATCGCTCATTTTTAGATCCCGCTGTTAAAGGAGAATTTCCACAAGAATTGATCGAGATCGTAACCGAGCTAGAGATTCTTCCGGACATGCAAGAAGAAGATCTAGCAATCATCAAAAATAATACGGTAGATCTTTTAGGAATCAATTATTACCAACCACGTCGTGTCAAAGCCAAAGAAACAGCAGTCGATACAACAAACGGCCCAATGCCCGAAGATTACTTTGATAACTATGAAATGCCGGGACGTAAAATGAATCCTTATCGCGGGTGGGAGATTTATGAAAAAGGTATTTACGATATTTTGATCAATGTTCGAGACAACTACGGCAACATCGACTGTTTTATCTCAGAAAACGGTATGGGTGTTGAAAATGAAGCCCGCTTTATTGAAGCTGACGGAATGATCCATGATGATTATCGCATCGAATTTGTCCAAGAACACTTAAAATATGTGCATCAAGCAATCGAAGAAGGTGCGAACTGCTTAGGTTATCACATGTGGACGTGTATGGATAACTGGTCATGGACGAATGCGTATAAAAATCGCTATGGCTTTATTTCAGTCGATCTAGCTGATGGCAAACGGACGATCAAAAAATCTGGCTACTGGTTCAAAGAAGTAGCTGATACAAATAGTTTTTCTCTTTGATTAGAAATTTGTTCTTTTTTGAAATTTTTTAATTTTAAAAATGATCCCGAGATTCACGATGATCTCGGGATTTTCACTTTTATAAAACATTAATATGTGTTATTTTTTATCTTTTTCTTTAATTTCTTCGCTTAACGTTTCATTTTTTGTATATAATAGATTAGGTAAATTTGAATGGGAGTGGAAGAAGGTATGCGAAAAAAAAGGCCTTTTCTTCTCTTTTGGTTAATTGGCTTTTTTATAATACTTATGTTATCCGCAGTATTTTCTGGTAAAATGACCGCTGATCTTGCGCACAAAGAACCAGAAACAACCATTGCAAATAAAGCTTCAGTAGATGAATTCAAAAAAGAATTTTCAACCTATTGGTGGGCGGACTACGAAGTTGTAGCGAACTATGAAAAGGGAGAATTAGAGATTTATCTGCCAAAAGACAAGGAAAAAAATCAATTCATCAATGTGAATGATGTATTAAGTGCCATTTCAATCAGGCAAGTCCAACACGGAGACAAGCACTTGAGTGTGCTGCTTTTGACCGAAGATAAACAGAAAGTCGCACGGTTAAAAAATGGAAAGGTATCTTCTAGTTATTCTGAAAAAGTAGACCCAGAAATGGTCAATCAACGCTTGACTGAATGGCGGAAGACGACAGAAGAAATCCAAGAAATAACTGAAACCACCACCTCTTCCTCTGAAGAGACGTCCAATACGACTAATTCTAGTGTAGTAACTGGACCGTAACAGCAACAAGCGCATAAACAAGTGAAAAAAGTTCAAATTTTCGAACATAAAAATATTGAGATCAGCTAGTTGAAGAGTTGGCGCAAGAAATGTTCAGCTCTGATCAATAAGGCGGAATCTAGGCAAATTAAAGCAATTTGCCTAGATTCCGCCTTGTTTTTGAAGCATTTACTTTCCGGAAAGCAGAAAAGCATCTGTAGAACACCAGTTATTAATTTATAAAAAAGAGTAAAAAATCAGACTTTTTTAGCAAAAACGAAATGTTTAGGAGCAAAATAGACAGGAACAATAATTTAGAGAGAAGTGGTGACTTTGACACAACTAAAAAAAATTGGCCAACATCAAGTACTCATCGTTTTGATTGCTGGCTTTTTCTTTTGGATGAAAACGATTTTTGCTTACTACACTGATTTTTCTTTAGGCGTAGAAGGAAGCATCCAAACGTTTATTTTATGGATCAATCCAATAGCAACAACACTATTATTTTTTGGTATTTCCTTGTATTTTAAGAAAGTCAGAACAAGTTTGATCGTTTTATTTATCATCGATTTTTTAAACACATTATTGCTATATTTGAATATTATTTTCTATCGTGAGTTCACCGACTTTATTACTGTTAAATCAGCACTAGGTTTCTCCAAGGTTTCCCAAGGATTGTCTGGTAGCTCTTTTTCTCTGATGAAGCCACATGATATTTTATATTGGATCGATATCGCTGTCTTTGCTTTTTTGCTGATTCGCGTATTTATAAAAAAAATACCATTGAAGGCACCCCCTGTGCGTAAGCCAGTGGCGGTTGCGGTGACTTGTTTGTCTGCTTTGATCTTCTCTGGGAATCTGGCAATGAGTGAAGCGAATCGCCCTCAATTATTGCAACGGACATTCGATCGTTCTTATATTGTCAAATATCTTGGACTTGATGCCTATACGATCTATGATGGGATAAAAACAGGGATCACTAGTAGTGTCAGAGCGCACGCAAGCAGCAATGGCTTAGATGAAGTTCTCGATTACACCAAATCTCACTACGCTGCTCCTGATCCAGAGATGTTTGGACTTGCAAAAGGAAGAAATGTGATCGTATTGCATTTGGAAAGTTTTCAACAATTTTTGATCAATATGAAAGTAGATGGACAAGAAGTCACTCCTTTTTTAAATAGTCTCTTTACCGACCAAGGAACAATCAGTTTTGATAACTTTTTCCATGAAGTTGGCCAAGGGAAAACTAGTGATGCTGAAAACATGTTGGAAACTGGAACGTTTGGGTTGCCTCAAGGTTCGTTGTTTACAGAATTAGGTTCAGATAATGTGTTCCAAGCTGCTCCAGCCATCTTGGATCAGACACAAGGCTATACCAGTGCGGTTTTTCATGGGAATGTCGGTAGTTTCTGGAATCGTGATCATGTATACAAAAATCTAGGGTATGATAATTTCTTTGATCGCTCATATTTCGATGATTCAGATGAGATGCTTGGCTATGGTATTTTAGATAAAAATCTATTTCGAGAATCCGCAAACTATCTCGAACATTTGCAACAACCATTTTATGCGAAGTTTCTTTCTGTCACGAATCACACCCCTTATTATACAGATGACAAAAACTTTGATTTTCCTTCGTTGAATACAGGAAATAGTACCGTTGATAATTATGTGCGAACGGCTCATTATTTGGATCAGTCTCTCAAACAGTTCTTTACTTATTTGAAAGCTTCTGGGATTTATGACCATTCGATGTTCGTGATTTACGGGGATCATTTTGGTATCTCGAATACGGACAATAAAGACCTTGCTTCAGCACTAGGAAAAGATCCAGAAACATGGGGCGATTTTGATAATGCGCAGATGCAAAGAGTACCGCTGATGTTCCATATTCCAGGTTATACAAAAGGAACAGTCAAACATGAGTATGGTGGTGAAATCGATGTTTTACCAACTTTACTCCATTTATTAGGAATCGAGGATAAAAATTATATCCATTTTGGTACAGATTTACTTTCACCTCAACATGATCAAGTCGTGGCATTTAGAAATGGAAATTTTGTCGCGCCGGATTACACCGTACTAGGTGGAAAAATCTATGATACGAAAACAGGGGCATTACTTGAAGAAAACCAAGCAGCGGAACAAAAAGTCGCACAAGAACAAAATCAGGTAAAAACAGCTTTGAGTCTTTCTGATAAACTCAATCAAGAAAATCTCTTGCGATTCTATGTGCCAAATGGATTTACGACGATCGATCCTGCAAAGTATGACTATAAGAATCAAGTGCAACGGAATCAACAAATTGAAAAAGAAAAAGGTGCAGCCTCAACAAGTGTCTATTCTAAAAACCATGATCAAACGACAACCAATCTATACCCCGCAGAGGATGGATTGGCGGACAAACCATAGACATGGCTAGATGTCGGTGAAGGAGCAAGCTAGCTAAACGCTTCTTTCACAACCTATGATAAACGGTGTTCAGGTCAAAGCGCTTCTTTCACAACCTTACTAAACTTCTAAAAAGTTGTAATTTTCACTTTTTAGAAGTTTTTTTATTGTTCTTCAAATATTTTTTTTATTTATGCGTACTTAATTAGTGAATGCAATAAATATTTCGATAGTTAGTTCTCTTTTTCGGTTGTTGTTCTGACGAAGAGGATCTTATTGGAAAATGCACACACTAAAGGAGGCATATTATGCACGATGGAGAATTGATCAAAAAATTACGGGTAAGTCGCAAGTTGACACAGTCACAATTGGCAGAGGGAATCTGTTCAAAAACTTCGCTTGTGGGGATCGAGAATCGTACGATCAAAAAAATTTCTTTTTTAACACTGATGGCATTCCTTGATCGATTGAATATCACACTTACTGAATACGAATCGCTACGAAATCAAGTGGAAGAACCACGGAAAACGAGAAAAACACGCAATCTATTGAATAAAGTACAGGAGGAAGATTTTGATCCCTACAAAGAAATTGCCGACAATCGCAAGCAATTTAAGCGAACGGCTGATCTTTACTATCTTGTATTGAATATACATATGTATTGGAAATCAAGTGTGAAGCCAGATATCCAATTGGAATTTTTGGGATATGAGATACGAATGATCGAAGATTACTTTATGAAAATGAAAGAATTTGGTCGATATGAACTAGACTTATTAGCAGAGTTTCCCTTTATTTTCAGTGATTCCTTTATCGAAAACAATTATTTGAAAATTAAAAAAAGAATGCGTAAAGCAATGAAGTCAGGTTATGATCAGTGTTTGTTTCTTTTTTTGAAGAATTTGACTGTCTATTATATCGACAAAAAAAGATATAAAAAAGCACGAAGTATCAATGAAGATATGTATCGTTGTCTAGGTTTGAAATCAAAGACAGCAGTCATTTACGAGAGTTTGATGTCCGATTATTATCGTCGATTGATCGCTACAGCTTTAGGGGAACCCATCAAAAAAGAGGAATTTGAGTCATTATTTGCAGTGATCGAGTATACCTTAGGCAAAGAAGAGCGAGATGAATTAGAAGAAAAACTATGGTCTATCCAAGCACAACGCTAGAGATTTGGTGAGAGCGGCTATTTAGTGGGTATTTGACTTAATACAAAAGGAAAACCAGTCCCTCTAGTATTGAGTCAATACTCTCACTAAACGTGTGACGTATGACCCCTATCAGAAGGACTGGCATATCAATATTTTGATCAAAAAAATGATGCACTTAAAAAGTCAGTGATCAAAAAATTCAATTTTTCGCATCTTCTACTTTCTTTGTATCGAATGGCGGAAAGAAACGTGTGATCTCAGTATTGGCTGCATCTCGTGAATCCGAAGCGTGAATGATATTTTCTGTTCCAGGTAAGGCAAAGTCGCCTCTGATCGTCCCAGGAACAGCATCGGCTGCTTTTGTTGCACCGACCATTTTGCGTACGAGATCGATCACATCTTCACCTGTTAATACCAGATAGACGACTGGACCAGAAGTCATATAGTCGATCAAGTCATCGAAAAAGCTTCGATTAGATAGATGTTGATAGTGTTCTTTTGCTAGTTTTTCAGTCATCGTCGCGAATTTCATTTCAGCGATTGCGAATCCTTTTTCTTCAAAACGCTGGATGATTCGGCCAATCAAATGACGTCTTACCCCATCAGGTTTGATAATAACAAGCGTACGTTCCATATCCTTCACTCCGATCTGTTGTGATAAGCTCATTATACCTAGAGAAAGAAAACATGACAAACGAATCCCTTATAGTTTCAATTTTTTTGAAAATGTGTTTGACATTCCAGCCAATAGTTGTTACATTAGGTGAGGAAAAACTGAATAAGATTTGTTAGGTGAGGCTCCTATACAAACATAGGCTACTGCCCAAAAATGTCGAGAGACGCCAATGGGTAGAACAGGAATTGTCGAGATAAGGCTTTTCATAAGGTAGCTAAAAGCTCTTTTGCTTTTTACGTTGTATAGTGCCAAAACTCAACGAGTAGATCATCCATGCTTTTTTTTGTGCACTTTTTTGACCTTTCGCTGAGTTTTGGCGAAAGGTTTTTTGTTTCTCACCAATCTGTTTTTTCAAATAAAAAGGTGTTAGAGGGTGATCAAGTTGGGAAGTTGAAGTATCCATTAGTAGGCCAAGGAAGTAATTTAAGTAAACGAAAGGAGATGAGAACAAATGGATGAAAGTCCGGTGTACAAGGAGACAAAGGGTTGGTATGTTGAGACTATTATCTATCTGTTCTCAGCGCCTTTAAAACACTCTGTCTCCGTTGATTAGATAAACGATCAAGCGCACAGCGATATAGTATGTGCTTGATAAGATCAAAGGAGGAACACGAGATGGAAAAAAAGAAAGAAACAAGAAAAGTCTACGCTGGTTTTGCTAGTAAAAATAAGCAACAGTTATTTGACTTATTTCAAACAACACAAAAAGGCTTGTCTTCAGAACAAGTTGAAAATTTAAGAGAAACTTATGGAAATAACAGTATTTCATATGGAAAGAAAACGCCGTTTATTGTAGAAGTGATCAAGGCGTTTATCACCCCTTTCACATTAGTATTGATTGCTTTAGGAATTATTTCTTTTATCACCGAGTATCTATTAGCTGCTCCAGCAGATAAAGATTTGTTCGGTGTAATCATTATTTTTGCCATGGTGTTAGTCAGTGGCACGATGACCTTGATCCAATCCGTACGTTCGAACCAAGCTGCTGAAAAGTTGAAATCATTGGTGAAAGTAACAGCTGCCGTAAAACGAGATGGTGAATACAAAGAAATTCCTATGGAGGAAATTGTTTGTGGCGATCAAGTTCGTTTGTCAGCCGGAGATATGATCCCAGCAGACATGCGGTTGCTTTCTGCTAAAGATTTATTTATCTCACAAGCGGCATTAACGGGTGAAAGCTATCCCGTTGAGAAGCATGCGACTGTGTGCTCTGGAAGAACACAAAGCGAAACGAGTTATGAAAATATTGCATTCATGGGAAGTAATGTGATCAGTGGTAGTGCAGAAGGTATCATCATCTCTGTCGGGAACGACACGATGTTTGGACATGTGGCACAAAACTTGTCGCAAAAACCGATAAAAACAAGCTTTGAATTAGGCATCCAAAAAACCTCAATGTTGTTGATCAAATTCATGGCATTGATGGCACCAACTGTGATCGTGATCAATGGATTTACAAAAGGAGACTGGTTAGAAGCATTCTTGTTTGGCTTATCAGTCGCTGTTGGGTTAACACCAGAAATGCTACCGATGATCGTTACGACAAATCTGGTCAAAGGTGCTAGTGCCATGGCGAAAAAAGGAACAGTCATCAAAAATCTGAATGCCATCCAAAATTTTGGTGCGATCGATGTCCTTTGTACAGATAAAACAGGTACATTGACTCAAGATAAAATTATTTTAGAATACCACATGGATTGTGAAGGAAATGAAAATGACCGAGTACTGCGCCACGCCTATTTGAATAGTTACTACCAAACTGGATTAAAGAACCTTTTAGATGTTGCCATTATCGATGAAGCAGTTGAGACGTTAGATACAGAGAAGATTCGTTATCAAAAAGTAGATGAGATCCCCTTTGATTTTGAACGTAGAAGAATGAGTGTCGTGGTGGCTGACCCAGCTGGGAAAACGCAAATGATCACAAAGGGTGCGATCGAAGAAATGTTAAGTATCTCTTCATACATCGACCTTGGTGGTGAAGTCAAACCATTGACTGCTGAACAAAGAGAAACAGTTTTGGCGAAAGTGAAGGACTTGAATGAAGATGGTTTGCGTGTGATCGGTGTCGCGCAAAAAACGAATCCAAGTGTGGTTGGAGAATTTTCAGTGAAAGATGAGTCAGAAATGGTCTTGATTGGCTATCTTGCTTTCCTTGATCCACCAAAAGAAACAACCAAACAAGCCTTGAAAGCTTTGAAAGATCATGGTGTTGCTGTAAAAGTATTGACGGGTGACAACGAGTTGGTCACACGTTCTGTTTGTCGACAAGTAGGCTTACAAATCAATGAATTGATCACTGGCGAGAAAATTGCTGAGATGTCTGATAAGGAATTAGGAAAAGTTGCTGAGGCACATGATGTCTTTGTCAAATTGAATCCGCAACAAAAAGCACGATTAACCACCGCCTTACGTAACAATGGCCACACAGTAGGTTTTTTAGGCGATGGTATCAATGATGCACCAGCAATGAAAGTGGCAGATATCGGTATTTCAGTAGATACAGCAGTAGATATTGCGAAAGAATCAGCGGATGTTATCTTGTTAGAAAAAGATTTGATGATTTTAGAAAAAGGATTATTGTCAGGTAGAGAGACTTTCGGCAATATTATGAAATACATCAAAGCAACAGCTAGTTCAAACTTTGGCAATATGTTTTCTGTCTTGGTAGCTAGTACATTCCTTCCATTTTTACCTATGCTACCGTTACAAATTTTATTTTTAAATTTGATTTATGATGTATCTTGTATCTCATTGCCATGGGATAGAATGGATAAAGAATATTTGCATGAACCAAAAAAATGGGAAGCATCAAGTATTGGCAAATTTATGGTGTACTTCGGACCTACGAGTTCCGTTTTTGACATCACGACCTATCTGTTGATGTACTTTGTGATTTGTCCAGCAGTGGTTGGTGGAAGTTACCATACGTTGACTGGCTCACAACAAGTTCTATTTATCGCATTGTTCCATGCTGGTTGGTTTGTTGAATCTTTATGGACCCAAACCCTAGTACTACATGCGTTACGGACACCTAAAGTGCCTTTCTTGCAAAGTAATGCCACTTTTATTATGTTTTCAATTACAACATTAGGCATTCTAGTAGGTTCGGTTCTTCCATTTACTAATTTTGGTGAAGGACTAGGTTTGTTACCATTGCCAGGTAACTATTGGATCTGGTTGATCGTGACAGTTATTGCATATTTAGGACTAGTTACATTCATGAAAAAAATCTATATCAATAAATTTGGAGAACTATTGTAAAAGAAAGTCTTTTCTGCACTTTAGTACGAGGATTTGAGCATCCTTCAGGTAAGATTTCAATAAAAAAATAAACTTCATTTAAATGGTTCGCTTATTCTATAAAATTTTAGTGAATCGCTGCATCGTTCCATCAATAGTAAAACGCTGATAGATTAGGTATTTTAAATACCTAATCTATTTTTTTTCTGCGCTACTAAAAAAGTCAAGTACGCGCGTAAGTTATATTTAAATAATTTTTCAAAAAAGAATAAATTATATTTAAATATAACGGAAACAAGCGTTATACAATATGTTTGAACGATTGTTTAAAAGCAATCTATTATTACCCGTTGTTAGCTATTGTTATGTTGGATAAAGAAAATCTATGATTCGATGAAGACTCAAAATGCTTGATTTTAAGAAACACTAGATAACGATAAACCATTGATATAGCAGTTCGATCAAACATTGAATCAAATGGATCATTTGTCTCATTTCTTGACTCGCAACGGGATAAGGGGGCGAAGAATGGATCAATTGAAGCAATCCGACGGGGAAATACTCTTGGAAAATACGATCATAAGAGTATGCTGGGAATCGTGGCTTCAATAGAAGCGGGAATGATATATTGTCGCAGTTACTCTAAGCAGATTTAAGCGAATAACTAATTATTAGTGAGTGTAGTTGGGGTTGCGGTCACGAATAGTTGTGCTATCGTTTTTAAAAAAATAGCTGTTTGTTTAGATCAGTAGCTAATATTGTTAAGACAGGTAGATAAAATTTTTGTTACAGAGGTTTGAGTAGAAAACAGTGGAGTCTAAAATTGATCCTTTGAGGTCGGAACATAAGTGTCCAAACGAAATAAGCCATCATTCATGAAAAATTGTATTTTACAAATTTTTATGAATGATGGCTTATTTATGAAAATGGTGTTTGGGAATAGGATGTATTCATTTTTGAAGAGATGACGCATGGCTATTGGCGAGAAGAAAACAATTAGAGAAAGTTGATGAAAGAAATTTAACTGTGATTTATTATGCTTGTTGAAGCAAATCACTAGCTTCATAGTAAAGCGAGCACGGTGATTCTATGAGTATAAACAAAAAAAGTAAGATTATCATGCGAAAATCGAAATAAAAAAACAACAAAAAACACTCTTGAAAATAGCCGTTGAAAAAATGGCGGGTTCTTTACTACATTATAATTCATGAAAATTTCATCCGTTTTTCATGACAGAAAATTAAATAAGAAGAAAAAGGGAAATCATGCGAATTAGCGACACGTGATTAACGTTGATATAACAGCTTTTTTCACTTTCAAGTGAATTATTAAAATCACTTGTTATTTTTTAAAGTCAAATAATATGCTCTGAAAAAAGTTAATCGTTTTTCAGTAATCAAGAAATATTTTTTAAAAATAACTGGATTTTACATTATACAATACAAAAAGAATCAAGCAAGCAATAATAATTATCAATAAGTTAATTTTGTTGTATGAAGCAGAAGGGAAGATAAAATGAAAAAAAATATTGTTATGTGTGTTGCCGCAATGCTTCTTTTTTCAGGGATAACTTCTCCATTGTCAATCGTCGTGCAGGCAGTGGATGCTGAAAATGATGCAGTCACTCTATCACCCACAACTGAAACAGAAGAGTCGATTGATCAAACCATGCAAAGTGAAGAGACAGTCACACAGACAACAGAATCAGTAAAAGAGGAGGTGAAACAGTCAGAGGCACAGACACAAGAATCGATGACTGAAGAAAAACACTTTACTTTAACTTTTATGACAGATAGCACTCATTTATTCGAATCAGGAGCGGAAGTTAAAGAACTGACAGTTAAGGAAAACGAAAAATTAGCAAGTAGTGATATCCCGATTTTTGCGGATGAGCAACCATTGAACGGTTGGGAAGTTGAAGGCAAACTCTATACAAATGAAGAAATCAGCGAATTAACAGTGACGAAGGATCTGCAACTAAAAGCAGTATTCAAACAACAGGCATTCCGTTCTTTAAAAAGTACAGATGCTTCGATCAAAGATACGATTGCTACAGCGGATAAGACGAAAGTACTTGTTGTACCAAATCCCACAGATAGCACGCAAGCTTACCAAACATATGCTGCATCAGATGCCGGAGTAAAAGCGGCATTAAATGATTTGTATCATGCGGGCAATATGCAAGATTACGCCATGTATATTGGATCAAACGTCACATTAACAGCTGCTACAGTCGCTAACAATATTCCAAGTACGGTCGATGCAACTAACGCTACGTTTGCCTCATTAAAAGATAAAGTAAATCAACTAGTGATCACTGGCCATTCAGATGATCCAATCACACAAGATTTAACGGTACCATCTGGTGCAAAAACACTTGCTTTTACAGCGAATGCTTACTTTGGTTCAACGATTACTTTACGAAATATTAGCTATACCGGCTCTTACTTCTATATGAATGGACACAGCTTGAATTTGAATGGAGGAGCAAACGGTAACGGTATTTCAATTTATGGTGGAACCAATTCAGGAGATGTCGTAGGGAATCCGGTGATCACTATCAATACGACAGGTTCTTATACATGGAATATCTTTGGTGGTAATCAAAATGGTGGCACGCTGAAAGGGAATACGAGTATCGTTATCAACAATACGAATAATGGGGGAATCAATACACTAGCAGGAGGAGCTAATATTGGTACCATTGATGGAAACGTCTCTACGATCATCAATAATGCTGGTGGACGAATCACGAATTTGTACGGTGGTGGAAATGGAACCAGTGCGACAAATACAGCAAATGTTACGGGAACTGTATCTACTACTATCGGGATTACCAATAGTGCAACAGGGTTTCAATTAAGTACCTTTTATGGTGGTGTCATCTACGGGAATATTGGTGGAAAAGTAACCAATAACATTTCAGGTTATGGTCGTTGGTACGGCGCAGGGGAACGATTCATCGGTGGGTCCTCTCGAGGAAATATCGGAACCAATCGTTCAACTGACGGAATCGAAACAAATTTGGATAGTAGTTTATACAGTGCTGGACGGGCAGAATTTGAAGGTGGCAATCGTTATACCGGTACGGTCACTGGGAATATCACAAATACGATCAAAGCAGGAACCCCATCTGCCGGTGGAATCAATGACTTCAATGGGGGCGCCGGCAATAACGTTGTTAAATTCAATAAAAGTGGGATTGGGGCATCAAATGAAACAACCTATGATGCGTATACACCACAACAAAGAGCTGATTTAGCCAAAGCTGCGGCAGAGTTCAAAGTCTTCGGTAACATCACCTCAAAATTAGTCAGTGGTTCATTCAATAATGGCGCCATTTGGACAACAGCAGCAGGTCGCGGTGGCTACATCGAAGGCAACACAACGATTGAAGTTGGGACGGCTAATGCAGATGGTTCAATCGGCGGAGCTGGCTTTGCCTATTCCGGATCAATGCCAACCGATTTAGCCTATTCGACCACGAAGAAAAATCGTGGAGAAGCTTCGGTTTGGGACGTTGTAGGTGGAGGTGGCTATCCTGCTTCAAATGATACATGGGACATCTACATTAAAGGAGATACACAAACGATATTGAATAATACCGTAGCGCGATGGACATATGGTGGTTCTTATTCGGGGGTTATTGAAGGAAATAGCTCAAACATATTGAATGGTGGAATCGCTGATACGTTAGAAGGTACGGGCTATGCAGGGACACGTGTGTATGGTAACGGACAAACCATCGTCAATGATGGTCAAGTAGACTGGTTCTTATCTGGTGGCGGATGGGATGACAAAAAAATTGTCGGAAACGTAGGAGTGACCGTTTATGAAGGAGTCATTAATGCTTCAATGGGTGCATCCTATGGCGCAAGTGCTGGACATACTGTTACTGGGAATTCAGATAATCGCATCTATGGTGGGAACTTCTCTGGTACTCCTCGAACTGGTTCTAACGGCTTTTCTGGTGGTATCACAAACTATGGGTCACTACTTGGAAATGCTAGTTTACTCATTGATTTACGAAACTATGACGGTGAATTCAAGTTACCAGGTAACACATATATCACAGGGGGGCGACCATATGGACAAAACACGAATTTGGGGACAAATACGGACAATACGATTACGCTGAATATCTTTACCAAACCAGGTGTGGATTCATTAAATGGTGCGAGCATTTATGGGGATGGTGGTAGTTATGCTACATACACCCAAAATGGTTCGATCCAGATGAATATCCAAGCGGAGGGCTCTAGTATTGGTAATCTGTATGCTACACAGTATTCCAATATCAGCAGTGGGAAAATTTTGAGGAACGTTACCGCTAATGTTCAAGGAGCTGTTAGTATCAATGGTTTATCCGGTGGTTCAGCCAGTGATAACTTTACGAATACGATTGCTAATGCCAGTACAAACAAAGTCGTGTTCAATTTTGGTGAAAATGTCGATGGTACAAACAGCTATCAAACAGATCCAATCAATCTTACTGGACTAGGCATCGTCAATTTCACCGAATTAAATGTAACAAATGGATTGAAATTAATGGCAAATGGCGGAAATATCAAAAACGGCTTATCTGCGACTGCTGCCAATCATGCAACGACCTATCATTCATTTGGAAACATCCATTTGTCAAAAAATGCTGGGATCGGCGTTTCAACTTCTAGTAACTTAATTTCTGCAGCTAAGTTGACTATAGAGGATGAAGCCACTTTAGAAACGATTCCTGGAACAGGAAAAGTCAATATTTCAGATGTCGAGTTTCCTGATCCTGCAAAAGATGAATTAGTCTGGATCAAGTCAACTACTGGAGATTCAACAACGCAAGTAGATAGTACCGGTACATGGTTCGGCGCAAATAAAGCCTATCAAGTTTTGACAATCAATCCAACGATTGCCAATGCAACAAAGCTAACACCTTTGAATTTCAGAGGAACTGAAAAAACAACTGGAAAAAGCTTCATCGGGGATAACGATGTCTCAAAATCCGGTAGTGGTTATGGTATTGCAATACCTGGTTCAGTTATCGATTATGAAGTAGAAAATCCTGGAATCGCTCAAGGCGAAGGAAGTATTTTTCATAACGTCAGTGAAGTGAAAGAAGGGAATGCGCCATTAGTCTTGAATGCATGGGGAACAGAAACCGCAGGTACAAAAGTTCAAAAAGGACGCTTGGTGATTCCATCAGGAAAGGGTATCACGCCAAAATTGAGCTTTGCGCCAGAAACACACATAACTGGTTCATGGTTGTACCAAGCAGAAATCAACAGTTCAAAAATTGGCGACACACCTACAACGATTGCTGAACAAAAAGATTCATCAACGATCGATTGGCAATCGCCAGATAGCGAATACAGTTATGAGGTCAAAGTGAAGTATTCGAATGCTGCTGAGCTTTCTGCTAGAAATGTGATCATTTCTGAAAAAGAAGCACAAGATTTAGTCGATCAACAATCAGTTTTATCATTGATGGAGGCAGAGGGACGTCCATTCTTTACGGATTCGATCACCGCTGATGTAATGGACGAAATCAAGCAACCGCTAGCAGCAGATGAAGTTTCCAGAAAACATGTCATTGATTATAAAGTCGGTACGACGGGGAATGAAAAGGAACAACAAGCAAACTTGATCGTTGTAAAAAATGAAGCAACGATTTCGACGGATCGTAGTTTTGCAGTCTATGCAAAAGATGTTCGGATGAGTTTATCTGATGCCAATGCGTTGACGTCTCAACAAGAGTTGAATCAACGAACACTGGCACAAGTGATCTTAGCCGATGGCAGTGCGAATCAAGTACCAACGTTGACAGACACAACGTTTTCAGCAATCAAGGATACGACAGAAGCGGAAGTTTTAAAAAATGTTTCAACGACGTATAGCTATCGACTAAATGGAATAACGACAGAAAAAATAGTCAATGTAGCGATTACAGGGACTTTAGAACTTAAAGAAGTCCCAAACACGATGAATTTCGAGACACAAAAAGTTAAGACAACAACTCAAACGTACTGGCCACGGATCGAAGGTGGTTTGATCGTGAAAGATACAAGAGGTTCTGAACGGGACAATTGGCAATTGACAGTTACTGAAAAGCAACCTTTGACTTCTGGGACAACCCAACTTTCTAATGCACTTTCATTTACAGACGGTACAACGAACACAGTACTCGGTCCAAATGCAGTAATCGTGGAAGAAAAGACACTAACGACAAATGGGGAATATCTTGTCAATCAAGAGTGGGGACAAGCGAACAACAAAGGAATCAAGTTAACTGTTCCTCCGGAAAAACAAAAAATCGGAAGTTATCAAGGAACGTTATCATGGTCATTGGTTGCAGCACCCGGTAACCCATAGAAAAACACGACGATAGAGAATAGGTGAGAAAGATGAAGAAAAAAAGGTGGAAGATCCTTGTGTTGTTAGGATTTCTTTTTACACAAACGCCAATTGGTTTAGCAGAAGAAGAGCAGTCGTTTAAAAGTGAGGGTGTCACAGGATTTTATGGCACCTATGAATATCCTGAAGCTGGAAGTAGCAGTTCTGAAGAAGGAGTGGGCGACCCCACTTTACCCAACTCTACTCAAGACGATCAAACGCCCTCTGGAACAACTGTGGATCAGCAAGAGGCGATACAAGGGGATAGTAAACAGTTACCAAAAACTGGAGAATACAGGAGTAAACAATTTACGATCATTGGAAGTTTCCTTCTTTTGATCGTGTTGATAATAATTGGTATAAAAAGGAGAAGAAGAGAAAAATGAAAAAGACAACATTGTTAACAGCTGGAATTATTTTATTTAGTACATTAGTAGGAACAAGCACAGTATTTGCTGCGGATGAAACTGCAAGCTATGAGACAAATGGTGTGATCGCATTTGAAGCAGATACCGATCCAACAGATCCGGTTGACCCAACTGATCCCACAAGTCCGGTAGTACCAGTAGATCCAACTGATCCAAATGGGCCCAATCCAGGCACGAACGGACCATTATCAATTGATTTTGCTTCAAGTTTCCAATTTGGTAAACAAAAAATCACTACTGTTACTAAAGATTACTATGCGCAAGTCCAAACATTCACAAATGGTACAGACGGACCTAACTATGTACAAGTAACAGACAAACGTGGAACACAAGAAGGTTGGAGCTTATCTGTCAAGCAAGATACGCAATTCCAAACTGCCGCAGCAGAAGAGTTATCAGGTGCAGTACTATCCTTAAGTAACGGTGCAAGTGCATCGATCATGGATGATCAATACAAACCAGATCTAGTGACACAAAATACATTGACTCCTGGAAATGAATCAGTCTTGATGACTGCTGATGCAGGTAAAGGGATGGGAACGTGGATCTACAAATTTGGTACAGATGCAACAGAAGGCGCAACTGCTGTAAAACTTAACGTGCCAGGTAAAACGGTCAAATTAGCGAAAGAGTATAGCACCACATTGACATGGAGCCTAAAATCTACTCCAGCGCCATAAAAGAAAGATGTGAAAAAGGAATCACTTTGGGGGATCGTATGAAAAAAACAGTAAGTGGTTTAATGATCATTAGTCTTTTGACAGGAGTAACGGGTACCGTCCAAGCCGTCGATCAAGCCAAGTATACAAGTAATGGTACGGTCAATTTTATACCTGATACGGAACCAACCGATCCAGTCAATCCAATTGACCCTGATCCAGATAAACCGGTTCATCCAACTAATCCAGATGGAACGGCCCCAGAACCAGGAACAAAAGGGCCACTATCAATCGACTTTGCTTCAAGTTTTGATTTCGGCATGAATAAGATATCGAATAAAACAGAAACCTATTATGCTAAAGCACAGACTTATGTAAATGACGATGGCACATTTTCGGATCTAGTTACGCCAGATTATGTCCAAGTATCTGATCACCGAGGCAATAATGTTGGTTGGACATTGAAAGTATGTCAAAACGGTCAATTTAAGAACGATGACACATTAAACAAAACGTTGACTGGCGCGGTAATAAAATTGCAAGATCCGGTAGTCAAATCAAATGCAGAAGGTGTGGCTGCACCGACTGCGACCACTGAAATCAGCTTAGATCCAAACGGTGCAGAATCGATTGTTCTAAGTGCTGGACAAGATGCAGGTTCTGGCACATGGATCGAAGCATGGGGTGACAAAGTGGAGACAATCACAATGAAAGACCAAAAAAATAAAGACGTATCCTCAGTGGTTACGAAAAGTGTTTCATTGACCATCCCAGGTAAAACACCGAAAGATGCAGTTACGTATTCAACAATATTAACTTGGAATCTATCCGATACACCAGGAAATTAAGAATGGAGAAAATAAAAATGAAAAAATCACAAATGATCTTATTATCAACAATGTTATTAGGCGGAGTATTCAGCACAGTTAGCGTAGCGGCAGCTGATGGTGGGGAATATACTTCAAACGGTGTGATCAATTATGTGCCGAATACAGAGACGACTGATCCAGTTGATCCACTTGATCCAGAACAACCAGTAACGCCAGTTGATCCAACAAATCCTGATGGTAAGCCAAATCCAGGTACAAATGGTCCATTATCGATCGACTTTGCTTCAAGTCTTGTCTTCGGTGAACAAAAAATCACGTCAAAAACGCAAACATACTATGCTGCAGCACAAAAATATAAAGATGCAAGTGATGTTGAAAAAGAAGGACCAAACTTTGTTCAAGTATCTGACAACCGCGGAACTGAAACAGGTTGGACATTGAAAGTAAAACAAAATGCACAATTCAAAACAGCGGAAGACCAAGAATTGACAGGTGCAAAAATCACATTATCAAATGGTAATGTCGTGACTGGTTCACAATCAGCAAAACCAACAGGCGTTGCAACTTTCAGCTTAGATCCAAGTGGTAGTGAATCATTAGTGATGAGTGCGAAAAATGGTGAAGGTGCTGGAACGTATTTGATGGATTGGGGAAATTCAGTGGATACTGCGAAAAATAGTATTGCATTAGAAGTACCAGGCTCAACGACAAAATACGCAAAAGCTTACCAAACAACGTTCACTTGGACGTTAACAGATGCCCCAGGAAACTAATATAAAACAATCTGGTCAAGGCAAGAGTGAAAGCACTTTTTGTCTTGACCACAAAAAAATTGGTGCAACGCAGTGATATTAGTTACCTTTGAAGGGATAGAACGCTTCTGTCATAGCTCGCCAACATCTAATTTATCAGGGAGTTAAAAATATTATGAAAAAAAGATTTATCCTTATTGTCAGCCTCATGGTTGCCATGCTAAGTATGGTTCCAGTCCAATCAACTTTTGCATCAGAATTTAATTTTGCGGTTACCCCAGTGATTCCCGAAAATCAAATCGATAAACAAAAAACATATTTCGATTTATTGATGGAACCGGACAAACAGCAAACAATCGAAGTCCAATTACGCAATGACACAGACAACGACATCACGATCGAAACCACGATCAACAGTGCAACAACTAATTTGAATGGTGTGGTGGAGTATGGTGAAAATAAAATTGAACCCGATAATAGTTTGGTTTACAATTTAAAAGATTATGCGAAAGCAGAGCCAGAAGTGACGTTACCAAAACATGCGGAAGTGACAGTGCCAATCACAGTCACTATGCCAGCAGAAAAATTTGATGGCGTCATGGCAGGTGGGATCACTTTTAAAGAAAAAACGGATGACACCCAGGACTCTTCTTCAGAAGATAAAGGCTTAGCCATCAAAAATGAGTACTCTTACGTAGTTGCATTATTGATCCGTCAAAATATGACAACTATCAAGCCTGATCTCAAAGCAACGAAAGTGGAACCGGCACAAGTCAACGCGAGAAATGTGATCAATGTACATTTGCAAAATCCTCAAGCAGTTTACTTGAATCAATTGAACGTAGCAACAACGATCACGAAAAAAGGATCAGCTGAAGTGCTCTACGACAGCCAAACGGAAAGTATGCAAATGGCCCCTAATTCTCACTTTGCTTACCCCATTTCTTTGAACGGTGAAAAGTTGGAAGCAGGGAAGTATACGATGAAGATGACTGCTTACGGTGAAAAAGCTGCAGATGGGGAATACAAAGTTAAAACTTCTAGTGGCTCTGAAGAAATCTATAAATATAAATGGGAATTTGAAAAAGACTTTGAAATCAAAGGTGAAGTTGCTAGGGAATTAAACGAAAAAGATGTGACGATTGAACAAGACAATACGTGGATGTATCTATTATTCGGTATCCTATTATTATTGATTCTTTTATTTCTATTTATTTTTTGGAAAAGAAAAAAACAAAAAGATGAAGACGAATCTGAAAATAAATAATATCAATCCCTGATAAAACAACGTCTGACTGATCAAATAAATAAGATCAGTCAGACAATTTTTGCTTGGAAACGTAGGGTTTCACTTACTTAAAATGTCTAATCAAAAAAGGGGGAGAAAAGTGAAAAGACAAAAAATCGCTATATTAGGAACACTTCTGTTCGCTGCAGTCTATTTTGAATCCTCCATCTATATATATGCAGAAACGATCATTTATGATCCGTTGAATCCAACAGAAGAAATCCAAATTCAACCAGTTACTCCCCAACGTCCAGTAACGGATGAGAAAGAAGCAGAGGTTGGACACACCGAACAATCACAAGATACTGCAATCATAAATAACAAAAAGCAGGAAGTTGAAGAACAAGCACAAGCCAAATTACCTTATCAAGATTCTTCAATGCCTAAAAAAAAGCAACCAAGCAAACCCAAATCATTGGATAATCAGGGCGATATTATTAGCCAGATTGCTAGTACATCACGTAAAATAACCTTAGATGATCAATTTTTTTCTGATGATCACTCTCATAGCCAAGTGATGTTGCCACAGTCGAGTGGTTCTGGTTCTGCTAGTTCAGATAATAGTCAGATGGCAGCAATGAGCTACTTATTTTCAGGTACGATACTCTATGGAGAAAAACCAGAAGGTAGAGGAAATCAAAATGTTCAAACTATTTTTAGATAAGCCAGCGCAACGAAAGTTAGAGTTGCTACGTTATTTGGAAGCAAAGCCACTTTTAATTGAAAATCATGAAAAAGTGGTGGAAGAATTGGATATCTCTTATTTTTTGCTGAATAAGTCAATGGAAGAATTGTCACATGATTTTGTGGACTATGGGCTAACGGATGAATTTCAACTGTTTTTCGAAGGAAATAACGTCCGACTGATTGAGAGTGGTCGAGGGAATTCGACGATTTTAGGTGAAATGTATGTCCGCCATTCCTTTGGTTTTTTAATGTTACAAGAAATATTTTTTGAAACGTTCGAATCTGTCAATGATTATGCGATCAAAAATTATATCAGTCATCCCCTCGTTTACCAAAAGCTGAAAGACATGCGTACGAGATTAGCAGATAAAGAACTGACAGTCACAAAAAAATTCTTACTAAGTGGGGAAGAAGGCTCTGTACGTGGATTGGTGACGTTTTATTTCACCAAATTATACGGACGGGCTTATTCGGTTTATCCAACAGAAATCACAGAGCAAGTAGAAGAATTGATTCGATTCCTTGAACCGAAATTCGCTGCTTCATTTACAGGTTTTAGTGAAACAAAACTCCAACATTTTCTTTCAGTCAGCTTGATTCGAATAAAGCAAGGTTGGCGAATGTCCGAGAATAAAAAAAGTCAATTGACATTCAATAAAAAAATGTTACAAACAAATGATTTCTTTCGAAGCATATTTTCCTGGCTTGAAAAAGAGGCAAAAATCGATACGGAAAAAGAGCTATATAACGAAGCGCAACAGATCTTTGCTTATCTTGTTGTCGAAGGAGCAATCAATGAGCCGGAACTTATTGAGGAAGTGACGCTAAAGGAAGTAATCGCGTTGAATGACTTGTTTCTTGAAGAACTTGGGCAAGCATTCATTCTCTCAGAGAATCAGCTAAAAGAAATCAGGAGACAGCTGACAGTCTTGCATTTGAAGATCAAATATTTCAAAGAAGAAAATATTGATGACAATAACAACCTGGATGTCACTTATTTTTATGAAATGTATCCGGAATACTTTTTGTTTTGCAGAGATTACATCCAAAAACAAAAAAAGAACAAGCAAATTTGGCTCGCAAAAGAATTTTTATTTTTTCATTATGTGCTAGTGATGATGGATATATTACCCATCGATCAGCAATTGAAACCGCTCCGTATTTGTATTGATTTTTCCTTTGGACCACAATTTAATGCGTTGATCAAAAATAATATCCAGAAAATCTCAGACTTGAATATCATCTACCAAACGAAGGCAGATGATGAAACAGATCTACTCTTGACAGATAAGGAAATCTGTTCTTTTGGAGACTTGTTCCAAATCATTTGGTTAGTTCCTCCAAGGGCGGTCGATTGGGCTAATTTTACGAATCAATTATTAAAGATTCGTAGAAATAAAATAACTAAAATGAATCCAAATAATTGAGTGCGGAGGGTGAGTGTAATTATCACTCATAACAAAAATGCTTGAGATCCCATTGGTTTGAATGAAAAAACATGATACACTACAGATATTGTTTTTTTGAAAGGATCAGTGGATATGAAGGGTGCAATATTTGATTTAGATGGACTATTAGTTGATACAGAAAGAACTTATCGTGACGGTTGGCTATGGGGATTCAAGCAATTTGATATCGAAATACCTCAAGAAATCGTTGATACATGGGGTGGGAAAAATTGGAAACAAAGCTATGATTTGTTGATCAAAATGGCGGGAACAGCGGAGATGGTACAAAAGGTTCGTGAAAAACGCGAAGAATATTTTTACCAACAACTGCATAGTGGCGCTATCCAATTGAAACCTCATGCCAAAGAAGTGTTGAAAGAATTGAACGACCAAAAACTCATTGTTGGTCTAGCAACGACGACGGTCACAAAACGAGCAACCAATATCTTGGATCAGTTTTCTTTGAAGCCTTATTTCCATACATATACTTTTGGGGATGAAGTGTCTGAGAATAAACCTTCACCAATTCCTTATCTAACTGCGCTAGAGCGGTCGGGATTGACAGCGCCAGAAGCCTTTGCAGTAGAAGATTCATTGGTTGGTGCGACCTCCGCATCACGAGCAGGAATGGGTGTTGTTTTGATTCCAGATTCAAGCTTTGATCGGGCTTATACCGAAAGAGAAAAAGCAGATTTATCGATCTTAGCAGAAGGTACCGATCTTTTGATCGTGTTGGAGATGTTAGAAAAAGAAAAAGGAAAAAAATAAACGACTGGAAATCCAGTGCCACCAACGATTTTTTTATTGATCAATCGACTGAGTGCTTATTTTTTTAAATTTCTTGCTTGACTTTTTGTTTTCAGTTAGATAAAGTGTTCTCAACAACAAAATATGGATTCGTTGATAAGGAAAGTAAACTTGAAAACTTCAAAGAGAGGCTCTGGTTGGTGGAAAGAGTCAAGTAAGAAAAGTTGAAAAATGGCCTTGGAGGATAACTTGTCGATAAGTAGGCAAGTTCGGAAATGTCTGACCGTTAAAACGGACAACCAATCTCTCGTCAAGAGATGTTGGATTGAGGGAAGGAAACTTCCGAATAAAGGTGGTACCACGATACGTCGTCCTTTTATCAGTAGATTTATGCTGATAAAAGGATTTTTTTTATATTTTTTGCGTTGAAATAGTAAGTACAAATACATAAACCTTTAACAGAGAGCTTCGGTAGCTGAGAAGAAGCAAGGCGGCATATTTGGAAAATGGCTATTGAGCAATTCACCCCGAGCAAAATTGTGAGATGGTGACGGTCGCAACCGTTAGCTTGCTAGAGTATGTTTGTACTCGAAGAGGAGTTACATGTAAGTGTAATTTGAACATGAGGTGGTAACACGCAAAAAGGCGTCCTCAAGAAAGTGATGAGTCATTTTCTTGAGGATGCCTTTTTTTATCGTCAAACCGAAGGAGGAGTAAAAATGATTGAATTACAAGCAATAAATGTTTCTTTCCAACAAAAAGAAAAGACGATCCAGGCAGTGAAACAGGTGGATCTTTCGATTGCTAAAGGGGATGTTTACGGTATCGTAGGTTATTCAGGTGCTGGGAAAAGTACGCTGGTTCGTGTCATGAACCTGTTACAAAAACCAACAAGTGGCAAAGTCATCATCAATGGAACAGACTTAGGGAAACTATCCCCGAAAGAATTACGGAAAGAACGAAAATCGATTGGGATGATTTTTCAACATTTTCACCTAATGGAAAGTCGCACGATTTTTGACAACGTCGATTTCTCGTTGAAATATACGAAAAAATCGAAACAGGAGCGTCGTCAAAAAGTCAATGAGCTTCTAACATTAGTCGGGTTAGAAGAAAAAGCAACTGCTTATCCAAAACAACTTTCAGGAGGACAAAAGCAAAGAGTTGCTATCGCTCGTGCATTAGCTAGTGATCCGCAAGTGTTACTTTGTGATGAAGCAACGAGTGCCTTAGATCCAAAAACGACTCATCAGATTTTAGCTTTGTTGAAAAAATTGAACCAGCAATTAGGGTTGACGATCGTTTTGATCACACACGAGATGCAAGTCGTTAAAGAAATTTGCAACAAAGTAGCCGTGATGGAAAACGGGGAAGTAATCGAACAGGGAAGTAGCGTTCAGATTTTCAGTGCACCAAAAGAAGTTTTGACGCAAGAGTTTATCCGAACAGCCACCCACGTTGACCAAGCATTAGAAACGATTCGCTCGCATCGTGCTTTTGCAGATCAGTTGACCAATAAATGGTTAGTGGAATTGAGTTATGTGGGCACACAAACAAATGAACCGTTGATCGCACAACTTTATAGCAAATACCAAGTGAGTGCGAATATTTTATACGGCAATGTAGAACTATTGCAAGAAACCCCATTAGGACGATTGATCGTTACTTTATCAGGAGAGATCCATCAACGAGAAAAAGCCTTGGCTTATCTCATTGAATCCGGTGTACAAGCAACGATTTTACAAAAAAATGGAGCAAGTAAGGAAATGAAAGTGATTCAAGGAGGACGCTGATATGACCCATTTCTTAGAAACCTATTTACCCAATGTCTATTCGATACCTGATGAATTTATTGAAGCGACGAAGCAAACGTTGTATATGTCTTTTTGGACCGCGTTGATCGGAGGTGCAATCGGTCTCGGTTTTGGGATCATATTGGTTGTGACACGGCCCCAAGGATTGCTTGAAAATCGCTTACTTTATGAAGTGCTAGACAAAGTCATCAATGTTGTCCGCTCGATTCCCTTTATCATTTTACTTTCTTTACTGGCATTGACGACTCGCTTTTTAGTTGGTACTACGATTGGTGCGAAAGCTGCTTTAGTCCCTTTGATCTTTGGCGTTGTGCCATTTTTCGCTCGACAAGTAGAAAATGCGTTGTTAGAAGTAGATCCTGGAGTGATTGAAGCGGCCGAATCAATGGGAACCAGTCCATTAGGGATCGTTTTTAGAGTCTATTTGATCGAAGGATTGCCAGGGATCATTCGTGTCTCTGCATTGACGATCATCAATGTCATTGGCTTGACTGCCATGGCAGGAGCGGTTGGCGCAGGAGGATTAGGAAACCTAGCGATCTCTCGTGGGTACAATCGTTTTCAAACAGACGTGACTATCGTCGCCACTTTGTTGATCTTGATCCTTGTTTTCTTAAGTCAATGGATCAGCAACTTATTGATCAAAAAAATATCACATTAAACTGGAGGAATCATCATGAAAAAAATCATTCGTTATACAGTACTCGCTTTTGTTGCACTTATTTGGTTGGCTGGCTGTAGCCAAGGAAATGCCGAAACAGACACAAACAAACAAACGACAGTAAAACTTGGGATCATTGGAGAGGACACTGACGTTTGGGATGATGTCAAAGCACGTTTAGCAAAAGAAGACATTGACTTAGAATATGTGAAATTTACCGACTATAATCAACCGAATGCTGCATTAGCGGATGGCTCGATCGACCTCAATGCTTTTCAGCATCAATTCTTTTTAGACAATTACAATACGGAACACGGAACGGATCTAGTCTCGATCGGAAACACAGTGAATGCACCTTTAGGAATCTATTCCAATACGATCCAATCCATTGATGATATCAAGGATGGCGCAAAAGTAGCGATTCCTAACGACGTCACAAACGGCGGACGGGCATTGCTATTGCTACAAACAGCTGGTTTGATCAAAGTCGATCCAGCGAAAGGTCAAACACCGACTACTTCAGATATTACTGAAAATACAAAGAACCTAGACATTTCTGAACTGGATGCGTCACAGACAGCTCGTGCATTGAATGACGTGGATCTTTCAGTGATCAATAGTGGTGTCGCAGTCGATGCAGGATTGAACCCAACGAGTGATGCGATCTTTTTAGAACCTGTCGATGACAGTGCCAGACCATATGTCAACATCATTGTAGCAAGAAAAGAAGATGAAAATAACGAAATCTATCAAAAGATCGTTGACACTTATCAAACGGAAGAAACAGCAAAAGTGATCGAAGAAACATCAAAAGGATCAAGCGTACCTGCTTGGGAAACATTTGGTAAAAAATAAAAAAGCAAAATGGAGGAAGCCAATATGACCACATCTACTTTAACAACACATTCTTTTAAGGAAGCAATCCACCAACGATTGGCTGAATATCAAGAACTAGCACTAGATATCCATGATCATCCAGAGGTCAGTAACTATGAGTTTTATTCGTCAGATGCCTTGATCAAACAATTAGAAAAAGAAGGATTTTCTGTGACAAAAGATGTAGCTGGTCATCGAACAGGATTTGATGCTCGTTACGCTTCAGGAAAATCAGGACCAACGATTGCTTTTTTAGCAGAATTTGACGCTTTACCAGGAATCGGTCATGCTTGTGGACATAACTTGTTTGGTACGTATTCTGTCTTAGCTGCCAGTGTCTTGCGCGAACGAATTGCTGAGATCGGTGGAGAAATCCGGGTATATGGCACACCTGGCGAAGAGGGAGGCGAAAACGGATCAGCTAAAGGAAGTTTTGTACGGGAAGGCTTTTTTGAAGATGTGGATGCTGCCCTTTGTGTCCATCCCGCATACCGTTACGGCAAAACGACAGAATCATTAGCGAACGATCCGGTGGACATCAAGTTCCATGGTGTTGCTTCCCATGCAGCCGCCGCACCAGAAAAAGGAGTGAATGCCTTAGAAGCGTTGCTTCAAGTGTTTAATGGAATCAATGCGTTGCGCCTGCAATTGCCAAAAGACGTTAATATCCATGGCATCATTACGGATGGTGGGGTCGCTGCGAATGTGATTCCTGAATATGCATCGGGTCGATTTTACTTGCGAGCAAAAAATCGCCAGACATTGAATGAGGTGTATCAAAAAGTCGAAAATATCGTGAAAGGTGCGGCTTTGAGTACGGGAACAAGTTATGAATTTGGGTTGTTCCAAAATTCGGTTGATGATGTGATCGTGACGCCTTCATTTGATGCGCTGTTCTTCAGCCATGCGGATGTAGCAGGTGTACCTGATGAAGAAATCGAAACAAAAGAACAAACAAGTCTAGGCTCTTCTGATGTTGGTAACGTGAGTCATGTGATTCCGACGATCCAACCAACCGTCTCGATTTCTGATGAATATATTGCCGGTCATTCTGAAGAATTTAAAGCAGCTGCTCGCAGTGAAAAAGGACTAGCTTCGATTGCAATTGCTGCTGAACTATTGGCAAATACTGCATTAGATCTATTTGAAAAGCCAGAACTTCTAGATAAAATAAAGCAGGAGCATCAAGCAATCCTTGCAAAAAAATAATGGGAAATGATGGATGGGTGAAAGGACTAGATCGTGATGAATCAAAACATTTGTTTTCAGAAAAAATACATTTAGATTGACAAATTGGACAGATGCAGGTAAACTTCATGAAAGTTCACTTTTCACCCAGTAGTAGTTTTGGTGTTTTGTTCAGAAAGTCGGTGGTTGCTGCGAACCGACCAAGCCAATTCTATGAAATACAGGAAAAGTTTTAACAATTAAATCATTCAAATCAAAGTGAAAAACAGATCTGTTTTTAATTAAGGTGGTACCGCGGAGAAATTCGTCCTTAGTTGAAAACAGATCTTTTTGTCTTTTTTTTAGGGAGGAAACGCAGATGAATTGTGGCGGAGTCATTCGATATCGAAGCTTTTTTAAGACGTAACAAACTTAAAAAAGGAGAATGGATATGGAAAAAATAAAAAAAACTAGTTTTATAGAAGCAGTGAGTGTATTAATAATTATCGTTGCAACGATAGCAGCCGGAGTAGTTGGCTTTAAGATTTCACCGAATATCGCGATTTTGATTGCTATTGGTATGGTCATGGTCTACGCAGTAGTGAAGAAACAGCCAACCGATCGATTACATGAAGGAATCATCAATGGTCTCAAACCGGGAATCATCCCGATCTTTATCTTTATTTTAGTCGGCGCATTGATTGCGGTCTGGATCCAAGCTGGCATCATTCCAACGTTGATGGTCTATGGCTTTAACATCATTAGTGTCCCCTGGTTTGTGCCTTCAGTTTTTGTTGTGTGTGCCATTGTCGGCAGTGCAGTCGGTAGTGCCTTTACTGTCATGTCAACCATCGGTATCGCCTTTTTCGGTATCGGCACAACGTTGGGATTGAACCCCGCATTAGTTGTCGGTGCTATTGTTTCTGGGGCAGTTTTTGGAGATAAGATGTCGCCATTATCTGAATCGACAAATCTGGCAGCAGCCATTGTTGATGCGGATCTATTTAAACATATCAAACATATGATGTGGTCAACACTTCCGGCATTTATTGTTTCTTTGATTTTGTTTGCATTTTTAGGACATACAGATAAAGGTGCCAGCTTGACAGAAATCCAAAATGTAACAACTATTTTAGAAAACAACTTTACGATTTCGATCTGGTCTCTAATCCCTTTATTCTTGATGTTGGTTTGTGCTTGGAAAAAAATTCCAGCGATCTTAACGATCCTGTTGAATATTGCCGTAGCAGTTGGAATGATTTTTATCCAAGATCCAAGCACTTCCTTCTCAGGACTAGCGACAGTCCTCGAATCTGGTTTTCTATCTGAAACAGGAAACACGCAAATCGATGCGTTACTTAGCCGCGGTGGGATCGAAAGTATGATGCCTACAGTTTCCTTGATTATTCTGACGCTTTCATTAGGCGGTTTATTGATCGAATTTGAGTTGATCTCTACAGTTATGGAAGTGGTATCGAAGAAAATGACGACAACACCTAAACTGATTTTTACGACACTAATGACAAGTATTGGTGTCAATCTGTTTATCGGTGAACAGTTCTTATCTGTGATCTTACCAGGAAATGCGTTCAAAGAAACATACAAAAAAGCAGGACTTGATCCAACTGTTTTGAGTCGTACCTTAGAAGATGGAGGGACAGTCATCAATTACCTTATTCCTTGGGGGATTGCCGGTAGTTTTGTTGCCAGCACGTTTGGAATACCAACGATGACCTACTTACCATTTGTATTTTTCAGTTTGCTTTCTCCCGTCTTTTCGATGGTCAGTGCCATTACTGGTTTAGGTATTGCAAAAAATAAAGAAAAGCAGGAACAATTGAACGTTGCGAAGGAAACGATATAAACTCAAATAAATAGTCACCCGATCAGCGGGGGACTATTTTTTTTGGATAATCAAGGGTTTGACTCATCAATTGAACGTATCGATGAAGTGAAACAACAACTATTCAAGTATCGTTGCAAAAAATGAGGGTGATCTTTTTTGACGAATGGGTCATCCAGGCTCAAAATTCTCTAAAAAGACTAATAAAAACCAGCTAGAAAGCTCAAAGATCTATCAAGTGATCTCGTATTTTCTAGCTGGTTTATGGGGAAGTTTTAGTTATCTATCTTTATCATCAATCAAATCGAAGAAAAAGGCTCATTTTTTATCGCAAAGACATCTTTTTTCTTTTGATAGCTAAAGAAAATCACCGCATATAACAAAGCTGTCAAGACCGTTACACCAATTGAATTTGTCATGAGTATCCCAATCAAGATCAAGCTTAACGCGATCAAAGCAAATAAATTAAAGCTTTTGGCTTGCCAAGTGCCTTTCTTCAATGCTAAACGAAAAGCGGCAGCGCTGATCATTAGCCAAATCACGAGTACCGTATAAGAAAGGGAACCGGCTAAGTAACCAAAAAGTTTGTCACCTACGAAATAGGAAAGAATGACACCTAGATATAGCACGCTGGTACAAAATAATACAGCACGTTGTGGCACATAATGTTTGTTCAACTTTGCCAGTTTCTTGGCGGTGCCTTTTTTGTCTTTCAAACGGAAAAACAATAGACGGGAAGAAGCATAAACGCCAGAATTGATCGATGAAAAGAGTGCCAAGACAATGACGAAGTTCACGATATCACTAGCAAAAGGGATATTCATCTGTTCAAACACCAAGACGAACGGGCTAACTGCAGAACCAGCTAAAGTGTTCCAAGGGAAAAGAATCAGCAATAAGAAAAGCGGAATAATATAGAAGGAAACAATTCGGCCCATGACCCCTTTTATCGCTTTTGGTATGGCTTTTTTAGGATCGTCCGCTTCACTGACGGTGATTGCAATCAATTCCGACCCGCCATATGAATAGATAACGACAAGTAATGAACTAACGACCCCTTTTAAACCATGGGGAGTAAAGCCACCGTGATCAGTCAATTGACTTAATGTAGGAAAAATTCCAGTTCCTAACATTTGTTGTCCGACGAGATATAACCCGAAAAGAATCATCAAGATAATGACACTGATCTTCGCAAAAGCCAACCAATATTCGGTTTCAGCAAACAAGCGGACAGAATAAAGATTGATCAGAGTCGTTAAAATAGCTAAAAGTAAGATGAAACACCATGCAGGTACATGCGGGAACCATAATTGTAAGAAGGAAGCTGCTGCTACAGCCTCGGCGATGATATTGATCATCCACATGGAATAATAGACCCAGTCGACGAAGTCCGCAGAATGATTACCTAAATAAGGGCGAATCAAGCCAGATAATCCATGTTGTGTATCCCCCCCGTCTAAAACTAACTTACCTAGACCACTCATAACAATAAATAAAATACCACCACCGATCAAAAAGGCAAGCAAAACTGCAGGACCAGCGATCCCAATTGCTTCACCACTTCCTTTGAATAAACCAGCACCAATTGCACCACCCAGAGCAAGCATCGTGATGTGTCTAGAGCTTAGCTGTTTTTTTAATTTTGTTTGTTCTGTACTTTCCATCAAAAACCCTCTTTTCTAAAAACATAGCTGAAAAAACAAATAGGTTATAAAATAATATTCTCTATAATAACAAATTGTCTGACAATTACAACTATTCTGAAAACTTTTTTGTAATTTTTAATGAAACAATCATAGAACTCTTATCTGTTTTGATAATTATTGTTATATTTCTATAAAAAATAACTTGAAACGAAAGCGTTTCATTCGCTTTTTCCTTTCATGCAGGGCTATTATAAGAGGAAACCCATACTTAATAGGTTTGTTTTGAGTAAGTAAAAATAAGGAGTTGATAACTATGAGCCAACACGAACGATTGCTTATAGCGAAAAATAAGGCGTTATATTTTTTCCCATACGTACAAACAATGGACGTCATCTCAGCAAAAGATTTGATGGATGATTCCTTTATGTCATCGTTCCAACAGCAACTCGATCAATATAAACTAATTATTTTTTTAGATTATGGTTTTGATGTGGCATTTGCTTCTCGCATTCGACCGTACACAAATGCGAAGATCATTCTCTTCTTTTGGAACCATTTCAAAGAAGAGCACCTTCAGTTATTGAAGAAAGCAGAAGCAGAACCAGCAATTGATGACATTTACCATTTTGATATTTTAGAAGCAAAAGAGTTAGGGATTAAGCACAATAGTTCTTTTTATTCAAAAGAGATGCAATTACCAAAAGCTGAAGTCACGACTGATCTCTTCTTTGGCGCAACTGATAACGGCAGAAAACAACGAGCAGATGATTATCAAGCCACATTTGAACAGTTAGGTATCTCAACAAATTTTTTTATTTTACCAAGTCGTGGAAATGATCAAGAAGGGTATCTGACCTATACAGAATATTTGCAAAAGACGAATGGTTCGGCAGGTATTTTAGAATTGTTGCGAGAAGGTCAAAGTGGTGTGACATTACGAACATTTGAATCGATTTTCTTCCAAAAGAAATTAGTCACTGATAACAAAGCGATTTCCGGGTATCGTTTCTACAATCCACAAAATATTTTCTTGTTGGAAGAAAGGAATTTGGATGAACTTCCTGCATTCTTAAATAGCCCTTATCAAACCGTCGATCGTGAGATCATCGAATTTTTTGATGTAGAAAATTGGTCACAGCGGTTTATCGATTATGATCCTGAAGTATTTTCTATCTATGAATATAGTGGTATTGAAGCACGTTAGATATGATATAGTTAAAGAAAAACACGTTGTTCAATCATCACAGAAAAAGGAGTCTCAGAATGAAATTACTTGCAGCAATCGATTCGTTTAAAGGTAGCGCATCGTCTATTGAACTCAACCAAGCAGCATTGCAAGGCTGGGGGGAGGCGGAACAAACAGTCAATCAACCTATCGCAGATGGTGGCGAAGGAACTGCTGAAGTGATTTACGCTACTTTAGGCGGGGAATGGCGAACACTTTTTTGTCCGGATTTGCTCTTTCGGAAAAAAGCATGTCGTTATTTACTGACACAAAAAAAGAATCGTAAGTTAGCCATCATTGAATCGACGGAAGTTATTGGATTGGACTTGTTGACCGAACCGACAGATCAAACGATCCGGTTAGCTTCAAGTTTTGGTTTAGGAGAGTTGATCAAAGATGCTTTGAATCAGCAAGTAGACGAAGTTATCGTAACATTAGGTGGTAGCGGTTGTTCTGATGGAGGCTTGGGTTTATTACAGTCTTTAGGGGCGAAACTAAATGGCGTTACAGAAGGGAATCCTTTGTTATCCATCGAGACAATCGACGTCTCTCAATTAGAGCGAATCGAGCAACGATTGACGATCGCAGCGGATGTTACGAGTCCTTACACTGGCAAACAGGGTGCGACTCAACTATTTGGGAAACAAAAAGGTGGTTCACCAGAAACTCTAGCATTTTTGGAAGCCCAAGCAGAAAAGGTCGCTGAACAAATCAAAGAACGCACAGCAATTGATTTGAATAAACTCGCTGGCAGTGGCGCAGCTGGTGGAATCGGAGGCGCTCTAGCCATTGTCGGGGCTACGATGAAAGCAGGTTTTATGACTGTCTCTGAGTTAGTAGACTTAGAAGATAAAATCAAATCAGCCGATATCGTGATTACAGGAGAAGGCCGGATCGATCAACAGACAATTCATGGGAAAGTGCCTTATGGTGTGGCTTCTTTGGCAAAAAAACACAACAAAAAAGTTGTAGCGTTCTGTGGGAGTCGGGAAAAAGATTTAGGTGAATTAACGACGATTCTTCCTAGTGTATTTAGTATCCAAACTGGCCCAACTTCTCTTGATAAGGCATTGGATCATCAAGAAACACTAGAGAACGTCAGAATACTTTCACAGGCAATCAGTGGCTTGTTGCAATAATTTATTGGTTGACAGTCTTAAAACACCTATGGTAACCTAGTGGCAAATAAAGACAAAGTGAGGGATCCGCGCATTGAAAAAGTAAGTCAATTTGTTGAAGCTGCATTTTAACTATACCTTGTTCGTTCAAGGGGATAGTATGCAGATTTTCAGAATTGGCTGCTTTCAATGAGTGGGTCTCTTTTTGTACTCATCTTCTTTGACCAGTTCTGAAAATAGGACTGGTCTTTTTTATAACGAGGTGAAGATAAATGTCTAAAATCGAAATCAAACAATTGACGTTTGGCTATGACAGCCAAGACAATCTGTTATTCGATCAAGCAAACCTAAATATTGATTCCACATGGAAATTAGGACTGATTGGTCGAAATGGTCGTGGCAAAACGACGTTATTAACTATTTTGCAAAACAAACTACCTTATCAAGGAAAAGTGACCCATCAACAAGAATTTGTCTATTTTCCACAACAGGTCAGGGAAACGAATCGACTAACCTATGATGTGTTGTTAGAAGTTTCAGATTGTGAGTTATGGGAGATCGAGCGTGAGTTGATGCTGATGCAGGCAGATCCGGAAATTCTCTGGCGCCCTTACGATTCCCTTTCCGGCGGAGAAAAAACAAAAGTATTGCTGGCTCTCTTATTTACCGATGAGCAGCATTTTCCACTGATTGACGAACCAACAAATCACTTAGATGTGGTTGGGCGTCAGCAAGTAGCTGAATACCTGAATAAGAAAAAACAAGGGTTTATTGTTGTCAGTCATGATCGTCAGTTTATTGATGAAGTCGTTGACCATCTTTTGGTCATCGAAAAAAGTCAATTAGTGATCTATCAAGGAAATTATTCCGTCTACGAAGAACAAAAGCGTAGAAAAGATGAATTTGAGTTAGCACAAAACCAAAAAATCAAAAAAGAAGTCGGACGTTTGAAAAAAACCGCAGCTGAAAAAGCGGAGTGGGCTAACTCTCGAGAAGGAGACAAAACAAAAAAACGTGTTGGCTTTATTGATACCGAAGCACGGCGTGTCAATCGTGGCGCAATTGGAGCGGATGCTGCTCGTACAATGAAACGTTCAAAAGCGATCGTCAATCGGATGGAAACTCAAATTAGTGAGAAAGAGAAATTATTGAAAGATCTAGAGTCGATCGATTCATTGAACATGTGCCCAACTCAGTCGCATCATAAACGCTTATTGACAGTAGAAAACCTACAATTAGGCTATGAAGAGATGTTATTCGATCCTATCAGCTTTAGCATCGAGCAACAACAGTGTGTGGCAATAACTGGACCTAATGGTAGTGGTAAATCATCGATCATCCAGTATTTACTTGGAGAATTTACTGGTCAATCCAAGGGGGATGTCACACGTCCGGCAACAATCAGCATCAGTTATGTTCGCCAAAACTATGAAGATAACACCGGAACATTAACAGATTTTGCGCAAAAGAATCAGCTAGACTTGGAACTCTTTTTAAATAATCTTCGTAAATTAGGAATGGAAAGAGACGTGTTTCATACCTCCATTGAAAACATGAGTATGGGGCAAAGAAAAAAAGTGGAATTAGCCAAATCATTTGCACAATCCGCAGATCTTTATATCTGGGATGAGCCATTGAATTATCTGGACGTGTTCAATCAAGAACAAATCGAGCAGCTTTTAGTACAAGTCAAACCAGCGATGTTGATCGTCGACCATGACCAGCGATTTTTAGAAAAAGTCGCAACGAAAAGAATCGATTTGAGAAGAAGAGAAACACCTATTTGAAACACTAAGGCTAATCGAACGTCGTCGATTCCAAGCAGATGATCCATTTGGACTGAAATTGTATGATAAAATTGAAAGAGCATAAAATAAAGGAGAGTTATCTAATGTTATATATTACTAGACATGGCGAAACGACTTGGAATGCTCAAGGCTTAGTTTGTGGCCATGCAGACATCGAATTAACAGAAAAAGGTAAACAACAAGCAGAAAAACTCGCTGAAAAAGTGGCAAACTTGGAAATACCGATCACCAAGATCATCCATTCCCCTTTGCAACGCGCAAGAGATACGGCACAAGCGGTAGCCAAAAAAGTCAATCTACCTATGACAGTGGATGAACGACTGATCGAGATGGATTTTGGGGATTATGATGGGCGTCCTAGCGAAGACGAAGACTTTCAACGTGCACGCCAAAATTTTGCGGTACGTTTTCCAAATGGGGAATCGGTTTTAGATGTGTATGCACGGATCACTCCTTTATTGAAAGAGTGCTTAGAAGATGAGGACAATGTCTACTTGCTTGTTTGCCATAATGCACTGATCCGAATCATCAATGCCTATTTTCATCCGATGCCAAATGACACATTCTTTGACTTTTTTGTTGAAAATACGGAATTAGTTACCTTTGACTAGCTGTTTTTATTCTTGGCGTAACAAGAATAACTAGAGGATGTTATCGTAAATGTTCTGCTATATAAAATATTTTTTCTTTTCATGAAGATTATTTCACATAAGTACGCTTTCATGGTATAATTTCATAGGAATACAAAAAGAGAGGAAGAAATTTAATGTTATCAAAAAAATTATCTTTATTAGGTTTAACAGCAACAGCACTTTTGGCTTTAGGAGCTTGTGGTGCTGACAACAATGATTCAGCTAATTCTAGTTCAGCTTCATCAACAACAGAAGTAAGTACAACAGAAAGTTCAGCAGATGTTGTATCAACAGCTTCAATCAGTGATGATCCAGCTGTTTTAGAAAAAGCAATGTCAGCTGACGGTAACTGGATCGTTGCAGCAACAGGTGATGTGACATTCTCAAATGATGTAACTATCGCAGGCGAATTCCATGACAAAGATGATGCAAGTGCAGACATCTACCGCAAAATTGCTTTGTACTCACAAGACGATGACCGTAACGTAACTGCTGAATACACAATCACTGTTCCAACATTGATCGTTGAATCAGAAAACACAAATATCGTTCACGGAACAATCAAAGGTGACGTACTTGTAAAAGCGAACGGCTTTGTATTAGACGGAGCAAAAGTAGAGGGTAACGTAACATTTGAAAAACAAGAATACCAAGATTCAGCAAAACTTGACGAAAACGACGCATCAGTAACAGGCGACGTAACAGTTAGCGAATAATCTTATAGTCATAAAGACATCTAAAGCAGAAATCCTTCTGTTTTAGATGTCTTTTTTCATTAAAAAACATCCGATATCAATCCTTAGTAATACGACCATAGGCATAGTGAGAAGTTTTACATAAAAACAATTGAGTGAAAAAACGTATATAACAAAAAAGAGAGTAACCCTATGATAGAAAATAATATGGGGTAAAAGATATTCATAGATAAAGGAGGATATATGAAGAAACGACTTTGGCTAGGTGTATTAGTAGTAATTATTTTAGGAGGAATCGGAGGGAAGAGGTATATGGATAAAAGAGAAGAAGATCGACAAGAATTGTTGGAAATACAGAAAGACTTGGCGAATTATGTGTATAACAATTATCGGCTCTACAAGAGAGATCCTAAGAAACAAGAGGAAATCGTGGAGGAATACCAAAAAGAAGGAGGAATAACAACCGAAGAATACTTAGAAAGAATGTTGAGTATCAGAGAGTATACAGATATTGAGAAAATAGAATTTACTGGATATACAGTAAGTCCAATGAATTTTTTAAAAGTACATTTTTTGATAAATGATTCAAATAAGCAAATTGCTACATTAGGTGTCAAATCTGCTGAAACTGATAAATGGATTTATGATATCGATTCAGGTAAAAGTAAACCCGGTAATAAATACTATTTAGAAGAGCTAGAACATCCCAATCGTAATCAACTAAACGAAATAAAGATTGTATTTTACAATGGAGGGATATAATTCAATGGATCAAAATAGAAGATTCTCAGATGAAGTATATCAAGTTGGAAATGGTAATCTATTCGTAGGTGATAGGATAAAAAGAAATAAAAACTATATTGTTATAAATACTATAGATACCAATAAAGACAAAATTGGTAATGAATCTAAACCAAAGAAAAACAGTACACAGGCAATGGTTGTACCTGAACTTAAGGATCAGTACAAGACATTTGATACCGAAGAGCTAAAGAAAGTCAATGGCTTTCCCGACTCCGTCATCACCAAAAACCTTACGATTGCCTATGCTGGCACGACTTCGCTCAAAGATTGGCATACAAATCTTGAGGAAATTGGTCGAAGTAATAAACATCCAGATGGCGCATTTTTCTCCGCTTTGAACTATGCCCGTGAAATTGAAAAGCAGTACCCGAAATCAGAAGGCTATACGATCTCAACGACTAGGCACTCGTTAGGTGGAGCTAAAGTACACTTCTTGCCGCAGCAATCAAAGACAATGACAAAGTATCTACTGAAATAATTAATTTTTTATCGTGGCCATACATAACTATTAAAACCGAGCATTCAATAAAAAAATTATATCTTACATAAAAATTTCCAGAATGAGTAAGAAGCTTATTCTGATTATATATAAAACTTAATGAAATCTGAAAGGAGGATATATGAAGAAACGGTATTGGCTAGGTGTGTTAGTGATATTTATCTTAGGAGGAATTGGAGGAAAAATCTATATGGATAAAAGAGAAGAAGATCTTCAAGAATTGCTGGAAATACAGAAAGATTTGGCGAATTATGTGTACAATAACTATCGGTTATATACGACGAATGATAAGGAAACTGATAAGTTTACACAACAATATAGTAATGGAGAGTTGACAACAGAAGAATATGTAGAAAAAGTTGTAAGTGTTAGGAAATATATAGATATAAACAAAATAGAATTTACTGGGTATTCGATTAGTCCGATGAATTTTTTAGAAGTACATTTTAATTTGAATAATTCTAACAAGCATATCGCAACTTTGGGAGTAAAATCCGCAGAAACAAATAAATGGCGCTACAATGTCGATATAGGTAGAAAAAAAACTGAAGACAAGTATTTTATAGAAGTAAGAGAATTTCCTAATGGAATAGAAACACCTACTGAAATAATTGAATATTATTACGGAGGTTTATAATTATGGATCAAAATAGAGATTTTTCCAATGAGGTTTATAAAGTTGAGCATGGAGAAATTGAAATGAACACTAAAATTGGAGAAAAACAAGATTATTTAGTTATAAATACCATAGATACCAATAAAGACAAAATCGGCAATGAATCTAAGCCAAAGAAAAATAGTACGCAGGCAATGGTAGTAGCAGAAATTAAAGATGAATTCAAAAAACTTAATGATAATGATTTAAGAAAAGTCCCCGGCTTCCCCGACTCCGTCATCACCAAAAACCTTACGATTGCCTATGCTGGCACGACTTCGCTCAAAGATTGGCATACAAACCTTGAGGAAATTGGTCGAAGTAATAAACATCCAGATGGCGCATTTTTCTCCGCTTTGAACTACGCCCGTGAAATTGAAAAGCAGTATCCCAAATCAGATGGCTATACGATCTCAACGACTGGGCACTCGTTAGGTGGAGCTAAAGCACTTTTTGTCGCAGGGCTCAATGGTTATGACAGTGTGACGTACGGCGCGGCGGGACCAGGGCTTGCGCAAGCATTATTTGATAATCATCCTGGTACCCTGATCAATCTCTACGACACTTCGGATGTCGTCACGAGTGGGATTTTTACTGGTGGGAAAGGGATGCTTCCAATCAATAGTTTTGGAATCGATAATTCGGGCTGGGAAACATTTGGCCATTCGCTGGATCAATTCAGAACAGATGAAGAGGGAAATTATATCGATAAGCATGGACAGATCATCGTATACGTCGATGGTAATGGAAGTATCTTGTTAGCCCCAACTTTGTGGCAACAAACACTTTTGGAAAACGAAGCAATGATCAAATTACTAGCAGTCAGTGGCGAGCATACGCTAGATGAAATCAAGCGTTTGAAAGAAGAAAATGAGTGGCTCAAGGTTCAAATCAAAGAATTCTTGACATTAAAAGAGTTACGGCAGAAGCTGACTGCAAGTGGCGGTGGACTTTCTCAATCAGAAAAAATTTATTTAGAGGATAGCCAAGCATTAGCTGTCGTACGGACCGCAGCAAGTAAATTTGATGAGGCGATGGGCAATGTTCGCGTGATTTACCAAAACGGAATCACGGAGTTGGAAGAGTTATGGAATGACTGGTTGGGAAGAATACGCAATTATACGCCACATTTGACGTACAACGAGGCAATTGAAACATTAGCCGAAGTGGATTGTACGAAATGGGAGATCGTCGATGAACCGACACAGGAATTTAGAGATAAGATCCGCCAAATTGATCAGATGTCGGAACAGTTTCAAACGCTCGCCGATGAAATCACCCGAAAAATCAATGAAATGGTGGCACGTGACAAAGAATTAGCGAATCAATTGTTTGGGGTATAAAAGGAGGAGAGGAAAATTGAGTCAGGAAATACAGCTTTATGAAACATATCAAGCAACGAAACGAGGGTTATCAGAGCAAGAAGAAGCAATGATTGCAACAGAAAGAAAAGTCCATGAGCTAGCGGAAGCAACTTACAAAGATCTCCGATTGATTTTGCGCTCTTTATCTGAACCACAAGAGGCCTTTGACTATGGACGTATCATGATTTCTCGTTTAGAAGAGGATCTGTCGACGGAATTGCGCCATCAACGAAAGAAAATCCAGCTTGACCTAGAAGATAACGAACAGGTCTATCGTAAGAAACTGGCACAATTGGATTAAAAAGAATGGAGGTTTTGAGATGTTTGAAATGATTGAAACGATTGATCAATGGTGGGAGAAATATCAGAAAGATATGGAGAAATGCTTAACTCGTTCACTTGGAATCGCGCTGAAAAGTGAGAAGGGATTGAAAATAAGAACGACAAATCAATCTGGGAAGAATGAGACAAATAGAGCAAAACGCACGATTTCTTCAGCAGGTACAGGATTGAAGGAGACCCTCAAAGGGCAATTTGGCAACAAAGTGTCGCTAGTTTTAGACGAACAAGAAAAAGCCTTAGACAAAGGTTAGTCAAAGAAACACAAAAAACTTATTCTTACATAAATTGATTAAAGGATTCTGTCAGAATTGATCAACTGAATAATCTATAAAAGCCGAAAATAGGTTGGACTATTTTCGGTTTTTTTGGATTAGTTGCTTAGATGAATTCATTGATTCGTTTTTTTTACACTACCAAGAAATGAAATTTAATATATTTTATATTTGTGTTGAAAAATTATTTCATACGAAGTATAATCAATTTATAAATGAATGCGGATACATGGTGAGGGGGAGAGTACATGTTTGGTTTTTCTGTATTTATGAATCAAGAGTTGTCCGAAGAAACGAAAACGTATATCCATGAAATGGCAGAGAAGGGATTTATTGGCATCTTTACATCCATGCATATTCCAGAAGATGATCCATCAGCTTATAAAAGGCGTTTGACGGAACTTGGCCAAGAAGCAAAAGCAACCGGATTAGAGTTGATGGTAGATATATCGGGTAAGGCATTAGAGTTGGCAGGGTTCTCCTTAGAAAATCTTGAGCCATTAAAAGAGATTGGTGTGACAGGGCTGCGGATGGATTATCACCTGTCGAACCAACAGATTGCGAAGTGGTCTCATCAATTGAAAATCAGTTTGAATGCAAGCACGATCACTGAACAAGATGTGCAAGAATTAAAAGAAGCAGGTGCTGATTTTACTCAGATGGAAGCTTGGCACAATTATTATCCGCGCCCAGAAACAGGGTTAGACAAATCGTGGTACCAAAGAAAAAATCAATGGTTAGCAGAACAAGGATTTACGATTCAAGGATTTGTACCAGGAGATGAAGTGTTGAGAGGCCCTTTATACAAAGGACTTCCAACATTGGAAGAACATCGCTATCAACATCCTTTGGCAGCAGCGCTAGACTTAGCTTCATGTGAAACCGATCTGATCTATATTGGTGACGGTGGGCTATCGCTGACCACCCAGGAACAATTTTTGTATTATAAAGAAACAGGCGGTATCTTATTACATGTGACATTGTTGGACCCAACATTTGGTCCAATCATTTTAGGTACACATACGAATCGACAAGATGAAGCTAAAGCTGTGGTACGTAGTGCAGATGCACGATTTAGAGAAATCCCTCCTATTCCTGCTCGATTAACAGATGAACGGAAAATAGGTACGGTCACGTTAGATAATGAAGCGTATCTTCGCTATATGGGTGAAATCCAACTAATGAAAGAAGATTTACCAGCAGATGAAAAAGTCAATTGTGTGGCACGAGTGATCTCGGCTGATTTGCCATTGATCCAACAAATCCATGCAGGAATGATTTATAAATTTAAATGTAAAGAAGGAATTGAGAAATGACGATCGATTTAGATAAATTAACAACGGAACGTAGAAATCAAAAGACATTTGGTTTGGATGAGATGAGTGTTTCTGAAGCCGCTCGCTTGATGAACCAAGAAGATCATGAAGTGGCGGCAGCTGTCGCAAAAGAACTACCGAGTATTGAACCAGTGATTGAAGCAGCGATTGTTTCTTTCAAAAAAAATGGACGCTTGATCTACATGGGCGCTGGCACAAGTGGACGTTTGGGCGTATTGGATGCAGCGGAGTGTGTTCCTACATTTGGTGTAGAGCCTGAAATGGTCGTTGGTTTGATTGCAGGTGGTGAAGCGGCTATGACTGTCGCAGTTGAAGGTGCAGAGGATTCACTTGAGTTAGGGAAAGAAGATTTGATCCAGTTGAACTTGACGGAAAATGATTTGGTCGTAGGTATCGCGGCTAGCGGTCGCACGCCTTATGTGATTGGTGGCTTAGACTATGCTCGTTCAATCGGCGCAAAGACGGCAACGATTTCTTGTAACAAAGAAGCTGAGATCAGTCAACATGCGGATTTTCCTATTGAGGTGGATGCCGGACCAGAATTTTTAACAGGTTCGACACGTTTAAAATCTGGAACTGCACAGAAATTGATTTTAAATATGATTTCTACAATCAGTATGATCGGTATCGGAAAAGTATTCAATAATCTAATGGTCGATGTCAAGCCAACAAATGACAAATTAGTCGAACGTTCAAAGCGAATCATCATGGAAGCAACCGAAGTGGATTATGAAACAGCAGAAAAATACTTTTATGAAGCGGAACAAAATGTTAAACTAGCCATCGTTATGTTATTGACGAATAGTAACAAAGAGACAGCGAAAAGGAAACTAGCTGAGGCAGACGGCTTTGTAAAACGAACGTTGTAAGGGGGAAAAGGAAATGGCAAAAAATGAATTGACTTTGACAGAACTGGCAAAACAAATTTATGCTGGAGCTGGTGGCATGGGCAACGTAGACAGCGTTGTCCATTGTATGACACGGGTTCGGATGAAAGTCATTGATGAATCGTTGGTCGACGTAGCGAAATTGAAAGCGATACCGGGCGTGTTAGGAGTAGTCGAAGATGAACAGTTACAAGTCATCATCGGACCAGGGAAAGTAAACAAAGTCGCACAAGAAATGGTTGACCAAGCAGGAGTCAAACTAGGTGAAAAAATCCCTGGAAACCCTAATGTTACAACTGGTTTATCAGGGAAAGACAAGGTCAACGAACGTGCCCAAGAGATGAAGAACGTACAAAAATCAAAACAAAAACCGTCAAAAATCAAATCAATTTTAAAAGATATCTCGAATATATTTGTCCCAATGATTCCAGCTTTTGTTGGTACAGGGATCGTTGCAGGGATCGCCGCAGTATTGACAAACCTTGTGACAGCCGGAACCATCGATGGTGCATCATGGCAACAGTACATCGACATCATGAACATTCTTAAAAATGGGATGTTTAGTTATCTTGTCATCTATACTGGGATCAATGCCGCTCAAGTATTTGGCGCAACGCCAACACTTGGTGGAGTAATCGGTGCAGTTGTCATGTTGACGGGGATGAATCCAGAAGCTCCTTTGACGAACCTGTTTACTGGAACGCCACTTGCTGCCGGACAAGGTGGGATCATCGGAGTGATTTTTGCGGTCTGGTTGCTTTCCATCGTTGAAAAGAAATTACACAAAATCGTTCCTGATGCAGTAGACATCATTGTGACACCAACACTTTCATTGATTGCCATCGGGCTGATCGAGATTTTCTTGATCATGCCATTAGCTGGTTTTATCTCAGATGGTATGGTAGGAGGGATCAATTGGGTACTTAGTGTGGGTGGCGCCTTCTCAGGATTTGTATTAGGTACATTATTCTTACCGATGGTCATGTTTGGTTTGCATCAAATATTGACTCCGATCCATGTGCAAATGATCGATGAAACAGGACGTACATTATTATTGCCTATTTTAGCAATGGCAGGAGCTGGACAAGTTGGTGCTGCGCTTGCTTTATGGGTACGTTGTAAGAAAGACAAAGAATTGACTGAAATGATCAAAGGTGCGTTACCTGTAGGGATTTTAGGGATTGGTGAACCATTGATCTATGGTGTAACATTGCCTTTAGGTCGTCCATTCATTACTGCTTGTATTGGAGGCGGTATCGGTGGTGCGGTGATCGGCTTGATCGGGAATATTGGTGCCATTGCTATTGGTCCTTCTGGCGCAGCGTTGATTCCTTTGATTTCAGATGGCAAATGGTTTGGCTACGTCCTTGGATTATTAGCTGCTTATGCGGGCGGATTCTTAGCTACTTTCTTTTTCGGGATTCCTAAAGAACAATTAGCGAAAGAAGAATTAGCAGAAGAAGCACCTGTTTATACAGCATCAAGTACTGACTCAACAAATCAAACACAAGCCGTTCAATTATGTGCAGTAGCAGATGGTACAGTGCAATCAATCGAACAAGCGAGTGATCCTGTATTTGCTCAAAAGATGATGGGAGAAGGGTATTTTGTTGAACCAACGAATGGTCATATCTATGCGCCAACTTCTGGGATCATCAGCTCTATTTTCCCAACGAAACATGCCATCGGATTAACAACAGCTGATGGGTTAGAGCTATTAATCCACATGGGAGTCAATACTGTGGAACTAGGTGGGACGCCATTTGATATAAAAGTGAGTGAAGGACAAGCTGTCACAAAAGATACGATGATAGCGGACGTGGATCTAGCTGCGATCAAAGAGGCAGGAAAAGAAACCGCTATGATGGTTCTTCTGACAAATATGGAGCATGTCTTAACGTTTGTTTTGACACATACAGGTGAAGTAAGAGCAAAAACACCAGTGATGGATGTTGAAAGTGTAAAATAATAAAAAGCGCAAAATCAAAGGATTTTGCGCTTTTTATTAAGCTCTATATCGTTGAACTAAAGCATGGTAGATTCTTTCAACATCTGTTGGCGTACCACGTAATTCATAATCTTCTACCATAGGGAAGCCGAATTGTTCAGCATATTGTTTCGCTGTCAAACAATATTGATAGTTAAAGTTTTTATTTCCGCTACCGACAACACCAAGACAAAGCGCATGATTTTCTTGATATTCCAAGTATTCTCGCATGGTTTCTGTCAAAATCTCTTGGTCACCACTATCAATGCCATTGCCTCCTTCTAGATAGGTTGGCACAAACACAAAGAAAGGTTTGGTTTCTTTTTCAAAGTCGCTATTTTCATGGATCTCTTTTAGGTGGACTAAGGGAAGTGAAGCATCTTTTTCATGTTGTTCCGTAGCAAAAGCTGCTAATTTTTTGACGAATCCTCGGGTATTACCAGAAATTGAGATATATAAGATATTCATGATATCGTCCTCCAATCATTCTTATCCAGTATAGCATTTTTTTGTTTTTTAGGTAGAGAAGAAGAGGAAGAGAAGCGGTCGCTTTCCTTGTATAATTAGAAAAAAATAGTTACAATTAAATTTCAATTAGAATTTTTTAGAAAAAAATAAATGAAACGAAGTTTTGCTATACTTTGCATAAAAGCGGTTTATTTTGGAGGATGCGTACATGGACACAGAGCAACAGAAAAAAGGTATTGGATTGATCCCACTAGCGGCCTTAGTGATTGGGTCAGCGATTGGAGGTGGCGTTTTCGGTATTATGACCGACATCTCAGGATCGGCTGGTGGCCCAGCATTGTTCAGCTGGGTATTAGTTGGGACGTCCATGATGATGCTCTCTTTGTCAATCAATAATATCAATAAGAAACGTCCAGAATTAGAAGGTGGTATTTTTAGTTATGCCGAAGCTGGCTTTGGTCGATTTTCGGGATTCATCAGTGGGTGGGGCTATTGGCTGACCTGCTGGTTAGGAAACGTGGCATTTGCTACGCTATTGATGAGTGCGTTGGGCTATTTCTTTCCAGTATTCGATGGGGGTCAAAATGTCGCCTCGGTCATCGTCAGTACTATATTTTTATGGGGATATGCTTGGCTCGTCAATCGAGGAGTCGAAAATGCCAGTTACGTCAATGCAATCGTGACAATTTGTAAATTAGTTCCGCTATTTTTATTTATTATTGTTGCTATCAGCACGTTCTCATTGCAACAATTCATCAATAATTTTTCAAGTGATATCATCTTGAATGCCAATGGACAGCCGATTCCTTTCTCAAGTCAAATCCTAAGTTGTATCATGGTGATGCTTTGGGTATTTGTTGGAATTGAAGGTGCATCTGTGGTTGGTTCACGAGCGAAGAAAAAATCAGATGTCGGAAAAGCCACGATCTTAGGGATTTTTGGATTGATCGTGATCTATGTTTTAGTTTCGATGTTGCCTTACGGTACGATGACGATGGAAGAACTCCAAACAATCCAAACGCAACCAGCAATGGGCTATGTGTTTGAGATGATGGTTGGTAAATGGGGAGCTGTCGTGATCAATGGTGGACTGATCATTTCCTTGGTCGGTGTATGGTTATCTTGGACGATTTTACCCATTGAAACGATGCGCAATATGGCGGATGATGGCTTATTGCCAGCGCGTTGGGGGAAAGTCAATAAAAAGGGCGCACCGACATATGCGATCGTATTAACGACTTTATGTACAAATGTCTTTTTGCTTTCGCTACTGTTTACAGATAGCGCCTATAACTTTGCTTATACTTTAGGAACTGCAGCGATCTTCTTTACGTGGTTGTTCTTAGGATTGTATCAAATGAAACTATCTTATCAAAGAAAAGAATGGGTCCAATTCTTGGTTGGCTCATTAGCAAGTGCTTTTCAAATTTGGGCAATGCTATTTGTTGCTTTCAATGAAGTGATGCTCGTTCTTGTATTATTTTTACCAGGTATCTTATTTTATCTCAAAGCAAGAAAAGAAAAACAGCAAGCTGTTCCACAGACAAAACTTGATTATTTATTGCTTTCGTTAGTCTCGATTTTTGGAGTAGTGGCATTGGCATTATTTGCAACTGGGGTATTGCACTTATAAAACTCACAAAAGTTGAAAACCATTCTTTTGTATCACTCAAAAGCATCTAAGAGATCGACCTGATTCAGGTCATTTCTTAGGTGTTTTTTCATGTTGCCTGTTCGCCGTTTCTTCGATGAAAACGATACGTGACTTTCTCACAACGTTTTTCCACGATTGTTCGTTTCATTTCAGTGAAGAGGAATGATTGCATAGTCACATTTTGACACCTTGAGGGAGTTACTGTTTTAATGATGATCCAAACAAACAATTTTGTAAGTGAAAAGGTTGAGAGAAAGATGGTCGAAATAGGTGGCGATTGGCTATACTTATTCCTTGAGGCATAAAAAATGGAGGGAATATATGAGAGTAAAAGGGTTGACGAGCTATCAATTGAAATGGATAGCAATTGTTTTTATGGTCGTTGATCATATCAACAGTTATTTCGGGATGCAATTAGGGTTGCCAAGTTGGGTCTCGTGGTTGGGACGTTTTGTTGCGCCATTATTTGTATTTTTATTAGTTGAAGGTTTCAAGTATACGCATAGTAAATATCAGTATGCGAAGCGATTAGGAATAGCTGCATTCGTAGTAGCGATTGGAAATATCATCTATCAGTTATTAACAGGAAATTACATCAGTGAATATGATCATCAGCCAGACTATTATTTATTTTTAGGTCCACATAATATCTTTTTGACATTATTCTTGCTGTTTTGCTTGATGTGGCTTCTTTCTACAATAAAAGGAAAAACACTTTGGAGAAAAGGAATGCTCGTGGCAGTGGCACTTTTATTGGTCATGATCACGATTGCTTTTTCAGAAGGTGGTCTGTATTTAGTTCCAATGTTGTTGCTGATGTATTTCTTCCGCGAGAAAAAAGAACGAGGAAAATTGGTTCTAGGTATTTTTGTTTATACGCTGATTTTATTTTGTCTAGCCATTTTATCCTACACACAAATGCCTGATTATCAATCAGTGTATCAATTTTTAACGTTTGATAATGAATTTATGATGGTCACCGTCATCCCATTTATCATTCTTTATAATGGAAAACTAGGTGGAACCGGACACGCATTCGACAAATACTTTTTTTACTTGTTTTATCCGTTACATCTATGGATCATTTATTTGATTTTATCTTTTATTCATTAAGAAACAACTGACTAGCTAGTTTCAACAAATGAGGCGAGGTCTGGATAGAAGTGTTCAGCCTCAAGAAATAAGGCACCATCCACAAAAATTGTTCTTCAAATTCTTGTGGATGGCGTCTTGTTTTTTCGAAGAGGTTACTTCTGATCCTGTTGTTTATTCGGTTTTAGGGGAGAGAGGACTAATGTTCCAGACACGTCTTATTTGTTTTTATGAGTTGTTTCAAACATTACAATTTTGATCCCTTAGTTAGAGGTAAAGAAATGTTATGTAGTTCAAGAAAATTACCAGTATAAATAAGACTTCAAGTCATTTGTTGTTATGAAATTGACAGAATTTTTAAAATATAATATTTTTTTTGTAAGAATTCTCTATATTTTCAATCAATTTTATTTTATAATGAAAAAATATCATGTAATTTTTAGGAGGAAAACAGATGGAAAATTATCTTAGCCTGTTAGGCGTACTGATTGTTATTCTTGGTTTTGCTTTCAAGTTAGATTCGATCTTGATCGTTATGGTTGCGTTAGTCGTGACCGCATTTACTGGTGGATTAGGACTTGAAGGTATGCTGGAAACTTTAGGTACAAGTTTTGTAAATAACCGAGGAATGGCAATTTTTATTATTATTATGTTAGCAACTGGTACGTTAGAACGCAATGGTCTGAAGGAGTCTGCTGCAACGTTGATCAAACGTTTCAAGAAGGTATCCGCTGGAATGATCATCGATATTTATGGTGTTTTCCGAATGATCTTTGCAGCTTTCAATGTCAGCTTTGGTGGGGTGGCCGGTTTTGTCCGTCCAATCATCATGCCAATGGCGTTAGGTACCGTTGAATCAAAAGGATTAACTGTCAATCCGGAACATGAAGAGGAATTAAAAGGAATGTCTTCAGCGATGGAAAATATTTGTTGGTTCTTTGGTCAAGTACTATTTATCGGTGGGGCAGGTGCTTTATTAGTACAATCCACATTGAAAGACTTAGGCTACGAGGTAACTCTTGGTCAGTTGGCATTGGTACAGATACCAGTTGCCATCACTGCTCTAGTCGTTGCGAGTGTCTATTTTTATTTAAAAGAAAAGAAATTAGCGAAGAAATACTATTCAGGAAAGGAGAAATAAGATGGACTTTTTTACAAATTCTGAAGTATTACTCAGTGAAAAATTATTAGAAATCTTATATATCTTGATGGGGCTAGTCTTGATCTACACGGGTCTTCGTAATGCCTTTGATAAAAGCAACCCGCATCGCTTTGGATCAGCCTTTTTCTGGACAGTTTTAGGAGTCGTGATTGCTGCTGGGCGTTGGATATCTCCAACTTACAACGGAATCTTGATTTTCGCGATGACGATCCCAGCAATCACAAAAAGAGTGAGTAAAGGTGCAAGTCGTTTGCCATCAAAAGAATACATGGAAAAAATGTCAGATAAATTAGGGATGAAAATCTTTATTCCGGCATTGAGTATTGGGATCTTTGCCATTTTATTCGCACTATTCACTGATTTAGGTGCTTTAGTCGGTGTCGGTGTTGGGGTATTTGTCGCGATGTTGATCTTGATGTTCTTTTCAAGAGATAATCGCCCGACGACTTTCTTGGATGATGCTTCAGACATGTTAGGGACAGTTGGACCTTTAAGTATGTTACCGATGCTCTTAGCTTCACTGGGTGCGGTCTTCACGAGCGCAGGTGTTGGTACAGTGATTTCTAGTGCAGTTGGTACGATCGTTCCAGAAGGTAATGTCAATATTGGTATCATCATCTATGCGTTAGGAATGGTTCTATTTACAGTGATCATGGGGAATGCTTTTGCGGCAATCACCGTCATGACAGTCGGAATCGGTGCGCCTTTTGTCTTTAGTCAAGGGGCTAATCCAGCATTGATCGGTATGGTCGCGTTGACATGCGGTTTCTGTGGAACGTTGTTGACACCGATGGCTGCTAACTTTAACGTAGTACCAGTGGCGATGTTAGAAATGAAAGATAAATACGGCGTGATCAAGAATCAACTATTCGTTGCTGTATTCATGCTGGTTTTCCAAATCGTCTATATGATTTTATTTAAATAGTATCTTGAGCGAAAAAGAATCAATGATTTCCATAAAACATGGAGAAGATTGATTCTTTTTCTGAACAGCTAAGCATTTCATTATTGACTGTTTTTTGTTAAAATAGATAGACACTGAGTCCTTTTAATAGGAATGACTCATTGAAAGTGCTAAATACACGAGTGAGAAACAATCAATTGTTAACGTTTAGATAAATCTTTGAAGGATGAATTGAACGCATCATTTTATAGAATAATGGAGGAATGAAAAATGAAAGTACTCGTAACTGGTTTTGATCCATTTGGTGGAGATAAAGTAAATCCTGCCTATGAAGCAGTCAAAAAAATGCCGTCTGAGATTGCCGGTGCAGAAATCATCAAATTAGAAGTTCCCACTGTTTTTGGTAAAAGTGGTCAAGTCGTAAAAGAAGCAATCCAAGAACATCAACCTGAAATCGTGATTTGTGTTGGTCAAGCAGGTGGACGTTCAGCGATTTCTTTTGAACGTGTAGCAATCAATCTAGCTGAAGCACGTATTGCAGATAATGAAGGTAACCAGCCATTTGATACGCCGTTAGAAGCAGACGGCCCAGCTGCTTACTTTACTTCATTACCAATCAAAGCAATGACAAAAAATGTCCAAGAACATGGATTACCAGCCTATATTTCTTATACAGCTGGTACGTTTGTTTGCAACGACATCATGTATCGATTGTTACACTTGATCGAAACAGAGTTCCCAACGATTCGTGGAGGCTTTATCCATGTGCCATTCTCACCAGATCAAGTCATCGATCGCCCTGTAGGGACACCGGCAATGTCACTTGATGATATTGCGGCTTCATTGACTTATGCGGTAGAAGCAGCAGTCAACAACAAAGAAGATATTTCAGGTAACGCAGGAACAACTCACTGATAGATAGCTGAAGCGAAGCAAGTGGTAGATGAGGTCTAGGACATTCGTCATCTTATGCCCCTATAAACAGATAAATGGTTGACCGCCAACAGCAAGTGCAAGACACTGCTGTCACAACCTCAGCTTCACGTATGAAAAAAGCGAAAAGCCGAAAATAGCTCACATTATTTTCGGCTTTTTTGTTGCTCTTTGAACGAATTTATTTTTACTCTCTTAATTTAGAAAGGCAGGTGAAAGGGATGAATGAAAGTTGGCAAGCGATTTTTGACGAATGGTTCCCAAAAGAAATCAAGCAACACTACCCAATAAAAATCTCCAAACAATATACAAGTAGCCAACGATGGGAAATCTATGAACGATTGACGAAACAACAACGAATTGTCATGGATCAACATCGTCGTTATTTGATCCACTCGCGATTTTTGGAAGAAAACTATTTAGCAGCAACGGATTGGATTTTTTCTGACTTTAAGATCAATCCATTTTATCGCACATCACGTAGACAACAAAAACTTTATTGTGAATGTGGCCGTGAACTGAAAGTCCAATATATCGTTCGTTCCCCTAAAACGGGTAAGGAATTAAAACTAGGGATCAATCATTTTGCAGAACACTTGCACGTTAGTCCAACAGTTGCAGCGTCGATCAATCAAGGAATGACTAAAGTGGATCTAGCGCTGGATGAGATCCTCTGGCTGAAACAACAAAATATTGCCTTTCCTGAACGACTCTGGCAAGAATATTGTCTAATGTTGTATCATAATCGCCGGCTGAAACAACCGATTTTACCAGATAAAAAGCGAACTACACGAATCGCCGAATTTCGTCATGCTCAGTTACCGATTTATCTGGCAGACTATCAAGCAATGGAAAAGTACATCCAACAAGTGAGCTATCAGGCAAAAGAAAAGCCGAAAAAAATCCTTGAGAAAAAATCATTGTTTGAGGATTTTTCAGAAGATTTGACTAAAGATGTTGAAGCGTTCTTGACTAACTATCAACTATTTCTCCAAAAAGATTGGTCGTCTGTTTCAATAGCTGAGACAAGCCAACCATCTGTCGCTTTTTTTGAAGAGTTTATCGCGAATCTGCGAGAAGGATCGAAGAATGAAGCTGTAGACGTCGATCGATTAGCAAAAGAACAACGTTTTATGCAACCGCAAATTTATCATTTAGTCTGGCAACACTATCAGCGTTATGGATTTACAACTGGTTTTTTCGATAGTATCCCTCGGGTGATGAGAAATGGGTTTCTAAAGATTTTACGCAAAGAACGCGAAGAAAAACGGCGAACTACAACAAAAACTGTTACAGAAACTGAATGGCAAGAACTTGCAAAGAAAATCAAAAAGCAATCAGTCGCCTCTTTGATACAAGAATATGAACAAGCAGACTATGTATTTACTTCAGAACAACAGCTTGCATTAAAAAAGTTCCAAGAATTGGAATCAGTGATACAAACGATGGATGAAGACATTAGAATGTTGCTCAAGGATTTGATTTAGTTGACGCGAACCGCTGAGAGAATCTTGATATGACGATACCTAGAAATAAGCGAGAAAAGTCCCATCCTATTCTGGGTGACTTTCTCGCTTTAGTAAGATGTTTGAAAAACAAACCGATTTCTAGTACAAGTTTATTTATTGTTTTCCATTAAGAAACATGATGCGAAAAATATTCTGCTTCCATGCGTTGCATGCGCGCTCTTTCTTTTTTGTTGTACCAAGGAGAGACAGTAAAGGCTAATAAGTCATTGATCAAGTAAACTGAGCTATTGATAAACATCGCTAAACTAGCAGAGCCATGGGTATAGGAAACATACCATAAGACCATTTGTGCAAGACCAGAAGCAAGCCACCAATAATACTGATTGTTGTAGCGAAGGAAGCTAATGATCCCGGCAGAAAGACTGATCGAAAAAGCAATGGCATCGATCCAAGGACGAGGGTCGTCTGTATACGTACCAATCAAATAACCTGAAATCAAGTAAACGAAAACAGTCCCGGTTAATGCAATCAACCAACTTTTTCCACTAAATTCTCGAATTTTAGAAGCCATATTATGATTCCATTCTTTACTTAATAAAACTGGGATATCCAATGTGACCATATAAGCAATTTGTTCGCCGATACTTAAATAGTTTTTGGCAGAAAAGCCAACGACGATAAAACAAATAGCAGACAGAATTCCTAGAATACCGTTGACTGATTTAGCGGCATTGATTGATAAAATGCACAACACCCCTAGATTTGTCCCGATAAAGGTAATGATCGACAACCAAGTGATTGGCTGATTCACAAGTGTCATGACTTGGCAACCTAGGCTAAAATAGAATAGATAATAATTTTGTTGAGGCCAGCCTTTCAATTGATGAATCAAAAATCTGAAATAATTACTCATAATAAAAAACTCCTTAAAACACAATATATAGTGTCTGTTTATTTTAGAGACACAAATTATTGTATTCCTTTTAAAATTTATTTCTAGTCTTTCATTTTAAAAAAATATATGTTATTATTCGATTTGATTGTTTTCTGAGAAATATTAATTTTCCAAACGATGAAAAGTAGGAGGCCATTTGATGTGGTCTCTCTTTTTTTGTGCAGCGGGAGAAAAATCTTTGCTATGTCTAAAACTATTGATAAGATAAAGGAAACAATAAGATTGGAAGTGTGAGAATGAATTTAACAACCGTTCACCATGTTGCGATCATTGTGTCGGATTATCAAAAGTCACGTGCATTTTATGTTGATTTGCTAGGTTTTGAAGTTATTCGTGAAAATTATCGAGAAGACCGTGGCGATTATAAGTTAGATTTAAAACTAGGAGATATGGAGCTTGAGATTTTCGGTATCAAAGATGCACCTAAAAGACCGAGCTATCCAGAAGCTTGTGGTTTGAGGCACTTAGCATTCAAAGTGGAACATATCGAAGAAACAGTCGCGGAACTACAAGGATTGGGGATTGAAACTGAACCAGTCCGTATCGATACCTTTACAGGCGAAAAAATGACTTTCTTTTTTGATCCGGACGGATTGCCGTTGGAGTTACACGAATAAAGGTAACAAATTTGTCACTTTTTCTTCCGTTCATTCGATTTTTTTCTTTCCTATTTCTTGTTATTCTAGAAAAAAACAAGGAGAGAATGGAATGAAAAAAATAATCATTGCAGCATCGATTGCTATCATTGTTAGCTTAGCGGCTTCGTTAGGACTATTGGATGCAAACTTTTCTTTTGATGACATCAGTGACCAAGAATATCAAATCTCATTGCAAAAGGCAGTGTCTATTTTGCGAGATGAGTACCATGAAGAGAAAGTCAGTCGTATCCAGTTCAACCAATTAGACGAAGAACAAAGTAATAAAAAGATGTATGAATATATTTTTTATACGCCCAATCGAGTGATCACAGTGAATCCAATCTCAGGAAAGACGATGGTTGTTGATGAAAGCCGCAACGAACCAGGGCAATTCTTTCACTTGAAAACGATCCATCAAGTGAAACATCCACAGGCAGCAATGAAAGAAGCAGTCCATAAAGTCGGAAAACATCACGGGAAAGCAAAAAGTTGGGAAATCACGACAAAAAGTGGTCAATTGTATTATTGTGTAGCCGTCGATGGAACGAATCATTTAGAAGATGTATTGATCAGTGCTTAAAAGAGAAGTGGTTTCACTTCTCTTTTTTTCTAGATAAGAGTAATCTAAAAGTGTAAAACAAAGAAGGGATTGAGGGAATCATGCAAAAAATGGTTTGTCCAAACTGTGGGAAAAAATTCACTTATGAAGAAGTAAATCATATCGTTGAACACGTAAAAAAAGAGATGCCGATCGTTTGCCCCTACTGTCGTTTTGAAGCAAAAACAATCGTTTCGAATGGTTATTTCGTGACACAAAAAATTGAAGATTATTTGAATTAGCTGTTTTGCTCTGAGATTTCATTATGGTAAAATGAAAAAAAGGAGTGTCAGAAATGATTCGTAATGCAAAAAAAGAAGATGCGGCAGCTATTGCTCCGCTTATTTTAGTTATATTGAAAGATATGGACCTACCGTTTCTTTTAAAGTACGGTGAAGAAAAAACATTAGAAGTCTTGGAAGAAGCCATTACAGACCCAGACTATCGTTACAGCTATACAAGAGGGATCGTTGATGAGCGAGAGGGTAAGGTAGCAGGGATCGTTTACGGTTATACAGACGAAGAAGAATCAATCATCGACCAGCCGTTAGAAAAAATCTTACAAAAGCATGGCATTTACGAGCAAGTAAAAATGTTTACGGATAGAGAAACATTCCCTGATGAATGGTATTTAGATTCTATCTGTGTTTCAGAAGAATTTAGAGGACAAGGAATCGGTTCCTCTTTGTTAGAAGCATTGCCACCAATCGTCAAAAAACAAAACCGCGATGTCATTGGACTAAGTTGCGATAAGCAAAATCCGCAAGCTAGGAAATTGTACGAGCGCCATGGGTTCAAAGTAATCGGGGAACGAACGATCAGTGGACATCTGTATGATCATATGCAAAAGAAAATTACCGAGTGATATTATTTTATTCAATTGATCATTAACCGATTAATAAAAAAAGCATGCCTAAAAAGGCGTGTTTTTTTTTACCTAAAAAGTGAGGACAATCACATAAAATAAAGAATAGCGATAATAGAGCATGAGAATCATACGTTATGTTTAATGATAAACCTATGAAATTGATGTAATTTTCCGGAATATTTTCAGAAAATAATTTCTTTTATCACTTTTTAGGACTATAATAGCAAATGTTTTTATGTTATGAAATTTCATATATTGACGAAAAGAGATGAAAAAATGTTTAAAAATAAAGTTGTGAATCTTTCCCTAATGTCTGTTTTGCTTCTCCATTTATTTTTTCCAATCCAAGTAATTGCCGAAACATATCTCCCACAAGATCCAGGCAGTGTCTATGATGATTTGACCGGTGATTATGGGGTGTTAGGGATTTCTTCTCAGTTCCATGTGTTCGCAAAAGAAAAAACGACCATCAATGCGCATACAGAGGGCAATGTAGCAACGAGTGTCTTATCAGCAACGAATAACTTCGGTACATCAATCAGTACAGGCGATTTAAATAAAGAGATCAATTATGCACAATCTGTTGAGACGATCATTAGCTCAGCAGAAACTGCGGCTTTTGATAAACGATCGAATAAATTTATTGTCGGATCAAACAATGTGATCACGACGGAAAATGATAAAATAGTTGTCAATGGAACAAGGTTGGATCACTTATCAGTGGATGAGTTCTATCAAGATCGAGAAGATGCTCAATACATTGATTTTAACAAAGAGTTTGAAAATTTAATGCTGACATCAAATATGTTGATGTCGTTAGATCCATTAAAAACTTATACACCAGATGATTTCCCCGATATGAATAATCGTGTGATTGACTGTACAGATCTGGTTGGGGATCAGCCCTATGTCATCAATGTTGCTGCTTCTGTTCTGGCACAGAATACCCCCTTACGAATCAACAATCCTGAGGGAAAAGTGCTTATAATGAATGTTGTAGATGCACCGACTAGTTTTTCTGTACAATCCCAAATTCAATATAATAATCGTTCCAATCATCAAACAGAAGATTTTTCTGATGCCAATATTTCTTGGAATTTTGGTAATCTAACAGAAAAACTAGAAATCAATGCGCCTTTCCAAGGAACGATTATTGCACCTTGTGCGGATATTACAGTCAATCAAAGTCAAGATGGAACGATCATAGGAAAAAATGTGATCTTGAATGCCACAACAAATCGTTGGGACCCAAATGAAATTTTTGCTGTACCAAATACGCATGATGACACAACAGATACAACAAGTAGCAGTACAGAGTCAAGCACGAGTGAAAGCAGTACAGAGTCAAACACGAGTGAAAGCAGTACAGAGTCAAGCACGAGTGAAAGCAGTACAGAGTCAAGCACGAGTGAAAGCAGTACAGAGTCAAGCACGAGTGAAAGCAGTACAGAGTCAAGCACAAGCGAAAGTAGTACAGAGCCAAGCACGAGTGAAAGCAGTACAGAGTCAAGCACGAGTGAAAGCAGTACAGAGTCAAGCACGAGTGAAAGCAGTACAGAGCCAAGCACGAGTGAAAGCAGTACAGAGTCAAGCACGAGTGAAAGCAGTACAGAGTCAAGCACAAGCGAAAGTAGTACAGAGCCAAGCACGAGTGAAAGCAGTACAGAGTCAAGCACGAGTGAAAGCAGTACAGAGTCAAGCACGAGTGAAAGCAGTACAGAGCCAAGCACAAGCGAAAGTAGTACAGAACCAAGCACAAGTGAAAGTAGTACAGAACCAAGCACAACTGAGAGCAGTACCTATCCAGGTAAAAATGGAAAGCAATCAGATACAAGTACCACAACTAATACCACAACAAGTAGTTCTAGCAGTGTTTCATCAACAAACAACTCTGACAAGCCTGTGATCAGTGAAGATGGGACAGTTGAAAACGATGGAACAGGTACGATGCAGATGAACGATAGACGTGAAAATAAAGTAGCGCTAGCCGTTGAATCAAACACCAATAATGATGATCCTTCGACCAAGAATGAACAATCACAAAATCAACAGCTTTTCCCTAAAACAAATGGAGAAAGAAATAATTTGTGGATCATGGTAGGTGCAGTGCTTATCTATGTAGTGACACTTCTTTTCTATAGAAGAAAACAGGTATAAAAGAAAAAACGAAGCTGTGACATTAATTGTCTTATCCCCTTAAACTTGAATAAACGGTGTTCCAGAAGTAACTCCTTTAGAAATAAGCCAGAAAACTCCAAAAATTTGAAAGACAATTTTCGGAGTTTTCTGGCTTATTTCTCGGAGCTGGACACTTCTGTCACAACCTTGTTTTTAGTTGACATCAAAGCGATAAGAAAGAGGTGTTTCTTTGTCTTTGTTTTTTCGATAGAGCCAATAATCAAGGACAGCAGCAATACAGATACAGATAGGCGCATTTTCTTCACAAGGGATATCAAGAACATAATAATCACCGGTAAAGAGGGTTGCTTTGTCCATCTCCATGATTAGTTCATTGAAATGCTGGATCTGATAGCGGTGGTTATAGATATCTCCTTGAACGGTCCAATGCAATCGGCGAATATAATAAAAATCTCCTGGCCAATTGAAAATCTTTTGCATCGTACCGACTTTTTCGAAATCTTTGTAAAGTTCAAAGCGTGTGCCAAATGTCAGACTGATTTGTTTGATATGTGCGACTAGATCACCATTCATGGCATAAAGAGACAAGGCATCTCCTTTCGTTCCCCAGCGGCCGACCATCAAAAAAAGTGATTTACCTTTTTCGTCTTTGACGATCGTCCGAGTCGCACGACTCAGCTGTTTTTCCTGAATGAAAAATTCTGACATATTTGTTCCCCTCTTTCTTCAAACAACTATAGGTTTTCGTTGATTGCGCGTAAGATGGCTTTGCCAACACCTGATTCAAGATTTGTGTCTGTTAAGTATTTAGCGTAATCTTTGACTTCAATCTCTGCATTTCCCATGGCGAAACTAACGCCGGCGGTTTGCAACATACTGACATCATTGAAGTTATCACCGATCGTCATGACTTCATCTAAAGTAATCCCTCGTTCATGAGCGACATGAGCAACTGCGATTCCTTTTTGAGCATTTTTATGGTTGACTTCAAGATTGTTTTGACCAGAAGAGGTCACTGCCAGTTCGCCTAAATTACTGATTTCTTTCCCTACAGGGCCTAAAATACGTGGGCCTTCAGTATGGAAACAGATGATTTTTAGGACTTCAAGTTTATCATCAAGTAGTAATTCGCGAATGCTATCAACATAAGTGATGTGTAAGAGTTCAAGATTAGCTGAAGCCATGGCGATCGCCATTTTGTAAGTCAAATGGGGCATATGGGTCGCAATGGAAGAAGCAAAGCTTTCGATTCTTTTTGGTTGGCTTTCCGAATACAATCCTTGGTTTGTCGCTACCTCGTAATAAATACCATTTGCATCTAAAATATCCATGACTGTCATGGCTTGGGGACTTGGAATTGGCACTGTAAAAAGCGACTTACCGGATCTGTCAAAAACTTGCGCGCCATTCAAAGTGATCATCGCACAATCGATTCCTGCTTCATCTAAGGCTGCTCGTGCTTCTTGTGCGTTACGTCCAGTAGCGACCATAAATTCAATACCCAGCTCATTTGCCATGCGGATTGCTTCAGTATTTTCTGTTGAGATACTCATATGTGCATCGAGTAAAGTGCCGTCCATATCAGAGGCAATTAATTTGATCATGTGATTACCGTTCCTTTCCTTTTCTCCCTCCTAGTTTAACATACTAATGCGAGATAAGATGGAAGATTTTGACTTGTTAACAAATAATTTGTGAGTTATTCTGGAAAATAGGAGGTGGGAAATTTGAAGAAAATCATCCACAATAGTTGGCAAGAAGTATTAGCTGATGAATTTGAAAAAGATTACTATCAGCAGTTGAGAATATTTTTAAAAAATGAGTACGCAACTCAAAAAATCCATCCGGATATGTATCATGTTTATGAAGCGTTAGAGCTGACTCCCTATGAAGAAGTCAAAGTCGTGATTCTAGGACAAGACCCTTATCATGGAGCAAATCAAGCGCATGGGCTTTCTTTTTCAGTACAACCAGGAGTAAAAACACCACCGTCTCTGGTCAATATCTACAAGGAATTGAAGAATGACTTAGGGATCGAACCAGTTCATCATGGGAATTTAGTGACTTGGGCCAAACAAGGTGTTCTGCTTTTGAATACTGTACTAACTGTCAGAGAAGGGCAAGCTTATTCTCATCGCGGAAAAGGCTGGGAACAATTGACGGATGCGATCATTGAGAAGCTGAATGAACGAGACAAACCGATCGTGTTTATTCTTTGGGGCAAACCTGCACAAGAAAAAATGAAAATGATCGATAAAAGTCGACACATTATAATAACAGCTCCACATCCAAGCCCATTATCGGCACATCGTGGCTTCTTTGGCTCAAAACCATTTTCAAAAACGAATGATGCTTTGCTTGCTCTGGGTGAAACACCGATTGATTGGCAACTGCCTAAAACAGTGTAATGATACAGCGCTTTCCTGTTATAGTGCAGTTTTGCCAAATTATGTGAAAAACTTAATTATTATCCATAATCTGACTGATACAGAAATTTAAAACTGTTCTTTTTTTTGATAATAGTGTATCATGGTAGTTAATAAAAATAACTGGGGGTCATCTTGTGGAATTGTTTGATAGTTTAAGATTTAAAATTGTACGTCGCGGCATCAAAATCGTGTTTCCAGAAGCAACGGATGCAAGAATTTTAGGAGCAGCAGCACGTTTAAAAGCAGAAGAATTAGTTGAACCGATTTTGATCGGTAGCAAAGAAGAAATTGAAGCAGCAGCGAATGCACGTGGTATCCAAACATCTAACTTCACGATCATCAATCCAAATGATTATGAAAAATGGGATGAAATGGTCGAAGCTTTTGTTGAACGCCGTAATGGAAAAGCAACAAAAGAACAAGCAGAAAAAATCTTAAAAGATGTCAATTACTTTGGAACAATGCTTACATATATGGGCATTGCTGATGGTATGGTTTCTGGAGCGATCCATTCAACCGGAGATACAGTACGTCCAGCACTACAAATCATCAAAACAAAACCAGGTGTAAGTCGTACAAGTGGTGCTATGATCATGGTTCGCGGTAGAGATCAAGAAAAATATGTCTTTTCTGACTGTGCGATCAACGTGAATCCAAACGCACAAGAATTAGCTGAAATTGCTGTGGAATCAGCAAAAACAGCTGAACTATTCGATATCGATCCAAAAATCGCATTGATGAGCTTTTCGACAAAAGGTTCTGCAGCAGCTCCTGAAGTAGACAAAGTAGTTGAAGCAACAAGAATCGCGAAAGAATTAGCGCCTCAATATACGATCGATGGCGAATTACAATTTGATGCTTCTTATGTTCCAGCAGTCGCACAATTGAAAGCCCCTGATTCTAAAGTGGCAGGTCAAGCAACAGTCTTTGTTTTCCCTGAATTACAATCAGGAAACATTGGCTACAAGATCGCTCAACGTTTTGGTAACTTTGAAGCAATCGGACCAATCTTACAAGGATTGAACAAACCAGTAAGTGACCTTTCTCGTGGTGCTAATGAAGAAGATGTCTACAAATTAGCGATCATTACAGGTGCACAAACATTATTAGATTAATCGAACAGTAGATCTAAAAAGAAAAGGGCTAGGGAGCTGAGGATTCCTGACTCTTTTCTTTTTTTTTGTTGGATTACACGTTATACTGACAAAAAAGAATGAGGAGAAATGATGATGATTGAATTAACAAGTGTGGCGATGACAGACCAATTAGCAGAAATCATTGGAAAAGTCGCTCATCCGGGAGATAATCTAGTGTTGACTGGTGATCTAGGTGCTGGTAAAACGACTTTGACAAAAGGAATTGCAAAAGGATTAGGCATCGATCAAATGATCAAGAGTCCGACCTATACGATCATTCGTGAATATACACAAGGAAAAATGCCTTTGTACCATATGGATATCTATCGTGTCGCTGCTAGCGGTGCTGATTTGGGATTAGATGAATATTTTGAAGGTGATGGACTTTCAGTCATTGAGTGGGGAAATCTATTAGAAGATGCTTTACCTGAAGATTATTTGGAACTGATTATTGAAAAAAGTGATACAGAATCAGAAAAAAGGTATGTGAAATTCCAATCATACGGGCCGAATAGTCAAGAGTTTGAAAAACGTATCTATGAAGCATGGGCGGATTCTCATGGCTAATGATGTTGAACTGACGTTAAAAGAAGCGGAGAAATCAGATGCTCAAGGATTGTTAGTGATGCTACGCCAAGCGAGACAAGAAACGGATTATTTTGTTGTTGAGGAGCGTTCACTTAATAAAAGTAAAGAGGTACTTGCAACTGAATTGTCTCGAATAAAAGAAAGTGCAGAACACTTATTATTTTTAGCCTGTGTCAAAAAACAGGTGGTAGGTGTTGTTTCTGTTGCTCCCAAACCTGGTTTGCCCCGACATGGCGAAATAGGGATCAGTATCTTGAAAGAATATTGGGGGATGGGGTTAGGCACGATTCTTTTAGAAGAGGCAATTATTTGGGCTACAGAAAATATGCGATTTAGTACGTTGGTTCTTGATGTATTGGCGGGCAATCAACGAGCCGTCCATCTTTATCAAAAAATGGGGTTTCAAGAGGAAACCCAAAGTGTTGACTCTTCGAGAAGACAAGGTCAATCATTGGCGATAATCAAGATGAAACGAACGATTGAGCATGAAATAAACTGATTTCAAAAACAAAGAACCTGAAAAGTAGTTGACCACTTTTCAGGTTCTTTATTTATCGTCATCGTTGATTCTTTCGTACGAGGGAAACAACAAATAGAAATGAAAGAATTAGCTTAGTTTAGCTAATTGAACTATTTCACTGTGACTAATTTTTTCAATGGGTCTGTCCCAAAAAATTTTTCCTGATATAACAAGATTTCCGCGCATGCTCGACTATCTTCTAACGCATCATGGTGATTTTTCAACGTGATATCCAAATTTTCACAAACTGTATTCAAGCGATGATTTGGCATCTCCGGAAACAAGCGGCGACTTGTTTTGACGGTACACAATGAGAGATAGTTCGGTTGAGGCAACTGATAATAATCTAAACAACCAGCCAATACTTTTGTATCAAATGCGGCGTTATGCGCAACGACTAATCGGTTTTTTTGGAAATACTTTTCGATTTTCTGCCAAACATCTGGAAATTTAGGTGCCTGTTGGACATCTTCGGGTCGAATGCCATGGATCTGGATGTTACGCCAGAAAAATGGCGTTTCCGGTTGGATCAAGGTATAAAATTCATCGACAATCTGACTGTTCTCCACTTTGACAAGGGCTAAGGAACACGCACTATGAGATTGGTGGTTCGCAGTTTCAAAGTCCATCGCGATAAAATTCATTTTCAAATAAGCCTCCTTTAAAAAATAAACCATAACATAGATTTGTATGAAAAGAAATAGCTTTTTCAGACTATGTATCAAGTAAATATGGTGTCAGTGAAGGATCAATGGAAGAAAATCGGGACAACCCAATTTCTTCCGTTGCTATCCTTGCTATTCGATAATTAATTCGACAGGGCAGTGGTCACTACCTAGAATCGATGTATGGATTTTTGCATCAACCAAACGAGGTGTCAAATCTTCACTCGTCAAGAAGTAATCGATACGCCAACCTGCATTGTTTTTTCGAGCATTGAAACGATAACTCCACCAAGAATAGACGCCTTCTAACTCTGGATAGAAGTAACGGAAAGTATCTACAAAACCATTATCAAGTAAATGAGACAATGCGTTTCGTTCTTCGATTGAGAAACCGGCACTTTTTTGATTCGTTTTCCAATTCTTCAAATCGATGTTTTCATGGGCGACATTTAGATCCCCACAAACGATCACCGGTTTTTGTTTTTTCAACTCTTCTAAATAATCATAAAAAGCAGATTCCCATTCTAAACGGTAATCGAGGCGTTTCAATTCATTTTGTGAATTTGGTGTATAGCAAGTGACTAAGTAAAATTCAGGATATTCTAACGTGATCAAACGACCTTCTTGATCATGGACATCAATGCCCATTCCATAAGAAACGTTCAATGCAGGTTCTTTGGCGAAGATCGCTGTACCTGAATAGCCTTTTTTGACCGCATAATTCCAATATTGATGGTAACCTGGTAAATCCAAGTCGATTTGACCTTCTTGTAGCTTTGTTTCTTGAAGACAGAAGAAATCTGCATCAAATTCCTTAAATGTTTCTAGAAAATTTTTATTGACGATGGCTCTTAAACCATTGACATTCCACGAAATCAGTTTCAAAAAAACACGCTCCTTTTTCTATCAAGTCTGTGCGATTATATTGTACCTCATTTTTATTAAAAATAGTGTAAGATAAGAGTAATAACAGATAGCAGGAGGGAAACCATGAAAATTGGCGTAGTAGGAGTAGGTAATATTGCCGAAAAAGCATATTTACCCACATATGCAGAGAAACAAGGAATGGTTGATTTTTATTTTGCGACACGTAATCAGGTAACGAAAGATCGTCTGAAGAAAACCTATGGATTTGCTCATTTGTATGAGTCGCTGGATGACTTAATTGAAGAGGAAATCGAAGCATGTATGATCCATGCGGCAACAAGCGTTCATTTTCAATTAGCTAAAAAATGTTTGGAACATAATATCCATGTTTATATCGACAAGCCTTTAAGTGTTGACCTAAAAGAAATCCAAGAGTTACAAGAATTGGCAGAACAACATCATGTGATTTTAATGGTGGGCTTCAACCGACGATTCGCTCCAATGGTCGAAGAATTAAAAGCGATTCCAGAAAAACGGTTGATCCAGTTACAAAAAAATCGCATTGCGGCAAAAGAAACGACTGCTTTTGTCATTTACGATCTGTTCTTGCATCTGGTGGACACGGCTGTTTATTTATTAGACGAACCAGTGATCAAAACAACATCTCATATCCGAGAAAAGGAAGGATTTATGGAAGTAGCGATGTTGCAACTTGAAACTGCGAACCAAATGGCAATCGTGACGATGGATCTTGGAAGTGGTGCGAATACTGAAACCTATCAAGTGACGAGCAAACAAGGAACCTATGAATTGAGTGATCTGACAGAATTAGTCATCCGTAAACCAGATACGGTGGAAATAAAGAAATTTGGTGATTGGGAAACAACGTTGAGCAAGCGTGGTTTTGTGTCGATGGTGGAACGATTTTTTGAAGAGGTGCAAGAAACGACACCTAACAAAGAAAAGTTGAAACAAGCTGGAGTATACGACAGCCATGCGCTTTGTGAGGAAATGTTGAATAATATTTACCGTCATCAGCTTTGAGCAAAACTGGCAAGATTGTTTTAAGCGTGATAGAATGATGGGGACGTTTGAAAAGAAAGGAAAGTCCTCAGTGAATAAAGAAGATATCGTTAAAAAAAATCCAGAGTTGAATCTGTTGCTTGATGAACCGTTAAGTCATTATACATTTACCAAAACCGGTGGACCGGTAGATGTTTTAGCTTTTCCCAAAACCAAATCAGAAGTCAAACAGTTAGTTGATTATTGTCGAGAAAACCAAGTGCCATGGTTGGTACTAGGAAATGCAAGTAACTTGATCGTCCAAGATGGTGGGATTCGCGGCGTGGTCATCATGTTGACAGAGATGAACCAAATCAGCGTTGAAGGCACGATGGTGATTGCAGAAGCAGGTGCAAAACTGATCGATACGACGTATGCAGCCTTGGCAGAATCTTTGACAGGATTCGAATTTGCCTGTGGGATTCCTGGAAGTATCGGCGGTGCAGTCTACATGAATGCAGGAGCTTACGGTGGGGAGATCAAAGACGTATTTGCAGAAGTCGACTTATTATTAAGTGATGGGACGATCCAAACCCTGTCAAATGAAGAAATGGCCTTTTCTTATCGCCATAGTGAATTACAGAAGATGGATGCTATCGTCTTAGAAGCTCGTTTCCAATTAACACCTGGTGATCATGAGATGATCAAAGGTCGGATGGACGAATTGACGGAATTGCGTGAAGCAAAACAACCATTGGAATACCCTTCATGCGGTAGTGTCTTCAAACGACCTGAAGGACACTTCACAGGACAACTGATCCAAGAAGCAGGGTTACAAGGCTTGAAATGGGGCGGCGCACAGATTTCGGAAAAACATGCCGGCTTTATCGTCAATATCGACCATGCAACAGCAACTGATTATACAGAGTTGATTGCCCATATCCAAGAGGTAATCAAAGAGAAGTTTGATGTTACATTAGAGACGGAAGTACGGATCATTGGTGAAAAAAGAAGCTAAAGGAAAGTAGGTGGCGTGATGTTGGATAAGCAATTGCCCTATGCAGAGATTTGGATGACACGCCCACTCAATGAAGAATTGCCTTCTTATCCCTTGAATCAGCAGTATCGCTTTGAAAAGTATCAACCAGGAGCAGAGCAGGATTGGGCAATCATTGAAACAGCAGTCGGTGAATTTGACACCGTGGAGCAGGCATTGGCTTACTTTGACCAAACTTTTGCCCCTTATCCAGAAGAGCTGGCAAAGCGTATGTATTTTGTGGTCAACGAACAAGGTGAACGCATTGCCACATGCACTGCTTGGTGGAAGCTTCGTGAGAAAGAATATCCGCTTTTTCATTGGTTAGCGGTCAAGCCAGAACATCAAGGAAAAGGAATCGCCAGAAGTTTGACGATCGAAGTGCTCCGTTGTTTTCAGCAAATAACGACACAAAGCCCAATCTATTTACACACACAGACATGGAGTCACCCAGCGATCAAACTTTATCAAAGTTTAGGTTTCACGTTCATTCCTGATAAATTTGATGGTAGTGAAAATCCTGATTATGAAATAGTGATGGATATTTTATCATCGAAAATAAAAAAAGCACCTAAAAAATAGGTGGTGACAGAAGTATTCAGCTCCGAGAAATAGGCGGTGAAACCCGAAAATTGTTCTTCAAATTTTTGGTTTTCACCGCTTATTTCTGACGCAGCTGGCTTGCGAATACCGTATACACGATTTTAAGGATAGAAATAAAAAGGAATTTCATTTTTGTTCTAAACGCTTCAAATTGCTTCAATGTTAGAGAATTATTAGGTTGATCGCTAAGCGGGAAAACCTTCACTAAGATATTAAAGTTATTAGTTCATATACCAATGTTATTTAAATATCAAGAAATAATAGGTCAACTTAGAAATAGGTTTGTGTGTATAATCAGGTCAATAGAAAAAACAACAAAACGTCCAGATGATTTAGTAATAAGAGTCAATTAGATATCCGAGATAGTTGAATCACCCGTATTTATTTTTTACTTCTTGAAGAAATGAAAGTTGAGTTGTCAAATCTATCTTGAAAATTTGAAAACAAACCGTTAAAAAACTCGTAATACTTAGATTTATCTGTCCTATTTAGTAATCAGATACGTGTTTCATAGTGGTGAAATCGGTAATCAGTCAGAATGTGTCAAGAATAATAGAGAAAGATAAACCCATTGTTTTCGTTTGTTATGACCTAAAATAATCGGGGCTTTGATAGTAGTCATTTCGCAACACCTAAAGTTGATAAACATACTTATTCTATAAGCAAAATTGATTGACCACAAGGAGCTAAAAATAGGGAATTATTATCTGTTTTTGTCGCTTATTTCTAGGTGTTGAATACTTCTATCTCAACCACGTTTACATAGTTAGCTAGCTATCTCATTTTAGCGAAGGAGTGATCAAAATGCCACAAGATGATTTTAGAAGAGAAAGCGGTGTGTTCAACAACAAACGCAATGATGAAATGAATGAAAAACACGCGCAACAAGTTTTAAATTTTATCGCATCAAATTCTGGACATACCTTAACAGAGCAAGGAATCCGACACCCAGTAGGATGGTTGTATACATGGATGACCTTGGGTGCGATCGTTCCACCAGTTGATCGTCTCAATCAAAGAAGTTCTCCTACTACAGCTTTCGAAGCAGACACCCGTATTGATCTGAGAAGTGAAGGTAATCAGACAAGGATCCATTCCTTTCACTCAAGTTCTACCGTCAATCCTAACCTAATCCACCACCGAAGCCAAGTACCCTTGATAGAGAATATCCCCCCCAGTTTCCTAGCTGATCCACAGATAGAACCGACCGTCAATACTACAAATAATTCTTCTACTCAAACCCTCCCTTTTTATCCGCACCAAAATTTAGAACTAAAAGCCGATATTGCGGAAGTGGCTCATGAATTCAGCCTTTCTATTCACAAAATCGCTCATGATATCGAAGAACTGATGAATTGTACGCTCACGAAAAGAGCCACGCAAATGAAAAAATGGATTTTCTGGGGAGAAGAGATTGAACAAACACAGTTAAGAACGGTTTGTAAAGTAGCCGTCGCAAAAGCAAAGAAAGAGAATGGAGAAAGACCAAGGCAAAGAAGTCAATACCGACATTTTTCTTTTCACCGTATGACAAATAACTCCACTCCAGAGGCCAATCAATTTAAAGCAAATGAAAAGCTCGAAAAGCTAAGAGAGATCTTTCAAACTTCCTTAGAAAATAAGCAGAGCCAACATGGGAATACAACTGACAAAAAAAGTCAATCAACAGATAAAATGAGCAATGAAACAGACCATTTTTGGGATGGATTAAGCGAGACGTTTTCTCAGTTTTTCCGTGAATACGAACATACGAATTATACGAAAGAACAGGCAGGAGCAAATGGTGGATCGGTGATGTTACATTTTCTTGACTTGTTATTGCGTACTTTTTCTGTGGACTATGGGAAACATGGTCCAGATAAGCCTCAAACACAAAAGAATATGAACCTTTCAATGAAAACTCATCCCAATGATAATGTCCTTTCACATAAGACTTTCATAAAGAAAGTAAATCAGAAAAAACCAGAAAATAGCTATCAGGAAAAAATATCAAACCTAAAATCAGAAACACAACCAGCATTGAAATCGGAAGAAAGGCGTGTTTTGACACAGATACATCAGTTGGCAAGTGACTTTTTAGGAAGGATAGATAGATTTGTCCAGAAAACGGTAGGACTTCAATTTTTAGCAGCCGAAGCTAAACCCATTCCTACTGATCGACAAATGCAAAGCGATCATTCTGTTTCTAACGATCCAGAGATGAAGTCTTATCAAGTATTGTCTAGGGAGACATTAATGAAATTAAATTATATCATTATGGCTTACCTTGATAATTCACCCTCACCAGAATCTACAGCTAGCCAACTTGAACCGTTTTGGTATGATTATGAGGTCTATGAAAAGCGAGGCGAAATAGCAAAAGTTAATCAAGCGCTGACGAAATTCTTATGTGAGCAAAGTATCCCTTGTGAAGGGCTGTCTACACTTCAATTATTTAATGCAGTAAAGAACTGGATAAGGAAAGCGGGAGAAAACAATAAATTAGCTAGAAAACTACAAGTTGCACAATTGATTTTGAAGACTCTGGGATTGTCCAGTCAAGGGTTATCCGACAAAAGAGGCGAAGAGATTATTATTCAATGGAGAAACAATAATATTTTTAAAGATTACACGTTTGCATTGCCGCCAAAATCAACTGCAAAAGAAGAAGACAATCATGAAGCCACGAACCTTCCACTAAAAACAACTACTTCGTTACCACCAGTAATGCTTGATCCACAATTACAATCAACCGAAGAAATACCTCTAGAGACACGAATAAAATTACAAATGGTTTTTACGAAATATATGTATGGTCAAATGCTTGATGGGATGTTGAAGGGGCAGATACCAGAAAATTTACCACCTTTGTGGTATGATCGTGCACTTTTTGAAAGGCGAGATGCAATTGACAAAGTGAACGATTCAGTGAATGTTTTTATCTGTCAAAAAAAACGACGGTGTTCAACTATGTCTGGGCAAGAATTGCTTCTTGAAATACAACATTGGGAAAGAGTAGATGATGTGGAAACGGAGAGAAGTAAAAGAAAACAAGTTGCAGAGATTATTCTGCGTGTTTCAGGATTACCTCCTCGCAAATTGACCGATGAGACGGTAGCTAGCATTTTGATGCAATGGCGAAATAATAATCTTTTTAAAAATTATCAATTTAAATCTTTAGAAAAAGCATATACGGTAATACCAATATTCAATACTAGTCAATCCATGTCAACTACACCTACGAGAATATCAAAAAAAGGAGATGGCGCAATTCTCCCTCAAATGAACGATGCTAAGCGCCAAAAGAAAAAAGGAGCATCTACGACAAAAGAAAATTCGGAAGTTGATGAAAAAGCTTTTGGCGAACGGTTGAATAAAATTAATAGTATAATTGTTGCATTTTTAGAGGGGAAACCTTCTCCTGTACCAACTTCTGAGAAATTAGCACCTATGTGGTATGAACAGGAGATGTTCAATAAGATCAATCTAACGCAAAATGTCAATGATGCAGTCAAAAAATTTCTATGTGAACAAAAAGTCCCCTGTGAGAATTTATCTCCCCTTCAGTTGATTCTTGCCACACAAGAGTTTCTAAGAAGAGACGGAAAAGAGGTTGAATTAAGTAGAAACAAACAGGTTGCTGAAATCATCCTTAATTCTTCGGGACTAACAGGTCAAACGATAGCGGATACTCGTGCGATTGCTATCATATTGCAATGGCGAAATAATAATATTTTTAGAGACTACAATTTTTTTCCAGCCAAGGGACATGAGGAAGTAGACATCTTAAACAATGATCTAATTGGAATAATCACTTCTGTTCGGCCGAATACCTATGGCTCACTCCCTGTGGATATCGTGACAACGGTGAACAACATGCATGTCGCTTATATGAAGAAATTGCCTTTACCCATTTCTATAGAAGAACCGCTTATCCCCTTATGGTACGACTATGAACTGTTTCAAGATCGGGAAAAAACAAAGAACGCCAATCAATTCGTGCAGAAATTTCTCTATAGTCAACAGTTTTTTAATGATGATCGATCACCACAGGGAATCGTTCTAGCCGCACATGAATGGATAAATGATGGGCAGGTAGATTCAAAGATTTTAGAAAGGCAAAAACAACTTGTTCCGAACATTCTTGCGGGGTATGGAATGGTGAGACAAAATCTAACTGCTGTCGAGGAAACAAATATTTATTTCCAATGGAAAACCAACAATATGTTAAGTAATTACCAATTTATTGAGCTAAAGCTACCAGTAGAGAAGGGAAAAGTGACAGAAACCAGCGAGATGAAAGTGATACCGTCCACTATGGAAGATTCTGATTTAGCATTAGTGCATACAATCGTTGTCGATATTGTCAAGAATGTACCTCCTGTGACACATTATTCCGAACCGTTACCAATTCTCTATTTTCATTTTGGCCTTTTTTTAAGACGAGATGAAACAAACATGGTGAATCAAAAATTGAAGGAGTTTTTTTCTAAAGCAGGAATCGAGATCAAAGACACCACGAGCAATGAGTTAGAAAAAGCACAATTTCAATGGATTGAAAAAGGGGGAACAAGTGAAAGCAATGATACCTCTGAAAGAGAACAGTTCTTAGCATATTTTATCGCAAAAACATATGGACTAACGGACATTCGATTTGGGGAATTTTGGTCCTCTATTAAAACACAAGAGATTTTTAATCAATGGAAGAGTAATACTTTATTGGAAGGATATACTTTCAAGGAAGTGAGTCCTGAGACGATTCATTATCAATTAGGGAAAATAGAAAATCAGAACGTCGTACGATTAAATTTACAAAATAAAGAAAGTAAGCAACTTTTTAGTGATTTCATCAATGATCGCTCGCCAACTATTTCTAAAGCGCAGCCAATCAGTAAGTTCTATCATCATCAGTTGATTTTCGATCAACGAGGAAAAACGCCTGCGGTGAATGAAGTTGTTAAAAAATTTTTGCGGGATCGTGGGATCTCTTTTAAACATCCTACTACAAGTGAATTAGTTCGACAATTACAAGTGTGGCTTCTTGAAGGACCTACGTACGAAGCGATTATCGAAAGGGAAATACAAATAGCAAGGATCATGCAAGCGGAATATGGGAGCAGTGAAGAAGAGGTAACAGCAAAAGACGCTCGCTATATTATACTTCAATGGGAGAATAATAATGTACAAATCGACTATACCTATAAAGAGAGCAGGGAATGGGATGCTATCGACATCAGTGAAATTGAAACAACTGTTGTGCAGCAAGAAAAGATTGACGCGTTTACTCGTGAAAATAATGCAGTTCTTATCACAGATATTGCTATCGAGGACCAGAAGGAGAGCATACTTGAACTGACAGAGCAACAAAAAGAGAACATACAGAAAAAAATCGTTTATTTTTTAGCTGCGAGAGATATCAAGGTGGACATCACTAAGCCGAATGAGCTAATTTTAAAAACAGCAGAATGGGCAACGATAAAAGTGAACGATGAAGTGAAAATCAATAGCACTAATGTGAAAATGTTGGCAAATCTTATTCTTGGAAAAAATGCCGGTGCAGAGATTGCAGATGAAAAGGCAGAAGTGACCTTTAAAAACTGGTTATATGATATGGCTAGTGGCCTCCCTATAACGCCTGCTGAACCATCAAAAGAGGAGAAAACCTCCACAAAATCAGTAACACCCGCAACAACAACACCCAAAATAGTAACGAGTACGCAATCTTCCAACATGAATGAGAACCAAAGGCCAAATTATGTAGCACCCAATTGGCGTGATCCTAATTTGAAGGCCCAAGTAGCACAGTTTTTCCGTCAAGAAGGGGTATTAAAAGGGGAAGCAACCCAAGCCAACATCCTCGTTGCAATGGGAACATGGTTTACACAAGAAGGAACAGGGATGGTTCTCAGTTATGACAAACTACAAAAATTCTCTAAAGTGATTTTAAACCAATTAAAACTTTACGGCGGTGGACAAGGAGAAAAAATTTCGGATAGAGCTGCGCGATCGACCATTATGAATTGGGTGTTTGAAAATGTACTAGGTAGCTCGGTTGAGGTATACATGCTCAAGAAAATCCTCGATTCACCCGATCCATCCCAATTTACTATTGGTAGTCTCAGAAAGTTATTTGAAATTGACGAATTGAATGCAGAGACTAAGGTTTTGGAAATCTCTGAAGACAAACTCACAGTTGTTAAAAAATTATGGGTACTGTTTCTCAAAGAAGTGTTACCTAATTATTTACTGGATGTCAGTATGTTACCCGATGAGACCCCTATCTCTAATTATAATTCCTTGATGCAGCTCACAGGAACGAGGTTATTAGAAGATGCAGGAATTCGCACATCGTTCACCCAAGAAGAAATTCAAAAATTTGGTAGTCTATATTGGGAAAAAATCAGTAAAACTGGTGTGAAAAGGTTGTATGAATTGCGTTATATTGTCACGCCCGCTATGTTAGCTGTTGCCCAGTTAAATCCAGGTCTTTTACTTAAAGCCTTGGAAGAAGGAAATTATCAAGAAGTTGCTGTGAACACTTTCTTGAATTATTGGAAAAACAGTTATTTTATTCTTAGAGAAAGTTTGGAATCACTTTATGAAGCTTATGGCACATATCAAAAAGAAGCAATCAATTGGCGTCGAAAACAGGTTTTAGCCAAAGAAGTAGCACAGTTATGCGCTCAATATGACAAAGATCGAGCAAGATTATTTACTTCTTATGCGATAGAACAAGACTATCTCTCTGGAGCACTTACTGCATGCCGTAACTATACGCCCCCAAATCTAGAAGAGTGGTATACGCGATTGACGAAAGCCGTGTCAGACGCCTATTATCCATTCGATCAAAAACTGATAGAGTTTGCTCTGTTAAAGTTTAACGAGAAAGAGCAAGAGTTTATGTTCTCGCCTGAAACGCAGATCTATGAGGCAACTGCCAAATTAAAACATGTCATGGAGGTTTCAACGATTCCCAATGGATATCGTCTTCCACCTGACTTGATCATTGAACTTGAATTAGAGAACACCGATCTGTTTGTGGCAGTGAAAGGAAATGAAGAACGTTGCTATGGATTGAAGAAATTAGATGAATCTGGAGGTTATGTATTCTATCGAGTAGATAACAAGCCTATGTTATACCTCATAAACGGGTTGTTTAACCAGAAAGAGCATTTGCGTGGAGGTTACAAAGAGATAGAAAACGGCGTTCAGATTGGAAACCGTGAATTTTTGTTTTATAAATTTATAAATCGTGATAAAAGACTATCTCAGGGGAAAGAAACACACTCTTTCATTGAGGGATTAGCTAGTAAACATCGGGATAATCTATACCAAAATTTGTATCAATCAGGAAATGATCGTACCATCAGTGATCAGGTGTTGGAGGTGCTTCAGTCGATTATCCCGTTTTACGATTGTGTGATAGGGATTGGCAATCAAGATGCTTCCGTGGCAGTTCCTTCTTGCGTGCTTGATGCCCTTCTGTTGATTCCTTTCTTAGGACAAGTCACTTCTCTTAACATGAAATTTGCTTTAGGGATGGCAAAAGCAATTGCGACCGGAGGGATTAGACAGGCGATTCGTCTAGGTGGACAGTTTATTCCAAATTTTTCTGAATCCAATTTGCTGCTCGTTCATCTAATACGATACATTGATCCAGGAGTTGAACTAATAAGTGATGGCGGAAAATTTATTCTCAAAGAGTTAGTGGCACTGAAAAATGAAATTTGGGTTGCAAGTGACGTAAAAAAAATGCTAGAAAAAGCATCAAATTTGAATACACAACCTCCCGTGTTTCCTAAAGACGTGAGCATCGCTCGTTTGCCAGAGGCTGGTTTAGAAGTTCCTGTAAAACACATGAAAGATGATATATATATGATTGTGACGGATCTAACAACGGGGGATGTCTACGGAAATACGTTTAATTTGAGAGGGAATCAATTGGAAGTGATTTCGGGTCCTGTGTCATTTACGCAGGAACAAAAAGCACTGATTACCCGTTTATCGAAAGACATTAATCCAGACCAGGTTTTTGTAGAAGCAACAAATTTAAATCCTAGTGCGTATGGTAGTGGCACAGTATTGACGATCCCAGGTCGTGGACAAGAAACTAAGTATTTCATTGATATGAATGGGCAGACCGTTCCTGTAAGGGTTCGACCAGTTAAAAATCACAAAGTACGGTATGATGTGATCGATGGAGAGAATATCTATCCTGTGAACTGCAAGGGGAAAAAATGGTATTTTGAGGAAGCGACTTCTCCCTCCATTCCGAAAGAATTGGCAGAGGATGTGATGAAAAAAATCGATGAATTTGATTCAATAAAGGATCCAAGTTTCATTTCTGCTCCAGATGAAAAAGGGCTGAGATGGAATCAGTGGGGGGAATCTTACATCAAAATTAATGATCATTACATTCCCTTGATATTAATGCCTCAAGGAGAGAATAGGTATTACTTATTGAAAAAAGATGTCAACCAGTGGAAGACAGTTTTGTCTTATACGCCGGATACAGGAAGATTTCGGCTAGAAACAATTGAAGAGAAGGTGATTTCGGACAATCTATTAAAAAGTAGAAGTGGGAAATTCACCTTTCCAAAATTTGGCAATCAAAAACTTCCACCGTTAAAAAAAATGCCAAAGTCACCGGAGAAAGGTCAATACTGGAACGAATTGAGAAATACTATACCTGCGGAAACTAAGTATAAGAAGCCAGATACAAAAAAGAAAATCGATCGTATCAATGATAATATTCTAAATCCCATCTCTACTTTTATTCCTGAGCCGAAACCAGTTGTTTACAACAATCAAAAATGGAATAAAGACCTTATTATGAAAACGATTATTGAAGAATTGCCAAAGGAACCGGCAATTGGCGTTCGAATATATCCCGGTCTTGACGCGAGTAAGAGTCCTGAGTTTCTTCAGAAATTTTTGATTGACTTGCGTAGAGACTTTGATAAATCAATCGATTATTATGATAAAGCAATCGAAGTGTTTGCGGAAGCATTGACAAAAGATAGAATCGCAGAGTCGAAAATAGGAACTTATCTGGTGAAATTTTTTCAGCTGGAGAGCGTACCCAATCAAGAGCCAATCTTATTGGAAAGTTTGAATCGATTGATCTCTGTCGTACAAAAAGGAAGACAATTCCTCCAGCAAACAGCGGATTGGGATTATGAAAATATTTTGGTCGTCTCCTCTGATTTAGTTCGCCAAGGGGACTCACAAGAATTTCGTACATTATATAAGGAATATATAGAAACGAAGGCTGAGGTGTTTCCTTATGATCCAGAATGTCGAATGGTCATTTTCGCAGATGCTTTTCACTTAGATCCGAGTCTTGCGAAAGGGAAAGAAATAGGAGTAAACAAGGTGAGAGCATTACTTCATGAGACGAGTCATCTTAGTTCAGGAACAGTAGATCTCATGGCATATGCAACAACGAAGCTAGGTGTGGTAAAAACTGGAAAAATGATGGTGGATGAATATGTGAATAATTTTGAGAGTATTTTGAACTCAGAAGGTTTCACAAGTCTTGTGGAAGAAATCGCTGAATTTCAAAATAAACCTGGATTAACGAAAGAGACAGTGTGGAATGAGCTAAAAAAAAATAATGTATTACGTGTGAATGTCCAAATATCGGATGCCGATATGGTTGCAATGATCCTAAGAGACGCAGCGGAGGGAAGAGACTTCGATGGTGTAGTTCGTGTTGCTAGAGGCCTCGATGATGTGACATTAGGTAACGGTTTGTTATCGACGTTTTTAGCACTGGAATATGTACAAGATCATAGCTACTTTGACAAATATATCCAATTGAATCAGACATTGATCCAAGAACACGCCAGCACCATTCCTAGTCAAGCGAATGTAACAGCTAAAGTAAGCGATCATCAATTAACAAACCTTAGAAAGAAAAGAGAGATAGATCAACCAGACTTGTTTACGAAAGAGCAATCAAAGAGAGCTCTCTCAAGTATTGAATCTACTATAGAAGAGCCTAATCGTGTAAAGCAATCGGTTTCAAATGAGCGGACAGGTATGGAATCAGCCCCCCCATCAATGAAGCGAAGTTTCCTAAATCTTGTTGTCAGTAGTGCAGAAAAAAGTACCATGGTCAATTCAGAGAGGAGCAATCAACAGGAAATGAAACATCAGACTGTTCCAAATGAACGAACAGGCATGGAATCAGTCACCCCGTCGATGAAGCGAAGTTTCCTAAATCTTGTTGTCACTAGTACAGAAAAAAGTGTCAAGGTCAATTCAGAGAGGAGCAATCGACAAGAAAAGAAACATCAGCCAAAATTAGTTTTACAACTTTAACAAGTAATTTGCGTAGTAGGAAAAAAATGGATAGAAGGAGAGTCTGGCCATTTTTAATCGGCAGGAGAGCTAAATAAACAATGTCTACTTAACAATGTATCAAGCGAATTAAAAAAATGCTTATCTAATGTTTTTTCAAAAAAAGTGCAAGGCGTTTTGCTGAAATACTAAAAAAATTTTGCACGGAAAAGAACCTCATGTTCATTACTTATCCATTTCGAGCGTAAAATATCTTAGTAGGATTCCAAGCAGGTATTTCTGCCAAGCTTAGCAATTTATCCTAATCGTTCGAATGATTTAGGCCATTCATTAGATAAATGTGTCAATCATTGTTTTTGTGAATGGTTTACAACAGACAGAAAAAACAGATCTTCATAAGATCATGGCTATTTATCCTACACAATAAAAAAGGGTGGGTCAGAAGTGTTTGGTCTTGAAAAATAAGGTGGAATCCACAAAAATTACTCTTAGAATTTCTGCGGATTTCACCTTATTTCTGGATATTATCACTTATGGTTCAGCCGTTTATTTGGGCTTGAGGTAAAAAACAAAAATCAATTTTACTTTTTCTCCAGCTACTCTTTTTTGTTTCCAGCAGTATCCATCCGTGTGGTCACACCTTTTTTTCTAGGAATGAAGTTCCGGATGAACGTAAATTTCCGATAATCGTTTCGTGTATAAAGATAACCGAAAACGCTGAAGACAAGGGCTCCGATAAAATTGACGAATAAATCTTTCATCGTATCTAAGATCCCGATGTCCAAGTACCCATCTGCCATGACATACTCTTTGGTTTTGCTATGCTCATCTTTATATGTGACAGTTGTTTGTTGGATATCTTTGATCTTATATACGGTGTTGCCATCCTCGCTTAATTTGACACTGTTGATCTGATCAACATAATTGTCTTTTTGCATATCCATCTGTAAGACTTGATCTGCAGAGAATTCAATAAATTCCCAAAACACACCGACAGTCATGGAAAAACAAAATGACACTAGTGCAACTAGTAATGGCGTCAGATTCATTGTTTTCGTGTTTTTGTTCAAGAGGTAGACAAGAGAAAAGCCAACACCACCTGCTAGGAAGCCGCTTAGTGCGTGTAACGCTGTGTCCCATAATGAAAAGTAGCCATAAAAGTCACTTAATTCACCCAAGACAGTGGCACTGAAAATAAAGGATAAGATGATGATTTCCAGTGTGTTAGGGATTTGGATCTTTAGTAATTTTTCTAGTAAATAGGGGATTTCAAACAATAATAAAGTTAATAATAAGAGCATGATATTCCCCATGTTCCGGTCGATCAATTGGTCGACGAGCATGACCACCACAATGATACGTAAAATGATGTAAATCGCATGAGTGACCTTCCCAGCGGACTTACTCCCTTTTGAAAAAAAATGTTTAATAAATTTCATAAATGAACTCCTTCGTGTTTCATATCGATTATACTTGTCTAATGAAAAAAGCCCAAATCTTCTGTTTGGATCAAAAAAACAAATTTTTTTTGCCTGACTATTTATTCAAGAAACTCGACTGTTTTTCGATAGTTACTAACGAAAACTTGAAAATTTTGGAATATTAATGGTTATTTATAAAAGAGAAAGATAACAGTAGTACGGAAAATATAAATTGTTGGTTGAATTTGTGAATGCTATCACTTATGATGGGGTAAGTGTTAAATTTTAGGAGGACAACTATGAAGAAAACAATTAAAGGGTTACTGACAGTTACAGCAATTTTTGCCTTAGGTGCCTGTACGCCTGATGAAAAAGAATCTGCATCCAGTAGCTCTTCCACAAAAGAATCAACAGAAGTATCATCCGGAGCATCTGCTCAAACTTACACAAATCCAGCTGAGATGAAAGAAGAATATGATTTGATCATCGTCGGTGGAGGAGGAGCTGGTATGGCAGCTGCAATCGAAGCAAAAGATGCAGGCTTGAATCCAGTCATTTTTGAAAAAATGCCAGTTGCTGGTGGAAATACATTAAAATCTTCAAGTGGAATGAACGCATCTGAAACAAAATTCCAAGAAGAAGAAGGTATCACTGATTCGAACGACGCCTTTTATGAAGAAACATTAGCAGGGGCGAATGGCACAAATGATAAAGAAATGTTACGCTATTTTGTCGATCATTCGGCTGCTGCAATCGAGTGGTTAGATGAAAATGGCATTAAATTAGATAACTTGACGATCACTGGTGGAATGAGCGAAAGACGAACACATCGCCCTTCTGATGGTTCTGCGATTGGTGGTTATTTAGTCGATGGGTTATTACGAAATGTCCACGAACGCCAAATCCCGATTTTTGTAAATACTGAAGTGACAGATATCCAAAAAACGGGAGATACAGTCAACCAAGTAACAGTTCAAGTGCAAGGGGAAGAACCAAAAGAAATCACTGGTAAGGCTGTAGTTGTTACAACTGGTGGATTCGGTGCGAGTGAGGAATACATCCAAACTTACCGTCCAGATCTGGAAGGATATGTAACGACGAATCAAGTGGGATCAACAGGCGATGGGATCAAGATGATTGAAAAATTAGGCGGTCAAACGGTCGATATGGATAAGATCCAGATCCATCCAACGGTTCAACAAGACGAAGGATTCTTGATCGGGGAAGTGGTACGTGGTGAAGGAGCAATCTTAGTCGATCAAGATGGCGAGCGTTTCGTCAATGAAATGAATACACGAGACAAAGTATCAGCTGCAATTACTGCATTGCCAGAAAAATCTGCTTATTTGATTTTTGACCAAGGGGTACGCGATCGCGCAACAGCCATTGAGTTTTATGATGAAAAAGGTTATGTGACTGAAGGTGAGACAATTGAAGAATTGGCAGAGAAAATCAACTTACCAGCAGAAACATTAGCACAAACTGTTACGACTTGGAACGAAGAAGTTGCCAATCAAGACGATACAGCATTTGGTCGTACGACAGCCATGGAGCATGATCTGTCTAAACCAAACTACTATGCGATCAAAATCGCACCTGGTATCCACTATACGATGGGTGGAATCAAAATCAATACAAACACAGAAGTTGTGGATAAAGACGGACAACCGATCACTGGCCTTTACGCAGCAGGTGAAGTCACAGGTGGCTTACATGGTGAAAACCGCATCGGCGGAAACTCTGTAGCGGAAATCATTATTTTCGGACGTCAAGCAGGACAACAAGCAGCAAAATTTGTCTCTGCACAATAATAGAAATGATATAAAAAGAGAACCTAAGGCGCATGCCCTAGGTTCTCTTTTTAAGATTCGCTGACCATCAAAATGATTTTTCCAACGTTTTTGTTGGCTTCCATATATTCATGGGCTTCTTTTGCTTCTGATAATGGAAAGGTTCGATCGATGATTGGACGGATCGCTCCGGTTTCAAAATAAGGATCGATGTTTTTCATAAACTCTTGAGTCAGTTTTGCTTTGTACTCGTCACTTCTTGGTGTCAATAGCGTACCGATCAATTGGATTCTTTTTTGTAACAAAACTCTTAGATCAAGAGACTCAACTGTTGTGCCTCCTAGTGTGCCGATCAAGACCCAGCGACCATCTACAGCAATCGATGACAGATTTTTCTCCCAATAAGAGGCACCGACGAAATCTAAGATGACATCAACGCCATTCCCCTCAGTCATCTTTTTTACTTCCTCTGCGAAATCTTGCGTTTTATAGTTGATTATTTCATCTGCGCCTAATTCTTGGCAAAAGGCTAACTTTTCAGCTGAACCTGCGGTAACGATGACGTGTGCTTGCGAATACTGTTTGGCTAATTGGATCGCTGCAGTACCAACACCACTTGCACCAGCATGGATCAAGACAGTCTCATTTTTTTGGAGTTTTCCTAACCAATACAAGGTTTGATAGGCAGTTAAGAAAACTTCAGCGATACCAGCGGCTGAAACGTAGTCAAGGGAATCGGGCAAGAGGATTGCTCGATCTGCTGGGATTACGGCATATTCTGCGTAGCCACCTAAATTCACTAAACCATAGACTCTCGTTCCAGTTGAAAACTCAGAACGGTCACTTGCATTTTCAATGACTTCACCAGCAACCTCTACACCTAAGATCGGGTAAGGCGCTTGAAGTGCAGTATTTTCGCGACGCATGATATCCGTACGATTGACCGCAGCGGTGTGGACTTTTAACAATAACTCCCCAGCTTTTGGAATAGGTCTAGGGACATCCACTTCAGTCAAAACGTCTGCTGAACCGGGATGTTTCATAGAGATTCCACGCATGATCAAGCCTCCTCAACAAGTTGTTTGATGGCATCCGATACTGTAGCTGATCCTTCAGATAGAACAACAGTTGTTTTTGAGATGTTTGGTTGATCCACTAACGCTGCTAAAACTTCTGCTACCGTTTTTCTGGTAATCGATTGAGCTGGTTTTTCGTCTGGTTTGGTCAATTGGATCGAAGTGACCTCATCGTCGTTCGTCAAAGCTACAGGTTGTAGTATGACATAATCTAATGATGTCTGATTTTTCAACCATTCGTCTGCATAATATTTGGTAATATAATAATCAGTCATTGACTCAGGCCATTTTTCACGGTTATCCGCAAAAGCCGCACTGATCATCAAATAACGAGAGATATTTGCTTGCTCTGCTGCAATCATTGTTTTGATTGCACCGTCTAAATCCACTTGTAAAAGATTTTTACCTTGAGAACCAGCAGCAAAGATGACAAGTTCACTCTCTTGAAAGGCTTCCGCCATTTTTTCTGAAGACCAAGTTAAATCAAAGGGAACATAGGCGATATTTTCTTCATCATAAATCGCTTGGTTGGCAACATCTCGTACACCCGCGTAAACTTGATGTTCGGTTGTTCCGAGTTTTTGGATCAAATGACGCCCGATTTGTCCGTTTGCTCCTACTACAAAAATATTCATTTTCTTCATCCTTTCGCTACATATCTGTATCAATCATGGTAACACCAAAAGATAAAAAATTCAGGACTAAACACTTATCAACAAAAAAACCAAAAAAGAGCTAGCATACCGCATCACTCTTTTTTGGTTTTTCAATCTGATCATTAACGAATCATTCGTAGTAAAACGGTAGATACCGCAGCTGTGACTAAACCAGCGACGATTGCTTCTGGTACGCCACTAGTAAAGATGACCGCTAAGACAGCTGAATAGACTGCATTGATATTTGTCCCAAGAACCTGTGCATAATCTTGTTGGAATAGAAAATAGATCAAGTTCATCACTAAAATCGTATTGGTCAGAGAACCAGCAATTCCTGCGAGAAACAATGAGAGCGGACTTACTTTATTTTTTGTCAATCGCTGTATTCCTTTATAAACGAAATAAGGAACAACACCGATCAGGATTCTAGGTATTAAGGCAACGATCAAGGCTTTCCAGCTTCCTTGATCTGTGCCGATCACCGGAATAAACGGTGAGAAAACAAAAGATAACGGTGTTGGTATGAACGTACTGCGAATCAGACTGATCAAACCAAATGTGCCACCGAGAAAGGCACCCAGCCGAGGGCCTAAAATAATTGAAGCGACGATGACCGGGATATGCATCGTTGTTGCGTTGATTGGCCCAATCGGAATAAATCCGAGAGGCGTGACAGCGAGTAAAATCATAATTGCTAAAAACATAGCAGTTAAAGTAAAGTTTTTGGTATTTTTCATCATAACTCCTTAGATACTAGACCGACCTCTGATTCAGCAGAAGTGTGACTTGGTCGATAATGATTTGGTTATCCGCTAAAGCACCTTTTCCGTAATCACCACAAGCTAAGAGGGATTCTCTAGGTTCAATCTCTTGATAACCGATTTCTTTTAGCGTTGTTAAATTTCTTTGATTGATCGGATGTTGGTACATATTAGTATTCATCGCTGGTGCAATCAATTTTGGTGTTTCTGGTAATAATGCCATGGCAACAGTCGATAAGAGATCATCTGCTAGACCATTCGCTAGCTTGCCGATAATATTTGCAGTGGCTGGTGCAATCAAAAACAAGTCTGCTTGTTTGGCTAGCTCGATATGGTTGATCACTGAAGGATCGTTTTCTTGCATGACATCTGTATGGACAGCACGTTTTGAAAGGGATTGCAATGTTAAAGGTGTAATAAATTTGGTACTACTTTTTGTCATGATGACATCGACTTGATAACCGAGTTTGACTAGTTGATTTGTGATATCTGCACTTTTATAAGCAGAGATACTGCCAGATACGCCTAATAGGATTTTTTTCATCGTGAATTCCTCCTTATTTTAGAATCGCGGTAACGATACAATTTGCAATCTCTTGCTTGGTATCGGCTTCTATGACTTCTCCATTTTTAGATAATAAATAGCCATGGTGGTGTGTTTCACTGACTTGAGTCAAGTCATTGGCCAAAACATAATCGGTTTGATTGGTGATCAAACTTTTTTTAGCTACGTCCAATAAGTGGTCTGTCGTGACATCGACTAATAATTTAAAACCAACGATAACAGCATTTGGTTGCCATTGGCGTAACGAACGAATGATCTTCGGTGTTTTCTTCAAGGTCAAAAATAGATAGTCCGTATCAGATGAAATCTTTGCTTCTTTACTAGCGGTCCGTTCTGTTTCTGCAAACCATGAAGGCAGTGAACCAGGAGTCAACGCCTCTTTATTCAAGCGCTCAGCAAACTGTTGTTCAGAAAGACTGAAAGCCGGTGTGAAATCACTGACCGCCATGCTATGGATAATGGCATCATAGGTATTTTCTTGCATCAATCGTTCTAATGTAGTCAATAAATCTTGAGTAGATTCGATAAGATGGATCTTCAAATGCTCAGAAGCAGTAGGTTTTACAGCAGATCGTGTCGTCACGTAGTCGATTCTCACCGTCTCGTGAGCCAGAAAGGCTTCTGCGATTGCTTGGCCCAATCGTCCAGTCGAATGATTTGTAATTGAGCGGACTTGGTCGATTCGTTCGCTTGTGCCACCAGCGGTGATCAATACCTTCATATTGTTTCACCTACAGTGACAAGTGTTCTTCCTTGGTGTGTCCCATCAAGGATTTTTTTGGTCGTTTCTTCCAATTGATCTAAGGTGATCTCGTTGACGACTAAATGATCTGTTACAGATAGGTCCGCTAGTTGTTGCCAGATATTCAAGCGTTTTTCATGAGGAACATTGACTGAATCGATACCGATCAACTGGATATTGCGTAAAATAAAAGGTAACACTGTTGTTGTCAATTTGATGCCACCCGCATTGCCGCAAAGAGCAGCTGCGCCATCATAAGCAATCAAAGGCAATAATCGTGTGAGCTGTTCGCCCCCAACAGTATCGATCACATAATCGACTTGTTGTTTATCTAAGGGTTTATTTTTTTCTGGTAGAAAGGCTTCTGGATGAACGACTTGAGTCGCCCCTAGTTTCTGTAGCCAAGTTTTTGCTTCTTCTTTGCGGGAAAATGCGGTGATTTGCTGAAAGCCCATTTTATGCAACATCGCAATTGCCACACTACCCACTCCGCCCGAGGCGCCAGTGACGATCACTTTGTCCTCTGCTTTCATTCCTTGGGTAAGTAAAGCATTCACGCAAAGTGCAGCAGTCAAACCAGCGGTGCCTAAAACCATTGCCTGACGTAGGCTCATCGTTTCTGGAAGAGGGACGAGCCAATCCCCAGATACTTTCTGGTAATCGCTATAGCCTCCAGGTTGACTAACACCCAACCCATAGCCGGTTGCTAGAACTTGATCTCCTGGTTGAAATCGTTTGTCCAAGCTTTTCATGACGACACCAGAAAAATCAATCCCGGGAGTCATTGGATAGTGACGAATCACTTGGCCATGTTCACTACAAGCTAACGCATCTTTATAATTGACATCCGAGTAGGCGATTTTTACCCAAACTTCATTATTAGTCAGCTCAGGAAATTCTTTGTCAACGATGCTTGTATGAAAAGTAGGCTCGTTGTTTACTTGAAACTGTTTGAATGTATTCATTAGATAGAAGGTACTCCTTTCAAAATTTTCCTTAATCATACCATAAAGCGTTTCATTTTCTAGTAGTTTGCTGATTAATTTCTTCTAAAAAAAAGTTGAGATACCCGAAAAAGTACAAAGGAAATTCAAGCAAAAGGGTTGTTTTTTCAGCGGAAATTTGTATACTAATACAGGTGGTAGTAAACTTGGAGTTTACTATTAGAAAACTTCGCATAGGGGGGACAGTGACAAATGGAAATTGGTGAGAAGTTACGAAATCTGCGTATCCAAAAAAATTTGACACAAGAAGAATTAGGGGAGCGTACAGATTTATCAAAAGGCTATATCTCACAACTTGAGCGGGATTTAAGTTCGCCATCGATGGAAACATTTTTCTCTATCCTTGAAGTGTTAGGAGTTACCCCAGAAGCTTTTTTTCATCAAGAAACACCCAACCTTCAAATCGTTTATACGAAAGAAGATCGAACGGTCTATTATGATGAGGAAAATGGTTATGAACTGGAATGGTTAGTGACAGATTCCAACGAAAAAGAAATGGAACCAGTTTTATTGACATTCGATACAGCTGGTGAATATAAAACCTTTGAACCTTCACTTTCAGAGACATTTATCTTTGTCTTAGAAGGAGAGATCGCGCTAAGCTTGGGCGAACGAGAGTATGTAGCAAAAAAAGGTCAATCGATGTACTATCAGGCAACGACACACCATCAATTACGCAATCATCAAAACAAACAAACTAAGGTATTGATCGTCGCAACCGAATCATACTTGTAATATAGGGGGCAGAAAAAGTGGGAAAACCAATCATATCATTCGATCAAGTCGTAAAAAGCTATGATGATGAAACAATTTTGAAGAATGTCAGTTTTGAGATCGAACAAGGGAAATTTTATACATTGTTGGGGCCTTCTGGTTGTGGGAAAACAACGATTTTACGAATCATTGCAGGATTTACGGAAGCAACCGAAGGAGATATTTATTTTGAAGGAAAGCGCCTAAACGATCTACCGGCGAATAAGCGCCAAGTCAATACGGTTTTCCAAGATTACGCCTTATTTCCTCATATGAATGTATTTGATAATGTTGCATTTGGATTGAAAATCAAAAAAATGCCTAAATCAGAAATCGAAAAAAAAGTCAAAGACGCATTACGTATGGTGCAATTACCTGGATATGAAACGCGGGAGATCAGCGAGATGTCAGGGGGACAACGCCAACGGGTGGCCATTGCGCGAGCTATCGTCAATGAGCCGAAAGTCTTGTTATTGGATGAACCGTTATCAGCCTTGGATCTAAAGTTACGTACAGATATGCAATATGAGTTGCGTGAACTACAACAACGTTTAGGGATCACCTTTATTTTTGTGACGCATGATCAAGAAGAAGCGTTAGCAATGAGTGATGAGATTTTTGTGATGAACAAAGGGAAAATCGTTCAAAGTGGTACCCCTGTGGATATTTATGATGAACCAATCAATCATTTCGTGGCAGATTTTGTTGGTGAAAGCAATATCGTCAATGGCGTGATGATTGAAGATAACTTGGTTGAGTTTGTTGGCAAACAATTTGAGTGTGTCGATGGTGGGATGCGCGTCAATGAACCAGTTGAAGTCGTGCTTCGTCCAGAGGATTTAACGATCACAACACCGGATAAAGGGAAATTAGTCGTGACAGTTGACACTCAACTATTTCGTGGTGTCCATTATGAGATCATTTGCTATGATGAGCAACAAAATGAATGGATGGTCCACTCAACGAAAAAAGCACGCGAAGGGAGTCAAGTCGGTTTAGCCTTTGAACCAGAAGACATCCACGTCATGCGTTTCAATGAGTCAGAAGAAGACTTCGACGCACGTTTGGAAAGCTACGAAGAATAGGGGGAGAGAATATGAGAACAATGCGTAGGATCTATTCCATCCCTTATGTTTTGTGGCTTGGATTATTTGTGATTGCGCCTGTTTTGATGATCATCTATCAATCTTTTTTTGATATGAGTGGTCAGTTTACATTAAGCAATTATGCTGCGTACTTTACTTCAGGAACTTACATCGCCATGACGATCAATTCGGTATGGTATGCGTTCTTGATTACATTATTCACATTGTTGATCAGCTATCCAACAGCTTACTTTTTAACGAAATTGAAACATAAGCAATTGTGGTTGATGTTGATCATTTTACCGACATGGGTCAATTTATTGCTGAAAGCATATGCCTTTATCGGGATTTTCAGTATCCATGGAAGTGTCAACCACTTTTTCGAGTTTGTCGGCATTGGCCCGCAACAGATTTTATTTACTGATTTTAGCTTCTTATTCGTAGCGACATATATCGAGATTCCTTTCATGATCATGCCGATTTTTAACGCGTTAGAAGAAATGAACCCTTCGTTATTGAGTGCTAGTAAAGATCTAGGAGCAAGTAATTTTGAAACATTTCGCCGAGTGATTTTTCCTTTGTCGTTGAATGGCGTGAAAAGTGGGGTACAAGCAGTTTTCATTCCCTCACTATCGCTTTTCATGTTGACACGTTTGATTGGCGGAAATCGAGTGATCACACTAGGTACAGCGATCGAACAGCATTTCTTAGTGACGCAAAATTGGGGTATGGGTTCAACGATCGGCGTGATTTTGATCATTGCTATGTTCGTTGTGATGTTACTAACTGGTGAGAAGAAAAAAGGAGGTCGCTCATGAGAAAAAAATTCAAATGGTCGTATCTCTATCTAACAGTTGTCTTTCTATTATTGTATTTACCGATTTTTTATTTGATTTTTTATTCCTTCAATGAAGGCGGAACGATGAACAGCTTTACCGGCTTTACTTGGGAGAATTATCAAGCGGTATTTGAGGATACACGACTGATCATCATCGTATTGAATACATTTATGCTGGCGTTCTTATCGGCTTTGATTGCAACGATCATCGGGACATTTGGCGCGATGGGGATCTATTACACGAAAAAACGACAAGCACGAACGGCGCTATTGAGCATGAACAATATTTTACTTGTTTCTCCCGATGTGATCATCGGTGCGAGTTTTTTGATTTTCTTTACGCTAATCGGCTTTGGGTTAGGCTTTCAAAGTGTCTTGCTTTCCCATATCGCTTTTAGTATCCCTATCGTTGTTTTGATGGTCTTACCAAAATTGCAGGAAATGAACGACTCGATGGTGGATGCAGCGAGAGATTTAGGGGCGAATAATTTCCAAGTCGTAAAAAATATCATTTTACCGTTTTTATCTCCAGGAATCATTGCCGGTTATTTCATGGCATTCACGTATTCTTTGGACGATTTTGCAGTTACTTTCTTTGTGACAGGGAACGGCTTTACTACTTTATCCGTTGAAATCTATTCAAGAGCGCGGCAGGGAATCAGCTTAGAGATCAACGCATTGAGCGCACTTGTCTTCCTATTCTCGATGGTATTAGTGATCGGTTACTACTTTATCAGTAAAGAAAACCGACCTAAACGATTGAAAAAAAATCGCCGCAACCGTGAGGAGGTGGCTCGTTTACGATGAAAAAATTACAGTCTTTGCTGATCGGTATTATCTTGATCATTGGTGTATTGCTTGTCAGTGTTCGACAATTAGAAAAAGCGAGCGGAATGAGTGGCGCGAAAATTGTGACGATCTATAACTGGGGGGACTACATCGATCCTAGTTTAATCACAAAATTTGAACAAGAATCCGGTTATAAAGTGAATTACGAAACATTTGACTCGAACGAAGCCATGTTTACCAAGATCCAACAGGGTGGAACCAATTACGACATTGCTATTCCTAGTGAATACATGATCCAAAAAATGATTGAAGAAAAACTTGTTATGCCTTTAGATCATAGTAAGATCAAAGGCTTGAACAATATCGATGATCGTTTCTTGGATTTGGATTTCGATCCTGATAATAAATATTCGATTCCTTATTTCTGGGGAACACTGGGTATCGTGTATAACGATAAAGTGTTCAATGAAGAAGAAATCAAGCACTGGGATGACCTTTGGAAACCAGAATTGAAAGACAGCTTGATGTTGATTGATGGAGCAAGAGAAGTGATGGGCTTGTCTTTGAATAGTTTAGGGTATTCTTTGAATAGCAAAGACATGACCGAACTGAACGAAGCAGCTCAAAAATTGAATAAAATGACGCCAAATGTCAAAGCAATCGTTGCAGATGAGATCAAAATGTATATGATCAACGAAGAGGCATCAGCAGCTGTGACTTTCTCAGGTGAAGCGGCAGATATGATGTATGAAAATGAACATTTACATTATGTGATCCCAACAGAAGGCTCAAATCTTTGGTTTGATAATATCGTCATGCCGAAAACAGCTAAAAACCAAGAAGGTGCGTATGATTTCATCAACTTCATGCTCGATCCGGAGAATGCCGCCCAAAATGCAGAATACATCGGCTACTCCACACCAAATAAAGCTGCCAAAGCATTGCTACCAAAAGAAATCTCCGAAGATGAACAATTTTATCCATCGGATGAAACGATTTCGCATCTTGAAGTTTACGAAAATCTCGGTTCGGAATACTTAGGAATCTATAATGATTTATTCTTAGAGTTTAAGATGTATCGGAAATGATAGCAAAACTCAATAAAACTGGGAAAAACTCAAGGAACAAAAACCTTTGTTTACGTACTTTTGAAAGCACAGTTTTCCAAATTTCTACCAAAAGCGCCTTTTTAGGCGTTTTTTTTTTTTTGATTTAAAGATAGCAATATAGATCAAAATAATAGTCTTTAATTAGCGTAATTGATTGTGTAAAGGATAAATCAACCATGAAAAGAAGGGAAAAATAAACATGAAAATTTGATTTGCCTAAAGAAAAAAGTTTTTAACAAATAGTAGAAAAAAATATAGCTAATTCGCTATATAATGATATGATTAGGAGGAAATAAGTTGAATCATCCTAAATTTAAGTGGGGCGATGAATTTGAAAGATTCCTTGATTCATTGAGTGACAAGGAGGCTGCAAAAATTTTATCAATCATTGATAAAATTGAAAAAACAGATATACATACAGCTATGCGGCAAGAGTGGGTAAAAAACTGCAGAGCAATCTATATGAAGTGCGAGCAAGTATGAGTAGTAATGCTTTAAGAGGGATATATTTTCAAAGAAAAGGGCATGAATATTTTATTACTCATGGGTTTCGAAAGAAAGCAAATAAGCTTTCCAGACGAGAGTTAGAAAAAGGTAGAAAGTTGCGAGACAATTTTTTAAGTAAGAACGAGAGGTGGATATGATGAGTCAAGTACAAAATTATATAAAAAAAAGAGCGGAAAAAGGTGAAGAATTTGTGCATCTAATGGAAATTGAAGAAGCTAAATTAGATATTGCGTTAAAACTAGCAGAATTAAGGAAAAGTACTGGATTAACACAAAAACAATTAGCGCAAAAAATTGGGAAACCTCAATCAACCATTTCACGAGTTGAAACAGGTGAAATGAATCCTAGTATTGAGTTAGTGATCGAGCTAGCACAAGGATTGGATAAAAAGCTTGTCATAAATTTTGAGTAATCGTTTTTAAGTCGGAATCTATTGGTCCAGCCAATTAGTTGTCTCCATAAATCCTTCTTATCTATCAATCAGAATTGAAGAAGAAGCCGAAGTTGTGCTATAATAAAAACGAAAAAGGAACTGCGTCAACAGTTCCCTTTTGACAGCACCGCTAAAAGCTAGTGGCAAGAATTAGATATTTTTTGTAGAAATAGCCGACCCTCGCTAAAGTGACGGCTATTTCTTTTTGTCATTTTTGTTGGTCAAGGCTAGGATACCAAAGATCAAAGTAGCGGTAAATGAACCGAAACTAATCATTAGCCCTAACGCTGTTTCAACAGACAAAAGGCTTCTCCTTTCCTTGATTTCAGTACTTATCTCCATACGCACCACCACCTTTTTTCGAAGTCGCCACCGTCATTCAACTTTACTGTCCCAAAAAGTATAGCATATCGCCCTAGATAGAGTCCTTGAACTTTAGATAAACACGGATGTTTTTTTTGAAAAATTTGTATGTTCACTTAAAATACACTGAATCAGAAATCAGAATTGAACAAGAAGCCGAAGCTGTGCTATAATAAAAACGAAAAAAGGAACTGCGTCAACAGTTCCCTTTTGACAGCACCGCTAAACCCGGTGACAGAATTTTATGCTAATGTGGAAATAGTCGTCTCCGGGAAAAAGTGACGGCTATTTCTTTTTGTCATTTTTGTTGGTCAAGGCTAGGATGCCAAAGATCAAAGTAGCGGTAAATGAACCGAAACTGATCATTAGCCCTAACGCTGTTTCAACAGACAAAAGGCTTCTCCTTTCTTCGATTTCAGTACTTATCTCCATAAGCACCACCACCTTTTTTGAAGTCGCCACCGTCATTCAACTTTACTGTCCCAAAAAGTATAGCATATCGCCCTAGATAGAGTCCTTGAACTTTAGATAAACACGGATTTTTTTTTGAAAAATTTGTATGTTCACTTAAAATACACTGAATCAGGAATCAGAATTGAAGAAGAAGCTGGAGTTGTGCTATAATAAAAACGAAAAAAGGAACTGCGTCAACAGTTTCCTTTTGACAGCACCGCTAAAAGGTAGTGGCAAGTGTAATAGTTAACTCAAAGAGAAGTAAACCATCGGCTCGCTAAAGTGACGGTTACTTCTCTTTGTCATTTTTCAGCATTGTAACAACCAATCCAACTAAAGCAACGGTAAACATACCGAAAGCTATAATTGTTTGGATTGTTTCATATCAAGACAAAAAGGTCAGTTACTTAGAGTTAGAAAAATGACACTATCAATTTAAGCGATTACGTCCTTTTCAATGGGCTTATATTTTGAATATCTAAAAAATAGTTAGTTGTTTATCTGTATCTGCGTAAATCAATTGCTAAGAAAAAGAAAGCAATCAGAAAATACATCCGTGTATTTTCTGGTTGTTTTTCTTTTTTTCTTATTTTTGTCAGTTGAAAGATCCGAAAATACTATCAAAATAAAATAACAAAAAAATTATTTGTTTTATGATTGATCGAATCATCATTCATGGTGTTTATAGGACACCTTCGCTTTTGATTGCCTGAATTAACAATGATTAACCTTATCATTTTATGAGGAGTAAAATTTACAATGTGCAAGTTGGCGGTTGTTTTTTCTGTTTTTAGAAAACATTATAATTATCATTCTATGAAACGAAGTAAGAGATCGACAAATTAGTAATTAAACTGGAAGCCGTTAAGAAGATGTTGAAAGTTCTCTCGATTCAGAGAGGGACATACTTTTATTTTAGTGGAAAATAAAAAAGATTTTTTTTACATAACAATGTTTTAATATCTCGTGTTTCTTTATTAGTGAAAAAGGAATAATAAGAAGTTGCTTTGAGTAAACATGAACTTTCATATACTAAACAAAAAAACATTTGATTGCAATATAATTAGAGTTCTCTAATTATAAGTGTTACTTAAATAGTAAAAAAGTTCATTTATCAATTATTTTATGAGATAATTTACACATATATTAAAATATGATTAGAGAACGAAGGGTGGATATATTTATGGTTAAACTGAACAAGAAAAAACTCATTGCACATATACTTTTAAGTTCAATGGTATTAGCGCAAACAGTACCGACTTTTGCGAACGTTTTAGAGGATATCGATCCAATAAGACATACGTTTGTTGAAGAAGAGACAATAGGTGAAGAAATAGAAACCTTCGATGATGAAATCTCAAATGATGAAACTACATCTAACAAACCGGAGCTTTTGGCTGATGATAACAACGATGACAGTGATGTGGTCATGGTAACTGAAGAAACTGACCAAGAATTGTTAGAAGTACCAGCACTACAGCTTGAGGAGCAATTTCCAGTAGTTGAAGAGATAGAGGAGACAGGTGAAGCAGTTGTTGAGTCTTTCTTTTCAGGGGCTGGTGATGGTTCTCTCACCTCGCCCTTCCAAATCACCACTGAAGCTGAATTGAATGAAATGCGAAATGATCTCGCAGCGCATTACCAATTGATGAATGATATTACACTCACTTCAGATTGGATACCTGTTGGATATGGGACAACTTTAGCAACAAAATTCACTGGAAGTTTTACAGCTGAACCTGGAACAGTGATCCGTAATATGATAGTGAATGCTGGGGTACAACCTGGGGATCTGCATAATCGTGGATTCTTCGGTGTGACAGACGGTGCAACGATTTCTGGGATCACATTAGAAAATCCACGGGTCGTGGGAGGGCTATACGGAAATAATGTTGGGGGATTGATTGGTCAAATCAATGACCTATCTAAAGGACCAACGACCGTCACTGATTCTACTGTTAGTGGTGGAAGTATTGAAGCAAGTGGGAATAACATTGGTGGACTAATTGGTTATATGGCGAATACTGTCGCAGGTACTACGATTGCTCGCTCATCTTCTTCAGCGACGATAACAGTTAATGCAAATCCTTACATGTATCCTCAAGCTGTTGGTGGGTTGATCGGAGTAAATGGGAACACAGTTGTAGATAGTTATGCCACAGGAAATGTCACAGCGAATACAATCAATACTGGTGGACTAATTGGTTTGAATAGCTGGGGTAAAGTCAGTCGTTCGTATGCAACCGGGAATATTGACAGCCCCGAAAGTGAAAACGTGGGAGGTTTGATTGGTGGACACGACTTCTACAGTACAGTAGTCGATTCCTATGCGACGGGCGATGTCATTGGGAGAACGAATGTCGGAGGATTTATCGGGGCCATTCATCCTTATGCGATTGAAGTAGCACGCAACTATAGTACGGGACATGTAACTGGCATTGAAGCTGTTGGCGGTTTTGTCGGTAATGCCGGCTCTCTGACAATCAAAAACAGTTATGGGATGGGAGATGTCACTGGAGAATCCGATGTCGATCATTTCGGTTTAGGTGGAACGAATATCAATAATTACTACTATAATAACTCTGAGGCTTTATACAGTGGAGTTCCAATCGGTGGTCAAGTGATCGAAGAGGTCATTGAACCTTTAGATGTCATTGAATTGCGCACACAAACGACTTATGAATCAAATGGTTGGGATTTCGGTAGCACTTGGGTGTGGGATGCTACGACAAATTATCCTAAGCTAGGACTAGGTAACGAGAGGGATACTTTACCGATCAATGCGTTAGGAGAAACGCTTCAAGTGCCATATGGTGGAGCAGAAACAAAGATTCCACTTACTGATGTCTTTTCTTTATTCGGACGCGGTGGAAATCCAGATGATTATCTTTTTGAGACAGATGCGGATGGGGTAAGCATTTCAGCCGATGGTATGGATTTGATCTTGGAAATTTCTAGTGTTGGGATTTATGAAGTGACTGCTACACCAATCAGTCGTCTCACTACATTAGAACCTGGACAGAATTGGAATAAAGCAATGATTGAAGTGACTCCGGCTGAGATCATTCTAGAAAAAGGGACAGTTTTTGCTCGTTCATTCAATGGAACGACAGAAATCGATCATTTCGATCTGCCGACGTTAGCTGGGTTAGCGCCTGAGGATGAGGTGATGTGGCAAGAAGCCAGCTTCCAGTATACGAATAGTACTGCTGGAACGAATACGATCGAAGGAGCGAACTGGATCATTGATTGGGGCACGGTTAACCTTTCTAACTATGAGGTTACCGGCTTACCGACTATTGGGAATCATGAGTATCTTGTCACAGATCTCTTTGATGTCGAAGCAATCACGAAAGCAGCCGGTGCATTTTTGAGAATAGACGAGGAATTAGCAAAACAAAACAATACCCATGAAGTGATCACGATTGCGGATACTGCACTTCTACACCATGACGATACCCCAGATACACCAGGCGAGCACTGGTACCATGACCATGCGGAAGAATTGCTGCAAGATGTGACCTATCTGATTTACGACACAGATCCACAAGCCAATCCGCTTGCGCGAGTCGTTGCATACGCAGATGGTGTACCAGCAGTAGCTGGCGTATTTTTGGGATTGAGTGCAAACACCACATATTGGATCACTGCGATTTCAGACGAGAGTACCAACTTTTTACAAGGGAAAGAGTCTGAACCCATTATGCTTACTACAGCACTTTCAGGAAACGATGGAGATGGTGGTAATGGCAATGGCGGAACCGGAGGAAACACAGGAAACACAGGGAATGGTGGAAATAATATTAGTGCTCCTTCTGGAAATAACCAACCAGGAAATGAACAGCCTGTTGCTACTCCGAATGGTGGTAGTGGAAATACTTCGGGAAATAGCGGTGGAAGTATCGCGACAAATGCTACATCGACTAGAAATAATAGAAGAGGCGACAATCTGCCTAAAACTGGTGAAGTAGCCAGTGCATTTGCATTGCTTGGTTTTGGTGCGGTAGGTACAGCATTAGCTAGCTGGCTGAAGCGTAAGAAAAATAATTAAACGATCATTGAAAGTGTGAGATTGAGACAATTGTGTATAGCTTCAAGAAGTATTACGATTCACCTAAGATTTGATTTTCTATTTTAGGGTTTTGTCTATTTCTGGAAACTAACATCATTGTCTCAATCTGTTTTTTCGTTGATTAAAAATAGATAGAGAAGAGCAAGTGAGTAGTCATACCATAGGAATCTATCTGTCGCTTACGGGCTCAAACTTCTATTTACTGATTCTTTCGAGTATACTATAAGGAAAGATCAAGTACGAGAGGCAAAAGAAATGAATTTATCAAAAAAGATAACACATGCGACGACTACTTTGTAAGTAGAAGCCAACACTTTTTGATTTGATCGCTTGTTACTCCTACTTGCTCAAAATAAAAAAATGGAGAATCACTATGACAAACATTTTATTAGTAGATGATAGTGCACTGATTACAAGCGGCTTAAAAATCATTTTAGAAAGTACAAACGATTTTCAAGTAGTGGGTATTTGTCATGATGGACGTTCAGCTATTGCTTTTTGCGAAAAAAATCAAGTAGATCTTGTATTGATGGATGTCCGAATGCCGGGAATGGATGGCGTCACCGCTACGAAACAGATTACGGAAGAATATCAGATACCTGTCATCATTTTAACTACGTTTGATGAAGATCGTTACATAGAGGAAGGAATACGCAACGGTGCAAGTGGTTACTTGCTGAAAACAACTCCTCCTGAGGCGGTGATCCAAGCAATCAAGAGTGTGTTACAGGGACAAACGATCCTTTCGAAAGAAATCCTCGTGAAGGCAACGCAACAATTAGGTAACAAGAATGATCAAGAAGCAGATCTCTCCTTACTGACGGAGCGAGAGCAAGAAATAGCCTACCTCGTCGCAAAAGGAATGACAAATAAAGTGATTGCGCAAACACTATTTTTAAGTGAAGGAACTGTCCATAACAATCTTTCAATGATTTTAAAAAAACTGAACTTGGATCATCGTACGCAATTAGCGATCTATGTTCTCACAGGTGAGGTTATGACGTAGATGCAAGCAATCAAATTATCGATCAACTTGCTATCGATCATTGGTTTGATCGGGTTGATGATCTATCAAACAACCTCTACCCTTTTGATGTTTGTCATTAGTTTAAGTATGGTATGGTTGACATTTTTTTTCTTAGGCGAAAGTTTTCAGAAACATCGGCCTTGGTTTGTTGCTTTGCAATTGATCAGTGTTCTATTGAGTTTGATTTTTGTCGAACAAGCGATTTTTCTATTGCCACTTTCCTTGCTGCAAGGTTATTTTTGCTTCCAAAAGTCATGGTTACTTTTATTTGTAGCCTTGATCAATTATAGCGTTGGCAGCTTTTTTCTTTCTGACTCACTTTATTTTCTCTTTGTACTGTGGGTAAGTGGGATGATCAGTATCGTTTGGTCTGCGGAAAAAATGATGAAACAACAAGAAGAGTTAACTACTTCTTCCGATTTTTTACGGATTGAACGAAACAAGTTATCAAAACTCTTTGCACAAAGCACTTTGAATGCTGAAGCGATGCAAAAAGAAGCAACGTTAGTAGAAAGACAACGGATCATTCATGAAATCCATGACCATCTTGGGCACGACTTAACGAGTTGCTTGATCCAAATAGAGGCGGCAAAGGTCATCAATCGAGAACAACCGGAGCAAGCGCATCAATTATTGAGCCAATCTGCTGATCGCTTAAGAAAGTCGATCAACGAAGTGCGCAACGTGTTACATGACGAGCGACCAAAGAATGAAACCTTGAACATCAATAAAGTAAAGGCAGAACTCCAACGTTTCTCCGAGACTCACCAGATTATCGTGGATTTCCAATATAGCGGTACCTTAGATAAAATCAGTCGCTTTCATTGGCAGGTATTGGCGGCAAATTTGAAAGAATTTTTGACGAATACGCTGAAATATAGTGAAGCCTCAACGGTCACGGTGCGTTTGCATGTGTATCAAAAATTTCTCCGTTTTGAATCGAAGAACAATGGAAAAAAGGCAATGGACTATCGTAAAGGTCTGGGGATCGTAGGAATGGAAGAGCGAACAGCCGTTTTGAACGGCAAATTGTTGATTGATGGAACGGATGGTTTTCACATCACCACGATATTACCTTTTGATGAAGAACATGAGATTTCTAATTCGTAAATCATGAGAAACTGTACTATTACAGTTTCTCTTTTTTTTATAAAATAAAGAAAAGGAGTGATTGAATGAAGATACTCAGTGTGCAAAAATTGACAAAAAAATTTGGACAGAAAATTGCTGTGGATGGTGTGTCATTTGAAGTACTAGAAGGAACGATTTTAGGGTTACTAGGTCCAAATGGCGCAGGGAAGTCAACCGTTATCAATATGATTACTGGTTTATTGAATAAGACATCTGGAACGGTTCAGTTGTTTTCAGAAGAGATGAGCGAGCGAAAAAGAGAACTTAGGCGAAAATTAGGCGTTGTTCCACAAGAGTTAGCGATTTATTATGATTTGTCTGCTGAAGAAAATGTCCGCTTTTTTTGTGGTCTATATGGACTCAGAGGGGAAGAACTAAAAAAGAATGTAGAAAAGGCATTGAGAACGGTTGATTTGTATGAACGAAGAAAAGAGCGACCGAGTGCTTTTTCTGGAGGAATGCAACGACGATTGAATATTGCAATGGCGATTGCCCATCAACCTGCTTTACTGATCATGGATGAACCGACAGTGGGGATCGATCCACAATCTAGAAATTATATTTTAGATGCCATTGAAAAAATGAAAGAAAACGGTACGACGATCATCTACACGAGTCACTATATGGAAGAAGTCGCACGTTTGGCAGATGAGATCGTCATTATCGATAAAGGTCAAGTGATTGCTATCGGTAGTGAGGAAGAATTAGTGAATCTCGTCACGGATAAAATCAATCTGCAAATCACTGTGGAGAATCCAGAGGCACTGGATATAGAAGAAATCAATAATATTAATGGGATCATCAATGTTTCACTCGACAAACAGCAAGTACAGATCGTGACGGTGCTTGAAAGCAAATTATTGAATCAACTATTAATGATACTGATTAAGCAAGAAGTTAGAGTAGTCGATGTACTGCAACAAGCTCCAGATTTAGAAACAGTTTTTCTTAGTTTGACTGGACGTAATCTACGTGATTAGGAGGAGTGAGTATGAATGAAAAAATAATTATCCGGACCCTGATACAAAATTTTCGTGAGAAATCGAATTACATTTATTATCTCGCTTTCCCGATCACGTTGATGTTTATTCTAGGGGCAGTCCTCCAAGGTGTATTCAATAATGACATCACCTCTGATATGGAGCCATTGACGGTACAATATCAGGTAGACGATCAAGAAGTTCGTGAGATATTCCAACAAGTAAGTTCTTTTGCGGAAGGTGCTATTCATTTTGAAGAAGTGACAAATGAAAAGGAAGGATTAGCGAATATAAGAAAACAAGAAGCTGATGCTTACTTACATTTTTCCGATCACATCGAAGTGCAGAGTCGGGAATTGACCAATGTAGAAAAAACAATCCTTCAAAGCTATCTAGTAGAAATCGTACAGGAAATCAAACGACAAAGTTTCATTAAGGAACAGCACTTGCCGGCAACCACTGGCCTAGTTTCAGCTGAGCAGTTTACAGAAGCGATTGTGGTCGATCAAGAAAATCAACGAGAAAGCGCATCTTCCTACCAATACTATGCGATTGCTATGATTAGTCTATTTGTTTTATATTTTTCGGAAATTGGTCTGAGCATGTTTCGAGAAGCACGACAGCATGGAACCGTGCAAAGAGAATTAGTCACACCACTTAGCCGTAAAACGATCATTTTTTCGACATTTTTTGGACATTTCATATTTGGCATGTTGGTAGTGTTGGTCTTGATGCTCATCTCTCAATTATTATTTGATGTTCCATGGTATTTAAGATTTGGTTTTTCTTATCTCAACTTAATCGCACTTATGGGCAGTTTTCTCGCACTCGGTTTATTTTTAGAAACCATTGGAGACCGTGATGAAAAAAGAATTGGTTCTGGCATTACCCAGATAGTTATTCAACTCACTGGATTTTTAGGTGGTGCCTACTTTCCAACCAATGAAACGATGATGGGATTGTCACCATTAGGTTGGGTTTTAGCATCTGTAAGAGAAAGTTTGTGGACCGACAATCCCTTGCACTGGTTAGGTATCTATGGGAATTTTGGGTTATTGTTTGTTTTACTCATGTCGTCAGTCGTCATTTTAGATAAAAGGGAGGTATTCTAATGAGAGATATCTTTTGGATCATTAGAGAAAGGTTGGTTCTTTGGAAAAATCGACCATTGCAAATCTTGTTTCTTATAGGAATTCCTTTCTTGAGTGTCGTCCTTTATCTTTTTGCTTATGGCGATCAAGAAACGAATCTCCTGACGATAGGGGTAGTCGATCAAGATCGCTCATCCTATAGTGAATTGCTTATTGAAAGTTTGGAAAAACGAGTCAGTGTTCAGGAAATTGGTTCAGCTGAAGAAATTGATCAAGTTCTTTCCCGACAAAATGCGGTGGCAGTCATCACAATCCCTAAAGGTTATCAAGAAAATGTTTCTGAGAATACGAAACTCTCTCTCCGGACATTCCAAAAAGGAGAACTGTTGGAGAATATCGACCGCTTGACCCAACGTGCATTAGCAGAAGTTTCTAGTATCCATCTGTTAGCAGAAGCTGGAGAGGAGGACGAATCACTTGAACGCTTGAAAGAATCGACAGAAATCGAGATCAATCAAGTAGATCAAAGCACAATGACCGAACGAATGTCGGTGCAAATCGTTGGTTTTTTGTTGATGATGCTTCTTTTCCAAGCAGGCAATTTTGGGACAACGACTATCCAGCAAGAACGACGCAATAAAATTTATACACGTTTGATGACGACTTCGGTAGCTAAAAGCACGTATTTTATCGGGACAACGATCTTTGCGACATTCGCTATGCTGATCCAAGTAATGTTAGCAGTTGTTGTCATGATCGTCCTATTTAACATTGATCCTGGTTTAAGCGCTGTTGATTTGATTGTACTACTAAGTCTATTTAGTTTACTTGCCGTAAGTTGGTCGATTGCGATTGGTGTTCTTGCCCCAAGTACAACTGTAGCAGCGGCTTTGCAAAGTATCTTGATTACCGTCACAAGTTTACTATCTGGTGCTTTGATTCCACATGAGGTGATGCCAGAATTGATGCAGAAAGTGTCGATGGTCACTCCTCAATATTGGATCTTGACGATTATCAAAAACTTTCAATCCGGACAAACATGGGGAAGTAATTATAGCGAAGTGATCATCTTAGTCATTTATACTCTATTCTTTCTAAGTTTGGCGGTATATGGATATACGAGGCGAACAAGGCAAGAAGTATATAGCTGATCAAAAAAGCGTGAGGCAATTCAAGGTGGATACGCCAAATTAGAAGAAAAGTAAGCGATCGGGACAGCAGTGCCTAGCCTCGAGAAATAAGGCGCCATCTGCGATATTTGTTTTTTAAATTTTTGTGGATGGCGCCTTATTTTTCGAAGTGATTATTTTTATTTCCCCCATTTATTCAGTTTTAGATGGTACGAGAGGACTAATGACTCGGACACATGTTTTTCTAAATCTAAAATGAATTGACTAAATTCAATAGAACAGTCAAGTCTTTTTTTTGAATTTACAAGAAAAGAAAGGCGAACGAATCGATTTACAAACTGTATACTCATTTTATCAACAGAAACAAGGAGGGATAATATGGGAATCAGCCAACGGATTAGAAATATCTTTAGTCAAACGCAGGAATCAACTTTGCTTAGTGAAAATCAACAAACTTCTTTTAATGAATTTGAAAAAACGGTCAAAGAAGAAATAGACAAAATCCTAAAACGTCAGATACCAGAAGGAGATTGGTCAAGTAAGGAAGCTGCAATCATCCGTCTCCAACAAGCAGAAAAAATTGCAATCAACTGTAAAAATAATGGACAAAATGAATTGACTACTCAAATAACTAAGTATTACGAGAAAAATTTCTATTTATCAGATTATATACATTTATGGCTAGGTATCGATAAAGAAAAACTTGAGCAATTTCAGCAACAGAAAAATCGAACAGTAGATGCAAATGTTGATGCTAGTGTGCTTACAAATTTAGTTCAATCATTAGAAGAAACTATTGTTATAAGAAGAGGAATCCTCGACTTCTGCTTAAAAAATCCAGACTATAATCGATTGTTAAATGACGAAACAAGAGAGGAAGTGAGTGCGCGAGCGAAACCAAACTTTTTTATGCTTGATCCAATGATCCAAGCATATTTGACAGACATTGACAAAAAAGTAGCCACTACTCCACCAATGAATGCTCAAGAAGCTTCGTCGAGTAACCTTTCATCAGAGAGCGTTTCAGAAAAAAAAGATCGGTTGGAACAAGAACATATTGCTCGACGAGTAGGTGTATTTGAAACGGTCATGGTTAAAAATAGAAAAATGACCATCATAGAAAAAACTAAAGAGCCCCAAGAATTAGGGATAGTCTCCTCCAAAGATAATCATAGTCAAAAAAATCAGTTATCATCAGTGCTAGATGCTAGCAAGAATAGCGCCAGACAAAAAAATAAGAAGGCTATTATCATCGCGAATAGGAAAGTAACCATTTATCAAAAGAAACAAAAATCAATGAATAGTAGAAGAAGATTCGTCTTTATTCGGAACCAACTAAGAAAACTTAATTTTAGAAATCGAAAAAAAATAAGTTTCTTAAAGCAACAAGCAAAAGCAAGCAAGAAAGTAAGAAGTAGACGAACCGATTACTTTAACTACCTTAGATAAGGGGAAAACAAGGTGTAAAGTTTATCCTATGGAATGATTATTTTATTAGTAAGTAACTAAAGTACATGGCGTTTTACTTTTTCTTAATGAATTATCCTAACAAAAGACAAATATTATAGTGAAAATTCTTCAAACTTTTCTTCTATTCTATATACATACCAACCAACAACCCTATACTTTTTCATTTTTACTCCTCAAGTAAAAATAAACTCCTAGACCGCGGCCACCCACCGCGGTCGCTTTTTTGTCCTATGATGAATTCCTGTGAATCTGCCACCGTTATCCTTATTTTTTGCTATTGTAAACGCTTGCTTTAAATTGGAAAATAAAGAAGCAAGTAAGAACCAAAAAATAATTGCTAGCGTCGAGCAGATCGAACAATCAATGAAAGGGGAATAAAGATGATCAAAAAAGCAGTAAAAATGAAGTTGTACCCAGGATACGAAGCAGAGTACCTCAAAAGACACAATGAATTGTGGCCGGAGATGCGTGAAATGTTGGCTGAACATGGTGCGCTCTCTTATTCGATTTTTCTTGATCCAGAAACAAATACTCTCTTTGGGTATTTAGAGATTGAAGATGAAGAAAAATGGCGCCATGTACCAGAAACAGAAATCAATCAAAAGTGGTGGGTGTTCATGGAAGATCTGATGGAAACGAATCCAGACCATTCTCCAGTAACTGTCGAATTGAAACATGTTTTCGATTTATATCAACAAGTCTAAAGTAAAAACGCTGAAAGCAGGACATAAAGTCAGCTTTCAGCGTTTTTGTTTGAGAGGATGACAGGAGCGAGTCTATTGATTATTCTCGATTTCTTCTAACTCAAGACTTAAGTTTTCCCATTCAGCCAACTTTTCTTCTTGTAGCTGATGTGCTTCATCAAGAGCTTGATTCAATTCATTCAATTTGACATGGTCATCTAATACAGCAGGAGAAACCATCTGTTGTTCGAGTTCATCCACTGTTTCTTCTAGTTGAGCCATATCTTCTTCGATTTGCGTGATTTTACGTTGCAAGCTCCGCATCATCTTTTGTTGCTCTTTGCTTTGGAAGTAAGTGGATTTGTTTGTTGAAGGCGTGCTGACCTCAGGTTGTTCAGCTGCTAACAGTTCCGCAATTTCTTCTTCTTCTTTTTTCTTTTCTAAATAATAATCATAGTCACCCAGGTAGACTTTGCTTCCATTTTCTGAGAGTTCAATAACTTTAGTGGCAATACGATTGATGAAGTAGCGGTCATGGGAGACAAAGAGCAATGTTCCTTCATAGTCGATCAACGCATTTTCCAATACTTCTTTATTATCGATATCTAAGTGGTTGGTCGGCTCATCTAAAATCAAAAAGTTCTCTTGGTTCATTGCTAATTTTGCTAATGCGACACGCGCTTTTTCTCCACCACTTAATAAGGGGATCGTTTTTTCGACATCTTCGCCAGAAAATAAAAAAGCGCCTAAAATCGAACGAATATCTTTTTCCGGAACAGTTGGATGCTCATCCCACAATTCAGCAAGAATCGTTTTATTGGTGTGAAGTTCCGCTTGTCCTTGGTCGTAATAACCAATGCTGACATTCGTACCAAGTGTTTCTTTTCCACGTATGAAAGGCAGCTGTTGGATGATCGATTTCAGTAAAGTGGATTTGCCGATTCCATTTGGTCCCACTAATGCGATTGCTTCTTGACGACGGATATCCAAATTGATTGGTTCAGATAAGACGGTGCCATCATAGCCAATAGCGGCATCTTCTACTTGTAAGACAACATTTCCCGAAGGTTTTGCAACGTTGAAGAGAAAATGTGCTTGTTTCTCATCTCCTTGTGGACGGTCTAATCGTTCCATTTTTTCTAATGCCTTTCGACGGCTTTGGGCACGTTTTGTCGTTGAGGCACGGACAAGATTTCTGGCAACAAAATCTTCGAGTTTATTGATTTCTGTTTGTTGCTTTTCATAGGCTTTCCAATCAGAAGCTAATTGTTCAGCTTTCATATCTAAATATTTGGAATAATTTCCTTTGTAGTGACGCATCTTTTTCCGACTTAGTTCATATACTTCAGTCGCCACTTTGTCCAAGAAGTACCGGTCATGAGAGACGATCAGAAGGGCACCAGTATAACTTTGCAAATAGTTTTCCAACCAAGCAAGTGTTTCGATGTCCAAGTGGTTAGTTGGCTCATCCAAGATCAAGATATCTGGATGTTGTAAAAGCATCCTCGCTAAAGCTAATCTTGTTTTTTGACCACCAGATAACGTATCGATTCTTTGCTCGTAAAACGACGGATCAAATTTGAATCCATGTAATACAGAGCGAATCTCATTTTCATAACTATAGCCGTTCTTATCAGAAAAATCATGCTGTAATTTATCATATTCTTTCAAGAAGGATTGATAAGCCGGCGTGTCAGGGGTGCCTTCACTAATAAATACTTCAAGGTCACGCATTCGCTGTTCCATCAATCGTACGTCTTCAAATGCTTTTAGCATCTCATTCCAGACTGTTTCAGTTGAATCCAATCCTGTATCTTGGGCCAGATAACCAAGGGTAGCTGTTTTGTTTTTTGCGATATTACCTACATCGGGCGCTTCAATGCCAGCAATGATTTTTAATAATGTCGATTTACCGGCGCCGTTACGTCCGACTAAAGCGATACGTGCACCCGTTTGGATCTCTAAGTGGATATTTTCAAATAAAATCTCAGCGCCAAAATGGCGAGCGATTTGATTGGCTTGTAATAGTATCATCGAATCCTCTTTTCTACTTTGTGAATTATCCTAGAATTTCATGGTCTTTTTCTCTTGTAGTCTACCACAAATTCATAGTTACTGCGAGGTTCTGAGAAGCTAGGAAAATGAGAATAAGAATAAAAATTCACAATATACAAGCAACGAAATTGATTTTTTTGTGTAAGTACTGATATGATGTATAAATCGAGAAGAAATACAGTGGAGGTAATGAAGTGAAAGACCATGTAATTCCAAAGGCAACCGCAAAACGCCTGCCTTTATATTATCGTTATTTAAGAATCTTGAATAACGCAGGTAAGAAAAAAGTTTCATCAACTGAACTAAGTGAAGCAGTTCAAGTAGATAGTGCAACGATCCGTCGTGACTTTTCCTATTTCGGCGAACTAGGAAAACGTGGGTACGGTTATGATGTAGAGGACTTGATGCATTTCTTTGCAAAAACCTTGAATGATGATCAATTGACGAACGTCGCATTGATCGGGGTCGGTAATCTAGGAAGTGCTTTACTGAAATATAAATTCCATCAAAGTAATAGTATCCGTGTCAGCTGTGCTTTTGATGTGAACCCAGAAATCGTTGGTCGGATCGTTGATGGTATCCCCGTTTATCCGATGGATGACATGATCGAACAAATCAAGATCCAACAAATCGAAGTAGCGATCTTAACGATTCCTGCTGAAAAAGCACAAGAAGTCGTGAATCGTTTGACAGAAGCCGGTGTTAAAGGGATATTGAACTTTACATCTGCTCGACTAAATGCACCATCCGAAGTATTGATCCAAAATGTCGATTTGACGAACGAGTTACAAACGTTGATCTACTTCTTGCATTCCGATGCGTCCTTGCACGAGCATGACGACAACGAATAACCGGGAATAAAGAAGAGTTAAACGATCAATGACAAACTATTTTTCTGTTCACTAGAAAAATAGTTTGTTTTTTTATGATCTTTTTTAGATATGGATAAAGATAAGAAATGTTTCTTTTATTGATGTCTATTCAATTAGAAGGCTGATAGGACAATGACTGAAATCTTCGAAATGTATTATAGTGACACATTGTTTCTGTGTTATAATAATGCTTCACCAAAAAATCCAGGGAATACGGGAGGATCAGCAATGCAGGAATATATCAGGATACATAATGCCAGACAGAACAATCTAAAAGGGTTTGATTTACAAATCCCAAAAAGAAAGATCACGATTTTTACAGGTGTCTCCGGTTCGGGTAAATCTTCCATCGTTTTTGATACGATTGCCCAAGAAGCAGGCAGACAGCTCAATGAAAACTTCTCTAAATTTGTGCAGAATTTCTTACCTAAGTATAGTCAGCCAGAAGCAGACGCCATCGACAATTTATCTATGGCAGTCGTCGTAGATCAAAGCCGTTTAGGTGGGAATTCTCGTTCTACATTAGGAACGATCACAGATATCAATCCACTGATCCGCTTGCTTTTTTCTCGTATTGGTACACCACACTTAGGTCCCGCTTGGAATTTCTCATTCAATGATCCTCACGGCATGTGTCCAGCGTGTGAAGGGGTTGGTCGGATCGTTGGATTGAATCTAGACAAAGCGTTAGATTTAGAAAAATCGTTGAATGAAGGAGCGATTTTACTTCCAGGCTATAAAGTAGGATCTTGGTTATTGAAGTCGTTCACGAACACAGGTTTTTTTGACAATAATAAGCCATTAAAAGACTATTCAACAGAGGAAATGGAAAAGTTCTTGTATGCTTCAGGAGAAAAAATCGATTCGTTATATATGGAAGGGATGAGTTCGACCTATGAGGGATTAGTGGCACGTTTCAATTGTTCCAATATCAAAGGGGGCACTGAGAGCTCTGCCGCGACCCAGAAAAAAATCGCAGCGTTCATGGATGAACAAAGATGTCCAGAATGTCAGGGGAAACGATTCAATCAAAAGGTTTTGGGCTGCAAGATCAACGGATATTCAATCGCAGATTTCTTAGCGATGCAACTGGATGAACTATTAGAAATCTTACCGAGGATCACAGATGAAATGATCCAACCAGTGTTGAAAAATCTCCAATCACGACTACAAGATCTGATCAATATTGGGTTAGATTACGTTTCTTTAGATCGCGAGACAGCGACTTTATCTGGAGGAGAAAGTCAGCGATTGAAAATGGTCAAGCACTTATCTTCTAGTTTAAATGACGTTATTTATATATTCGATGAGCCAAGTATTGGTTTGCATCCAAGAGATGTTCATCGCTTAAATGAATTACTAGTCAAATTGCGTGATAAAGGAAACACGGTAATTGTCGTAGAACATGATCCCAATGTCATCAAAGTAGCAGATCATATCATTGATGTAGGACCAAAAGCTGGTAAAAATGGTGGGTATATCACCTATGAAGGTAGTTATGAAGGATTACTGGCTTCTGATACTTTAACTGGGAAAGCTTTTGGACAAATGATAGGTTTCAAACAGGAGCCAAGAAAAACAGACAAGTTTATTGAAACCTCAAAATCGACATTGCATAATCTTAAAAATACTTCTCTCAGAGTACCATTAGGTATTTTTACAGTAGTGACTGGAGTAGCTGGTTCAGGAAAGAGCAGTTTAGTGAACGGCGTGTTTGCGAAAGAGTACCCGGAAGCAATCAATATCGATCAGTCAGCTGTTGCAGGGAATATTCGTTCCAACCCAGCGACTTATTCAGGGATCATGAACGATATCCGCAAGGTCTTCTCGTTGGAAAATAATGTTTCTGCCGGACTGTTCTCTTATAATTCAGAAGGGGCATGTGAAACTTGTAAAGGACATGGTCATATCAAAATGGAATTATCTTTTATGGATGCTGTAGAGGTCCTTTGCCAAGCCTGTGGCGGTAAACGATTCAAAGAAGAAGTTTATCAATACAAATTAAAAGAGAAATCGATCGATGAAGTACTAGCGATGAGTGTGACTGAAGCGGTGGCATTTTTTGAAGAAAAATCGATTCAACGAAAACTGAAACAAATTTTAGAAGTAGGGCTAGGATATATGACGTTGGGACAACCGTTAAATACATTGTCAGGAGGAGAATGTCAACGGTTGAAACTAGCAAAGGAATTAAGCAAAAAAGGCAATATCTACATTATGGACGAACCAACAACCGGTTTACACATGGCAGATATCAAGAGTATCTTAGAAATCATCGAACGGTTGGTCAATAAAGGAAACACGGTCATTGTCATTGAACATAATCTGGAAATCATGAAGGCGGCAGATTGGTTGATCGATGTAGGGATCGATGGGGGAATTCGTGGTGGCGAGATCCTTTATGAAGGAACACCAGAAAAAATCGGTACTTGTGAACAGTCGATCACAGCTCGTTATTTAATGGATGTTTAAATAAAAAGAGCGACAAGTCATTGTTTGTAGAAAATGACTTGTCGCTCTTTTTTCTAGTGATCAAATAAAGTATCGTAGCTGATTTGATCAGTTGATTCATTTAATTGATCTAAACGCTTTGTCAGTTGTTCAAATTGAATAAAGCGGGCTTGTCGCTCGACTTCTTTCCCCAAATGGAAGAGCAAGATCACTGGTGCAGTAAATGCTTGGAATGTGCCAGCTACTTCCGGCATCTCGAAGGCATCTAAATGATACGCTGGGAAAGTATAATGAGTCAATAATTGTTCCAATTTTGGCACTACTGCATGACAAACACTACAATCGGGTGTAGAAATCGCAAGCACGACAGTCGGTTCTTCTTGGATAGTTTTTAAGACTTCAGTTAAATCATGGGTTTCTTTCATGGTGATAACTCCTTAAGGTTGCTTTTAGCACATCGCTAATTCGATGGTGAAAAAGTATTCAGTCGTATACAGATAGAAAATAGGCAAATGACTCTCTTATTTTTACCTGAATCTTCATCTTAGCTGTGCTAAAAATAAATCCATCTGACGTAGATGTCAATAAAAAAGCTTTTTTTGATTTCTTAAACTTATGAAAAAAATTTAAGCTTTCTTGTATTTTATTGAAGAAAAGCGTATATTGATGGGCGAATGAAGTTCAAATGACAAGGAGAAATTATATGTTTTCGTTTATTCCAAATTCGGTATTGCAGATGGGAACGATTTTTTTATCAATCGTTATCGAAGCCTTGCCGTTTGTTTTATTGGGATGTATCATCTCAGGTGCTTTACAAGTATTTTTGACCCCCGAACGTGTCAAACGATGGTTACCTAAAAATCGCTTTTTATCGATTATTGTTGGGTCTATTCTAGGTTTTTTCTTTCCTTCATGTGAATGTGGGATCGTTCCAATCGTTCATCAGTTTGTAAAAAAAGGGGTTCCTGTCCACACAGCATTTGCGTTTATGCTCACTGCGCCAATCATTAATCCTGTCGTGATCTTTTCAACTTTTATAGCATTTGGCAATACTTGGAAAATGGCGGGGTTGCGTATGTTAGGAAGTTTTATTGTCGCACTGATCGTAGGTGTCTGGTTGGCCTATATCCAAAAAGGCACAATCTTAAAGTCTTCATTTGATTCAGCGATGGTTGAGCCTAACTCCCATACACATGAGCATGAGGAAGAGGAAGCAATCGCACCACAGAAATGGGGACATCGAATCCTCCATGTCTTGACTCACTCGATTGATGAGTTCTTCGATACGGGCCGCTATTTGATCATTGGCGGTTTTATTGCTGCAGGGATGCAAACCTATTTACCTACGAGAGTGATGTTGACGTTAGGTTCGACAAAGCTATTAGCCATTTTGATCATGCTAGTATTGGCATTCACGATGTCTCTTTGTTCCGAAGCGGATGCGTTTATTGGTTCCTCTTTGTTAAGTCTTTTTGGAACAGCACCAGTTGTTGCTTTCTTAGTGTTTGGACCAATGGTGGATATCAAAAACTTATTGATGATGAAACGTTACTTCAACACACGCTTCATTGTTTCATTGATCGGGCTGATCGCCTTAAGTGTTATCGGCTTTACACTATTTATTTAGGAGGAGAAACATGCTGCGATTTTTGATTTTATCTGGTTATTTTGAAATGATGATGTATCTTCAAGTTTCAGGGCGTTTAGATCAATACATCAATGTCCATTATCGTTATTTGGCAGTATTATCCATGGTTTTATCTGCCTTACTAGCCTTAGTTCAGTTGTATCTTTGGGTAAAAGCAGATGGGAAAAAAGGAGTCCATGAGTCCCATGATTCTCATGATCACGGATTATCAAAACCCTATCAGCGATGGATTGCTTATCTCTTATTAGCCTTGCCGATCGTTGTAGGAACACTGTTTCCGACAGTTAGTTTAAACACAACGATCGTGGAAGCGAAAGGGTTCAACTTTCCACTAAGCAAAGAATCTGTCGGTGATCCACAAGTGCAAACGCAATATTTGAAACCAGATACGAGTATTTATTTCAATAAATCCGACTATCAAGATCAAATGAATGAGTTAAAAGATAAATACGAAGATGAACAAATGATTGCGATCACAGACGATAATTATTTAGAGATCATGGAATTGATCTATAACTATCCAAGTGAATTCATTGGTAAGAAAGTCTCTTACGAAGGCTTTATCTATCAGTCGAAAAATGATAAGGCTACTGATACTTTTCTCTTTCGATTTGGGATCATCCACTGTGTTGCCGATTCCGGGGTCTTTGGATTGTTGACGCATCTGCCAGAAGGAATGACTGTGGAAAATGATGACTGGTACAAAGTAGAAGGGACGATCCAAACCGATTTTTATCAACCTTTCAAGCGAGAGATTCCTTCAGTCGTAGTGACGAAAGTAGAAAAAATCACTGCTCCTGAAAATCAATATGTGTATCGGGCATTTTAAATGAACGAAACAAAGTTGTAGTCATGTACAATATAAACAAAAAAGTGATAAGAGATGAAATTCTTGCGAGTTTCGTCTCTTATCACTTTTTTTATTAAAGGTTGCAAGAATCCCACAGTATGATTGCTCTGTACAAAAAAGATCAAAGCGAGAAACGCTCATTTTTTCTTTCTTCTCTTCAATACAATCGCTTCACGTTTCAGTTTAAAACTACGGATATTGTGGTTGAATACTTCTGATATCACTAGACCTAAGGCAATCGCTCCAGCAATCATGATCGCTTGAACCGTGAAAAATGCCGCATCTTGATAAGTACCTGTAACTAAACTGCGAACAGCTTGATAGGCTAAGCCTCCAGGAACCAGTGGTACCATACCGGGGATATTGAAAATCGTGACGGGCATTTTTAGTTGCTTAGAAAAAAGATCACTAGCAAAAGCAACGCCTAATGAACCTAGTAATGAACCTAAAGCTGCACCGCCACCCATAGCTAGACACAACCAATAGATCATCCAACCTACGGCACCAGCTAAACCACACCAAACTAAGGCTTTCCTTGGCACATTAGTGATGATTGCAAAAGCAGCGGTCGCTAAAAAGCTAAAAGAAAATTGAATCAATACATGCCACATGGCTAAAGTCCTTTCTTAGTAGAAGATTTGAAAGATAAAGGCGATTGCAAAACCAATCATCGCTGCAGTCATCATCGCTTCTGCTCCACGAGAAACACCAGAAACGTAGTGCCCCGCTAATAGATCACGAATCGCGTTGGTGATTTGAACACCAGGAACCAACGGCATGACACAACCAATGATGATCAAATCCTGATTGAGACCGATTCCTAAACGCACGCTTAAAATAGCGGCAATACCGATAATCAAAGAGGAGAGGAATTCAGCTAAAAACTTGATTCTAAAAAAACGTAAACTGCAAAGATAAACAATGTAGCCCACTCCCCCGATCGACAATGTGATCGGTAAATCTTTCAATTCGCCACCAAATAAAATCATGATCGTCCCACTAATGATAGCAGCGCTGATGATTTGTAGCCATACTGGGAACATCCGTCGATCTTTCTCGACTTCTTGTAATGCGCTATATAGTTCTTCCAAAGTCAATTCATTGGCAACATATTTTCTTGAAAGGTTATTGACCTTGACTACTCTTTCTAAATTGATCGTTCGATTAGTGATTTGTTCCATGCGGATCGTCGAAGTCCGATCAAATCCGATAAATAGTCCTGTTTGGGTCACGTAGCTAACTAAGCGATAATTTCCAGAAGCAGAAGCGATCCGACTCATCGTATCTTCTACACGGTACATCTCTGCATTACTTTCTGTCATTATTTTTCCCGCCAATAAACAGGTATTAAGCAATAAATCTAAATCTCTTTCTGGCATGGCATTTTCTCCAATAGTTGTTTTCTTGTATTTATTTTACTACAAACAAATTGGAAAACGTATAAAAAGAAAACTTGAATCTCAAAAATAAGCAGTGAAAGGGAAATTAAGATCCAATTGAGGGCAATGTAGAGAAACAAGTGTTAAGTCAATAGTTAAGATAAAACAAGCTTTTTGGTTAATTGTTGACCAATCGTTCAATAATGTGGCATAATTAAGTTATGGGAAGAACGAGAGAATTTAATGAAGAGAAAGTTTTACTAGAATCGGCAAAAATATTTGCCAAAAATGGGTATGCAGGGACGTCGATCAGTCAATTGGTAAAAGCGACTGGCTTGCTTCGAGGAAGTTTATACTCTGCTTATTATAGTAAAGCTGGTTTATTTACGACTTGCTTTAACTATATAGCTGAAGAGGGAGTGATCGATAATGGGTTATTGATTGATTTATTGATCATCGCATTATTAGAACGTACGGCAGATGACAACGAAGTAAAGAAAGTCGCACAGAAGGTAATCACCGCTTTGGAAGAGAAAAACGAAGGTTCGATTGAAACGATCATTGCTGATCGAATCATGCGTCGAGCGAATCTTACAGACAGGGGGAAGTAGAAAATGGCTAAAGTTGAAATCCAAAATGATCGATTGATCATCAGTATGGAGGGCGTACGAAAACTGTGGGCATTGAAAAATGAAATATCCACACCATTATCCAATGTATTAGGCGCAACTGTGGATGCCGATGTCTGGGAAGATACACCGAAATTTGGCGAAAAAAGAATGGGAGTTGATGCCTATGGATATTATTTTGCCGGAACATTCGTCCAAGATTCAAACAAGGTATTTTATGACCTCAAAAGAAAAGAAAACGCAGTCGTTATCACACTAAAAGATGAAGAATTCAATCGTCTCATCATTGGAGTAGAAGACCCAGAAGCAACAGTCGCGATGATCGAACAGGCAATGAACAGAGCAAACTTTGTAAAAGAAACTTGAAAGAAGAATCGATGTTGAGCACCTAATTGTCCTATCAAAAAAACGTATTCACCTGGTGATAGAATAGACAAGAAGATCAATCGAATCAATTGATAAAGTTTTAGTAACAACCTAGATTTCCTTTCACGTGGAAATTTAGGTTGTTTATTTTAGGAACTAGACTGAAAATGCGTATATAATTTTTGAAGAAGGAATTGTTGAAAGAATTTAAATACTTCTTTATTTAAAAAAAGGGGAACATATGTTAAGATTTATGGAGTTCGACTGAATAAAGGAGTAGATACATGAACAAAAAAACAACCAAAACAATCATAGGTGTCGCAGTTGCTCTTTTAGCTGGTGCATTAGGGATTTCAACGACGAAAAAAGACTCTGATCTCGTTCAACAACTGACAGGTCTATTTGATGCAAAACCTCAAGTCTCACAAGTGGCAAATCTTCCTGAATACGACGGCACGCACCAAGAAATCGACATCAATCAAAATAAGCCGACTTTTACAAAAGAAGAACTGAGCTTAGATAAAGGAACATGGGAAAGTTATTCCGATATCGATCGACTGAATCGTGTAGGCCAAGCCAATGCCATGTTAGGAAAAGAGATGTTCCCTAAAGAAAAACGTGAGTCCCTTTATATCGATCCTACAGGTTGGAAACAAAAAAAATTGAGTGACGGACAATGGCTTTACAATCGAAGCCACTTGATAGGTTTTCAGCTAACTGGTCAAAACAATAACATCAAAAATTTGATGACAGGGACTCGTTCGTTGAATACACCTCATATGCTGGCACATGAAAACGATATTGCAGCATACATCAAAGAAACCAATCATCACGTTCGCTATCGGGTAACACCACATTTTGAAGGAGAAGAGCTAGTAGCACGAGGTGTTCAGTTAGAAGCCCAAAGCATTGAAGATAACCAAATCTCGTTCAATGTGTTTATCTATAATGTGCAAGACGGTTATACGATCAACTATCAAACGGGACAAGCAAAGAAAACATGATCTATGTGCGTTAGTTATTTGAATATTTTGTGAATTTTTTGAAAAAACAGAGAAAAGACTTATTTTTCATTAAATATCACGTATACTGTAAGAAAGTGTACTCATAAATGTTGGAATCAATACAATCAAATAAGAAATCATTATTATTTTTATATTTCTAGCGAAGTTGGAATATTTATTTGTAGTTTTACCACATTTCGAGTAAAATAAAGGGTGTAGAGGGTAATTTGACTACCCTGCGGAAAGAGGTGTAGAATCATGGGTTTTACAGATGAAACCGTACGTTTTGGTTTTGATGATAGTCGTAAAAAAGAAGTCAGCGAAACATTAGCGATCGTTTATCGGGCTTTGGAAGAAAAAGGCTACAATCCAATCAACCAGATTGTGGGCTACTTGCTTTCTGGAGACCCGGCCTACATTCCTCGTTATCGTGATGCAAGGAATCTGATCCGTCGTCATGAACGCGATGAAATCATGGAAGTGATCGTCAAAGACTATCTCTCAAATCATGGAGTGAATCTATGAGAGTGATGGGCTTGGATGTCGGCTCAAAGACTGTAGGTGTCGCTGTTAGTGATCCTTTTGGCTGGACTGCACAAGGCGTAGAGATCATTCGTATCGATGAAGACAAAGAAGAATTTGGATTTGAGCGACTGGCAGAACTGGTCAAACAGTACGAAGTAGATCGTTTTGTTGTAGGCTTGCCGAAAAACATGAATAATTCAATCGGTCCTAGAGCAGAAAGCTCAATGGCTTACGGAGAAAAGATCAAAGAAATGTTTTCTCTACCAGTCGACTATCAAGACGAACGACTGACTACCGTACAAGCAGAACGTATGTTGGTCGAACAAGCGAATACGTCAAGAGCAAAAAGAAAAAAAGTCATCGACAAGCTTGCTGCGGTGATGATTTTACAAAATTATTTAGATGGTTCGGGAAAACAACTATTTTAAAAAATGAAAAGAGGGGTTCTAATGGCAGAACACAATCATACACATGATCATGAAGGACATGAACATATCACATTGGTCGATGATCAAGGAAATGAAACATTATACGAAATCTTGTTAACAGTCGATGGCCAAGAAGAATTTGGTCGTAACTACGTATTGCTTTATCCAGCCGGCGTACCGGAAGATGAAGATGTAGAATTACAAGCCTATGCCTACGTTGAAAACGAAGACGGAACAGAAGGCGAATTAGAACAAATCGAAACAGATGCTGAATGGGATATGATCGAAGAGGTCTTCAATACATTCATGGCGGAAGAAGAAGAATAGTATTAAAATAGTGGAGAAACCTTGAAATGCCAAGGTTTCTCCTTTTTTTATCATTCTTTTGATCAAGAAATTGACCAAGGTTTATTTCCATAGAAAAAACCATGCTATCCTTGTCTTAGTACATAAAATTAGAGAAGAAAGGAAGAACAAAATGATAAGAACTGCTCGTGTGGAGGATGCAGAAACCATAAACAAGCTAAATAAGGAAGAATTAGGGTATGAGATACCACTTTCGGAAATGACGAAGCAATTAGAATGCATCTTGGCACAACCAGAGATCTATGTCGTCGATGTTTATGAGGAAGAAGGGACGAAGAAAGTATTAGGATATGTCCATGCGCAAAAGTATGAAACATTGTTAAGTCCAACGTTGTTCAATATTCTAGCATTAGCGGTTTCTTCAAAAGTCCAATATCAAGGAATTGGCAGACGATTGATGGAGAGTGTCGAGAAGGAAGGAACAGAACGTGGCTATTTTGGTGTTCGACTAAACTCTGGCGAACATCGCAACGAGGCACACCGTTTTTATGAACGTATCGGCTATCATTCAACCAAATGGCAAAAACAATTTCTAAAGGAATCATGAATGTCATCGTACAAAAAAACTTCTCGAATAAGAATCGAGAAGTTTTTTTACATTTATTCGAATTAAGAGAATAGTTGCATCAAAAATCCTGAAATGATCAAGACGATCGCTCCGCCTAAACGATTGCCCATTTGAGCAAAAGCAATCAATTCCATGCGGTTTGCTGCGGATAAGACGGCAACATTTCCTGTACCACCCATTGAATTGTTACATAGTCCTGCTGTGATCGTTGATTCGATCGGATAAAGTCCGAATAGACGACCGACAAAAGCAGATACAAGAGAGATGACGATGACACTTGTCAAGCAAAGTACGACGAATTGCCATGTTAAAGAAGAGGCTAAAACATTCAAGTTCAATAAGGCAATCCCGATACCCGCTAAAACAGCTGCTGTTAAATTTTTAACAATCAAGTTATTGAACATGATCGCTGCGTCTTCATAATATTCAGGAAGAATATTGGTGATTTTACAAATGACTACGATAATGATCATAAAAGCATACGCATGAACTTTTGGTACAAAGTAATTACCGATTTGTCCAAGAATAAAGAAGGTGATCGACACCATCAAACCAACACCTAATTGAGGGATAGAAGGTTTTACATTGCGTGGTTTACCGTCGCCTAGATCGCCTTTTTCCATCAGTTTCCCATTACCATTCAATTTTGGCATGGATTGTCCAGCGCGAGCGACTAAAGCGGCACCGATAATGGCAAGGACATTTGTCATTGCAGTTGCGGGAATCAAACGTGAAATAATAGCAGAAGCGTCTGTTCCTAGGACGTTTGCATAAATAGTTGATAGTGGAACAGCACCAGCACCTACACCACCAGCCATAGCAGGTAAAGAGATGTATAATACGGAATTAGCGAAACCATTACCAATCAACATTCCCACTAGTCCAACCGCAAAAAATGAAACAACCATAGAAATAAGTGCAACAGGGATAAAACGAACGGAAGCTTTCATCAATAATTTGCGGTTCATTCCTAGAATACTTCCGGTAATCAAAGCAGCGATATAAAAGTCTAAAAAGCCCATGTTGTTGACAAAGTTTTCAGTTGATTTCACGACATAATCAGGTAAAATACCAAAGGTTGCGATAGCTGCGGAAGCGAAGATCGCAAAAACAGAGCCACCACCTAAATAACTTTTGACGATTGGGATTTTTGTCCCGATAAAATGGAAAAGATTCCCAAAAATGACGAGGATAGCGATTGGCCCGATCATATTTGTTGGTAATTTACCTAATGCCATCGCAATGATCAACACGAGAACCATGATCAAATAGATAGGTAAACTGACTCCACTGATTTTTGTTTCCCAAAAACCTTCTTTGTTTGTCTTAGCGACTGTAGAAGTCGTTTGTTCTTGATGTAACATTCTTACAGATCCTTTCCTTGATTAACGTAAGAGGAGTTCCCTATTAGTTGAAAAATAATTAAAAGCTATTCTTCAACCGACTCCAGTATTTCTTGACAAAAAACACCCCTTGGATCAATTCGTTGAAAATAGTTGGTTTTCCTATTTCTCGGTGAACGAATGATCCAAGGCTTCGATGTTTACCATGCGTATTTTTTACTTTAAGTCTCGTTGTGCTCAGAACTGTTTTAGTAACGAGTTATTGTGAAAGAGACGAGCGTGAGTTAAGCTTCTAAATCTTGATATTCAGGCACCCATTTAGCTGCTTCGACAGCTGCTTTGATGTCAGTGATTTCTTCACGGTTCAATTGTTGATCCACGACGGATTGAGCGACTGTCTCAGCAATCGTTTGTGAGAATTCAGTGATTCTTGCAACAGGTGGTAAAATAGCTGCCCCTGGTTTTGTGACATCAACGATCCCACCTAATGCTCGACTTGCTTGTGAGATGATCTCAGCGTTCACACGAGTAGCTGTTGAAGCAATCAAACCAAGTCCTAATCCTGGATACATCAATGCGTTGTTTGCTTGTCCGATTTGATAAGTCACGCCATTGTATTCCACATCATCCGCAGGGATACCTGTTCCAACTAATGCTTTTCCATCTGTCCATTCAATCAAATCTTTAGCTTTTGCTTCTGCTAATTTTGTTGGGTTAGACAAAGGCATGATGATTGGTCGTGGTGTATGGCTAGCGATTTCTTTGACGATTTCTTCTGTAAATGCTCCTGGTTGAGTAGATGTACCGATCATGATTGTTGGGTGAATTGCTTTGACAACTGCTTCTAAATTAGTCAATTCTTCACTATTAGCAAATTCTGAACGTTTACGTGCAAAAGGAATTTGTCCAGGAGTCAAGCCTTCAGTATCTTCGAATAATAGTCCTTGTTTATCCACTTGATAGAAGTGTTTACGAGCTTCTTCTTCCGTCACACCTTGACGGATCATTTCATCTAATAAGATATTAGCGATACCGACTCCAGCTGTTCCAGCTCCAAATGTTAGGATTGTTTGATCTTTCAAGGCTTCACCAGAAATATTCAATCCGCCGAGCACACCAGCTAGTACGACGATTCCTGTTCCTTGGATGTCATCATTGAATGTTGTGATTTTGTCTTCATATTTTTCTAAGATCGTTGCGGCATTGCCACGACCAAAGTCTTCCCAGTGTAACAATAGTTCAGGAAATAGTTCTGTAGCGGAAGATACAAATTGGTCGATGAATTCATAGTAAGAATCACCTTCGACACGCGCATGTTTGTTTCCTAGATATAACGGATTATTCAATAATTCTTCATTGTTGGTACCAGCATCGATCGATACAGGTAATACTTGCGCTGGATTGATACCAGCAGCAGCTGTATAAACCATTAGTTTTCCGATCGCGATGTCAACACCATTGACTCCCCAGTCACCCATACCAAGGATTCCTTCTGCATCTGTGACAACGATCAAACGGATATCACGACCAGCTGCGGCATTTTTCAAGCTTTCTTTGATCAATTCTGGTTCGTCGATCGAAAGAAATGCAGCATCTTGTGGTTTTAAGAAAATTTCATTGTATTGTTCGATGGCATCTGCGACTACTGGATCATATACTACTGGCATAAATTCTACTAAATGTTGTCCCATCAATTTATAGAAAAGTGTGCGGTTTGTATTGAATAAGTTCATTAAGAAAATACGTTTTTCTAAATCAGTTTGTTTGCTTAGGTATTGGCCATATGCTTGCACAGATTGTTGTTCTAATGTTTGGACTGTGCTAGGAAGCATTCCGGCAATTCCGTATTTTTTACGTTCTTCTTTTGTAAAAGCAGTTCCTTTATTTAAAAATGGATTATTTAGTAAGTTTAACCCTGTTAGCATGAATGATTCCTCCTAAGTTTTAATACATACGAAGTATAGGGTTCGCTCAGGGCTATAGTCAAAATAGGTAGTTATGATAAATTTTATTTATATGAAAAAAGAAAAAAGGAGGAACCTATGATCAAAAATAGGTTCCTCCTCGATGGGTTCGAGCAGTTAAAACAAAAAGAATGAGTTGCATCATTTTGATTTTATGTGATAAGTCATCGTTGAAAGTACACGATTTCTTTTTTGACGATTTCAAGCCCTTTCGTTAATACTTCCAAAGGATTAGAGGATAAAGCAATTCGAATAAAAGGATCATGCTGCGGTTGGGTCGTAAAACGATGTGAATGATAGACACGAATCCCTTTATTTAAAAAAGCTTGTTCGATCGTTTCTGGGGACAGATCATTTCGAACAGGGAGATTTCGATAAAAAGGAAGTGGATTGGTCGGTCGTGGCAAGTTGAAAAGTGTATCGAATCGTTCATTTGCTTGTTTTGTATAGTTGGATTTTGTTTCGAGTATGTCCTGTGCGGTTTCTGAGCATAAGATTTGTGTGACAATCTCAGCCTCTAAACTCGAGGTTTTGACATTAATGTTGAAAATTGCCTGTTGGATCTTTTGTTTGTACTTTTCGGGAAATACTAGAAAAGCAACACGCAAGCCTGCACAGATAAACTTGGTCATTCCAGCAAGATAAATGGTTTGTTCAGGAAGTAATTGCTGGAATGAAGGTAGTGTTCTTTTTTGATTATAGGTAGTCAAAAAAGAATGGATGTCGTCTTCGATCACGATCAATTGTTGCTTTGCAATGACTTCTTTTAGCTGTTGCCTCCGTTTTGCAGATAGTTGAAAACCAATGGGGTTGTTACAAGAAGGCATCAGAAAAATCCCGTGGATTTCTTTTTTCCGACATTCTTGTTCAAGCAATTCGGGAAGCATACCCTCCATATCAAAATCAATCGGCACGATTTCCATATGGTAAAGGTGAGCAAGCTCAATGAAATTCGAATAAGTATAGCGATCGACAGCCAAACGATCTCCTGGAGAAAACAAAGCAGCTAGTGTGATCGCCAAGCCATTTTGGACACCTGAAACAATAGCGATTTGTTCCCTTGAAGCATAGACACCTTGTGTTTCCAACCAATTTTTAGCAATCGTCAATTGATAGGTTGTCCCTAAAGGTTCACGGTAGCTAAGAAGTCCGTTAGTCGCATGATTTTGTGAAACAGATTGAATAAAAGGAGTGATCATTTCGTTGCATTCATCAAATGAACTGACTAACCCAAAATCAATGACATGATCAGGTACTTGATCAGAAGAAATAGTGATGGAGGTAAACGCATTGGGGGACACAAACGTCCCACTCCCGATACTTGTATAAAGTAACCCTTTTTCTAGTCCCAATTTATAGGCTTGACCAACCGTTGTGAAATTGATGTCTAAGAAATCAGCGAGTTCTCTTTGGGAAGGCAACCTTGTATTTTTTTGTAATTTATTGGATAAAATATCAGCTTCTAGCTGCGTGATAAGTGATTGATAAATCGGGCGATGTAACTTTTTTTTATCTGGACGCCAAGTCAGTGGATAGTTCTCATAAGAATTGATCGACATGCTCGTTCCTTCTTTCAAAAAATTGTATTCCATACAATTATATCATTGAATGTATTGTTTTCGAACGCTAGGATAGAAAAAAAGGAGGGGAAATATGCAAATCATCGATAATCATGAAGTAATCACTCATTTTAGTTTTACAGAAGCAATCAAAGTAATGGAACAGTGTTTTGAAGATTTTCAAATGGGGAAGATTTCTCAAGAGAAGCGAATGGTCCAACAATTACCAGATGGAGAGGAACAAAATATCTTTGCGATGATGCCCGCTTATTTGGGAAGGAACCGGTACTTTGGTTCAAAAATCATCACGGCTTTTCCCAACAATCACAAACAAAAGCTACCTTCACATTTAGGTGAAATCATACTCTTCGATTCAAAAAACGGACAACCCGTCGCGATGATCGATGCGAATGCCGTGACTTGGATACGGACAGCAGCAGTTTCAGCATTAGCCACGGATTACCTAGCAAAGTCATCAGCAGATACACTCACATTGATTGGAACAGGGCAACAGGCGGTTTCACATCTAGCCGCAATTACCTGTGTCCGAAAGATTCACCGTGTGTTTGTCTATGATTTAGATGAAACACGACGAAAACAATTTATTCTAGAACAGCAAAATAATTATCCAAAACTGCGTTTTATTGATTGTCCGACATTGGCTGACGCGACTATGGAAGCAGATATTATCTGTACTTTAACACCTAGTAAGTATGCTTTTTTATCAAAAAAAGAGGTTAAATCTGGCGCACATATCAATGCAATCGGAACATTTACACCAGATACCCGTGAATTAACAAGTGATTTGATGGCATCTGGGCAACTGTATGTAGATGATTACCAAGCGGTCAAAAGGGAAAGTGGCGACTATTTGATCCCCTTGTCAGAAGGAAAAATTGATCAGACAAACATTCTCGGTTCTCTAGGTGAATTAGTCACCCATCAGAAAACAGGGCGTACAGAAGAACGAGTGATCACGATCTTTGATGCGGTTGGCTTAGCAGTAGAAGATTTATGTTGTGCCGAATATATTTATCAAAAAGTAAAGGAGTAGTCTATAAATGAATTTACCCTATTATATAGTTGACGCTTTCACTAATGAAGTGTTTAAAGGAAATCCTGCTGCGGTCTTTGTGTTAGAAGAATGGTTACCTGATGATACTATGCAAAAAATCGCCATCGAAAATAACCTATCCGAAACCGCCTTTACCGTAAAAAAAGAGAAGGGCTATGAGTTACGATGGTTTACTCCTGATCGTGAAATCGACTTATGTGGTCATGCGACTTTAGCAACTGCATTTGTATTGTTCCATTTCTATGGCATCAGTGAATCCACGATTTCATTTTCAACGCAAAGTGGTCACCTATTTGTCACACAAAAAAAGGGGGAATATGCGATGGATTTTCCAAGTATATTACCGCAATCGATCGCTATATTACCAGAATACGAGCAAGTGCTTGGTGCAAACATAAAAGAGGCTTATCTAGCAAGGGACTTATTTTTTGTTTTAGAAGACGAAGAGACAGTGGCAAATCTGATGCCTGATTATACTGCAATGAGGGAATTAGAAGAAGGGATCGGCGTGATCGTCACAGCCGAAGGAAAGAACCAAGATTTTGTTTCTAGGACCTTTTTCCCAAAACTAACGATCAATGAAGATCCAGTATGTGGCTCGGCACATGCGAATTTGATTCCTTATTGGGCACAAAAGCTTGGAAAGGATGACTTGGTTGCTCAACAACTTTCTGCCAGAGGCGGGTTCTTGACTTGCGAGTGGCTAGGTGAACGCGTGATGATCAGTGGCGAAGCAACGTTGTTTGCAAAGGGCGAAGCGTATATTTAGATAATCCATCTAACAACATTTATAGTGAGAGGTATACTTAGTTTTTTATAAAAGTAGCGAGCATGATAACAGTATCCAATACCGCTAAATAAGCCAGAAGACCCGAAATTTGTATCAATTTCTGGGGCTTCTGGCTTATTTCTGAAGGAGTTACTTTTTCTGACTGTTTATTCGGTTTTAAGAGTGTCGATTGGCTAAGATTATAGCTGTCATTTCTATTTAAGTTTTTTTTGATTTAGTAGAAACGATTTTCCCGTAATGTCACATTTTTGATATCTTCGACGGTTTGGGTTCCAGCTAATTGCATCACCATTTCTAGTTCTTTTTTGAAGAAGTCGAATACTTGTTGGATGCCAGTACTTCCACCAAGAGCTAAACCATAGATAGCAGGGCGACCGATTGCGACTAGATCGGCACCAGAAGCAATTGCTTTAAAGACATGCTGACCACGACGAACACCACTATCAAAGACGATAGGGACACGTTTGTCGACGGCTTCTGCTACATATTTCAAAGAATCAAAGGCTGCTGGCCCACCATCTAATTGACGACCGCCATGATTCGATACCCAGATGCCATTTGCCCCCGCATCTAATGAACGATAAACATCGTCTTCTGATTGCACACCTTTAACATAAACGGGTAAGTCAGAATGAGTAGCAATAAATTCCACATCTTTTGGACTTAACTTTTGTTTTGAGGACTTATAAACTGCGTCCATCGTTTGTCCGACCCCTGATTGATAGGCTTGAACGATCGGCATTGCCAAAGGAAAAGTGAAACCATTGCGAAGGTCTGTTTCTCGATTACCACCAACGGTTGCATCAGCTGTCAAAACGATTGCTTTTGCGCCATTACGTTTGGCCATCTCTAGAATATCTAAATTGATCCCATTGTCTTTACTCATGTAAAACTGGAACCATTGTGGTGCGTCTGGACCACCGGCCTCGCGGATTTCTTCTAATGTGCATGAAGCGTAAGAACTCGCTGTATAAATCGTATGAAAATCGGCAACTCCTTTTGCTGAAGCTTTTTCTGCATGTGTATGAGCTAAACCATGAGCTGCAATAGGCGCCATGATGATTGGCGCAGTCAATGTTTCTTGGTCAAAATAAGTCGTTGTATCTGGAATTTCGACGTCTTTTAAAACATGAGGAATAATCAATTGATGATTGAATGATTGCACGTTTTCTTTATACGTAAAGAGATCTCCAGCACCACTACTGATATAACCGTATCCGCCAGTAGGAATCACTTGAGCTGCTGCCATTTCTAAGTCTTCTGTATTGATAAAACTGATTTGCCCTTCTTGTGAGCCAGCTTGATAAATCATTTCCATAAAACAAACCCTCTTTCTTAATATCGATCAATAAATAATATTGCTTTTGTCAGCGTTTACATTTTTATACTACGCCTTGTTTTTAAAACAGGCAAATAATCTGTTTTATTTTATATAACCGAACGAAGAGTTACTGCTATGCAACAGTATAGTCACGCTTTGAATACTTGACTAAAAGAAGAAAACCGAATGATATCTGTTTTTTATCTGTTAGCAACTTTGACGAAATTTTTTTTTTTTACAAACTTACTCGAATAACAGTGACACCTAGTTGTTCGATTTTTTTGGCAAGTTTAGGTGAACAATGCTGATCAGTGATCAAGTAATCAAAGGCTGAGACATCAGCAATCTTAAACTGTGAAGTCCGGCCAATCTTACGATGGTCTGCAACAAGGATACGACATTTGATACTCTTTTTGATCATCCATTCGTTGATTTTAGACTCGTTTAAAATTTTTGTTGTCACACCATTTTCTAAATCTACTCCGCTACATCCAATAATACAGACGTCTGCATTCATATCTGCCAATGTGCGAGCGGCAATATCTCCTACCAAAACTTCTTTTGGTACGCGTAACTCGCCACCAGTGAGAATATACGTATAATTTCCTTGTCTGACAGAAGAAACAACCTTTAGATTATTCGTTACGACGGTGACATGATTCGATTCTAAATAATCTAGTGCAGCTAAGGCAGTGGAACTTGAATTGATAAATACTGTGGCATAGTCTCCGATATATTGACTGGCACAACGAGCGATTTGATGTTTGATCCACGTTGGTCCTGAAAGATCAAAATTTGTTTGATTGTCATAATTGAAAAGGCAATAGCCATGTTCACGAATAATCTCATTTTTTTCTTCTAAAAATCTAAGGTCTCGACGAATGGTGCTGAGTGATACGTGAAGCTTTTCAGACAGTTCAATCGTGGTCATTTGTGTGTGCCTTTGTAATAGATCAAGAATTTCATTACGTCTTTTTTTAATCGTCAACAGAGAATTTTTCATTGTTATCCTTCCTTTTCAATCAATTTTTTCTCTATATGACTAATTATAGCTAAACGAGCATAAAAAAATGGAAACGATCACATAAAGTAATAACAGTCATATAAAGCTATTCCAATCATTTTGATAGCGCTTTATCATTTGTATATACCTAATAAAGAGGAGGATGGCACATGAATATAACAGAAGTAACAAAAGAAGGTTGGCTGCGTTCGACCTTTCCAGAATGGGGAACCTATCTGAACGAAGAAATCGAAATGGAACAAGTAAAAGAAAAAAGCGTATCTATATGGTGGCTAGGATGTACAGGTATATGGCTGAAGACACATGAAGGTACAAATATCCTTTGTGACTTATGGTGTGGGACAGGAAAACGAACACACGGGAATGGACAGATGAAAAAAGGCCACCAGATGATGCGTATGAGCGGTACAGAAAAGATGCAACCGAATTTACGGACACAACCTTTTGTGATCGATCCATTTGCAATCAAAAATGTGGATGCATTAGTGGTAACACATATCCATTCTGATCATCTGGATATCCACACTGCCGCAGCTGTTCATCAAAATTGTCCGGAGGCGCTATTTATTGGCCCCAAAGCAGTAGTGGAAACATGGCTCTCTTGGGGGATACCAAAAGAAAAGACCCAAGTAGTCAAACCCGGTGATATCGCTTTGATCAATGAAGTAGAGATCGTTGCGTTGGAAGCCTTTGATCGGACGGCATTGATCACACATGATGATCCTAATGTGCAATTAAAAGATCAGTTACCACAAGAAATGGATACGATCGCTGTCAATTATCTTTTCAAAACATCCGGAGGGACGATCTACCATGCAGGTGATTCTCATTATTCCAACCTCTTTGCCAAACATGGCAATGAACATCATATCGATGTTTGTCTAGGTGCATATGGTGAAAATCCGCGTGGTATCACTGATAAGATGACCGCCAGTGATTTGTTGAGAATGGCAGAATCGTTAAGAGCTCAAGTGGTGATTCCGGTCCATTATGATATTTGGTCAAATTTTATGGCTGATCCTAACGAGATCACTCAATTATGGCGCATGAAAAAAGATCGATTGGCTTATCAGTTTTCCCCTTATATTTGGCAAGTAGGGGGGAAGTATACGTACCCAGATAACAGACAAGACTTGGCATTCAATTTCGATCGAGGCTTCCATGACGTCTTCACCCAAGAAAATGATACGCCGTTTCCATCATTTTTGTAGGAGCCAAGAGATATATGACAATAAATCAGCTGAACTGAGAATTTTTTAACAAAAGCAAAAGCGAGGAGGGAGAACGTATCAAAGCAAGTGAATGTAAGACAAAGTCATCTCTTGATAAGAATGCGCTATTGTCAAACAAAGGATTGCCTGCTTGATACTGTTTGTAAATATGTTGAGATATTTCTATGAGAATGACTTAGTCAATTATGTGGAAACTACGATAAATGATTGGCGAGTAGCAATCGAGGAGAGCAGTCGTCACTTATTAGAAAAAAGAATCATTGATCATGTATATGTAGAAGAAATGATCCGCAATGTCGAAGAACATGGGGCATATATCCTGATCGCCCCACACGTTGCGATGCCTCATGCCATGCAAGGTGGCTCACATGTTTTTGATACGACGATTTCATTTACCAAAATGAACGTGCCAGTTCCTTTTGAGGAAGGGACAAAGTCTGCCAGCCTTTTCTTCACCTTAGCAGCCAAAGAGCCAAAGCAACACCTAGAAAATATTCAATCATTATCAGAATTACTGATGCAAGACGGGTTGATCGAAGAATTGCTTGCGACAGAAACAATCGAAGATTATCAAATGGTCATGGAGAAATATGAACCAATATAGGTAGAAGCAGTCTTTTGCTTGATAAGTATGGTCAGCGAGGACCATTCGGTACAAAGCAAATAGATATAAAAGATAAATTATCAACTAAAAAATACGATGTAAGGGAGGGAGTCCGTTTACATGAAAACTATGATATCTAGCATCGTTTGATGATTTGTTCTGGTTTTTGGTAACGGAAAAATATGGGAGCTATCTTGATGGAGATATGGACGTATTTTGCGACAAATATTTTAACACAGCCGGCTTATTTGATCGGTTCGATCGTTTTATTAGGGTATGTACTTCTTGGCCGACCATTATACGAATGTATAGCTGGATTTTTGAAAGCCACTGTAGGTTATCTGATTTTAGCTGTTGGTTCAGGTGGATTGGTGAACAATTTCCGACCGATCTTAGTTGGTTTAAAGGATCGTTTTGATCTTGAGGCGATGGTGACTGATCCCTACTTTGGCCAAAATGCTGTAGATGCAGGATTGATGGAGACTTTTGGGCGAACATTCAGTGATGTGATGATTTTATTATTGATTGCATTTGTGTTGAATATCCTGTTAGTTCGTTTCCAAAAATATACGAAGTTGCGAGCTGTTTTTACGACAGGAAATGTCCAGATCCAGCAAGCAGCTACAGCTTTTTGGATCTTACTTTTCTGTTTTCCTGAATTAGGAAGAGTAGAAGTATTAGTATTTATGGGAATCATTTTAGGGTGTTACTGGGCAGTTGCTTCTAATTTAACTGTTGGTGTGACACAAGAATTGACAGACGGAGCTGGTTTTGCGATTGCGCACCAACAGATGTTTGGGGTGTACCTATTTTCTACCTTAGCGAAGTGGTGGCAAAAGAGTAGTCGTAAAAAAAGTGGGAATAGAAAAGCCGATAAAAAGCTTGAAGATATGGAGCTTCCGGGGTTCTTATCCATTTTCAACGAAAATATGGTGGCGACTTCGTTATTGATGCTGTTCTTCTTTGGCATCATCCTATTAGTATTAGGACAGGAGTATTTGATTGAGGCAGAATTTATGGTGGCAGGACAAAGTTTTGTATTCTACGTACTGACCACTTCTTTGAACTTTGCTGTGTATTTAGCTATTTTACAACTTGGTGTCCGAACCTTTGTGGACGAGTTGACACAATCTTTCCAAGGAATCTCAAATACTATTTTACCAGGAGCTGTGCCAGGGATCGATGTGGCTGCAACTTTTGGCTTCGGATCACCAAATGCAGTCACGATCGGATTTTTATTTGGGGCATTAGGACAATTCTTGATGATCATCTTATTGATCGTCTTCCGATCACCAACGATCGTGATCGCTGGATTTATCCCACTATTTTTTGATAATGCGGTCATCGCTGTGTTCTCTAATAATCGTGGTGGGTTCAAGGCAGCATGTTTGTTCCCTTTCTTATCTGGACTGATCCAAGTCGGTGGTTCTGCAATCTTTGCGACATGGATCGGGTTGTCTAGTTACGGAGGATACATTGGGATGTTTGATTGGGCGACTGCTTGGCCAATCTTTACTGTTTTGATGAAATTTTTTGGTTATGTAGGTGTTGCACTAGTAGTCATCGGTTTGTTGCTAATTCCGCAACTACAATATCGAAAAAATCCAGAAGGATATTTTTTGATTGTTGAGGATTATCAAAAATATAAAGAGAAGTTTGGAGACAGTAATTAATAGGAGGGAAAGTAAATGAGAATTTTAGTTTCATGTGCCAATGGTTCTGGTACAAGTTTAATGATGATGCGTAGTGTAGAAAAGGCAATGAGAGAATTAAATATTACAGTGAGTAAAATCCATCATTGCCCGATCTCTGAAGGTAAAAGTTCGGCAAGTCAATATGATGTTGTCTTTACGCCACTCAATTTTATGCCGATGTTCATGCAAGCAATTGAGCGAGGTGTGACGGTCGTGGGGATCAAAAATGTGATGTCACCTACTGAGATCTGTGAGAAATTCAAAGAAACAACATTGTACAAAGAATTGAAATCAAAGGAGAATTAGATGAAACGACCAAAATTACAAATTGCTCTGGATCATAACACGTTAGCGTCTGCGTTGGCAGATGTGAAAAAAATTGGAGAAATCGTCGATGTGATCGAAGTAGGCACCATTCTTTGTCTTCAAGAAGGAAGCAAACCAATCGAATGTATGAGAAAAATGTTTCCAGAAAAAACGATCGTTGCGGATACAAAATGCGCCGACGCAGGAGAAACTGTGGCTGGGAATGTCGCGCAGGCTGGGGCAGATTTTATGACAGTGATCTGCTGTGCCTCCCTTGCTACCATGCAAGCCGCACAAAAGAAAGTCAAAGCGCTTCAAGTAGAATTATACGGAGAATGGACGATGGAACAAGCAAAAAAATGGCGAGAAATTGGGATTTCTCAAGTCGTCTATCACCAGAGTAGGGATGCTTTGTTAGCTGGGGAAGTTTGGGGAGAAAAGGATCTGAAGCTCGTCCAACAATTGATCGATTTAGGTTTTCAAGTATCAGTAACTGGTGGGCTGTCAATTTCAACGTTAGCCTTGTTCCAAGGGATGCCGATCTTTCATTTTATTGTCGGTCGAGGATTGACGGCATGTGCAGATCCGATCATACAAGCCCAAGCATTCCAAAATGAGATCAAGCGACTGTGGGGAGAATGAGATGGCGAGAATCGGACTTTATGAAAAGGCACTACCTAGCGGATGGTCGTGGCAAGAGCGGTTAGATGCAGTAAAAGAATTGGGGTTTGATTTTTTGGAATTATCGATTGACGAAAGCGAGGAACGATTGGCTCGTTTAGATTGGACGAATGAACAAATCGCTGAGTTAAAGGAAGCGATTGCGTCTTCGGGGATTGCTATCCATTCCCTTTGTTTGAGTGGACATCGGCGTTTTCCATTCGGCTCAGTAGATATCAAAAAACAAGAAAAAGCCTTATGTATGATGAAAAAGGCAATACAACTTGCGTATCGGTTAGGCATCAGGATCATACAAGTGGCGGGATACGATGTATACTATGAAAAAAAATCAATAGAGACAAGAGAAGCATTTATCAGAGGATTGCGTGCCAGTATCAAGGAGGCAGCACAGTTTGGGATAATCTTGTCGATTGAAGTCATGGATGACCCATTTATGAATTCCATTCGTAAATTCATGGAGATAAAAAAACAACTCCCTTCTCCTTATTTACAAGTGTATCCTGACTTAGGAAATCTATCAGCGTGGCCAGAAAATAATGTGGCGATTGAACTTGAACAAGGCATCGAATATATTACTTCGATCCACCTAAAAGATACGCAACCCGTAACAGCAAGTAGTAAAGGTAAGTTCAGAGACGTTCCGTTCGGTCAAGGTTGTGTGGATTTTTCTGGATTATTTAAAACATTGAAACGTGTAAATTATGAAGGGCCATTCTTGATTGAAATGTGGAGTGGTCAGGATCAGGATTATGAAAGTCAGATCTTACAGGCGAAAGATTATCTATTGCCAAAGTTAAAAGAATCGGGATTTTAATCTTACTTTTTTGGTGGAATATGTAAACAAACGATTGAAATATTCCTTATTGAATGTGATCAACTCAATTGTTTTCTCTTTTATTGATTATTCTGAGCAGATTATTCCTCTAAAAATTTATCAAGTGATAAGATATATTTATCAGTTGATAAATTTTTAGGGGGAATTTTATGTTTTTAGCATTAAATGAAATCATTCATTCAAAATTACGCTATGCCTTAGTGACAGGCGTCATGTTTCTAATTGCGTACCTTGTCTTTTTTTTGACAGGATTAGCCTATGGGTTGGCACAAGACAATCGAACTGCTGTAGATAAATGGGAGGCAGATACCATTGTTTTATCAAAAGACGCCAATACAAACTTAGGGATGTCGATGATCACGAAAAAGATGGCAGAAGAAGTGAAAGGTGATCAAGTAGCTTATTTAGCTCAAACACCTGGAGTAGTCACGAGTCCAGATCGTCCAGATGCTGATAAAGTCAATGTTAGTTTTTTTGGAATCGATCAAAACCAATTCATCATGCCGAATATCGTGGAAGGAGAAGAATTCCAGTCAAACGATGAAGCAGTCGGTGATATCAGTTTAAAAGAAGAATATGGCTTGGACATTGGAGATACGATCAAATTATCAGGAAGTGACAAGACATTTAAATTGACTGGATTTACGGAGAATGCCAAATTCAATGTCTCTCCTGTCGTTTATACAACGATCAATGCGTACCAAGAGATACGGTTTGAGAAACAGGACGCAACTGATAACGCTCGTATCAATGCAGTGGTCGTGCGAGGAGATGTGGAGAGTTTACCGGATGATTTAGAGAAAATCAGTATTTCGACATTCATCAATGAACTACCAGGATACAATGCACAAGTATTGACATTTGGTTTCATGATTGGCTTCTTGATCGTAATTGCAGCGATCGTGATCGGTATTTTCATCTATGTATTGACTATGCAAAAAATCAATATTTTTGGTGTACTGAAAGCCCAAGGAGTGACTGGTGGATTTATTGCACGTTCAGTAGTTGCACAAACGTTCTTACTTTCATTTTTCGGTGTTGCTCTTGGATTGTTTGGAACATTCGTTACTTCACTTGTTCTACCAGATGCTGTCCCGTTCCAAAGTAACTGGTTGTTTTTCGGTGTGATTAGTGTGATGATGTTGATCGTTGCTATTTTAGGGGCTCTCTTCTCTGTTAGAACGATCGTAAAAATTGATCCATTAAAAGCAATCGGATAGAAAGGAGAATGGGAAATGAAAGCAATTGAATTTATAGATGTTGAAAAAAGTTTTAAAGATGGTGATCAAACCGTTCAAGCATTGAAAAAAACAAATGTCAGTGTTGATAAAGGGGAGTTTGTCGCAATCATTGGACCATCTGGTTCTGGAAAGAGTACCTTCTTAACGATTGCAGGCGGTTTACAGACACCAAATAAAGGAACTGTCAAAATCAATGGAGAAGATTTTAGTGAACAACCGGAGAAAAAACGAGTAAAATTACGGTTCAAGGAAATTGGATTTATTCTTCAAGCTTCCAATCTAGTTCCATTTTTGACCGTCAAAAAACAATTAGTATTGGTCGATAAGATCAAGCATGAAAATCGACAAGAGGAGGCGAAAGAATTATTCCAACAACTTGGTGTGGATAAACTCCTTAATAAGTATCCAGAAGATCTTTCGGGTGGGGAACGACAAAGAGTGGCAATTGCTCGAGCGCTATATAACGATCCTTCGATTATTTTGGCAGATGAGCCAACAGCTAGTTTGGATTCAGAAAAAGCAGTAGAAGTCGTAGATATTTTAGCGAAAGAATCCAAGGAAAAAAATAAAGCAATCATAATGGTCACTCATGATACCCGACTTATTGACAGATGTGATAAAGTATTTATGATAGAAGATGGTGTCTTCCGGGAAAAAAAATAAGTCAGAGGGTGTAAAAGTTGGTCCATCGATACAATAAGGATACACAAGAGAAAATTTTAAAAGAAGCCAATCGTTTGTTTATGTCAAAAGGTTATCAAGGAACGTCAACACGTGAGATTGCTAAAAATGCTGGAATCACGCAACCAAATCTTTATCATTACTTTAGCGATAAAGAAAAGTTATATTGTGCAGTCTTAGAAGAGCATTTGAGTACTGTAGGGACAGACTTAAGAGCAATCTTAGAAGAGAACAAACTTGATTTTAAACAATCTTTGACTAAAATGACGAAGTATCTGATCGATACCCATCTTTTAGACCTATTTATGATGCATCATGATTTAAAATCAAACCTTTCTGCCGAGACACGAAATCATCTTTTTACCTTGTGGAAAAAAAGTTATCGTGAACCATTTGAAGTGATTTTTTCGACAAATCAATCTTTGATGCGCGCTCATGTTACGACAGAAATGGCTGCAAAGCACTTTTTTCTTCTGTTAGCACCATATATCACCGAATCTTCTAATTCACTTGAAAACCCATTTAGTGTGGAACGACTGATCGATTTATACCTTCATGGGGTGGTAGCTGATTAAATGCGGTGGTGGCAGAAGTGACCAGCTCCGAGAAATAAGCCGAGAAACCCAAAAATTGTTTTTCAAATTTTGGGTTTCTCGGCTTTTTATGAAGGAGTTACTTCTGGAACATCGTTTATTTGATTTTTAAGATTAGAAACAAAAATGAATTTAATTTCTTGTCCTCTACACTTTTTTGTTATTATATTTTCTTGGATTGTTATTTTTTAATTAAAATAATGAGGGATATTTAATTTTTCAGGCAATTGAGAAAAAGAGGTGAAAAGCAAGTGATATAAAGATTTTTAATAATAACGATTATAAATTAGTTAAATAACCAAGGTGATTTAATTTGTTTTTTAAATAATTTTAGGAAAACGGTTGAAAAAGCCATTTTCAGGTGATAATATTCTGTTAGCAACAAAAGCTTCACTGAGTTTAACTCACTATTTTAGAGAAATAGAGGGGGAATGAATAACATATTTTCGTGTTAATTGTGTTACATAATTGTTTTTTGAAAAGTGAATAGTGTAAAAAGGGGAGAATTAAAAATGAAAAGTGTTAAAAAAATTGGGTTGGCAGCAATGTTATTTTCTTCTGTTGTCTCAACGACGCTTCCGACAATTGGGGAATTGTCTATCGTCAATGCAGAAGAAATCCAACAAACAGAACAACAAGCAACTTATAGAAACGTAATGTACTATGGTGACTGGTCGATTTGGGGCGGCGAAGGTAACTTTTATCCAAAAGATATCCCAGCAGATCAATTGACTCACTTGAATTTTGCCTTTTTAGATTTTGATAGTGATGGCGAACTAGTCTTTACTGATGCAGACGCAGCGACAGGCGCTCCTGTAGGATTACCGGGCGTACAATGGAACTCTGCTAGTTCTGGTATCTTAAATGCGATTCAAGATTTACGTGGAAAAAATCCAAACATGAAAATTGGTGTTTCATTAGGTGGTTGGTCTAAATCAGGAGATTTCTCTGAAGTAGCAGCAAACCCTACGAAACGTAAGAACCTTGTAGATAATGTAGCAAAATTCATTAAATACACAAATATGGACTTTGTCGATGTTGACTGGGAATTCCCGGCAGATGTACGTCAACCAGATCTAGTGGATAACGTAAATGACGAAGGAACACCAAATGCAAAACCTGAAGATAAAGAAAATTACATAAAATTATTAGATGAAATTCGCGAAACAATTGATAAACAAGGCGAAGAATTAGGGAAAACATATGAACTATCTGTTGCATTGCCAGCAGCTCAAGGTAAATTAGATTCAGGTATCGACGTGAAACGACTATTTGATGTTGTCGATTTCGCAAACATCATGACGTATGACTTAACTGGCGCATGGTCAGATACAAGTGGTCACCATTCAGCACTTTACGGAAATCCGGCTGATCCTAATTATGATGAAGGCTTCTCAGTAGATCAAACAGTAGAATACCTACGTGAGAAAGGTGCGGCGTCAGAAAAAATCGTTATTGGGGCAGCATTCTATACTCGTGGATGGAACGAAGTGGCAAAAGGGGATAATGAAGAGGCACCGGGATTATTCCAAAAAGCAGAATTATCAAGTCAAGATGCCGATCAAACACCAAGTTATGGAGCGAAAAATAAAAATCCATTAAAAGTAGGTGACGGTGGACGTGCTAGTGGTGTATGGCCATACCGTGATATTGAAACGTTACTTGGTGATACATCTGGATTGAAAGAGTATTGGGATGACGTAGCGAAAGCACCATTTATGTACAGTGAAACAACTGGTGAATTCTTTACTTACGAAAATGAAAAATCAGTGACTTATAAAGCTGAATATGTAAAAGAAAACCAACTTGGTGGAATCATTTCATGGCAACAATCACAAGACAAAGAAACAACTGGTACAAAACGTGATGAGTTGACCAATGCAATCAAAGAAGGATTGTTAGGTAGTGAGAAACTTCCAGAATTTGAAATCAAGAGCACACCATTGAATGTGGATGTTGAGATCTCAACTTATACACAATATGGCGTTAGTGGTTACGACGTAAAAATTACCAACAATGAAAAAATGGAAGAAACTTCTTCTGTATTGAAATTAGTTGAATTTTCACAAGAAACAATCAAATTACCTAAACTAGTGATTCCAATGGCGACAAATGAAAAACTTGGCGCTGGCGATTACAAAGCAGGTACTGTAACAAATGTTGATGGCGCTGCAATCGTTGATTTGTCTTCTGTATATGATGGCAAAGAAATCGCACCAGGTGCATCTTATGAGTTCAGATTGAGTTCAAATGCTGCTGAAGCAGATGTCGCTGTTGACAATATCGACTCAATCACATTAAGCCAGAGAATTGGGGACGAAGGTATCGAAATCAATAAACAAGTGATTTTTGGTGAAGGTTCAACGACTGAACCAGGAACACCTGATACAGAAGCACCTTCAGTACCAACAGGACTTACAGCTTCAACAATCGGTGAAACAAACGTTTCTCTATCATGGACAAAATCAACTGACGACAAAGGGGTCGCAGGATACTACGTTTTCCGTGATGGCAAACAAGTTGGTCAATCAGCAACAACTTCATTTACTGACGCTGATTTAACTGCAGATACAGAATATTCATATACAGTAAAAGCATTTGACCGTGCGGGAAATGTTTCAGAAGAAAGTAAAGCATTAGTTGTTAAAACGTTAGAAAAAGCACCAGTAGATACAGAAGCACCTTCAATTCCATTAGACTTGAAAGCTTCAACGATCGGTGAGAAAAATGTATCATTGTCTTGGACTCGTTCAACTGACAATGTTGCAGTCGCAGGATACTATGTTTTCCGTGATGGCAAACAAGTTGGTCAATCAGCAACAACTTCATTTGCTGATGCTGGGTTAACACCGAATACGGAATACTCATATACAGTAAAAGCATTTGATGCAGCAGGAAATGTTTCAGAAGAAAGCAAAGCATTAGTTGTCACAACTTTAGAAGAAACAACTCCTCCAGCTGAAGGCGAATGGGATGCTAACAAAGTCTATGATTTAGGTGATGTAGTAACTCATAAAGGAAATACTTATCGTGCGAAATGGTGGACACAAGGTGATGAGCCAGGAACTGAACAATGGGGTCCTTGGGAATTAATTGGTTAATTTAGATAAAAAAGAACAGGGCAGCTTGCCTTGTTCTTTTTTTTATAATGTTATTCTGTCGTTGTTATTTATCTTATTTACTCGAATTTACCGAAAAAAACATGTTAGTTAAAAAATAAACAAAATCATATGGCTTAAAAATAACTTGAAAAGCGATAGGTGTAATCGGTTCCAATTAGTTGCATTAAAAATAAATAAATGTTAAATTCATATTTGTAAGACGTTTCTAATTGAATTATAGTTGATTTCTAATTTTAGAGGAGTGATAAAATAACTTTTTAACCTGTGATTTGGACGCGCGTGTTTTTCCGTAAATAAACTGATAAAAAAAAGGAGATGAGATTGATATGAAAAGAATTAAGAGTATTAGTTTAGTTGCTTTGTTATTTTCTTCGATTGTTTCAATGACTTTACCAGCATTTAATGAGTCACCAGAGGTTCATGCTGAAGAGGTGCGGGAAACTCAGGTCGCGCCTTATCGCAATGTCATGTACTATGGCGATTGGTCGATTTGGGGTGGAGAAGGAAATTTCTATCCTAAAGATATTCCAGCTGATCAAATCACTCATTTGAATTTTGCCTTTTTAGATTTTGATAGTAATGGCGATTTAGAATTTACAGATACGGATGCTGCTGTTGGTGCGCCTGTAGGACAAACAGGGGTTCAATGGAATTCAGCAAGCTCGGGTATCTTGAATGCGATCCAAGATCTACGTGGGAAAAATCCCAATATGAAAATTGGTGTCTCTTTGGGGGGCTGGTCTAAATCAGGTGATTTTTCTGAAGTAGCGGCTGATCCAGTGAAACGACAAAATCTAGTGGAAAACGTCACCCGATTCATCAAATATACGAATATGGATTTTGTTGATGTCGATTGGGAGTATCCTGCAGATGTTCGACAACCTGACTTGGTAGATAATGTCAATGATGAAGGAACGCCATATGCAGTACCTGAAGATAAAGAAAACTATATCATTTTGCTAAATGAGATTCGTGAGTCGATTGATGAACAAGGCGAAGAACTAGGAAAGACCTATGAATTATCAGTTGCGCTACCTGCATCTCAAAGTAAATTATCTTCAGGGATAGACATTGATGGTTTATTTGAAGTTGTTGATTTTGCAAATATCATGACCTATGATATGAACGGTGGTTGGGGAGACCGCAGTGGACATCATACAGCGCTTTATGGGAATCCTGCTGATCCTAATTATGACCAAGGACTTTCGGTAGATCAAACGGTTCAGTTTTTAAGGGATGAAGGTGCGCCAGCTGAAAAAATCGTGATTGGGGCAGCTTTTTATACTCGTGGTTGGCATGAAGTAGCAGAAGGCAATAATCCGTTACTACCGGGATTGTTCCAAACGGCTGAACAGAGTAATCGAAATGCTGACCTAACGGCAACATACGGGGCAAAAAATAAAAGTCCATTAGTTGTAGGGGATGGTGGTAGAGCCGGTGGTGTCTGGCCTTATCGAAATATTCCAGATTTGATCAGTGCAACGAGTGGATTGACTGAATACTGGGATGATGTAGCGAAGGCCCCTTACATGTATAGTACAGAAACTGGCGAATTTTTCAGTTTTGATAACGTACGCTCGATCGGTTATAAAACACAATATGTACAGGAAGAACAATTAGGCGGTGTGATTTCTTGGATGCAATCACAAGACAAGGAAACGACAAGTACAAAACGTGACGAACTGACGAACGCGATCAAAGAAGGATTATTTGGGAATACGCCATTACCGCAGCACGAAATCGTTAGTACACCATTAGACATCTCTGTGGATATCACCCCTTATACAGAGAATAATGTAAGCGGGTACGAAATCACAGTGACAAATAATGAAACATTGACAGAATCATCTACTGTATTAAGCGCTGTTGAGGCTGCACAGAAAACAGTCAAGTTGCCTAAATTTACGATCGACTTGAATAGCAATGAAACATTAAGTGCAGGAAACTATAAAGCTGGAACTGTTTCTATGGATAATGGCACAGTGACAGTTGATCTATCTTCCGTTTATGATGGCAGAGAGATTGCGCCTGGGGATTCTTATGATTTCCGATTACAATCTGATACGTCACAGGTTTTGGTTGATCATATTGATACGATCACTTTAAGTCAACGAATTGGGACTGAAGGCATTGAAATCAATCACCAAGTGATCTTTGGTACAGAAGCGCCAGACCCATCAGATGTTGAGGCACCGTCGATTCCAACAAATGTTGCAGCGACAACGATCACTACAACAGAAGTGACATTGAACTGGATGGCTTCGACCGATAATCAGCGAGTAGCAGGTTACTATGTTTACCGTGATGGACAATTAGTCGGACAACCAAGAACACCAACATTTACAGATACGGGATTAACACCTGATACAGAGTATACGTATACTGTCAAAGCATTCGATGCGTCAAGCAATGTTTCGGCTGCTAGTCAATCAGTGATCGTTCAAACCTTGGAAGACAGTGTGCCTGGATATGCGGCATGGGATTCAGGAACAGTCTATCTTATGGGAGATAGAGTCACTCATCTAGGCAATACGTATCAGGCAAAATGGTGGACACAAGGCGATGAACCTGGAACTCAACAATGGGGACCATGGGAATTGATCAATTAGATCGTTTAAATATAAACAGATTCAGGGGTGACCATTTACTGACAACTGGTTGCTGATGAAATTGAAGAACCTCGTTGGGCTTGATGAAACATCAATACCTAACGAGGTTCTTGCGTCTAGAAAAAAATTACTGATTGAAATAAGTGAGTAGCGCTTGTGTGATCGATTGCGCCAACTGTTGTTGATAGTTAACGGTAGCCAATGTAGCTAAATCTTCGTCATTATTCATATAGCCCATTTCGATCAAGAGGGATGGCTGAAGGTTTTCTCTTAACACCTGATAGTTCCCTGTAGCAGTTCCACGAGATGTAATGGGCAGATCCGCCAGTTCATCAGAAACAGTTTCCGCTAGACGTTGGTCTCTATTGTAATAATAATAAGTGGTGGTACCAGTTGCTTCATTGGGCGATTCAGTCGAATCAGCATGTAAGCTGATAAAAAGGTCAGCGGCTTTTTCTTCGCTAAATGAACAGATGTCATCTAAAGAAATGTAGTCATCTGTTTCATGTGTTAAATAAACCGTTGCGCCAGCGGCTTCTAAACTCGTTTGTAACTGTTTTGCGGCAGCGAGTGTCACTGTTTTTTCTTCTGTATGTCCATCTGTGCTAAGCGCGCCTGTATCGTCGCCTCCGTGTCCAGGATCTAGTACGATCACTGCTTCTGATAGGTCACTCGGTAGCTCTTGTGTCGAGCGAGTCAGTGATGAGCCGTCCGTAAGTGATAAATAGCCCGTTTCACCATCATTCGTGGTAATTTTGTAGGCGTTGGCTGTAGTTGAAAGAAGCGTAACCAGTTCACCAGCGTTGACGGAAATAAGCGGTTCACTTAATGACGAATCTGCATACAATGTGGCATCTTCTTTTCCGATTTTTATGAGGGTCTCTGAAGAAGAATCAGTTGTTATGATGCTAGAGACACTGTTACTTGTCTGTTGTCTCGCATTTGTTTCTTGATTGCTAAGACCAAATTTGAAAAGGGCAATGATCCCGATTATACATAAAATAATAATAATTCGCATTTTTTTCATCGTTTTCACCTCTTGAACATGAGGATAAACAACAAAACTTAAATCGAACTTAAAGAAAAGCGGAACAAGCTAAAACGGATAGTTAGTTGACTAATTTTTTGGCTTTTTCTGTATTCGCAAAATGCAATTTTGCATAGTTTGCTAACAAGGCTTCGCCACCTTTTTTTAAAATCGTTGCAGCGACTTGGTCGGATTTTGTACCTGCACCAGAAGGAAGCGTGAGACCAAGTTCAGCAGATTCTTTGTCCAACTCTTCTAAAAAGCTTGCGCGACTAATGATCGAAGCGGCAGCAACAGCTAAATGATATTGTTCACCTTTTGTAACAAAGTAGAGTTTTTCGGTGAGTTGATTTTTTTCTAAACGCGCGTATTTTTTAAAGTTGGCTTCCGGTGTGAACTGGTCGATCAAAATAGCATCCGGCTTGACTGGTGCTATTTTTTGTAACAATAAGTGGATAGCTTGATTGTGTAAAGTGACCTTCATTCTCACTGCATTATACGTAGGTTGGATCTCATTGTATTTTTTTGGTGGCAAGACCAGTAATTGATATGGGATCGTTTCCTTTAATACTTTGGCTAATTGAATGATTTGTCCATCTTTTAATTCTTTTGAATCTTTGACGCCTAACGTGCGTAATTCTTTCAATTGTGTTTGATCGACATAGGCAGCACAAACAGTCAGTGGGCCAAAGTAACTACCGTTGCCGACTTCGTCACTCCCTAAAACAGATAGTGTTTGTAGATCTTTGGGTAAGGAAGAAGAATTAGTTTGTGTCGCTTTTTTTGCTGTAAGTGGATTTCCCCATTTTGCTGCTTCTTGTTCGGCGCCGGTGCCTTGAAACATCACTTTTCCAGAAGTATAGGCAGTGATCGTTGTGCCATTTTTTTTTGCTGAAAAAAGAGTATATGGAATCGGTTTTTGTACTAGAAATGGGCGATACGCCTCTTTCATCTTATTCATTTGATTTGTCGTTACTTTTAAGATAATGTTACTCATGTTTTCCTCCTGTTGCGATCCAGTCGTAAGAAAAGTTGTATTTGACTAGATCCAGCTGATTTGAAATCAATGCACACATAGCATTTTTGCAAAGTTTATCATATAATAGTAAAGTATTTATAATGAAGTTTTTCGTGTACGGTTAATTGCTTAACTATATGGTACACTAGTTAATATTTTTGGCAATAGGAGGAGACAGATTCATATGGCACATGAAAAAACACGCTATAAAGCGGTGATTGCGGACCAAACGTATACTATTATCGGGCAAGAATCAAAACAGCATATGGATATGGTCACAAAATTAATCAATGAACAATTAGCTGAACTGAAAGAATTGTCCCCTCAATTAGACAATGAACAAGCAGCTATTTTATTAGCAGTCAATGCATTTTCCGATCAATTGAAAAGACAGGAAAAAAATTTGAATTTAATAAAAGAAGTCACAGAACTGAAACAAAAAATGGTGAGATTCACAGAAATGGAAAATCGGATCAAACGAATCGAAGCGATTGAAAACGAAGCACGAGCAGTATTGAAAGAAAATGGAAGTGACCATGAGATCAAAAATCATGTGGAAGCACAACAGATTCTAAATGAAAAACGAAAAGGTCAAATCAAACAAAGATCTTCAAATTGATATTATTATAGAAGAGAAAGGAAGAATGTATGCTTAGTCTTTTGATTTTATTTATTTTGCTGATTGCATTTTTTTCTGGAGCCAGTCGTGGTTTTGCGCTACAGGGGATTTATCTGGTTGGCTATTTTGTCTCATTTCTAGCAGCACAAACCTATTACAAAACATTAGCCAATCATCTGCAATTATATATTCCTTATCCTGCGGTAACAGCCAATTCTAACTTAGTTTTTTTTGATCAAGCTTTTTCATTTAAATTAGATGAAGCATTTTATGCAGGGGTGGCTTTCTTGATCATTTTATTTATTGGTTGGCTAGTCACACGATTCATTGGGGTATTCGCTCATGGGTTGACGTTTATTCCTGTACTAAAGCAATTAGACTGGGTGGCTGGCGGGATTTTATCCGTGATCATCACCTATATTTCCTTGGTTCTAGTTTTACGTTTACTGACGTTTATTCCGGTGGGATTTATCCAAAACCAATTTAGTGGCAATAATCTTGCAACATTTATGGTTGAACGAACACCTATTTTAGCAAATAAAATGTATGATCTATGGGTGACACAAGTGATTAACTAAGTAAGAAATGATTTCTTGTCAATGACAGAGGCTATGAAGATGTTGGTTAGTCTTGAAGACTGCTTAGCCATCTATCGGCCTCTTTTTTAGTGAAAGTAAGGTGAAAAAAATGAACAAACGCATTCTAGAAACATTAGAGTTTGAAAAAGTAAAACAACAAGTACGACAGTTTGTGATTACAGCACAAGGGCAAGAAGAATTAGCCCAGCTTGTGCCAGTGAATGAAGCAGAGACGATCAGATATTGGTTGGAAGAAACAGAAGATGGTCTAAAAGTCCAACGATTGCGTGGCGGTATCCCAATCCCAAAATTAGAGAATATCCGTCCGCATATGAAACGTATCGAAATCGGTGCGGATCTTAATGGGGTCGAGTTAGCACAAGTTTCTCGTGTCTTATCTACTACTAGTGAGTTGCGACGTTTTATTGATGATTTAGCAGATAGCGAGATTGAGTTTGCGCGTCTTTATTTTTGGACAGATCAATTAGTCGCTATCCCATCTTTGAGTCGTCGTTTGAAAGAAGCAATCGACGATGATGGACGAGTGACGGATGATGCCTCTCCAGAGTTGAAGACGATCCGTCATAATATCCGTAGAAGTGAACAAGCAGTTAGAGAACAATTAGATGGGATCGTTCGTGGGAAAAATGCCAAATACCTAAGTGATGCCATCATTACGATGAGAAACGACCGCTATGTTATTCCAGTAAAACAAGAATATCGTGGTGTGTTTGGCGGAGTCGTCCATGATCAAAGTTCTTCGGGACAAACACTATTCGTTGAACCAAAACAGGTCGTGGAATTGAACAATCGCTTGCGTCAATATCAAATTGCCGAACGCAATGAGATCCAACGTATTCTAAGCGAGTTGTCGGCGGAGTTAGTTCCTCATCGCCAAGAAATCATCCACAATGCGTATGTCATTGGAAAAATGGACTTGATGAATGCGAAAGCACGCTTTGGGAAAGAACTAAAGGCAATCGTACCGACGATCAGTACAGAAAACATCGTTGATTTGAAGCAAGCAAGACACCCATTGATCGATCAAGAAAAAGTCGTGCCAAATGATATTTCGATTGGGGAAAACTATCAAGCGATTGTCATTACCGGACCAAATACTGGTGGGAAAACCATCACGTTGAAAACACTGGGCTTATTGCAATTGATGGGGCAAGCAGGGTTACCGATCCCGGCGGATGAAGAAAGTCAGATCGGGATCTTTGAAGATATTTTTGCTGATATCGGAGATGAACAATCGATTGAGCAAAGTTTATCGACCTTCTCCTCACATATGACAAATACCGTGGATATCCTTTCCAAAGTCAATGAAAAAAGCTTAGTTTTATTTGACGAACTAGGTGCGGGGACTGATCCTCAAGAAGGAGCAGCGCTAGCCATTGCTATTTTAGATGATCTCGGAAAGAAATCTGCCTATGTGATGGCAACAACACATTATCCTGAATTGAAAGTCTATGGCTACAATCGCTCGAATACCATCAATGCGAGTATGGAGTTCAACGTTGACACTCTTAGCCCAACTTACCGCTTGTTGATCGGCGTGCCGGGTAGAAGTAATGCCTTTGAGATTTCAAGTCGTTTAGGATTAGACAACCAAGTCATTGATGAAGCCAAGCAATTGATGAACGATGAAAGTCAAGACTTGAATGAAATGATCACTGATTTAGAGAATCGTCGAAAAATGGCAGAAACAGAGTATTTAGAGATGCGTCATTATGTCGATGAAGCGCAACGTCTGTACAATGATTTGAAAGAAGCTTATAGCTACTTCTTTGAAGAGCGTGAACAAGAAATGGCGAAAGCCAAACAAAAAGCCAACGCACTTGTTTCTGAAGCAGAAGAAAAGGCAGAAAAAATCATTGCAGATATTCGCAACTTACAAAAACAAGTGGGGCAGGGTACGGTCAAAGAGCATCAATTGATCGATGCAAAATCACAGTTAGCCAACTTGCATCAAGAAGAACAATTAAAGAAAAATAAGGTCTTGAAAAAAGCGAAAGAACAGAAAACATTGAAACCAGGTGACGAAGTACTCGTGACGACTTATGGGCAGCGTGGAACATTGTTGCGCAAAAATGGCAACCAATGGCAAGTGGAGATCGGTATCCTGAAGATGAACGTTTCGGAAAGTGAATTAACACCGATTGCTCCCCAAAAAGAACCACAACAACGAGTGATCCATACGGTTCGCTCAGATGCTCATTCCACCGTCTCCAACCAGCTGGATCTTCGAGGGAAGCGTTATGAAGAAGCATTAAATGAAGTCGATCTATATTTAGATGCGGCAATTTTGGCTGGCTACCCTCAAGTGACGATCGTTCATGGAAAAGGCACAGGCGCACTAAGAACCGGAATCACCGATTATTTAAAAAATCATCGTAGTGTCAAGAGCTTCGATTTTGCTCCAGGAAATCAAGGGGGCAATGGTGCGACAATTGTTAAATTTAAATAAAACTTACTAAAGGTAAGCAAATAGCTCGAATCTAGGCACCAATAGTGCTATACTTAGAGTAGACTAATAAATGGAGGTCTTTGATATGGCTCAAGTAATTACAGATGCAACATTCAACGAAGAAACAGATAAAGGGTTAGTTTTAATCGACTTTTGGGCAACTTGGTGTGGACCTTGTCGAATGCAAGCGCCAATTTTAGACCAGTTAGAAGAAGAATATGACGAAGACGAATTCAGAATCGTGAAGATGGATGTTGATGAAAATCCTGAAACACCACAACAATTTGGGATCATGAGTATTCCAACATTACTTTTGAAAAAAGACGGCGAAGTAGTAGAAAAAGCAATCGGTGTTCAATCAAAAGATCAATTACGTCAAATGATTGCCCAACACTTATAAGATAAGTAACTAACACATCAGACTGAGACAACAATCATATGGATTGCTGTCTCGGTTTTTTTGCGACTAATCGAGTCATAAAACTGAACGGAGACGTGGAACAAAAAAGCCATAAATGAAGAGAATAGAATCTTTTGTTAGCGTACAGGATACTTAAAAATTTATACGATAAGCTACGCAAAATTTTTCTTGTGTCTCTTCGCTTGATACTTCTATCTCAACCTCTGTTATAATAGCGATATCAGAAATATAAAGGAGCAGTCACCATGAATGAACGAATAAAAAATAAACTTGCATTACTTCCTGATCAGCCTGGCTGCTATTTGATGAAAGACAAAAACGGTACGATCATTTATGTAGGAAAAGCCAAAGTCTTGAAAAATCGCGTGCGTTCCTATTTTACTGGAAGCCATAACACGAAAACGGAGCGATTAGTCAGTGAGATCGAGGACTTTGAATACATTGTGACAGAATCTAACATTGAAGCGTTACTGCTAGAAATCAATCTGATCAAAAAGAATGATCCAAAATACAATATTATGTTAAAGGATGATAAAACTTATCCTTTTTTAAAGATCACGAACGAAAAATATCCTCGTTTAGTGATCACTCGTAAAGTATTAAAAGACAAAGCCTTTTATTTTGGGCCTTACCCCGATGTTGGGGCTGCGAATGAAACAAAAAAAATTTTAGATCGTTTATTCCCTTTACGGAAATGTAAACCGAGTCAGACAAAAGAACCTTGTCTTTATTATCATTTAGGACAATGTTTATGTCCCTACTATTTTGATGTAGATCCAGCGGAATATACAAGTATCGTGAATGAAGTCAAACGCTTTTTGAATGGTGGTCATGAGATGATCGAAGCCGAGATCCAAGAAAAAATGGCCAAGGCTGCAGAAAATATGGAATTTGAAAAAGCAGCAGAGTATCGTGATCAAATCAGAGCCATCGAAACGATCATGACAAGACAAAAAATGACAAACACTGATTTGATTGATCGAGATGTGTTTGGTTATGCCATTGATAAAGGCTGGATGTGTGTCCAAGTATTCTTTGTACGTCAAGGAAAACTGATTGAACGAGATGTATCGATCATTCCTTTTTACAATGAAGCAGAGGAGGACTTCTTAACATATATCGGGCAGTTTTATCAAGAAAATGAACATTTCATTCCAAAAGAAGTGGTGATCCCTGATACGATCGACCAACCGAGTGTTGAGGCGTTGTTAGCGACAAAGGTCATCCAGCCCAAACGTGGTGAGAAGAAAAAGTTAGTTGAACTAGCCAATAAAAATGCAAGGGTGGCATTGAACGAACGCTTTGATTTGATCGTTAGGAAACAAGAACGAACGATCGGAGCGATCGAGCGCCTTGGTAATGCAATGAACATCCCAGCACCTATCCGGATCGAGTCTTTTGATAACTCTAATATCATGGGGACCGATCCAGTAGCAGCGATGGTGGTGTTCATCGATGGAAAACCAGCAAAAAAAGAATACCGTAAATATAAAATCAAAACGGTCGTTGGACCGGACGACTATGCTTCGATGCGAGAAGTCATCTACCGCCGCTATGCACGTGTGATACGAGAAGAACTGCCATTGCCTGATCTGATTTTGATCGATGGGGGGAAAGGGCAAGTCGATGTAGCAAAGGATGTATTAGAAAATCAATTAGGTATCGATATCCCAGTCGCTGGAATGGCGAAGAATGATAAGCATAAAACCAATGAGTTGTTATTTGGGAATGAATTAGAAGTTGTTCCGCTTGAACGAAATTCACCAGAATTCTTTTTATTGCAACGTATCCAAGACGAAGTCCATCGCTTTGCAATCACGTTTCATCGCCAATTACGTAGTAAAAATAGTTTTGCTTCGCGCTTAGATGAGATTGAAGGGTTAGGGCCAAAACGAAAAAAAATGTTGTTGAAAGAGTTCAAATCGTTAAAAAACATCACCGCTGCGTCAATTGAGGAGTTACAAGAAATTGGTCTACCAAAAAATGTCGCACAAAATGTTTTCGATAAACTGCATAAAAATTGAACTGAGGGCGCTTTACAAAACCTGTAAAGTGTCCTATCATTTTTATATGTACAATAAAAAACAATAACATAAGTTTTTATATATAAGTTATTTTTATATCGTACAGTAAAGGATAGAGGAATTTAGGATGAAGGAGTGAGCAAATGCTAGAGGTAAAGGATTTGGTTAAGACGTTTGGCAGTTATACAGCTGTTGATCATGTTTCTTTTCAAATACCTGATGGAAAAATCATGGGATTGATTGGGCAAAACGGTGCAGGAAAAACAACGACTTTTCGCTTGATTTTAGATTTTTTGACGCAAGATCAAGGCGAAGTGCTATGGAACGGTCATCATTTGAGTGAAAAAGATTATGATATCATTGGGTATTTACCTGAAGAACGAGGGCTTTATCCCAAGGTATCGATCCAAGAACAGTTGATCTATTTTGCTGCATTACGTGGAAAAACGAAAAAAGAAATTGAACCTAAGATCGATTTTTGGATGGAGAAATTTCAAGTAAAAGGGAAAAAAACAGATAAAGTTAAGTCCTTGTCAAAAGGAAATCAACAAAAGGTACAACTGATTGCAACACTGATCCACGAACCTAAGTTGATTATTTTAGATGAGCCTTTTAGTGGGTTGGACCCAGTGAATGCTGAGCTACTTAAAGACGGGATCATCGAATTGAAGAAAAATGGCTCATGTGTCATTTTTTCTAGTCACAACATGGATAATGTTGAAAAGATTTGTGACCACTTGATCATGCTTCGAAATGGGGAGATGGTATTAGATGGGAAAGTCCACGAGATTCGAGAAGCATTTGGACGAACAAAGCTATTTTTAGAGTCTGGATTATCACAGCAAGAAATAGAGGAAATCGACGGGGTCCAAAAAGTGATTCTTCGTGAGGATCAATCGTTGGAAATCACATTGGATCATCCAGATGTAGGGAAAGAGATCTTTACTCGCGCGACGCAATTTGGCTATATTCCAATGTTCAATCAACAACCGCCTACTTTAGAAGAAATCTTCAAGATGAAAGCAGGTGAGCTACATGAGTAAGTTTTGGATCATCACGAAAGATGTCTATTTGAAAAATGTCAAATCGATTTCTTTTATTATTATGATACTAGTGCCGTTTGTTTTGATGGGTGTGATTTACTTAGCAGGTAATTTTGCTCAACAAAACAGTGAAACAGATAAAATCGGTGTCATTGCCGAAGACCAACAAATCACTGATTATTTGAGTCAATCCGATATGGGGGATTTCCACTTTGAAGCTTTTTCATCGGAGGATGAAGCCAAAAGTAAGTTATCTGACGAAAAGATCGATGCGTACATGGTAGTCACGACAGATAATGGAGAAGTATCCGGAGAATTATTTAGTGAAAACTCATTAGGCCAAGCAACGCAACTGTTGATCCAACAGCAGTTGACTGGCTTACAGTCGATGATGCGGGCAAGTAGTTTAGGGATCTCTCCAGAAGAAGTGGCTGCATTAAGTCAACCCGCTGCATTTTCAAGACAAAAAGTCAGTTTTGATGCAAATGGTGAAATGACGATAGGAGAAGATAACTCAGCTGTTCAATATGCGGTCAGTTATGTTGCAACAATCATTCTATTCATCATCATCTTGACGTATGCACAGATCATTGCACAAGAGATTGCTTCAGAAAAAGGGACAAGAATCATGGAAGTGATTTTGTCTAGTACCACTGCACAAAAACATTTTTATGGAAAATTGACAGGGGTACTGCTAGTGGCAGTCACTCAAATGGCTTTATATGGCATCATCTTTGCAATAGGATTCAATCAGTTCAAAGATATGGAAATCGTTAAAAGTGTACTGGATGGGATTTCTTTAGATAGTATTTTCGGCCCATTCTTATGGTACTCTTTACTATTTATGTTCTTTGGTATTTTGATCTACGCGGTATTAGCTGCCTTATGTGGCTCACTGGTCAACAAAGCCGAAGATACAGCAAAAGCGATTTTACCAGTGACGTACCTTTCTTTAGGGGGGTATATGTTAGGGTTGATCCTTGGTGCATCTGATCCGAATAATATCGTGATCCGCATCACTTCATATATACCGTTCCTATCTTCATATATCATGCCGATCCGCTTGGCAAATGAAACAGTTGAAATGAGTGGCGCATTGATTTCTTTGGTCGTCTTAGTGATCATCACATTCGTATTGATGTTCATGTCCGCAAATATGTACAAATCAAACGTGCTTGTTTACAGTGAAGGTGGTATTTGGACGTCATTGAAACAATCAATTTCAATCATGAGAAATGAACGCAAAAAGAAATAAAGGTTGAAGTTGTCACAGAAATATTCAACTCTGAGAAATAAGCCGAGACACCCGAAAATTGTTCTTCAAATTTTGGGTGTCTCGGCTTATTTTCATAAGAGTTGCTTTTGGTCGTATACCTAGAGCGCTTTTGTTTGATTTAAAAAATTCACGATTATATATGTACCTATTTTCGAATAGGTAAAGTAATTTTGTTGTAAATATCCATTGTGTGTCCTATAATTTTAGGTATACCAATTTTGGAGGCGTTTGGATGGATCAATATTTAGAATTATTGTCAGAAAAATTCCCAACAAAAGAAGAAGTCATTACGGAGATCATCAACTTAGAAGCAATTCTACAACTACCAAAAGGAACCGAATTATTTTTAAGTGATATCCATGGCGAGTTTCCAGCATTTGATCATATATTGAGAAATGGTTCAGGGAATCTACGAGAGAAAATCAAAGATTTATTTCAAGAATGTTTAAGTGAAGAAGAGATCAAGCGATTAACGATTTTTGTTGCCTATCCGGAATACGCATTAGCGACTGACTGGTACAAGAAACAAGACAAAACAACGTTGATCCATCAATTGATCGAGTTGCTGCGATTCACTTCTGTCAAGTATACGAGATCAAAAGTAAGAAAAGCCTTACCTAAAGAATATAGTTATATCATTGAGGAATTATTGTATGTTGATGATCGTGTGCAAGGGAAAAAATCTTATGTGAGTAAAATCGTTGATCAGTTGCTTGAGATGAATGAAGAAGAGCGCTTTTTAAAAAAGTTAGCGCAGACGATTCAACGAATGGTGATCGATCATGTCCACGTAGTCGGAGACATCTTTGATCGGGGGACACAAGCCGCCAAAGTAATGGACCGCTTGATGGAGATCCATTCAATCGATATCCAATGGGGCAATCATGATATTTTATGGCTTGGGGCGTATTGTGGCTCGGAAACTTGTTTGTTGACCTTATTGCGTATCGCTGCGCGGTATAATTATTTATTCGAGTTGGAAAAAGAATACGCGTTGAATCTGCGTTCCCTTTGTTCGTTTGCGACAGAAACTTATCAGACAAACCCTTTGTTTACACCTAAGAATAGCCAAGACGCGACAGAACGCGAGAGAGAAGAGATGGAGAAGATCCATCAGGCGCTTGCGATCATGCAGTTCAAACTAGAATCCCAATTACTGAAACGACGACCGGAATTTGAGATGGCGGATCGGGATATCTTAGCGAATATCGATTATGAAAAAAATGAGTTATTTCTGGATAGTCAAAAGTATACGATCCATCACCCATGTTTCCAGACGATTTCTACGCAGGAACCGGATCGTTTATCGGCAGACGAACGACGAGTGATCGATATGTTGCTGTATTCTTTTCAACATTCACTCCGAATGCAAAAACATATGGATTTCCTTTTAGAAAAAGGTAGGATGTATCTTGTCACGAACCAAAGTATCTTGTTTCATGGCTGTATGCCAGTAGATGAACATGGTGAGTTTCTAAGTTTTAAACTTGGGAGTGAGACGTATCAAGGGAAGCAATTGATGGCATTCTTTGAAGAACAGATTCGTGAAAGTGCTAAATCACTAAAGAAAAAAGAAGACTTAGCGACTGATTTGATTTGGTATGCATGGAGTGGGCCTTACTCGCCGTTGTTTGGTAAAAGTAAGATGGCGACGTTTGAGCGTTATTATTTAGCAGAAAAAGAAACGCATGTGGAAGTCAGCAATGCTTACTATCGATTACGAGACAAAGAATGGTTGAGTCAAAAAGTAAGGCGTGAGTTCGGTGTACCGGTTTATGGTTCAGTGATCATCAATGGACATACACCAGTCAAAGTGAAAAAAGGGGAATCCCCAATCAAAGCAGACGGAACAGTTTTCGTGATTGACGGTGGTTTATCAAAGGCCTATCAACGAACAACAGGTATTGCAGGGTATTCGTTGCTATGTAACTCTTATGGCTTTCAAATCGTGACCCACTATCCATTTCTAGGCATCGAGGAACAATTTGAAACAGCCAATGGCTTGGCAGAAGTGAAAAAGGTCATTGATCAACAGTTGCCACGAAAATTAAATCGTGATACGACAAAAGGGAGCGAATTACAGCGACAAATCCAGCAATTGAAACAGTTGCTTGAGTATCGTAGAAGTTAACTGCTGGTCGATGTGCCTTGCATAAAATGAATGAAGCCCGTCTAGCAGAAACATGTTGTTTCTGCTAGACGGGCTTTTCATTTCGTTTGTAACGATCATAACGATTGTACAAAATAATCAAATAATTTTTGATCGAGTGGATTTTTTTGATGAATAAGCTCAGGATGCCATTGAACGCCAAGTATTCGTTGGTCGGATCCTTTACTTTCAACAGCTTCCACCAATCCATCAGGAGAATACGCTGTCGCTTTTAGTGTGGGAGCAAGATCTCTGATTGCTTGGTGATGATAAGAATTTACAAAATAAGAAGTAGGTAATATTTCGTGGAGTCTACTATCTGGTTCGACTGTGATTTCATGCGTAGCAAATTGCGGTGGGGTTGGTTGTTGTTCATGTTTGACTGACCAATTTGGATATAACGTAAGGTCTTGGTAGAGATTCCCACCTAACGTTACATTCAATAATTGCATCCCACGACACACAGCTAAGATCGGTTTGTTTTGCTTCAATGCTTCATGGATCAACGCCTGTTCAAACAAATCTCGATCGAGGTTTGTTTCTGTCAATTTAGGGTGAGGCGCTTCGTTGTAGAGCGAAGGACTGACATCCTGACCACCAGCAAGGAGTAGCTTATCGACGAGCTGAATGTAGTCACGAGCGCTTTCTGTGGAAGAAATAGGGAAAAGCAAAGGCAAGCCCCCTGCTTGCTGTACCGCATTAACAAAACCTTGCGGGGTGTAAGTGACTTGATTTCCTTGAAATGTTTCTGTAGCCCGCAGTAATTGATTGGCCGCGATACCAATTTTTTGATGCATACGATTTCCTCCATTCATTAACTACTTCTATTTTAGCAATAGTTTAAAAAAAATTAAAATATTTGTTTTGGAAAACGTACGTAATTATATAATAGGTAGAATGTTTATCTAAAGTTGCTCATTTACTGTCAGTTGTGAACTTTCTGAAAGGAAAAAGGGATCTGTTAGTTGAAATTTTACCTGAATTTGTTATACTTGTAAGTAAGAAATATATAAATGGTTGGGCGCAAGCTTCAAGGATCTAGTTCTTCAAGGGGTGAGAAGAACATTTTTTTGAAAGTGCCTAAATTATCTGAAGTTATTTTTAGAGGGACATACTTTCAATGAAAAAAGAAAGGATGTCCCTCTTTTTTTTAGAGAAAGGAAGTGGGGAATGTGCTAGAAGCCTTAGAAAAAATCAAACAAGCTGAAAAAGAAAATGAACAAGCGATGAAAAAGCTTCAGCAAGAGTTAAAAGATTATAAAGAAGCAAAAGATGTCGAATTGGATCAACTTCGTGCAAGTCAAAAACAACATTTGGAACAGTTGTTTGAAGAAAAAAAACGAGCGGAACAGCAAAAAGCGATTGCTGAAAAAAATAAATTGAACGAAGACGCTAGACGATTGCAATCTATCGTACAAGAACAATATGAGAAGCAACGTCAGCAAGCGGTTGACGCGATCATTGAAAGGGTGAAAGAAACCTATGGCCGTCACTAAGATGGAAAAAGTGACTCTCATTTCCGATAAACAAAATCAGGATGCCTTATTACAAGCAATCCAAGGTATTCAAAATGTAGAGATTCGCGATCTTTTTCAAGAAACGACAAATAATCAATGGGTGGATACTTATTTTCCTAAAGCAGCGATTTTCGAAAAAGAACCGATCGTCAATGCGCTTACTAGTCGGATCATGCAAACAAGAGAAGCTGTTCAATTCATTGATCATCACGGGGACAAGCAACAAAAGAAACAACACCTCAAACGAAGAGAAGTGACCTTGCAGGAACTAGAAGCAAATTATTCGGAAGAAGATTTTACGAAGCGTTTAACTGAAATATTAGGGTTAAAGAAACAATGGGAAACATTGGCAGAACAACGAGAACAACTGTCAGAGCAGGAAGACTGGTTGACACATTGGGCAAATCTGGATGTTATACCGCAAAGCTTTCGTAGTCACCAAACAACAGTTGAGATGGGAACGATCAGTGTTGCTAATGCGACAGAATTTCGAGAAGCATTAGCAAAAGTACCAGAGGTTTACGTGGAAGAAGTCAGCGAAACAGATCACTTCGTTTACTTGACTTACGTGGTGTTCAAAACTTCAGCATCTATTGTCGATGAGATTGCTACTCGTTATGGTTTTGTCAAAGAAGCATATCCTTATAAGCAAACGCCAAAAGAACAGCTACAGGAAATCAAGCAAGAGTTGCAAGCTTGTTACGAAGCACAAAAACAATTAGCGATCAAAATCGGTCGTTGTAGCAGTTACATCCAAGAATTGGAATTGGCAGAAGAAATCCTCTTGGCAATGGCAGAACGAGAAGCAGTGAAGGATCGATTTGTCATGGCGCCTTACCTGATCGTTGTCCAAGGCTGGGTCGGCGAGGACGAAAAGCAAGAATTGATCCAGCAGGTAGAAAATACGTTGTCTGCTGATGAAGTCTTTCTTAGCTTTGAAGCGCCCACTGAAGAAGAGATCGATCAAGAAGTACCAACGAAATTGAAGAACCATCCAATCGTGGCACCTTTTGAAATGCTGACGGAAATGTATAGTTTACCTAAGTATCATGAAATTGATCCGACACCATGGATGACGCCATTTTATCTTGTCTTTTTCGGGATGATGGTGGCTGATATTGGTTATGGTTTACTCATGCTTATAGGCGCAATCATTGCACAAAAATTGTTGGTATTGCCTCGAGGGATTCAGCGATTTGCTAAGTTTTTCGAGATCTTAGCCATTCCGTCGATCATCTGGGGATTTATTTACAGTTCCTTCTTTGGCCAAGCGTTACCGACCGAAGTGTTAGGTATCCACTTACCCTTCCCATTGTTGTCTACAACAGATGATGTCAATACGATTTTAGTCTTGTCTGTCATATTTGGGCTTATCCAAATCTTAGTTGGGTTGTTTCTTGCAGCAAAAGAGCATATCAAGCGCAAAGATTACGTGGATGCGATCAATGATGGATTTGCTTGGCAAGGGATTTTAGTGGGAGTCGTCCTTTTATTGCTTGGTAGTATGATCGTCAAGAACCCGATTTTTGTTTATCTAGGTGCAGGATTAGCGATTTTATCAGCGCTATGTATTTTGGTCATTCCGATTTTCCAATCTTCATCTAAAGCCAAAGGTGCTGCAAAAGGAGCCTATAATTTGTATGGTTTGACTGGTTATATCGGTGATCTAGTGAGTTATACACGATTGATGGCTTTGGGGATCTCTGGCGGGAGTATCGGGGCTGCCTTCAATATGTTGGTTGCTTTCATGCCGCCAGCCGCACGTTTTAGTGTCGGGATCTTATTGATCATCGCTTTACATGCGTTGAATATGTTCTTGACCTTGCTTAGTGCCTACGTGCATGGCGCAAGATTGCAATATGTCGAATTTTTCGGCAAGTTTTATACCGGAGGCGGACGGGCCTTCGATCCACTGAAAACAGCGGAAAAATATGTCAATATCAATCATAAAAAAAAGTAAAATAATTGGAGGAATTTTAAAAAATGATGGATTACTTAATTGCTCAAAATGGTGGAATGGTGTTTGCGGTATTAGCAATGGCAACAGCCACGATCTTTTCAGGGATCGGATCAGCGAAAGGTGTGGGGATGACCGGTGAAGCCGCAGCTGCATTGACGACAAGTCAACCGGAAAAATTCGGACAAGCGTTGATTTTACAATTACTTCCCGGAACACAGGGACTTTATGGCTTCGTAATCGCCTTCTTGATCTTTATCAATTTAAATGCAGATATGTCGGTTGTCCAAGGGCTGAATTTTTTAGGCGCATCTTTACCGATTGCCTTTACTGGATTGTTTTCTGGGATTGCTCAGGGGAAAGTATCTGCTGCAGGTATCCAAATCTTAGCGAAAAAACCAGAACACGCAACTAAAGGAATTATCTTTGCCGCAATGGTTGAAACTTACGCAATCTTAGGCTTCGTTATTTCTTTCTTATTAGTATTGAATGCTTAAACAAGGAGGAAAAACAATGAACGCCATTGATAATATCATTCGTCAAATGAATGAAACAGCTGAAGCAGAACGAGCGGCGTTTGAAAAAGCAGAACGTGAAAAAATCGATCAGCAGTTCAAAATCGAGCGTGCGCGTTTAGAAGCAGACGATGAAAAGCAAAAATCTAAAGAACTTGAAGAAATCGAAAAGAGTTACCGTCAATTAAGAAATCGCCAACAGGTGGAAGTGCGTCAAGCAACACTCAATGAAAAACAAGAATTTTTACATCGTTTGTTTGCTGAAGCACGTCAAGAATTAGAAAGTTGGCCAGCAGAAGATCAACTTTCCTTCATGTTCAATATGGTGCAGAATTTATCCTTATCTGGTGATGTTACTTTATTAGCCGGAGAAAAATCTGCTGCCATTTTAACTAATGAAGTAGTGACAAAGTGGAATCAACAGCTGCCTTTTACCTTGCATCTCAGTGATCGAAGGATTGCCAAAGAAGCAGGATTTTTGATTGATGACCAAGGCGTACAATACAACTTTGTCTATCGTGATCTAGTACAAGAAGTGCAAGAACAAATGCGCTTTGAAATTGCGAAGCAACTATTCGAGTAAGGAGGGATCGGTGAATGGAGTATCATGAATTAAATCCCTTGATTCGTGGAAGAGAATTAGAACTTTTATCAAAAGAAGACTTTGATCGCATGATCCAGACGAAATCATTGGACGCATTAGGCGAAATGTTAAAAACAACGATTTATCATCCTTATATCTACGAAGGTTTTGAACGGGACTTTGAGGAAAATCTGTTGGCTGAATCGGGCAAACTGTTTACCTGGTTGAAAGAGTCGGCGCCAGAACCTGAAGTCGTTTGGGTCTATACGATGCGTTATACGTTCCATAATTTAAAAGTATTGACAAAAGCTGAGATGACGGGCAAAAATCTGGATCACCTGTACCGTAACGATGGGTTTTATTCATGCGAAGCGTTAAAGCAAGCAATCCATACACAAGCCTCTACAGAATTGCCTTCGCAGTTGATGGATAGTATTCGTGAAATCCATGAATACTGCGAAGAATCCTCTGTGTTACAAGGAATCGATGTTATCTATGATCGCTATTTCTTGACAGAGCAACGCCGTCTTGGAGAGAAACTTGGGTATCCGGAATTACTGGAAGAAATCATTGCGTTTATTGATTTGACTAATATCACGACGATGGCACGCGGTATCTTGCAACAACGATCCAGCGGATTTATGACCGCAGTACTTTCAAGTTCTGGCAGTATCCCGAAAGAAACGTTTTTGAGTTTCGTCAAAAGCGAGTTGGATACCTATTTGAACTTTCTGCAAACAACAGATTATCGTCAATTGATCGAACCTGCAATCCATGAAGGAGAACTAGATTTTGTTCGATTAGAACAAATCAAAGACGATTACTTATCTTCGCTGTATGAAGCCGCACAAACGCAGGCTTTTGGCCCGTTGCCTTTACTTGCTTTCTTGAATGCAAAAGAAATTGAGAGTAAAAATCTTCGGTTATTAGTGATCGGTAAGAAAAATCACTTTGATAATGAAACGATCAGAGAAAGGGTGAGACAAGTCTATGACGCATAAAATCGGTGTCGTTGGCGACAAAGATTCTGTTTTACCATTTAAATTATTTGGGTTTGATGTGCACTATGCGACAGAGCCACAAGAAGTGAGACGCGCAATCGAACAAATGGCAAAAAGCGCCTATGGAGTGATCTATGTCACAGAACAATCGGCGGCAATGACGCCTGAAACGATTGAACGCTATAAAGAATCGATGACACCAGCAATCGTCCTTATCCCTAGCCATCAAGGAACGATGGGGATCGGCGTGACAGAGATCCAAAAGAGTGTGGAAAAAGCAGTTGGACAAAATATCTTATAGAATGTAAAGGAGATAGTGCCTTGCAAATTGGAAAAATCATAAAAGTCTCCGGCCCTCTCGTGATGGCAAAAAATATGTCAGATGCAAGTATCCAAGATATGTGCTTAGTGGGAGAGTTAGGAGTTATCGGCGAAATCATTGAGATGCGCGGAGATGTCGCATCAATACAAGTATATGAAGAAACTTCGGGGATCGGCCCTGGTGAACCCGTTCGTTCAACAGGTGAAGCGTTATCTGTCGAGTTAGCGCCTGGGATCATTTCACAAATGTTTGATGGGATCCAACGGCCATTGGATACGTTCATGGAGATCACGCAAAGCAACTTTTTAAGTCGTGGTGTCCAATTACCCGCATTAGATCACGAGAAAAAATGGTGGTTTGAAGCAACTGCTGAAGTCGGGCAAGAAGTCAGTACCGGAGATGTTCTAGGCGTGGTGGATGAAACAAAGATCATTCAACACAAAATCATGGTACCTCATGGTGTCAAAGGAAAAATCAAAAAAATCGAAGCCGGATCATTTACGATCGATGAAGTGGTTTGTGTCATCGAAACAGAAGATGGTTTGCGAGAATTGACGATGTTACAAAAATGGCCTGTTAGACGTAGTCGTCCGATCAAAGCAAAATTGAATCCGGACGCGCCAATGATCACTGGGCAACGTGTTATCGATACCTTTTTCCCAGTGACAAAAGGCGGAGCTGCCGCTGTACCTGGCCCTTTTGGTGCCGGTAAAACAGTTGTTCAGCATCAAATTGCTAAATGGGCGGATGTCGATATGGTCGTTTACGTTGGTTGTGGTGAACGCGGCAATGAGATGACGGACGTACTGAATGAGTTTCCGGAATTGATCGATCCTAATACAGGTGAATCATTGATGGAACGTACCGTATTGATTGCCAATACATCGAATATGCCAGTAGCCGCACGGGAAGCATCGATCTATACAGGGATCACCATTGCGGAATATTTCCGTGATATGGGCTATGATGTGGCGATCATGGCAGATTCGACCTCTCGTTGGGCAGAGGCATTGCGAGAAATGAGTGGACGTTTAGAAGAAATGCCTGGTGATGAAGGCTATCCTGCTTATTTAGGTTCTCGTTTAGCAGAATACTATGAGCGTTCAGGACGTGTCATTGCTTTAGGTAATGAAGAACGTGAAGGAAGTATTACAGCGATCAGTGCGGTTTCACCATCTGGTGGAGACGTTTCTGAGCCAGTGACTCAAAATACGTTACGTGTGGTGAAAGTTTTCTGGGGATTAGACTCCAGTTTGGCGCAAAAACGTCATTTCCCATCCATCAACTGGATTCAAAGCTATTCTCTTTATTCGTCAGAAGTGGGACGTTACATGGATCAGATCCTACGAGAGAATTGGGCAGAGATGGTGGCAGAAGGAATGCGTATCTTGCAACAAGAAGAGCAATTGAATGAAATCGTGCGTCTTGTTGGTGTCGATTCACTTTCAGATAATGATCGCTTGACGCTTGAAGTAGCAAAATCCATTCGTGAAGATTACTTACAACAAAATGCGTTTGATGAGGTGGATACATTTACTTCTAGAGAAAAACAATTCAAGATGTTGAAATTGATCCTATCTTTTGGTGAAGAAGCACGTCAGGCGATTTCATTAGGTGCTTATCTCAGTGAGATCATGAAAGGAACTGTGGGATTGAGAGAACGAATCGGTCGTAGTAAATTCGTGCCAGAAACAGAATTAGAGAAATTAGATGAAATCCAAGCGAATATCAAACCAACGATCCAAGCAATCGTTTCAGAAGGAGGAATGACCGATGATTAAAGAATATCGAACAATTGGTGAAGTGGTCGGTCCTTTGATGGCGGTCGAGAAAGTCGCTGGGGTGAAATATGAAGAATTGATCGAAGTTCGTATGCAAAATGGCGAGATTCGTCGTGGACAAGTACTTGAAGTACAAGAAGACAAAGCGATGGTCCAAATCTTTGAAGGAACTAGTGGGATCAATCTTAGAGATTCAACGGTCCGCTTTTTAGGGCATCCATTAGAGCTAGGGGTTTCTGAGGATATGATCGGTCGTGTATTTGACGGGTTAGGTCGACCAAAAGACAATGGGCCAGAAATCCTACCAGAAAAATACTTGGACATCAATGGAGAAGTCATCAACCCGGTGGCTCGTGATTATCCTGATGAGTTTATCCAAACAGGTATCTCAGCAATCGATCACCTGAACACTCTAGTCAGAGGACAAAAATTGCCGGTATTTTCCGGCTCTGGTTTGCCACACAAAGAATTAGCTGCTCAAATTGCGAGACAAGCGACGGTATTAGACTCTTCTGATGATTTTGCAGTTGTTTTTGCTGCCATTGGAATCACCTTTGAAGAAGCAGAATTCTTTATGGAAGACTTCCGCCAGACGGGAGCGATCGATCGTTCGGTGATGTTCATGAACTTAGCAAATGATCCAGCCATCGAACGGATCGCAACGCCTCGTATGGCATTGACTGCGGCTGAATATCTCGCCTATGAAAAAGGGATGCACGTGTTAGTCATCATGACAGATATGACCAACTATGCCGAAGCATTACGAGAAATCTCTGCTGCCCGTCGTGAAGTACCAGGTCGTCGCGGCTATCCAGGGTATCTTTATACGAATTTAGCGACTTTATATGAACGTGCTGGTCGAATCCGTGGGTTGAAGGGTTCTGTTACACAGATCCCGATCTTGACCATGCCAGAAGATGATAAGACACATCCGATCCCTGATTTGACCGGCTATATCACAGAAGGACAAATCATTTTGACAAGGGAATTGTATAAGAGCGGCATCCAACCACCGATCGATGTCTTGCCTTCACTTTCACGTTTGAAAGATAAAGGGACAGGTGAAGGGAAAACTAGAAAAGATCATGCAGCAACGATGAACCAATTGTTTGCGGCGTATGCTCAAGGAAAGCAAGCCAAAGAATTAGCTGTTGTCTTAGGGGAATCGGCGTTGTCAGATGTGGACAAAATCTATGCTAAGTTTGCGGAACGTTTTGAAAAAGAATATGTCAATCAAGGTTTTTATACCAACCGCTCGATCACTGAAACGCTGGATCTAGGATGGGAACTTTTAGCCATGCTTCCACGAACAGAATTAAAACGGATCAAAGACGATCTGCTTGACCAGTACCTGCCAGAAGGGGAGTGAGTGTCTGATGGTTCGATTAAATGTTAATCCGACACGAATGGAATTGACACGACTCAAAAAACAATTGACGACTGCAACAAGAGGACACAAATTGTTGAAGGATAAGCAGGATGAATTGATGCGTCAATTCATCCTACTGATCCGTAAGAACAATGAACTGCGCCAAGTAGTAGAAAAAGAAATGACAGCAGCTATGAGCGATTTTGTCCTTGCGAAAGCTTCATTACCTGAAGCCTTCATTGATGAATTGTTTGTACTACCGGCTGAAAATGTCGAGTTAGCTGTTATCGAAAAAAACATCATGAGCGTCAAAGTACCGATCATGAATTTTGAATATGACGAACAGCTAGGCGAAGCGCCGGTGGATTATGGCTATTTGAATTCCAATGCAGAATTAGACCGTTCGATCGATCGTTTTACCTCATTTCTTCCTAAGCTCCTTGAGTTGACAGAAATCGAGAAAACCTGTCAACTCATGGCCGGTGAGATCGAAAAAACACGGCGTAGAGTGAATGCGTTAGAGTACATGACGATTCCACAACTAGAAGAAACGATCTATTATATCAAGATGAAGTTAGAAGAAAATGAACGTGCGGAAGTTACTCGCTTGATCAAAGTGAAAAATATGGGGAACGCTGATTAGCTAAGTCATCCGTGCAAATTAGTAACGTTGTTCGTTCATCCGAGCTACAGTTCTAAGCTCCGAAGAATAGGCCGTAAATGTCGGAAAATATCTTTAACTAATTTCGGACGTTTATGGCTTATTATCAGGAGTTTTTTCTTTTTGTAGAACTCATTTGAGCATGCCTATTGTTTGTTCGAAAGCATGTGTATCAAACGAACAGGTATAAGGGAGGAAAAAGACTCAAATTCTTTGCTGGAAGAAGAAAAAGAGGGTAAGATAAGGGATGAAAAGAGAGCGAGCGTTTGGCGGACTTACTTTTACATCCGTGAGAGCAATAGCTACTTCATTTGTTCGTTGCGAAGGTAGCTAACGGTCTTAGAGGAGTGATTCGAATGAAACAGAGGATAACAAAACAACTGTCACCAGTTCAATTGATTGCTGTTGGCTTTTTTCTTTTGATCTTAGTTGGTGGCAGTTTACTTACTTTGCCTTTCTTTAGTAAAAGCGGCGAACCGACGAATTATATTGATGCATTATTTACTGCAACTTCAGCCGTCTGTGTCACTGGTTTGACTACATTGAACACTGCGGCGCATTGGAATGAAGCCGGTCAGTTTCTGATCATGGTTTTGATCGAGATCGGTGGTTTAGGCTTTATGATGATCCCCATTATTTTCTTTGCAGTAGCGAAGAAAAAAGTCAGCTTTAGTATGCGGATCTTACTAAAAGAAGCATTGAATCTTGAAATCATGTCAGGAGTTATGAGTTTGATGCTCTATATCTTGAAATTCGCAATGGTCATCCAAGGGCTGGGAGCACTTGCCTTGAGTTTTACATTTGTGCCGACTTACGGATGGACAAAAGGGATTTGGTACAGTATCTTCCATGCCGTATCAAGTTTTTGTAATGCTGGGTTTGATTTGTTAGGAGATAGCTTAGCAAATGATCAGCCAAACATCTATCTCTTAATGGTGGTCTCTGCGCTGATCATTGCTGGTGGGTTAGGTTTCATTGTTTGGCGGGATCTACTTAGTTATCATAAAGTAAAGAAAATCACTCTCCACTCAAAAATTGCATTGATTGTCACTGGTGGCTTATTGGTGGGCGGTTTTATCGTCTTTTTCTTTACCGAACAAAATGCGATCCATCTAGTTGAAGGAACTTATCTTGAACGTTTAGCAAATACGTTCTTCATGAGTGTCACACCAAGAACAGCTGGTTACTACTCCATCGACTATTTACAAATGAGTCATGCCGGCTTGATGTTGACAATGATCTTGATGTATATCGGTGGAACATCCGGTTCAACAGCAGGTGGGTTAAAGACCACTACTTTGGGCATCCTATTGATTCAAATGCATGCGACATTTAACGGGAAAACCAGAGCTGAAGCTTTCGGACGAACTATTCGCCCAGCAGCAGTACTTCGCGCACTGACATTGTTTTTCGTTACATTGTCTTTATGTATGTTAGCGATCATGGTCTTGTCTGTGACTGAGACGATCCCAGAAACTTCAGGCATCGAATATATTGCTTTTGAAGTGTTCTCAGCGTTTGGAACAGTTGGGTTGACAATGGGGTTGACGCCAGATCTGACAGAAGTCGGGAAACTGATCATCATGTCATTGATGTATATCGGACGTGTAGGGATTTTAACCGTCTTTTTCTCTATTCTTGTAAAAGGAAATCAAGTAGGGACGAAGTACAAATATCCAGAAGAGAGCGTATTGATCGGTTAACAGTAAGTGGTTTTAAGAACAGAAAAAAACAGAGGAAGTTGACACGCGGTGTTCACATCCTCTGTTTTTTAGTATTGCTCTATTTATTTTGTACGAATGACTTCGATTTTGTAACCATCAGGATCGACAACGAAATAATAAGACGGAGCTGTTCCTGGCAGTCCTTTCAAGTCAGTCACGTTGAAACCTGCTGCTTGATGTTTTTCATGAAGTGCTTCTAAGTCTTCAACTGAAATAGCGATATGACCGTAGCCGTTTCCTAAATCATAGCCTTCATGATCATAGTTGTAAGTCAACTCTAATTCGTAATCATCTCCTGGTAAAGTCAAGTAAACTAGCGTGAACTTGTTTTCTGGAAAATCGCGACGACGACTTTCTTCAAAGCCGAATGCTGTTTGATAGAATTTTAAAGAAGCGTCAAGATCTTTAACACGGACGCAAGTGTGAGCCATTTTCATAAGTATATCTTCCTTTCTATTTTACCTTTTCCACATTATCATATCAAAAATTTCAAGTACGCTATGGGTTTGTGCTTGTTTATGAGAAAACTCTCATGTAGAATAGAAAGAAAAAGATGAAGGGACAATACCTATGGAAAACCCAATGTTTGGCGAAAAAGACGAGGCTGCAAATTACCAAGACCGTTACGCAGCGTATATCATTGTCGAAACACATGGGAAAATCGCAATGATCGAAGCGCCAAATGGTGCCTTTTTTTTGCCAGGTGGTGAAAAAGAGGGGCAGGAAACAAATGAAGAAGCGATTTCTCGTGAATTACTGGAGGAAATGGGGATCAGCGCAGAGATTGCTTGTTATCTAGGGGAAGCAGCGGAATATTTTTACTCAAACCATCGAAAAACTTACTTCCACAATCCTGGCTATTTTTATGTAGCAAAGAGTTGGCAAAAGGTAGGGGAACCGACCGAAAAAGACCAATCGATCTGGTGGGTCACTCCTGAAACTGCCTTAGAAAAATTAAAACGAGGAAGTCATCGTTGGGCAGTGGAAAAATGGCTAGCGATGAAAGAAAATTGAACAAAAAAACAGCTCATAAGAAAGAGCCGATACTTCGGTCTTCGAAATGAGCTGTTTTTTTGTTCATTGCTTTTTATAAAACAAATTTTTTGATTGCTTCGGCCACACCGTGTTCATCGTTGGTTGCAGTGACTACATTAGCCGCTTCTTTTATCAACGGAACGGCATTTCCCATCGCCACGCCTAATCCAGCGTATTCGATCATCGACAAATCATTTTCGTTGTCACCGATTGCCATGATCTCCTCTTGTTTGATTCCAAGATGTTGGGCTAAGTTAGCAACAGCAGCGCCTTTACTTGCTTCTTTGTTCAAGATTTCAAAGTAGAAAGGTGAACTCTTGACAGTCGTATATTTGTCGCGGAAAGTTTGTGGTAAACGAGCGATAGCCGCATCTAGGATCGCTGGTTCATCGATCATCATCATCTTCACGATACTCATATCAGGTGTCATTTCATCAGCTGTCCGATATTTCAATGGCATGTTGACTAAAAAAGCTTCATGGACAGTATAGGGACTGATATCACGATTCGTTGTATAGATCGTTTGATCATCGATCGAATGCAAATGACTCCCCACACGTCTGGCCATGACTTCGATCTCCAAGAAATCTTCATAAGTCAAGCCATGACGAGCAATGATCTTGCCGGATTTTGTTTGCTGGACTAACGCACCGTTATAAGTGATCACGTAATCGTTGTCTTGGTATAATCCCAATTCATTCAATTGGTTTTTGACTCCTGGAAGCGGACGACCTGTACATAGTACGATTGCCACGTTTTTTTTCACAGCGCTTGCAATTGCTTCTTTTACTTCTTGTGTGATTTCTCTTTTTTCGTTTAAAAGGGTGCCATCGATATCGATAGCGACTAATTTGATAGACATAAAATTCTCCTTAGTTAGTTTATTTCTTCAATCAATGCGCCATTATGGATATGACGCGCAAATTCTTGGTAGGTTTCATCAAAAAGATCATAGTGATTACGCAAGGTAGGATCGACCATTTCTTTCGGAAAGAAGAAGCGTTCATCTCCTTGTTCTTGCCCTGCGAGTGCAGCAACTAATTGACTGACCTCTGATAATTCTACCAAAGTTCCGTCATTTCGCAAGATTTCGATTTGTGTGCGATGTCTGCCTTCTTCTGGACGGTAAAAATCATAAGGCAGGTCGTAGCTTGAATTGATGGCTGTATAATAGTTTGGATTGTAGCCAACTTTTTCGACCAAAGAGGTCAATTCAGCAATCAGTGGTGACTGACGATCACCAGAAAACATCGCTGATTTCAATGGTTTACGATTTAAGAAGCGTTTGGCTAAGTCACTAAGGATTGGATCAGATGAATCCGTCCATTGACTGAAACACGTATTCAAGACGCCATCATCCAGCTTTAAGTACTCATCTAAACTAAATGTGCCATCTAAAAATGGCAACAGTAACTGTGAATGACGTGCAAAACTATCATCATCTTGGTGATAAAGTTCATGGGCACGATGCAGCAGATGCTCCAAAACGACTTCCATTCCCCGAGAAACTGGATGAAAGTAGACTTGGACATACATCTGATAGCGACTGACGATATAATCCTCTACTGCGTGCATCCCATTCATGGAAAAGGCGATTCCACCTTGATAGGGACGAATCACACGTAAAATCCTTGTCAAATCGAACGTACCATATTCTGTACCTGTAAAGTAGGCATCACGTAAAAGGTAATCCATGCGATCAGCATCGATTTGGCTAGAGATCATTTGGACGACTTGTGGATTTGGATACGTTTTTTTGATCACACTAGCCACTTTCTCAGGAAAACCTTCTTCCACGCGATTCAAAATCTGATAGACTTCCGTTTCTGGCGAAGTAATGATCTCTACAGTGATTGCTTCATGATTGGTTTGGAAAATATGTTCAAAGGTATGTGAATAAGGCCCATGGCCAATATCATGGAGTAAGGCGGCACATAAAGTCACGAGACGTTCCCGATCATCCCAACCAGAAGGGCCGATTTTTTCAATGGAGAAATTTCTTGAAAAAATATCACAGATGCGTCGGGAGATTTCGTATACACCGAGTGAATGAGTGAAACGGCTATGTTCTGCGCCATGGAAAGTAAATGACGAAGTACCGAGTTGTTTGATCCGCCGTAATCGCTGGACTTCTTTCGAATTGATCAAGTCTAAAATCACTTGATGTTGCACGTGGATGTAGTTATGCACCGGATCTCTAAAGACTTTTTCCATTGGTAACAGTTTGTATTTATAAGGTTTTGTCATAAGCCAGCTGCTACTCAAAATATAGACAAAAATATCTATATCGAGATTTCTCTACCACTCACGTAGGTAGAATTACTGTTTCATCGAACGCCGCCTCGTCACTTACACACTACTACGGTTTGTCTCGTTCTCTACAGTCGTTGATTCCCGACTAAGCCATCGGTACATATACAAAGTTGCGTGCTTATGCAATTACTTTGTATTCCTTCACATCTTTCAAATTCATACTCGCGTTATAATCCCTATCTGCTACATATCCACAGTTCTCACAGCGATAGGTACGCTCAGATAGCTTTAAATCCACTTTCTTATGCCCACATTCATGACATCGTTTCGAGCTAGGATAGAATCGATCGACTAGTCTTAACTCAATATGATAGACTTTACATTTATCTGCTAATTTTTTACGAAAAGCATAGAAAGATTGCTCTCTCACAGCTTTTGAAAGATGCCGGTTTTTCATCATCCCATTGACATTCAAATCTTCAATTGTGATATAAGCTGGTTTGGTTTTTACTAGCTCTGACACAATTTTATTCACTCTGTCCCTACGGATATCTGTCAACCGTTTATGAAGTTTTTGTACTTTCAAGACTTGTTTTTCAATATTTTTGCGAGTAGCTTCTCCTCTCTTTGATTGTTTTTCGTTGACACGCTTTTTTTCGCTTTCGTATTTCCTCGACAGCTTGCGTTGTTGTCGTTTTATTTGTTTTTCGATTTTACGAATTTTTCCTGATTTATTGATATTTTTATAGGTTTTCCCCGTGGAAAGAATCGCAAAATCTTTTAATCCTAAGTCGATACCCATGCCTTCGGTAGGAGTATCGTTCAGTACTTGAGCGGTACAGTCCTGTTCCACGATGACCGACAGGTAGTACCGGTTTGCTTGTTGGCTGATCGTGCCACTCTTTATGCTATGTTTGTCATCGTGTTTAGGAATATAGCCTTTTTCTTTCAGTTTTACCCAATTCAAAGAGGGAACTTTTATCCGATGACGCTCACAACGGATGATTGTCTTTTTATCGTTCTTCACGAAATACATCGATACATCTTGGTGATTCTTTTTTTTAAATTTAGGAAAATTAGCTTTTCCTTGAAAAAACTTTCTAAAGGCTTTTTCTGTCTCCATAATCGCGTGTTTCGTTGACTTCGCATAAACAGCTTTGATCCACAGCTTGTCTGGATGGTTCGGAATGTAGTCGTTATTCAACCACTTTGAAAAATCCATACCTGAGACAAATTTCCCACCTGATTTATAGACTTCTTGGTTGTGGTAAATATAAAAGTTCTTTACAAAACGAGCAACACCAATGGTTCGATTAATGATTTCTTTTTGTTCTTCTGTTGGAAGAATTTCTGTTTTGTACGCCACTAACAACTTCATCACCTTCAATCTCATCTTTATACTTACGTAGTTCCATAAATACGGAAACTAAAAACGTGAATGATTGAAATTAAATCTTCAACTAATTCCTGTTGTGGCTATAAATCTAGGTTATTCCATAAAATAATCGTTGGAGTGAACTTTGAGCATGATTTCTTAAAAACTCCACTTGATTGTTCAAGTCATCTTTTTGTCCGACACTAGACAATTGAGCGTAAGCAATGTTCTTTTTGCCACTTGTTTTATCGCCTTTGATGTAAGTTAAATTATACTATCTTCGAATTTTTGGTGTCCGATGTACTTTGAACGTGCCATCGTTAGCCAACGTTGTAGCGTTCGCACAGAAAAACCTAATCTTTTTGCTATATTCTTTAGGTTCATCGGGATTTCTCATCTCATGGAAACCATTGCACGTATAACTACTTTTATATATATTTGTGTGTAAAAATCACTGATGTTTAGTTAGTCCTTTAGTGCATTTCGTTGAGTCATACGTTCAATTTGTCCGTGCCATTCATTTGGCGAAACATTCGCTTCTTGCCAAATGTCAGACCCCATAGAAATACTTGTTGGATAAGATGTAGTGAACGCTTGGATAAATGAATCTTTTACTTGAGCAACGGTCAACGGTGTATCGAATAACTTTTCTAGTGTCGCCATGCTTGTGAGTGTCACCGCAGGATAGCCGTTTGTACCGAATTGTTCTTTCAATGCTTGTTGATAAAATTGCCGCATCAGTTCGCCTCGTTTTTCTTGATCCCCGTTCACGCTCAGATACATCATCACAGAGATTCCATTTTTGATCCGACGTTGGGCGATTCCGGCAAATTTTTTGCCATTGATACTGAGATCGTAGGTACCAGGACAATAAGAATCTTTGATTTCATAGGCTTCTATTTTGTCTGCATAAACAGGAAAAGCCTGACGTGTCAGAGCGAGCATCTTTTCATATCCTTGATCGATCGAGATTTTGTTCTCATCTTCTTGTGGGAAGATCAACGAGATATTCAAAATCCCTTGGTCTGAAACGATCCCTAGCCCACCGGCATTGCGGATCACCGGTGTAAATCCAGCATCTTGGATGACTTTGATCCCTTCAGATAAAAAAGGGGTTCGGGTATCCTTCATACCGAGGATGATCGTCTGTTCATATTGCCAAAAATGTAGAAAAGTTTGTTGATTTTTTTTGGCATACTCTGTTAAAATATCCGTTAAAGCAAACGGAGAAAAATCATTTGTTTGGTAGACTTCTTGATCCAAAATGATGGACGTCATGTACTCAACTCCTATTTAAATCTGCTTGAGCAGTGATTGTCACAACCTCAACTCATTCTAATATACAGGAGTATCACTCCTTCTTTCTTCATTATACTCCAAAATAAGAAAGAAGAGATGAAAAAAGTTATCTGTTCTCTATACCTGTCGGTTGACAAATCAGTGGAAAGTGGGAACAATGTAGCTATGAGAAAAGGAGAATGTCAAATGGAACGATCTGGATTACCGATTTCGATACAATTACGTACAAAAGTGAAACAACAAGGAGAGCAACAAGATTTTTATTTTGATCTGAAAGGACAGATGGTCAAAATTGGCGATACCTTATACATACGCTATAAAGAGATCCAAGAAGGACAAGAAGAAATTCCTGTCACAATCAAGATCATGCCAGATGGTCACGTGCAATTGATCCGTGCTGGTGAAATGCGTATGCGTCTAAAATTTGCCTATCGGGAGCGTCTAGAAACCCATTACCGCACGCCTTATGGAATGATCCAAGTCGACACATTCACAAAAGAACTACATGTTAGTCTAAAAGATCGTCCAACGGCTGGCAAAGTCATGATCGATTACGATTTGTTCATGGGTGTCGAAAAAATAGGCGAATATGAGATGGTCTTAGATTTTACTGCATAAATAGCAAAGAAACGTTTGATTTTTTACCTGTGATTTTGTATGATAAGGAGTAGACTGTGAAAGGACGTGTCCTGATTGGAAATTAGTGTATTTGAAGGTGCAAACAAAAACGAATTATCAATGATCGAAGTCGCACACGCGATCTTAGAGCAGCGTGGTGATGTGATGGACTTTTCTGATTTAGCAAATGAGATTCAAACATATCTTGGCAAATCAGATAGTGACATTCGTGATTCACTCGCACAATTTTATACTGACTTAAATATCGACGGTAGCTTTATTTCATTAGGCGACAATCGTTGGGGCTTGCGTTCATGGTATGCCATCGATTCGATCGATGAAGAAGTCAACCATGGAATCGACGAAGAAGACGAGGATACACCACGTCGTCGTAAACGCAAAAAAGTCAATGCCTTTATCAATGATGACGAAGATGCCATCGATTATAACGATGATGACCCAGAAGATACTGATCTGTCTGACGAAGACGATGATGATCTTTTTGAAGATGAAGATGACGATGATGAAGAAATCGCTGCATACAATTCAGACTTACAAGAAATTGGTGCAGATACTGGAGACGACGAAGAAGAAATCCCAGGAAACATCGAAGAAGATCTAAGCATTATCGAAGACGATGACGAAGAAGAAGACGAAGAATTTGAAGACGAAGATTTCCCAGAAGAATAAGTAAGAGAAATCACATAGAACTGCAAGTTACTTGTAAAAGTAGCCTTGCAGTTTTTTTTGTCTTCGAACAAAAAAAGTTCTAGAGAGTAAGGCAGAGCGTCAACTAGAAAACCAAAAGTGTTTCTCCTTAAGGCTGAAGGCATATTTTTGTGACTTATAGAAATGCTTCAGAGAAAAGCATTAGGTGATGTCAGCGAATCTTTTTTCATTTGTTGTAAAAAAGAGTATGATGAAAGTGAAACTGAGACATGACAATCAAATATAAAAGGAGACGATCGATATGTTAGATGATCAATTAAAATGTCCCAATTGTCAGACCAAATTCTATTATAATGAAGTACGTCACATTGTGAAGCATCGAGAAAAAGAAATGCCGATCCGCTGTCCTGAATGCAATGAAGTAGTCGATCGGAAACTTTCTCATGGCTATTTCGTGACACACAAAGAAACAGATTTTTCTAAGTTGGATCAGGAAGTCGAGGAAACACCGAAGCAATACAAAAGCTTGAAAACCGGTGCGGTGATCAGTGCAGATGAATACCGAGAAATGATTGAACGTCATGATTTATCTTTAAACGGACCAATGAGTTCGGAATTGATGGGCGGTATGAACTATTTTATTGAAAATGAAGCACTGAACAACGAAGAAAGTTACGAAGATTATGTTCCTTATGATTGATAAAAAATGAAAGAGAGTGGGACAATAATCCTCTCGCACCATTTAAAATCGAATAAACGGCGGAAACAGAAGTAACTCTTCAAAAAATAAGGCGCCATCCACCAAAATTTGAAAAATAATTTTCGTGGATGGCGCCTTATTTTTTGAGGCTAAACACTGCTGTAGTGACTTCTTGAAGAAACAGGTTATAGAATCAAGTTGGAAAATAAAAAACGATTGTTTTTTATAAAAACTCTTTGCTTCATTGGCTATTTCCGATTATGATTATAGACAGAAGAATAACAAATAAATAGGAGTAATCAATGAAAAAGTCAATACGAATAAAAGTAATCGGTTTTCTTGTGATTTTATTTGGGTTGTTTCTCTTAGTCCATTCATCACCAAAAGAGCAAACCTCTTTAAATCTTTCAACGAAAAATGAAGAAAATACATATCGCACCATGTCCAGTAAGTTGGACTTTCAGCAACTGCTTCGTGTCATTTCGAGAGAATATCAACTAACCGAAGAAGAAGCTAAAAAACAGCTCGGCTATACTGAGCAAATGGTGCAAGGCGCAATACATAATGGGGCAATCTACCGTATCTTTTCTCAAAACATAACAGTCAATAGAGTATACCAACCAACTTTATTGCTATACTGTGAAACGAGTGAAAGTGGAAATTTCCGAGCAATCAAGTCGATTTTATCCGTTCAGTTGAAATCCGCTGATCAAGGATTGGAAAAACATTTTACAGGGGATGTATTTGCTTATTTTGAGGACCCTAACCGAATATTTTATCTCATCAATGGTGATTTTTATGATCAAAAAACAGCCACTTTAAGAAACGGTTTAACGCTTCGTCAAGGGGATGGTGTGACAGAGCGCTATAATCATGGACCTTTAACGAATCATTTCTACTATAGTTACATTGAAGATCGGTTTACTTTTTAAAATTCCATGAAAAAATCAAAAAAAGCAGTTTTCCTAGATAGGAAAACCGCTTTTTTTCTTAGAAATTTGAAAGCAAAATCTTCACAAATATGCTAAGATAACAATAGACGCGTCCTGAGGGAATCGAACCCCCGTCTCAAGAACCGGAATCTTACGTGATATCCACTACACTAAGGACGCAAGCACTGCAACAATTGTATCGAAATCAAAAATAAATTACAAGGGGAATGGACAAAAAAATGAAATTTGAACAAAATTTTTCACAAAAACAACAACAAACACAAAAACTTGCCATGACACAACAGCTCCAACAGTCCATCCAAGTCTTGCAGTATAACAGCGAAGAGCTACTGGCTTTTGTTGAAAATCAGGCGTTGGAAAACCCCTTAGTAGAAGTGATCGAACCGGATTGGCAACCCGATTACCAAAAACGTAATGCCAGTTATGAGGGAGAAGAGACGAGCTACTTGAATCAAATTCCTGATACAACAGGCTCACTTTTTGAATCATTGATCGAACAAGTCCATTTGAATTACCGAGATACTTTCTTACGTAAATTGATTTTATATTTGATCGAATATATCGACCTGAATGGTTTTTTGACTATTTCTTTAGAAGACGCCATCCAACAAACGAATGCGACGCCGATCCAAATGCTTGACGCATTGACACTGATCCAGCAGTTAGAGCCAGCAGGTGTAGGGGCGCGAAGTTTACAAGAATGTTTGATGTTACAAACTGAAAGAGACGACTATGCGCCCGAATTGGCTTACATCGTCTTGGAAGAATGGTTTGATCAATTAGTCGAACGCAAATGGAAAGAGATCGCCCAACATTTTGCGATTCCATTAAGCGACGTACAACGAATCTTTGATTATATCCAAACCCTTAGCCCAAGTCCTGGACGAGTCTTTGACAATAGTAGCGGTTTGTATATCATCCCCGATGTCAAAGTTGTCGTAACAGGTGAAGAAGTCCAAGTCATCTCAAATCGAGGCAACCAGCCGAATGTACGTTTTCAAGAAGCTTATTTTCAACAGATGCAAAAAAAAGCAGATAAAGAGACTCAAGCCTATTTGAAAGAACGAAAACAAGAATTTGAATGGCTGCAAAAAACGATTTTGCAACGTGGTGATACGATCATGCGCGTGGCGCAAATCATTGTTTCTCGGCAAAAAGAATTCTTTACAAATGTCGCACGACCGATCCGCCCATTGACCTTAAAAGAAGTCGCAGAAGAAATCGACGTCCACGAATCAACGGTCAGTCGAGCAGTCAATGGCAAGTATCTTGAAACCGATTTTGGTGTCTTCGAATTGAAAAAGTTCTTTACGACGAGACTCCAACCTACAAATGCAGAGAGTACTGAAGATCTATCAGCAGATACCGCAAAGAAAAAAGTCCAAGAACTAGTAGATGCGGAAGATAAAAGCAAACCATTATCTGATCAAAAATTAGTAGAACTACTGAAAAATGACAAAATTTCGATTTCTCGACGAACAGTTGCCAAATATCGTGACTTGTTAGGAATCCCTAGTTCATCGAAAAGAAAACGGTATGATAAATAATTGAATGGAAGACTGGAAGAATCTTAAACATTTTTCTAGTCTTTTTTTGTTGATAAATACGGACAAAACTGTTAGACTATGTCATGTGAGGTTGAGATTTTCCTAGTAGAAAACGTGCAAGTTGGAAAGTCCGATTTATTTTTTTAGATCACATGGGTCGTTTTGAGTCTACATTGGACGAAAAATGTCCAACTAAGGAGATCGCTATGTTAGATGAATTGAAACTGATTGAAGCTGTTGCGCCAGACATCATGGATGTTTTGCAAGAACGCTATAAGATTTTGCGCAATATTTACTGGATGCAGCCAATTGGTCGTCGTAGTTTATCGGAAAGCATGGGTATGACCGAACGTGTCTTACGAACAGAAACGGATCTGCTCAAACAACTTGAACTGATCAACGCCTCTAAAAGTGGTATGACGCTGACGAAAAAAGGAGAGGAAGTCTATCAAAGCCTCGAAGGCTTTATGGACCAACTTTTAGGAATGCATCAGATTGAAATGAAACTATCTGAGTATTTTGGAAACCAGCGCTGTATCGTTGTTTCTGGAAACAGTGAACAACAACCAAAAGTAGCAGATGCTTTTGGCGAAGCCTTAGACGAGTCACTGAATCTACTACTTCCGGAAGGCGATAATATCATCGCAGTCATGGGAGGAACGACGATGGCGATCGTTGCAGAGCAACTGACTAGCTTAGAAAATAGCAAGCGCCATAACTTGTTTGTTCCTGCGCGAGGTGGGATCGGCGAGGCGATTACTGTACAAGCGAACTCAGTCAGTGCTAGAATGGCTACAAAGGCAAATGGAAAACACCGAGCATTATATGTGCCGGAACAATTAAGCTTGGCTACTTACAATTCATTACTCAATGAGCCGTCTATACAAGAAGTTTTAAACTTGATAAGTCAGGCGAATTGTGTTATTCATAGTATTGGACGGGCGTTGCATATGGCAGCGCGACGAAAGATGAATGAAGAAGAATTGCTGATGTTGAAACAAGCCAATGCCGTTGCGGAATCTTTTGGCTATTTCTTCAATGAAAAAGGAGAAGTCGTTTATAAAGTCCCACGAATCGGCATCGAATTAAAAGACTTAGCTAAGGTCCCGATCATTCTTGCAGTTGCAGGGGGGAAAGCCAAAGCCAAAGCAATTCGAGCGTATATGAATAATGCACCAAAACAAACGTGGCTCATCACAGATGAAGCCGCTGCTAATGAGATTTTAAAAGGGGTATCCCTTTAAAATAAATATTTTTTTGATTTTCATAAGGAGGAAATCTTAAATGACAGTTAAAGTAGGTATTAATGGTTTTGGACGTATTGGACGTCTAGCGTTCCGTCGTATCCAAGATGTAGATGGAATCGAAGTAGTAGCAATCAACGATTTGACAGATGCTAAAATGTTGGCACACTTGTTAAAATACGATACAACTCAAGGACGTTTCAACGGAACAGTTGAAGTTCACGAAGGTTCATTCAACGTAAACGGAAAAGAAGTTAAAGTATTAGCTAACCGTAACCCTGAAGAATTACCTTGGGGCGAACTAGGCGTAGACATCGTTCTAGAATGTACTGGTTTCTTCACTTCAAAATCAGCTGCTGAAAAACATTTAACAGCTGGTGCTAAACGTGTTGTTATCTCAGCTCCTGGTGGAGACGATGTACCAACAATCGTTTACAACACAAACCATGAAACATTAACTGGTAAAGAAACAGTTATCTCTGGTGCTTCATGTACAACTAACTGTTTAGCTCCTATGGCTAAAACATTGAACGACAAATTTGGTGTTGTTGAAGGATTAATGACAACTATCCACGCTTACACAGGTGACCAAATGACTCTTGACGGACCTCATCCTAAAGGTGACTTCCGCCGTGCACGCGCTGCTGCTGCAAACATCGTTCCTAACTCAACAGGTGCTGCTAAAGCAATCGGTTTAGTAATCCCTGAATTGAACGGTAAATTAGACGGAGCTGCTCAACGTGTACCAATCGCAACTGGTTCATTAACAGAATTAGTTACAGTTCTTGATAAAAACGTAACAGTTGATGAAGTAAATGCTGCAATGGAAGAAGCAGCTAACGAATCTTACGGTTACAACACAGACGAAATCGTTTCTTCAGATATCGTTGGTATGACTTACGGTTCATTATTTGATGCTACTCAAACAAAAGTAATGACTGTTGGCGACAAACAATTAGTTAAAACTGTTGCTTGGTACGACAACGAAATGTCATACACTGCACAATTAGTACGTACTTTAGAATACTTCGCTAACTTATAAGATAAATCGTACAAGTGTAACCTATATCCATGTACACTTAAAAGCGGGGAAGCAATCGCGCTTCTCCGCTTTTTTTGATAAGATGTTTATTTAGGAGGAAATCAAATGGCTAAGAAAACAGTCAAAGATATTGATTTAAAAGATAAAAAAGTCCTTGTCCGTGTTGACTTCAACGTTCCTTTGAAAGACGGCGTCATCACTGATGATACACGTATCAAAGCTGCGTTACCAACAATCAATTATGTGTTGGAGCAAGGCGGACAAGCGATTCTTTTCTCTCACCTTGGACGTGTGAAAACAGAAGAAGACAAAGAAGGAAAATCTTTGGCACCAGTTGCAAAACGTTTAGGCGAATTGCTAGGTAAAGAAGTAACTTTCGTTCCTGAAACTCGTGGCTCAGAATTAGAAACAGCAATTGCTGACATGAAAGACGGAGACGTAGTTGTTTTTGAAAACACTCGTTTTGAAGACATCGACGGCAAAAAAGAAAGCAAAAATGATACTGAATTAGGTAAATACTGGGCTTCTTTAGGTGATGTATTTGTCAATGATGCGTTTGGTACAGCTCACCGTGCGCATGCTTCAAACGTAGGGATTGCTTCAACAGGTATCCCAACAGTTGCTGGATTCTTGATGAATAAAGAAATCAAGTTCATCGGCGAAGCTGTTGAAGAACCTAAACGTCCGATGATCGCGATCTTAGGTGGAGCGAAAGTTTCAGATAAAATCGGTGTCATCGAAAACTTGATTCCTAAAGCAGACAAAATCTTGATCGGCGGCGGAATGACTTATACATTCTACGAAGCAAAAGGCATCAAGATCGGTAACTCTTTAGTTGAAGCAGATAAAGTAGCTTTAGCAAAAGAATTGATCGAAAAAGCTGGTGACAAATTAGTTTTACCAATTGACAATGTTTGTGCCCCTGAATTTTCAAATGATGTAGAAACACAAGTCATCGAAGGAGATATTCCTGAAGGCTTGATGGCATTAGACATCGGCCCTGCTTCAGTTAAATTATTTGCTGATACATTGCAAGGTGCGAAAACAGTTGTATGGAACGGACCAATGGGTGTATTCGAAATGAGTAACTTCGCTAAAGGTACGATCGGTGTTTGTGAAGCAATCGCTAACCTTGAAGATGCAACAACGATCATCGGTGGCGGTGACTCTGCTGCTGCTGCGGAACAATTAGGTTTTGCAGACAAATTCACTCACATCTCAACAGGTGGCGGTGCAAGCTTAGAGTTGCTTGAAGGGAAAGAATTACCTGGACTAGCTGCAATCAACGACAAATAAGCATAAAATCAACGAATAAATAAAATGGTGAGAGGATCATCTACAGATTGCTCAAATCTGTAGTCCTCTTACATTCTGAATAGGAGTGCATATCATGCGTAAACCAATTATCGCTGGTAACTGGAAAATGAACAAAACTGCATCTGAAGCAAAAGATTTTGCAGAAGCAGTAAAAAACAAGATCCCTTCAAATGATAAAGTAGATTCAGTGATTGGATCTCCTGCATTATTCTTACAAGAATTAATGGCTTCAGCTGAAGGTACAGAATTGAAAATCGCTGCACAAAACTCTTACTGGGAAAACTCAGGTGCTTTCACTGGTGAAACATCACCTGCAGCTTTAGCTGATCTAGGTGTACAATATGTGATCATCGGTCACTCTGAGCGTCGTGAATACTTCCACGAAACTGACGAAGATATCAACAAAAAAGCGAAAGCAATCTTCGCAAACGGTATGATCCCAATTCTTTGCTGTGGTGAGTCATTAGAAACATATGAAGCAGGCAAAACAGCTGAGTGGATCGAAGGACAAATCACTGCTGGTCTTGAAGGCTTAACAGAAGGTCAAGTAAGTAATCTAGTTATTGCTTACGAACCAATCTGGGCAATCGGTACAGGTAAATCAGCAGATGCTGAAATCGCTGACGAAATCTGTGGCGTGGTACGTCAAACAGTTGAAAAACTTTACGGCAAAGAAGTATCAGAAGCAGTTCGTATCCAATACGGTGGTTCTGTAAAACCTGAGAACATTGCTGAATATATGGCAAAAGAAAATGTGGATGGCGCATTAGTTGGTGGAGCTAGCTTAGAAGCGGATTCATTCTTAGCATTACTTGATGCTGTAAAATAATTATTGAAAATTTGTGAAAAATGCAAGAAATGTTTGCACAAAGACACAAAATTAACTAAAATCGTATATGAGGGAAATCCCTTAGGAAAAAACCAAACTCAAAGGAGAGACAAAACATGTCAATTATTACTGATGTTTACGCTCGCGAGATTCTAGACTCACGCGGTAACCCAACAATCGAAGTAGAAGTATACACAGAAAGCGGTGCTTTCGGCCGTGGAATGGTTCCTTCAGGTGCTTCAACTGGTGAATACGAAGCAGTTGAATTACGTGACGGAGACAAATCTCGTTATGGCGGTAAAGGTGTAATCAAAGCTGTTGACAACGTAAACAACATCATTGCTGAAGCAATCATTGGCTACGATGTACGTGACCAAATGGCTATCGACAAAGCAATGATCGCTTTAGACGGAACTCCTAACAAAGGTAAATTAGGTGCGAACGCTATTCTTGGTGTTTCAATCGCTGTTGCTCGTGCAGCTGCTGACTACCTAGAAGTACCTTTATACCACTACCTAGGCGGATTCAACACAAAAGTATTACCAACTCCAATGATGAACATCATCAACGGTGGATCACATGCGGATAACTCAATTGACTTCCAAGAATTCATGATCATGCCTGTTGGCGCGCCAACATTCAAAGAAGCACTACGTATGGGTGCGGAAGTATTCCATGCATTAGCTGCAATCTTGAAATCTCGTGGATTAGCAACTTCAGTTGGTGACGAAGGTGGATTCGCTCCTAACCTTGGTTCAAACGAAGAAGGTTTCGAAGTAATCATCGAAGCAATCGAAAAAGCTGGCTATGTTCCTGGTAAAGACGTTGTTCTTGCAATGGACGCTGCTTCTTCAGAATTCTACGACAAAGAAAAAGGTGTTTACGTATTAGCTGATTCAGGCGAAGGCGAAAAAACAACTGATGAAATGATCAAATTCTACGAAGAATTAGTATCTAAATACCCAATCATCTCTATTGAAGATGGATTAGACGAAAACGACTGGGATGGATTCAAGAAATTGACAGAAGTTCTAGGCGACAAAGTTCAATTAGTGGGTGACGACTTGTTCGTAACAAACACTGAAAAACTTGCTGAAGGTATCGAAAAAGGAATTGCTAACTCAATCCTTATCAAAGTTAACCAAATCGGTACTTTGACAGAAACTTTCGAAGCAATCGAAATGGCTAAAGAAGCTGGTTACACTGCAGTAGTTTCTCACCGTTCTGGTGAAACAGAAGATTCAACAATCTCTGATATCGCAGTTGCAACAAACGCTGGCCAAATCAAAACAGGTTCTCTATCACGTACTGACCGTGTTGCGAAATACAACCAATTATTACGTATCGAAGACCAACTTGGTGAAGTTGCAGAGTACAAAGGTTTGAAATCTTTCTACAACTTAAAAAACAAATAATTAAATGAATGTAAAAATGCCCTTCTTATGTCAATGACATGAGAAGGGTATTTTTTTAGGCAGACGATTAGTCAGAAAAAAATATTTTTAGTATTTAAACGAATGAATGATAGGAACAAATCATAGATTCACAAGACTATAAATAAAGATCATCCTTCCCCATATTTTGTTAAGCACAGAATCGATGAATTAGCTTTAACCAAGCTGTTCTTTATTCAACACGTCTTTATCATGGATGATGAAAACGAGACGATTAAGAACAAGAATGTACCTCCTAGAAACTTGAAGATCGACAACTATGTGGGCTTTCTTTTTATTATATAGTGTGTTATAGTCTATTGATTATCTAAACGACGAACGATTCTGAAGAATTTCTTCTTTATCATCTGCTTCTCTTACTTCCTCAACCTAGCCACTAACTCTTTTGACGTCATCATCATATGTTGCCATATAAAAAAAACTGCATAGTGTCCGGTTCCAATATAAATAAGTTGATTTTTGCTAAATGTAAGAGAATAAGTTCTCGTGGAAATTTCTTTGATAACCGAACACGGATTTGTTCGAAATAGCACGCCTAAAAGGTCTAATGACTCTGATCAAAGGACAAATAGGTAGCTTTTATAGAAGTAAGGAGTGATCCTAGTTCATCTCTCCTGACAAGTTTCTATCATGTAGCAAAGAACATTGTGAAAGATTATCCTGTTTTTAAAAAAAGAGTTCAATGTTCGGATAAACCCTACGAGGGAATTTAATGTAAACTGATTTTGTGAAAAAAATATTAAATTCCGGAGGCTATCCAACAATGAAAAAAAAGGTATCCACAACAGTTCTGCTATCAACTTTGTTGTTAGTAGGTAGTAATCCACGCTTAGTAAACGCATCCGAGGTAACCAGTGAAAAACAAATCCCTATTGAAGTCGAAGATGGAAAACTAGATATCACTTTCAATGAAGGAACAACGAACAAAGTCGATTTTAAATTGTCTGATTTTGACTTAAACTCAGATATGCGTAAACAAACGAAGGTCTTGAAAGCGACAGCTACAGTAAATAATACAAAATCTAAAGATGTTTTTGTGAATATTTTTGCAAAACTTGACCAATATGGAAATGGACTAGACATTCAACCGTCAAACCCACATCTTCAAGCACAACAGGTAATGCGAATGAGTTCCGTACAGATCGAAAAAGATTTCGATGTCATTTTAGATGCAAATGATTACGTATGGAGATCAAATAGAGATGATAGCGCCAAAATCATCTTGACAGCACAAGAAGTAAATAATCCTTGGGAATAATACCTCCCGATTAAAAAATAGTTATTTTCAGTTGTGAAAGGCTTGCCAGATAAAAAGAGTTAAGTGTGCGAAGATTGACAGAATATGATGGATCATAATATAGAATACGTAGATCTATCCATCTGTCCTATAGAATATTCAAAGAAGAAATGCTGATCCAATCAATGAAAACTACTCTTGTTGATTGCCTGGTCAGTGTTCCTTCTTTTATTCTTTCGTGTAGTTGTAAGCTTCTGCTATAGCTAGTTGGTCCATCAGGTTAATAAGTCTAGTAACGCAAATAGACAAAATTTTATTCAATGGAATTTATTAGAAATAAGTGAAAGTGTTTAGATAATAATTTAGTAGAAAGACAAATATACATGATCAAAGCTTCACTACCTTAGTAATTAAGTCAAAATGTACAGGCAAGACTAATACAACAGCCATGCGAGTGAACTAGGAGACATCGATAGAGTTCACTGAAAATAAAAAATAAAACATTCTGACTAAATGAATTCTTCTTAGTATAGAATCCTCTAAAATGAAGGTTGGTAGAAGAAATGGAATATATAATGGATACGTTCAGTAGCCGTTACTTAACAAAAAAACAAAACGAGATGTTGCAACTGTTTACGGTTCTAGTGACAGAAAAATATTTGTCATTAAATAAATTAAGTGAGCGATTGAACCTAACGATGTATCAAACGAAAATATTACTGGTTGAACTCGAAGAAAACTTCGAACAATTGAATTTCACATTTTCATCTTTCTTTTTACTAGAAAAGGGGACGATTGGTTTAGTCGAAGGCTTTAATCAGGAACTGTTGCTTCAAGTATTTGTTAATTTGAAAAAAAAGTTTTTTAATGAATCACCTTATTTCCAATTATTGATCTATCTCTTGAAACACCGAAAAACTCGGGTTGTCGATATTTCCGAAAAGTTGATGTTTAGTAAGTCTTATAGCTACAAATTGATCAGCCGACTGAAAGATATCTTTCATTATCAAAAAATACCAATAACTATTAATAGTAATTTTGAATCAATTTCTTTGGAAGGTAATGAGATGTCTATCAGAACGTATCAGTACTTAGTACAAATCATGGCCTATAATGTTTTCGCTGATAGCCAAACAAGAGTGAATATTGAACTAGTAGGTGGACAGTATGAGAGGTTGAAAACGACGAAAGCAAAGCATGACATTCTATTCTCGATACTTGAAAATGCTGTGTCACGTGGGTATATCATACAAGATTTGGACAAAACAGCGACAGAACTATTCGCTGATATGAAAGAACTGTATGAAGAGGACTCGCTAACAAAGTTGATACCAACGCGAAACATAGAAGATAGAGAAAAAGAAGTTGCATTCTTTTATTTTTGTAGACAACTTCTCATCCCTGAAACGACAAGCAGACAAGACAAGATAGTCTTAGGCAAAAAATTCAAAGAGCATAGAAATAATGAAATTGTTGATTTTTCTATGAATGTCGTCGAAATATTATCAGAAAAATATAAGATAAATTCTGATGTGGAACATGTGATTTTATATGAAAGTGTCATCAATAGTTGGGCATACAAAAATATTTACTTCGAGAATTTAAAGGGAGTGGCTAATCAAAATAGTCCAAATAGTAGAATCCATGAAGTGAAGCAGCTACTATTGTAAATAGTCAAAAACAGGAATTTTCAAGTTGGTGATAGTCAAATATTTGCGAACAAGTTAGCACATATCCTTTCGTATTATTTGCCTATCCAAAACAATGAAAGAGTGACAATTGCTATTTCGATGTTGCATCATCCGGAATATGTACCAGTTATCGAAAGTAAATTACTAACGATATTTAATAAAAAAATCATTCATTTCACTTCTGACTTAACTGATGCAGATATTTTGGTGTCTGATGGGATTGTGTACCACGAAGAGTCCCAAGATTTTGCTTTTTTTAGAGACATTCACAATAAGGATCATTGGGACAATTTAAACGCAATTGTCCAAGCAAGAATTATCTTAAAGTTAGAGTAATGAATTTAATAAATATAAATAATAAAAAATTCTCGAAGGAAACTTATTCTTTTCAATTTGATCAGGGAAAAGTGAAACATTCTGATGAATCAAAATACAAAGTATGATGATAGGATAAATACTGTTGTAAAAAAGAGGAATAAGAATGATCAAGAACAAAATATAGAGATTCAAGGTACTTGATAGGTAAATGAATAGGAGAAATAATGACAAAAAATAGCCAAGCCAAAAAATACAAGTTAGTTGACTTCTGTTCGCTTATTTTCGTTTTATTGATGGGATGTTTTTTTTACATACAACCAGTAGAGGCATCCGAGGAAGATACTGCATCGATCCTAGTGGATGTGCAACCCAAAGAATATGAGATCAGAGATAGCTATCTGCAGTTTACTCCAGAACTTAATAAGAACTATGAGTTCACTGCTACGATTACAAATATAGGTGACAAGGACTTAGATGTTACTGTCTATCCATCGGTTGCTATATCAACGATGGGAAGTGTCACTTATGTTGAAAATACAGAAAATCTTTTAGATGAAAAGTATGACTTTAGTAAATACGTGAAGATAACTAATGCTGATGGCGAACTAGAAGACGGGAAAATCAAAGTTGAAGCGAAACAAAGTGAAACGATAGCAATTTTGATCAATGTGACTGAGGAACTTGATGGAGAAGTTTTAGGTGGGGTGAATTTCTCTCAAACATTAAGTGAAGAAAGTCATGAAGATGCTGTAGATATCGTTCATGTCTATGAGAAAGTACTTTTATTTCATCTCAAGATGGATGAACTAGAGGCTGAAAAAGAACAAACTTATGATGAGTTTGAGTTTGTGAGCTCACAGGATGCGATAAGGCTTGATTACTATATAGCCAATAATGATCCTACAGTAACTTTTGCGGAAAGCGGCTCATACAAAGTAATCAATCCAAACGGGGATATCATTTCTGAAGGAGAAATTGAAGAAAGCTCAATTGCATTGACTCCAATGACTAAAACAAAGCTAAATCTACCGTTAGTTAGTGATGCAGAATTGATGTTTGGGGAATATCAGTTTATCCTAACTGTTGATGGCAAAGAAAAAGTAACTAAATTTAATTATACAAAAGAAGAGCTGGCAGGGTTGATAGAGGAAACAGGTGGTTCAAACAAGATTATCGTCAATCAAGGCAGTAATATCTGGGTGATCGGTTTGTTGCTTGTTTTTTCTGCTCTGTTGATTATCACAAGTGTAATACTTTATCTTAAATATAAGAAAACGAGAATCGACAGCTAAGGCTTCGATTCTCGTTTTGCATTTCAGCCAGATGATTTTTGAAAAATTATGTGGTTTCTTTATTAGGTAAAAGTCCGAATGTATAAATGATTAACAATGTCAGAAAAGAAATTCCAGTACCAACAAAGCCAAAACATATATCAATAAGAACAGGTGTGTTTATGAACCCTAAGACAGTTTCACAGAGCGCATTTACTACGAGTAAGAGTAAAGAAAAGATGACTACATAATTGAATTTTACACCCATCAATAACCAAAAATATGGAATCAAACCTAAAATCAAACTAATTGAAAAGTTTGAGATATGAAGATAAAAATCAGGATAGATAGAGGTGAAAATCGTAACATTCCAATACTTTGATAAATACATGAATGAGCCAATAGCAATCACCACAAGATATAAAATAGAAGTCCATAACTTGGGTAAAAATTTAAAAGCGAGTTGGTTTTTCATGATAGGTCATCTCCGAATGATGTTTGAGTAATGAATATAGTGAGTTTTAATATGTATACACAGGCTTTTTATTGTTAAAAAAGAGGTGGTCAACTTCATTATAGCCTATTTACTTTATTATGTAATACATCAAACAGTAAAGGACACATCCATATCAAAAAAGACAATACCAAGACATGTCTGGTATCGTCCACAAAACAAACAATGCTTTATTCTTTTTGATTTTCCCAAATAAACAGAGGCTCTTCTGACCGATCATAATACTTTGGGTTTAATTTGATATCTCCATTGGCGTTGTTTTTCTGAACGACCGATAATAGCATCGGACTAAAACCTAAAATTGATAGAACAATAGAACCAACTACTAGTCTTGTTTTTCTTAGCATAATTATCCTCCCCCAGTAGAATGATTTGACGAAGTAAGCATTTTTTTATGATCGTATAAGACTAAAACTAACCGTATACGACGTATATGCGTCTTATCCAGTAAATTTTAATTTAAATAGGCAAAAATTACGTATAGTAATAATGAACGAAGCAGATGAGTAAATAGTAGTACAAGTAGCAAATACTAGAAAGTATTGATGTGCTGTCAGAATTTACATAAAAAGTATCCGAGAATTTGAAGAGTAAGGAATGAGGAATAATCAAATTGGGAAAGAAAAAATGGCTGATTCTAGTAAGTATAGGTGTAGTATTAGTTCTTTTAATGACGATAGAAGTGAAGAAGATGAGCGAACCAACAGAAAGAGAGAAACAAGTAGCTTTTTTAATTGAACACGAGGAAGAAATGGCGGAATTTGTAAAGCAGCAAAATGAAAAAGTTGATAAAGTTGTGTTTGATTGGAATTCACTAGAGCAAGAGATAGTTGGGAATGGACTTCCGCAAGGTGCCGGTGAGGTTTTTATTATTCTAATACAAATTATTGATAAGAAGGACAAGGAAATAAATTCATTTGGTTTTGCTATAGATCCTGATAATATTAATAGACCTAAGAAGATAGAAAAAATGTATACGATCAATGCTAACTATGATTACTATAGTTGCAGCCACAGAAGGGAGAAATCCTTGTGAGGAAAAAGAAGAAAATTATTGTAGTTAGTTTGACTATTACTCTAGTTCTTTTAGGAACGTTAGGAATGAAAAAAATAATGGAACCGACGGAAAAAGAAAAACAAATCGCTTTTTTAAAAGAACAGGAAGAAATAATGTCTAAGTATATAAAACAAGAAAGTCATTCAGAAATCGAAATCAAATATGATTGGGATTCAGTAGAATGTAGTCAAAGTATGGCACTCACAAGTCCAATGTTAGCGATCAAATTTGATGTTATAGATAAGAAAAAAAGTAGTGAAGAAAACTACTTTTATAAAGGAAATACTCTGATCATTGATGTAAATAAAGAGTATTCTACTATAAATGATATGTGGACTACGAATGTTATTCTAGAATAAACACTTTGAATGATGTAAATAAATCACAAATCTCGAAATCAATTTAAATGTTTATGTAAATTGATTTCGAAGGTTGCACAAAGTAAAACTAAATAGTTTTGCTTATGAATCTTTATAAAAAAATGAGGGGATAATCTATTGGGAAGAAAGAAAAAATGGTTGATTCTGGTGAGTGTAAGTTTACTATTAACACTTTTTACAACAATAGGTATGAATTAAATGAATGCGCCAACAGAAAAAGAAAAACAGCTTGCTTTTTTGAAAGAGCATGAAGAAGACTTAACCAAGTACATTAAAGAGAGAAACTCACAAATCAAGATAGCCATTATTAAATATGATTGGGAATCATTTAGGATAGAGGATAGCGGAGCTTTTATCCAAAAAATGTACATAGTTGATATTGAATTATATGGTATTGATAAAAATGAAATAGATGGTGGAGCAATTCAAGTTTTACCAAATAACTTAAAAAAACCTACCAAGATAGAAGAGATAGGAACTAATAATTTTGAAGAAGCTATGGAAGAATTAAATGATGTCTAATTTAGATAATTCATATACCGTTCATGCTAATTTGTAAATGCAAAAGATGTTTATGGAAAACCTGTAAGCACAGTTTCCCTCTAATCCGCTGCTAATGTGTGAAAGGAGTTAAAGAATTTTGAGCAATGCCATTATCAAAAGTAATGAGAAGATATGAAATATAAATTTACGTGAAAATCTATACCAAAAAAATTTGGTCGGCCAAGGGATGAGAGGATAATGAATTGATAAAGAAAAAGTGGCTGGTTCAAGTAAGTATCGGCATACTATTAGCCCTTTTTACAACAATAGGTATGAAGAAAATAAATGTGCCAACAGAAAAAGCAAGACAAATCGCTTTTTTAAAGGCGAATGAAAAGGAAATCACGGAGTATATAAAAAGTTTCAGTTCTCAAGATGGGAAGATTACGTTTAATTGGGAGACAACAGCAGTAAACACAGGTATAGCATTTTCCAAACCTGTGTTGATTGTCAAATTTGATATTAGCGACAGTTCAAAATCAGAGTATAACAATCGAGGTTATGTACTTAGGGTAAAAACTGATTTAAAAAAATTAAATAAAATAAGGGAATTGATGGTTTTAAATGACCCTATTTATTCTAATATTATTGAAGAGATTGGTTGATATAGGGATGTAACCGATGAGGAAGTAAAGTTACCAAATAACGGTAAAATTTATCCTCCAACTGATACTACCGTAAAAATAGTCAAAGAGTTAGGAGAAAAAAAGTAAACAGAGGAAATAATGTACATACTAAATAAATGTTCTCGAATAAAAGATAATGTTAAAATCAACAAAGTTGTTTTGTTTTAAGGACCTAATCAGATAAAATATCGAGAGTCTGTCAGAACATACACAAAAATTAAAAGAGCAAGGAATGAGGGGATAATCAATTGGGAACAAAAAAATGGTTGATTTCAGTAAGTATAGGTGTATTATTAGTCCTTTTGACAACGATAGGAGTGAATAAAATGAGCGAACCAACAGAAAAAGAAAGACAAATAGCTTTTTTGAAAGAGCACGAGAAAAAAATTACAGCATATGTTATAGAAAGAAACGATTACGTAATTTTAAAAAATTATCAAATTAAAAATATTGAGTATGATTGGGAAACAGTTCGAGTTGTACAGGGCATGGCGTTTAGGTCTAAATCCATAGCTGTCAATATCAGTCTTTTTGATGAAACAGATAAAAATATTGATGGATTTGAAATATATATTTATCCCGATAATATTTCAAATCCTACTAAAATTAAAAATTTTGAATAAGCAGAAAGGTGATCAATACAATGGCAAATTTAAAAAATTATAGCAATATTTATGCTAGCCTGTCAAATGGGGCCTACAATAGTGGGATCCCAGGACTTATGCTCTCTACCTTAACAAATACACAAAAAGAAGACTTATTGATAAAAAAATATGCTGAATTCAATTTCCCAAATGCAAAAGATGTTCATGGAAATGATTTAAGCACTGTCTACCTCCAACCCGATAACACTGTAAAAACAGTCAAAGAGTTAGGAAACATCCGAGTGCCGAAAGTAAACGGAGGCTATGAAGTACAAAGTTATGTGAAAAACACATATAAGCAAGGACTCTTGACGGATGAAAAAGCTGGATTCAATGCTTATTATGTGACGGATACGCCTAAGTTGTCGATAGAGACTAAGCATACTTATTTTGTTACTAGAGGCAGTGATGGTATTTCTTCAAGTAATTTGAATCTTAATGACTGGTGGCATAATAACCAGGCATTTACAACAAAAAATGCTTATATTCCGCAAGCAAAATTAGCAAATCAAGCCATGCACCAGAAGATAACGGAAATGACCACACAAGCACCTCATGCTACAATGTCTGTCACAGGTCATTCTCTGGGAACGATGGTGTCGATTCAGGCTGTGGCGAATCTTCCTGAAAAAGATATTGCGAAAATCGACAAAGTGGTTTTGTTTCAAGGCCCTGATGCACGTGAAAGTATCAATAGAATGTCGGAACAGGCACAAAAAAATATCCAGAAGTTGGAAGAGCATGGGAAAATCGACTATTACGTCAATGCTTTTGATATTGTTTCCATGTTGAATAGAAATAAGTCTGGGGTAGATGAAATCGGGAATGTTCGTTACTTACTACCGAAATCTTTTAACACGACGTTTGATATGGAAGATCAAAACGGTTCTAGCCATGACTTTGGACAGTTTCAAATAAATCCCGATGGTACACTTCAGGAAGCTAATTTGAAGGAACATGGCTACATTTTTGCTGCGGGGATCAAGGTTTCCCATTTGATCGATAAATATTTGACTCGTGTAGTAAAAGAAAAACCAGAAGGTGGGTTATCTTTTACCGAAGTTATAAAACTATTGCTATCTGGAGAGTATAAAGATTTTGAAAAACAATACGCTACGATTATTGCGGAAGCAAAAGTTGCTAGTGAATGGAACGAGACGGTCAACGAATTACATAAAAGAATTTCTAATGCTTCAGGTTCTAAAAAAATCACTTTACAATCGGAGTTAGTTCAATCGATCATCCAAAAAGCGAAAAATATAGGCGAAGAGTACGAGATCATCTTTAAAAATGCACAAAAAGAATTTGAAGATGAGATTACGGCAATATCAAAAGAACTATTGGCTGGTGCGGGAGCAATCAAAAACTATTTGACTTATTGGGAAGTACAAGAGATGGTTTCCCCATATGAAATAAATAATTTATGGGACAGCGGGCAAGCCGCATTAAATACGAATCAAGTGAAACAATATAAAGAGAAGCTGGAGGAGTTTAGTAATAAACTGGCGGTAGTAGCAAATCATCTTACAGAGTATGACAGACAAGCAGGAAATAATTTGTTCAAAAACAAGTGAAAGGAGTTTATCCATGGAAGATAGAGAATTACAAGAATTTCTTGAAAGACTTGGACAAGAACAAAAGGAACGGGAACGAGTAGCCATACAAGCACTGATCCTTGCAAAGGAAAGTCGCATCGCTCAGGCCAAGTTAACTTCGATCGAATCCCTAAAAGAGATCTCAGAAGGAATGTATCAACAAACAAATAATGGCTTACCGTCTACTTTAAAAGGTGCTTTAGAAGGGGAAAGTGCCGTTGCAGCAGAAGAGTATGTCAAACAAATGAAACAACCAACATTGGTCACACCTGTGAAAAGGGGGTAAAGAATGGGGACAGTAGAGAAACAACGTAAACTACAAGATTTAGAGGCGCAATTCTATCAAAACAAACGTCAGATACACGGTCAACAAGAAGAAATCGATCATCAGTTAGTAAACTTTAGGAAAGAAACAGGTCAATTGGTACAAAAAATCATGTATTTGACGAAGAATGATCATTGGGATAACCGACAATTCTTTCATCAAATGGAGGCAATAGATCGTAAACTGATCCATACGGCTCAAAACTATGCACGACAATTAGAAGAAAAAGAGCAAGAATTAACAAGATCCTATCGAAAAGAGATAGAGCGAATTCACGAAACCAATTACTAGAAAAAAAGTGTCACGATCTTTCACAAATCTCTCATCCTTATAGAAAATAGACTCTCTGTTATAATACATGTAAGCAAATAAGATAATAGGGGGAGAAAGATGAGCGAAGATGATGTGAAACAGATAACTAATACAGGATTACCATACGATGATATGGACTCTAAAGTAGTACACGCACGAAATCATGCGTTGAGACAATGCAGGAGATACAATTTTCTCGTGAATTCAGAAAATCATTATAAATACCCCATTTTGCGGGCGCTATTCGCTTCAATGGGTGAGAATGTCTATATCGAGTCGAATTTTCAATGTGAGTTTGGTTTCAACATTTCTATAGGAAATAATGTTTATTTGAACCATGATATGATCATTCTTGATTGTCATGAGGTGACGATCGGAAATGATGTTTACGTAGGGCCGAGGGTTGGTTTGTATGCAGCCAATCATGCAGAAGATCCATTTGAACGTGCTGATCATGTCGTTTATGCGAAGCCGATCCATATTGGCGATAAAGTTTGGTTAGGAGCGGGAGTCCATGTTCTTCAAGGGGTGACGATTGGTGCAAATAGCATCATTGGGGCAGGAAGTGTCGTAACAAAAGATATACCAGAAAATGTGATCGCGGCAGGGAATCCGTGTAAAGTGATCCGACCGATTACGTATAAAGATCGAGAAAAAAATATTAAAGTCCAGGATAGTGCCTTGTTGATGGAACGATAGCATGCTGGCTTTAGGAAAGTTTCTTTCAGTCAAACAAGAGACAAAAACTTTTGGATAAAAAACAATACCCGAACGATGGATCAGTTCCTTCTCATAGAGATGAGAGAAACTGATTCGACGTTCGGGTTTTTGCATTTAGTTATTAGCTATAGTACAAATATTCATCAACGATTTCTTGTCTTTGCCACTACTTGGTTTGGTAATTTCAACACAACGAGCGAAACGACAAGGACCGATAGCAGTCGATCTAAGTAATCTGTCGCTGCTTGAACAATCGTGACACTCGCTGCTTGGTTTAGTCCTAATCCGTAAAGAAGTTGGACAATGGCACTTGAACCTGATGAAGTGATACCGCCAAATAATTGGATCGTGATGATCGATGACAGTATGGTTCCAGGAGCTGAAAGGACAAACGTCCATGCCAATAATGAAAGTCTACTCTTCAAACCTTGGGCCTGTAATTTCTGTGGTAAAATCAACCCCGCTAATAACCCAGTGATGATTTGTATCGGGGAATAATACAAAGAGAACATATCCATCGTCACGCCACTAAGTAAGCTACTACTTAATCCTGTCAAAACCCCAGGAATTGGTCCGAGTAAAGCTCCTGCAAAAATCGTACCGATCGAATCAAGATAAATCGGTAAACGGAGCCATAAAGCAATCGTTCCACCGAGAAAGTTGATTCCGATACTTAGTGCCATGATTGTGATCATTCTTGTCGTGATTTTCTTTTGTGTCATCTTTTTTCATCCTATCTTTAATCTTTCCAGATCATTTTTTATCAATTCTTCTTGTGCATGTAAAAGAACGGCTAAAAACTTCCGGAAAAAAAGAGAGGTGTCTACATCTGTCATGATTAGACTGTTTGGTTTTTTCTGCCAAAAATCATAACGATCAACCAAGGTTTGTCCGCGGCTGATGCCTTGTGTTTCAACAGCAGTATAGCTAGTGAATCCTTGGCATAGTTGTTCATCGATGAAATACGCAACTGCCAAAGGGTCATTGATGACACAACCTAGGACGCGTTCTTGTTGCCAATGAAAGTCAAAGTAAAAGCGTGTGATTGCTTTTAAATAATTGCCTTCTTCGGGCGCGAGTTGGCAACAATATTCTAGGATCGTTGGTGTAAAGACGATTTCTCGTGTCACGTCTAAACCAACCATCTCAATCATTTGACCAAGATGTTCAAATACATAAGCTGCGGCATCAGGGTCACACCAGTAATTGTATTCTGCTACAGGTGAACAATTGCCGTGGCTTTTATACGTGCCACCCATCGAAACAAATCGATCCATGTGTTTGTCTATTTGTGGATTCTTTTGTAAAGCAGAAGCGATATTTGTTAGTGGCCCTAACGCGATCAGTGAAGTATCTTTTTGTTCAGCAAAATAACTCGCTAAAAAATCAACAGCGTGGATCGTTTCGGCTTGTTTGTCTGTTACTAATGGGAAGTTCGTTTCCCCTAGACCGTCCATGCCATGAGTATCTTGAGCGCTGATAAATGGCGTGTTGAGTGGTGTTGCAGAACCTTGATAGACAGGGATGTCTAAACGGTCACAACGTTCCAAACAACGGATCACATTTTCAGTTCCCAAATGTACGGGGACGTTTCCACAAACGGTGGTGATTGCGACAACTTCGATTTCTGGTGATTTTAATGCAAACAATAGCGCTAATGTATCATCGATACCGGGATCGCAATCAATAATAACTTTTCGCATTATTTCCAATCTCCTTTCTTTAGAGACACTTAGTTTTTTATCCTGGGAAGTTTCCGAACCAGTCCAAGGGGTCAACCCTTGATTCCAATGCACGGCATTAGTATACTTATTTTTATGAAGAATGTAAATGTTATGCAAACAATTCATTATCTCTTATGAGTGTTAGAAGTAGGAAAAAAAGATCGTTTGTAAGGAATAAGGTCTTTAAAATTACAGCAGATCAATGGTTCACTGTCTGTCTCTTTGATAGAACGTGGTACAATAGAAATGAACGTTGAAATACGTAGGAGAAAGATAGAGCACCATTTAGCATACTTGAATTTTTGTTTCAATCACCAAGTAGAAAGTGTGGGATGCAAGTGATTGTTTTTTATAGTTTATTAATTATGTTATTAATGATCGGTAGTTATCATTTTATTGCTTATCTGTACGCAAAGAAGTTGATCAAAACTGGATTACAACGTGGTTATGCTTGGTATGAAGAAACAGGCCATCAACTCATGGACCCTGCCTCTTTGACGACAGTCGAAGAACAACGCCAACGTTTAGAAGATCTAGCAGAAGATTTTTGGCAACAAGGAGAACCCATAACGACCAAAAGTCAAGAGGGGTTAAAATTGAAGGGTAGAATGTTCTCTACTTATTCGAACAAAGGTAAATGGGTAGTCTGTGTCCATGACTATCGCAGCACAGGGAAAAAAGACATGTCTTATATCGGGAAAAAGTATGCAGAAAAAGGCTTCAATGTCTTGATCCCTGATTTGCGTGCTCATGGAGAAAGTGAAGGGGAGATCATTGGGATGGGGTGGTTGGATCGGTTAGATTTGATACTCTGGATCAATGAGATCTTGCAACGAGAGCCAGAGGCTAAGATCATCTTACATGGAGGCTCAATGGGTGCTTCTACGATCATGATGGCTAGTGGAGAGAAGTTGCCGAGTGCTGTCAAAGGATTGATTCTTGATAGCGGCTTTGTATCCGTTTATTCAGAATTTCGTTATATGTTAAGCAAATTGACGGTTTTTCCAAAAAAAATCATTATGCGACATGCGAATCGTTACGCGCAAAAATATGCAGGTTATTCTTTGAAACAGGCATCAGCAACGAGACAGTTAGGGAGCAATCATTTACCCGTTCTGATCATCCATGGTGAACATGATCATTTTGTCCCGATGGAAGCAGCTTATACGATCCAAAATGCCACGGCAGGAGATAAAGCTTTACTGCTAGTGCCTGGAGCAGAACATTTAGAAGCAGTAAGTAAAGATCCAGAGACCTACTGGACAGTGATTTTTTCATTCATTAAGCAAAGAGTGGGTCTATAAGTACAAATGATTGTTTGAAAAAAATAGGACTGGTAAAATCAAATTGAATAAAGAAACTGTTCGTTATTTTAGGGTTGGGAGAGTGAAATGATGGAAATCAAAGAAGAAAAGAATCGCTTAGTGTTATTGGACGATGAACAAAACGAAATAGGAGAAATGACGTGGTCGGATGCTGGTCCTGATATTATGATCATTGATCATACATTTGTTGATCCTGCATTTCGTGGACAGAAATTAGCAGAAAAATTGGTTGCTACAGGAGTGGAAGTAGCCAGACGTACTGGCAGAAAAGTGATTCCGTTATGTCCCTACGCAAAAGCGGAGTTTGAGAGAAAAGCTGAATATCATGATGTTTGGCGTAAATAAGCGCCAATGGTTATCAAATAAGCATTGATTTTAGACGAGGATACAGGGGTATCGTTTGTCACAGAACCTGCAAAAAAATCGATGTGAAAAAGCCAAGAAATGTTCTTTAAAACATCGGCCATCTTATGAAACACTGTTGTCACAAGACGTGTTATGTGATAAAGTTAGAAGGACGATATTTTGAGAAAGGAGGCTGTTTGATGTATAATATTATTTTAGGGATCGTCATTGTCATCTCGATTATGATGGTCATTGCGATCATGATGCAACCAAGCAAACAAAATAGTGCAGCAAGTGCATTTACAGGTGGCGCAGATCAATTATTCGGAAAGCAAAAAGCACGTGGATTTGAAGCAGTAATGCAACGCTCGACAGCTGTTATGGGCGCTGTATGGATGATTCTGTTATTCGTACTTGCATTTTTATCTTCTAAATAAATCGTTCGAAACCAATGATCAGAAGTGATCATTTGCTTCATTTAGATTTTGAGGATACACGGATGGTTCATCGATTGTTCAAAAAAATAGAAGGTCTGGGAAACGAAATGCTCCCAGACCTTTTTTGTTGAATAGAAAAAGAACCGTTATATAAGAAGGTATTTGCTAACTATGGTAAAATAAGGCTAATGAGGTGAATAAAATGAAAAGTCTACCACAACCTATTTATGAAAAACATGGGAAGCGTGCAATCCTCTTACTGCATGCGTATTCAGGTAGTCCAAATGATGTACGGATGTTAGCCCGTTTTTTAGAGAAATCAAACTATTCGGTCTATGCCCCAATGTTTACAGGACATGGCACGCTTGCTCCAAATGAGATCTTAGAACAGGACGCTGAGACGTGGTGGCAAGACACGAAACAAGCGATCCAGTTTCTCTACGATGAGGGATTTTCTGACATCGCCGTATTAGGATTATCGATGGGCGGGATTTTTGCAGTCCGAGCATTATCAGAATTTCCGATGATAGGAGGCGGATTTTTTTGTTCGCCAATTTCTCCAGTAGAAAATCATGTGCCGGAGAATTTTGAGAATTATGTACGCCAGATCTTGAAAATTGCCGGTGAATCGGAGTCGATGATCGAACAAAAAGTCGAAAGCTTTCGGCCACGAGTACAGCAACAATTAACAGATATTCAAGAACAAGCAGCAATAACAGAAAGTAAGTTATCAGATATCCAAAAACCAGTATTCATGGCTCAAGCGGGTCAAGATGAAATGATTGATCCTTATGGTGTCTACGAGACAGCAAAAAAACTTGCGCATACTGACATTTCCTTACACTGGTATCCAGAAAGTAAGCATGTGATCACAGTAGGAATAGCAAGAAAAGTGTTTGAAAAGGATGTATTGGATTTTCTAGAGAACTTACCTTGGAATGAGGAATAATAATGACAAAAGAAACATTAAAAGAAAAAATCATTTTCTTTATTGAAAGCAGTCGTAAGAAAAGTTTTTCGATGGAAGAAATCGCTGAAGGTCTTGGCTTTCAAAAAAGCGAAGATTTTAAATTACTAGTGCAAACCATCGCACAGATGGAAAGAGAACAAAGTATCGTATTTACCAAAAAAGGAAAAATCAAACTGCCACTTCAACCCATTTTGATTGAAGGAACGTTCCGCGCAAATGAGCGAGGATTTGGGTTTGTTACGATCGATTCTGAAGAAGATGATGTGTATATCCCCAAAGAAGCGACTGGCTATGCGATGGACGGGGATACTGTTGCAATCGATATCGTCAAAACGGCGGATGCCTTTTCGGATCGTGGAGCCGAAGGAAAGGTCGTTGAGATTCGTCAACGCGCAACCACACAAATTGCCGGAGAGTTCATCGCCTATACAGAAGATGAAATGGCAGAAACGGATCTTTATGGAGTAGTCATTCCAAAAGATAAAAAAATGAATCAATTCAAAGTGTACGCCGCAGCAGAAGGCGTTCGTCCAGTAGACGGAAGTATCGTGCTGATCGAATTGACCCATTATCCAGAAAAAAGCTATGCAACGAGTTTAGAAGGAATCATCAAACAAGTCATTGGTCATAAGAATGATCCTGGCATGGATATTTTATCGATTGTCGTAGCCAATGGGATACCGACCAAGTTTCCGGATGATGTATTAAGCGAAGCAGATGCTGTACCGGATAGTATCAGCGACAAAGATTTGATTGGTCGCAGGGATCTACGTGACCAGTTGATCGTGACGATCGATGGCGAAGATGCCAAAGATTTAGATGATGCAGTCACAGTTAGAAAGTTAGATAATGGAAATTACTTTTTAGGCGTCCACATTGCCGATGTTTCATACTATGTGACAGAAGGTAGCCAATTAGATCGTGAAGCCTATGAGCGGGGAACAAGTGTGTATTTGACTGATCGTGTGATTCCGATGATCCCGCAACGTTTATCAAATGGGATTTGTTCGTTGAATCCTAAAGTTCCTCGGTTAACAATGAGTTGTGAAATGGAGATCGACCCAACAGGGAAAATCATTTCTCATGAGATTTTTCCAAGTGTGATCCAAACAACAGAGCGAATGACTTACACAGCAGTCAATCAGATCTTAGAAGAGCAAGATGAAGAAACTATGGCTCGCTATGACTCATTGGTTCCTATGTTTCAAGCGATGGGTGAGTTGCATGAGATCTTAGAGACGATGCGTATTCGTCGTGGTGCGATCTCTTTTGAAGATCGTGAAGCCAAAATCATGGTTGATCCAGAAGGTCACCCTCAAGATATCCTCTTGCGGAGTCGTGGTGTAGGAGAACGTTTGATCGAATCCTTTATGTTGGCAGCCAATGAAACGGTGGCAGAACATTATTCACGTGCGAATTTCCCTTTTATTTATCGTATCCATGAGCAACCAAAAGAAGAGAAAATGCAACGCTTCTTTGATTTTGCATCTGCTTTAGGGATTTTAGTCAAAGGAACGAAGGGCACGATCACACCTAAGGACTTACAAAAAGTGATCGAAGATGTTGAAGAAAAACCGGAGTCAGCAGTGATCAATACCATGTTGTTAAGAAGTATGCAACAAGCGCGTTATTCTGAGGATAATTTTGGCCATTACGGATTAGCAGCAGAGTACTATACACATTTCACGTCACCGATCCGTCGTTATCCAGACTTGATCGTGCATCGTTTAATTCGTTCATATGGTCAAGATCCAAGTGAAAGCAATCAGACGCATTGGGAAAATGCACTGCCTGATATTGCCGATCATAGCTCGAAAATGGAGCGACGTGCAGTTGAAACAGAACGTGAAGTGGACTCAATGAAGAAAGCCGAGTTTATGATGGATAAAGTGGGAGAAGAATTTGATGGGATCATCAGCTCTGTGGTGAAATTCGGGTTATTCATCGAACTGCCAAATACAGTAGAAGGTTTGATCCATATCAATGAATTGAAACAAGATTACTTCCACTACATTGAAAACCATCTAGCGCTCGTTGGTGAGCGGACAGGATTAACATTCAAGATCGGACAAAAAGTACGAGTGAAAGTAGTCAAGGCTGATCCTACTGAGCGAGCAGTTGATTTCGAATTAGTCTCCGCAGAGGAATTGGCACCGCTGGAAGCGCCAAAAGGAAGAAGAAAAGAAGCAAATAGAGGTTCTTCAAAACATTCAAATGGACGGCAAACGGACAAGAAAAAACGTCCGAAAAAAGCCGATAGTAAATATGGTCCAAAAAAAGAAAATGGGAAAAAAGGGAAAAAACCTTTTTACAAAGGCGTCACCAAGAAGAAAAAGAAAAAATAAATAAAAAATGGAAATGAATTGGGGGAATGTCCAATGCCAAAAGGCGAGGGAAAACTGATTGCGCAAAATAAAAAAGCTCGCCATGATTATTCGATCATCGACACAATGGAAGCAGGAATGGTTTTACAAGGTACAGAGATCAAATCTATTCGCAATAGTCGTATCAACTTAAAAGATGGATTTGTTCGTGTGAGAAACGGCGAAGCTTTTTTGCATAATGTCCATGTCAGCCCTTATGAACAAGGGAATATCTTTAATCATGATCCACTAAGAACTAGAAAGTTGTTATTGCATAAAAAGCAAATTGCGCGTTTATTGAATGAAACAAAAAATACCGGAATCACGATTGTTCCTTTGAAAGTCTATATCCGAAATGGCTATGCGAAAGTCTTGATCGGATTGGCCAAAGGGAAAAAATCGTATGATAAGCGAGAAGATCTGAAGCGAAAAGATGTGGATCGACAAATTGATCGTACATTAAAAAATTTCTCTAGATAATTTCATTATCCTTTTTCGCATATTCGGTGCTTTTAGATTTACTTAATGATAAAATTTGTTAGCATTTAATCTGATGAAACATGATTATCACAGGTTTTTTCTGAGTTTCCAGGCATCATATCATCCATGTTTTTGCTGATTTTTAGACTGAAATAAAAAAGTGTCTAATTTTCATGAAAATCCTTTGAAATTTCTATTTCGTGGTGGTATGATACCGTTTGGTTAGAAACCGATAAAGAAAAACCAGATACACACATGAAATTGATTTTATGTGAAATTCGGGGAAAAGAGGTGAAATGGATTGGATGAACGCTCGCTAACGTTCCACATTGGACCGGTTTGGTTTGATGGGACTGTTTGTTTGATGGTGTTGTTAACTTGTTTGATCGTTTTCTTTTTAGTTTACTTCTTTACAAGAAATCTAAAGATGAAGCCAACTGGAAAGCAAAATGCACTTGAATGGGTCATTGATTTTACACGAGGGATCGTTACAGATAATGTGCCTAGAAAAGAATTGAATAATTTTCATTTATTGGCATTTACCTTGTTTCTCTTCGTTTTTGTTGCGAACAATATCGGTTTAGTTACAAAAATCGTCTTACCTAGCGAAACGACACTTTGGAAAAGTCCGACAGCAGACCCGTTTGTAACTTTAACATTGGCATTTATTATGATCACACTTACTCATCTATTCGGGGTGAAGAAGCTCGGTTTCAAAGGTTACTTTGTCAACTCGTTCCTAAAACCTTATAGTTTTATGTTTCCAATGAAGGTGATCGAAGAGTTCACAAACTTGTTAACACTTGCTTTACGTCTTTATGGGAATATTTATGCGGGAGAAGTATTGCTAACTTTAATCGCAAAAATGATGACAAGTTTAGGCTGGTTCTCATTGCCTTTAGCAATTCCGTTAGAGATGGTTTGGATCGCGTTCTCATTATTTATCGGAAGCATCCAAGCATTTGTCTTTGTCACTTTATCAATGGTATATATGAGTCACAAAATCGAAGTAGAAGAGTAAAACAACTAGATTTAATTACTATTTAAACTATTTTAGGAGGAAGTAAATTATGAATTATATCGCAGCAGCAATCGCAATCTTAGGGGCAGCTATCGGAGCTGGTTACGGTAATGGTCAAGTAATTTCTAAAACAATCGAATCAATGGCACGCCAACCTGAAATGTCAGGTCAATTACGTACAACGATGTTTATTGGGGTAGCCTTAGTCGAAGCCGTTCCTATTCTAGGTGTTGTTATCGCCTTGATCCTAGTTTTTGGTGTGTAATAAAAATGCTCAGGTTGCGCGATAGTCAAAAAAGCTATCTTAAATACGCAATCTAAGAAAACTGGATTCTCAGAGAAAGGAAGGCTAACCTATGCTGAATCAATTGGCAATTGCAGAAGTTGGCAATCCGATGTTAGGTAATATCATCGTTGTCAGCGGCTCATTTTTGATATTAATGGTCCTATTAAAACACTTTGCGTGGGGACCGATCAGCGATATTTTGAAAAAACGTGAAGATAAGATCGCCAATGATTTAGATTCTGCAGAACAATCTCGCATCAAATCAGCAAAATTAGAACAAGAACGTGAGCAACAATTGTTGGCTTCTCGCTCTGATGCTGCGGATATCATCAAACATGCGAAAGAAAGTGGAGAATTAAGCCGCCAAAATATTTTGAAGGAGACGCAAGAAGAAGTTGCTCGTCTAAAAAGTAAGGCCCAATCGGATATCACGATGGAACGTGATACGGCATTGAACTCAGTGAAAGACGATGTAGCTGAACTTTCTCTTCAAATCGCGGAAAAAATCTTGAATAAAGAATTATCTCCAGAAATGCACGAATCTTTAATCAATCAATATATCGAAGGTCTAGGTTCGTCAAATGAAACTAGATAAATATACAGTAGGTAGACGTTACGGAAAAGCATTATTTGAACTGGCGATCGATTCAAATAATACAGAAGAAATTTACCAAGAACTTCTTAGTCTACGTAAAATCTATGCGGATGTTCCTGAATTAGGGAGTATCCTTAGTGATGTTCGGTTGGAACCGCATGAAAAGCGATTGATCATGGACAAATTAGTCAGTGGTTATCAAGGAATCGTAAAAAACTTTTTAGAAGTCGTGTTCATGTACAATCGGATGAACGATCTACCTTTGATGATCGACGAATATGAACATCGTTACAATGAAAATAATGGTTTGTTACTAGGAAGTGTGACTACAGCAGTCCCACTTTCAGCGGAACAATTGACTAGACTTGAAGAAAATGTCGCTAAAACAATGAACTATCAAACGGTCGAATTGAAGCAACAAGTTGATTCTACGATCATTGGTGGGGCAATTGTAGAAGCAGATCATCAAGTGATCGACGGAAGCATTCGGACGCAGTTGGAAAAATTGCGTAATCAATTAAATAGATAGTACAAAGAGGTAGGTGAATCGAATGGCTATCAAAGCAGAAGAAATTAGTGCCTTGATTAAAGAACAAATTGAACATTATGAAAACGTGCTTTCAGTCGAAGAAATCGGTACAGTCACTTATGTTGGTGACGGAATCGCACGTGCGCATGGACTTGAAAATGCCATGAGTGGTGAACTACTTGAATTTTCGAACGGTTCATATGGTATGGCACAAAACTTGGAATCAAATGATGTCGGAATCATTATCTTAGGAGATTTTGAATCCATTCGTGAAGGGGATAAAGTAAAACGCACAGGAAAGATCATGGAAGTACCTGTAGGGGATGCAATGATCGGACGTGTCGTCAATCCATTAGGACAACCCATTGACGGGCTAGGAGAAATCGTGACGGACAAAACACGTCCAGTCGAAGCGATGGCACCTGGTGTTATGCAACGTAAATCAGTCAACGAACCAATGCAAACAGGGTTGAAAGCGATCGATGCGTTAGTACCGATCGGACGTGGACAACGTGAATTAGTTATCGGTGACCGTAAAACAGGGAAAACATCGATTGCAATCGATACGATCATCAACCAAAAAGGTCAAGATATGATTTGTATCTATGTAGCCATTGGACAAAAAGATTCAACGGTACGTACACAAGTAGAAACATTGAAAAAATATGGCGCAATGGATTATACGATCGTAGTCAATGCGGGAGCTTCTCAACCTGCACCATTGCTATACATCGCACCTTATGCTGGAACAGCTATGGGTGAAGAATTCATGTATAACGGCAAACATGTATTGATCATTTTTGATGATCTATCTAAACAAGCTGTTGCCTATCGTGAGCTTTCTTTATTACTTCGTCGCCCACCAGGCCGCGAAGCCTATCCAGGGGATGTTTTCTACTTGCACTCACGTTTGTTAGAACGTGCAGCAAAATTAAGTGATGATCTAGGTGGAGGGTCAATGACTGCTTTACCATTTGTTGAAACACAAGCTGGGGATATCTCTGCTTATATTCCAACAAACGTCATTTCGATCACTGATGGACAAATCTTCTTAGAAAGTGATTTGTTCTATGCGGGAACTCGTCCAGCCGTAGATGCAGGGTTATCAGTTTCTCGTGTTGGTGGTTCAGCACAGATCAAAGCAATGAAAAAAGTTGCCGGAACATTGCGTCTAGACTTAGCAAGTTACCGTGAGTTAGAAGCATTTACCCAATTTGGTTCTGATTTAGATGCGGCGACACAAGCGAAATTGAATCGTGGTCGTCGTACAGTAGAAATCTTGAAGCAAAAATTACATGCACCTCTTGCAGTGGAAAAACAAGTAGTCATCTTATATGCATTGACACACGGTTACTTAGACAGTATCCCTGTAGATAGCATCTTAGATTTTGAACATGAGTTATTTGAATATCTTGAGACAAATCATGCAGATCTCTTTGAAACGATCCGTACAACGAAAGATCTTCCTGAAGAAGAAGCGTTGAACCAAGCAATTCAAGAGTACAAAGATATCTTTATGGCAACAAAAGGAAATAATTCTTCAACAGAAGACAAATTGAAATCCATTCAAAATGCATAGTGAGGTGAGATGAATGGGCGCTTCATTAAATGAAATCAAGACACGAATCGCGTCAACGAAAAAAACGAGCCAAATCACTCGTGCCATGCAAATGGTCTCAGCCTCTAAATTGACAAAATCTGAAGCTTCTTCACAGAAGTTCCAGATTTATGCCAATAAGGTGAGAGAAATCGTTACGCATCTAACAGCAACACAATTAACTGACATTGCTTCGGCTAATCCAAGAGGGGATGTCAATTATAATAGTATGCTGATCAGTCGACCAGTTAAAAAAACCGGTTATATCGTGATCACAGCTGATGGTGGGTTAGTCGGTGGCTACAATAGTTCCATATTGAAACAGACCATGTCCATCTTGGAAGAAGACCATCAATCACCAGATGAATATGTCATGATCGCCATTGGTGGTACCGGAGCGGATTTCTTTAAAGCTCGTGACATCAACTTAGCGTATGAACTGCGCAATTTGTCTGATCAACCTAGCTTTGATGAAGTTCGTAAAATCGTGAACATGGCAACGACCATGTATCAAAATGAAGTATTTGACGAATTGTATGTATGTTATAACCATCATATCAATTCATTGACTAGTCAATTTCGTGTAGAAAAAATGTTACCTATTTCAGATTTAGATCCGGGAGAAGCGAAAAGCTTTGAGCAAGAATATATTTTTGAACCTTCAAAAGAAGAAATCTTGACTCAACTGTTGCCGCAATATGCCGAAAGTTTGATTTATGGTGCAATCGTCGATGCGAAAACGGCAGAACATGCCGCGGGAATGACTGCAATGAAAACCGCAACAGATAATGCTGCGAACATCATCGATGATCTGACGGTTTCTTATAACCGTGCAAGACAAGGGGCGATCACCCAAGAAATTACCGAAATTGTTGCCGGAGCATCGGCACTAGAATAGCAAGGAGATTGGAGGAAAAAAGATGAGTTCAGGCAAGATTGTTCAAGTAATCGGTCCCGTTGTCGACGTGGAATTTTCTTTAGACCAATCCTTACCAGATATCAACAACGCATTAGTTGTTTATAAAAATGATGAGCAAAAATCAAAAGTTGTTCTTGAAGCAGCATTAGAATTAGGTGACGGTGTGATCCGTACGATCGCAATGGAATCGACGGATGGACTACAACGTGGAATGGAAGTCATCGACACAAGCAAAGCGATCTCTGTACCAGTTGGAACAGAAACATTAGGTCGTGTGTTCAACGTGTTAGGTGAAACAATCGATTTGGAAGCACCATTTCCAGAGGATGCCCAAAGAAGCGAGATCCACAAGAAAGCACCAAATTTTGATGAATTAAGCACAAGTACAGAGATTCTTGAAACTGGGATCAAAGTCATTGACTTATTAGCACCTTATTTAAAAGGTGGGAAAGTTGGATTGTTTGGGGGTGCCGGTGTTGGTAAAACCGTACTGATCCAAGAATTGATCCATAATATCGCCCAAGAACATGGGGGAATTTCAGTGTTTACCGGTGTAGGGGAACGTACCCGTGAAGGAAACGATCTGTATTACGAAATGAAAGATTCAGGCGTAATCGAAAAAACAGCGATGGTGTTTGGACAAATGAATGAGCCACCAGGTGCTCGTATGCGTGTCGCACTAACTGGATTGACGATTGCGGAATATTTCCGTGATGTCGAAGGACAAGACGTGCTCTTATTTATTGATAATATTTTCCGTTTCACCCAAGCAGGTTCAGAAGTATCTGCCTTACTAGGACGTATGCCATCAGCGGTTGGTTATCAACCAACCTTAGCGACTGAAATGGGACAACTCCAAGAACGGATCACTTCAACGAAAAAAGGTTCGATCACTTCGATCCAAGCAATCTACGTGCCAGCGGATGACTATACTGACCCAGCGCCAGCAACGACATTTGCCCATTTAGATGCAACGACAAACTTGGAACGTAAATTGACCGAACAAGGGATCTATCCAGCCGTTGACCCACTTGCTTCTTCATCAAGTGCGTTATCTCCTGAAATCGTAGGAGAAGAACACTACAAAGTAGCGACTGAAGTACAACACGTATTACAACGTTACCGTGAATTGCAAGACATCATCGCTATTTTAGGGATGGATGAATTATCAGATCAAGAAAAAATATTGGTTTCACGCGCTCGTCGAATCCAATTCTTCTTATCACAAAACTTCAATGTAGCTGAACAATTCACAGGTCTTCCAGGTTCTTACGTACCAGTTGAAGAAACTGTCAAAGGCTTCCGTGAGATTCTTGAAGGTAAATACGACGACCTTCCTGAAGAAGCATTCCGCAGTGTCGGCCGAATCGAAGACGTTGTCGAAAAAGCGAAAAAACTAGGCTACTAGAAAGGGGTGCCCCATGGATCAATATTTAACTGTTAATGTGGTTACTCCCGATGGTTTAGTTTATGATCACCATGCGGCAATCGTTGTTGCACGAACTACTGCTGGCGAACTTGGTATTTTACCACAGCATGCACCCATCATCGTGCCTTTAACAATCGATGAAGTTCGTGTGAAGCGGACAGATTCAGATACACACGTTGACTGGATCGCTGTGAACGGCGGCATCATGGAAGTTCGCGATAACTTAGTTTCAATCGTCGCAGATAGTGCGGAACGTGAACGAGATATCGACGTCACTCGAGCAGAACGCGCAAAACAACGTGCTGAACGCCAAATCGAAGAAGCCAAACAAAAAGAAGATAAGAATGAACTGAAACGGGCAACTGTTGCGTTACACCGCGCAGTGAACCGTATCAATGTATCAAAACATAAGTGATTACTTTAATTAACAAGTAATTGAATTATGGAGGGAGAACCACTCCCAAAAGAAGAGATCGGGACAAACACTTATGGGTGCTAATGCAGCCACGTGTGTTTCCTGATCTCTTTTTTTTATAAACGGTCAACAGTGATGATACGGTAGGTCATCGAATAAACGGTGTTCCAGAAGCAACAATTCAGTGCTGATCGCTTCTGTCACAACCTCTGTCAGAATAACCAAGTGAAGCTAAAATGAGATTCTTCAACTAAGCGTACCCTTTAACGTATACGGTCACAGATTTAGTATACTATGTTAAAACGTTTGAGATTTTTCCGTTAATGAAGCGTCTCTTCATTAATATTCATTCGATGTCAGAATAAAAATTATTTTTTTAGTGGAAAGAAATGATATTTTTCATCCATTTTTCAGAGTTTGTCAAGAAAATTACAGAGATTTATCATTTTTACAACCAATAATTTCTACTTTTATAAAATTTATGGTATCATCAGTGTGTTAGTTATCAAAAACATTTGTTAGAAAGGGCGTAATGATGCAAGTATATGGTATTGATGCAATCATTCGGATCGTTAGTCATTTGGCATTTATTTACTTAGCCTTTTGGTCTTTGCGTTCTTTACGCGTTGACGCTTTTTTTCGTTCAATGCATACGACACAAATTAGAATGGCAATTGTCCTTTTTTCAATTTTTTTAGGGTATACAGCGAGCAGTTTTTTCTTAGAGATCATTGCGCTATGTCGAAATCTTTTCGTCAGCCTATAATTTTAAAAAAAGGTACTATTTTAAAACAAGAAGTGATATAATAAAAAAGATTTTGAGCGAATGTATACTCAACGGATTTTTTTGGGGGGAACAACATGGAAGAGATCATCGTAAAAGGTGGCAATCAATTAAAAGGAACAGTAAAGATCGAAGGAGCAAAGAATGCGGTATTACCGATTTTAGCCGCAAGTTTATTGGCTGAAGAAGGAACGACCGTTTTAGATAATGTGCCAATTCTTTCTGACGTGTTCACTATGAATCAAGTGATCCGTCATTTGAACGTAGATGTAGCGTTTGATGAAGAGAATAATCGTGTGACACTTGATGCATCGAGAGAATTAGAAATTGAAGCACCTTATGAATACGTAAGCCAAATGCGTGCGTCAATCGTTGTGATGGGACCATTATTGGCTAGAAATGGTCATGCAAAAGTTGCAATGCCTGGTGGATGTGCGATTGGAAAACGTCCGATCGATTTACACCTAAAAGGTTTTCAAGCCTTGGGTGCAAAAATCATTCAAAAGAATGGTTATATCGAAGCAATCGCCGATCAACTGATCGGAAATACGATCTATTTAGATTTTCCAAGTGTTGGTGCGACACAAAACATCATGATGGCTGCTGTCAAAGCAAAAGGCACGACGATCATTGAAAACGTCGCACGTGAACCTGAAATCGTTGATTTAGCGAATATCTTAAACAAAATGGGTGCGAATGTTTATGGCGCTGGTACAGAAACGATGCGTATCGAAGGCGTTGATCATTTGCATGCAGTCAACCATTCAATCGTCCAAGACCGTATCGAAGCCGGTACTTTTATGGTAGCAGCAGCAATGACTGAAGGCAATCTATTGATCGCTGATGCGATTTCTGAGCATAATCGTCCATTGATCTCTAAATTGATCGAAATGGGTGCAACGATCACTGAAGAAGACGGTGGCGTTCGTGTCATCGGACCAAAACATATTTTACCAACAGATGTAAAAACAATGCCACATCCTGGTTTCCCAACGGATATGCAAGCACAAATGACTGCTATCCAGTTGGTTGCAGAAGGTACAAGTGTTGTGACTGAAACAGTCTTTGAGAACCGTTTCCAACATCTTGAAGAAATGCGCAGAATGAATGCACATGTAAAAATCGATGGCAACATTGCAATCATGGATGGTAATCACGAATTACAAGGTGCTGAAGTCTATGCAACAGATCTAAGAGCAGCAGCAGCGCTCGTATTAGCTGGTTTGAAAGCAAATGGAATCACACGCGTTCGTAACCTAAAATATTTAGATCGTGGCTATTATAATTTCCATATTAAATTGCAACAATTAGGTGCAGATGTGGAACGTGTAAATGTAGAAGAAACACCAGTCGAAAAAACACCACAAACAATCGCTTAAGGATGTGACGAGAGATGACGAGTCCACGCTATATTTTGATAAGTTTGGTAAAAATTTTAGCTGTCATTTTACTTGTACTTCTATTATTCATCATTGGAACAATGATCGGATATGGTTTGATTGGCGGTGGAAGTCCCTTCAAGGTCTTTCAACCGAGCTTATGGTTGCATATCTTCGATTTCTTTAGTTAAGTGTGTACACTAGGTAACAGATAAGAGAAGAAGAGGTTGTGGCAAAAGCGTACAGCTCCGAGAAATAAGCGCCAAAATCCGAAAATAGCTTTTCATATTTTTGGATTTTAGCGCTTATTTCTGTAGGAGTTGCTTTTAGAACACCGTTTATCCGGTTATAGGGGATGGTAAGTGGATGTATGACCAATCCTTTTTTTATATGGAGATGAAAACATGAAAAAATTTTTGATTTATTTAGTTCGCGGATACCAACGATTTATTTCACCTGCGTTCCCACCAAGTTGTCGGTATTATCCAACTTGTTCCAATTACATGATCCAAGCCATCCAAGTACATGGCGCGCTCAAAGGAACACTGATGGGAACAGCACGTATCTTCCGTTGCCACCCATTTGTGAAAGGCGGTATCGATTATGTTCCTCGGAACTTTCGCTTGACGCGTAACAAAGAAGATAAGACGATGCCAGACTATAAAAAATATATAAGAAAGAGTCATTGATTTTATCAGATAGGAGCATAGTATGTTTCAACAATTGAACAAAAATGACTTACCGTGGGAATTATTATTAGAAGCCGATCCTGACCGGGAGAAAGTTCTTGCTTATGTAACGAACGGTGATGGTTTTATTTGGAAAGAACAGGATGAAGTGATCGGTGTGCTTGTTTATGAAATCAGAGAAACAGAATGTGAAATCATGAATGTTTCTGTTGCTGATGCGCATCAAGGGAAAGGAATCGGCAGTAAGCTGATTGATCATGCACTCGAACGGTTGAGCAACGAATGCAAGCAACCAACAAAAATATTGATCCGTACAGGAAGTATTACGAATCCAGCGTTACATCTTTATCAGAAAAAAGGATTTCAAGAAGTATCAAGAGAGAAGGATTACTTTATCAATAATTACGCAGAACCAATCTATGAAGAGGGGATCCTTCTTAGAGATCAAGTAACCTTAGCTAAAGAAATATAGAACTAAAAGAAAGCGTTTCATAAAAAATGATGAATTACTATTGAGGAGGAACAAATAAACATGGGGATTTTAGCATTCGACTTTGGCGGTTCAGCTGTCAAATATGGTTATTGGGAGCAAGAAACACTATCACATAAAGGTCAATTCACGACACCAACTACATGGGAAGAAATGAAAGCGCAATTATTATCGGTATTCCAACAATTATCGCAAGAAGTAACTATCAGCGGGGTTGCTTTTAGTGCACCAGGTGTTGTGAATAGCCAACGACAAGTGATTGAAGGCATCAGCGCGATTCCTTATATCCATGGGTTTGATATTTATACTGAATTAGAGGAATTGTTTGGTCTGCCAGTCGCTATGGAAAATGATGCGAATTGCGCGGGAATGGCTGAGTTTTATGAAGGTGCTGCTCGTGGCTATCAAAATGTTGCTTTTGTAGTGATTGGTACAGGCGTGGGTGGTGCGATGTTCACTAATGGTGAATTGAATAAAGGCGCTCATCTTTATGGCGGAGAATTTGGCTTGATGTTTCTTAATGGGGAGCATACATTCAGTACATTAGGAACGGCAGTCCAAATGGCGTGGCGATACTGTGAACGCAAAGGATTAGATAAAAATACCTTTAGTGGAAAAGAAGTCTTTGAATTAGCAGAAAATGGCGATCCTCTCGCACAAGAAGAAGTTGAATCTTTTTATGATTATTTAACAAAAGGGTTATTTAGTATTCAATTTTCATTTGATCCAGAAGTGATCGTATTGGGTGGTGGAATTTCTGCAAAAGAGGGATTACTGACAGAAATCAATCAACGGATGAAAAAATTGACGAGTCATTTTGGGTTGAATGATTTTGATCCATTGATCACCTTGTGTGAGTATCGCAATGATGCGAACCTGATAGGGGCAGCCGCAAATTACCTAGCGCAACAAGAAGCAGGAAAATAAATTATCAAATAGAAGACACACAGTGAATGTTTTCTGCCGTTAAATGTGATAAACTATTGAGGAGGTGGGAAATAATGTCAAAAAAGAATAAAGATATTGAAGTGCGTACCGAAGAGATCAAAAAAACGATCAAAGGGAACACATATGATGTAACGCAGTTATTTATTGGTAAAAAAATGATCGGTGAAATTTTAGCGTATGGACCAAAAGAATTTGAGATTTTCTTGGGAGAAGAAGACTTTGGCAAAGAAAAAAGTCTTGAAAATGCGATAGAAACAGTGATTCGTCATTGGAATTTACACGAATAAAAAAATATCAAAAAAATTTTCAATAAAGGGTTGCAATCACTTGGAAAATTAGGTATTATAACTAAGTCAGGTTGATACAAACCTTTCGGAGGAGTAGCGAAGTGGCTAAACGCGACGGACTGTAAATCCGTTCCTTAGGGTTCAGTGGTTCGAATCCACTCTCCTCCATTTCATTGGGGTATAGCCAAGCGGTAAGGCAAGGGACTTTGACTCCCTCATGCGTTGGTTCGAATCCAGCTACCCCAGTTCCTAGAGTGATCAGTTGAAGATCACTCTTTTTTTTGTGTAAAACACCTTGTTTCTTGCTGATTTTGCTATTATAGGCTAGAGTAGATATAAGAAGAAAAAAAGGAGGCGGCACAAATGAAGTGGAAACAAAAAGTAGATGAAACAGCAGAAAAAATTTACGATATGATCAAATCGGAGAAGTACAATGTAGAGATCCATGTACCGAAAAAATCAGAAAAATTTGTCCAAATCAAAGCGAAACGTCCAACGAATCATACTAAAAAATGGTTGTCTAAAAATCGTTAAGAATAACAAAAGCTCTGAAGTTCACATAATCTTGTGTTCTTCAGAGCTTTTGTTATTTTTCAATCTCGATCCCTAAGACGGTCAAGTGACCATTTCCCACTAATTTGATGACTAAAGTAGCTAATTGCTTTGGTGTCATCTCGGTATCGCTGGTGACCCACCAATGTAAAGTACCGGTAAAAATGGCAGTTATGTATTCTGTGATAAAATCGATAGGTACTTCTAGTTCGTTCTCTGTGATTTTTAGACGATCAAAAATAGTTGCGTATTTTTCAGATAAGAAAATTTTCAATTTTTTCCTGAAAAATTCGATCGAAGTGCCGTCCAAAGTCGTAATAAATATAGCTTTGTTCTCAGCAACCAATTGGTAAATTTGAGTTAAGGCACGGTTGACCCGTTTCAGCTTCAATTTATTACCTTCCATCAAGGGTTCCAAATCTAAGATCGAGGTAAATGTCTGGATAGCGATATGGAATAAATGCTCATAAAGATCTTGTTTGTCTTTGAAATGTGCATAAAAAGTCGCACGATTGATCATTGCTTCATCGGCGATTTCTTGGATCGTGATTCGCTCCATACTTTTTGTTTCTAGTAAACGTAAGAACGCTTCAATAATCATTTTGTTGGTACGTTTCACTCGAAGATCGTTTTTCTTCATCATAAAAGTCTCCTTATTTTTGGTCGACAAATCGCTCATTATTGTTGTTTATCTCACAAACTAACAATTATTGCTTATTGCAATCGCTCTAAATCGTTTTAGAATAGATATATGTAGTATAACAGACGCTTTGTTCAATGTTCAACAAAGCGTCTTTTTAAGAAGGTGGCGAGACGATGAAAATGTACGGAGGTATCGATGTAGGTTCAACGACAGTCAAATTAGTGATTCTTGATAACCATGGCGAAACTCTTTTTGCTAAATACGAACGACATTATGCAGATATCAGAAAAGCAACCATCAACATATTAGAAGAAGCCAAAACAACTTTACAAGATCAGGCGATTGCTTTTGCAATCACTGGTTCTGGCGGGATGGGATTAGCGGAACATCTACAATTGCCTTTTATCCAAGAAGTGATTGCATGTACAAAAACGATCGAAGAAAGGATTCCCGAAACAGATGTAGCGATTGAATTAGGAGGAGAAGATGCCAAAATCACCTTTTTTGGTTCTTCTTTAGAACAACGAATGAACGGTAGCTGCGCGGGAGGGACAGGCGCATTTATTGATCAGATGGCAGCACTATTGAAAACCGATGCAAATGGGTTGAATGAACTAGCCAAAGCGTATCAACAGCTTTATCCAATTGCCTCTCGCTGTGGTGTATTCGCTAAAACGGATGTACAACCACTGATCAACGAAGGAGCGGCGAAAGCCGATATTGCTGCTAGTATTTTTCAAGCCGTCGTCAATCAAACGATCGCTGGTTTAGCAGCAGGAAGAAAGATCAAAGGAAAGGTCGCCTTTTTAGGTGGCCCACTTTACTTTATGTCCGAATTGCGCCAACGCTTTATTGAAACCCTTGGCTTATCGACAGAAGAAGTGGTTTTTCCAGAAAATCCGCAACTATTCGTGGCATTAGGGGCAGCTTATCACGCAAAAGCTTCAAAGGAAAAGACACTAGGTGAATTAATCCAGAAATTGGAAAGCCAAGAACAAGAGTTGCTTCATCATTCTCGTTCTTTAGCGCCACTTTTTCAGAACGATAAAGAGTTAGCTGATTTTCGCAGCCGACACGAAAAAGCGAAGGTTCAAGAATGCGCTCTAGCTACCCATCAGGGGGTGGCTTTTCTAGGTATTGATGCTGGTTCAACGACGACGAAAGTCACCTTGATCAATCAATCAGGAGAGCTATTATTCTCATTTTATGGAAATAATGAAGGACAGCCTCTAGAAACAACCATCAACGTATTGAAAAATATGTATCAGCAAATGCCCAAAGACTGCTTTATCGGTAAAGCGGTAGTGACTGGCTATGGTGAAGCGTTGATCAAGAGTGCGTTGAAAATCGATATTGGCGAAGTCGAAACGATAGCGCATTATAAAGCAGCAAATTTTTTTCAACCAGGTGTCGATTTTATTTTAGATATTGGCGGACAAGACATGAAGGCAATGACGATCAAGGACGGTGCATTGTCCTCGATTCAATTGAACGAAGCCTGTTCTTCAGGTTGTGGTTCATTTATCGAAACATTTGCTAAGTCATTAGGTTATGGAATCCAAGATTTTGCGGTTGCTGCTATTTCAGCCAAGAACCCTGTGGACTTAGGTTCCAGATGTACGGTCTTCATGAATTCAAAGGTCAAGCAAGTCCAAAAAGAAGGTGCTTCTGTTGGAGACATCTCGGCTGGTTTATCTTATTCTGTGATCAAAAATGCGATCTACAAAGTAATCAAAATCAGAAAACCAGAAGATCTAGGCAATAAGATCGTGTGTCAAGGTGGAACCTTTTACAACGATGCAGTCTTGCGAGCATTTGAAAAAATCAGTGGAAGAGAAGTTGTTCGTCCTTCTATCTCAGGATTGATGGGTGCATATGGCGCTTCTTTGATTGCTCTGGAAGAATATCAAAAAGGGGAAATAAGTGAACTACTCTCCTTCGAAGAATTGTCTCAGCTGACGACAGAAAAAGAACTGACGCACTGTGGGTTGTGTGAGAACAATTGCCTGTTGACGGTCACTTTATTTTCTGATGGTCGGAAACTGATTTCTGGTAATCGTTGTGAACGTGGTGCGCAGATCAAAATCAAAAAAGCCGATAAGAAAATCAATTTAGTGGCTGAAAAATCTCGGCAATTATTCCGTTACCGCCCATTACGAAAAACAGAAGCTGTCAACGGTGAAATCGGTATTCCAAGAGTATTGAATATGTATGAAAACTTTCCACTTTGGCAGACTTTCTTTCGTTCTTTAGGTTTTCGAGTAGTCTTATCCCCTCGATCGAGTAAGGAAATCTACGAACAAGGGATCGACACGATTTCAAGTGATACCGTCTGTTATCCAGCGAAGCTGGTGCATGGCCATATCCAATCACTGATCGATGCTGGTGTTTCCTGCATTTTTTATCCTGGCGTGATCTTTGAGCAGAAAGAGAATAACCAAGCGGACAATCATTTTAATTGTCCCATCGTTCAAAGTTATCCAGATGTCATTAAAAACAATGTTGATGCGATTCGGGAAGGACGGATCGATTACCGTCAGCCGTTTTTGAATCTAGCGAACGAAGCATCAGTGGCAAAGACGTTACACCAAACATTTTCTGACTATGGGTTTTCAGAAGATCAAATAAAAGAAGCTTTACACCAAGGATATGAAGCATTAGCTGATTTTAAAAAAGAGATCCAACAAAAAGGAGAAGAAACCTTAAGGATGCTACATCAGAATAATGAACGTGGCATCGTCCTTGCAGGTCGACCTTACCATCTAGATCCGGAAATCAACCATGGGATTGCAGAATTAATCACACAAGAAGGCTTCCATGTGTTGACAGAAGATAGCATCGCTCATCTAGGAGATGTGGGGCAATTACGAGTAGTGAATCAATGGGTCTATCAATCAAGATTATATGCTGCTGCCCGAGTCGTCGCAAAATCTAAGGAGTTAGAACTAGTTCAATTAAACTCTTTCGGGTGTGGTATCGATGCGGTGACAACTGATCAAGTGGAAGAAATCATGGCGCAATATGGCAAGTTATACACTGTACTAAAAATCGATGAAGGCGCAAATTTAGGTGCTATCAGGATACGCTTGCGCTCATTAAAAGCGGCAGTCAATGCACGAACCAAACAACAATTTCGCCCAACGAAACAATTTCATACACCAGATAAAATCACCTTTACCAAAGAAATGAAGAAAACACATACCTTGTTATTGCCAATGTTGAGTCCTATCCATCAATCTGGTTTAGTTGATGTTGCTTTAAAAGCCTCAGGATATCAAGTTGTTTGTTTGCCAAGAAACAGTGGAAGTGCCATTGATGTCGGGTTAAAGTACGTCAATAATGACGCGTGTTATCCAGCAATCATCTCGATCGGGCAAATAGTCGAGGCATTGGAAAGTGGCACATATGACTTAAATCATACCAGTGTGATGATGACCCAAACGGGAGGTGGATGCCGAGCGACTAATTATATCCCACTGCTTCGAAAGGCGCTTGATGAAGCTGGCTTCCCACAGATACCCGTAGTTTCTGTGTCTTTCGGCAATCAAGGGGTAGAATCTTCTCCTGGTTTTACGTTCACATTGCCATTATTGAAACGTTTAGCGGTTGCTTTTTTATATGGTGATCTTTTTGAACGGGTCATTTACCGTACTCGACCATATGAGATAGAAAAAGGCGCGATTGATGAAATGCACCATCAATGGCTTGAACGAGTGGAACGCAATGTCAAAAATGGTTCTTTGACAAACTTCAACCGAAATATGGCGAAAATCATCCATGATTTTGACACGGTTCCGCTAACGAATCAAAGGAAACCTAAAGTAGGAATTGTTGGAGAGATTCTAGTCAAGTATTCACCTACGGCCAATAATGATATCGTCCGATTATTAGAAGAAGAAGGCGCTGAAGTCGTTGTTCCTGATATCATGGGGTTTATGAATTATTCGATATACAACCAAATCTGGAAATACGAACACTTAGGTCATTCAAAAAAAAGTAAATGGGTCGCACAATTTCTTATCCGCTTGATTGAATATGTTGTAAAGCCAATGGATAAAGCCTTAAGGAAATCACAACGTTTTGATGGAATAACACCAATTCATCAATTAGCAGATGAAGCAAGCCAGATTCTATCAATTGGCAATCAGACCGGTGAAGGCTGGTTTTTAACCGGTGAGATGATTGAATTGTTAGAGAATGATGTCCCTAATATCGTTTGCATGCAACCATTTGGCTGTCTACCAAATCATGTCGTTGGAAAAGGGGTATTCAAAGAGCTGCGTCATCGTTACCCAAAAGCCAACATTACTGCAATCGATTATGATCCAGGTGCTTCCGTAGTCAATCAATTGAATCGCATCCGTTTGATGATGGCAACGGCCATGAAAACATTGAATCCATAATTTGTCGGTTGAGTTTAGCAAGAAAGCCTTTTTGATTTTATCATTTACGAGTAAGAATAGGCATACTTGTTACTTTAAGTACTCATTGAACAAGAGCTAAGATAAAAAAGAATCTTTCTAAAGGTTATTGTGTCAGAGGGTAAGGCAGTGGAATGAACAGCATGGTGGGCTCTTTTTTGTTGAGAATTAGGTATATACCAGTTATAATAAAATAGAAATGAAAGGACGGGTAGATGTTATGTCGAATCAATTACCGGTATATATACAAATTCACGATCAAATCAAAAGTGAAATCGAGCAAGGCGTCTGGAAAATCGGAGATCGTCTTCCTTCAGAAAGAGAATTAGCCATCAAGTTCAATGTTAGTCGAATGACTTTAAGACAAGCGATCCAAAACCTAGCCGACGAAGGAATCCTTGAAAGAAAAATTGGATCAGGTACCTACGTGGCACGAGAAAAGGTCCAAGAAAAAATGTCTGGTGCAACCAGTTTTACCGAAATCATGGAATCACAAAATCGTGTGCCATCCAGTCGAACGATTTCTTATTTTCTCACGTCACCGAGTTCGAGTGAAATGGAGAAATTGCAACTAAAAAAAGATGATACCATCTTACGAATGGAACGTATTCGTTTTGCTGATGATATCCCTATTTGTTTTGAGATTGCGAGTATTCCGCAAAAAATCATCGACGGATACAGCAAAGCAGAAATTACGGAGTCACTGTATCGAACACTCGAAGAAAAAAGAGGGAACAAGATCGGTGCGGCGAAACAAACAATTTCAGCAGTCTTAGCTTCAGAAAAAATTGCTGAATATTTAGAGGTCAAGCGAGGAGATGCCGTTTTACGTTTAAGACAGATTTCTTACTTTGAAGATGGCACGCCATTTGAATACGTACGTACCCAATATGTCGGCGACCGTTTTGAGTTTTATTTAGAAAGATGATCGTTCATATTGAATAAAAAGACCAGAGAATAGTCATCGGCATAACTGCCTCCTATTCTTTGGTCTTTTCGATATGATCCGGCTTAGTCTCTTGTTTGAATGAGTTGTTCATAATAAGAAACAGCTCCTTCAGTAAATGTCACTTGACCGCTCAAAAGTTCAATGATAGCTTCTTGGAACGCAATGACCTCTTTTTCATTGATCATGCAAACAACGATGACTTTTTCTGTATAGCGGATTTCTTTCACATTCACCTGCTGAAGTGCCAAGAAGTTTTCTATTTTTCCTAGTTGGGGATAGGCAATATGAATCGATAGTTCTTGTTGTAATGTCCCTTCAACAATGCCGATTTCTTGTAATGCGTGGGAAACCGAATGCGCATATGCACGAATCAAGCCACCTGCACCTAACTTGATCCCGCCGAAATAACGAGTCACAACAGCAGCCACATTGATCAGTTCATTTTTTTTGATGACTTCTAACATCGGTACACCGGCAGTTCCACTTGGTTCACCATCATCACTGCTTCGTTGGATCTCATTTTTTTCACCAATCACGAACGCACTGCAATTATGATTGGCTTTCCAATGTTCTTTTTTCGTTTCTTGGATAAATTGTTTTGCTTCTGCTTCTGTTTCTACTCGTTTCAGTGAGCAGATAAAACGTGATTTTTTTATTTCAAGCTCACTTTGACCATTTACTTTGATCGTGTAATAACGTTCTAACATCTGTTTCACTACTTTCATTGTTTGTTCTCGTCTCTTTTCAAGTATAGAGAATTTTTTTCTGCATGACAATTATGTTAATAGTTGCTTAACGAAGGGAATATGGGATAATAAAGAAAAGTGAGGTGCGTAACATGAAAGAACGAGTCAAAAAGTATGATGCCATCACTCATTATTTAAAGACAAATGGTGGCTCTCAAATCACGCTGACATTTACTCAAATCGATGAGTTGCTTTTTCCAAGTAGTGCCTTGCCCCGTTCTGCACGAGAAAGTACTGATTGGTGGGCGAACGACTATAAACATCCTGAAAAAGGCGCCTATGGCTGGATCAATGCTGGCTATGAAGTGGTGGTCATCAATTTAGAAAAAGAATTTATCGTATTCAATCAATTAGTCAAATCCAGTTGGTTGTTTGACGAATAACTATTTTTCTAGCTGTTGATCCAATCTCTCAATTCAAGTCCAATTTTAGGTCTAGCTACATATATCAGTATGATCTGAGTCCGAAAGTTTCTGTTAAAGAAATGGTCCGCGGATTCAGTTTCATACTTTTTTTGTTTTCCATTGAAATCATCGCGTTCGTTCGTCCGCTGATTAGCTGATTTTCTAATTGGATCAATCCGATTGATTCTGCATGAAGGATTTCTTTTTTTGCGTATCTATTTTGCGAAGGGAGAGAAGTACACATGCACGCGGAAGATTTTTTTGGCAGACGATTATTAACTAGAGAAGTATATGGGAATGAACATTCTTATAAAAAATTGAACTATGAAGTGGTCGATGCAGTCACAGTAAAAAAGAAGCAGCTTTATTGCAATCGTTGCAGTCAAACGACCCCTTTGAAATCAGCAAGGCTCAATGCGTCTACCTACTACTGTCCCCACTGTCTGTTTTTGGGGCGTTGCGATACCCTGCAACAGCTCTACTTATTCGAACAACCAAATGGAAAGAAGCGTCATGTAAACCACTATTGGGAAGGTCAATTAACAACACTACAACAGCAAATTTCAGATGATCTATGTGAACGATCGGGTGAGCATTTGGTTTGGGCAGTTACAGGCTCAGGCAAGACAGAGATGCTTTACGCCAGTATCCACGCTACCTTAGCTAAAGGTGGGAGAGTTGCTATCGCCTCACCAAGGATCGATGTTTGTCAGGAATTATACCTACGACTTAGCCAGGTCTTCCCAGAAGAAAGGATCCGCTTGCTTCATGGGAAATCAGAAGGACCTGATCGCTATGGTTCTTTAGTGATTTGTACAACGCATCAGTTGTATCGTTTTTACCGAGCATTTGCTCTTTTAGTAGTAGATGAAGTGGATGCTTTTCCATTTGTGGGGGATCAAGGGTTAGCTTATGCAGTGGCAACCGCGCTACAAAGAAATGGCCAACTGATATATTTAAGTGCGACACCCGATGACCAGTTATTGAAAAAAAGCCGAACAGCTTTGAGTGTTCATCAGTTGGCTTTACGCTTTCATCAGCGATTATTGCCAGAACCGAAACTGCTTTTTTGGGATCAGTGGGCAAATCGCTGTTTGCACCCAAAAAAGAATCAACGATTGTGTCGCTTGATCCAAGAGCTAGTCAAAGAAAACCATGTGCTATTGTTTTGCCCAAGTATCTCTTTAATGGAGCAATTGGAGAAACAATTAAAAAAACAATTGTCTTGTCGTATGACATCCGCCTCTTCAAAAGATGAAGCACGTAGTAGCAAAGTCCAAAATATGAGAGAGCAACACTACGATGTGTTTTTGACCACGATGATCTTAGAGCGTGGGGTGACTTTTGAACGGATCTCAGTCATTGTTTTAGGCGCCGACCATCCGGTATTCAGCAAATCATCACTGGTCCAAATTGCTGGACGTGCCGATCGAAAGGGAGGATTCACGAATAGTCAGGTCTATTTTTTCTATGAAGAAAAGACGCATGCTATCGTAAAAGCGTGTAAAGAAATCAAACAAATGAATAAAAAAGGAAAAGAGCAACGAGATGAAATGCGTATATTGTAAGAAAATATTTAGCAGAAATATAACAATCGGTGAATTGCTTGGACTGAAAAAAGTAGCGAGATGTTGCCAGGAATGTCAATTCTTATTTCAACGAATACGACAGAAGAGTCGCCACCAGTGTGAAGGCTGCCAAAAAGTATTGAATAAACAAGCGATTGATCAACATGACTATTGCCGAGATTGCTTGAATTGGCAGGCACGTTACCCTGACTATCGTTTTTGTCATCGTGCGTTCTTCCGCTACGATCAAGCGTTCCGTACTTGGCTCAAACAATATAAATTCATGGGGGATATCCTGTTGGCACATACATTTAGTGTAGAGTTGCAAGAATTGCGAAAACAATACAAGTCATTTGTTTTTTGTCCGATTCCATTGTCTACAGAAAGGATCAACGAAAGAGGATTTAACCAAGTGAGTGAACTATTGAGAGCTGCTGGGCTTCCTTTTCAAGAATTGCTGATCAGAGAAAAACACCATATACCACAATCCAAGAAAACAAGAGTGCAACGTTTGATTACGACCCAACCATTTGTTTATCAGCCATCTACACCTACAATCAAAGGGGAAAATATCTTGCTGATCGATGATGTTTATACGACTGGCCAAACGATGTTCCATGCAGCGTCCTGCCTTTTGGCGCAGTCACCCAATAAAGTACAGACGTTCTCACTTGCTAGATAAGCTTTTTGTAGAAACAGTAGTAAAATGACAGCGATTTAGTTTGCAAATGCTTACGAGTTCGATATAATAGAAGTAAGAAGAGGGAAAGAGTGGTCCTTCTCCTTCTTGATTGTGGTAGATGAAAGGGGTAGTTTTTATGTTTAGATATAATGTACGCGGCGAAAATATCGAAGTAACTGAAGCGATTCGTGACTACGTAGAGAAAAAAGTAGGAAAATTAGAACGTTATTTCAGCGATGCTCCCGATGCTACGGCGCATGTGAATTTAAAAGTTTATACTGAAAAAACAGCAAAAGTGGAAGTTACGATTCCATTACCTTATCTCGTATTACGTGCCGAAGAAACTTCACCTGATCTATATGCAAGTATTGATTTGGTTGTTGATAAATTGGAACGTCAAATCCGCAAATTCAAAACAAAAATCAATCGTAAATCTCGCGAAACTGGTTTGAATACAGCAAATGCGGCGGTTATGTTCAATAATGAAGACGAAGAAGAAAATGAGTCTGAATTAGATATCGTTCGTACAAAACGCTTGTCATTGAAACCAATGGACAGCGAAGAAGCTGTTTTACAAATGAATATGTTAGGCCATAACTTTTTCATCTTTGAAGATGCAGAAACGAATGGTACAAGCATTGTTTACCGTCGTAAAGATGGCAAATATGGATTGATCGAAACTGATTGATAAATAACGAAATAATAACATGAAAAAAACTTGCAGTGGTCTCGAATGACTACTGCAAGCTTTTTTTTCGGATTGGATAGATAAAAAGAATATGAAATAATTATGAAGATATCACTTTAATTGACTTAAGTTATTTCATTTATCCACAACTAATGATAAAATAAGAAACAGAGTCTACATAGTTTGGATATTATATAAAAGGAGATTAAACAACGCATGGCCAATTTTATTCGTTCGATTATCGAAAATGATAAGAAAGAACTAAAACGTTTAGAAAGTATTGTAAAGAAAATCGAAGCTCATGCTGATGATATGGCAGCATTAACAGATGAACAATTACAAGCAAAGACAACCGAATTTAAGGAAAGATATAAAAAAGGGGAAACATTAGATCAACTTTTACCAGAAGCTTTCGCAGTCGTTCGTGAAGCAGCAAAACGCGTATTAGGGTTGTACCCTTACCCTGTGCAGTTAATGGGGGGGATCGTCCTTCATGATGGAAATATTCCAGAGATGCGTACCGGTGAAGGGAAAACCTTGACTGCTACGATGCCTGTTTATTTAAATGCTTTGACAGGAGAAGGCGTTCACGTAGTTACTGTCAATGAATACTTGTCTACTCGTGACTCCAATGAGATGGGTGAGTTATACAACTTCTTAGGTTTGACAGTTGGTTTGAATATCAATTCAAAATCAGCAGATGAAAAACGTGAAGCCTACAATTGTGACATTACGTATAGTACAAACAACGAGCTAGGGTTTGACTATTTGAGAGACAACATGGTTGTTTATCGTCATCAAATGGTACAACGTCCATTGAACTATGCGATCGTCGATGAAGTCGATTCGATCTTGATCGATGAAGCAAGAACGCCATTGATCATTTCTGGACAAGCAGAAAAGTCAACTGCGTTATATACGCGTGCTGATAACTTTGTCAAACGATTGAAAGAAGAAGAAGATTATAAAATCGATGTTCAATCAAAAACGATCAGCTTGACTGAAGCTGGAATTGAAAAAGCGGAAGAAACTTTCGGTTTAGATAACTTATATGATATCGAAAATTCTGCTTTAACGCATCATATCGATCAATCATTACGCGCAAACTATATCATGATTTTAGATATCGACTATGTGGTCCAAGATGGAAAAGTAATGATCGTTGACCAATTTACTGGTCGTATCATGGATGGACGCCGTTATTCTGATGGCTTGCACCAAGCGATTGAAGCCAAAGAAGGCGTGGAGATCGAAGATGAAACAAAAACGATGGCATCGATCACATTCCAAAACTATTTCCGTATGTACAAGAAATTATCTGGTATGACAGGGACAGCGAAGACAGAAGAAGAAGAGTTTAGAGAAATCTACAACATCCAAGTCATTCAAATCCCTACAAATCGTCCGGTCATTCGTGATGATCGTCCAGATTTGTTATATCCGACATTGACAAGCAAGTTCAATGCAGTCGTTCAAGATATCAAAGATCGTTACCGTAAAGGACAACCTGTTCTTGTAGGTACCGTCGCTGTTGAAACGTCTGAATTGCTTTCTGATTTATTGAACCGAGAACGCGTACCTCATGAAGTACTAAATGCCAAAAACCACTTTAAAGAAGCCGAGATCATCATGAATGCTGGTCAAAAAGGAGCAGTTACGATTGCAACGAACATGGCTGGTCGTGGTACGGATATCAAGTTAGGTCTAGGTGTTCGTGAGTTGGGTGGATTAGCTGTTATTGGTACAGAACGTCACGAATCAAGACGTATCGATAACCAGTTACGTGGACGTGCAGGTCGTCAAGGAGATCCAGGGATGTCACAATTCTACTTGTCTCTTGAAGATGACTTGATGAAACGATTCGGTTCAGAACGAATCAAAGCTTTCTTGGAACGCATGAAGATCGGTGAAGAGGATGCAGTGATCCAAAGTAAGATGTTGTCGAAACAAGTTGAATCAGCGCAAAAACGTGTAGAAGGAAACAACTACGACACACGTAAAAACGTTCTTCAATACGATGATGTGATGCGTGAACAACGTGAAGTCATCTATAAACAACGTCAAGACGTGATCATGGAAGAAACAAGTCTATCTGAACCATTGATGAATATGGTCAAACGAACAATCAGTCGAGTAGTGGATGCCCACACGCAACTTGAGAAAGAAAACTGGAATCTTGAAGGAATCGTCGACTTTGCTGGTAGTACACTTGTCCATGAAGACAGTATTTCAATGGCTGATCTAGAAGGCAAGTCACCACAACAAATCAAAGATTTCTTAAATGAAAAAGCACAAGAAATCTTTAATACGAAAGCTTCACAATTAAATGGTCCTGAGCAATTGCTTGAGTTTGAAAAAGTCGTGATCTTACGTGTTGTCGATTCAAAATGGACAGACCACATTGATGCAATGGATCAATTACGTCAATCGATCGGACTACGTGCCTACGGACAAAACAATCCGCTTGTCGAATACCAAACAGAAGGCTACAAAATGTTTGAAGACATGATTGGTGCAATCGAATACGAAGTAACACGTATCTTTATGAAAGCGGAGATCCGTCAAAACGTCCAACGTGAACAAGTGTCTCAAGGGCAACCTGTTCAACCAACAGAAGGTGGCGCGAAAGAAAACAGCCGATTGAATGTGAAATCACAGCCTGTCAGTGTAAATAAAGTTGGACGTAATGACCCATGTCCATGTGGCAGTGGTAAAAAATTCAAAAATTGTCATGGCAAGAATGAGATGTAATCTTTCCTATTGAAAGAAATCGTTCATACCGAGCAATGAGACTTGATCAATTCAGAAAAGGAACTCACTTCATATGAGAGTGCTCGTTCCTTTTCACAAACTAAAATAGATAGGGAATCTTAACGAAACATTTTTTTGTTTTATGACTTCCCTGAGGTCAAGAAGTTCTGAGCCTCAAGAAATAAGGTGGAATCCGCAAAAATTGTTCGTTGAATTTTTGTGGATTCCACCTTATTTCCGAAGAGGTTCCTTTTGGCACATATACGACTACCATTAAGATCAGAATGAAAAGGGAAAGGAGCGACCATGTCGCATCTTATTCTTTCTGTTCGTTCAAGATTCTGGTAGACTAAACAATGAAGATTAGACAGAAAGAAGGAAATCGAAATGGAAATTTCTGAAATTCGAAACCTCCTAACCGAAATGCAAGAGAAAGTCACAAGTTTTAGGGGGTCTCTTTGACTTAGATCAGCTGGAAGAAGATATTGCTGAAGCAGAAGCAAAAATGGCTGAACCAGGTTTTTGGGATGACAGTGAAGCTGCACAAAAAGTGATCAATGAAAATAATGCAAACAAAGAAACCTATGATCAGTTCAATGAACTCGCACAAGAGCTAGAAGAACTAGAATTGATGCTGGAAATGTTACAAGAAGAGCCAGATGCGCAAATGCAAGAAGAAGCACAAGAGCGAATCAGTGCTTTAGCTGAAAAAATGACAACTTACGAATTAGCCATGTTACTAGATGGACCTTATGACCGCAATAACGCCATCGTTGAGCTGCATCCAGGTGCAGGGGGAACAGAATCTCAGGATTGGGGAAGTATGTTGTTACGAATGTACACACGTTGGTCAGAACAACACAATTACCAAGTGGAAATGTTAGATTACCAAGCCGGTGATGAAGCTGGTATCAAAAGTGTGACATTATTGATCAAAGGACATAATGCCTATGGTTATTTGAAATCAGAAAAAGGCGTACATCGCCTTGTTCGGATCTCGCCATTTGATTCGGCGAAACGCCGACATACGTCATTTTGTTCAGTCGATGTCATGCCAGAATTAGATGACATGATCGATATCGAGGTCAATCCTGATGATTTGAAGATCGACACTTACCGAGCAAGTGGAGCGGGTGGACAGCATATCAATAAAACAGAGTCTGCTGTACGGATCACGCATTTGCCAACAGGAACAGTCGTTGCCAGTCAGGCACAACGCTCACAATTAAAAAACCGTGAACAAGCGATGGGGATGCTGAAAGCGAAACTTTATCAATTGGAAGTTGAAAAGAAAGAACAAGAAGCAGCAGCACTACGTGGGGAACAAATGGAAATTGGCTGGGGCTCACAAATCCGTTCTTATGTTTTCCATCCTTATTCGATGGTCAAAGATCATCGGACCAATGTAGAAACAGGAAATGTCCAAGCAGTGATGGATGGCGAGTTAGACCCATTCATCGATGGCTATTTAAAAATGCACATGTAGCTTACTCACGATTAATAGTAAATTGAAATAAAATTGTAAGATTTCGAAAGCAAGCTGAAACATTCCCATGCTATAATGACTAAAGACTGAAAAGATATGGAGAGAACGCCATGATTGAAATGAAGGATGTAATGAAGAAGTACTCAAATGGTACCACAGCTATCCGAAATCTCTCGATCGTCATTGACCAAGGAGAGTTTGTCTATGTAGTAGGACCATCTGGTGCTGGTAAATCTACATTCATCAAGTTGATGTACCGAGAAGAAAAAGCAACGAAGGGCACGCTGAACGTTGCTGGCCATGATCTGATAGATATCAAGGATCGTGAAGTACCTTATTTACGTAGAGAAATCGGAGTAGTTTTCCAAGACTATAAATTGTTACCTCGAAAAACAGTATATGAAAATGTCGCGTATGCGATGCAAGTCATCGGCAGAAAACCTCGTGACATAAAAAAACGTGTCATGGAAGTTTTAGATTTAGTCGGCTTGAAACATAAAGTACGTGTTTTCCCAAGTGAATTGTCAGGTGGGGAACAACAACGTGTTTCGATTGCCCGGGCAATTGTGAATACACCAAAAGTATTGATTGCAGATGAACCGACAGGAAACTTAGACCCGGAAAACTCATGGGAAATCATGAAGTTGTTGGATCGAATCAATGCCCAAGGAACGACTGTTGTTATGGCTACACATAATAGTACGATCGTTAATACAATTCGTCACCGCGTAATCGCCATTGAAAATGGCCGGATTATTCGTGACCAAGCGGAAGGGGAATATGGATACGATGATTAGAACCTTTTTCCGCCATTTATTAGAAAGTATCAAAAGTTTAAAACGTAACGGTTGGATGACTGTCGCATCAATTAGTGCAGTAACGATCACATTGACATTAGTTGGAGTATTTATGGCAATCATCATGAATGCGACTAAATTAGCTGAAGACATCGAAGGTAACGTGGATGTTTCTGTGTTCGTTGATATCGGAACGAATGAGAAAGATATGGAAACGCTCGAAAAGGAATTGAATGAGCTTGATCATGTCAATAAAGTTGAATTTTCAAGTAAAGACCAAGAATTAAAGAAAATCCAGGATCAAATGGGTGATTCTTGGAGTTTATTTGAAGGAGACGGTAATCCGTTATACGATGTGTATGTTGTAACAACGACACAACCTTCTTATACAAAAGAAGTTTCTGAAGAAGCTGCGAAGTTAAAAAATGTTTTCCGTTCGGATTATGGTGGTACTTCGTCTGACCGAATCTTTAATATTGCTGCGGCAGTGCGTACATGGGGATTAGCAGCAGCTGCCTTGTTATTGTTTGTCGCGATGTTCTTGATCTCAAATACGATTCGTATCACGATCATTTCACGGCAAAGAGAGATCCAGATCATGCGTTTAGTTGGTGCCAAGAATGGCTATATCCGTTGGCCTTTCTTCCTTGAAGGTGGTTGGATCGGTTTGATCGGAGCCATTATTCCTGTATTGATCCTCACTTTTGGGTATCAGGAAGTATACAGATTGCTCAATCCAACCTTGTTGCGCTCAAATTATTCATTGATACAGCCACAGGATATCGTTTGGAAAATTGACGCATTGATGGCCGGTATTGGTATCATTATTGGTTCATTAGGTTCGATTATTTCAATGAGAAGATTTTTGAAATTTTAAACAAAGATATAAAGCAGACCAGTGGGAGCGATCCTGCTGGTTTTTTTTATAAAATTTTTTTTATACGTAAAATCTATTTTATAGAAAAATATACTTACTCTATCCTGTCTATCTATAGTATTCTAAGAAAGTCGGTTTTTCTGATAGACAAATCAGTGGTTTTTCTTTACTTTAAAAAACAACTTCGCTATCCTAAGGAGGATAGCCGGATAAGAGGTGAGGCAATGGATATTATTTTTGACAATTTTTCGACGATCTTACTACTTACGAATACATTATTATCTTTAGTGATCGTTTTTACCGAAAGAAAAGAAACTGCTCAAACTTGGGCATGGTTACTTGTACTGACTTTTATCCCGATCCTAGGGTTTTTCCTTTACATTTTCTTTGGACGTGGGATTTCAAAAGATAAGATTTTTGATTTGAAGATCCAAGGAAAGATCGGTAAGAACTTAGAAATCGAAGAGGATCGACAGGCATTGATGCGGGGATTATATCCACATCCTCCGACTGGGCAAGTGGATGTCAAACAGTTGATTTATATGTTAACTGTTGGAGAAAGCACACTGTATACCACAAGCAATGACGTTACGCTGTTCACCGATGGAAGAGAAAAATTTGATCGTTTGATCGAGGACATTGAACAGGCAACTGATCATATCCATCTACAATATTATATTTATCGTAGCGATAGCTTAGGGATCGAGGTATGCCAAGCATTGACTTCTGCTGTCCGCAGAGGGGTGCAAGTAAGAGTTTTACTGGATGCATGGGGATCGACGGAAGTTTCAACCAAATTTTTCCATGAGTTAAAAGAAGCTGGTGGAGAAGTTGCTTTCTTTTTTCCGCTTTTTGTTCCTTATCTGAACCCGCGAATCAATTATCGAAATCATCGAAAGATCGTAGTAATCGATGGGAAAATTGGTTATACGGGTGGATTCAATGTGGGAAATGAGTATTTGGGTCTCGTGCAAAAATTTGGTTATTGGCGAGATAATCATTTGCGTATCTATGGTGAAGGAGTCTATGCGTTACAAAATCGCTTCTTGATGGATTGGAATTCTCAACATACAAAAGAAGTAAACTATGCGGCGCGCTTTTTCCCAAGTATTGCATCAACTGGTGAGATTGCCTTACAGGTCGTGACGAGTGGACCTGATTCAGAACATGAACAAATCAAAATGACGTACCTTAAAATGATCTCATTGGCTAAGCGGGAGATTTTGATCCAAACGCCTTATTATATTCCAGATGAATCAATCCATGAAGCGTTGAAATTGGCATTGTTATCCGGTGTAAAGGTCCATTTGCAGATCCCAAATAAACCAGATCATCCATTAGTCTATTGGGCAACGTATTCTTTTGCCGCTGAATTGATCGAATATGGTGCTGTCATTGAAACATATGAGAATGGATTCATCCATGCGAAAACAATGATCATCGATAGCGGGATCGTTTCTGTAGGTTCAGCAAATATCGACGTTCGTTCTTTCCGGTTAGATTTTGAGGTCAATACACTGATCTATGACGAACGGATCGCTACCCAAGTGCGAGGGGCATTTTTTGAAGATTCAAAGGTTTCTGATCATTTGACAAAAGAACGTTACGAGGCTCGGGGCTGGATGATCAAGCTAAAAGAAGGATTGGCTCGACTTGTTTCGCCACTCTTGTAAAAAACTGAACAAAAAAGGACATGAAATACACTCATAAGAGCAGACTTTCATGTCCTTTTCTATCGGGGCCATTTCTGTAGTTTTATTACTAGAAATGGAGAAAGCGTCTCGCAAGAGCGGGAATTAACTTTTGGGGTATTTCTTGTTTTTTGGGGAAAGCAAGAAATAAGTTAATGCTTGCTTGATACAGAGACACATTTCAATGCCAGTATAGCATAGAAAAATTTATTGAGATAGTATTTTTTTTAATTAAATTAAATTATTTGTTATTTAATAAAATCAATTGATTTTCAAGTAATAGTGAAAATGTTAAAATGGAAATACTTTAGGATTGAAGGAGATTTCTAATGAAAAAATTACGATTAATAATACCAATGATAGCACTATTTATAACAATGTCTGGGTGTTCAAACCTGGTCGACCAAGGAGAATCGATCACAGCGGTGGGATCATCCGCTTTACAACCTTTAGTTGAAACGGTTGCTGAGACATATCAATCAGAAAATCCCGGCAAATTTGTTAATGTACAAGGTGGCGGAAGTGGTACTGGTTTATCGCAAGTCCAATCAGGCGCTGTTGAGATTGGTAATTCCGATTTGTTCGCAGAGGAGAAATCAGGGATCGATGCGTCCGCACTGATCGACCATCGAGTAGCAGTAGTGGGCATCACACCAATTGTCAATAAAGAGGTCGGCATCGAAAACATTTCGATGGAAGATTTGAAAAAAGTATTTACTGGTGAACTGACGAACTGGAAACAACTAGGTGGAAAAGATCAGCCAATCGTGATCTTGAACCGTGCAGCAGGTAGTGGAACGAGAGCTACTTTTGAAAAATGGGTCTTAGACGGTGAAACAGCGATTCGTTCCCAGGAGCAAGATTCTAGTGGAATGGTCCGTCAAATCGTTGCTGATACGCCAGGAGCAATCAGCTATGTCGCATTCTCTTACGTATCAAAAGATGTGGATACACTGAAAATCGACGGAGTTGAGCCAACAGACGAGAATGTCACAACGAATGATTGGACGATTTGGGCATATGAGCATATGTATACGCGAAAAGACACAAGTCAATTAACGAAAGACTTTTTAGCCTATATCTTATCAGATGAAGTGCAAAAAAATATTGTTGGTGATTTAGGCTATATTCCAGTGTCGAGTATGAAAGTTGAACGCGATTGGGAAGGTAATGTGGTGAATTAACCATCTTTACACAAAATTTACAAAGTTAGCAAAAAATTTACATGTTATTAAAATCAAATTGATATTCGCTTAGTAGACTGTATAGGTATGTTAAAGGACCAAGGAGGAATCATCTGTGGAAGATGTAAAAAAAGCACTAGTAACTAAATCCAAGCGCTCGAAAATGGAACAACGTGGAAAGTTTATCAGCTTTTTATGTATTGCATTGATTGTAGTGGTTGTTTTAGCAATATTTTATTTTGTTGCCAGCAAAGGGTTAGCGACCTTTTTTGTTGATAAAATCAATGTTTTTGATTTCTTATTTGGAACAAATTGGAATCCGAGCGCACTCGGACCTGATGGAAAACCAATGGTAGGAGCCCTACCAATGATCGCGGGTTCGTTTATCGTTACTTTTTTATCTGCGATCATTGCAACACCTTTTGCCATCGGAGCTGCTGTGTTCATGACAGAAATCTCTCCGAAAAACGGAACAAAGATTTTACAACCGGTCATTGAACTGCTTGTAGGTATTCCTTCAGTTGTTTATGGTTTTATCGGTCTATCCGTCATCGTTCCATTCATTCGTGGCATTTTTGGCGGAACTGGTTTTGGTATTTTAGCCGGAACATTTGTGTTGTTCGTAATGATCTTACCAACGGTTACGACGATGACAGTCGATGCGTTAAAAGCCGTACCAAGACACTATCGTGAAGCTTCCCTTGCGTTGGGCGCAACGAGATGGCAAACCACATATAAAGTAGTCTTACGTGCAGCAATTCCTGGGATCTTGACAGCTATCGTCTTTGGGATGGCTCGTGCCTTTGGTGAAGCCTTAGCGATCCAAATGGTTATCGGTAATGCGGCATTGATGCCAACAAGCTTTACCACTCCAGCTGCAACGCTGACATCGATCTTGACGATGGGTATCGGTAATACGATCATGGGTACCGTTGAAAACAACGTGTTATGGTCTTTAGCCTTGATCCTACTCTTGATGTCATTATTCTTTAATATCGTTATCCGCTTGATTGGTAAGAAGGGAGAATTGAAATAATGAATGCAAAACGTTCTGATAAAATAGCAACAGGTGTCTTATATGTGATTTCAGGCATCATCGTCCTGATCCTCGCTGCGTTGCTTCTTTATATTTTAGTTCGCGGTATCCCGCATATCTCATGGTCATTCTTGACTGAACCATCAAAAGCGTATCAAGAAGGTGGCGGGATCGGTATCCAATTATTCAACTCCATCTATTTACTGATCATCACGATGATCATCAGTTTTCCGATTTCACTCGGTGCAGGGATCTATTTATCTGAATATGCAGGGAAGAACTGGTTGACAGATGTGATCCGCACATCCATCGAGATTCTTAGCTCATTGCCTTCTGTTGTTGTCGGTTTATTTGGATTCTTGGTTTTCGTTATCCAATTCCAATATGGGTTCTCGATCATTTCAGGTGCGTTGGCATTGACAGTATTCAACTTGCCTTTATTGACTCGTACGGTCGAGGAATCTTTACAAGCTGTCCATTATACCCAACGTGAAGCTGGTTTAGCTCTAGGATTGTCTCGCTGGGAAACAGTGCTTCGTGTCGTCGTTCCAGAAGCGACACCAGGTATTTTGACAGGGGTCATCTTGAGTTCTGGTCGTATTTTCGGTGAGGCCGCAGCGTTGATCTATACCGCTGGTCAAAGTGCGCCAGCCTTAGATTTTACTAACTGGAATCCATTTAGCATTTCAAGCCCGATCGGTATCTTCCGACAAGCTGAAACACTAGCTGTCCACATTTGGAAAATCAATACAGAAGGAACAATGCCCGATGGTGTTTCCGTTTCAGCAGGAGCTTCTGCAGTATTGATCATCGCTGTGTTACTATTCAACTTTGGTGCTCGAGCAATTGGGAAACGTCTGCACCGTAAAATGACTTCAGCTTAAGGAGAAGAAGCAGAATGAAAGAATATAATATGAATGAAACCAACATCATCAAAATGGGCGCTGAAAAAGATATCGCGCTACATACAGATGATTTGCATGTATGGTATGGCGATAACGAAGCCATTAAAGGTGTCAATCTTGAATTTGAAAAGAATAAAATCACTGCATTGATCGGACCATCAGGGTGTGGGAAATCCACTTATCTACGTTCATTGAATCGAATGAACGATGGGATCGCAAACACGAAGATCACTGGAAAGATCATGTATAAAGATGTGGATGTCAATGCACCACAAATCGATGTTTATGAAATGCGTAAACGAATCGGTATGGTGTTCCAACGTCCGAATCCTTTTAGTAAATCGATCTATGACAATATTACGTTTGCCTTGAAACAGCATGGTGAGAAAAACAAACAAAAACTAGATGAGATCGTCGAAACTAGTTTGAAGCAAGCGGCATTATGGGATCAAGTCAAAGATAGTTTGAATAAAAGTGCTTTGGCGTTATCAGGTGGACAACAGCAACGTCTTTGCATCGCTCGCGCAATCGCGATGAAACCAGATATTTTATTGCTTGATGAACCAGCGAGTGCGTTAGACCCGATTTCAACTGGGACTGTCGAAGAAACGTTAGTCAACTTAAAAGAAGATTATACGATTATTATTGTGACTCACAATATGCAACAAGCTGCCCGAATCAGTGATTACACTGCGTTCTTCTATCTTGGAAATGTGATCGAGTATGACAAGACGAATAAGATATTTACTAGACCTAAGATTCAGGCAACTGAAGACTATGTGTCCGGTCATTTTGGTTAAGACGGAGGACTTGCTATGACAAAAGAAATTATTTCATCAAAAGATCTTCATCTGTATTATGGGGAAAAAGAAGCCTTGAAAGGCATTGATCTAAGTTTCAATAAAGGCGAGATCACTGCGATGATCGGACCATCTGGTTGTGGGAAATCTACTTATTTACGTTCATTGAATCGTATGAATGATTTGATCCCTGGTGTAACGATCACTGGTAGTGTCGTATACAAAGGCAATGATATTTACAGTCCTAAAACAGATATCGTTGGACTGCGTAAAGAAATCGGTATGGTGTTCCAACAACCAAATCCTTTTCCATTTTCAATCTATGAAAATGTCATTTATGGGTTGAAAATCAAAGGTGAAAAAGACAAAAAAGTGTTAGACCAAGTAGTAGAAGAAAGCTTGAAAGCAGCATCTGTTTGGGAAGATGTCAAAGATAAATTGCATAAAAGTGCGTTGTCTTTATCAGGGGGACAACAACAGCGAGTGTGTATCGCCCGCGTGCTAGCTGTCAATCCAGAAATTATTTTATTAGATGAGCCTACTAGTGCCTTAGATCCAGTCTCTACTGGTAAAATAGAAAGTATGTTATTAGAGTTAAGAGAACGTTATACGATGATCATCGTGACTCACAATATGTCACAAGCATCACGTATCTCAGACAAAACAGCTTTCTTCTTAGATGGCAATTTGATCGAGTTTAACAATACGAAAAAAATATTTATGAATCCAGATAAAAAAGAAACGGAAGATTATATCTCAGGACGATTTGGATAAGGAGGAAAGAGGATGTTACGAACACAATTTGAAGAAGAATTATTGAACCTTCATAATCAATTTTACGAAATGGGCATGATGGTTAGTAATGCGGTGCATAAATCAGTGCGCTCTTATACAAAACACGACAAAGTTCTTGCAAAAGAAGTAATTGAAAATGACATTATGATCAATGATATGGAAACACGATTAGAGAAAAAAAGTTTTGAAATGATTGCTTTGCAACAACCGGTGACAACTGATCTACGAACGATCATCACAGTCATGAAAGCAAGTTCAGATTTAGAGCGTATGGCTGACCACGCAGTTTCTATCGCTAAATCAACGATTCGTCTTAAGGGAGAAACAAGAATTCCTGAAATCGAAAAAGAAATCTCTGATATGTCTGATTATGTCAAAAAAATGGTAGATAATGTCTTAGTCGCTTACGTTAAAACAGATGAAAAGGACGCACGTACGATTGCAAATATGGATCATCGTGTCAATGAATCCTTCAATCGGATCTACAATGCAACGATCAAAAATATGCAATCAAATCCCGAAACTGTCATCAGTGGAACAGACTATGTCAACGTAGCAAGTTATTTAGAGCGGATCGGTGATTACGTAACAAATATCTGTGAATGGATCGTGTATCTAGCTACAGGTAAAATCACTGAGTTGAACACAAATCATAACGAAGAGACTAATCAAAGATAAAAATCATTCGCTGATTTTTGTCAAATGCTGATCAGTATTTCTGAGAAATAAGCGCCAACTTCCGAAAAGAGAGATATATTTTTGGAAGTTGGCTTTTTTATTAATATAGAAGACAATTATTCGAGATTTGCGATGATTAATTGTTTGTTGTTATCCATTCCATCAATTTTAAGGATCAGGTACATTAGACATCCTGTTCCTTCTAAAAATGAATAAACGGTGTTCAAGAAGCAACACTTCGGACATAAGGCAAAAAAATCAAAAATGAAAAAGCCATTTTTCGATTTTTCTGCCTTCTGCCTTAGTGCTGATCGCTTCTTTCGCAACCTCAGAAAGGAAGGCGTATGCAGAAAAAAAATCGATTATTGATCAAATGTTTGATTCTTTGTAGTTGTTTTGTGGCCGCATGGGTAATCCAACATGCCACTGAATGGTACGAAGACCCAATCATGCAAGTACAGCAAGTATCGCTAGAAAATGAACAACAAGTAATCAAAGGAGAATTGATGAATACGCAAGCGAAAGGAACAGAACTGACTCTGTTTATTCCGCACCAAGAAAATCAGATCGAACATGCAAAAGCTAAGACGAATCAACTTTATCTCGTACGTAAAATCGGGGATGAGTGGCAGATACTCAGCAAAAAAAATGACGGTTGGTTATTCTTTTTTACCAGTTTATTTATCTGTTCGCTCTTATTCGTAGGCGGAAAAGCAGGCGTATTCACTTTGATCAGTGTAGGACTCAATCTCTTGTTATTGATTTTACTTCTTCAAGGTTTCACGCAGACCCAAGGGATATCATTGGTGATGACGAGCATCCTTTTTGTCTTTTTAGGAACGATCATTTGCGTTTTTGCCTTAGATGGTTGGCAACAAGGTGGACTGATAAAAATCGTCGCAACGATGACGAGTGTAGGTGTAGCTTTTCTAATTTGTTTGTTCGCAATGGATTATTTGAACGATCAAGGATTACGGTATGAGGAAATGAGTTACTTGACTCGACCGTATCGTTCCGTTTTTTTAGCTAGTTTATTAGTAGGGATGACTGGTGGTGTGTTGGATACAGTTGTCACAGTCACGACTACTTTAGATGAGTTGGTGAGTAAACAACCAAAAATAACGATGAAACGATTGTGGCAGTCTGGTCAAATGGTGGGACAAGATGTAATTGGCTCCATGACGAATATCTTACTATTCGTATACGTCAGTGGGACGATCCCGATGTTACTTGTTTACTTTAACAATGGTTGGCCCTTGAGAGATGCAATTGAGTTGCATCTCTCGTTGGAATTGCTACGTGTGATCAGCGGAAGTCTAGGTATTGTCCTTTCGATTCCCATTACACTTTTCTGCTATTTAGGCCATTTGAAGTATCGGAGGGCGATTTGATGAATGTACTTTTGCTCTTAGCGCTTCTCTTAGTGCTATTGATTTTACTGGTTGGTGGGAAAAATGGGTTTTATATGATCTTAGGGCTGTTCATTAACGTCCTATTGTTTTTCCTTCTATTGCTCCTGTATCATTTTCGTTTGCCAATATTACCAAGTGCCATCGTGATTTTTTTGTTGATCACTAGTGTCACATTGTTTTTTGTTAATGGCTACAATCTTAAAATGAAAGCAGCTTTTCTTAGTGTATTACTTTTTTTAGTGGTTTTCTTAGTGGTGACGCCGTTTCTTTCTGAATTAGCGATCCAAGGGTTTACAAGGATTGAATTAGATGAGCTGACAGGGTTCGATTTGCACGTACCCTTGGATTTTTTCGCATTGACACGAGCAATTTTATTGATCAGTGTGAGTGGAGCCGTGTTAGACGCAAGTGTATCTATCGCTAGTGCGACCTATGAAGTATATGTCACAGATCCATTACAAAGCTATCGTGAATTAGTAAAATCGAGTATACGGATCGGTAGAAAAATTTTAGCTACAACAGTAACGACCTTGGTTTTTGCTTTTATGGGAAATTGTTTAGCCCTGATATTATGGTTTATTGATCTAGAGTTGTCTTTTGGCCAGTTGATCAACGAAAAAACTTTCGTTTTGGAGTATGTGACTGTAGTGGTCACGACAAGTGCAGCGATCCTTGTTTTACCGATAACATCAGTCATTTCTTCAATTTTATTCACTCGACAGAAAAAATCATCCTAAGAATGAGAGAAAGTTACAACTTAAGTCCTATGACTTTTTCTTCAAATCATTGCATAATGTGTATGTAAGGAAAAGCTTGCAAACAATTTTTGCTATAAGGAGGCAATTTCCATGAAAGAAAGAGAACGTATTTTAGAATTAGTTAAAAAAGGCATCCTTTCAACAGAAGAAGGTTTAGACCTATTGGAGAGTATGGCAACTGAAAAAGATGAAAAGCAAATCGCAAAAGAGGCAGATCGTGTACATGCTGATCGTAAAGAAAAAGATCAAGCAAGCCGTTTGATCGATGAACTTGAAAATGGTCAAGCTGAACGTGAAGCAGTAGAACCAGATCCGAGACAAAAAGAACAAGAAGACAAAGAGAATCTAGAAAAAATCTTAGATGAATTGGCGACTGAAGCGAACAAAACTTCTGCTCACTTAGATGAAGTCAACGCAAAACTTTTTGAAAATAAAATTGCACGCAATGAAAAACAGGAAACATTGATGCAATTGAATACAAAAGAAGAGTTGGATCAACTAACAGAAGAAGAATTGACACAACGTCAACAATTGGAGCAAGAAGTCAAAGAACTTGAAGCAGCCGGAGATCTATTATCTGAAGAGCGGATCAAGCTTGAAGCTGAATTAAAAGATATCCGTAAAAACCAATGGTCTGAGAAAAAAGACACCTTTGCTGAGAAATTTGACTTGCCAGAAGATTGGAAAGAACAAGCAAATGACACATTGAACCAAGTCGGCGAAAAAATGACTGAAGCTGGAAGTCAACTAGGTAAATTCTTAAAGAAAACCTTCCAAAATGTTTCTGTCACAGTGAATGACAATATGGAATGGAAAGATGTCAGCTTGCGAGTACCTGGCATCGCTACAACTAAATTTGAACACGAATTTTACTATAGCGCACCACAAGCAAGTATTATCGACATCAAAGCGGCAAATGGGAATGTAACCTTGAAAACTTGGGATAGCGAAGACGTAAAAGTCGAAGCGAAAATCAAGCTTTATGGAAAAATGGGTGCAGAGCCTTATGAAGCATTTGCTGAACGCAGCCAGATCGAAGTCAATGAAGAACATATTTCTTTCCAAATACCGAACAAACGTGTACGTGCCGATTTAGTCTTCTACTTACCAAAACGCACGTATGACCATACAGCAATCAAATTACTCAATGGTAATATTGTAGTTGAAGACTTAGATGTAAAAGATATTTACATGAAATCAACAAACGGCAATATCTTGGTTGACCAAATGGCTGCAACGATGCTTGAGATTGGTGGAGTCAACGGGAATATCGATGTCCGTAATGGAGATATTTTAGATTCAATCATTGAAACAGTCAACGGTACAGTTACTTTTGGCGCAACACCAGAAAACTTAGCGATTTCATTAGTCAATGGGGATGTTCGTCTGACAGTGAAAGAAGATCGTTTGAAGAAAATCGAAGCAAGCTCAGTCAATGGTAACGTAAAAGTTGCATTGCCAACAACCATCGGTATGGACGGTCATGCAAAAACAAGTTTAGGTAGTATCAATAGCCGCCTGTCTGATTATGAAGTGATCCGTGAAAAGAAAGAGCGCACGAATCAAATGTTAGAATTCCGTCGCGTTTCTGAAAATGAAATGGCGAAAATCGAATTGTCTACTACAACAGGTAGTATCTATTTAAAAGATACAGATAAATAATTTTTTCGCTTCGACCTTCTGAAAGAAGAAGGCGAAGCGAAAATCATACTTATAAGAAACAAATAATAGGTTTATTATTTCAATAAATCTTCCGGAGTAAGATTGTTTTAGCATCTTTCTTCCATTAAAATAGGAGAACAGAGGTGAAAGAAAATGAAAAAAAAGTTGACAAAATCAAATAAAAATATTGTATTGACTGGTACTTTAGCCGGGATTGCTGAATATCTTGGGATTGATCCAACAGTTGTTCGTGTCATTTACGTCTTCTTGAGTTTAGTTGCATTCGGAAGCCCAATTATTTTATACATTCTGTTGGCTTTACTTGTGCCTTCAGGAAAGAATAATCAACGTCGTTATGGACATGACAACGACTATTATCAAAAAAACAACTACAGAGAACAAACGAATAAACGAAAAGAGGCAGAGAAAATCAACGATGACGAATGGAGTGACTTTTAATGTCTTATCTTCAACGTATTGTTGTTAGTACGCTGACGTTTATCTCTCTGGCAGTTATTTTTCCAAATATGATATTTGTGAATAGTATTTGGACCGCAGTTGTGGCGAGTTTTGTTCTTTCTGTGCTGAATCTATTAGTCAAGCCATTCATTATGTTTTTATCGATCCCCTTTACCTTGTTGACGTTTGGATTATTCACTTTTGTGATCAACGCATTGATTTTACAAATGACCTCCTTCTTTGTCGGAGCAGCTAATTTTAGCTTTTCATCATTTGGATCAGCTATAATGATTGCAGTGATCATGTCATTCGTAAATATCATCGTTAGCAATCGTAATATGAACAGGAATCGTTAGAAAACAATGCAAAGGACAATCAAGCACAATCAAATAAGTGGAAAGAGGAAGTGGCAATTGTCGCTTCCTCTTCTTATTTCCAAATAAATGATAACGATTTCTAAATCAGTATTTACCAGAAAAAACAAGTGTAATGAAAAGGATATCCCTTGTTTTTTTTATTGGTAGTACTTTTATCGATAGAATGATAAAATAAAAGAGAACAGTTTAATAGAAATGAGGTATACGAATGGCAGAAATGGTAAAAGTTAGCCAATTAGTAGAAAAACTATCATTAGAAATCGTCACTGGTGACGAACAAAGTTTAAATCGTGTCATCGTAACTGGTGATATCTCCAGACCTGGACTGGAATTGACCGGTTATTTTAATTATTATTCTCATGATCGACTACAATTATTTGGAAGCAAAGAAATCAGCTTCGCAGAGCGGATGATGCCAGAAGAGCGTTTGATGATCATGCGTCGTTTGTGCAGTGAAGACATGCCAGCCTTTATCATCTCTAGAGGTTTAGCTGCACCGGAAGAAATGATTCAAGCTGCGAATGAACATGGCATGGCTGTCTTGAGGTCGCCGATCTCAACCTCACGTTTACTTGGTGAATTATCGAGTTATTTAGATGGACGATTAGCACCTAGGACAAGTGTTCACGGCGTCTTAGTCGATGTCTATGGATTAGGTGTCTTGATCCAAGGAGATAGTGGGATCGGTAAAAGTGAAACAGCATTAGAACTGATCAAAAGAGGCCACCGATTGATTGCAGATGATCGAGTGGATGTATATCAACAAGATGAGCTAACCGTTATTGGTGAACCACCGAAAATCCTTGAACATCTGATTGAGATTCGGGGAATCGGAATCATTGATGTGATGAATCTTTTTGGTGCCAGTGCAGTCAGAGGATCGATGCAAGTCCAATTAGCTGTCTACTTAGAAGCTTGGGCAAAAGAGAAAAAATACGATCGTTTAGGGTCTGAAGATACTTCTGTTGAAATTGCGGAAGTAGGTATTCCCCAAATCAAAATACCTGTGAAAACTGGACGAAATGTCGCGATCATCATTGAAGTTGCTGCGATGAATTTCCGTGCGAAAACGATGGGATTCGATGCAACGAAGACATTTGAAGAAAGATTGAGCCGTTTGATTGAAGAAAATTCAAACGGACAATAGCTAGGAGTGAAAGTATGATTGCACAAATCAATCGGGTCGCTTTTGACCTTTTAGGCGTTCCTATTTACTGGTACGCATTGATCATTGTTTCAGGCATTATCATCGCCATGTGGTTAAGTAGTCGAGAAGCAGTAAGAGTAGGAATGAAAGCAGAAGACGTCACTGACTTTATGTTATGGGGATTACCGCTATCGATCATTGGCGCACGCTTGTATTACATCTTGTTCGATTTACCACAGTATATTGCAAATCCGATCCAAATATTCAATATCCGTTCAGGCGGCCTAGCGATTTATGGTGGTCTGATTGCAGGCGGTATCACATTATATTTTTACACGAAATATCACTTCATTGATGTCTGGACGTTCTTGGACATTGCTGCACCTAGTGTTTTATTAGCACAAGCAATTGGGCGCTGGGGAAATTTCATGAACCATGAAGCATTTGGACCAGATACAACAAGGAGTTTCTTAGAAAGTCTATATTTACCGAATTTTATTATTGATAATATGTATATCGATGGGATCTATCGACAGCCAACTTTCCTTTATGAATCAGTATGGAGCCTTATTGGCGTGATCATCCTCTTATTACTACGGAAAAAAACGCATCTTTTGAAAAAAGGGGAAATCGCACTGATTTACTTGATATGGTATAGTTTTGGTCGTTTCTTCATCGAAGGAATGAGAACGGATAGTCTTTACCTTTTAGATACGATCCGTGTGTCACAGCTTTTATCTGCTGTGCTATTCATTGGAGCAATCGTTCTATTCATCTGGCGTCGGAAAAAAGGCAACTTACCAGATTACGACCGATCTTTAGGAAAAAATCAATTCATTATCTAAAGTCCAAGTCGAAAAAAATGAAAAAATTTGCAGGAGTGGTAAAATGAAATATAGGGTAGCGGTTTTAGGTGCTGGCTCGTGGGGAACAGCATTAGCACAAGTGCTTGCTGAAAATGGTCATGACGTTCGACTCTGGAGTCACCGTGCTTCACAGGTTAATGAAATCAACCAAAAGCATACCAATGAGCGTTATTTACCAAAACACCAATTACCCAAAATGATCATCGCATATTCGGACATGGCGAAGGCTGTTTCTGATGTAGATGCTGTTTTGTTCGTAGTACCGACTAAGGCGATTCGTTCTGTATGTCAAGAACTCGTTGAGGTCTTACAAACAAAACCAGTGATCATCCATGCAAGTAAAGGCTTAGAACAAGGAACACACAAGCGGATCTCAGAAGTCCTAGCAGAAGAGATCCCAGCAGAAAAGAGACAAGCAATCGCTGTTTTATCGGGTCCAAGTCATGCAGAAGAAGTGGCTCGTCACGATATTACGACGATCACTGCTGCGAGTACAGAGGCAGATGCTGCTAAATTTGTTCAAACACTATTTTTGAATCATTATTTCCGAATCTATACGAATCCTGATGTCATTGGGGTTGAAATGGGTGCTGCTTTAAAAAACATTATTGCAATCGGTGCAGGTGCAATCCATGGCTTAGGCTTTGGGGATAATGCAAAGGCAGCTATCATGACAAGAGGATTAGCAGAAATCAGCCGTTTAGGTGTTGCTATGGGAGCAAACCCGTTGACCTTCATCGGACTGAGCGGTGTCGGTGATTTGATTGTCACTTGTACAAGTATCCACTCGAGAAATTGGCGTACCGGTAATCTGCTTGGACAAGGCCATGAATTAAGCGAAGTCTTAAATAATATGGGCATGGTCGTGGAAGGTGTCCAGACGACACGTGCCGCTAAAGAGTTAGCTGAGACCATGGGGATCGAGATGCCGATCACTCAAACGATTTATGAAGTGCTATATGAGCACAAGAACATAAATGAAGCAGCGACAGAGATCATGTTGCGCGATGGTAAAAAAGAGAATGAATTTCACTAACATTTTTAAGGGAGAGAAAAAAATGAAAGTAAAAAAAGCAGTGATTCCAGCAGCAGGTTTAGGAACAAGATTTTTACCTGCAACAAAAGCGATGGCAAAAGAAATGTTGCCGATCGTTGATAAACCAACGATTCAATTTATCGTAGAAGAAGCGTTAAAATCAGGGATTGAAGACATTTTGATCGTGACAGGGAAAGCAAAACGCCCAATTGAAGATCACTTTGACTCAAATATCGAATTAGAAACGAACTTAGGCGAAAAAGGAAAAACTGAATTACTGAAATTAGTAGAAGAAACAACGGATGTAAACCTTCATTTTATTCGTCAATCACATCCTAAAGGGTTAGGACACGCGGTTTTACAAGCAAGAGCATTTATCGGCAATGAACCGTTTGTTGTCATGTTAGGCGATGACATCATGGAAGATGAAATCCCATTGACTCAACAACTGATCGACGATTATGAGCGTACACATGCTTCAACGATCGCCGTGATGCAAGTTCCACATAAAGATACATCTAAATATGGAATCATCAATCCAGGGGAAGAATTAGAAGACGGCTTATTCAATGTCAAAGATTTTGTTGAAAAACCTGAACCAAGCAAAGCACCAAGTGATTTAGCAATTATTGGACGCTATTTATTGACACCCGAAATCTTTGATGTCTTAGCAGAGCAAAAACCAGGTGCAGGTAATGAGATCCAATTGACCGATGCAATCGATACATTGAATAAGACACAACGCGTATTCGCACGTAAATTTACGGGTAAACGTTACGATGTCGGCGACAAATTTGGTTTTATGAAAACAAGCATCGAATATGGATTGACGCATCCAGAAGTGGGTGGCCCATTAAGAGAATATATTCTATCATTAGGCAAGTCTTTAGCAGCAGAGACGCCTTCATCTTTCAATCAATCAACAGAAACTTCTGAACCAACTAACAAAAAGTAAACAAGCGAGATGCTTCAGCTGCTGATCAAAATGTAGGTAGTTGAAGCTTTTTGCTATTTTTTATTTGTTTAAAAAATATGAAAATGCTATCCTTATAGCAAGAAGAGGAGAAGGAGGCTTGATTATGACAGTTGGAGAAATTGCTGGCTTGATTGCAGCAATTGCTTTTGCAATACTTGTGGTCTTTCTAGTACGCGTATTGATTCGATTAGCAAAAACGATTGAAAAAGCAGAACAAACAGTAACAGAAGCAAACACAACGATTGAAGTCGTTACAAAAGATGTTGATCTTTTATCGAGACAAGTCGAAGGCTTGTTAGTGAAAAGCAACGAATTATTGAATGATATCAACGGAAAAGTAGCAACGATCGATCCTTTATTTACAGCTGTCGCTGATTTGAGCGAGAGTGTATCAGAATTGAATTCTTCAAGCAAACACATCGTTACAAAAGTCGGTGGCATCGGTAAAACAACAGCAAAAGCAACTGTTGCCAGCAAAGTCGGTGGGACTGCAGTGAAATTCTTTAAACACAAAAAACCAACAACAGATACGACAGGAGGAAAATAATCATGGCAAAAAAAGGTGGATTTTTACTAGGTGCAGTGATTGGTGGTACAGCCGCAGCAGTGGCAGCATTGCTACTTGCACCAAAATCAGGTAAAGAATTACGTGATGAACTAGCAGCACAAGCGGATGATTTTCTAGATATGGCTTCTGATTATACAGAGATGGCAAAAGAAAAATCAACTGAATTGACAAGTATCGCAAAAGACAAAGCACATGATCTTTCACAACAAGCAGGCGATTTAGCTGGTAATGTTAAACAAACAGTCTCAGACGCAACAGCTGATGCAGGAGATGAATCAGAAGATATTTTAGTGACATTGAAAGAACAATCAGCTGATTTATCTGATCGTTTCAAAAAATCTGCTGCTGATTTAGGCGACACAGCAGCAGCTGCGAAAGAAGACATCATGATCGACATCAAAGATACAGCAGACCAAGCAGGAAGCACTGTAAAAGAAGGCATCGACGAAGCAAAACCAGTTGCTGAAGATGCAAAAATCTTGTCTGAAATGGCAAAAGAAGATGCAGCTAGTGCGAAAGAAGATCTAAAAGATACATTTAAATAAGCAACACTAAAAAGTGAGCAAGAAAAGGCACGATCAGGAAACAACCTGATTCGTGTCCTTTTTTCTCTAATCTTACGTGGAGAACGAGAAGGAGATATCGTAAATGATTGAGATCAAGAAAAGCGATTCCGAAGAAACAGAAAAGAAAATCATTGGTCTGCTGAATGAACAATATATGCAGTCATTCTCTACAAATGAACACTTAAAAACTCAAACCATTTCAATCAGTGCATCTAAGGATGAGAAGTGGATCGGTGGTGCAGTGGCATCTTTATTTGGAAATACCTTGCATCTATCATTGCTCGGCGTAGATCCATCGCAGCGTCACGAAGGTATCGGATCGCGATTAATCGAAGCGGTTCAACAAACAGCATTGGAAAATCAGTGCTTATATATGACCGTCAATACGCAAGACTATCAAGCTCGAAAATTCTATGAAAGACATGGTTTTGAAGTATTTGCTTCGGTGGAAAACATGCCTTTTGTTGGAACGACTAAATTCTATTTGAAGAAGCAATTAACAAATGAATAGGTATCGACAACTAACTGATGCCAGAGAAGCAACTCAAAAAATAAGCGATAACCCGAAAATAGTTCTCTACTTTGGGGTTATCGCTTATTTACAGGTCAAAACGCTTCTTTCACAATCTCGATAAATGGTGTTCAAGAAGCTGACCTTCAACATTAAGCTGAGAAATCAAAAAATATGGAAAGCTATTTTCTGATTTCCCAGCTTACTGCTCAGGTCAAAACACTTCTTTCACAACCTAGATAAACGGTGTTCGAAAGCCAGCTCCTTCAATATTAAGGCAAAACTTGAAAAAATATGAGAAGCTATTTTCCCAAGTTCTGCCTTAATACTCGGAGCAGAACGGCTTTCTCACAACCTTACTCCACCACTAATAATTCTTTTGGTGTTGTTGTAAATGGGATACAACCGTCACTTGTAACATAGACGCAATCTTCGATTCTTACGCCAACTTGATCAGGGATATAAATACCTGGTTCTAATGAGAAGCACATGCCTTCTTCGATCACTAGATCATTGCCTGCAACTAGTGAGGGATATTCATGGACCGTCGTACCAATACCATGACCTAGACGATGATTGAAGTATTCGCCGTAGCCGTAACTTTCAATGACGTTACGTGCGACTTGATCAAGTTCAGCGGCTGTGACGCCTGGACGAACAGCTTCTTGAGCTGCTAATTGGGCTTCAAGCGTGATTTGATAGATTTTCTCTTGAAATTCTGTCGGTTTTTGGAAGGCAACTGTTCGTGTCGCGTCACTACAATAGCCATCCCATACGACGCCTAAATCGAACAAGACAAGTTCATTTGGTTGGATCGTGGTACTTCCAGGTGTTCCATGAGGGCTTGCTGCATTTGTCCCCGCTAAAACTAGCGTGTCAAAAGACATTTGAGATACCCCTTGTTTTTTTAGTTGATATTCGATTTCAGCAATAATCGCTTGTTCCGTTACGCCTTCTTTGATGGAGCGAAAACCGATCTCAAAAGCTACATCTGCCCATTTCCCTGCCGCAATCAGTTGCTCTTTTTCTTTTGTTGTTTTGATCAATTGCAGACGTTGGATGACCGGAGTCAGGTCAGCAAATCGGACACTGCTTTTCATTTGTTGCGATAACGCGTCAAAGCGATCAACCGTCAACGCATTTTTTTCGATCCCAATCGTTTTTATTTGTGGGTAACGGGTGCGGATCTCTTGCCCGATCAATAGCCAAGGATCTTCACTATCAAGATAACCTCGGACATCAAAGGCCCAAGGACTATTTTGTGCATCTTCTACTTCTAACGCTGGTGTAAACAAGAAAGGATCTTGGTCAAGTGAAAGAAATAGAGCTAGTACACGTTCGTGGGGTTCACTTTCATAACCAGCAAAATAGGCGATATGACCTGGATCACTGATATAAGCAAGGTCGATTTCTTTTTGAGCCATCCATTGGCGTAATTCATTGATTTTTTCAAGATTCATTTGGACATCCTTCTTTCGCATTTATGGCATGTTTCGATAATTCATTGTACCACTCTTGTAAAAAAAGACCAATTGACTAAAAGTGAAAAAGGTAATTTTTTTCATGAAAACGCTAGTAAAACGGTTGCAATTTCTGTCAATCTTTGATATCCTGTTTTAGAAATGTAAATCGTATTTTCAGAAAAGATATAAAAACAGAATAGGAGAACAACGATGGAAAAACAAACTATCACTATTTATGACGTAGCGAGAGAGGCAAATGTTTCGATGGCTACTGTTTCACGTGTTGTCAATGGGAATCCAAATGTAAAACCAGCTACAAGAAAAAAAGTATTGGAAGTCATTGACCGCTTAGATTATCGCCCAAATGCTGTAGCTCGTGGTCTTGCAAGTAAAAAAACAACGACGGTTGGGGTCATCATCCCAGATGTCAGCAATATGTTCTTTGCTTCATTAGCACGTGGGATCGATGATGTGGCAACGATGTACAAATATAATATCATTTTGGCAAATTCAGACGGAAATGACCAAAAAGAAGTCAACGTACTGAACAATCTTTTAGCCAAACAAGTTGACGGTGTGATTTTCATGGGGCATCATATCACAGATGAGATCCGTGGCGAATTCTCACGTTCAAAAACTCCAGTTGTCTTAGCTGGTTCGATCGATCCAGACGAACAAGTAGGAAGTGTCAACATCGACTATACTTCAGCGACAAAAGATGCAGTGACTAAATTAGCTAAAAACGGCAATAAAAAAATTGCCTTTGTGAGTGGCGCATTGATTGACCCGATCAATGGCCAAAACCGTTTGAAAGGCTACAAAGAAGCGTTGAAAGAAAACGGACTGACTTATAGCGAAGGTTTGATCTTTGAATCAAGCTATAATTTTAGAGATGGCTTATCATTAGTAGAACGTATCCACAATAGTGGAGCAACTGCTGTTTATGTAACGGATGATGAACTAGCAATCGGTATTTTAGATGGCTTGATCGACCGTGGTGTCAAAGTACCAGAAGAATTTGAGATCATCACAAGCAACAACTCTTTATTGACTGAAGTTGCTCGCCCACGCTTGACAAGTATTACGCAACCATTATATGACTTAGGTGCGGTATCAATGCGTCTATTGACAAAAATGATGAACAAAGAAGAAGTAGAAGAAAAAACAATCATCTTACCATATGGAATTGAAGAAAAAGGTTCAACGAAATAAATCGATTGGGAGAAACATCAAGCGATTGATCGAATAAAACGATAACTAAAAGTAGCTGAAATGACAAAGAATAGTCGTTTTAGCTACTTTTTTGTGGAAATAGCAGGGTCAATGCTTCACCAAAGACAAGTAAAAACGTATAAAAAATGAGCCTGATCTTGATATCATTTATCAAGACCAGACTCATTTTTTTGAAAAAGAATAGTGGACTCAGATTGTTTTATTAATCGTCGTCTTTGTCATCCTCTTTGTTCTGGGGATTCTCACGTTCGAATGTTCCGACAGTGTTCCAGTAATCTTTATAATTTTCATCTGTTCCACCTACACCAAATTTAAAGGTGCTTTTCTCAGGACCATTTTTTGCCCAAAGAGACTCGACAGTTTTGCTAGGTGTATTGATCGATCTTCGGTCAACGGTCACTTTTCCAGGTAATTGTCCTGTAAAGGCAGAAACGTCTTCTTTCTTCACATCAGAAGCAAGTGTGAATTTCTGATCGGTACCAAAAATCGTTGGGTTTACTTGATACACTTGATTGATCAAGTTGGCTAAATATTTGGATGAACGCAATCTTGCTTGGGCATCCATTCCGGTATTATCATCGTGTCCTGCCCAACTACTGATCGTGACAGATGGTGTAGAGACAACCAACCATGAATCTCGGTAATCATTCGTTGAACCAGTTTTACCGATCCAGTCTGCTTGGCCTAAGCTACCATTGAGACTAGTGATATCATCTTTGAATGGTGTGGTGATTTTTTCATTGATAACGCTACGCAACATATCATTGACGATCGAAGCTGCGGCTTCGGAAAAGACACGCACTGGTTTAACTTCGTGTTGATAAATAACATTTCCATCATTATCAGTGATCGCATCAATGATATATGCTTGCTGGAATTCGCCATTATTTGCTAATGCCTGGAAGCCATTGGTTTGTTGAAGAGTAGTGACATCGACTGTTCCCAGTGGTGCCGATTCAACGCCCCAGTTGGCATTCGCGGGATAGTTCATTTTTGCTAGATATGTCTCATAGGCGTATTGTTTTGATCCGCCATTGTTCAAAACATCTTGATATAAATGGTAAGCAGGGATATTGTTCGACCATTCCAATGATTCACGAATCGTTTGGAAAGTATTTGAGCCTTTATTCGTCGCATTGACGATGTCTTCACCGGCATTTGCGCCTTCTTGCCAAGTGGTTGCATAGTCAGAAACACGTGATTCTGAACCAACTAAGCCCATATCGATCGCTGGGCCATAAACCAACATCGGCTTGATCGATGAACCGGCTTGTCTTTGAGTATCAAAGGCATGATTATTTTGGTTCAGCGCATAATTACGACCACCGACAAATCCATAAACTCGCCCGGTTTTATTATCCATCAGAACATTACCGGTCTCAACAGGCGTGCCTTTCCCGTCATCAAGTAAGTAACCATAATTGGCAACACCTGCTTGCATCGCATCATAGATGCCTTTATCGATCGTTGAATGAATCGTGTAGCCTTGATTTTGGATCGTTTGTTCTGCACGTTGATAGTAGGCATTGTAGACGTCTGTATCGGATAGATCTGCGTTATCTTTTTCTCCCAATTGTCTAGCAATGATATCGGTCGCGGCATTCATGACCGTGTAATATAAGAAGTCACGGTCAGTTTGTTCTGCCACTTGTTGACCTAAGAAATCTTTTGTTAAGTCATAGGCTTTTGCTTCTTCATATTGTTCTTTTGTGATTTGGTGTTCACGATACATGCTAAATAGCACGATGTCTTTTCTTTCTAAGCCGGCAGTAAGGTCTTCTTTCAATGCACCTGTATTGGTATAAGGGCTATAGGTGATCGGACTTTGTGGCAAACCTGCGATAAATGCGGCTTGTGGTAAGGATAAATCGCTCGCATTGACACCGAAGATCCCTTGCGCAGCTTCTTGGACACCGGCAATATTTTGGCCTTTATTGTTTCTTCCGAAAGGCGAAACATTTAAATAAGTGGAGATGATTTCGTCTTTGGTAAAATGTTTCTCGACTTGAGCAGCTAATAAAATCTCATTTGCTTTACGCTTAAAGGTTGTTTCATCGGTCAAAATCTGTTGCTTGACTAACTGCTGTGTCAGCGTTGATCCTCCAGATGAGCCGATCCCAGTTGCTTCAGAGAAAAGTGCTCGGATCACCGCTTTAGGAACATAGCCTTTATGTTCTTCAAAATATTCATCTTCTGTGCTGATGATCGCAGATTTTAAATAAGGTGACATTTGATCTGAAGGTACAGTAGTCCGCATCAAATCAGTTTGGATCGTCGAGATCTCTGTATTATCGGCATAAACAAGTTTTGATGTTTCGGTTATATTGCCTAACTCAGATTGTAACTCAGATTTGGAAGGTAGCTTTGTATCTTCAACTAGATACGCAAAATAGCCGGCACCGACTCCCACACCTAATGCAGCGAATAGAATGATAAGAACCATGATAAAAACGGTTAATGATTGAAAAACGCGAAAAATGACCTTAGGAACAAACCACTTTTCTTTTGTTCGTCGTGCTTGTTTTCTTCGTGTATTATTACGTGGCAAAGGTTTCACCTCAACTAATGGTTTTATTTCGCTAATTATAGCAAATAATAGAACAAAAAAACAGACATGGCTTTTTTTGTGTCTTTTTTGACCTTTGGTTTGGAGAAAACATTAAAAATTCCTCTAGTTATTTTGTATCTGTTCGGATCATTGGACAGATTTCAAACTTTTCTTTCAAATCCGTTTCAGTTAAGATAAAAGGAGAGTGAACAAATCCATTCACTGAGTGACTAGCCGAGAAGGCTTTATAGGAGGAGTACGATGTTATTAGGTTCACATGTCAGTATGAGCGGTAAAAAGATGTTACTAGGTGCAGCAGAAGAAGCAGCCAGCTATGGTGCTTCTACCTTTATGATCTATACGGGCGCACCACAAAATACCCGTAGAAAACCAATTGAAGAAATGAATATTGAAGCTGGAAAACAATATATGGAAGAAAATGGACTGAAAAATATAGTGGTCCATGCACCGTATATCATTAATTTAGGAAATACAACGAAACCAGAGATGTTTCCTTTTGCTGTGCAGTTTTTAAGAGAAGAAATCGTTCGAGCGGAAGCATTAGGAGCAACTCAGATCACATTGCATCCAGGCGCACATGTCGGTGCTGGAGCAGAGGCAGGGATCGCAAGGATCATTGAAGGGCTAAATGAAGTCTTGACGAAAGAACAGACCGCACAAATCGCCTTAGAGACAATGGCAGGAAAAGGTACAGAGATCGGCAGAACGTTCGAAGAGTTGGCACAGATCATTGATGGGGTGACATTGAATGAAAAGCTATCAGTCACCTTTGACACGTGCCACACGAACGATGCCGGCTATGATGTAGCGAATGATTTTTATGGCGTGATTGAAACGTTTGATAAAGTGATTGGTTTAGATCGCTTAAAAGTACTACACATCAATGATTCCAAAAATCCACAAGGTTCACATAAAGACCGCCACGCCAATATCGGCTTTGGTACGATCGGTTTTGATGCATTGAATAAAATCGTCCATGAACCAATGTTCAAAGATGTTTCAAAGATTCTTGAAACACCATATGTCGGAAAAGATAAAAAATTGGCTTATGCCCCTTATGGGAAAGAAATCGCGATGTTCAAAGCTGAAACCTTTGATCCAGAAGTATTTCCAGAATTATTAGTAGATGTAGAAGCCTGAATAATCTGTAAAGGTTATTAGATAAAGAAAAAAGCCTAGATCACAAAAATATGTAAAAATATTTTTTGTTCATCTAAGCTTTTTTTGTTTAGTTTAAAACCTTTGATCAAGACAACTCTTGTAAACGTTGTTCATAGCGTTTATTTCCCTTATAAAGATCAACGATCGTCCAAGCGAGTAAGGCGAGAACTGCAACGATGATGATGTAAGCGATCCGATCAGCAAGGGCGATTGACGCAGTGGAAGCTTGATCACCAAAGAAAGCTTCGATTTGTCCTGGGAGTCCGCGCAAGTTTAAATACGTCAAACTGATGACAGAAAACCAACCAAGTATTTTGACAATCAGTGAATTTTTGAAACGGGCGCCCATTTCTGCTTGACTGTTGGTCATCATCAATAAAGGAATCATTGAAAAAGGTAAGGCAAAAGCTAAGAATACTTGGGACTCATTCATTAGATTGTTCAGCGCTGTATGTTCTTCGATCGTACCTTTGGAGCTAGTGAACAAGACACAAAGTAGTACTGGAATGACGGACAATAGTCGAGTTACTAAACGGCGTAACCAGATCGGCATGCGCATATGGATAAAGCCTTCCATAATGACTTGTCCAGTCAATGTACCGGTAATCGTTGAATTTTGACCAGAAGCAAGCAGTGCTACTGCAAATAAGGTTGATAAAATGCCTGATTTTGCTACGGCGATCAAGACGCCGTTACTCATCGCAGATGGATCGGAAAGTGCTTCATACAAACCAAAGAAAGAGGGATCTTGAACTGCACCAGTTTTAAAGACGGCAACCCCCATGATCAAAAGAAGTGCATTGACAACGAAAGCCATCGTTAATTGGATATTGGAATCCCATGTCGAGAAACGAACCGCTCTTGCAATATCTTCTGGATCTTTTCGATCGATCTCGCGGGTTTGAGAAACAGCAGAGTGCAAATAGAGATTATGGGGCATCACAGTTGCACCAATGATCCCTAAAGCTCCAGTCAATGGGGTCTCTCCGCCGATTTTTGGTTCTTCAGCAAATGTTTGACTATTAGGGATAAAGCCTTTGAATAGACTGCTCCAATCAGGATTTGAAAGCGCCACTTGGTAGACAAAGACAAATAGGATAACGAAAATCAAACAGACGACTAATGCTTCGATTTTACGAAAACCGATCTTTGTCAAAAGAAGTAAAACAAATACATCCAAGACAGTAATAAAGACAGCTATTGCCAAAGGAATATCAAATAATAAATATAGAGCGATCGCTGCACCAATGACTTCAGCGATGTCTGTGGCCATGATCGCTAATTCGGTCAAGATCCAAAGAATGACCCCTAACGTTTTACTCGTACGAGCACGAATCGCCTGTGCCAGATCCATTTGGCTGACGATCCCAAGTTTGGCAGCCATATATTGTAGTAACATAGCAATCAAGCTGGACATCAGAATAACTGACATCAATAAGTATTGGAAATTTTGCCCACCGGTGATCGATGTTGACCAATTACCTGGGTCCATATAGCCGACTGCTACGAGTGCACCAGGTCCGGAATAGGCTAGTAAGGTGCGAAAGAAACTTTTTCCTTTTGGTACTTTGACCGTACCGTTTACTTCTGAAAGGGATAACCCATTAGTGTGTTCAATCCATTTATGTTTATTTTCGTGATTATTCAAATGAAAACCACCCTTCTATTTCTTTTCGAATTCATTCTACACCCAGAGACGAAAAAATAAAAGAAAAAAATTCGGCTAACCTAAAAATTAAATGTGGCTTACTTTCTAAATGGGTGTATTTGTATAATCATGAAATAAAAATGACTTTTTTTACATATTCTTAAGAAAACGCCTTTCTTTTTTTTGTAAGTTTTAGTAAAATGAATCATTGAGAGCAATTAGGAAAAGGAAAGGAGAGATTTACATGGTATCAAACGGAATCGTTGTACTTATTGCAGTTATTGCATTGTTAATCGGCGCAGTCGGTGGATTCTTTCTTGCGCGTAAATATATGAAAGATTACTTAGAAAAAAATCCTCCCGTTAATGAGGAAATGTTAAGATCAATGATGATGTCTATGGGGCAAAAACCATCTGAAAAGAAAATTCGTCAGATGATGCAACAGATGAAGAACCAAGGGAAGAAGTAGGTTCTTATTCGACAACATCAAAAAGCGGGCTGATTGATTTCAGCTCGCTTTTTTCTTTTTCTCCATTTGAGAAAAGCGCATTCATGCCGATCAACGATTAGTTTTTATAAATTGTATGACGATCATATTTTTTCGATTGTGATCAACGATATCTGAGGATGCAATTCAACCTCGGAAATAAATGAATTTTTTAGGAGTTAGAAGGAGGAAATATATGTCGATTTTCAGAAAATTGGGTTGGTTTTTTAAACAAGAGAAAAAGCACTATTTGATTGGCGTATTTTCTTTGTTCGCGGTGGCATTAGTGCAGTTGATCCCACCTAAAGTCATCGGGATCATTATCGATGAAATCGCCGATCAAAACATCTCGATGCAAATCATTGCATTGTGGATAGGCGTATTGATCATTGCGGCCTTTTTGCAATATCTTTTTCGCTATATTTGGCGAATGAACATTTGGGGCAGTGCAGCTAGGCTTGAAAAAGAATTACGCCAGCGTCTATTTGCTCATTTTACGCGAATGGATAGTTTGTTCTATCAAAAATACCGGACGGGTGATTTGATGGCTCATGCAACGAATGATTTGAACGCCATCCAAAATGTAGCTGGTGCAGGAATTTTAACATTTGCAGATTCAGTGATCACTGGAGGCACGACGATCATTGCGATGGTTCTATTCATTGATTGGCGCTTGACATTGATTGCATTGATCCCATTGCCATTATTAGCAGTTACTTCAAGGATCTTAGGCTCAAAATTACATGATGCGTTTCGTGATTCACAAGAAGCCTTTTCAAGTATCAACGATAAAACGCAAGAAAGTATCACAGGTATCAAAGTCATCAAAACATTTGGTCAAGAAAAACAAGACTTGGAAGATTTCCAAGAAAAGATCGATGATGCCATTGAGAAAAATAAGCGAGTAAACTTTTTAGATGCGCTTTTTGATCCTTTCATCACATTGATCATTGGCTTGTCATATGTGGCAACCATTATTTTAGGTGGACGTTATGTCTTGGATGGTACGATCTCAATTGGACAGATGGTTTCCTTTATCAGTTATATCGGCATGCTTGTCTGGCCAATGTTTGCGATTGGACGTCTGTTCAATGTACTAGAGAGAGGGAATGCTTCGTATGATCGTGTCAATGAACTATTGCATGAGAAAACACATATCGTCGAAAAAGTAGGAGCAGAAATGACACCAGCAAAAGGTGAGTTGAATGTGGCAATCACACAATTTACCTATCCAGACGATGAACAGCCAGCATTGGAACACATCAAATTTGCGATCAATGAAGGTGATACGTTAGGCATCGTTGGTAAAACGGGTGCTGGTAAGACCACGATCATCAAATTATTGATGCGTGAGTATGACCATTATCAAGGAGAAATCCAATTTGGCGGACGAACGATCAGAGACTACTCACTAGATGCCTTGTTGCGCTCGATTGGTTATGTGCCACAAGATCATTTCTTGTTTTCGATGACGATCCTAGATAATATTCGCTTCTCCAATCCACAGAAATCACCAGAAGAAGTGGAAGAAGCAGCGGAATTGGCGTATATCAACAAAGAAATCAAAGGACTGCCAGAAGGGTACCAGACAATGGTCGGTGAACGTGGGGTCTCCCTTTCTGGTGGACAGAAGCAACGGTTGTCGATTGCTCGTGCATTGATCCAAAGTCCCGAATTATTGATTTTGGATGACGCATTATCCGCTGTTGATGCTAAGACAGAAGAAGCAATCTTACGGAACCTTAAAGCAGAACGGAAAAACAAAACCACGATCATTGCTGCCCATCGTTTAAGTAGTGTCATGCACGCCAATGAAATCATCGTCATCGATCATGGTCGGATCATTGAACGTGGCACACATCAAGAGTTGTTAGCTCTTGGTGGTTGGTACGAACAAATGTGGCAGAAACAACAATTAGAAGCAAAAATTGAAGGAGGTGGCGAATAATGGAAGATCAATATCAGTCGGAATGGTCAAAATCCATGACCTATAAAGAACAAGCTTCGATCATTAAACGGTTGATGCAATTTGCTAAACCCTTTCGCTCGACATTCATCATTGCGATTTTATTTGCTTTAGTATTATCAGTCATCAATGTGCTATTGCCAAGGATCATCCAAACATTCATGGATGAGCATCTAGCGAAGCAGTCAGCAACGACACAAGTCATCCTTTTCTTTGCAGGGCTTTATCTATTTGGAGTCATCATCAAAAGTATCATCTGGTTTTTCCAATGGTATCTCTATTCGATGGCGTCATTGAAGACCTACCAACATATCCGTGTAAAGTTGTTTGAGAAACTGCATACACTAGGAATGCGGTACTTTGACCAAACGCCAGCTGGATCAACTGTTTCTCGTGTGACCAATGACACAGAAACACTGTTTGAATTTTGGTATGTCTTTCTGATGGTTTTAACAGGAATTTTTGCCGTGATTTCTTCATTTATTGCGATGTTTCAAATCAATCAAAAAATCGCGCTATGGTGTCTGATCTTTTTACCGATTTTAGGAGTAGTGATCTGGTATTATCAAAAATTCAGTTCAAGGATCTATCGAAATATGCGTGAACGCTTGAGTCAATTGAACACAAAATTAAATGAATCGATTTCTGGGATGCGGATCATCCAACAATTTCGTCAAGAATCGCGTTTAGCAAAAGAATTTGAGGAAGTCAATGAAGAGTATCTAGCGACTCGCTATGCCATGATCAAGACAAATTCGATTCTTTTGAGTCCAATCATCAGTTTTTTATATGCTTTAGCAATTGCCTTGACTTTGACGTTGTTCGGACTCGACGCGTTACATTCACCAGTTGAAGTCGGTTTGATCTTTGCCTTCACCACCTATGTTCAAGGATTCTTTAATCCGATGTCACAAATGATGGACTTCTTGAGTGTCTTTACGGATGGAACAGTCGCAGGTAGCCGTATCTTGAAAATCATGGATACGGAAGAATATGCACCACAGCAAAAGGAATCAGCGGATCGGACGATCACTGCTGGAAAAATCGAATTTCGCAATGTCAGCTTCTCTTATGATGGAAAAAACAATGTATTGAACAATATTTCATTTGTTGCTAATCCAGGAGAAACTGTCGCATTAGTCGGACATACAGGAAGTGGAAAAAGTTCGATCATCAATGTGTTGATGCGTTTTTATGAGTTTTATGAAGGACAGATCTTGATTGATGATCACGACATTCGTGAGTATCCAATTGCTGAATTACGCAATAAAATGGGCCTAGTGTTACAGGATGCGTTCTTATTTTACGGGGATATCGCTGGAAACATCCGAATGATGAATCCTGAGATCACAGATGAACAAATACGTGAAGCCGCTGAGTTTGTCCAAGCGAATCAGTTCATCGAAGACTTACCGAAAGGGTATCATTCAAAAGTGATTGAAAGAGGGGCAAGCTATTCGAGTGGGCAACGCCAATTGATCACGTTTGCTCGAACAATTGTAACGGATCCTAAAATCTTAGTTCTGGATGAAGCAACGGCGAATATCGACACAGAAACAGAAGTGTTGATCCAAGAAGGACTTGCGAAGATGCGTCAAGGTCGGACAACGATTGCTATTGCTCATCGTCTGTCGACGATCCGCGATGCAGAGTTGATCCTCGTATTAGATAAAGGACATATCGTTGAGCGAGGCAACCATGAAACACTATTAGCCGAAGAAGGGCTATACGCAGATATGTACAAATTACAAAGTGAGTAACAGGGAAGAATAAAGGTATCTGTTTTTGAAACACTTGTATCGTAAACCGTGATAAAAATAGTTAGCCTCAACTCATAAGTCTTGAATCCCCAAAAACGTGCCAACTTTTGGGGATCAAGGCTTATTTTTTATGACTTGATTGCCAGCAGTGTGATTCAAATCAAAAAAGTCCATCGGCTATTCTTACTATCCGGTTAATGGCTGTTCTGGGGGAGGGGTAGTTTCCATGTTAACGTGAAAGAATTTTTTTTAGAAATATAGGAATAATACAAAAGAAAGCGTTGACATTTTAAAATTGTTTCGCTACTATGAAGAAAAGAACATACTGTTGGATAGTGATTGCATCACGCAAGCTAAACCTAATCAGTCACCATGAATCGATTCCATGGCTGACTTTTTGGGTTTTTTTGTTTTTTTAGGAGTGACAATCATAGAAAGGGGATATTATGCGGATTGAAAAAATTCTAAATAATAATGTCGTTGTCACAAGGGACAAATTAAATCGAGAAATGATCGTTATGGGAAAAGGATTAGCATTCAAAAAAAAGATTGGTGATGCTATTTTAGAAGCGGGTGTGGATAAAGAATTTCATTTGACAGATGATCGACTGTCGAGGCATTTTCAAAAATTAGCGGAGGATATCCCGATGGAATACCTCGAACTCTCCTACGAGATCATCGAGTATACGAAAGAAAAGTTAGATGTGACATTGAATGAATCCATTTATATTTCATTGACCGATCATTTATACAATGCGATTAAACGTTATAAAACCGGCGTTGGATTACCTAATGTTTTATTATATGATATCAAGCAATTATTTCCGAGAGAATACCAAATAGGTAAAAAAACGATTGAAAGAGTCCATCATAAATATGGATTTGATTTATCCGAAAATGAAGCTGGATTCATTGCCCTTCATTTAGTCAATGCACAATCAGAACAAGATAGTATGAACAATATGTACCAGTTTACGAAAACCATTCAGGATATTTTGAATATCGTTCGCTATTATTATCAAACACCCTTTGATGAAGAATCGATTTATTTTTTCCGATTTGTCACGCATCTTCGTTTTTTTCTCAGCCGTGTGATGAACACGTCCCTTACCCAAGAAGGTGAGGTCGAGGAAGAACTGATCCAGATGATCCAGCGAAAATACCAAACGGCTTCTGGCTGCGTGGACAAAATCGCTTTATTCTTACAGGAAACATTTAATTATCATATGTCAGACGATGAAATTGTCTACTTAACGATCCATCTGGCTCGTTTGGCAGATAATAATCATTTAAAAAATCACTAAAAGGAGGGCCGTGGGTTCAACGAATGAGTACCAAAGGATAGTGACATTGAGTTGGCTAAACCTTCAATCAAACAATTGGAGGAAAAGAACATGGGAAAATACCAAGATTTAGCAAAAGAAATCGTGAAATATGTTGGCGGAAAAGAAAATATCAGTAGTTTGACGCACTGTGTGACTCGCTTGCGTTTTCGGCTAAAAGACGAAAGTAAAGCAGATGACGAGACATTGAAGAATATGGATGGTGTCGTGACCGTCATGAAAAGCGGTGGGCAATACCAAGTAGTCATTGGTAATCATGTACCAGACGTATATGCAGATGTATTAAGTGTAGCAGGGATCTCAGAAGATGCGGAATTAGCCCCTGCGAAAGGCAATATATTTAATCGTTTGATCGATATTTTAAGTGGTTGTTTCCAGCCTTTCTTAGGAGCTTTAGCAGCTGCCGGGATGGTCAAAGGATTGAATGCATTATTTATCTTTTTAGGATTCTATGAGCAGACTTCCGGAACTTATATCATGTTAAATGGGATCGGTGATTCGATCTTTTATTTCATGCCAGTTATTTTAGGGTATACAGCAGCTAAAAAATTCAAATTGAATCCAATGGTCGGCATCGTCATCGGTGCAGCCCTTGTCTATCCGACCGTACAAGGACCGGCATTACAAAGTGGCTTTGAAGCAGCCAATCAAGGTGCTGCAGCGCCGCTTAGCCTTTTAGGATTGCCCGCGTATGAAAGTTTCTTGGGTATTCCCTGGGTAGGAGCTTCTTATACATCAAGTGTTGTTCCTGTCATCTTTATCATTGCTTTTGCCGGACAAGTGCAAAAATTTGCGAAGAAGATCGTTCCAACAGTTGTCCAAACATTTGTTGTTCCTTTTATGGTCTTATTGATTGCTCTACCGATCGGCTTTTTGGCGATTGGCCCAATCGTCAGCTTGTTAACAGAGTGGTTGAGTGCAGGTTTCCAAGCATTGATGGATTTTTCACCAGCATTATATGGTGGGGTCCTAGGTTTCTTCTGGCAAGTATTAGTTATCTTCGGTCTACATTGGAGTATCATTCCTTTGGCGATCATGCAGCTGGCACAAAATGGCTCAAGTCAAATGCTGGTAGGTGTTTTTGGGGCAAGTTTTGCACAAACTGCCGTTGTGTTAGCGATGTACTTCAAGTTTAAAGACAAGAAAATGAAAGCCTTATGTATGCCTGCCTTTATCTCAGGAATCTTTGGCGTAACAGAACCAGCCATCTATGGAATCACTTTACCTAAAAAGACCCCGTTCATTTATTCAATGATTGGTGGCTCGCTCTCTGGTATCTATTTGATGATGAGTGGTACGACAGGTTATACAATGGGTGGACTGGGCATCTTCGGAGTGGTGAACTTCATTAGTGGTAGCGATGCAAGTGGCATGTACAATGCCTTTATCGGTATTGCAATTGCAGCAACGATTGGTTTTACTTTGACTTTCTTGTTATGGAAAGATACGGAAGAAGTAGTACCTGAGAAAAAAGAAAGTAAAATCAAAGAAATCGTCAAAACACCGATCCAAGGCGGTATTGCATCTTTAAGCGAAGCAAAAGACCAAGCATTTGCTAAAGGCGCGTTAGGAAGAGGAATCTTGATCTATCCAGAAAAAGGGGAAGTTGTTGCACCATTCGATGGGACAGTGATGACGCTATTTCCTTCAAAACATGCGATCGGTTTAGTTTCTGAAAGTGGATTGGAACTGTTGATCCATGTTGGTTTAGACACTGTACAATTGCAAGGGAAACATTTTGAATCTTTTGTGAAACAAGGGGATAAAGTGAAACAAGGAGACGTCTTATTGCGATTTGATATCAATGCAATCGAAAGTGAAGGCTATAGCGTAGAAACCCCTGTCATTATTACCAATTCAGCAGATTACCTGGATATCGTCGAGAATCAATCGAAGATCGTGACGAATGGGGATGAGTTGATCACAGCGTTGACTTGATGAGTTTAAATCCTTTAAAATCAAGGTTTTAGAAAGTTAGCTTGGTGTTAAAGAGCATTTTTCCACAGGAGGATGTTTCTAAGTACCTGATTCCAAAAAAAGTCGTAACATCCGAGGATTTCCTCTCATATTTTGGATGTTACGGCTTATTTTTCTAAGGAATTTAGCTATTTGGATGATAGAGAGATCTTTAAGAAAGAACATAGTCCTTAGCGAATGTTTTTACAATTTCATCTATGAAAGTAGACTAATCGCCATCTTCGATTGCATCGGTAAATAGTTCTTCTTTCATAATGGATGAACTAATCTGCCGTGTATCGACTTTTTGCCCGACTTCGATCAAATAATTGAGGTTCTCACGATAATGTTCAGCAAAGACACAACTATATAACACATCCAACAAATAGGAGATCGACGTATTGATCGTGAAACTACTGATTTTTGAGTACAATCGTTCACGTGTTGTCAGGCGTAATACCACATCGCTCGCTGTGGACAAACTGGACTCACCGATGCTCGTCAACGATAAAATCGGCACATTTTTTTCTTTCAAAATTTCAGCAGTCCGAAGCATCATCTGATTTTCTCCCGTATAGGAGATCAAGATTGCACAGTTTTCAGGCTGACAATTGTAGGCATCGTAATAAGACTCACCAGAAGTTGGCACAATGGTCACTTCTTGTTTGATCCGATTCATTTTCAATTTGAAGGATTGAGCGATCAAGGTGTTGGTGTCACTCGAAAATAATACGATTTTATTGGCTCGCAGCAGAAGTTGTTTTGCTTGTTGGAGATCGTCGTGCATCAACAAGGATAACGTATCTTGGATCGTCATACGTTCAAGTGCCGCAATCCGATTAGCGATCGTCATGATGCCTTCATTTTCGGAAAAAGGGAGATTGGCGTCCACTTCTTGAAAGTTGCCTTGCAGATATTCTGTTTCAGCGATGAACGCATCTCTAAAATCCACCCATCCATGAAACCCCATTTTTTTGGCGATCCGAATCAAAGTAGAAGGATGGACATAGCAAGTTGCTGCAATTTGTTGAATCGTTCGATCGGCCAGAGTTGTTTCATTGGCTTGGAGAAAACGGATGACTTCGCTTTCTGAAGGTGAAAAGTTGATTTGTTTAAGCTTTTCCTTTAATAGCATAATTCGATCCTCTTTTTTACGTTTTTAGTTAAAAGTATGTAAAATAATTGTAAACGGTATTATTAAGTGTGTCAATGGAACAAATCAAAGAGAAGTAATTCCTTTACTCGCTAATTTTGATTAAAAGATTAGGCTTTATTTGTTTTTTTTTATTATTTTTCTTTTTGTTATGCGCAATAAATTTACAAAAAATCACAAGAATATCGATCATTTTGTAAATGATTATTCAAAGTAATCAAAAAGTATTGTGACTTTTATTTACAAAAATGATAATAGAGTTGTAAAAAAGACGAAGGAGTGAGTGTATGAATCAAGGAATCAAGATCGCGACAATTGGTGGCGGAAGTAGTTATACACCGGAATTAATGGAAGGTTTTATCAAACGTTACGATGAATTGCCGATTCGTGAAATCTGGTTAGTCGATATCGAAGCTGGGCGTGAAAAACTAGCGATCGTCAGTGAAATGGCCCAACGGATGTGGGATGCTTCTCCATATGACGTGAAAATCTATGCGACCTTGGATCGTGAGGAAGCATTGAAAGATGCGGACTTTGTCACTACACAATTTCGGGTCGGTCAATTGGATGCTCGTGTAAAAGACGAACGTATTCCAGCCTACTACGGCATGCTAGGCCAAGAAACCAATGGTGCTGGTGGGATGTTCAAGGCGTTTCGGACGATCCCAGTCATCTTAGCAGTAGTTGAAGATATGAAACGCCTTTGTCCGAACGCTTGGTTGATCAATTTTGCTAATCCAAGCGGTATGGTGACTGAAGCAGTCGTTCGTTATGGGAAATGGGACAAAGTGATTGGATTGTGCAATGTTCCCGTAATGGCAATGATGACAGAGCCAGTCATGATCAGTGAAAAGAAAGAAGAGTTGATTTATAAATTTGCTGGGCTGAACCATTTCCATTGGCACAAAGTAGCGGATGCAAAAGGAAATGATCGTACCGAAGATTTGATCGAACAACTTTATGCGGAAGATAATGGGTTGCCAAAAAATATATTCGATGTGCCATTCTTTAGAGAACAACTCGATCAAATGAACATGATTCCTTGTGGCTATCATCGCTATTACTATCGTGAAGAAGAAATGTTGGAGCATGCGTTGGAAGAATACCGCACGATCGGAACGCGAGCACAACAAGTCAAACAAACAGAAGCGGAATTGTTTGAGCTATACAAAGATCCGCAACTCGATCATAAACCAGAACAATTACAACAACGAGGCGGTGCCTATTATTCGGATGCTGCGTGTGAAACGATTGCTTCGATCTATGGCAATAAAGAAACTCAAATCGTTGTCTCAACGAAAAACAATGGGGCAGTGCCTGATCTACCTGCAGACTGTGTCGTTGAAGTAACAGCGTATGTAGGCGCGCAAGGAGCAAGAAGTGTTGCTTTTGGTTCATTACCTACAGCAGAACGTGGCTGGTTACAAGTGATGAAAAATATGGAGTTGTTGACGATCGAAGCAGCTGTCACAGGTGATTATGGGACAGCGTTACAAGCATTTACGATCAATCCATTAGTTCGTTCTGGTAAAACAGCGAAACGCATGATGGATGAATTATTTATTGCTCATCAAGAGTATTTACCACAATTTAAAGAAGCCATCGATCGCTTAACAGCAGAAGGCATCGAAGTGCAAGATGAATTAGCAAGAGAATTGTCAGAAAAACGTGTAGTGGAAGGAGTATAACAACGATGGGATTTAGAAAAGACTTTTTATGGGGTGGCGCAACAGCTGCCAATCAATGTGAAGGTGGATACGATGAAGGAGGGCGCGGCTTAGCCAATGTAGATGTCGTGCCGATTGGTCCAGATCGTTTTCCAGTGATTACCGGTCAACAAAAAATGTTTGAGTTTGATGACGAACATTTTTATCCAGCAAAAGAAGCCATCGATATGTACCATCACTATAAAGAAGATATTGCCTTATTCGCAGAAATGGGCTTTAAAACCTACCGTCTATCGATTGCCTGGAGCCGTATTTTTCCATTAGGTGATGAGAAAGAGCCAAACGAAGAAGGGTTGAAATTCTATGAAGATGTCTTTAAAGAATGTCAAAAGTATGGGATCGAACCCTTAGTAACGATTACTCATTTTGACTGCCCAATGCATTTAGTCAAAGAATACGGGGCATGGCGTTCGCGTGAATTAGTCGGATTTTATGAAAATCTTTGTCACGTGATCTTTAACCGCTATAAAGGATTAGTAAAATACTGGTTGACCTTTAATGAAATCAACATGATTTTACATGCACCGTTCATGGGTGCTGGCTTGTATTTTGAAGAAGGCGACAATGTAGAGCAAGTCAAATATCAAGCAGCTCATCACGAGTTACTAGCGAGTGCGATTGCCACAAAAATCGCGCATGAAGTCGACCCTGAGAATAAAGTCGGCTGTATGTTAGCTGCGGGGGCTTATTATCCTTATTCATGTAAACCAGAAGATGTCTGGGCTTCACGCCAAGCAGACCGCGAAAACTACTTCTTTATCGATGTGCAGTCAAGAGGAGAATACCCAGCATATGCGCTAAAAGAAATGGAACGTCAAGGCATCGAGATCAAAATGGAACCAGGAGACTTAGAATTATTGAAACAACATACCGTTGATTTTATTTCATTCTCTTATTATTCTTCTCGTGTTTCAACAACCGATCCAAAATTATTAGAACAAACCGCAGGAAATATCTTTGAATCAACGAAAAACCCTTATTTAGAAGCAAGTGAATGGGGCTGGCAAATTGATCCATTAGGTTTACGGGTAACCTTGAATGATATTTATGATCGTTATCAAAAACCATTGTTTATTGTCGAAAATGGGTTGGGCGCGGTAGATACTCCGGATGAGAATGGCTATGTGGAAGATGACTATCGCATTTCATATCTTGCTTCACACATCCAAGCGATGAAAGATGCAGTCGAATTAGATGGTGTTGATCTTTTAGGTTATACGACTTGGGGATGTATCGATCTGGTTTCTGCTGGAACTGGTGAAATGAAGAAACGCTATGGTTTTATCTATGTTGATCGTGACAATGAAGGCAATGGTACATTGAAACGGACAAAGAAAAAATCATTTGATTGGTATAAACAAGTGATTGCTTCGAATGGTGAAAATCTAGCGAACAAATAGGATAGAATAAGAATGTCTATTGTTTTTGTCTATCGATTTCGAGTATAATATATCTATTCGAAACTCGTAGGCAGAACAATAGACTTTTTGTGTGATTGGCTGTAAAGTAGGCTTACTTGATTTTAAAACGGAGGAATCTACATATGTATGATGTAATCGTAATTGGCGCAGGGCCTGCTGGTATGACCGCTGCTCTATATGCTTCAAGATCAAACTTATCAGTAGCGATGATCGAACAAGGGGCACCTGGCGGGCAAATGAACAATACCGCAGAAGTAGAAAATTATCCTGGATTTGATTCGATCATGGGTCCAGACCTTGCGTATAAAATGTATGAAGGTGTTTCACGATTTGGAACTGAAAATGTCTATGGTATCGTCCAAGATATCAAAGATCATGGCAACTATAAAGAAGTCATCTGTGAAGACAAAAGTTACGAAGCGAAAACAGTCATCATTGCAACTGGTTGTATCCATCGTAAACTAGGGGTACCAGGCGAAGAAGAATATGCTGGACGTGGTGTTTCTTACTGCGCGGTTTGTGACGGTGCATTTTTCCGTAACAAACGCTTAGTCGTGATCGGTGGTGGCGATTCTGCGGTAGAAGAAGCTGTGTATTTGACACAATTTGCTTCAGAAGTCGTTATCGTTCATCGTCGTGATGAATTAAGAGCGCAAAAAATCATCCAAGATCGCGCATTTGCGAACGAAAAAATCTCATTTGTTTGGGATACGATCACTGATGAGATCATCGGAAATGATATGGTCGTTACTGGTGTCAAAGGGCACAACGCAAAAACAGGGGAAGCAATCGAATTAGCAGCTGACGGTGTGTTCATCTATGTTGGACTAGATCCGTTGACTGAACCTTTCCGCAAATCTGGGATCACAAATGATGCTGGCTGGATTCCAACAGATCAAGACATGCGTACGAACATGCCTGGTGTATTTGCCATTGGCGATGTACGAGAAAAAGATCTACGCCAAATCACTACAGCAGTAGGCGATGGCGGGATTGCTGGACAACAAGTATATAAATACTTGGAAGCTTTAGAAGAAACGCCAAACGCTCAAGGATAACTAATGATGTGGAAAGCGAAAAGGACGATGATGAATGTCATTGTCCTTTTTCTTATGCTTTGCTATCTAAAAAGAGAATGCTATACTTAGAAAGGAACATATTTTTAGAAAGAGGTGTCAGCTTCATGTCTTGGAAACAAGTTTACGAGCAATGGGCAACTGAAGAATCATTAGAAGAAAATTTAAAAAAACAATTAAAAGAATTAAGTGAAAATCCTGAAAAATTAGAAGATGCGTTCTACGCACCTTTGGAATTTGGTACAGCAGGAATGCGCGGGATCTTAGGGCCTGGAATTAATCGAATGAACATCTATACTGTACGTCAAGCAACAGAAGGGCTTGCACAATTTATGGATGAACAAGGAGCAGAAACAAAAAAACGTGGGGTAGCGATTGCTTATGATTCACGTCATCAATCGCCAGAATTTGCGATGGAAGCGGCAAAAACTTTAGCGCAACATGGTATTCCATCTTTTGTCTTTGAAAGCTTACGACCAACCCCAGAGCTTTCATTTGCGGTTCGTCATCTTAACGCATTCGCTGGGATCATGGTTACAGCTTCTCATAATCCAGCGGCATATAATGGCTATAAAGTCTATGGCGAAGATGGTGGACAAATGCCACCTGCTGATGCAGACGCATTGACAAAATATGTACGAAACATCAGCAATCCACTAAAAGTAGAAGTTTTAGCAGAAGAACAAGCAAAAAATAGTGATTTGATCACGATCATCGGCGAAGAAATCGACCAAGCGTACTTGGAAGAAATCAAAGCAGTGACGATCAATCATGAATTAGTAGAAACATTAGGGAAAGAATTGAAGCTAGTCTTCACGCCGTTACACGGAACAGGTAAAATGTTAGGTGAGCGTGCGTTGACTCAAGCGGGATTTGAACAATTTGTCTTGGTTCCTGAGCAAGCAGTCGCTGACCCAGACTTCACCACAGTCAAATCACCAAATCCAGAAGAACACTCTGCTTTTGAATACGCAATCCGTTTAGGCGAAAAAGAAGGCGCAGATCTATTGATTGCTACTGATCCAGATGCCGATCGTCTAGGTGCAGCTGTACGCTTGCCAGACGGTTCATACAAAGTATTGACTGGAAATCAAATTGGCGCTTTGCTTGTCCAATATATCCTGGAAGCTCACAAAGAAAAAGGAACACTGCCAGAAAATGCGGCGGTCTTGAAATCAATCGTTTCAAGTGAACTACCGACAGCAATCGCTAGACATTATGGTGTAGAAATGATGAACGTCTTGACTGGCTTCAAATTTATTGCTGAAAAAATCCAACAATTTGAAGAAACCAAGGCGCATACATTCATGTTTGGTTTTGAAGAAAGCTACGGTTATTTAGTCAAACCATTCGTTCGCGATAAAGACGCGATTCAAGCACTATTATTATTAGCAGAAGTTGCTGCATTTTATAAAAAACAAGATAAGACCCTTTATGATGGGTTACAATCGATTTTTGAAACGTATGGCTATTATGCAGAAAAAACAATTTCAGTCACAATGAGTGGTCAAGAAGGTTCAGCGAAAATTGCTTCACTGATGGAGAAATTCAGAAAAGATGCACCAACTGAATTTGCCGGAGAAAAAGTTTTACAAACAGAAGATTTCAAGGCACTGACAAAAACAGATGCTCAAGGAAATGTAGAAAAACTAACGACTCCACCTTCAGATGTATTGAAATATACACTAGAAGAAGACGGTTGGATCGCGATCCGTCCTTCTGGAACGGAACCAAAAATCAAATTTTATATTGGTGTCAAAGGTGATTCAAACGAAGCAGCACAAGAAAAAATTGCTGCACTTGAAGCTAGCATCAAATCAATGACAGAAGAATAAACAGTTGAGACTGACGAAAAAAGTGGTACACTTTAGTAGTCAGTCTTTTTTTGGAGGTGAATCGTTTGTCGGGGAATCAAAACATTAAAGTAGAAAAAGTGAGTCAATTATTCAAGGTATTAAGTGATCCGACACGTTTGAATATTTTACTTTATTTAAAAGATGGTGAAAAAAATGTGACGTCGATCAGTCAATCTGTTCAAATGGAACAATCGGCTGTGTCTCATCAATTACGCTTGTTACGTGAAAACCATGTGGTGAAATCACGACGTGAAGGAAAAACGATCCTTTACAGTTTGGATGACTTTCATGTATTAGATATTTTAGAACAAACGATCAAACATGTAGAGCATCAAAAGAACTAACTAAAGTCATTAAAAAATGGATTTGAAAGACGCTGATGCGCCGATCAAACCCTTTTTTTATTATTTAAAAAGATAAGAGATTTCTACTTTTCTTCCGAAGTTTCTGTGCCGTAATAGCTATGGTCTTCCAGCTCTAACTCATTCAAGATCAATGAAGCTGTTTCTTCAATAGAAAGAGAAGCAACATTGATGACGACACACCCTAATTTTTCATAAAGTTCATTGGCAAATTCCAATTCTGCACGAATTTTTTCGATATCGGAGTACGCAGTATCTGGATTCAGGCCATATGAACGCATGCGTTCTTTACGAATGTTATTTAAAATATCAGGGTTATTTGTTAATCCAACAATCTTCTTCGGATCAATTTCCCACAACTGTTTAGGGATATGAGCTTGAGGTATCAGTGGGAGATTCGCTACTTTTAAATTTTTATTGGCTAAAAACAAACTTAACGGCGTTTTAGAAGTTCTGGAAACACCAAGTAAGACAACATCGGCTTCCAAAAAACCTCGAGGATCTTTTCCGTCGTCATATTTCACCGCAAACTCCATCGCTTTGATCCGTTTAAAATAATTTTCATTCAATAAGTGAAGTGCCCCTGGTTGACGTGTCGGTTTGATACCAGTCAAGCGCTCGATTTCTGCAATTGGGGGGGTCAATACATCAAAGCTGTATAATTTGTTTTTTTGACAAAATTCATTTGTTAAATCCACCAATTCTTGGTTGATCAATGTATGGAGAACTAATGCTTGTTCTGACAATGCATCATTTAGTGCGCGTTGCAACGTCTCTGGATCAGTCACAAATGTTCGTCGAAATAAACTAAATTCGATGGATGGATATTGCGCCATTGTGGCTTGGGCTAATTTTGTCGCTGTTTCACCTGCAGAGTCGGAAATGACAAAAAAGGTGACGACTTCATTTGATTCGGCAGTCATAAATAAAAAACCTCGCTTGCTTTTTTTTTAGGTTTATTATACCATACTCGAGTGTACATACTTCGTAATCATTTTGATTTGGGGGATAATGATGAATAAACAAACATTGATTGAACAATCTTTAGAAACATTGAAAAATAACGGGTTCAAATACACGAAAAAGCGAGAAGCATTACTCGCATATTTAATCAAACGAAATCGTTACGTCTCTGCAAAAGAAGTCTTTGACTATATGAGTCAGGAATTTAAAGGAGTCAGCTATGATACGATCTATCGTAATTTACATGACTTTTCAGAGTTAGATCTTTTGGAAGAAACGGATCTAAATGGAGAAATGAAATTCCGTTTTCATTGTTGTCAAGGCGAGATTGGCCACCATCACCACTTTATATGTACCGTTTGTGGGACGACAAAAGAAATCCATATGTGTCCAATGAATTATTTTGAAGAACAACTCAGTGGGTGTACCATTGAAGGGCATCGCTTCGAGATATTTGGTCGCTGTGAGAGCTGTCAATAATAATTTTTAATAAAATAACAGGTGATTATTTAAAAAAATCATAAGATTCTCTTGACGGTCAAAACTGCTTTAGCTATAATGTTTATAGAACAGTCTTGTTTCTTGAGATTAACATTTCAATAACAATTACGGTTACTTTTTAAGCTCGGAGGGAGGGAATTAATATGTCAAAAACAGTCGTTCGCAAAAACGAATCACTTGACGATGCTCTTCGTCGCTTCAAACGTTCCGTGTCAAAAGCGGGTACTTTACAAGAATCTCGTAAACGTGAATTCTACGAAAAACCAAGTGTAAAGCGTAAGAAAAAATCTGAAGCAGCTAGAAAACGCAAAAAATTCTAGTTCTTTGATGAATTGGAGTTGGTAGTGTGTCACTACTAAGTAGATTGAACGATGACATGAAGACAGCGATGAAAGCTAAAGATAAAGAATCTTTACAGGTGATTCGTATGATCAAGTCATCTATACAAAACGAGCAAATTAAAGAAGGTCACGACTTGACAGAAGAAGAAGAACTAACAGTGTTGTCTCGCGAAATGAAACAACGCCGTGATTCTTTGCATGAATTCGAGGAAGCTGGACGTGACGATTTAGCTGAAAAAGTGAAAAGTGAAATTGTGATAGTCGAAAAGTATATGCCAGAGCAACTTTCTGAAGAAGAAATTCGACAACTTGTTCAAGATGCGATCACGCAAACAGGTGCTTCATCTGCAAAAGAATTTGGTAAAGTCATGGGAGTAATCATGCCTAAAGTCAAAGGAAAAGCTGATGGAAATCAAGTAAATGCTATCGTAAAAGAACTATTGCAGTCTTAATCTTAGCAAACGAAACTACGGACGCGAAAGTGTCCGTAGTTTTTTTGTGTTCATTAAAAGAATAGTTTTTTGATCAATATTTTTTTGTTTAAAAACATTTGTTGTTACTTGGCAAAAGATTCATAGATTAACATAAATTGGGCAACTGATGTTCAAAGTCAGGTATCTCTGCTAGTTACTAAATGATTAGGTTGTTTTAATTGAAGAACGTTTTGTCTCAGTAATCCAAATTAAAACTTTTTTCTCAAGCTGTCTCATTTTATTCGCTATATAGTTTTTCATGATTATGGTAGAATAGGTAAGAACGATTTGAAATAAAGGAGATGTCTATTTTTGACAGAAGCGTCTAGTTCTTTGGATATTAGATTAACAGCAACTGATGATATCAGTATGCTTTTAGGGTCACATGATAAACATATCAAACTGATCGAAGAAACAACTGAAACAACGATCCACACAAGAGGTGAAGTGATCCAGATCATCGGGGAAGAAACCGATATTTCTTTGGCTGCTTCCGTGATCCGAACGTTACAAGAATTGATCAAACGAGGGATCCATATCAGTATGCCTGATGTGGTCACTGCCTTGAAAATGGCTCAAAAAGGGACATTGGACTATTTTGTTGAGATGTATGAACAAGAGATCGTCAAAGATCGCAATGGCAAACCGATCCGTGTCAAAAATAGCGGACAAAAAAAATACGTCGATTCTGTCGCCAAACATGATGTGGTCTTTGGTGTAGGACCAGCTGGTACTGGGAAAACATTTTTGGCTGTCGTATTAGCGATTGCTGCCTTAAAAAAAGGTGAAGTCCAAAAAATCATCTTGACTCGCCCAGCCGTCGAAGCAGGTGAAAATCTTGGATTCTTACCTGGAGATTTGAAGGAAAAAGTCGATCCATATTTACGGCCAGTTTATGATGCACTGTATCAAATTTTTGGGTTAGATCATACCAATCGTTTGATGGAGCGAGGGATCATCGAGATTGCACCACTTGCCTATATGCGGGGTAGAACGTTAGATGATGCCTTTGTGATTTTGGATGAGGCGCAGAATACCACAGTTGCCCAAATGAAAATGTTTTTGACTCGGCTTGGCTATCAGTCAAAAATGATCGTCAATGGGGACACGAGCCAAATCGATTTGCCAAAAGGCACGATGAGTGGATTGATCCATGCAGAACGAACACTGAAACAAATCAAAAAAATCGATTTTGTGAATTTTGAAGCGAGTGATGTTGTTCGTCACCCTGTCGTGGCAGAAATCATCAAAGCTTATGAAAAAGCGGATCTTCATCAAGAATAGCTTTTTTAGGAGGATTACCACATGTTGAACAAAATATTGCAGCAGCTTCAAGCGAAATTAGGGAAAGCTGCAGCACCTTTTCTCTTATTGCTTTTCTTTCTTTTGATGTGTGGGATCACGTTTAGTAGCGTGAAGCAAAAGCCCAATGATTTTAGAGAGGGACAAGTAGCGGAAGAAAGTATCCGTGCCAACAAAACGATTGAGAACACGGAGGAAACCGAACAAAAAAGGAAATTAGCAGCTGAAGCTGTAACACCTGAGTACACCTACCAAAGTGACCTAGCTTCGGAACAAGATCGTCGGATCAATCAACTGTTTGTTTTGATCAGTCGTGCGAATGACACGATCGACAAACAATATGAAGAAAAAGTCAGTAAGGCAAAAGAAGATGAAAATGTACCAAAGCCAACAGTAGAAGAACGGATAGCTGCATTGAAACGAATATTCGAAAGTTCAAATGCGGATGATGTCGCGTTCTACCAAAAATTACCAAATAGTTTTTACTCAACGATCATGAATATGTCAGAAAGTGAAATTACGACGGTTCGTGATGAAAGCTTGAAATTGATTGACGAACAAATGAGTAAGCAAGTTCGAGAAAGTGATTTAGATAATTTTAAACAAGAAGCAAATGATAAGATCCAGTATTTGAATGTTTCGGCAGAACAACAAGAAATGATCCGCTATTTAGTCGATCAGGGCATTGTTGTGAATGATGTGTTAAATGAGAAACGAACAGAAGAATTGAAGCAAGAGGCACGTGACTCCATCCAACCCGTCATGATTTTCCAAGGGGAGATCATTGTTCGTGAAGGAAATCAAATCGATGCAGCGGCTATGAAAAAATTAGAATTGTTAGGTTTGACGAGTCAATCTACTTCGATTTTTCCTCTGGTAGCAATGATTTTAGCGGTGTTGTTACAAATTGGTGTGTTGTTCTACAATTCACTACAGTATAAAGATCTTTTCAAACGAACAGAGTATATACTTTTCTACGTAACAGCAATGTCCATCAGTATTTTATTGATGAAATTTTTCCAAGTCTTTCAAACAGAACAAGCGACTTACATTCCGTTACTTTACCCAGCAGCGTTTGTACCGCTAGTCTTGAACTTTTTCGTGAATCGAAGAGCGGGTATCATGGCTGCGTTGTTCCAAGCAGTTTCAGCGCTATTCATTTTTTACAATTCGATTGGTACGAATTTTTTGACTGTGATTTTGGTCTCGTACCTATTTGCCGGCTTTTTAGCAGCAATTTTAAAACGACAACGTATTTCAGAACAATGGTTCCCAGCAATCATGTGGGTCGTTGTCTTTCCGTTATTGATGGATGTCGTTTTAGTGGTTTATCAAGGCATGAGCTTTAGTGATGGCACCACTTGGTTGACACTTGTATGTGGCTTCATGGGCGCATTTCTGTCGTATTTACTGACGATTGGTCTGCACCCTTATATTGAGCTATTAGTGAATGATGACAGTGTGATCGTTCTAAATGAATTGAGTAATCCAAACCATCCATTATTGAAGCAATTGCTAGAAGAAGCACCGGGAACGTATCATCATAGTATGATGGTTGCGAATCTGAGTGCGAATGCAGTTGCTGAGATCGGTGGACGTTCGTTGTTGACACGTGTGGCTTGCTATTACCATGACATCGGCAAAATCAAACATGCCAGCTTTTTCGTGGAGAACTTACCTTCTGGTGCGGAAAATCCCCATAACTTTTTACTTCCTGAAGATAGTAAACAAATTATTTTTGGGCATGTGACTGACGGTGCGAAGATTTTAGAAGAGTACGATATGCCAAAAATGGTAATCGATATTTGTAAGCAACATCATGGGACGACTTTGATGCGTTATTTTTATATCAAAGCAAAAGAACGTAATCCAGAAGTAACAGAAGAACAATTCCGTTACCCTGGCCCTAGACCGCAAACACGGGAAGCTGGAATCGTCAATATTGCGGATAGTTGCGAAGCCGCTGTGCGAGCGATGGATCATCCAACCAGTGAAAAAATCGAAGCTTTTGTGCATAATTTGATTGAAGAACGGATTTCTGATGGTCAGCTTGATGATAGTGGATTGACACTCAAAGAAATCCGCAAAGTTGAAAAATCTCTTGTTAGTGGATTGAGCAGTACCTTCCACTCTAGGATCAAATACCCTAAGATGAAGTCTGAAGCAGAAAAAATGAAACAAGAAAAAGAATAGCAAGAAGGAAGCGATGACTAATGGATATTACATTTATCGATGAAACAAACACTGTATCTGAAACGAAAATCAAAGAAATTGAAGAATTGCTTCAATTTGCAGCAAAAAAACTTTCTTTATCAGATGAGACGGAAATGTCGGTGACCTTCATGGATAATCCGTCTATCCAAGAAATCAATCGTACGTACCGTGGCAAAGACGCACCAACAGATGTGATCAGTTTTGCGTTAGAAGATGAAGGTGAAGACGAGATCCCAGTGATTTTTGAAGAGGACGATGAGCCAATGCCTCGTGTATTGGGAGATATCATGATCTCAATCGATCGGGCAAAAGAACAAGCTGAAGAATATGGTCACTCCTATGATCGCGAACTAGGCTTCTTAGCCGTCCATGGATTTTTACACATCAACGGCTACGACCATATGACACCTGAAGATGAAGCGGAAATGTTTGGCTTACAGAAAGAGATTTTAGATGCTTATGGACTTAAAAGATAAAAGAGAAGAACAAAAAGTAGATAAAAACAAACATTTTTTGATGTCAGTGGAGTTTGCTTTACAAGGAGTCAAAACCGTTTTTGATGAAGAACGAAATATGAAGAAACATGTGGCTCTTGGGATCATTGCTCTGATCATGGGTTTCATCTTTCAATTGGATCGAATGGAGTGGCTATGGTTGCTCCTTTCAGTCTTTCTCGTATGGATCGTCGAAATCATGAACACTGTGTTTGAGAATGTAGTGGATATGTTCACAGACTTCCATTTTCATCCCATTGGAAAAAAAATCAAAGATATGGCAGCTGGGGCAGTGTTATTGACTGCTTGCTTCGCTGTAATCGTTGGGATCATCTTATTTGGTCCAAAAATCTATCAACTGTTTTTTAATTAAAAGGAGAGTAATTATGTCAGAACATAAATCTGGATTTGTAGCAATCGTCGGACGACCAAATGTTGGTAAATCGACGTTGCTCAATCGGATCGTTGGTCAAAAAATCGCGATCATGAGTGATAAAGCGCAAACGACAAGAAATAAGATCCAAGGAGTATATACGACTCCTGAAGCACAATTGATCTTTATTGATACACCAGGAATCCATAAACCCAAACATCGTTTAGGCGATTTTATGGTAGAAACAGCTTATAGTGCTTTACGTGAAGTTGATGCGGTATTGTTCATGATCAGCGCCGATCAAAAAAGAGGAAAAGGCGACGATTTCATCATCGAACGCTTGAAAAATGTCCAATCACCGGTATATTTAGTGATCAATAAGATCGACAAAGTCCATCCAGATGAGTTGTTAGGGATCATTGAAGATTATTCCTCACAAATGGAGTTTGCCCAAGTTGTGCCGATCTCTGCGACAGAAGGAAACAATGTCGAACGTTTGATGGAGGTCTTAGTGGATGAAATGCCTGAAGGCCCACAATATTTCCCAGACGATCAAGTCACTGACCATCCGGAATATTTTATCGTTTCTGAATTGATTCGGGAAAAAGTCTTGTTTTTGACACGAGATGAAGTACCCCATTCAGTCGCAGTAGTCATTGATACGATGAAACGTAATGAGAATAATAAAATCCATATCCAAGCTACGATGATCGTAGAGCGTGATAGTCAAAAAGGAATCATTATCGGTAAGGGCGGTAAGATGCTGAAAGACATTGGAACAAAAGCACGAAGAGATATTGAGAATCTGCTAGGAGACAAAGTCTTTCTAGAACTTTGGGTAAAAGTCCAAAAAGATTGGCGAGACAAACGAGTCTATTTACAAGACTTTGGATATCGTCAAGACGAGTATTAAACAAGGTTGTGAGAAAAGTGCTATGATCTGAGCAGTAAGCTGGGAAATCAGAAAATAGCTTTTCATATTTTTTGATTTTTCAGCTTAATGTTGAGGGTCAGCTTTTCGAACACCGTTTATCATAGGTTGTGAAAGAAGCGTTCAGCACTGAGTAATAAGACAAGAAAATCGAAAATGGCTTTTTCATTTTTGATTTTATGGGCTTATTATTGAAGTGTTGCTTCTTGAGCACCGTTTATCATAGGTTGTGAGAAAGCCGGTCAGCTCCGAATAGTAAGGCGGAACGTGGGAAAATAGCTTTTCATATTTTTTGATTTTTCAGCTTAGTGTTGAGGGTCAGCTTTTCGAACACCGGTTATCCAGTTATAGAAGTTAGAGGACAACTAAGTCATGGAAGCAATTAAGAGTCTGGAATAAAAGTAATAGTTACTTTTGTCTCGACTTCACGGATGCTCGCATGACTTTTTCCTTCTTTTCAATTTAAAAAAAGCAATCTACGTTAAAGTCAGAGGAGGGGTGACGATGAGTCAGCTTGCAGAATCAAAAGGAATCATCCTTTCTAGTCGCAACTACAAGGAAAAAGATAAATTAGTCAAGATATTTACAGAATCGGCAGGAAAAATGATGTTTTATGTCAAGGGGATCCATCGTCAAAATCAACCGATTGCACCCGCATTGTTGCCTTTTACGGAAGCAATTTATATTGGTCATTTTCATAATGAAGGCTTGTCCTTTGTTAACAGTGTAAAAGATGTCCACTCGTTTCGTAAGATACAAGAAGATATTTTTCTTAGCGGTTACGGGACTTATTTGTTGAACTTAGTGGATGCGGCGATCGAGGATCGGCAATATGATCCGAATCTATTTCAATTCACACACCAAGCATTGCAACGCATGGATCAAGGAGATGACCCAGAGATCATTACGAATATTTTTGAGATCCAATTATTGCAACGTTTCGGGATCTCGCCAGTTTGGACCCACTGTGCAGTGTGTGGAAAGACGCAAGGAAAATTTGATTATTCATCCAAATATGGTGGCGTCTTATGTGAAAATCACTGGGAGTTAGATCATCATCGGTATCACGCGGACCCACGTGCAGTTCACTTCGTACGGCTCTTCTCAGCAATCTCGTATGATCGCATCAGTGGGATCGACCTCAAAGAAGAAACGAAACAAAAGATTCGCCAATTGATTGATCTGTTATATGAAGAATACGTGGGCATCCATTTGAAAAGTAAAAAGTTTATTGATCAAATGAAAAGTTGGGAACATATCATGAAACCGACCGATGAGGCAACGAAGGAAAATCCTGCAGAGGAATGAAAAATTGTTTGAAACAATGGATTTTTTTCAAAAATATTTGACAAAGTACTGGGTTAACGTCTATTATAAAGCCTAGATAGTAACTATTGTTTTTTCAATAGACGAATGTCATTTATGAAAGATATTCAATATTCACATACGTACGATGATCAAGATCAGTAGAAAATCAAGTGGCACAAGCGAGTTCGGGAGAGTGAGAGCCGAATGCTAACGGTTTTTGAAGAGGCACTTGTGAGTACGATCAACGAAGCTGCCGAGTCGCTCGGAAGTAGGGTGGAACCGCGAAGATATTCGTCCCTATGTTTGTTTACGCAAACATAGGGACTTTTTTTGTTACTATTTTTGATTCTTGGTTAAGATGAAAGGGGTAATTATATGAGTAAGAAGCAAACAGTTCAAGAAATGATTTTGACATTACAAAAATTTTGGTCATCGAACGGTTGTATGCTGATGCAAGCATACGATACGGAAAAAGGGGCAGGTACAATGAGTCCTTACACATTTTTGCGAGCAATTGGTCCAGAACCTTGGAATGCCGCTTACGTTGAGCCATCACGTCGACCAGCTGATGGTCGTTATGGTGAGAATCCTAACCGGTTATATCAACACCATCAATTCCAAGTGGTGATGAAGCCATCACCAGAAAATATCCAAGAACTTTACCTGGAAAGCTTGCGTTTGTTAGGGATCGATCCGTTGGAACATGATATCCGCTTTGTTGAGGACAACTGGGAAAACCCTTCGATGGGGTGTGCCGGTGTTGGTTGGGAAGTCTGGTTAGATGGCATGGAAATCACGCAATTTACGTACTTCCAACAAGTCGGCGGTTTGCCATGTAAACCAGTCACTTCAGAAATCACTTATGGGTTAGAACGTCTAGCTTCTTATATCCAAGAAGTGGAAAGTGTGTATGATCTTGAATGGTCAGCAGGTGTCAAATATGGCGAGATCTTCAAACAGCCTGAATACGAACACTCAAAATATTCATTTGAAGTGAGTGATCAAGAATTATTATTAAGTAATTTTGATCGCTTTGAAAAAGAAGCGAAACGTTGTATTGAAGAAAATCTGGTCCATCCAGCATATGATTACATTTTAAAATGTAGTCACACCTTCAATTTATTAGATGCTCGTGGTGCAGTATCTGTGACTGAACGTGCTGGCTACTTGGCTCGCATTCGTAACATGGCGAAATCTGTGGCGAAAATCTTTGTTGCAGAACGTGAAAAACTTGGATTCCCATTGCTGAATAATCAATCAGAAAATCCAACGACTGTTAAGGAAGGTGAATAAGATGGCAAAGGACTTATTATTAGAAATTGGCTTGGAAGAAATGCCAGCGCATGTGGTGACACCAAGCATGAAGCAATTAGAAGAAAAAACAGCAGCGTTTTTAACGGACAATCAATTGACTTACGATGCAATCGAAACATTCTCGACTCCGAGACGTTTGGCGATCAAAGTAACAAATGTGCCGGAACGTCAGGCTGACAGTGAAGAAGAAGTGAAAGGTCCAGCGAAAAAAATCGCATTAGATGCTGAAGGCAACTGGTCTAAAGCAGCTCAGGGATTTGTTCGTGGGCAAGGATTGACGACAGACGATATCACCTTCCGAGAAATCAAAGGTGTGGAATATGTCTATGTGACGAAATATACTCAAGGCAAACCGGCGATCGAAGTCTTGACAGGATTGATCGATGTGATTAAAAGCATGACATTCCCTGTGACAATGCACTGGTCTTCCTTTGACTTTGAATACATTCGCCCGATTCATTGGATCGTGGCACTATTTGGGGAAGAAGTGATCCCGTTTGAATTTTTAGATGTGAAAACTGGACGTGCTTCTCGTGGCCATCGTTTCTTAGGTGAAGATGTGACATTTGCTCATCCAGCGGAATATGAAGAAAAGCTATCTGAGCAATTTGTAGTTGCTTCGCCACAAAAAAGAAGAGCAATGATCATGGAACAAGCGACTCAATTATCAACAAAAAATGATTGGCACATCGATTTTGATGAAGATCTACTTGAAGAAGTCAATAATCTAGTCGAGTATCCAACTGTTTTTGCTGGTGATTTTGAAGAAAAATATCTGTCTGTACCAGAAGAAGTACTCGTGACTTCCATGAAGGAACACCAACGTTATTTTGATGTGCGAAATGCCGAAGGACAACTCTTACCACATTTCATCGCTGTACGAAATGGAGATCGTGTGAAGTTAGATAACGTTATTCGTGGGAACCAAAAAGTACTGACTGCGCGTTTAGAAGATGCGGAATTCTTTTACAATGAAGACAAAAAATTCCCAATCGAACATTATGTCAATAAGTTGAAATCAGTGACTTTCCATGAAAAGATCGGTAGCATATATGAAAAAATGCAACGTGTGCAAGTGATTGCATCTGTTATCGGTAAATCTGTCGGTTTATCAGGGGAAGAACTAGCTGCATTACAACGTGCCGGCGAAATCTATAAGTTTGACCTAGTGACGAACATGGTTGGAGAATTCCCAGAACTTCAAGGAATCATGGGTGAAAAATATGCGTTGTTGCATGGAGAAGATCCAGCAGTTGCGACAGCGATCCGTGAACATTATTTACCGATCGCCAGTGAAGGTGAATTGCCAGAAACAACGATTGGTGCAGTCTTGGCTATTGCCGATAAATTAGACAGCATTTTCTCTTTCTTCACTGTAGGAATGGTGCCAAGTGGTTCAAACGACCCTTACGCATTACGCCGACAAGCATATGGGATCGTTCGGATCATTGAAGCAAAACAATGGGCTTTCCCATTGGTACAATTACAACAAGAAGTGAATGCGGCAATCAATGAAAATCAAGAGCGTTTCGGGTTAGCTTTCGTTCAAGGAAGTGATGTGATCGACTTTATCAAAGGTCGTTTACGCCAACGATTGATGACAAAAGCCATTCGCCACGATGTGATCGATGCTGTCTTGAATGCGAAGGAAAGTAATTTGACAACCGTTTTTGCAGCTGCACGTCTATTGAAAGAACGTTTGCAAGATGAAAACTTCAAACCATCGATGGAAGCTTTGACGCGTGTGATGAACCTAGCGAAAAAAGCCGAAGAAACAACGAATGAAATTGATCCAAGCTTATTTGAAAATGAAGCAGAGCAAGCATTGTACGAAGCAGTTGAGAAAGTGAAAGCTCAGTTTGCGGAACGTACACTTAAAGAGAACTATGAGCAATTAGTCAGCTTAAGACCAGTTATCGATCAGTATTTTGATCAAACGATGGTCATGGTCGAAGATGAAGCTGTCCGTAACAACCGTTTAGCACAGTTGCAACAAATTGCTGACATGGCATTAAGTATTGCTAGTCTGGATCAAATCATTACAAAATAAGACGGATCAAGTGAAAGCTTGAAACAAAAAAAGGTTTGGGATGCGAACATCCCAAACCTTTTATTTTTTACGTTGCTGTTTACCGGCATTTCGACCGTTAGCATTTTTCTTGGTTGCTTGTGTATTGATTTTTTTCGTTGTTTTCGTCGTTTCTTCAGGTGTCACATCTTTGCGAGGTGTCACGACTTGTTTCGGTGGATTTTGTTTCAATTCTTCTGCGACCTGTGCTTTTAAGCGTGGCTTCATGATCACATTGGTGATGAATGTTTGTAGACAACTAAAGATACCACCGACTACCCAGTAAAGGGTCACTCCCGCAGGAGCACTGATCGACATGAAGACGATCATCGCAGGTGAAACGATCAACATGGTGCGCATCGTTTTTTTCTGTTCTTCAGGAATACCGATCGTTGAGATATACCCTTGGATAAGGTAAGCAATCCCGGCAATCGCAACTAAGACCAAACTTGGATTTCCTAAATCGATCCCATAAAAAGTCGATTCACGGATACCCTCTGTATAACGAGCAGTGAAGTACAGTGCTGAGAAGATCGGCATTTGGATCAATAAAGGTAAACAACCGATTCCGCCAGTCATACTTAACCCATTTTCGCGATACACTTGTTGCATCTCCGCTTGCGCAGCCATTTGTTCTTCACGGGTCGTTGCCGCTTTTAGTTTTTCTTGGGCGGCACTGACTTGAGGTTTCAATGCTTGCATTTTTTCAGATTGGATCATTGTCTTTTTCGATTGACTGATTCCTAAAGGTAAAATGATGATTCGCACGATCACAGTCATCAAGATAACAGCCCAACCGTATGACCAGTTGAAATTCTGCACAAGATATGTAATCGCTTGTCCCATAGGATGTACTAATACGCGATAGACGATCCCAGATGTATCAGGGTTTCCTTCAGAGTCCATTCTGACACAACCAGATAAGAAAAGTAAGAGTGTTACAAGACCAGAACCTAGTAACCAATTTTTCCATTTATTCATAAAATACTTCCTCTTTTAAAATTTTTACACAAGCTTAACTATACTAAAAATATAAGAATAATTCAATGAACTTCATAGAAAATTCAAATAATTCCCCTAAGTTTAGCCAATCCTGTGAGGGACAGGGAAGACCAGTAAAAGAACAGACAATTGAAAAAATCATCTGTCAGTAGACGGCAACAACGACTTTCTTCATATGTGCGTTCAAGAAGAGAAATTTAGCCAATTACATCAAATTTCTTTCGTTCTTCCATCATCGGATGTTCTTGTAAGTCGACATATTGGACACGACCACTGGGACTAGGTGATTGCTTGACTTCTTTGATGAACTGATCGATGGTTTCCTCCTCACCAGCGGCTTCGATCGTCACCGAACCATCTTCTTCGTTTTTAACTGTTCCTGTCACGCCTAATTGATCAGCTACTATTTTTGTCATATAACGAAAACCTACACCTTGGACACGCCCTTGAACATTCATTTTAACTTTTTTCATTTGAAGCACCACTCTTTCCTCTATTTGATAAATTTATGATAACGATTTTTTATAAAACTAACAAGCCCAACGATTGATTCCATGCTATAATGAAGTGAGGTGGAAAACGTGAAAAAAATTCAATCAGCAAAAAATCCTAGAATCAAAGAAATAAAAAAATTACATAAAAAGAAGCACCGCGAAGAAGGACAGGAGTACCTGCTTGAAGGGTTTCACTTGATCGAAGAAGCTGTGAATGCCAAAGTCATACCTAAAGAGATCTTTCTGACTGAAAGAGGCTGGTCAGAATGGGGGACATGGGTCGAACAACACACATTGGATTGCTTTTTAGTCACGGATGAGGTGATGGCGGTGATCTCTGATCTACCAACACCACAAGGAATCGTGGCAGTGATGCCGCTAGAAGTTAGCCAGGTGTCAATAGATACAGGAGGCTGGTTGCTTTTAGACAATGTCCAAGATCCTGGAAATGTCGGAACGATGATCCGAACAGCAGATGCGTTTGGTTTAGCAGGTGTGATCTTAGGGAAAGGTTCAGCTGATATTTATAGCACCAAAGTTTTAAGAAGTATGCAGGGAAGCAATTACCATTTACCAGTTATCTCACAAGAGTTAGACGCGCTCATTCCTGAATTGAAAGAAAAAGGATTTGCGATATACGGAACAGAACTCAATGAAGAAGCTGTTTCTCTTCCAACCGTCGTACCAACAAAAAATTATGTGATCATTATGGGAAATGAAGGGCAAGGTGTGCGGTCAGAGTTATTAGCACTAACTGATAAAAACATCTATATCCCCATGAATGGTCATGCTGAATCATTGAATGTCGGTGTAGCTACGGGCATATTGTTGTATCATCTTTCTTCTTGATTAAGGAACTATTAAGCTTTTTGGATTTTTAAACAACCTCACTAGAATATTCCGAACATGAATGATATACTATGTACAATTTCAACGATAAATGAAATTCAAAAAGGTGGCAGATCGAAAATTATGACAGAAAAATGGCGTGAAGACGAAGAATACATGTCTTATATCGAAGATCTATTAGAAACAGAAGCAGTACAAAAATTAGCTGATTATATCCAACATGTACATTCGACAAGATTGGAACACTCGATCAGTGTTTCTTATCATAGTTACAAATTAGCAAAAAAATGGGGGGGAGATGCAAGAGCTACTGCACGTGCAGGACTTTTACATGACCTATTCTATTATGACTGGCGTACAACAAAATTTGATGAAGGCACACATGCGTATGTGCATCCTAGGATCGCTGTGAAAAATGCAGAAAAGATTACTGAACTTTCTGATTTAGAGCGTGACATCATCTTGAAACATATGTGGGGGGCAACGATCGCTCCACCAAAATACAAAGAAAGCTATATTGTGACATTTGTTGACAAGTATTGTGCAGTGAAAGAAGCGGCGCAACCAGTAACGGATACAATGAAACAAAAATGGCAACGATATTTTGGAAAAGAACAGTCGATCTAACTATTTGACCAGCCGAACGAAAACAGTCGAAGGTCCCGATCATGGGAAACCTTTGACTGTTTTTTTGTGGGAAAGTAGTTGACGAAACAAGTTTTATAAGGTTAACTCTTTATTAGGTGAATGTACATAGATGAAAAAAAGCATAAAGGGGGTGATGATAAGATGCCATACGTATCTTATTTAGCAGAGTTCAAGGACTTCAGTTATTAAGCTTACTTTGTTGAAGGACTCTTTTTTCTTCAAAGTAGCTACTTTTGAAAGAAGAAAGGACTCAAAAAATCATGGAAACAACAATCAAAACGTATCAATATTTCTTTATCAAACGAGAAATCGAGCAACTGTTAAATGTCTATCATTCAGTGAATGATAAAAAAACTGTCGCAACCGTTCAAGCATTAGCCACAGAACGAATCAACGAGGTAGTAGAAAATGATCCAAATGTAATCGCCTTACTTGAACCATTTGTGAAGCAAATCATGGACACAAACTTGAAAAAAGAAAAAGCGACAGAATTGCTCGAACGTTTAAAAGAATATGTTGCGCCATTCAAGCAACCATCAAAAATCCAAGTGGAAAAAATATTCCGAAAAGTGAAAAAGTTGAAACACCCAGATTGGCAAACATTGGATCTTAAAGAGCATACTTATGTGGGCTGGAATGATCCAGGTACACAGAAGAAATATCTGCTTTATTATGCAGATGAGCAGCTACAAGGTGTCCATGGCACACTTTCTCCGACGATCATCAAAGGAGTATGCGCGATTTGCCATAAGACTTCGAGTGTTTCGATGTTTCTTTCTACGACAAAATCAGGATCAGATGGCACGTATACTAAAAAAGGAAATTACATTTGTCATGATAGTGATCAGTGCAATCAGCAACTAGTAAAGCTGGCACCATTCTATGAATTTACAGACATCGTGAAGAAAGAAAAATAGCGCCATTGTTTTTCTTGAGAATGTATGATAGACTTTCTGTAAATGAATAGGTGATGGTGTTCGCCTTTAAATGTCGATCGATAGATGACTAATGACGCCTACTAAAAATCGGAGAATCCGTTTTTTTAGTAGGCTTTTTTTGTGGGGAGGAATAGAAAAATGGATCAACGTTTACTTAGTCCATTCAGAGTAGGAGCATATATGTTGAAATGGTTAGTGATCACTGCTTGTTTAGGCGTACTAATGGGAGGACTTTCCGCTTTTTTTCTAAATAGCTTAACCGTGGTGACGGATTTACGAGAAGCACATACTTGGTTATTGTATCTATTACCCGTTAGTGGGGCATTATTTGCATTTCTTTATCAACGATACGGTGGAAATGCCAGTCGTGGGAATAATCTGGTCATTGATCAAGGGAATGGTGGAGAAGAAAAAATCCCGCTTCGATTGATTCCTTTAACGCTTTTCGGTACGATCACGACGCATCTCTTTGGCGGTTCTGTCGGCCGAGAAGGAACAGCAGTCCAAATGGGGGGCGCTTTAGCTGAAAATCTAGCAAGAGGATTAAAATTGAGTCCTATCGAACGAGAGGTGCTGATCATTAGTGGGATCAGTGCGGGATTTAGTTCAGTGTTTGGGACACCTTTAGCAGGCACATTGTTTGGACTTGAAGTATTAGCGATCGGAAAGATGCGAACAGAAGCGATCTTTCCCAGTTTTTTTGCTGCTTTATTTGCTAATTTTGTAACGGAAAGTATTGGTGTCACGCATATCCATTATAAGATGGGGGAAATCCCAGGGTGGAGTCCTGCTCTATTTGGCAAATTGATGGTGGCGGGTATCGCATTTGGCGTGATTGGTTGGGTTTTTAGTCGTTCGATCGTCTTTTTGAAAAAGTGGTATCTGAAATGGTTCAAACATCCAATCACTAGAAATTTTATTGGTGGAGGAATTGTCGTAGTTGTTGCACTGATTTTACAAACACAACGCTACTTAGGACTTAGCTTACCTTTATTGCAAGATGCATTTGCCGGAAAAGCACATGCCTATGATTTTATCGGTAAATTGGGATTTACTGTCCTTTCATTAGGCGCTGGCTATCAAGGTGGGGAAGTAACCCCTTTGTTTGAGATTGGCGCAACTCTAGGGGCAACTTTAGCTCCTATCTTGCATGTTTCGATTCCTTTTCTAGCTGCATTAGGATTTATTGGTGTGTTTTCTGGAGCGACGAATACACCAATTGCTTGTTTTGTTATGGGGATCGAATTATTTGGAGGAGAAGCAGCTAGTTTCTTTTTTATGATTTGTTTGATCAGTTTCATGTGTTCAGGAAATAACGGAATCTACTCCGCACAAAAAGTAATGATCAAAAAAGGGATTTTATTTTTACCAATGAAAAAAGATCAGAGAGAATAGTTTACTGATTGAAAGAAAAAAAGAAGTTGCATGAAGCGCAACTTCTTTTTTTTAGGCGATAAGTGTGATCAAAGCTAGCAATCCAGTCAGTCCAAAGATAGTACCACATACGATCATGTGACGTTTTTTGTGCAACATCAAGATCGCGATATATTCTCTAAGAAAAGCATTCGGCAAATAATAAAAGGCTGTTTTTGCACCAATACCATTGGCTTTTAACTGTGCTTGCTTCGCAAAGAGTCCTGCACGGAAAATGTGGTAATTATTTGAACTGAAAATCGCACGATAAGCGCCACCGCCAGATTCACGATCCATCAATTCTTTAGAGAAACGCATATTTTCTAAAGTGGTTGTTGAATTTGTTTCAACTAAAATGTCTCGCTCTGGAATCCCTTTTTCCAAGGCATAGTTTTTCATGGCAATTGCTTCTGGTAACTTTTCGTCTGCACCTTGACCACCAGACATCAAAAGAATCGGTGGATTGAGCGTAGCATGACTTTGGGCCCAATAAAAGGCAATCGCTTTGTCGATCCGTTTAGCTAGCAGGGGAGAAACACGTTCCCCGTTGATCAGGCCTGCGCCTAACACAATAATATAATTCTGGTTATAACGTGGTCGGTTGAACTGATATAAGAAAGAGACAGTCATAAAATTATAGAAGACAATAAACAGATAAATCAAGATAACTGCTATACCAGAAAGAAGAACATTGATCCACGCTGGCAAGTAATTGATTAAAAATACTGTGGCAACTATATATAGTGTTAATGCAATCCCTAGTAGTAAAGTCAAAAGATTAGCCAGTGAACGTGATTCTCTTTTTAAGACGATGATGCCATTCCAAATGAGAAAGACGACCAAAATATATATACCAAATAGTAAAATCAATAGAGCAGGTACTGCAATCAAAGCAAAAATCCCACCAATAAAGATATTCTGCGTCTCAAAAAGCAAGAGTAATAAATAAGCGCCGAAACTAATCAAAAATAAATTGAAGATCAAACCATTCAGTAGTCGCCTTTTTTCGGTAAAATAAAAAAAAGCAAAGATACTGAAAAAAGCGAGAGGGATCAAGAAATAAAAACTCGCATAAAAGATCTCCAATACAATGAAATACGTAAGCATCAATGCGAATGTCCAAGTACCACAATAAAAGAATAACGCTGGATCTTTTTGTTTCCTGCGCCAGGTGATGATCCCAACCATCCCAACGATATAGAGAATCGAAAAAATCAAATCTCTTGTTAAATTCATAATACCAACTCCTTTTTCTAATCGTGGAGTCATCACTGCGAATGAAAAAGGAAACAGCTGATTAACAGACTAGTGATGATTATTCAACACGAACTGATAGTGTTACTCGCCCCTCATAGACCAACCCTCCAAGTAACAATCTACCATCTACAGTATAACGAAAAATTTGTAAAAATGCTGTTATAAAAAAAGAAAAAATAGAAAATACATTTATTTTCTGTAAGAAGCAGAAAAATACCCAAACAGTAAAGGTTGATGGCGTCTCGTCGATTCGTGAAGAAGAGCCAGCTTTGACTGTTTGGGTAAGTAGTTGATCTAACTATTTGGAATTTTTATTTAGAATAGATTACTGAAAAAATTAGTGACATTGCGCCAGCCAATCACAAAGATGTTCGCTTTTTCCACCGAACTAGCAGTGATGATGTCTGTGCTTGGAGAGGCACCATCTTCTAAGTAACCTAATTGATCATCAGCTAAAGTGATGGTGGCTGTGCCAACCTTTGTGCCTCTAACGATCGGTGCTTCAAGTTCATTATCCTTTACCTTTGTCTCATCAATCTTAGGTGTGATCGTCAATTGACCCGTATCCATATCATTTCTGACCCAGACACTGACTGGGCTTTTTAATACGACATTGACAGAAGTTTCTTTTCCGTTTTTCACATCGATCGCTTTGAGTGAAGGAATGCTTGCGTTTGCTTTACCGATTTCTTTGACTGACCAGTTATCATAGCAATAATCCATCAAGCGAGCCGTCTCGGTGAAGCGAACGCTTGGGTTTTGCTCATGACCTTCAGCATTCAATATGACTGTAATGATGCGTTTGCCATCTCGTTCGATGGTACCGACAAAACAAGCACCAGCAAAATCAGTTGTTCCAGTTTTTAGTCCATCAACGCCTTCTTTGAAGTTGATAAAACCTGGAAGCATCCAATTCCAATTGACCATTTCCACCGGGGATTGTGTGTTTTCACCAAACATTTTTGTTGCAGTGCTCGTCACTTCTAGTACCTCAGGGAAATCGAGTAACAGGTGACGTGCGATGATTGCTACGTCTTTTGCGGACATTTGATTTTCATCTGCCTCGCCAGTCCCTTCTGGACGATTTGCGCCAAGGTAAACATTGTTCAACCCAGAAACATTGACGATCGTTGCATTTTCAATGCCCCATTCTTTTAACTGGTCATTCATGACAGTCAGAAATGCTGTTTCACTACCAGAGATCTTTTCAGCTAAAGCGACCATTGATGCGTTGGCTGATTGGATAAAGGCAGAGTCAAAAAGTTCTTTTACAGTATAGGTATTCTCCTTATGTAAGGGAACATTCGATAAATTAGGTGCGATGCTTAATGTTTCAGCATAATCGGAGATTGCCACTTCATCATCCCAGGATAATTTTCCTTCTTTGACTTGGTCAAGTACGATGTACAACCCGATGATTTTTGAGATTGACGCGATCCCCATTGTTTTTTCTCCGTCTTGGTCGTATAAAATTTTTCCGCTTGTTGCATCCACAGCAAAGGCTGCTTGGGAATTCACAGAAAATGCTTCATCGGCCTGTACGGATAAAGTTGGCAAGAATGATCCTAACGTCAAAAGAAGCGTTGCCAACAGTAAAGCGAAATGTTTTTTCTTAGTGCCCATGTCCAATCTCCTTGTTTTCTAATTTGATTTGCTACAAATTAAAATTTTATCAGAGAGTGTGCGTAGTTTCAATCTTTCTGAAAAAAACTTTAGATAAACCAAACGAACACAAGAGGATAGTTAGCGTTGATTCTTTTTGACTCGCACAGGTTGAGCCTCGGGTTCATTTAGACGAAAGGCAGTGAATACAAATAGAGCAGTCATACATAGTAAACTAAATATCATCAATAATTGCATAAAAACACCTCGATTTCTACTTTTCTTAATGTTATCAGTTAGGTATGAATAATTTCGCTGTGAAATGTAACGAATCATTGATGAAATTTTGAAGAATAGTTGAAGAAAACAAGCCTTAGTTAGAGATGAGATTGAAAACGTTTTTTTGTCTAGGGGTCATTTTGTTTTATGGATAAAAATGGTTGTGGTAGACTTTAGTTAGTAGTATTGAAGAAATGATTTTTAGGAGGGGTACGTTTATGGCGAAAAAGGATAGAGAGTTACTGTCACAACTGACTTCAGAAGGTGCCAAAGGACCATTTATTACTATTATGCTAAACACTCACGTTGCACATCAAGATGTGGAAAAAGATCAGATCAAATTCAAGAACTTTGCAAAAGAAGCAAAAAAACGTTTTGAAAAGAAATATGCGGAGCATGATTGGTCGATTTTTCAAAAAAAGATCGATCAACTACTAGAAGATGCTTCATTTTGGCGCAGTGCCACTGCGAGTGTCGCGGTGATCCTGTCTCCTGAAAGTACCATTGTTCATCGTTTGAGCATTGCAGTAGATGATCAATATTATGTAAGTGATCTACCTTATTTATTAGCGATCATCAAAAATGGACATTTTAACTACTCGTATTATTTACTGGGATTGAATCGTGATTCAATGAAGCTTTACGAAGTAAGCAACAAACAAGTAAAAGAAGTTGATCTACCCGAAGGAGCACCAACAGATGTGGTGATAGCTTTAGGCTCTGAGTTGACAGGTGGAGGTATCAACTACTCGTCAAATGGTAGTGAAGGCTCAACATTCCATGGGGTGAACCCGAAAGACGAAGAAGTTGAAATTGACTGGATCAATTATTATCAAGCGGTCGATGAATTTCTTAAAGACAGCTTGGATAATCCTGAAAAATGGCCTGTGTACTTGTACGCTTTGCCTGAAAATCAAACAATGTTCAAAAAAGTGGCAAAAAACCCTTATTACCGTTCAGATGTGGCGATCTCAGCTTCACCTGCCCAATTATCTTTAAAAGATATCGAAGCAGGTGCGAAGAAACTTTCGGATGAACTGGCAGCGAAGGAAGCAAGTAGCTACAATCAATTGTTAGATAAAAAATTCTTGGATCAACTAGTGGACATCGTGCCAGCAGCGAAAGAAGGGAAGATTTCTCACTTATTTATCGCAACCTCTAATCTGGCTGACGGATTTGGTGAAGACCCAGAAACAGAATACGACCGTCGACAAGTGTTGAATCAACTGGCTGACGACGTGATCACTAATGGCGGACAAGTCTTTATCTTGGATCAAAAAGATGCGCCTGACGAAAAGAGTTTGACTGCGATATTGCGTTATTAGTCTCTAGGAACAGTACCTAGAAACGATTGGTCATCCATTTAATAAGAAAGGAAAAGCCATGCAGATCATTTACTTGATTTCGTGGCTTTTTCTTATTTCTCAGAAGAGAAAGACGAGAAGATCAGCAAGTTGAAAAGTGAATTTTTTTTTAAGTGTAAATTAAAAACGTTCGTTTTTTTTGGAGAAATAAGCAAAAGAATGAAAAAAAAATAAAAAAAGTCCAAAATTTACTAGCTAAACTGTAATTAATGTGCTACAATAACTATGTAGTTTTTGTTCGGTAATCTTGGTAGTTTGTTTCAAATAAACATCTTCCAGATATTCACCATTCAAGTAATTGCAAAATATGTGTTTGATACACAAGGAGGATTTTTATTATGGAAACAGGTACAGTGAAATGGTTTAACTCAGAAAAAGGTTTCGGTTTCATTACAGCAGAAAACGGTAACGATGTATTCGTTCATTTCTCAGCTATCCAAGGTGATGGATTCAAAACTTTAGAAGAAGGCCAAACAGTAAACTTCGATGTTGAAGAAGGTCAACGTGGCCCTCAAGCAACTAACGTTGTTAAAGCTTAATTAACCCACTACTAAATAAAAGCTCAGTCTGCTAGTTCCTAGCGGTCTGGGCTTTTTTGTGTTTTCTTTTCATATGCTCTGATTCTCTACACCTTAGACATCGCCTTGCATGGTTGGATGAGTGATAACGAGAGAAGGAGGCTGGAAGTGGACTTACTGTTTCTCTTAGTGGCAAAGATAACAACAGACGTATGCTTTAGGTTGATTTCCTAAGAATTTTCAAGTGATTTGTAGTATAATTTCAAAAGAAGACTAGAGGGAAGAGAAGAGGAAGATATGTTGAAACCGAAAACTTATGCAGTCGTTGATATTGAAACGACTGGGACAAATCCAAAAGAAGATCGCATTATCCAATTTGGATGTGTCATGATCGAAGATGGGCGGATCACCTCTCGTTATTCGATGGATATCAACCCTGGGCGAAAAATCTCAAAACAGATCCAGCATTTGACAGGGATCACCAATCAACGTGTCCATCGTTCACCCTATTTTGAAGATGTAGCACAAACGATTTACAACCTTCTAGCGGATACTATCTTCGTGGCGCATAATATTTATTTTGATTATCAGTTTTTGAATCATGAATTGACTCGCTGTGGCGTACCTAAATTAAAGATTCCGGGAATCGATACGGTCGAGTTGGCACAGATATTTTTGCCGACCGAACCGAGCTTTCGTTTAGCTGATTTGTCAGAAAGTCTGGGTTTTATCCACGATAACCCCCATCAGGCAGACAGTGATGCAGAAGTGACAGCACAGTTGCTCTTACTGATTGAAGAACGGATGCGTCAGTTACCTTTAGTGACGCTTGAACAGATCGTGAAACTGAGCAAGCATACAGGGATGGATACCAGATTATTCATCGAACAAATCACCAACGAACTGAGAAAGCAGCCACCCCCTTTATCCGATGAACTGGAAATCATCGAGGGGATCGCCTTACAAAAAAAAGAAGTCGAACTGTTTTCAGAAGTTTACTATGGCCATAAAGATTATCCAAGAAAAAAACAAGCGAAAGAAAAAATATTTGGAAAAACGTTGATATATCGTAAAGAACAAAATCGTTTGATGAATGTTGTCTATGATCATTTTACCAAAGATGAATCGAAAAATTTGATGATCGAAGCAGCGACTGGTATGGGTAAGACGATTGGTTATCTATTGCCTCTTAGCTACTTAGCCACACCGGAGAAGCCGGCAGTTATCAGTACGGTATCGCTTGTTTTACAAGAGCAGATCATGGAAAAAGATATTCCTTTGTTAAACCAATTATTCGACCAACCGATCCAAGCGACGATTATCAAAAGCTACCGCCATTATCTCGATTTGCAACGGTTTAAAGCCACACTACTTGAGCCAAAAGAGCAAAAGCAGTATGCACTCTATCAAATGACGGTTCTTGTCTGGCTGACACAGACGAAAATAGGAGATTTAGATGAGTTGCATCTAACGAATTTGAATCATGCCTTTTTTACAGATGTTTCGCATCGCGGGCTTGACTTTTTAGCGAAAAAACAAGCGTTCTATGAACAAGATTTTATTCGATTCTTGCATCGACAAATCAAGCAAAGTAACTTCTTGATCGTCAACCATGCTTTTTTAGTCCAAGAAACACAAAGAAAGGCACCGTTGTTGCCTGAAAGTCCTTATTTATTGATTGATGAAGCACATCATTTGCCTGAGATTGCTGAAAAAGTCAATGATCAACGATTCAGTTTGAGCTATTTTAACAAGGAAGTACAATTATTCGAAGAACCTGACCGTTTGTTCGATCGCTTCAAAGGCTATCTTCCAGCCAATCATGAAGGCCAGCGCTGGCTTGATATCTACAAAGAAGAGTTGTCTGCGCTTCGTGAGGCACAGCTTTGTTTAGCTGAAGGGCTACTTGAGATCGTACCTCAACAAAAAAGACAAACTTACCCGGAAGAAGTCATGATCATGAAAGAGGACTTGGATAAATTATCTTTTGAAGCAAGTACAGCCATTGACCATCTTCATCTTTTTTACCAAGAAATAAAGGAATTGCAGTACAGGATCCGTTCAGGGTTAGAGGTGCTTCAAGAAAGTTGGACGAAGCAAATGCGTGTCGATCTTGCAAGTTTGTATGCTTTATTTGATCGTTTAGATCAACAAGCAAGTTTTATGGAAGAATGGTTGGAGAATTGGCAAGAAAGTTTAGTCCATTGGTTCGTTCCGGGTGCCACCCCTCAGCAGACGATGTTCCATCTCCACGATTTCACTGCCGCACTGATCCCAAACACAGTTTGGTATCAGCGCTATGAACGGATTTTATATATAGGTGGGACATTAAAAGTAGGTCCAGATCGTCAATATTTAGCGAAACGATTAGGAATTGAAGGAACTCCGCTGAAAGTCATTGCCTCTCCTTATGATTACGAAAAACAAGCACGGATCTTCGTACCAAAAGAAGCACCAGAGATCAATCAATTAAGTGGTACAGCATATGTCGATTATCTAACGGATGTGTTATACCAGTTGATCAGACAAGAAAAAAGACCAATCCTGGTTTTGTTTACCTCTCATGATGTTTTACAAAAGGTATATCAACGAATGCATTTGACAATGCTTGAACAAGGAAGAGAGATTTTAGCTCAAGGAATCGGTGGCAGTCGTGAGAAACTATTGAAACGCTTTGTTCTTTCTGAAATGAGCGTACTATTCGGTGCAGATAGTTTTTGGGAAGGCGTCGACCTGCCAGGAGATGCGTTACAATTAGTCGTCATTACGCGACTGCCATTCGATCATCCACAACGTCCGATGGTCAAAGCGAGAAATGCGTATTTAGAATCAGAAGGCATCAATCCTTTTTATCAAGAATCCTTACCAAAGGCAGCATTGAAGGTCAGACAAGCTTTAGGTCGTTTGATCCGTTCGGAAACGGACAAAGGCGTCTTGCTGATTTTAGATCGACGATTGGTGACCGCAAAATATGGCGCGAGGATCATTCATGCTTTACCTAAAAAAATACCTGTCCAAGAGGCGCCTTTTGAACAAATTTGTGAGGATATCCATGATTTCTTAAACAAAAACGAAGAAATTAAGCCATGATCGAGGACTATTTTCACCTCGAAATCTGTTATAATGGACATCAATGAAAAAAGAAGGAGCGACAGTCCTTGAAGAATCAGACAAACAAAGAACATACGATCAATCGCGTGTTATTAGGCTTGATCATCGCTTTATTAGCAGTAATCGTGATCAGCACTATTTTTTATCTGCGTGCGACACGCCCAATGACGCAAGCGAAACAAGAGGCGACAAAGCTAGCTGAACAATATGCAAATCTCGAGGAAGTGGACCAATTCTATTGGTTTACTCGAGAAGCCACTTATTTTTCATTAACAGGCCAAAACGATAAAGGGCAAGATATTGCAGTGATCATTCCTAAATCAGGTGAGCGAGTAAAAGTTTTAGAACAAAAAGCAGGATTGACCGAAGAAGCTGCCCGCCAAGAAATCAGCCAGAAGCATCCCGATCAACAAGTGGAAAAAGCTTCCTTAGGGATGTACAAAGATGAACCAGTATGGGAAGTCATTGCCAAAACGCCAGATGACCAGTTGAATTATTATTTAATTTCTTTTGAAACGGGAGAGGAAGTCAAAGTCATCAGCGGGATATAGAAAAGACGGATGAAAGGGTAGATTGGATGAAACAGTCAAAAAGAGTGGAACGCTTAGAGCCTTCCGTAACACTAGCAACTGCAGCAAAAGCAAAGGCATTGAAAGCACAAGGGAAAGACATTATCAGTTTGACCGTAGGAGAGCCTGATTTTGCTACACCTGAAAATATCCAAGAAGCAGCGATCGCAGCCATCAAGAATGGAAAAGCAAGTTATTATACGCCGACAGCGGGTATTCCAGAATTAAGGCAGGCAATCGTTTCGTATCTGGAAACCTATTATGGATTGACTTACGATGCTTCTCAGACGATTGTGACAGACGGGGCGAAATTTGCCCTTTATGCCTTATTCCAAACGATCCTAGATCCAAAAGATGAAGTCATCATTCCAGTGCCTTATTGGGTGAGCTATGGGGAACAAGTCAAGTTAGCAGAAGGTGTCCCTGTTTTTGTCACGGGTCAAGAAGTCAATGATTTCAAAGTGACCCTTGAACAATTGGAACAAGCACGTTCTTCCAAGACAAAAGCAGTCATTATCAATTCTCCTTCCAATCCGACAGGGATAATCTATACAAAAGAAGAACTACAAGAGATTGGTGAATGGGCAGTAAAAAACGATATTTTAATAGTTGCTGATGATATTTATGGCCGATTAGTTTATAATGACAATGAGTTTACTCCAATTGCAACGATTTCAAAAGCAATACGTGAACAGACGATAATCATCAACGGTGTATCAAAAACCTATGCAATGACAGGCTGGCGTATCGGATACGCGGTCGGCGATCAAAAAATCATTGATGGGATGATTGCGATTGCGTCACAATCAACTAGTAACCCAACTGCAGTCAGTCAATATGCGGCTGTGGAAGCACTACAAGGGGAACAAGATACCGTTGAAGAGATGCGCAAAGCATTTGAAGAACGTCTAGACATCGTATTTCCGCTTGTTGCTGATTTGCCCGGGGTGTCGGTCAAAAGACCACAAGGCGCATTTTACTTGTTTCCGAATGTGAAAGAAACGTTAGCGATATGTGGCTATGAACAAGTGACTCCGTGGGTCGAAGATCTACTAGAAGAAGCAGGGGTTGCTCTAGTTACAGGTGAAGGTTTCGGCGCACCGGAAAATGTTCGTTTGAGTTATGCGGCGAATCTAGCAACGTTAGAAGAAGGAATCCGACGAATCCAACGTTTTATTGAGAGTAAAAGTCAAAACGAATAGAAATTATTATAGGACAAAGGAGAATTTTACGTGGAACAAATTCAAATCATCGATTCAAAAAAACATGTAGGCGAAACAGTAACGATCGGTGCTTGGGTCGCTAATAAGCGTTCAAGTGGGAAAATCGCCTTTTTACAATTGCGAGATGGGACAGCATTCTTCCAAGGAGTTGTCGTAAAAAGCGAAGTGCCTGAGGAAGTTTTCCAAATGGCAAAAAATCTTTCTCAAGAAACATCGATCCTTGTGACAGGTGAGATTCGTGAAGACAGCCGTTCTAAATTTGGCTATGAGATCGGGATCACGAACATTGAAGTAGTAAGTGAAAGCCATGATTATCCGATCACACCAAAGGAACATGGAACAGATTTCTTGATGGATCATCGCCATTTATGGTTACGTTCTTCTCGCCAACACGCAGTGATGCAGATTCGAAATGAAATCATCCGTGCAACCTACGAATTTTTCAACAACAACCAATTCGTTAAAATCGATCCACCGATCTTGACTGGTTCTGCGCCAGAAGGAACAACCGATCTATTTGAGACAAACTACTTTGACCAAAAAGCATATCTGTCACAAAGTGGCCAATTGTATATGGAAGCTGCTGCAATGGCATTTGGTAAAGTATTTTCATTTGGACCAACTTTCCGTGCTGAAAAATCAAAAACACGTCGTCATTTGATCGAATTTTGGATGATCGAACCTGAAATGGCGTTCACGCATCAAGAAGAAAGCTTAGAAGTACAAGAACAATATGTTGCTTTCTTAGTTCAAAGTGTATTAGATAACTGCGAGTATGCTTTAGACGTCTTAGAACGTGATAAAGAAGTATTGAAAACTTATACTAAATTACCTTTCCCACGTATCACGTATGATGATGCTATCGAGTTATTGAAGAAAAATGGCTTTGACGATATCGAGTGGGGCGATGATTTCGGTTCACCACACGAAACGTTCATTGCGAACTCATTTGAACAACCAGTCTTTATCTTGAACTATCCAAAAGCGATCAAACCATTCTATATGAAACCACATCCAACAAGAGAAGATGTCGTGATTTGTGCAGATATGATCGCACCTGAAGGATATGGAGAGATCATCGGCGGAAGTGAACGTGCGACTGACTATGATTTCTTACTTGAACAAATCAAGAATCATGGCTTAGACGAAAAAGAATACTCATGGTACCTAGATCTACGTAAATACGGATCTGTTCCACATTCTGGTTTCGGCTTAGGCTTAGAACGTACAGTGACTTGGATCTCAGGGATCGATCATGTACGTGAAGCAATTCCATTCCCACGTTTGTTAAATCGTATTTACCCATAAGAAATAAGACGCGTTCCACGAAAATCGTTCATCGGATTTTCGTGGAACGCATTTTTTTAAGAAGTAGTTATAAAATCACTAATGTTCCATTTCCTTCTTTCTTTGGCTAGACGTGTATGGGATAATAACGTAAAAGTAGCATGGAAAGTAGGGGATGAGATGGAACAACGACTTTTATTCATTGGAGATAGTATCACAGATGCGGGTAGAGAAACTGACGATCTCGGTCATGGCTATGCACTGTTAACAGCAGCAAAATTGGCTGCGAGTGATCCAGAAAACACGTGGACATTCGTCAATCGCGGAATCGGCGGAAATAAGTTGGCAGACCTCAAGAAGCGCTGGCAAGCAGACTGCATCGATTTGAAACCTGATATCGTCTCAATTTTGATCGGCATCAATGATACATGGCACAATGTAGGCGAGCCTGAAGCATTTGCGACAAAAGAATCCTTTACTCGTTTTGAAGCAGATTATCGGTATTTACTTGATCGTTTAGTGGAAAGTGGCATCAAAAAAATCGTCTTGATGGAACCATTTGTTTTGCCAGAGCCTGAAGATCGGAGAAGTTGGCGTAGTGATCTTGATCCAAAGATCCACTTGATTCGTCAACTAGCAAAAGAATATCAAGCAGTTTTTGTCCCGTTAGATGGAACGTTGAATTCTTTAGGCATCTCATATGGCTATGAGAAATACACAGGGGATGATGGTGTCCATCCGACACTACTGGGTCATGAAACGATTGCCAATATTTGGATAGAAACGGTCAAAAAAAGAAAAGAGTGGTTTGAATGATCATTCGGCCAGCAACCGAAGCAGATCTACCGATGATCAATACGTTGATCAGGCAACAAGAAAATCGATTCTTGGAGGAACTAACGTTGCCAGATATAAACGATCCATTGAATATATCGTTTATAGCAGCACAAGATGACGCAGAAAAACCAATGATTTTCGCTTTTGGACAAGCGAGACAAATCGAAACGACTGACGCAGATCAGCAAACTGGTGAACTGATTCAAACGATTTTTGTAGCAGTCGATCATGAAAGAACCGTAGCCGCTCAGTTTATGGAGCAGTGGTTATTAGAAGCAAAAAAACGTAAAATCAAGAGAGTCGATTTCAATAGTTTTTAACGTAAGGCTCTCGTTAGAATGGAGAAAGAAACAATGAGTTGTATTGGAAATATTATTTGGTTTATTTTTGGTGGTTTACTCGGTGGACTTAGTTGGGCGATAGCAGGTGTGTTATGGTGTATCACAATTGTTGGTATTCCGGTCGGGCTACAATGCTTTAAACTAGCTTCTTTATCGTTTGCACCCTTTGGAAAAGAAGTCATTTATACAAACAATGGCGTATCTTTGATCGTCAATATCATTTGGTTGATCGTGTCAGGTCTACCGATTGCTCTAGGGCATGTCATCAGTGGGATTTTACTTTGTATCACGATCATTGGTATTCCTTTTGCAAAGCAGTCCTTCAAATTAGCCCGCCTAGCGCTGATGCCGTTTGGGGCAGAAATCGTTTAAATAGTCACTAAATATAAAAGTAACTCTCTTGCACAGTTGTTTGTCTGTCGAAAGAGTTACTTTTTTTACACTTAGCGAGTGATATCTGTATGTTTTTTAGGTATTTGCTTACTCAAAAAATTCGATTTGTTGGTTGCGTCTACTATGCGATGATTAAAATTCGCTTGTGTAAGGGACGGATGTGTTGGAGAAGTTGGACTTAGCACGTCTGTGGAGTTACTTTTAGAGGTCTGTCTATCAGAAAAAATCCTTTCTCTGAATGTTTTGGCTGTTGCACCAAATCGCTGGCTCTTAACTTTTACTTTTCGTCGATAGGCCTCTTTTGATGATTGATCCGTTCCATCAATGATTGCGCTGATGTGAGCATCCAATGGTTTCAATCGTCTGGAATCATCATAAAAAACATGATAATAATAAGGTGCGACCTCGACGGATTGATTTTTAACAAATGTTTTAGGTGTTCTAGGATCTTGGTAGACTTTCTTTACGAAATCATTCGAAATTTCAACAAAGTCATCTCTTGAGATAGTTTCTTTTAGACCAGTGATGTTTTTTCGCTGTTCATAATGTTTCCATAGCTGGGAAAATTTTTCATTATGCTTTGTGTTTTCACCTAGAAAAGTCTGATAGAAACGTTTGCGAAATGCTATTGATGTACAAAATTTTGGTTTTACTTTGCCTTCAGCAAAGGGGGGCGTGAATGTAGCCTCTTGGCAATGATGAAGGACACTTCGAAAGGCAGTAAGTGGTTCTAAGATGGGGCAAACAGGAATTAGCGCATATCCTCTCATGTCAAAATCAAGATTCTTTGGTGGCGTTTCTGAGAGTTGGTTGATTGCATCAATGATATTGACTTTAGATTCGCTATGATGTTCGAGTTTTGTAGCAAAAAGTATTTTACTTAACGTTTCCAAATGATCTGCTGGGATAGTTGATAACTGATTACCCATGTTGGTATTTGCCGCAAATTTATCTATTTTAGCGACAAGATAGTCATGTTCTTGCTTATAGATGATCAAAGAATAAATATGATTATGATGATAAGAAGGACTTACAATGTATGAAGGAATAATCATAAAACTCGCTGGATCATTTTTTTTTCAGATTTTCGATTTCCTGTTGCAATTCTGCCGGTTTTTTCATTTCGTAGTATGTAATCGTACTTTTTAAAGACTGGATCACTTTAGTTTTTTGCGTTTCATTGATCAAGGCATGATCAACATCATTTTCGATCATTTTGATAAATCTTGAAAATAAAAATTGGTAATTCTTTTTCCCGTCTGCACCTACAACTTCAAACGCTGCTGCATTTCCTAATCTTAGAGCAAGTGCCAATTGATGGTATTGTCCGTCAAAATCAAGCATATTTCTTCTCCTTATCTTTTGATCTTTCAAAGATATTCTCCTTTATTTTCTATTGTAAAAAGTTTATCATTCGTCACTTTTACATAAGAAACTTCTTTTACACCTTAAAGAAATAATGATTCTCCCGAACGATACTTAAATCATGATCCGTTGTTACTATGATTTGACATATGAATACTCATTCATGTATAATAACTTATGAAGAGATAGTCATATGTTTAGTAAGGAGGGACTTAAAATGAAAAGTTATCAATTAGAAGGTTTAGATTGCGCAAATTGTGCGATGAAAATCGAAAAAAAAGTACAAGCAATACCTGGCGTAAAAGAAGCATCGGTCAATTTTGCGACTGGAAAAATGATGATCGATGCAGATAAAGCTGTCATTGAAACGATTGAAAAGCAAGCAACAGAAGAAATCCATCAATTAGAACCAGATGTCAAAATAATCGAAGTGAAAAAGCAGACAAGTAAAAATCATGAACCAGAAAAAGAAAATAAAACAGCATTGTTACGTATCGCCATAGCGTCACTTAGCTTGCTTTTATTGTTTTTATGGAAGCCTGCTGAGCCAATTCGTTTCATTACTTTTTTGGCCATTTTTGTTCTCATTGGCTTTGATGTTATCAAGCAAGCGTTCGTCAATATTCGTAAAGGACAAGTGTTTGATGAAAACTTTTTGATGTCGATTGCAACGATCGGTGCGATGATGATCGGTGAATATCCAGAAGCAGTTGCTGTCATGTTGTTTTATCAAATCGGTGAGTATTTCCAACATTTTGCGGTCGATCAGTCTCGTCGGTCAATTCGTGAGTTGATGGCGATCCGACCGGAAGTTGCTCATGTGATCACTGAAACCGGCTTGGTAAATAAGCAACCAGAAGAAGTGCAGATCGGTGAGTCGGTCATGGTCAAACCAGGTGAAAGAATTCCTTTGGACGGAACGATTTTGAAGGGACAATCCCTCGTAGATACATCTGCATTAACAGGAGAATCATTGCCTAAAGAAGTGATGAGTGGTGAAAATGTATTAAGTGGTTTTATCAATAAGACCCATCCTTTAACCATCGAAGTAAAAAAGAACTATGAAAATTCGACCATCAGCAAATTATTAGAACTAGTGGAGACAGCAAGCAGTAAAAAGGCACCAGCTGAAAAATTCATCACTAAGTTTGCTCGTTACTATACGCCGATCGTTGTTGCTTTAGCTGTTCTTTTAGCAACTGTCCCACCCTTACTTTATGGAGGAGATTTTTCTGAATGGATTTATCGAGCATTGACATTTCTAGTGATCTCTTGTCCATGTGCATTGGTCATTTCTGTTCCACTTAGCTTTTTCGGAGGAATCGGTGGGGCTAGTAAACGGGGGATACTTGTCAAAGGTGGAAATTATCTAGAACTTTTAGCTCGTACAGAAACAGTGGTATTTGACAAAACAGGTACCCTGACCAAGGGTGATTTTGCCGTACAAAAAGTTGTTTCTACCATTGACGAGAAAGCGTTTATGAAATATGTGGCGAGTCTAGAAAATCTATCGACACATCCAATCGCCAAGGCGGTCATGGATACCTACAGTGGCCCGTTATATGAAATTGAAGAACCTGTAGAAATCGCTGGTGAAGGAATCAACGCACAGGTCAAGGGACAAGAGGTACTTGTCGGAAATCAAAAATTATTGGCTCGCTATGGAGTCGAGCAACCAGAGAATCATGAAATAGGAACATTGATCTATTTAGCGATCGACAGTCAGCTCATGGGCTATTTAGTTATCGCGGATACGATCAAAGCAGATGCAACATTTGCTATCGAGACATTGAAAAAAGTCGGCGTCAAAAAGACAGTGATGTTGACAGGTGATGCCCAAAAGATTGCGGAACAAGTCGCAAAAGAGGTAAGGGTCGATGCAGTCTATAGTGAACTGCTTCCAGAAGATAAGGTAGAAAAATTAGAAGCTTTGATGAGCGAAACGACTCAGAAAACTGCCTTTGTCGGAGACGGGATCAATGATGCACCGGTATTAGCTCGAGCAGATGTGGGAATCGCCATGGGTGGTTTAGGCAGTGATGCAGCTATTGAAGCAGCCGATGTCGTCATCATGAACGATGAGCCATCAAAACTTGCGGAGGCGATTCAAATTTCAAGAAAAACGTTGAAAATCGTCAAGCAAAATATTGCATTTGCTATTGGAGTAAAAGTGATCGTATTGATTCTCGGAGCTATTGGCTTTGCTTCTATGGGGAATGCAGTCTTTGCCGATGTCGGTGTGACCCTGATAGCAGTTTTAAACGCCATGCGTGGGCTATCTGTCAAAAAAGTCAAATAAACAGTCAAAAAAGCACCGTTAAACCACAGAAATCATTTATTTGAGGACTGTGGTTTTTCTGTGATTAAAATAACTGGAAGATTTTAATTGTTCTGAAAATTCCAAAATAGTTAGAAAATAATTCATGTTTGTGAGCCTTTAGATTAGGTGTTAGAGGATAAAATGAAAAATAAATGTAAAAACAATGTGTTTTACCTAAAATAATCCACAAATAAAATAACGAAGTGTTGTAAACATTATGAAAATTGAATATGATAGTCAATGAATAATTATTAAATATTTATAAAGGAGAAATCAGATGAACGAAAAACAACTGCGCTGGTTTACAGTAGCGTTGATTGCATTCAACATGGTCTGGGGTATGGGGAATGTCGTCAATAACTACGCGCAACAAGGAATCTCAGTAATCACTTCATGGTTATTGATCCTAGCTATTTATTTTATCCCCTATGCACTGATCGTCGGTCAATTAGGATCAGCATTCAAAGATAGTAAAGGGGGCGTTAGTTCTTGGGTAGAAAATACTACTTCGAATAAACGCTTAGCTTATTATGCTGCCTGGACATACTGGGTCGTGCACATTCCATACTTAGCACAAAAACCACAAGCGATTTTGATTGCAGCTGGTTGGGCAGTTCAAGGAAATGGCGATATCGTCAATACGATGTCTGTCCAAATGGTCGCAGTGATCTCCTTGATCATTTTCTTAGCTTTCTTGTATCTATCAACAAAAGGCTTATCAACGTTGAAAGTTATCGGTGGTTTAGCAGGTACAGCGATGTTCGTCATGTCATTATTATTCATTTTACTTGCTGTTACTGCGCCATTCATCAATCCAACGATGGAATTTGCGACAGCAAATATGAACCAAGTCAAAACGTATATTCCTAAGTTTGACTTTAGTTACTTTACGACTGTTTCAATGTTAGTCTTTGCTGTAGGAGGCGCTGAGAAAATCTCTCCTTATGTTAATTCTACACGTAACCCGGCAAAAGAATTTCCAAAAGGGATGATCTTTTTAGCAGCGATGGTCGGTATCTGTGCTGTTTTAGGTTCTGTGGCAATGGGTATGTTATTTGCAAGTGACAATATTCCTAAAGATTTAATGGCAAACGGTGCGTACAGTGCCTTCCAAATCTTAGGTAACTATTATGGTATTGGCAATGCATTGATGATCATCTATGCATTGACGAATATGGTTGGTCAAATTTCTGCCTTGGCATTTTCTATTGATGCGCCATTGAAGATCTTGTTAGCCGATGCAGATCCAGAATTTGTGCCAAGTTGGTTACGTAAACGTAACCGTAAAGGAACGTTGGTCAATGGTTACATGTTAACTGGTATCTTAGTCGGTATCATCATCCTATTACCGATTATTGGTATCAAAGATATGAATGAATTAGTTAAATGGTTGACGAACTTAAATTCAGTCGTTATGCCAATGCGTTACTTATGGGTATTCCTAGCCTACATGATGTTGAACAAAGCATACAAAAAATTCACGTCGGAATATAAGTTCGTGAAAAATCCTAAAGTTGGATTCATCTTTGGTGCTTGGTGTTTTGCTTTCACTGCGTTTGCATGTATTTTGGGAATGGTACCAAAAGTGGAATACGCTGCTGATCCAAAAGCTTGGTGGTTCCAATTGATCTCAAATATCGTCACACCGATCATTTTGATTTTACTAGGTATGATCTTACCAGCGATCGCACGTCGTGATAATAAGAAAAATCCATTGAAAGAACCAGTTTCTCAACTTTAAAATAAGATTTGACCGAATCAGTCCAACGATTGGTTCGGTCTTTTTTTACGTTATTAAGAATAAGAGGTAAAATAAAAAGATGACCATTCGAAGGAGGACAAAATGAAAATAATGATTATTGGACAGTCGGGTGCAGGTAAGTCCACACTTGCAAGAAGCTTACAAGCAACGACAGGAAGCCCTCTTTTAGCTCTCGATCAATTGTGGCTAGCAACGGACTATGGAAAAGCAGCCAAGCAATGGTTGTTAAAAGAACAGGAAAAATTTATGGCGGAGAACAAGGATTGGATCATCGAAGGAAATTATCTATCGATTGCAAAAGATAGAATTGAACAAGCTGACTTGATCCTAATGCTTCGCTTGCCGAGATACCGAGCGATGTATCGTGTGATCAAGCGTTCGCTCAAACGAAAAGTAGATAAAAGTACCCGTCCAGATGTTCCAGAAGAATTTATAGAAAAATTCGACAAAGAATATTTGGACTTTTTACTTTTTGTTTGGCGTTTCAAGAACGAGAGGGAACCCTTAGCGATCAAAAAAATCTATGAACAAGGAGCAGAAGAGAAATTAGTCATTTTGAATGGTCCACGACAGCAAAAAAAATTTCTAGAGCAATGGCGAAGTAAAAGTAGTTGACACGTTTCGTTTACAAGTGTAATCTGTATTTAGAAATGAAGTTTACATTTGTAAACGAAGAGGAGAGTGATACATATGGAAGAAGTGAAAAAGCCAATCAAAATCAGTGATTCAGAATGGGAGATCATGCGTGTCGTCTGGACATTAGGAGACACCACAGCTCAGGAAATCACACAGATCCTTTCTGAATCAATGGGCTGGAAAGCAGCAACAGTCAAAACGTTATTAGGACGACTTGTCAAAAAAGAAGCGATTTGGACAGAACAAGAAGGGAAAAAATTTATTTATCATCCAGCGGTGTCTGAAACAGATACTGTGCAAAGTGCCGCAGAGAATTTATTCTCACATATTTGCGCGAAGAAAATCGGCGAGACGATTGCAGATCTTGTCTCAGAAGCAACTTTAACACAAGCAGATATTGACCAAATCATGGCAGAACTAAAGAAAAAAGAGCCAGTAACAAATATCCAGTGCAATTGCATTCCAGGACAATGTCATTGCCATCAAAACAACTAGGAGGAAACCAGCGATGAAAACAAAAGTAACGATCAAAGGAATGAGCTGTAAACATTGCGTTGCAAGAGTGGAAGAAACGGTCAATGCGCTACCGGGTGTAAAAAAAATCAATGTCAACTTAAAAAAAGAGATCGGAACTGTGTCATTAGATGAAACAGTGATCCAACCATCAACCGTATGTCAAGCAATCAATGATTTAGGCTATCAAGCAGAGGTGATTTAAATGGAGCATCCAGCTAAAAAAGACACACTGGTGATTACTGGAATGACTTGTGCCAATTGTGCTGCACGAATCGAAAAAGAGTTGAATGAACAGCCCGGTGTATTATCTGCGACTGTTAATCTGGCAACAGAAAAAGCGACGATCAATTATCAGGAAGTATCGATCGAAGAACTGATCCAAAGTGTTGAAACCATTGGTTATGGTGCGATTTTATATGATGAGGCCCATAAGCAAAAAATTGCAGAAGAAAAGCAAACTTATTTAACAAAGATGAAGCGAGATGTCATCATAGGTGCTATCTTGACGCTTCCTATGATGATCGCGATGATTGCAATGATGTTAGGCTTCCACGGAACGCTAGTCCATTTTTTCCATGATCCATGGGTCCAACTGATTTTAGCAATCCCTGTCCAGTTTTATATTGGTTGGCGCTTTTATGAAGGAGCGTATCATGCCATCAAAACAAACGCACCCAATATGGATGTATTAGTGGCAATCGGTACGACCGCTGCATTTGCGCTTAGTGTATACAATGGTTTTTTCAGTACACATTCATCGGACTTATATTTTGAAAGTAGCAATATGATCATCACACTGATTTTGTTAGGAAAATATTTGGAACACACAGCCAAAAGTAAAACCGGCGATGCCATCAAGCAGTTGATGTCTCTTCAGAAAAAAACAGCACAGGTCATAAAAAATGGTGAAGAAAAGACCATACCAATCGAGGAAGTAGAGATTGGGGATATTTTACTCGTCCGACCGGGAGAACAAATCCCAACAGATGGGAAAGTCATCAAAGGGGATAGTGCGATCGATGAAGGAATGTTGACTGGAGAAAGTGTGCCAGTTGAGAAAAAAGCGGGAGATCTACTCTTCGGCGGAACCATCAATTCCACAGGGATTCTTGAAATGACGGTGACTCAAGTGGGTAAAGGAACTGTCCTTTCACAAATCATCCAAATGGTGGAAGATGCCCAAGGAAGCAAAGCACCAATCCAAAAAATTGCTGATAAGATTTCTGGTATTTTTGTACCTATCGTTTTAGTCATTGCCTTCGTTACCTTAATAGTCACTGGACTAATCAGTGGCAACTGGGAACTGGCAGTGATCCATAGTGTTTCAGTGTTGGTCATTGCTTGTCCTTGTGCGTTAGGACTAGCGACACCAACTGCGATCATGGTTGGTACAGGACTAGGCGCACGAAAGGGTATTTTGATCAAAGGCGGAGAAGCATTAGAAGCTGCGACACATCTAGACACGATCCTTTTAGACAAAACTGGAACGATCACACAAGGGAAACCAGTAGTCACAGACGTTATCGGTGACGAAGAAGTGTTAACGATCGCCACCACATTAGAGCAAGGATCAGAGCATCCTTTAGGCAAAGCCATTGTGACTTATGGAAAAGAACAGGCGATCGCGACTTTGCCTGTGGTTCAAGCAAAAGCACATCCGGGTGCTGGGATCAGTGGGGTAATCGATGGAAAATCTTATTTTATTGGTACGAGAAAACGACTAGTGGAGCTGAACGTTTCATTTGAAGCGTATCAAGAACAAGCGTTACAATTAGAACGACAAGGAAAAACCGTGATGTTTCTTGCAGATGACAGACAGGTATTGGGGATGATCGCTGTGGCTGATCAGATCAAAGAACACGCACGATCAGCAATCCAACAATTACAAGCCCAAGGATTGGCAGTTTATATGGTCACAGGGGACAATCAATCAGTTGCAACGACGATTGGACAAGAAGTTGGTATTCCAAAAGAACACATCTTTGCTGAAGTATTACCTGATGAAAAAGCAGGATATGTCGAAAAATTGCAAAAAGAAGGAAAACAAGTGGGAATGGTCGGTGATGGTATCAATGATGCCCCCGCCTTGGCTTTAGCAAATGTCGGTATCGCCATGGGGAATGGCACCGATATCGCCATGGAAACAGCAGATGTAACGTTAATGAATAGTCAACTCTCGTCGATTGGACAAACGATCGAACTTTCAAGTGTGACCTTGAAAAAAATCAAACAAAACTTATTTTGGGCATTTATTTATAACACGATTGGCATTCCATTTGCTGCGTTTGGCTTATTGAATCCAATCATTGCCGGAGGAGCGATGGCCTTTAGCTCAATCAGTGTGTTACTCAATTCATTAAGTCTAAACCAAAAAATGAAGAAATAAACGGTTCAACAAAGGAAAGGACAGAATGAAAATGAACGAGCAAAAAAAACAAACGATGCACGAGCATCATCATGATGAAATGAAGCAACAAACGAACATGACACACCATAAAATAGATCATACGAGTATGGACCATACAAAAATGAACCACGAGAGCATGGCACATGAGCATCACTCAATGGACCACAGTTCAATGGACCATAGTTCAATGGATCATCATGACCATATGAGCGGCGGGATGGATCATTCGATGCACATGGGAAATTTTAAACAAAAATTTTGGTTGTCCTTGTTGCTAGCGATTCCGATCATCTTGTTTTCTCCCATGATGGGCATGGAATTTCCCTTTCAAGTGACTTTCCCTGGCTCTGATTGGCTCGTCTTGATCCTGGCGACCATCTTGTTCATCTATGGCGGACAACCTTTTTTAAGTGGCGCTAAAATGGAATTGAAACAAAAAAGTCCAGCAATGATGACCTTGATTGCTATGGGGATCAGTGTCGCCTATGTTTATAGTGTCTATTCTTTTATCGCAAATCTCATCAATCCCCATACTCATGTGATGGACTTCTTCTGGGAATTGGCGACGTTGATCGTCATCATGCTATTAGGGCACTGGATCGAAATGAGTGCCGTTTCTAATGCAAGTAATGCGTTACAGAAATTAGCAGAATTATTACCGGAAACGGTCAAACGATTACGAACAGATGGGACAGAAGAGACAATTTCTTTAAAAGAGGTCAAAGAGGGCGATCATTTAGTCGTTCGAGCAGGAGATAAGATGCCAACGGATGGAACGATTCTCAAAGGAGAAACGATCGTGGATGAATCTGCCGTGACTGGCGAATCAAAAGGGGTCAAAAAACAAACATCTGATCCAGTGATCGGTGGTTCGATCAATGGAGACGGCACCATTGAAATCGAAGTGACCGGAACAGGTGAAACTAGCTATTTAGCCAAAGTCATGGATATGGTCCGTCAAGCACAAGGTGAAAAGTCAAAACTAGAATCTTTGTCTGACAAAGTAGCAAAATGGTTGTTTTATGTGGCATTGATCGCCGGTCTATTGGCATTTGTTGTGTGGCTGATTTTAACTGATTTACCAACTGCTTTAGAACGGATGGTCACTGTCTTCATCATCGCTTGTCCCCATGCGTTAGGTTTGGCGATTCCTCTAGTGGTGGCACGTTCAACGTCGATTGCTGCTAAAAATGGGTTGTTGCTTAAAAGTCGTCGCGCCTTAGAACAAGCTAATGAGTTAGATGTCATCATGCTGGATAAAACAGGTACGTTGACGGAAGGAAAATTCACCGTCACTGGTATCGAAAGCTTAGACGATGATTATCCTCAAGAAGAACTATTGAAATATTTAGGTGCCTTAGAAGCGAACGCCAATCATCCATTAGCCATTGGGATCATGCGTTATTTGAAGGAACAGAATATTTCTCCTTATCAAGCAGAAAATCAAAAAAATCTTTCAGGGGTTGGCTTAACTGGAACAGTAGCAGATAAGAATGTAAAAGTAGTCAACGAAAAAGAAATCAAACGTTTAGGAATTGAAATTGAAAAGGAACGACTAACGCCTTACGAAGAGCAAGGGAATACAGTTAGTTTTCTATTGATCGATGATCGTTTAGTCGGATTAGTGGCATTAGGTGACATCATCAAAGCAGAAGCAAAAACCTTTATTCAAAGTCTCAAAGAAAGAAAGATCACTCCGGTGATGTTGACTGGTGATAATCAACATGCTGCAGAAGTGGTCGCGCAATACTTAGGTATCGAAGAGTTTTATGGTGGGCTTTTACCAAATGACAAGGAAGACATCGTCAAACGTTATCAGGAACAAGGAAAAAAAGTCATCATGGTCGGTGACGGAATCAACGACGCCCCAAGTTTAGCACGTGCAACGATCGGGATGGCGATTGGAGCAGGAACCGATATTGCGATCGACTCAGCGGATGTTGTTTTGATCAACAGTGACCCAAAAGATATCTTGCATTTCTTGGATCTAGCTAAACAAACGAGAAAGAAAATGATCCAAAATCTATGGTGGGGAGCGGGTTACAACATTCTTGCCATTCCTTTAGCAGCAGGGATTCTTGCACCCATCGGAATTTTGTTAAGCCCAGCGATTGGAGCTGTCTTGATGTCATTGAGTACCGTAGTTGTAGCATTGAATGCGTTGACGTTGAAGATCAAAGAATGATCATTTTTAGTAAATAATTATTGAATAAAGAGTGAATATGACTATGTCAATGGGCGGTCGGGACAGAAGTGTTCAACCTCAAGATATAAGGCGCCAGCCACGAAAATTGTTCTTCAAATTTTTGTGGCTGGCGTCTTATATCTTGAGGTTACTTCTGTTCTCGCCGTCTATTCGTTTTTAAATGGAGGGAGGGAACTAAGGTCCTACTTCCTTTTTTTGTCATTGGTACGATTTACACAAACGAGAGACTTTGGATTAATTTCTGGTTAATTTTGTAAATTAGTAAAATAAGAAAAACAAAAAATATTTCTTTGCGTACTTTATATAAGAGACATTTTCAGAGTATTGATGAGCCACTCTGGAAAAACTATTGATAGAGTGAGGTTAAGCAATGAATTGGCAAACATTACTAACAAAAAATGCACAGAATATCTTTTTACTGATCAACCAAATGAAAGATCTAACATGGAAGAAAAGCGACTTAGCAAAAAGGATGGATGTTGATGTCAAAACGATCGATCGTTATTTGAAGCGATTGAAATCAGAGGATTATCCCTTAGAACTAGCGTATGATAAAAAAGAAGTCCAACTCGTCTACCACCAAGCATACAATGAACCATTTCTTTTGTTTGAATTTTTGATCCGATCGGATTCGTTCTGTTTACTACGGGATCTGATTTTACAAAGGGAATACTCCTTCGAATATGATCGTTCCGCACAAGAACGATTGAAAAAATGGTTAGGGGATTATCATCTTTCTTTTTCCTATAAAAAGCAGCAAATCTATGGTTCTGAACGAAAAATCAGATATTTACTTTTTTGCTTTCTCAAAGAGTTCCCAACTTTTTTTAAGGAAGACCATGATCAAACATTTTCAGAACTATTCATCCAACTTCTAGATCATCGTCCCAAACATACAGATATTGAGATTTTTACAAATCATCAATTGTTCTTCTATGAGATTTTTCCAGAACTACTCTTTCGCTCTGAACAAAAGCTTCCGACAAAAGAAAAGAATTATCGGGCTATCCTGCGACTGAATAGCCATTTGATCACAGACAAGCGGTGGGAAAAGATCGAAAAAACCTCCGTTTATCAAAAATTATCGATTGTTACTGAAAAATTAGATTCATTATTTTGGTTGACGAATGATTTTGAAAGTTCCAACAAAAAGAAAATAACAAGAGTACTATTCCAAGAGTGGTTGAAATATTCAATTGGTCTTCATGATCGCTTTATCCATGAAGAAGCCGTTGCCTACCAAGCTTTGGCAGACACGATCCCTAATTTCATTGAGAAATCAAACCAGTTTCGTATCGCTTTACAGCAAGCTTTGTTTCAGCCAACGACCGATTGGGCAAAGATGTTGCTGAAATTATTGAATGAACGAGGCTATTTGGAGATGTATGCACCGGAAGTGAAAATCGTGTTCTTTTTTCGCTATGACCACGAAGAAGCTAGACGACTTGCAGCCATCTTAGATAAAACGTTACGTCATCGTAAACGAACATCGATCCATGTATGTACCAGAAGTAAGCCACCTAGTTATGCTCAACTTGTCATCACAGATCACTTTTTTTCTGCTAGTCTCACTAATGATCAGAAAACATATTTTTATCAAGATTCACTAGGAATCGAAAGACTATTATCAGACATCGATTATTGGATCAACACAAAGATAACTTTTACGAGTAAACGAATCATCGAGCGCTAGAATATGCTATAATGGACTGGAAAAACAAAGGAGGAAAATCCATTGGAATTAAAGAAACTAGAAGTACCTACATCTTCGATTACAGAAGTGAAAAGATCGCCGATGGATGTGTTTGACCAAGCTAGAAAAGCTGAAACAGGCGTATATATTTTTAATCGTGAAAAAGTTGCTGGTGTGATGTTGACCCAAGAGCAATATGAAACGTTGTTGCAAGAATTAGCCACGCTTCGCCAACTCATTGCGACAGAAACAGAAGAGACAAAAACAAATGGATCAGCGACAAACGAACCATTCACAAAAAATCGCACGGCCATCGTATCCACTTCTGAATCGTTAGATGAATTGGTTAGCGCCTTAAAACAATATTTAGTTACAGGTGTGTCTATCTCTGCTAAAAATCTTGATGAACGAATGGTAGCATTAGGATTCATTACGAAGAAAACTGGTTTTGGCGGGGTTGTTGATATGCTCAATGAATTAACAGAAACGGGTAAAATCAATTACCAATTAAGGAAAAAACCAAATGGTAAAATCGTGATCGCAGAGATCATCGGTGAACAAGATAGTCAATCGCAACTATTCGATAAGCTGATCATCAAGAAAATCTATTTACATGAAATATAATAAGTTGCGAAGTGTTGACGATAATTTATTTATCAAACATTACAACTAGGTAAAATAGAGCATAAAAATAAAAGTAAAGCATCTGAGGACAGTTCACAGCTGTTGTGGATGCTTTACTTTGTTTGTCATTAAAAGTGAGTGTGTCTACGATAACGCGCGAATATGCTACCCCAGATGATCCCTAATAACTGTGGAAATAAGTAAATACCAGCGAGCAGTAAGATGATCTGTTCAGGTGAAAAAGGATGATACAAAAAATGCCATTCTGTACATTTAGCAAAAAATAAATAAGAGGTGCTCGCAGAACAAAGATTGCCAAGAAACAATGTTTTTAAACGATTGGTTCGCCTCAACGTAAAACCAACAAAAAAAGCCCAAAATATCAATAATATAAATAGGATGACTGAATGATAATAATAATCAAAAAGTAGAGCGAGATAAAAATAAGGCACACACATCAATAAGTAGATTGTTTTTTTTATGTAAAATAATCGCAAAGGTACATTCCTCCAAATCATTTCCCTTTGGTTTTTATTGTAAAATCAAACAATTAATAATCAATTCTTTTTTGAAATATTCTGAATAAAATGAATAAACTCTCATTGCTTTATTCTTAAAAAACTAGTCTTTCCCCTCAGTTTTTTTAGAGAAATAGAATATAGTATGATAGATGGAGTGTCTTTTGGGAGGTTTTGTATGAAAAAGAGAATAAAACTAGAACAATTGTATTTGTTTCTTTGGTTTTTCCCAATTTTTCTTTTGCCTTTTACATGGGTGAATGCAGTAGTACAAGGTGCTGAGATTCTTGGCATCATCAATGGAAGTGGCTTTATTATTTCCAAAAATTTTCCGACATTGACCCTTTTTTATTTTTTGATCAGTGTGAATTTGATCGTTTCAAAAACATTTATAAAAAAGTATAATTGGCATTTGATCCAGTTTTCTTCTATGCTGGTCTTTACATCTTATTTCTCGATATTACCGAGGATCATCATCGGCCCGAATGGACTAAGTGAAAGTGGACTAAAAGATACAAGCTATTCTGCGATGTATTTTTTGACCATCAAACCTTGTTTTTATGTAGCGATTGCTTCCTTTGCGTTAGCAGTTGGCCTATTCTATTATACAGAGATCCGTGAACAATCCTTACTTATAGAAAAGATATAGTTTTTTGTAGGACGTCCATTTTCGGACGTTTTTTTGTTTTACGATATATTTACACAACTTAACAATAACTTTACATATTCAATATCTAGGATTTACAGTACCCTGATACAATCAATTTGTAACTAAGAAAGGGGCATATAAATGAAAAAAGTTTTATTTTCTTTAGGAGTATTAGGTTTTATCTTAGCTGGATGTGGTTCTGGTTCAGGAAGTACGGATGGATCAGCAAGCAACTCAGCTAGTTCAGATGATCAAGTAAAAATCGTAGCGGTCGGTTCAACCGCTTTGCAACCTTTAGTTGATGCTGCACAAGAAATGTTTACACAAGATAACCCCAACTATCAGATTTCTGTTCAAGGTGGCGGAAGTGGAACAGGTCTTAGTCAAGTAGCGTCAGGTGCTGTAACAATCGGAAACTCTGATGTATTTGCAGAACAAAGAGATGGGATCGATGCAAGTAAATTGGTAGACCATCGTGTAGCAGTTGTTGGAATGGCACCAATCGTAAATAAAGATACAGGCGTTGAAGATATTACAAAAGAACAATTGATCGAGATCTTCACTGGTAAGATCACTAACTGGAGTGAACTAGGCGGAGCAGATCAAGAAATCAACGTCATCAACCGTGCAAACGGAAGTGGCACTCGTGCAACCTTTGAATACTGGGCATTAGATGGCGCTGTACCAATACAATCTCAAGAACAAGATTCATCAGGAACAGTTCGTCAAATCGTTTCACAAACACCAGGTGCGATCAGCTATTTAGCATTCTCTTATTTAGATGATTCTACTCAAGCGTTGAAAATCAACGGTGTAGAACCAACTCCTGAAAATGTCTCAGACAATAGCTGGGAAATTTGGTCTTATGAGCATATGTATACAAATGGCGAACCAGAACCAGAAGTGAAGAAGTTCTTAGACTTCATGATGACTGATGCCGTTCAAGAAGGACCAGTACAAGATTTAGGCTACCTACCGATCAGCATGATGAAAGTTGAACGTGACGCAGAAGGTAACTTATCATAAGATTGAATACATCTTTCAATCACATGTTTATTCATAACGACTACCATTGATTATTAAGCTTAGTTCCTCGTTGAGGATCTAAGCTTTTTTTAGTTTATTGCTCACTCTACGTTTTCGTTTTTTTCCATATGACAGTTTTGAAAGAAGAATATCAGTTATATCTGAGGATTTATTTGGCAAAATGACGTATGGTTAAAGAGTAGAAAAAAAGTTGAGGGATTAGTTATGAAAAGAAAAGAAAAGCAGCGAGAAAAACAGATACAGCAAATGTTGGCACAATTAGAACGCATCGATCCTAACAAAAATGAAGGGCTGACAGAGAAACAGGTCCAAGAGCGAATACGTGTTGGCGCTGTCAATCAAGCAACGAGTCCTACATTTAAAACGAACAAGCAAATCGTGATGGAGAATGTCTTTACTTATTTCAATCTGATTTTTTTAGTCCTAGCGATTTTATTATGTGTCGTCAATTCCTATAAAAATTTGACTTTTTTACCTGTCATATTGGCAAATACTGGCATTGCGATCTATCAAGAGATCCATTCCAAGAAAATCTTGGATCAGTTGAGCATGTTACATGCCGCAACAGTCAAAGTATTACGGAATGGTCAAGAACAGAAGATAACTATCGAAGAGTTAGTTCTAGATGATCTCGTCATTCTAAAAACAGGAGACCAGATCCCCGCAGATGGAAAGATCATAGAAGGTAATCTACAAGTGAATGAAGCGCTATTGACTGGTGAAGCGGATGAGATAAGTAAGGAAATCGGCGATGAATTAATGTCAGGAAGCTTCATCGTTACGGGTAAAGCAAAAGTTCAGTTGACACGAGTTGGCAATGAATCTTATATTGCCAAATTAACGATGCAAGCAAAAGAAATGGGTACTGGAGAACAATCCGAGATGATTGCTTCGTTAGATAAGATCATCAAATGGGTGGGAATCATTATTATTCCTATTGGATTGACTTTATTTTCTCAAAGTTACTTTTACAATGGCAATACATTAAGAGAGAGTATTGTTTCGATGGAAGCTGCGTTGATCGGCATGATTCCTGAAGGGCTGTACCTACTCACAACGATTGCACTAGCAATGAGTGCGACGCGCTTAGCAAAACAACAAGTGTTGCTGCATGACATGAAAAGTATCGAGACGTTAGCGCGAGTGGATGTATTATGTGTTGATAAAACAGGAACAATCACTGAAAATGCAATGGACGTTCAACGTGTGCTGATTCCTGAAAATTCTTTAGCAAAACAAACAGCAGATCAGTTGGATGAATTACTTGGTGACTACGCACAGGCAGTAGAAGCTGACAATGAAACGATGCAAGCAATCAAAAATTACTTCACGAAGCATTCTGACAGGGAGGCAACAGCAAGTTTACCCTTTTCTTCTGTGAGAAAATATAGCAGCGTGACATTTACGGATAAAACGTATGTCCTTGGAGCACCAGAGATGGTCTTACGCGAAGCGTTCACGAGTTATGCTTCTGAATTTAGTGCGTATACGGAACAAGGCTATCGGGTATTAGTTTTCGGTGAATACCAAGGGGTACTGTCACAAGAAGACTTGGAAGAAGTCGTTATCCCGTTAGGTTATTTATTGATTGCTAATCCGATCCGTCAAGAAGCGAAAGCAACGTTTAATTACTTTAAGAAACAAGAAGTTGCTATCAAAGTGATTTCTGGTGATAACCCAGCGACAGTTTCTCATGTTGCCACACAAGCGGGTATTTCAAACGCGGAGCAATATGTGGATGTCTCCTCGTTAAGGGAAGAAGAATTTCCAGAAGCCATGGAAAAATATACCGTCTTTGGCCGTGTCAAACCAGAACAAAAAAAGGAATTTGTTCGTTTACTAAAAGAGAAGCATACAGTGGCGATGACTGGGGATGGGGTAAATGATATCTTGGCGATGAAAGAAGCCGATTGTAGCATTGCGATGGCATCAGGGAATGAAGCGACGATGCAAGCGGCACAAGTGGTCTTGTTGGAATCAGATTTTTCTAAAATGCCAGAGATTGTTGGCGAAGGGCGGCGTGTCGTAAACAATATCGAACGTTCTGCCAGTCTTTTCTTAGTAAAAAATATCTTTTCATTTTTACTGTCTGTGTTTTCTGTTCTTTTTGCATTCACTTATCCATTAGAACCTTCACAAATCACATTGATCAGTTTATTCACGATCGGGTTGCCTTCCTTTTTATTAGCTTTGGAAGAAAATGAGAACCGGATCAAAGGCCGATTCATTGAGAATGTCTTGGAAAAAGCTATTCCGGGGGGGCTGACTGATATGATGGTGGTAGGCGCTTTAGTCGTGGGTGGTTCGATTTTAAATCTGAACAAAACCGATACGTCGACAGCTTCTACTATGTTGTTGATTGTTGTTGGCTTTTTAGTCCTTTATAAAATCTGTCAACCATTGAACCAATTTCGAACACGGATCATGCTATTTTGTGCAAGTGGAATCATCTTTTCTGTTGTCTTCTTGCATAAACTATTTTCAATATCAGCCATTTCGCCAGTGTCTATCTTAATGGTGGTCATGCTCTTTTTCGCAGCAGAATCCATCTTTCGTCAGTTGACCTTTTTCGTGGAAAAATATTTGCATGTAGATAAGATCGATGCGACACGTACGAAAAAACGTTGGAGAAAAGTATTTCCCTTTTTCAAGAAGTGAGCCAAGACTTATTGTATACAAAAAGATAGCGTCAACCTCCTAAAACAGAAATGTTCTTGGATGTTGACGCTTATTTCATTTATACCTATCAGACTAACAATTAATTGATTTTAGGGATCGTCACAATAAAGGTAGAGCCGATACCAGGGTGACTCTTGATTTCCACCGTGCCATGAAGTAAATTCACGTATTCTTTCACGATCGACAATCCTAATCCTGTACCACCTGAATGACGACTACGCGCTTTATCTACACGATAAAAACGTTCAAAGATGCGTTCTTGATCTTCGCGATCGATACCAATACCAAAATCTTGTACAGAGAAAATCAGCTGATCGTGGCTTTCGTAGCGAAGGATGATCTCACTTTCTTCTTTTGAATATTGGATCGCGTTTTCAAACAAGTTTTTGATGATCGGGTAAAGCAAATCAGGATGTGTCGTAAAGGCAGTATTTTCTCCAATCAATTTGATCGTCAACTGTTTTTTCCGGATCATTGGTTGATAGCTTTGGATCACCTGTTGGAAATAAGGCTCCATATAGATCGTTTGGGTTTCATGTAAACTCTCTTCGTCTTTTGATAACTGAATAATTTCTCGGATCAGCTTATCTAAACGAATCGCATCTTTTTGCATGATCAATAGAAATTCAGTCAGTGTGTCGGGGTCCTCTTTTGCACCGTCCAGTAAAGTCTCAGTAAACCCAATCAAAGAAGTGACAGGTGTTTTTAATTCATGTGAGACATTGCCGACAAAATCTTTTTGCATTTTTTCTAAATGTCTGACTTTTGTCAGATCATAAGCAACACCTAAAATTTGTCCAGTATCCTCTGAACTATTGAAATAACGCAAGCTGATATCCAGTGTTTGCGTACCGTCAGCAATCGTGACTTCTTGATGAACGATCGGTTCAGACGGAGAAACTTGATGGATCAATTGAATCAATTTTGGTTCGCGGATCACTTCTGTGTAATGTTGATTTTCTTGATAATCTTTCACACCTAGATGGACTTGCATTTTTGGATTAAGCAGGCGCAGTGTGGCATTGGAGTCAATCAGAAAGACACCGATCATCAATTCATTCAACAAGCTGTATAATTGTTCCTCCGTCGTCGTGTAGGCGCGATACATTTTGGTCATCTGTTCACTCAAGCCATTGATCGTTTGGTATAATTCTTCCCATTGATCAGAAGTCTGCATGATGATCTCCGTTTGTTCCGGGTTCTTGACCATTTTTTTCAAAACAGGAATCACTGTTTTGAGTGGTTGGTTTCGTTGGTAAATCAGGTAGTAGATCATAAATGTCAATAAAAGAAAGAAAACCAAGAAGAAACCGAATACCCAACGGCGAAAACTTTCCGTACGAGGAAGAAAGCCACTTGTAGGTTCAGCGATGCGAATGATCGCTACCAATTTTCCATTGACTTTGATGGGCAAGGCGACATAAAGTAATTCTTCATTCAATGTCGTACTCTTACGAAGAGAAGTACCAAGCGTACTTCCTTCTAAGATCGCTTTGATTTCCGGGCGTGTTTTTCTTTGTTCATGCAAAGAAGATTCTTCTGTGTCATAAATGATCGTGCCAGTTTGATCGATCAACGTCACTCGTTCATTGGATTGATGGACAAATTCATCCAGAACTGCTTTATTACTAGCAGAAGTAGGATTCTCGACATCTAGTTGACGAGCCAATAACTGCGCTTTTTTAGTCAAATAACTTTCTTGTTGTTCAATGATCTGTTGTTGGAAATAATGGGAGATGATCTGCCATCCACCAAAAAATAAGCCAAGCAACAAGATGAGAAAAAACAAGCGCTCGGAGAATTTTTTCCATTGTTTTTTCATCGTTTTGGTTCCTGGAATTTATAACCAAAGCCCCGAACAGTCAGTAAATATTTAGGATGTTTCGGATCACGCTCGATTTTTTCACGTAAATGACTGACATGGACATCAACAATACGACTTTGTCCAGAAAAATCAAAATTCCAGATACGATCCAACAGTGTATCTCGGTCGATCACTCGATCTTTGCGTTTCATGAAATAAACAAGCAACTCAAATTCTTTCGGCGTAAGTTCGATCGGTTGGTCCTCGATCGTCACTTGATAATTCGTCAAGTCGGCTTTGATTTGTCCAATCGATAAGTATTCTGGTTCTGCCTCATCAGATTGAGTTTTACGGGGCTCGATCCGACGAAAGATGGCTTTCATCCGTGCAAGGACTTCCCGAGGGCTGAAAGGTTTCGTCAAATAATCATCCGCACCGATCTCCAGTCCGATGATTCGATCGACTTGATCATCTTTAGCTGTTAGGATCAATATAGGTGTATCATTTTTTTCTTGACGGAGCTTTTGTGTGATCGCGATGCCATCGATCGAAGGAAGCATCACATCTAAAATAATGAAATCATATGAATGTTCCAATGCAAGATCAAGACCTTCTTGACCATCTGCAGCACTGGTTACTTTATATCCTTCTTTTTCAAGATTGAATGTCAGTAATGTTACAATTGAGGGTTCGTCATCAACAACTAGTACTTTTTTCATAAATTCTCCTTTTGATAAATTTCATCTCCTTTATTTTAGCACAGAATCGGGGGCAAGGACTATTTAACCAGCTAAATAAATGGTATAATATAAAAGCAATTTGCTCAGCTAAAGGAGAAAATGTCCGATGATCGGTATCAGTGCTTGTTTAGGTGGCGTCTCATGTCGCTATGATGGCCGGGAACAAACAATCCCTGCCTTAAAAAAACTCGTGACAGAAGGTCAAGCAATCGTGATCTGTCCAGAAGTAGCAGGAGGTTTGCCCATTCCAAGAGAACCAGCAGAAATCGTTGGTGGTGATGGGTTTGATGTCTGGGATCATCAGGCTAAGGTCATGACGATCTCTGGAAAAGATGTTACAGAAGCTTATAAAAATGGTGCGATCAATGCTTATCAAGTACTCAAGGAAAAGCAGATCTCAACGTTGATCTTAAAAGCAAATAGTCCTTCCTGCGGCTCATCAACTATCTATGATGGTAGTTTCACTGGTAGTCTGAAAGAAGGCATTGGCGTAGCTACCGCCTATTTTCTCCAACAAAAAATCAGTGTCTGCTCAGAAGAAGAGTGGATGGATCAACGAGGTGAGTTGAATGGAAATTGAGAAAACCAATCGGATGAATGCTCTTTTTGAATTTTATTCGACACTGTTGACTGAGAAACAAATGAATTATATGGAATTATATTATGCAGATGATTTTTCACTTGGAGAAATCGCTGAAGAATATGAGGTCAGTCGCCAAGCAGTTTATGATAATATCAAACGAACGAGCAAGATCTTGGAGAATTACGAAAAAAAACTCCACCTTTTTTCTGATTATGTCGTTCGTGAACAGTTGTTGACAGAATTGACGAACTATATCAATGAACAGTATCCTGAAGATCAAACGCTGCAAGGATACATCAAAAAAATTCAAGAAATCGAAGAATAACAAAAAGGAATGAATAAAATATGGCATTTGAAAGCTTAACTGAACGCCTACAACAGGCGATGTCAAAGTTACGAAAAAAAGGAAAAGTCTCTGAAGCTGACGTCAAGGAAATGATGCGCGAGATCCGTCTTGCGCTATTAGAAGCCGATGTCAACTTACAAGTAGTCAAAGATTTTACGAAACGTGTGCGCGAACGTGCAGTTGGAGCAGAAGTACTTGATAGTCTTTCTCCAGCACAACAAATCGTAAAGATCGTGGATGAAGAGTTAACGATCACTTTGGGTTCAGAAACGGTCGAATTGACTAAATCTCCAAAAATCCCGACTGTCATCATGATGGCTGGTTTGCAAGGGGCAGGTAAAACAACGTTTACTGGTAAATTAGCGAATTATTTAAAGAAAAATGAAAATGCTCGTCCCTTATTGATTGCAGGTGACGTGTACCGTCCTGCTGCCATCGACCAGTTAAAAGTTTTAGGACAGCAATTGGATGTTCCGGTTTTTGATATGGGAACAGATGTGAGTCCTGTAGAAATCGTTCGTCAAGGGATGGAACTCGCGAAAGAAAAGAAAAATGATTACGTATTGATCGATACAGCCGGACGTTTACACATTGATGAAACATTGATGGATGAATTAAAACAAATCAAAGACTTGACACAACCTAACGAAATCCTACTCGTTGTCGATGCGATGACTGGTCAAGATGCCGTCAACGTTGCGGATAGCTTCAATCAACAATTAGGGATCACCGGGGTCGTCATCACAAAATTAGATGGAGACACACGTGGGGGAGCGGCGCTATCGATTCGTTCAGTGACCGGTGCACCAATCAAGTTCATCGGTTCTGGTGAAAAGCTGACTGACTTAGAAGTCTTCCATCCAGATCGTATGGCAAGTCGTATCCTTGGTATGGGGGATATGTTGACGCTGATCGAAAAAGCGCAACAAGACTATGATGAGAAAAAAGCAGAAGAGCTTGCGCAAAAAATGCGTGAGAACTCATTTGACTTCAATGATTTCATTGAACAATTGGATCAAGTCATGGGTATGGGCCCAATCGAAGACTTATTAAAAATGATCCCAGGAATGAATCAGATGCCAGGAATCGAAAATATCAAAGTTGATCCGAAAGATGTTGAGCGTAAAAAAGCAATGGTTTATTCGATGACACCTGCAGAACGTGAAAACCCAGACCTATTGAATCCAAGCCGCCGACGCAGAATTGCTGCTGGTTCAGGGAACAGCGTAGTGGAAGTCAATCGTATGATCAAACAATTCAAAGAATCCCGTAAGATGATGCAACAAATGTCTAAAGGGGATATGAATATTCCTGGCATGGACCAAATGTTCGGTACCGGTGTCAAAGGTAAGCTAGGAAAAATGGCGATGAATCGCATGATGAAGAAAAATAAAAAGAAAAAGAAGAAAAAGAAATAAACAGTAATCAAGTGCAAAAAAGCTTCGAAGACGTATTTAATTTTGTCTTCGGAGTTTTTTCATACATTGTCTGAAAATCCCAAAAGGAGTGAGTCGATGCAACGCTGTCCATGGAGTGAATCAACTGAAATGATGCGTGAGTACCATGATACGATTTGGGGAGTACCTGAATATGATGACCAACGACTGTACCGTAAATTAATGCTTGATATCAATCAAGCAGGTCTCAGCTGGCAAACGATCTTGAACAAGAGCCAAGCTTTCGATGAGGCTTACGACCAGTTTGAACTCGAAAAAGTCGCTAGCTATACTAAAGAAAAAATCGAAGAATTGATGAGCAATAAAGGAATCATCCGCAATCGCCGGAAAATTGAAGCGGCAATCGCTAACGCACAAGCTATTTTAGCCATGCGAGCAACCGGACTGAGTTTTTCTGATTACCTCTGGTCTTTTGTCAATGGCGAAGTCGTGATCGGAAACTACCAAGACCAAAGTGAAGTGCCAACTACTAGTGAACTCTCTGATCGCATCTCAAAGGACTTAAAAAAACGCGGTTTCAAATTTATTGGAAGTACGACCATTTATGCCTTTTTAGAAGCGGTAGGGATCATCAACGATCACCTGATCACATGTTTTCGCCACCAAGAAGTCACTCGCTAAAGGAGAAAGATGAAATGTCTAAGATCATTTTTTACGGAGCAATCAGTATGGATGGCTATCTAGCAACAATTAATGATGACTTGCAATGGCTCTTCGATACGCCTATTGGGGAAAAAACAACCTATGATGCGTTTTATCAAACCATCGATACAACGATCATGGGCAGAAAAACGTATCAAGAAGCCAAAAAATATTTAGATACAGCCAAGATCTATCCAGAAAAAACCAATTATGTCTTTTCAACAGACAAAGAATTGAAGTTAGAGGATGCTAGGGTCGTTCACGAAGATCCCGTAAGCTTTATCAAGGAGTTGAAGGAATCAAGTGAACAAAGGATCTGGGTAGTTGGTGGCGGTCGTTTGCTCAAACCAATCATTGAACAGCAACTGATCGATGAATGGTACATTCAAATTGCGCCTGTATTACTTGGGAAAGGGATTCGTCTTTTTCAAGAAGGAGATTATGTACAGCGGTATCAATTGGTGGACACGAAACGCTTTGGCGAGTTTATTGAGCTACACTATCGTAAAGAAGGGCACAAAGAATAGTAGGTCACACAAAAAAACACGAAACAACATGCTGTTTCGTGGTTTTTTGTAAAATTAGCAAGACATCAAGCGTTCAATTTTCCAGCGAAATCTAGATACGCATCTAAAATCGTTTGGAAGAAATCAACGGTTCCTTGGATAATGTTGCCATCTTCATCAAGTAAGTTAGTGATATTTCCGATATACGCTTCTGGTTGTTGTAATGTTGGGACATTTAAAAAGACTAATGATTGACGTAAGTGATGATTTGCGCCAAAACCACCGACTCCACCAGGAGAAGCAGTGACCACTAAACCAGGTTTTTTATCCCAGACACTTTGACCATAAGGACGAGAACCAACATCCAAGGCATTTTTCAATACAGCTGGCACTGAGCGGTTGTACTCAGGAGTAACAAAGATCACGCCGTCTAGATCTTTGACTTCTTCACGGAAACGTGTCCATTCTGTAGGTGTTTGCTCAGGTGTTTCGATATCTTCGTTATAAAAAGGAAGGTCATCGATTTTTACAAATACGCTCTCGTATCCTTCCGGTAATAAGTCCGCAAAAGTTTCTGCAACTTTCTTATTGTATGAATCTTTTCTTAAACTTCCGATGAAAAAACCAATTTTTTTTGTCATAAAACAATTCCTCCTTTAATCTTTCTATATTTATCTTACAAAAAATAAGTAAACTGAGCAAATAAAAACACTTGGGTTATTTTAATGTAGAGTCGAAAACAAAAGAAATGCTTATGGATAGGGGATTTACAAGCTTCCTATGTTCAACCTTGATGATTCAAAAAAGTAAGAAGAAATCCATGGAAAAGGACACTAACGACTTAAAGAAAGAATAAAAATAGAAAAAAATCAGACTGTAAAGAAAAAAAGCTTTACAGGGTAAAAAAAAACTGGTACACTACATCTTGTGAATAAAACAATGGAGGTGGAAATATATAATGGCAGTTAAAATCCGTTTAAAACGTATGGGTTCTAAAAAGAGTCCTTTTTACCGTATCGTCGTAGCTGATTCTCGTTCTCCTCGTGATGGACGTTTCATCGAAACTGTAGGTACTTACAACCCTTTGAAAGACCCTGCAGAAGTAGTTTTAAAAGAAGATTTAGTACTTGACTGGTTATCAAAAGGTGCACAACCTTCAGATACAGTACGTAACATCCTTTCAAAAGAAGGCGTTATGAAAAAACATCATGAAGCTAAATTCTCAAAGAAATAAGGTGACCGGATATGAAAGATTTAAGCGACTTAGTCTTAACAATCGTTCGTCCGTTAGTTACTTATCCTGATCAAGTCCAGCTAGAAGTCGTTGAGTCGGAAGATTTTTACGAATACAATCTAACTGTGGCTCCCGAAGATATCGGTCGTATCATCGGTAAACAAGGGCGCGTTGCGAAAGCAATCCGCACGATCGTTTACGGAGTACGAATCAATGCACCGAAAAAAGTGCGTTTGAATATCATCGACAATAAAGAATAAACTGTTTCGTTTTCGCGAAACAGTTTTTTTTGTGTTCTTTAGAGATCATATTTGGCAAAAACAGGTACAAAGCGTATCCTTAATAGTAAGAGAGGAGTGTTTCAAATGAAAAAAATAGGTTTGATCAGCTTATTCGCTGTCGCTTTACTCGGTGCTTGTCAATCACCAAGTGAAACGAGTCAAGAAACGACAACTGAAACAGTTCGTACGACAGAAACAACTACTTCAAAGGAAGAGATAGGGTCATCTTCCGTAAGTAGCAATGAGACAGCATCATCAGCTGAAACAAGCACGAGCACACAAGAAAATTCGACGCAAACTGCCTTTGAGCAATTGCAAAAAGAGTATCCAGACACACCGATGCCAAAAGAGATCCCAGTTGGGTCATCTAACTTGAACATCGCAGCAACGATGACAAAACAAGGCTTTTCTGTCTTATACTATCAATCAGAACAAGCACTACCACTAAACGACGCCTTATTGAACCAAGCAGAACCAATCGCTTCTTACCTTTATCAAGATGACTTTGCATCTTCCCAAGAAACACTGAACACGATTCAGCCATTTACGGTCGATACTGGAGGAAGACAAGTCGATCTCGGTTATAACATCGTCGGTTATCAACAAGGTGCTGCAGGTTCTTCGATTCTTGAATGGCAAGAAGGAAATTGGCGGTTACGAATACGTGCCAGCAATATTGACGGACAAGATCCTGTACCTTTGGCGAAACAGATCGTGACTTACTTGGAATCTGCCCGCTTACCTGCACCGGAAAAAGTCGGAACGATCGAAATCAATATGACCGACGGCACCAATCAAAATACTCGGATCATTTGGCAACAACCAACCACTGTTTATACGATCACGAATCAAGATTCGATGAATGCATTAAAAATGGCTGTTTCCATGGAACAACAATAAAAGAAGACTAGAATTGCCAAGAACCACATGCTAAAATAGACAGGAAACGATAGAACACTCTGAGTCCAAAAGCAAATCGTGACCAAGCAGAGTGACAAGAATCATGAAAGAAATGAGGACAAAAGTTGACTGAATATCTAAACGTTGGCAAGATTGTCAATACCCAAGGAATCAAAGGCGAAGTCCGTGTCATCTCAACCACAGATTTCCCTGAAGAACGTTACAAAAAAGGTGAAGTTTTGACACTCTTCCAAGAAGGAAAAGCTCCTGTAGAATTGACTGTAAAAAGTCACCGTAAACATAAAAACTTTGATTTACTCAGCTTTGAGAATCATCCTTCCATCAATGACGTTGAAAAATACCGTGATGGTATCTTACGTGTATCAAAAGAAAACTTAGTTGAATTGACAGAAAATGAATATTACTACCATGAAATCATTGGCTTGAAGGTCATTGATGAAAACGAAAAAGAACTAGGAAAGATCAAAGAGATTTTATCTCCAGGCGCAAATGATGTTTGGGTCATCCAACGACCAAAGAAAAAAGATGCACTGATCCCGTATATCGATTCCGTCGTTCAAGAAGTCGATCTTGAAAATGGCTTGGTTCGTGTGACATTATTAGAAGGATTGATCGATGATGAAGATTGACGTGTTGACTCTGTTTCCGCGAATGTTTGAAGGCCCGATGGGGGAATCGATCATTGGTAAAGCAGTAGCAAAAGAATTGTTAGAAATCAATGTTTCTAATTTCCGTGAGTATTCGGACAACAAACACCAAACGGTCGATGACTATCCTTATGGTGGTGGAGCAGGGATGTTATTGAAAGTCCAACCCATCTATGACAATATCAAAGCCATCGAAGAAAAACATCCAGAGACTAAGAAACGGGTGATTTTACTTGATCCAGCTGGTCAACCGTTCAATCAAAAAATGGCAGAAGAATTTTCGGAAGAAGAGCACCTGATCTTTATTTGTGGCCACTATGAAGGCTATGATGAGCGCATCCGTTCGCTCGTAACTGATGAAGTCTCATTGGGAGATTATGTACTGACCGGTGGAGAGTTAGGTGCCATGGTCATGATCGATGCGACCGTTCGGCTATTGCCGGATGTTTTAGGTAATCAAACATCTGCCCAAACAGACTCGCATTCTACTGGCTTGTTGGAACATCCTCAATATACGAGACCAGCAGAATTCAAAGATATGAAAGTACCAGAAGTATTGACCAATGGTAACCATAAATTGATTGAAGAATGGCAACTAAAAGAATCCTTACGCCGGACATATCTTCGACGTCCAGACATGTTAGAAAAATTAGACATGACACCGCAAATGGAAAAAATGCTAGCGGAGATCAAAAAAGAAGAAGCTTGAGTTGCAACAAATAAATGAAAATTTTCTTTACACTCACCATAGAATATGATAGTATTCTATGGTGAGTGTAAAAACACTTAACTATTACGATGTTCCGCTGTGAGAAATTACTCATAAGAATGTTTGGAATAAGGAGAAGAAAACAATGAATCCATTAATCGAAGAATTAACAAAAGAACAACTACGTTCTGACATTCCAGCTTTCCGCCCTGGTGACACTGTACGTGTTCATGCGAAAGTTGTCGAAGGTACTCGTGAACGTATCCAGTTATTTGAAGGTGTTGTAATCAAACGCCGTGGTGCTGGAATCAGCGAAACTTATACAGTACGTAAAGTTTCTAACGGTGTAGGCGTTGAGCGTACATTCCCATTGCACACACCACGTGTTGCAAAAATCGAAGTTGTCCGTTACGGTAAAGTACGTCGTGCGAAATTGTACTACCTACGTGCATTACACGGAAAAGCAGCTCGTATCAAAGAAATCCGTCGTTAATTTCTTATTATCAGACAGAAGAAGAACCCTTGAATTTTCAAGGGTTCTTTTTTATCGTTCGAAATCTGTTTACGCAAGTCTATCAGCTATGCTATAGTAAAAATGAAATCAAACGAAAGAAGGTGAGTATAATGAAAAAAAATATCAACCAACCGAAGCTCTTTGTGAACTTGAATTTATCATACTCACCATGGATCGTTGTCTAGTATTGATCGTAAATGCTGACGATAGTGATTGAATGTTGATAACTTTGTGATTTCGCAAATGAGCGGGTCATGAAGTTTTTTTATTTCTAACTATCAAAGGAGTATCAATATGACAACAAATAAATATCATGTTTCACTGATTCGTGGAAGAGTTACAATTAGTTATGGAAGTAGTTATCAGATCCTAAGCAATGATCAAGAGATCTCAGCTAAATTATCTGGTTCTTTAAAACACCAATCGACTTCTCAAAGTGAGTTACCTGTTGTTGGCGATTGGGTGAAATTTCAACTGTTACCTGATAATAAAGGTATTATCCATTCCGTTGATGAACGTTTCTCAAAGTTTTCTAGAAAAACAGCAGGAAATCGTTCCGACGAACAGATCATCGCAACGAATATCGATTGGCTCTTTATTGTCAGTAGTTTGAATAATGATTTCAATCTGCGAAGAATCGAACGCTATTTAGTTGCTGGTAAACAAAGTGGCGCAAAACCAATAGTCATTCTTACGAAAGCTGACTTATGTCCGACGATTGACTTATTTCTCGTGCCACTTTATACGTTAAAAACAGATATTATTGTGACTAGTTTTGACAATGAACAAGGTATCCAACAAATCGCAGACTTATTAGCAGACGGAAAAACGGGCGCACTTGTTGGTTCCTCCGGCGTGGGGAAATCAACCCTCGTCAATCGGTTGATGAAGGCTGAAACAATGCACGTTTCAGTAATCAGAGAAGAGGATGATAGAGGCCGCCATACAACGACACATAGAGAATTACTCACGTTACCAACCGGTGGTTTTTTGATCGATACTCCAGGGATGCGAGAATTCCAACCATTTCAAGAAGAGCAGTTAGATAGCCAATTTGAGGATATTGTTCAACTCTCTTTCAAGTGCCGATTCAGGAATTGTCGGCATAATCGCGAAAAAGACTGTGCAATCAAGCAAGCAATCGACAGTGGAGAGCTATCAGAAAATCGCTATAGGAACTATTTGAAATTGCAGAAAGAACTGCTCTTTCAAGAAAAGAGAATCCGTGAAAAGGAGAAGCTGAAGAACAGAAGAAAAAGAAAATAGCTCACGGTAAAATAATATCGCTCTAAAGAAGTAACCACAGCCTAAAACGTTCGATACGTTGGCTGTGGTTACTTTTTTTAAAACTAGATACAAAGAAATAAATAATTAAGACGGACGGCTACGGATAGCTGCTTGAGCCACAGCTAATCGAGCAGCTGGAATCCGGTAAGGAGAGCAGGAGACATAGTCGATTCCAATGGCTTGAAAGAAGGGAATGGATTGAGGGTCTCCACCGACTTCACCACAAATGCCGATCGTCATCGTTGGTTTGGTTCGTCGTGCATTAGAAACAGCGAGTTTGATCAATTGACCAACACCTTGTTGATCCAAATGTTGAAATGGATCATGGGTCATGATCGCTTTTTCTTGGTAACGATTGATGAATTTTCCAATATCATCTCGAGAAAATCCATAGGTCATTTGAGTGAGATCATTTGTACCAAAACTGAAGAAATCAGCTTGTTCTGCTAATTGATCCGCAATCAAACAAGCGCGAGGTAACTCGATCATCGTACCGATCTCGTAAGAAAATGGTACGATGTTTTGTGCGTTGAAAGTTGCTTCGATCGTTTCGATCAATAAAACTTTAAGGTGCATTAGTTCTTCTTTTTCAGCAATCAATGGGATCATGATTTCTGGAACAACTGGTATCCCTTCTTGTACTAGCCGAATCGCACTTTGAATGATTGCTTTGACTTGCATCTGATAGATTTCAGGTGTAGTGATCCCTAAGCGACACCCACGGTGACCTAACATCGGATTGGTTTCTTTCAAGTACTCGATCTTTGCTGTCAGCTCATTGACTGATCGGTTCAGTTTGTCTGCTAAATTCGCAATGTCTGGTGCCTCATGGGGAAGAAACTCGTGCATCGGTGGGTCAAGTAGGCGAATAACCATTGGTTTATCTCGGATCGTTTGGAACATCTGATAAAAATCATTTTCTTGAAATGCCAGCAATTTTGTCAAAGCTGTTTCCATTTCTCGGTGATCTTCTGCTAAAATCAAGCGGCGCATTTCTAAAATACGATCTTCTCCGAAAAACATATGCTCGGTTCTTGCTAAACCGATACCTGTTGCCCCAAAATCAAGAGCAGTGGTTAAATCAGTTAACGTTTCAGCATTGGCACGCACTTCTAAGTCGGCGAGTTCATCCGCCCAAGATAAAAATAAAGTAAGGTCCTGATTGTTTTCAGCGATAACTGTAGGAAGTTCCCCTAAGTAAATCTCGCCTGTATTGCCATTGACGGAGAGAATCTCGCCTTCTTTTAGCCGAATGTCATTTGTTGTTACAGTTTTTGCTTCTTCGTCGATCGTCAAGGTTTCCGTACCAGTCACGCAACAAGTACCCATCCCACGAGCGACGACAGCGGCATGAGAAGTCATCCCGCCACGACTAGTGACGATGGCTTCACTAACGATCATTCCTTCGATATCTTCTGGAGAGGTTTCTTGGCGAACTAAGATGACCTTATTTCCTTGTTCATATAGTTCTTTTGCTTTTTCGGCTGTGAAGACGATCTCACCTGTGGCAGCACCGGGACTTGCAGGTAAGCCTTGAGCAAATGGTGTTGCTTGATCGAGAGCTTCGGGTTTAAAAATCGGATGGATCAACTGGTCGATCATTTCTGCTTCCACTCGCATCAAAGCCTCTTCTTTTGAAAGAACGTTCTCGTCTACTAAGTCAGTCGCAATCTTTAAAGCAGCTTTAGCTGTTCGTTTGCCATTTCTCTTTTGTAAAATAAATAGCTTTCCCTGTTCAACGGTAAATTCGATATCTTGCATATCTTTGTAATGAAGTTCTAGCATTTGTGCGTAGTGCAAGAAATCTTGGTAGACATTAGGTAATCGCTCACTAAGCTCTTGGATCGGTTGAGGCGTGCGAATGCCAGCGACAACGTCTTCTCCTTGTGCATCCAGCAAAAATTCACCAAAAAGCTGATTGTCACCTGTAGCGGGATTTCTGGTAAAGACGACACCTGTACCGCTTTCATTTCCGCTATTTCCAAAAACCATTTCTTGGACATTGACAGCCGTGCCTAAATGATGAGAGATACCATGTAACTCTCGATAAACGTTTGCTCGTGGATTGTTCCAAGAGTGGAAGACCGCTTGGATTGCTTCTTTTAGCTGATCCATAGGATGTTGAGGGAAAACTTTATTATGTTTGATAAATAGCTCTTTATAATTTTTGATCAATGCTAACTGTTGTTGTTCGTTGAAATCATTAACCGTTTTATTGATTTCTTTTTCTGCATTTGTGAGTAGAAGATTGAATTTTTCTTTGGGGATACCGTAGACGACATCGCCAAACATTTGCAACAAACGACGGTAGCAATCATAAGCAAAAATCAAACTGGTTTGTTCAGCCAGAGCATGGACACGTGAATCATTTAGACCTAGATTGAGGATCGTATCCATCATACCAGGCATAGAAAAGACTGCACCACTCCTTACAGAAACTAGCAATAGCTCATCATCGTTCGTAAATGACTTGTTTGTTTTTACTTCTAGCCGTTCGATAGCTGTTTGAATCTCTGTTATCAATTGTTGATCAAAGAAAGCGGTATTTTTAAGATAGCGCATACAACTTTCTGTAGTCAGGGTAAAGCCAGAAGGAACAGGCAATCCTAAGTGAGTCATTTCCGCTAGATTTGCACCTTTTCCACCCAATAATGCTTTATCTTTGCTTCTGCCTTCTTTAAAGTCATAGATCCATTTTACCATATGATAAGCCTCCATTGATTTAATGTGAGTCATTTATATTGTAAACACATCTTAATATGACTCATATATATCTGTCAATAAGAATAATGAAACACAAATTTATTTTGAAATCGGTTTATATATGTGTATAATAAGAAATGAAGATGAGGGAGGGAGAGAAAAAGCACAAATGAAATTGAGTGAACGACAAAAAAAGATCATCGAGATCGTCAAAGAGACACAACCTGTCAGCGGAGAAAAAATTTCTGAACTCTTAGATGTTTCAAGAGCGACACTGCGGTCGGACTTATCCTTTTTGACAATGTCTGGGATACTGGAAGCTACGCCGAAAATTGGTTATACGTATACAGGTTCTGACCTAGAGACGCTTTTTTTCTTTAAAACATTCACAGTCAAAGTGGATGAGATCATGGTGCCACCATTGCTGATTGATTTGAATACTTCGATCCGTGATGCGATCACGACATTATTCGTGTATGATGTTGGCTCGATTTATGTGATTGACGGAGAAAAACAATTGGTGGGTGTATTATCTCGAAAAGATTTGTTGAGAGCTTCCTTAAATACTGAAATCGATCATACGCCGGTCGCTCTTTGTATGACACGAAATCCGCATATCAGAACTTGCACGAAAAAAATGGATTTATTGGAAGTAGCGACGATCCTTCAAGATTTTGAAGTTGACTCTCTGCCAGTGGTTGATGAAGCAAATGAGCGAAACGTAATCGGTAAGATCACTAAATCAAAAGTATTGAATTTTATCACTCAGCAAGCGAGAAATGCTGAACGAAATCGATAGGGGGAGTTTATCCATGCAAAATGAAGTCATTGTTTATTCTATCTCAGATTCACTAGGTGAAACGTCGCAAAAGTTATTATCCGCTGTGATGGTCCAATATCCTAACTTGGTGTTCCATAATAACTATAAATTTCCTTTTGTGAATCAGAAGGAAGAGCTGTTGCCGATTTTAGCAGATGCTTTACGTGATAAAGCAATTGTGATCAGTACACTCGTGAATCATGAACTATCGGAAGTGGCAAAATCTTTTAGTCGGAAAACTGGTTTACTCTATATCGACTTGATGCATCCTCTTTTCGAGATCATTCATGCAAAAACTGGGATGCAGCCCATTGAAGAACCAGGGGCTGTCCACAAGTTGGATACTGAATACTTCAATCGGATTTCTGCCATCGAGTTTGCTGTAAAATATGATGATGGAAAAGATCCTAAAGGTTTTTTAGATTCAGATGTCGTACTTCTAGGTGTTTCCCGAACGTCAAAAACACCTTTAAGTATGTATCTGGCAAATAAGGGGTACAAAGTGTCCAATCTGCCATTGATCCCTGAAGTACCATTACCCAAAGTATTAGAAGAAGTAGACAAAAGTAAAATCGTTGGTTTGACTTGTCATCCAGAGAATTTAGTGAGAATCCGGAGCAATCGCTTAGATTCTTTAGGTTTGCATCAATCGTCAAGCTACAACAATTTAGAAACGATCCACAAAGAATTGGCTTACTCGCAAGAGATTTTTGATCACTATGGAAATTTTGTCATTGATGTGTCGGATAAATCGATTGAAGAAACTGCTTTTATCGTTGAACATCATTTGAAAAGCTTGAAGTGAGGAATGAAATTAAACGCGACCTATGTAAAGATCATTTGACTTTACATGGGCCGCTTTTTTAATTTATTACTCTTTGATGAACGTATTGATTTGTACAGAAAGTTTTTTAGTCGCTTTTTTGATTTCTTCTTTTGCTAGGATCGCTGAAACCACAGCAAATCCTTGGACGGGGCAAGTTTTGAATTCTGCAATCGTTTGTTCGTTGAGACCACCGATCAAAACAACAGGGATCGAAACGTGTTGAAGAATCTTCTTGAGTTCATTTTTAGATACGATGATGGCATCTGTTTTAGTAGCGGTTGGGAACATCGTCCCGACACCTAAATAATCTGCCCCAGCTTGTTCAGCGGAAATTGCTTGGTCGAGGGTTTGGACGGAAGCGCCGATGATTTTTTCAGGTCCAATCATTTTTCTCACCACAGCCACAGGTAGATCTGTTTGACCGACATGAACACCTTCTGCATCACAAGCTAACGCAATGTCTACTCGATCGTTGATGATCAATGGAACATTGTATGGTTTAGCTAATCGTTTCAACGCGATCGCTTCCTCATAAAAATCTCGTGAATTGGCTTTTTTTTCTCTCAACTGTAAGACAGTGATACCACCTTCAAGTGCTTGTTGCACTGCTTTTTGGAGTGTTTTCTTTTTCAGCAGTGACTGATCGGTCACTAGGTATAAGGAATAGTTGATGTCATTTTTCAAGATAGTTTCCTCGCAGTAGTAATGTTTCCCGATCAATGCGGCTGATTTCATCAATCAATGCGATCCGAAAACTTCCCGTACCAGCCGTTTGTTCCAACGCAAGCTCACCAGCAATCCCCATGGTAAGAACAGCTGTGGTTGTGGCGTGAAAAAGATCTTCAGGAGAACCCCCACAAAAGCTAGCAATCAATGAAGTGAGCATACAGCCAGTGCCAGTGATCCGACTCATTTCAGAACAACCATTGTGCACTAAGATTTTACGTCGCCCATCAGAAATCACATCTGTCGCACCGGTGATCACTACGATACATTTGTGAGCGGTTGCTAATTGATCAGCAATCTGTTGGGCTTCTTCAATGGAGCTTGCATCGTCTGCCGAGGCATCAACACCTTTCGTCGTGCTTGCGATTCCCACTAAAAAGCGGATTTCTGAAATATTGCCACGAATCACTGCACATTTCAAGTTTTCCATGATCGTTTTTGCTGTTTGATTACGAAACTGTGAAGCCCCTGCACCGACTGGATCAAAAATAATCGGGATACCTTTTTCATTGGCTGTTTGCCCAGCTAAAAGCATCGAAGCTACGGTACGTTCATTTAAAGTACCCATGTTTAGTACCAATACCTGTGACATTGCTGTGATTTCTGCTACCTCTAACGCTTCATCAGCCATGATTGGTGAACCACCGATTGCAAGTGTGACATTCGCACAATCATTGACTGTTACATAGTTCGTGATATGGTGGACCAAAGGATTTTTCATACGGACCGTTTCTACAGCTGTTTTTAAAAATGTATTCATTGACTTTGTTCCTCCTTAAGACCATTGCGATAGAGTGAATAGAAATGATTGGTTGGGCCATGACCTTCGCCCAATTCTAGTGAATGTGCGATTGCAGTAGTGATATATTTTTTTGCCTTGGAAATTGCTTGGTCTAATGGTACGCCCAAAGCGAGTTGTGAGGCAATCGCTGAAGAGAAGGTACATGCAGCGACCCCCAAAAGTTAGACCAAAAAATCTAACTTTTGGGGGTCGCTATTTGTATGGCAAAATATCATTTTGAATTAAAGATAAAAATCGTTAAAGAATATCTTAGTGGCGGGGGTGGGTATCGGCATCTTGCCAACAAATATGGTATTTCAAACAAGACACAAGTAAGTAGTTGGGTGAATACCTATCGTGAATACGGAGAAAAAGGTCTATTCAGAAAGCGTCAAAAGCAGAAATATTCTGTTCAATTTAAGTTAAATGCGATAGAGTTATATCAAACAAGTGAGATGTCCTATCGAGAAGTTGCCAACGCTTTAGAAATGAGCAACCATGCGCTTATTGCCAATTGAATGCGCAATTTCAGAGAAGCGGGTATTGATGGACTCTCAAAAGAGAAAGGGCGACAACTTACTTTGACTAGAAAAAAAGAAAATACAATAACTGAAGAACGCGAACGTATCAAGGCATTAGAAAAACAAGTCCGATCCCTTCAAATTGAGAATGCCTTTTTAAAAGAGTTGAGGAAGTTGCGAAAACAGGAAGCCCAGCAAAGACGCAAGAATCAATCGCACGAATCATCGCCAGCCTCCGAAGATCATTCAAACTAGTTGAGCTTCTTGAAACATTGAAATTTCCTAAAGCAACCTATATGTATTGGCAGAAACGGTTTGACAGACCAAACCCAGACCAAGAAATTGAAGAAAAAATGCTTGAAATTCGCAAAGAACATAAAGACTATGGCTGTCTGCGACTAAAAAAAGCATTAGAGAATCAAGGGGTTCATGTCAATAAAAAGAAGATCCAACGTCTGATAAAAAAACTAGGTATCGAAGTAAAGTCTTACACTCGAAAATCTCGACGGTACAATTCTTATCGTGGGAAAGTTGGCACTGTCGCCAAAAATCGTATTCATCGTCGGTTTTATACAAGTATCTGTCACCAAAAAATTACAACTGACACCACAGAGTTTAAGTATTATGAAGTAGATACCACAGGTATCGTTCGTCAGAAAAAGCTGTATTTAGATCCTTTCATGGATCTCTACAATAGTGAAATTATATCTTATCGGATTTCTGAAAAGCCAAACGCACTAGCTATAATGGAAGGATTAGAAGAAGCAATCCAGATAACAAATGATTGCCCATTTCGTAGAACCTTCCATTCAGATCAAGGATGGGCCTATCAAATGAATGCTTATAAGAATAAATTGAAGCAGCATAAAATCTTCCAGAGTATGTCTCGTAAAGGAAATTGTTTAGATAACTCACCTATGGAAAACTTCTTTAGTCTATTAAAGCAAGAGATTTTTTATGGAGAAGTCTATCGGAGTTTTGATGAATTGAAAACAAAAATTGACCAATATATTTATTATTACAACCATAAACTCATCAAAAAGAAATTAAATTGGCGAAGTCCGGTTCAGTTTCGAGAAGCTGTAAAAACAGCTGTCTAACAGTTAATTTTATCGTACAAAAAAGGAGTGGATTTCTCCACTCCATAAAAGTCTAACTTTTTGGGGTCACTACAACAACCAGTGCCATGGGTGTTTTTTGTGGCGATTCGTTCAGACGTATAGGAGTAAATATTTTCCCCATCATACAATATATCAGTGGCTTCACCTGAGCGATGCCCTCCTTTGATCAAAACTGCAGAGTGACATCTTTCATAAATGGCTTTTGCTGCTTGTTCCATTTCTTTCAGTGAAGTAATCGAGCGATCTGCGATTTTTTCTGCTTCTGGAATATTTGGGGTGATCAAAGTAGCTAATGGTAAGACGTTTTTAATCAATGTGTCGATTGCTTGTGGCTCCATCAAGGCATCGCCATTTTTTGCATACATCACAGGATCTAGTACAATATTTTTAGGTTGCCATTCTTGTAGACTGCTTGCGACAGCTAACATCGTATCTGCACAAGACAACATACCGATTTTGACTGCATCAGGATAGATGTCCTCGAAAACAGCTGTCATTTGTTCATTGATAATTGTTGGTGCGATGTTTTGGTATGAGATCACACGAACGGTATTTTCAGCGACTACTGAGGTGATCACAGACATTCCATATACACCATGAGCGGCAAATGTTTTTAAATCGGCTTGGATACCGGCGCCCCCGCTACAGTCTGAGCCAGCAATACTTAGTACTTTTTTCATCAGATTCCTCCTTAAAATAGAAAAAAGACATTCTTCCAGTATAGAAGAATGCCTTGATTGTTTCGATTTCGCATCAACAAAAAGGACATTTGCTCCCTACGCTGGTATCAACCAACAGGTTCAAAGGGTCAGGTTTTACCTTCTCAACGCGATAACGTCCCCCTGCAAACAAAATCATATTTAGTTACGAACCAATGATATCTGAAAAAAGCAGAAGATTCAAGTTTTACAGGAGCAAGCCTACATTGAGTAGCTAAAAGAAACAGTTTACTTTCTTTCGAAGTAGCGTTCTTATCTGAATTGCTAGTGCGTTTCTCAAAATGGTATACTAAAGAAAAACGATAGAATATTCTAAGTGTACTATGCAATATATCAAAGCCAGACTTTTGGAGGAAATCTCATGACAGAGTTAAGTAATCTACCGAATATAGGGAAAGTATTAGAAGAAAATTTACGAAAGATTGGTGTGACAACGGAAGAACAATTTAAAGAAAAGGGAGCGGAACAGATATTTTTTGAAATTCGTCAAAAGGTGGACAGTGGCGCCTGTCTCCATATGCTATATGGAATCGAAGGAGCGAGAAAAGGCAAGCCTGTGCAAGCTTTATCAAAAGAGGAAAAAGAAAAGTTAAAGCAATTCTATCGAAGCCTATGCTAAAAAAATAAGCAATGAAATCTGGACATGGTGGCTAGTTCCGGATTTCATTGCTTATTTTGGTGTACCTTTTTTAAAAAAAGTTAATTGTTATAGACAGATGAGCAATCATTTTATTTTACTTTTCTGTTCAACATAATCGATAAAGTTAGAAAATATGAAGTGATTAAAAAAATATATTTGTGAATTTAATAACATTGTTGAGTTTTTTTATAACTTCAAATAGAAATATACATAGCTTGAAAGAAGCAATGGAATTAATTTAATTTAATAAACAAGATAACTTAAACCAAAAATAGAACATATTTAATTACTGTTTTATTGGCATTCTGAGGATTAGGTATGTAAAAATTCATACAATTTTAATGTTTAATTTGTTATAATTTACTTGAGATTAAGATATTTATCATCTTTATAAACTGCTAAAAACAGCTGATTAATTAAAAAATAACAATTTCAAAGGATAATCTAAGGCTTTTATATTTTTTGTAATATTAATAATAAATTAAAAGCGAATGGAACATCACAACTAAATAGAGAGGCAGGAGTTTAAATTTATGATCGAGTTTATTATCATTATTTTTTTCGGAAAAAGGGGGTTTAATAAATAGAGGTATATGCGATTTTTATTGTTCATCATTGAGCAATTTAAAGTGTTAACACAATATGGTTATTGACTTCATGCCAGAATGGAGGATCATTATGAAAAAGATAGTATCGTGTTTTATTGTTTTTCTTGTATTTGTAGGGTTCAACCCAAATGTTTCTGCGGCAACTTCAGGAGTCAATTCAGAAGTGTCTTATTCTGCAAATGGCATTGATTATTATGACGTCGGGGAAGATGAAATGATCCCGTGGCGCTTTAATGGTGCACAAATCAATCCTGGAAGTTCTCCAGGGATTTTTTCAACACAAGTGAAGCTATTATCTCAAAATCAACAAAGTGGTGTGGCAATGGTCATGGTTGATCTAAGTACGCTAGATAATACTGATGCGGAAAGAAGAAATCCTAGTGAGATGGAGCTGGAAGTTTTTCTAAATGGGACCTCATTAGGAAAATATCAGGTCGGCGAGCTATTCAGTCATACGAATCCATACCTAGATCCAAGTGTACGTATGATCGGAGTTCCATTTTCCATCGAAGGTGAAATCGGTGATATAAATACACTTGAAATTCATGTTTCACTACCTGTAGATGCATCCAATGCTTCGCGAGTAGCTGAAATTAGCGTAAATGCCTCATTTACACCAATTGAATCCTATACGGTGAGTTATGTCGATGGCGTGGAGAATGAAGTTGTATTCGAGGATCAAACATTCAAACGTATTGAACCAGGAGCTACGACACCTACTTTTGGTGAAGAGCCAACAAGAAAAGGTTATACATTCGCTGGTTGGAGTCCAACCGTCAGTGAGACAGTAACTAGCAACGCAATCTATACAGCCATATGGGAACCCGTTCCGACTTATCAGGTCAACTATACAGACGGTGTACCAGATGAGGAAATTTTTGCAGATCAAGTCTTTAAAGATTTAGTCGCCGGTTCTGCGACACCCACATTTAGTGGGCAACCTACAAGAGCTGGGTATACATTTAAAGGATGGGATAAAGCAGTAACTGATACAGTGACTGGTGATGTAACTTACACAGCTATTTGGGAACCTGTGATTCCACAAACCATCAATTACCAAGTGATCTATACAGACGGTGTAGAAAATCAAACTGTTTTCGATAATCAAGTGTTTTCAGATTTGACTAAAGGCGTAGCAACTCCGGCGTTTAGTGGAACGCCATCAAGAGAAGGCTATAAATTCATCGGTTGGACGCCAACTGTCAGCGAGTTTGTTGAAGGTGATATGACTTATACCGCACAATGGGAAAAATTGCCAAAAATCATTGAGCCTGTGTCACCACCAATCAAACAAGCAGAGGTAAAGAAAGTGAGTGAAACAGTCAAAACGACTGAAATAACTAAAGCGATAACAAAAGTAATGAATAAGGAACAAGTCACGTATACTAAAACCCCCATCAACCATTCAAGAAAAGTCAGACAGCTTCCGAAAACAGCAGAACAATCGATGTACTCGAATATCTTGGTTGGCTTGGGTATGATCATAGTCTTTATAGTAGCAATATACTGGTTGAAACGTTCAAAATCAGAAGGTAGCCGATAAAACTGAAAGATAATGCTCATGTAAAAAAATAGAATAGAGCAAAGAACTAGTAAATAAAAAAAGCATCACTTATAAAAAGACATTAAGTCAGATTTTTTTTGGAAACTCAAAAAAAGTCTGGCTTAATTATTTTCCTCTACGTAGCTATACTGAAAGCGTAAACAAAAAAAGGGGTGATCGCTTATGACAAATTGGCTGAACATTGAGGGGAAAACGATTATTGTAACCGGAGGATCTTCTGGTATCGGGAAAAGTATCGTCGAAAGTTTATTGGAACAACATGTCAATGTAGCAAATTTTGATATTAAAGATTCGACACTTAAACATCAACGATTATTGTTTGTAAAAACCAATATAACATTACGACAAGAGGTAGAAGCTGGAGTTGCAAAAGTAAAGGATCACTTTGGTACGATCGATGGGTTGGTCAACAATGCAGGAATCAACATTCCGCGCTTATTAGTGGATAAAAAGCACGCGCACGGGGAATATGAATTATCCGAGGAAGTCTTTGACAAAATCATCGCAATCAATCAAAAAGGTTTGTATTTGATGACTCAAGCAGTAAGTAGAATTTTAGTTGCTAAAGGAGAAGGAGTTATCATCAATATGTCTTCTGAATCAGGACTTGAAGGTTCAGAGGGACAAAGTGCTTATGCGGCAACGAAAGCCGCTGTCAACAGCTTTACTCGATCTTGGGCAAAAGAGTTAGGAAAATCAAATGTTCGGGTAATAGGGATTGCTCCAGGAATTATGGAGGAAACCGGACTACGCACACTTTCTTATGAAGAAGCCTTGGCCTATACTCGTGGCATCACGATTGAAGAGCTTAGGGTAGGTTATGCCAAAACAAGCACGATTCCATTAGGTCGAAGCGGGAAATTAAAAGAAGTCGCTGACTTAGTTAGTTACTATCTATCTGATCGTTCGAGTTATATCACTGGAGTAACCACAAATGTGGCCGGAGGAAAAACTAGAGGATAAAAAGTGGGGGAAGTAAATGACGGTAGTGAACAGATGGTATCAAATTCTACAATTACTGGTTACCCACAAAGAAATGAGAATCGGCGGGTTGAAACAAAAGCTGAATACAAGTACGCAAACGGTGAAAACCAGCATTGAATCTTTAAACGAAGAATTGATTGGAATTGCAGAAATCGTTCAACATAAGAATGCTTTTCATATCGAAATTGAAAATTTTGAAAAATTTGACTTGATAATGAACGGCAGTTTGAAGCGGAAGAGCGATTTTAATTCTTGCAGTAAAAGAATTTTCTTTATTCTCAAGAAGCTGATCGAGCAAAAAGATTTTTTGCTGATCGATGATTTGTCAGAAGCATTAGGGGTCAGCCGAAGTACTGTCGTCAAAGATCTACGAGTGATGAAAAAACTGATTTCCTCTTTTGATGTCGAAGTGATTGGCACGCCGAATCGTGGACTGCGTATGCGTGGAGAAGAACTGGATCTACGACTGTTACACCTTCATTATGTACAAGAATATTTTGCAGAACGTCCATTATCAGAACGCACACAAGACTTCGTAGAGCACTTAGTTCAAAAATTTAATTTACCTAAAAATCAGGGTCTTCTTTTGAAAAAAACGATTTCTATTACAATGAAACGACTCCTTAAAGGAAATATACTGGTAGATTTGCCAAATGAGTATATGGACCTTATGACGAGTCATCCTGCTTTTGTCGAATTGATCCATCATTTGGAATATGAATATAGCATCACACTAAGCCAAACAGAACAAGCTTTTCTTAGTTTTCCTCTTAATATAAGTGCTATCGTTGGCATGGATAAGTCTACTATTGATGAGCAAAAAATCGAACAGTTATTTCAACAAATGATAGAGAGAATCCATAAAAATTTACTAGTAGAATTTGATGAAACCTTCTTAGTTCATGAAATAAAAGAGCATTTCATTTACATGCTCAATCGTTTGATTTTTCGAATAGAGCTGCAAGATCTGTTCTATGGTGAAATCGAATCCCAATATCCTCTAGCCTATGAACTGGCAAAAATTGGTCTACAGCAGATTGGGGAGCAGTTACAACGAGTGGTTCCGACTGTAGAAATCAGCTATATTGCCTTTTATTTTGAACTTGCATTGAGGAAACAAACCAGTAATAACGAACACAAAGAAATTGCAATTGTCTGTAATACCGGAAAAGGAACAGCTTTGATTATTCGCCGTCAATTGGAACGGGTTTTGGGTCCTCAAATAAGCATGGTCCATTTTTCTGAGGAGGAGTATCAGCAGGAAGACTTAGACCAATATTTTGCTGTTTTTACAACCATTCCTCTGAAAAATGTAAAGAAACATACGCCAATCATTCGATTGATCAATCTATTCAACGAAACTTGGTTGCAAGAAGAGTGGCGTAAAGCAGAAAAGTTGAGAGCTGCAAATGTTCATCACTTAAAACTAGATTTTGAGATTTTAAATGAAAAGAAACCCTACAAACAAAATCTTGATCATATGCTTGAATCTCTTGAGAGCAAAGGCTTAGTCGATCAAGAATTTAAGGAGCAATTGTTTATTAGAGAAAAGTTAAGGAGTACGATTTTTGAATATGGAATTGCTTTTCCTCATGCCATCAATAAAAAATGGCTGAAATTATTTTATCAGTGGGGATCTTTAGGAAAGGGATCTCCACGATCAACGGACAAGTGCAAGTCGTCTTGTTGTTAGCCATTCCACAAGATCTAACGATGGAAAAAGAAAAAGAATTGCTAAAACTGTATGATCAGCTTTTTGCTGTTATTGGCGATCCTGAATTTAGAAGTGAACTATGTCGTTTGGATGATTTAGTTGGGTTACAAAATTGGATGATACGAAAGGGGGTCATAACATGAACTTCATATATATATTCGGCGCATTTGCACTTGCTGCTTACGGACTGCAAGTAATATTTGGAATGAAACAAATCAAACACTTTAATCAAATCTATCTAGAAATGCGCAGAAAAGGGAAGGTGGCTATCGGTCGTCGATCTGGAAAAATCAAAGCAGGAACGATCGTCATGTTTGCTGTCGATCAAAAAGGGATCATTATTGATGCGCGAAAGATGCAGGGCGTAACTGTCCTAGCAAAATTTCGTCTATTGCCACAATATATTGGAACAGATATCCACTACATCGACAACTATCATCCTTTGGTGCGAACAGAAAATAAATTGGTGCAACAAGCAATGGCAAATGCCAGAGAAATCTATTTGCGGGTAGAATTAGGCAATTATCAAGAAGAATCGCTACCTTCCCCACTTACGATGCTTGGTATTCAATTCAGTTTATGGAAAAAACAATACCTATCAAGAAAAAGGAGTGTTGAATAATGGAATATATCACAAAATTTGCGGAAGGCTTCATCGGTTTATTTGAAACGGGTGCGGAAACTTTTGTATCTTGGATGACTGGTATCGTCCCTGTAGTGTTGATCCTAATGGTAGCAATGAATACACTGATTGCTTTCTTAGGTGAAGAACGAGTAACTAAAGTTGCCAAACTATCAACGAAGAATCCCGTCACAAGATATTTGATCTTACCTTTTTTATCTGCCTTTATGTTGGGAAATCCGATGTCTTTTACAATGGCTCGCTTTTTGCCTGAATATTACAAGCCAAGCTATTATGCTTCTCAAGCACAATTTTGTCATACGAGCAATGGCGTCTTTCCCCACATCAATCCGGGTGAATTATTTGTTTGGTTAGGAATCGCCCAAGGAATCACAACCTTAGGATTGAATTCAATGGAGTTAGCTGTGCGTTATATGTTTGTCGGAATTCTTATGAATTTTATTGGTGGCTGGGTAACAGACTTTACAACCGCATATGTTTGTAAACAACAAGGAGTCACTCTGAGTAAAACAGTAGAAACAGCGACAGAATAAGGAGGAAGTGAAAAAATGAGCTATCACAGTATTCGAGTTGTAAGAGGAACTGGTGGGTTCGGAGGACCATTAGTGATCACACCAACAGAGGAAAAACATAAATTTATTTATATTACTGGTGGGGGAGAAAAACCAGTAATCGTCGATAAAATTGCTGAATTGACAGGAATGGAAGCAGTCAATGGCTTTAAAACTTCTATCCCAGATAATGAAATCGCTTTAGCAATCGTTGATTGCGGAGGGACATTGCGTTGTGGGATCTATCCAAAAAAAGGAATACCTACGATCAATGTCGTACCAACAGGAAAAAGCGGACCATTAGCACAATACATTACAGAAGACATTTACGTATCAGCAGTAGGGGTCAATCAAATCACGCTGACTACTGAAGAAAGCACGGTCGGTCATTCTGACAACATAGGAAATAAGAGTGGGCCAACACGTGAATATAAATACGATACAAGCAAAAAAATTACTGAACAAAAAGCTGAACAGCAGAATTTTATTGCAAAAATCGGCATGGGTGCAGGAAAAGTAGTGGCAACTTTTAATCAGTCCGCACGCGAAGGTGTACAGACGATGATCAATACGGTCATTCCGTTCATGGCATTTGTTTCCTTGTTGATCGGGATCATACAAGGATCTGGTATCGGTAATTTCTTTGCTAATATCATGGCACCTTTAGCAGGAAATATTTGGGGATTGATGATCATCGGTTTTATCTGTTCCTTACCGTTTCTTTCTCCATTATTAGGACCTGGGGCAGTCATCAGCCAAGTCATTGGGACACTGATCGGGGTGGAGATCGGTAAAGGCAATATTCCGCCACAGCTCGCTTTACCTGCGTTATTTGCAATCAATACTCAAAATGCTTGTGATTTCATCCCTGTCGGATTAGGCTTAGAAGAAGCAGAGGCTGAAACAGTAGAGGTTGGCGTACCTTCCGTTTTATATTCACGCTTTTTAAACGGTGTACCCAGAGTGTTAGTCGCATGGATAGCAAGCTTTGGAATGTATAGTTGAATCTAGGAGGAAAAAAATGTCAGTTTATTCAACAAAAGTAACTTCGATTGGGGCAGAAGCTACGCTATTCAAAGAAGAGAAGATCGTGATTCTATTTGGAAAAGATGCACCAGATATGCTATCAGCCTATTGTTATAATATTGAACTCCAGCCAATCCACGGAGAGATCAAAGTAGGACAACAGCTATTCGTCAATGAGACAAGCTATCGCATCACGTCTGTTGGAAGTTTGGTCAATGATAATCTAAAAGAGCTTGGACATATCACAATCAAGTTTGACGGATCAGTAAAACCTGAATTACCAGGTACTTTATATGTTGAAGGGAAAGAAATCGTAGAGATTGGTATCAAGACTAAAATCAGTATTAAATAAATTACAAAGCAACACATCTGTTGAAAGGATGAATAAAATGGAATTTATGTTAGATACGATCAATATTGAGAAAATTCGTTATTATCAATCGATCCTCCCGCTATCTGGAGTAACGTCGAATCCCTCAATCATCAAAAAAGAAAGAAAGATCGATTTGTTTGCTCACTTTAAAGAAATCAAGCAGTTAATTGGAAAAGCCAGTTTACATGTTCAAGTAGTTGGAGAAACAGCAGAGGAGATTTTAGCTGATGCCCAAGTAATCATGGATCACCTTGGTAAGGATATTTTCATTAAAGTACCAGTGAACGAACCAGGATTGGCTGCCATCAAACAACTGAAAGCCAAAGGAGTAAATGTCACTGCTACCGCTATCTACTCTGAAATGCAAGGATACTTAGCAATTGCTGCAGGTGCCGATTATGTGGCACCTTATTATAACCGTATGGAAAATCTAAATATCGATGCTGTTGCTATTATCAAAGCACTAGCAATGGAAATCGAACGAACGCAATCTCAAAGCAAGATCTTAGCTGCTAGTTTTAAAAATGTTGCACAAGTCAATCATGCTTGTCGTCAAGGGGCGCATAGTATTACTGCGTCACCAGATATCTTTACACAAGTATTCGGTATGCCTTCCATTCATAAGGCAGTGACAGATTTTAAGAAAGACTGGGAAGAGACATTCGGGGTCAAAGATGTGAAAGCATTAGAAGAATCAGAGCAATAAGTTCCTCTAAATAAAAAGAATAAAGAGTCATAGAATGGTTGATCTATCCGTTCTATGACTCTTTTTAAATAACGTCATATTTATTATTTCAACCATTATCAAATAGCCGCTATGCAGTTTAAGCAACAATAGGTAGCTAACATCTAATGTCCATGTACATACAGTGTATATCGTATAAAATAAATTTTTTTTATGAAATTCAATGTACAATTATATCTACTTTATGACTGGATGTTTACTTAAAAAATAAATGGTTTATTTCATCTGTTGAATCAAGAATGGTTATATTCTTTTCTGTACCGATTTTGGTAAATAGGAGTGGAAATAACTGTTTTGGTTGACTCTTAGTAAATAGACCTTTATAACTGACAACTAGTCTTTCTAAGTGATATAATTTATATAAATAGTAGATTAAAAATAACCGTATGTATTTTTTGTAGCATGCTTTTATTAATGAAGGAGGCAGTTGATGAGGATCATAATTGTTGGAGGAAACCATGCGGGGATTGCCGCAGCACTTCGTATTCGTGAGGAATATCCAGACGATGAAGTAATCGTATTTGAAAAAAAGATGAAATAACATTTGTCTCCCAAACAATCCCATTATTTTTGATGGGACATCAAGATATCCACTCCCAAGCAAATTATGCAACACCGCATGAAATTATTGCTCAAGGAGTGGATTTACGCATTCAAAAAGAAGTAACTAACATCGATGCGAAAAAGAAGACGTTGAATTTTAGAAATGTGTTAAGTCAACATGAGCACGAAATATCTTATGACCGATTGATCATGGCTGCGGGCTCGTATCCCAACCTTCCTCCAACTGGCGGAAAACTAAATGAGACACTTTTTCTTTTGAAAGAGCGTAAGGATGCTGAAGCAATTGAAAAATTTATATCAGAAGCCCATCATGCGGTAGTGATTGGCGCTGGACTGGTCGGTGTAGAGATTGCTCGTATCTTAGCGCAACGAAAAATGAAAGTCACTTTGATCCAGTCAAATGCAAGAATCCTTGACAAATATTTGGATGAGAATGCCGCAATCGAAGTAGAGAAGCAACTAGAAGAAGAAGGTATTCAACTATTACTAGGTACTAGAGTGACAAGTTACCATACAATTGATAAAAAAATCTGGAGCCGACCTAAAATCGAAGTTGAAACTTCTTCTGATTTGACTATCCGTGCAGATGGCGTCTTTGTTTCTGTTGGCTTCCGACCAAATTCGTTCTTATTAGCTGGACAAGTCGAAACCGGTGACCGTGGAGCAATCGTCGTTGATAAGTACATGTATACAACCGATGATTCGATTTTAGCGGTAGGGGATTGCTCTACGACTTATATGGACTTGACCAAAGAAAATATTTATAATCCTCATGCTTCCGATGCGTTTCGTCAAGGGCTGATCGCTGCTGTCAATATCCACGAGAAAAAGCAAGAAGTAGCAATGACCACAGGAACGTATAAATTCAATATGGATGGATTTACCATTGCGAATACAGGAATCACACTCAATCAAGCAAAAAAATTCGGATATGACGCAGAAGAGGTACACTATCAGAATCGTTATCTAGAACGTGGTGGTCAGTTTGTCCATGAATCAATCGTCAAATACTCACCAATTGAGAAAGGTAGAAAAAATCATTATTCAAGTATTTATCTTGTTTATGAAAAGAAAACTAAAAAAATCTTAGGATTGCAGGTCCTAGGAACAGTTGATATTTCTCAATATGTCAATATCATCAGTTTAGCAATCCAAAAAAACGTGACCGTGCCAGAAATTGAATTTACGGATTTCTTTTTTGAACATGGCTACAAGAATCCACTAGGTTTTACAAAAATATTAGCCTCTTTAGTTAGGGAAAAAGAAAGAGAGAGTGGTCGTGATGGCAAAGAAGAAAGATCAAATGAAATTAAATAAACCAGATAAAGAGATGTCAAAAAAACAAAAGCGAATGATTGAAGCTGGCGCACTGTTGACAGTTGGTGCTGGGGCATTTATCGGTGGCGTCACGATTCCAAATCTTTCTGCCTCTGCAGACAGTTCCTCTTTGTCCGAAAAGCGACTTGTTGAAGATGAGACCATCCAAGATATTGAACATACTTCTGTGGATGAATTGAATCAATCCTTACAAAAAGGTCAAAGTAGCAGTGTGAAGACAAATACTGGCTTTGTAGCTAAGTTAATGGATCAACTACCAAGTAAAGAAAAACTTTCTTCTATGTATGAAGGAGAAGGGATCAAAGTCAGTGATACCCATACGGCATATGATATCCAACAAATTTTGGGAATCAAAGATGCGGACGTTTATTACCAAACTTCTACTTTATCTACAAGTGATGCGCAAGTAATGAAAATGTCAAGCTATCGGCAATTGATCCAAGCAAATCCTAATGTGAAGGTAACTTCACAAGATAATTATAAAACGGTCTCTCCTCATTTATATGAATCCAAAGAAAAGGCTTATGAAGATTCTGCAAACTGGAAAGATTCAAAAGTAGTTGCAAGTACGAGAGAAAAATCCTTAAGTTTCTCATCTAAAACGAAACCTGAAAGCACCAACTTTACCGCGGATGATGGTGCAGTATTAGGAAATATGAAAATCGATACAGGTTTTTCTTTGAACGTGAAAGCAGAAAATGGGCAAGCAAAATTAACAGATGAAATCAAAAGCGACTTTGAAGATGCTATGGAGAAGAATTTTTCAATTACCTATGAAGGAAGTACCTATTATGCAGTTTATCATGATGAGTCTATTTCTACCGATCATGGTAAAAATCAAGCAGATGGTTACTTCACGTTTTCTTCATCGACCCATGGATTGCCTTTAGAGATCAACGGGCATTACTTGGTTTCCCCTGTTCAGTTCGGTAGTACAGTGGACAGCTTGAAAACGTCTTTATCCTTGCACGGTGTAAGGAGTTTTGAGAACACAGATTCTTGGTTAAATACAGATGAATCCAATATCAATGTAAAAGTAAATTTCGTTGATCAATTAGCGGATGAAAATACAACTTATTATGAAATCCAAGCAAAAGATCAAGTGATCGAGTCATTGAAATATGAATATGTGACCGTTAGTTTAGACGAGCAAAAAGCCACTGATTCAACTACAGCATACGCAGATGAAATGTCGATGCCAACGTATAGTGGTTCTCAATCAGGTATTAGTCCTGGTGGAGCAGTCGATGGTAATCTTGCCGAAGACGCAGCTGGATTAGCAGGATGGAATCAGACAGCGACATTTTCTGGTGGTGGGTATGGTGGTCACACGATTACAGCGAATTCGGCAGTAACTGTGAAAACAGGACAGGTTTCTCAGACAAACTTTTCTTCAGTTATAAGTACGGTCAATATAACAGTAGACGGTGTGTCTTATAATCAGTTTGTTGCTCAACCAATCATGGTCAATGGAGTTCAGTATGCTGGCTATTTAACCGGAGCAAATGGAAGTGGCAGTGATTTTACAATCGTTGTGAAAGATACGAACTTTAATATCTACCAAATTGGTGGAGAATTTGCTTATATTTCTTCCTCAATGACGGATATGGCCACACCAGATGCAACAACACCGGATGCAACGAATCCACAAGTTTCTCCAGGTACGACAACACCGGAAGTAGACCCAGGCGCCGGTGGAGGCGAAACTACCGATCCCGGCACAGGCACACCAGAAGTAGACCCAGGAACAGGCGGCGAAACCGATCCAGGTACGACGACGCCGGAAGTCGATCCAGGTACGGGAGGCGGAGAAACAGATCCAGGCACAGGTACGCCGGAAGTAGATCCAGGTACGGGAGGCGAAACAGATCCAGGCACAGGTACACCAGAAGTCGACCCAGGTACCGGAGGCGAAACTGATCCAGGTACAACAACACCGGAAGTAGACCCAGGCACAGGCGGAGAAACTACCGATCCCGGCACAGGTGGCGAAACAGATCCAGGAACGACGACGCCGGAAGTAGATCCAGGCACGGGAGGTGGCGAAACCGATCCCGGCACGACCACGCCAGAAGTAGACCCAGGAACGGGAGGCGGCGAAACCGATCCAGGAACGACAACGCCGGAAGTAGACCCAGGTACCGGAGGCGAAACCGATCCCGGCACAGGTACGCCGGAAGTCGATCCAGGAACGACAACGCCGGAAGTAGACCCAGGCACAGGAGGAGAAACCGATCCGGGCACAGGCACACCAGAGGTAGACCCAGGCACGGGAGGTGGCGAAACCGATCCCGGCACGACTACGCCAGAAGTAGACCCAGGCACAGGCAGCGAAACAGATCCAGGAACGACGACGCCAGAAGTCGACCCAGGTACCGGAGGCGAAACCGATCCAGGCACGACTACGCCAGAAGTAGACCCAGGCATAGGAGGCGAAACTACCGATCCCGGCACAGGAGGCGAAACCGATCCAGGAACGACGACGCCAGAAGTCGATCCAGGGACCGGAGGAGAAACCGATCCGGGCACAGGCACACCAGAGGTAGACCCAGGTACAGGTGGAGAAACCGATCCAGGCACAGGTACGCCGGAAGTCGATCCAGGTACCGGAGGAGAAACCGATCCGGGCACAGGCACACCAGAGGTAGATCCAGGTACGGGAGGCGGCGAAACAGATCCAGGAACGACAACGCCGGAAGTAGACCCAGGTACCGGAGGCGAAACAGATCCAGGCACAGGTACGCCGGAAGTCGATCCAGGTACCGGAGGCGAAACCGATCCAGGCACGACAACGCCGGAAGTAGACCCAGGAACGGGAGGCGAAACAGATCCAGGAACAGGTACGCCGGAAGTCGATCCAGGTACCGGAGGCGAAACAGATCCCGGCACGACGACGCCAGAAGTAGACCCAGGAACGGGAGGCGGCGAAACCGATCCAGGCACGACAACGCCGGAAGTAGACCCAGGCACAGGAGGAGAAACCGATCCCGGCACGACGACGCCAGAAGTAGACCCAGGCACAGGAGGAGAAACTACCGATCCCGGCACGACGACGCCAGAAGTCGACCCAGGCACAGGAGGAGAAACCGATCCGGGCACAGGCACACCAGAAGTAGATCCAGGTACGGGCGGAGAAACAGATCCGGGAACGACGACGCCGGAAGTCGATCCAGGTACCGGAGGAGAAACCGATCCGGGCACAGGTACACCAGAAGTCGACCCAGGCACGGGAGGAGAAACCGATCCCGGCACGACGACGCCAGAAGTCGACCCAGGAACGGGAGTCGGAGAAACCGATCCCGGCACGACTACGCCAGAAGTAGACCCAGGCACGGGAGGCGGAGAAACCGATCCCGGCACGACGACGCCAGAAGTAGACCCAGGAACGGGAGGCGGAGAAACCGATCCGGGCACAGGTACGCCGGAAGTAGATCCAGGTACGGGAGGCGAAACCAATCCGGGCACAGATACGCCAGAAGTAGATCCAGGCACAGGTGGCGAAACCGATCCAGGTACGACCACACCAGAAGTAGACCCAGGCACAGGAGGAGAAACCGATCCGGGCACAGGCACACCAGAGGTAGACCCAGGTACAGGTGGCGAAACCGATCCAGGCACAGGTACGCCAGAGGTAGAACCAGCGACTCCAGATAAGCCAGAAGCAGGTATTCCAACTGTCAACCCAATTTTGCCAAGTCAACCAGGAGCAAGTATTCCAGGTTTAGATATCGTAATACCAGATAAAAGTCTAAACACGGTCACGCCAGAGATTGATCCGTTAATACCTATTAACCCCGGCACGATCACACCAGAAGTCGATCCAGGTACAGGTGGCGAAACAGATCCCGGCACAACGACGCCAGAAGTAGACCCCGGCACAGGCGGAGAAACAGATCCAGGAACGACAACGCCGGAAGTCGATCCAGGTACCGGAGGAGAAACTGATCCAGGTACAACAACACCGGAAGTCGACCCAGGCACAGGAGGAGAAACTACCGATCCCGGCACGACGACGCCAGAAGTAGACCCAGGCACGGGTGAAGGCGAAACAGATCCAGGAACGACTACGCCAGAAGTAGACCCAGGCACCGGAGGCGAAACCGATCCGGGCACAGGTACGCCAGAAGTCGATCCAGGAACAGGCGGAGAAACTACCGATCCGGGCACAGGTACGCCAGAAGTCGATCCAGGAACAGGCGGAGAAACTACCGATCCCGGCACAGGAGGCGAAACAGATCCAGGTACAACAACACCGGAAGTCGACCCAGGAACAGGCGGAGAAACTACCGATCCAGGAACGACTACGCCAGAAGTAGACCCAGGCACGGGTGAAGGCGAAACAGATCCCGGCACGACTACGCCAGAAGTAGACCCAGGCACCGGAGGCGAAACCGATCCGGGAACAGGCACGCCAGAAGTCGATCCCGGCACGGGAGGCGAAACCGATCCGGCCACTGGCACGCCAGAAGTAGACCCAGGCACGGGAGGCGAAACCGATCCAGGAATGACGACGCCAGAAGTCGACCCAGGCGCTGGTGGAGGAGAAACTGACCCAAGTACGACAACACCAGAGGTAAATCCAAGCACCGGTGATGGAGGCGAAACTGATTTAAGTAGTACCACACCAACTGAGACGACCGATACAGATAATCAAGTTGCAAGAAACCAAGTACTAAGTGATAACAGCTCTAATGATGGATTATCTAGTAATAAGCAAACGAATGACCAAACGAGTAACACACAAGAGATAAGTGACTCTGAAGATGTTTCAGGTAAGCAATTACCTAAGACTGGTTCAAGTTCAGGTATGTTTGGAAAATTTGTTGGTGGGATACTTGTTGCTTTTGCAGGATTCTTCGGACTGTTCAAACGCAACCGTCGTGAATTACAAAATGATGAAGATCGTGTCGAACGTGTGATCAAAGAGGAAGATGAAGAACAAGAAAATAAAGAGGAAAATAAGGATAAAAAGTAGAAAATAAGGTAAAAATAGAATACTTTTACCTCGATAAGTCAGCGTTCAGGACAGAAGTGTTTAGCCTCGAAAGATAAGGCACCATCCACTAAAACAATTTTCGTAGATGGTGCCTTATTTCCAAAGAAGTTACTTCTGTTCCCGCCGTTTATTCGGTTTTAGAATATGCGAGAGGACTAATGTCCTACTCGCTTTATTTTGAAGTAGTCAATTTGATTTACGCATTCCGATTAAATAATAGATAAAAATAATCATATAAAATAACCCATGAACTTCCGGAAATAGTTTCCTATTTTGGATTTCATGGGTTATTTTCTTATAGCTATTAGTCACAATGTTTATTCTGCTAGGTTTTTATTAGTTTGTTCATCTAGAATAGGCGAACTCTCATTCACTAAATCAATCGGCTTAATAGCTAAAAATTGAGTTTGAAATTGTAATAGTTTTTTCATGAAAAATGAAATGAGATAAATAGAGATGGCAGAGATAACCGCTTGTCTTACCCCCAGAATCACAAGGTTTAGAACTATGATCACGGTATTTGTCAGTAAAACACCTAAAGCATGTTCGATCCCAAAATATTTTTTGAAAATCAATGGAGGAACCGTAACTCCGCCGTTTGAGGCACCGATTTGGTAAAGAATGAATATTCCAAGACTAAATAGAAAACTGCCAGCGACTAAGGCGATTGGGAAATGTTGGGTGATTGTCAAAGTCGGTGTGTGTGCTAAAATAATCGGAAATATCAAACTACCTATCAGGGTTTTAAAAAAAACAGCTCTTTCCAGAAAGATAAAAGCTAAGCAAAGCATCGCTAGATTGATTGCCCAAACAATCAATGTCCGATCGATCAGCAAGACCATTTCTAGAAGAAAACCAATTGATCCTACGCCTGCTGAAGCAATTTGATGTGGAAGTAAAAACATATTTAGTCCCACAGTAATACTAATGATTCCAACAATAATCACAGGTAATTTTTTTATTTCTGCTTTCACACGCGTATTCCTTTCTTTTTTCACTATTTCTATAATTATAGCAAGTAGTCCAGGTAAGAAAGTAACAATTTTTTCAGACTAAACTGAAAAAAATATTTCGCGGGTTTGTTGCTTATTCGTTGACTAGATAATTATTTTCTTGTAAAGAATGTGCACTATTTTGTTTCTTTTTCCGATACTCTTTAGGTGAGATTTTTTCTTTTCGCTTAAAAATAGAACTAAAATAATTTGGATCATTGTATCCCACTTCTGAAGCTATGACAGATAGTTTTGAATTAGTTTCACGCAAAAGTCGCCTAGCCATGCTCAATCGTTGTTCAGTAAGATAGTCAATAAATGTTTGTCCTATCCCTTGAGAAAAAATCGTACTGAAATGTGAGCTACTCAAATGGACATGATCAGCCACTTCTTTAAGAGAAAGCTCTGGTTCAAAATAGTGGTTCTCAATATACGTGACGGATTGTTCGAGTACTTCTTTATATTGATTCATGTGATTCTCAAGTACCATTTCTTTTAAAAAGTAAATCATTTGTTCAAGGTATTGGATGAAGAGAGGCGTGTCTGACAGAATGTTCGGGATTTCCTCTGTAGTGGTAAAAGAAACGACTTGATTGGTTTGTTTTTGACGTATCGTTACTAATTCATTCAACTCATTGATGATCAGATGCCTAACGAGAAGTGGATCGGCATGTTGATTGGTCTGTTTAACCAACTTCTCAACAAACGAAGAAATTTCGCTTTTTCTTAGTAAACGAATGGATTCTTTTAGATCAAAAGATTGTCCGTAATTACCAAGCTTTTTTTCATAATCTAAATAAGAAAGAATTTTTATTTTAGGATCGATCTTCAAGTAACTGAGCAAATGAACAGCGGTCTGATAACTATGTGGAATTTCGCTGATTCGTTTGACAGGATAACCGATTGCGATAACTAAATCATCTGTCGTATGACCTAATGTTTTATGAGAAAGCAATGCGACTTGATTTGCTTTTTTTTGTAATAGATCTTCATTTGGATCAAAAATCAATAGTTTGATAAATCGTGAAGAAAGGGAAGAAAAAAGTATTTGTTTATCGTTATCGAATAGCTCAGCCATCTTTTCATGAAAAACATCATAATCTGAAAAAAATTTATTTGTATGATTAGCGATCAAAAGAACCATATATTTATTTCCGGCAATTTCACGTTCCAGTTTTCGACCTTCTTCAATTGCTTCTGAAAGTAGTAATTGATTATTAAATAAAGCATTCAAGTAGAAGTTTTTTTGTACTTCTAAGGAATAGCCATTTGTTTCTTTAGACTGTTTCAATAAGGAAACAGCATCTAATTTTTGGATGATTTGTTCTAGACTCTTTTGTAGTTCATTAGGTTTGATCGGTTTTAACAAATACTCAGCTACTTGAAGTTGGATCGCAGCTTTTGCATAAGTAAATTCATCATATCCGCTAATAAAAATGATTTGGATATCGGGCAAGAGTTTTTTTACTTCATTTGCTAGTTCAATCCCATTCATAAAAGGCATACGAATATCTGTCACCAAGATATCTGGTTTTTGTTCTGCAATCATTGATAAAGCAAGTTCGCCATCGCTGGCATCTTTAATAGAGCCCAGGGGTAGAAAGGTTGAAAATTCAGTGATCATCCTCTTCAATGATTCGCGAATCAAATGTTCATCTTCTGCGATAAAAATTTTATACATTTGCTTCATTCCTATCTATATTTTTTGTAGGGACAACGACATGGACGACTGTTCCGTGATCGATTCTGCTAGAAATCGAGATACTTGCATCGGTTCCATAGTACAAAAGTAAGCGTTTGTTGACATTAAAGAGTCCATATCCTTTATGGAAATTAGTATCTAAACCATCTGCGAGTTCTTGGTTGATCTCCTCTAACTTGGTTTCAGTAATCCCTTTTCCGTTATCAATGATCCAAAAATGGATAAATTCTTCTTGGTCTATATACGCTTTTACGTTGATTTTCCCTGGCCGACGAACCAATTTAGTTCCATGATAGACTGCATTTTCAATCAATGGTTGAAGAATCATTTTCAATATTGGATGATTATTGACTTTTGGATCAATGGTTAATTGATAAGATAATTGGTCTCCATAGCGGATTTGCAAAATCTTCAGGTAATTGTCGCAATGTCGAATTTCCTGTTCGACTGGTATCCAGTCTTTTCCTTGGCTTAATGAAATGCGGAAAAAGTCAGATAAGGCATATGTCATTTCTTTGACTTTTTCAATTTCGCCCATTTCTGCCAACACCAAAATGGCATCTAAACTATTATAAATAAAATGGGGAATGATCTGAGCTTGTAGTGTCCTGACTTCACTTTGCGCAAGATTATATTGCTTCAACGCATTTTCCTCTAACAAAATCACTAAGTTATCAGCCATATCATTCATGCTATTACTTAATTTTTTTAACTCATTATTTTGTGGAGTTTTGATCCGATGATTTAAATGTCCTTCTGCTAAAGCATCAGCCATCTTGATCATTTCATCCATAGGCTGTTGAATTTGGTACATCATTTTCGTGTTGAACTTTCTTGTCAATAGGAAAATCAGCACGATGATAACAGCCTCGATGGTGGAGAGAATCACCAAGGAACTGCGAACTTCTTCACTTTTTATGGAAGCCGTATCGATTTCGATTTTGACAAAATCTTGTAAGATGTCATGGGCAAGTTTGACCGCAGATTCAACATGTAACATCAATGCTTGATTTTCTGCGAATGTTTCTTTTTGATGGATATTTGCAATGATTTTGTCTAAATAGTCAGAAACATTATCAAGGGAGCGCAAAACGATATTGAGTGTTGCTAATTCTTGTGAGTTTTGAGTACTGACTTTGATGGCACTGATTTCTTCTTTGATGCGATTGATCTGGTTGCTCTGTTGAAATTCTTCGGGTGTGATCTGTCCATAAGTTAATCCAAGAGCTTCTTCGATGATTGTTTCTTCTACGTTACTGGCGATTTGATTAGCAATCGAGATATTATGGATACTTTTTTCATAGGAAAAAAGATAATGTGTATAAAGTGCAATGCTAATGATCAAAGGCGTGATTGCTAAAGATAACATGAGCCAGCTTGTATGTCGAAGTAGTACTTTAATGCTTTCGTTCTTTTTCATTTTTCCTCCTAATACCCCCGCGGTGGGATCGTTGAAAAATCATTTTGGTCTGAGAACACCGTATCAGAAACGTAGATGTCTTGTGGAATCGCTTTCTTTTCGAAGTAGCGTTTGACTGTATTGGCAACTAGTTCACCCATAAAAGGATTGCATTCCACCACACAGTTGACCTTTCCTTTTTTTAATTGATCGATCATCTCTTTTTGTGCATCAATGCTGACAATCACAAAATTCTTTTCAAGTTTCTTTTCCTTGATTGCATCTAAAGCACCTAGTGTCATTTCATCATTGTGAGAATAAATGACATCGATTCCCTCAAGTTTCCCCTCATCAATGGCTTTTGAAAATTGTTCTTTGGCTTTTAAGCGAATATAGTCTCCGGTGATCACTTGCCTGACATGGATTCTTGGGTCGCGACCGATGGTTTCTAAAAAGCCGTCTGATCGCAAGCGAGTGGGAGATGTGTTTTCTGAACCACGTATCTCAAATACTTGGATCGATTCTTGTGTTTTTTGCTGGTAATGATTGGTGACATAAAGGCCTGCTCGACTACCTTGTGCTTTGAAACTTGAACCAATATGGGTCAAATAGAGATCTTGTTTTTCCGTTGTGATGTTACGATCAACGATGATGACTGGGATATTCGCTTCTTTGGCTTCTTCCAAAACAGAATCCCAGCCTGTTTCTTCGATAGGAGATAACACGATCATATCGACTTGATAGGCAATGAATGTCATCACATCTTGTATCTGTTGTTTTGGATCAGAGTAACTATTTCGGTGAAGGACTTGGAAATTTTGTTTTTCCAGCGCTTCTTTGATGGATTGATTTTGAACTTTGCGCCAATTACTTTCGGTGCCAGCTTGAGAAAAACCAATGGTCAACTCTTTTTTTGTAGGCTCAGTAGAGTTGAAAGTACACCCAGCCAACAACAGGCAAAAAGCTACCAGGATAAAAAAACTTTTGTTCTTCATAATGAATCTCCCCTTTTATCTATATCATATAGCGTTTTCAATTTTCATATTAGCATGTTTGTCAATTTCGTAAGAAAATCAAGAATCGTCAAAAGAAAATGAAGAAAAATCAAAAGTTTACATAAATTCACGAGGGAATTTATAGAAACACAGAAAAATAATCAATGAAAGCGTTTTATATTTCGATTATGATGAATACATCAAATAAGTATTTGGAGGGACACACATGAAACGAGTTGGGAAAAATTGGTTGGTAGCAATTGTTTTTTTATTAATATCAGTTACAGTATTCGCCGGTTGTAGCAATGGCAGTGCAGCCGGAGATGAAAAAGGGTTCGTAGGTATTTCGATGCCAACAAAATCTGCAGAGCGTTGGATCGCAGATGGCGACAATATGGTCAAGCAACTAGAAGAAAAAGGATACAAAACGGATTTGCAATATGGAGAAGACAAAGTAGAAAACCAAGTGGCACAAATCGAAAATATGATCACAAAAGGAGTAGATACGTTGGTCATTGCTTCGATTGACGGTTCAGCATTGACAGATGTCTTAGAAAAAGCACATCAGGCGGATATCAAAGTCATTGCGTATGACCGTTTATTGATGAACTCTGAATATGTCGATTATTATGCAACATTTGATAATTTTGGTGTAGGTGTTTTACAAGCTTCTTATATCGAAGATAAATTAGGCTTAAAAGATGGTGCTGGTCCATTTACGATCGAATTATTTGGCGGTTCACCTGACGATAACAACGCATTGATCAATTACAATGGTGTGATGTCGATTCTTCAACCTTATATCGACAGCAAACAATTGAACGTCTCATCAGGTCAAACGAAATTCAATCAAATCGCGACGCTTCGTTGGGATGGCTCAACTGCACAAGCACGTATGGATAACTTATTAAGTACTAACTATACAGATGAACAATTAGATGCAGTTCTTTCTCCTTACGATCCAATCAGTTTAGGGATCATTTCCTCCTTAAAAGGAGTGGGCTATGGCTCAGCCGACAAACCACTTCCAGTTATCACAGGACAGGATGCAACGATTGCTGGAGTGAAATCCATCATTGCAGGAGAGCAAACACAAACGATCTTTAAAGATACACGGGTGCTAGCTGATAATACGGTAGAGATGATCGAAGCAATCAACAATGATAAAGAAGTGCCGGTCAATGATGAGGAAACCTACGATAATGGTGTGAAAGTCATCCCGACTTATCTAGCTAACCCAGTTTCTGTAGATAAAGAAAATTACAAACAAGAGCTGATCGATACTGAGTATTACAGCGAAAGTGATTTAGGCCAATAAGAGGGCTTTGGAACATTTGTCCTCTTGTACCCTTAGAACCGAATAAACGGTGTTTAGAAGCTGACCTTCAACATTAAGCAAAAAATCGGAGAAATATAACCAACTATTTTTCAATTTTCTCTCTTATTGCTTAGGTCAAAACGCTTCTGGCATAACCTCAATAAATAGTGTTTCAGTAGTAGCTCCTTCAAAAATAAGCGTGAGATCTCAAAATTTGAAGAACAATTTTCAGGTTTCGCGCTTATTTTTCGGAGTTGAGTACTTCTATCACACCCTCGATTAGGAAGTGAAAAAATGGCAGATTATATTTTAGAAATGAAAGAAATCATCAAAGAATTCTCTGGTGTTCGTGCGTTGAACAATGTCAATCTCCGCATTAAACGTGGAGAGATCCACGCCCTTTGTGGCGAGAATGGTGCAGGAAAATCCACGTTGATGAATGTGTTGAGCGGTTTGTATCCTTATGGCAGTTATTCAGGCGAAATCATGTATGACGGTGAGGTATGCCAATTCAAAAATCTTAGAGATAGTGAAGCGAAAGGGATCGTGATCATCCACCAGGAATTAGCCTTGAGTCCTTATCTATCGATCAAAGAAAACATTTTTTTAGGGAACGAACAAACAAAACATGGCGTGATCGACTGGAACTTGACGGAACGAAAAACAGAAAATCTACTAAAAACAGTGGGCTTGAAAATCGATCCGAACACCTTAGTCTCACAAATCGGTGTCGGGCATCAACAGTTGGTGGAAATTGCGAAGGCTTTTTCTAAAAATGTTCGATTACTCATATTAGATGAACCGACAGCAGCACTGAATGAAGAAGAAAGTGCCAATCTTTTAGCATTGATCAAGGAGTTTCGCAATCAAGGGATCACTTCGATCATCATTTCGCATAAATTGAATGAAATCGTTGCGGTGGCGGACAGGATCACGATCTTACGAGATGGCCAAACGATCGAAACGTTAGAAAATACAGCAATCAGTGAAGAACGGATCATTAAGGGGATGGTTGGTCGTGATTTAACGAATCGTTATCCTGATCGTCATCCTGATATTGGCGAGGTTTATTTTGAAGTCAAGGATTGGACGGTCCATCATCCATTGACCACCGACCGAATCATCAATGATCATATCGATTTTTCGATTCGACGAGGAGAAATTGTTGGTATCGCCGGATTGATGGGGGCAGGACGAACTGAATTTGCCATGAGTATTTTTGGTCGATCATATGGAAGCAATATCAGCGGTAAGATTTTTAAAGACGGAAAAGAATTAGTGATCAAAGATGTTTCTCAAGCAATTGATCATGGGTTGGCGTATGTGTCCGAAGATCGTAAGTCTGTTGGCTTGAATCTTTTAATGGACATCAGAGAAAATACGACGATTGCTAGTCTCAAAAAAATTAGTCGAAGTGGCATTTTAGATCAAGAAAAAGAAGTGATCGAAGCAGAGAACTTTCGGAAAAAAATGAGGACCAAAGCCACCAATGTGTTCCAAAACGTTGGTAGTTTAAGTGGAGGGAATCAACAAAAAGTCGTTTTAGCTAAGTGGTTGATGACAGAACCGGAAATTTTATTTCTGGACGAACCGACTCGTGGTATCGATGTCGGGGCAAAGTATGAAATCTACACGATTATTGAAGAAATGGCTGCCTTAGGAAAATGTGTCTGTATCATTTCTTCTGAACTACCTGAGATCATCGGTATGTGTGATCGGATCTATACCATGAATGAAGGGAAAATGACGGGAGAAGTGCTTAGAGAAGAGGCAAATCAGGAGTTATTGATGAACCTGATGACAAAAGAAGAGGAGGCAGTGGGCTGATGGAAAATGTCACAAAAAAAAGTCAGGAAAAAAAAGCTTGGAATGTAAAAGAAAAGATATTGGATATCTTTAGTAAATATAGTATGGTCATTATTTTGGTCGCTTTGTTGATCGCTTTTCAACTAATGACCGGCGGGATCTTTTTAAGACCGCTGAATATAACGAATATCGTGTTGCAAAACAGCCATATTTTGATTTTGGCTGCAGGAATGTTGTTGGTCGTACTTTTAGGCTACGTGGATTTATCGGTAGGTTCAGTCATGGCATTTGTAGGGGCGATGGCGGGTATGTTGATGGTCAATAACAACATCAGTCCTTGGCTCGCAGTCCCTTTATGTTTATTAGTTGGTGGGGTGATCGGTGCTTGGCAAGGATTTTGGGTCGCTTATGTAGGAATCCCGGCGTTTATCGTAACACTTGCTGGTCTGCTGATGTTTCGTGGCTTGACACAAGTTGTATTAGGAGGGCAATCTTTAGCGCCTTTCCCTGGAGGTTTCCAAAAAATCTCGACGGGTTATTTACCAGATATCTTTGGTGTTCCTGGAATGCACTTATTGACGTTGATTTTAGGTGTCGTGTTAGCTGTTAGTTTAGTATTTGCTCAATGGCGTGCGAGAGCGCGAAGAAAAGAAAATTTATTTGAAGTACCATCAATGAACGCATTCTTGATCAAAGCAGCATTGACGATCGTTCTTGTCTTAGGATTAAGTTATATCTTTGCTTCATACCAAGGATTTCCAGTAATATTGATCATTTTAGGTGTGATTGTTGGGATATATGGATTTTTGACCAATCGGACAGTCGCTGGACGACAAATTTATGCCACAGGTGGCAATTTGAAGGCCGCTCAATTATCTGGGATCAAGACGAAGAAAATCACCTTTTGGGTATTTGTGAATATGGGCGTCATGGCTGCTTTAGCAGGATTGATCTTAGCCGCTCGTTTAAATGCTGCTACCCCTCAGGCAGGGACTTCGCTTGAATTAGATGCGATGGCTTCTGTGTACTTTGGAGGAGCTTCGACTTCTGGAGGGATTGGAACGATCACTGGAGCAATCGTCGGTGGCTTAGTCATGGGTGTGCTGAACAATGGGATGTCGATCATGGGAGTTGGAGTAGACTGGCAACAGGCAATCAAGGGATTGATTTTATTGCTAGCTGTCGTATTGGATATTTACAATAAAAAACGCAAAATTTCTTGAGGTGGTGAACGGATGGAATCGACAGAGGAAAAACGGATATTATTGATTTGCACCGCTGGGATCACTTCTGGTCTGCTAGTAAAAAATATCCAAAATGCAGCAAATGAAAAAGGGGTGCCTCTACATGTATATTCTGCACCAGCAATCGTGGCAGAGCAGGCGATCCAAAACCAACATATTGACGGACTGATGATCGGTCCACAATCAGAATATGAAGTGGAACGGTTAAAAGATTTTCTGACGGTGAAAGCTGTTCCTTACAAATTGATTCGTAAAGAAGATTACGAAACATTTGATGGTGAATCTGTCTTAGCAGATATCTTACAATTCTTTTGAAATCACTTGAAGTAAAAGCTGAAAAAGAGCAGTTGTTCCTTACAAAGCGCTAATAAAAAGAATCTCACAGATATTTTTTTGTGTTAATAATCCTTTCCAAAACAAGTTGTGCTACAATGATATCAAATAATTGTTCGGACAACTTACGTCGGAGTGAAAGGATTGGCAAAGTAACCATGGATAAAACAAAATATCAAATGATCGCAGACGAGATAAAGGATAAGATCATTGACCAAATTTTTAAACTAAATGAACCGATACCACCTGAACTCCAATTACAAAAAGACTATCAAGTCAGCCGTCATACGGTAAGACAAGCGATTGGATTGTTAGTCAATGAAGGGTATCTACGTAAAGAAAAAGGTTCTGGAACATATGTCGATGACGCGTATAAGAAAACATCAGAAAGTAGAAAAAATCAAAAGACGATTGGCGTGATCACGACGTATTTATCGGATTATATATTTCCCTCGATCATCCGAGGAATTGAAAAAGCGTTGAGTGAACAAGGATATTCACTCTTATTAGCTAGTACGAATAATGATCATCAACAAGAAAAAAACTGTTTAGAAAAAATGCTGCAGTTTGGTGTAGATGGCTTGATCGTAGAGCCAACAAAAAGTAATGAATACAATCCGAACCTTGCGCTCTATGTCCGATTGAGAGAACAAGGAATCCCGATGGTCATGATCAATGCTGTCTATGAAGAATTAGCGGTCGCCTCGATTTGTGTTGATGATGTAAAAGTTGGCTTTAAAGGGACAGAGTATTTGATCCAGCAAGGACATCAGCGATTACTGTTCATCACGAAAATTGATGATTTACAAGGAAAATATCGGATGAAAGGATTTATTCAAGCGTGCGAAGCCTACGGTATCCAATTTTCGCCGGAAGATATCATTACCTACACGACTGATTCACGTGGGAAACTAGGTGAAAAAGTCCTCTTACAGCTAAAGGAATCGGCAAGCACCGGTATCATCTGCTACAACGATCAAGTTGCTAGCCAGTTGCTTGATGAGGTGATCGCAAAGGGTTATCAAGTACCGCAGCAATTGTCGATCATCGGAAATGATGATTCCTCGTTGAGTCAGATGGGCGCAGTGAAACTGACCACTTTAACTCATCCAAAAGAGCGGATGGGAAAAGATGCGGCAGAATGGATCATTCACACGATCCAAACGGGTGATCAAGGAGAAAACATCGTCTATGAACCTAGTTTGGTGATCAGAGATTCAGTAAGTGCAGCAAAGAAGGGCGAGTAGCTGAGGGAAAACGATAAGTGTACCAAATACGATAAAAATTTATTTAATGAACATTAGTCAATGTCTAGCAAGATTATTTGCTCTTAAAAAGGTAAAGAGGAGGAATTTACTCTCTTTACCTTTTTTATATGATAAATGTGAATTTATCAGGAAAAAGAAAAAGGATTTATGTACGAACAAATAACTATAATATCGTTGACATGTACGTACAAAAAGTTTTATACTGTAACTATCATAAAGAGAAACTAAGGAGGCGTTTGACATCGAAGCGAAAGAAACTAGGCTGAAACATATAGAAGCGATTCGCACAGGGCAAACAGCACTAGGTATTGAGCTAGGTTCAACGAGAATCAAAGCAGTGCTGATCGATCACAATTATGAACCGATTGCAGCTGGAAGTTACGATTGGGAAAACCAGTTAGAAAACGGTATTTGGACCTATTCACTTGATGAGATTTGGAAGGGGTTACAATCGAGTTATGGACAGTTAGTCGATGTAGTTTCTGCGGAGTATGAGACGACACTGACTACGATAGGGGCTATCGGCTTTAGCGCAATGATGCACGGCTATCTGGCATTCGATCAAGACGATGAATTGCTTGTTCCTTTTCGCACGTGGCGCAATGCCATTACCGCAGAGGCAGAAGCAAAACTGAGCAAAGCCTTTCATTATACGATTCCACAGCGTTGGAGCATTGCCCATCTATATCAAGCGATTTTAAATAAAGAAACACATTTAAAAGATCTTAGTTACTTTACAACTTTAGCTGGCTACATCCATTGGCAATTGACCGGACAAAAAGTATTAGGAGTTGGAGATGCCTCTGGAATGTTTCCAATTGATCGTCAAACGAAGGGATATGATGCACAAAAGATTGCTATTTTTGATCAATTGGCACAAGCGGAAGGCTTTTCACAACCGTTAGAAACGCTCCTTCCAGAAATTCGTTTGGCTGGTGAGGTTGCAGGGACGCTGACTGAAAAGGGAGCCAAGCTCTTAGATCTATCAGGTAACTTATCTGCAGGGATTCCTGTTTGTCCACCAGAAGGGGATGCTGGCACAGGCATGGTCGCAACGAATAGTGTGGGGTTACGTACAGGGAATGTTTCAGCAGGGACATCGGCGTTTGCAATGATCGTACTAGACAAAGAGTTAGTAAACATCCATCCAGAGATCGATCAAGTAACAACGCCTGACGGAAGCCCTGTAGCGATGGTTCATACAAACAATTGCTCATCGGAAATCAACGCATGGGTCAAGATTTTCAAAGAGTTCAGTGAGAGTCTTGGCGTGACGATCGATACACAGCAGATTTATGAAACCTTATTTTTGAAAGCGCTACAAGGGGATGGCGACTGCGGAGGATTACTCAGCTACGGGTACCACTCAGGCGAAAACATCACAAAAATGGAACAAGGCAGACCACTATTCGTGAGACAGCCGGATAGTAAGTTTGATTTAGCGAATTTTATGCGGATGCACCTGTCAAGTGCTTTTGGGGCGATGCGTCTAGGGATGGAGATTCTTAAATCCGAACAAGTCACGATCGATCGTTTAGTCGCACATGGTGGGATCTTTAAAACGCCGAAAGTTGCTCAAACGATTCTAGCTTCAGCAATGGAAGCACCTGTCACAGTCATGGAAACAGCCGGAGAAGGAGGCGCTTGGGGGATCGCCTTATTAGCTGCTTATCTCCAAGCGGCAGAAGCAATGACTTTGGAAGAATTTTTAGCAAAAGATGTATTTTCAACTAGTGAAGGTCTGACGATCGAACCAACGGAGGAAGACTTAAGTGGTTACGAACGGTTTATTGAGCTGTATGAAAAAGGGTTGCCTATCGAAGCATCCGCGATCGTATCAATGGAAGAAGGAGTGAGAGAATGTTAGAAGGTCTGAAAGAAGCGGTTTATCAAGCGAATTTAGCTTTACCAAAACAAGGCTTGATCAAATATACGTGGGGGAATGTCAGTGCGTTTGATCGAGAAACAGGATATTTTGTCATCAAGCCTAGTGGTGTGAGCTATGAGGAAATGAAAGCAGAAGATATGGTCGTTGTTGATTTGAATAATCAAGTCATCGAAGGTGAACTAAATCCATCTTCCGATACACCGACACATGCGGTTCTCTACAAACATTTCCCTGAAATTGGTGGGATTTGTCATACGCATTCGACGTGGGCAACGATTTGGGCACAAGCGGGTCTCGATTTACCCGCCATGGGTACGACTCATGCAGATACTTTTTATGGTAGCGTTCCTTGTGCAAGATTTTTATCGCAAGAAGAAATCGATGCTGGTTATGAACACGAGACCGGCAATGTGATCATTGAGACATTCCAAAATAGAAATATTGATATCATGGCAATTCCAGGAGTGTTGTTACATGGCCATGGACCATTTACTTGGGGGAAAGATGCTTCCCAAGCGGTGATGAATGCCGTTGTACTGGATGAAGTGGCGAAAATGAACTTATTCACTCGCCAATTGAATAGTTTTTCCGAACCATTGCCCCAACGAATATTGGATAAACATTATTTACGCAAGCATGGTAAAGATGCGTATTATGGCCAAAAAAAATAAAAAAATAGAGGAGTTACAATCATGTTAGCAATCAGTAAAAAAGAATTTTGGTTTGTCGTAGGTTCACAACATCTATATGGGGAGGAAGCGTTAGCAAAGGTCAAAAAGAATGCAGAGACGATCGTTACGGCACTAAATGATCACCAAACGTTGCCTTATCCGATCGTACTAAAAGAACTAGCAGTAACTGCTGATACGATCACCTCGATCATGAAAGAAGCAAATTACCAGGAGCAAGTAGCAGGTGTGATCACTTGGATGCATACTTTCTCGCCAGCAAAAATGTGGATTCGTGGCACACAATTATTACAAAAGCCTTTGTTGCATTTAGCTACTCAATTTAACGAGAGTATCCCATGGGAAACGATCGATATGGACTTTATGAACTTGAACCAGGCAGCTCATGGGGATCGGGAATATGGCTTTATCAATGCACGTCTCAATAAGAAAAATGAAATCGTCGTAGGCCATTGGCAATCAGAAGATGTGCAACGTCAAATCTCAGACTGGATGCATGTGGCTGTGGCTTATAATGAAAGCTTCTCGATCAAGGTCGCTCGTTTTGGCGACAATATGCGTAATGTGGCTGTGACCGAAGGAGACAAAGTAGAAGCACAGATCCAGTTTGGCTGGGTGGTCGACTATTATGGGATCGGTGATTTAGTCAAAGTGATCGATGAAGTCACTGATGAAGAGGTAGCGTCATTATTTGAAGAATATAAACAACTTTATGATTTTGATTATGCCGATTATGACCATGACACTTGGGAGGCACATGTCAAAGTACAAGCAAAACAAGAAATCGGGATCAGACGTTTCTTGGAAGCGGGCAATTATAATGCTTTCACAACAAACTTTGAAGATCTTTACGGTATGCAACAATTACCTGGCTTAGCAGTCCAACGGTTAATGGCAGAAGGCTACGGATTTGCCGGTGAGGGGGATTGGAAAACAGCTGCTTTGGATCGGATGTTAAAAATCATGGCACAAAACAAAGACACAGGTTTCATGGAAGATTACACGTATGAATTAACACCAGGAAAAGAAGCAATTTTACAGTCTCACATGATGGAAGTAGATCCAACATTGGCAGTCAATCGACCAAAAATCGTTGTTTCGCCATTATCGATGGGTGATCGAGAAGATCCGGCTCGTTTGGTGTTTGACGGTAAAGCAGGCGATGGTGTTGTAGTTTCCATGGCAGATTTTGGCACGCATTACAAATTGTTGATCAATGAAGTGGAAGCTTTTGAACCAACGGAAGCAGCCCCACATTTACCAGTGGCACGCGTACTTTGGAAAGTCAAACCGAGTTTCCATGAAGGAGTAGGTGCTTGGATCCGCACAGGTGGCGGACACCATACCGTTGTGTCATTGCACCTTACGACTGAGCAGATCCAAACGTGGGCACGCTTAGTAGATTTAGAAGATATCGTTATCAAATAAATGAAATGATCAAATAAGGGACTTTAGAAAAACTTACATCTAACGACACTTTTTCAAAGAAGTAGAGCGTTATGATGTCATTTCTTAGAGATTCAAGTTAAAGTTAAATAAATACCGTAATGTTATCAACTGATCGAGGTCGATAGCATAGGCGAGCAGTCGAAAGAAGCGACGAAGATGAGTCTGGACACTCTGGTAAAGGCCAGACTCATTTTTTGTTCTTTCGTAGGACTAGCAATGATTGAAGGGGTGTTCGATATGACAAACGTAGACAAACAAATAGAATTTGAACAATTAGATGCTTGGTGGCGGGCTGCAAATTATATTTCTATTGCTCAAATGTATTTAAAAGATAATCCATTATTACGCCGTCCATTAACTAAGGAAGATGTAAAGACACATCCTATTGGGCATTGGGGAACAATTGCTGGGCAAAATTTTGTGTATGCACATTTAAATCGTGTCATCAATAAATACGATTTGGATATGTTTTACATAGAGGGTCCCGGTCATGGTGGACAAGTGATGGTATCTAATTCTTATATTGATGGTAGTTACAGTGAAATCTACCCAGAATTTACAGAAGATGAAGCCGGATTGGCTCATCTATGTCGGGTATTTTCTTATCCTGGCGGGATTGCGTCTCATGCCGCGCCAGAAACACCAGGATCGATCCATGAAGGTGGAGAACTTGGTTATTCCCTTGCTCATGCGACAGGTGCAATCCTTGATCATCCCGATGTGATAGCGGCGACAGTCATAGGCGATGGCGAAGCAGAAACAGGACCATTAGCTGGCGGTTGGTTTTCAAATGTCTTTATCAATCCGGTCAATGACGGTGCGGTGTTACCGATTTTGAATTTGAATGGCGGGAAAATTTCAAATCCGACCATCCTTGCCCGCAAGAGTGATGAGGATCTTCGAAAGTATTTCGAAGGAATGGGCTGGAAACCTTATTTTGTTGAAGGGACAGATCCCGAAGTTGTTCATCACATTCTAGCATCAACACTAGATACAGTAATCGAGGAAATCAAAGAAATCCAAAAAGAAGCAAGACAAGCACCTGCGGAATCAGCCACGATGCCAATATGGCCCGTCATTATTTTTCGGACGCCAAAAGGTTGGACAGGACCAAAGACGTGGGAAAATGAACAAATTGAAGGAACGTTTCGTGCGCATCAGGTCCCGATTCCAGTCGATTCTGAGCATATGGAACACGTCGATCATTTGATTGATTGGTTACAGTCTTATCGCCCGGAAGAGCTATTTGATGAACAAGGAAGAATTAACCAAGAAATCAAAGATCTTTCACCGAAAGGCAATCGCCGGATGTCGACAAACCCAATCACAAATGGCGGAATCGATCCTCAACCGTTAATCATGCCTGATTGGAAAAACTATGCCGTGGATACTACAACACCAGGAGCTGTCGTTGCACAAGATATGATGGTCTTTGGGGAACAAGCGAGAGATGTAATCACGAAGAATCCAACCAATTTTCGGATCTTTGGTCCGGATGAAACAAAATCCAATCGCTTGAATAAAGTATTTGAAGTGACTGATCGACAATGGTTGGAACCTAAAGATGCTTCAGATGAGTGGCAGTCTTCTGTGGGAAGAGTTATTGATGGTCAATTGTCGGAACATCAAGCAGAAGGATTTTTAGAAGGCTATGTTTTGACAGGTCGGCACGGATTCTTTGCTAGTTACGAATCCTTTTTACGTGTCGTTGACTCGATGTTGACGCAACACTTCAAGTGGATGCGTAAAGCCAGTGATCAGCCTTGGCGGAAAAACTATCCTTCATTGAACTTGATTGCAACATCCACTGTTTTTCAACAAGATCATAATGGTTATACCCACCAAGACCCTGGGGTGTTGACCCATTTAGCAGAGAAAAAAGCAGAGTTTATTCGCGAGTACTTGCCTGCAGATGCGAATAGTCTGATGGCTGTGATGGATCGTGCGCTGCAAGAAGAGCAAGTCATCAACTTGATTATTTCAAGTAAACATCCACGTCCGCAATTTTATTCTGCAACAGAAGCAGAAGAACTAGCTAATGAGGGGTTGAAAATCATCGATTGGGCTAGTACGGTTTCAGCGAATGAAGAGCCAGATCTAGTGATCGCAGCAGCAGGCACAGAACCAAACCTTGAAGCACTTGCCGCAGTCTCACTATTGAATCAAGCATTTCCACAACTAAAAATCCGCTTTATCAATGTGGTTGATATCTTGAAGTTAAGACACCCATCTGTTGATCCGAGAGGGCTAAGTGATGAAGTGTTTGACACGTTCTTTACGAAAGACAAACCAATTCTGTTTGCTTTCCATGGCTATGAAGGCATGATCCGGGATATTTTCTTCTTACGACACAATCACCAATTGATGGTCCATGGCTATCGAGAAAATGGTGATATCACCACGCCGTTTGATATGCGCGTCTTTAGTGAACTGGATCGCTTCCACTTAGCGCAACATGCAGCGGTGACTGTCTATGGTGAAGAAGCTTCGACTTTTTCTGAAGAAATGACCCAACAGTTGAAAGAACATCGAGAGTATATTCGGAAAGAAGGTCATGATCTGCCAGTAGTGAAAAACTGGAAATGGTCAGAGTTGACTCGGTGAGAATAGTTAAATGATATAAAGATAACATTAGTCAAACTGATCTTTTGGTTTCTAGTGTTATCTTTTTTTTGGTTACAAAAGAATCAGAGGATCGAGACACGCCAATAAGCATAGATTCAAAGTTGCATAAATAAACAAGTTGAGAGAAATAGATCATTGTGCGCTCGTTTCTTTATTACAATGCATTTTTCCTATACATCCATGAAAAATTGTGTCAAGTTGGCTTCATCATAGATGATGAAAAAACTATAATTATTAGCATAAATAAAATTTTTTATAGGTTTTTATCTTATTAAGTAAGCGCTACCTAATTACATAACGTTATAAGCATAAAAATTCATTTAAAAAATAAAGTGTGTTATTCTTTGTTTAATGAAAGCGATCGTCAAAAAGTTTACATAGTTTTACTTTGAAGTTAGGCTTTTCCTTTATCTATACATAATGGCGTTTGAAGATTTTCAGCTTCTTTTGTATTTAAGTAGAAATAATTGTCATTCAAATGCTGTTTACAAACAGTCCAAGTATAGACATGACTGTTTCACAAGTCTTCTTCATTCAAACGGAAGATAGATAAAGGGGGAAAACCTATGGAGATGCTAAATAACAAAAAAACGAACTCGTGGTTTTTTTGTATGTTATCGTTTATTTTTATCGCTTTTTTAGTTGGAGGCGCTCGCTCTATTTCTTATGCCGATGAAGATCAAAGCCAACAAACAAAGCCATTTGCCCAAAATGAGCACCTTGCCTTTTATCTTGAAGAAACAGATAAAGATGTCAAATTCCACGTAGATAAAAGCTTACCAGAGTCTTTGCAATTCATGATGACTATACTGGACTCGAAGGAAGCGAAAGTCCCTCTTTTCTTAAATGAAGACTCAGTGTCTGAGAACCAGTGGCTAACAGAAGAGCAAGTCACGTCCTTGTCCTTTACCAAACCAATGCAACCCATTCGACTGTTTATTCACTATCAGAGGAATGATGGGGTGGTGAGGGAGCTTACGCCACCAGAAGGACAGTTAGTTCAGATGACTCCACAACAAGCGAATGCTCAATCAACCGTTTCAGAAAGTGAACTGACCGACAAAATGAATAGCAGTAGCAGTACTGTGGAAGAAAATGGAGAGTCTGGAGAGAGTCCAGAGACGGATGAGACACAGCAATCATCCGGTGAATCAAAAATAGCGGAAGAACAGGACACGTCCTCTTCTGACTACCAACCACCCATGGCACGAGCAGCCCAAGCTTTTGCAACAGGGACAGGATCTCAATATGTACCGCCGGGAGCTATCCCTATCAGTGGCGCATTTGCCGCACCAAATGGTGGGGCTGTGGTGTCAAATGTCACGAATACAAATGACAATGGAGGAAAACCATTTTCACAAATTTCTCTTTCAGGTAGTAATAACTGGACGTCGATTTGGTCAAATGACGCATATCGCTTAGATTTCACGAAATCATTTTCACAACGTGTCTATGTCAATTTCGGCACACAACAAGCAGATGGCGTGGCGTTTGTCATGCATAACGATGCAAGAAAAACAACTGCCATTACGAACTCACGGGCGGTAGGTGTCGACGGTCAAAACTTGGGAGTCTACGGAGCGACTGGCGGCTACTATGAGTTATTGGCTCAGAGAACACCAGAAACGACAGCTATTCGTAATTCATTTGCGGTTGAATTTGATCTATTTGCCAATGAAGCAGTAACTGGTAGAGCACGCTATGACGCTCAGATTCCTGCTGGAAGTACGCCACATATGGCGTATACTTTTCCGGGTAACCTAAGCCGAACGTATCAACCAATCAATGCAGTGAATGGTGATTTAGGAGCAAATGATTGGTTCACTTTGACCCTCGCTAATCCCGGACGGATCAAACACAACAGCTTGATCCCACTTAATGGAGCTGTCAGTACCAATGTCCAAGATGGAACATGGTACGAGTTCAATTATAGCTTTAATAGCGCCACACGGAACTTTACCTATTCATTTAGGAATCCTGTCAATGGGGCAAAAACTACTGACACAACGATACCTTGGGGGGATTTGAACTCGGAATTGCAATTAGCGACCAACAACAATCGAGCCTACTGGGGATTTACAGCGGCCAACGGTAGCGTATCAGGACAAGTTCGTTTTGCTTTTACTCAGCCACCGATACCGATAGGCGCGACAGTGACGAGTAATGTATTGGACAACGCCAATACATCGGTGACTGTTCCAAGTACAGATACAAGTAAAAGTAAATATTTGATGAGTGAGCAGCCTGCTAAGATCCAATCAACGATAAAGGTAAATACAGGTGAAGCAGCCTTGAATACTACGAGGTGGACGACGGTGCTTGATGCGAAAGCAATCAATTTGGCAACAAATGCGACAGTCACACCGACGATCACGAAAACGACTGCCGCAGGGGTGACGTCAACGATTGCCCCAGCAAATTTATCAACAGTCGTGACAAATAACGCGACGACTGGCGTGATCACAGTGGTCACGACGATAGCCAATAACGCAATCAATCTCAATCCAGGAGATTCAGCGACACTGAGTTATTCAGCACCAACAAGAACATTGTCAGTCGATGCACTAACTAGTTACGGAAGTTCAGTCTTGGCAAATCCAGTGGGAACGACGCCAAATGATACAACAAACGTCACCTACTATGGCGATACCGTGTATTATTGGGTTCGAAAAACGGATCAATTTACTACTCTGTCATGGGAAAGTGTCAATACGGTGCCCAATTTTAGTGAGACGCTAGATATCTCTGCGAATCGCGATCCTGGATACAAAAAGACATTCTATTGGAAAGATTTAGATGTTGGCGATCGATTGAGTTTCAAAGTGAGAAAGGGAACGACTTATCTGACCGATGTCCCATTTTCTGATGTCACGACAACAGGGGCAACAAGTTTTAATGCAAATACACAATTAGCGATCCCTACAAAATATTTTGATTATGGTGAAAATAAATTTGTCATCGAAGTGTACTCTTCTGGGAAATTGACGAAACCCGAAGAACCGGCAGCGTCATTAAATCTGACGGTCACCTACACTGGAGAATTAAGACTTGAGCAGGCACCAAGTACATTCAAATGGACGAATCGAAAGGTTCGTCAAAGTAAAGGGATCTTGGATCGTGATGCGGGCAATAGCTTAGAATTAAAGGTATGGGATTCGAGAGATCCACGGACAACAAGAAATTGGTCGGTTGGTCTTTCGATCACGAGTGGAACGAACGCACCTTTTTCTTTCGTCTGGAAAACAAGTCCTACGAGTGCTGTTCAAAATTTGGGTAATTCACCAATCAAAGTGTTTGATTCTGCGAGTGTGACACCGACAGGTTATCTTTATACGCTGAATATGAGTGAAAATGCCGGTGTTTTGTTGAATAGCTCGAAACTGTTGCCTGTGGGTGATTATAGCGGACGAGCGACAGCCAATTGGAAGCTATATGACACAGCTACGATCGAATAAGGAGGCGATGAGATGAAGCGAATAACTACCAATCTTTTGTTCCTGCTTAGTGTTGTTTTGTTCACTGGCTTTGTGCGAGTCGCTCCTGCGTTTGCCGACGAGGTGATTGCTTCCGATCAGCAAGAAATCCAGTTTGAATTATATGAAAAAGACGAAGTTGCTCCCACAGATAAGGGTGAAAGTGGAACGAGCAAACCGCAAGCGGAGGGGATGCTTCCGCAAACGGGTAGTTTGTTGTATGGAACGTCTGCATTTCTCGGTACATTGTTGATTGGATTTGTCGGACTGATGTATCGATTAAGGAGGCAGAAGCGATGAAGCCTAAAATCAAATGGTTGCTACTATTTATCTTGCTGCTGATGTTTGTTTCCCCTTCAAAGATCCGAGCGTCTTCTGTGAGTGAAGAGAAAAAATCAGCAGTGAATGTCCAAATCATCGGACCTGCTATTTATTTAAAGAAAGTGATACCACCGACTTTTGATCGCTACCCAGTCCCTGAGACGGACATTGAAGTACCAGCAAAGCAAGATCTAGTGATCGAAGTGGTTGACAATCGTTCTGGAACGAATGGGTGGAAACTCGATTATTCCTTATCTGCTTTTAAAAATCAGCAGGAATATGCAGCAAAACTTTCTATGAAAGACGGACAGTTGACGACAGAACGAACAACCGTCTATCAAGTCAATGATATAGAAAATATCAGTCATGGCGAAACGCAAGAACTCGTCAAAGTCAGTCAAGGAACAAAACAAAACTTTCGATTGATCATCCCGAAAGAAAGTATTAAGTTGAGTGTTCCTGCTAATAGTCCAAGTGGTACCTATAAAGCGATACAGACGGTCAACCTCGTAAATGTGGTTGCCGATGTAGATTAATTGAAAATCAAGGAGGAATAAAAATGAATCATAAAACAAAAACATTGAGTGCAGTATTCGCAGGGTTGATTTTAGTAAATATAGGTGGAGTAGCAGCATTCGCAGCAGAGGTACCAGGACAAACTGGAAGTACACCGACGACTGTGACGATTACCGATGCTACTTCAGGAGATTTAAGACTCGATGCCGTTCCAGCGACTTATGCGTTTGAAACGGAAATCGAAAATGGTACGTATTCACTTAGCACTGGAACGATCGGTACACCAGGAAATATCGTTGTTTCAAATGATAGCATCGCTCAAGCTTGGTCAGTGAGAGCAACTGTTGCGAATAATCAATTGACGCGAGCAGCTGCGCCAGCCACATTTACTGTGAATTCATTCCAAATCAATGGCGCACAATTAGTTGGTACAGGTGCAACTGGAATTGTCGCTCAATCAGCTACTACACCAGATGCCGGAAATAATACCGGTCAAATCACCACTCCGGTAACATCGATCGCGATTGGTTTTACTGATCCGAGCAATGTCTTACAAGTAAATAATGTCTTGAACGGTACGATCAATTATCAATTGTACAATACGGCAAATGCTTCTTAATGGCTGTGCCCGAATTGAGAAGATTGGAGCAATCGCATTCAGCGATTGCTTCAATTCTTTCTATAGGTTTTTGTTCATGATCAAATCTATAGGAAAAACCAAATGAATCGATAAATGAGGTGTAGTGATGCGGAAAATAATTTTAGCCATTTGTTTCATGTTTGCTTTTTGCTTCCCCTTAGTCACCGAGGCAGAGACTGAGAGTGAAGTGGGCTTTCATATCAAAGCAATTATTCCAGAAAATCAAGCCGATAAAAAATTAACTTATTTTGATTTACAACTAGAACCTGGTCAAAAACAAACGATCAAGTTCCTGATAGAAAATACATCGAATGAAGAGTCAACTTATCAGGTTGCAGTCAACCAAGCCTATACGAATGATCAAGGATTTATTGATTATACGCAACCAATGGATGAACCAGATATACCGGACGAATTTCAAATCGACAACATTGCGAAAGTCCCAGAAAGCATCACTTTAGCTGGTGGAAAGTCGCAAGAAGTTAGCGTTGACCTTACAATGCCAGAAAAAGAATTTGATGGACAAATCTTGGCAGCCATCCATGTCATGAAAGTAGGTCAAGCGGAACAAGAGGGACAAATCGTTAATAATTATGGCTATGTCTTAGGATTGAAATTAACGAATAACACGAATGAAGTGCAAAGAAAGGTGGAATTGGCAGGCGTCGAACCAGCCATTTCATTTGGGAAAACAAGTGTGGTAGCAACCTTGAAGAATCCAACGATGGATGCGATCGGTCATTTGAAATATGTAGCTGAGGTGAAAGATGCCACAGAGGAAGTCATAAAAGAAGTATCCTATGATAAAAAGATGCAAATGGCGCCCTTGTCGACGTATCGATTTGCGATCGATTGGGACAATGAGCGACTGGAAGCGGGAGATTATTCCTTGCATTTGACAATCTCAGATGCAAAAGACAACGAGTGGGTATTCGATCGCAAATTTACCATCAGTGAGAGTGATGCGAAAGAAGTGAATAAGGTAGCAATCTCTGAAGTAAATCAACAGTCGATCCCGACGTGGGTCTATGTAGTTGTAGGTGTCTTACTTGGGGTTATCATTCTATTGATCATTTATTTTCTATTCATACGTAAGAAGAAAAAAGAAGAGTAACCAAAAGGGGTTGTGATCCTTATGTTAACACGAGTCTTAGCATAGGGATCACAATCTCTTTCTGTCAGTTAGCGTTTTTTATAGAAATAATAAAGCACACTGATAAAAAAATCACAGATATTAGAAGGCCGATTTCGTAATATACAAACACCCTCAGAGAATCGTAAAAGTAGTATGCCATGATTTTAGTGATAAAATAAATCACTGGACATGCAGCTAGGAACACCAAGAAAGTGCGCTTAGTTAATTTAAAGAAATAAAAAAATGCTAGCACGGCAATACATAAAGGAAACCAAAATAAAAACTTGCTTAACTGAACCAACATCATTCACTCCTCTATTATCTTCGTAAATAAATAATACCATTTCTGTGTTATTTTTAAAACTATTAATAGTATCATAACAAAATATTTTTTTTGATTTCAAAATAAGAATAAGGAGTTATTATATAGGAAACCTTGATTTATATTAGTTTGTGATAAACTGATCATGCGAAGTCTTTGTTTTTTAATAACATCTATAAAAATAAAATTAGGTTCCTTTGTTATATATCGACCATTTTTTTAAAATGATTTTAACGAATTTGTATGAATAAACTGTAAAACCATTTCAGTGATCCAAGGACAGTCATGACGGCGCATACTGAATGGTTGGTACCCATTATAGCGATAGATATATTCATTTTTCCAACCTTTTGTTTTAGTCTGCTTCATTTGTAATAAGTCAATCAAAGGTTGTAAAGCCTCTTGATCAAGGTCATTAGTATGAGAAGCAATGTAGATAAGATCGGTCAGGGATAAAACATAGCCTTGTGGAAACATATTTTCTGTAATATGTGCAGAAATGGGCTGTCCATTCGACAAACGTTTGAACCATTGATGTTTTTCCATATATATCACACCATCAGTAATCATTTGTTTTACTTGTGGATCAGATTGATCCACCATTTTTTGATAAGTGATCAATGCACGAACACTTTTTCCGATGCCAATGTAACAAGGAGTTTTTCTTAAGCAACCACCATGTTGGCAAATACCACGTCCTGTCCACGAGATTGTTTGATTACGTTCAAAGAGCTGATAGTTTTTGATCCACGTGAGTGCTCGCTGGGCAGGGAGTGTCTGTCCTAAACCGAGACGAACATAGGTCTCCAGTAACATCGCGTTGTAACAAGGAACGATATCTTCTGCTTTTCCGGTATAAGAAAAACCGTCTGGTGTCGCCACCATTTCTTCTACATATTGGATCAATGACTGGGTAACTGGTAATTGATTTGCATAAGGGATTTCTGCTAAACCGATTAAAGCAAAAATTTTCCCTAGAGTGGATAGATTCTCTTGTTGCTCATATTTTTTGACGATCAGTGATTGCTCAAGATAGAGCATCGGATCTTCAATCGGCTCATTTTGTTGTATTTTCATTTTTAATCGAAAAGCTGTATCCATAAAAGCATCACTCCTTCCATTGCTTATTGTGACTATTTGATAAGGGTTTCATCAATCAAGTATATCATCAAATGGTTGATCAGTAATGGAGAATCCAAAGAATCATAGTTGGAACATTTTAATATTCTTTTTTTATTTCTTTAAAAAAATATGATACTGGGAGAATTCTAATAATTCAGTGTTCTTTTATAGCAATAATCAATGGCGAATAATTCTAATTTATTGGTGTTAATTTATTTCTATAATAGGAAATAATAAGCACAATAATGATGATAAATGGTGTTATTATTCTTGGTGTAAAGGATGTGGATTGTTATTTCTTTACAAAAAACCGCCAATAAAAGGGGGCTATGAATGGGTGAAGAATCTATTCATAGATAATTGGTGAGCTAAATTTTCTTAGGAGGATGATCTACATTATGAAAAAAAGGAAAACAATGTGTCAATTGATGTTGCTCGGTCTCACTGTGTCAACAATGATGGTGCCAGTTTCCCATGTGTCAGCTGCAAATCAATCAGTAGAAAAGAGCAAGGAGAATGATTCTATACAGACGAGTCAACTAAATCAGTCTTTACTAGGATCAATCACCTCCGTCCAAGAACAAATCAATAGTTTAGAACAAAAGTATGAGTTAGTCGCTTATGATGCCACTGTCTTGCCCGAAAGAATTGACTCTGCCTCACTCTTAGTGGCTGCAGATGTGAAAGTCGTTGATGAAGAAGGGGAGCCGCTAAGTGGCTTCACACCTTATATCAAAGGAACAACTGTTGAAGAAAAGCCAGGGGAATATCAGATGACCATTGGCTTAAAAGAAGATGCCAGTGTGGAAAAGACAGTAAACGTTACAGTTTTAAATGATAAGCAAGAAACAAAATATACGATTTTAGCAGAAGACGTGACCGTACTAGTAGGACAAACTGATACTGATTACATTCTAAAAGTTGCTGGTGCCTATGCACGTAATGAAAAGGGCGAGTTATTTGATGTGATCGTAAAAAGCTCAACCGTTGAAAATCAATTAGGTGAGTATGAAATGACATTAGGGATCAAAGAAGATCCTCGGGTGGAGCGTACGATCAAAGTTACTATCACAGATAAAGAAAGTTACACATTCAGTGCGCAAGATGCTACAGTCATGGTAGGACAAACGGATGATGCTTCAATCATCGCAGCTGCTAATGTCGAGATCACGAATCAGCGTGGTGAAGCAGTGGATGCAAAAGCCGTGATCAAGTCATCGACTGTGCAAGACATCCCAGGAACTTACAAGGCACTGATTGCTGTAGATAAAGATCTAAGTCTTGAAAAAATGATCACTGTCACTGTGATGCAAGAAAATGATGGAGTGACAGGTGTTCACGAATATCAATTTCTCGCTGAGGATGCAACAGTTTATGTTGGTCATACAGATGAACAATCGTTGATAGATGCAAGCGGAGCTTATGCTTTTGATGTAACAACAGGAAAAGTGGCAAGAGTAATCATCAAAGAATCAACGGTGCAAGATACTCCTGGAACCTACGAGGTCATATTTGGGATTGAACAAGATGCTGCTGTTGAAAAAAAGGTGAAGGTGACTGTTCAACAGCTAGAGAACCAACCAAAGTATCGCTTGAATGTGTGGGAAACAAATGTCACTTTGGAAGTTGACCAAACGGATGAGGAAGCGATCCTCTGGGCAAGTGGTGCAGAAGTCGTTGACAAAGATGGTGGTTTATCCTATGAAGCCTATCCAATGATCAAATCGTCAACCGTTGAAAACAAAGCAGGTATCTATGAAGCAACGATTACAGTTGATAAAGACCTTTCAATCGAGCAGAAAATCCAAGTGACAGTCATTGGTGAGGATACAACTGAACCTGAATTGTCCTATGAACTTTACGCCAATGATGGGTTTACTACGATTGAACGTACAGATGATCGTTCAATCATCGAAGCAACGAACGCCTATGCCTATGATAGTCAGGGAAGAGCGATCACTGTTATCGTTAAAGATTCAACAATCAAAGCGGAAGTTGGTGTTTACCAAGTCACTCTAGGGATTAAGCAAAACCCTTCGGTTGAAAAAACAGTCACTGTAACGATTGAAGAAAATGATTCTGAAAATCCTACTTTTGATTATATATTGTTAGCAGACGATGCAGAAGTGATGGTCGGTCAGACCGATGATTATTCCCTTCTTATAGCAACGAACGCGTATGTGTTCAACCAAACGCTAGGAAAACAAGGTACACCAATTATCAAGGCTAGTACAGTGAAAGATACTCCAGGAGAGTATGAAGCGACAATCGGTATCGAACAAGATGACCGTGTAGAAAAAACAGTGAAAATCAAAGTAGTTGGGGAACAACTACCACAACAAGAGTATATTTTAAGCGCAGCGGATGCTGCTGTAACTGTCGGTCAGACCGATGACCAATCAATTTTAGTGGCGGTCGGGGCCACTGTAACGGATTTATCTGGTCAACCAGTAGAAGCGTTACCAGTGATCAAAGCATCGACAGTCAAAGATGAAGTTGGCTACTATGAAGTAACGATTGGTATTGATAAAGGGGATATTGAGAAAACAGTCAAAGTGATCGTTCGTTCTGAAAATTTGACAGAAGGCTATGTGTTTATGGCAGAAGATGCCGTTATTACGGTGGATGAAATAGATGATGCCTCTATCATCAAAGCAACAAATGCACGAACCGTCTATAGTGATGGCAAAGTCGTGAAAGGTGCAGTCATCAAAGAGAACAACGTGTTGCCTATTCCTGGCGAATACGAAGTGGTACTGATGGCGAATCAGTATGGGTTTGGGGAAAAAACAGTCAAAGTAACAGTCGTAGCCGTCAACTGATACGTAGTTGCTAGGAAGTGATCTGTAACGTGCTATGATCCCAAGGCTACTTAGTTCATTGATCATAGCACAAGAGGTGGGAATAGAAGTTTTTAGTCTCAAAAAATAAAGCGACAGCCATGAAAATTGCTTCTTTAAATTTTTGTGGCCGTCGTCTTTTTGTCGAAGATAGTACTTCTGTTCCCACCGTTTATTCGTTTCTAAGGTGGCATACAGTCTTCTTTTTATTTCAGGGAAATGATACACTTGTTAAAAGAACCCAACGATCATCAAAGGAGAAAAAAATGAAAAATCACTGTCTGATTTACCGAGAGTTTGGTTTGCCGCAAGAGGTTGTGCAACTAGAAGAGCAGCCACTCACTTTAAGACAAGGAGAAGTCTTGGTCAAAATGCTGATGGCGCCAATCAATCCTTCTGATTTGATACCAATCCATGGAGCTTATGCGCACCGTATTAGCTTGCCACAAATCGCTGGATATGAAGGTGTCGGGGAAGTAATCCAAGTCACTTATCCTCAGGATGAGCAAATGATAGGACAATACGTCTTACCACTACGAGTAGCAGGAACTTGGCAAACCTATCACATAGTATCAAAGAAAGACCTCATTATTGTCCCGTCTTCGATCGATCGACTGACAGCTGCTCAAATGTACATCAATCCTGTAACTGCTTGGTTGATCTGTACAAAAGAATTGGACCTGAATAAAGGAGATCATGTTTTGCTTAATGCAGGAAATTCCTCCATTAGCAGAATTTTTATCCAATTGAGTAAAATTTTATCATTTAAAGTCATTGTAATTGTTCGACACGAAAAATATAAAGAAGAGTTAACCGAACTAGGAGCAGATTTGGTCGTTGTTTGGGATGAAGAAACAACATTGACTCAAATTTTGGCACATACAAATGCCAAAGGGGTCCGCGCAGCCGTTGATCAAGTTGGAGGGGAAAGTGGTGAGATCCTTGCACGAGCGGTCCAACCTTATGGGAAGTTCATTGCGATCGGGTTGCTATCTGGTCAACAAGTTGATTGGTCATTTCTCCATACGTTGCCGATCCAAGCCAAAGTCTATCATCTAAGGCACTGGGCTGACTCGGTTTCAAATGAAGAATGGCAGAAAGTATTTCAACAATTATTCCGTTTGGTTGAGGAGGGACAATTGAATCTACTAACCACAGCTCCTGTATATCCAATCTCTGACTATCGTCAGGCTTTAGAGGAGGCAGAAAAGAAAAAAAAGAAAATATTTTTAAATTTTGATAGTGTATCAGATAGATGACCGAACAAAAAGAGTAACCTGTGATCAAAAGCAGGTTACTCTTTTTTTATTTCGCGAATAAAGGACAAGTAGCGTTTTTGTTCTATTTATTTTCTAAATAAGCAGGCAAAGACAAATAAGTGATCGTCTCCATTAAAAGACGCCAGTCCGCAATCGTCGGAACATTGGAGATGCGATGAATTTGGCAAGTCTGTTCATCGATCAAATGAAGATCATAATTACAAACTACTAGATCAGCTTGGTAGGTTTCGATCGATTCTTTTGTGACAGCATGTTCAATTTGAAATTCGATCGTTGAACGTTGCATAAAGAGTGTCTCGATCTCATTCAGGATATAATCATCTAAAGATGGCGGTCCTTGGATCGTAAACAAAATACGTAAAGGACGATACGACTGTCTCATCAAAAGCGAAGCATGAAACGTTGTCAACGCAGCTGCGAGATAATCGATATGAACAAAACCAAACAATGGATTATTTTTTAGAAGCGTCAATTTTTCAAGCCATACTTGGTAGATCTCAGAATAACGTGCTTTCATTTGAGTAACCATAGTTGGTGAATGTAATTCGTAAGTATGGCTCATTTTAGAAAGTAAACGCGCATTGACTAAGTAGGCTTCCATTTTTTCTAGTGTCCCGTTTTTGATCATGTGTTCTGGGAAAACAGTCGCTAGAAAACGTTGGATCACTTCGATGACAGTAGGGTTTTCTTCTCGATAAAATGCATAGGAGCGTCCATCATCTAAATTACTTTGACGTGTGTAGGAAATATAATGAAGTGAGACTAAATATAACCACATCGTTTCATTTAATGAGAGCGTTTCATTTGAGCGTGAAAGATAGTAATCCTGTAATAATGGCTCAAGTGAAGAGAAGCCTTTACTACTTTTGATCAACACTTTGATACTTCGATTCAAGTTGCAAAGTTTTTTACACTTCCACCGCGCTTTTGCAATCGACAGCCATAAAGCGGCACGGAAATGGCTAAAATGTAAAAAGGCGTGATCTCTTTTATGACCTTCGTCAACTAAATACTGTGCATCGATCTCACTATCTGAATCAATGATCGTACTATCGCCAAAACTTGAGTAAAAGGCAAAAAAGCAAAAACGAATATCTTCCTCTCTACCTGACAAAGTCAATGGTCCAGTAGTGATCGTCACGCTGAACTCCTTCAAGATATTATTCATATGACGAATCGTTTTAAAAATTGTACTTCTAGAGACCATCAAGGCATCGGCTAATTCATCGGTTGAGTAGGTCACATTATGAAGTAATAGATCCATGATTTGGTAAGTGATGGTCCTTTTTGCTAATAAGGTGATCATCGAATCGATCGTCATTACTTTTTTGTATTGGAATGATAATAGTCCTTTATGATCAATCTTTAGTGAAACACACTGCTCATTCAACGCTTGATTGATTTCTTCAATGTCTTTTTTGAGTGTAGGCTTTGACTTCTCTAAGTCAAGAGCAAGATCATTGATTGTTAACTGGTTGGTTTTATTTTTATGTACTAAATTTAAAATTTGATATTGTCGTTTAAACTGATTATCAAGTTGTAAGGTGATGGGTAAATTTTCCATTATTCTGGCTTCCAATCTTTATTTTTCTATAGATATGTAAGAAATAGAGTCTCTCTTTAATGTTAAAACACATAGTTAGATAGGCTAAGGGGAAGATGTGCATAGTATAAGTATACAAAAAAAACAAACGTTTTAAATGGAAAATTCATGATAATTTAAAAATAATGTGTTTTAAATCAAGGAGGAATAGTTGGAATTACAGTGTTTTTTATCGAATAAGTGTTTTTTAAATAATTTTGTTATTTTTTAAAAGTGAGGAGATTTTGTTTTTCCAATAAAAATTATGCAGAAATTTCCTAGGTGCATAGTGTGATATTTTTTTCTAAATAATAAAAAAAAAGTTTTTGACTATGGGCGCGTGTATTGTAACCAATGACTATTGCTAGAATTACGGAACTTATAGAAATAAGGTAGTGCTTTATTTTTTTTGTTTGAGAAAAAAATAAAAATAAACAAAAAGTAGATTAGTGTTATTATAATCAAAAGATGAAAAAATAATAGTTTTATTACATTGTTATTTAATATCATAGTTTCATCTGGATAAGAAAGGGGTGCATACATTTAATTAGTCAAACATACAACTAGCGGATATCAAAAAAAGTAGGCATGTTCTATTACGAAGAACAGTTGTGTAGGGTATCAATCGTACAATAGAAGATATTAAGTAGAAAACGAAGCACCATAAGTCAGTACATTCAATACATTGAGTATAACTTTCTGCCAAAAAATCAGCAGATTACGTCACGTCAAGTAATACGTGTAGAGTAGGAGGAGGAAATGACTCATTTTTATAAGAAACAAATTTTACATATGATTGTAATTATCTTGCTGCTTTTTTCGTCATTAGGAAATAGTATCAGCGTTATTGCTGAGACGACCAACGAGTCAAGTGTAGAAGAACAGGTAGAAGATATTGGTGAAACACAGGAAACAATAGAAGAAACATTGGTAGAAAGTGAGGAGGCGACTGAGGACGAGAGCGAACCGGTAGAAGCGACGCCAGAAGAAGTGGTGGAAGATGGACCTTTATTAGATAGGGAACCAAGAAATGCGCAGCTATTGAATACGCTAGATAATTTTTGGATCTCTAGATTTTTACAAGGAAATGCCAGTGGAAACCGTACACAGTTTCCAACAACTTTTAGGAATTATTTTTTAAATGACAGCCGAGCGTCCATTGTATGGTCGGGGAGTAATCAGTTAGGTAACCGAACAGGAAATAGTATTGTAGGGCGAATTATGTTGCCTAGGCAGTTTTTATATCGCGACGGAAATAGTTTGTTGTATGCAGGAGTCGATTTTTATGGAATGCCAACAAGAAATCAGTATCAATTTGGAGTGAATACGATTCAACATGGACAAGGAGATTTTCACTTTACTATTCAAGAAACAACACCTTACCAAATAAAAGGTCCAGTTTTATCGCCATCCAATCTGAATGAAGGGACTTTAGCGGATTTTCAAGAATTTACTATACGAGTTGAGCGTATCCGTGATGCTTCTTTTACTAGTCAAAGAGCAAATTCATTTACGGTAGATTTGGATTGGATATTCAATACCTATTTTTATTTTGCAACTATATGGAATCATTCATATTATCCGAACTTTGTAGCAACGGTAAACCAAGCGATCCGTGGCAGTTTTACAGAATTACCCGCTCATACTTTGGCATTTGCTAGAAATCCATCGCAAGGAGCGAGTGCAAATCCATCGGCGCCTGTGACCACACTGGCACAAGGTGCAACAACGACGGTCACCGCTGCAGCCCCAGCGACTGGTTATCAGTTTGCAGGATTTGATGTGAGTGGTACGGGAAGTTCAATCACGAATGTAAATACATCTAATCGAACAGGCACGTTTACCATGGGTTCTCAAAATGCGACAGTTACTGCACGTTACGAACTGAGTAATCGAACCTTAACTTTGGCACGTTCGCCACAGGCTGGAAGTGCAAGTAATCCGACTGCGCCGACGACTAGTCTGGTGGTTGGTGCAACAACGACGGTCACAGCAGGAGCACCGTCTCCTGGCTATCGTTTGGTTGGCTTTAATGTGACAGGAAACGGGACGATTACGAATGTTAATTTAGCAAATCGCACCGCAACCTTCACAATGGGGACTGAAAATGCGACAGTCACAGCGGAGTATGCCTCGACAGTCATTCGCAATGCAGAGGATCTCGGAAAGTTTTTACGTAGCGAGTTTCCTTATGATTCAAATGAACAAACATACACGATCGAACCAGAAACCAATCAGACAATCGATATGTCTGGACAAGGGAACTTTTCAGGTCGTAGTCAATTTTCTGGTAACTTGATCGGGAATGGTACGATTATTAGAAATCTTTCATTAGTATCTCAAAATGCCTCCCTTGGATTGATCCAAACAATCAATGGCAGTAATCTTTCACGAATCGAGAATCTGACCTTAGCTAGCATTTCGCTGAATAATACACGATCATCGTCTAATTCAGCTGGAATCATCGGTCAAGTAGCAAGCGGGAAAACAGTCGAGCTTGAAAATATTACGATCGATGAAAGTAGCCAAATTGCTGCCAATCAACCCGCTGGAAATGCAGGGTTGATTGGAAACAACCAAGGTTCAGTAACGATCAAAAACAGTGAGGTTTCAGGAACCTTACATTCCAACACTGCTAATGGATTGATGGGCGGATTAGTTGGGCAAAACCAAGGACAACTAACGATTGAAAATAGTGTCTCTCGTGTTACTTTTACTGGAGGAGGCTCTTACACCTTAAATATAGGAGGGTTAGTTGGTGAAACCAGTAGTGAGGTCACAATCACTGATTCTAGAAGTGAAAGTCACACCGCAATCAATTCAGCGAGTGGGACATATCGTGGTGGTATGATTGGTCGAGTCACATTCTCAGGGAATGTGATGATCCAACGAAGCATCAATGCTAGCGATATGCGGGGAAATAACAGTATTGTCGGTGGATTTATCGGAAGAATGTCAGGAACTGCTCGAATCGAAGAAAGTTACCATAATGGGCATGTCCAAGGAAGTACAAGTCTAGGAACCGCAGCATTCATCGGCTTGACTGAAGGCGGTGGAGCCCTTGGCATCATGGATAGTTATAGTATTGGTTCTTCCAACGGTAATGGAGTGATCGGAGTCAATCAACTAGCAAGTAATGTTACGTTGAATCAACTCTTTATCGCTGGTTTCACGGGAGGGCAACCAATTACCTCAGATACGACAGGTATCACTGCGACCAATGTTTATTATGATTCCAGTACCACGAATAAAGCAACAACGACAGGTGTAGGGGAAGCGAAAACTACGCTAGAGTTGATCGAATCAACAACCGCTATGTTAGGTTTTGGGAATCGTTGGCGGACCGATTTTTCAGTCGCTCAACGAACGAATAAAACCTACCCTTACCTAAGTTGGCAGACCCAAGGCGCGCAACCGGTAATGTTTTTTGACAGCATCGATCCAATGGTCGATCGTCAAGTAACGGGTAATCAAGTGTCGGTAACATTAGATCTACAAAATGAGCCATTGAAACTATTCAATCCATATAGTTCTGGCTTAGCTGGTGAAGCGACAACAGGAACCTTCACTTTCAATCGTGGATCTATTGCAAGAGTGTCGATTGGTGTCATCAATCAGCAAGGCGTCGTTGGATTTACCGCACGGCGAATGACGGCGACGAGCGCTCGCAATCCAATCGCTGGTAGCGATCATGATCCGGAGATTGAAAAAAATGATTTTCTTGAAGGCGAAACGACACAGATCAAAGCAGCTGCACCTAACCAAGGGTATCGTTTTGTTGGATTCAGTGTAACTGGTGCGGGGAGTTCAGTTTCCAACATCGATTTGAACGCACGAACAGCGACAGTAACGATTGGAACTGAAAACACGGTCATCACAGCAGAATACGCCTCAACGATTATCCGTAATGCCGATGATCTCGGAAAGTTTTTACGAAGTGAGTCTCCTTATGATGCAAACGACCAGACTTACACGATCGAACCAGAAACAAATCAAACGATCGACATGTCAGGAGAAGGTGATTTTTCAGGACGTAGTCAATTTTCTGGTCATCTGATCGGAAATGGCACGATCATCAAAAATCTTTCATTAGTATCTCAAAATGCCTCCCTTGGATTGATCCAAACAATCAATGGCAGTAATCTTTCACGAATCGAGAATCTGACCTTAGCTGGTATCTCGCTGAATAATACACGATCATCGTCTAATTCAGCTGGAATCATCGGTCAAGTAGCAAGCGGTAAGTCAGTGGAGCTTGAAAATATCACGATCGATGAGAGTAGCCGAATCTTAGCGAATCAACCGAATGGAAGTGCAGGGTTGATTGGAAATAATATGGGTTCAGTAGTGGTCAAAAACAGTGAGGTTTCAGGAACGTTACACTCCAACACAGCTAATGGACTAATGGGTGGACTTGTTGGTAAAAATGACGGTCCATTGACCATTGAGAGTAGTCTTTCTCGAGTTACTTTTACTGGTGGTGGTTCATATACATTAAATATCGGTGGACTAGTGGGCGAAACCAGTAGTGAGGTAATAATCACTGATTCTGTAAGTGAAAGCCAAACAGCAATCAATTCATTGAGCGGAACATATCGAGGTGGAATGATTGGTCGAGTGACCTTCTCAGGGGATGTCACGATCCAACGAAGTATCAATGCCGGTGATATGCGAGGAAATAACAGTAATGTGGGCGGATTTATCGGAAGGATGTCAGGAACTGCTAAAATCGAGGAAAGCTATCACAATGGACATGTCCAAGGAAGTACAAGTCTAGGAACTGCAGGGTTCATTGGTATGACCGAAGGCAATGGCGCACTCAGTGTCGTGGATAGTTATAGCATTGGCTCCTCCAATGGCAATGGTGTGATCGGGATCAATCAATTAACGGATCGAGTGACACTCAGCCAACTATTTGTTGCAGGTTTTACAGGGGTACAGCCAATTACCTCAGATACGACAGGTATTACTGCGACCAATGTTTATTATGATTCCAGTACCACGAATAAAGCAACAACGACAGGTGTAGGGGAAGCGAAAACTACGCTAGAGTTGATCGAATCAACAACCGCTATGTTAGGTTTTGGGAATCGTTGGCGGACCGATTTTTCAGTCGCTCAACGAACGAATAAAACCTATCCGTATCTCAGTTGGCAGACGCAAAATACGCAACCATCGATGTTTTTTGATAGCATCGATCCAATGGTCGATCGTCAAGTGACGGGCAATCAAGTGGCGGTCACGTTAGATCTACAAAACGAGCCTTTAAAACTATTTAATCCATACAGCTCTGGCTTAGCTGGTGAAGCGACAGCAGGAACCTTCACTTTCAATCGTGGATCTGTTGCAAGAGTATCGATTGGTGTCATCAATCAACAAGGAGTGGTTGGATTTACCGCACGGCGAATGAGTTTGACACTGGTCCGTGATCCCTTGGCAGGAAGTGCAGCTGATCCAAACGCTGACCGAACGAATTTTATCGAAGGGGAAACCACAACGATTCAGGCGGCTGAAGCAAATGCAGGGTATCGCTTTGTTGGATTTAGCGTGACTGGCACAGGGAGTACGGTGACAAGATTTGATCAGGAAAATCGAACGGCTACTTTCACGATGGGGACAGAAGATGCAACAGTGACGGCAAATTATGTCCAAACGGTCATACGAACGGCAGAAGATCTAAGTCGCTTTCTGAATAGTCAAGCGCCTTTTGATAAAGATGATGAAAACTATTCGATTGAACCAGAAGATGGAATAGCAATCGATATGGCAAATGCAGGTACTTTTTCTGGTAGACAAGTATATGGAGCGAAATTGATCGGTAATCATGCAGTCATCAAGAATTTGACGTTGACTAGTGGAGAAATAGACTTAGCATTTATTCGCTCAGTCGGAAACGATCCTTTACGAATCGAGAATCTAACATTTGAAAATTTACGAGTGACGAATACTAGAGGTCAGTCATTTACCAACTATACTGCAGGAGTGATTGCCGTAATCAGCGCAGGAAGTATTGTTGAACTTGAGAATATCAGAATGGACAGTAGCAGTAGTATTCTTTCAAACCAGTCGAATGGGAGCGGGGCTTTCGTTGGAAACAACAGTGGACAACTAACGATTACGAATGGCCAAGTCTCAAGTAATCTTCACTCGAATACTTCAAACGGTTTACTAGGTGGTCTCGTTGGTCGCACGACAGGAGTGCTTACCATGAGTCATTCTAGTTCAAAAGTGAATTTTACTGGTGGTAATAATTACTCCTTGAATCTAGGAGGATTGATCGGTGAAGTATCTGGTACAGTAACGATCACCGATACGCATAGCGAGACTCGCTCAACGGTCAATTCTTCAATATCTAGCTATCGTGGAGGGTTGATTGGCTATGTTACAGGAAATGGTCAAGTACACATTGAACGAAGTATCAATTCGAGTGATCTTCGAAGTGGAAATAGTTATGCTGGTGGATTTATTGGTCGTTTAGCAGGAAATGTGACGATTAATGAGAGTTATCACAGTGGCTATATTCTTGGAAATGTTGCTAATGGTTCTGGTGGATTTATTGGTAGGATTGAAGACAGTGGTCAGTTAGTGATGACCGATAATTATGGTGTTGGTTCATCAAATGGACAAGGAGTGATCGGAGCGATAAGTGCAACTGCAACCGCACAGCTCACGAATTTATTCGTCGCAGGATTTACTGTTGGAGAACCGATTTCGAATACTACCACAGGAATTACAGCAAACAATGTTTATTTTGATGCAAGCACTACAAGAAAAACGACGACAAGTGGTGTGGGTGAAGCGCGTAGCACTACAGGATTGATCGATGCAACCATAACGGAGCTTGGGTTTGGTGAAAAGTGGTTCACAGGTTTTGCTTTGGGGAGCAGTGCCAATCGAACATACCCATACTTGAGGTGGCAGACGAATGGGGCACAAACTTCCGAGTTCTTCAACTCGATCCAACCAGAAGTAGATACAGCTGTTTCAACAAACCAAGTAACAGTAACTTTAGATCTTACAGGACACCCTGTTCGCTTATTCAATCCATATCAAGCGGACTTGGCAGGAGAGGTCACAACAGGTACATTCCAGATCAATCGGAATAATGCCGAGCGTTTTTCAATCGGGGTCATCAATGAACAAGGCATCATTGGCTTTACTGGTATCGGAAATTACACAGATATCCAGCCGAATAGCCAAGTCTTGAACTATGGATATGGAGAAACGGATTATCAGGCAAAAGACTTTGTCAAAGTCTTCAAAGATCAAACTGAAACAGATGATTATGACGCGCGTTTTGTAAGTTTCCCAGATTCACTGAATGGTCAATCTGCACGTGTAGAGGTTTCAAAAAATGGCACAGTATTGGCTACGATCGATGTACCAGTCACTTATCAGTTTGGTCATTCGTTAAATGTAAGAGGAATTAGTTTTCAAGGAACAGACCTACGAGCAGCAACTTTAAGCTTGAACAGTGATCAAACGCAAATTGTTGCGACCTATAATAGTGCATTAGCTGGAACTTCGGTTCATTCCTATTTTGGAAATGATATGTACTATCAAATCAGGCACTATAACCAAGTAACTGTTTCTAATGGTCCAATGAATGCACAAACGCCAGATTTCGATTTTTCTGTTAATGGTAATCAAAGGTTGGATACCTTGAATGGTTTCGGAACAAATCGAAGACTATCAGTGGCGAAAGGCGATATCGTAGAAATTTTCCATGCGGAAGCCAATGGCAGACTGGACAATATCAAAGATAATGTGGTGCAACCAAGGATATCGGATAATCGAAGCCGTTATCAAATCACTGCGAATGGATTTGAACGAATAAACATCGATCGTTTAAATCCAAGTGAACAAAAAACAGTGTTAGGAATGTCTCGTGAAGATATGGATCGTCAAATTGGACGATATTTAGATATCAGTCAATATCCTACCTTGAAAATTGAAGGTTTCACTCAATATCCCGATACGTCCAAAGAAGGAACGACGACTGGCAAGATCGTTGTCAGCGAGTCATTGGTTAATGGTGAAAAAGCCACATGGGAATATACCGTTCCTTTTGTGGTGGAAAGTGATCCAGCGATCCATGTAACGTTACCAGTCCGAATGGCTTTTGACGTCTTAGACGATCAAGTGACTAGTGATGATTATCAGGTGATCAATCATTCGACAACGACAGAATTGACAGTTTCCTTCCATACCAAAAACGATGTGGAGTTAGCAAGTACTTCGAATATTGTCTTTTTAGATTCATCGGAACAAGAAGCGACGAGCGAATCAATGTTTTTATATTTGCAACGAATCGGTGCGACGCCATCTGACAAGCCGTTAGTTGGACAAGCAAGTACTTTTGCTGGTGCACAATGGACCGAATCAGTGCCATCAGATTCCCAAATGTCACTTGGTTTTACAGGGAAATATTTTGGTGATCCCACACAAAATAATAAAGTAACAGGCAAGTTGAGTTTACACTTTGCTGCGAAGATAAATTGAACACACACAAGAAGGTGAACATGATCACACAGGAAACACAGAAAATAACTGAAAAAAATGAACAACAAAAGAAAAAAAGATTACTGGCGCTTCTTTTATTATTGCTTACGATCGTTGCGATTGGTTGGTATTGGTATGTCAATAACCAACCAACGCAGATTTTGTCGGACGATTTTCCGGAGATCAAACATGCGGAAAAAATGACAGGCGACCAATTGAAAAAATATGCCAATCAAGCGGTAGATGATAGTAATGTAACTATCAATGTGTATCCAGAAGTCAGTGTCAATGCGGATGGAAAAACGGGCAATATCTGGATCCAAAACTTGCCGACCAATCGTTATGGGCAACAAGCAATATTGTCCATGAAGGATTCTAAAGAAACATTATATGAAACAGGCTTATTGGAGCCTGGATATGAAGTAACTGAATTGACATTGGCAAAAGAGTTAACGACAGGCACGCATCCAGGAGTAGTAGAATTAGAGTTTTATGATTTAGAAAATAAAAAGCTTATGGGTAAAACGACGGTTGACGTGACCATCAATGTCAATCAATAAAAACGGAATAAAGCAATCATGCTTTAGGATATAAAGACATAAATAAAGGAGAAAACAAAATGAAAGTAAAAAATATTCTAGCAACAGGTTTGATGTTCGGCACGATTTTAGCAGCAGGGGCCAGTGTTCAAGCTGATGTGATCATCAATGGGGATGACCAGACGATTGATAATTCATTAGGTGGATCGATCGATAAGACGGCAGATGTGGCAATCGATGGAACTTTAGGATTTGACAACACAGATCCGGAGGCACCGGAACCAGGCAATCCAGATAAATGGTTGAATGTGACGTTACCTTTAAAAGCGGTCTTCTTCACTGAACCAGAAGACTATAAGACAATTCTAGGTGGAGAGCATAAGATCACCAATCATTCCGGTCGTCCAGTAAAAATCAGTCTAGGAAATTACACAGTTTCTTCTGGAGATATCTCAGCAATCGATCGGTTAACATTGGTTGGTAGTTTAGGAGCCAGCAATCTTTTGATTGAAAATGGTTCGGTAAATACAACCATATCAGAAGACTTTATGACTTTAGCTTCACCGAATGCACGTCCAGGTGATTTAACAGGAGCTAGTACAGCGACGTTTACTTTTGAAGGAGATGTTGATACTGATGTTCTTGATTTTCCAACGGATAAAGGATCAATCTCAATTGCAAGTACGTTGACACTGAATATTGAAGCGCTAGATGAAGCTGGAGATCCGTATCCATAGTTCAAATCGTGAGGTGATTGGATGAAACAAAAAAAACAAACAATTCTTTGTTTGTTCATGGTTTTAGGTCTATTGATCATTGGATTGCCACAAACGCACATAGAAGCTAGTTCTAATAACATTGAAGTCACTGGAGAACTAAAGTTTGACTCAAATGGGACACAAGAAACAAGCCCTACGAAGCCGGATACCGGTGATCCGAAAGAATCAGTGACTCCAAGCGCACCGCCTAAAAAAAACGTTTTACTACCATTGGGAGAACAAATACAAGTATTGTACGTTTTGACAGGCGTGATTTTGATTTTGATCGTTCTTGTTAGTTATCAAATTATTCGTGACAAGCGACGAAATCCAAAAAAAATGAGTGAAATCATTGTGAACTATTCATCGAAGAAATAAATAAAAACCGTAGATTGAAGGATCTACGGTTCAGATTGTAGACAAACCTTATGTAAAAATGAGGTTTGTCTTTTTTATATGTATGTTTTCAATAATTAAAGAGAAATAGCTTTGTTTTTCTAAAGAAAAACACTCCTTTCTTGCTCTGCCTTTTTTGATTTTTACTAATTTTTTCATATTTAGGCAGGCAAAAGTAAGCCCAATTTTCATGTGCATTTTTTCAATTCCTATTTGATTCGTATAACGTAATCCGTGAAATTCTTTTGCTGTACCAAAAATTCGTTCAATTGTTTCTTTTCTTTTTCTGTATAGGTCTTTAAAATTTCTTTGGTGACGTATTTCCTCACATCGTTCGATTGCTTTCGCCCAAATATGTCTGGTGATTACTTTTGTATGATTTTTTGAATTTGTACAAGTAGATAGAACAGGACAATTTTTACATTCTTCTGGATTACTTTTGTATTCTAAATATCCTTTTCGATTCGTTGTCGAATAAGTGAGGATCTTATCATTAGGACAGATATAACAATCATAATATTCATCGTAGGCATAGTCGTTCTTCTTGAAATAACCCGCTTTCGTCATGGGTCGCTTATAAGGGAAAACAGGCGTCAGCTTCTCTTCGAGAAGTAATTGAGCGATTGCTGGCGTTTTATACCCAGCATCCATAATCAATTTATCTAGAGTAAAAGCTCCTTTGAGCTTTCTAAATAAAGTAATAAACGTACGACTATCATGTAAGTTTCCTGGGTGGGTCGTATAGCCTAGTATCCAGCCGTTTTTATCACATGCTACTTGTGCGCTATAAGCAAAAACTTCTTTATGCTCACCTTTATGAAACCAACCACTTTCGGGATCAGTCGTACTTGTTTTTTTCATAGCTATTTTAGTTTCTGCGTTTGTTTCTTTTAAGGGCTTTTTTAGGCGTTTTTCTCGATCTTTTTCAATTTCTTTTGTCAATTTTTCCGTATAAAAGAAGGCTTGATCCATCACTTCGACGGATTCTTTCTTGTTTCGATTCGCATGTGCTTTAATATGCGTCCCATCAATAAAAACTTCAGAGGTATCAACGATTCCTTCCATCATACATTGTGCTAAAATCTCATAAAAGATTTGTTCAAATGTAGTGGTTCCTTTGAACCGTCTCGTATAGTTTTTACCAAATGTAGAAAAATGAGGAACTGCATCTTCTAACCCTAACCCCAAAAACCATCGATAAGCGTTGTTCACTTCAATTTCTTTGATGGTTTGTCTCATGCTTTTAATACCAAAAAAATATTGAATCATCGGTAATTTAATTAGAAGAACGGGATCTAAGCTTGGCCGTCCTTGGGTTTCATCATATTTATCTTTTACCAAATCGTAAATAAAAGAAAAATCAATAAACTGATCCATTTGTCGTAATAAATGGTCTTGGGGAACTAAGTCTTCAAGAGCAAAAAAGCCCATCTGTGCACGCTTACTCATATCTTGTTTTGAGAGCATCGGGTTACACCTCCAATTCATAGTTTTATTTTAACGTATAAAAAAAGACAAAGCACTATAAATAAGTACTTTGTCTACAATCTGAACCGTAGATTGAAGGATCTACGGTTTTTTTTTATAAAAAAATAGCTTTAAAACAGTATGATCAACATTTTCGCTAATTAGAATTATTTGTTAAAAAAATCACTTGACTTAGAGTTCGGTTCAAGGTGTATGATTAAGCAGAAATAAAGGAGGGAAATCTATGTTATTAAAACAAATAAAAGGTCCTCAAGATCTGAAACAAATGACGCAAGAAAAGCTTCAACAAGTGGTAGAGGAAGCACGTGCCGCGTTATTAGAAAAAATCAGCCAATACGGTGGGCATAATGGCCCCAACCTAGGTGTTGTTGAAATGACGGTGGCGCTACATTATGTGTTCGATTCACCAAAGGATCAATTTGTTTTTGATGTCTCACACCAAACCTATGTGCATAAAATGTTGACAGGAAGAGCACAAGCGTTTTTAGACCAAGCGCATTATCAGGAAGTCTCGGGTTACACGAACCCATTAGAAAGCGAACATGATCTCTTCACGATCGGGCATACATCGACTTCATTGTCTTTAGCAAATGGTCTAGCTAAGGCGAGAGATTTGAAAAACGAAACAAATAATGTCATTGCAGTGATTGGCGATGGGTCTTTATCAGGTGGTTTAGCCTATGAAGGTTTGAACAATATTTCTGAACTAGGTACGAATACGATCATTATCGTCAATGATAATGACCAGTCGATCGCAGAAAATCATGGGGGACTTTACAAAAATCTCAAAGAGCTAAGGGAAACGAATGGTCAGGCCACGAACAATTTCTTTAAAGCCTTAGGACTTGATTATCGTTATCTTGATGCAGGCAATGATTTAGCTGCTTTGATCGAGTTATTCGAAGAAGTAAAAGATCAAAAAGAGCCGGTTGTGTTGCATATCCATACCGTTAAAGGAAAAGGGTTCTCCTTTGCAGAAGAAAATCGCGAAAAGTTCCATGCGGGAGGGCCGTTTAGTCTCGAAACAGGCGAGTATCTGCGATCGAAAGGGGCAGAAACCTACAGCAGCCTAACAACAGACTTCTTATTGCACAAAATGGAGGAAGATCCGACAGTTGTGGCAGTAAATGCAGGCACACCGATGATTTTATTTTCACCGGAACAGCGTCAACAAGTCGACGCACAATTTGTTGACGTAGGGATTGCCGAAGAACATGCGGCGACGATGACTGCTGGATTAGCCAAAGGCGGGGTAAAACCTATATGGGCAGTCCATTCACCGTTTTTACAAAGAAGTTACGATCAAATCTCTCATGACTTAGCATTGAATCGCTTATCGGGTACGATCCTCGTGACACTTGCTTCTGTAAATGGAATGAATGATGAAAGTCATTTAGGGATCTTTGATATTCCATTTTTGAGTCATATCCCAAATCTAGTATACTTAGCACCGACAACTAAAGAAGAATACTTAGCGATGCTTGAATGGTCGATCGATCAAACGGATCGATTAGTGGCAATCCGCGTACCAGTCGGCCCAATCACTTCTTCTGGTGAAGTAGATCGAACAGATTACAGTCAATTATATAAGAACAAAGTCATCCAAAAAGGCGAAAAAGTAGCAATCATGGGTGTAGGTAATTTTTATGGTTTGGCAGAAGAAGTGGCTGTTGAATTGAAGAAAGCTCTCCAACTAACGGCTACGGTGATTAATCCAGCGTTCATCTCTGGTTTAGATACTGAATTGCTGGATGAACTTAAAGAAACGCACGATGTAGTTGTCACACTTGAAGATGGTATCTTGGAAGGCGGCTACGGTCAAATGGTCGCTGGCTATTTAGGAGATGCAGCGATCCGTGTGCAAACTTACGGCTTAGATAAAGCCTTTCATGATCGCTATGAAACAACGGAACTATTAGCGGAAAATGGTTTGACAGTAGAGAATATCGTGAAAAATATTGAAGAAACGCTCGCCGATCAACGTTAGTCAAGTCGAAGAAGTGCTGATTTTCGGAGAGAGATTTAGAACTAGGCGAGCTTAAGCTTGAATCAAATTTACATCAAGTTTATAAATAAAATAATTGAACAAGTAATTACTGAAACAGTGGGTTGCTTTCAATGCTGAGGATATCGCATTGAGGCAAGCCACTGTTTTTTTATAGAAATATTTATCTGAAAATCATTAGAAAATTTACACAAAAAATATATATTCCTACAAAGAATTTACTTAAAGTTAATCAGAAGTAAAAAGTGATTTTCTACAATTAGCAGTATAGAAAGAACAAAGGAGTGAACGCATGTTAAAGCTAGATGGTATTAGTAAGACGTTTAATCATCATGAAGTTTTAAAAGAAATCAATGTATCGATCGATAAAGGTGAGATCGTTTCAATACTCGGTGCTTCGGGTTCAGGAAAAACCACTTTATTGAATATTATCCTTGGATTGGAGCAACCAACAAACGGTCAACTACTTTATGATGGCGAAGATATCACAAAACAGGTCATGGAAAAACGACCATTTAATATTGTCTTTCAAGACTATGCTTTATTCCCTAACCTAAGTGCTTATGAAAATTTGGTCTACGGGTTGCGAAAACAAAAAAATATCACTTCTAAAGAAGAATTACAAGAGTTGATCGATCTATTGGATTTGAATGATCATTTGGATAAACGCATCCACCAATTATCTGGCGGGCAAAAACAACGGGTGGCATTAGGTCGGACTCTGGTGATGAAACCCCAAGTATTGTTACTTGATGAGCCATTAAGTGCATTGGACGGTGTCATCAAAGAATCGATCAAAGAACGTATCCAATTGATTGCTAAAAAACTGAACTTAACGACGATCATCGTCACACATGATCCAGAAGAGGCATTGACCCTTTCTGATAAAATCATGGTTTTGAAAGATGGTCGGATCGCACAATACAGTACACCGAAAGATATCGTGACAAATACGATGGAACCCTTTGTGCAGGCATTTATTGTCGATCAGCTAAAAATCAAACGACGCAATATTGAACGGATCTTTACTCAAGCAACCGGCGTAGTTCATGAAAAAGTGGTTCGCTTCTCATGAGAAGGATGAAAATAGAAACGCTATTGCCAACGATTATCTTATTTGGTTTTGTCCTCGTATTGTTTTATCCATTAGCGAATGTTTTGAAAGAAGCGTTGACTGTTGAAGGCAGCTTTTCCTTTGAGCTGTTCCGAGAACTAGCAAGGGACTTCGATTGGCTAAATGCGTTAAGTAATAGTTTGCTCATTGCTGGGATCACAGCGATTTTTGCGACCTTCTTTGGCTTTTGGTTTGCTTACGGGATGCACTTTACGAAACTACCTAAAGGATTCAAGTGGATGATTGAGAAATGCTTTATATTACCAATGTTATTACCGACCATCACATACGGCTTTGTGTTGATCTATTCTTTTGGCCGTCAAGGATTGTGGACGCGTTTGTTCGGTCAAGAGTTGTTTTCGATCTATGGAAAATCAGGTGTGATCTTAGGGTTACTGATCTATACGATCCCAGTGACTTTCTTGTTGATGAATGACGCCATGAATTATTTGGATAAACGCTATTTGACGGTATCCAGATTGATGGGAGACGGATTTTTTAGAGGATTGAAAATCACGATCCTGCAACCGTTGGGCAAAACATTTGGTGTTGCTTTCGTCCAAGCCTTTTTCATGGGGGTTACTGATTTTGGTATACCTGTAGCGGTAGGTGGTCGAGAACCGTTTATCACGACTTTGTTGTATGAGTACTTTATGGGGTCGATTCCAGACTTTAATCGCGGAGCCGTCATTGCACTGATCATGTTAGTTCCTTCGATCATTAGTGTTCTGTTTTTGCGTAAGATCCAAAAAAATGATCATGCAACCCCCGGGACAAATATGTCAGTAAAAAGCAACCCTGTCAGAGATTTTTTCTTTGGTGTAGGACTGACAGTTGGTGGCCTGTTTATTGTAGGAGTCTTCCTCGTGATGTTCCTTCTTCCTTTTGTCGAAGGGTGGCCCTTTGATATGACTTTTACCACACGCCATATCGAAGCGTTCCTACAAACGTCTGATTTAAGAAGAACGTTGAATACAGGGATTTTCGTTGCCCTATGGACGGCGCTGTTTGGAACAGTAATTGCTTATTTGGCAGCAATTTTCACCGCTAGATCCACAAAACAAAGCGTGATAACAAAAACGATCGATAGTCTCGCTTCTGTCACGAACTCGATTCCAGGTATGGTTTTAGGGATTGCCTATTTGCTAGTGTTTAGCGGAACGACTCTTCAAAGTACGATCAGTATTTTGGTGATTGCCAACATGGTGCATTATTTTGCAACTCCTTATCAGTTAGCGAAAAGTGCCTTATTAAAAATGAATCCCAACTGGGAAAATACAGCGAAGATGATGGGGGATAGTTGGCTTGATACAGTGATTCGAATCATTCTTCCAAATTCAAAGCGGACGATCGTTGAGATGGCTTGTTACTATTTTACAAATTCGATGGTTACGATCAGTGCAGTGGTGTTTCTGACAAGTGCCCGAACGATGGTGATCACGACCAAAATCAAAGAATTACAGCATTTCGGCAGATTCACAGAAATCTTTATCCTATCTATCTTATTATTATTGATCAATTTAACCGCAAGAATACTTGCACAATTTATCATGAGGAGATTTGAAGCAAATGAAAAAACTAGTTCAAAAAGGGTTCATTTATCTGTCATTCGTCAGCGCTTTAGGAATTTTAGGGGCGTGTAGTACGTCAAATGCAAGTGAGAATGCCAATGACAACAAGGAAAAAGTCATCATCTACACCAACGCAGATGAAGAGCCGGTTCAAATCATCAAAGATGTCCTTGATTCGAATGGTTTTGAAAACCAATACTTGCTACAATCCTTCGGCACTTCGGAATTGAGCGGAAAACTTTGGGCGGAAGGCACAGATATTGAAGCGGATCTAGTGACAATGAGTACGTTCTATTTGGATGGTGTCCAAGAAAATGAACCGATATTCAAAGAATTGGCATTAGAAGTCCAACCAATGGATGATCTGCCAAATTACCAAGCACCGATGACGACACAAGAAGGTGTCATTTTCTACAATACTCAAGCACTGAAAGAAGCGGAGTTACCTGTACCGACGAGTTTAGCTGATTTAGCTGATCCAATCTACGAAGGGCAACTAGCGATTTCTGATATCAACCATTCCTCAACAGCTTGGTTATTGTTCCAAGGATTGATTGATCAATATGGAGAGACAAAAGCGCAAGCGATTTTAGCCGATATTTATGACAATGCAGGCGACCATATAGAAGCGTCTGGTTCTGGTCCGTTGAAAAAAGTCCGCGTCGGTGAAGTGGCGTTGGGTTTTGGGTTACGTCATCAAGCAATCAAAGATAAAAATGAAGGATTGCCAATCGATTTTGTAGAACCAAGTGAAGGAACATACGCTTTAACAGAATCACTCGCGGTGATCGATAAAGGAGAAGCGACGAATCCTTTAGCCGAAAAAATGCTGAATGTGATCCTTAAAGAAGGTCGGGCAGATTTATTACAATTCTACCCAAGTAAACTTTATGAAACAGATGATCTATCGGGGGTTGAAACCGCCAAAAATCAAAAAGTCTTTCCGGAGGCATTAACCCCAGATCTACTAAAAAAACATGCCAGTCTAGTTGAATAGGAGAAAGAAAATGAGTGGAAAAACAAAGGTGATTGAACAGTATGAAAAAGAAATCAATCACAGTAAAATCAATTATAAATTATTGACACCAGGTCCTCTGACCACGAGTCGTACAGTGAAAGAAGCAATGCTTGTCGATCATTGTACATGGGATGATGATTTTAAAGTCATCACCCAGGCGATTCGTCAACGATTGCTTGATCTTGCTAGTGTCTCCAATGAGGCTTATACAGCTGTTTTGATGCAAGGAAGTGGCAGCTTTGCAGTTGAATCTGTGTTAAGTTCAGTTGTTGGCTCGACAGACCGCTTACTGATCTGTACAAATGGTGCTTATGGCCAACGGATGGTGCAAATGGCTGAATACCACGGCATTGATCATGTGATTTATCAAGTGGCTGAAAATGAAATACCACAAGCTGAAAAAATCGAGGAACTATTAGTGTTGCATCCTGATATTACTGCACTTGCAATGATCCACAGTGAAACGACTTCTGGTATTTTGAATCCTTTAGAAGCGATTTCAGCAGTGACAAAGAAACACAAATTGTGTTTTATCGTTGATGCAATGTCAAGCTTTGGTGGCATTCCGATCCCTGTTGGAGAGTTAGGAATCGATTTTCTTGTTTCGAGTGCAAATAAATGTATCCAAGGAGTGCCTGGATTTGGCTTTGTGATTTGTCAAAAAGAGCTACTAAAAAAAAGTGCCGGACAAGCACGCACGTTGAGTATGGATCTTTATGATCAATTTCGTGTGATGGACATTGATGGGAAGTGGCGTTTCACTTCGCCAACACATACTGTATTAGCGTTTTGGCAAGCGCTAGAAGAGTTGGCGGATGAAGGTGGTATCGATGCTCGCTATGACAGGTATCAGTTGAACAATGAGCGTTTGCGTGAACGAATGGCGGAAATTGGGTTTGAAGCCTATGTTAGTGAGAATCAAGGACCTTTCATCACGTCATTCAAATATCCAGAGAGCATCCAATTCGAATTCCAAGCATTTTATGACTATTTAAAAGCACATGGCTACGCAATCTATCCTGGAAAAATCAGTGATACTGATTGCTTCCGGATTGGGAATATTGGTGAGATCTATCTGGAAGATATTGAAAAAGTAGCTGGGTTGATCCAGCAATATATGGAGGAGCGAAAAAATGATTAATGTGGTCATCTTAGATTGGGCAGGAACAGCAGTCGATTTTGGTTGTATGGCACCGGTGGCGGCGTTTCGCGAAGCCTTTAAACATCAAGGAATCACTGTGACTGAACGAGAAATCAGAGAGCCGATGGGAATGAAAAAAATCGAGCATATCCAAATGATGCTAGAAATGCCTCGAATTGCTGAAAGTTGGTTAGAAACTCACGGACGTCAGCCTGAAACTACTGATATCGAGGCAATCTATGAAACATTTGAAGAAGTATTATTCCAACAATTGGCAAATCATGCAGAAGTGAAACCAGGTGTACTTGACACAGTCGCGACTTTACGTAAGCGAGGAACAAAAATCGGCAGTACGACTGGTTATACGAGTGAAATGATGGCAATCGTTGTTGCGAAGGCGAAAGAACAAGGGTATCAACCAGATCGCATCGTCACGCCAGATGAAGTAGACGGCAAAGGGCGTCCCTCCCCAGAGATGTTATTAAAGAACTTGAACTATTTTAAACAGGAAAATAGACAAGAAGTGTTAAAACTAGGAGATACGATCTCTGATATACTCGAAGGGAAGAATGCAGGAGTCCTTTCTGTGGGCGTAATTGAAGGAAGTTCACAAGCTGGTTATTCCTTTGACACGTATCAGCAATTGTCAGCTGCTGAAAAAGGAAAACTTTTTGAACGGGTGCGTCAAGAATTTTTAGAAGCTGGTGCAGATCATGTGATCGATCGGTTTTCTGATTTGCCAAGACTCATAGAAATGATTGAAGAGAAGCAAGCTGTTATGAATTGATTCGTCCCACCATCAAGAGGTCTGCACAGAAGTGTTTAACCTCGAGCAATAAGGTGTCATCCACAAGAATTGTTCTTCAAATTTTTGTGGATGACACCTTTTTTTCGAAGAAGTTCCTTCTGTTTTTGCCGTTCATTCAGTTTTAAGTGGTGCAAGAGGGTGAATGGCCCACTTTTTATGAAAAAACAGCAGAATGTTGCAAAAAAATGCAAAATAGCGTATCTTAGATAAAAGGAGTGAGCATCATGTTGAAGGAAGAACGCATCCAGCGTATCAAAACAATGATTGATCAAGAAAAAAGTGCTTCGATCGAAGATTTAGCAGATCGCTTAGATGTGTCGAAAGATACGATTCGCCGCGACTTGATCCAGTTAGAAAAACAGCGCCAAATCAAACGGACCCATGGCGGTGCTTTAGCAATTCAAAAAGAAGCAACGATCTTTGATTATGAACAACGGTCAACGATCCTAAATGATGTGAAAAAACAAATGGCTGAGCAGGCGCTTGAAATAATGGAAGATCCTTCCTCGATCATCTTTGATTCTTCGACCACGGTGGAAGCAGTGATCAGAGAACTACCGGACAAAAAAATCCATGCGGTCACCAATTCTTTATCTCACGCTTTATTATTAGCTAATTATCCGAAAACAGCTATTTCATTATTGCCCGGTAGATTACACAAAGAACAGTTGTTTTTATTTGGAACGGAAACAGTGGAGCAGTTGAAAAATTATCAAGCAGACTATACGCTACTTGGCGTTTTTGCATTGTCAAATGAGGGTCTGTTCATCCATACGGAGGAAGAAGGCTTAGTGAAACGCCAGATGATCCAACAAGGACGCAGGGTGATCGCACTAGCGGATCATACAAAACTAGATAAAACTGGTTTTTATAAAGTTTGCGACTTATCAGCGATTGACTATTTGATCACGGATCAAAAGCCTCCAAAAGCATTAGCCAAAGCACTGACTGAGAACCACGTAGAACTCATAGAAGCGAGGAAGAATGAATGAAAAAAGAAAACATCCAGTTAACAACTATACCAAAACCAGCGATTTTTCCAGATGTTCCCCCTGTTTTTTTGACAGAGGACACGATCACCGAACGAATCAACAAAACGATCGAACGCATGAAAGCCGAAGCGATCGAACTGTTGGTTATATATGCAGATAAAGAGCATGGTGGTTATTTTGAATATTTTACAGGCTTTATCCCGCGATTTGAAGAAGGATTATTGGTGTTAGATCAAACAGGCAAATTCACGATGATCCTTGGGAATGAGAATCTAAAAATGAATGCACATGCGCGGATCACTGCTGATTTGATCCATTATCCAGCATTTTCTTTACCGAATCAACCAATGGACCATGAACAAAATCTGTCAACTATTTTTGCATCATTAGAGGTAGCAGATAGAAAGAAAATCGGTTTAGTCGGTTGGAAGTTGTTTACGTCTACGACACAAGACAATAGCCAATTGTTCGATGTACCATTTTTTATCGTAGATGCGCTAAAACAAGCAACCACTGCGGAAACGGCTATCGTCAATGGCACTCATCTATTGATTGGTGAGGAAGGGGCGCGTGTCACGAACAATGCAAATGAAATCGCACACTACGAATATGGGGCAAATCTTGCTTCGTCTTGCATGCTACGTGCATTAGATGCCATTGAACCTGGTGTGAAAGAATCCGAGATCGGAGAGTTATTGTACGGACAAGGACAAGCGAATACAGTGATCACGATTGCTGCAACTGGACGCCGTTTTGAATTTGCGAATCTTTATCCGACAGCCAAAAAGATCCGATTAGGTGATCCGCTGTCATTGACGACAGGCTTCAAAGGTGGCTTATCCAGTCGTACAGGATTTGTGATCGAAGAAGAAGCTCAACTGCCAGCAGAACAAGCCGATTATCTTGATCGAGTAGCAAAACCTTATTATGCAGCTATCGTTAGTTGGTTAGAAGCCATCCATATCGGAATGAAGGGGGCAGATCTGTATCAGTTGATTGAAACAGTCTTGCCACAAGCGACCTATCACTGGCATTTGAATCCAGGACACTTGACGGCGGATGAAGAATGGTTAGCCTCACCCATTTATTCTGGTTCGCAAGAAATCATCAAGAGTGGTATGATCTTCCAATTAGATATTATTCCTTCTGTATCAGGATATACTGGAGTAAGTGCAGAAGAATGTGTGGCACTTGCAGATGAAGGATTGAGAAATGAATTGAAGGAGCAATATCCAGACATGTGGGAGCGGATCGTTGGACGTAAGCAATATTTAGCAGATGTCTTGAAGATTCATTTAAGTGAAGAATTACTGCCATTATCAAACACTGTCGGTTATCTCCGTCCGTTCTTTTTAGCCAAAGAAAAGGCATTCTGTGTAGCTCCAGTTGAATAAGCAAACCCTCTCCTTCTTGACAATCGAGTAATCTGGTTGGGAGGGGGATTTTTTTATTTAAATGAAAAAGAGTATTTTCGTTGGGCCTCCTTTATTGTATAATATGTAAACGATTTCTTTTGTGGAGGTAAAGATGGAAAAGGTTTTATTGATTGATAATGGACGTAAATATTTTTCAAAAGAACAATTGATCCGGATCATAAAAAAAGCAAGTCAATGTCAATATACGGCAATTTCTTTTGCATTGGGAAATAATGGTTTACGCTTTTTACTGGATGACATGACGCTGATTGTCAAAGGAATAACTTATGCCAGTCAATCAGTCAAAGAAGCATTGATTGCAGGAACAAAACAGTATTATGATGATCCTAATGGTACTTATTTGACGGAAACAGAAATGACAGAGTTAGCTAGTGTGGCTAAGGCAGAAAACATGGAAGTGATCCCGCTGATCAATACGCCTGGACATATGGATGCGATTTTAACAGGAATGCAACAATTAGGTATTCAACATCCCTGCTATCAAACGTCCATTCGCACACTTGATCTGGACAATCAAGAAGCGGTCGCTTTCACGAAAGCACTGCTTGAAAAATATGTGAGCTACTTCTCAACGATAGCTAGTTCCTTCAATATAGGTTGCGATGAATTTGCCAATGATTTAACTGATGGCGGGTGGCGAGGACTCCAGCAGTCTGGGAAGTATCGAGATTTTGTCACATATACCAATCAATTGGCTCAACTGGTTAAAACCTATGGGATGATTCCGATCGTATTTAACGACGGCATTTACTATGAGGAAAAAGAACAATTTGGTCGATTCGATCAAGACTTAGTGATTGCCTATTGGACAGCAGGGTGGGACAACTATCACGTCAGTTCTGCCGAATTTTTACTTGATCAAGGGCATCAACTAGTGAATACGAACGATCACTGGTATTGGGTCATCGGTCGAAAAACAAGTGAACAAGGACATTACTCCTTTGATACAGCAAAAACCGCACAAGCGACAATCTCAACATCCACTGTAGTTAGCGGTACTGAATTACCGGTGAAGGGGAGTATGGTCGGTATTTGGGCAGATGAGCCACAAGCAGAGTTTGTATTAACAGATTTATTTGAATTGCTAGAAACATGTACTAATTAATAGTAAAGACAAAAAACTGTCGGTCAATGGAGTATGCAGTTGCCTCATTAAACAGCAGTTTTTTTGTTATTTTTTCATAGCGTGAAATGAGTGCGCATTCATTTGAGTGAATTTTCATTCGTTTTTTTATTGACACAAGTAAATGAGTAGCGTATATTATTTTTATAAATCGTAATCATTACTGTTTGCGATGGATAGAAAATTTGAGTAAAAGCCGAAATAAGTCCGCGATTGAATCATAAAAATAAGTGAAAGAAGGAAAAAAAGATGCGACAAAACATTACATTAGAATGCAAGGAAACCGGTGAACGGATCTATTTGACGAGTAAAAACAAAAGAAATACCCCTGAACGATTAGCGCTGAAAAAATATTCACCTAAGTTAAGAAAGAAAATGCTTTTTACAGAAGTGAAATAGTATGGAATGAACATTCGAGAAAAGGTGGGATAAAATGGAGAAGCAAGATCTTTCAAGTGCATACAGAAGATTGAAAAGCCCGAATATCAAAACACGAAAACGTGCGCTCAAAATCATCCAACAATCAAAAAGAATGAAGAATAAATACTAATAGTAGTAATATCATTGGTTTCAATACAACTCCTTTTTTTTACTGTATAACGATGATAAAAAACGTGTTATACTATTCAAAAATAAAGGGGGCGAAACCAATCGATATCAAGTATACCTATGCAACGATCAAGGATCTACCGCGAATTGTTGACATTTATAATCAGTCTATCGCATCGAAGCAAGCAACGGCGGACCTAGAACCGATAACGGTTGACTCGAGAATCCCTTGGTTTGAAGCGCATCATCCTGACACCAGACCGCTTTGGGTGATGTATCACGACGATCATATCGTCGGTTGGATCAGCCTTAGTGATTTTTATGGTCGGCCTGCGTATCAACAAACAGCTGAAATCAGTATTTATCTAGACCCGGTGACACGTGGTCATCATTTAGGCAAGGCCGCACTTGCCTTTGTGGAAACTCAACTGCATCGTTTAAAAATCCAGACAGTGCTGGCATTTGTTTTTGATGTAAATCAGGCGAGTAAAAAGTTATTTCTCAAAAATGGATATGCCATTTGGGGACATTTGCCAAAAATTGCCAACATGGGCGATCAAGAAAATGACCTGATCATTCTAGGAAAAAAATATTAAAATCAATAAAAAAGCATACATTTTGTCCATGTGACAAAAATGTATGCTCTTTTTTTTGCTTCTTACTACACAAATGACTCATTAAGTGCTAGACTAATAAATGAAACAGGTGTGAATATCTGTATTAATATTATTTCTATTTATTATGTAATGACCATGTAAATAGCGTTGAAAAGGAAGATGTCTCATGTTGGTTAAGGAAAAACAAGGTTTAGAAACTGTATCAGAAGAAGTGATTAAAGAAAAACAAGGTTCAACAACTGTAGTAGAAAGTTTAATCAATCATCAAGTTGATTACGTATTCGGTATTCCAGGAGCGAAAATCGATGGAGTATTCAATGAATTAGAAGATCATGGTCCAGAGTTGATCGTGACGCGTCATGAGCAAAATGCCGCCTTTATGGCGCAAGCAATTGGTCGTATTACTGGAGAACCAGGTGTGGTGATTGCGACAAGTGGGCCAGGTGCGAGTAATCTAGCAACCGGACTAGTCACAGCGACAGCAGAAGGTGATCCTGTGTTGGCAATCGCAGGGCAAGTAAAACGAAGTGATTTATTAAAATTAACACATCAAAGCATGAACAATGCCGCGTTGTTTGAACCAATCACAAAATATAGTGCAGAAATCCAAGATCCTGAAACAATTTCAGAAATTATCGCTAATGCCTACCGAATGGCAAAGAGTTCGAAAAAAGGCGCTAGTTTTATCAGTATCCCTCAAGATGTGGTGGATGCACCCGTCAAAAGTGATGTTATCAAACCATTACAAGATCCTAAATTAGGCTCAGCTTCTTCAGGAGATATCGACTACTTGGTTGAACGGATTCGTGAAGCGAAGTTACCCGTATTGTTAGTTGGAATGCGTGGATCAAGTAAAGATGAAACAGCAGCCATTCGTCAACTTGTTGAAAAAACAGGATTGCCTGTGGTAGAAACTTTCCAAGCAGCCGGTGTGATTTCTCGTCAATTAGAAGACCACTTTTTTGGTCGAGTAGGTCTATTCCGCAATCAACCTGGAGATATGCTGTTAAAACGGAGTGATTTAGTAATTGCGATTGGTTATGATCCAATCGAATATGAAGCGAGAAACTGGAATGCTGAAAAAGATGCTAGAATCATCGTCATTGATGAAACACCAGCTGAAATCGACAGTTACATGCAACCAGAACGTGAACTAATCGGGGACATTTCTGCAACATTAGATTTACTGACAGAGTCATTAGAAGAAACACAAGTATCGGCAGATGCGCAAGAATATTTAAATACGTTGCAAGAAAAATTGAAGGCACGAGATATTTGTGAAACCAGTAGTGAAGACGGGATCTTACATCCGTTAGAAGTAATCAATACACTGCAATCGAAAGTAACGGACGATATGACTGTGACGGTTGATGTAGGTAGTCATTACATTTGGATGGCCCGCCACTTTAGAAGTTATGAAGCCCGTCATTTGCTATTCAGTAATGGCATGCAAACATTAGGAGTCGCACTTCCTTGGGCAATCTCTGCTGCACTGGTTCGTCCAAATACGCAAGTAATCTCTGTGTCAGGAGACGGTGGCTTCTTATTTTCTGCCCAAGACTTAGAAACAGCTGTGCGTAAAAAATTGAAGATCATTCATTTGATTTGGAATGATGGTCGTTATAATATGGTCGAGTTTCAAGAAATCATGAAATATGATCGAGCATCAGGGGTTGATTTTGGACCAGTTGATTTTGTTCAATATGCCGAAGCTTTTGGGGCTAAAGGTCTGCGAGTAAGCAATGCAGAAGAATTGGCATCTGCCTTAGAAGAAGGATTTGCTACAGAAGGACCAGTCATCATCGATATCCCGATTGACTATCGGGATAATGAAAAATTAGGTGAAACGATCTTACCAGACCAATTTTACTAAGGGGATGTTCAGATGACAGAGAAAGTATTATATCAACATGGTACATTAGGTGCGCTAATGGCGGGACTGATGGACGGTACAACTTCCATCGCTGAGGTCTTAAAGTACGGTACACTAGGTCTTGGAACATTGCATGGGTTAGACGGCGAAGTGATATTTTTAGACGGTGAAGCCTATCAAGGTAGATCAGATGGCGCATTGATCCATTTGTCCGGAGAAGAGTCCACTCCTTATGCAGCAATCACTGCATTTTCAGTGGATCGTTCATTTGCAGTCAAACAGCTATCTAGCGAAGCATTAAAAGAACAAATCCTGAAGGACGAAGCAGGGAAAAATCTCTTTTTAGCTGTCAAGATCAGCGGTTTATTTAAAGATATGCATATCCGGATCATGCCGAAACAAGAGAAACCATACCGACGCTTAGCGAAGATCTCAGAATCCCAGCCAGAGTTCCATCGATCAGATATTCAAGGGACAATTGTTGGGTTTTATACACCGGAATTATTTCAAGGGGTGGCTGCTGCAGGCTTCCATTTGCATTTTATTGACGATGAGAAAACATTTGGAGGGCATATCCTTGATTTTGATGTGTCGCAAGGAACAGTAGAAATCAGTCAAATGGAATCTTTGATGCAACATTTTCCGACAAATGATCCGACTTTTATCCAAAATGAAATCGACTATGCAGATCTAGCTGCTGAAATCGAGCAAGCAGAATGATCTAGTCATTAAGAATGAAAAACAAATCATGGCATTGCTCCTTGAATTAGGCTATAATTTTGGGCATAGAAGGAGTGAGTTTGGATGTTATGGACAGAAAAAGAAAAAAGAGATGCTTATGAAATTTTGCTACTCCAACAAAAAGGACTTTTAGAAGCAGAAGATAACTGGTTAGCCAATTTAGCTAATTCCTCTGCATTATTGAATGAAACATTACCTCAAACAGTCTTTGCCGGCTATTATTTATATGATGGACAAGAATTGATTTTAGGTCCTTTCCAAGGTAGAGTATCATGTACCCGTATCAAAATGGGAAAAGGTGTGTGTGGCGAAGCAGCAGAAAAGCAAAAAACATTGATCGTTGCGAATGTGAAAACCCATGAAAATTATATTTCATGTGATTTAGCCGCACAATCTGAAATCGTAGTGCCAATGATCAAAGAAGGCCAATTGATCGGAGTACTTGATATCGATTGTGGTGTGACCGAGGGCTACGATGCTTTAGATCAAGAATTTTTGGAACGATATGTTGAGTTATTGTTAGGTGATTTTCCTGTAAATGTTATGAAATAAAGTGAAAAAGAGTTGAAAAAAGGTGTTTGATCACTTTTTTTCAACTTTTTTTAAATTTATTGAATATTTTTGTTTTCATAATCTAATTTTAATGTTATTATCATTTTATGAAATATTAAAGAACAAGAGGAGAATGAGTTATGACAAGCGAAACAATCGTTTTAGGACAAAAATATGTATGCCATCCAATCGGCATCAAAAATAAAGTAGTCGGAGAAGTAATTGGAAAATTAGAAAACTGTGTGATTATGAGTGTAGAGGAATATGATCGTACAGATCACTTAGATATTCTAGAGAAATGTGGGAAAGTTGTCGCAAAATATACAGATATCTTTGAGTTGAGTCCCGTTGAACAAGTCTTTCAGTCACCAACCAAGCTTTACACACAAGCAATGGTATCTTAAAGTGATGAATACGACTATCGCCTAGCAGGAAGTCTGATTTGAATAAGCTATTGTTAATTATCAGACTTCCTTTAATTTGCATACATAATAGAAGCAATTGAGCATTCATACATAATCGTCAAGAAATAGAATACTCGAATACAGACAGTTGAAGAAGGGGCAAGTTAAAAGGGAAAATAACTTTTAACTTGCTTCTTTTTCTTTTTACTTTACAAAAGGAAGTAAATGATTTATATTGTTGACAAGTCAATAATTGATTAGTCAACGATAGTAGGAGGCAACAGTATGGAGCTGAGAAAGTTAAGTCAATTGCTTTATCAGATAAAAATCATCAGTCAAGAAGGAACAGCTTTATTTGAAAAGGAAACTGGATTTAGTTTAACGAGGTACGAGATCTTGATGTTCTTACAAGAAAATGGGGAATGTTTGCAAAATAAGTTACAGAGCGATTTAAAAATCGATTTGGCAGCTATTTCACGTCATCTAAAGATATTAGAACAAAAAGGATATGTGATCAGAAAAAGAAATGAGAACAATAATCGTGAAGTATTCGTTTCTTTGTCCGATAAAGCAGTGAATGAATTGACCGAGTGTGAAAAAAATCATCAAGAATCAGATGACTCCCTGTGTGTTTCGCTATCAGATGAAGAAATCGATCAACTGACTAAATTACTAGATAAATTATACTAAAAATCAAAATGAAGAAAGAAGCGGTTAAGTAATGAATAAAACTCTAGCAAACAATGATTTTTCTGATATCGTCTTTGGCAGAAAATCAATCCGTGTGTACGACGAAAATGTGAAAATCCCTCATGAAGAAATGTTGGAAATGATCCAAGAAGCAACAACAGCACCATCTTCTGTGAATCTACAACCTTGGCGCTTTGTAGTAGTTGAAAGCGAAGAAGCAAAAGCAAAATTGAAACCATTGATCCGTTTCAACACAAAACAAAATGATACTTCATCTGCCATGGTCTTGATTTTTGGTGATATGAATTGCTACGAATACGGAGAAGAAATTTATGATCAAGCTGTAGAAGAAGGTAAAATGCCAGCAGAAGTTCGTGACGAACAACTAGCAGCGATCATTCCTTATTACAAAAATTTCACACGTGAACAAATGAATGACGTAGTGAAAATCGATTCAAGCTTAGCAGCTATGCAATTTATGTTAACTGCACGTAGCCATGGGTATGATACAAATCCAATCGGCGGATTTGAAGCAGACCAATTAGCAGAAGCTTTCGATTTGGACAAAGAACGTTACGTACCTGTAATGATCTTGTCAGTTGGTAAAGCGGTCGATCAAGGCTACGAATCTGTTCGTTTAGCTTCAGAAAAAATCACTTCTTTCAAATAGAAAGAAAAAGGAGACGGACGAATGATCATCATCAATGCAAAATTCACTATCAAAGAAGCAAAGCGCGCTGAATTTTTAGAAGAAGCGACACAATTGATCGAAGCGACTAGAAAAGAAGACGGCTGCTTGAGTTATCAATTGTATGAGTCAACGGAACAAGTAAATGTCTTTGTGATGGTTGAAAATTGGCGGGATGAACAAGCAATCGAAGGACATAACCAAAGTCCATTGTTGCAACAATTGTTCAAAAACATGCCTGAATATGCAGAAAAAGAAACAGAATTGAATGTCGCGAAAACACTTGCTTAAAACAATTCGCTGAAACGTTCTTTTGCGATCGAAGCAGCTAAAGTAGAATGAACGTTCACTTTAAGAGGGAGCAAGAAAAGTCTAATGTCTATTTATCCCTTAGACCTTTCTTGTTTCCCTCAAGAAGTGAAGCATCTACTTGAAAAGCAATCAACCATATTGAAAAAAAACTACATATGTGGTATATTATGTAAGTATCTTGAAAATACCGTAACCCATTTTATTAAGGGGACGTTACGGATTCGACAGGCACAGTTCGAGCTTGAATTGCGTTTCGTAGGTTACGTCTACGCTAAAACGTTACAGTTAAATATAACTGCTAAAAACGAAAACAACTCTTACGCTTTAGCTGCCTAAAAACAGTTAGCGTAGATCCTCTCGGCATCGCCCATGTGCTCGAGTAAGGGTCCTAACTTTAGTGGGATACGTTTCAACTTTCCGTCTGTAAGTTGAAAAAGAGAACATCAGACTAGCGATACAGAATGCCTGTCACTCGGCAAGCTGTAAAGCGAACCTCTAAATGAGTTGACTATGAACGTAGATTTTTAAGTGGCGATGTGTTTGGACGCGGGTTCGACTCCCGCCGTCTCCATTCGGAGAAATCATATAAGTAGCAAAAACACTGTTGTACCAACGATTGTACAGTGTTTTTGCTACATTTTTTTTGTTTTGAATACGTTTTTGAATACGTTCAGTTCATTGCTAGATAGTTGGCAAAGTTAACTGCCGTCTCATCACGCTTTTCTGGAGAAACATGAGTATAGATATTCATAGTCGTTTGGATATCCCAATGACCTAAGCGAGATTGGACGTTCTTATATGTTTTGCTGGTTTCGATAATGAAGAACATCAGGATTTTTATTTTAAGTATTAAGTATTGACTATTCCAACTAAATAGAAAAAATTCTTGTGCTAAAACATTAGTATGAAAAAATCTATCTATCTATTGATTTGATCAAATTGCTATGATATATTTTATTTAACGAAGGGCGCGATGCCTAGGAAAATAGTCCCATTTCATATTTTTTATGGATTGGGGCTATTTTTCTATCATTTTGAAGGGATAATAATATGGGAGAAAAAATTTTTTTATCTTTGGAAGAACAAATAAAAAAACTTGAGTCTCGGAAACTTAGTTTTAGGAATGATGAAGAAAGGAAAGAGGCAATATATGCATTGCAAAATAATTCATATTATTCACTAGTTAACGGATATAAAGATTTTTTCAGTATTATAGATAAAAATGGGGAAGATGATTATCAATACGTACTATTTGTAGATTTAAGAGATACATATGATTTTGATAAAGAACTTTCAGCATTGATTTTTAAATACTTATTGAGAATTGAAGATTCTATTAAAGCTATATTTTCATACCATATTGGCAAACATTATGGACATAAAAACCATGATTATCTTGATCGAAAAAAATATAGAAAAGGTAGTTTTGTAAAAAAAGAACAAAAATACGAAATTGAGATTTTATTAGAAAAATTAAATCGAACTATTGATAGGGAAAGAGATTTACAGATAAAGCATTATTCCAATATGTATGGCTATGTACCACCATGGGTATTGGCGGGTTGTTTATCTATGGATACTCTTATGTATTGGTATAAGCTATCTGATAGACAAATAAAAGAGCAAACCGTTAAAACTATGATGTATGATTTCAGCCAGTACCCGTTTTACCACATAACTGATATAGAAGAAAATCTGGAATTCTTTGTAAATCTAACTACAATCATAAAAGAATACAGGAATCGTGCTGCACACAGTAATAGAATCATTAATCATCGCTCTAGACACAATATCAAAATCCATCTTTTAGAGTTATACGCACTTGAAAGAAAAGAAATTAGAAGCTTATATACAAAGGGTATATTAAAAAATGATATCTCTTCTTTATTCGTTACTATAGCCATTATGTTATCAAAGAGAAATACAATTAGGAACAACTTCATAAGAGAACTTAAGGCGCTATTTTATAATTTTAAATTAGCTAATCCCAATCTATATACGAGAGTAACGAGTAAGGTTAGGCTTGATTACGATTTTTCAGAACTATTAAGAGATATAATTTAATTTTTAAAAGTTTTTTGTATGAGTATTTCAGGACATTTTTACCGTTCTTTCTTATAATATGCTATGTTTTTTAAAACTCTTGATTAAAGTGACTTCAGCAGTAACATTCAAATCTGTATTAGAATTATCTTGTGTACATAATTAAAACATATTAAAAAAATGAGCAAAATATTCCATTGCATACTCTATCCACAATTATAAGTATCTTTCTTTTTTAAAGGATTTTTCTTTCAAAGTTTTTTCTGAGGACAAATTGTACTTTTCTTAATAATAGATATTTATAGTTAGTCATACTATAAAGCTGTAAAAAAAAATTCTATAAAAATTTTCACTAGGTTTAACTATCATAAAAAATAGTAAAAACAAATTATTATATGAAGCGACGTCTATATGGAGTAAATAAAAATGTTTTTTTATTGTATTTTCTTTTTTTTGAGACGAGAAATCATCGTTTCTGTGCGTATAATAGAGCTGAAGAATAAATTGTGATATTATGATCAATTGCTTTTTTTAATTGAATAAGTAAATTACAGTTTTAACCTATGGATGTTCTGGGCAGGAGGAAAGAAAATGAGAAGTGAAAAGATATTGGCGATTGATGAAGATCTAACATTTAGAAGAATGATTTGGAAGGCCTTACAACCAGCTGGGGTTTTGATCTATCAAAGTGATTCCGTTGAAAAAACACTGGATATCATGTCTAGAGTGACTTTTGATCTCTATCTCTTAGATATTCGCTTGGCTCATCAAACAGATGGCTACCATATTGTGCAACTCATCCGAGAGCAAGACAGTCTTTCTCCCATCGTTTTTTTTACCGAACAACAAAATGAGATTGAAATTATCACTGGATTGGAGATGGGAGCAGATTATTACATCACTAAACCATTCAATCCGACACTGCTAAAGGCGCAAGTTCTCGCTATTTTGGACAGACACAAGGTACTTAAAGAACAAACCACCAACTGTAAAAAAAATAAAATCATCATAGGTGATTTTTGCTTTGACAAAGCGCTCTATCGTTTATATAAAAAAGGCAGATCGATTGAGTTGTCTTCAAAAAAAATCAAGCTGATGCAATTCTTTATAGAAAATCCCGAACAGGTTTTTTCAAAGGAACAAATTTATCAAAGTGTTTGGAATGACAGTGAGCTGGATGCCAATACCATTATGGTTTTTATCAATCACTTACGAAACAAAATCGAAGATGATCCAAAAAATGTCCAGTACCTCAGAACGGTTAGAGGACTTGGTTATATTTTCTTACCCTCTGGTAAAGAAAGTAATCCTTCTAATTGAGCGAAAAAAATACCTAATGAAAGTAAATCTGCTGCACCACCAGGGCTTAAATTGCGTTTGGTCAATCGTTGATCATAGATTGTTAATTCATCAAGTAGCTGCTTCCATGGGAGCTTTGCTTGATGAATTTTTTTTGTTTCTTGTTGTACTTTTTGCCACTCCTGAATACCGCCTCGGTGAAGTATATTCCCGTCTTCGATTTCGCTCATCAATAAAACCAAGGCACGTAGAAAGACTTCATCGGGCGCATGATAGTTTGCTGAACGTAAGTAAGGGAGAAGAATGGAAGTAAGGCTGGGATAACACTGAGCAGCCTCGCCACGAATACCTGAAATACCATGTGTCAAAAAAAGCTCTTCCCCATATGTACGGTGTGTTTTCCGCGCTAAGTCGTGAAAATCCTCTTTGATCAAATCATGTGTCAGTTCTCCTGTAAAATCTAGTATTTGCTCCGTCTGTTTGGCGTTTAATGGAAGTCTTTGGATAAAACACTGTTGCATGTGCCAACCGATCGCGCCCAAGATGACTGCAAACGAAAAATTCGCTCCTTTATGTGTATTGATATCATTCGTTGCGACAAGCATTGCTTGTTCTGCTTGATACCCCATGCTTCTTAGTTTTTTAAATAATGATTTCGTATTCCCTTTATGAGTAAAACCTGCTTCGATATATTCTTGGAAAAAAGGTGTTAACGTTTCGATACTTATTTGAAAGGTTTGAAAATCCATATCATTATGCGCGCCATTTGAAATAGGATCGACTAGTCCTGGTTTTGGACTTAATGCTACTTCGTAAAACAAAGCGTGCTGTGCAGCCTGTGCGATCGTACCTATCAGTGTATGATTAGTCAATTTTTCTACGCTCCATTTCAGCTAAAATAAATTGTAATGAACGATCTAAATGCTCGTGGGTGATCAAGGTGATTTGTTCTGCGTTTTTTGTTTGCATTCCGCGATAGATCAGCCAATGTTCTTCAAGAGCTTTATCTCTCCGTCTGGATGAACGAATGGCGATATCGCGAAAATAAACGAGGTAAGCTTGTAACTCTAAGACAATAGATTTTAAACGGAGCATTTGGCTTTTCTCGTAAATAAACGTATTGAAGTCTGAAAAATTTTGCAAGACTTTTTCTGTTTGATCTGCTTGATTATAGCTTTCGCCTCGTAATAATAGTTCTTTCAGCTCAATGAAATCTTCTTTTGTCATCTGATTCATTGCTTTGATCGTGGCAAGTGTATCTAAAGATTTACGGATATCATAGATTTCGTAAGCATCTTTTATGCGAATACCTTTGACGACGATGCCGATCTTAGGCACGTGTTCAACTAATTTTTCATTGACTAATTGCTTCATTGCTAAGCGAATGGGTGTGCGACTGATATTCAATTCTTCCGCTAAGACTTTTTCATTGATTCGTGTATTTGCAGGAATATCACCAAGAATGATCGTTTTACGAAACGCTTCATAAATAAGTGCATTCAATGTTTTATTTTGAGTTAGATCCAAATTTTTTCGTAATGCTTCAACCACTTGTTTCATTTTTTTCTCCCCATTTCTACTTAGACATTCAGTTTCTGTTCTAAGTTTATCATGCTTTCCAACCCTCAAGAGAACGAACCAAAAAATATGTCAATAGCAGTTAAAACGGCTCCTTCACTTTGGCAGAACGTGAAAATTAGTATTCCAATAATGAAGGAGCCGTTCGTTTAGTTAGTCACTCTTGTTGGTACGATTGGTTTTTATTGTGGGATGTAAAATGGCATATGTCCAAAAAGAATAATTGTGACGACAAAAATAGTAAAAATACCCAAGGCATATTTTCCAGCTTCTCGTTGCCATTTCCCCATATCCAATCCGGTCAAACGTAACAAAAGATAGATAAAAGCGACTAAAGGGCTGAGCAAATGGAAGGCTTGACCCATCAAAGAGGCGAGAGCCATTTGCATATTTGTAAAGCCATAGGCATGACCGGCTTCTGCTAAAACGGGTAATACACCGAAATAAAAACCGTCATTTGAAATAAAGAAAGTACCTGGCGCTGAAATCAAGGCGATAACTAAGCCCCAGAATCCTGCTAGTTGTTTTGGAATAAGATAAGTAAAGCTATTCGCGAGTGCTTCAGCCATACCGGAACCTTGGAAAAGCCCCATGAAAACTCCCGCTGCAAAAACTAAAATCACGACTTGCACCGCATCGCCGCCATTTGCACCAATACGTGCGGATTGATCTTTTAGATTAGGGTAGTTGACCATTAAGGCAATACATGTTCCTACTAAAAATAATAAAAGAGGTGGCAAGGCAATCGAAGAGATAAACGAGCTAGCAACTAACCAAGCAATCAACACGATCGTTAGTACACCGTTGAATACAAAATTTTTAGGACAGCGTATTTTTGCCGTTTCAGGATCAGTGATTTTAGTGATTTCTTCAATTTCCTCATTTGATAATTGGGTAATACCTAAACGGTCACGTTCTTGTTTTCCCATCCGGCGTGCAACGAAAAAGATGACATAAAGCAAAGACAAGATCATTCCAGGAGCTAAGTAAGACAAGATATCCGCATCGACTTCCAATACTGCCATCGCTCGAGCGGTCGGTCCACCCCAAGGTAATAGGTTCATGATGGTATTTTGAAGAATGATCAATACCCCTAAGTTCATCATTTTCATGTTTAATTTTTTATAGATAGGAATAAAAGCAGAACAGCAAATCAACGTAGTCGTTGTCCCATCGCCATTCAGCGAAACGGTTGCGGCAACGATCGCAGTTGCCATTAAAACTTTCATTGGATCGCCTTTGGCAAAATAAATCATTTTTTTAGTGATTGGATCAAATAGACCAGCGTCTAACATGATTGAAAAATATAAAATGGCAAATAATAGCATGATTCCTGTATTTGAAGTTGTTTTGATGCCTTCTAATACAAAATCGCCAATATTTCCTTTCTTTGAAGCACCAGAAATCATTGCAACTAAGGTAAATAAAAGTGGAATAACCACAAGGGAAGTAAACGGGGACATTTTCTTTTTCATGATGACATACATGAAGATAATAATCATTGCATAAGATAAAACGGTTAATAACATACGCTTCTCCTTTTCTGATTGTATTGTTTGTAAGCGGTATCAAAATCAGGTGGGTAGAAAACCATTCTAAGGACAGAAAGAGTTGTGTTTTTCTAAAATTGACGCCTCCTTGACGACTTTAGGATAAGCAATATTTTAATGGGAAGATAGATGAAGGGAGAAAAAAGAACATAAAAAAAACAATTTGGTCTACCTAATCTTATCGAAGGCTTAATAGTACCTTAACAGAACATTAATTCATTGGGAAAAGCTTTTATATCAATGTTTGTATTGTTTTTTCTCCCTTGATTCAAGAAAAAGAAACAACAAAAAAACAATCTTCTATCAGTTTGGAAAACATAATTGATTGAATCATCCTATAATAAAAATAAGGACAGAAAAGAAGAAAGGAGCAAGAAAGATGTGGCTGTTTACCAAACGAACAAATAAGCAACAACCAGCAGTGGAGCCCACCCCCTCAGTAGTAGAAGGGAACAAAGAAAAGAAGGATAAATTGAAATCGGTTCCTGCATATATTGATGCTGCGCCAGCTGATGTTCAGCTTGTCAGTGTGATAGCTGCAAGTTTAGTAGCAGAATATGATCCCGAGAGTCGATTCATCATCAAAAAAATCAAACAGAGGAATCCGGAAGCAATTTTGGTTTCACTGATTGCTACAGGTGTAGCAGCTGGTACCAATCCAAATAGTCAGTTTATTATACGAAAAATAGCTAAAAAATAAATGCTTTGGAGGAGAAAAAATGTTACGGAAATTCAAAATCTCAATTGACGGAAAAGAATATTTAGTGGAAATGGAAGAAATCGGTGGAACCTCGCAAGCAAATCCAGTTCCAACACCAGAACGATCTGCACCAGTTGAAGTGGTCGCACCAGCAGACGTTTCAACAACTGTACCAGAAACGAAATCCTCAGTCGAAGCGGGAGCGGATGCGATGACTTCGCCGATGCCAGGCACGATTTCTCGTCTGTTAGTTACAGTTGGGGAGGTAGTGGAAATCAATCAGCCTTTGATGATTTTAGAAGCGATGAAAATGGAAAATGAAATCGTTGCTGGAAGAGCTGGTCAAGTGACTGGTATCCATATCAGTCAAGGAGAAATGGTGAATCCTGGTGATCCACTTATCACGATTAGTTAAATGTTCGCTTTGAGAGTAGAGTCATTTTGGTGACTCTTGGTATTCAATATTAAGTAAAAGGAAGTGACATGTGTGGAAACACTTATTGAAGGAGTTATTGGCATGGGGCAAGAGCCGGGACGCATCGTGATGATGGTGATTGGCGGAGTCCTCATGTACCTTGGGATAAAAAAAGAATATGAACCAACGTTACTCGTACCGATGGGGTTAGGGACGATCTTAGTCAATTTCCCTAATTCAGGGGTGCTGAGTGCTGGGGGCGAGGCTGGGGCATTCCAAATTTTGTTTGATATGGGGATTACGACGGAGCTATTTCCGCTCTTATTATTCATTGGTATTGGTGCAATGATCGATTTCGGCCCATTGTTACAAAATCCATTTTTATTACTCTTTGGAGCCGCCGCACAATTTGGGATTTTCTTTACGATCATCGTAGCGATCCTATTAGGTTTTGACTTGAATGATGCAGCTTCTATTGGCATCATCGGAGCAGCGGATGGACCAACTTCCATTTTTGTCGCGAACACGTTGAATTCGAAATATATGGGTGCCATCATGGTGGCTGCCTATTCGTATATGGCGCTCGTGCCAATCATTCAGCCAGTTGCGATCAAAGCTGTGACGACTAAAAAAGAGCGACGTATTCGAATGAATTATCGTGCAGGGGAAGTGTCGCAAACAGCAAAAATTCTTTTTCCGTTAGTTATTTCAGTCGTCGCTGGTTTGATTGCGCCTGTTTCTTTGCCACTTGTTGGCTTCTTGATGTTTGGGAACTTGTTACGAGAATGTGGCGTATTAGATCGTTTGTCGATCACTGCTCAGAATGAGTTAGTCAATCTCATCAGCATATTATTAGGGATCGCCATTTCGGTCAAAATGCAGTATGAAGAATTTTTACAGATCGATACGTTGATGGTTATCGGTCTAGGATTGGTTGCGTTCATTATGGACTCGATCGGTGGAGTATTATTTGCTAAATTATTAAATTTATTCCGAAAAGAGAAAATCAATCCAATGATCGGAGCAGCAGGAATCTCTGCTTTTCCAATGTCTAGTCGCGTCATTCAGAAAATGGCAACAGAAGAAGACCCACAGAACTTTATTTTGATGCACGCAGCTGGAGCCAATGTATCTGGTCAGATTGCTTCAGTGATTGCCGGTGGCTTATTGCTCGCCTTATTAGTATAAGAAAGGAGAATAAATGATGTCAGCAGATTTAATCAAATCTCTTGAACTACTAGTTTTAGGATGGGGTGGCGTGTTCGTTGTTATCTTGATCATTTATCTCGCATCAATGCTACTCAGTCGCTTGTTTCCAGTAAGAAAATAAAAAGAAGGTCTGGTACATGTATACAATCAAAAGATTATGGGTGGAAAAGGATGCTCAAGTCTATCGACAATGGATGGAGTTGATCGAAAAATCCGGTCTCACACTGAATGAAAAAGTTGACTATACCGTTGGGATCTATGAAGAAGAGCGGCTGATTGCAACCGGTTCTTATGAGCGAAATATTTTAAAATATTTAGCTGTTGCGAAAGATTTCCAATCAGAAAATTTATTGACGAAGATCATTCAGCAATTAATTGATCATTTATCTGAAGAAAACAAAAGGCATTTCTTTGTCTACACAAGTCCTAGTAATCACCCGATTTTTCATGCCATGGGATTTAAAGAGATCATTGCCACTGAAACCATATTGTTTATGGAACAAGGTACACCTGACTTTCAAGAATATCTTGCCTTGTTGAAGGCAAAAAAGAAAAAAGGCACAGGCTGTGGCATTGTGATGAATGCCAATCCTTTTACAAAAGGGCATCAGTACTTGGTAGAATGTGCAGCCAAACAAGCAGACCAAGTCTATCTTTTTATCCTTTCAGAAGATCGTTCAGAATTTTCCTTTTCCGATCGTTTAGAGATGGTCAAGCAAGGGGTCGCGCATGTAAAAAATGTCACGATTTTGCCGACAGAAGATTATCTGATTTCTTCCGCCACATTTCCTGCCTATTTTTTAAAGGAACATGCTACAGAAGAAGCGGCAAAAGCACAAGGTACTTTGGATGCGCACCTTTTTAAAGAAAAAATTGCACCGATACTTGCAATTGAAAGTCGATTTGTCGGTGAAGAACCGTACTCTAAGGTAACTGAAATCTATAATGAAACGTTGAAAAAGGTATTTGGAGAATCGCTTTCTTTGATTGTCCTACCGCGAAAATGTATCAAAAACGAAGCAATCAGTGCAACAAAAGTCCGAAAAGCCTTACAAGAAAATGACGTGCAGACATTACAAGCGTATTTGCCTGCTTCGACTTATCACTATATCAAAAATCATAAACGTAATAGAGGTGACAGGAAGTGAAAATTTATCAAAGTGCAGTGGCTGGAACAATTGAATCCAGTGATATCATGATCACGATCGATCCAAAGATAGAAAAAGGGATTGAACTTTCCTTGACAAGCAATGTCGAAAAACAATTTGGTCACCAAATCAGAAAAGTCATTATGGACACCCTACAACAGTTGGGCATTGAAGCAGCCAAAGTAACAGCTGTCGATAAAGGTGCGCTTGATTGCACGATCCAGGCAAGGACAATTACAGCAGTCCATCGAGCTGGAAAGCAAGATCGCTATGATTGGAAGGAGATCAATTCATGGAACGTTTAAGGAGAACGATGATGTTTGTCCCTGGTGCAAATGCAGCGATGCTGAGAGATGCACCATTATACGGTGCAGATTCACTCATGTTTGATTTGGAAGATGCCGTATCTTTAAAAGAAAAAGATTCGGCACGTTTGCTTGTTCATTTGGCATTAAAAACATTTGACTACAGCAAAGTAGAAACGGTCGTTCGAATCAACGCATTGACGGCTGGGGGTGACCAAGACATTGAGGCAATGGTATTAGCAGGGATCAATGTCATTCGCTTGCCAAAAACAGAAACCGCACAAGACATCATCGAGGTCGATCAGGTCATCACTTTAGTGGAAGAAACCTATCAAATCCCAGTGGGAACCACAAAAATGATGGCAGCGATCGAATCTGCAGAAGGGGTATTGAATGCAAGAGAAATCGCTAAAGCTTCCAAACGGTTAGTTGGCATCGCGTTAGGTGCCGAAGATTATGTGACCAATATGAAAACCCAACGATATCCCGATGGACAAGAATTGTCTTTTGCTCGAAATATGATCCTTCATTCCGCCCGAGCTGCTGGTATTGCAGCAATCGATACTGTCTATTCAGATGTTGAAAATGTTAAGGGATTTCAAGCAGAAGTCCGTCTGATCAAACAACTAGGCTTTGATGGGAAATCAGTGATCAACCCACGTCAGATTCCATTAGTCCATGCTCTTTATGAACCAACAGAAAAAGAGATCCAAGCAGCGAAAGAAGTGATCTGGGGCATCCAAGAAGCAGAAGCAAAAGGTTCAGGCGTGATTTCTGTGAATGGCAAGATGGTGGATAAACCAATCGTCGAGCGAGCAGAAAGAGTGATTGCTCTTGCCAAAGCGGCGAAGTTGATCCGAGAGGAGGAGATCTAGAAATGGATGTAAATAAAATTGGTAAAGAGATTCCACAATCAGCAACAGTTACTCACCGTCTGTACGAAGGTGAGTTGGTCCATATTGAACCATTCAAAGAAGCCAGTAGAAATATCCATCCTGTCCGTCCAAATGAGAAAAAAATAGTGGGAAGTCTCAAAGAAGCCATTGAAAAGACAGGGCTAAAAGACGGAATGACGATTTCTTTTCATCATCATTTCCGTGAAGGAGACTTTGTACTTAATAAGGTCATGGAAGAGATTGCCTCGTTAGGAATCAAAGATATCACGATCGCACCAAGTTCAATCGCAAACGTCCATGAACCTTTGATTGATCACATAAAAAATGGTGTTGTGACAGGAATTACCACGAGTGGTTTGCGGGATAAAGTAGGCGCAGCGATTTCGCAAGGAATCATGGAAAAACCAGTAATCATTCGTTCCCATGGTGGACGAGCGCGAGCGATTGCATCCGGTGATCTGCATATTGATGTCGCCTTTTTAGGGGCGACAAGTTCGGATGAATATGGAAATGCCAATGGAACCACTGGAAAAGCCATTTGCGGATCACTAGGTTATGCCATGGTCGATGCAAAATATGCGGATCAAGTGGTCATCCTCACAGATACATTAGTTTCTTTTCCTAATATCCCAATCAGTATTGCACAGACGGATGTCGATTATGTTGTAGAAGTGGAAGCGATAGGTGATCCCGAAGGCATTGCAAAAGGTGCGACACGCTTTACTAAAAATCCTAAAGAACTTTTGATCGCAGAGTATGCAGCAAAAGTCATCACTCATTCGCCCTATTATCAACAAGGATTCTCATTTCAAACTGGTACAGGTGGTGCGGCACTGGCTGTTACTCGCTTTTTGCGGGAAGCAATGTTGAAAGACCAAATGACAGCTAGTTTTGTATTAGGTGGAATTACAAATGCGATGGTGGAATTACTGGAGGAAGGGTTAGTAGAAAAGATTATCGATGTCCAGGATTTCGATCATTTATCTGCGATTTCTTTAGGCGAAAACAACCAACATTATGAAATAGATGCAAGTATGTATGCTTCACCAGCAAGTAAAGGTGCTATGGTGAATCAGTTAGATACAGCCATTTTGTCTGCGTTAGAAATCGATACGGATTACAATGTCAATGTCATGACTGGTTCAGATGGAGTGATTCGTGGAGCTGTTGGCGGACATCCAGATACAAGTATGGGTTGTAAAATGAGCCTGGTGATCACGCCACTCGTTCGTGGACGGATACCCACTGTTGTTGATCATGTCAATACGGTTGTGACTCCCGGAACCAGCATTGATGTCTTAGTTACGGAAGTAGGTATCGCCATCAATCCTCAATGTCAAGATCTGATCGAGTATTTCAAGGGTGTAGATATACCTCAATATACGATTGACGAGCTTAAACAAAAAGCATATGCCATCGTTGGCGAGCCTTCAGCCATTCAGTATGGCGAAAAAATCGTTGCCTTAGTTGAATATCGCGATGGCACATTGATCGATGTGGTCAAAAATGTGTAGCAAATTATTCGATGGACCGACTGTGACGCATGAAGAAATCCTTATCGCAAGAGAGGCACGTGCCAACAGACAGAGGAAATTATTGGAAGCAAATCCGCAACATGTATTGCTTTCAACAACTATGAATATACCAGGTCCTGTCAAAACGTCAGAAGAAATCGCACAAGTCTTTCACGTAGTGGTCGAAGCTATAGAAGAATGTGTTTCAGAGGTCACTCCATTGGTCCAGTTGTATCGTAAGAAAAAAACAGGTTACGAGTATTTTTTGCTTCTTCCTTTAAGAAAAGAACGACTAAAAAAGCGCATGATCGAACTCGAAGAAACTTGCCCCTATGGTCGATTAGTCGATCTTGATGTACTTTTTTGGGAAGAAGGAAAGATGCAGCAGTTGAGTCGAGAGATGCTGGGATATAACCAACGGACATGTTACGTGTGTAAAGAAGTAGCCAAAGTTTGTAGTCGCGAACAGAAACATTCCCTTCAAATAATACGCACACATATCCAGCAACTCGTTGAGAAAGGAAGGAAATAAATGGCAAAAAAAATCCAAATGATGGAAACCGTTTTGCGTGATGGGCAACAAAGCTTGATTGCTACAAGAATGACTACAGCAGACATGTTGCCAATCTTGAAAACGATGGATGAAGCAGGCTACCATTCATTAGAGATGTGGGGTGGCGCTACCTTTGATGCGTGCTTACGTTTCTTAAATGAAGATCCATGGGAGCGTTTGCGTATGATTCGTTCACAAGTCAAACAAACAAAGCTACAAATGTTACTTCGAGGACAAAACCTCCTTGGTTATAAAAATTATGCAGATGACGTAGTCAAAGAATTTGTCGAGAAATCGATCAAGAACGGCATTGATAGTATTCGTGTGTTTGACGCATTGAATGATGTCCGAAATTTACAGACTGCTATTGTGACAGCTAAAGAAGCTGGTGGCCATTGCCAAACAGCTATTTCTTATACGACGAGTGAGATCCATACGATCGATTATTTTGTGAGGTTAGCAAAAGAAATGGCGGATACTGGAGCAGATTCGTTATGTATCAAAGATATGGCGGGCGTATTGACCCCGCAAACTGGTTACGAATTGATCAGTCGAATCAAAGATGCTGTTCCATTACCATTAGAAGTCCATACTCATGCAACAAGTGGGATCGCTGAAATGACCTATTTAAAAGCGGTTGAAGCAGGGGCGGACATCATCGATACGGCTATCTCTTCTTTTGCGGGTGGAACGAGTCAACCTGCAACTGAATCAATGGCTTTGGTGCTTGAAGAACTGGGCTATGATACAGGGCTAGATATGAAAAAAGTGACAGAAATAGCAGAATACTTCAATCCGATCAGAGATCGTTTTAGAGATGAAGAGATGTTGAATCCTAAAGTCAAGGACATTGAACCTAAAACATTGATTTATCAAGTGCCCGGCGGTATGTTATCTAATTTATTAAGTCAGTTGACGGAACAAGGATTACAAGATAGATATGAAGAAGTATTAGCAGAAGTGCCAAAAGTTCGAGCAGATCTTGGCTTTCCGCCACTCGTTACTCCGTTATCCCAAATGGTAGGAACGCAAGCGCTGATGAATGTACTCTCTGGTGAGCGATATAAGCTCGTCCCAACTGAAATCAAAGAATACGTCCGTGGACTGTATGGCCGTTCTCCAGCACCAATCGCTGAAGCCATCCAACAAAAAATCATAGGCGATGAACAAGTGATCCAAGAGCGACCCGCAGATTTACTAGCACCTCAATTGCCGCTACTCAAAAAAGAAATCAGTGAGTATGCAAAATCACCAGAAGATCTTTTAAGCTATGCGTTATTCCCACAGCAAGCCAAAGATTTCTTAGGACGTCGCGAAGACCGATTTTATGACGTACCACTGCAAACGGTTGAAGTGATGATAGACATGAACTGATGTCAAAACAAGGATTCGGTTTTTAGCCGCGGTTGAGAGATAGTAAAATAAAGGTGGATATTTGTCATTTTAGAGAAGTTGACTAGATAAAATTCCCTACTCATGGACTTAGGGGCGATGTCTGAATCCTCAGTCTTGGGCGAGATTAACAATAAAAAAGGAACTGCGTGAACAGTCCCTTTGGAAAGCGCCGCTAAAAACGGCGCCAAAAATTTCATTCGGTATAGTAGAAATAGTCGTCCTCTGTTAAAGTGACGGCTATTTCGTTTTGTCATGTTTAAGCAGTTCCACAATCAAATCAATTCAAAATGCTTCAATGCGTGAACGATCCCGCCTTCGGTATTTTTCTTCGTAATGAAGGTTGCAAGTTCTTTTAACTCATCATAAGCATTGCCCATCGCGATTTTGTGATCACAAGCTTCAAGTAAGGCAAAATCGTTCGGCCCGTCACCAAAACCAAAAGTTGGGACATTCTCTAATTTTAATGTTTCTTTTAAGCGTTTGACCCCTGCACCTTTTGAAATACCTTTTCTGACCGTATCGATCGAATAGGGACTATTGCGGTAAAAAGTCATGTCTGGGAAACGTTCATGATAATATTCATCACCTGATTCTGAAAGAATCAGCAACATATTGATCGGATGATCCTGAAAAGCGGAAGGATCGATTGGTGGCACATCTGAATGGATAAAGCCATAAGCTTTTCTCATCGTCTCTGTGTGATGAGTACTCCAAATGTTCTCTCTATTATAAAAACAAAGGGCATGACCTTGCTCTTCGATATGGTCACGCATTTTTTGGCATTCTTCTTTAGAAAAGCGTACAGAATAAATTTCTTCTCCCTCTACGCTAATACAAGAACCGTTCATTGTTACAGCGGAAGTAATACCTGCATCATGCATGATTTGTTTGATTTCCATTTCTGTCCGTCCAGTGGCGATAACAGGTAGGATATCATTGTCTTTTAATGCTTGGATTGCTGCGGCGATCTCAGGAGTTATTTTAGAATGTCCATCTAATAAAGTCCCATCGAGATCGAAAAATGTGATTGCTTGATAGTTTGTCACAAATAAAACTCCTTTTTCATTTGAATATCTTTATCTTATCAAAGAATGAACAAAAGACAAACGTTTCGTGAAGAATTACTGAACTTATTGGTTCAGCAACCATTTTAGAGTATACTATAGACAGAGATTGGAGAGTGAAATCATGATTTTTTTAACAGTTGGTCTTTTTTTGACCTTGATAGGGCTCTTATTTTTAATTTTGCCTTCTAAAGGTAATTTACCTTTCTATGGTTATCATTCAGAACGTGCTACAAGATCCGACGAACATTGGCGGATTGCCCAACGAACAAGCGGAAAATATTTCTTGATTTTTGGATTATTGATGACCTTGATCGGCTACGGATTAAAAATCACAGGACATACCAATTTTTTTATTATTGAAATGTTACTCTTAGTGTTTCCGATCATGCTGATTTTTATATTAACAGAAAAAAAATTACAAACTTACGATTTGATAAATGGAGGAGACGAGCATGAACATTTTAATGATTGAAGATAATCAATCCGTATCTGAAATGATGCAGATGTTTTTTTTGAATGAAGGATGGGAAGCAACCTTCAAATATGACGGTAAAGAAGGATTAGATGCGTTTTTAGAGAATCCGCAACATTGGGATATGGTCACGTTGGATCTTAATCTTCCGACAATGGATGGCATGATGGTTGGGCGAGAAATCCGAAAAGTTTCTAGTACGGTACCAATCATCATGTTGACCGCCCGAGATTCTGAAAGTGATCAAGTGATCGGTTTGGAAATGGGAGCTGATGACTATGTCACTAAACCTTTTAGTCCCTTGACGTTGATTGCACGTATGAAGGCATTACACCGTCGTAGCGAATTGGTAGAAACAAAAGAAGAAAATCCATTATCTGATCAAAATTTTGACATCCAAACCGATCACTTCAAGATGAATACGAAAACGCGTGAAGCCTACTTGAATAACCAACCGATCGATGGATTGACACCAAAAGAATTTGATCTTTTATTTACATTAGCAAAAAAACCAAGACAAGTATTTTCAAGAGAACAGTTATTGGAACTAGTTTGGGATTATCAATATTTTGGTGATGAACGAACCGTCGACGCCCATATCAAAAAACTGCGTCAAAAAATCGAGAAAGTAGGACCACAAGTGATCCAGACCGTTTGGGGAGTAGGCTATAAATTTGATGATTCAGGTGTTGCCTGATGCGCTATTTATACCAACAATTACTGGCTTTTTGTGGGATGATCGCCATGATCATCTTGATCGTCGGTATTTCTTTTACGCAATTGACCAAGCAGACGATCGAAGAAAATAATTACCAACAACTTTTTGGTTATGCCGAGTCGGTGGAGAAAACGACCCAAACCTTTGCGGATACGTTTCCTCAATTCAATCAGGATCAAGCATTCCAAAATGCGTTGGAACTGACTGAACAAGTATTAACCGAACAAAATGTCAATTTTATCTTTATTGATAAATATGAGCGAGTGATCTATCCAACGGCTGGGGTTTACTTGAATTTTACGATTACAGCCGATCAATGGGAAAGTTTGAGAAGCGGTCGCCAAGTCAAGTTTACTTCAAATAAAAATATCTCAGGAGAGAATCAAGCCACTTCCTATGCATTGGTTCCTTTCAACTTGAATCATGAGTTTTATGGGGGATTAGTTGTCAGCCAACCAGCCAGAAACATCGACAATAGCGTGCGATCAGTCACCTTGAATCTCTTCAAAGGCTTCATCTTCTCAAGTATCATTGCGATCATCGCAAGCTATGCCTTTGCGGCTTTCCAAGTCAAACGGATCAATCGTTTGAGAAATGCTACAAAAGAAGTCACGAATGGCAACTTCGATGTGCAATTACCTGTAAATGATAAAGATGAGTTTGACGAATTAGCAGACGATTTCAATAAGATGACCAACTCACTGAAAGAATCACGAGCAGAAATCGAGGAACAAGAGAATCGGCGCAGACAATTCATGGCAGATGCTTCCCATGAAATGCGGACCCCTTTAACAACCATCAATGGCTTGTTAGAAGGCTTAGAATATAATGCCATCCCAGAAAACCAACGAGAAAATGCCATCAAACTGATGAAAAATGAAACCGAACGTTTGATTCGTCTAGTCAATGAGAATTTAGATTATGAAAAAATCAGAACGAATCAAATCAGCATGGTCATCAAAAAATTTGATGGGACAGAAACGTTAAAAAATATTGTCGCCCAATTGGAAGCAAAAGCAGAAGCTGCGGGTAATCAATTGATTTTAGAAGCACCTGAACAATTAGTCGTATACGCTGATTATGATCGGTTTGTACAGATCATGGTCAACATTATTCAAAATGCGATCCAATTCACTGAAAATGGAACGATCACAGTCACATTAGAAAAAGGGTATCTTGAAACGATCATCAAAGTGACCGATACCGGTATTGGTATGTCAGAACAACAAATGAAAAGTATATGGGATCGCTATTACAAAGTTGATCCATCTAGAAAAAATACAAAATATGGCGAATCCGGTTTAGGGTTACCGATCGTTCAACAATTAGTGCGATTACACAAAGGAAAACTCGACGTAACAAGCGAGTTAGGAAAAGGAACGACATTTACTGTAAAATTACCAGATGTTGAAATCGAATGATAACTAAATCAAAAACCGTTAAAACAAGATGTTTCTCTTGTTTTAACGGTTTTTTTGATGGAGAGCAACAAGCACAAGTCAACTAGCTTCTTTACAATCAGTGACATATGGACTTTCGGCAATGGAAAGATCATGCGTCAACAATAAGATCGAAAAAGAATGATCGTTGACTAAATCGCAAAGATTTGTCAAAAGATCTTGAATTTCGATAATGGACAAATCATCGATAGGGTCTTCAATGATCAGTTTATTTTTATCTGCAAGGATCGCATGCATCAGTTGTAATTTGATTCTTTCAAACGTGCTCAATTCACTTACTGATTTTTTGAGCAACGAGGAATCAATCATTAGCTTAGCTTGCGCTTGTTCCTGTTTGGCTTTTTTTTGTTTTTCGGGGATGTCCAAAAATACTTGTTCTTTTAAATTAAGGTAAGGAAAGAACGGCCAATTTTTTTGAACGATCATCAGATCTGTTCGTTCTGAAGCAAGGAGTTGTGCTTTGATCTCTGTGAAAATCACCTGTTGTTCGGCTTTCGAACCGATCAGAACGGTAAAACCGCTAAATGATATCAGTGAATCATGTTGGTTCATCAATGATCAGCTTCTTTCTTTTTAAAAGTCGATTTGAAATCATGAAAAGACACGTACTAAGTAATGTGCTAATACTAACTAAACAAATGATCGTCTGTCCGATCCCTTTTAAGGTATCTACTAAAAAGTTATCGCTAAAAAAGTCGATCATAAAAAAACTATTTTGGTCAATCGAGATCGATAAACCATTTCCAGATGAAAAGACACTTGGTAAATTCGGTAGTTCGAAGAAATCTAATAGAGCCAAATTGATTTTTTGGAGTAAAGCTTGATAGCCATTTTGGAAAGCAAAAACGATCAAAAGAACGCCAAGACAACTCAGGACTAATGGAATCAAGGATTGCCAAAAAACAAAGAAGAACATTTTTGGTTTGGAAAGACCCGCTAATCGCCAATTGATGATTTCCATACGATGACGATAGAGTGAGAGTAAAAAGAAAAAAAAGAAACACAAGGCAAACAGTGCCAGTATGCAACTGATCACAACCAGATAGGCTTGTTGAAGCGTTTCTGATGAAGGTAAGTTCTCTTTGACATCAGAAGCATCAAATATCAACACCCGATCTTGGATTTGTTTGTGTAAAGTGGTTTGTAGATTATATAAATTAAAGCTGATCAATAATAGAAAAGCAGAAAAGCTTGAAAACAAAGTATATAGAAATGTTTGTTTTTTGTAATAAAGTAATCGTGCGGTAGAATAACGGATCATATTCATACTTTTCACCTCAAGAATAGTATAAAAAATGAATATGAATAAAGTATGAAAATCATTTAGTGAAAAACCGAAATAAAGGAAGGCTGATCAAGTAGGACAAGCGAAGGGAACATGAAGGCGGATAAAAAACTTCTTTAGTGCTGCTATTCCTTTGGTCGTACTATGAGATCCAGTGCTAAAACTCATATCCATGTCAAGATCAATGAACGAGCAATGAGTCGCCAAGAATGAAATGATTTATCTGGGATTTTAATCGTTTCAGACTTAGAGTATGTATGAGGGGACAGAGGTGTATCGAATATGGTTAATAGCATCTCTTTGCTCCTTCAATATTGCTGGTAAGATGCTGGTAAGAAAAAAATCACTGAGTAGGAATAAGTAAATCTATTTATATCTAGTTTTTAAATCAAAAAAACACCCGAAGAAAGGATTTCCTCGAGTGCTGTTCGTTGAGTGATGACATTAGCTACTTGTTCTCACGTTGTTCATTCGTTGTTTTCCACTGAATCTTCACTATCCGTAGGTTCCTCAGCAGGAATACCATGGATATCTTGGAAGGTTTTTGTTTCGTAAAGATTTTGTGTCGTTTGATTGTTGTTCTCACTGAAGACACTTGTTGATTTGTCACCAAGTGAACGCTCGGCATCATTTAGATGTTGCAAGCCATTTTTGTAATCAAACTTAGAAGTATCAAGTGGTTCTAAACCACTTTCTGTATAGAAACGAAGTAGATCGCCATTATTGATCTGGTCTGAAACAGCGAGTTGCTTGCTGACTGCTTCACGTAAGGCAGTAACTTCTGCTTGTTGTTCTTCAGTCATATCGGATAGGACTTCACCTGTTTGGGTATCGTAGACAGCTCCACCATAATAGGTGTACTTAGGTGAAACGAAGTCACCATCACGGAAAGCAACTAACTGGTTATTATCAGGTGAGAAGAGATCTTGTCCTAATTGGATATAATTTTTTGAATCAACACCTAACAAATGAAGCAATGTTGGTAAAGCATCGACTTGGCCACCATACGTATGATTGATTCCGCCTTTTGTTTGTCCAGGGATATGGATCATATATGGCACGCGTTGCATCGCTGCATTGTCAAAATTTGTCCAGGTCGAACTTGTTTTACCAACTAATTCAGCTAAAGATCTGTTTCTTGTATTAGAGATCCCATAGTGGTCACCGTATAAGACGATGACTGAGTTTTCATACAAGCCACTTGCTTTTAAATAGTTGAAGAATTCTTCTACCGCTGTGTCTAAATAGTTAGCTGTCGCAAAGTAACCATTGATTGTTTCATCGTTCGTATTTGCTACCGGGAATCCAGCTTCCTCATTTGTGAATTTTGAATAAGGGAAGTGATTCGATACAGCAATGAATTTTGAATAGAAAGGTTGTTGCATCCGTTCTAAATATTGGACGGATTGTTCAAAGAAAGGTTTGTCATGTAAACCGTATTGGAATGAGTTATCGTCATTCACGTCATAGTATGAAGCATCAAAGAAGTAATCATACCCAAAACTCTTATAGGTTTCGTTACGGTTCCAGAATGTACCAGCGTTACCATGGAATGCTGCACTGGTGTACCCTTTTGTTTGTTTTAAAATATTTGGTGCCGCTTGGAAAGTATTTTTACCACCAAGTTGAGTAAATAGAGACCCTTGGTTCAACCCGAATAATGAATTTTCCATCAATGTTTCTGCATCACTTGTTTTACCAGCTTTCACCTGATGGAAGAAGTTGTCAAAACTAAATGTTTCATTACTGTGGAACAAACTATTCAAGAAAGGCGTTACTTCATGTTCTACGCCATTTTCGTCTTTCAGTTTATAATCGATCACAAATTGTTGTAGGCTTTCTAAATGGATGTAGATGACATTCTTACCTTCAGCTAATCCGTAGAGATCTTGGTTTGGTTGAGCATAATGTTCTTTGACGTAAGTCGCTACTTCTTTCATATCATTTGGACTTGCTTCAGCTCGTACTTGGTTTGTTTGGTAGGTTTGGATACCGTCGTACACCATGAACGCGTTCAGTCCAAGATATTTAACTAAATAATCACGAGAGAAGGTACGTGTCAATAACTCTGGACGATCTGCTTCAGCTAAAAAGAGATTTCCTGAAAAGATCATCACTGCTAAAGTAGTAAAAGCAAACGCCATTCGAGCGCGTACAGGACGTGTGTCCATTTTGATTTTTTTCGTTGCTAAAAGTCCGACGATCAAAATGATATCGATCCAATAAAGGACATCATAAGGACGGAATAACCGTAAGGCACTTTCGCCTAAACCACTTGCGACTTTTCCGGCGCCTAGGATCGCGTTGATCGTAATAAAATCAGTGAACTCACGATAATAGATGATGTTAGAAAATAAGAGCAAGGTCAACAAGAAATAGATGACTAGCATCGTGATATACGCTGCTTTCGTTCGTCTAACATATAAGGCAATCCCTAAAAGAAGGATAGTCGTTGCGATTGGGTTGATGAACAAGATAAAATATTGGATGCCACTTTCAATCCCTAAATGGAAATCAAATAGATAAGTAGCAATCGTTTTGACCCATAACAAAACTGCTAGTAAAGAAAAAAATCCGAGCCTTTTATTTAAAAAAGCGGGTGTTTTTATTTTCAAATTAATCTTCCTTTCTGCACTCTTACATAAAAAAAGAGTGACATGAAACATACTCACGACTCACATACTCCTAACCATTTTACTAGTAGACCAAAATAGTGTCAATTGAAAGTACAAATCAAGCTTGATAGATTAAGATTTTCTTTAAGATCGCTAAGTTTTGTACAAAAATCTACACATGAAGAGGGAGACAGAAGTGCTCAGCACTGAAAAATCATGATGAAAAATCGGAAATCCTTCTTCAAATTGTCGTTTTTTCAAAATGTTTTCTGAAGGAGCTACTTTCGGAACACTGTGTATTTAGTTTTAGTGGGAGATAAGGAGTTTTTATTTTAGCTTTTTTCTAAGGAAAACTACCTACAAGACAAGGAATCTCTAAGACAAGAAGCGTGTTTTTTGTTATACTAAAAGGGAGAATGAAAAAGCAGGTGAGCCAATGAAACTAACAATAAAAAAAAGAGCAGTCAAGAAATTTTTAAAAGGCTATCCATTGATCCAAGAAGAAGATCTAGTCCAAATGAAAAAAACGACAGAATGGGTAGAATTAATTGATCAGCAAGGAAAATTTTTAGGAAAAGGCTATTTAGGAAAACAAAACAAAGGGATTGGTTGGGTACTCAGCCAAAAAGATGAACCATTTGATCAATCATTTTTTGAACTAAAATTTCTGACAGCTAAAGAAAAAAGGACAAGCTATTTTAATGATGAGCAGACAACAGCTTTTCGTTTGTTCAATGGAGAAGGAGATGGGATCGGTGGTTTGATCATTGACTACTACGATAGCTTTGCTGTCTTTTCTTGGTACAATGAAACCTTATATTTGGCTCGTGAAGTTTTATTAAAAGCTTTTCAAGCTGCTTATCCTGAAATTGTCGGAATCAACGAAAAAATTCGCTTTGAAACAACACGATTACCGGAGAGCCAGCATGTGACTGGAGAAGTGGCCAAAGAACCACTACTTGTCCAAGAAAATGGAGTGACTTATGCCACTTATTTGGATGAAGGTCTAATGACAGGGATTTTCCTTGACCAAAAAGAAGTCAGAGGGGCGTTGATCGATGGCTTAGCTTTAGGGAAATCAGTACTGAATATGTTTAGCTATACCGGTGCTTTTTCTGTAGCTGCTGCTATGGGTGGGGCAACAGAAACGACAAGTGTCGATCTAGCAAAACGAAGTTTGAAAAAAACTCGTGAACAATTTGAGGTCAACGGGTTGACACCTGATGCCCATAAAATCATCGTCATGGATGTTTTTGAATACTTTAAATATGCACAACGTAAAGGTTTCTCTTATGATGTAATCGTTTTGGACCCTCCAAGTTTTGCTCGGAACAAGAAAAAAGTCTTTCGTGTAGCCAAAAATTATGGTGAATTGGTGAAAGATAGCTTGTCGATCTTAGCCGATGAAGGAATCCTGATTGCCTCAACAAATGCAGCCAATGTGTCGATTGATCAATTTCAAGCAATGATCGAAGATGAACTAATCTCTGCTGAGTATGAGTACCAAATCAGCGGTGTTTATCGTTTGCCTGATGATTTTCAAACCATTGATTCTTTCCCAGAAGGAAATTATTTAAAGGTATTTGTTTATGAAATAAAAAAATAGAGAGGGCGTGAAGTCAATGTTTCAAGTAAAAGGAGTAAGATTTGGTACTGGACGTCCAAAAGTCTGTGCGCCCTTGACTGGTACAACTCGCGAAGAACTTCTGAGAGAAGCAATCCTGGCGAGGGAAGCCGGTGCTGATTTAGCTGAATGGCGTCTTGATTGTTATCATGATGTCTTCAACAAAGAACAACTAAAGGAAACGTTAGTACTGATCTATGAAATGTTAGAAAGACTACCATTGCTTTTGACTTTTCGAACCTTAGAAGAAGGTGGAACGCAAGATATTTCAATCAAAGACTACCACGATCTGTATAAATTTTTGATCGACACAGAATTAGTGGAAATGCTAGATATTGAGTTGTTCAAAATCGAAAGTATGGAAAAGGATCTGCTCCATGATATCCACCGCCGCCAGATCCCACTGGTCATCAGTAGCCACGATTTTAAAGAAACACCAGCAGATCCGGTCTTGCTGTATCGTTTGAATATGATGGAACATTTTGGTGCAAGTATTGGCAAAATTGCTGTGATGCCAAATAATGAACGTGATGTTTTGCGGATGATGGAATTGACTCGTCGCGCTCATGCGTTTGTGTCAATGCCTCTAGTCACTATGTCAATGGGTGAGCTTGGCATGGTCTCTCGACTTGCAGGCAACGTGACAGGTTCAGCCATCACTTTCGGTGCGTTAGATGCGACACGAGCTTCTGCACCTGGCCAATTACCAGTTAAAGAATTAAAACAAATCATTAGTTTACTCAATGAAAATTAAGCTAGACGAAGGTGAAGATTTTGGCAAAGAAGAAACCAGTAAAAACTAATGCTATCCGTATGGTAGAACAAAAAAAGATTGCTTATACAGAACATGAATATGCTTGGGATGAAGCACATATCAGTGCCTCATCCGTTGCTGCTCAGTTGCCAGGAAGTGAATCACGAATTTTTAAAACATTAGTAGCAGTGGGGAATAACACAGGTCCGATCGTTGCCGTTATCCCTGGAAGCACTGAACTTGATTTAAAAAAACTAGCAAAAGTCTCCGGCAATAAAAAAGTAGAAATGCTCCATCTCAAGGACTTGGAAAAAACGACCGGATATATTCGAGGTGGCTGTTCACCGATTGGTATGAAAAAATTATTCCCAACATTTATTGAAGAACAGGCAAAAGAATATGACCAGATCATTATCTCTGCTGGAAAACGCGGACTTCAAATGGAACTTGCTCCAGAAGCAATCGCTGAGTTGACCAATGCAACATTTGTCGATATCAAAATTTAAAAACCACAAACAAAAAGCAAAACAAATGCTGAAAGATCGATCCATGAAAGGCGAACGACACGCGTTGCCTTTCATGGATGTTTCATTCAAGCAATGTTTTGCTTTTCTTCTCTTACCATTGACTTTGCATCGCTGCGTGCATTCCTGAAACACGTCCCGTAGCAAAAGCTGCCGTGATATTAAAGCCACCTGTATACCCGTTTACATCAAGTAATTCACCGCCAAAAAACAGTCCGTTCAATACTTTGCTTTCCATGGTTTTTGGATTGACTTCTTTTAATGAAACGCCACCACCAGTAACAAAAGATTTCTCGATGGGAAATGTCTTATGGATCAATAGCTCAAAGTTTTTACATAATTCAGCAAATTCTTGGATTTGTTTTTCAGATGTTTGGCTACCAGTTAGTTCGGTCATTTCTAGCCGTTCAAGATAAAATTGGAGTAGACGTTCAGGTAGAAAACCACGCCACGCATTGATCAAATTCTTTTTCGATTCTTTACTTAGTTCCACTAACTCTCGTATCAGTTCTTCGACTGACTTCGTCGGGAAGCAATCTAAAGAAACAGTTACAGGTGCCTGCGTTTTTTGTAGCTCAGTGTTGATGAAACTGGAACACCTTAAAGCTGCTGGTCCAGAGATCCCAAAATGGGTAAATAAAAGATCCATCGTGTGCTCCGTGATCACTTTTCCTTTTTGGTTCAAGACACGTAACGTAATATCTTGTAAAGAAAGACCTTGCAACACTTTATCCGCAATAAATGACTCCTCAGAAATCAAAGGAGACTCTGTTGCATAAAGTGGTGTGATCGTGTGGCCTACTTTTTTGACCAATTTATACCCATCACCTGTTGCACCCGTAGAAGGATACGTGCGTCCACCAGTCGTCAAAATGACGCATTTTGCTTTAAATTCATCAAATTCAGTACGCACACCATAGATTTGGTTGTCCTTATGGATCAATTTTTCTACACGTTCGCCAAAAAACATCGTGACGTTCAATTCATTCAGACGATGAACCAGCGCTTCAATGATCGTTTTTGATTTATTTGTCACTGGAAACATCCGTCCGTGATCTTCTTCTTTTAAGTGAACTCCTTGTGATTCAAAGAATTCCATGATGTCAAAATTGTTGTATTGAGAAAATGTACTATATAAAAATTTACCATTTCCTGGGATATGCGCAATCAAATCATCAACAGGGCGATTATTTGTGACATTACATCGACCGCCACCAGTCATCAATAATTTTTTTCCTGCTTTTTTATTTTTTTCGATCAACAAGACATTGGCACCATACTCGGCTGCACTGATTGCAGCCATCATGCCACTTGTTCCTGCGCCAACAACAATCACGTCATAAGTTTTTTCCATTTTCTCACCTCACAGAGAGTGTAGCATATTTGAAGACGATTCGCAGAAAATGTTTTGACCTATGATTGAAATAAGCTAAAATAAAGTCAGATGAATAAAGGAGCGTGAACCTATGTCAAATGCAAAAGAATACGTACAAGCGATACAAGAAAAACTTCACCAAAAAGATGACGGCCAAATCGAGTTTCTACAAGCGGTCGATGAATTTATGCCTACGGTCATCCAATTTTTAGAAAAAAATCCAGAATACATTGAAAAAAATATTCTAGGGATTTTAGTTGAACCAGAACGAGTGATCCAATTCCGTGTTCCTTGGCAAGATGATCAAGGAAACTGGCAAGTGAATCGTGGGTACCGAATCCAATACAATTCAGCCATCGGACCATATAAAGGTGGCTTACGTTTTCATCCAAGTGTCAATTTGAGTATTTTAAAATTCTTAGCATTTGAACAAATTTTCAAGAACAGCCTGACAGGCCTACCAATCGGTGGCGGTAAAGGCGGAAGTGATTTTGATCCAAAAGGAAAATCGGATAATGAAATCATGCGCTTTTGTCAAAGTTTCATGTTGGAACTGGCAAAACATATCGGACCTTCAATTGATGTACCGGCAGGCGACATCGGTGTAGGTGCTCGTGAGATCGGCTATATGTATGGTGCCTATAAACGATTGAAACAATATGATGCAGGTGTTTTGACAGGTAAACCTTTAGATTTCTGGGGAAGTAAGATCCGCACAGAAGCAACAGGTTATGGCTTAGTTTATTATGTGAAACATCTATTGAACGAAGAACAAGATTCATTTGCTGGCAAAACAGTGATGGTCTCAGGTAGTGGGAATGTGGCAATCTATGCAATCGAAAAAGTCCATGAACTGGGTGGGAAAGTCGTTACTTGTTCTGATTCAGGTGGCTATATCTATGACCCAGAAGGTATCGATCTTGATCTATTAAAAGAATTAAAAGAAGTCAAAAGAGCCCGTTTAACAGAATACGCCAAAGAACGCTCATCGGCTGAATACCACGAAAATGAATCGGTTTGGACATTGAAACAAGCGGCTGACATTGCTTTACCTTGTGCAACACAAAATGAAATCGACGGACAATTGGCAGAGATCCTTGTAGAAAATGGCGTGAAGATCGTCGCAGAAGGTGCGAACATGCCATCCACATTAGATGCTGTTTCAGTCTATGAAAAAGCAGACATCTGGTATTGTCCAGGAAAAGCTGCCAATGCTGGTGGTGTAGCTGTATCTGCGCTAGAAATGAGCCAAAATTCACAACGCTTGGTGTGGGAAAGCAGCCAAGTCGATGCACAACTCGACGAGATCATGGCGACGATCTATCAAACGTGTCGTAAAACTGCCAAAGAATTTGGCAACGAAAAAAATCTTTTGCTTGGTGCCAATGTGGCAGGTTTTGAAAAAGTCGCAAAAGTAATGGCTATGCAAGGTTTAGTATAAAAAATGGAAGTTTCTTGCAAATATTAGAAGCTTCTCGCATATTTGCTTGAAAAATAATAAAAAAAAACGTAAAGTATATCTGTAGATTGAAACTTTTAAGGAGGAACAAAAATGGCACACATTCATTTTGACTATTCAAAAGTTGCACCATTTGTCAATGAACATGAGTTAGGCTATATGCAGAGTCAAGTTACTGCTGCAGACAAATTATTACGAGAAGGAACTGGCGCAGGCAGCGATTTCCGAGGATGGATCGACCTACCTACGAACTACGACAAAGAAGAATTTGATCGTATCAAAGCTGCTGCTAAGAAAATCCAATCTGATTCTGAAGTCCTTGTGGTCATCGGTATCGGTGGTTCTTATTTAGGTGCTCGTGCAGCAATCGATTTCTTACAACATACCTTCTATAACTTGTTGGGAAGCGACAAACGCCAAACACCACAAATTTTCTTCGCTGGAAACTCAATCAGCTCAACTTATCTTGCTGACTTGATCGAAGTGATCGGCGACCGTGACTTCTCAGTAAATGTCATTTCAAAATCAGGAACAACGACTGAGCCAGCCATTGCATTCCGTGTATTCAAAGAATTACTTGTTAAAAAATATGGTCAAGAAGAAGCAAACAAACGCATCTACGCTACAACAGACAAAGCAAAAGGGGCTGTTAAAGTAGAAGCAGACGCAGAAGGATGGGAAACATTTGTGATTCCTGATGACGTCGGTGGACGTTTCTCTGTATTGACAGCAGTTGGTTTATTACCGATCGCCGCAAGCGGAGCAGATATCGATGCCTTGATGCAAGGTGCTGCCGATGCAAGCAAAGCTTATTCAAGCGACAAACTTGAAGAAAACGAAGCTTACCAATATGCAGCAATGCGTAATATTCTTTACCGTAAAGGCAAAGTTACTGAATTATTGATCAACTACGAACCAGGAATGCAATATTTCTCTGAGTGGTGGAAACAATTATTCGGCGAATCAGAAGGTAAAGATCAAAAAGGAATCTACCCTTCAAGTGCAAACTTCTCAACAGACTTGCACTCACTTGGACAATACATCCAAGAAGGACGTCGCAATATCTTCGAAACAATCGTAAAAGTTGAAAAACCACGTAAATCGATTACGATTCCAGAACAAGCAGAAGACTTGGACGGACTTGGTTATTTACAAGGAAAAGAAATCGACTTTGTAAATACAAAAGCTTTTGAAGGTACATTATTAGCTCATACAGACGGCGATGTACCAAACCTATTAGTTAAAATCCCTACAATGGATGCTTACACATTAGGTTACACAATGTACTTCTTTGAAATTGCTGTCGGCATTTCAGGTTACTTGAATGGTATCAACCCATTCGACCAACCAGGAGTAGAAGCTTACAAGAAAAACATGTTTGCTCTACTAGGCAAACCAGGGTTTGAAGACCTTGCGAAAGAATTGAACGAACGCCTGTAAGATGGGGGTTAGATTACTGATAAAAAATCAGTGCTCAAAATATGTTCCCTTCGAAATAAAATGTGGTACCCATTCTGGTACCCAAAACGAAAGGATGGCTGATTTAGCCATCCTTTTTATTTCTAGTTAGATAGTGGCTTTTTGAAATATACTCTGAGTAAAGAAAAGTAGTATTTAGCTTGAATAGAGCTACGATCATCTGTTAGGTAAAGTATTTTTTGGTTCAAGATAGAATACAATAAACCGAGAGCCAAAATGCAAATTAACCTATTTAATAGACAGTTCAATTAAAACGAAAGGGGATAAGGTGGATAGTATCTACAAAATAAATTCAAGAAGGTATCGATATCAATTGAACCAAAGTTACATAAGACTATTTAGATAATAAGCTCAAAAAAACAGTTGGTGAGAGTTATAATTTGTATCCTGAGGTGATACGTGCTATATTAAATGAGTAATCTAATTTGAAACGTAATCTGAGCTATATATTCACACTATAAAAACTCCTTTTACCAAGTAATGTTAATTGCAACAAAACACGTATGATTTACGTAATAGGAGGAAATATATATGAATAACGGTACAGTAAAATGGTTTAACTCAGACAAAGGTTTTGGATTTATCACTGGTGAAGATGGACAAGATGTGTTTGCACATTTTTCAGCTATCCAAGGTGAAGGCTTTAAGACTTTAGATGAAGGTCAAGCAGTTACTTTTGATATCGAAGATGGTCAACGTGGACCACAAGCAGTAAATATCAATAAATAATTCAATAGACGAATTTGAACCATCTCCTTGTGAGATGGTTTTTTTTGTTATTAGGAATAGATACGAAAATTTTGGAAACATTTGAAAAATTAAGTAAACTATTATTTAATGATCAGTAGGTAGAGATAGGAAGAAGCACCATAAGTGGTTGATAAGGAATACATGAATTTTGTATCATTCATAAAATTCAAAGAATAATAGATGATTCTTCTGGCCATTAGAGAATGGATCGATCAAAAAGGAATAACTATTCTGTCACTTTATTAAGTTTTTGAAACATACAGCTATTTTTAATACGCGTAAAATCAGAAAATCAAATGCTCTTAAAGTAATTAGAAAAGAGGAAAAGTATATGAAATACGTCATTATAACCCAAGAACATTCTGATTGGCTTTCAGTAGCTCATTCTATTCGTCAATTTGAATGGAAAGCAGCAAAGTATATAGCAGAAAAAATGGAAAAACAAGAATTTACAGATTGGGAATCCGTGATTATTGCAAAAGATGGAAATCCTGTTGTAGGATTCTGTACTCTTGTAAAAAAAGACATTATTGATACGAAGGACTACACGCCTAACATTGCCACTGTTTTTGTCGCGCCAGAATATCGAGGGAAGCATATCAGCAAAAAATTAGTTACAGCAGGTGAAAATAAACTAAAGGAAATTGGTTTCGGCAGTGTATATATAACAACTCAACATGAAGGGTTATATGAAAAATGGGGATATCAGGAAATAACTAAGGAAAATGATCGGTTTGGACGATTGATGCGGGTATTAAAAAAAAATTTGATGAATGAAAGATCCGAATGAATAGGATCGGTTCATACTAAGCGATTAATCAGTTGTTTGAATAAGTAAAACAAGTATGCAGACATCTTTGTTCGTATTTATTGAACATTGATTTGACGTTTTCGTAAGCTCATTCTTAGTAAAAATCATGGGAAATTCAATATGTTTTTCACATATTATTTGTAAGATTAAGCGAATTCAAAAATACTGATAGGAGAATTTTTTCATGAAGAGAATTTTAGTGATTGTTTTAGGTATAACTGTGTTATTAAGTGGGAGTATGTTTTGGAATAGTAAAGATGTGGCAGCAAAGGAACAAAGTGGCACTTACCTTCTAGGGTGTACCATGAGAATAGAAGGAAAACAGTATAAATGGAGAGAAGCGTCATTTGGTGGTACGAACAGAGGATATGAAATCAACCCAGGGAAATATCGCTACCAATTAAGTCCAAATCCACATAAAGATCCTTGGTATAATAAAAACCAACTGAAGTTTTATAACCAAGGTGCTGATCAAATCGAAAAACAGGCAAATGAAGAGAAATGGCAGAGCAAAGGATGGCCTGATACTATCAAAAATATTACGATCCATGGTATTGAGTACACATTGACAAAATAAAAATGTGAATGGTACAAATTTATGCTACTAGAATGATGAATCAAAAGAATAAGCGTAAATGTTTGTATTCTTAGGTAATACATGGTATATTAAATAAGTAATCTAATTTGAAACGTAATCTGAGCGATATATTCACACTATAAAAACTCCTTTTACCAAGTAATGTTAATTGCAACAAAACACGTATGATCTACGTAATAGGAGGAAATATATATGAATAACGGTACAGTAAAATGGTTTAACTCAGACAAAGGTTTTGGATTTATCACTGGTGAAGATGGACAAGATGTGTTTGCACATTTTTCAGCTATCCAAGGTGAAGGCTTTAAGACTTTAGATGAAGGCCAAGCAGTTACTTTTGATATTGAAGATGGTCAACGTGGACCACAAGCAGTAAATATCAATAAATAATTCAATAGACGAATTTGAACCATCTCCTTGTGAGATGGTTTTTTTGTTAAATAGTAAGATTTTAAAAACTAGAACAGAAAGCATCAACGGAATGAAGATACACCAAAACAACGGCAGTTACGCCGCATCAATGTGTTGGTAAAGTAATGTCAGCAAGTAATCTGTACTATTGATGCGTATGTTAGAAAACGCTAGTCAATAAAATATATAAAAGGTAAGCTGGAGACAAAACTAACTGTAAATATTTTTTCTTCTCCTAAAACCGAGTGAACTGTGTAAGTAGAAAAGATTATTTGAAATAAAAAGTTATCTGTAAAAAATACAAATAATATTTTTACAGATAACTTTTTACTTTTTTTTGAATAGACAACAAACTCATAAAGAGAAGGTGTTATAAATAATAGCGCTTTCTTTTTTTGCGGTTATAAAAACTTATTTACCACGTTGATCATTTCTTTGGATAAGTTATAGATATCCATTGGTTCGGATAGCTCATAAATCGTCTTATTTTCATCGTTCAATTCGATTTTCATACCAGTTGAATTAAAACGAACACGTAAAATCCATTTTCTAATATTGTCGTCTAATAGGATATTAAAATAGCTTTTATTATCTCTATAAAATAGTCGATTTAATGGAATGGTATCCTTTAAGACAACTTTGCAAATGGTATAAGCTTCTAGCTCTTCTGGGGTAGTAATAACTTCACTGTCACTTTCATCTGTTGTGTCTGATTGAGATTTAGCTTCATTTTCATCTGTAATAACTGATGTTTTCAATGCTGCACTTAATTTATCATTTACTTTTTCAGCAATAAATTGATTCATTCCTTTTTTTATGATGGGTTTAAATTTTTCTATTGTCTGTTTTGTTTTCATCCCCTCATAAATTTCGCCTAATAGATACTTAACGAAGTTATCGGAAGGCTCATTTAATTCAGAAGTGAGATAAGATTTTAATGAACTGAGATACTTTAATTCTGCCGCAGAGCTTGTGATTTTATCAACGTCAAAATTATCTTTATGAAATTTTGCTAATTCAGGAATCTGGTTATCTTTAATTTTTGTGATATTTATAGTTAAAAAAGGTGTCAAATCCATCTTATTAGGCTCGTCTAAATCAGTAAAAAATTTATATTCTTCGCCATTTGTTAATATTCCAAACTTAGATGTTGTTGTTCCAAAATATCTGAACAATTGAGAATCATGTTTCGTTAGCTGTTGATTGATTGACTTTGCTTCGATTAATATAGTGGGTTTTCCATCTAAGACAATAGCATAGTCAACTTTTTCTCCCTTTTTTATGCCAACATCTGCTGTAAATTCTGGTACAAATTCTGTGGGGTTAAATAAGTCATAGCCTAAAGTTGCAAAGAACGGCATGATCAAAGATGTTTTGGTTGCCTCCTCTGTACCAATACTATCTTTTAGCTCAATAACTCTTTTACCTAACTGTTTTAAATTATCTTGAAACTTTTCCAATTCCATAATTGCCCTCCTGATAGTTTCTTACTCCCATTTATCGGCAGGTAGTAGTAGTCGCCAAATCTATATTATCGAGGACTTACCCCACTAAGTCCTAAATAAACATAATAATAGTACACTTATTAAATCAAAAACCGATAACAACTCTCTGGAAGGCCATAAAGTCTTGTCAGCTCTTCCACTTCTCTTGGGTAAGTTTCCGTATCTTCTTTGTACAAGGAAACGATCAAATTCGAAGCAAAGCAGTTGGCTTCGCTTTCAGATTTGCTTCTTGAATTTCTAGAGGACACATAGTAACTAGATATTTCCCGATGGAACAAAGCATGTCCAAGTTCATGGGCACAAATGTAAAAACGTTCTTCTGATTCTTTCAGTGAGTTGTTCAATAAAATAATAGGGGAGCCTAATAGTTCTTGAAACTGTCCTTTTGGATTATCGAGAAAAGAAACATATCTGATTTCTATTCCTAATTTTTCAGCAATCACAAAAGGATTGGCGGTATCATAGGTACGCTTCAGTTCGCTTACTAGTTTGATAATATCCATCTCCATATATGCTCACTTCTCTTTGCCGCGTTTTCGAAATTCCCAGAAAAGTCCCGTCAATACATCTTTTACACGTTGCTTTTCCTGTTCTGTCAAAGTTTCTCCACCATACGCCATGTTGACATTTGAATTGAGCATTTTGTCTAACTCAAATAAATCATCTTTATTTGCCCATTTCGGCGCTTGGTTGCTGCCCAATAAGAAATCAGTTGTTACCCCAAAATAATCTGCAACTTTTTTTAAATTTTCCGACTTTGGTGAAACACGATCCCATCTTCTGATCTGGCCATTAGAGATTCCTACGGCACGTTCGACTTCAGCAAAGGTTACGTTTTTTTCTTCTGCTAATTGTTTGATTCGCGCAACGAGTGTCATAAGGAACCACCTTTCTTGATATTTTGATAGCATAAAAGTTATTATAGTTGACAATTAGCTTTTAAGCTATTATAGTTTGCTTATAGATTGATTCAATTGTTTGAAAAGTGAAGAATACAGTCACTTAAAAGTTCTTTCAATCGATCATATTAAGATAAAGCGTATTCTTTTTATTTCTAATGACTTTATAATAGCTTAAAAGTTATTTGGTGTCAAAGATGATGAACATTGAATTCTAATTAACAATGTAGTAGCAGGTTGCGATGGGTAAGGATAAACAAAGGTTAGGTATTCCATAAAGTGGAGGGTGAGCAAAATGATTGTAGAGAATGCTGTGGTATTGAATGAGTTTAGAAATCTTGTAAATAATGTGTACATTCAGATTTTTGTATTGATTCTATGTCTTGATTTTATTAGCGGTATCTGTCTGAAAACAGGGAAAAAGAAACGATTTAAACGTTCTGTGATGAAAGATGTGATCAAATATTTACTGATTTTCCTTATTGTTATGATTGCTTATCCCTATCTAAAGATTACAGGATTTGAAGCAATTGGTATTGCTTTGGTGTTCTCGTATTCTGCCATCTATGGCTTGTCTGTTATTGAAAATCTAAGGAAACTAGGAATACCTGTACCTGATTTTGTTAAAGTACGTTTGAAAAAATGGCGTGATTTCTCAGAGGAGCAGGGGAAGTACAAAAAATGATCGAGAGGATTTTCTTAAAAAGTACTGCAAGGATATTCTTATTATTTGGAGCAAACAAAAAAGACGTTTCTATGGCTCGTTTAGCCAAAAACGTCTTTTAATTCTCTATAGAATTATCAGCTGACATGAAAAGGGAACACTCCTTAGTTAGATTCGTGTAGCGCTTTTACTGCTTGCTCAATGGTGATCCCATAAGCGATGTGTTGTTCGTTCATTGCATCGATTGCCATGAAGCGATTCGTTGAACTATCAAATGCTACACGATAGCTGATGCTTGTTTTTGTGAATGTCATAGATATTTCTCCTTTCATTGGTATTTGTGTATTCATGAAATTTTTCATAAAACTTCCGAATACACCTTAAGTTTAGCACCATTCTAAAATTTGGGCAATCAATGTGCTATAAGATAGCTGTTGCTAGTTTACTTGAAATTAATTCTCTGAAATTCCCATCAATAATCCAATCATTAATAAGATAAATATACCAGTTTGAATATAGACCATCATTATTCACCTCTTTAAGCCCAGTGTATCTCTTTTTTGGTTTGGACTCACGAACAGTGGGGGATAATGTTCAAACAAAATTGTCATATTTTGGGTTGAAATGACTGGAATAATAGCAAAACAGGAATCAAAATAGTGAAAATTGAAAGCGTTGAGCAAACACTTGCTTTGAGATATTTCGCAAACTTCATTATAATAAAAGAAAGGGGGCGAATCGCTATGCAAAAAAGAAAAAATTCTGGTAAATTAAGCATTTTTCTAGCAGTTATATCTGCTATACCTGCTGTTTTAGCAGTCGTTCGAGCTATTAAGGAATCAAAGCAAAGATAAACTAAATAAAACGTGTCGCTTACTTATCCGATGGGATAGTGAGCGACACGTTTTTATATTAACCAACACCTAGAACAAAGTTTAATAACTTGTCTGAGTAAGTAATTTCTCCTTCTGACTCTCTGACCGTATCATTCAATGCTTGCATATCATCTGTAATAATACCATCTACACCATAAAACATCATTCGGCTCATGTCGTCTGAATCATTAGGTGTCCATACATAGACTTTCTTACCATCCTGATGGGCAGAATCAATAAAGTTACGATTGATCGTGCTGTACTCCATGGTTAAGAAATCCGCAGGTGTTACTGGAGGGCCAACTAGATTAAAAGGCAAAATGTAGCCAACATAAAAATTGGGGTTTTCAGCTTTTAGATCTGAGACTGTTTGATAAGTCAAACTTTGTAAAATATGTCCATGTATTAAAATAGTTTCTTCATATTTTTTAACAAAGTTTTTGACTAAATTATCCGAATCTTTTCGAGTCGTTTTGATTTCGATCAACAACTTCTGGTTCAATTCATTTGCTCGTTTTAAATACGTATCGAATGAAACCAATGGTTCTTTGGCACCATTTTCAGTCACAGTCAATTTTTCCAGTTCTGCTAAAGTTAGGTCTTGCGGTGCTTTATTGACTCCAGTCAAATTTCTTAAATTGAAATCATGCATGACCACGAATTGACCATCTTTTGTTTCTTGGATGTCCATTTCTACATAATCTGGATGATAATCTTTGCTCGTCTTTTCTAGTGCAGCAATCGTATTTTGTGCGCTGTTCCCTAAGCTAACGCCACGATGGGAAATCGTTAAAGGTTTTGTTTCAGAAGCAGATGTCAGGTAATTCATATTGTAAATACAAACACCAACACCAAAGAAAACAGCAAATAAAGTAAACGCAGTATTTTTTAAAGCTGTGTGTTTTTTGGGCACTTCTTGTGAAGAGAACCAGCTGGGAATATCTGGTAAGAAACCTTCATCATCCATAAAGTCTACAATGACGTAAAAAATTCCGACGGTAGACATCACAATATTGAACAAAAGAACGCCTTGTAAGAGTGTCATGGCAAAAACAGCACTAATCAATGAGTAATCGGAGAAATATTCCTCAACAAAGATCTGACCTGACAAGATTGCCAAGTAACTGATTGTTGAAATCAATAAAATCGTACCACTGATCACTAAAAATTGACCTGAAATCGCAAAAAAACGTGCTTTGGTCAAACGCCAACTCTCACGGATCGCTTCACGAAAAGGGCGATCTCTTAAAATCATTTCAGGTAATGCAAAGATTAAACGAATCCCGATATAGCCGAGGAAGACATAGACAAGTAGAAAAGAACTTACGATGATCCAGCGGTTAGTGAAAATAAAATCCATAATAAATGCAGGAATTTTTATTTTAGAAAGTAAGTCTGAATTAAAACTTAATCCGCTGATTGGTAAAATCAAAAAAAAGTAAGCTAAGAAAAATAAAAAAATCATCGGACGAACTTTTTTTATTTGTCGGATGGTCAACTGCAATAATTGCTTCAATGAAATTGGTTCTTGTTTTTTGATGAAATAAACACTCATTAGCAAAAAAGTAAACTCAAAATAGACTAAGAGCAAAATCAACAATAAGACAGCAATCAAGGAGAAGAAAACTCCTGGATGTTGCGAAATCAGTGTGGGGATATTATCCGTTGAAAGATAATCGATCGACCCACGTTGTAAAATCAAGCGTGTCATACTACCAAGCAAAGGCAAACAAATAAACAAAATAAACCCATGCATCAGAACTACATCACGAAAATAAGCTTGTGTTCCTTTAAGGAAGTCCCAAGCATTTCCTAAACTTCGTTTTAAATAAACGATCATTATTATCACCTACTCCTAACATTATAGCGCAAAAAACATAAAAAAGGAGTACTGCAGGAATCTTTCATTGCAGTACTCACAGTGTATCTATTAAGAAATTATCCTAACAAGCCAGTCAGGAAGTTACCACCATAAATCAATGCCATGCTGTACAAAAAGATCGATAAGGGTTTAGCAATCAAAATAATCAACGTGTATTTTTTGACTGAGATATTTGTCAAGCCAGCCATTAAACACAAGGCATCGTCTGGTGCTACTGGTAAGAAGATCGCTAGCGCAAAAAGCTTTTCAAAACGACTTTGGTTTTCTAACCAACCAATATATTTGTCATATGTTTTATCACTAATCATCGACAGGATAAATGGTTTTCCATATTTTCTACCTAATAGGAAAATAATGATCGAACCGATACAAATACCAACGTAATTATAGATAAAGCCAGCGTAAGGACCAAAAATCAGGACACCTGCTGCGGTGCTGATCCCCCCAGGAATGATCGGTATAACGACTTGCAGTATTTGGATCAAGATAAAGATTATCGGTCCTAAAATAATTGAATCACCTACAAGACCTCTTAATGCGTTCAAATCTTTAAAGACGCCTAGATTAATAAAATAAATCGTAAGTGCAATTGAAAAACCAATACCGATGATCGATATAATATTCATTAATTTACGTGATACTGCAACGTTCATCCCTAGTCAACTCCTTCGAGGTTTTCATCTGATAATTGTATTTTACCTGAAAAGCATAACTGCGCGCCACTATTTCAAGTGAGAAACAACAAACAATTTTGTAAGTTCAAACCAAGTATAGAGGATGAAACAAAATAAAACATCCATCTAGAGTCTTATTTACTTAATTTTATGATCTATAAAAGGTTCATGGCTATTTCACATTTAAATTCGGCGAAAAATCTTGATGTTTAAAATTGGCGAATCATACATGATTTCTACATCATCGATCAGATTCCCAAGTAATCGATAGGATTCTTGGCCATGAGAAGGGGTGCCTAGCAACTCGTGGTAATAGATCTCCATACTAGGATCTCTAGGTGTATTCAACAGTGAGGCCAATGTATTCAAATCTTTTGGCGGATTTTTTGTTGTTCCTTGGAATTCGATGTATAGTCCTTCATCTGTATACTCTAAGCCAATACGAATCTCCTTGATCTCGTGTTCGTAAAGATACGTGAGAAATTCATCAATGATCCTCTTTGATAGTTCTTTTTCCATTTCCATGTGCGTTCTTTCCCTTCCCCGTAAACGTAAAATTTTCTAGGATAGGCACTAGTATACCAGCAATAAATCCCGTTGAAAACCCACTATTATATAGATTCAATCCTCCATGCAAGGTACTCAGATTATGGACAAGAGTAATATGTAAAAAGCCTGCAATCACTCCATAAACGCCGCCATAAAATCCACTGATCGGGGCAAGACCTGTACCGAAAATCGCAGCTACGAGCATGGTCGTTTCGGTCATATCATGCATCGTTCCTAATATTGAGGCAATGTAGATACCAATCAAAATCGGAAAACAATTTTTAACATGACTTCCGAATGAGCTGAAACCAGCCACTGAGATGATTCCTCCCACCACAGGCCCATTTAGCACACCACCGATCAGCAAGACGTAAGACATCAATAACAAGCCAACCAAGCCCATATTGATCAAGGTGGCGCCGATACCTGATGTGCCGATGAAATCTGTTGTAAGTTTTCCAGAAGACTCAAAGATTTCACGTAGCCCTTTCAATTTGAATGCGTTAAAGAAGAAGCCACAAACGGCGGTTGATAAAAAGAATAAAAAGATGATCCAAGTCAATTCGTGGTGGTAATCAGTCGAAAGAATCGAGTGTACTTCGATCGAATAACTAAATTGCCGAAGGATACCTGTTACCAACATAGCAATCAACCCTGAAGTAAAACCAATATTATAAAGTGTAAAACCACGATGAAAGGTCAGAGTCTGAACAGCTAGGATCGGCAATAAAAAACCAACGATCAAACCGGCTAAATTACCCAAGAGAGCACCTTGAAGGATTGGTAAACCCATCCCGAACGTAATATAGCTGACAACTGGAGAGAGTGCACTACCAAATAAGCCAATCATTACATATTGAGAAAATGGTTTGTGCATAAAATAGGCATATAAATAAACACCGAGAATAATGGAGATGGAATTGTATAGATTTTTTCCAAAGAATGAAAAACCTGCGACAGTCAATATGGAAGCAAACATCGCACCATTCAACATGACTTTATGGCGATAGGCGAGTAACACAGAAGAGAGTGTAAGTAAGCCTACATTCATAAATGCGCTTCCAAATCCGCCTAAAGCAATATAATCAGTCAAGAGATTACTTGGAGAGGTCATGATGACCGTTAGTCCAACAAGATTATTTGTCAAAGAATCACTGAGCAAGCCAATAATCAAAAAAAACAATCCTGAAAAAATAAGGTAAAAATAGTTTTTCCTTTGAGAAATGATTCTTTTTTTAGGATGAATATAAATAACGTCACTTTTATTCTTCATTACACACCTTCTTTTCCTTTTTATTTAACTATAACTTGAAAGAAAACTTTAGGTCAACTTAAATTCAACACAAAATCAAAAATTGTAAGGGGAAACAAATTACGTAAAAAAATATTTAGAAAATTGAGAAAACCAATAAAAAACACATATATGCTTTAAAATATAACAATTTAGGTATATTATTTGCAAAAATTGATCAATATCGGTTAAAATAAAAGAACAGAGACTGTAGCATGAAGTGGGGGAGTTTATTATGAGAAGAAAAGTCTATACGAAGGATCAAATTCTGAAAGCTGCATATGAAGTTGTTGCTAAAGAAGGATTTAAAGGTTTCACTGCACGAAATATCGCGAAGAAGATGGGGATATCTACCCAACCGATTTACTTAGAGTTCAAAAATATGGAAGATTTAAAAAATACGCTATTAGATGTTATCTTCCAACAGTTAGAAGAAGAAGTGTTTCCTGTAGAGCGTACAGGAGATAAAATCATCGATTTAGGATTGAATTATATTTATTTCGCTAAGAAAAACCATAGCCTTTATATGGCTTTATATATCGATGAGCATGGAAATGGTCAAAAGATGCATGATTTTTCTTATAATTATTTCCGCAAGTTATTAAAAGAGGACGCACGTTATAAAGATTTATCGGAAGAATATATCGATGCACTGCATACTGGTACTTGGGTAACTATCACTGGTATCGCTTCATTGATGTCTTCTAGTATCATGCATCCTACAGAAGAGCAAATCATCTCGATCATCAAAACGACGGTCGATTCCGTACTTGCAATTGAAAATCCAGAAAAAATACGCTAATTGCCACATCATGAGGTTGTGACAAAAGTGTTTAGCCTCGAGAAATAAAGCGCCATCCACGAAATTTGTTCTTCAAATTTATGTGGATGGCGCCTTATTTTTTCGAAGAGGTTACCGCCGTTTATTCAGTTGTAGATGGTGCGAGAGGATGAATATTGCATAAGCTACTTTATTCTTAGCGAATAACTTGAACAGTGTTCTTGGATTTAAACATAACAGTTATGGTATTTAAATGACCAGTTTACAAAACAAACAAGATTAACAAGAGTGCATAATACCTCTTGACATTTTTAGAAAAAAGATTAAAAATAGTAGGCATGGAAGGTTGGCAGAGTGGTAATGCACCGGACTCGAAATCCGGCGAACCGGCTAACACCGGCGCGCAGGTTCAAATCCTGTACCTTCCTTATATACCAACAGTTAGACACGATTTAGGTCGTGTCTAACTGTTGTATTTTTACCCTAAAATATTTTTTGACTCCCCTTTTGGTACTCCTTTTATACTTTTACATACTCCTTTCATATGATTTTTGAATTTTCAAACATGATCGATTTTATGTATAAATAAAGTTCTCTGTAAAAATAAAGAGACAACAAGGGACAGCCTAGTTATTTCTTGCAATCAATCGTTATGACAGTCTTTGCAGCAGTGAGAACAACCATCGAAACTTTTGGATGTGTGGGTTGTGCTTGCTTGATGTAGTGCTTCTTCACATGTAGAAAATACGCCAATAAAAAGTGCATCTTCTGGACAATGCGTACATGAGATCACGTGGACTTCGTGATTTCCTCGATCATCTGTGTTTTTGTTAAAATAATAAATTGCCATCTCTATCTACCATCCTGATTTATTTCAACGTTTTGCTCGTTGATAATTTGATTATACTGGATGGTTGAGTGAGCATGAGGATTATTTTTTCACTATGATGGAATAGGTTGTTTTAAAAAATTCATGAAATAAGCAGGATAGAAGAAAAAATTTTATAAAAGTAGTGATTGCCCATTTTGATTTTTATGTTATCGGGGTTCCAGTGACTTTTTGGATTGCAATATGAAAATCGGTGACCTTCGTTTCTTGGGCAAACAATAAAAATTTATTTACAAGAAGATAAGCGCAGAAATCCAAATGGTGGTGTAGTCTTTTTTGGGTTGTGCGCTTGTTTTCTTGTATTCAAGTAATCTGTTCTCTTTTTTGATATAGATTTTCTATTTATCTGAAATCAACTAATATAGCCATGATTTTTTAAGGATTTTTGATGTTCGCAAGGTGTTCCAACGATCGTGAAAGGAGTTATTTTAGTCGTCGTCGTTTGGCCATTCCATTCATAGGCGTAATTTCTGCCACTCCAATTCGTGTCGCAAGCGAAACAGTGATATTCTACCTCTATTCGTCCAGTTGGGTCTTCTGCTTGAATCCAGCCGATTGACTGAGCGGTGCCATTCGTGATATTCGCTTGATTTAGATCCCAATCATAAGGATCTGAGCTAAAGGCGGTCAATGGTGTAGCAGGTGTATTTAATGCTTTTTCCAAAATTGGATCTTGTGTTTGTCCTTGTTCTGCAGGTGTTTGATTTACCAGCTGTTGATCATTTGAGCTTGTTGTTTCTGTTGTAGTTAATGAACGTTCGGTACTTTTTGTCTGTGAAGTATTCGTGGCTTTTTGAATTGTCGTGTTTTGGATTTCTGGTGCAAATAACGGGAATAGCATGATACCTAATATAAATGCTCCAATAATAGTTGTTACCCCTAACAATATCCCTAATAGTACTTTTCCGATTTTCATGTTGATCCTTCCTAACTTTAAAATAAAATATGTTCTTAAATTGAGCATCTCCGAAATTCGTTTTTTCGTCAAGTGATTTGATAGCAGGTTATAGTTATTGTATATTGATTTTTATTTCTTGAAATTTACCTATTCTACAAAGTGAAGCAGGTAGTACAAAGAGATACTCAGTTATTTTCAAATGAAATAAAAGGTGAATATAAAGTTTTTTTATATATTGTGCTGAGTAATTCTCACTTCTACCAAACAGAATAACGTACTTTTTTTCTCGCATGATGATTTTCTTACATGCCGACGTAAAAGACAGTGATGGATAAAAGGTATCCTATCAAAGCGCAAACAACGAAGATTTTAGATTGAAATAAAAAATGAAATCGCTTGTTATTTTGAAGATATATGTCTACAAAAATCTCCCTATTTATGAATAACATGAAATATTTGTAAACTATAGGAGAATCCAGTAGCTTCCTAGGATAAAACATGTTAAATTAATTGTTGAGTCTACTTTTTTTAAAGATAGAGATTTTTCATTTTATTTGTTTTCATGTGACGAAATTGTAAGAGTGAAAATCATTCATTCTGAATGCCTTCCTGTGATAAGATTCATGTGGACATAATAATGGAATAGTAATTTTAGTAGGATGTGAAATAAATGTGCGGAATCGTAGGATTTGTTAATAACAAAGATAATAAAAAAGCAATCATCAATGACATGATGGATCGCATCATTCACCGCGGACCGAATAGTTCAGGTGAATACATTGATCGTGATGTGGCTTTGGGTTTTAGACGTCTAAGTATTATTGACTTAGAAGGGGGCACACAGCCCATTTACAATGAAGACCAAACAAAAATCATTATTTTTAATGGAGAAATCTACAACTATCAACCACTTAGAAAAGAATTGATCGATGCAGGTCATATTTTCAAAACTCATGCAGATACAGAAGTTTTATTACATGGCTATGAAGAATGGGGAACTGAGTTATTGCAAAAAGTACGTGGGATGTTTGCTTTTGCGATTTGGGATAATGAGAAAAAAGAATTATTCGGTGCAAGAGACCATTTTGGGATCAAACCGTATTACTATGCTGAAATGAACGGAACTTTGATGTTTGGTTCTGAAATCAAGAGTTTTTTACCACATCCAGATTTCAATAAAGAATTGAATCGGGAAGCATTGAAACCATATATGACGTTCCAATATTCTCCTTTAAATGGAGAAACGTTCTTTAAAGGCGTCTATCGTTTACCAGAAGGTCATTATTTCACTTACAAAGATGGCCACATGGATATCCAACAGTATTGGGATGCGAACTTTGAAGAAAAAGGCACACAAAGCCGTCAAGAATGGATCGATCAAATTGATGACACAGTGAAAGCATCGATCGAAGCACACACGATCAGTGATGTGGAAGTTGGCTCGTTCTTATCAAGTGGGGTCGATTCAAGTTATGTGACTTCTGTTTTGAAACCAGACCATTCATTCTCAATAGGCTTTGATGATAAAACTTATAATGAAGCAATCGAGGCACGTAAATTAACAGAAATGCTTGACTTGGATAACACCGCAGCTGTCATTGATGGAGACATGTCCTTTAAGGCTTTCCCTTTGATTCAATATCATTTAGATGAACCAGATTCTAATCCATCTTGTGTACCGTTGTATTTCTTAGCGAATCTTGCGGCACAAAGTGTACGAGTCGTTCAATCTGGCGAAGGGGCAGATGAATTATTTGCTGGCTATCAATCATATGGCTTCCACACAAATTCAAAATTTATCCGAGTGATTGCTCAAGGATTGAAAAAATTACCGAAAGGCACTCGCTATAACTTAGGTAGAAAAATCGGTAAGATGCGTAATTTCCATGGTAGGATCCATTTATATGAATCATTAGCGCCTGCCAAAGAATATTTTATCGGACATGCACGGATCTTTGAAGAAAACGAAGCGGCCAACCTGTTGACGCCAGAATTTCAACAAGCCCCAACAGTCAAAGAAATCATGGCAGAACATTATGCGAAAACTGAAGGAATCCAAGACGAGATCAACAAGATGCAATATGTTGACTTACACCAATGGATGCCAAAAGATATTTTGTTAAAAGCCGATAAACTTTCAATGGCAAGTTCACTGGAAGTGCGGGTACCACTTCTTGATATCGAAGTAATGAAATTAGCGCAACAAATCCCAAGTAAGTATTTATTGAATCAAAACAATACGAAAGATGTCTTTAGACAAGCTGCGAACAAGCATCTGCCTGAAGAATGGTCAAATCGTGTAAAACTTGGTTTCCCTGTACCGATCAAAGCTTGGCTGAAAGAAGAACATGGCTATCACCAAGTAAAAGAATTATTTGAAGCTGATTTTGCGAAAGAGTTCTTTGATCAAGCGAAAATCATCCAATTACTTGATGACCATCATGAAGGTAGAAGTGAAGAACAACGTAAGATTTGGACGATTTTCAGTTTCTTGACGTGGTACAAAGTTTATTTTGTGGATGAAACGATTCCTCAAGCTGAACCGATCCAATATGTAACAGTTTAGACGATCCAACGATGTTTCTATTGAACGCAAAAACGAAGAGTGCCGATCCATAATGGGTAGACTCTTCGTTTTTTTTTGCCGTAAATCGGAATGAGTTGATTTTTTATTCAAAGGGACGATAATATACAATCAGTAATGGACTTCTCGCTCGAATGTGCCATCTTTTTTATAGATCATTAAGGATGTTTCTTTATTACGAGCTACTTCTTTTCCTTTTTCAATGGCATCTTCTTTATGATCGAAGTGATTGCTTGCTTTTTCAGCGCCTTTAGAGCGAACGATCCAATGATCTTCTTCGAATTTGACTTCGACTGTGGCGTCTAATAATTTAGCTGCTCGCGGATTGCTATCATGCTTGTCATTTTTTTGTGGATTTTTCTCTTTTGAGAAAGCTTTCTTCTCTTTCTCATCTGCACTTTCCACCCATTCTTTCGCTTGACTGATTGCGATCGGGATTGCTCGATCATCAGGATAACCTTCATCTAAAAGCGCATTGCCGATATCGATTGCTTTCTTTTTGGTCAACTCTTCCAAGTTCTTCATGGCTGGTGGGAAATCTTTCATATTCCAAGGCATAGTTAACTCCTCCTAAAAGAATAATTGATTTTACTACTATAACAAGTGTAATCTCAACTTGGTAAAAAGAAAAATCATCTGTTTCAATTTTTCCTGAGCTTGTTTTTTGCTCGTCAAGTAGAACTACTTAACAAAATCGTCAAAAAGGCTAGCAATCTGATAAAAATCATGGTAAGATAATCAAGTCTGAGAGTCATCTTAGAGGATTCTAGTATAAATGGGAGGGAAAATCATGCGCGTAAATATTACTTTAGAGTGTACTTCTTGTAAAGAACGTAACTACCTAACTAACAAAAACAAACGTAACAATCCTGATCGTTTGGAAAAGCAAAAATATTGCCCACGCGAACGTAAAGTTACTTTGCACCGCGAAACAAAATAATATGTCTAAAAAAGTTTGGGTCTGTACCCAAGCTTTTTTATTTTTAGTATAATCAAGTAGTAGATGAAAGGAGCGAGTCAAAATGTTTATTTCCATGTGGGCCCAAGACAAGAATGGATTGATCGGTAAAGATGGGTTATTGCCTTGGCGTTTGCCAAATGATATGCGTTTTTTCAGAGAACATACGGTGGATCGTTTATTAGTGATGGGGCGTAAAACATACGAAGGCATGGGCGACCTATCTCTTCCTTATCGCCACATCATCGTGTTGACTACCCAAGAAGATTTTGAGGTCAAAGAAAATGCAGAAGTCATGCATTCGATCGATGAATTATTGGTTTTTGCGGAGACTGTTTCAGAAGATATTTATGTTTCTGGTGGAAGTCGGATCTTTCAAGAACTATTGCCCCAGACTGGGATTATTTGGCGAACACTGATCGATGGTGAGTTTGATGGAGATACGTATATTGGAGAGATCGACTTTAGTGATTTTGAACTAGCAGAAGAACATATCGGTATCACGGATCAAGAAAACCATTATGCGCATCGCTTCCAAAAATGGGTAAGAAAGTAAGTTCTGATCATTGATGTATAAAATGAATGAGTGAAAGAAATAAAGGGAGATGTTCAAGATCATGGGAGCATCTTTTTTTTGTCTTTTTTATTGAGAAACAGCTAAGTCAAGCGAGGGTTGCTCCTTAAGATTTAGCTGTTTTTTGTGTTGTATAAAGAACATATAAAGAAATTTCTTGAATATTAACACTATCTTTATAGTCCTTTGTCTATGATGAAAACAAAGGAGAGGAAGAAAATGATCTTATTTTTAGGTTGTATCAGTATGATTTTGTTAGCTTATCTATTCTGGTTTTTATTTAAGGGGGAAGAGCAATGATGAGTGCAGTATTTCAAGGATTGTTTTTCTTTTTTATTCTACTTGTTTTAGCCGCACCTCTTGGGTGGTACATCAAGTTGATCATGACAGGGGAAACACCAAAATATGTACGTTTCATCCAACCAATCGAACGCTTTTTTTATCAATTGATTGGTCCTGAGAGTCAAAAGAAAATGACGGCGAAGCGCTATTTAGCGCATGTGTTGGGTGTTGGGATCTGTTCTTTGCTATTTTTAACGGGATTATTGATGGTCCAAGGTTGGCTTCCTGGCAATAATGGCGTGGAAAATCTGTCATTTGATTTAGCCGTGAATACAGCTGTTAGTTTTGTGACAAATACCAACTGGCAAGCTTACACGGGAGAATTGACACTTTCGAATACGACGCAAATGCTTGGTTTGACTGTTCAAAATTTCTTGTCAGCAGCTGTAGGTTTAGCAGTTCTTTGTGCATTGATCCGCGGCATCATCCAAAGGAAATCGAGCCAATTGGGCAATTTTTGGCAAGATCTAGTACGTAGTTTACTTTACATTTTTTTACCACTTTCATTAATTACTGCTGTACTTCTGATTTCCCAAGGCGTGGTTCAAACGTTTAGTCATGGGCTGTCTTACACTGATCTATCAGGAGAATCTTTATGGTTGTATCTAGGACCTGTGGCCAGTCAAGTAGCCATCAAGCAATTAGGAACCAATGGTGGTGGATTTTTCGGTGCAAATTCCGCTCATCCATTTGAGAATCCGACGATCTTTTCTAATTTCATCGAGAATCTCGCCATCTTGTTGATACCTACTGCATTGATTTTTGCTTTTGGTTATTGGGTCAAAGAATGGAAACAAGGTCGAACGATTTTGATCGTTTCGTTTGTTTTTCTTTTTGCAGCTTTTGTAGGTGTAGCAATTAGTGAATATCATGGGCCCGCTTTTACGGATGTACTGGGTTCACTGAATATGGAAGGAAAAGAAGTACGCTTTGGTGTAGGTTGGTCAAGTTTATGGGCTGTTAGCACAACAGCGGCATCGAATGGATCAGTCAATGCGATGTTGGACAGTTTTACGCCTCTCGGTGGTGGTATCCCGCTTTTCTTGATGCAATTAGGGGAGATCATCTTTGGTGGTGTGGGTAGTGGCTTGTATGGCATGTTGGCATTTCTGCTCTTGACAGTATTTATTGCCGGTCTACTTGTTGGACGTACGCCAGAATATTTAGGCAAGAAAATCGAGGCTTTCGACATCAAGATGGCTAGTTTAGTGATTTTGACGCCTGTATTATTGACGTTGTTTGGTACGATGGCAGTTTCACTGCATCCTGATGTTTTAACTTGGTTGACCAATAAAGGGCCTCATGGATTTAGTGAGTTGCTTTATAATGTGACTTCTCTAGCAAATAATAATGGGAGTGCATTTGGTGGGTTGACGGCAGATACACCGTTTCTAAATCTTTTAGGAAGTGTCTTGATGTTGTGTTCTCGCTACATTCCGATCGTTGCTATTTTGTTCTTGGCTGAAAACATGGGAAGGAAGAAAACGATCGCGATCAATGATGGAACACTTTCAACAACGAATGGCACATTCATCTCCATGTTGATGATCGTTATCCTTGTTGTCGGAGCATTGAGCTTTTTACCAGCGTTGGCGTTAGGTCCGATCGCTGATCATTTTACCTTAAGTTAGAAGGAGCAAAATCAAATGAAAACTATTTATGTATGGGCAATCAAAGAAGCCTTTGTCAAATTAGACCCAAGACAACAAATCAAAAACCCAGTGATGTTCATGGTCTACATCGGAGCGATCTTAGCGACGATCCTTTGTTTTGAACAAACAACGGTGCCTTTATGGTTTACTATAACGATCACCTGTTTGTTATGGATCACTTTGTTGTTTGCAAATTTTGCCGAAGCAGTCGCAGAAGGTCGCGGAAAAGCTCAGGCAAATAGCTTGAAGCAAGCAAAAAAAGAAGTAGTCACTTATAAGATCAATCGCTTAGAAGACATTGAAAACCAAGAATTTATTGAGATCAAATCTTCTGATCTCAAAAAGGGGGATCTGATTTACGTAGTATCGGGTCAACAAATTCCGGCGGATGGTGATGTAATCGAAGGAGCTGCTTCAGTGGATGAAAGTGCCATTACAGGGGAATCAGCACCAGTGATCCGTGAATCAGGGGGCGATCGAAGTGCCGTTACTGGTGGGACGACGGTGGTTTCTGATTACTTGGTGATCCGTGTGACATCCGAAAATGGACACTCCTTTTTAGATCAAATGATTTCAATGGTGGAAGGGACACAACGAAAGAAAACCCCGAATGAGATCGGGTTACAAATCTTTTTGATCACGTTAACGATCATCTTTTTAGCGGTCTCTGTTAGTTTAGTTCCTTTTACCGAATTCAGTAGTCAGCTGTCAGGTAAAGGGGCGCCGATTGCGACGATCGTTGTCATTGCTTTATTCGTATGTTTAGCGCCAACGACGATCGGTGCATTGATTTCATCGATCGGGATTGCTGGAATGAGTCGGTTAACGAAAGAAAACGTGATCGCAATGAGTGGTCGTGCCATCGAAGCAGCGGGAGATGTTGATGTATTACTGTTAGATAAAACAGGAACGATTACTTTAGGAAATCGTCGGGCAAGTGAGTTTTTACCTGTCAATGGCGTCACAGAACAACAATTAGCTGATGCAGCACAGCTCTCATCTTTGGCAGATGAGACGGCAGAAGGACGCAGTATTGTCATTTTAGCTAAAGAAAAATTTGCTCTGCGGGAACGTATTTTTGAAAAATCCGAAGTGAAGTTCATTGATTTTAGTGCGCAAACCCGCATGAGCGGCATGGATTATCGTGGCGATCAGATTCGTAAAGGTGCCGCAGATACGATCAAGAAATATGTGCAGGCACGTGGTGGACAGTATCCAGAAGAATGTGATCAAATCGTCGCAAAAGTTGCCCAAGCCGGCGGAACTCCTTTGGTGGTTGTAAAAAATGATCAAGTGATGGGGGTCATTTATCTCAAAGATATTGTAAAAAATGGCGTACAGGAAAACTTCGCAGATATGCGTAAAATGGGGATCAAAACTATCATGATCACAGGAGATAATCCTTTGACAGCAGCAGCGATTGCGGCTGAGGCGGGGGTCGACGACTTTCTCGCAGAAGCAACACCTGAAAATAAAATGGATCTTATTCGTGACTATCAAGAAAAAGGACATCTTGTAGCAATGACAGGTGATGGAACGAACGACGCGCCGGCATTAGCACAAGCAGATGTGGCAGTGGCGATGAATACAGGGACACAAGCTGCAAAAGAAGCGGGCAATATGATTGATTTAGATTCTAGTCCAACGAAGCTATTGAAAGTCGTACGTATCGGTAAACAATTATTAATGACTAGAGGTGCCTTGACCACGTTCAGTATTGCAAATGACGTCGCAAAATATTTTGCTGTGATCCCAGTCTTGTTTTATGGGATCTATCCCGAATTGGCCCAGTTGAATATCATGGCACTAGGTAGTCCTCTTACAGCGATTTTATCGGCTGTTATCTATAATGCAGTGATTATTGTCGCATTGATTCCTTTAGCGTTAAAAGGAGTCAAGTATACAGAAAAACCTGCCAGTCAAATTTTACGACACAATCTATTGGTATATGGATTAGGCGGTTTAATTGCCCCATTCATATTCATCAAACTGATCGATCTCGCTTTGAGCTTTTTCTTGATATAAAAAGAAAGACATTTTACAGAAAGAAGGAATTCACCTATGAAAAATATCCTTAGAGCACAGCTTAGTTTTTTATTCCTCAGCATACTACTCCTTGGTGGGCTATACACCTTCGCTGTTACTGGTATCGGTCAACTTTTCTTTGCCCAGCAAGCCAATGGTAGTCAGAGAGTTGTTTCAGGGAAGGTGGTCGGCTCTTCGTTGATTGGACAATCCTTTCAACAGGCAGCTTATTTTAATGGAAGAGGGCAAGACGTGACCCAACTTTCACCAACCTCATCGGAGCAAAAGAAATTAGTAGAAGATAAAACAGAATTGGCACAACAAAGCAATCAAACTACGGAGATCCCAATCGATCTAGTCACAAACTCTGCAAGCGGTGTTGATCCGCATATCAGTGTGGCAGCCGCAGAAAATCAAGTCTCTCGTATCGCTAAAGAGCGGGGACAAGACGTTGCCAAAATTCGTGCTATAATACAGGAAAAAGCACAGAAAGATTGGTTTTCAGATCGAATGTTTGTCAATGTGCTTGAATTGAATCTGTCACTTGATAACATGTAGGTGGCAGAGGGGTTAGGAGAAACAAAGATGGAAAGACAGGATGTTTCAGAAATGTTACACCAGCGTGAAAAAAGCCGAGGACGTCTACGGGTGTATTTTGGTTTCGCAGCAGGAGTCGGCAAGACTTATGCGATGCTGGCGGAAGCACAAGAGCTTAGCGTACTAGGTAAAGACATTGTGGTTGGCTACATCGAACCTCATGATCGCCCGGATACGAATCAATTATTAAAAGGGTTACCACAGATCCCTTTAAAAGAAGTGCCGTATAAGGGGCTGACTTTGAGTGAACCTGATATTGATGCCATTATCAAACGTCAGCCAGAAATCGTTTTGATCGATGAATTAGCCCATAGTAATGCGCCAGGATCAAGAAATCGCAAGCGATATCAAGATATCGAAGAATTATTGAATGCGGGGATCAATGTCCATACGACGATCAACGTCCAACATATTGAAAGCTTGAATGATATCGTTGAAGAAGTGACTGGGATCGAAGTAAAAGAAACGGTTCCGGATACGTTTTTCCAACAGGCGACATTGAAGGTCATTGATGTGGAACCAGATGAATTGATCGATCGTTTAGCGCAAGGGAAAATCTATGCCGATGAAAATGCAAAACGCGCCTTGCAGCACTTCTTTATTCCTAAAAAATTGGAACAGTTACGAGGTCTAGCGATCCAACGGGCTTCGGATCATATCAATCGTGTGATCGGTAAAACAAATGGTGTCCAAAGCAAACTAATCACGATCGTTCAAGATGCTTTCCCTAAAATGGCTGAGAAAAGTATTCGGTGGACTGCTCGGTTAGCTCAAGGCTTGGGGGCAGAATGGATCGTGCTATACATTCGTTCCGATGATCGTTTACAGGGGACGAATGACTTAGCGGAGAAACTTGGTGCAGAAGTCGTGGTGATCGAGGAGGATCATTCATTTGAAACAATCGTCGAATATGCTAAACTGGTCGGTGCAACCGATTTGATCATCGGTAAAAATTTGGCGAAACCGTGGACGGAGCGATTGTTTTCAGAAGAGCTGGATGTTCGATTGCTCAAACGATTGCCAGAAACTGAACTTCACTTGATTCCTTATAAAGAAAAACGTTCAACCATCCTTTCCCACTCCAAGAAACTAGTGGAAGGGGGAGGAAAAGATGTTGCGATTTCATTGATCTGTGTGTTCGTAGCAACGCTCTTGACTGAGGTGATGCAATATCTCCACTTCGGAGAACAAAACTTGATGTTGGTGTACATTTTCTTTATCTTACTTGTTGCCCGTTTGACCTCTGGCTATTTTTGGAGCGCATTATCTTCTATTTTAAGTGTCTTGGCTTTCAACTGGTTTTTTGTCGAGCCACTGTATTCCTTGACCGTATATAAACAAGGCTATCCGATTACTTTAGTCATCATGCTGATCGTTGCACTGATGATCAGTAATTTGATGGTTCGTCTGAAAAAACAGGCTGTCCATGCCAGAGAAAAAGAACAACAGATGGAAATTCTGTATGAACTGAACAAGCAGTTTGTTTTAGCAGAAGACCAGCAACAAATCGTTGAATTATCTGCCACTTATTTAGGCAGACTATTGGATCGGGAAGTGATTTTCTTTGATAAACATGCCATCAAGCTAAGCCAATATACACCAAAAGATGCCCCATTTTTACTCGATCATCCAGAAGAAGCGGCAGTGGCTTATTGGACGGCTAAAAATCAAAAAGATTCAGGTTATGGAACTGATACATTAAGTGGCGCAAAAGGTTTTTATTTACCGATTGTCGCAAATGGGAAGACGTTAGCTGTTTTAGGGATTCGTCGCAGTCGCGGGCTTCCGATCGAGGATAGTCAATTGAACTACTTACGGTTAGTGTTGACCCAGCTTGCTGTTATCTTAGAGCAAACAGAGCTTAAGAATGAAAAAGAACAAATCGAGTTAGAAAATGAACGTGAAAAAGTTCGCAGTAATTTATTACGTGCGATATCCCATGATTTGCGTACGCCATTGACTGCAATTTCTGGGATTGCAGAAACACTCTTGCAAACAGATGAAGAGCTGAAACAAGCGACGCGCCAAAAATTGCTGACCGATATCCAGACAGAATCCCAATGGTTGATTCGCATGGTGGAGAATCTGTTGTCGATCACACGGATCAATATGGACACAATGCAAGTGAAAAAAACAACAGAACCGATTGAGGAAATCATTGAAGCAGTCTATGAACATGTCACAAAAGTTTATCTTGACAAGGAATTATTGGTCCATTTACCGACAGCGGTTTTATTTGTCGAAGTTGACCCTATCTTGATTGAGCAAGCGATGTTCAATCTGGTGGAAAATGCGTTTCGTCATGGATCAACACAAGGGCAAGTAGAAGTCAGCGTGTTCCAAGAGGGAGAACAGGTCATTTGTGAAGTAAAAAATGAGGGTGAAATCTCATTGAAGCAATATGAAAAAATCCAGATGAATCTATCCAATGAAGAAGAAGTACCAATCGATTCAAAAAATGGTCTTGGCATTGGATTAAGTATTGTCAAAACCATCATCCATGCCCATAATGGGAAATTAGAGATGGCTGTATCAGAAAGGAAAACAGTGGTTCGCATCTATTTGAACAAGAGTGAGGAGGTGACGTTACATGAGGAAAGTACTATTGATTGAAGATGACCCAACGATCACTGATTTTATGGAAGTCGTGTTGGCAAAAGAACATTATCACGTTACGATTGCCACAACTGGCATGGAAGCTTTGCATGTGTTCCAAGAAGATTCCTTTGACTTGATTTTGCTCGATTTAGGTTTGCCAGATATTGATGGCATCGAATTATTGAAAATCATTCGTAAACGACTGGCTACACCGTTGATCGTGATTTCTGCGCGAAACAACGAGCATGAAAAAGTCAAAGCCCTTGATCTCGGTGCTGATGATTACGTCACTAAGCCTTTTGGGATGAATGAATTACTTGCTAGGATCAGAACCGCTTTTCGTCATCGTAAACAAGAGGAGTTACCTTCAGTCATCACGAATGGGGAATTGTCTTTGGACACAGAAAGCCAGCTGTTAACCAAAGCAGGAGAACCGATCCATCTCACTAAGAATGAATATCGCATTTTGCTCGTATTATTCCAACACCTTGGGAAGGTCGTCACTTATCGCGTATTAACATCAGAAGTTTGGGGGCCTTACGGAACAGATTCCCAAGTGTTGCGAGTGAATATGTCAAACATTCGGAAAAAAATCGAGAAAAATACCATTCGTCCAGAATATTTGATCACTGAGATCGGAGTTGGCTATCGGTTACGTGATTACCGAAATTCTTAGTAAGCGACAAACAAATTGAACATCGAAAAAAACGACAATCACCGAAGAATTTTACCTCTTGGTGATTGTCGTTTTTTGATGTGCTGTTTACCAGCTAGCACACTGAACACTTCTTTTATTTACAGCTCAAGCCAAATTGTGGTTTTCACGCTTTTACTTTAGCTCGCCTTTGATATCATCGATCATTTGACGACTAGCGATTGGTCCATTATATAACCAGCTAGAAGTTGGACCAAATTCGAATACTTGACCCGCTTTGACTGCTTTCAGATTTTGCCAAGTGGGCTCGTTGAACATCGCTGCTTGTTCATCACTATTGACTAAGATGATATAGTCTGCGTCTAATTCAGCTAATTTTTCTGATGAAACAGCTGACCAATCAGAGGTTGCCTCCTTTGATACTTCTTCTACTAAAGATGGTACACCGAATTGTAGATCTTCATAAACGATGCGACCGCTTGAACGATTCTGGCTGACCATAAAGGCAGAGTTGTTCGTGACCCATAAGACGGCTGCTGTTTTCCCATCGATCTGATCACTCAATTCTTCGCGTGTTTCTTTCGCGTAATCTTGATAATCTTGAATGATTTCCTCTGCTTTGTCCTCTTTATTCAATACTTTGCCAATGTCTTGCAACTGTTCTTCCCATGTGACATCGGTACCATTTTTAACAACATAGGTTGGAGCAATTTTACTATATTGCTCGTATTTGCCGCCTTCAACAGTGGCAGAAGAAGAAATCAATAATAAATCAGGTTCAAAACTTAACACATTTTCATAGGGTAGATCATAGGAGATAGTTGGGACATCTTTCAGATCATCTTGTAAATAATCTTGGATCGAACCACTACCAACTGTCCATTGAGCAACCGGGGTTTCACCTAACGCAACAAGATAATCCTCTAAATAACTGCCGATGATCCGCTTGGGTTGGTTAGGTATTTCAACTGAATGTCCTAATGTATCTGTCAAGGTATGCGTACCATTATCAGCAGTAGTCGATGATGCAGTTGTTTCTTCGGTTGTGGATGAGCCTGGCGAGCAAGCACTAAGTAATCCCACCAAAAGTAATGCGCTAGAGATTGTGAATAGTTTATTTTTAAGTCTCATGTCTTTCCTCCGATCGTAATTGAGAATGTTTCTCAATTGCTATTATTCCCCAAGAAAAGGGCGCTGTCAACTCTTTTTACTAACGTAAACGACGAAATTTGTGCTTGACGAATTTGTGAAGTACCGTCATAATTGAGAATGATTTTCAATGAGAGGGGGAAGTATATGTCTAGATTAAATGCAGTTGAAATTACTACCGGTTACCCCAACAAAACGATAATTGAAAATTTGTCTGTCGCTATACCAGAAGGGAAAATCACCAGTTTGATTGGCCCAAACGGCAGTGGTAAGTCTACATTATTAAAAAGCTTTACCCGCATACTTCCTGTAAAAAACGGCAAAATATTAGTCAACGATCGTGACTTGACGACCTATCATTCGAAAGAACTAGCTCGGAAACTTGCCTTACTAGCCCAAACGAGTGAATACCCATTAGGAATGACAGTTGAAGAAGTCGTTTCTTACGGTAGATATCCCTATCAAAAACTATTCAGTGGCATGGATGATCAAGATCTGCAGGCCATTGAGTGGGCATTGACAGCGACGGATCTGATCTCGCTAAAAGATCGAGACTTAGCGAGTTTATCCGGAGGTCAAGCCCAACGAGTCTGGATTGCGATGGCGTTAGCTCAAGAAGCAGATATCTTGATCCTTGATGAACCAACAACTTTTTTAGATCCTGCGCATCAACTGGAGATCTTAGATTTACTGAAAGAAATCAACCGAATGAAAAAAACAACGATTTTGATGTCGATCCATGACATCAATCATGCCTCCCGCTTTTCCGATTATTTAGTCGCAATGAAAGAAGGGCGATTAATCGTCAATGGGACCCCAGAACAAGTCATCACGAAAGAATGGATGAGAGAGATTTTTGAGATCGAAGCACAAATCGTTCAATTACCTGAAACAAATAAACCTGTCTTTTTAACATATGATCTCATCAAGAAACCGGAGGGAAAATGATGAGGAAAGGGAAAAAAATAAATACCCTATGGCTGCTTCTGTTATTGGCAATCATTGTCTTCTTTTTTGCTTTGTATAATGGTGCTTCTACAGTTAAAGGCAATGAAGTCTGGCAGGCGTTGTTCCAGTTCGATCCAACTGATCAAGCCCAGCAGATCATTCGTAATATCCGTCTGCCTCGGGTCATCGGAGCATTTGTCGTGGGCAGCTGTTTCGCCCTCAGTGGCGCTTTGATGCAAGGGGTAACGCGAAACAACTTGGCAGATTCAGGATTGTTAGGGATCAATGCAGGTGCGTCGTTAGCCATGGCATTTAGCTTTGCTTTTTTACCTAAAGCTTCGCCGTTTTCAATTTTTCTACTATCATTGCTCGGGTCGTTGATCGTGACGATGACGGTTCTAGGTTTCTTTAGTTTTTCAAAAATCGGACTCAGCACCATGCAGATGATTTTAGCCGGTGTGGCGATCAGTTCTTTTTTTACGGCAATCAGCCAAGCACTGACCCAGTTATTTAATCTACAACAAGATTTGACTTTTTGGTTTGTTGGCGGTGCGGCTAATATTACTTGGCAACAGTTGCTCGTTCTTTCTCCTATCTATTTAGTGGCGGTTATTGGCTCTTTTCTATTAGGAAAGTCGATTTCCCTGATCCATTTGAGTGAATCCCATGCGATCGCCTTAGGAGGACATCCACAGCGCACACGGGTCTTGGTTTTCATCTTTGTTTCGATCTTAGCAGCGTTAGCTGTTTCTTTAGTTGGGCCCGTCTCATTTATTGGTTTGATGGTTCCACCTGTTGTTCGTGGCTTTGTCGGTACGGATTATCGGTATGTCTTGCCAGCTTCATTTATCGCTGGGGGAATCTTAGTCATGTTAGCAGACTTTGTGGCACGAATGATCAATCCACCTTTTGAAACACCATTTGGCTTAGTCATCTCTTTGATCGGTGTCCCTTTCTTATTAGTACAAGTTAGGAGGGAACGCGTGTGAAAAAAATATATTGGGGGATTGGCCTGTTACTATTTTTATGGCTTGTGACTGCGGGAATCAGTTTAATGATCGGTACACCGTTTCTTTATATTGACCAATTGATCGATGTCGCACTTGGTAGAGGAACACAGGTCCAACAATTGGTTCTGACAGAATTTCGCTTGCCACGCCTATTGATCAGTTTATTCGCAGGTTCCTGTCTAGGAATCGCTGGCTATCTTTTGCAAGGAGTAACTAGAAACCCATTAGCCGATTCAAGTATTTTAGGCATCAATTCCGGTGCAGGCTTTTTCGTGATGCTATATTTAGGCTTTTTTACTAGCCATGCGTCACCTTTCTTGTTGCTTTTTGTTGCCTTTCTAGGCGGCACGCTTGCTGCATGTCTAGTCTATTTTGTTGCCTATCAGCGTTCGGGACAAGTGGCGATGAATCGCTTGCTCCTTTCAGGTATCGCTGTAAATGCCGGCTTTTCTGCGGCAATGTTATTAAGTACGATAAAGATATCAAAAGAAAATTATGGGTTTGTGAACGCTTGGTTAGCAGGTTCGATCTGGGGCGCCAGTTGGCCTTATGTCACTGCATTTTTGCCATGGGTACTTATTCTGATCCCTTTAGCGTTTTTCTATAGTCGCAGGATTGGTCTTTTATCCTTTGGACCAGAACGTGCGCAAAGCTTAGGACTGAATGTGTCACGAAGTCAGTCAGTTTTATTACTGCTTGCTGTTGGTTTAGCCTGTGGCAGTGTGGCTGTCGCAGGTAGCTTGTCCTTTGTGGGGTTACTCGCACCGCATGCTGCCAAAATCATTGTACGTAAAGAAAATCAATGGGCACTCCTATTCAGTGGTTTGTTCGGAGGATTATTTGTCAACATTGCTGATATTCTTGCGCGCGTCATTTTACCCGATGGAGAAGTACCAACAGGAATCCTGATTGCTGTCTTGGGTGCGCCGTATTTTCTTTATTTATTATTTTACATTCAGAAGAAACAACTATCTGTATAAGAGAAGAGCAGAATGTTGGGATTGGGAAACACTGAAGGAGATTTTGCCTTCAGTGTTTTTTTGTAGATTGAGAAATACCTTCAACAATTAGATAGGAAATAAAGTAACAAGACCTATCTAATACAATTCTCACCCACCGAAAGGTTATGTATTGTTATTATGAATATGTAAGCGTTCTATAATTCAGTACCATCTGGAATTGATAGAAAAACTTATAATAAATGGCGTTCTAACTATTGGAAAAATAGAGCAAATGATTTTAAATAAAGGAGATTATGGAATGATCGATGAGTACAATAGGGCAAAAAAAATAATAGAAGAAAATAAAAATGTAGTAGATGATTTTGGTGGAGCTTCTGATACCCTCATACAGGCAGCCCAAGTAGAGCTTAATTTACAATTCCCAAAAGATTATAAACTTTTTTTATCATCTTTTGGTGCTTTAACGTTTGGCTCAATTGAAATTTATGGGGTTTTCAGAGAGGATTTTAAAAATTCTGGTGTTCCTGATACTGTTTGGGCAACTTTGAATGAACGGAAGTTAGTAAATATGCCAAGTCACTTAGTTATTTTGTATAACACTGGAATGGGAGAAATGTATTGCTTGAATTATAAAGAATTAAATGAAAATAATGAACCTAAAATAACTTCATATTTCCCGGGTTTCCCTGAAGGCTCCCAGAATAATGAAGTTTTATACAATGATTTTGGAGAATTTCTTCTAGATATGGTAGCAAACGAAATTAGTTAATAAATAAAGGTAAAAAATATTTAGATCCAATTTCTGGTGATTTTCAAACTCTCGGAATTTCGAGACCTAATAGTAGATTTTATAATGAAGATCTTAAGTGAAAACATATCCTCACAATTATTTTATGAAAGGTATTGGGAAAAAGCTATAGGAGAATTGGGTATCAAATATATACAAGATGGTGCGGAATTTTATAATACTAAACTAGAAGTTGTCATGGAAGAATTAGATTTACTGAAGAGCTGGGCAATAGCAAATCTTCAGGGAGAAGAGAAAGAATACATGACCGCTAGGATTGAGAATTTAGAAGAAGTCATTCCAAAATCTTTCATTTCAAACAAAGATATATTATATATTTTTTAAAAATGAAAAAAGTAAACTAAGGTTTAATAGAAATCGAGTTGTTAAGATTTAACACATTTAAATACTTGAAAATACTCAATTCATAAGTAATGAAGTTGAAACTGAATAGGAAACATAGTTAATAAAAAACATTCACATTATTAGTCAAAACTAATTTGTGAATGTTTTTTGTGGAATTTGATGGCAATAACTACATGACGTAGTCGCGGGTTACACATGGTTCAACGAATGTAAAACCAGTACGGCTATGATAAATCGATGCCCTAACTAAAATTAGATAGAACAAATGCAAAAATCTAAAAAGTTAAATTGCTATTTTCTCCGTTTTCCGCTACCATTTTAACAGAAGGTAGGCAGGTGATTATTTGGGACACGAAAAGCAGAAAAAAGAACAGCTCCGTCAATTTGGCATTAATGAACTTAAAAAAATTGCTGCAAGTGGTTATAAAAAAGAAAAAGAACAAAAAATCTATAAGCAATTGTTTGCAACAGAGTATTGGAAGCAGGCACAAGTCATCGGTATAACTCTTTCAAATGAATTTGAAATAGATACACGACCGTTGATCGAACAAGCGAGAGCCTCAGGGAAAATCGTTGTGATCCCTAAGACATTGCCGAAACGTCAAATGGCATTTTATGAGTTCTCTGAGAACACAGTATTGGAACGGTCAAGTTTTGGTGTCTTAGAACCCGTTTCAACTCATCTTTATGAGTCACAAATGATCGATTTATTGATCGTCCCAGGAATCATCTTTCATCCAGATGGGTACAGGATCGGCTTTGGTGGAGGATATTATGATCGCTATCTGAAAGAGTATCCGCATCAAACGTGCAGCTTGACTTTCAAAGAGATGATCCATAATGATTGGGAACCAGAAAACTTTGATAAGAAAATCCAACATTTATTGAGCGACTAAAAATCAAGGGGGTATATATGAAAGTAAATCGGCAGCAACAATTCAAATTAAAATCTTGGCTCGATGGGCCATTTTTAACTCAGATTTTTTTAGTGATCCAAACAATCGTCTTTATCGCAATGGAGGTATTACCTGGTAATAGCGTGGCTTTTGAACTAGGTATGTCTGGCCAGCATGTTGCCTATTTACATGAATGGTGGCGTTTGATCACACCAATATTTATTCATTTTGGAATGATGCATTTTGTATTGAACTCTGTCGTCTTGTATTTTATGGGTTCACAAATCGAAACGGTATACGGTCATTGGCGCTTTTTCTTGATTTATTTACTTAGTGGTATCATGGGAAATGTGACCAGTTTTGCCTTCAATGAAATGAATGTGTTATCTGGTGGGGCAAGTACATCACTTTTTGGTTTATTTGGTGCATTATTTGTTCTAGGTATTCATTACAAAAATGATTATGTGGTAAAACAGCTGGTACGCCGTTACATGATATTCATTGTTTTTTCTTTTATATTCGGTATATCAGATACCTCAGTGGATATCTGGGGACATGTGGGTGGCTTGATCGGAGGTTTCCTGATAGGGAATCTATTAGGATTACCAAATCGATCCAATGATTACTCGATCCATCATCGTATTATATCGTCGATCGTTTTTCTCTTTCTTTTTATAATATGTGTTTTAGTGGGTTTAAAAAATTATGGAATACTTGTATAATGTGAAGGAAGTGCTTTAAATGGAAAGCTTATACGACGTACAACAGCTATTCAAGAGGTTTGGTATCTTTATTTATGTGGGCGCACGGATTTATGATATTGAATTGATGACGATCGAATTACGTAAGCTTTATGATAATCATTTGATCGATCACGAAACATATATGACTGCGTGGCACATCTTAAAAAGAGAACACCGAATCGAAGAGAGCAGAAAGAAAGGAATTTGATCATGGACAAAAAAATTATTGGGATTGATTTAGGTGGAACAACAGCAAAATTTGCGATCTTGACACCTGACGGAGAAATTCAACAGAAATGGAGTATCGATACCAATATTTTGGATGATGGCAAACACATTATTCCTGAAATCATTGAATCTATCAATCATCGTCTGAACTTATACGGTATGAAAGCTGAAGACTTTATCGGTATCGGTATGGGAACACCAGGGACAGTCGACAGCGAAGCTGGTACAGTGATTGGTGCGTACAATTTAAACTGGCGCGAGCTTCAATTTGTCAAAAAAATGATTGAAGAAGGAACGGGCATCAAATTTGCCATCGATAATGACGCCAATGTCGCAGCACTAGGCGAACGTTGGAAAGGTGCAGGCGAAAATGATCCTGATGTCGTATTCATCACTCTAGGTACAGGTGTTGGTGGCGGTATCGTGGCGGATGGTCATTTACTTCATGGTGTGACTGGAGCCGCTGGAGAAGTAGGACACATTACGATCGATCCAAATGGATTCGAATGTACTTGTGGCAAACGTGGTTGTTTAGAAACTGTCTCAAGTGCGACAGGTGTCGTTCGAGTGGCCCGTCATTTGGCAGAAGAATATGCCGGTGATTCACGCTTGAAAGCGATGCTTGATAATGGTGAAGAAGTAACAAGTAAAGATGTTTTTGAATTAGCAGAAGCAGATGATCCATTTGGTTTGATGGTGGTCGATCGTGTCTGTCTATATCTAGGACTAGCTTGCGGGAATTTAGGAAACACGTTGAATCCATCAAGTATTGTCATCGGTGGAGGTGTATCAGCTGCGGGAGAATTTTTACGCAGTCGTGTGGAGAAATACTTCAAAGAATTTACCTTCCCACAAGTGAGAGAATCAACAAAAATCAAATTAGCTGAATTAGGAAATGAAGCAGGCGTCATCGGTGCTGCCTCATTAGCCTTGAAATATGCTGAATAAAGTGGAGGCACGACATGGTTTTATGGATTATTAACATCATTTTATTACTGATCATCTTAGCTATCGTATTTTGGGAAGTTTACTTACGAGTAATGGCTAAACGTTCTGCAACAATGCTTGAAGAAGAAGAATTTCGTGAAGGAATGCGTCGTGCACAAGTCATCGATGTTCGTGAAAAAGATGTCTTTGACGCGGGTCATATTTTAGGCGCTAGAAATATTCCTTATACAGTGCTAAAAAATTCACTTGGTTCGATTCGTAAAGACCAACCGGTTTATATTTATGATCAAAAGAAAAGTTTGAGTATTCGTACAGCTAACCAACTGCGTAAAGCAGGCTACCAAGATATCTATATCTTAAAAGGTGGCTATGATGGTTGGTCAGGTAAAATCAAAAGTAAAAAAATCTAACGAGGAGTCTTGTACTTCTTATGTTACCTTAGTAGCAACAAGAATAAGAGCGGTTATTCGCTCTTTTTTCTTGTTGTTTTTTCTTATTGCAGAAAAATTATGCTATGATGGAATGAGAGGATATGACAAAGGTAGTCAGCACCAAGTATTTTCCTAAATTCGTTTTTTTAATTTACGGATGTGATTAGGAAATCAGTTGTTCACAAAACGAAAAACATGAAGAACTGTTGCTCCTCAGTGAGTTAGCCAAGTAAATCATTGTAGCGTGTATTGAGTGAAATCAAGAGAAAAGATGCGTGACAATCAAGCAAATACATATAAGTAGGTGGATAGATGAGAATTGGGATCATCGGGGCAGGTCCTCGTGGACTTAGCATGTTAGAGCGTTTACTCTATAATCAACAAGAAGAAGATATTGAGATCCTCCTTTTTGATCCAAGTGGAATCGGTGGCAAGGTTTGGCGAGTCGATCAGCCAAAAGAAGTACTGATGAATTCATTGGCGTCACAAGTGACGATGTTTACGGATGAGACATTAAGTAGTGGCGGCGTGGTCGCTAACGGAGTGAATCTTTATCAATGGGCGAAAGAATTTGCTCCTTCTTATCTTAGTAAGACAACTATCAAAGAAAAAGAAGCGTTTTTGTGTGAAGCAGCTAATTTATTAGAAAACCAACCAACAAGTCGTCGCTTTTTTGGCGTCTATCTCCAATGGTTTTACGCGCGTCTACAAGAACGATTTTCTGATCGTTTCGATTATATACAAGAATTAGTCATCGAAGCCACCAAGAAAGAGAAACAATTCATTCTGCGAACTAAAGAAGAAGCCTATGTGGTGGATAAACTGATCCTAGCAACGGGTCATTGGGAACATGAACGAACGTCAGAAGAAAGACAATTAAGTGAGTATGCGGCTGAGCATCACTTATTTTACCAAGGACCAGCTAATCCAGCCGATGTTGATTTATCGATGATCCCTGCCCAAGAACCGGTGTTTGTTCGGGGGTTAGGACTCTGTTTTTTTGATTATATCGGTTTGTTGACACAACAACGAGGCGGTCGCTTTGAAGAACTGGAAGGTCGATTGGTTTATCGTCCGTCTGGAGAAGAACCTATCGTCTATTGTGGCTCTCGGCGAGGGTTACCTTACTATCCCCATGGACGCAACCAGAAAAAAGTTGGCGAGGTGGCACAGCCAGTTATTCTGACGCAAGAACGATTAAATACGTACTATCGGACCCAAAAACTGACTGGACAAGATTTCTTTGCGGACTTAAAAAAAGATCTCGAATTGTTCTATTATAAAAAAGTGATTGAGGAACATGGGTTGTCGATTGCTCTCAGCGAATTTCAAGAAGTCTTTCTTGGAGCTACAGAAAAGGAATGGCTGCAAAAATATCCTGCATTAGCAAACCATTTGTGGTCTTGGAACCTACTTGATCACTTGACCGACCACACGTTACCCTATCCACAAATGAGTCGGAGATATATCGAAGATCAAATCAATGAAGCGCAAAAAGGGAATGTGGACGGTCCATTGATTGCGACGTTGGATGCATTGAAAGATTGGCGAAACATGGTGCATCAAGCAATGCTATGGGAAGTTTTTTCTGCAAAAGAATATAAAGAAGTATTGTGGCAATGGTTCAATACGTTTGATGCTTTTTTTACTATTGGTCCGCCTTTACGAAGAACCCAGGAATTAGCAGCATTGATCGATGCAGAGATATTCCATTTGGTGGAACCTTCTTTTACTGTAGTAGGAAAGGACAAAGGATTTTACCTCGAACGAGAAGGGCTTACAAGTGACTACCTTATTGAGGCACGATTACCAAAAAATGACTTACGAACAACGAGAAATCCAGCCTTGATCAGTCTACGTGATGCCCAGGTCCTTCAGCCATTCCAGTTGCATGATCCAAGTGGCGATTTCGTTTCTGGTGCGGTAGCGATCGAACGAGAAAGTTCACGTGTGATCGATGCACATGGGGAAGTACAAAACAATTTGTATTGTATCGGCATCCCAACAGAAGGGGTAGAATGGTTAACGGCCTCCGTTCCGAGACCACATGTCGATTTTTGGAACCTTAGACAAATCGATCGTATCGCACAACTGATTTTAGCTGAAGAATCATAAAAGAACGTTCTTTCAGGAGAGTGGGACATTAGTTCTCTCCCACCACCTAAAACCGAATAAACGGCGGGAACAGAAGTAACCTCTTCAGAAATAAGGCGCCATCCACAAAAATTTGAAGAACAATTTTCGTGGATGGCGCCTTATTTCTCGAGGATAAACACTTCTGTCCCGACCTCTTGTAGGAACGTTCTTTTTGGATAGCACGAGGGAGATAGAAGAAACCTGACTGTGCTATTCGTCAGCTTCCATTCCTATCGTAACTTAAAAATGCGAGTTTTAAAAAAAACTTGTTAGAAATAAAAAAACCCAAAAAATTGGAGAACAATTTTTGGGTTTTTCGTTTTTGAAGCTGAATGCTTCAATCACTCGTTCTTATCGTGATACACGTTTTCTCATTGCTTTTTTACGATTTTCTTCAATCATTGCTTCTTTTTCGTCGATTGGGTCGATGACTGTTTTCTTCACAGAAGTTACTAAACCAGCCACAGCTGCTACAGTAGCCAAGCTACCTACTAAGATACCTGATACAAATTTTTTCATAATGATTCACCTCATTTATCTATTTGACACTTCTATTATGAAGCAAAACCAGGAAAAACGCTAGTCTTTCGTTTTTTTATTTGAAACCCTTTACAATAAATTCTTGAAAAAATTTACTAAATGTTTTATTATAAATTTACTAAATAAAATGAAAGAAGGTTTTGTCAAAAAAAGTTCCTGTTTTCTAGTCATCACTTTTGTTAAAATAAATAACGAATATAATTATATGGATAAAGGAGTCTTAACATGACAATTTTAGTATTAGGCGGAGCAGGCTATATTGGTTCCCATGCCGTCGATCAATTAATTGAAAAGGGCTATGATGTAGCAGTCGTGGATAATCTTTTGACAGGCCATCGTCAAGCAGTTCATACTGATGCACGTTTTTATGAAGGCGATATTCGTGATAAAGAATTTTTACGCGAAGTTTTCCAAAAAGAAACGATTGAAGGTGTCTTGCACTTTGCAGCGAGCTCGTTAGTCGGTGAATCAGTTGAAAAACCCTTAGTCTACTTCAATAATAATGTTTATGGCATGCAAGTATTATTAGAAGTAATGCACGAGTTTGATGTGAAACGGATCGTCTTTTCTTCAACAGCTGCGACTTACGGTGAGCCAAAAGAATCGCCGATCACAGAGGAGTCACCAACGAATCCGAAAAATCCTTATGGCGAAAGCAAGTTGATGATGGAAAAAATGATGAAGTGGTGTGACGAAGCATATGGCATGCGTTATGTGGCTTTACGCTATTTTAATGTAGCAGGAGCTAAGAATGATGCGTCGATCGGCGAAGATCATACACCTGAAACTCATTTAGTACCGATCATTTTACAAGTGGCTTTAGGCCAACGAGAGTCATTAGCGATCTATGGCGATGATTATGATACCCCAGACGGAACATGCATCAGAGATTATGTACAAGTAGAAGATCTGATTGCTGCACATATTTTAGCTTTAGAATATTTAAAAGCTGGAAATGAAAGTAACTTCTTCAACTTGGGAAGTAATAAAGGTTATTCAGTCACAGAGATGCTAGAAGCAGCACGAGAAGTCACAGGCCGCGATATCCCTGCGAAAATCGCACCACGAAGAGCGGGTGATCCAAGTCGTTTAGTAGCTTCAAGTGAAAAAGCGAGAGCAATCCTTGGCTGGGCACCTGAATATACAGATGTGAAAGAAATCATCAAAACTGCTTGGGCATGGCATGAAAGCCATCCTAACGGGTATGAAAAGTAGGTGGAAGAAAATGACGATTAGTCAAACAATTGCAGATTTTGTCACACTAGCAATCGCGTCTGGTGGTTGGATGGAAATGGACCGTATCTACTTACAAAATCGTATTTTAGGTCTTATTGGCGAAGAAGCCGGCGACTCTTTTGAAGTACGTCCAGTGCAAGAAGAATCGGTCGATCTATTGAATCGTTTAGTTGAACAAGCAAAAGAAAATGGCTTGGTGACGGATGTAACAGCTGACCGAGAAATATTTGAGGCACAATTGATGGATTTCTTGACGCCACCACCTTCTGTTGTCAATGCTTTTTTTGCTCAACATTATTCAAAAAGTCCAGAAGAAGCGACGGATTATTTTTATCAGTTGAGCCGCAACAATGACTATATCAAAACACGAGCCATCGCAAAAAATATCGTGTATACTTATCCGTCTGAATACGGAGACTTGGAAATCACGATCAATCTATCTAAACCTGAAAAAGATCCAAAACAAATCGCTGCAGAAAGAAAAGCGGTGCATGTCGATTACCCATCGTGTATGTTATGTATGGAAAATGAAGGGTACAAAGGAAGATTGAATTACCCAGCACGAACCAATCATCGAATCATCCGAATGAACTTAGACGGAGAAAGTTGGGGATTTCAGTATTCGCCTTATGCCTACTACAATGAACACTCGATCATTTTATCAGAAGAACATCGACCAATGCGCATCACAAAAGAAACGTTTGCTCGGTTGTTGAAGATCACTGAAGTCTTACCACACTATTTCGTAGGTTCAAATGCTGATTTGCCGATCGTTGGTGGATCGATCCTTTCACATGACCATTATCAAGCAGGGCGTCATGAATTTCCGATGGCGAAAGCGCCGATGGAGAAATTGATCAAGCTAGGCGAGTATCCACAGGTGATTGCAGGGATCGTCAAATGGCCGATGTCTGTGATCCGTTTACAGTCGCCCGATAAAGATTTATTAGTAGAAGCAGCGGATGCAGTCTTAAACAAATGGCAGAACTATTCAGATGAATCAGTATCAGTCATCGCCTATTCAGCAGATGGTACGCCACATCACACGATCACGCCGATTGCTCGTCGCAGAGATGATTACTTCGAAATCGACTTAGTATTGCGCGACAACAATGTGTCCGAAGAACATCCTGAAGGGATTTTCCATCCTCATAGTGATATCCAACATATCAAAAAAGAAAACATTGGCTTGATCGAAGTTATGGGGTTGGCCGTCTTGCCACCACGCTTAAAACCAGAATTGGAAGAAGTGAAGCAATATCTACTGGGTGAAGAAAATCAACTCGCGGACTATCATCGTGAATGGGCAGAACAGCTAAAACAAGCAAATCCTGATTTGACTGAAGAGACTGCGACAGTTGTTATCCAAAATGCTGTTGGGCAAGTCTTCGCCAGAGTGTTAGAAGATGCCGGCGTCTTCAAACGGGACGAACAAGGAAGAGCTGCGTTCTTGCGCTTTACTGAAACATTATAAGCATCGGTCAGTTACAGGAGGGGAAACGAATGGCCACAATCAAAGATATTGCTCAGTTGGCGGGAGTTTCTCCTGCCACTGTCTCAAGAGTGCTGAATTATGATGAGAAATTGTCAGTAGGCATGGAAACGAAACAAAAAATTTTTGAAGCAGCTGAACACTTGAATTATAAAAAACATCATAAGAATCTAGCCTCTGAAAAACAAACGATCAAATTGATCCAATGGTATGATACACAAGAAGAATTAGAAGACCTTTATTATCTTTCTATACGCTTAGGAATCGAAAAAAAAGCAGAGGAAGCGAATATTCGCCTGATCAAGGAAACCTGGGATGCCATCAGTGAGCAGTCTGCAGACGGAACGATTGCTTTAGGAAAGTTTGACGAAGAGCAATTGAATGAATTGAAACGTACGCAAGAGAACCTTTTACTTGTCGATTCAGATGGCACAAGATTTGGCATCGATTCTTTAGTCGTTGATTTTGAGTCGAGTCTCCGCTTAGTGATGGGTCATTTCTTACAAGAAGAAGTCAAACAACTCGTGATGATAGCCGGAAAAGAGTACACGAAGCAACACCGAACACCGGTGACTGATCCTAGAACGGCAATTTTTCAAAAACTGATCAGTGAAGAAAAGAACCTCTCAGGAAAAATCATTGAAGCGGATTTTTCAGTGGAGGCAGGATATCAAGCTGTTCATGATTTTTTATTGCAAGAAAAGGAATTACCTGATGCGTTGTTTGCTGCGAATGATGCGTTAGCAATTGGTGCATTGAAGGCAATCAAAGAAGCAGGATTGACTATCCCGCAAGATATCTCAGTGATAGGCTTCAACGATATCAGTGTAGCAAAGTATGTCTCACCACCTCTCTCTACAGTCAAAGTGTACACCGAATGGATGGGGGAGTTGGCAGTTGAGACATTGAGCCAGTTAATCCATAGTACTGCGCCGGTTTCAAGAAAAATCACGATCGCGACAGAACTAATTTTACGAGAATCAACAAAACAAGCCACGATCAAATAGACGATTATCAACCTAAGTAAAGGGGTGGAAATTTCAACAGTGGCGAGAGCCCAACTTGATTTTTCCTCCCCTTTTTTACCTCGAAGTATGCTACAATGATAAACGACATTAGAGTAGTAGAAGGGAACGGTCAAATGATTACATTAGGGATCGATACAGCAAATCAAACCTTAGCTGTTGGCGTATTGGAAGACGAAACAGTGTTAGGTCAAATCCAAATCAATAGAAAGAAAAATCATAGTCTGACATTGATGCCAGCGTTGGATCAATTGATCTCAGATTGCCAACTCACACCAGAACAAATCGATCGAATTGCTGTGTCAAGTGGTCCAGGCTCTTATACAGGATTGAGAATCGGTGTCACAACTGCCAAGACATTAGCCTATACTTTAAAGAAAGAATTGGTGGGTGTTTCCAGTCTTGCTGTACTTGCAGCAAATTGCGTAGGAATCGAAGGAATCATTGTACCGATGTTTGATGCGAGAAGAAAAAATGTTTATGCTGGTGCCTATCGCTGGCATCATGGAACATTAGAAAACGTTCTAGAAGACACCCATATTGCTTTTGCAGAATTAACCGAAAAATTAAAACAAATGGATGGATCGATCACTTTTGTCGGTAGCGATTGCCACAAATTCAACTCAGAAATCGCTGAATCAATGCCTGATGCTAAGCGTAACTCCTTGCCACTTTGGGATATTCCTAGTGGAGTTGTCGTCGCGCAATTAGGGGCTTCAAGTAATCCGGTCAACGATATCCAAGCCTTTTTACCACGTTACTTAAAACGAGTGGAAGCAGAAGAAAAATGGTTGGAGACACATACGCCAGGAGAAGAAAGCTATGTTGAAAAAATTTAAAGCCTATCTACGGACCATGCTTCAAGAAAAAGCAGATTATCCAGAGAAAACGATCACTGTAGGCGAAAAGCAATTTCAAATACGGGAACTGACAGTTGATGATGTCAAGGCATTGTTAAGTATCGAACGGGAAGTTTATTTAGGGGAGTTACCTTGGACAAAAAGTGCATTTATCTCAGAGCTGACTTCCCCATTTATGACTTTATATTTAGGGATATTCGATCGAGAAGAATTATTCGGCTTTGTTGGATCTAGAGTATTAGGACTCGATTGCCATCTCACGAACATTGCGGTCAGTCCCAGTTACCAACGGCAGCGTGTCGGCACCTATTTAATCAACGAGATCGAGACATTCGCACGGATGAATCAATGCGAGACCATGTCATTAGAAGTACGGATCAGTAATCAGAATGCCCAACGCTTATACAGAAAACTAGGTTTCCAATCAAGAAAAGTAAAAAAAGGGTATTATACAGAAACGAATGAAGATGCCTTAGATATGGTAAAACTATTAAAAGAAGAGTGAAATAAAGTGATTGAAGAAAAAACAGCTTTCAAGGATACAAAATTAGCTCAAGCGCTTTGGCAAGTCAGTGACGATGCTTTTTTAAATGGATCACCTTGGACAAAAGAGCAATTTTTGTCTGATATCCAACAACCGCAAACCAATTATTTAGTCCTTAATCAGGCAGATGAAATCATTGGCTTTATTGGATATGCCAAAGTACTTGATGAAGTAGAAGTGACGAATCTTGCAGTTCTGACTGCTGAACAACACAAAGGTGTAGCAAGACAATTATTACAAGAGATGCTGCAACGAGAAAAAGCTAACCAAGCGCATAGTGTTTTTTTAGAAGTACGACAGTCAAATATTGCTGCCCAACACCTTTACGAATCAGAAAAATTCCGCCAAGTAGGTAAACGAAAAGCCTACTATCATGATCCGGTCGAAGATGCGGTCATCATGTGTACAAAGCTAAAAACAGAGGTGATGAAACCATGAACGAAAAACAAACAGAATTGATTTTAGCAATCGAGTCAAGCTGTGATGAAACAAGCGTAGCGGTCGTGAAAGATGGTCAAGAAATCTTATCGAATATCGTTGCCTCTCAAATCAACAGCCATAAACGCTTTGGCGGGATCGTACCTGAAGTGGCCAGTCGCCATCATGTAGAGCAAATTACTTTATGTCTCGAAGAAGCGTTGGTGGAAGCAGGCGTGACTGCTGAACAACTTACCGCGGTTGCTGTCACAGAAGGACCTGGTCTTGTAGGGGCATTACTCATCGGTATTTCAGCAGCAAAGGCTTTTGCTTGGGCAAATCATCTACCATTGATCCCAGTGAATCATATGGCAGGACATATTTACTCCGCCCGCTTCGAAAAAGCGTATGAATTTCCATTAATGGCGTTGTTGGTCAGCGGAGGACACACGGAGTTAGTTTATATGGAAGAAGATGGCGCGTATGAGATCATCGGTGAAACAAGAGACGATGCCGCTGGAGAAGCCTACGATAAAGTAGGACGTGTTTTAGGATTGAGCTATCCAAGTGGAAAAGAAATCGATGAATTAGCCCATCAAGGTAAAGATGCCTACCACTTTCCTCGAGCAATGCTTCGTGAAGATAACTATGATTTTAGTTTCAGTGGCTTAAAAAGTGCATTTATCAATTTAGTCCACAACGCGGAGCAACGAGGGGAAGAATTGGATCGAGCAGACCTTGCTGCGAGTTTCCAAGCCAGTGTTGTGGAAGTCTTGGTAACAAAAACGATACGTGCTTGCAAAAGTTACCCGGTGAAGCAATTGATCCTTGCAGGTGGCGTTGCTGCCAATCAAGGGCTAAGAGAAAGCTTAAAAGAAAGTTTAGCCACAGAATTACCTGAATTGGAACTGATCGTACCACCATTACGCCTTTGTGGGGACAATGCGGCAATGATCGGTGCCGCTGCATCCGTCGAATGGCGAAAAGGAAGTCTTGCTGATTATCGACTGAACGCAGAACCAGGTTTAGTGTTAGGTGAGACAATAGAAAATGTCAGGTAAATTACCTGACATTCATCTAAGAAATTTGAATGCAAAAAAGATTATATGGATATAATCTAGGTTATTATAAGTATAGTTATGGAATTGGAGACTTCTCCTTTTCCATACACTTAGCATTGACAAGGCTGAAAGGCCCAAAAAACTTAAATTAACTCAGGTTATATAAATTGTGTCAGTTAATTCTATGTGATAGTATAGGAACTGTAGAAAATAAAAAGGATAATGTTATTTTCTATAGTGTTTAAACTGAAGGTTGAAAGCCTTCACAATTCAATGCAAAGGAGGTCGAATGGATGAAAAAGTTTGTCGGATATTTAGTTGTATTTTTCACTGCATTATTGTTCACTGTCCCTGTAGATGCCGCTGGCGCGATTTCTGCGAATGAGCAACAGATCCTAGACTTGTTGAAAGCACCAGTAAGTGTTCAAGGAAAAGAATTCACTGTCCCTGATACTTACATTACACAAGCCGAAAACCATTTGAAACAAAATGATTTAACGGATGCACAAGTAGAAACTGCCGTTACAGGTATTCAAAATGTGCGTAATCTGTTAGGTTCAGTAACAATAGATATGACAGGAGTCAACACGCTTGATGATTTGATCCGTGCTTTACCACGGGATGTCATCATGCAAATCCAACAAGAGGTAACGAGAGTTGCTGACGCGTTGGGATTAGTTGTACTAAGTTGGAATGGTAGCAACATCCAAATCGGTGCGAAAAACGCTGATGGAACAACATCACCAGCTTTTAGTACTAGTTCTCCAATTAAACAAACAGGTGGTAACTATACCGCTAGTGCAATGGCAATTGCTTCGTTACTATTAGTCGCAGCAGGTGCGGTCGTAGTAGGAAGAAAGACAAAGATTGCGTAAAAAACGCAAGCTGCTTAAGAGACTAGGGGCAATGCTTTTTGTCCCTGTCTTTTTTTTGGCAGCTGGTTATTCTCTAATGTACGTCATAGGAAGACCTGTCATTCATTTTGCCACTTCTTCTTTAAATTTGTTTTTACTTTCAGATGTCCCAACATTCGAAACGCAAGAACAAAGCTTTGAAGCTGTAAAAGAAGAAGATGTCGCTAAAGATGAGAACAATGAACTGGCATCTAGCAGTGTCGCTTACCCTAGAGGTGGCGAACGCTATGGTGACATCATAGTGGATTCTTTAGATCTGAATGTGCCTTTGTATTTTGGAGATACCGATGAGATATTAAGAAAAGGTGCCGGACAATATATGGGTTCTGTCTACATAGGTGAGACTGGAACGTCACTAGTCGGTGGGCACAATGTTGATGGGTTTGGTAAGCTAAGCGGTATTCAAACAAATGATATCGTAACAGCTAAGACGACCTATGCGAATTACCGCTATCAAGTAAAAGAAATGGTGATTCGTCATAAAGATGATCCGGAAATCAATGAATTGATCAGTCAAAAAGATAAACCAATACTGCTTCTTTATACATGCTATCCTGTCGATAGTTTAGGCATGACGGATGAACGACTTTTTGTTATCTGTGAGTTAGTTGAAGGTCCGTTGATCAATCCTAATAAATAGGAGGAAATCATGAGTACGCAAAAATTCATGCAAAAAGGGTCTCGTTGGCTACTTACTTTTATTTGTTCTTTGAGTTTGTTTGCCGGCATGACGTTAGTTGTATTGAGACTAACGTTGTTCAACCAACAGTTTATGGAAAAAGCCATGGAAGAAGCCAATTATTCAGAAACGATCACCTCTGAGATCAATCAAAGAATCAGCGATCTGGGTCGAGGAAGCAATATTCCTGCAGATGTATTGGCAGACACTGTTCCTCAAGCTTATGTACAATCGAATGTTGAACACTATATTCGCACCATTTATACAGACATTCCTTTTTTGATTGAACGGACAGAGGATGTAGACAAAATCATCCAGAAAAAAGTCGAAGACTATGCGAAAGAAAACAATTATGAAATCAATGCAGAAACACAACAATCGATTGATAATCTAAAAAAATCTGCCATCGAAACCTATAGTGAATATATTGAGATCCCTTATCTTTTGACCTATGGTAAGCAAGTGATGGGGTATAAAAGAACGCTGACCTTATTGATCTTCTTTACAATGACAGTTTCTGCATTATTAGTGATTGCGATCATTGCAATCGACACACGTTTTTTCCATCGTGCGTTACGCTATTTAAGTTATGCAGTGGGGGGCGCTGGTTTAATGCTTTTAGCGTTACCTCTTTTTGTGTACCTTTCCAAAATGGTCGAGCGTATTGGCATCAATTCAAAGTCGCTCTATCATTTTTTAACTACGTATCTAAGCAACTTTATTGTAACATTTATCCAATGGGGAATCGTGCTCATAATTTGTAGTTTCATCATCTGGATGTTGAGCGAATTATTAAGAAGACGAAAAGTTAAGAAAAGATATTAACGATAGAAAGTGGAGAAAACATGGAAGAAACGATTAGTCTAGGGGAATTATTTGAGATTTTAAGAAAGCGTTGGTTGCTGATTCTTGCGACCACGCTTGCCGGATTTGCATTAGCTGCTGGAGTCACGTTCTTTTTGATCACACCTAAATACAGTTCATCAGCTGAGATGATCGTTCAGTCAAAAGCAGAAAATACGAATACGAATCTACAAGATGTCAACGCTAACGTATTGTTGATCAATACTTATAAAGATATGATTTTAGGCGATGTTGTCATCAATGATGTTCAAAGAGAACTTGAACAAAATTATGGACAAAGTCTTACAAAGGGTGAGTTGAAATCGGTGATCAGTGTCAATCAATCACAAAACTCACAAATGTTCCAAATCGTTGCAACTGTCGATAATCCAGATCATGCGACGGATATCGCCAACGTTACAGCACAAGTATTCCAATCAAAAGCAACGGACGTATTGAATGTCAATAAAGTGACGATCACTTCTGCAGCACAAAGCAATCCTACACCTGTTTCACCAAATAACATGTTGAACGTAGTTATCGGTGGGTTGCTTGGCTTGATGATTGGAGTCGGATTAGCCTTTCTTCTAGAGTTGTTAGATAAAACAGTCAAAGATGAGCGTTTTGTCACAGAAGAATTAGGATTGCCGATTCTTGGAGACGTCAATGAAATGACGAAGAAAGAACTTGAAAACGGCCGTATGTTTCAACCAGCAGAAGTCGAAACGATTGAAACAACAGAACAAAGAGAAAGCCGTCGTTCACGAAAACGTGTATAAGGAGAAGTATTTATGAAGAAAAACACTATTTTACCTGTTTCACTCCTCAGCATTACCGATAAAAATGCCATGGTTTCCGAACAATATCGGACGATTCGTTCAAATATCCAATTTGCTTCTGTCGATCGTGAATTGAAGACGATGGTCGTGACTTCATCTGGTCCAGGTGAAGGAAAATCAACAACAGCTGCTAACTTAGCTGTCGTATTCGCAAATAGTGGCAAACGAGTTTTGCTGGTGGATGCTGATTTGAGAAAACCAAGTGTAGCATTGACTTTTCAATTGCCAAATGTCAATGGATTAAGTAATTTTTTAGGCGATCGTGAAGGAAGACCGGAATCATATTATCATACCAGTTCCGTCGAAAATCTTTGGGTCATGACAAGTGGACCAAAACCACCGAATCCATCAGAACTACTTGATTCGAAACGAATGGAAGAAGTGATCGAACAACTAAAAGCAGTATTTGATTTGATCATTTTTGATTTACCTCCCATTGCAACAGTCACTGATGCTCAGATCTTAGCCGCAAAAACAGATGGGACACTTTTAGTCGTCCGAGAACGCAAAACAATGAAACAAGAATTAATCAAAGCGAAAGAACTGCTATCCATTGCACAAGCAACGATTTTAGGTGTTGTTTACAACGGTGCGAAGAAGAATGCAGATTTTAATTATTATTACTATTGATGAGGAAGTGAGCAAAAATGATTGATTTACATTGTCATATTTTACCTGGTTTAGATGACGGACCAAAAACGGTCAAAGAATCGATCGCCATGGCAGAAGAAGCTGTTCGACAAGGAATCACCCACATTTTATGCACCCCTCATCACAATCAACGTTTCACCAATGAAAAAGCAGATGTATTACTAGCTGTCGAAGACTTGCAAAAAGAACTCGATCGACAGTCCATCTCCCTAACTTTATTTGAAGGACAAGAAGTTCGAATAAAAAGTAATTTGATAGATGAAATTAAAAGTGACAAGATTCTTTTTGCAGATGTCACCGATCGCTATTTGCTAGCTGAGCTACCAACAAACAGCATTCCCGAATACACAGAAAATTTGTTTTATGAATTACGTCAGATGGGGATCGTACCAATCATTGTCCATCCTGAGCGGAACCGCGGTTTCCAAGAAAGTCCTAATCTATTATTACCCTACTTGAATATGGGTTGTTTGGCGCAGTTGACTGCACCAAGCATTGCAGGTGTTTATGGCAAACAGATCAAGAAGTTAAGTGAAGAACTGGTCCAACATCGGCTTGTCCAGATGATCGCCTCAGATGCCCATAGTCGAAAAGATCGGGATTTTTATATGGAAAAAGCATATAGTATCGTAGAGAAAAAATTTGGATCTACAGTCATCGAAGAAATGGATCAAGTAACAAGAGACATCATCAATGGGGAGCAAGTGCATGCAAAAGATTTTCGACCTATTGTATAAAAGTTTTAGGGGGCGCAGGGTTTGTTTGAACTTACTAGAAGAAGAAAAGTAATTATTTTAGTTTTGGTTGATAGTTTATTATTAGGCATCTCTATATTATCAAGCTATTATTTTATGACACCATTTGTTGGTATCGATCAAGATTATTTAGCCGTGAATCTAGGCGTATCACTAATTTTTTACATTGGATATGGCATGCTGTTCAAAACATTCACGCGAATCAATCGATATACGAATTTAAATGAGATGGCAGCTATTTTTTCAGCGATCACTTGTACCGTTATTTCATCATTTATCATCCAATATTTGTTTATGCAAAAAATCAGCCTTAGATTACAATTATTAACTTACATCTTATCTATGTTTCTCATCATCAGCAGTCGTTTATTCTGGCGTATATATATCGAACATAAAGCACAGCGTCAAGAATCGCCACTAAACAAACACAGAACACTAATTATCGGAGCTGGCGAAGGCGGACGTATCCTATGCAATAGTATTCTTAGTTCAAAAGCAATCAACGATTTGGAAGTGATTGGCTTTGTGGATGATGATCCGAACAAATATAAAACATATTTGTCTGGGATAAAAGTCGTAGGGAATACCAAAGACTTACCAAGATTGATCGATGAATTGTCGATTGACATGGTAACGATCGCGATACCTTCCTTGCCACGAAAAAGAATTCGTGAAATTTTCCATCTTATCGAATCAAAAGAAGTCAAGATGAATACCATGCCCTCGATTGAAGAAATCGCATCAGGGAAAATCAATGTTTCTCGCTTGAAAGAAATCGACGTAGTCGACTTGTTAGGACGAGAAGAAGTCAAATTAGATTTAGACAAACTAAAATCACACATCTCAGAAAAAGTCATACTTGTTACCGGAGCTGGAGGCTCTATTGGTTCAGAAATTTGTCGTCAAGTACTTGCTTTTTCGCCAAAAAAATTACTCTTATTAGGACATGGTGAAAACTCGATTTATTTGATTCATCGCGAACTATCAGGAGATCCCTCTTATAATAAAACAGAAATCATTCCAATTATTGCTGATATCCAAGACCGTGAAAAGATCTTCCATATCATGAAAGAACATCAGCCAGATATCGTCTATCATGCAGCAGCACATAAACATGTGCCATTGATGGAATATAACCCAAGAGAAGCAGTAAAAAACAATATCAAAGGAACAAAAAATGTAGCTGAGGCTGCCAAAGAAGCGAATGTCAAAAACTTTGTAATGGTTTCCACAGATAAAGCAAATAACCCACCAAATGTAATGGGAGCCACCAAACGAATCGCAGAAATGATCGTGACAGGCTTGAATGGAGAAAACTGTACCAAGTTTTCGGCCGTAAGATTTGGTAATGTGTTAGGCTCCCGTGGAAGCGTGATCCCTGTTTTTCGAGAACAGATCGCAAAAGGCGGACCAATCACGATCACCGACTTTCGGATGACCCGTTACTTTATGACGATCCCAGAAGCAAGCCGTTTAGTCATCCAATCGAGTGCATTAGCCAAAGGTGGCGAAATCTTTGTCTTAGATATGAGTGAACCAGTTAAAATCTTAGATCTTGCACGAAATATGATCCGCTTGAGTGGGTACACTGAAGAAGAAATCGAAATCGTCGAAACAGGCATTCGACCTGGCGAAAAATTGTATGAAGAACTGTTATTGGACAAAGAACGAAATGATGAACAGGTGTATGAAAAGATTTTTGTCGGGAATATCAAAGGTTACCCGATCCAAGAAGTCATGGAATTTGTAACAGGTTTATCCGACGATGACAAAAAGCTAGCAAAAGAAGTCGTAGCATTTGCAAGGGCTTCGAGTAAATAGGGGGAGTTATTTATGTATAAAAATGGGTTGAAAAGAGTCATTGATATACTTTTATCTTTCGTGGGGATTATCATTTTGTCTCCATTATATCTAATTTTATGTATAGCAATTAAATTAGATTCTAGAGGACCAATCATATTTAAACAGAAAAGACTCGGCAAAAATAGATCATATTTTTATATTTTTAAGTTCCGTACGATGAAAATCGAGACACCGAAAGAAATGCCAACACATTTGCTATCTAACCCTGAAGCCTATATCACACGTGTAGGACGATTTCTAAGGAAAACGAGTTTGGATGAATTACCTCAACTATTTAATATTCTAAAAGGAGATATGTCAATCATTGGTCCTCGTCCGGCATTATGGAATCAATATGATTTAATTGAGGAACGAGAAAAATATGATGCAAATGATATTAGACCAGGTTTGACCGGGTTAGCACAAATCAGTGGACGTGATGAATTAGCTATCGAACATAAAGCTAATTTAGACGGATACTATACAGCTAACGTTACTCCTTGGATGGATTTAAAATGTTTTTTTGGAACAATAATCTCAGTTTTTAAGAGTGAAGGTGTTTTAGAGGGTGGAACAGGTTCACTAAAAAAGGAGAATAATAAATGAAAAAAATTCTTATTACTGGTGCAAACAGTTATATCGGAACATCTTTTGAAAGTTGGATGAAACAATATAGCGATAACTATCAGATAGATTCGCTAAGTGTGAGGGGAGATGAATGGAAACAATTTGACTTTTCCATTTATGACACAGTATTCCATGTAGCTGGGATTGCCCATGCAGATGTCTCAAAAGTTTCAGAAGAGACAAAAAATCTTTATTATGAAGTGAATAGAGATTTAGCAATTAATGTTGCAAAGAAATATAAGAAGGATTTATCTGATAAATCTGGTCAGTTTATTTATATGAGTTCCATTATTATTTATGGGGAAGAGACAAATATAAATAAGAAACGTGTGATTACTGCTGAAACTAAGCCAAACCCTTCAAACTTTTACGGCGATAGCAAATTGCAAGCAGAACAAGGGTTGTTACCATTAAACGAAAATCATTTTAAAATTGTGATTCTTAGGCCGCCAATGATATATGGCCCCAATAGTAAGGGGAATTATCGACAGTTAGTTAAAATAGCAAATAGATTACCTATATTTCCAGACGTTAAAAACGAACGTTCCATGTTGCATATTGACAAGTTATGTTCTTTCGTCAAAGAAAGAGTAGATAATCAAGACAAAGGGATATTTTTCCCACAAAATGATTCATATGTTAGAACGAGTTCTATGGTCAGAGATATTGCAGAAGAAAATGGTCGAAAGATTTATTTGTTTTCTTGGATGAATTGGTTTATTCGTTTGTTAGGATATGTTCCAGGAAAAGTTGGAAGATTGATAAATAAAGCATTTGGAAGTTTAGTTATTGCAGTCGAAGAACAGGAGCTATGAAATGAAAAAAAACAAGACATATTCAGTTTTAATGTCAGTATATAGCAAGGAAGATCCTTATTATTTAAAAAAAAGTATTGAAAGTATTTTGAATCAGTCCGTTTCAACAGATGACTTTGTTATCGTAAAGGATGGAAAGTTAACTCCCGAGTTAGACACTGTTTTAGAAGAATATTCTAGAAAATATAATAATATAAAGATAGTTGCTTTGCAAAAAAACATGGGGTTAGGGTTGGCTTTGAATGAGGGTCTAATGAATTGTAAGAATGAGCTAGTAGCACGTATGGATAGTGATGATATTAGTTTAAAGGATCGGTGTGAAAAACAACTGAAAAAGTTTAATTCCAATGAGAAATTGGATATTTTAGGAATGCAAATTGCAGAGTTTTATTCTAATCCGGATGATATAATCAGTATTAGACAAGTTCCTAGTAGATATGACGATATAGTTAAATTTTCAAAACGGAGAAGTCCATTTAATCATCCCACTGTAATGTATAGAAAATCTCGAATAGTCCAATTAGGTGGATACAAAGATGTCCGAAGAAAAGAAGACTTAGAGTTGTTTTTAAATGCACTTAGTAGGGGGTACTATGCTGAAAATTTAGAAGAAATCGGATTGTACTTTAGGTCTAATAGAGATAACTATCTTCGAAGAAAAGACAAAATAAATTGTATTAATTATATAAAAACTATAAATACTTATTACAAGAAAAAGTATTGTAATGTGTTTGATTTGAGTTACGTAATAGCTAGCCAAGTTTTTTTTATGATAGCCCCAAAGCCAGTGATGAAATATGTTTCAGATAAATTCTTAAGGAGAAAAGTGATTAATGAGTAAAAGGTATAAAATAATAGAGAAAATTAAAAAAATGTTACCTCTTAATTTAAAGTTGAAACTAATTAAACTTCACTTAAATACAAAAAAAGTAAATTCAATTCAAAATAAATTTACCACTGATAAACCTAAGTTATTCGTATTACTTGGCACGGATTATCCTAATCTAGGAGATCATGCTTTAACACTATCTCACAAAGAATTTTTACAAAATAATTTCCCGGAATATGAAGTTGTTGAATACAGTGTAGATGAAACTTTGAATGCGATAGAGTTTTTAAAAAATAAGATTTCTAAGGATGATATTATAACAATAAAAGGTGGAGGGAACATAGGTATAGAGTATTTTCGCGAAGAATTATTACGGAGGAAAATTTTAAATTCATTCAAAGCCCACCCAGTGATTTTATTTCCACAGACAGTTTATTTCCCGCAGACTAAGCTTGGAGATAAAGAATTTAATAACACAATAGATATTTTTAGAAGTAGAGATAATATCCATGTTTTTTTGAGAGATGTAGAGTCATTTAAACTATTAAAAGAAAAAAATGTGAAAAACATTTATTTAGTTCCTGATATTGTTTTTACAATGAAAGGTATGAATAAAAATGATATATCCAGAGGAAAGAAGAATATTTTATTATGTTTGAGAAATGACAGAGAAAAAGCAGAAAACAGGATGAGCGCTTCATGGCTGTCAGAACAATTAACTGCAAAAGGATATCAAGTAGAAATTACAGATACAGTTGTAGATTTTGATGTCAACTCTAGCAATCGTGAAGATGTATTAGTTCAAAAATTAAATGATTTTTCTGCTTCACATATGGTTATTACAGATAGACTACACGGAATGATCTTTTCATATATTACGAATACCCCGTGTTTAATTTTTCAAACATATAATCATAAAGTGACAGGACAATACGAGTGGATAAAAACTAGTAATGCTGTTAGCTTAATAGAAGATAAAACTAGTTTTTGGAAATCATTTGAGAAAATGGAAAAAATCTACAATTCTCAAGAGTTTAATTTTATTGAAGTTGAAAATAAATATGATTTAATTAAAGAAACAATTAGAAAATATATTAAAGAATATTAGTTTAGATAATAAGGAGATCATATGGGGTTATTTTTTATCTTGACATTATATATACTATTATTAGCTGCAATTTTTAAGAAGCAGAAAAAAATTTTTTTATTCTGCACTTTCTCACTTTTTTTTGCACTATCAGCTCTAAGATCTGTCAACATAGGTAATGATACTAGTGACTATAAGTTATTGTTTGAAAATCTTAAATTTATGCCTGTCGAAAATTTTACTTGGCGGTTCGAAACTGGATACTTATATTTTAACAAATTTATACAAATTTTTTTTGAAAATAGTCAGTCTTTATTTGTTATATCGGCTTTCATAGTTTGTCTAGGTTACGCTATGCTTATCAATAAATTTTCAAAAATAGTTTGGCTAAGTGTCTATCTATTTTTTACGTTGAGATATTTTGATTTGTCTATGAATATATTACGACAAAGTTTAGCAATGGTTATCTTGTTTTTAGGCTTTTATATTTTAATTAAAGAAAAAAATATACTCTATTTCATTATATTAGTATTTTTAGCTTCTTTATTCCATAATACAGCTATTGTGTTCTTGGTAGTAGCTATTCTTAAGAAAATTAAAAATGAAAAAAGGTATATAGCTTTTTTATCTTTAATAACATTAGTAGGATTATTTAGTTTTAATACTATATTTTCTTTCGTTTTGCGGTTCTTTCCAACGTATTCATATTATTTGAATTCAAGCTATATGGATGGAAATACTAGGGTAGCTACCATTCTAAATATATTGGTAAACTTGGTAATACTTTTATTTGTATATATATGTAAGTTTGAAAAAAACAAAGTCAATAACTTAATGTTTCATATGTTAATGTTTGGAATTTCAATTACAGTTATATCTTTGAGATTTAGTTTGTTAGATAGAGTTAGTGATTTTTTTACAGTTTATTCAATTATACTTATTCCTAATGCACTGAGTTTTACGAAACAAACTAAAAATATTAAATTATTTTTGATATATATAATACTGATTTGTTTCTTTATATATTATTTGGTGATAATAATTTACAGACCGGACTGGAACAGAGTATATCCATATGAGTTCTTTTGGAATTCACAATAGAAAATATACAGGAGAGAAATGAAAATAATATGGTGAGAGTATTAAACGTTATAGGGAGAAGGCCGACAGGTGGCATAGGGGCCGTAGTTAAAAATTATCAAAGTCACTTTAATGAAAAAATAATATTTGATTACCTTCTCTTTTCAAATGAAAAAGATGGTGAATTTGATGCCTTTGTCAAAAAATTAGGATCAAATGTTTATGTATTACCTGCTTTAGAAATGAAAAATCTGTTTGTACTAAAAACAGCTGTAAAAAAATTTTTTGAACAATATTCGAATAATTATGATATTGCACATATTCATACAGTTAATATTGCTTTCCTAGTTGCTAAATATGCAAAAAGATCAGGAATTAAAAATATAATTGCGCATAGCCATGCTACAAAATTTTCTGATAAAAAAATTAATTCAATTAGAAATAGACTGTTATGTGTTAATCTAAAAAAACTTTGTACTGATTTTATTGCTTGTTCAAGCGAAGCAGGATATTTTTTATTTGGAAAGAGATTTATGGAAATGCATAAAGTGAATATATTAAAGAATGCTATAGATATTAAAAAATTTGAATTTTCTTTAGAAAAAAGGAAAAAAATTAGGAGTGAGTTTAAACTTAAAGATGAAGTAGTATTTGCTAGTATTGGAAGATTATCAAAGCAAAAAAATCAAAAATTCTTAATCGATATATTTAATGAAATTCATAAAGAATTACCTAATAGTAAGCTACTAATTGTTGGCGAGGGTCAAGAATTAGAAAACCTTAAAGCTAAATCTGAGAAGTTAGGACTTAATAATGAAGTTATATTCACCGGTAGTAGGAATGACATTGATTTTATATTATCAGGAATTGATATTTTTTTGATGCCTTCTTTATATGAAGGATTACCTGTTATTGGTGTTGAAGCGTTATCCTCTGGACTCCCATGTATATTTAGTGATGAAATATCAAAAGAGTTTCAATCAGAAAAGAGTTATTATATTTCTTTGAACAATTCTTCTCTTGAGTGGGCTAAACAAATTATAAATATTGTAAATATTAATATAGACAGAAATTTGAGTCAAACAGAAGAAATGGGCTATGACATTAATGTAGAAGCACCAAAACTTATAGAATATTATAAGGGCATAATTAATAGGAGTGAAGATAGTGAAAAAAATATTGTTTTTTGATACTTCAATAGGTACTTTAAATATTGGAGACGAAATAATTAATGAAGCAATTGCGAGGGAATCAGAGAAGATTTTTAGTGAAGATTATATATTAAAATTACCTACTAGAACTAATGTATTAAACCATTTTCAAATTTTATATAATAAGAGCTTTAAAGAAAATTTTGGCGCTGCAGATTTGAAATTTATTTGTGGAACTAACTTGCTATATAAAAATATGTTACGGCCTATGCCGAATTGGAATATAAATATTTTAAATACTTCTATTCAAAAAAATAGTATTTTATTCGGAGTAGGTAGCGGTAATAACTCTAAAAAAACAACGTTATATACAAAATTCCTTTATAAAAAAGTACTCTCACATGATTATATTCATAGTGTACGAGATCAGGCTACTAAAAGAATGTTGGAAGAAATTGGGTTAAAAGCAATTGTAACTGGATGTCCAACACTTTGGGAACTTACTCCAGAGGTTTGTAGGAGTATCCCCACTACTAAAAATAATTGTGCTATTTTTACTCTCACACACTACAGGTCTTTTAGAAATTACAATGAAGATAAAGAGATGGTTAAAATAATAAAAGAAAACTATAGCAATGTTTATTTTTGGCCTCAAAGTTTAGGTGACTTAACTTATTTAAATGAGCTTAATGAGGCAGAAAATGTAAACATATTACCTCCCAATCTGAATGCCTTTGACCAATTTTTAAAGACGCATGAATGTGATTATATTGGAACCAGATTACATGGAGGAATTTTTTCTCTGCAACACGGTAGAAGATCTATAATACTTGCCATCGACAATAGAGCAAGAGAAATCAAAAAAAATAATCATATCCCATGCATTGAGCGAGATGAAACTTCTTTAAGCTTGCAGGGCCTAATAAATAGTAAGTGGGACACGAATATAACAGTTGAGGTAGAAAAAATTGAAAAATGGAAAAAACAATTTAACTAACTTACTTAAGTTGGATGCTAAGTTTAAAACATTAGGTATGAATACATTGATTTTTGGAATTGGGAATATTTTATCAAAACTTATTCTCTTTTTATTAATGCCTTTATATACTAGTTTTTTGACTCCTACACAGTATGGAACTGCTGAGTTGCTGAATAACAGTGTGGATTTAATAATGCCTTTTATTACTTTATGTTTATATGAAGCAGTTTTTAGATTTAGTATTGATAACATTCATTCTACAAAAGAAGCAGTTTTTAGTAATAGCCTTAGACTATTACTAAAATCATTAGTTGCTACTATAGTGGTGTGTATAGCAATTAGTTTGATAGCTAGTAGTAATTATCCATTACTTTTTTTATCCATGTTAATTCCATACAGTCTAAGACAAATTTTTGCACAGTTTTCTCGAGGTATAGGCTATTCTAAAGAATTTGCAATTAGTGGTATTTTAAATGCTTTGGCCCTTGGTCTAGTTAGCATATTACTCGTCGGCATATTAAAACAAGGAGTTCAAGGATATATCTTTTCGATTGCTATTGGAAATTTATTTTCGGCAAGTTATTTATTTTTTAGGTTAAAATTATACAAGTTCATAAATATATCGTCAAAAGATTCGCAGCTAGTAAAGCGCATGCTTACTTATAGTCTTCCAATGATTCCCAACTCAGTTTCTTGGTGGTTTGCTAATATTTCAACTAGATATATTTTGATGTTTTTTGAAGGCGTAGCGATAGCAGGGATTTTTACTGCAATAAGTAAGCTTCCATCAATTATAAATATGCTATCTTCAATATTTCAGCAAGCATGGCAATTTTCTGCCTCAAAAGAAATTAAACAGAAAGAATCAAGTAAATTTTTTTCAAAGGTTTTTTCTATATACTATACTTTGATAATTCTGGCATGTAGTTATCTAATTACATTTATTCCTATGATTTCTAGAATAGTTTTAAAAGGAGAGTTTTTTTTATATTGGTATTACGTTCCACTATTACTAGTATCAGCGGTATTAAACTGCCTTTCAGTGTATTTCGGTTCAATATACACTGCTGCAATGAATAATAAAATGATAATGATCTCCACACTATCAGGAGCATTAGTAAGTATAATTTCATCTATACTACTTATTCCTACGATAGGGATATTAGGAGCTATTGTGGCTTCCAATCTTAGCTATATTGTAGTTAATGTAATGAGGTATATTGATACAAAAAAAATTATTAAGATAAAAATTGATTTTAAACAATTCCTCAGTCTGTTCTTCCTGATTTATATACAAGCTATAGGATATATAATTTTTAACAAGTATTTTTTCATATATTCACTTGCTGTATCTTTTCTAATAACTATTACTATAATTTGGAAGAGATTTTCATATACAATATTCCACAGATAATTTATAATGCCCCCTAAGTGAGACTAAAGTCTCACTTAGGGGGCATTATAAAATGCTTTTAATTTAATAGAATATATATTATGTTTTAAAAGAGAGTGTTATTTGTTTATAATTTCACTCCCGCCACCCCGGTGTCACTGCCTCCTTACAAAAAGTGAACCGCTTCTTATCATAATTCACCAAGCCGGAATCTTTCAGCTGTTTGATCACCTGTCCGGCGGTTTCACGAGTGGTCCCGCTATTGACTGCTAGTTCTTTCAACGTGATTGGATAGGGGATCGATATATGACCGTCTTCTGTAGGGATTCCTAATTCTTCTTTTAAAACAAATAGGTTTTGTTTCACTCGGTCAAATGCACTGGAGGTCAAGCCGATTTGAATGCGTAGTTCGTGCATCTGAACGACTTTTCCTAACTTTTGGATCATGTAAATCAATTGATTGGGGTTGTTTTTGACGATTTTTTCATAACAAGCTACAGGAAAATAAAAAGTCTCGATATCTGTCATGGCTTGTGCTGTATACGTATAAGGTTCTTCTTCAAAAATACCAGACATTGGAAAGAGATTATTTGCTGTGACATAATCATAGTAGTAATAAGTAGCACTTTCGTCATAACGCTCTAAACGGATCAATCCTTCTGTTAAGACATAGAAACGTTGCCGCTCATCTCCTTCATCAAAAAGCACTTGTCCTTTCTTATATGAACGTAGGACAGTCTGCTCTTTGATTTCTTCAAATTCCTCATCAGTAAAGTGTTCAAAATCAGGTTGATATCTGAGTTTAGAAAAATGATAATCGATTTTATTTACACGCATGAACATCCCTGCTTCCTATAATTCTCTCCTTCTATTGTGACTTCTTTTATTTCTTTTGTAAAGCCATAATACATTCCGAGAAAAGCTATATTTTGTAAAAAATCAATTGCGTTTGTTATTATGTAGGATTTATACAAAACAGATGAATATAATTTGATGAGTGATCATAAAAGTGTATAAAAAACAAATAATATACATAAAGTAAACGCTAACAACCTTAATTTGAATGGGATTTAAAAATATACAGAAAAATTTTTTTGATGAATAAAAATTTTTTTGATAGAGTTTTCAGTATAAAAAAAAGAGAAATTATTAATAAAAGATGCAAAAATGTGTAATTATTTAATTAAGCTTTAATAATGAGAGATTCTTCTCATTTAAAATGCGAGAAAAGCATGAAAGTGATTACAAAAGCAGTTTATTCTAAGTATGTAATCAAAACGAAGGAGGCAACACAACATGGATAAACCGATTCACGTTTTCTCTGAGATAGGAAAGTTAAAGACAGTATTATTAAAACGACCTGGTCAAGAAGTTGAAAATCTAACACCTGATATTATGGATCGTTTGTTGTTCGACGACATTCCGTATCTACCGATTGCACAAGCTGAGCATGATGAATTTGCACAAGTGCTCCAAAGTGAAGGCGCTGAAACATTATATTTAGAGAAATTAGCGGCTGAAGCAATCGATGCAGGTAATGTCAAAGAGGAATTTTTAAATAAAATGTTAGATGAATCTTTTATTGCATCTAATGCTGTTAGAGATGGTCTTCATGAGTTCCTTCTATCAATGGAAACTCAAGATATGGTAGATAAGATCATGGCGGGTGTCCGTACAAAAGATATCGATGTGAAATCACGTAGTTTATACGATTTATCATCTGATGACGACTATCCATTCTACATGGACCCAATGCCAAACCTATACTTTACAAGAGACCCTTCCGCATCAATGGGGAATGGGATGACAATCAATAAAATGGCATTTGAAGCGCGTCGTCGTGAGTCAATGTTCACAGAATACATTTTGAACCACCACCCACGTTTTGCAAATAAAGGTGTTGACGTATGGTTGGATCGCGAAAATCCAGATCATATCGAAGGTGGGGATGAATTGATTCTTAGTGACACAGTTGTCGCTGTGGGTATCTCACAAAGAACAAATGCAAAAGCGATCGAGCGTTTAGCACGTCACTTATTTGCGAAAAACGCCGGATTTGAAAAAGTCTTGGCAATCAAGATTCCGAATAATCGTGCCATGATGCATTTAGATACAGTATTTACAATGGTTGATCATGATAAATTCACGATCCACCCAGCAATCCAAAGTAAAGAAGGAAAAATGGACGTCTTTACAATTGAACAAGCTGGCGATGATATCAAAATTTCTCATTCAGATGATTTACAAGAGTCATTGAAATCAGTTCTAGGTTTAGATGATCTTGTATTGATCCCAACAGGTAATGGCGATGCGATCGTTGCACCTCGTGAACAATGGAATGATGGCTCAAACACATTAGCGATCGCTCCAGGGGTTGTAGTTACTTACAATCGTAACTATGTATCAAACGAATTATTGAGAAGCTACGGCATCAAAGTATTGGAAATCACTTCAAGTGAATTGTCACGCGGTCGTGGCGGCCCTCGTTGCATGAGCCAACCATTAGTTCGTGAAGATTTAAAATAGTTTATTTCTGATGGCAGTCCCTGTCAGCTGCCATCAGATTTCCTCTTAATACCAAGTACTTTATGTACTATCAAATAGAATACAATTTTAAAGGAGAATGTTCATATGAAAGAATCAGTATTTCAAGGAAGAAGTTTATTAGCAGAAAAAGATTTTACAAAGGAAGAGTTACAATATTTGATCGACTTTTCTCAACACTTGAAAGATTTGAAAAAACGTGGCATCCCACATCATTACTTAGAAGGAAAAAATATTGCATTACTATTTGAAAAAACATCAACACGTACTCGTGCAGCATTTACAACTGCAGCAATCGATCTTGGTGCGCATCCTGAATATTTAGGTGCGAATGACATCCAATTAGGTAAAAAAGAATCTACAGAAGATACTGCCAAAGTATTAGGTAGTATGTTTGACGGAATCGAGTTCCGTGGTTTCAGCCAAAAAATGGTGGAAGAATTAGCAGAATTCTCAGGCGTACCTGTATGGAATGGTTTAACTGATGAATGGCACCCAACTCAAATGATCGCTGACTTCTTAACGATCCAAGAAAACTTCGGTAAAGTGGAAGGCATCACAGTTGCTTATTGTGGCGATGGACGTAACAACATGGCGAATTCATTGTTAGTAACAGGTGCGATCTTAGGAACAAACATGCGTATTGTTGCACCAAAAGAATTACAACCTGAAGAAGAAATCGTGAAAATGGCTGAAGAGTTTGCAGCGAAATCAGGTGCACAATTAATGATCACTGACGATGTTGCTAAAGGGGTTGACGGAGCAGACGTTCTTTACTCAGACGTTTGGGTATCAATGGGTGAAGAAGATAAATTTGAAGAACGTATCAAATTATTGAAACCTTACCAAATCAATATGGATATGATCGAAAAAACAAACAATACAGATCGTTTGATCTTCTTACACTGCTTACCAGCCTTCCATGATACGAAGACAGTTTACGGTGAACAAATGAAAGAACGCTTCGGCATCACTGAAATGGAAGTAACAGACGAAGTATTCCGCAGTAAATATGCACGTCAATTTGAGCAAGCAGAAAACCGTATGCACTCAATCAAAGCAATCATGGCAGCAACACTAGGAAACTTATTCATTCCTCGTGTGTAACAACTAACAAGTAAATAATCAAAACGAGTCAGCGTAAGGATCGTTCAGAAAGAACGCTGGCTTGTTTTGTCATCGGTAAAATTCAGAATGTTCTGAAAGAAAGGGAGATAGATATGGCAAACAGAAAAGTGGTTGTTGCATTAGGCGGAAACGCGATTTTATCAACAGATGCAAGTGCAAAAGCACAACAAGACGCATTGATGGAAACAGCAAAATACTTAGTGAAATTTATTGAACAAGGAGATGAATTGATCATCTCACATGGTAATGGTCCTCAAGTCGGAAATTTATTGATCCAACAACAAGCGGCTGATTCAGAAAAAACACCGGCAATGCCATTAGATACATGTGTGGCGATGACGGAAGGTTCAATTGGCTATTGGTTGCAAAATGCGATGGGCGAAGTGTTGAAGGAGAAAGGAATCGATAAAGATGTCGTTTCTTTAGTGACACAAGTCATTGTTGATGAAAATGATCCATCGTTCAAAAATCCAAGCAAACCAGTTGGACCTTTCTATACAGAAGAAGAAGCGAACGATCAGATGAAAGCAGACTCTTCCGTAACATTCAAAGAAGATGCAGGACGTGGTTGGCGTAAGGTCGTTGCTTCTCCAAAACCAATCTCAATCAAAGAAGCTCGTGTCATCCAAACATTAGTGGAACAAGGCGTGATCACCATTTCTGTAGGTGGTGGCGGTATTCCAGTAGTGGAAACTGCAACAGGTCTTGAAGGAAAAGAAGCCGTGATCGACAAAGATTTTGCTTCTGAAAAATTAGCAGAGATCATCGGAGCAGATCTACTGATCGTGTTGACGGGTGTCGATAATGTCTATGTGAATTATCAAAAACCTGATCAAAAGAAACTAGAAACAGTTGGTGTCTCAGAAATGAAACAATACATTGCTGAAAACCAATTTGCTCCAGGAAGCATGTTGCCAAAAGTGGAAGCAGCGATTGCCTTTGTTGAGGCTCGTCCTACTGGGAAAGCAATTATTACTTCCTTAGAAAATATTGAGAATCTATTAGCTTCAGAAGAAGGAACGATCATTGTTGCTGATGAAGCGTAAGAAACTTTTTATCGTTTTACCATGACCATGTGTATAAAATGTCCAGTTGGTTTTTAATCTCCTTTAGACCTCCTGGACATTTTAGGTTGTGAGAAAAGCACTTTGACCTGAGCAATAAGATAGAAAATCAGAAAATAGTATCTCATATTTTTTGATTTTTTAGCTTGTTGTTGAAGGTCAGCTTTTCGAACACCGTTTATTTATGAAGAAAACTCTAGCCAGTCGATTGGATATCTGCTATAATTCAAATCAAGTTAAATAAGAGCAACGTTTGCTGAACAAGAGAGTAATTGGTGTCATTTCGTTCAAAGCGAGTCTGGGTAGAGTGGAAGCCGGACGGACAAATCCCAATGAAGCGCACTTGGAGAACTCTGTCTTTGACAGACGGTCGTCTACCGATATCAGATCGAGCAGGTCCTTTTTTAGGACAATTGGAGTGGTACCGCGGGAATTCTCGTCTCTAGTAAATTCATAGGAAATATGGATTTGCTAGAGATTTTTTTGTTTTACAGCAAACAATATGTAGGAGGAAAATAAATGAATAACAAAGATGTTGTTGCAAAAGCACTATATGAAGTAGTACAAGATGATTTGACGTTGGAGCAAGTCGCACAATTACTTGAAAATCCAAAATCAGCGGACCATGGAGATGTCGCATTTCCCACGTTCTCTTTAGCAAAAATCTTCCGTAAAGCACCACAACAGATCGCAGCGGATCTTGCTGAGAAAATCGATGCAACAAATTTTGAAAAAATCGAAGTCGTTGGACCATACTTGAACTTCTTTATGAACAAAGAGATCATTAGTAAGCAAGTGTTAGCTACAGTAGTAAAAGAAAAAGAACACTATGGTGATAGCACGATCGGTAACCAAGGAAGCGTGCCTATCGATATGTCTTCACCAAACATTGCAAAACCAATTTCAATGGGTCACTTACGTTCGACAGTAATCGGAAACTCAATTGGCTTTATCATGGAAAAATTAGGCTACCAACCAGTACGTATCAACCATTTAGGAGACTGGGGCACACAATTTGGAAAACTGATCGTTGCCTACAAAAAATGGGGATCTGCTGAATCTGTAAAAGCTGAACCAATCAATGAATTATTGCGTCTATATGTCCAATTCCACGAAGAAGCTGAAACACAACCTGAATTGAATGATGAAGCTCGTTCTTGGTTCAAGCGTCTAGAAGAAGGCGACGAAGAAGCGATGGAGTTATGGCAATGGTTCCGTGACGAATCAATGAAAGAATTCAACAAGATCTATGACTTGTTAGAAGTTCGTTTTGATTCATTGAACGGGGAAGCTTTCTATAATGACAAGATGGATGAAATCGTCGAATTACTAGAAGAAAAACATCTCTTACAAGAAGACAAAGGTGCAGAAATCGTTGACTTATCTGCTTATGATCTAAATCCTGCCTTGATCAAAAAATCAGATGGTGCGACACTTTATATCACACGTGACTTGGCAGCTGCACTATACCGTAAACGTACGTATGATTTCAGTCAATCACTATACGTAGTTGGTAATGAACAAAGTTATCACTTTAAACAATTAAAAGCTGTCTTGAAAGAACTAGGCTTTGACTGGTCAGATGATATGCACCATATCCCGTTTGGTTTGATCACACAAGGTGGTAAAAAACTATCTACACGTAAAGGAAAGATCGTTTTACTAGAAGAAGTATTGAATGAAGCAATCGACTCAGCGAAACAACAAATCAGTGAAAAGAATCCTGATTTGGAAAACAAAGATGTCATCGCAAAACAAGTCGGTGTTGGTGCTGTTATTTTCCACGATTTAAAAAATGACCGTTTGAATACCTTTGACTTCAATTTAGAAGAAGTGGTTCGTTTTGAAGGGGAAACTGGTCCTTATGTCCAATATACTCATGCTCGTGCGATGAGTTTATTAGACAAAGCAGGTTTTGTTCCTTCTGAAGATCAAGCTTATGCGTTGAATGATGAAAATAGTTGGGAAGTCGTGAAGCTTGTACAGAAATACCCTGAAACAGTACTTCAAGCGGGTGAAAAATATGAGCCATCGATCATTGCAAAACATGCGATCAAACTGGCACAAGCATTCAATAAATACTATGCACATACAAAAATCTTAGCGGACGATGACCAAAAAGAAGCACGCTTAGCGTTAGTTTATGCGGTAACTGTTTTACTAAAAGAAGACTTACGTCTATTAGGATTACATGCACCAGATAAAATGTAAAAAGTTTCATTGCTCAATGATTTTCTGAAGAGAAATCTAAAAGTTATTTATCAGTCAATAATCCATTGCATATTTACAATTGAATTGATTTTTATCTAGAAGGTTCTCTTTTAGAAACGAGCCAAGTCGGGATTTGAAAAAATCCCGGCTTTTTTGACGTATTTTTGGTACGGCATACATTTTCATAGTTGTTTTATGTTGAATTGTACATACAAAAATTTTTATGAATAAATAATTGAATTTCCTTTTCTTATTTTAGAAAAAGTCGTTTCATGAGAATCTTCACTTTTTATTAAGCGCTTTCTTTTCTTGCGGTATACTCTCGGTGTAAATAAAAAAGAAAAGGAGTGGAAAAATGAAAGTGAAAAAGAAATGGTTCTCGTTGTTGATGGTTGTGATGTTGTTGTCGTCGGTTTTCCAACCGACGCTCTTAGCCTTTGCGAGTGATCGATCCTTCAAAGAAGCAACCTCGCGTCCAGCTGTTGAGATTGATTTAAGTGGCACTTCGCCAGCAAAAGATGAAAAAACATGGAACGAATGGGTAAAACTCCGAGGATTTACGGATACCCTGACTGCCTAACATAACGTATTTGATAATTTAGTTCTAGCGGATTATTTAGACATGATGGAAGGGCCAAGTACGTTACCCCTCAGTGCACGGTTTGCTCGTTCGAAAATTGCACCGATCATCCAAGCTACCGCCTTTGCTGAATTTACCCGCCCCTACTTAAAAGAATCGTCCAAAGAGACGGCTGTCAGTCAGTTATATCGGGTGACCTCCACCAATATCTTAAGACAATCGATCAGTTTACTTGGTGACGCCATTGATGCACCCGAAGATCCGATTGAGATTTATCCAACCACTAAAATCGAGTTGGCTAGTTGGATTTCAGTCCAAAACCAGTTTCTCGAATACATAGAAACGACCCCCGACTTATCTGGATATGAGATGCGAACTGGCACAGACGGTGTGAGCAGATTATTCGTGCCGAAAAGCACGAACAATCAAAGTCTGTTAGTTTATCCAGATACTTCACTGAATGAATACTTACCGGGAAATGAAAAATTACCTCCGCGGATCGGCGCACTCAAACAAATCAATTTTTCTCCATATAATGGTCCAGGAACACCGTATGTCAATGTGACTATGAGCTACACCGCCTATGATCATCGCCAAGAACTATATACACAATATGATGTTCGTGGCATCACGATTCCCATGGAGACGGACTTTGATACATTTTTAGCAGAAATCGCCACACCTGAACAAGCCTTGGAACTGGTTAAAGGATATTCTTCGGTCCAATTCGGGGCAGTAGACCTAACAGATGTCGATTCCGTCAATGAAGTCGGAAAAGAAATCACCCGTAAAATGATCGATGAGCGGGATGCGCTGATTGATCAATTACCTGATACGTTTCAGACCAATCTATTCCGGATTGCAGCGAAAGCCAATGACAAAGAAGTTGTCATTGATCGGGAAGGTGAGTTTGTGTATCGGGGAACGCAAGAAATTGTTCCCTTAGACCAAATCGACATCGGCTTTAACCAAGAAGTCATCTATACGATCCGCAAAGTGCAAAGCTTTTTCGGTGTCTATTGCAACTATTATGCGTTAGCCGATGGCTTGTTCGATGAAGAACGCACGAATGCCTTACCAAGGAGTCTAGATGAAACCACCATTGCAGCGATTTCTGAAGTCGGTGGCAATGTATTGAAGAATTTACCAAATTACGAAAATACCGACTGGGTCATCAAACAGTCCCAAATCCAGCTCGAAAAAACAGACATCTTACTGATCATTATGTGCTTACCGTTGTCTGAAATGTTTTCTGTCTTACGAGCAGTTGAATCCGAAGAAGTCTTCGTAACAGCGATCGAAGTTGAAGAAGCTGAAGCCGCTCGCGTATTGGAAGCGGAAAAGGCTCTGATTACCAAGGGCTGTCCAAATGAAGCCTTGGTGGAAAAATTACCAACTACTGAATTTTATAACCGCAAGTCGTTGCGACATGTGGCAGGAGAGGTGAGACCTGGGAGAAGTGGCAATCCTGAAATCACAGGTGCCCATTCGAGACATCCTGATTTTTATAGCCCAGACAGTGGAGTAGTTTATGAACCAACTGGGGCGGTGGTGGAAGGACGACCTTTTGAGGCGGATGTTAAGTATGATGGGAAATATAAGAATACAAAATCTACTGTTTTTCCAGACAGCTGGGATGCAGAGAAAATTACGAGTGAAGTAGAACAAATTGTAAGGCAAAAAAATTTTGACTCTCCTGGAAACCATACTTTTAGTGGTGAGAGTACAGCTGGATTTGAGATAAAAGGAAATGTAAATGTTAAAATGAATGGTAAAATAACCGTGGTATCAGCATATCCCATTTTAAAATAAATATATACTCTGAAGTAAAAGATTTTCTAATGACATGGGTGAATAAGAAACGCAGATGTGGGACTTATTAATTAACTATAAAAAGACTAATGTCAAAACTATTTTTTAAGCTTTGATATTGGTCTTTTTATTTATAGGAATCTATTTAAAGTTTTTTTCCAAGCCTGCTTAAACCTCTTTCTTTATATTCATTAATTTTTTTTTGAAACATTTCAGGTGTATATACATTACGCCAATAATATAAATTGTTCTGTTGATATTGATAGATGATAGCTAAAATTGAATTATTCAATTGTTCGCTTAAACCAAGGTAGTCCGTATTAAACATCCATTCGCTATAAAAATCCCCATGTATTCCATAGCTTAATTGATAAGGGGAACAACCAAATAAAGAAATACCGCCGTAACTAATTGTATACTCTTCATTAGACAAATAACGTCTAGGATCATTAGGTTCATCTTCTTCAGGATCATAAGGGAATTCAGCGAAAAAGAACCCAACTTCTGGATCAAAATCAATGTATGATTCATCACGAATCACGGTTAATCGAGAATCTAATTTATTTAATCGAGTTTCTAGAAATTCCGTATTCTTTTCTACAGCAGCCAAAGGTCGATGCTTGGGGTCAGTGAAACTAATCGGCGAACTAACGAGTTCTCCTGGTCCAATGTATTGTGATGGACGATTATAAGGTTTTAACCTTTCCTGTTCCAATTGTTTTTCTGTAAATAAGTCATTCCAATAGAACAGGTTATGCACTTGATATTCATGAATGACTTTTAAGATAGCTTGGTCAATCACTTTTACTGCTTGTCTAGAAGAATCTGAAGCCCCGCTCGGTTTTCTATAATATTCGTAAATTTGTTCATCGTAAGGCGTAAACCAGTAAAGAGGATAGCCTCTATATCTAAGCAGATACTCCGAATACACAAAATATTCCATCGGATGATTCGGTACACGAGGGTCCCAGTAGATAGTAGAAAGTTGTGGAAAGACCTCTGGACCATAATCAATAAAGTTATCATTATGTATCAAAGACAAATCTGGATCGATTGCATGAAACTTTTGAGTGAGTTCTTCTGTCATTTTTCTGATTTCTGCTTGTGGTCGACGGTTGGGATCGATAAAGGGGAAGAAGGTCATAGTTACTATCCTTTCTGTTCAAGAATCATAAGATGTTGAATTAATTCAACTTCCATGTCTTTTTATAGTTACGCACTATTTTTTGGAAATCTTCATAGGAATAATTGTTGCGCCAGTAATATTTATTATAGAGCATATATTTCCTCATAATCACTTCAATCGCATCATCTAGTTCCTTACTAAGTCCAAGGTACGTAACATTAGCAATCCCCCCATTAAAGAAGTCGCCATGAAAACTAGTTCCTATACTATAAGGAGAAAGTCCGTAAATGGCTGTCTCATTAAAATAAATGTTGTAATCATAGTGAGATAAGTAACGTCTAGGATCATCTGGCTCGTCTTCTTCAGGATCATAAGGACATTCCGCAAGAAAATGGCCAATATCCGGACCAAAATCAATATAAGAATCATCATGAATCACCGTTAATTGAGAATCTAAGTGATCTAATTGAGTTTCTAAAAATTCGGTATTCTTTTCTACAGCAGCTAAAGATCGATGTTTGGGGTCAGTGAAACTAATTGGCGAACTAATGATTTTTACTGGTCCAACGAATTGTGATAATCGTTTATAAGGTTCTAACTTTTCCTGTTCAAATTGTTTTTCTGTAAATATATCTTTCCAATAGAGAAGGTTATGAACTTGATAGTCATGAATGATTCTTAGTATAGTCTGATCAATCATTTTTAAAGTTTTTCTTTCTGGATCTGGAGTTCCTCCAGGTTTTTGATAAGTTTCGTAAAGCCATTCACCATAAGGAGTAAACCAGTAAAGAGGGTAGTTTTTATATCTAAGTTGGTACTCCGAGTACACAAAATGTTCCATCGGATGATTTGCCACGCGAGGATCCCAGTAAATCGACGAAAGTTGTGGAAAGACCTCTGGACCATAATCAATAAAGTTATCATTGTGAATCAAGGTCAAGTCTGGATCGATTGCATGAAATTTTTGAGTCAGTTCTTCTGTCGTTTTTCGAATCTTGGCTTGTGGTCGACGGTTGGGATCGACAAAGGGGAAGAAGGTCATAGGTATTATTCCTTTCTATATCAAGTTTTTTCATTTGAATCATAACATGTTGAAAGACAGTATAAAGAATTTTTTTTCGAAAAAGTCGAAGTAAAGAGAACAGGAGTAAAGCGATAATAAACATCTAGGTGGGGCACCTATCTAAGCGTTAGATCGACTATCGAACATCCCAAGTAGTCCTTAGTAGAAAAATTGCCAATCACTAATACTATATCCGTAAAGCCTTGCGTCATGTGGCAGGAGAGGTGAGACCGGGAAGAACTGGCGATCCTGAAATCACAGGTGCTCATTCACGGCACCCTGATTTTTATAATCCAGACAGTGGAGTGGTTTATGAACCAATTGGGACATTGGTGGAAGGACGACCTTTTGAGGCGAATGTTAAGTATGATGGGAAATATAAGAATACAAAATATATTGTTTTTCCAGACAGCTGGGATGCAGAAAAAATTACGAGTGAAGTAGAACAAATTGTAAAAAAACAGGTTCCTAATATACCGGGGAGACATCCTTTTAGTGGTGAAAGTACAGAAGGTTTTACGATAGAAGGACATGCGAATGTTAAAGCAAATGGAAAAATTACGGTTGCGACAGCATATCCGATTATAAAATAATAAAGATGGTGGTGCTTAGTTATTCTAAGCACCACATCTTTTTATTTTTTTTAATTTCTTTTTGGAACTCTCCAGTAGTATAATAATCACGCCAATAATATAAATTATTCAATTGATATTTGTGAACATGTTTTATTACAGTAGCATCAAGTTCATTACTTAGTCCAAGATGAACGAAACTAGGTATGCCACCATTAAGAATATTTCCTTGGTAACCAGTTCCAAAGCTATAGGGAGTAAAACTGTACAAAAGAGTATCACCATAATAGATTTGATACTCTGAATCAGATAAGTCGCATATAGGATCATTAGGTTCATCTTCTTCTGGATCATAAGAATATTCAGCTAAAAAACGACCAATCTTTGGGCCAAAGTCAATGTATGAATCATCATGAATAAGAGATAAGCGCAAATCTAGTTTGTTGAGCTGTGTTTCTAAGTATTCGGTATTCTTTTCTACAGCAACCAAAGGTCGATGCTTGGGGTCAGTAAAACTAATTGGTGAACTAACGAGTTCTCCTGGTCCGATGAATTGTGATGGACGATTATAAGGTTTTAACCTTTCCTGTTCCAATTGTTTTTCTGGAAATAAGTCATTCCAATAGAACAGGTTAAGTACTTGATATTCATGAATGACTTTTAAGATAGCTTGGTCAATCACTTTTACTGCTTGTCTAGAAGAATCTGAAGCCCCACTCGGTTTTCTATAATATTCGTAAATTTGTTCATCGTAAGGCGTAAACCAGTAAAGAGGATAGCCTCTATATCTAAGTAGATACTCCGAATACACAAAATGTTCCATCGGATGTTTTGCCACGCGAGGATCCCAGTAAATCGACGAAAGTTGTGGAAAGACCTCTGGACCATAATCAATAAAGTTATCATTGTGAATCAAGGTCAATTCTGGATCGATTGCATGAAATTTTTGAGTCAGTTCTTCTGTCATTTTTCTGATCTCTGCTTGTGGTCGACGGTTGGAATCGACAAAGGGGAAGAAGGTCATAGTTACTATCCTTTCTGTTCAAGATTTTATTTTTTGAATAAACTGTTAAAATAAAGTCCACCATTCTTTATCTTCACGTATTTTACTTTGAAATTGTTCTGGGGTATAGGTTTCCCGCCAGTAGTATTTGTTGTAAAGCATATATTTTCTCATAATCACATTGATCGCATCAACTAGCTTCTTGCTTAGTCCAAGGTAGGTAACATTCGGTATTCCCCCATTAAAGTAATCGCCATGAAATCCAGTCCCACTACAATAAGGAGAGAGAGAGAAAAGTAATGTTTTATTAAAATAAATGTCGTACTCGTAACGAGATAAATCACGTCTAGGATCATCTGGCTCGTCTTCCTCTGGATCGTAAGGGCACTCCGCAAGAAAATGACCGATATCTGGACCAAAATCAATATATGAGTCATCACGAATCACGGTTAATCGAGAATCCAATTGATCTAACTGAGTTTCTAGAAATTCCGTATTCTTTCCTACAGCAGCCAAAGGTCGGTGCTTGGGGTCAGTGAAACTAATTGGTGAACTAATTATTTCGCCAGGTCCAATAGATTGCGATACTCTCTTGTAGGGTTTTAACTTCTCCTGTTCCAATTGTTTTTCAGTAAATATATCTTTCCAATAGAGAAGGTTATGAACTTGATAGTCATGAATGATTCTTAGGATAGTCTGTTCAATCATTTTTAAAGTTTTTCTTCGCGAGCCTGCATTCCCTCCAGGGCTTCTATAATATTCCTAAATTTTTTCATCATAAGGCGTAAACCAGTAAAGAGGATAGCCGCCATATCTAAGTAGATACTCCGAATACACAAAATGTTCCATTGGGTGATCTGGCACACGAGGGTCCCAATAAATTTTTGATAGCTTTGGAAAGACCTCCGGACCATAATCAATAAAGTTATCATTATGTATCAAAGTCAAATCTGGATCGATTGCTTGAAATTTTTGGGTCAGTTCTTCTGTCATTTTTTTGATCTCTGCTTGTGGTCGACGGTTGGGATCGTCAAAGGGGAAGAAGGTCATAGTTACTATCCTTTCTGTTCAAGATTTTTTTAGTTCAATCATAAGATGTTGAATTAATTCAACTTCCAGGTCTTTTTATAGTTACGCACTATTTCTTGGAAATCTTCATAGGAATAATTGTTGCGCCAGTAATATTTGTTATAAAGCATATATTTCCTCATAATCACTTCGATCGCATCATCTAGCTCCTTACTAAGTCCAAGGTACGTAACGTTGGCAATCCCCCCATTGAAGAAGTCGCCATGAAAACTAGTTCCTATACTATAAGGAGAAAGTCCGTAAATGGGTGTCTCATTAAAATAAATGTGGTAATCATAATGAGATAAGTAACGAATAGGATCATCTGGCTCGTCTTCCTCTGGATCGTAAGGACATTCCGCAAGAAAATGGCCGATATCCGGACCAAAATCAATATAAGAATCATCATGAATCACCGTTAATTGAGAATCTAAGTGATCTAATTGAGTTTCTAAAAATTCGGTATTCTTTTCTACAGCAGCTAAAGGTCGATGCTTGGGGTCAGTGAAACTAAACGGCGAACTAACGAGTTCTCCTGGTCCAATGAATTGTGATGGTCGATTATAAGGTTTTAACCCTTCCTGTTCCAATTGTTTTTCTGGAAATAAGTCATTCCAATAGAATAGGTTATGCACTTGATAATCATGAATGACTTTTAAGATAGCTTGGTCAATCACTTTTACTGCTTGTCTAGAAGAATCTGAAGCCCCGCTCGGTTTTCTATAATATTCGTAAATTTGTTCACCATACGGATTAAACCAGTAAAGAGGATAGCCTCTATATCTAAGTAGATACTCCGAATACACAAAATGTTCCATCGGATGTTTTGCCACGCGAGGATCCCAGTAAATCGACGAAAGTTGTGGAAAGACCTCCGGACCATAATCAATAAAGTTATCATTATGTATCAAAGTCAAATCTGGATCGATTGCTTGAAATTTTTGGGTCAGTTCTTCTGTCATTTTTTTGATCTCTGCTTGTGGTCGACGGTTGGGATCAACAAAGGGGAAGAAGGTCATAATCGTTTTTCCTTTCTATACTATAAAAGTTTTTTTAAATTAAAGTATGACATGTAAATAAGGAGTGTGGGGGACTGTTTTTTCGTCGATCAGAAAAAAGTGGGGATTTATAATGAAACAAGCAATACCTGCCTAATTCAAAGTGAACGAAGCTTTATATGATTTTTAGCGCTTGTTGTGTTTCTCAATGATATTTGAATTTATTCTACTAGTGGAAAACATTACTATTATTGTTTCTATGAGGCATTGAGTGCGAGGTATAGTGGGCTTTCATAGCAACGAAAGGTTAAGTCAACTTGAGAGAGGTTCATGGTTCTTCTCCAGTATTGATTTAAATAAAAAAAGATGCTGGCAAATTTCACCAACATCAAAAAATATATATACAATTACTAACTGTTATGGCATTTAAAAAATTGTTGCTGTAGTGGGATGATGCAAGAAGTTTTCAACTAACTGCGCATCTTCATCATCTTTCGAAATAATGATCGTTGTATCAAAGCCAGCAATCGTACTAACGATATGAGGCGGTTTGATTTCATCTAAGACAGCTGCGAACAACGGTGCGTTGTCTGGTAAGGTATGGACGATAGTCAAAAAATGAACTCGTTCCACTTTTAACACGATATCTTCAATCATCTGGATCAAACGTTTTTCATCTTCGCTTTTTGATTCAGCTGTCTCCTTTTCTTTGAACAGGACAAAATGGGAAACACCATTTTCATCAGGCGCCTTAACGATTTTTAAGTCACGTATATCTCTTGAAATCGTCGCTTGAGTCGCAGATACACCCATTTCAGTCAGCTTAGCTAACATTTCATCTTGTGTACGGATCGTATAATCTTCAATGATTTGTTTAATCAACAAGTGTCGCTCAGTTTTTCGCATTTTAGTTCTCCTTTAACGAAACTTTTCACAAGTATCATAACAAAAAAACGTTGAATTGCCCATCTTTATTTTCCATTTACCTGTTTATTTTTTCACGAATTGCTTATAAAAAAACAAAGAAATAAAGTAAAAAAATGAGAGGGAGAAAAAGAAGACACAAAAAAATAAGTAAGTTGATTTTTTTTCTTGAAATTTATGCCCAATTCAGTTAAACTATTGAATGTTGAGCAGAAAAAGATCACTTTGGTGTATCTTACGTCACTACTCAATAAATCCACATTCTTGTTGGATCGTTGGTCGGTGCTTGAAAAAGTTGGCTAGCGAGTTGGAAGACAAGAAGAGGGAAAATAAAAACCAAATCGGAGGAAACAAACATGGCAGTAATTTCAATGAAACAATTACTAGAAGCCGGCGTACACTTTGGTCACCAAACTCGTCGCTGGAACCCAAAAATGAAGAAATACATCTTCACAGAAAGAAACGGAATCTACATTATTGACTTGCAAAAAACAGTTAAATTAGTAGATGCAGCTTACGATTACATGAAGAGCGTAGCAGAAGAAGGCGGCGTTGCTTTATTCGTAGGTACGAAAAAACAAGCACAAGAAGCAATCAAAGATGAAGCTACTCGTGCTGGACAATACTTTGTAAACCACCGTTGGTTAGGTGGAACATTGACAAACTGGGATACGATCCAAAAACGTATCGCTCGTTTGAAACAAATCAATGCAATGGAAGAAGATGGAACTTTTGCAGTTCTACCTAAAAAAGAAGTTGCTGGTTTGAACAAACAACGTGAACGTCTTGAAAAATTCTTAGGTGGTATCGCTGATATGCCAAGAATCCCAGATGTAATGTACATCGTTGACCCACGTAAAGAACGCATTGCCGTTCAAGAAGCACACAAATTGAATATCCCAATCGTAGCAATGGTTGATACAAACTGTGATCCAGATGAGATCGACGTAGTTATCCCATCAAACGACGACGCAATCCGTGCCGTTAAATTGATTACTTCAAAAATGGCTGATGCTTTCATCGAAGGAAATCAAGGGGAAGATCAAGTAGTTGAAGAAGATTTTTCAGCAGAAAACACAGCGACTTCAATCGAAGAAATCGTTGATGTTGTTGAAGGCGACAACTCTTCAGCAGAATAATTTTTAAATGATGGAGCTGTTTCAAAGGCTAGGCGACAAGCCTCACTCTCCTTTGAAACAGCTTTTTTTAAAGAAAAAGCATACAACTAGGAGGAAGTAAAAATGGCAGACGTTACAGCTAAAATGGTAAAAGAACTACGCGATATGACTGGCGTAGGAATGATGGATGCGAAAAAAGCATTGGTTGAAGTTGAAGGTGACATCGAAAAAGCAGTAGATCTTTTACGTGAAAAAGGAATGGCTAAAGCTGCGAAGAAAAACGATCGTATCGCCGCTGAAGGTCTTGCTTCAGTTGCAGTGAAAGGTAATACTGCAGCAATCGTTGAAGTCAACTCAGAAACAGACTTCGTTTCTAAAAACGAAATGTTCCAAGACTTAGTAAAAGAAATCGCTGAACTAGTTGCTGAAAACAAACCAGCTGACATGGACGCAGCAATGAAAATCAAAACATCAAAAGGAACAGTTGAATCTGACTTGATCGAAGCAACACAAGTTATCGGTGAAAAAATCAGCTTCCGTCGTTTTGAAGTAATCGAAAAAGATGACAACGCTGCATTTGGCGGTTACCTACACATGGGTGGACGTATTGCTGTATTAGCTGTTTTAGAAGGTACAACTGACGAAGCGGTAGCTAGAGACGTAGCGATGCACGTAGCAGCGATCAACCCTCGTTATGTAAACGAAACACAAATCCCTGAAGCTGAATTAGATCACGAACGTACAGTCTTGACTGAACAAGCATTGAACGAAGGCAAACCAGCGAACATCGTTGAAAAAATGGTTGAAGGACGCTTAAACAAATTTAAAGCTGAAATCGCATTGGTTGACCAACCATTCGTTAAAGATCCTGATATGACTGTTGAAAAATTTGTTGCTTCTAAAGGCGCAACTGTGAAATCATTTGTCCGCTTTGAAGTCGGCGAAGGTATCGAAAAACGCGAAGATAACTTTGTAGAAGAAGTAATGAACCAAGTGAAAAAATAATCCGGTTTACGGACTTGATTAATGGTACGATGTTTGGTCCAAAGAAAATAGAGATTATTCTGCATTTTCTTTGTGACCACATCGGTTCCATCGCTTATTTGAATGAAATGAGGAGCAGCGACATTCGTCACAGCTCTTTTTTTTAGGGCAAGAGATATCAAGAGCATAGGTATTTTCGTGCCTAAACTATCTGGATATGGTAGAATGTCAATAGAAAATATTGGAGGAATGAACATGGTCACACCAAAATATCAGCGTGTCGTCTTAAAATTAAGTGGAGAAGCTTTAGCTGGAGATGAAGGGTTTGGAATCAAACCACCAGTTATCAAAGAAATCATCCAAGAGATCAAAGAAGTCCACGAGTTAGGCGTAGAGATGGCAATTGTTGTCGGCGGTGGAAATATCTGGCGCGGTCAAATTGGCGCACAAATGGGGATGGAACGTGCACAAGCGGATTACATGGGCATGTTAGCAACTGTGATGAATGCTTTAGCATTACAAGATACATTAGAAAATGTTGGTGTTCCTACACGCGTCCAAACCTCAATTGAAATGCGACAAATCGCAGAACCATACATCCGTCGTAAAGCAGAGCGTCATTTAGAGAAAGGGCGCATCGTTATTTTTGCCGGTGGTACTGGAAACCCTTATTTTTCTACAGATACAACTGCGGCATTACGTGCAGCTGAAATTGGCGCTGATGTTATTTTAATGGCTAAGAACAATGTTGACGGTGTTTATTCTGCCGATCCAAAAATCGATTCAACAGCAGTGAAATTCGATGAATTGACACACATGGAAGTCATTGCAAAAGGATTACAAGTAATGGATTCAACTGCTAGTTCATTGAGTATGGACAATGATATCCCGTTACTTGTGTTCAATCTTAATGAACATGGAAACATTCGCCGAGCAATCTTAGGTGAAAATATCGGAACAACCGTAAGGGGGAAATAAACAATGGCAGATGCAATTATGACAGAAGCAAAAGACAAGATGCAAAAAGCAGCACAAAATCTACAACGTGAACTTGGACAGATCCGTGCCGGCCGTGCGAATGCGAGCTTATTAGATCGTATCACTGTTAATTATTATGGTGCACCAACACCATTGAACCAATTAGCATCGATCCAGATCCCAGAAGCAAGAGTATTGATGATCACACCATTCGATAAAAGTGTGCTTCAAGACATCGAAAAATCGATCATGGCAAGCGACATCGGGATCAGTCCAACAAATGACGGAAATGTGATTCGCTTAGTCATTCCTCAGTTAACAGAAGAACGTCGGAAAGAATTAGCAAAAGACGTGAAAAAAGAAGCTGAAAATGCGAAAATCGCTGTCCGTAACATTCGTCGTGATGCAATCGATGAGTACAAAAAACAACAAAAAAATGGCGATATCACAGAAGATGATTTGCGCGACTTAGAAAAAGAAGTGCAAACTTTGACAGATAACAGTATCAAAGAAGTGGATAATATCGCTGCAGACAAAGAAAAAGAATTGCTTGAAGTATAAGAATCAATAAAGACAGGTGGACAGTGTGAAGTGCTGACTCCTGTTTTTTACTTTTTGACTAAGAAAAACTAAAAAATCCTTTGAATTTACGTAAAAAAAGGGCTATACCATAGGAAATAACGATAGATATTGCTATAATGGTAAAGATAGTTGTAATTTTTTAGTATGGGAGGAAAAAGAATGTTACGTTTTTTTCCGCAAAAAAACAAATATATTCAAGAAAAAAGTGAGCACCATTTTGATGCGCAGAGAGATATCCCGAAACATATCGCCATCATCATGGATGGGAATGGTCGTTGGGCACAAAACCGTCGTCTTCCACGAGTGGCTGGCCACAAAGAAGGCATGGAAACCGTTAAGAAAGTCACTAAAAAAGCTTCTCGACTTGGGGTAAAGGTGTTAACGCTCTATGCGTTTTCAACCGAAAATTGGAAACGTCCAAAAGAGGAAGTCAATTTTTTGATGCAATTACCTGTAGACTTTTTTGATACGTTCGTCCCTGAGTTGATTGCTGAAAATGTCAAGGTACAAGTGATGGGCTATGAAGAACTCTTGCCGGAACATACGCAAGATGCAGTACGCCGTGCTATTGAACAAACCAAAGAAAATACGGGAATGATCTTAAACTTCGCACTGAATTATGGTAGTCGGGCAGAAATCATCTCTGCAGTCAAATCAATCAGTGAACAAGTAAAAGAAAACGATCTTTCTACGGAAGACATCGACGAGGACATGATCGCGGATCATCTGATGACCGGTTTCTTACCTCCCGAACTTCGCGATCCAGGATTAGTCATCCGGACAAGTGGCGAAGAACGGATCAGTAATTTCTTATTGTGGCAGATTGCTTATAGTGAATTATATTTTTCAAAAGCCTTATGGCCAGATTTTGACGGCGCCCATTTAGAAGAAGCAATTGCTTCTTATCAACATCGAGACCGTCGTTTTGGTGGTGTAAAAAGTGTAGATAAAGGAGAACAATCATGAAGCAACGTGTGATCACTGCGGTCGTAGCATTGGCATTATTTATTCCGATCATTTGGATCGGAGGAATTGGGCTTGAGCTAGTAGCGGCTTTATTAGCAGTAGTTGGTGTCTATGAACTTTTTCGTATGAAAGGATTGACACTATTAAGTTTTGAAGGAGTTCTTTCTGCCATCGGTGCAGTTTTTCTTGTCCTGCCGAAAGAGCGCTGGTTTTTCTTTTTACCTGAACAAACAAATGAATTTATGTTGTTTTATTTGACTGTGATGATCCTATTGGGTGCCGCTGTCTTCTCAAAAAATATGTATACGATCGATGAAGCTGGTTTTCCAGTTGTTACCAGTTTATATGTCGGTTTTGGTTTTCAAAACTTTGTTAGTGCGCGTACAGAAGGAATCAACGTATTGCTTTTTGGCTTATTCATCGTTTGGGCAACCGATATTGGCGCATATCTAGTTGGTAGACGTTTTGGTAAGCGTAAGCTATGGCCAGATATCTCACCCAACAAAACGATTGAAGGTGCATTAGGGGGGATCGGTAGTGCGTTAGTTGTTGCCTTACTGTATTTCTTACTTTATCCACCACAAGAATTGTTTGGACATGGCTTATTCGTCATGTTACTCCTAACGATCATTCTATCGATCGTAGGCCAATTTGGGGATCTAGTCGAGTCGGCAATTAAACGCCACTATGAGGTCAAAGATTCAGGGAACATTTTACCTGGACATGGTGGGATCTTAGATCGATTCGATAGTCTATTGTTCGTCTTTCCAGTCATGTACTTATTTGGATTGATATAAATAAAAATTCTGTAAAAGAAGCTTCCGAAGCCAAAAGTTTTTCGTCCGTCAATCAGACACGATCGGTAAGGAGATTCTTTACAGGATTTTTATTTTTTTACATTTTAATAGGTGCTTGGTGAAGTGTCGATAATATGGTAAAATTAAGTAGTTTTATTTTAACTGAATAAAAAATAATGATTAATGTAAAGGAGAATAGGATGAGAACAATTATCACGTTCATTATCGTTTTTGGCATCTTAGTGATCGTACATGAATTTGGCCACTTCTTCTTTGCGAAACGATCAGGAATCCTAGTTCGCGAGTTTGCGATTGGCATGGGACCTAAAATCTACGGTCATCAAGCAAAAGACGGCACGACTTATACATTGCGTTTGTTACCGATCGGTGGCTATGTGAGAATGGCTGGGAATGGGGACGACGAAACGGAAATGGCCCCAGGAATGCCGTTATCGCTCTTGATGGATTCAGATCATGTCGTAAAGAAAATCAATTTAAGCAAAAAAATCCAATTGACCAATGCGATCCCAATGGAATTGATCCGTTATGATCTTGATGAAGCACTCACGATCACAGGTTATGTGAATGGTGATGAAACGCAAGAAGTAACGTATGCAGTGGATCACGATGCTTCGATCATCGAGGCGGATGGGACTGAATTGAGGATCGCACCGAGAGATGTGCAGTTTCAATCAGCCAAATTATGGCAACGAATGTTGACTAACTTTGCGGGTCCAATGAATAATTTTATTTTAGCGATTCTATTGTTCATCGTATTAGCGTTCATGCAAGGCGGGGTGACAGTCACAAATACCAACCAAATCGGTGTTGTTACGCCAGACGGAGCTGCGGCTGCAGCCGGACTGAAAGAAAATGATGAAATTCTTTCAGTTGAGGGGAAATCGATCCAAACATGGAATGATCTGACAGCGATCATTACTGAAAATCCAAATAAACCACTTGATTTTGAAGTTGAACGAAATGGACAGGTTTCTTCTGTTGAAGTGACACCGAAAGCAATTGAGTCGAATGGTGAAAAAATTGGTCAACTTGGAATACAAGCGCCAATGAAAACTGGCTTCTTCGATAAGATCATCGGTGGAACACAACGTGCATTTAGTAGCTCTTTGGAAATATTCAAAGCATTAGGTTCATTATTTACCGGCTTTAGCTTGGACAAATTAGGTGGACCGGTGATGATGTTCCAATTGTCTTCTGAGGCAGCGAATCAAGGGATCATGACAGTCATTGGTTTGATGGCAATCTTATCCATGAATTTAGGGATCGTCAATTTATTACCGATTCCAGCATTAGATGGTGGAAAACTAGTCTTGAATATTTTTGAAGGTGTCCGTGGTAAACCACTTAGTCAGGAAAAAGAAGGCGTTTTGACGCTTGTTGGTTTTGGCTTCCTGATGCTATTGATGGTATTAGTAACATGGAATGACATTCAACGATTCTTTTTCTAGAAAAAGTAGGGTATAATGACATGCGTTAGATTATTTGAGGAATAAAGGAGTTTATATAATGAGACAATCAAAAATGTTGATTCCAACATTAAGAGAAGTTCCAAATGATGCGGAAGTATTAAGTCATCAAATCTTACTACGTGCCGGTTACATTCGTCAGGTTTCGGCTGGAATCTATTCTTATTTACCACTTGCAAATCGTGTATTAGAAAAATTAAAAACGATCATGCGCGAAGAATTTGAAAAAATCGGCGCAGTAGAAATGTTGATGCCAGCGATTTTACCTGCTGAGTTATGGCAAGAATCTGGTCGTTATGAAACATACGGTCCCAACTTGTATCGCTTGAATGATCGCAACGATCGTCAGATGATCTTAGGACCAACACATGAAGAAACATTTACAGAATTGATCCGTGATGAAGTCAATTCATACAAAAAATTACCTTTGAATCTTTATCAGATCCAAGCAAAATACCGTGATGAAAAACGTCCTCGTTTTGGACTATTACGTGGACGCGAATTTATCATGAAAGATGCGTATTCTTTCCATGCTTCTCAAGAGAGTTTGGATGAAACATACAAAGATTACGAAAAAGCTTATACAGAGATCTTTAAGCGTTGTGGTCTAGAGTTCCGTGCAATCATCGGTGACGGTGGCGCGATGGGCGGAAAAGACTCAAAAGAATTTATGGCAATCTCAGAAATTGGTGAAGACACGATTTGTTATTCAACAGAAAGTGACTATGCAGCAAATTTAGAGATGGCGACGAGCTACTATGTGCCAAAAAAATCCCATGAAACACAATTGGAAATGGAAAAGAAAGAAACACCAGATGTGAAAACCATCGAAGAGGTTGCAGCTTTCTTTGACGTTCAACCACAAAAAATCATCAAATCTGTACTTTTCACAGCAGATGAGCAACCTGTTTTAGTTTTAGTTCGCGGCGATCATGAAGTCAATGATGTGAAATTGAAAAACTTCTTAGGTGCAGATTTCTTAGAAGAAGCAACAGAAGAAGAAGCGAAAAACTATTTAGGCGCTGATTTTGGATCAGTTGGACCAATCGGTGTAGCTGAAGAGGTCAAAGTCTATGCGGATCGTCATGTTCAAGATCTGGCAAACGCGATTGCGGGAGCGAATGAAACTGGCTACCATTATATCAATGTCAATCCAGAACGTGATTTCAATGTTCTAGCATATGAAGACTTACGCTTTGTCCAAGAAGGCGATCCTTCGCCAGATAATAATGGCGTATTAGCCTTCACTCGAGGAATCGAGATCGGTCATATCTTCAAACTAGGGACACGTTACAGTGAATCAATGGGTGCTACTGTTCTTGATGAAAATGGTCGTGAAAAACACGTGATCATGGGTTGTTATGGTATCGGTGTGAGCCGTCTACTTTCAGCAATCGTTGAACAAAATGCAGACGAAAACGGTATTCACTGGCCAAAAGGCATTGCACCATTTGATTTGCATGTCGTACAAATGAACTTAAAAGATGAGTTCCAAACGAACTTGACGAATGAAGTGGAAAAAGCAATGAACGAAGCCGGTTATCAAGTACTTGTTGATGATCGCAATGAGCGTGCAGGTGTTAAGTTTGCTGATTCTGATTTGATCGGATGTCCAATCCGTATCACCGTCGGTAAAAAAGCAGTAGATGGCATCGTCGAAGTGAAAATCAAAAAAACAGGTGAAATGGTCGAAGTTCGGAAAGAAGAACTTGTAAATACATTACCGATTTTATTGAATCAAGGCGAATAAATAAGAGTGGAAAAGTCGTATCAGTCTTTTAAAAGACGGAAGCGACTTTTTCATTTCCTTTGGTGATTGGGATAGAGGTTGTTCAAGAAGCAACACTTCAATAATAAGGCAAAAAATCAAAAATGAAAAAGCCATTTTCGATTTTTCTGTCTTATTACTCAGTGCTGACCGCTTCTTTCACAACCTGATAAACGGTGTTCGAAAAGCTAACCTTCAACATTAAGCTGGAAAATCAAAAAATATGAGAAGCTATTTTCTCAATTTCTGCCTTAATACTCGGAGCTAACCGGCTTTCTCACAACCTTGATAAACGGTGTTCAAGAAGCAACACTTCAATAATAAGCCAAAAAAATCAAAAATGAAAAAGCCATTTTCGATTTTCTTGTCTTATTACTCAGTGCTGACCGCTTCTTTCACAACCTTAATGAAAATTTCCCTAAAAAGGGTTATACTAGATAGTATTGAAAAGTAAGGGTCGGAAATGGAATGATTTCTGGTCTTGACAGAAAGGGCGTATATTTTTGTCAGAAAAACGAGAGTTATTTGAGAAATTATTGGAGCAGATCCAATTAGAAGAAACAGAAAAAGCGCATCCGCTTATTTCTGCTGGTGAAATGGAACAGGTGGTGGTCCATCGTAAATCTCGTTTGTGGGAGTTTACGTTACGTTTTCCAGCTATTTTGCCTGTGATGCTTTATCGCTCGTTGGTGCAACATGTCATACTTGCATTCAAAGAAATTGCTGAGGTGAAAATCACAGTTCAAGCAGCGGATCAAACATTTGATGAACAACTCTTACAGGATTATTGGTCGCAAGCACTGGAGAGTCAGCAATGCGATACGCCTTTAGTACAAAAGGTATTAAAGACGCAAGTGCCAACGATCAAAGATCATAAGGTGATTTTGCCTGTTGATGGTGAGGGAGCGATCGGCTATCTTAAACAACAATATCTGCCATTAGTAGAACAGTTATTTGTTAGTTACGGCTTTCCTAAGTTTCGGATCGAACCAGAAGTTGATGAGCAACAAGCAGAAAGAGTCCTAAAGCTTTTTGAAGAAAGACGACAAGAACAGGCTGAGGCGTTTATGAAACAAGCGGCTGAAAGCTTGATTGTTCATGAACAAAAGAAAAAAGAGCGCAAAGAGCAATTACCAGCGCTTGACGGGCCGATCCAACTAGGTAGAAATATCCCGAATGATGAGCCTATCACACCGATGATCAATATCTTGGAAGAGGAACGCCGGGTAACGATCGAAGGTTACGTGTTCGACAAAGAAGTACGCGAGCTTCGTTCAAAACGTAAGATTTTGACATTGAAGATCACAGATTACACTTCTTCATTTATCGTCAAAAAGTTTTCAAATAATGAAAAAGATGAACAAATCTTTGAAGCAATCAGTACGGGTAGTTGGTTGAAAGTTCGTGGGAGTGTCCAAGAAGACACCTTTGTTCGTGACCTAGTGATGAATGCCCAAGACATTTTAGAAGTCAAACATGCACCACGTAAAGATTATTCTCCTGAAGGGGAAAAGCGTGTCGAATTACATCTTCATAGTAATATGAGTACCATGGATGCGACGAACAATATTGCAGATCTTGTGGCACAAGCAGGTAAGTGGGGACATAAAGCAATTGCAATCACTGACCATGGCGGTGCACAAGCATTTCCAGAGGCACATAGTGCAGGGAAAAAAGCTGGTGTGAAGATCTTGTATGGTGTCGAAGCGAATGTGGTCGATGATGGAGTGCCGATTGCGTATAATGACGCCCATGATTCATTGAGTGAATCCACTTATGTCGTGTTTGACGTGGAGACAACAGGTTTGTCTGCTGTTTATGATACGATCATCGAGTTAGCTGCTGTTAAGATGTACAAAGGAAATGTCATCGAAAGTTTTGATGAATTTATCGATCCTGGACATCCCTTATCACGAACAACCATTGATTTAACAGGGATCACGGATGAAATGGTTCGCGGTTCAAAATCTGAGGAAGAAGTTTTACGCTTATTCTTGGAATTCTCAAAAGATGCGATCCTAGTTGCCCATAATGCGGCATTCGATATGGGATTTTTGAATACAAGTTATGCCAAATACAATATCCCTGAAGCAGCCAATCCAGTCATCGATACCTTAGAATTAGCTCGTTATTTATATCCACAATTCAAACGGTTTGGTTTAGGTGTCCTATCCAAAAAATTCGGTGTTAGCTTGGAACAGCATCACCGCGCGATTTATGATGCGGAAGCAACCGGACATCTGGCTTGGATATTTATCAAAGAAGCGATGGAAAACCACGAAATGTATTATCACGATCAGTTGAATGCCCATGTAGGTGAGGGTGATTCTTACAAACGGGCGCGACCTTTCCATGTCACATTACTGGCTAAAAACCAAGCTGGATTAAAAGACCTGTTCAAATTGATTTCGATGTCCAACGTCGATTATTTTGAACGCGTGCCACGAATCCCCCGATCACAGCTGAAAAAATTTCGACAAGATCTGTTAGTTGGTTCTGCCTGTGACAAGGGTGAGATTTTTGAAGCCATGATGCAAAAAGGGGTAGAAGAAGCACGTAACCGGGCGAAATTTTATGACTATATCGAAGTCATGCCTAAAGCTGTCTATGCACCACTCCTGGAGCAAGAGCTTGTCAAAAATGAACATGATTTAGAAGAAATCATTCGTAACTTAGTAGAAATCGGCAAATCATTAGATAAAATCGTTGTAGCGACAGGAAATGTCCACTATCTGAATGAAGAAGATGCGATCTATCGTAAAATCTTGGTCAATTCGATGGGAGGAGCCAATCCATTGAATCGTCACAGTCTGCCTGAAGTACATTTCAGAACAACGGATGAGATGCTGACTGCTTTCACCTTCTTAGGGACAGATTTAGCAAAAGAAATCGTAGTTGAAAATACCAATAAGATTGCAGATATCTGTGAAGAAGTCGTGCCAGTTAAAGATGAATTATATACGCCTAAAATCCCTGGTTCGGAAGATGAAATCACAGATCTAAGTTATACGAAGGCAAAACAAATGTATGGTGATCCATTACCGGATATCGTAGAAAAGCGTCTGAAAAAAGAACTGGATTCGATCAATGGTAATGGCTTCTCAGTGATTTATTTGATTTCACAAAAGTTAGTGCATAAAAGTAATGAAGATGGCTATTTAGTTGGTTCTCGTGGCTCGGTTGGTTCTAGTTTCGTCGCAACCATGACCGGGATCACAGAGGTCAATCCATTGGCACCCCATTACTATTGCCCAGATTGTCAGTATTCGGAATTTTATGAAGATGGAACTTACGGTTCAGGATTTGATATGCCTGAGAAAAAATGTCCAAAATGCGGCACTCGTTTAAATAAAGATGGGCATGATATTCCGTTTGAAACATTCTTAGGTTTCCATGGCGATAAAGTACCCGATATCGATTTGAACTTCTCAGGGGATTATCAAGCAGAAGCCCATCATTATACGAAAGTATTGTTTGGTGAAGAATATGTCTATCGTGCGGGAACGATCGGTACTGTTGCGGATAAGACGGCGTATGGATTCGTTAAAGGGTTTGAACGTGATCACAATTTGCATTACCGAAGTGCCGAAGTGGACCGCTTAGCCAAAGGTGCTACTGGGGTCAAACGAACGACTGGACAGCATCCAGGGGGGATCATTGTTATCCCCGATTATATGGATGTATATGACTTCACGCCGATCCAATATCCGGCAGACGATCAGAATTCAGAATGGAAAACGACCCACTTTGATTTCCACTCGATCCATGACAATGTCTTGAAACTTGATATCCTGGGACACGATGATCCAACGGTGATCCGGATGTTGCAAGATTTATCTGGGATTGATCCACAAACGATCCCAACCGATGATCCGGAAGTGATGCGGATCTTTTCTGGACCCGAAGTCTTGGGTGTCACACAAGAACAGATTTATTCTAAAACAGGAACATTAGGGATACCGGAATTTGGGACACGTTTCGTTCGTGGGATGCTAGAGGAAACACACCCAACGACTTTTGCGGAATTATTGCAGATCTCTGGTCTTTCTCATGGTACGGATGTTTGGTTAGGGAACGCAGAGGAATTGATCAAACGTGGGGATGCGACGCTGGCTGAAGTAATCGGCTGTCGTGACGATATCATGGTTTATTTGATCCATGCTGGCTTAGATAGTGGCATGGCGTTCAAAATCATGGAGACGGTGCGTAAAGGATTATGGAATAAGATCCCTGACGAATTACGTGAAACGTATTTGACCGCAATGAAAGAAAATAACGTACCTGACTGGTACATCGATTCTTGTTCGAAAATCAAATACATGTTCCCAAAAGCCCATGCGGCTGCTTATGTCTTGATGGCGTTACGGGTTGCTTATTTCAAAGTTTATTTTCCGATATTGTATTACTGTGCCTATTTTTCCGTTCGTGCAGATGACTTTAATCTTGTCGCTATGTGCAAAGGAAAAGAAGCAGTGAAAGAGGCGATGAAGGAAATCACGGATAAAGGCTTAGATGCTTCTGTAAAAGAAAAGAATCAGTTGACAGTTTTAGAGTTAGCCAATGAGATGCTAGAACGTGGCTTGAAATTCGGAATGATCGATTTATACAAATCCGATGCAGTAAACTTTGTGATCGAAGGAGACACGCTGATTGCGCCATTCCGCGCGGTACCAAGTTTAGGGGCCAACGTAGCGAAACAAATCGTCGAAGCGAGAAAAGATGGTCCTTTCTTATCCAAAGAAGACTTGGCAACTCGTGGGAAAGTCTCGAAGACATTGATCGAGTATATGACAGAAAATGGTGTCTTGAAAGATTTACCTGATGAAAATCAATTATCGTTATTTGATATGTTATAAAAGTCAACGTGAGAAATGAAAATGAATCAAAATGAAAGCAAAGATTAGTAAAGCTGGTTGCCAGTTGGTTCTAATGATATGGCTTGTCATTTAGAGTGATTTATGTTATAGTTATTTAAGGTAATGATACTAACTGTGAGTGAGCGGAATTTTCGCTCACTCTTTTTAATGGAATTACGGATCTAATTTTAAGGAGGCGAAATCTTTGAGTAGCGTCGTTGAAACAGTCACAGAAATGGTGACACCGATCTTAGATGAACAAAAGTTTGAGCTAGTAGAAGTAGAATTTGTCAAAGAAGGAAAAAGCTGGTTTTTACGGGTGTTTATAGATAAAGAAGGCGGAATCGACATTGAAGAATGCGCATTTGTCAGTGAAAAATTAAGTGAGAAACTTGATACGACAGAGCCAGACCCGATACCACAAGCATATTTCCTAGAGGTATCATCTCCAGGCGCAGAACGCCCTTTGAAAAAAGAGGCAGATTATGAAAAAGCACGAGGAGAGTATATCCATGTGTCTTTATATCAACCAGTTGACGGAGAAAAACAATACGAAGGTTTTCTCCAATCATTTGATGCTGAACAGCTTACATTGAAGATACGCATAAAGACACGGGAAAAAGAAATTGTTTTTGACCGTAAGAATATTGCCAAAGCTCGCTTAGCAATCCAATTTTAATCACGGAGAGGAAACAGAAGAATGAGTAAAGAAATGTTGAACGCGTTAGATGCTTTAGAGGCTGAAAAAGGAATCTCAAAAGAAATCGTGATCGACGCTTTAGAAGCTGCGTTAGTTTCTGCATACAAACGCCATTATGGGCAAGCACAAAACGTAGAAGTAGAATTTGAACAAAAAAAAGGCAAGATCCATGTCTATGCAGTGAAAGAAGTCACCGAAGAAGTGATGGACTCACAATTAGAAGTATCTTTGAAAGACGCCTTGTTGATCAATCCTGCTTACGAGATCGGTGACAAGATCCGTTTTGAAGTCACACCAAAAGATTTTGGCCGTATCGCTGCCCAAACAGCGAAGCAAGTCATCTTGCAACGTGTACGTGAAGCAGAACGCACAATCATCTATAACGAATTCAGTGCGTATGAAAAAGACATTATGCAAGGGATCGTTGAACGTCAAGACAAACGTTATATCTATGTCAATTTAGGTAAAATCGAAGCAGTCCTATCAAAACAAGACCAAATGCCAAATGAATTTTATCAACCACATGATCGTATCAAAGTATATGTATCACGTGTTGAGAATACATCAAAAGGCCCTCAAGTCTTTGTTAGCCGTAGTCATCCTGATCTTTTGCGTCGCTTGTTCGAACAAGAAGTACCAGAAGTTTATGATGGACTTGTTGAAATCGTCAGCGTTGCTAGAGAAGCAGGCGATCGTTCAAAAGTGGCTGTTCGCTCAACTGATCCGAATATCGATGCTGTCGGCACATGTGTCGGTCCTAAAGGCCAACGTGTCCAAGCAATCGTGAATGAATTGAAGGGCGAAAACATGGATATCGTCGAGTGGGATGAAGATCCTGCGGTGTTCATTGCGAACGCATTGAATCCTTCACAAGTCGTGGATGTCATTTTTGACGAACAAAATCCAAAAGCTTGTACGGTCGTTGTGCCGGATTATCAATTGTCATTGGCAATCGGTAAACGCGGACAAAATGCGCGTCTAGCAGCCAAATTGACGAACCACAAAATCGACATCAAATCAGAGTCAGACATGACTGAATTCTATGAGAAAAAAGCTCAGGCAGAAGCAGCGATCTCTGAAGAATTACACGATGAAGCAATCATCCAATCAGATTTGACAGATGATGAATATCAAACAATCGCATTTGAAGACGAAACAACCGAAGTAACTGAACAAGAAGAAATTTAACTGCTAGTGAAGGAGGCAAAGAGATGAAACAAAGGAAGATCCCTTTACGCAAATCTGTGGTTTCAGGTGAAATGAAACCAAAAAAAGAGATGATTCGTGTCACACGTTCAAAAGAAGGTGTGGTATCGATCGATCCTACTGGAAAAATGCCTGGACGAGGAGCGTATGTCTCACTTGAGCCGGAGGAAGTACAACAAGCTTGGGATAAACATCTCTTGGATCGTGTACTTGAAGCTAAGCTAACAGATGAATTTTATCAAGAACTATTAGATTACGTCACTCACCAAAAAGCCCGAAAAGAGCTATTTGGCGAATGAATGGAATGAATCGGCAAAAAGCCATGAATCTTATTGGTCTAGCGATGCGTGCAGGGAAAATGATCACAGGTGAAGAATTGACGATCGGAGACATCCGTCGCCAAAAAGCCAAGATCGTTTTCGTCGCAAGTGATGCCAGTGAGAATACCAGAAAAAAAATCAAAGATAAGAGTTCGTACTACGAAGTTCCTTGCTTTGAGCTGTTTTCTGAGGAAGAAATCACGCAGATGATCGGTAAACCTCGGAAAGTGATAGGAATCACGGACACCGGCTTTGCAAAAAAGGTCAAGGAGCTAATTGAAGGTTAGGAAGGTGATTGCATGGGCAATAAACGAATTTATGAACTAGCGAAAGAATGGAACAAGTCTAGTAAAGAGGTCGTTGATAAAGCGCAGAAACTTGGAATCGATGTGAAAAATCACATGGGTGCGGTCAGCACACAAGATGAAAAGAAACTGCAACAAGCGTTCAACCAACCACAGCAGAAAAAGCAACCAGTACAAAAAGCAAACCAAAAACCAGCCGGACAACAGCCAAGTAACCAAAAGAAAACAAACGAACCATCGAACCAACAAAAAAATAAAAGTAACCGCAACTATCAAGATCGCGGTCAAGGGAGCGGTCAAGTGAATCAAGGAAAAAACCAATCAACAAATCAGAATAAGAGTAATCAGACAGGTGGAAACAATCAAAACCGTCAAGGAACTACTCAAAACAATAATCAAAATCGCCAAGGTAATAACCAAGGAAGCAACCAAAACCGTCAGGGAACTACCCAAGGTAACAACCAAGGAAGCAACCAAAACCGTCAGGGAACTACCCAAGGTAACAACCAAGGAAGCAACCAAAACCGTCAGGGAACTACCCAAGGAAACAGCCAAGGAAGCAACCAAAACCGTCAGGGAACTGCCCAAGGAAACACTCAGGGCAGTAACCAAAACCGTCAAGGAACGAACCAAGGCGGCGGCCAAAATAGAAACAATAATAACAATCGCGGTAAATTCAACAATAACAACCGCAATCGTTTCAACAAAAAAGGGAAAAAAGGCAAACAACAAACGTCAAACAAGCCAGCAGTCCCACCACGTAAATTCCGTGAGTTACCTGAAGTATTAGAGTATACAGAAGGTATGAATGTTGCAGATATCGCGAAAAAAATCCACCGCGAACCAGCAGAGATCATTAAAAAATTATTTATGCTAGGCGTGATGGTCAATCAAAACCAAGCATTAGATAAAGATACGATCGAATTGTTAGCAACAGACTACGGTATGGAGCCACAAGAAAAAATCCAAGTAGATATTGCGGATATTGACAAATTCTTTGAAGCGGATGAAGTGAACCCAGAAAAATTAGTCTCACGTCCACCAGTTGTTACGATCATGGGACACGTTGACCATGGGAAAACAACTTTACTCGATACCTTACGTCATTCTCGCGTAACAAGCGGAGAAGCCGGTGGTATCACACAGCATATCGGTGCGTATCAAATCGATATTGATGGCAAACCAATCACATTCTTGGATACACCAGGACATGCGGCCTTTACAAGTATGCGTGCGCGTGGTGCAAGTATCACTGATATCACGATTTTAGTTGTTGCCGCCGATGATGGCGTAATGCCACAGACTGTAGAAGCGATCAACCATGCGAAAGCAGCTGGTGTACCAATCATCGTTGCAGTCAACAAAATCGATAAACCAGGTGCAAACCCACAACATGTGATGCAAGAATTAAGTGAATATGAATTGATTCCTGAAGCATGGGGTGGCGAAACGATTTTTGTAGAAATCTCAGCAAAATTCGGCCAAAACATCGAAGAACTATTAGAAATGATTCTTTTAGTCGCTGAAGTGGAAGACTTGAAAGCTGATCCAACACAACGTGCGATCGGTACAGTGATTGAAGCACGATTAGACAAAGGAAAAGGTCCTGTGACAACATTACTTGTTCAACAAGGTTCATTGAATGTTGGAGACCCAATCGTTGTCGGAAACACATACGGTCGTGTCCGTGTAATGGTCAACGACTTAGGACGCCGTGAAAAAACAGCTGGACCAGCAACACCAGTTGAAATCACAGGATTGAATGATGTACCTCAAGCAGGCGATCGTTTTGTTGTCTTTGAAGACGAGAAGACAGCTCGTGCGGCGGGTGAAGAACGTGGCAAACGTGCGATGTTAGAACAACGTGCAGCAACTAGTCGTGTGACATTAGACAACTTGTTTGAAAGCTTAAAAGAAGGCGAATTAAAAGAAGTCAATGTCATCATCAAGGCTGACGTACAAGGTTCAGCAGAAGCACTAGCTGCTTCATTGAAGAAGATCGACGTTGAAGGCGTACGTGTCAAGATCGTCCATTCAGCTGTTGGAGCAATCAATGAAAGTGATGTGACGCTTGCTGCGGCAAGTAATGCGATCATCATTGGTTTCAATGTTCGTCCGACACCACAAGCGAAAATCCAAGCAGATACAGAAGAAGTGGATATCCGTCTTCACCGTATCATCTACAAAGCCATCGAAGAAATTGAAACTGCGATGAAAGGGATGTTAGATCCTGAGTTTGAAGAGAAAATCACGGGTCAAATGACTGTCCGTGAAACCTTCAAAGTATCAAAAGTTGGAACGATCGCTGGTGCCTTTGTCACTGATGGTTACATTCGTCGTGATAGCGGTGTGCGTGTCATTCGTGATGGCATCGTCATTTTCGAAGGACAATTAGCAAGCTTGAAACGCTTCAAAGACGATGTTAAAGAAGTGAAAATGGGCTTTGAATGTGGAGCAATGGTAGAGAAATTCAATGATCTTAAAGTAGACGATGTTATCGAAGGCTTTATCATGGAAGAAATCAAAGTCGACTAATTTAAAAAAAGGAGGCCGCTCATTATGGCTAACTATCGTGACCGCAGAGTCGGTCAAGAAATTTTAAAAGAAGTGAATGATATCTTACGCAAAAAGGTACGTGATCCACGAGTGGAAAACGTAACGATCACAGATGTGCATGTCACGGGTGATCTGCAACAAGCAACGATTTATTATAGCCTCTTATCTGACTTAGCCTCAGATAAGAAAAAAGCGCAAGAAGGGTTGAATAAAGCAAGTGGACTGATTCGTCGTGAATTAGGACATAACATGAGCATTTATAAAACACCTGAATTGACGTTTGAGCTAGATGAATCAGTTGTATATGGTAATCATATCGATGAATTATTGCGTAATTTAAATAAAGACTAATGTTCTAGCGAGTTGACTCGTTCGTATCAATGGTCGAACAGGGAGGATACAATAACTGTATCCTCCCTGTCAGATTGTAGACAAACCTTATGTAAAAATGAGGTTTGTCTTTTTTATATGTATGTTTTCAATAATTAAAGAGAAATAGCTTTGTTTTTCTAAAGAAAAACACTCCTTTCTTGCTCTGCCTTTTTTGATTTTTACTAATTTTTTCATATTTAGGCAGGCAAAAGTAAGCCCAATTTTCATGTGCATTTTTTCAATTCCTATTTGATTCGTATAACGTAATCCGTGAAATTCTTTTGCTGTACCAAAAATTCGTTCAATTGTTTCTTTTCTTTTTCTGTATAGGTCTTTAAAATTTCTTTGGTGACGTATTTCCTCACATCGTTCGATTGCTTTCGCCCAAATATGTCTGGTGATTACTTTTGTATGATTTTTTGAATTTGTACAAGTAGATAGAACAGGACAATTTTTACATTCTTCTGGATTACTTTTGTATTCTAAATATCCTTTTCGATTCGTTGTCGAATAAGTGAGGATCTTATCATTAGGACAGATATAACAATCATAATATTCATCGTAGGCATAGTCGTTCTTCTTGAAATAACCCGCTTTCGTCATGGGTCGCTTATAAGGGAAAACAGGCGTCAGCTTCTCTTCGAGAAGTAATTGAGCGATTGCTGGCGTTTTATACCCAGCATCCATAATCAATTTATCTAGAGTAAAAGCTCCTTTGAGCTTTTTAAATAAAGTAATAAACGTACGACTATCATGTAAGTTTCCTGGGTGGGTCGTATAGCCTAGTATCCAGCCGTTTTTATCACATGCTACTTGTGCGCTATAAGCAAAAACTTCTTTATGCTCACCTTTATGAAACCAACCACTTTCGGGATCAGTCGTACTTGTTTTTTTCATAGCTATTTTAGTTTCTGCGTTTGTTTCTTTTAAGGGCTTTTTTAGGCGTTTTTCTCGATCTTTTTCAATTTCTTTTGTCAATTTTTCCGTATAAAAAAAGGCTTGATCCATCACTTCGACGGATTCTTTCTTGTTTCGATTCGCATGTGCTTTAATATGCGTCCCATCAATAAAAACTTCAGAGGTATCAACGATTCCTTCCATCATACATTGTGCTAAAATCTCATAAAAGATTTGTTCAAATGTAGTGGTTCCTTTGAACCGTCTCGTATAGTTTTTACCAAATGTAGAAAAATGAGGAACTGCATCTTCTAAACCTAACCCCAAAAACCATCGATAAGCGTTGTTCACTTCAATTTCTTTGATGGTTTGTCTCATGCTTTTAATACCAAAAAAATATTGAATCATCGGTAATTTAATTAGAAGAACGGGATCTAAGCTTGGCCGTCCTTGGGTTTCATCATATTTATCTTTTACCAAATCGTAAATAAAAGAAAAATCAATAAACTGATCCATTTGTCGTAATAAATGGTCTTGGGGAACTAAGTCTTCAAGAGCAAAAAAGCCCATCTGTGCACGCTTACTCATATCTTGTTTTGAGAGCATCGGGTTACACCTCCAATTCATAGTTTTATTTTAACGTATAAAAAAAGACAAAGCACTATAAATAAGTACTTTGTCTACAATCTGACAGGGAGGATACAATAACTGTATCCTCCCTGTTTTTTTGTATATTTACATTCGACACTAGAGAGCCAAACGAAATACAACGAAAGAATCCAAAAATAGAAGAAGCCATTTTCGAATTTTTTCGTTGTATTCGTAGCAGATGATCATCGCTGAATTGTCCGCTTTTGGGGAAAACATGTTTCATCATAAAAGCAAAATATAAGAATTGACTGATCAAAGAATCATCCGATCATCTACCAGATAACCATCCGTATAACCAATCAAAAGGTGCAAAGAAAAGATTTTCCATAGGTGCTCCCTCCTTTACAAAAAGAATACCATCTTTCTATTTACAACAGTGTGAACTTTTGTTACGTTTATGTTTCTAAAACAAAATAATCGTACATTTAAGGATCAATCCCGTCAGTTATTGATCCGATGTGTTATAATAATTCAGTTAATACTTAAAAGAATGGAGAACAAAAGATGGAAGGCTTATTACCTTTATGGAAAGAACGCGGCATGACTAGCCACGATTGTGTATTCAAATTACGAAAAATTTTACATACAAAGAAAATCGGACATGGTGGGACATTAGATCCTGATGTAGATGGTGTTCTTCCAATTTGTATTGGTAAAGCCACTAAAGTCATTGAATATCTGACGGATTCGGGGAAGACCTACAAAGGAGAAATCACCCTTGGCTACAGTACGACGACTGAAGACAAATCAGGAGAAATCGTCGAACAACGGGCTGTAACCGAAGCGTTGACAGAGGACCAAATAGATGAAGCAATGGCTGCTTTTGTCGGTGAGATCACACAGATTCCTCCGATGTACTCGGCTGTGAAAGTCAATGGTCGACGTTTATATGAATATGCTCGAAATAATGAAACAGTGGAACGACCTGTTCGCAAGGCGCAGATCTATCGTTTTGAACGAACGAGTGAAATCCACTGGTCAAAAGAAGCAGGCACCGTTTCGTGGCGGTTTGAAGTCGAATGTGGGAAAGGTACCTATGTCCGGACATTGGCTGTAGATACAGGGAGTAAGTTGGGCTATCCTGCACATATGTCAGATTTGACGAGAACAGCGAGTGCCGGCATGAATGAATCCCAAGCAATGACTTTAGCTGAAGTAGCATCATATATGGAGAATGGTACGATCGAAGAGTATTTATTACCCATTGAAACGGGTGTAACAAAGTTCAAACAGGTCGATATCGACGATACAGTTTGGCAGAAAGTCAAGAATGGTATGCGTTTAGATTACCAAGTATTTGGTTTATCAGAGATGCCATCAGAAGAAATTGCTCTTTTTTATCAAGGAAAAGTAGTGAGTATCTACCAACCAAATCCAAAAGAAAAAAATAAGTTAAAACCAAGTAAAGTTTTAAGAAATGAGGTTTAATGTAAAAATGGAAATCATCAAAATCAGACACCCTTATCAAGTTTCTCAAATTCCGAAAGAAGACGTCGTATTGATCTTAGGTTTCTTTGACGGAGTTCATTTAGGACATCAGAAAGTGATTGAAACAGGGCGAGAAATTGCTCAAAGAGAGGGTCTGAAATTGGCATTGATGACATTTAATCAACATCCGTCAATCGTCTTTAAAAAAATCAATCCAAGTAACGTCAAATACTTGACTACGTTAGAACAAAAAGAAGAAAAAATGGCAGAACTTGGTATCGATTATCTTTACGAAATTGAATTTACTTCTGCATTTGCCCACTTAGCCCCTCAAGATTTCGTTGATCAATATATTGTAGGACTAAATGCTAAGTATGCTGTTTCTGGCTTTGACTATACGTATGGTCCAAAAGAAATTGCGGATGTCCCTCATCTCCCTGGTTATGCAAAAGGTCGTTTTGAAGTAGTCACTGTACCAAAAGAGCAACAAGAAGGGGAAAAAATCAGTTCTTCACGGATTCGTCAAGACTTGGATGCTGGGGATGTCGCGAGTGTGGCCCATTTGCTAGGATATATTTATGAAATCGACGGTGTGGTCATCCACGGGGACGCACGTGGTCGCTTATTAGGATTCCCGACAGCCAATGTCAAAGTTAAAAGCACCGTTCATTTACCAAAAGTGGGGGTCTATGTTTGTGAAATCAAAATCGGTGAGACGTGGTACCCAGCGATGGGATCAATCGGGCATAATGATACATTTGGCGATGGACGTGAATTGACAGTCGAACTGTATATTCTAGATTTTGATCAAGATATCTATGGTGAACATGTCTACATTCGTTGGCACGAGTTTATCCGAGATCAAGTGAAGTTTGATGGAGCAGAAGCTTTGATCGAGCAATTAAAAGCAGACGAACAAGTAACTGCTGATTTTTTTGAACATGTTGAATAAGCAAATGTAGTATTCGAGAATAAGGAAGAAGCCCAATCAGGATAACTGAAGGGCTTTCTTTTTTTGGAAAGAATTTTTTAGTGCGTATGATTTGCTTTCACCTACACTGCGTAGTGTACACTGTCTTTATAGCTAATAACGAATGTTTTAAAATATCTGTTATTAATGTGATAAAAGAAAGGGTGTCTTCTATGTATAAAGAATTAGAACAGAAAGTAGCTGTAGTGACTGGTGGGTCCAAAGGGATCGGTACAGCCATTTCTCAGCGTTTTGGAGAAGAGAAGATGAAAGTAGTCGTAAATTACCATTCGGATGCTGAGGGAGCCGAAGAAGCAGTTAAAGCGATTGAAGAAGCTGGGGGCCAAGCATTAGCTGTCAAAGCGGATGTGGGAACAGAAGAAGGCGTGCAGACTTTGATTGATCAAGCTATAGAAGCCTATGGTCAGTTGGATGTTTGGGTCAACAATGCTGGCACTGAGAACCAAAAACCTACACACGAATTAAGCTTGGAAGAATGGGAAACTGTGATGCAAGTCAACCTTACTGGCGTGTTCTTAGGAACAAAAGCCGCGATCAATTATTTCAAAAAACACAAAGTAAAAGGAAGTATTATCAATCTTTCCTCTGTCCATGAACAAATCCCATGGCCGACTTTCTCACATTATGCCGCTTCAAAAGGTGGGGTAAAACTATTCACTCAAAGTGTTGCGATGGAGTATGCGCCTGAAGGAATACGTATCAATAGTATCGGACCAGGAGCGATCAAAACACCGATCAATGCCGAAAAGTTTGATGATCCAGAACAAAAAGCGACAACAGAAAGTATGATCCCGATGGAACGGATCGGAAAACCAAGTGAAGTTGCCGCTGCAGCTGCTTGGTTGGCTTCAGATGAATCAAGCTACGTTACAGGTATTACGTTGTTTGTAGACGGTGGTATGACGCTTTATCCTTCATTTCAAGGTGGGAAAGGATAGGTATTGATTGATGGGAATCTTAATTGCATTAATACCAGCGATTGGCTGGGGGATTCAACCACTGGTTTTGAAAAAAATCGGTGGGCGTCCCACTAATGAAATATTAGGTACGGGTATTGGCGCATTACTCGTTGGTCTAGTTGTTCAATTGTTCATGTCACCCGGTGGTATTTCGATTACTACATTTTTGATCAGTCTTTTATCGGGGGCGTTTTGGGTCATTGGCCAAATCGGACAATACACCACGTTCAATTTGATCGGCGTATCAAAAACAATGCCTATTTCCACTGCGATGCAGCTTGTTGGAACGTCACTAATCGGTGTTTTTGCTTTTGGCGAATGGGCAGGAACAACAGGAAAAGTGATTGGTGGAGTAGCGATCGTCTTGCTAGTGATTGGTTCTGCACTAACAGCAGTAACTGATGGGGGAAGTAAACAAGGTGGGATAACTAAAGGAATTTCGATTCTTGCTTCTACGAGTATTGGTTATTGGGTGTACAGTGCATTACCTAAATTAGTCAATGCAGACGGTGTAGCTATCTTCTTTCCACAAATGTTAGGTGTTTTCTTAGCAGCAGCTATTTACGTCGTCTTGAAGCAACCAAAAGCGTACGGAGATGGAAAAAGTTGGAAAGCAACGATCGTCGGAGTCATTTTTAGTTTAGCAGCATTTGCTTATATATTTTCAGCTAATGCCAATGGAGTAGCTACTGCCTATATCATCACGCAACTGAACGTAGTGATCTCAACATTAGGTGGTATGGTTATTTTGCACGAAAAGAAGAACAAAAAAGAATTAAGATACACTTTGATCGGGTTAGCCTTGATTGTCGGGGGTAGTATGATCACTGTGCTGATTTAAAAAAATAAAGCAATGTAAGACATCAACTAACAAAAATGTCTTACACTGCTTTATTTTGGTGCGGTCAATGAGATATCCGTTCGTTTTAAAACAGCTTCATTGAACCAAGTACCAAAACTTTGAACATAGTTAAAATTCCCGCTAATAATAAATTCCGCGTAGGTGTCATCTAAGACATTATAAAAAAAGTAACGATCTTCTTTATTTGAATAAACATCTTGATGATACTTGATCATACAATCTCTAAATTGGTGCAATGACTCCAACGTTTCGTACTGAAGGTAGAATTTTAGGACTACTGCACTATTTATTGGTTGGTCAGTTCCTACGAAACTTGGTTTATTTTTAAGGGAGAACTGTAGAAACTCTGACAGATTTTCTTCTGAAAATTTCCATTTTCCTCCAACCTTTATCCCCTGTAGTTTTCCCTCGCGTAAATAATTTCGTACAGAACGAGTGGTTACTCCTAGAATCTCTGCAAGTTCATTGACTGAATAATAATTCTTCATCAGTTTTCCTTCCTCCGTTTTCTTGAATGATAGAAACAAATAACTAGTACCATTTACGAGTTAGATAAATGATTCTTGCTATTATGATTTGCCTATCAAATATATAAATATAGCGTGAAATAATAAATAAATAGAGAAAAAATAAGGATATCTTTCAAATTATTATACTCAATATAAAGCATTAAAACCATAATTTTTGAAGATTATTGTTATGTTTTTAATGTTTTTAAACTTTTGCAAAAAAATCGATAAGGTAAATATCAAGTCTGGAAACAATCCGCCTAAACCTTTTTCTAAAACATTTCCTAAAATTTGTGAGTGTTTCAATAATAGGGTAGCTAGTTACTCCTTAATTCAGTGTCTAAAATCCTGCAATCCATGAAAATAGTATGAATAAGCTGTTTAATAAAAAAGCTTATTCCTAACTTTTCCTAACAAAAATATTGACTTTTACATTAATCGCGTTATACTAATGTTAGGAAAAAAAGTGAAATTTTTTCCTAAATGCTAGAGAGGAGGACGGTGATAGTTAGCTCAAAGGATCTGAGAAGAGTTTCTAAGCATATTAGATGACCGTATACTAAAGTGAAGTCATGTAATCGTTCTAGTAGCTTAACAAATGGACCAAAGCTTACACCGTTCTTTTTTATGGTAGAAACGAAGTTAGTACACTAAAAAACTCCCCTTTTTTGTATAGACTAACTTTAGTTTCCTAAAAATCCCCTTATTGTGAGGCAAATGATTTCGTTTATGATTTGCCTCACAATAATCAATTGTAAGTTAACGATGAATAAGATCAGATAAGACGGATAGCCCTTATTTATATAGGAAATATTATGTGTATACATAACGTTTTGAGATGATAACTACTACTTATTCGCATTTGATTACTTTACGATGTAAAGTAAAAGCAAGAATCAATCACCCGCCAAGAATAAAGGGACTCTTATCTTTGGAATAAGGAATGAGAACAAGTAATAGGGTTAATGCTTTTGAAAAGTTAGTCCATGTGAAGTAATATTCAGAACACCATCAATTTCGAAGAATGACTGTTAAAAGAAGACGATCAATAGTAGAACTATTGGTTATGGAGTTAAAGGAAGGGAAGAAAAGAAATGAAGTTAAACAAAACAATCGCTTATGAAAAATTAGGAAAAACAATCTATTTGTCATCAGATGAGGGCATCTTTCTATTGGAGAATGAAGTAGCGACATATATCTTCGATCTTCTGACAAAGGAACAGACCCTCAAAGAAATCAAAATAAATGTAAAAGAAAAGTTTAGTCAAGCGAATGAACTGACAAAAGAAGGAACAGATTTATTTATTGAAAATTTTTTAACTGATCTGTCGAAGCGATCGATCGTTTGTTAAATGAAAAGCACATTATCTCACTCTATGTTGGATCATTCAACATCAAACAGCTCTAATTGTTTGCTACCAATAAAATATACCTGTTACAGCTGAAGGTACAATAAGTTTAAAGCTGTTTTATTTTGAGTTATCGAACGATATAAATAGACTACAAGTCAAACTTGTGGTCTATTTTTTTGATTGAAAATAGATTTAAAGCTAGATTCAATGATCACCAAGAGAAGATATGTCTTTGTCTTCCTCGATTTCTAGCTGTTGCCGTGAGACAAAAATATCAGAATTTGTTCTGTCGCAATTGATACTATTTTAGTATTCCTATACTTTTCTCTACCAATAAAAAAACCTCTATGCTATATTGGAATAAATATGGTATATTTTACTTAAATAGAAAATAGCGGAAGGAAACTATGTCTATCATATGAAAATCGCAAAATTAAGTGACTTTTCCAAAAAATTTTACGATTAAATGATACCGATTACATCGGGCTGCTATTTATTTGATCGGCATGAGAAATTACTACTGTCTGAGGAAGATAGCTGTTGGAACTGACTTAGTATGGAAATTCAATGAAAGAATACAGTGAGGGGAAAACGAATATGGCGAAAAAAGTTGGTATTTTATCAATAGAAGGCTATGTAAAAGGGGGAGAGCGGTTGGTGGAACAGCTTGTGCTTTCCATACCTGAACAAGAAATCGAATTATTTGCAATCAATTTTTCTGAAGAACAATATATCCAAACAAAGCTGGATCAAAATGTAAATCATTGGCATTTATTTGATTGCTCCTATTTATGTTCAGAAACTAACCATGTTAACTATCAATTTATTCAATTGATAAAAGAAGAAAATTACGACTCCTTCGTATTATTAGGTGGGACTTCGAGTGTTGTATTTGCAAATGAGCTACGTAGCCATGGGCTTTCAGTAATCACTGTACCAGTATCTAACTATCTTGATTACCCAAGTGGTGACTATACAGTAGGTTCAGATACATTTATCAACGGCGTAACAAAAGTGATTGATCGGATCGTCGATACTGGACATTCTCATCAGAAAGTAACGTTCATCCAAATTGACGATACCATCACAGGTAAAGTCACAAGAGAACTATCTTTGACAAATGAAATCGATGTTTGTATTGCTAATCAACTTGATTTAACGAATAATAAAAAATATCTTTTGAAACATATGAATAGCCATCCTATGCATTTTTTATTGAACCGTTCAGTGAGTTCAATCGAATCTTTTGTTGAAACGCTTTGTCCGACTTTATCCGACTATAGAAGTATTGTTTTAGATAATTTAGCCATTGGACAGTCGATGATCACCGCATTTGATCGAATTGCGGTAATCAAATTAGCGAATGTCATAACTGATTTACTTAACGACAGGCAATGTTTAGACGCTGAATTATATTTTTCACATGGGAAAGTGTTGTTTGAACAGAGTCCCTATCATCAAAATGTGGAAAAGCAAGCTGTGGAGTAACGATTAGTAAGCATATTGTTACAGGATAGACAGCTACGTTCCACAAAAAAATTTTGGCAATCAGGACTTGGTAAAAGGTAGTCCTTCAAATTATTTCTCGCAAGCAAATCAATAAAAAATTCTAACTCAAAGCAACCCATGAGTTAGAATTTTTTTGTTATTGTCATTTAGTAAAAAAGATAAGATAAAAATTTTTATAAATTAATCTTTTATATTACTTTGCATCGTGTTATTATATTTGTGTTAAATGGTTATTTTATTTTCTTTAATATAAACGGAAATAGCAAACGATTTTACTGTAAAATCATTTTATTTAATGGATTATGGCGGATATATGCTATTTTGATCAAGTTTTACAAGGAATAAAACAACTGTTTCATATAAAAAAATCATTGTTATCGTAGGGGGAGAAATGAAAAAAATTAGTTATCGAAAAAAATATGAATGGATCGGATTAGGTTTGCAATTAGTATTAGTAGCAATCAGTTTGATTTATTACTTTTTTATCTATCGTTAGGGGAATGAAAATGAAATTAATAATAAAAAAAAGGTTGAATGGCGTCTATCTTGATAAAAACAAACATACAGCACAACAAGCCATCGAGAAACTAACGCCACCAAAGAAAATTATTTTACCAATGTCTATGCATCTTGGAAAACCTGCTAAAGTTGTTGTTGAGGTAGGAGATAAAGTGGCAATTGGGACACTCATCGGAGAAAAAGATGGACGAATATCTGCCAATGTACATAGTTCAGTGGCAGGAGTCGTAAAAAAAATCGAGGAGCGCATGGTCAATCATCAGTTGACTAAAGTGGTCATTATAGAAAATGACTTTTCTGATCGTATAGAATTATTACATACAAAAAATAAAGATTTACATAGCATCGTTGCGAATGCAGGAATCATAGGGATGGGAGGTGCTGGTTTTCCAACTGACATAAAGCTACTACCTCAAGAAGAACAAAAGATCCATACCTTGATCATTAACGCAGCAGAATGTGAACCATCCATTACTAGTGATAGAAGATTATTGATTGAAGATACCGAACAAATGATCGAGAGTATACAAATGATTCTGGATACTTATCAAATCCCAAAAGCAAGGATTGCGATCGAAAAATCATCTGTACAAGTGATTGAACATTTACATAAACATCTGATTGATCCAAGAATCCAGTTACATATTCTAGGGGACCTATATCCTCAAGGTGCGGAAAAATTAGTGATCAAGCATGTATTATCTCAAGAAATACCTAAAGGCAAGCTCCCTTTTGATGTCGGAGTGATCATCTTGAATGTAGCGACGATACATAGTATTTTTAGTGCTACGTTGAAGCAGGTCGCATCCTTCGAACGGGTAGTAACAGTTTCAGGTACACCGATCAAAGAAGGAAAAAATCTACGAGTACGAATTGGCACACCAGTAGAGGAATTGATTGATGCGTGTGGTGGATTTGTGTCGTCACCTCTTAAGGTATTGAATGGTGGTCCGATGATGGGGAAACTGATCCAATCATTAGATGAACCAATCACAAAAACGACTAATTTGATTTTAGCATTGTCTGCAGCAGAGGCAATGATCCCAAAGGAACAAAAATGTATCAAATGTAGCGAGTGTGTGAATGCGTGCCCAATCGGTCTACATCCGATCTTGATCAGTCAAGCGTACCGTCATCAGGATCTTCAGACAGCCGAACAGTTAGGCGCGTTGAATTGTTTAGAATGTGGTGCTTGTTCATTTATCTGTCCTTCAAAAATCGATTTATTAAAAGATATCAGAGCAGTAAAAAATCAGATCATGGAGGCAAAAGGATGAGTACGAAATATCTAGGAAACGGAACGATCAATGGTCCGCATATCCGTAATGATTGGACAAGCCAATGGAAAATGAAACAAGTGTTGATTGCTCTTATATTTCCAACGATTGGTGCTAGTTACTTTTTTGGTGGGCGGTCGTTAGTGATGATCATTACCAGTATCCTCACATGTGTCTTACTTGAAGGGGTTATCCAAAAAGCAAGTAAACAACCGATCACGGTCAATGATTTTACTGCTGTGATCACAGGTTGGTTGTTAGCTTTGACATTGCCTACTAGTGCACCCTTATGGACAGTGCTTGTCGGGGATTTTATTGCTATCGTCCTTGTAAAGCATCTAGGAGGCGGGTTAGGAAGGAACTGGATCAATCCCGCAGTAGCAGCACGAGTCCTTCTAAAGCTCTTTTTATCTCCTTGGATCACTAATTGGATCGCACCAGGACCAGATGTAATCACAACTGTGACGCCACTTGTGGCACTTGGTCATTTTTCTCGAGAAATCAGCGCGACCACACCTGAATGGTGGAAACTTTTCTTAGGGATTGATCTAGGCGGTCCAATGGGGGAAACAAGTAAACTGCTTTTATTGATTGCTGGGGGCTATTTGATCGTGCGAAAAATCATCCATCCATTCGTTCCTTTATTAACCCTAAGCTCTTTCTATCTAGCGATTTTGATTTATAGTGGGTTTAATTTCAGCTTTGCTACAGCTCATTTGCTTAGTGGAGCATTGATCATGGCAGCTGTTTTCATGGTAACAGACTATACGACTTCACCTGCAACCGATAAAGGGAAGTATTATTTCGCTATCGGCTGTGGTTTACTATGTGCCGTTTTAAGAATTGTCTTAGATTTACCAGGGGGGATCGGCGTAGCGATTGTTGTCATGAATCTAACAGTACCATTTATCGATCAGTGGACGATGCATCGAGTGTATGGTGAAAAAGAGTTTAAGATAACCCAGATAATTGATAAAGAAAATAGAAAAGGATTATCAAGTTTCAAGTGATAATTTATAACGAATAGGACTGTTACCCGACTAGAGAAATTTAGTCGGGTCTTTTTAGGTAAAACTGTTGCTCAACTATTTTTTTTGCGAAAGAACTCAATAATTTCACCTGTGAATGAAATTATTGAGTGCCAAACTATTTATTTATCTGCTAATCTACAAATGGATATCGTTCGTTATTTTATGGTGTCTTAAACAAAAGGTACCTAACACCAAAAATAAAAGAATACTTCCTGTTTAGAACGATAGCCAATCACAGCTAAAAAGAATGGAGAGACAAATGAACAAACGACAACTAAAAATGATGTTATGTTTTCTGGTTCTGTTTGTAATAAGCATACCAGCAAATATAAACGCAGAAGCAACGAATGAGTTAGAGGGCCAAAAAACTTTTCCGGCTCAGCACACCGAATGGTTAGATGCAACAGATGAGACGATTTTTGGGGAGCACGCGTTGCGACGTGAGAGTTTAGAAGATCAGTCAGATCAATTACAAACGATTATTGATCACACCAATTCTTTAACAAAACAGTTATATATTCCAGCTGATACGTATATCATCAATAAAAATGTGGTGTTAAGAAGCGGTCTCAAGATCAAAGGAGAAGAAGAGAATCCAACGATATTGAAAAATGAAACAGGACAAAACGTTTATTTGTCAGATGAAAATTACCAGACAAGCCACAATATTGAGATTCATTCATTGTTTTTCGATGGAGTAGGAATTTTTACACGTTTAGCAAATAACATTACTATCAATGATAATGTGTTTTATCATCCTGTCTCTTTGTATCCGATCAACCTACAGACATCCAATGGGGCAACTATGCAAAATAATATATTTATGAGAGACCATGAACATGCCACGCCAGATACAGAAAATCGGGCAATCTATATTGGTGGTTTTTCGACGGTTGGAAGATATGAGTATATGGAAAACGTACAGATTACAGATAATCTATTTGGATTACGGATCAATGAGTTAGAGGCAATCAAGAGCTTTAGCAATCCTGAGATTATCAAAACCATCAATCGTCTACAATCTGCGTTGGAGTCTGAGCAAATGTCTCTTGAACATAACGAACAAAACTATCTTTCTTGTGGTGTCAATTCATATAGTAATTCGAAGAATGTTTTGATAAAAGATAATTTCTTCCAGCAGATGTACGAGAACGAGGATCGATATGGTGTGGTAGGTGATCATGCCATCTATCTAAGAGGATCACAGAATGTACAGGTTATAGGCAATCACGTTCGTGGATTGCACAATGGACCTTATGGTGGATTTAAATTCAAATCAGGACGTAACATCACAATCATGAATAATTATCTACGTAATACCGGTATTATTATGTATGAAACACCAGAATTTGGATTAGGAGATAGTTTTGATCAAGGTCAAGTAGCGGAGTTATCGAATTGGCTAGTAGCAAATAACGTGTTTGATTTTAAAGAGTGGCAGGATAAATACGCGATTGGGATAGAGTATAATCGGCATACTGGAAAGGACAACGTATATAATGGAGTATTTATTGATAATCAATTTATCAATTATCACAATATTCCAGCCAACCGCCGGAGAGAGCTATTGATCATGAATCAAGCTTCTGAAGGTTTTAAAGGAGAGTCAACGTATGTTTCTGGCAATACACGTGATGATACATCTGATCGACAATTAAATGTTGAGTATTGGACCTCAGCTGAGTATGATAAAATGCCAAAGGATTGGAGAAGTTTGATCGATTCTACATTGTATGATCAATATAAAGAAACGCAAATACCAATACAAGATGCATTTCCTGTTGGCCGGAGGGTTGAGATTGTTTTAGGAGAACCTTATGATCCATTTGATTTTGTTGAGCAGACCCATATAGAAGAAAATGATCGTCCTGAAATCACTATTTTGAATCCTGAAGTTCTATCAAAAGTTGGTCAACATAAGCTAGAGCTAATGCTTTCATATCCAAATGGACGAACAGTGCGTGTGGTTGCAAATGTGACAGTCCTGTTTCAATAATTAAAAAGTTCAAGCGGTCCCTCAAACCAGTTGAAACTTCTTGACATATCATTTTCTAGCCAAAGTCGAAAGAGTTAGAAATATTTCCGCCCGATAAAGATTTACAAGTAGTCATTTTATCAGAAATACCAAGTTTTTATCGCTTAATTTTCGATTGAAAAGGCGGTGTTAATGAGCTTTGCTAAATAGGTGATTTCGACAAAAGAACAGATGCATGAAATTACTTATATCTCTTCTATTTTTTCGCACCAAAAAACAAGGTTGGTTGAACATTCCTTCTTTTTATAGACATAGTATAAAGACGGAGGATGTTCAACTGAGTTTTATTTTGCCTAAGTAGTTTATCAATCAGTTAAATAAAAGCATTGCTGATTTATCAGAAAATGCCACCGCTAAAGAGTTTAAAACGGTCATGAAATATGTAGCAGACGAAGCGAATCGTAAGCAGAGGGAATTATTAGGATTGGATTAATAACGTTAGAAAAAAGAAACCAACCTTTTAGTAGGTTGAAGTGAGATCCAATAGTGAGACCTAGTACCGACTGGAGAAATCTTGTCGGTATTTTTATGTTGCCATTCGTTTACGATATTGAACAGGACTGCAGCCGAGTTTCGTTTTGATGCGCAGATGATTCTAATACTCGATCCACTAACCAATGGATTGTGCTAAGATATAATTTTTTGATGATTGGCTTTCCATGAAAATTTTCCTTTCGGTTTCGGTGAAAGACTTTAAATGCCTTATTTGAGGGATGATTGATGCCAATGAAAAACCTGGAGCGTTGGAGGACAAGCCGTATTTCAGGGTAATGTCAAGATAAGATTTATCACTATTCAACTAATAGTATGTGACATCTTGTTTGAATTGAGAAGAGTAACTTTGTTTCGTTTTTTCTTGTGAAAAGCATCAAATTCGAGCGTCTCAACTGTTTTTATCCGTTTTTAACTGGATAGGAGTCTGGAATACTATACCGATCCGTCAATGGTTTATAAACACCTTCACTTCCTTGGTAAGCTTCAACTATCTGTTTTTTAAATGCGTAATCGTATCTAGTCACTAAAATACCCCCTACGTTAGATTTTTGGGTCTAACTTTGGGGTCGCACTTCATTGTTATGATAGTTTTATATTTAGTAACAACAGAAAAGATAAATCATATCCTTTGTTAAATTAGCTATGTCATCATGGTTGACCTGATGTGTGTCGAACGTTTCTATATGAAAAATTACAATGGAAATTTGTAACTAAGTTTCGACAACAACTAAAGAAAAATAAAAGGAGAGGCAAACAAATCTATAGGATATAAGTTTTCTGCTTCTATCCATATTTCTTTAGTGAGTATATCTATCGTCACTATGACTAGACCATTTTTTTCATCAATCATTCAAATAAAGTCACATTGGATAGTCATATTTTTTGTACAATTAACGTATATAAAAATAAAATTTTTTTAGTTTTTTTAATTGCTATTGACGATATGCTTTTCCTTTATTTCGGTATCCAGGCTTAACACTCTCTATGATTAAAAATATGATTATTACATAATTTTTTTTATTAAAACAGATGAAGGAGTGAAAAAAATGATAATAGAAGTTTATAGGAAAAAAATGGTGAATTTTATTATCAATGTCAAAAGAAATATAATCAAAAAGCAGAACAAAGATGGTTGAACGCTTTAGCCAATAGTATGGGACAGACGCTCAGCCCCAAGGGATTTCACAGTCCGCTAGGATTCCTTTATCTATTAAGTGTATTAGGGAATTTTCGATTATCCGATAAAGTATCACCCAATCTTCAACAAATAGGTAAAGGAGATTCTTCCGCTTTTGAAGTAGACACCTTCATAGAAGTGCGTAATCAAGAAGAATTTCTCACAGTTCAATCTTTTGTTTCAACTTCTACTTCTAACCGGTTGCATTTTCAGGCAGAAACAGGTAACAATACGATAGTCGGACCAATCATTGAAGGGAATTCTAATAATCCTCCGATGATGTACTTAGCTGAAAAAGCTCATCAATGGAGTGTCAATATTCATCAGGTAGTTCACGGGATTTCGAAACTTGAAAATTGTACAACCAATAGTGAGTTTAACTATCGACTACATTGGGGACTGTGGCAAGTTCCCAATCATACACAATCTCACTTTAAAACAATCTGTCAGAGAGCCATCATCGATTCACAAGAAAGGCTAGGTCAACAAACATACCGCCCAATAGACATTAAAAAGTTTCACTTTAAAAAAACTAGCACAGAAAACGACTTGCCATTTTCTATTGGAAAGGATATGACTGAAACATTAAAAACTGTTTTTCAATTCCACATGGAAGATTTATATTCTTTGTCAAATAAATATTTTTCAGTAAATGCAACTGAAGGAGCAGTATCAAATGTAGAAGAATTTCCGATAGAGAAGATTGATTTATTTCCCATTTATTTTAGTGGATTTTTAAATAGTATATTTACAGAAAAACAAGAAAATGCAAATGGATACCTTTTAATTGACTATTTTTTCCCCTTTTTCAAGCAAACTTTTCCTCCCTACTATGAAACAAAAAATTCGGAAACTACCCAAGTTAGAAAGAATATTAGACATCCAATACAACATTTCTTCCCCAACTTATTTCAACTCACTAAACATCTAGATAACAGCTCAATAGTAAAAGAACAATTTAATATGGTATGGACATTAATGGAGAAAGCAACGGAAAGTGTTGGCCGATTCCTTGAAATATTGGATCCGTTAAAAGTAAGAGTTGCAGAAGCGGCAACGATTCCTGTCAAATTATCCGATGGTAGAAAAAAAATATTCCCATTGGATAGAAGTGTGAACATTCCACTGAAATCATATGAAGACTTTTCGGATCATACACTAAAAAAAATCGAGTCTACGATTTCGTCTTATATGAAAAATGAACTTACTTCAGAAAAAATAGTTGAATCACTGAGGCCAGTATGGTTTGATTTAGCGGTTTTTAGCAAGCGTGATAAGACGGAGACGGTTAATAAAGTGATTATTGAGCGTGTGTGCCAGCATGATAAGGAGTTGTGTTTGTCGAATGAATCATCGCTCAGAGAGTTGTTTCTTGCAATCCAATACTGGGGAAATAGAGGGAACACGAATCAAGATATTTTGGATAAAAGAAAACAAATTGCTCGAATCATTTTGAAAGCTTATGATCTTTCCGAAGAACATCTGACGGATAGTAGAGCCATTGAAGTATTTCTCCAATGGCGAAATAATAATATTTTTAAAAACGTTACATTTTCAATAAATAAAAATTTTGCTTTGATGAAGAACCAAACAATCATAATGGACACCCAGATGAATCAAGATAAAGCTACAATGAATGCGACTGAATTAACATTAATATCTAAAGTGACTGAAGCGATTGCGGCAAATCGTTTTCCTACAATCGATCAGGATCAACCATTGCCGATTTTTTATTATAACGAACTTCTTTTTTTAAGAAGAAACGCTACAAAAACGGTAAATAAACATCTAAAAGATTGGTACATCAAACAAGGATTATTGAGTGATTCTGTCACTGACACGGAACTGATAAAGAGACTTCAAGATAGGGTAGGAATAAGTGAAAAAAATGAAGTATCAGTTATATCAGAAAAGTTAGCAACCTTAGCTTTTTTTTTACTCAAAGCGTATGGCGTAGAAAATGTAAGGTTGGGAGATATTCTTTCTGCGACTCAATTACAGGCAATTTTTATGCAATGGAAAACAAATACGATTTTAGAGGGTAATACATACAAAAATCAAACGAATCAAACGCACATTTATCAACTAGCTCAACCGGAAACATCCGTGATGAGTCATTTCCTAGAGAAAAGAAAACATAGTGATCAAATTTATGCCGACTTTATTAATGATCGACCGCTTTCTATACCTAATACACAACCAATCATTCTTGTCTGTTACCACTTTGCTCTTTTTGAAAATCGCACCAAAACTTCTAAAGTGAACGAAGCGGTCAGGACGTTTCTCCATGAGCAAAATGCCCATTTTATTAATTCATCTACGAGTGAATTAGTCAGAAAATTGCGCGAGTGGACTTTATCAGCTGATACATATGATTTGATTATCAAAAGAGAAAAAGAGGCAGCCAATCTCCTCCTTAAAAATTATGGTATTAAAGAAACTTTTATTACCATTGATGAGGCAAGAAAGATTTTTCTCCAATGGGAAAACAATAACGCACAGAAAGGATATTTCTATAAGGAATTCAGAGAAAGTGAACGTCGTTTTGTTGGAGGGATCACTGAAGAGATAGAGGGAGAGAAAGAGACAAAGGTAAAAATTGAAGCATTTCTGAATGAAAATCATATTGATCCAGCCAAACAGGTAACCAACGAATTACAGAACCATTTTGAAAATGGAATCGATTCTACTCAAAAAGAACAAATCAATCAAAGAATTGCCACTTTCTTAACTACAAAAGGGATTCCTTGCGATATCTCTAATCTTCGTTTGTTAGTTGAAAAAGTGTCAGAATGGACATTACTTGAAGATACTACTCAAGAAACAATTGATATGGTGAAAGTGAAACAAATCGCTCGATTGATTATTGGTGAAGAACAAGATGGAGTAATCTCAGACATGGAGGCAAAAATCACTTTCATTGTTTGGCTTTCTCAAACGATTGAAGATGTCACTTCTTTAAATGAAAATAGAACATCTAGTATATTTGAACAATCAACTAGTTCGAATTCATCTGTACCCCCTGCAGATATACCTAAAGATAAACAAGATATCTTAGGAAATATTATTAATTTAAAAACAACGAGTGACGGGGATCAGTGGCGTGAGGGACGAGTAATGGAACAGGTGAAACGTTTTTTTTACAATAAAGGCCTATTAGCAAATGAAGCAACGAAAGAAGATCTATTCGTTGTAATGGGAAAATGGTTGATACGAAGTGGTGACAAACGAGTGATCATACATGAAAACTTACAAGCAATCGCGATGATCATTCTTAAAGAGTTAAATCTATATGGTGGAGAATTAGAGGAAAAAATCTCCGATAATCTTGCAGAAGCTACGGTTTCCAAATGGGCTGTTGAAAATTTATTAGAAAGTTCAATCGAAGCATACATAGCTAAAAGTATACTTGCATCTTCAGATCCATCATCCTATACGATTGGACAGCTCAGAAAGCTGTTTGAGCTAGAGGAGTTGAAAAAATCGGGTTTGATCGATCCTCTACCTCGAGCACATACACTTGCTGATTCACGAAAGCAAGAGGAGGATCAAGCGAATTTAAAGAGTTTATGGATCCATCTAGTCGATCGCGTATTACCAAATTATCTTTTAGAGGCAAGTAATTTATCTGATGATTTACCGATTTCTGATTATGATACATTAATGCAGTTAACAGGTTCGATGTTATTAAAAGATGCAGGATATCTGAAACAGTTCAACCAAACGGAAATTCGAGCGTTTGGCGAGTTTTTTTGTGAGACAGTCAGTAAACAAGGCGTCGATTCACTTAATCAGTTGCAATATCTAATCACGCCAGCACTATTAGCCATTGCTCAACTCGATCCGAAGGGATTAAGTGAAGCATTAGAAAAAGGAAACCATAAAGAGTTTGCCTTAAGCACTTTCATAGGTTATCGACAGAAAGGTTATTTCAAAATTTTAGAGCTACATAAAATGATACATGTTTCTTATCAAATGTATGAAAAAGCATTCAGGGAGTGGCGTCGTAAGCAAGCGTTGGCAAAAGAAGTAGCCGAAGAATGTAGACAAAAGGGAGTAATAGATGTCAGAGGGTTTGATCAGATATATCTTAAGGGGAAAAATCCATGTCCTAAACTTTTGGACTTGCCAAATATTAATGAGAAATACACACACCTAACTAAAGCTGTTTCGAATGCCTATCACTCGTTCAATAAGAAGTTGATTGAACTGGCACTAAAAATAGTAATTCCTGAGGAGCTTAGCTTTATATTTTCGGCTGATACCAAAATTTACGAAGCTTCGGCGCAGTTGAAAAATGAAGCTCCTTATGTCGGAGGAGGTGCAGGTGCGCCGGGTATGCCACCAGTTTCCTTTACAAAACGCGTGGATTGGCTCGATACAATCCTTAAGTTAGAAAATACCAATCTGTTCGTTGCCATTTGCAACAATGAAGAACGTTTATACGCATTAAAAGCATTGGATGAAGACAGTGGGTATATGTTATATCGTGTCGATACTGATCCATTATTATATCTTAAATATGGTTTGTTTGATCAGAAGTACATTTGGAATCAAGGTTTTCAAAAAGACCGTGATGGGGTCTTGATAAATAAAAAACACTATACATTTACTGTTAAAGTCCATCGCGATAAAGAATTATCTCGTGGAACTGACGTAGAGACATTCGTCGAGAATATCAGCAGTAAGCACCGTGATGCATTCTACCGACAACTGTATGAGTCAGGAAATGACAAGTCGACAACTGAAAAAATATGGGATATGGTGAAGCATATTATTCCGTTTTACGATTGTGTGGTAAGTAGTATAAATGGACAAGTGGGTGAGGCCGTGTCTTCTTGTCTAATTGATGTTGTTCTGCTGATTCCTTTGTTTGGAACGGTTACTGCTTTGAATACGAAGTTTGTTGTGGGCGTAGCCAGAGCAATTGCACGAGGTGGGTTAAGAAATGCAATAATGAGCAGTGCGAACGTAATCCCTAATCCAGCAGAACTGAGAGCTCTCATAGCAGGTGTGGCACGCTATATTGATCCCGGTTTTGAGTTAGTTGTAGGTGGGAGTCAATTAGTCATAAAAGGATTAGTGACATTAAAAAATCAAAATTTTTTAAACCATAGTATCAAAGAAATCTTGTTAAAACTAGAAAAGTTACAAAAAGAAACAACAGATTGGTCTGACATATACATCCGTACACATTTACCAAGAAATGGTCCAGAAGTTCAAGTGAAATTGGTAAAAAATAAATTATATATGAAGGTGACAGATTTAAAAAATGGAGATGTCTCTGGTAAATACTTTACTTTGAGAGGCAATCAACTAAGAGAATTTGAAGGGGCAGCATCTTTTACGCCAGAACAAAAAGCATTGATTGATCGCTTAACAAAGAAAGTAGATAAAGACGTTCCGTTTGTTGAAGAAGCGAATATTTACCCAAAGGGATATGGGGAGGGGATAGTTTATACCATACAAAATAAAGATAAATCCATCTCGTATGGTATAAAAATGAATGACCAAATTATACCTATCAGAATTGAGCCAGTGAAAGGCCATGGGGTACGTTACGATGTTATTGATGGAAATGAGATATTTCCAGTCAATTTCAATGGGGTGGAATGGTATTTTGAGCCAGGGACGTCACCCCTTCTCTCTAAAGAAGTAACAACCGTTGTTGAGAGTCAAATCAACCGATTTGAAGTGTTACTAGATCCAACTGGTCTTTCCGCTCCAGATGCGTATGGGTTGATGAGCGATGCAGCAGGAAGAACGTATATAAAAATCACACATCGGTACATTCCATTGATTTTGTTGGACATGGAAGAGAATCGATACCATTTAGTAAAAAAGAATATTCTAGAACCGCTCACTGTATTACGATTTGATTCTAGCATTCAACATTTTCGTTTTGAGACTCATTTAGAAAGAGTCTCTGTTGATCATATGAGTGCCGTGTCAAAAACTGGTGGGAAACATGAGAAGGCTAGTACCTCAAAGGCAGGTATCGCGAGCACATCACAGGAAGAGACCTCTAAAAATAGAATATTCCCACCATATAATACAATCCCTACAGGGGCAGGGAAAATAAGTGATTGGAACAAATTCAGACAAGCAGTAGTCACTCCAAATGATTACCAATTTCCAAGATATGAAGATAACGATGTGGCACTTACACCGTTAACTAGCTTTATTTCGGAGCCACAAAATTATTATATAAACGATCAAGCTTTGGTAGAAAGCGCATTGTCTCGTACAATTAACGATTTGTTGACTAAGAAAGTTTCTCAACATCAGGTAATTCCTGAAGAAGAGGGTCTAGGTGAAGCAATATCAAAAGCAATTGATGATCTATTAGATGCGGGACCTTCGAATGTCCCTATTGTGGCAACTAGTGACTTAACAGAATTAGAGGAATGGGTAGAAACATCATTTCCTAATGAAGACGTGACGCTCAATCAACCGCCAGAGCCTCTATTTACAGACGAAGATTTAGAGATTATGAAAGGATGGGTAGAGGATTCTATTGCTCAAAATATTGAAGAAGTAGCGCCTGACCTGGTACCTGAACAACCCGGTAATCCAAATGAAGGGGAAATTGAATTCGTAAAAGAAAACGAGTTGACTAGTCAAGTAGAGGAGGGAGGTACCACAAACTTTCGAGCTGACTATCGAGTATTTGTGGGCTTTGATGCCACAAAGGTTCCTGACTTTCTCAAACCATTTATCGAAGAATTATCCCAAGAGTTTTATAAAGCAGTAGAAAATTTCAGCAAAGCCAAAGAAATTTGTTCGAAATTATTAAAACAATCTACAATTGCTGAAACAAAAGTAGGGAAATATTTGATTCAAATGTTTGACTTAGTAGAAGCAACGAACCAAGAACAGGTTTTAAGAGAAATCATCAAAAGAGTCCTTTCGATCGCAGAAAAGGGGGAGTTATTTCTTCGACAATCAGCGGATTGGGGATTTGAAAACATGTGGATTGTCTCATCTGACCTTGTTCAAGATGAAATCACACAAAACTATTATTCACAATATAATGAATATTTAAATGCGTATGCATTTGTATTTAAACAAGATGGCGAATGTCGAATCATTATTATGGCAGATGCTTTTCACTTAAAGCCAGCTATATCTCCAGAAGAGCAGTTAAAAACAGCTCCAGAGGAAACGATTATGCATGAAGCCACACATCTTGCATCTTCGACAGATGACATTATAGCCTATACTTTACCTACAATAGGGACAAGAAGAAGCGGAAAAGACTTGAGAGATGAGTTTCTACGTTATTATTCTAGCTTTGTACTGTCGGAGACATTTGAGAGGTTTGTTAAAAGACTAGCTCTGGAACAAAACAAACCGAATCTATCTAAAAATACTGTTGTTGAAGCACTAAAAGTAGATTCTATGTTACGAAGTAATTTTCAATTAATGGATGCAGAAATGGCAATGATCATTATTCGAGATATTGCACAAGGAAATGAGTTTGACATACGACCACGTTTTAAAAGAAGTGCCGATCATTCAAAATTAGGAAACGGATTTATGTTTATGTTCCAAGTAATGATGCATCTATGGAATTATGAAAATCTTGAAAAAAAGGTTACATTAAAAGAAATACCAAAAGATAGGCCAAAAGAAACAACAGCAGAAAATGTTTTAACACCCACCTCACAAAATAGTGACAAAAAAAGTTTTGCGACCCTTGTAAATAGGGGGAAGATAATCAGTAAGATTATAAATAGCACGTATACTGGTAAGCAGTTCAAACAACAACTTAGAAGTGAGTTGAACATATAAGCGATATAGAAGCTTTGCTTGTGGCAAAGGGGCAAATAGAGGTAACCAAATTAGTAGGATTAGCTAAATAATACGGATAACGATTTATACATACTATTAAACTAGACTGAAAATTTATGGGAAATATAATCATCGTTGCTGTTTAAATAGATAGTCCATTCGTTAAGGAGATATTAGCCAGAAAGGAAATCAATATAGTATGAGAAGTAAAATTAGGGGGGGGAATCCAAAGGTTGATCCTTTGAAGTGCCCCTTGTCAAGTGGACAGTAAAAAAACAAAAATAGTATGAAAATAGGAATCGAATCACTTGATTCCTGTTTTCAAGCGGCACAAAGCAATCATGGAACGTGTAGGGCATGCCAACATGAAAACCACACTGGAAATTTACAACCAAGTCTCCACAACAACCAAAGAAAAACTCATCCAAGAAATCGATTCTTGGATTTTTTAGTGGATTTGTTTGTTAAATACGTTTAGTATGCGTATATAAGAGGTCGTGAAAGTGCCGGTTAGCTCCGATGACAATAAGAAAGCAGCTTTTCATGTTTTGAAAATTGCTGGCTTATTTCAAGGAGTTGGCACTTGAGCACCGTTTAAAGAGTGGTCGAAAAGCGGTACGACTTTTTGGCGTAAGGAGAAAGAGAATCAAATGAAAGAAACAAACAAATCCGCAGAACATAAGGTTTCTGCTTATATCCATATCCCGTTTTGTGAACATATCTGTTATTACTGTGACTTCAATAAAGTGTTTCTGGAAGGTCAACCAGTGGATGAGTATGTCGAAATGCTACTAAAGGAAATGGCGATCATGATGGAGTGTCGTCCGGTGAATGAATTGGAGACACTGTATGTGGGTGGTGGAACGCCGACTTCTTTATCGGCTAAGCAGCTCGATCGACTATTGTCTGGTGCCAGAGAGATCTTACCTTTTAATGAAGGAAAAGAGTTTACGGTGGAAGCGAATCCTGGTGATTTGACAAGGGAAAAGCTACAAGTAATGAAGAATTATGGGGTCAATCGTTTATCGATGGGGGTCCAGACCTTTGATAATCGCTTATTAAAGAAAATTGGTCGAAAACATACGGCGGAAGATGTCTATGAAACGATGCGATTTTTAGAGGCGGAAAATTTCTCAAATGTCAGCATTGATTTAATCTATGCATTACCTGGACAGACATTAGAAGGCTATCTTGATACGTTAGAGCGGGCATTAGCCTTAGACTTGCCTCATTATTCTCTTTATTCATTGATTTTAGAGAATAAAACGATGTTCATGAATTGGGTTCGACAAGGACGGTTGCAGTTGCCAGATCAAGAGACGGAGACACGGATGTTTGAAGAAACGATTGCGGCGATGGAAAAACATCAACGTCGTCAATATGAGATCAGTAACTTTGGTTTAGCTGGTCATGAATCCCAACACAATTTGATGTATTGGAATAATGATCACTATTTCGGTTTTGGCGCAGGAGCAAGTGGCTATCTGGATCATACGCGATATCGAAATAAAGGGCCGATCCAACATTATTTGCGTCCGTTACGTGAAGGTGAGCTACCAGTATTAGAACGTGAAGAGTTATCTCGTAAGAATCAAATCGAGGAAGAGATGTTTCTTGGTTTAAGAAAAAAGGTGGGCATTGAGAAGCAACACTTTTTACAGCGTTATGGTCAATCGATTGAATCGTTGTATCAATCTGTCCTGGATGAGTTAGTAGCAGAAGAGTTGTTAGTGAATGAAGAAGACCGAGTATATTTGACACAAAAAGGAACTTTTTTGGGGAATAATGTATTCGAACGTTTTTTATTGGATAAGGACTTGGTAAACGACTGAATGATTGTTTAAATTTTTTATAACAACGAAATAAAAAAACGATTTTAATCAAGTTTTTTATGATCAAATGCCTGATATGACGGTATTTTAAGCAAGTTGAAAATTGATTAGCACTCTCAATGTAAGAGTGCTAAAAAAGTGGGTTCTTTTCCTTGACACTTTTTAGTCTTCTTGCTATATTTATAAGTGGGTTAGCACTTAGAAGCTAAGAGTGCTAATGAGAGGTGAGAAAGATGTTAACACAGCGACAAAGTGATATTTTACGTCTGATCATCCAAAACTATACGAGTAGTGGGGTGCCCGTTGGTTCCAAAACGTTAATGGCGGAAGGAGTCGAGGCAAGTCCAGCGACGATCCGTAATGATATGAAAGCTTTAGAGGATGAAGGTCTACTTTTAAAGACACATTCTTCTTCTGGACGTATACCGTCTGCGCTAGGTTATCGTTATTATGTGGATCATCTGTTACGACCTGCTCGTGTAGCAAATGATGATTTGCACCAAATTCGACAGTCTTTAAACAAGGAATTCCATGAAATCAACGAAATCATCAAACAATCAGCTGAGATTTTATCTGAGTTGACTAGTTACACTACTTTTTCGTTAGGACCCGAGATTAAAGATCGCCGTTTGACCGGTTTTCGCATCGTGCCATTGAATAGTCGTCAGGTCATTGCGATCGTTGTGACTGACAATGGGAACGTTGAAAGTCAGGTTTTTACTCTTCCTGAAAACTTAGGTAGTCAGGACTTAGAAAAAATGGTTCGTATTGTCAATGACCGTTTGGTAGGAGATCCGTTAGTGACGGTATACAACAAATTACGCACGGAGATCCCGATGATCTTGCATAAATATTTTCAAACAACGGAAGGGATGTCAAGTCTCTTTGATACGGTTTTGAGTCACGCGTTTGAAGATAAAGTTTATGTGAGTGGCCAAATGAACTTATTGGATTATGAACCGTTGCAAGATGTGGATCAGTTCAAGTCAATGTTTTCATTTATGACAGATTCCTATGAACTGACACAGATGATCGTACCGATGGATAGCAAGATACATATCAAAATCGGTTCGGAAATAGGCAATGACCTATTGCAAAATATGAGTATGATCCAAGCGAGTTATGAAATCGTCGGCCATGGACGTGGAACCATCGCATTGCTAGGACCAACTAGTATGCCATATTCCAAAATGTTAGGCCTTGTCGATGTCTATCGAAAAGAATTGGCGCACAAACTCGCTGATTATTATCGCACACTTGATCGCTCGGATTTTTGAACAATCACAAAAGTGACTGATCGTTTTTTCGATTTGAGCGATCAAGCATCTGACTGAATAATGAAAGGAAGACTGCATCATGAAAGAAAACCATGAAGAATTAGATCAGGAATTGAATGATACGCAGCTAGATCCAGAAACGGAAGAAGTGGAAGTTTCAGAAGTGGAAGAAGAAGCAAACGAACTTGCAAATCTCCAAGCTGAATTTGATGAAATGGAAGACAAGTTTTTGCGTGCGAGAGCAGAAATCGCTAATATGGCAAATCGTGGTAAAAACGAACGAGAGCAATTGCAAAAATATCGTTCACAAGATTTAGCCAAAAAATTATTACCTTCGATCGACAACTTAGAACGTGCTTTAGCAACAGAAGTATCTGATGAGCAAGGTGCAAGTTTGAAAAAAGGTGTCGAGATGGTTCTTGAAAGTTTGAAACATGCATTGAAGGAAGAAGGAATCGAAAAAATCCCTGCAAAAGGTGAACCTTTTGATCCGACATTGCATCAAGCAGTTCAGACGGTACCAGCAACAGATGAATTACCTGCTGATACGATCGTTGAAGTGTTACAAGAAGGCTATAAATTACATGACCGCGTATTGAGACCGACAATGGTTATCGTTGCGCAATAAAGTCATGATGGAATAGAAACAACAACTTAGTAATAAGATAAGGAGACGTTGATTATGAGTAAAATTATCGGAATTGACTTAGGTACTACAAACTCAGCAGTAGCTGTATTAGAAGGAAATGAAGCAAAAATCATTGCAAACCCAGAAGGAAACCGTACAACACCTTCTGTTGTGTCATTTAAAAATGGTGAGATCCAAGTAGGGGAAGTCGCAAAACGTCAAGCAGTAACAAACCCTAATACAATTTCTTCCATCAAACGCCATATTGGTGAAGCTGGTTATAAAGTGGATGTTGAAGGTAAATCATATACACCACAAGAAATCTCTGCAATGATCTTACAATACATCAAAGGATTCGCAGAAGATTATTTAGGCGAAAAAGTAGAAAAAGCAGTTATCACTGTTCCTGCATACTTCAATGACGCACAACGTCAAGCAACTAAAGATGCTGGTAAGATTGCAGGTTTAGAAGTAGAGCGTATCGTCAATGAACCGACTGCGGCAGCACTAGCTTATGGTTTAGACAAAACAGATCGCGATGAAAAAATCTTAGTATTTGACCTTGGTGGTGGTACATTCGACGTATCGATCCTTGAATTAGGCGATGGCGTATTCGACGTATTATCTACTGCTGGAGACAACCATTTAGGTGGAGATGACTTTGATAACAAAATCATTGATCATATGGTTGCTGAATTCAAAAAAGAAAATGGCATTGACTTAGGTCAAGATAAAATGGCTTTACAACGTTTGAAGGACGCTGCTGAAAAAGCGAAAAAAGACCTTTCAGGTGTTTCAAGCACTCAAATCAGCTTGCCATTTATCACAGCTGGTGATGCTGGTCCATTGCACTTAGAAATGACATTGACTCGTGCAAAATTTGATGAATTGACAGCTGACTTAGTGGAACGTACGAAAGTTCCTGTACGTCAAGCATTGAAAGATGCTGGTTTGTCACAATCAGAAATCGATGAAGTGATTTTAGTCGGTGGTTCAACTCGTATTCCTGCGGTTGTTGAAGCTGTAAGAAAAGAAACAGGAAAAGAACCAAACAAATCAGTAAACCCAGATGAAGTTGTAGCGATGGGTGCAGCAATCCAAGGTGGCGTGATCACTGGTGATGTAAAAGACGTTGTTTTACTAGACGTAACTCCATTATCATTGGGTATCGAAACGATGGGTGGCGTATTTACAAAATTGATCGATCGTAATACAACAATCCCAACAAGTAAATCACAAGTATTCTCAACAGCTGCGGATAACCAACCTGCTGTAGATATCCATGTATTACAAGGGGAACGTCCAATGGCTGCGGACAATAAAACATTAGGTCGCTTCCAATTGACAGACATTCCAGCTGCACCACGCGGTATCCCTCAAATCGAAGTAACATTCGATATTGATAAAAATGGTATCGTAAATGTATCTGCCAAAGATCTAGGTACACAAAAAGAACAAAAAATCACGATCAAATCTTCTTCAGGTCTAACAGACGAAGAAATCGAACGTATGGTGAAAGATGCTGAATCTAATGCAGAAGCAGATAAAGCACGTAAAGAAGAAGTTGATCTACGTAATGATGTCGATGCGTTGCTATTCTCAGTTGATAAAACCTTGAAAGAATTAGAAGGTAAAGTTGACGAAGAAGAAGTGAAAAAAGCTGAGGCAGCTCGTGACGAATTGAAAGCTGCAGTAGAAGCAAACAACATCGAAGAAATGAAAACAAAACGTGATGCGTTGAACGAAATCGTGCAAAACTTGACAGTTAAATTATATGAACAAGCGGCACAACAACAAGCTCAAGAAAATCCTGAAGCTGCCCAAGGCGGAGCGGATGATGTCGTAGATGCTGATTTTGAAGAAGTCGATGACGACAAAAAATAATCAGTTCATTTAGTTTCACTTAAAGAGATCAAGTCCCGCTTTAGAATAAGCCGAAGAATTCGAAAATAGCTTCTCATATTTTCGCGATTCTTCGGCTTATTTCCGAGGGAATAATCTTGTATCACTTTATTTTATGCAGTTTAGAAGCATCACTAGAGTAAAGTAACAAGTCATCAGTTATGATTTTTCTTTGGATCAAGAAGAGAAATGTTATCTTTTCTTTGTGCCATAGAAATCAATGATCGATTTTTTCTTCTTTAGTCGATACTTCGAAATTTCCGGTTTTTGTTTCGATCAAAGTGTGATATGATAACAAACGACGTGGAAATGAAGAGAACCAATAGGAGGAAAGCCTATGGCAACAAAACGTGATTATTACGAAGTCTTGGGGCTGTCAAAGGGAGCTTCAGAAGACGAAATAAAAAAAGCTTATCGAAAGTTATCAAAGAAATACCATCCAGATATCAATAAAGAGCCTGATGCTGATGAAAAATTCAAAGAAGTTTCCGAGGCTTATGAGATTTTAAGTGATCCACAAAAACGTGCGGCTTACGATCAATACGGACATGCCGGAACTGATCCTAATTATGGCGCTGGTGGCGGCGGCTTTGGTGGCTTTGGCGGCTTCTCCGGTGGTGGAGCTGGCTTTGGTGGATTTGAAGATATTTTTGATTCGTTTTTTGGCGGTGGTGGAAGATCTGTTGATCCAAATGCCCCTCGTCAAGGATCAGATCTACAATATACAGTCAATTTATCCTTCGAAGAAGCAATCTTTGGGGTAGAAAAAGAAATCAAATACAATCGTGAAGAAATTTGTCACACGTGTAGCGGAAATGGTGCAAAACCAGGAACACAACCGACGACTTGTCATAAATGTCATGGTTCTGGAACGATCAATGTGGAACGTCAAACACCACTTGGTCGTGTGATGAGCCGTCAAACTTGTGATGTATGTCGAGGCACTGGGAAAGAAATCAAAGAACCATGTCCGACTTGTCATGGCTCTGGTCATGAGAAGAAAGCACATACGGTCAAAGTGAATGTACCAGCCGGTGTGGAAGAAGGACAACAAATGCGCTTAGCAGGACAAGGTGAAGCAGGCGAGAATGGTGGTCCATTCGGAGATCTATATGTGGTCTTCCGAGTAGAAGAAAGTGATATCTTCGATCGCGATGGTTCTGAGATCTATTATGAGTTACCATTAAGCTTCGTGCAAGCAGCGCTGGGTGATGAAGTACAAGTGCCAACCGTTCATGGGGATGTCAAATTGAAAATCCCTGCTGGTACGCAAACGGGAACGAACTTCCGTTTACGTGGTAAAGGAGCGCCACGTTTACGTGGTGGGTCTACAGGGGACCAACATGTGCGTGTGAAATTGATTACACCTAAAAACCTCAATGAAGAACAGCGTGAAGCTTTACGCGCATTTGCTAAAGCAGGCGGCATGCATGTTCAAGAGCAACAAGAAGATGGTTTTTTTGATAAAGTAAAAGATGCGTTTGGCGGAAAAAAACGTAAATAAATACAAAAAAGATAGACGATCATACGTCTATCTTTTTTTTGATGAAGTTGCAGTGGAGAAGAAATTGAGATAGAAATCATCAAAATTCTCTATCACACCATCTTTTCTTAGTTCTTGATTGGAGAATAACTGGCGATTTTTCCCAAATGGATCAATGGCGATGATCGTACCGATATTTGCACGCTTGGCTGCTAAAAGTCCAGAATAAGCATCTTCAATGACCAAGCAATCTTTTGGTTCAAGAGCTAATTTTTGTGCGGCTTTGATAAAGATATCAGGTTGTGGTTTACCTGGGAAAGTATTATCATCGTAAACGACTTGATCAAATTCAAACCATCTTACTAAATCAAAAATCTCAAAATAAAATTCAACGTTATCTTTGACTGTAGCTGTAGCGATCGTGATCGGGATGTTTTCCTCTTTTAATATGTCCAAAGTACCGATCAATCCCTGCGTCAGCATTAAATCATCCGGTTTTTCTAAGCAAAGAGTGCGATAATATGCCTCTTTCTCGTTTGATAGTTTCTCGACTTCTTCTTTCGATAAAGTAGGGGAGATAAAATAATTCAATATCTCACTATTGGTACGTCCATGGATATTTTTAACAATGTCTTCATCAGAAAGCTCTTTTTTAGAATAATGATGGATCATTTGGACCCAAGCCGCTTCATGTAAATGGGAGTCTTGGAACATCGTCCCGTTAAAATCAAAAATAATTCCTTTCATACGTTCACTCCTAAAGTTCATTTTCTAGCGATTCCGCTAATTTTATTTGGACATATTGCGAATAATGATCTTTCACATGTGGTTTGATGTGTGGATCAGTAATCAGTAAATCAAAATCATGTAATTGATAAAAGATATAAAAGTCATCGCGATTAAATTTTTGGTGATCCACTAATAAGTATTTATTTTTCGAATGGTTCAAGGCAATTTGTTGAGCTTCACCTTCTTCGGTACTATAGGTTGAGATTGCTTCATTATGCACACCGTTAGCGCTGATAAATGATTTGGTGAACTTCAGTTTTCTGAGGTTATCGTTGGTGATGGGGCCGACAAATGCACCAGTGTTTTTTCGAAAGTCGCCACCGATCAACAAAATTTCGGGAACTTCTGCTTGGGCTAACACTTCAAAAACGGCATAATTATTCGTAATGATCCGCAGTTTTCTGTGGATCAAGTGAGAAGCTAATAACTCGATCGTCGTTCCTGGACCCAAAAAGACTGTATCACCTTCATTGATCAACTGTGCAGCTGTTGCCGCAATCTGTTGCTTTTCTTTGATTTGCATGACTGATTTTTCTGTATGTGATAATTCTTGGTCGAGGGTATAGGTAAGACTTTGGGCCCCACCATGGATACGCAATAATTTTCCTGACTTTTCTAGCTCATCCAAATCTCGACGAACGGTCATATCAGAGACATTCAATTGTTCGATGATCTCACTGACCGTTAAAATCCCTTTTTTATTCACCATCTCACTAATTGTTAGTAAGCGCTCTCTTTTTAACATCTAATCACTCCCAATTCACAAATAATCTACCATAGAATAGAATGGAGGTCAACAAAAACAAACACATGCAAACAAAAATAATCAACCTAAACAAACAATCCCCCCTTTTATTTCAAATAAATGCAATTTATTGATTGAATTTGTTTGTTTTTGTTGACAAATGTTTTGAATGCGATTACAATTCGTGTTGTTATATAAATTAGTAGACAAGAAGGTAGGGGAAGAGATGCTGAAATTACCAGAAGATTTTATTTTTGGCGGAGCAACAGCGGCATACCAAGTAGAAGGCGCAACAAAAGAGGGCGGAAAAGGTGAAGTTGCTTGGGACGAGTTTTTAGAGAAACAAGGAAGATTCAGTCCTGATCCGGCAAGTGATTTCTATCATCAATATGAAAAAGATATTGAATTATGTGAGAAGTTTGGTGTGAATGGGTTACGTTTATCCATTGCGTGGAGTCGTATTTTTCCTGATGGAACTGGGAAAGTGAATGAAGAGGGTGTGGCATTTTACCATAAGGTCTTTGCAGCTTGTGAGAAACATGGTGTACTTCCTTTTGTGACGCTCCATCATTTTGATACCCCAAAAGTTTTATTTGATCAGGGTGATTTTTTAAATAGAGACAATATAGAAGCGTTTGTTGCGTATGCAAAATTTTGCTTTGATGAATTTAAAGAAGTACGTTACTGGAGTACATTCAACGAGATTTATCCAGTGGCAACGAATCAATATTTATTAGGGATTTTCCCACCAGGAATAACCTATGATTTTACCAAAATCATTGCTTGTTTGCATAACATGATGTATGCGCACGCAAGGGTGGTGAACTTGTTCAAGGACGAGGGATATGCCGGTGAAATTGGTGTGGTTCATTCTTTAGAAACGAAATATCCTGCATCGGACGCTTTGGAAGATCAACATGCAGCGTTCTTAGATGATGCGTTGTCGATCCGTTTCCTCTTAGATGCCACTTACTTAGGATATTACTCTGATGAAACATTGTCAGCGCTTGCTGAGATTTGTGAAGCAAACGGCGCAAGTTATGATTTTCCGGAAGAGGATTTGGCGGAGATGAAGCGTGCCTCGCACCGTAATGATTACTTGGGTATCAACCATTATCAATGTCACTTTGTCAAAGCGTATCATGGAGAGAATGCGATCCATCATAATGGAACAGGGGACAAAGGAACTTCTGTTTATAAAGTAAAAGGAATTGGAGAACGGATCTATAAAGAAGGAATCCCTCGAACGGATTGGGACTGGTTGATCTATCCAGAAGGGTTATATGATCTATTGTTACGTATCAAGGAAGATTATCCTCACTACAATAAAATCTACATCACTGAAAATGGGATGGGATTCAAAGATCAGTTCGATGATGGTGTGATCATGGACCAACCGCGGATCGAATATTTGAAAGTCTATTTAGAATCATTGAGCCAAGCTATATCTGCTGGAGTAAACGTGAAAGGCTATTTCCTATGGTCGTTAATGGATTTGTTCTCTTGGTCAAATGGTTACAACAAACGATACGGACTCTTCTATGTCGATTTCGAAACACAAAAACGTTACCCTAAAGAGTCCGCCTATTGGTACAAATTCGTCAGTGAAACAAAAACAATCATTTAAGTTGGAGGAATGGAAGATGAATAAAGAAGAATTGCAAATGTTAGGTTTTGAGATCGTGGCTTATTCAGGGGATGCACGTAGTACGTTACTCACATTATTAAGAGAAGTCCGTCAAGGAAAATTTGATCGTGTGGAAGAAGCCTTGAAGGATGCAGATGAGAATTTGACATTAGCCCATAATTCGCAAACAAAGATCTTAGCAGAAGAGGCTTCAGGAAAAGATATGGATATGGGATTTATTTTTATCCATGGACAAGATCACTTGATGACTACTTTATTGCTAAGAGATTTGATCCAAGATTTCATTGAGTTATATAAAAACAAATAATCACTAGGAGTGAAAAGCATGAATGGGATCATCAAGCAAATTGAAAAAGGCAAACCGATCTTTGAAAAAATCTCACGTAACATTTACTTAGGTGCGGTCAGAGATGGATTCTTGACGGCTATGCCAGCAATTTTATTTTCAAGTATCTTTATTTTGATTGCGGCAGTTCCTGAGATTTTTGGTTTTCAATGGCCAGAAGGAGTATCGACCTGGTTGTGGAAAATCTACAATTATTCGATGGGGGTCGTAGGCATATTAGTTTCTACAACTACTGCACGCTGTTTAGCTGAATCGATGAATCGGAGAATGCCGAAAAATAAAATCATCAATACTACATCGGTAATGCTTGCTTCTTTAGTTAGTTTCTTATTGTTGAGTGTTTCACCAATCGAAGGTGGTTTTTCAACAGAATATATGGGAACGAAAGGGTTGCTTGCTTCGTTCATCGCTGCATTTATTACTGTAAACATTTATAAGTTTTGTGTACGAAAAGATATTACGATCAAGATGCCAAAAGAAGTACCAGGAACAATTTCTCAAACGTTCCGCGATATTTTTCCATTTTCATTTTCTGTCTTTGCCGCCGTGTTGGTCGACTTAGCTGCACGTAGTCTTTTTGGCATCTCTTTTGCAGAAGCCATCATCACTTTATTGCAACCACTATTTACAGCAGCAGATGGCTATTTGGGGATAGCCGTGATCTGGGGTGCTATGGCATTTTTCTGGTTTGTTGGTGTCCATGGTCCATCGATTGTTGAACCAGCGATTGCAGCGATCATTTATGCGAATGTCGAAACCAATCTACAACTGTTTAATTCCGGGGAACAAGCTTCACATGTATTGACTGTTGGTTTAGGGAATTTTGTCGGAACGATGGGTGGAACAGGTGCGACTTTAGTCGTTCCGTTTATCTTTTTGCTATTTGCAAAATCCAAACAGTTAAAAGCGGTTGGTAAAGCTTCAGTTATTCCAGTCAGCTTTGCAGTAAATGAGCCGTTGTTGTTTGCGGCACCGATGATTTTGAATCCGTATTTCTTTGTTCCATTTTTATTGACACCGATTGTAAACGTTTGCTTGTTCAAGTTTTTTGTTGATGTGTTTGGAATGAATAGTTTCATGTATGTCTTACCTTGGGCAACGCCAGCTCCGATTGGTTTAGTCTTAGGAACTGGCATGGGGGTTTTGGCGTTTGTATTAGCCGCAGTTTTGATTCTCGTCGACTTTGCCATCTATTTCCCATTCTGTAAGGCGTATGATGCGACGCTAGTCGAGCAAGAAGCGCGACAAGCAGAACAAGTAGCCATGCAAGAAAACGAAACAAAAGTGACCGTGACGATTCCGGCGAATGAAGTATTAGCAACAGAAGCGAGTTCTTTGGCTGATTCAGGTAAAGAAATCAATGTATTAGTTTTATGCGCAGGCGCAGGTACAAGTGCTATGCTTGCAAATGCTTTGAAAGAAGGAGCAAAAGAATTTGATGCACCAATCAGTGCTTTAGCAGGTGCTTATGGTTCTCATTACGAGATGATGGAAGACTTTGATATGATCGTCTTGGCGCCGCAAGTCCAATCTTACTATGAGGACATCAAGGAAGACACAGATCGTTTAGGGATTAAATTGGTTGCCACAAAAGGTGCAGAATACATTGGTTTGACAAGAGATCCTGAGAAAGCTGTTCGGTTTGTTTTAGATCAATTTTAAATCAAAGGAGAGATCGTTAAATGAACAAAGTAAAAGGTTGGCGAGTGTTGGTTGTCGGATTATTTGTTTCGTTAGTCAGTGTGGCATTAGGTTCAAAGCAAGTGGAGGCAAAGGAATTGATACGTGGAGCAGATATCTCGATATTAGCGGATATGGAAAAATCTGGTGCAGGGTATTACGAAAATGGTGTGAAAAAAGATGCATTACAGATTCTAAAGAACAATGGCGTCAACTATGTTCGTTTGCGATTATGGCAAGATCCTTATGATGATCAAGGGAATTCATATGGTGCAGGCACGAATGATTTGAACACGACGATTGCTTTGGCGAAACGTGCGAAAAACCTAGGATTGAAAGTGTTACTTGATTTTCATTATAGTGATTTCTGGGTGGACCCTGGCAAACAAAACCTTCCGAAAGCATGGGAAAACTATAGCTTTGAGCAACTTGATGCAGCCTTATACGGTTATACGAAAAGTGTATTGACAGAAATGAAAAACAATGGTGTATATCCTGATATGGTCCAGATAGGCAATGAATTGAACAGCGGCATGCTTTGGCCTTATGGAAAATCATGGGGGGAAGGTGGTGGCGAGTTTGATCGATTAGCCACTTTCTTGAAGTCTGGGATTCGGGGAGTAAAAGAAACGCAACCAGTCGACACCCCAATCATGCTGCATTTAGCTGATGGTGGAGATACGGATGTCTTTACTTGGTGGTTTGATGAGATTACAAAACGTGGGGTAGATTACGATTTGATCGGCCTTTCCTATTATCCTTATTGGCATGGCTCGATGAATGCCTTGCAAACGACAATGAACACAATCAGTGCCAGATATGATAAAGAAGTCAATGTGGTAGAGACTGCATATGGACACACAACTGCCAATGCGGATAGTATGCCCAATGCTTTTGGTCCAGAACAAGAGATTGCAGGAGGATATGCGGCAACACCAGCAGGGCAACGAGAATATTTAAATGATTTGGTGACTCGTATCCAAACCGTGCCGAATGAGAAAGGGAATGGCTTTTTCTATTGGGAACCTTTATGGTATAACGGTAATGTCTCTTGGGCAACAGCTGCTGGAATGAACTATTTAGGCGTACAATCACAAACAGGAAATGAGTGGGATAACCAGGCGATGTTCGATTTCAATGGGCAAGCACTTCCTAGCTTAAAGGCGTTTCAAGAAGCAGGGAGACAGCAAAATATTCTGAAAAATCCTAGTTTTGAAAATGACGGTTTCACGAACACACCGGCAAATTGGTCTGTGTGGCGAGGCAATGGTGCAGCAATCGATACATTGAAAACTGAAACTGGTGGGTTTTCCGGAGCGTATAAAGCAACCTTTTGGGATGACCAAGCGTATCAAATGTCGATCTATCAAACTGTTAATGGATTAAGCAAGGGAACGTACACATTAACTGCTTATACCATGGCAGGTGGCGATTTGACCGCTAGTCAGATGTATGTCAAAAATCATGGTGGGAAAGAGCTGAAGGCTTCGATCACTAAAAGTGGCGAGTGGACGAAGGTAACGATCAAAGATATACCGGTTACTTCCGGCACGAGTGAGATTGGCATTTATGTTGATGCAAAAGCGCAAGGATGGGTATCGGTGGATCATGTAACATTCGTTAAAAATCAATAGTAAAGAGCCCCTAAGGACGCTTGGTTTTTCCAGACGTTCTTAGGGGCTTTCTTTAGTCGATCAGATATCTAATACTTTATCCAAGAAATCTTTCGTTCGCTCATTTTGCGGATCTTCAAAGATTTGTTGTGGTGTGCCATCTTCGAGGAAGTTGCCGCCATCTATAAACATGACACGGTTAGCGACTTCTTTAGCAAAGCCCATTTCATGTGTCACGATGACCATAGTCATTCCTTGTTTCGCTAATTTTTTCATGACATTCAATACATCGCCGACCATTTCTGGGTCCAAGGCTGAAGTAGGTTCATCAAAGAGCATGATATCGGGATTCATTGCTAATGCACGAGCAATAGCAACCCGTTGTTTTTGTCCACCAGATAAGTTATCTGGGTACATATCTTTTTTGTCTTCTAAGCCAACTGTTTCTAACAATTTGATTGCTTTTTTCTCTGCTTCTTCACGAGAGAGTTTTTTTAGATCCATCGGTGCTAAAACGATGTTTTCCAACACAGAAAGATGTGGGAAAAGATTGAAATGCTGGAATACCATGCCTATATGTTGCCTTACTAAGTTGATATCTGTGTTTTTATCCATCAAATGAGCACCATCAATGATGATATCACCGGATGTTGGATCTTCTAAACGGTTCAAACAACGTAAAAAAGTACTTTTACCTGAACCAGAAGGTCCGATCACACAAACAACATCGCCTTCATTGATCGACACGTTGATGTCGTTCAAGACAGTGTTGTCTCCATATTTTTTTACAAGATGTTCGACTAAGATTTTTTCTGTCATCTTATTTCACCTTCTTTTCTAAAACTTTCGCTAATTTCGTCAATGCAGTGATCAAGATCAAGTACATTACTGCGATGATCAAGTAGACATACGTACTTTGAGTGGTACGAGCAACGATGATCCGTCCAGTTTGTAACAACTCGACCACACCGATCGCTGAAATGATCGTCGTATCTTTCAATGAGATCACGAATTGGTTGACAAACGATGGAATCATGATTTTAAATGCTTGTGGTAAAATGATTTTTTGCATCGTACGGTTATAAGACAGACCTAAACTTCGTGAAGCTTCCATTTGTCCTGTAGGAACAGCATTGATCCCGCCACGTACGATTTCGGCGATATAGGCACTCGCGTTCAAGGTCAATGTGATGATCCCTGCAATAAAGTCAGGAATCGTAAAGCCCACGATACTTGGTAGACCGAAAAAGATGAAGAAAGCAAGTACCATCATCGGAATTCCGCGAATGATATCTACATAGATGCTTGCAACTGTTCGTAAGGCGCGGATCGGTGCAACACTGAAAAGACCGAAGATTACGCCGACAACTAAAGCTAGTGCAAATGAAATCAAGGTTAATAGGATCGTTTGCCATAAGCCTTTCAATAGCGCTTTGTAATTGTTTTGGATCAAGCCAGTCAATGTCGATTCATCAACAGCTGGTGCTGCTGCACTTTCGTCTGTAGAGATGTATTGATTGATGATCTCGTCATATTTACCTGTTCGTTTTAATTCTTTTAAGCCTTCGTTGAACATTTCTAATAATTCAGGATTTTCTCCTTTTTTCACTGCGAAACCATAAGAGCCGCCAGTTTCTCGTTCGATTGGCGTTTCTAATTCCTGACCATTTTTGATCGCATAACCGATTACTGGATAGTCATCCATCATTGCGTCAATTGCTCCGACTCTCAAACTATCATATAGCTGATCTGCGGCATCGAAATATTTGATTTCGTAGCCGTATTTCTCTTGGTTAGCGACCAAGAAATCTGCACTTTCGGTACCAACTTTCGCACCGACTGTTTTTCCATCTAAGTCTTCATAAGACTTGATCGAAGTATTGCCTTTTTTGACTGCGATTTGGATACCACTTTGGAAATAAGGGTCTGAAAAATCAAACGTTTTTTTACGTTCATCTGTAATCGTCATCCCCGCGATCATTCCATCTGCTTGTCCGGATTCCAATGCCTGTAACGCAGCAGAGAAACCTCGGAAGTCCATGCGGATATTGAACCCATGCATTTCTGAGATAGCTTCCATTAAGCTGACATCGATCCCCACATATTCGCCATCCGCATTTTGGTACTCGAATGGAGCGAAGGCCGAATCACTTGCAATCACATAAACGTCTTTTTTAGGTTCTATTTTTTGCATCGTCTCGCTAGTTGCTGTAGTCGATTGCGTCTCGTCAGCTTGCACAGGCGTATGCAGAGCGAATGTAACAAGTCCTGTCATTATGAAAAGGAATGTCTGTAACATGTTTCTTTTTTTCATAAATAACCTCCTATATAAATTTCGATAATTTCCAATATTTAACTATTATAGGCGAAAAGATATTCCTAACACAAGATTCCAAGAAAAAATAATTTAAAAAAGTAGCGATTTATTACATGCTATGTAAGAAAACATGACATGCGATAAAAGAAGGAGATTACAGGTAAGATCCAAAACTTTCAATTGGCGAAAGTATGTTCGCCGTGATACAATAGAGGAACAAGGAATGCCTTTGCTTTCCTTTTCTTTTTTTGATGAAATGAGAGAAGGAATGAACGAAAAGGAGGACGAACAATGATTGAAAGAGATACCTCCCGTCATTTTGAGTTGGTGTCAAAATACCAACCAGCCGGCGATCAACCAGAAGCGATCAAGCAGTTGGTCGAAGGTGTAAATGAGGGTAAAAAAGCGCAGATTTTATTAGGTGCGACCGGAACAGGGAAAACCTATACGATATCTAATTTGATCGAAAAAGTAAATAAACCAACTTTGATCATTGCACATAATAAGACACTTGCTGGCCAATTATATGGGGAATTTAAAGAGTTCTTTCCGAACAATGCGGTCGAATATTTTGTTTCTTACTATGATTATTATCAACCAGAAGCCTATGTACCTTCGAGTGATACGTACATTGAAAAAGATTCAAGTGTCAACGATGAAATCGATAAATTGCGTCATTCCGCCACAAGTTCATTGTTAGAACGAAATGACGTGATCGTGATTGCTTCGGTTTCTTGTATTTTTGGGTTAGGTTCACCATTTGAATATCAAAAACAAGTCGTGTCGATCAGACAAGGTGCGGAGATGGACCGTAATCAATTGATCCGAGATCTAGTCAGCATCCAATTTGAGCGAAACGATATTGATTTTCAGCGCGGTCGTTTTCGAGTGCGTGGTGATGTCGTGGAGATCTTTCCAGCTTCACGTGATGAGCGAGCATTACGCGTTGAATTTTTTGGCGATGAAGTCGAAAGAATCCGTGAAGTGAATGCGTTGACAGGTGAAGTATTAGGCGAAACAGAACACGTCGCTATTTTCCCCGCTACTCACTTTGTCACTGATGACGATCATATGGAACATGCGGTCGCCAATATCAAAGCAGAACTGGAACAACGCTTGACTGTGTTGCGTAATGAGAACAAATTATTAGAGGCGCAACGCTTAGAACAACGGACGAACTATGACATCGAGATGATGTTAGAGATGGGCTATACTTCTGGGATCGAAAACTATTCACGTCATATGGATGGTCGTAAAGAAGGCGAACCGCCGTATACGTTATTAGATTTCTTCCCTGAGGATGCGCTGATGGTCATTGATGAATCTCATGTGACGATGCCACAGATCCGTGGAATGTATAACGGAGACCGTGCGAGAAAACAAATGCTAGTCGATTATGGCTTCCGCTTGCCATCTGCACTAGATAACCGTCCCTTACGTCTAGAAGAATTTGAGAAACATGTCAACCAGATCGTCTATGTTTCTGCTACTCCTGGACCTTATGAGTACGAACAAACAGATACAGTGGTCCAACAAATCATTCGACCAACAGGATTATTAGATCCAGTCATCGAGGTACGACCAATCATGGGTCAGATCGACGATTTGGTAGGTGAGATCAATGAGCGAGTTGAAAAAGACCAACGGGTATTTGTGACCACGTTGACGAAAAAGATGTCAGAAGACTTGACCGATTACTTCAAAGAGTTAGGGATCAAAGTAAAATACTTGCATAGCGATATCAAAACATTAGAACGGACAGAGATCATTCGTGATCTTCGTTTAGGCGAGTTTGACGTATTAGTTGGTATCAACTTACTACGTGAAGGATTAGATGTGCCTGAGGTATCGTTAGTCGCTATTTTAGATGCCGATAAAGAAGGGTTCTTACGAAGTGAACGTTCATTAGTCCAAACCATCGGACGTGCGGCACGTAACTCAGAAGGTAAAGTCATCATGTATGCGGACAGAGTCACTGATTCCATGCGTTTAGCCATGGATGAAACGTCAAGACGTCGTAGTATCCAGCAACAATACAATGAGGACCATGGCATCGTTCCGAAAACGATCATCAAAGAAATCCGAGACTTGATCTCGATTACGAAAGAATCAGAAGATGATGCAAAAGAAACGGTGCAAGTTTCTTATGAAGAGATGACAAGAGAAGAAAAAGCAACATTATTGATGAAACTAGAAAAAGAAATGAAAGATGCAGCGAAAGCATTGGATTTCGAGACTGCAGCCAATGTACGTGATATGATTCTTGAATTAAAAGCATCTGAGTAGGGGGTAAACATGGCTAACGATAAAATTATTATTCATGGCGCAAGAGCGCATAATTTAAAGAATATCGATGTGACGATCCCACGTGATAAATTCGTGGTCGTCACCGGATTATCCGGTTCAGGGAAAAGTTCACTTGCTTTTGACACATTATACGCAGAGGGACAACGCCGATATGTTGAAAGTTTATCTGCGTATGCCCGTCAATTTTTGGGACAAATGGATAAACCGGATGTTGATAGTATTGATGGACTTAGCCCAGCAATCTCGATCGATCAAAAAACAACCAGTAAAAACCCTCGGTCTACCGTAGGGACAGTGACAGAGATCAACGATTATTTACGTTTGTTATTTGCTAGGGTCGGTCATCCGATCTGTCCAAATGACCATATTGAGATCACTAGTCAATCCGTCGAACAAATGGTGGACAAAGTGCTAGAACTGCCTGATCGGACGAAGATCCAAATTTTAGCACCGATCGTGGTAAAGAAAAAAGGACAACACAAAAAAGTATTTGAACGTGTCCAAAAAGAAGGGTATGTTCGTGTCCGTGTAGACGGAGAAACCTATGACGTTAGTGAAGTACCTGAATTAGAGAAAAATAAAAAACACGATATTGCGATCGTGATTGACCGAATCGTGGTGAAAGAAGGCGTCCGCTCTCGTTTATTCGATTCGATCGAAGCAGCGCTTCGTTTAGCGGATGGCTATGTATTGATCGATGTGATTGGCGAAGAAGAGATGCTCTTTAGCGAACATTATGCGTGTCCGTACTGTGGGTTTACAGTAGGAGAATTAGAACCGCGCTTGTTTTCTTTCAATGCACCATTTGGCGCATGTCCGGATTGTGATGGTTTGGGAGTCAAATTAGAAGTCGATATCGATCTAGTGATCCCAGATAAAACAAAAACATTGAACGAAGGAGCAATCATCCCTTGGAATCCCATCAGTTCGCAATATTATCCACAAATGCTGGCACAAGCTTGCGAAAGTTATGGGATCGATATGGATACACCATTTGAAGACTTACCTATTGAACATCAAGAAATCGTGTTGAATGGTACCTCAGAGCCCTTCCATTTTCACTACGAAAATGATTTCGGTGGAGTGAGAGATGTTGAAACGTCATTTGAAGGCGTGATGACCAATATCAAACGCCGTTACCATGATACGAACAGCGATTTTACGAGAGAACAAATGCGTCTTTACATGACAGAATTGACGTGTAAGACTTGTGACGGTTATCGATTGAATCCACAAGCTTTATCCGTACAGATCAATGGGACGAATATTGGTCAGACGAATGAGTTGTCGATCCAACATGCCGTTGAATTTTTTGAAAATCTAACTTTATCAGAGCAAGAAAAAGTCATCGCTCGTCCGATTCTAAAAGAAGTCAATGACCGTTTGTCATTCTTAGAAAATGTCGGTCTTGATTATTTGACACTTAGTCGTGCTTCGGGCACTTTATCAGGTGGCGAAGCGCAACGGATTCGTTTAGCCACACAAATCGGTTCAAATCTATCGGGAGTTCTTTATATCTTAGATGAGCCTTCCATTGGCTTACATCAACGGGACAATGATCGCTTGATCGGTTCATTGAAGAAAATGCGAGATCTTGGCAATACCTTAGTGGTTGTGGAACATGATGAAGATACGATGCGTGCAGCCGATTATTTGATCGATGTTGGTCCTGGTGCAGGACATCAAGGTGGCGAGATCGTTTCTGCTGGGACACCCGCTCAAGTTGCTAAGGATAAACATTCATTGACCGGACAATATCTGTCTGGCAAAAAATCGATCCCTGTTCCTGAAACAAGACGAAAAGGTACAGGTAAAGCGATCAAGATCACAGGTGCGACAGAAAACAACTTGAAAAATGTGTCCGTTGAGTTTCCTTTGGGTGAATTCGTGGCGGTCACTGGCGTCTCTGGTTCAGGAAAAAGTACGCTTGTGAACAGTATCTTGAAGAAGGCATTAGCACAAAAAATCAATCGGAACTCAGCCAAACCAGGAAAGTTCAAAACAATAACTGGTTATGAAGGAATCGAAAAAATCATTGATATCGATCAAAGCCCGATCGGTCGGACACCAAGAAGTAATCCGGCGACTTATACGAGTGTCTTTGATGATATCCGTGATCTGTTTGCTCAAACCAATGAAGCAAAGATGCGTGGTTACAAAAAAGGCCGTTTCAGTTTCAACGTGAAAGGTGGTCGCTGTGAAGCTTGTCGCGGTGATGGGATCATCAAGATCGAAATGCATTTCTTACCAGATGTGTATGTCCCATGCGAAGTCTGTCATGGGAAACGTTATAACTCAGAAACACTAGAAGTTCATTACAAAGGAAAAAGTATTGCGGATATCTTAGAGATGACGGTTGAAGATGCCGTTGAGTTTTTCCAACCGATCCCTAAGATCCATCGCAAACTACAAACGATCGTTGATGTTGGCTTAGGCTACGTCACAATGGGACAACCAGCGACGACATTGTCCGGCGGAGAAGCGCAACGAATGAAACTTGCGAGTGAACTGCACAAGATTTCTAATGGGAAGAATTTTTATATTTTAGATGAGCCGACTACAGGGCTTCACACTGATGACATTGCTCGATTATTGCATGTTTTGCAACGATTGGTTGATGCAGGAAATACTGTGTTAGTCATTGAACACAATTTAGACGTCATCAAAACAGCGGATCATTTGATCGATCTAGGACCTGAAGGTGGCGAAGGTGGCGGTACGATCCTAGCGACTGGTACACCAGAGGAATTAGTGAAAGTCAAAGAAAGCTATACAGGACATTATTTGAAAAAAATCATGGAAAAATAATAAAAGTGATGATGATAGTTAAAAAAATATTAAAAGAATACAATATGTATTGTTTTCTTTTCATGAGTATTCTAGAATATTTTATATGGTAGTTCTTTCTACACTTATTGGTATAGATAAAAACTTCCTATAAGTTCAATCCGTTCAAAAAAGAATTGAGCAATCGGAGGAGATTCCTTTGATTGCTTTTTTCTTTATGGTATGATATTCCTTGTGTAATTGTAAAAGAAAAAACAAGAGATTATTAAGTTAGTGAGAGATAATGATGAACAGTAATGAAAAAAATGAATTTATCCCTATTTTATTAGGTAGCGATATGAACGTTTATGGTATGGCCCGTTCATTTCACGAGGCATATGGCACAGTTTGTCAATCCTATGCGTCGAATCAATTAGCGCCTACCCGCTATAGCAAAATCGTAAACGTTGAAGTGATTCCAGGATTTGATCAAGATCCGGTCTTTATAGAGACGATGAGACGTTTAGCAAAAGAAAAATATACGGATAAAAATAAAAAATATTTACTGATAGCTTGTGGCGACGGATATGCTGAGTTGATTTCTCAGCATAAAGAGGAGCTGTCTGAAACTTTTATATGTCCTTATATCGATTATTCACTTTTCGAGCGATTAGTGAATAAAGTGAGTTTTTATGAGATATGTGAAGAATATCAGTTACCTTATCCCAAAACATTGATCATTCGAAAAGAAATGTTGAACAATGGCCGCTTAGAACAAAAGTTACCTTTCAACTTTCCTGTAGCACTAAAGCCGGCAAATAGTGTGGAGTATTTATCTGTCCAATTTGAGGGACGAAAAAAAGCGTTTATTATTGACAATCGCGAGGAATTTGATTTGATGCTAGGTCGGATCTATGAAGCGGGCTATACGAGCGAAATGATCGCACAAGACTTTATTCCTGGGGATGACAGCAATATGCGGGTCTTGAATGCCTACGTTGATGACCAGCATCAAGTACGAATGATGTGTCTAGGACATCCATTACTTGAAGACCCAACACCAGCGTCTATCGGAAACTATGTCGTGATCATGCCTGACTATAACGAGAAGATCTACCAAACGATCAAAGCATTTCTAGAAAAAATCGAGTACACTGGCTTTGCAAACTTTGACATGAAGTATGACCCACGAGATGGCGAATATAAATTATTTGAGATCAATCTTCGTCAAGGAAGAAGTAGTTTCTTTGTTACGCTCAATGGCCTGAATTTAGCACGTTTTCTAACAGAAGACCGTGTCTTTGGTGTGCCGTTCGTGGAAACGACCTACGGAACGAACCAATCAGACCAAGCGAAGCTATGGCTGGGCGTGCCTAAAAAAGTCTTTTTGACTTATGCCAAAGAGAACGAACAAAAACAACGTGCCTTGCAGTTGATCAAAGAAAAACGCTATGGAACGACTGTGTTTTATGAGAAAGATCACTCACTTAAACGCTGGGTATTGATGACTTATATGTTCCGAAACTATATTCCAAGATTTAAAAAATACTTTCATTCGAAAGAAGGCTAGTTCATGGAGAATTTTTTCAGTATCTTAGGTGGGATGGGAACGATGGCAACGGAAAGCTTTGTCCGCTTGATCAATCATCGTGTCAAAGCTGCCAAAGATCAGGATTACTTGAACTATGTATTATTCAATCATGCGACAGTTCCTGATCGAACGGCCTACATTTTGGATCAAACGAAAGAAAATCCTGTCCCTTATTTAGTAGAGGACGTCAAAAAACAAAATTTACTACAACCGAATTTCATTGTTTTGACTTGTAATACAGCTCATTACTTTTTTGATGACTTACAAGCAGAGACGACGATTCCGATTTTGCATATGCCACGAGAAGCGGCAAAAGAGCTTCTCCGTCAAAAAACAACGGGTAAAGTAGCTGTTTTAGCAACTCAAGGAAGTATTCTTGCCGGTGTTTACGAAAAAGAGATCAAAGCATTAGGTTTTGACGTGGTGATTCCTGACCAAGAACTACAAGAAAAAGTGAACTACTTGATTTATCATGAAATCAAAGAAGCGGATCGGTTGAACAAAGAACTTTATTTTGAGATTCTAGAAGAAGTTGTTCAACGCTTGGCGTGTGAAAAGATCATCTTAGGCTGTACAGAATTGTCTTTGATGCAAGAAGTTGCTTCCGATAATCCTTATCCTGTGATCGATGCGCAGTCGATACTAGCTGATCGAACAATCGAGATGGCACTATCTGCTCGAAAGTAAGATACGTTTTTAGTGTAATAATAGTTGTGGGCTGAGTTTGATCCACAGGGGTTCAGCTCCTATAAATTAGCGCGAAAAGAGTTAGAGACAGAAATGTTTCCCCTCGAGAAATAAGACGCCATCCACGAAAATTGTTTTTCAAATTTTTGTGGATGGCGCCTTATTTCCGAAGAGGTTACTTTTGTTTCCATCGTTTATTCAGTGTTAGAATCTGCGAGAGGACTAATGTGCCCCTCACTTTTCGCGCTTATTTTGAAGTCGTTTGATTTTGCTTTACAGCCTTTGAATAAAAACCAAAGAAATCGAATTCGAACTAGCAATGATACGCCCGGGATGATATAATTTTATAGGAGAACGAGAGAGGAGGCCATACGGATGGCTGATAATTTAGAACTAGTAATCATTACAGGAATGAGCGGGGCAGGTAAAACTGTTGCCATTCAAAGTTTTGAAGATATGGGGTACTTTTGTATCGATAATATGCCCCCAACACTGATCCCAAAATTCTGGGAACTGATCAAGGAATCAGGGAAAGTCACAAAAATGGCACTTGGTGTGGATCTACGTTCACGCTCTTTCTTTGAAGAGATCCAAAGTATGTTGATCGAGATCGAAAATACAAATTTTATTGATACCTCTGTCTTATTTTTAGATGCCTCTGACGAAGAGTTGGTTGCTCGTTACAAAGAAACCCGAAGAACACATCCGATGGCTATGGATGGACTAGTAACGGAAGGCATCCGTAAAGAACGGGCGATTTTAAATGACATCAAAGCACAAGCTTCTGTCATTATTGATACGACGACTTTAACCCCACGACAACTACGTGAGAAAATCAATCAAACATTTAAAACAAAAGATGATCAAGGATTTCGCATTGAGTTTGTTTCGTTTGGTTTCAAATACGGGTTACCGATCGATTCAGATATTGTGATGGATGTTCGTTTTTTACCGAACCCTCATTATATCGCTGATTTAAGACCATTGACTGGGAAAGATAAACCAGTCTATGATTACGTCATGTCCTTTGACGAAACAGAATTATTTTATTTGAAATTCCTTGATTTATTAAAAACAGTCATGCCAGGATACATCAAAGAAGGAAAAAGCAGTTTGACTGTAGCGATTGGCTGTACGGGTGGACAACACCGTTCAGTTGCTTTAACAGAAAGGTTATCTCAAGCGCTTAGTGAAACATATAAAGTCAATGTAACTCATCGTGACAAAGATAAGCGCAAAGAGACGGTGAACCGCTCATGAAAATGAAAACTTACCGAATTCGAAAACCCAAAATCGTTGTAGTCGGAGGCGGTACAGGCTTACCTGTTATTTTGAAAAGTCTACGTAATCAAGGAGCCGATATCACGGCAATCGTAACCGTCGCAGATGATGGCGGTAGTAGCGGTGAGATCCGCCAGTCGATCGCGATGGCTCCTCCAGGCGATTTAAGAAATGTGTTAGTCTCGCTATCTGATATGCCTCAATTTTACGAAGATATCTTTCAGTACCGTTTCAAAAAAGAAGACCAATTTTTAGCCAATCATACCATTGGTAACTTGATCATTGCGGCAGTTGCTGAAATGAGAGGGAGTACTTATGAAGCAGTACAACTATTGTCTCGAATGATGCACGTGGATGGACACATCTATCCCTCTTCTGAAACGCCGTTGACCTTACATGCGGTATTCAAAGATGGAACGACAGCGATCGGAGAATCTAAAATCGCTGTTGACCGCAAAACGATCGATCGGGTATTCGTACGTAATACAGAAGACGAAAGTGAAGCCAAAGCAGGGCGCAAAGTTGTTTCTGCGATCATGGAAGCAGATATGGTCGTCTTAGGGCCGGGAAGCTTGTTCACGAGTATTCTTCCTAACTTAGTCATACCAGAAGTTGGTGAAGCCATGCTTCAAACGAAAGCAGAGGTCGTATACATCTGTAATATCATGACACAAAAAGGGGAAACAGAACATTTTTCAGATGCAGATCATATTCGTGTGTTGCATCAACATTTAGACCAACCCTTTATTGATACTGTCTTAGTCAATACAGAAAAAGTACCAAAAGATTACATGGACCCGGAAATCTACGATGAATACCTTGTCCAAGTAGCACATGATTTTAATGGCTTAAGAGAAGAAAATTGTCGGGTCATCTCGACTGACTTTTTAGAGTTGAAAAATGGCGGAGTCTTCCATGATGGTGAAAAGGTAGTCGAAGAACTATTCCGCATCGTCTTTGGCTCAAAGTAATTAAAGGAAAAATTTTGTGAAAAGGAGGTGGATAACGTGTCATTTGCAGCTGAAGTCAAGAAGGAATTGACTGGTTTGGAAGTCCATCGAGAACATGCAAAAGCGGAATTAGCCGCGTTATTACGAATGAATGGCTCACTTGGAATCGTCAACCAGCAATTCATCTTGAATGTACAAACAGAAAACGCCGCAATTGCTCGACGGATCTACTCACTTTTAAAAGATCATTATCAAGTACGAAGCGAACTGCTCGTACGCAAGAAAATGAAATTAAAGAAGAATAATGTCTACATCGTTCGCTTGAAACAAGGAACAAAAAATGTATTGATGGATCTGGATATCATGGATGGCATGATGTTCAATGGGCATGTTTCCGATGAGATCATGGGAAATGCACAAAAGATGCGTTCATATTTACGTGGCGCATTTATGGCGTCGGGTTCAGTCAATAACCCGGAAACAAGTCGCTATCACTTAGAGATTTATTCGATCTACGAACAACATAACCAAGATATTTGTAATATGTTGAATTACTATGGTTTACACGCGCGTACACTAGAAAGACGTAATGGCTATATCTCTTATTTAAAAGGGGCCGAAAAAATTGCTGATTTCTTGACTCTGATTGGGGCAACAAATTCGATGTTGCGCTTTGAAGATGTGCGGATCGTGCGTGATATGAGAAATTCAGTGAACCGGTTAGTCAATTGTGAGACGGCTAACCTGAACAAAACCATTGATGCAGCATCAAAACAGATTGAAAATATTGAATTGATCGAAGCACGAGTGGGTTTACAAGCACTTCCGGAAAAGTTACAAGAGATTGCTGAATTACGCTTGCAACATCCTGAAGTCAGTTTAAAAGAACTAGGAGAAATGATCCCATCCGGGGCGATCTCGAAATCAGGGATCAATCATCGGATTCGTAAAATCAACGAATTTGCTGAAAAATTAAAGGAACAAGCATCCTAAAGAGTAATGGGGTTTATTTTAATACGGATGATCGACAAGAAGCAGTCTATGTGGTTTGAATGATTTGTATCGGTTTCGATGTCTTCATATTTCATCGAAACGGGGAACAAATATCAGACCACTTTTTTTCTTTTCTTCAAACATTAGCATAACTTAGGCTAAATGGAGAGAAGGCAGAGGGAGTTACAAGAAAATGCTGCCAATATTTGTCAAATCACTTCCCACACATATTTAACAAATCATCCTAACATCAAACGAGTCCTGCAAGAAAAAACGCATCAGTTTCGTTCAAGCGAAAATACTTCTTTCTTCCAACGAAAAAATAGACCGAAAAAGCCAATCGCTTTTCGGTCTATTTTTGATTTTGAAGATCAAAGAATGATCAAATGATGAGTTATTTAACCAATTCACTCAATTCTTCTGGTGTGATCGATTCATCAAAGATATGTTCATCGATAATTACAGTAGGGACGAATTGGATGTGAGCAGCGTTTGCTTCATCGATGATTGCTTGAGTGATTGCTTGGTCTTCTTGTTCAGTTAAACCAAGTGTTTCAGTAGCATATTCAGCAATGCCGTCTAAATCAAGTTGTTTCCATTCATCTTGCGCATCGAAAATCGCTTTGATTTGTTTTAATGCGACTTTTCCATCCGTCGTAGTGATATGATGATGCATCACATTTCCTTTTTTTAAACTAGGTTTTTCTTTGTCGAACAATTTGATGATTCGTAAGAGTCTTCCAGATTGAACCGCCTCTTCTAAAATGTCATAAGATTCGATAAACCATTGTCGACAATAAGGACAAGCAAGATTGACAAATTCGATCATTTGTTTTGGTGCATCTTCGTTTCCGTACATGATTCCAGTAGTTTTGTTTGTTTTTGTTGCATCGATAATTGAAATATCCATTTTTTAACACCTCTTTATTCTATTGTAATAACTTTTCCCAAAAAAAGACAATAATTTGTTCAAAAAATAAGTGTGGGTAATTAGTCAATCTCTCATTTCCTTAATCATGAAGATAAAAGTTGTAAGAGAGGAAAAGCTATTTTTTTTCTAGCTGTCGATTCTGGTCGAAGCATTTTTGTCATATCTTTAGCATGTGATTTTTCTTTCAAAATTAAGAGGTTTTCTTTGTTCGTTTACGGTATAATAATAAAGATTATTTAGATAAATTGAGCAAAGGTGATGAAACATGCGAAAAATGAAGACGATGGATGGGAATACTGCTGCTGCATATATTTCATATGCCTTTACAGAATTAGCAGCGATCTATCCAATTACGCCTAGTTCAACAATGGCTGAACTGGTTGATCAATGGGCAGCTTCAGGCAAAAAAAATATTTTCGGACAACCAGTTAAAGTCGTAGAGATGCAATCAGAAGCTGGTGCTGCTGGTGTCATACATGGGTCATTAAAAACCGGAGCATTGACAACAACGTACACTGCTTCACAAGGATTATTATTGATGATCCCAAATATGTATAAGATAGCCGGTGAACTTTTACCTAGTGTTTTTCACGTAGCTAGTCGAGCGGTGACGACGAATGCGTTGAATATTTTTGGTGATCATGGCGATGTGATGGCCGCTCGCCAAACAGGATTTGCGATGCTTGCGGAAAGCAGCGTCCAAGAAGTGATGGATTTAGCACCAGTTGCACATCTAGCTTCCTTAGAAGGAGAAATCCCTTTCGTCAACTTTTTTGATGGTTTTCGAACGAGTCATGAAATCCAAAAAATCGAAGTGTTGGAATATGATGAATTAGCTCCTTTGATTCCTCAAGAAAAATTGCAGGCCTTTCGTGAACGTGGGATGAATCCTAATCGGCCGACGACTAGTGGAACGAATCAAAACCCTGATATCCATTTCCAACAACGAGAAACAATTAACCGCTACTATGATCGTTTGCCTCAAATCGTGAAAAAGTATATGGATAAAATCAATGAACTCCGAGGAACTTCTTATGATCTAGTCACTTATTATGGAGCAGCCGACGCAGAGGAAGTCATTATTTCAATGGGCTCAGTTGCGCAAACGATCCAACAAACAGTTGATTACTTGAACCAAAACGGTCGGAAAGTCGGCTTCTTGAATATCCATTTATATCGCCCGTTTCCAATCGAAACATTGATCGAAAAACTACCGAATTCCGTAAAAGCAATTGCTGTTCTAGATCGCAGTAAAGAGCCGGGAGCAGGGGGAGAACCTTTATTACTAGACGTTCAAAGTGCGTTATATGATGCAGAACGTCATCTGAAAGTGATCGGCGGACGTTATGGCATTGGTTCAAAAGATGTCACTCCTAATCAGATTGTAGCGGTATATGATGAATTGAAAAAAGAAAAAACGGATATGAAGAAACGCTTCACGATCGGGATCATTGATGATTTAACTTACTGTTCTTTGGAAGTTGGCCCATCGCTTGATTTGACCGAAGCGAATACGTATCAAGCGAAATTCTGGGGATTCGGATCTGATGGGACTGTTGGAGCAAATAAATCAGCGATCAAAATCATTGGTGACCATACAAACAAATACGCACAAGGCTATTTTTACTATGATTCAAAAAAATCAGGTGGTCTGACTGTTTCTCATTTGCGTTTTGGGGATACGCCAATCAGGTCGACCTATTTAGTCGAGCATGCCGATTTTGTCGCTTGTCATACCCCTGCTTATCTCCACAGCTATGATCTAGTAAAAGGGTTGAAACCAAAAGGGACTTTCTTGTTGAATACGCTTTGGTCAGACGAACAACTAGCTACGCATCTACCGACCCATTTAAAACGGTATTTAGCTGAAAATGAGATCCAATTTTATACGATCAATGCGATGCGCTTGGCGCAAGAAGTTGGTCTAGGTCGGCGGATCAATACGGCGATGGAAACAGCATTTTTCAAGTTGGCGAATATCATACCATTTGAAGAAGTCCTGCCGATTTTAAAAGAGGAAGCCATGAAGAGTTATGGTCATAAATCAATGGCGATCGTTGAAAAAAACATCAAGGCAATCGATCGCACGGTGGAATTGTTGCATAAAGTCGAAGTGCCGGCTGAGTGGGCAACATTGGCGCTTCCAAAAAAAGAAATGAACACCTCAAATCGCTATATTAGAGACATCCTTGAACCAATCAACGCTCAAGAAGGAAATCAGCTCTCAGTGAGGACCTTAGCAGAAAACGGAATGACACGAGGGGATATGCCTTTAGGAACCGCTGCTTACGAAAAACGCGGGGTCGCACTTGAAGTGCCCGAATGGATCAGTGAGCGCTGTACGATGTGTAATGAATGTTCTTTCGTTTGTCCTCATGCAGCGATTCGACCTTTCTTAGCCGATGAGGAGGAACTGGAAGAAGCACCGGAAGGGTTCATTGTTCGAGAAATGCGTGGACCAGATGGCTTGAAGTATCGTATCCAAGTGTCTGTCGAAGACTGTACCGGGTGTGGGCTATGTGTTGAAGCTTGTCCAGCAAAAGGCAAAGCACTCGTGATGAAGCCCTATGAAGAACAAAAGAAACAAGCAATCAACTGGGCATTTGCAATGACCTTGCGACAAAAAGAAAATCCGATCAAAGGCAAAAATACAGTGTTATCAACACAGTTCAATCAACCTTTATTAGAATTTTCTGGAGCATGTTCCGGTTGTGGGGAAACGCCTTACGTGAAGTTATTGACACAGATGTTCGGTGATCGGATGATGATTGCCAATGCCACAGGCTGTTCATCCATTTGGGGCGGAGCAGTACCGGCTTCACCATTTACCACAAATGATTGTGGGCAAGGACCTGCGTGGTCAAATTCATTATTAGAAGACAATGCTGAATTTGGTTATGGGATGCTTTTAGCCGCACAAACAAGAAGAGAAGCTTTAGCAGAAACAATGAAAAAAGTGATGCCTAAAGTCTCCTTAGAACTACGTGAGTTGATGGAAGATTGGTTGGCGCATATGTTTGAAAGCGAAGGAACCCAACAGCGGGCAGCTAAATTACGTGCGGCAATCGAAAATGAGCTTGAACTTGTTCCTGAATTACAAGCGATCTATCAAGAAAAAGATCTATTTGTCAAAAACAGTCAATGGATGATCGGTGGGGATGGCTGGGCGTACGATATCGGTTTTGGCGGAATCGATCACGTCTTGGCAAGTGGCGCAGATGTAAACATCTTAGTAATGGATAATGAAGTCTATTCCAATACAGGTGGACAAGTCTCGAAAGCTACACCTGCTTCAGCAATCGCTAAATTCTCAGCAAATGGGAAATATGCGTCGAAGAAAGACTTAGGCATGATGGCAATGACGTATGGCAATGTGTATGTAGCACAAATTGCTTCCGGTGCAAATCAAATGCAAACGATCAAAGCATTTGAAGAGGCGGAAAAATTCCCTGGACCATCGTTGATCATTGCGTATACGCCTTGTATTGCTCATGGGTTACTAGGTGGAATGAAAGAATCGATCAAAGAAGCAAAAGAAGCAGTGGCTTCAGGTTATTGGTCGTTGTATCGCTATAATCCTGAATTGATCGAAAAGAATAAAACGCCGATGACGCTAGACTATAAAAAGCCTGATTTTACCATGATGGCTGACTTCATGCGCAAGCAAGTCCGCTTTTCATCACTAGAAACGATCCATCCACAGGCTGCGGAGCAATTATTCGACAAAACGATCCAAGATGCGAAAAAACGGTTTTACAACTATGCGGCGATGACTGGTCAATTAGAAAAAATCAAAGCGAAGATCGAACCGACAGAAGGTACTGAAAGTCCAGAGACCGAAACACCGAGAGTCAAAAAAGAACGAACGGTTGATCCGGAAGCAGAAGCTAGACGTGCTGCCAGACGTGCCGCTAGAGCGGAACGAAGAAAAACCAAAGAATGACAAAACGAAACGATCCAAGGAAATAGAATAACTTATTGGAGAATAAATTGAAAATGTAAATTTCTTGAAAAAAATTGGTTTTTGTTAGGAAATTCCAAGCAGATAAGTCTCTTCTGATGAAACATATGATATACTAAAGAGGAAATCTCAAAAGAGAAGAGAGGCTGTCTATGTCATTTCAAATCGGAGAACTTTTTAATTTAGACTATTGGCGACAAATGTTTTCCGGTGACTTGTTTTCTCAGAATTTTTTGGTGAACATACTCGATGTATTGGTTGTTTGGTATTTAGTTTATAAACTCATTCAACTATTGCGAGGAACAAAAGCAATCCAATTGCTAAAAGGGGTAGGGATTTTTGTTGTTATTCGGATCTTAGCCGAGATCATTGGTCTACATACCTTATCTTGGTTGATGAATCAAGTGATCACGTATGGTGTGATTGCGGCTATCGTCATTTTTCAACCAGAGATACGGCGTGGATTAGAACACCTCGGTCGTAGCTCACTTTTCAAACAATCGAAGAGTGAGAAGCAAGAAGATGAACAGATGATCCTTTCTTTCGACAAAGCGATCCAATATATGTCCAAACGTAAAATCGGTGCCTTGATCACGATCGAACGCCACACTGGTTTGGATGAATATATCGAAACAGGGATTGCTTTAGATGCCGATATCACTGGCGAATTACTGATCAATATTTTTATTCCGAATACACCGCTGCATGATGGTGCAGTGATCGTAAAAGATGGAAAAATTGCAGTAGCCAGTGCCTACTTGCCTTTATCTGAAAGTATGTTGATTCCGAAAGAATTCGGAACCCGTCACCGAGCGGCTGTCGGAGTCAGTGAGGCGAGCGATGCGATTACGATCGTTGTCTCAGAAGAAACAGGAGATGTCAGCATTACGTTGGATAACCAATTGATGCCTGGCTTATCTCAAGAAGAATATTTGACGATCTTGCGTAAAAATTTGATCGTCGAAGAAAAAAACAAAAATAAAAATACGCTCCAAACCTTCTTAGACGTGATGACTAAGGGAGGGGATCACAAATGATCTCAAAAGAGAGGCGTAAAAGTATCTTATATGCGTTTGTTGCGTTATTATTCAGTATTGTGCTGTATTTTAATGCAAACGGACAAACTGTCCAAGACACGCTGTCAGGAAATGAAGCCTATACGCAAAACGTTTCTGATGTGTCAGTACAACTTTTATACGACACGGATCAATATTATATCCATGGATATGAGAGTACAGTCACAGCGAAGTTGTCCAGTGCCAATCGTGTTCAGTTGAATGCCGAAGCAATTGAAGATACAAGAATGTTTCGAGTGACAGCGGATCTCACTGGTTTAGGTGAGGGAACACATGAAGTACCATTGAAAATCAGAAATCTGAGCAGTGCGGTCAAAGCAAAACTAGAGCCAGATACGATCACAGTGACTATCGAGAAAAAAGTGACGAAAGAATTTGAGGTCACGCCATTACTCACTACAGAATCAACTCCAGCTGGATTCGAATTGAATGACCTTGAACTATCACCAAAAAAAGTGACGGTCACGACTGGTGATCAGACACTGGAAGAGATCCAACAGGTCGTAGCGAGGATCGAACCTGCGATGATCACGGACGATGGGGTCGACACGAGAGTCACTGTACAAGCATTGAATAGTGCAGGAGAACCTTTAAGTATTGTCTCAGATCCAGTGCAAGTCACTGCAAAAGCAACGGTCACAAAGCCTACGAAAACGATCCGTCTTTATGGAACAGCGCAAGGGACTCCCGCAGATAACGTGGAGAGTTACGATTTCAGTTTCTCTGACATTGAAGCAGAAGTCACTGGTTCAGAGAGTCAACTGGCTCAACTAGGAAATAGCATCACGATACCTATCGATATTTCTGGGATCGTCCACCGGACGACAAGAAATATTGATATTCCGGTAGAGAGTGGACTTAGTATCACACCAACTTCAATCGATGTTGAGATCACACCGATCCTGAAAACAAGTACGGAAAACACTAGCCGTTCTAATTCGGGAAATTCGGGAGGAAGTACAACTTCTGGTGCAGAGTCGACACCTGCGAACTCTTCGTCATCGACGACACGTCAGTCCGAAGAGACGCAGTCAACATCGAGTGAAGGGTCGAATGAATCATCAAGTGAGACAACACAATCAAGTAGTCAACCGAATAGTCAAGAGGATTCATCGGAAAATTAAGTTAAAGGAGCAAATTTACAGTTATGGGTAAATATTTTGGAACGGACGGTGTCCGTGGAGAAGCGAATAAAGAACTAACACCGGAATTGGCCTTTAAATTAGGACGTTGCGGCGGTTATGTACTGAGCCAACATGAGAAAGATGGAAAACGTCCACGTGTATTGGTTGGACGTGACACAAGAATTTCAGGTCAAATGCTCGAAGAAGCGTTAGTTTCTGGTCTGTTATCTGTCGGGATCGAAGTTTTTCAATTAGGTGTGATCTCTACACCAGGAGTGGCTTACTTGACACGTTTGCAAAAAGCAAGCGCAGGTGTCATGATTTCTGCTTCACACAATCCAGCTCAAGATAACGGCATCAAGTTTTTTGGTGCAGATGGATTTAAATTAGATGATGACCAAGAATTAGAAATCGAAGCATTGTTAGATGCGGAAGTCGATGAATTACCACGACCTTCTGCTGAAGGATTAGGTACAGTCGAAGAGTTTCCAGAAGGGTTGCTGAAATATTCACAATTCTTAGTACAGACGATCAACGGCGATCTTTCAGGCTTAACGGTCTGTGTAGATGCGGCAAATGGTGCAACAGCAACATCTGTCAATCGCTTGTTTGCTGATTTAGAAACTGATTTCTACACAATGGGAACAAATCCGAATGGCTTGAACATCAATGACGGTGTCGGATCAACGCATCCTGAGCGTCTAGCTGAAATGGTAGTAGAAAAAGGGGCAGACGTCGGTCTTGCCTTTGACGGCGACGGCGACCGTATCATTGCGGTGGATGAATTAGGAAATATCGTAGATGGCGATAAGATCATGTTTATCTGTGCGAAATATTTGTCAGCTAAAAATCGTCTGAAAAAAGACACGATCGTTACAACGGTCATGAGTAACCTCGGCTTCCATAAAGCGGTCGAAGAAATCGGTTTGAAAGATGTTGTGACACAAGTGGGCGACCGCTATGTGGTCGAAGAAATGCGTAAAAATGACTACAACTTCGGTGGCGAACAGTCTGGTCATATGATCTTCCTAGATTTCAATACAACGGGAGATGGTATGCTTTCTGGTATCCAATTGTTGAATATCATGAAACAAACTGGTAAAAAATTATCAGAATTAGCAGCAGAGGTAACGATCTATCCGCAAAAATTAGTCAATATCCGAGTAAGCAACAAAAACGGTGCAATGGAAGTTCCTGCAATCAAGCAAGTCATTGAAGAAGCAGAAGCTGAAATGGCCGGTGAAGGACGTATCTTAGTCCGCCCTTCCGGAACAGAACCATTACTACGCGTGATGGCAGAAGCACCATCTGATGAAAAAGTAAACTATTATGTTGACAAAATCGCAGCGGTTGTCAAAGCTGAGATTGGAATCGATTAATAGAATGACATATAAAAGAGAGTCAATCTTTGGATTATAGAGATTGACTCTCTTTTTGTGTTCGTTTCTGAAATAATGGGTCATTACACATAAGGTCATTTAAAAGACGATGGCTGTCGCATGATACAAAACGAGCGAGCAACTGCTTTACTAGATCAAATAAAAGATCCCTGTACGAAATGACAAATCATTTCGTACAGGGATCTCAAAGAGCATTGACTATTTAAAGGGTCACTTGATTGATTATTCAACCGTGACTGATTTAGCTAAGTTTCTTGGTTTGTCTACATCGAATCCACGCAATAGGGTCGCGTAATAAGCAAGCAATTGCGTCGGGATGACCATGGCAAGAGGAGAAAGGTATGGATGGACAGCAGGAATCACTAATTGATCCGTTTCTTTTTCTAATCCATGTGCGGCGATCACTAAGGTTTTTGCCCCACGACTTTCAACTTCTTTTAAGTTCCCACGTGTATGAGCCCCTGTGATTTCCTCACTAATAATCCCAATCACTGGTGTGCCTTCTTCAATCAGTGCAATGGTACCGTGTTTCAATTCACCGGCAGCAAAACCTTCTGCTTGGATATAGCTGATTTCTTTTAGTTTCAAAGCAGCTTCTAAAGCGACATCGTGATCGTTGCTACGACCGATATAAAAGGCGTTGCGCGTGTCATTCAGGAATTCCGCAGCTAGTTCTTGGAGTTCATCTTTTTGGGTAATCACTGTTTCCATCGCATTCGCTACCATACTCAATTCGTGCGCTACATCAAATGTCAATGAACGTTTATTGCCTTTTTGATCACCGACTGCTTTTGCAAGTAAAGCTAGTACAGCGATTTGAGCAGTGTATGCTTTAGTTGAAGCAACAGCGATCTCCGGACCTGCATGTAGCAACAGAGTGAAGCCAGCTTCTCTTGATAACGTAGAACCAGCAACGTTCGTGATCGTCAATGAAGGATGACCTAATTGATTGATCTTGACTAACACCTGACGACTATCAGCGGTTTCGCCACTTTGACTCAAAAAGATGAAGAATGGTTTTTTCGATAATAAAGGCATGGTATAACCAAACTCACTGGCCAAATGGACTTCTACTGGAATGTCAGTCATTTGTTCGAAGGAATGCTTGCTCGCTAATCCTGCATGATAACTTGTGCCACATGCGACGATGTAAATACGGTCACTTGCTAACAGTTCGTCCATCAATTTGTGATCTAAAGGAATTTCATTGTCCTCATTCACATAGGTTTGCGCGATTTTACGCATGATGATCGGCTGCTCGTCGATTTCTTTCAACATATAGTAAGGGTATGTTCCTTTTTCAATGTCAGAAGCATCTACTTGTGCTTCATAAGAATCACGTTCTATGATCGTACCAGTCATTGTTTGGATCATGATATCTTTTGCTTGAACGGTCACCATTTCTTGATCTTCGATTTCAATAAATTCTTTAGTGTAAGCAAGCATCGCCATCGCATCACTTGCGATCACATTGAATCCTTGGCCTTTACCGATCAATAAAGGGCTTTTGTTTTTGGCAACGAAAATTGTTTCAGGAGCTGTGCGATCCATCAAGGCAAAAGCGTAAGAACCTTCGATGACTTCTAGCGCTTTTCTAAATCCTTCTTGTGTATCTTGCGCTTCTTCCACGAATTTTTCAATCAAATGAACAACGATTTCCGTATCTGTTTCGCCAATGAAGTCATCAGTGGCTACGTATTGTTGTTTCAATTCTTCAAAATTTTCAATCACCCCATTGTGGACTAAAACAAAACGTCCGCTTTGTGAGTGGTGGGGGTGTGCATTTTTCTCTGCGGGTTCCCCATGAGTTGCCCATCTTGTATGACCGATACCTGCTGTACCAGTCGTTTCTGGAGATAATTTATCTTTAAGGTTTTGGATTCTACCGCGCGCTTTGACTAAATGGTCCTGTTTTCCATTTGAGACAAAGATACCCGCCGAATCATATCCGCGATATTCTAATTTTTCTAACCCATTGATCAACCCTGGTGTCACGTTCTCTAATCCAATCATTCCAACAATTCCGCACATAAAAAAACATCCTACTTTCTGTTATAAACTTGATATTAGCGTTTCCAACTGCGTAAGAAACCTTTTGTTCTACCTTCACAGATAGTTTTTATGTTTCTTTTTAGGGTGCAGTCCCTAGGGCCATCCGCCGAATCCTTCGATCAACCCTTTCCTCGTCATCTGTTAAAACAGACCTGGCGCTATTCCTTATTGGTCTAATTATCCTCCTGTTATTATTTTCTTTGGAAACATCTAAAATCATAACGTTAATGTGTGAGGTTTGTCAATAAAAAAGATAAAAAATTAAATTGGTATATATCTAATTGGCCTGGACGAAAGAAAATTATCAAATTCGACTATCATCTTTTCTTGTAGTTCGGTACAATAATCATAGATAGAAGGAGGATGAAAGATGGAAGAGAAGATAGAAATCATGACGTTGGGGATGTTAAAAAAACAAATTGCAGCATTTGAAAAAACAGAACACGTGACGGATGACACTAAAATCTTTTTGGATACCGGATGGGACAGTATCCAAGAAATCGCCCCTGATGCGTTCGAAATCGAACATGCGCAACAGTTTGTCGTTGAAGATGAATTGACCCACGAACAGTTTACTGGTTACACCCTTGAAGAAAAAGCAGAAAAGATGAATGCGACACCTGGTTCTGAAGCGGTGATCGTGATTAGAAATCTATATTAGGAGAGTGTAAAATGAATAAGAAACGTTGGATAGCAGTACTGATTGCTGCCGGCTTATTGGTTGTTTCGTTGGTATCTTCAAGTTTGACGCAACCGCAAGAAGAAGTACAAATGGGTAACATCAATAGTTGGTTATATGGAGACGATGAAATGTCACCGGTGGTACTTGAAGAAGGCAGTGGTATGGGAAGAATCGCAAAATTGACTGTGGATGGCGCCATAGCTAGTGGAGGCTCTTCCGGTCTATTCGCTACTGAGAGTTATAATCATGAAGATTTCTTGAAACAAATTGAAGCGATCGAAGCCGATGAAAGCGTCAGCGGGATTTTATTGGAAGTCAATTCTCCGGGTGGCGGAGTTTATGAAAGTGCAGAAATTGCCAATTTACTCAACGAGGTCCGAACAGAACGTGATCTACCGATGTATGTCAGCATGAAAAATATGGCTGCTAGTGGTGGTTACTATATTTCTGCACAAGCAGATAAAATCTTTGCAACGGAAGAAACAGTGACAGGTTCAATCGGTGTGATCATGTCCGGACTCAACTATTCGGGCTTACTTGAAAAAATCGGTGTTGAAGATACTACAGTAAAAAGTGGCGCATTAAAAGATATGGGATCGGCTACTCGACCTGAAACTGAGCAGGATCACGCAGTGTTGCAAGCTTATATTGATAACGCCTATAATCGTTTTGTCAAAGTAGTTAGTGAAGGAAGAAACAAATCAGAAGATGAAGTGAAAAAAGTCGCAGATGGTCGTATTTACGACGGTGTCCAAGCGAAAGAAGCAGGTTTGGTGGACGAAATCGGCTATCCAACAGATGCTTTAGCTGCGATGAGAGAAGATCTTGATCTACAAGATGCTGAGTTGGTTGAATACTCAACTAGTTCAACTGGATTTGGCAATACTTGGTTTGGTGCAAAATTAGCAGAATTACAAGGGTTGCAAGCGTCTGAAACAAGTCAGATCTTGTCATTACTTGAAAGTCTAGGAACAGCAGAATCTCCAAGAGCCATGTATCTATATGGAGGTGAGTAAGCATGAACGAGAAATCAACGAATGCGTCAACACCCGAAGAACGATCAAAGACCAATGAGGAACCGAAAGTAACTGAACGTACGGAGGTATCATCTGAACAAGTTTTTAAGGTAGAAGAAAATAAATTAGTAGATCCGACTAGTAGAAAGCAAGATACGGTAGACGCTTCAGTTGCTCCTAAAGACGAAATTACAGCTGGCAAAAACACAAGTAGCTCGTCAGAAAAACTTGAGTTTGCAACACAAGCAAAAAATGACCAACCGGCTGTGGGACCAGATCCGGGATTTTCTCAAAAGGTGCTAAGTTCCTTTAAAGAAAAACCACTGTCAGAAACTGAGATCAAAGAAAATCAAAAAAAATGGAAAAAATATACAGAACAGAAAACCGATGAACCAAGTATCAATCGCTTTCCTTATTATTTCTTTGCCGGTTTTTGGGTTCGTTTTGCTGCGTTTTTGGTTGATCTGATTTGTATTGGGTCAATTACTCGCTTAACTTTAGGCATTGCAGTGAACCTAAGATGGCTTCAAGTTTCTGATTCTTATTTGAGTATCTATGGTAGTTTGTCATTGATCGCCTATTTAGCTTATTTTATTTTATTGACGAAATGGAATCACGGACAGACGATTGGGAAAATGATTTTTGGTATTCGAGTGATCAGTTTTGATGAAGAGGAACTTTCATGGAGTACAGTATTAGTTCGTGAAGGCGCTTGTCGCTTCATTTTGAGATTTCCGTTACTTTTTATCGGCTATCTCCCGGTCATCTTTAGTAAGAAAAAACAACACATCGGGGATTATTTCTCAAATACGAGTGTAGTAACGATCAATATGATCAAAGCATTTAATCAAGAGATGAATGCTTGATTCTTTAGGTAGAGAAAATGGCTGAATATTGGTTATTGTTCAATAAGTCGTGTCAGACAAATGATAAAAGAGTGAAGGGAAGAACCTAAGTGAGACCGATCGATTTTCCTGATAAATACGACAATTTGATGCGTATTGGCCAACAGGCATTAACAGATCATCAGTATAGTCAAGCAAAAGAGCTGTTTGAACGTGCATATGACCTTGAAGCAACATTTGAGGCAAATACGTTGTACGTGTTGGCACTATCAGAATTGGATATGTGGGAAGAAGCACTTCATCAAGCACTTTTGCATGAAAAACAGTATTTGATGAATGAAGAATTAGCTACTTTTTACTTTGATCTACTGATTACAGCAAAAGATTTTTTATATGCACGAAAATTGATTGCAAGTGCTGATTTTCCCGATGATTTTGAGCAAGCAGTTTTGCTAAAAATCCAACAATCAGAAGAATTAGTCGGACAGATGCAAAGACAGAAGATTCGTGAAATCTATCAACTGGTAGAAAAATTACCTTTTGAAAAACCAACTACTCAGTTGAGGTATATCCAAGAAATCGAGCAACTGCCTTACCACGAATTTATCCAGACCGCTAAAAAGTTGATCGTTTTAAAAACGGTCCATGTTCTTGTAAGGGCCAAGTTGCTTGAGTCGCTCGTTCAAGTCAAAGAAGCAGCGCCAGTTGCATACTTGACGATCGAGGAAGAGTTGATCGAAGTGATACCAAAGAAAATGGTGCGTCCAGAAGAGCAAACTTCCTATCGACGAATCAAACAAATGGCGGAAGCGTATGAGCGAGAAGACGCCTTGATGAGTGAGAATTTGAAAGAAGAGTTCACGATGCAATCGGCGATCGTTTATCCGATCTATGATAGCTACATTGGAAATCTTGACAAATGGTTCAAACAAACAGTAGCAACCTATACGAATCAGCCGTGTGAGGATCTTTTGGCATCTGAACAACTCGAATTCACTGAAAAAAGAAATAAAATAATGACAGAACTATTATTATTCAATACGTAAAAAAACAGAGGGAAAGATAAAAAAGTCATGAAAAACGTGGATTCTCCTCGTTCAATATGTTTACAATTTGGAAGGGTTAGTGTACTATTTAAAGGTATGCATGAAACGTTTTTGATGTATCAAATGAATTTCTAAACTCGGAGGGAAATAAATGACTGCAACATTCGAAAAAAAAGGCACAAATGATGGTGTTTTAACATTTACGATCGGGCAAGATCAAATCCAAAAAGGATTGACAACTGCCTTTAATAAAGTAAAAGGAAACTTGAACGTTCCTGGATTCCGTAAAGGAAAAGTATCTCGTCAAGTATTCAACCGTATGTACGGAGAAGAAGCATTGTACGAAGATGCATTGAACGCTGTCTTACCTGAAGCATATGAAGCAGCTGTTAAAGAAGCAGCAATCGATCCGGTTTCTCAACCTAAGATCGATGTAGCAAGTATGGAAAAAGGCCAAGACTGGACGATCACAGCAGAAGTAACTGTAAAACCTGAAGTAAAATTAGGTGATTACAAAGACTTAGTGGTTGAAAAACAAGACCGTGAAGTAACAGAAGCCGACGTTGAAGAACGTATTAAACGTGAACAAGAAGCGCAAGCTGAATTAGTCATCAAAGAAGATGCTGCAGCTGAAAATGGCGACACTGTCGTTATCGATTTTGAAGGTTTCATCAACGATGAAGCATTTGAAGGCGGAAAAGGCGAAAACCATTCACTAGAATTAGGATCAGGTTCATTCATTCCTGGTTTTGAAGAACAATTGGTTGGCCACAAATCAGGCGAAAACTTAGATGTTACTGTGACATTCCCAGAAGATTATCAAGCAGAAGATCTTGCGGGTAAAGAAGCAGTCTTCAAAGTAACGATCCACGAAGTGAAAACAAAAGAAGTACCTGAATTAGATGACGAATTTGCAAAAGATGTAGACGATGAAGTATCTACATTAGCAGAATTAAAAGAAAAATACATGAAAGAATTGACTGAAACAAAAGAAAAAGCTGCAGAAGATGCAAAAGATGAAGCAGCAATCAAATTGGCAGTCGAAAATGCGGAAATCGTTGATCTTCCACATGTGATGGTCCATGATGAAGTTCACCGTTCAATGGACGAATTCTTGAACAACATGCAACGTCAAGGAATCTCACCAGAAATGTACTACCAATTAACTGGTTCAACAGAAGAAGACTTGCACAAACAGTTTGAAGAAGAAGCAGAAATGCGTACAAAAACAAACCTTGTGATCGAAGCTGTAGCAGCTGCTGAAAACTTAGATGCAACAGAAGAAGAAATCACTGCAGAGATCCAAGAATTAGCAGAAACTTACAACATGCCGATTGATCAAATCAAACGTGTATTGACAGAAGATATGCTAAAACATGATGTGATCATGAAAAAAGCGATCGAATTGATTACAAGTACAGCAAAAGAAGCAGAATAAGCGAATAGAATTGTTGATCTGCATCTATATGAAAGAGTCCAGGCGCTTAAATGAAGCCTAGACTCTTTCATTTTGTTTCAAACTCCATTGATACTTTTGCTTTTTTTTAAATTATGGTATGATAGGGAAAGACTGTAAAGTCTTTGATAGTTTCTTGCGAAGCAACGCAAGTTAAGGGGTGAAGACCATGTATGATAATCCAAGTGGTAATGAGACTGTACGCTGTTCTTTTTGTGGCAAAACACAGGAAGAAGTAAAGAAAATCGTAGCAGGTCCGGGGGTCTACATCTGTAACGAATGTATCGACCTATGTAAAGAAATCATTGATGAAGAATTTTACGAAGAAGCAGTACGAGAGTTTACTGAAGTACCGAAACCTTCTGAGATTCTTGAAGTATTGGATAATTATGTGATTGGGCAAGAACGTGCAAAACGTTCATTGGCGGTAGCTGTTTACAATCACTATAAGCGTGTCAATCAAGAAGCACAAGACAACGATGATGTCGAATTGCAAAAAAGCAATATCTGCCTGATCGGTCCGACTGGTTCAGGTAAAACATTCTTGGCGCAAACATTAGCAAAAACATTGAATGTACCATTTGCCATTGCTGATGCAACAAGTTTGACAGAAGCGGGTTATGTAGGTGAAGATGTAGAAAATATCTTATTGAAACTTTTGCAATCTGCTGATTACAATGTTGAACGTGCGGAAAAAGGAATCATCTACATCGATGAGATCGACAAAATTGCACGTAAAAGCGAAAATGTATCGATCACACGCGATGTATCAGGGGAAGGCGTACAACAAGCCTTACTGAAAATCTTGGAAGGAACAGTTGCCAGTGTGCCGCCACAAGGTGGACGCAAACATCCTCATCAAGAATTCATCCAAATCGATACGACGAATGTGTTGTTCATTGTCGGTGGTGCGTTTGATGGCATCGAAACAATCGTAAAAAATCGTATGGGCGAGAAAACGATTGGTTTCGGTACACAAAACCAAAAACTTTCAGAAAATGAAAGTGTCATGCAACATATCATTCCTGAAGATCTATTGAAGTTCGGCTTGATCCCAGAGTTTATCGGACGCTTACCTGTAATGGCTGCGTTAGAAAAACTAACAACCGACGATTTAGTTCGTATCTTGACGGAACCGAAAAATGCGTTAGTGAAACAATACCAAAAATTACTTTCACTAGATGACACTGCTTTAGAATTTGAACCAGAAGCACTAAAAGCTATTGCGAAAAAAGCAATTGAGCGCAATACTGGTGCACGTGGCTTACGTTCGATCATCGAAGAAATCATGATGGATGTCATGTTTGATATTCCTTCTGATGAAACAATCGAAAAAGTGATTATTACAAAAGAAGCTGCCGAACTGACCGGCAAACCAACAGTTATTTACAAAGATTCAGAAAAAAAAGCGGGATAAAATGAAAGGAGCAGTCGTGAAAGTTTTAGAAGCTTTTTCGACTACTCCTTTTCATTCTGTCGAAGAAAGTGGAGAGGGAGTGAGCCACTTTGCCGCTTTGAAGGAGAGAGAGCATATGAAAGTCCATCATGCGGATATTGTGATCAGTGCTGTTGCACCGAAACAATATCCAGAAACAGATCTACCAGAGATTGCCTTAGCAGGTCGCTCAAATGTCGGGAAATCTTCCTTTATCAATACGCTGATCGATCGAAAGAATCTCGCTCGTACATCAGGTAAACCAGGGAAAACACAAACCCTGAATTTTTATCTGATCGAAAATGCGCTGCATTTTGTCGATGTTCCAGGCTATGGTTACGCGAAAGTTTCTAAAACAGAGCGTGCGAAGTGGGGACAGATGATCGAAACTTATTTGACATCTAGAGAACAATTAAAAGCAGTCGTGTCACTGGTGGATGTTCGCCATAAACCATCACAAGAAGATATCCAAATGTATGAATTCTTGAAATACTATGATATCCCAGTGATCGTTGTTGCGACAAAAGCGGATAAGATCCCTCGTGGAAAATGGAACAAACACGAAAGTGAAATTAAAAAAGCGTTGAATTTTGATCGCAATGACACATTCATTTTATTTTCTTCTGTAACCAAACAAGGAAAAGAAGAAGCGTGGAAAGCCATCGAAGACGCGATCAGCGAGTAAACAAATAAGACTTGATACTTAGGTTGAAAGGCGAACTTTCAAAAAGCTAAGGTATCAAGTCTTTTTTGTTTATTTCTTTTTTTTGTCTTTTTTTGGGTCGCTTTTTGGTTTTAAAAAGCGGTCAATATCTTCTTTTGGAGCAACGGTCTTTTCCGGATCAACGCCAAAAGATTCAAATAGTTTGTCGAAATTATCTGTACGCTCAAATTTCAATCCCATGTTTATCACCTCTTTCTTTATTTTAACATGCTCCTCCTCAATCGGTGGCATAAGACGAAAAGTTTTAGTTTTTTTTTATTATTCGTTATAATTTGATTATAAATAGATTTGAGAGAGGTGAGAAATGTGGTGACGAAAGAAAAAATGATGCTCCGTCTCGTCTTGACCAGAGATCGTACGAACGAAAAAGAAGAAGCCTATGATTGGTCCATGCTTACTCGTATCTTGCTTACCCCTGATTTTTACCAATCCTCTCGTCAGACGAAAGAACCATATACCTTTATTGCAGTAAAAAAAGCCTTAGAAGAAATCTCTGATGAAGAAATCGGTTGGTTGGAAATTTATGCGAATGGTATTACTTGCCGTTTTGAATTTGGCTATCATCATCTCCAAATTGATTATCAGTTTTTATGGCAGACATTTCAAAAAAATGAATCGGTGATTCGAAACTATCTTCAAATTAAAATGCAAAAAAATGGTATTTTTGCTTACATGAGAAGTGTCGAAGAATATTTGTATCATAATACGAAAGAAATCGAAAAGCGTTTATCCTTTGAATCTGCCGAGAACATCGAGAAGTTACCTAAAATCAAAGGGCGAAATGGACAGATCGAGGTAGATTGTAACCAGTTTTCCGGTTATGATCTAATCGTGGAAGGGCGTTGTTTTACTTCTTGTTGGGAAATGTATTATAGTCAATATTACTATCGATTGATTCCTAAAGAGATTTTTTTGGAAATGCAACAGGTAGAGAAAGTCACCCAATATGAGAATCAAGTAATTGGTATCCAGTTGTATCGCGACCCATTTCGTTGGCAATGTGAAGCAAATTTAAAATTTCAACAATACTATCGAGATCAATTAGGCTTTGATCATTTGTCGTGGGATAATGGCGTTGGTTTACTGAAAGAGCCATTTGTCGAGTATGCCTATACGCAGGATTCCTTACAAGCTGTCCAATATCAAAATCACTTGATGCAACCAACAGAAAAGAAGAAAGCTACATTTTTCGTAACAAGAAGCTATGATTTTGCTACTTACGATTACAAAGAAAAAAGAGCGAGAGGTGTCCTTAATCGTCAAGCATTTTTTCCATGGGTCGATGAAAGCCATAGCCAGTTGATCTGTTATAAAGTAATCGATCCAACATTCATGTTAGACAAGGGGATCGATGCTTATAGTTATTATATCAATGAATACTTGAATGTCGAAGCCCCCGATGAAATGTACCAAGACTATTTGACCTCATTACGTATTTACTTGCCGACTAAGTTTTTAGCTGATTTTCCCATCGAAGAGATCCGCAATCGATTATCAGAGATCCAATTCAAACGAATCCGCAAGAGAAGAGGACGTTTAAGCTTTGACGCAGTACAAGGAAAAAAACGTCTCCGGGTCGTCTTATTAGATCAAGCTGAATTGTCTGGGAATCTATTGATGCAGAAAAATTAGCTCATTTCAATCGTTTGCAAGAAAAGCTGGATCGTGCTGAGACGATCAGAAAATTGAAAACGTAAGCTAGTTTAAAACCTAAAATGTCAGAAGGCATCCACAAAAAGTGAAGCATGATTTTGTGGATGCCTTCTTATTGTAGTTGAAGTTATTTGTAGATTCAGGATTTTTATCGTTTTTGAATGTTTTTGAATGAATCTTGTTGAATGTTAAATCAAAATATGCTAGAATCTATCGTGAGGTGATCGTGGAAATGCTTACAGAAGAACGTAAACAGAAAATCCTACAACTATTGGAACAACATAAAATTGTCAAATCCCAAGAGTTAGTAGTCTTGTTAGATGCTTCTGAATCAACGATTAGACGGGATCTTCAAGAGCTAGAAGATGAAGGGTTATTGCAACGTATCCATGGAGGAGCAAAAAAAGAGGATCTTTTAGGTTTTGAACAAAACATGAGTGAGAAAACGCTCAAAAACGTTCATGAAAAACAAGTGATTGCACGACTAGCAGCAGATCTGGTGAATGATGAAGAAGTCATTTATCTTGATGCAGGATCAACTACGTTAGAGATGATCCCCTTTTTAAAAGATAAACGGATCACTGTTGTAACTAACTCAGTAAAACATGCTGCTGCGCTAGTTGATCTACAAGTTTCAACGATCGTCCTAGGGGGGCAAGTGAAACTCTCAACGAATGCAGTATTAGGAGCTAATACACTTGGCCAATTACGGGATTACCATTTTAATAAAGCATTTATGGGAATGAATGGCGTTCATCTTGAACGTGGATTCACTACCCCAGATCCAGAAGAAGCAGCGGTCAAACGCTTAGCAATTACAAATGCCCAAGATAGTTATGTTTTACTTGACCATACGAAGTTCAATAAGCAAACCTTTGTTTCTGTTGCACCACTGCAAGATGCCACGATCATAACCGAGCGTTGTCCACTAGAATTTCTTGACGACTACAGTGAACGGACGACAATTAAGGAGGCAAATCAATGATTTATACAGTAACGCTTAATCCATCCATCGATTTTATCGTACGAGTAGATGGATTAAAACTCGGTGATTTAAATCGAATGACCGAAGATTTCAAAGTCCCTGGAGGAAAAGGGATCAATGTTTCTCGTCTATTGAAGCGAATCGATTCTGATTCGACCGCTTTAGGATTTCTTGGTGGTTTCACTGGGAATTTTATTTCTGACTGGTTGAAAGAAGAACAAATCGCGACAGCTTTTACACAAGTGGAAGAAGATACACGGATCAACATCAAACTTAAGTCTGATTCTGAAACAGAGATCAATGGACAAGGACCAACAATCTCAGATCAAGCCATTGAACGTTTGAAAGCAGAATTAGCAACAGTTGGAGCAGACGATATCGTGGTATTGTCAGGAAGCGCACCTGCGAGTTTACGTGCGGGATTCTATCAAGAATTGATTGAGATCATCCGTGAAAAAGGTGCTGAGTTTGTGATTGACACCACCGGCGATGATTTGAAAGAAGCATTAAAAAAAGAACCGTTATTGATCAAACCAAACAATCACGAACTAGCTGAATTGTATGATGTGACATTCCATTCCGTTGAAGATATCATTCCTTATGGCAAGAAATTACTAGCAGAAGGAGTAAAAAATGTGTTGATCTCAATGGCTGGGGACGGTGCTTTATTGTTTACAAAAGAAGGAACCTACCGTTCAAATGTATTAGTTCGACCATTGAAAAATTCAGTGGGTGCCGGAGACTCGATGATTGCTGGTTTTATCGGTTCATATAGCAAACATAGAGATGCGGTAGAAGCCTTCAAGTGGGGCGTGGCATGTGGAAGTGCAACTGCTTTTTCGGATGATTTAGCGGTTCGTTCATTCATTGATGAATTATTACCAGAAGTAGAAATAACAAAAATTGATTAATATCGTGGGGGATAAATCATGGAAATCAAAGACTTAATGATCAAAGATGCGATGATCATGGATCTACAGGCAACTGATAAAAAAGGCGCCATCGATGAAATGGTCCAAAAAATGTATGATGCAGGTCGTATCTCAGATATCGAAACTTATAAACAAGGGATCTTAGCTCGTGAAGCTCAAACATCCACTGGGTTGGGCGATGGCATTGCAATGCCACATGCGAAGAATGCGGCTGTCAAAGAAGCAACAGTTTTGTTTGCGAAAAGTAATAAAGGCGTGGATTATGAAGCACTAGATGGTCAACCAACTTTCTTATTCTTTATGATCGCCGCACCAGAAGGAGCAAACGACACACATTTGCAAGCATTAGCTGCTTTATCACGTTTGTTGATCGATCCAGATTTTGTTGGAAAATTAAAAGAAGCAGGAACACCGGAAGAGGTCCAAGAATTATTCCAAACAGCGGAACAACAAAAAGAAGCAGAAGCGGTAGCGGAACAAGAAGAAGCAGCACAAACAGCGACTTCTTCTAATAAAAAATTTGTTGTTGCAGTTACTGCATGTCCAACAGGGATCGCCCATACTTACATGGCTGAAGATGCGTTGAAGAAAAAAGCCAAAGAGATGGGTGTTGAGATCAAAGTTGAAACAAACGGTTCAGAAGGAATCAAAAACCGTTTAACTGCTGAAGATATTGCCCGTGCAGATGGCGTTATCGTTGCGGCTGATAAAAAAGTCGAAATGAATCGTTTTGACGGAAAAGAATTAGTCAATCGTCCAGTAAGTGACGGTATTCGAAAAACGGAAGAATTGATCAACTTAGCTGTCAGTGGTTCAGCACCAGTTTTCCATGGTGATGGAAAAGAAAATTCTTCTGACGAAGGAAATGCAGATGGAACGATCGGCCAACGAATCTATAAAGATTTGATGAATGGTGTTTCTCACATGTTACCATTCGTTATCGGCGGTGGGATCGCCATTGCATTATCATTCATGGTCGATCAGTTCATGGGTGTACCACAAGATCAATTAGCCAACCTTGGGAATTACAACCAAGCAGCAAGCTGGTTCAATCAAATTGGACAAGCGGCATTTGGCTTTATGTTACCAGTTTTAGCTGGATTCATTGCGTCAAGTATTGGTGACCGTCCTGGATTGATCGTTGGTTTTGCAGCGGGAGCATTAGCAAATGCTGGCGGTGCTGGGTTCTTGGGTGCCTTGATTGGTGGTTTCTTGGCAGGTTATGTGATCGTCTTCTTACGTAAATTATTCAAAAACTTACCTAAGTCACTGGAAGGAATCAAAACGATTCTATTCTATCCTGTATTCGGATTGTTGATTACCGGTTTCTTGATGTTGATGGTCAATGTACCGATGAAAGCACTCAATGATGGCTTGAACGGTTTCTTGTCTGGACTTAGCGGTTCAAATGCTGCGTTATTAGGCGCATTACTTGCTGGGATGATGGCTGCCGATCTAGGTGGACCAATCAATAAAGCAGCATATGTGTTCGGTACAGCAACATTAGCAACCACTGTCGCAACGGGTGGTAGTGTTGTGATGGCTTCCGTTATGGCGGGAGGAATGGTTCCACCATTAGCTATCTTCGTTGCAACACGTTTATTCAAAAATAAATTCAGTAAAACAGACCAAGATGCTGGGTTGACAAACATTGTTATGGGGCTCTCTTTCGTAACCGAAGGATCGATTCCATTTGCCGCAGCTGATCCAATCAGAGCAATTCCAAGTTTCATTATTGGTTCTGCATTGACAGGTGGTTTAGTGGGAGCTTTTGGTATCAAATTGCTAGCACCACATGGTGGGATCTTCGTTGTCTTCTTACTAAGTCATCCGATTATGTATCTTGTATTTATTTTAATTGGTGCAGTGGTCTCCGGTATTATCTATGGTTGGCTAAGAAAAGCACCTGCCGCTGTTGAAGCTTGATATAGTATAGTTGTTTAATAGAAATAGTCGAATCTTACTAAAGTATAATTCTTTAGTAAGATTCTTTTTTTAAAAAAAAACACTATACCAAATAAGTTGACTTATTACTTCTTTTCATAGTATCATCGTTTTGCAATCAAAATCTAATCTATCTAATTTTTTCTTTTTTAAAAAATATGTGGAGGTAATTATGATTATAATGAATAAAATATCTATATTACTAGTTTTTTTTTATTTAAGTCTATTACCAATCGTTTATTATTACGCTAGAGACATACAATTTGAAGTCAATGATTCTCATGAAGCAGGAGAAGATATCAATCATTTTGAACATTCAAAAAATAACGAAAAAGAACAAGAGCTATTTATTCAAAAAGAAGAAATTCTATCGGATTTAGAAAATGGAACCGAGTGGGAAACGTTTGACTATGTGATGACTGAAGATGTGAATAATCATGGATTTGAACAAATTGAATCCTTGAATGGGCTTGGGACTGAAGGGAATCCCTATACTGCTGGAACAGCTACTGAATTACGTGATGTGCTAAGAGCAATCAATTCAAGTCCTTCAAATGGCGTTTATCATGTTGTTCTGACGAATCATATCTTGTACCAAGATTCAGATGTCTTTGAGATAAGAAGAAATTTAGTGGTCGACGGGCAGGGATTTCACATGCTTTACTCTAATAGTTCTAGTAGTACAGCGATTAATACGGGATATCGAATCCAAAGATCTGGGGACATGTGACACTTAGAAATATGAATTTTGGAAGCGATAGCATGACAGATGCCGCTGGAAGAATCTATGACAATAATACCTACTATGGAATTATTGGATCTGGAAATGTATCAGGAATAAACTTTACGGCAGTTTTTGAAGATGTTGATTATTATGCAAGAACAGGTGCGCAACCACTTTTGTCTTGGAATCAAGAGTCGACGTTTATATTTAAAGGAGAGAACCATTTTACTAGTCGAGCAGGAACAAATAGCCAGGAATTTATGGAAGGTTATAATCTTGTTTTTGGTTCAGGTACAAAAACAACGATTGATCATCAAACGGAAACCGATTCAGGATTTATTCATGGATTTGGTACTGGAGGTTCGAATGGAGGTAATAGGCGAATAGAAGTCGTGATCGAAGAAGAGGCAGAAGTGTCAATTCTTTCATCAAAGCAAAACTTGACACATGGTGCACCATTGATTTTTACAATCGCTGACAATGCAAAATTCTTCTATCGACAAACAGCGAATCGGGCACTTAATTTTTCCGATTCACATGCTACAACGATCAATATCGGTAGAGACGCTCAAACAACATTCTTAAGCAACGGCCCGATCAATTCAGGTAATTCAGTAACTTTCAATGTCGATGAACCGGAGTTTATCCATTTTGAAAATGTCGGTACAACCAATCGATTATTCGCCCGAGATATGACGCTCAATCGCTTAGATGGTGTTCCAGGTGTTACTGGAGATTACCAGATTAATTATCTTGATCATGACCAAGGCGTAGGGAAAAAGCAAATACCAGGAAGGGCGACACAAATCTTGGCAGACAATCAGTTTAGTCTCATAGGGTTGCGACAAGCGATTTACCAAAGAGGTGTTCATTTTACGTGGGACAGCATTCCAAATGTACAGATCGGCAAAAGTGAACTATTGACTACGATTCATCCAACAAGCCAGATTATTAAAGAGGTCCGCTATAAGCTTAGCACTGAACGTCTTTGGAGTGGAGATTCGGTTACCTCACCTGTGCTGCCCAAGATGCGATTGCACAAGCAAACCTGGATACACCAGGAGTGATGTCAGTCGAAAATACAACAAGCTTGTCTTGGCAGAATGAACAATTACGGGCAGGTACGTATTATGTGTATGTCCAAGTGATTTTTCAACAGATGGCTGACGGAGCGGTTGCAGGGCAAGAGATGGAGCCCTTATCGATTGAGAGTTTATGGGAGGAAAAAGAAGTGATGATTGTCCGCAGTCCGATACATGTAGAAGTGCCTCTGAAAAAGATATTTGAAGTTCGTGAAGCTGGAACTTTTCATCAAGAGGAACATAGCCAACCAATCATTACCCATAGTAATTTTACCATTGATTTTACAGTGACACATATTGCTGATCACTCGATTGATCCGACAATTTCATTGGTTGTTCAGATACCAGAAGTGGAGGGGGATCATTTGTTATTGAAGTTGAGTACAAATGATGGTCAAGCATTTGGGCCGTTGATTGTAGGTGAAAATCGACCGGAAGCGATCACATTAGAACCGTTCTTAAAAGATCCATTAGAACTTTTCTTAAAAGGTGAATTCGCTGGATCGATTTTCAAGAAACATGAAACAGATTTTAGATTGACTTATACTCTGACAGCAAAAGGAGACGTGGATTAATGGAAATAGGGATGAATAAACGAAAGAAAACTCTGATTATTATATTGGTAAGTCTATTATTACTGATTAGTGGTTGGCTGATTTATCGATATTACTTTCAAAAAACACCTGAACCAGTGACACTTGTCAGCGGGGAATTCCTTCCAGATGGAAAAGATGCGCAACGAATCTCAGAAGAAGAGTTGTTAGAATTATCGCAAACAGCAGTTGATAGAAGTAAATTCAATCTAATGATTTCACCAGAGGCGACGTTTAATCACCGAACGCTGCAAGGTGAATTGATGATCAAGAACCCACTTGAAAATGGCCATCCCATCAATGTGGAAATACGAAAACAGAGTAATGATGAACTTGTTTATACATCTGGCGCAATCCAGCCAGGGTATGAAATAAAAGAGGTAACACTTGAACAGTCACTGGAGAAAGGAGAACATCCATCTGTAGCAATGTTTAGCTTATACGATCCAGATACGAATCAGAAAAAAGGACAAGTAGCAGCTGGAGTAACACTAGTCATCGAATAAAAAATACATTAGATAGGGGAATATTAGGATGAAAAAGAAATTATTAGCAAGTGTATTCGTTTTAGGAACAACTGCGGGAGCGTTTGCACCAACGACGATTTTAGCATCGGATGTTATTGGAGAACCAACGGCAGATATTCAAATCAACGGTTCTTTGGGGTTGGACAATACAGATCCTGAAGAAGAAATCGAAGAAGGTGATACAAATTGGATCAATGTCACACTGGACACTGCGACAATTTTTTATAATCTTGCAGGCACAACCAGCATAAATTCACCAACCTACAATATCGCCAATAATTCTGGTCGACCAGTAGCAGTGTCTGTTAAAAATTTTGCAAGCAATTCTGGCGATTATTCCGCTATCTCTGCCTTAGATATTGTTTCGCCATCACCTTTATCAGCGTCAAGAAGATTGATCGCCAACGGTCAACTGCAAGATTTCACACCTGAATCATCCGGAGTGATATTCACTTTAGCAAATCGTGAGGGGAGATTGACAGCTACTGGTGATACATCAAACCCGACCTCTACTACTTTTAGCTATAGTGGTGCTGTCACATCAGCTAATATTTCAGAAGCAAATCCGTCATTTACACTGACACTTCAATTAGACGCCGTGAACTTTTAATCCTAAGTTAGAGGAGATACTATGAGTACTACGACGATTGAATTGAATGGGAGGCTAGGTGTAGAAACACCGACACTTGCACCAGTACCCGAAGAATCGCCTACAACCGAAAGAAATCAGGTGGCCCGTACAGAAGTGAAGGTGGTTCAACCAATGCCACAGACAAATGATCAAACAGGTATATATCTTTCACTTTTAGGATTCGTGTTGATTTTTATGATCGTAGGGGGATTGTTTCTGAGACATCAATTGGACAATACTTGATTCAAGAAATAAAACTTACAAAACAAATCCTTAAAAATCCAAATCAGTAGGTATTGAGAAGGTTTTAAGTAAAAAGAGCAGAAAGAAGATTAACATCTCTTTTCTGTTCTTTTTTCGTCATAGAAAAGACCTTAGGGCGGTCACATGCTTGCTTCAATTGAAATGTAAACACTATTGAAAACCTGTTGTGAATAGAGCGATTCCATATATCGAAAACAGCCATTCATTCGTAACGTTTTATTTTAATTTGAATAAAAGATATCGTACTAGTAACATATCGTACTGATTTGAATTCTCCCAATGACAAAAATCGGTTGACTCGATAGATAGATTTCATGCGGCACTTATTACATAAATAACCTTGGAAAAAATGAGTCTCATCTATGAGACTAAAAAATTATTTGTTATTTTTTGTATTATTTTGACAATCCATAAATAGTGATCAAGTGTGAATGGTTCGGCTGTTTAGCTAAAATAATACCTCGCTTAACATTTTTATAGAGGGAAATTAATTTTTTGTTGTTTATATAACGATCGTTTTCAGCGTTTTGCCATAGAACATGTTTTGACTATAAATAAAGGAGTGTAGTATCATTATTTTGCAATCTGTTTATAATCTAATTTTAATCAATATAAATAAGCACGAAAAACAAGTAAAAATTTACTAGATTATTGTTCGTGATCTAATTGTCTATAAAGGGTAAGGCTTGCTTGAATCAATATGAAGGTTTTCATATGACTATTATGATCAAAATAACTCAAATAAATAAAATCAAGATTATCAGCGGGAGGAAATTGTCAAAAAAAGGGGAATAGGTGAGTTGCTACAAAGGGAATCGGCTTTAGATGGATGAAGAGTTGTGACAGAATCGTCCACAAAAATGATTGAAAAAATATTATATGTTCATCAAATGAATAAAATGTGCGTCATCTATTAATTGTTACAGTGATTCTTCAATGGATTTCCTTTTAGAGAAGCCATTGAAACTCTATTTAAGAGTGCATTATTCAGAATTTAGTCATCGAAGACATGGAGTCAGCTGAGAATTTTAGTATCAATTGACTTCGCGATGATCTGAGACAAACAGTAGGAAAAGGAGGTCGTTATGAAAAAAATATCACGTTTACTTATTTTTGTTTCTATTATTTGTTTTACTAGCTCAACGATGAGTCATCATTTTGCTCTAACGGAGACATTTGAAAGCGACAAACCATTAACAGTAAACAATTCGGAAAGTGTAAGCTCGGATGATTCATTAAATATACCAACAGAAGATGATAGCTGGTCGTATGAAGAAATAAACGAAGTCCCTACAGACGCTCAAAAAAACTTTTCCGATAAAAACGATGAGAATGTTATACCAGCAACAATTTTAAATGATAGCTCTGATCAGCCAATTACTGCCTATGCAGGAAACGGAACTGAGATTGATCCTTATTTGGTAGGTTCTCAGGCCGAAATGATCAGCGCTTTGGCTATGATTCAAAATGATCCTGGTACTGGGACCTATTATATTGAGTTAACGGGCAATATTATTTATGAAGGAGCCACCATTGTTTTTAATATTTACAAAGACGTAGTAATTGATGGGAAAGGCTATTATGTATTGCATAATAATGACAGCCCTTCTAGAGCTGAAAGATTATTCAATGTGGCTGTGGCAGGATTAAGTGTTACACTCAGGAACATGAATATTGGCAGTGATACACTGATGGATAGTAATGGTATACTTTACAACAAAAACCCCTCTCGTTTGATCTATAGAGAAAGTGTCAGTCCATCTTCTATTTATGATGTATCTGTAATTATTGAAAATATCAATTACTATGGAACAGTCTATTTTGATGTGATTTACGCAGCAAGAGTGACATTTAAAGGGCATAATTCATTTAGAAATGCGGGAAGATTTGTCATCAACCAGCAAGTATTCTTTGCGGAAAATTCCACAACTGCAATTTATGCGATGCAACCTTCAAGTTCTATGATAGATTACTGTTTTTACCTGAGTAATTCTAGTTTAAACGAACCATTTGTCATTGACAGAAATGCCGAATTATCCATAGTAACACCTACTCCTAAAGCAATATCTGCAATAAATTCTATCAGGATGGATATAAGAACCGAGGCGAGACTATTTGTTTATACGACGCACCCGACAGCTATTTCATCCTATATGATTTATCACACTCAATATTCTAGTGCTGTTGGTACAATGATACTAGTTGGACCAAACGCTACTGTCGTACATGAGAGTCAAACGATGATCGGCAATTCTTATACATTTATGGCTGATAAACCGAAGTATATCCTTTTTAGAGCAGCAGCAAGACAAACATTAACTGGAAGAGGGATATTTGCAGTTAATCGACTTGATACAGCAAGTGAATTTGGTGGTCATTACCAAGTTAGCTATAGGGTCGCCAATACTCAACTTGGCAATTTAAGTGTATTTCCAAATACCACAGTATCGAGGGATTTAACTACTGTCTATAGTGGTGGTTCAGGCACTTATGATATTATCTATCAGCCGAATTTTGTGATTGACGAGATTCAAGTAGAACCAGAGGTGGGTATAGATATAAGTAATTTAACCACTACCATCAATACAACGATTCCGCCTGAGCGACCGCTAACAAAGCACGATTTCAAATTAAGTAAGCAACGGTTGTGGACAGGTAGTTCAGTCAATAATCAAACAGCACAAACTCAAATCAACAATGCTACCCTTACAACGAATGGAATGGTTGCTGTTCGATCTTCACCTACTGAAAGTTTATGGCAAGAGCAAAAACTTTATGCTGGCACCTATTATGTCTACGTGAAAGTAACTGGTCAATTACATGAAGATCCTGAACTAGCACATTTACCAAGTGAAAGCTTTTGGTATGAAGTCGTTATCGAGGTGCCAAAAAGTCCATTAAATGTCGAAGTTCCTTTAGAAAAAATCTTTAAAATTCGTGAAGAAGGGCAATTTGATACGATTGCATCCTCTCAACCGATTATCAGCCACAGTAATTTTCCGATCAATTTAACGGTAACCGAAGTCGTGGAACATGCCACAGCTTCACCTGTGACATTGGTGAATGAAATTCTATCTGGCGCAAACAAACAGCTACGTTTGCACTTAGGGACGACGAATAACCAAGATTCTGGTTCTCTAGTTGTGGGACTGAACCAAGCGTCTCCCATTGAAATACTTCCATTTTTAGATAATCCGTTGCATTTGTATCTCAAGGGGGAATATGCTGGGTCACTCCAGCAAAAACATGAGGTCAGCTATTCATTTGTTTATCAGTTGACAGCGAAATAATCAAGCAAAAATAAGCAGATGATCAGTCGAAACGTTTGATTTTTATAGATATAAGGGGAACATTTGAAGCTGGTTATCTTTGAATAGAGAGGGGTAAGGAATATTATGGAGACAAATATAGAGTTAAAAGGCGAATTAGGTATCGTGGATAGTCGACCGCCGACTGAAGAAATTAAACCACCCCCTGGAGAAAGTCAGCCATCAACAGAGGAGAGTAGTTCTTCTGAGGAGCGCACATCAACGACGGATTCAACGAGGACAGATGAGCAACTTGAACAAATAAACGATACAAACACAGCAATTCGAACAGATATCCAAGGGAGTACCCAAATACCGATCAAAGTCGAAACGCAAACGATTGATTATTTTCCAAAAACCAATGAACAATCGGAACCTTTAGTTGTGACGTGGGTAGGTATTTTCCTTGTGTTTGCTGTGATCAGCTATCGAATTATTGATCGTAAAATGAACAAATGATTTAGTGGAGACAGCGATTGAAACTGAACTGATTTTTTAGTTATTTATGTCATCGCTTACAGGCTGGTCATCATTAAACTGAATAATGAAGTGAATAACTAGTGAAGAGTATCAGGAGTTTTCAGATAAAAAAGGGTGAACTGGCTTATAGTAAGCGTTGAACTCTCTATGAATCAATAAAAAAATCTCATACATGGAGGTAAATATGAAACAACATAAAAGGTGGCTTATCTATTGGACATTTTTGTTGTTCACTCAACTATTATTTTTGAATCAATTAGTTTACGCTGAAACTGATTTAGTAGATGGAAAAACTGAATCAAGTATTGTACAAAGCGGACAGAGGGACCCTAATTTTTTGGGAAGTGATCGCAATTCAGTAAATGATAATGGAGAAGGGACTCTATCAGAATCTAATCAAGTGGCTAGAGCATATGGTGGAAGTGGGACAGAAACCGATCCTTATACAGTAGCTTCCCGAGACGATTTGATTGCTGCGTTAAATGCGATAAATACCGATGCCGGTAGCGGACCTTATCATATTAAATACACTGCTAATATTCTTTTTTACGCTTCAGGTGTCCATGATATTCATAAAGATATCATCATTGACGGGCAAGGGTTTTACATGCATTCTTCCAGTACCAACCAAGGATCTTATCTCTTTCGAGTACAAGTCCCAAACGTAAATGTAACCATCAAAAATCTTAATTTTGGTAAAAAGGGCTATGTAATTCCTGGAGGGTCAGAGATAAGTTTGCTTCCTACATCTGGAATATTGACTTCTGCTAATGTGTCCATTCCGTTTCATTTAAGTGTAGAAAATATTACGATTTATACGAATTATGGTGGTCGTCGATTTTTTACTAACAACCAAGAATCTACAATTACTTTTTACGGAGAAAATATAATCACTATTGATGGTTCTTTTCTTCCAATCTATAGTTCGATGATCGACATGTGGCATGTGACATTTGCAGAAAATTCTAAAACGTATCTGATTTCTGATGATAGACTCGTTAATTCAGCGATATTTAGTACTCAATTAGCAACCGGTCAAAGTTCGGCTGATCAAAGATTACAAATTCAACTAGAAGATCGTTCGGAAGTAATCATTAATGCCAATATTCCTCAGTTAGGCATTACACCTGTGGGATATGATCTATTTATAGGAGAAGGCAGTAAGCTAAGTTATGAAAGTGAGGGGTTAATGGAATTTGGGCTTGCCAAGCAGTCTTCAACCACGGTGTCGGAGATAAATGTTGCTAAAGATGCACAGTTGACTTTCAGCACTTACTCCACGTTTAATCCCCTTCTAACGCCTAGTTCTAAAGTCTTGTTTAATGTGAATGAGCCTGAATTGATCAGGTTCAAAAAAAGAAGTACGTCAGTAACTAGTTCAATTAGTAGTGGAATAGAAAAAATTCAAATCAACCGTTTAGATGGGCAATCTGGAGAAATCGGTGGCTATCAATTCAATGCGGAGGATCGGTATAATCAACCGATTTCGAAAGATATTGCGACAGAACAACTTGTTGATTTGTATACGCTTGGTATAACGAATGAAGTGATTTACCAAAAAAAATTCGATATTCCAACAGTTGAGACTAGTCCAGAGGTTGATTTAGATGTGAGTGAACTGACCACGACAATTGAGACGGTGACACCAAGCAACCGCCCGTTGACGAATCATCAATTTATACTGAGTAAAGAACCGCTTTGGTCAGGGATGTCCATCAACACAGAGGCGGCTCAATCGCAGATTACTAGTACTACCCCTGCAACTAGTGGTGTAGTAGCAATTGAAACTTCAGAGACTGAAAGAACTTGGAAACAAGAAAAATTACGCGCTGGCACCTACTATGTCTATGTGAAAGTAACAGGAATCATGCAAGAAGATCCAGAACTTCAGAAATACTTAAGTCAAAGTTTGTGGAAGGAATTCGTAGTTGATGTGCCTAAGAGTGTGCTGAGTGTGGAAGTACCTTTGGAGAAATTCTTTACTGTCCGTGAAGCAGGAGAATTTGATGAACTGGCCGCCGCCCAACCAATCATCAGCCATAGTAATTTTCCAATCGATTTTTCAGTGACTGAAGTAATTGACCATTCAATTGAAGAAACGCCAGTGACTTTAGTGAATAATGTAGTGCAAGACGCCCATAAACATTTACGTCTTCATTTAGCAGCGACAAATGGGCAACATTCTGGGCCATTGATTCTTGGTGAAAATCAATCAGATTCAATTGAAGTATTGCCTTTTCTTGAGAATCCCTTAAAACTATACCTTAAAGGAGAATATTCTGGTCCCATGACGGATAAACATGATGTGAGATACCGGTTCATCTACAAACTAAGCGCTCAAAGTTGAACTTAGTAAATAGATGTTGCCATGTACGGAAGAAGCGGTGAACGCAGCTTGTTATTAATTTGAAAACTAAATAAGGGATGTTTTAGGAGAGGGATCTTCAAACGAAAGCCAGAAAATCTAAAAATGGGCATATTTTAGATTTTCTGGCTTTTTTAGGATGACAAAGTAGAACAATAGACCAGACTGCTTTTTTGACCTTTTTCTGACATGATACAAGGGTTCTTTATTCATTTATGAATGGTCAAAATGGACGCCTTTTGAAATTCTTCAAAATTTTGTAAAACCGATGGTTAGACGTATATTAAAGTAGAATATTTCTTTTTTATTCTAGGTTCTTCACAAGATATAAACAAGCTTTCACAAGAAGATTCCCTTTATTGAACCGCATGATAATGCTATAATTAGAAGGATTGATAATAGAAAGGATGTTGTGAATGTCATCCAAAGAAAACTTATTAAAGGGAATGAACCCTCGTCAAAAAGAAGCGGTTCTACATACGGATGGCCCGCTTTTATTGATGGCTGGCGCCGGTAGTGGGAAAACCCGCGTTTTGACGCATCGAATCGCTTATTTGATTGAAGAAAAAGAAGTGAATCCGTGGAATATCTTGGCGATCACCTTTACCAATAAAGCGGCGAAAGAAATGAAAGAACGGGTCAATGCCATTTTAGAAACAGGCGGCGAAGATGTTTGGGTATCTACCTTTCACTCCATGTGTGTCCGTATTTTAAGACGTGATGTGGATTATATCGGGTATAACCGAAACTTTACGATTATTGATTCTTCCGAACAATTATCGTTGATGAAACGAATTTTGAAGGAACTGAATATCGACCCTAAAAAGTACGACCCAAGAAGCCTTTTAGGTTCGATCTCGCAAGCAAAAAATAGCTTATTGTCACCAGAGGCTTTTGCCAAAATGCAAGGCAGTTACTATGAAGAAATTGCTGCGAAATGCTATGCAGCATACCAGAAGGAACTCCAATACAACCAATGTATGGATTTTGATGATCTGATCATGAATACGATCCGTTTATTTGATGAGCATCCAGATTCATTGACGTATTACCAAAACAAATTCCATTACATCCATGTAGATGAATATCAAGATACGAACCATGCACAATATACGTTGGTCAATCTATTAGCCGGACGTTTCAGAAATCTTTGCGTAGTAGGAGATGCAGATCAAAGTATTTACGGTTGGCGTGGAGCAGATATGCAAAACATCTTGGACTTTGAAAAAGATTATCCAGATGCTGCGGTGATCTTGTTAGAACAAAATTATCGCTCAACAAAAACAATCTTGAATGCAGCGAATCAAGTCATTGAAAACAACAGCAATCGCAAACCCAAAAATCTATGGACTGAAAATCAAGATGGGAATAAAATCACCTACTATCGAGCAGACAATGAACGTGACGAAACACGTTTTATTGTAGAAAGAATGCAAGAAGAGATCCAGATGAATCGTCGGAATTATGGAGATTTTGCCATTCTTTACCGAACAAATGCCCAATCGCGTGTCATGGAAGAAACCTTACTGAAAGCCAATATTCCGTACAAAATGGTTGGAGGTCATAAATTCTATGATCGAAAAGAAATCAAAGATGTTTTGGCGTATCTTAATGTGATGGCTAATCCTCAAGATTCACTGAGTTTTGAGCGGATCGTCAACTCACCAAAACGTGGCATTGGACCAGGATCGGTGGAAAAACTCCGTAGCTTTGCCACGATGCACGAATGGCCATTGCTAGAGGCTGCAAGAAATGTTGAATTAGCGAACATCGGTGGAAAAGCCGGAACACAATTAGGCTCTTTTGGCGAGATGATGCACCAATTGACTGAAATGATCCCTTATTTGACCGTCACAGAGTTAACCAAAGAAGTGTTAGAGCGTAGCGGCTATTTAGATGATCTAAAAATCCAAAATACCTTAGAATCACAAGCACGTATCGAAAACTTGGAAGAGTTTTTGACCGTGACACAAGAATTTGATAAACAATTTGAAAAAGAAGGATTAGATAATGCAGAATCACCAGAAGACAAATTGACCGTATTCTTGAATGATTTAGCGCTTGTTTCAGATCTGGATAATTTAGAAGAAGAAACGAAACAAGTAACATTGATGACATTACATGCGGCTAAAGGATTAGAATTTCCAGTGGTATTCTTGATTGGTTTAGAGGAAGGGGTTTTTCCGCTTTCACGTGCCTTGATGGAAGAAAGTGAATTGGAAGAAGAACGTCGATTGGCTTATGTGGGGATCACCAGAGCCGAAGAAGCATTGTTTTTAACAAATGCCTTTTCGCGAACGTTGTATGGACGCACGCAGTACAATCGCCCATCACGTTTCTTAGAAGAAATTGATCAAGAATTATTAGACATCCATGGCATGCGTCCAACACCGAATGCGTCTCAACCGTCACCTTTTCGTACGAATAACGCGACACCTAAGTACCAACAACCAACAAAAGCAGGTGTTTCAGCAAAAGTCGCTACATGTGGCGAAACAGGTGGTTGGAAACCAGGAGATAAAGTCAAACATAAAAAATGGGGACCAGGAACAGTGGTTAGAGTAAGTGGTGACGCAAAAGATCTTGAACTTGATATTGCTTTTCCAAGTCAAGGAGTCAAGCGTGTATTAGCCGCTTTTGCACCAATCGAAAAAGTTTAGTTCAATAGGGGGAGAAAAAGATGGAACACGAAATGACGATCGATGAAGCAACAAAAAAAGCAGAAGAACTCAGAGTGCAGTTAGATCGTTGGTCTCGTGAGTATTATGTGTTGGACCAGCCAACAGTAGAAGATTATATCTACGACAAAACCTATGCCGAATTAGTGGCGATCGAAGAACAATATCCAGACCTGATCACCGCAGATTCACCGACACAACGAGTAGGTGGAAAGATTCTTTCAGCATTTGAAAAAGTCACACATGACATTCCATTATATAGTTTGAACGATGTCTTCAATAAAGAAGAACTATTAGCATTTGATCAACGCGTCCAAAAAGCAATCGGCCATCCAGTCGATTATTGCTGTGAATTGAAAATTGATGGTTTATCGGTATCCTTGCGTTATGAGAATGGTGAGTTTGTTCGGGGAGCAACTCGTGGGGATGGTTCTGTCGGCGAAAATATCACGGAAAATCTGAAAACTGTACGCTCTGTTCCAATCAAATTAAAAGAACCAATGAGTATTGAAGTGCGTGGCGAATGCTTTATGCCAAAACGTTCATTTGTAAAATTGAACCAAAAAAATGAAGAAGAAGGTAAAGCAGTCTTTGCCAATCCCCGCAATGCTGCAGCAGGTTCCTTGCGCCAGTTAGATTCCAAGATCACAGCAAAAAGAAATCTTGATACGTTCTTATATACCGTAGCCGATTTTGGACCAATGCAAGCCACTACGCAATACGAAGCGTTAGAAGAATTAGACAAGATCGGTTTCCATACGAACCATGAAAAACGGCTTTGTCACTCAATCGAAGAAGTTTGGGCGTTCATTGAGGAATACCATGAAAAACGAAAAGCCTTACCTTATGAGATCGACGGGATCGTTATTAAAGTCAATGACTTTTCAATCCAAGACCAATTAGGTTTCACGGTCAAAGCCCCACGTTGGGCAACAGCCTATAAATTTCCACCTGAAGAAGTAGAAACGGTCATCGAAGAAATCGAATGGACGGTCGGCAGAACGGGTGTAGTGACACCGACAGCGATCATGACACCAGTTCGTGTTGCTGGAACGACGGTCAGTCGCGCCAGTCTGCATAACGGGGATTATATCCAAATGAAAGATATCCGCTTGAACGATACTGTCCAAATCTATAAGGCAGGGGATATCATTCCAGAAGTCGCACAAGTCATTTTAGATAAACGTCCAAAAGACAGCGAGCCTTATAAATTGCCCGAACATTGCCCTGTCTGTCACAGTGAGCTGGTTCATTTAGATGAAGAAGTTGCCTTGCGTTGCATCAATCCGAAGTGTCCCGCACAAATGAAAGAAGGACTGAACCATTTCGTTTCCCGAAATGCGATGAACATCGATGGCTTAGGCCCAAGAGTCTTGGAACAGATGTACGATAAGAAACTAGTCGCTGATGTTGCCGATCTCTATAAACTAACAGAAGAAGAATTATTGACGTTAGACAAAATCAAAGAAAAATCAGCGAATAATATTTTAACAGCGATCGACAAGAGCAAAGATAACTCGGTAGAACGCTTGATCTTTGGTTTAGGTATCCGTCACGTTGGCGCAAAAGCAGCGAAAATCTTAGCAGAGCATTTTGGCGATTTAGAAACGTTGAGTCGCAGCGATTTTGAATCAATCATCCAATTAGATACGATTGGGGATATTATTGCAGATAGTGTAGTGACTTATTTTGACAACGAAGAAGTCCACGAGTTGATGGAAGAGTTAAAACAAGCAGGTGTCAACCTTGAATACAAAGGGATTCGTTCGACACAGCTGAAAGAAGTAGAATCGCCGTTCAAAAACAAGACGATCGTATTGACGGGTAAACTAACTCGATTCACAAGGGAAGAAGCCAAAGAAACGATTGAGAATCTTGGCGGAAAAGTCACTGGTAGCGTGTCGAAAAAAACAGATATCGTTGTCGCTGGCGAAGATGCGGGTAGTAAATTAACGAAAGCCCAAGAGTTAGGGGTCGAGGTTTGGACGGAAGATCAAATGGCTGACGCGTTAGCAGAGAGTCATCCTGTCGAGGGAGCAGAATAATTTTTCAGATAAATTTCAAGAAAGAATTTCAGAATGCGAATTTCTTATGTTAAAATAAGAAGCAAAGTTTTCATTTAGGAAAGAAGGGGTACTATGGCGATTAGTGAAGAACAAGTAAAACATGTAGCGAAGTTAGCCAAATTGAAATTTGCCGATGAAGAGCGCGCAGGTTTTACTGACCAATTAGGAAAAATCATTGATATGGTAGAAATGCTGGAAGAAGTAGACACAGAAGGCGTACCATTTACATCAAACGTCGTTGAGACTGTCAACGTCATGCGACAAGACCGTGCACAACTAGGTTGGAGCAGAGATGAATTATTAAAAAATGTACCAGAAAAAGAAGATGGGTTCATCAAAGTACCAGCAATCATCGATAATGGGGAGGCTGGCGCATAATGACAGAATTATACAATCGTTCATTAGAAGAACTACACGACTTATTAGTGTCAAAAGAAATCACTGCACAAGACTTAGTGAGAGCTACATTTGATCGTATCAAGGATACAGAACCTGCGATTGATGCATTCATTACATTGAATGAAGAGAAAGCTTTAGCCCAAGCCAAAGCCTTAGATGAAAAAGGCATCGATGAGCATAATGTCCTTTCTGGTATCCCGATCGGTATCAAAGACAACATCGTGACAAAAGATCTTTTGACGACAGCAGCTTCAAAGATCCTTTATAATTTTGAACCGATCTACGATGCGACAGTCATGGAAAAAGTATACGAAGCAGACATGATCCCTGTTGGTAAATTGAACATGGATGAATTTGCAATGGGCGGAAGTACCGAAACTTCTTACTTCAAAAAAACAAAGAACGCTTGGGATCAAACAAAAGTACCTGGCGGATCATCTGGTGGTTCAGCCGCCGCAGTTGCCGCAGGACAAGTGCCAGTTTCTCTAGGTAGTGACACTGGTGGAAGTATCCGCCAACCAGCCGCTTTCAATGGGATCGTAGGAATGAAACCAACTTATGGTCGTGTGTCACGTTTCGGTTTGATTGCATTTGCTTCATCTTTAGACCAAATCGGTCCAATGACCCGGACAGTCAAAGATAACGCATTAGCATTGACCGCAATCAGTGGCTACGACGAAAAAGACGGTACTTCATCTGGTGTATCTGTGCCTAACTTTGCAGATGGCTTGTCTGGTGATATTAAAGGAATGAAGATTGCTTTACCTAAAGAATATTTAGGTGAAGGTGTCGATGAAGGCGTGAAAGAAGCAATTCTTAAAGCAGCTGAAACATTCCGTTCATTAGGTGCAACAGTTGAAGAAGTTAGCTTACCTCATTCAAAATATGGCGTGGCTGTCTACTATATCATTGCTTCATCTGAAGCAAGTTCGAACTTGCAACGTTTTGACGGTATTCGTTATGGATATCGTTCAGAAGATGTCAAGAACTTGGATGACGTTTATGTCAATTCACGTTCTGAAGGTTTCGGAGAAGAAGTAAAACGCCGGATCATGTTAGGAACGTTCTCATTGAGTGCAGGTTACTATGACGCGCATTTCAAAAAAGCAGGACAAGTCCGTACATTGATCAAGCGTGACTTTGAAAAAGTTTTCGCGGATTATGATTTGATCATCGGCCCTTCTTCACCAACAGTTGCGTTCGGTCTTGGTGAAAATATCAACGACCCGATCACGATGTATATGAGTGATATCTTGACGATCCCAGTGAACTTGGCAGGACTACCAGGCATGTCAGTACCTGCAGGCTTATCGGAAGGATTACCAGTTGGTTTACAGATCATCGGTAATTATTTCGAAGAGAAAACCATGTATCAAGCAGCTTATGCGTTTGAGCAAGCGACTGAGTTCCATCGTCAACAACCAGCTATTTTAGGAGGGAAAGCCGAATGAATTTTGAAACAGTCATTGGACTTGAAGTCCATGTGGAATTAAAAACCAACTCAAAAATCTTCTCTCCAGCTCCTGCGCATTTTGGTGCTGAACCAAACAGCAACACCAATGTGATCGACTGGGGATACCCTGGAGTTTTACCAGTAATGAATAAAGCCGCGCTGGAATTTGGGATGCGTGCAGCGTTAGCATTGAATTGCGAAATTTCGAAAGATACTCATTTTGACCGCAAAAACTATTTCTATCCTGACAATCCCAAAGCTTACCAAATCTCACAATTCGATCAACCAATCGGTCATGATGGCTGGATTGAGATCGAAGTAGAAGGTAAAAAGAAAAAAATCCGCATTGAACGTGTGCATTTAGAAGAAGATGCAGGGAAAAACATGCACGGCATCGGTGGGTACTCTTATGTCGATCTAAACAGACAAGGAACACCATTGATCGAGATCGTTTCAGAAGCAGACATGCGTTCTCCAGAAGAAGCCTATGCTTATTTAGAAGCTTTGCGTTCTGTAATCCAATTTACTGAAGTCAGTGACGTGAAATTAGAAGAAGGTTCAATGCGTTGTGATGCGAACATTTCTTTACGCCCCTATGGACAAGAAGAATTTGGGACAAAAGCAGAATTGAAAAACTTGAACTCCCTTTCTTTTGTCAAAAAAGGTTTAGCATTTGAAGAAAAACGCCAAGCAAAAGTATTGTTATCTGGTGGAGAGATCCAACAAGAAACTCGTCGCTTTGATGAAACGACGAATAAGACGATCTTGATGCGTGTCAAAGAAGGGTCAAGTGACTATCGTTACTTCCCAGAACCTGATATCCCAAGATTCGTGATCGATGACGAATGGATCCAACGAGTGAAAGCAAGCTTACCAGAAATGCCTGCCTCTCGTCGTGAACGTTATATTCGTGAACTGGGTCTACCAGAGTATGATGCAAAAGTATTGACACTATCAAAAGAAATGTCTGATTTCTTTGAAGCAACATTGGAAAATGGGGCAGATGCCAAACAAGCATCCAACTGGTTGATGGGTGAAGTATCAGCTTACTTAAACAGTGAAAAGTTAGAATTAGCTGAAACGAAATTAACACCTGAAAACTTAGCAGGTATGATTCTTTTGATCGCAGATGGTACGATCAGTTCTAAAATTGCGAAAAAAGTCTTTCGTGAGTTGATCATGAATGGCGGAGATGCACAAAGTGTTGTCGAAGCAAACGGTTGGGTCCAATTATCTGACCCAGCGAAGTTATTACCGATCATCAATGAAATCTTAGATAACAATCAACAATCTGTTGATGATTTCAAAAACGGAAAAGACCGTGCAGTCGGTTTCTTAGTTGGACAAATCATGAAAGCTACAAAAGGACAAGCAAACCCAGGTGTGGTCAACAAATTGCTAAATGAAGAATTAGCGAAACGATAGAGGGATGCTATGAAAAAAGCGCGTGTGATCTATAATCCGGTCTCAGGTAAAGAATTGTTAAAACGTAATCTTGCCGACATCCTCCAAGCTCTGGAGGAGTCGGGCTATGAAGCAAGTGCTTATGCCACGACTCCGGAAGAGGACTCGGCAAAAAATGAAGCACGACGAGTCGCTGAGTTAGGTTTTGATCTTGTCGTTGCTGCTGGTGGCGATGGGACGATCAATGAAGTCGTCAATGGTATCGCCTCACTGGAAGTTAGACCTAAAATGGCGATCATTCCAGCGGGAACGACCAATGACTATGCTCGCGCCTTGAAGATTCCTCGAGATAATATCAAGGCAGCAGCAGAAGTCATCAAAAAGAATCAAACAGTCAAAATGGATATCGGTCAATCCGATAATAGCTATTTCATCAATATTGCAGCTGGTGGCTACTTGACAGAATTGACCTACGAAGTTCCTTCCGAATTGAAAAGTATTTTTGGCTATCTTGCATATTTGGCAAAAGGAGCAGAAATGTTACCACGTGTCAAACCGATCAAGATGCACTTGAAGTATGACGAAGGAGAATATAATGGCAATGCTTCGATGTTCTTTTTAGGGTTGACGAATTCCGTTGGTGGATTTGAACAAATTGCGCCTGATGCAAAGCTAGATGATGGAAAATTTTCTTTGATCATTGTCAAAACGGCGAATATTTTTGAGATCCTACACATTGCGGCACTCATGCTCAATGGAGGAAAGCATGTAGATGATCCAAGGGTCATTTATACAAAAACAAGTTCCCTTTATGTTGAAACCGAAGATAATGCGAATCGTCCTGTCATGATCAATTTAGATGGCGAATATGGAGGTAATGCTCCGATGCATTTCCAAAATCTTCATCAACATATCGAGTTTTATGCAAACACAGATCAAATTCCAGATGAGGCAATCACTGGTTTTGAGGAAGAAGAACTAGAAGAAGTTAGCAAAGAATTCGTCAAAGAAGTAGAACGTTTGACGGATGAAGACATCGATGGCGATGGCAAAATTGCTGATAAGGATCAGAGCTGAGCAGGATTGGACGACTATTAGAAGGAAAAATCAATGATCATAGGATTACTTACTTTTTCCAATAGACTGAAGAAAAAAAGGGCTGGGAATGAATGGATCTCCCAGCTCTTTCCTTTGTTAAACGGACAAAATTAGAAACCATTCAAAAGAATAGGAGTAATGAAATGACACAAACAATTAAGAAAAATGAACGGTATACTGTTGATATCATCGATTTAAGTTACGAAGGATTAGGTGTTGCGAAAATTGATGGCTATCCATTATTTATTGAAAATGCTTTGCCAGGTGAACAAGTGGAGATCCTTGTCGTAAAAGCAGGCAATAAATTTGGCTATGGTAAGGTCGAAAACTGGTTGACGACGTCACCAGACCGTCAAGAAATCACTAGTAATGTTCTGTTGCGTACAGGAATCGCTCCTTTAGCCCATTTAAGTTATGATCAACAATTAGTATTCAAACAAAAACAAGTCGAACACGTTTTAGCTAAAATCGCTAAAACGCCTGAAGTCGAAGTGCAACCAACGATCGGGATGGAAGAACCTACAGGATATCGCAATAAAGCACAGATTCCTGTTCGTCGCGTCGAAGGCGAATTAGTGACTGGTTTTTACAAGAAAAACAGTCATGACTTAGTGGAAATAGAAGATTTCTTCATCCAAGACCCACAAATCGATCAAGCCATCATTAAGGTAAGAGACATCTTGCAACGTTTCCAAGTACGTGGTTACAATGAAGAAAAAAATGAAGGACAAATTCGTCATATCATTGTTCGTAGAGGTCATTACACGCATCAAATGATGGTCGTTCTAGTCACTCGAAAAGAAAAATTCTTCAAAGCGAAAGAAATCGCTGAAGCCATCCATGAAGCTTTACCGGAAGTGGTGTCAGTGATCCAAAATATTAATGAAGAAAAAACGAATGTCATTTTAGGAGAAAAAGAAAAAGTTCTTTTTGGTCAATCATATATCGAAGATCAGTTACTTGGTAAGACCTATCGTATTTCTTCTAAATCCTTTTATCAGGTCAATACATTACAAACCGAAGTACTGTATCAAAAAGCGATTGAATTTGCTGAATTGAAAAATGACGATGTCGTGATTGATGCCTATTCAGGAATTGGAACGATTGGTTTATCTATCGCAGATCAAGTAGCAAGCGTCTATGGAATGGAAATCGTACCAGCAGCGATTGAAGATGCGCAGTTTAACGCATTGACAAACAAAATCGAAAATGCGCATTATGAAGTTGGAAAAGCCGAAACAGTCATGAAAAAATGGCAAGAAAAAGGGATCAAACCAACTGTTTTAGTTGTCGATCCTCCAAGAAAAGGCTTGGATGCACGCTTTATTGATTCAGCGATCGAGATGGCTCCTGAACGAATCGTTTATATCTCATGCAATCCTGCAACGTTTGCCAGAGATGTGAAGTTGTTTGCAGAAGATGGTTATAAATTGGAAAAAGTCCAACCAGTTGATTTATTCCCACAAACACATCATGTGGAATGTGTCGGATTATTACGTAAAGGTTAATTGATTTAAATAGATGAGCGCAAGGCATTATATCCTATAAACTCATTTTAGAAGACGTTTCTGTCAAAAGAAACGTCTTTTTTAGGTGAGTGATAATATTAGTTATCAAGGAGAGCTCTTCTAAAAATGGTATCGTACTCAAAATATAAAAAGAAAACTTAGTTGTCACCTGAAATTAGCAACGTACATAAAATTTTCACATTCACAAAGGACTATAAACTAGACCATCACATTAAGGATGGAGGAGAGCGACTAGAAAGTCTTTATACCAATAGATTGTTGATTTTGAAAACTATCAAAAGATTTTTAAATGTTTTGGGGTCTAATCCTGAATGTACTCGATAGGTCAAAAATTTTGTAAAATAGACGATTGATACTATCCAAATTAGACTTCTTAAAAAACTTTGTGTATAAAATTTACAATCTTTAGTGGTTTTATAGATTAAAAGTATCAGCATTTTGTTGATGTTTTTTTCTGACATCACTCTTGTTAATGGTTGGAGCCATAATCACTAGCAACATTTTTGGAAGATGGATAGATTACAAGTAAATCCCTATAAAATTACCTTAATCCAAGCATTTTTTTTGCGAAAGTCTCCATTTCTTGAGCATAATCATTAAAATCCAATAGTCTAAACATATCGATAAATGAATCAATCGTGTTGAAATTTTTGACAGTAGGATCATACTTACATTTTAAGATCTCAGTAAAAATATTATATAAAATACGTTCTCTTACATAATTGATCGTGTTGAAACTTTTGAGTTCGGCTAAATAGAAGTTCATATTTTCAAGCTCGTCTCTTTCAAATTTCAACATGATAACGTTGATTATAAAGAAGCTATATAATTTGTAAAATTTAAAACTCCCTCGCACATTCCGATATTTTTTTCGAAGAATTTTTACTTTTGAAAAAATATAAGCATCATTAAAAAGGGAGAGACAGTTGGAGAATAAATTTAATTCGAATGCCCCCCATACTTCTACATCATTTAAATAGTTCTTTATAACCATAACTTCATTCTCTGTGATAATAAATTTTTCAGCCCTGATTTTTCGATATAATAATAATTTGTATTGGATGAATAAGTAATAATAATAGAAATCATTACTTTTCATGTATAGCTGATATGTATGGTTTATTTTTTCTTCTAAGTCAGTCCAGTTATACGTATAATAGGCTTTTTCTAATACTTTATTCGCTTTTTCCTTATTTGAAGCTACTGTTTGATTTGGCCATTCTTCATTAAAATGTAGTAAAAAGTAATCTTCAACAGAAATATTTAATCTGTCCAAGTACGATTGGAACAAATTCAAAGAAATATTAGTTCCAGTATTTTCGAAAGAAGAAAGAGTTGTTCGGCTACAAATCCCTTCGCTTAGAGTTCTCTGACTTATATTTCTTTCTTTGCGTAATCTTTTTATTATTTCATGATGTTTCATTGGTAACCACCTCTCTTGACGGAAATCTGTACATTCTGGAAACATTATATCATATTCTAGATATAATATTTCTAGCGATAGATATAGTATCGAATAATACATAGAAGAGCGGGGGTTGATATAAATAAAAAAGAACAATAGTTAAAACAAAGAGAAAAAAAACAAAATTTATATTTTTAAGTTTCAAAAAAAATGATGACGAATTAAAATATTGGAGGCGATTCTATGGATTCTATTTACTTTGACAACGCATCTACATCATTTCCTAAAAGTAAAAAAGTATTGGAAAGTATTTCAGATTTTATAAAAAATACTGACGGTAGTTACAATCGTTCAGAATCAACTGAAGAAAGTGATTATATCTTTGAAACTAGGAGAAAACTAGCAGAGCTTATAGGAGTAAAGTATCCAACCCATATTATATTTACAAGTAATGCAACAGAAGCTCTGAATACCATTATTTTTGGATTCGTAAATAAAAACGCAAATATAGTTTCTACTGTCACAGAACATAATTCAGTAATACGTCCGTTAACCTATTTACAAAAGATTAGAAATATAACAGTTGATTGGGTTGAATGTGATCGCTATGGTTTAATCAATGTAGATGAACTAATTGATTTTATCGATGAAAAAACAGATCTTGTTATAGTGAACCATGGTTCAAATGTAACTGGTCAAGTACAACCAATCGCCGAGATTTGTAAACGTGTCAAACAAAAAGGAGATATTCCTATTTTGATTGACATGTCTCAAACCATAGGGCATATAGAAATTGATAATAATAACCTTGAAGCAGATTTTATCGTTTTTACTGGTCATAAAGCTTTGAAAGCGTTATCTGGTATTGGTGGGTTTTATATTAACCCCAAGCATACTAGTATTTCTCCTTTGAAAGTTGGTGGCACCGGTGTTTTATCAGAACTTCTTAGTCAGCCAAGGACTCTCCCATATTATTTTGAATCAGGAACATTGAACTATCCAGGAATTTTTTCTTTGTATTGTAGTTTATCAGAAATGTCTATAGAGACTTTAAAAAATAAAAAAGAATACATATATACTCTGACGGATTATTTAATAAATAAATTAACTGATATGCATAATATTGATATTTATAGCAATGCCAATGTATTAGGTATCGTTTCTTTTAATATTAAAGGAATGATTGCTGCACGAGTTTCTAGCTTACTTCAAAAAGAAAATATTAAGACACGCTCAGGTTTACTATGCGCAACCTTTTTGCACCATCATATCCATGACAATGTATATGGTTGTGTGAGGATTAGTTTATCTGAATCAAATACAAAGGAAGAGGCAGACAAACTAATAGATATCTTGGGAGGGATTTGTAACAAGGTGGGAGAATATCAAAATATTAAGCTTCCAAGGGTTTATGAATTGCCCATTCCAGAAAGGAAGTATTTCAATGAAAAGTAAAACGATTGATTTTTGTACATTTTGTTCTCAGGAAAAAGATAAAATTTATATCAAAACTGAAAATTTTACAGTCTGGTTAGCTATTGGTCAAATCGTTGAAGGTTATTCACTAATTATGCCTAATGATCATTATCATTGTATTGGTGCTCTACCAGATATTTTAAAAAAAGAATATCTTCAATTAAAACAAAAAGTACGAAATTTATTAACTAAGTATTATGGGGCGTGTATTTTTTATGAACATGGACGTGTAGGTTATTGTAATGTACAACCTGGAGAGCAATTATGCTACCATAGACACTTGCATGCGGTACCTGTTGCGATTGACTTACTAGAAAGTTTTAAAGCGGATGGATTATTTCCTATCGAGTTAGAAAATGATCGTGAATTTTTCAAGGCGTATATGGAATATGGACATTATTTATATTATGAAGATGTAACTTCAAGGAAGTTTCTTGTACCAATTACGCAACCTTTACAAAGACAGTATTTAAGGTTTATAACTGCAATAAAAATTGGAAGACCAGAATTAGCAAACTGGCAAGAATTTCCTGAGTGGAATAAATTTTACTCAGCGAAGAAAAAGTTAATTATAGGTGAAAATAATGAATAAACTAATTAGAACCAAATTAAGAGAAAAAATACTTGAAACTAATCCAAATGCTAAATTCATTGATTTAACGTCTATTGAAGTAGAAAGTGAACTTAAAAAAAAGCTATTAGAGGAAGTACAAGAATTTATTGAGGCTAAAAGTGTGTATGAAAAAAATGAAGAGATGGCAGATATTCTAGAAGTAATCGACGCATTTTATAGTTTTGACTTATTAAAGAAAGAACATGTATTGCACGCTAAAACTAAAAAGTACGAAGAACGAGGTGGGTTTAATGAAGGAATATATTGGAAACAGTAATATCCATTCCTTTGTAACTGTAGCAATGAACAAACCGAAAGAATTGAATAGATTATTGGAATATATCGAGAAGCTTATTCGCCCTGATCTTTACCAATTTGAATGGATTATTGTAACAAATGACTCAATTTCAACTAGTTCTATTCCAAATGTATCAATTTATGAACATGCACAAGGAAATATTTCTCAATTAAGAAATTATGGGGCTGATTTTGCAAAAGGAGAATTTATAACTTTTCTAGACGTAGATATGATATTTAAGCAAGATTTTTTTGAAGAAATTATTCTTAAATTGAAAAAAGTTACAAATAAAACTGTGCTTTTACATTATATTTATGGGTTTAATGTAGAAGATACTCTACCTAATCGATCTATTTTTGAAAAAATATCTCCGATGAATGTTGGGCAGTTTTTAAAAACATATGAGGACGTCTGGAGTGATTATAGAAAAGATGTTTTTCAACTGTATAAAGATGATCTCTCAACGTTGAGAGCTCCATGGGTATATGGATGGAGTGGTGCTTTCACATGTAATAACTCCGAATTTATGAAAGTGAAAGGATTTGATGAATCTTTTAATGGTTGGGGAGCAGAAGATACGGATTTGTCTTATCGATTATTTCTAAATAATAACACTTTTATAATTTCTGAAAAATCTCCGGTTATTCATTTTCCGCATCCAAGTAAGTCAAAAAACATTTCTAAGGAGTATTTTAATAATAGGTGCAAACTTTTTATGAAGAATCCAGCAATAAAAAGTGAATTATATAAATACATTACTGGGATAAATTTGAATAACGTTCTCAATAAATTAGAAGTAACTGTTATTTGTTCGATGTCACCAGTTTATGCTCACCATGACTTGAGTGCTATCAAGTCAAAAATGAAAAGCAATAATTTATTCATAGGGACTGACTCACTTAGCATATTAAAACAGTTATTGCCCCAAGAAATACTAGTATGGTCCGATAGGTTTGAGCAAGTTGTGAATAAACACCTTTCGACAATCAAGACGACTAAATATTTTGGTGTTTCTACAAATTACAAGGATAACTATTTTGATTGCGTATTTCTTTTTGACGCAGGAATTTCTATATTTCCAACTTTGAAAAAAAGAATTTTTATGGAAGCATATAGAATTGGAACTGAAGTGTATCTTGTTAAAGATCCTTTGTTTTATCCATTGGAAGAATTTAAATTAGAAATGACTGAATTTCAAAATAACGAAATAATAAATATTGAAATTTGAGGAGGCCTTTGGATGGGCTTAGCATTATGTTTAATGATGAAAAACGAAGAAGAATATTTAGATGATTTTTTTCGAAACTGCTTTGCTGATGCTATTTATGTACTTGATACGGGATCAACTGATCAATCAATTCAAATTGCGCAAAAATATACAACTAATATTTATAGTAAGCCTTTTAATAATGATTTTTCAGCTATGAGAAATTATTTGCTAGAGAAGGTAGAAGAAGATTGGATATTATTCTTGGATGCAGATGAGTTACTATTGGAATCGGATTGGTACAAAATTAGACATTTTATAAAAAGTAATAGTGATGATAGCAATACTGGTGGCTATAGATTTTTAAGGTATAACTTTTTTGGAACAGGTGGGTGGTACTCTGACTCAATGGTAAAATTGTTTCGGAATCATTGTGGATTTAAATATTATAAAAAAGCCACCGAAAAAATAGAACCATCAATTAAATGTAAAGGGTTTAGTGTTGCCGATATTCCTATTACACTCAATCATTTAGACCACCTAAGACCCTTCAAAGAACGACAAATGAAAAATGAAAAGTATATTCAAATAATGAACGAGCAAATTTTGAATAACCCAAAAGAGACACTAGCGAAATCTTATTTGGCAATCATTCAAAGAAATGCAGGAAAACTAAAATTAGCAAAGAAGAATGCACAAGAAGCAGCAGAAGCTAATCCAGATAGTGAAATTGCTCAACTCTTTTTAGGATATATTTTTAGAAGTGAAAATGACATTCAACGATCAAAAAAACAATTTCAAAAAGTACTAATCATTAATCCTAAGAATACTAGGGCTCTAAATTCATTAGGAATAACAGAACTCTGTTGTGGGAATTATGAAACTGCTAGGGAATTTTTCGAGAAAGCATTTGAAATTTCACCTCTGTGTATACACATATATATAAATATAGGGCTAACCTACTTTTTTTCCGAGAACTATTTTCAAGCACTCTCATTTTTTAAGCGTGTGCTTGAGATCAATCCATATTTTGGTATCGCTACGACTCAAGGGATATTAGAAATGGACTTTTACAAGTCCCATTATTATGAAACAATTCCCAATTATTGGGGAGTGAGAACGTATATTACAATTTGTGAAAAGGAGTTAGGGAATGATGGATTCTATTTTTTTTATAAGTGACATCGATGGAACAATCTATAGAGAGAAAAAAGTAACAGAAGAGGAATTGTTCTTTTTAAGTTCTGTATCTAAAAGGCATCCAATTGTTTTGGCTACAGGAAGAAATTACGCAATGTTCCATCGTTTTATACAAGAATATAACTTTGAATATGAATATTGTATACTTAATAATGGTGCTTTAGTAATGGATAAACACGGTTCCATACTTTTAAGTTTAATTATGAAAACTAGTATGATATTACCGATAGTTCAAGAAATGTTAGTAAAAAAAGAGACCATTATCAATATTACATTTAGTCATCTTCAACAGAATATTTTTTTAGAAGGCATCCATAGTAATAATTTTTTGAAAAGAACATCCAATATCCCTTTAATAACAAACTCTGTTACTTTAGAAGTCAATGGTTATAAAGAATTAAGCAGTGAAATAGATATTTTCACAAAAGCTATAGAGCGGACAGGCTTTCAGGTGAATAAAAATAAAAAATACATTGATATTTCACCACTTGGGAGTGGAAAGGCTAGTTCCGTTATTTGTTTAGGAAATTTAGTCGAAGCTGATGTCAGCAACTCAATCATTGTTGGAGATGAATTAAATGATAAAGAGATGCTTATGCTTACTGAAAAGTCATATTGCATGGTTAATGGAAATAGTGAGTTATTTACTGTAGCAAATAATATTATTAGTTCACTCACAGAAATCTCCTTAAAAAAGGAAGAACAAAATGAATAAAGTATATAGTACGATTGAAAATAATTTACTTTTAAAAATATTGCGAAATAGTTTTATTTCATTGATGCCAATTACGATTATCAGTTCATTTTTTATTCTGATAGTGAATTTTCCTATCCCAACTTTTACTAAATTTATGGAAAAAAATTTCAATGTATTATGGACGACTGCCCTTCCTTCAATTCCCAATGCTTTTAATAATCTGATAGGTTTGTTTATTTTAATATCGATTGCCTATAATTATTGTAAAATAAAAAAGAAAGATTATATACTGTACATCACATCAACAATATTCGCTTATTTTATTTTTTTGCCGCTTGAATCCCCAGATAAATTGATCGATTCACTTGGATCACAAGGTATATTCTTTTCGATGCTTTGTGCTCTTATGACATGCGGTATATTAACTGTAAGTTTTAAAAAGAAAAAAAAGATAAATCTACATTCTTCTGTTCCAAGAGAAGTAGCAGAAAGCTTTGAATATTTGTTACCTTTCCTTACGACCACGGTAGTATTATTTTTTATAAAATTAGTCTTAGTAACTTTAAAAATAGACAATCCATCTAGTATGATCAATGGATTAATCCAAGTACCGATCACGAATTTAGGTAGTACTCTTCCAGCAGTTATCATAATTAATCTAGGAATTACATTGTTATGGTTTTTTGGGTTTAATGGGAGTTATCTATTCAATTCAATAATGAATCCGATTTATTTTTCATTAAATATGGAAAATCTTTTGAGTATAACCAAAGGAGAAGTTCCTAAAAATATTATTACTGGAACGTTCCAATCTTTATTTATTAATTTTGGAGGAAGCGGAAGTACCTTTGCATTAATTCTAGCAATACTATTCTTCTCAAAGAACAGTGACAAAAAAAGTATAGCAAAAGTATCATTTATCCCAGGTTTATTTAACATAAACGAGCCAATAATTTATGGCCTTCCGATTTTACTAAACTTTAGAGTATTTATCCCATTTATTCTTTGTCCAGTAGTCAACACAGTCATAGCTTATTTTTCTATGAGTGTAGGAATTGTAGCGAAAACAAATGGCATCCAAATTCCATGGACGACACCACCTATTATTTCTGGATTCTTAGCCTCTGGAGTTTCTGGAGCCTTTCTGCAAATGGCTTTGATTGCATTGAACATCATGATATATGCACCGTTCGTAAGGACTAAAAATAAAGGAACTTTGATTGGGTAGGCACGACAGATTTGCTGTACTCTCATTCGTTCTAAACTAAGCCTGTTTTAAAATTTCCAATTCTCTTTATTTCATGTTTGATCATAGTCTTACTGAACATCGGCGCTACTCTAGATGAAAGTGCAGTGATTTTTGGTGGTTGTATTTTTATCGTTTGCGCCGAGTGATTTTACCGTTGATCCCTGGAAATTCTGCCATTGGTGCTTTACTTGTGTTTGTCAAAGCAGTTTAAGCGTATCGCACATTGCAACGATCGGCCAAAGCATTGGCTTCTCTATTTGTTACGGCGATTCACCATCATGTAACGATTGCACCAATCAACGTCAACACAGCAGCAAGTTAGTGATCTTCATCTGCTTTTTGTATTAGGTTTTTATAATGAGAAAAGCTATGTGATCTTAACCTGTGATGAACATACAAACATCGTACGTTTTTATGATGAAAAGCATAAAGAAATCAATAAGTATGAATTTTTTAAGTAAAAATGTGGTACAATAGCGAAGTGTTTATCACAGTAGCGAAAAAGTGAATAGAGTAAAAGAGGGAAACAGATGAATTCAAAAGAGAAAATGCTTGAAATAATCAAAAAGAAACAAGGTGGCGGTCGAGTTGAAAAGATGGCTACGCCAAAGAATGATCGTAGTAACATGAGAAAAGGACCTAAAATCTATAATAAATAATGAACGACTGGTATATATCAGCTGAATTATTTGTTGTTATAAACTAACACTAGTGAGTAATCACTGGTGTTTTTTTGTCTAAAAACGAAGAAATAGGTCTCTAGTAAAATAAACCTCCAAACAAATATAAAGAATTATTGGGAAAAAAATCAGAAAAAAACCTGTTTGATAAAAATACATAAGCTATTTTTATTTTTATAAAATCACATTAAAGAGAACGTTGGAAAACGATGGTTATTGTTATTTTATATCGTTTTGGTTTTTAGAATATAATAACGATTAAATGAAAAATACATTAAATAGCTTTTTTAATAATGTTTTTATGCATATTTTTTATGATTTTTTATAAAAAATTCATTTTGGAGAAAAAAGTGTATTTAGAAATTGGTTATTTAATGTTAAGGTATTTAGGAAGATAGCTACGAGTAAATATAACGGAATCCTTTTTTGTTTTACGATTGGGTCTCTCTTTTTTCAATAAATTATTTGATGATAATGAATTAGGAGGAAAAAAAATGGAAGAATATTTCTCAATAATTCCTGAATAATTAAATGAGAAATCAGGCTGAATAAAAAGCCAAGTTGAAGAAAGGCTCTTAAAAAATAAATCGAATGAACTAGATACACAATCTGCTGGAAACGACAAAAGAAATTATTTTAAAAAATTGTATGACTTTATTTAATTTTTTTAATGTCATGTGGTTCATTACAGTTGTATCGATCGGATCTTTTAGAAATAGTTTTTTTAAGGTCTCGATTTTAGTCAATACATCTATGGGGATTTACCAAGAAATCAAAGTAAAAAGGACGATTGAAAGACTTAGTGTTTTAAAGCAAGATCATGTGCCTGTTTTGCGAGAAGGGAAAAAGCAACGATAAAAAATTGAAAAGTCCAACGGTTTCGATTCTTATGAAAAAGAGGGCTTAGCAATATTAGAAATCCTTCCTAATATCAGAATGTTTGATGAGCAAGGCGCTGAACGGAGATTGAATTTACCGTTGTTTGGGGAAAACATAGTTAAGATACTGCATCCTGGAGTATACGTAAAAGCGGAGGCAAGTAACGTGGTGATCGTAGATCCAAAAGATGGTACCTCCAGAAGTGAAAAGAAACTTGCTGAATGATTAAAAAATGAAAGGTGGTGATGCGTATGGAGTGATGGAGACCTTTATCGGTAGATCCAATTAAACCTTTAGTAAAGGGGCAAGAAAAATTGAGAAAAATATGTCTATTGATCAGTAGTGCATTGATGGTTCTGTTTGTTGGTTACCACGAGGTAAATGAGCAAAATTTGCCTGTTTTAACTGATAAAAGCGCTGATTTTTCAGGGATCATTGATGCCGCAGACCTGCCTTCTTTAAAGTATTGGAGGGATGAAGTCATTCAAGGTAAGGGAATGAGAGATCTTGAACTCAAATTGAAGTTACAAGATATCAAGAAAATCAAGGATTGTACTTTCATGAGACAAATGACAGAAAGTGATGTGATCATCAATGTAGATGGTGATAGATGGTTGCATGATACGATCAGTAATAGTCGTAAAGTTTATGTCTATTTAACGAAAGAACAGAGATTTGTAGGAAGTGGCCGGATCAAAGAGTTACCAATCGAATCCATTCAAGCGATACGATTCGGACATGAAAAAAATTCAGATTAAAAGGAACGGTGAAAAAAATGGGAAATTCAATTCAAAAATTAGCAGGAATCTCTGCAATGCTATTTAGTGTAGTTTTACTCGTAGGAAGATTATTTCAAGTCATCAGTGATGGACAAACGAATAGTACGATATCGATTCTCTTGAATGGTATGAATTTCATTGTACTATTTATGGTGATTTATGCTTGGCACAAAATAAAACAACAAAAAAAATCAGCGACACCACATTTTATCACGCTTATTGGTTTAGGTATTGCTCAATCTGTGATCATCATTAATCAAGTCAATATCGTAACAAATTATGCTGGGATCTTCTTACTATTAGTTGGTGGTTTTTTAGTATACAGTAGTGGTATTGTTTATTTAGTGAAACGATGAAAAAGAACAGAATATCAAAAAAACAATGCAACAACTAAGTAATTGATCTGGCGGAAAAATACGAGAGTTGTCGCATTGCTAATTATTAAGTATAGATAGATAACAAACATGAGTCAAGAATGTTCATTGAAACAACTCATTCTTGACTCATGGTATGTTCAAAGAATGAAATCGACAGATGAAAAATAGGGGCGGATGGTATGAAATCACTATTACTGATACCATTTAATTTGAGAACAGAATTACTCGATGGAGAATCGTTTAATTATGCCAGCAAAAATGATCGATTACATAAACTTTTAGATAGTTCCCCCTCAAAAAAACTTGATCATCAGGTTCGTCAACAAGCAAAAAAAGGTTGGATCAGCGTGAGGACCACAAAATACTTCAATCGGCACCCAAATGTTTCGCCAATGATTCTTGGATTGTTACTCTTTTTGGCGTTGCATTTTTTGTTCTTTTTTATCATAGACAAAGAAAAAGAACAATGAACAAAAAAGTCAGATGAAAGGAGAGAACCTTCTATGCAGACGAGAACAGATAAACAGATCGATGTCTTTGTTTTAGTGCTTGTGGTTACCATTTTAAGCGTTTATCTTATACGGAACCACAGGGATGATTTATTTCAAGTGTTTCGCTGTCTTAAACTATTTTGAAAGAATGTCGCACTACGTTTTAGTTCGATTCTTTTCCTTCCTTGGTTGGCATCCATAGTCTAGTAGCTTCATTTGTGAATAGCCGCAAGTCTTAGACTTAGGGAGAAATTTTAGACGTTTCTCTCTAAGTCTACAGCAAAAATCGAGTAGTTCCTGGATACTGCTATGAATGACTTGAAGCCCGTTCAATCAAGTGTAGTTTCAAGTCTTTCCACTCCTCATGGGTCGGTATTTGGGCAATTTGAATCACTTCACAGGCCATTTTCTCCGTAAGATCATAGTTGCTGACGATGAGACAAGCTTCTAACTCGTCGATCTTTGTTTGTTTAATCGGTTGATCAAAAAGAAAAAGAGGGTGATACGTTTCAGGTAGCCACTTTTGGATCATAGCCATTAAAAAATTATCGTAGCCAGCATCTCCATGAAAAGTAAAGACGATTGTTTGCTTTTTCCTTCTTTGGATTTGCTGATAGGAGGATTGGATCATACTTAAAGATAGTGCAACGTCTTTTATGCAGGTCATTGGTAGGATCTCTTGCCATTTGAGTTGCTGCAATCGGTCTTGCCAGGAGTGATAGAGTAATTCAAAGGATGGATCGACTAAATGATCAATCGACAATGGGTGATTCTCAAAACCATCAGTGATTTTATTAAGCAAGCGTAGATTAGCTAAGTAAGCACTCATTTGCTCAATACCTTCCTTTGTTGTACCGTCAATCAGCGCTTCGTCGAGTAAAAATTGCTTGATCCATTTTTTGGTTGGTGCTTCTTCTTGGTAATGGGTCGCTTTATGCGATCTTGTCTCTTGATAGTTCGATGAGCTATAGGAAATACAGTGTAAAGCAATCAAATAAGCCCAAACTAGTTCATTTACAGACAGCTGTTGAATCCCAAGAATCTCTCTCAGAAAAGGAGTGATTTTTTTTGAGAACCTTTTGAAGCTTTTTCTAGACTGGATCATACTCAATGTTTCTGAGGTGATTTCACCTTGTTTACGACGCAACCATCTTTCTTTTAAGATGGACAACCATAACGTGGCGCGAAAATTACTAATATGTAAATGAGACTGAAATACTTGCTCTAGTTCAGCGAACATGACTTTGTATGTCTCTTGTGAGAATAGATAGGAATGATCTGTAATGATCGTTCGTCGAAAACTCGTATAAAAGTTAAAAAAGAAAAAACGAATCTCGTTTTCTTTTCCAACAAGATCACCATTTTTGGGAGAGAGTTGGATTCGGTAGTTTTTTAGTTCATGGTTCATGTGTTGAATGATTTTGCGTAAAGCCGAACTAGATAAATGATACTCCAAGCGCATGGCTTCGAAGGATTGTTGATTTCCCTTAAGGCTACGGTCAATGATTTTATAAGTAATCGTTTCTCTAACAAGAGATAAAAGATAGGTATCCAGTGTTTCCCCATCGGGTATTTTTAAGCGGTAACCGATCATTTTGGTTGATTGCAATTGAATTGATGGTGGTAATTTGGCACGCAATGCTTGAATATCTGAACGTAGAGTGGGAGGTGTACAGCCTATTTCTTGAACTAGTTCTGTGATCGAAGTGATGTCATTTCGTTTTCTCAAATAAGTAAGAATCTTGATTTGGCGATGTAATTGTTTATTTTCATGTAGTTTGAAAAAAGGTTCCATTAATTGCTCCTTTCGTTTGGGTGACTCTTATTCGATTGTTTTATTTTATCTTTCTTATTTTGGAAATACAAATCGATTCTCAAATATTTTTTTCAAAAAAAAAAAATAAAAAATTTTCTTTCACAGATTACGTTAGAATTTAGTTGGATGTTTTTTTATCTTTCTATAATTTGAGGAGTTGAATAAGGAATGGACCACAGAAAAATAGTAAAAGTGACAGCTTCAATGTTATTACTCATGAACGCATCCCAACAGAGTATCACGACATTTGCTGATCATTTAGACAGTGGACAAATGACAGAAGAGCTAGTCAATTCGACCATCGAAGAACCAACAGAGAACAGCCTGATGGAAACAGCAGAAAACGAAGCGATGGATGAACAACAAACAAGTGAAACGCCAGAATCCCCAGCAACTGCTACATCAGAAGCGCCGACAGAATCCACCACAGAAACAACTCCAGATGGAAATGCTGAGCTAGAGCAATCTACTGTCGATTCGACAGTTCCCACCACTGTGGAACAAGAAGTGACAGATGTTTCAAGTGAACCAGTTATTCCAGATCCAAATGCCAAGACGGAATGTTTTGAGATACAAGGAACAGAAGATCAATTAGCATCTGGTGTGTTTGGTAGCAGTCCTTGGCGGATCGACCAGGAAGGTGTATTGTACATAGATGCAGGAACATTAGGAGAAACAACTTTGGCGGCTCGTGCGCCGTGGTTTCCTCACCGTTCACTCATCAAAAAAGTGGTTCTTACTGGACCAGTGGTAGCGAATGCTGAATCACTAGGATTGTTTTTTGATCTGAATCAGCTAACGACGATCGAGAATTTAACCAATCTAGATACAAGTCAAGTCACGAATATGGATTATTTCTTTGCTTGGTGCCAGCAACTGACCTCATTGGATCTTACAACTTTTGATACCCAAAATGTTCGTTCGATGAACCACATGTTCAATGGGGTATCTTCTGTCAGTACGCTCGATCTAACCAACTTCAATACTGCGAACGTCACTGAAATGAGTCATATATTTTATGGGATGAGTGGATTGACTTCATTAGATTTGTCCAGTTTTAACACGACGAACGTGTCGAACATGAGCTACATGTTTTATGATTGCTCTGCCTTGAAGACACTGGATGTAACTGGTTTTCAAACAGCCAACGTGACAAATTTCAGTCATATGTTCCGCGGTTGTTCCGGATTGGCTCAACTGGATCTTTCTAGTTTTGTAACGAGTCAAGCAACAGAAATGTCCTTCATGTTCCATGGCTGTTCGGGATTACAAGCGTTAGATGTGACACATTTTGATACGAGCAACGTTATGTACATGCATTATATGTTCCATGGCTGTTCCGGTTTGACAGAACTTGATGTTAGCCGCTTTGATACGACAAACGTGACTTCTATGTACTATATGTTTTTCGGTTGTTCCGGTCTGACAGCGTTAGATGTTACGAACTTTTCAACAACTAACGTGACAACAATGAGTTTTATGTTTGCAGAATGTCTCAATTTAGAAACAATCGATGTCAGTGGTTTTGATACGGAGAATCTTCGATTTATGCGAGGAATGTTTAGAAACTGCCAAAAGATCACTGAATTGGATTTATCTCATTTTAAAACTGGCAAGGTACAATTGCAGCAAGAGATGTTTGCTGGTACAACCTCCTTATCGAAAATCTCTTTAGGTGTCCAGTTTTATTCTTTAAATGATACCAATATTCCAGATTTGCTCGCTACAGAAGAGCATACGGGGTATTGGCAAAACGTGGGATCTGGCACAGACGATGTCCCACTCGGTGAATATGTATTAAGCTCCTCTTCACTGATGTCAACTTATGAAAATAGTATGGCGGATACTTATGTGTGGCAACCAACCGCTAGTGAGTCGATCCGCGCAATTGATTCAACGATTTATGTTGGTGATAGTTGGGAACCAATCGACAATTTTGTCTTAGCGACCGATCCAAATGGAGAATCAATTCCTTTTGATGAAAGTATGGTCACTGGTACAGTGGATACGACGACAGCAGGAGTCTATCCAGTGACTTATACCAATGGATCTGCAAGTCAACAGATCAATGTGACTGTCGAAGAAAGTCAAGAAACCCTTAAAGTCACAGATTCGACGATCATTGTAGGGGATGCTTGGACACCAAGTGATAATTTTGTTTCCGCTACTGATAAAACGGGAGAAGCTGTTGCCTTTGATGAAAATATGGTCAGCGGCGAAGTCGATACGACGCAAGTAGGTGAGTACAAGATCACCTATACTTTTGGGAGACTCAGTCGTGAAATCACAGTGACCGTCATTGCTAGTCAAGAAGCGATCAAGGCGACCGATTCAAGAATCCACACAGGGGATGTTTGGCATCCAAGCGATAATTTTATCTCAGCGACCAATAGAGCAGGTGACACTTTGCCATTTGATGAAAGTATGGTGTCAGGCACCGTTGACACCGGACGAACAGGAAACTTCATCATTACTTATACGAATGGAGAAGCCTCTCAAAAAATCACAGTGACCGTGGTTGAAAATAGAGAAACGATCCAAGCAAAAAATGGCAGCATTTATGTCGGTGATAAGTGGGCGCCAAGTGATCAATTTGTATCTGCTACAAACAAAGATGGGGAAATGATCGTTTTTGATGAAAGCATGGTCAGTGGTACGGTAGATACAACTAAAGCTGGCGATTATCCGTTGACTTATACCAACGGTCGAGCAACAGAAGAAGTCATGGTAGTCGTAAAAGAAAACGGAGAAACGATTGTAACAAAGGATCTTCAATTATATATCGGTGATACGTGGGACCCAAGCGATGGCTTCGTATCGGCAACAAATCGCGAAGGGTTCACTCTTGCATTTGACCAGAATATGGTGTCAGGTGATGTTGATACCAACAAAGAAGGAACCTACACGATCACTTATACGAATGGTTCCGTTTCAGAAACAAGTCAAGTGACAGTGAGTAAACGAGGGACTACGGGAGGAAATGCCAACACAGGCGGAGGGAATACTCAGCAAAAGAAAACAGCCAACACCCCTGCGACCCAAAAAAGACAAGTCCAAGGAAATGCAGCAAAAAACTTACCAAAAACGGGTGAGATCCAATCTAGTGCAGCAGTTCTTGGTTTAGCCCTCGTAGGTGGAGCGATCGGAACTTATATCTACAATAAAAAGAAAAATCGTAACGATTGATTCTATAAAATCAAAAAGCCAACTTAGTTTCGGAATGAACCTAGACTAAGTTGGCTTTTTTGTGGCTCAACTATTTTGAAATTGGCTGTTGTATAAGCTCGCGTAAAGAGTTGGTTGTTGTAATAGTTCTGTATGTGTTCCTGTTTCAATGATATCTCCGTTTTGCATCACTACGATCATATCCGCATGTTCAATCGTAGAAAGGCGGTGGGCAATCACGAAACTTGTCCGGTTTTTAGTCAAAGCATTCATTGCTTCTTGGATCAACGCTTCCGTACGTGTGTCGACACTCGACGTTGCTTCATCTAAAATGACGACTGCAGGATTAGCTAAAATGACTCGTGCAATCGTTAAGAGCTGTTGTTGGCCTTGAGATATCGACCCATTTTCGCTCGAGATAATGGTGTCATAACCTTGTGGCAATGTGCGGATAAAATGATCACATTGAGCAATTTTTGCTGCTTGAATGACTTCATCTCTGGTTGCCTCTTTTTTGCCGTAAGCAATATTTTCTGCAACAGTACCTTCGAATAACCAAGTATTTTGTAGTACCATGCCAAATAGATTGCGCAATTCATGGCGCGGCAAATCGGTGATGTCATGACGGTCGAATAAAATCTGACCGTCATTGATCTCATAAAAACGCATCAAAAGATTGACAAGTGTTGTTTTTCCGGCGCCAGTTGGCCCAACGATGGCAACAGTTTGTTGTGGCTTGACCGAGAAGTTAACATCTTTCATCAACGGTTTTTCTGGTGTATAACCAAAGCGCACATGTTTGAATTCAATAGCTCCTTGTGGTGTGATGATTGGATTTTCTACTACCTGATCAATGGCTTCTTCTGGCTCATCCATGATTTCAAAGATTCGTTCGATGGAAGCCATTGCTGATTGCACCGAGTTGATGACATAAGAAGCGGTCGAGATTGGTTCCGAGATTTGGTTGATGTACTGCAAATAGGCTTGCAAGAAACCAATTGTGATACCACCAGATAAAACAGATATTGCGCCAATGATCCCACTAGCGATAAACGCTAATTGATTGATCAAACGAATCGCTGGATAGATCGCAAAATTCATGAATTGCGCTTTTTTGAAAGCTTGCGATTGTTTTTCATTTACTTTATCGACTTCTTCAATCGCTAATGCTTGTTGGTTGAAAGCTTTGATCACCAAATTACCAGTCAAATATTCTTCCGCTTTATTGTTCAAATCTCCCAGTTCTTCTTGGTTATTGTCAGAAATTTTTTTATTTTTGTTTGCAAATTTTGTTGTGACAACTGTGCTGATCGTAATCAAAACAAGAACAAGTAAAGTCAATTTTATATCGATGTAAAACAACATGATACCAGCTAAAAGAATCGTTACAAGAGAGGTGAAAAATTGATTGATACCTGTTAGCAAAACTTGTGATAGTTGATTTAAACCAGTAGTTGTACGACTAATGATGTCGCCGACTTGATGGCGGTCATAAAAAGCCATCGGTAGAGCTTTGAATTTTTTCGTGACTTCTTTTCGGACACGCAATGTTACTCGTTCACTCAATGAAGCCATTGCTCGTTCTTGGATAAAAGAAGTGACGCTACTCAGTAAAGAAAAGAGTATCAGCAGTATAACGGGTAAAAGCAATGTTTCTTTCACATCAGCCGCAGTCATTTGGGGCAAGCCAACAGCTTGGATACGTGCGAGTAGTTGGTCGATCCCGATACCCATGATCAGAGGCATTGCAACGACTAATGTATTCCCGATCAAGCTACAAAGTAATGAACCATAGAAGATTTTATGCTCGGGTTGGATCATTTTCCAGAAGCGTTTCAAACTTTGTTTTTTTATCGTTGTTTTAGTCATTTCCATCGACTCCCTCCTTCAACAAACCTTGTGATTTCGCAAATTCCTGATACGAGTGATTGGTTTTCAATAACGCTTCATGCGTGCCTTGTCCGACGATCCGTCCTTCATCCAAAACAATAATATTATCAGCGTTCACGATGGTACTTAAACGTTGTGCCACGATGATCAATGTTTTATCTGCCATTTCTCGATGCAACGCACGTCGTAATTTGGCATCTGTCCGATAGTCCAATGCAGAGAAACTATCGTCAAAGACATAGATTTCAGCAGGTTTGACTAACGCCCTAGCGATACATATCCTTTGTTTTTGTCCGCCAGAATAATTATCTCCCCCTTGAGCAACAAAGCTGTCCAATCGATCTGGTAGATTTTCTAAGACTTCATTCAATTGTGCGACGCGAACTGCTTTGGTTAATTCTTCATCTGTCGCATGTTCCTTACCCATCAGTAGATTACTTCGAATCGTTCCACTAAATAAAAAAGCTTTTTGGGGAACATAACTAATATAGCTTCGCAGTGTTTCTTGGTTCATTTCTTTGATTGGAGTGCCTGCGAAAGTGATTTGGCCACTTGAAACATCATTTAAACGTAGCAATAATTTTGCAATGGTACTTTTTCCTGAACCTGTTCCACCAACAATCGCTGTGGTTTTACCTTTTGGGACGGAAAAATCAATGTTTTCCAACACAGGATCAGCGGTTTCGTTATAACGAAACGTGACATTCTCAAAGGATAAGAAAGTATCATCGATTGAATCGAAGGATAAAGTTTCTGGTTGGTCGGGATCTTTAATTTCGATTTCAGCGTGTAATACTTCCTCAATCCGTTTAAGACAAGAAATTGATTTTGGCACGATAACAAGAACCATTGCGGCAATCATCAAATAGGCAAGTGTCAACATCGAATATTCTACAATGGCAGTCACTGTGCCGATTTGTAAGCTACCATTAGCCACCAAACCGCCACCAAACCACAAAATAGAGGCATAAACGATGCCCATCAATAAAAAGGCAATGGGTGTGACCCAAGCAAAGATCCGATTGACACGAATCATTTGTTGCGCGTAATTTTCAAAGGTCTTATTTGTTCTTTTTTCTTCGTAGTCTTGATTATTAAAGGCACGGATCATATTGACACCTGTAAAGAATTCACGTAGCGTTGTCGTGACACGGTCCATCTTCGGTTGGATACTCAAAGATAAAGGCGTTCCTTTTTTCATCAAATAATACGTGACTAGAGCATAGACGAAGATCGAGCCTAAAGTGATCACTGTTAACTTGACGGAATGCTCCAACATCATCAGAATCGTAAATAGCGAAATGATCGGTGCTGGGATGATCATCTGGCAGAACATGACGATCATTTGTTGGACGTTATCTACGTCATTGGTCATTCTAGTCAAAAGAGAACCGGTGTTAAATCGATCAACATCTTTCATTGATAATTGTTGGAATTTTTGAAAAAAGCTTGCTCGTGTCTGATAGCCAAATCGAGCGGCTAACAAAGCAGAATAGTAGCTTGAGGCAACTGCGGCAAAAGATCCTAATAAGGCAACGATCAACATTTGAATTCCGATTTGTTGGATTTGTTTCACTTCGCCACTTGCAATCCCTGTATCTATGAGATCAGCTACTAACTTTGGCACACCGAGGGTTCCTAGAAGTTGTAAACAGATAAATAAAAGAGTAAGTAATGCAATTCCTTTATTGTTTTTTATAGATTTTTTTAATAATGTCATTGTGTTTCCTCCTTTTCCCGACAAATACGCATTCTACACCTTAAAGTTACTTGAAGGTCAAGAAGAAAAAGCATAAACTATCATTGAGGTGAAAGGTATGAAACGATTGTATTCGATTGGGGAAGTATCGGAGTTATTGAATATCCCTAGATCAACCATTCGGTATTGGGATGCAGAAGGATTGATCCATGCAGCAAGAGAAGAGGAAAATGGGTATCGATTATTTGATATCGATGCCATTTTTCAAGTATATGACATCAATTTTTATCGAAAACTAGATATTCCCATGAAGCAAATGAAAAATCTATATAGTAAATCATTAAATGAGATGTACGACATTTTAGCTGAAACGGAACAGCGCTTGGATCATGAGAAAAAAATCTTAGAACAAAAGCATAAAGAAGTATTATCAAGAAAAAACCAGTTGAAAGAAATGATCGATAGTGAACCAGATAAATTTCCTGAAGAAGAAATTCCCTTTCAAAAAATCGTCGTGGCAGCATCTGATGACATCTTATATTCAAAGGAATATCTAAAGAATTATTCAAGTTTCGTGATTTATTTTCCAGAAAATAATCAGAACAGTATTTATGGGTTCTGTACGGACGAGCACACGAAAAAACTCCCAGGCTCACAGACAATCTGGCAGAATGATCCTGCGAAAAAGTACGTGCGATTTCTATTAAAAGTCCAAGTGAATAACACAAAAAATAATAATCTATTTGAAGTAAAAGACAGGTTGCAAAAGCAAGGCTACCGATTAGGGCAAACGATTGGTCAATACTTGTTGACTCATACGACAAAGGACAAGATTTCCTTTGAATATTACCGAGCATGGATCGAAGTGAGTGAGGGGAAGTAGGATTAGTTGACATTCGGAAGTAAACATGGGATAGTAATTGACAATATCAAAGCGTAGAAGAGAAGAGTAACTAACGGTCAACGGTAAAAAGAGACTCCGGAGGGTGAAAAAGGAGACCTAAAACCTTAGTGAAGATGAACTTGGAGCTTGTTTTACTAGTAAGTGAGTAGAACCGGACTGCGACCGTTAACTCGCCGGATATCTGATGGTATCGTTGAGGCATTATTTGTGAGGATAATGTAAATAAGGGTGGTAACACGACGCATTCGTCCCTTTTGTCAAGAATTGGCAAAAGGGATGAGTGTTTTTTGTTTTCATCAGGTCTTCAGCTACTACGTAATCTAAGGAGGAATTTTTTTTATGACTAATCGTACCACATCCCCATTTCGTTATGACATCGTTGGGAGCTTTTTGCGCCCAGAGAAGTTAAAAAAGGCACGAAAAGCGTATAACGAATCGCTTATTTCTGTTACTGATTTGAAAGAGATCGAAGATGAAGCTATTATCGATCTGATCAAAAAACAAGAAGCTGCTGGCTTACATGCGGTGACAGATGGTGAGTTTCGTCGGAGTTGGTGGCATTTGGACTTTTTCTTTGGTTTACAAGGTATTGAGTTTTTTGTCCCTGAGCGAGGGTATCAATTTCACGGAGAAGAGACACGTCCAGGGACAGTGACTGTAACGGGAAAAATCAAGGGAGAAAAACACCCTTTTGTCGACCATTTTCGATTTACCCGGGCCCATACAAGTGAAGGAATCGAAGTAAAGCAAACCATTCCAGCCCCAGCACAATTGTTAGTCGAGTTATTACGTCCAGATATCTTGCCATATGTCCGTGACATCTATCCGGAAAATGAAGAACTTTTTCAAGATATCGTTACTGCTTATCGTCAAGTGATTGCGGATTTATATGAAGCAGGTGCCAGAACGATCCAATTGGATGACTGTACGTGGGGCGTATTAGTAGCACCTTTACCAGAAGGATTTTTAGCAGAGAGTGATAAAGAGGAAAGCGAGATTCGCAAAGAGTTGGCGCAGACCTATTTACAAATCAATAATGCGGTTCTTGGAAATCAACCACAAGATTTGATTTTGAATACCCATGTCTGTCGAGGGAATTACCACTCCACCTGGGCAGCAGCTGGCGGATATGAAGCTGTAGCTGAACCACTATTTACGGAAGAAAATGTTCATGCCTATTATTTAGAATATGACAACGATCGTTCAGGCGGTTTTGAACCACTTGCGAAAGTTGGTGAAGAAAAACTTGTAGTATTAGGATTGATAACCTCAAAATCCGGTGAACTTGAGGATCGTCAAAAAATCATCGAACGAATTTATGAAGCCACTCGTTACGTCCCTTTAGATCGATTGTGTTTAAGCCCACAATGCGGGTTCGCCTCTACCGAGGAAGGGAATATTTTGACGGAAGAAGCACAATGGGAAAAAATCGCATTGATCAAGAGTATCGCAGAAGAGGTTTGGAATTAAGGAATAGCCGACGAACCAAGTATTCAGGAAAACCGTTAAGAACAACTCAGTTGTTCTTAACGGTTTTTCTTATTTATACGGCATGACAGCTTACTGCTCAGGTCAGAGCGCTCATTTCACAACCTCTTGGGCACAAAGCTTTCTCTTACCACTAATCGGGTGGGGTAGGTCAAAATAATGGGTTCGTCGCGGATTTGGTCGATTCTTTCGACGGCTAAGCGAACAGCGGCTTTACCGATGGATTTGGCATTGATTTGGACAGTGGTCAAGCCAGGAGTTAGTCTACTGGCTGCTTCAATGTTATCGAAACTGGCGATCATGATGTCTTTACCGATGGCCAAATGGTGCTTTTTCATGGTGTGATAGACGCCGATTGCCATTGGATCGCTTCCTACAAGGAGTGCGGTTGGAAGTGGATCAGAGCTTTGGATCAGCTCTTCAGCTAATCGTTCACCGTCTTCTTCGGTCCAATTTCCCAGGTAGTGCGTACTGTAATCTTGTAACTGGTGATCGGACATGAAATGCAAATAGGCACGGACGCGTTTTTCATCTGGATTGATCGTCTTGCCTCCTCGTTCATCCATATCGACTTGGTAGCCACCGATATAGGCGATTCGATGATGCCCATTCTCTAGAAATAACTCTAAAACAGCTTTGGTCATTCGCTCTAAATCTCCATAAACCATATCGACTTCTTGTTGGATATCAGGATTATCAACAACGATCAAATGCTGATTTTGTGATAATAGATCAGTGATCGACTGCTTCGTCACTGTTCCAACTACGATGATCGCTCCTAGTTGATCTAGGTCTTTCCATTCCTTGGGATTGTCAGAGAGATTGTAAATTCGATTCATGCCAATATGCAGGCGGTTTGCTTCTTCTTCTAATCCCATACGTAATTCTTTGTAATAGACATCTTGTGCTTCACTTGCCTTACTGATCGTCGAGATCACACCGATCGAGGGCATTCGTTTTTTGATATATTTTCGTTTATTGATATCATAGTTCAATTTTTCTGCAACTTCAAAAATCCGTTTCTTTGTTTCTGGTGCGACATGGATCGTCTTATCTTGATTCAATACGCGCGAAACAGTTGCAGGAGAGACATTCGCTTTTCGAGCGACATCACGAATACCTACCATAAAATCACCCCTTTAAGAAATATAAAAAAAGTTATTGACAAATATGTTTAGTAAACAGTATACAGGAGTTAGTTAAAAAGTAAACGGTTTCTAAAAATTTGTGAGGTGAAGAAATGAAAAGACAATCATTGATTGCATTCGATTCGGAAACAAATGTTTTTCATTTGTCGAATCCATTGATTTCTTATGTGATGAAAATTGAAGAATCTGGTGTGTTGAGCCATATTCATTTCGGTAAAAAAGTGAGTAACTATACCGATACCAAAAAATACCCAAGAAGAGATCGCGGTTTTTCAGGAAATGTTCCTTTGCATGAGGAGCGAGCATTTTCAAAAGATACGTTGCCACAAGAATTTTCGGGACACGGAAGTATGGATTATCGCATACCAGCCACGATCATCACACGTGAGAATGGCTCTAGCTTACTTGATTTAAGATATGAAACGTATCAGATCATCCAAGGTAAACCAAAGCTTTCAGGATTACCACAAACCTATATATTGGAGGAACAGGAAGCACAAACGTTGTGTATCACATTGAAAGACCGAGATTTACCGATCTATGTGGATCTTTTTTATACGATTTACGAAAAACGAGGGGTCATTATCCGCTCCGCTAAGTATCGTAATCAAACAGAGCAAACGATCTGGTTAGATAAAGCTGCTTCTTTTCAATTAGATTTGACAAATTCTGGCAGATTTACTGAAGTGATCGCTTTACCTGGAGCCCACGCTAGAGAGCGTTTGATTTCGCGACAACGGATCACTGAGGGGGTGAAATCATTTGAAAGTCGACGAGGAAGCAGTAGTCACCAAATGAACAATTTTATCGCTTTGACACATACACATACGACAGAAAACCTTGGAGAAGCCATCGGTCTACAGTTTATCTATTCTGGCAATCATGCGTTTGAGATCGAAAAAGATCAAATCGATCAACTAAGAATCGTTGGTGGCATCAATGCGTATCAGTTCCAATGGCAACTTTCAACCAACGAAGCGTTTCAAACGCCAGAAATGATCCTTTCTTATTCAGACGAAGGATTAAATGGTATGAGCCACATACATCATGAACTGCTGCGAGAACGCGTGGCACGTGGGAAGCATCAGTACGAACCACGTCCAATCTTGGTCAATAATTGGGAAGCGACTTATTTTGACTTTACTAGCAAAAAAATCGAAGCACTGATCGATGAAGCAGCAGCGTTAGGTATGGAAATGTTCGTCTTAGACGACGGCTGGTTTGGGAAAAGAGATGCAGATACTTCTTCTTTAGGAGACTGGTTTGAATATGAAGGGAAATTGGCGAATGGTTTGAAAGGCATTGCAGAGTATGCCCATGAAAAGGGCCTCAAATTTGGGCTATGGGTAGAGCCCGAAATGATCTCGATCGATTCTGAATTGTATCGTCAGACGCCTGATTATTTGATGCAAGAACCAGCACGAACGCCTGCGGCATCTCGGTCACAATTTGTTTTGGATTTTACACGAAAAGAAGTGCGAGATTCGATCAGTCAGCAATTACGAAAAATTTTGGATGAGGTACCGATCGATTATATCAAATGGGATATGAATCGCTCCTTATCAGATGTTTACTCTGCTTACGTGGAGAATCAAGGAGAGGTCTATCACCGGTATGTTTTAGGCTTATATGATCTTTTAGAAGAGTTGACCACAGCTTACCCAGATATCTTATGGGAGGGATGTTCAGGTGGTGGTGGCCGTTTTGACGCAGGAATCCTTTATTATATGCCACAATCCTGGACAAGTGATAATACTGATGCGATGGAACGAATCGACATCCAATACGGAACGAGTCTTGGCTACCCGATTTCCTCGATGGGCGCTCATGTCTCCGCATCACCTAACCATCAAAGTGGACGTGTGACAGATTTAAAGACACGCGGGGACGTAGCGATGAGCGGGGTATTTGGTTATGAACTAGATTTGACCGCATTAGACGAACAAGAAAAGAGAATCATCAAAGAACAGATCAGCACGTATAAAGAAATTCGTCAAACCGTCCAACAGGGAAAGTTTGACCGCTTAGAAAATCCCTTTGAACAAAACATTGCGGCGTGGCAATTTGTTTCTCCAAATAAAAAGGAGATCGTTGTCTTTATGGCACGACGATTAACTTCTGGACAACCACCTTTTCATGAGATCCGCTTGGTTGGTTTAGAGGAAGGGATGTATCGTGAGCGTAAAAGTTCATTGATTTATTCAGGCTCGGAGTTAATGACGATGGGGCTTTATCTCCCTGATTTTCACGGAGATTTTCAAACAGAAGTCTTTCACTTTGAAAAAATAGCTACAGGAAAGGAAGAAGAAAATGCAAGCATCAATTGATTGGTTAGATGATCCGCAAGTTTTTCGTGTGAATCAGCTAAAGGCACATAGCGATCATACAGTCTATGGTTCAAAAGAAGAAATGAGAAGTCAAAGTTCCCGAATACAGTCACTAAATGGTGAATGGCGCTTTTGTTTTTCTGAAAATGCAGAAAAACGCCCAAAAGAGTTTTTTGAACAAGATTTTGATGATCGTTCGTTCGACACGATCCATGTGCCTGGGCACATTGAACTAAGTGATTTTGATAAGATCCATTATATCAACACGATGTATCCATGGGAGGGTCATGAGTTTCGTCGTCCCGCTTATACAACTGCTTCAGAAACGGAAATGGCAGGGATGTTCTCTCAAGCGGAAGAAAATCCAGTGGGGACCTATGTCACGACTTTCCAATTAGCAGAAGGATTGAAAGGGAAAGATGTCACGATTCGCTTTGAAGGTGTCGAACAAGCCATGTATGTGTGGTTGAATGGTCATTTCGTCGGTTATGCGGAAGATTCATTTACTCCGTCAGAATTTGATTTGTCCCCTTATCTAGAAGAAGAGAATCGTTTGGCAGTCGAAGTCCACAAACGTAGCACAGCTGCCTTTTTAGAAGATCAGGATTTTTTCCGTTTCTTCGGGATTTTTCGGGATGTCATTTTAGTTGCTCGTGGCAAGAATCATTTAGAAGACTTGTGGTTACGTCCCCAATTAGATGACACGTATCAAAAAGGTAAATTGGATGTGTCGTTGTCTTTTGAAAATCTCACAGCTGAAAGTGTCTTACAGGTAAGGGTCCTTGATTTAGACAAGCAAACGATCTATGAAGAAAAGCATACGATAGTTGAAACGATGCAGCTCAGTATTGATTTAGGTGAAGTAGTATTATGGGATCATTTTGCCCCGAATCTGTATAGCTTTGAAATTGAAACCAGGGACCGTGACGGAGTGACTGAATATGTCGAGTATCCATTCGGCTTTCGCAAGATCGAGTTAAAAGATAAAGTGATGTATCTGAATGGAAAACGTTTGATCATCAATGGCGTCAATCGTCATGAGTGGAGTGAAAAAACAGGACGTGCAATCACATTAGCTGACATGGAAAAGGATTTGGCAGTGATTAAAAATGCTAACATCAATGGTGTGCGGACCTCACATTATCCCAACCAGATTCCTTGGTATTTCCTATGCGATCAAGCAGGTATCCACGTGATGGCAGAAACCAATTTAGAATCACATGGGTCATGGCAAAAAATGGGTGCTTTTGAGCCATCCTATAATGTACCAAGAGGAATTCCGCAATGGCGAGAAGTGGTGCTAGATCGAGCAAAAACCAATTTTGAAACCTTCAAAAACCATACCAGTATCTTGTTCTGGTCCTTAGGCAACGAGTCTTATGTAGGGGAGAATATTCGCTTGATGAATGAATACTTCAAGACGGTTGATCCAGACCGCTTGGTGCATTATGAAGGGAATTATGTTGATCCCAAATTTGAAGCTTCTGTTTCGGACATGAAAAGTAGTATGTACGCAACACCTACGGCAGTCGCTGAATATCTAGAGAATCAAGCAGATAAACCATATATCTTGTGCGAATACATGCACGATATGGGGAATTCTTTAGGTGGATTAGGTTCTTATATGGCACTGTTAGACAAATATGAGATGTATCAAGGCGGATATATTTGGGATTTTAAAGATCAGGCACTTGAGGTACTTGATCCAGTGACAAATCGAAAAGTCATGCGTTACGGCGGCGATTTTGATGATCGTCCAAGTGATTATGAGTTTTCGGGAAATGGCATCGTTTTTGCAAATGGACAAGAAAAACCAGCATTACAGGAGGTAAGATACTATTATGGCAAATACAGCTCCTAAACTGAGAATCATTTATGGCGACTGCACCTTAGGGATCAAAACAGAAGAAAAACATTATATTTTCTCTTACACCAGAGGTGGTTTGGAATCACTCAAAAAGAATGGGAAAGAATGGCTTTATCGTGAAACGCAACCAACTTTTTGGCGAGCATTGACAGATAATGATCGAGGAAATGGCTTTGGGTATCGCTCAAGTATGTGGCTTGGTGCAGGGTTGTATCTAAAAGTGGAAGCAATCCATGTTGCAATAAACGACCAAGCCATCGAACTGCCGATCGCACCAGTCAATAATCGTTATAGCAATCAAGAGTATGCGAATACAGTCGAAATCACTTTCACATTGGCTGTCAATACAACTCCACAAACGACCGTCGATATGACGTATCGTGTCAATGAACAAGGGGATCTACACGTGAACATGCACTATCATGGCAAAGAAGGATTACCCGAACTGCCAGTAATAGGATTTCGCATGATCATGCCAACGAAAGCCACTCATTTCGATTACGAAGGGCTGTCAGGTGAAACTTATCCGGATCGTAAAGCTGGTGGCGTACCTGGGGTCTATCATGTAGAGGGCCTACCGATCCCACCTTATTTAGTGCCACAAGATTGTGGCGTCCATATGGATACCAAGTGGTTAGAGATCACGCGCAAGACAACCTTGAATAATGCAGATAAAAGTCAGGAAGAGTTTTCCTTACGATTTGAACAAAAGGATTCGCCATTTGCTTTTGCGGCATTACCGTTCAAAGCAGAAGAATTAGAACAGGCGACACACATGGAGGAACTGCCACCAGAACGGCGAACGGTTGTCACGATGTTGGCGAAAGTCCGAGGAGTCGGAGGTATCGATTCTTGGGGAGCGGATGTCGAAGAAGCCTATCATATTAGTGGTGAAGAAGACCACGCGTTCAGTTTTATCATTAAATGATGTAAATTCGTAAAATCAAAAATAGGACCCTCTAAAAATCCATTCTGCGGATTTTTAGAGGGTCCTATGAGTTGTGGCTGATACTTGAAGGTCAAGAAAGAAGTGGTTCGCCAGAATTGCTGAAGGAATTGTTTCTGTCTACACGTTCATTCAGTTTTACTCTCCTTTTTTATGATCGGTAACGTGATCGTTACCGATGTACCCACACCGACTACCGAATCAATGTGTAAGCCATAATCTTCACCATAAAGTAATTGGATTCGTTCATGAACATTTTTGCTACCGATACCTGAAAAATAGTCTCTGTTTTTCGTTGGCTGTTCCGTATCAAAGCCATCACCTGTATCCATAACTTCAAACGACAATTTATCCTCTCTGATCATCCCATACAAAGTGATGAAGCCACTTTTCTTCGTTTGGAACGCATGTAAATAAGCATTTTCGATGATTGGCTGGATGATCATATTGGGCATGTACAAAGAATAAAGTTCCTCAGGTACCATGATTTTGGTTGAGATTGCATCACCGTAGCGCAGTGTCAAGATCGCAATATAACTTCTCACACTGTTCAATTCTTCTTCCACAGGGATAATTTCATTTTTATTGCCGATCGTACTGCGCAAGAGATCGATAAAACTGTCAATGCCTGCGACTGCTTTTTCATTTTCTTGTTGCCACACTAAAAATTTGAGGCTAGTTAACGTATTATATATAAAATGAGGCTGGATCTGTGCTTGCATCGCTTGTATCTCTAAGGTCCTTTTTTTCTTTTCATTTTGTAAAGATTGCGTATGATTGTCACTGATCGTTGTTAGCAGCTGATTGATTGTAGTAGCGAGTGTCCGGATCTCATAGGTTCCCTGGATCGGAACAGTAGCTGCTACCGGTTCTTTGATTTTGTTCAATGAATCTACTAATTGATAGATTGAGCGAGTATTGCGATTCAAATAGATCGCTACTACGATACCACCTAAAATCAGTGTTCCAATATTATAAAGGATGATCGGAATGATGACATTCATTTGATCGGCGATCGAGTGGACATTGACCTCACTGACTAAAGCCGAGTTTTGTCGGTAAAGTGGTAACCGAGTGATCCGCTGATTGGCTTTGGTCAACGTCTCGTGTTCGACCAACTCATCAAATGAATCAAACGTCGTTCCAATCCGATTTTCAACATTCGAAGCAAAGATTTTTTTCTCATCTGTCACAAAATCGATTTGCGTGATTAGCGGGTCGACTGATTGGCTGAATATTTTTGCCAACTCATCAGAAGTGATGGCAACGACAGCATAACCATAAGTTTGGTTCAAAGTGGATCTAAGCTTTTTGATAAACAAGACACTTGGTGATTGTTTGTCGCGTTTCGTCAGTCCAAACTGGGTAAAGACCATTTGTGTCGCTGTTGGATTTTCATTGACTTTCTGGATCAACTCTAATTGAAAAAAGTCATCAGCAGTGAGATCACTCACCATATCATTACTAATGAACATCCGACCATTTTCCCCAAAAAGAAAAATATCATCTTTGATGTTTGGAAAGATCGGTGCCAATGAATCATTCATTTTTTGCACCGTACGTAGTTGATTGATTTTCTCCAAAGTCGTTTGTTGCCCTTCTTTGAAATACCCCTCTACAGCAGAGCTTTCAGCCAATAATGTCAACGTGTTCTCTATATTGTCATTCAATGTTTCAAAATCATGTTGGATCTTTTGTAAGGTCATTCGATTGGATCGATCGAATTGTTGAATGTAGGCGTCTCTTGAGCGTTGATAAATGAACAAAGAAATCGTCGCTGCTTGAGTGAACAAAGCAATAAAAAGAATGATCAAAAGTTTGGTCAAAAGCTCGTGTTCTCTTAGCTTTTTAATCATACGGTCAGTATTCCTTTACGATATTGTGAAGGGGTCAACCCAGTTTCTTCTTTGAATACTCGAGAAAAATAACCAAGTTCAGTAAATCCAGTTTGCTGACCAATATCACTTAACGAAAGATTCGATTCTTTCAACAATAGTTTTGCATGGTTGATACGGACTTTTTTTAAGTACTTCGTAAAATTGATCCCATACTTTTCTGTAAAAATCGTCGATAAATAACTATAAGAAAAATGATATTTTTCGGATAGCGTTTGTAGACTGATGTCTTGATGATAATTCTCTTGCACATACTCATAGATCAACGTCAACACATCTGAGTTGTCTTTTCTGAAGGTTGTGGTGACTTCACGCAATAACTTCGTCGTATTATTGACGATCAAGACCAGATCATCCCACCGTTCTGCTTGCGTGATCTGTGCTGGAATCGTGATTTTTAGTGTCATGATCTCTTTTCTTTTTTCATGTTCGTCCGCGATCGCGTTGATCAAGGCATAGAGTCGATTGATGATCTCGTGTTTCAGATAGCTTGGTTGCAATCGTTGATCAAGTACCTTACTCATGTAATTGTCCAATTCTTCGATGGCAGATACAAAATCTTTGTTCATGATCTTGGTCAAATAACTTTTTGTTTGTTGCTCATAAGAAGAGAGTAGGGGAGATAATAGCTCTTCACAAATAACGCAGTGATCTGTCAGATAAAAGTGCTGTCCGCTACTTTTTTGCTTTAATGTAAGGAATTCAGAATAAAAGTTTTCAAAATCAAGTGCATCAGATAGAACATAGAGACAAGAATCTGCCTGGTGCTCTTGCTGAAATCGTTCAATCAACCGATCGAATGCCTTCTTCGAAGCGACATTGATAAAATAACCAATATCATTTGCTGTCGTAGAAAAAGGAAAGACAGAGGCGAGCTGATTTGTGTATCGTGGTGCTTCTGCAATCATTTGTTCACTCCGACGCTGTTTTTCCGATTGCTTTTCTTCACAATATACTAGATAAAAGTGGTCATATGGGAATTGTTTGCGTGACATACCTAAATCAAGAGAAGTTCCGGACAAATAATTGCTCAGTAATTGACTCGTTTTTTCGAGTTCTGTCAAACGTGGTTTCTTTACTTCTGTAGATTGTTCCACCAGACTCTTTAGAGAAGCTAAAAATTCACTAGGGTTCAATTTTGGTTTAAGTAAATAATCTGAGACGCCTTCTTTGAATGAATCTTTGACCAATTGAAAGTCATCATAGCTAGATAGAACCAAGATTTTTGCTTCAGGTTGTTCCTTCTTGATCAATCGAGAAAGTTCGATACCATTTAGATCTGGCATCATCAAATCCGTTACGATGATATCAAGAGACTGATGCTTAATGAATTCGAGCGCTTCTAATGGTTTTGAAAAGGCCCCTTTGAGATGGAAGTCGTGCGCTGGCCAATCGATCAGGGTACTTAGACCAGAGAGAATGGTCTGTTCATCATCGATCAATACGATATTTTTCAATGTTTTTCCCCCTATTCCTTTGTTACGTAAGTTAAAAATACTGGGAAACGTTTACAAATGCAAGTCTAAAATTTCATTTACTAAATCAAAAGATGACAAAATTGTACTTTTTTCTTATTTTAGGATATTTTTCTTGAGAACGATCATTAACGAAGAAAACGCTTGCAAGTCTGCTATGATAAGCATGTAAAAAAAACAAACACTAAAAAGGGTGGGTAAAAAAATGAAACTAAAAAAAATCTTAGCTAGCGCTTTCGTCCTAACAGCAGCAGTTACACTTTTTGCCGGTTGTGGCAATTCTTCCAGCGATGCTTCCGGAAACGAAGATAAAGTAACGGTCTGGGCATGGGATGAGGCCTTTAATATCAAAGCCGTCAATGAAGCCAAAGAGTTTTACGAAAATGAGGATGTTGACGTGGAAGTAGTGACGATGTCTCAAGATGATATCGTACAAAAACTGAATACGGCATTAGCCAGCGGAAATACAGATGGGTTACCAAATGTTGTGTTGATCGAAGATTACCGTATCCAAGGATACCTTACTTCTTACCCAGATGCGTTTGCTGATTTGACGGATATTGTGGATGAAAGTAACTTTGCCGCCTACAAATTTGCAGTAAACAAAGTTGACGATAAAATTTACGGCGTACCTTTTGACTCAGGTGTGACAGCTAATTTCTATCGTACGGATATCTTAGAAGAAGCTGGTTATTCGGAAGAAGATATGAAGAACTTGACGTGGGATGATTATTTACAAGTTGCACGAGATGTCAAAGAAAAAACAGGGAAAAAAATCTCTGAAGTCAATCCTTCCGATTTAGGTCGTGTGCGCATGATCATGCAACAAGCTGGAGAGTGGTATACCTCGGAAGATGGAGAAACAGTGACGATCGAAAATAATGAATCATTAAAATATGGATTAGAACTCTTTGCTACCTTACTTAAAGAAGATCTAGTCGAACAAACATCTGACTGGAATGCTGGGGTTACGGCGGTCCAATCAGGAGCTGTTGCTTCTACACCAACTGGCGCTTGGTATTCTTCAACCATCCAAGGGGCAGAAGATCAATCAGGCAAGTGGAAGATCGCACCGATTCCAGCTCTACCTGCTAACATGAAAAAGGCACAAGCTTCCAACTTGGGTGGTGCCGGCTGGTATGTGATCAAGGGCGTAGCTGGTGAAGAAAATGCGAAAGATTTCTTGGAAAAGACATTCGCAACAAATGAAGAATTGATGGGCAAATTAGCTGAAGAAATTGGTTTAGTATCGACCATGTTGAGTGCGAATGATCAAGAAGCTTATCAACAGCCATCTGAATTCTATAGTAATCAAAAAGTATTTGATGACTTTTCAAAATGGACAGCAGAAATCCCTGAAGTGAACTATGGTCATGAAACTTATGCCATTGAATCTGTTGTGGCGGAATCCTTGAGCCGAATCATCAATGGTGAATCAGCGGACAAAGTTTTGGCAGATACGCAAAAACAAGTCGAAGCGCAGTTAGCCAATTAAGTCATATCCAGCGTCAACAGTAAACCGATTATGAATGGAACAACAAAGAAATGAGTGGCGATCTCTTCAAACGGATCAACGAGTGTATTGTTCGTTCGTTTGAAGGTATCGCTTATGGAATAAGCAATTAATTGAAACGCGTATGGGGGACATGGACATTCACACCGTTAGCTATCCTGTATAACTTTAGCAATGGTATTCGAAAAAATAAGAAGTTCCGCTCGTTTTCTATTCTCTGTCGGATGGAACCAATCACGGGCAGTGGTTCAAAGCTTAGAAGAAAATAACAATCTATTTTGTCTGACTTTCTGTGAGGCATGTATTTCTTCAACATATGTGTAATGAAAGTGGGGAATAATATGAAACAAAAGGATCTATTCAGAAATGGTCATGCGTTTTTAGTTTTGCCAGTGATCATGATCTCGATTTTGGTTTTTATACCAATGGTGTTAGCACTGATCACCTCTTTTCAAAGTGGACCTCCTGTAAATATGACGTTCAACGGATTAGGAAATTATCAACGAATGTTAGGAGATTCGACTTTTCGTAAAGCATTTTTCAATACCTTTTTATACTTATTAGTACAGGTTCCTGTCATGTTGTTTTTGGCATTGTTTATTTCAAATCTATTGAATGATAAAAAATTGAAGTTCAAAGGATTGTTCAGAACAGCGATTTTCTTGCCATGTATTACCTCAATGGTCAGCTATTCTTTGATCATGAAAAGTTTATTTTCCCAATCAGGTTTAGTCAATAACCTTTTAGTTGGAATTGGCTTGATCGATAACCCGATCGGTTGGTTGACTCATCCATTTTGGGCAAAAGTTTTGATCATTATTTCCATCACATGGCGTTGGACAGGGTATAATATGATTTTCTTTTTATCTGGTATGCAAAACATCGATCCAGAAATATACGAAGCTGCTGATATTGATGGCGCATCAAGGTGGCAACAGTTCATTAAAATCACGATACCTAACTTGAAACCAATCATTTTGTTTACGTCGATCACTTCAACGATCGGTACCTTGCAATTATTTGATGAGGTACAAAATATCACTGGTGGTGGGCCAGCTAATGCAACGACGACATTGTCACAATATATCTATAATTTGAGTTATAAATTCACCCCGAATTTTGGTTATGCCGCAGCTGTTTCTTTCGTTATCGTACTATTTATCGTCTTGTTATCAGTGATTCAAACTAAAATAGGGAGTGAGAGCAAATGAGAGAAATGACAAGTAGTGAACCCCGATCAATTACGAAAAAGCAAGTGAGTATTGGACAGTTACTCTTGAGCATTTTTAAATATACCTCTTTAGTCATCGTTTCCTTTATTTCAATTTTCCCGTTTGTTTGGATGATTTTAGGGATGACGAATACCGCAGTGGATATTAGTTCAGGTAAACTGATGATTGGTGAGAATTTAGTGATCAATTTCCAAAATCTCTTTTCGAATGACTTGAATTTTTCACGCTCTTTACTTAATTCTGCAATGATCGCTGTGGTTACAACGATTTTTGCTTTATTGATCTCCTCCATGGCAGGTTATGGTTTTGAGATCTATAAGAGTAAAAGAAAAGAGGTCGTTTTTAATATTTTGTTATTATCGATGATGGTACCTTTTGCGGCATTGATGATCCCGCTGTATCGGATGTTTTCTCAATTGAATGGTACGATATTAGGAATCAATAGTTTTCTAGTTGTCATCTTACCTTCAGTAAGTACCGCCTTTTTGATTTTCTTTTTCCGTCAAAACGCGAAGTCCTTTCCTAAGGACCTTGTAGAGGCGGCACGTTTAGACGGTCTTAAAGAATTAAGTATTTTCTTTCGTGTCTATTTACCAACAGCTAAAAATACGTATGCCGCTGCGGCGATCATCACGTTTATGAGTAGTTGGAACAATTACCTCTGGCCTTTAGTGGCGTTACAATCTCCAGATAAACGAACAGTTCCATTAGTATTATCAGCCATGGGGGCATCCTATACACCAGACTATGGCATGATCATGAGTGGACTGGTGATTGCGACCTTACCAACTGCACTTGTGTTTTTCGTTTTACAAAAACAATTTGTTCAAGGGATGATTGGTTCTGTCAAATAGACAGAATTAAGCCTGAAATCTCATGTTCAGAAACTATCTTCTGAATAATCAAAAATGAGAAAAAAGGACCCCTTTAGACTTTCGATTTATGGATAACTTTCGTTATAAAATAAACTTCTTAAAAATAAGCGATAAAAGTCAGAAATAGTTTATCTATTTTTGGCTTTTATCGCTTATAGCAAGTAGTTGAGACTTTTTTAAAAAAATAAAAAATAATGTTCGTTGATTTTTTTTGATGCTTTAGCTAGTTTGTTGCTGTTTTTTTTAAAAGTTTTTACATAAAAATGGTATCGCTTACGGTTTTTCCTCGTAAACTTACTTTTAATCAGGTAAACTAGAAGTAAAGGAGGAGGATACATGAGGAAAAATTTTAAAGAAGTAATCATTGCAATCATGCCTATGACGGTATTGATCGTTATCCTGACCTTTGTATTTGCACCATTAGATGTTGAAACCATGGGAAGATTCATCTTAGGAGCAATCATGATGATGGTTGGCATGAGTCTCTTTTTATTTGGTGCTGATTATTCGATGATGGAAGTTGGTGATTTGGTCGGTAAATATATGATCAAAAAGAAAAGTCTACCAATCATCATTAGTTTGGGTTTTCTGATTGGGATCGTGATCACGATTGCCGAACCGTCGGTGCAAGTATTGGGTCAACAAGTATTTGATATTTCGGATGGAGAGATTGGTCGAGTCTTATTGATCGGTATAGTCAGTGTGGGAACCGGCGTATTTTTAGCTTTTGCACTACTACGAGTCGTATTTAAACTGTCGTATTATCGATTGATGGTGATCGGTTATCTTGCGGTACTTATCGCTTCCTTCTTTACAAGTAATGAATTTATGCCGATTGCTTTTGATGCAGGTGGAGTCACAACTGGCCCAGTGACTGTTCCGTTTATTCTAGCCTTGGCTGGTGGAATGACAAGTATGATCCGCCAAGGGAAAAATGAAAACGATAGCTTTGGAATGGTTGGTATTGCCTCACTTGGTCCTATCTTGGCTGTCATGATCCTGGGGGTGATCTTCCAATGAATTTTTTGGTCACTTTTTTTGCAGGTATTGGACAAGTTGGATATGAAGTCATCCTTGCGGTGGCACCGATCGTGGGCCTATTTGTACTAATGAACTTTCTTTCATTCAAACTGAGGAGAAAACGTTTTTTTGATATCATGAAAGGTTTTTTGATCACAACTATCGGATTAGTTTTATTTTTACATGGTGTAAATGTTGCTTATGTACCAGTGGGGCAACACCTGGGAAGTGCAATTGCTTCTTTAGCGAATAATCAGATCCTGATTCCTTTAGGGTTTGTTATGGGATTTTTAGTAGGTTTTGCAGAGCCAGCTATCCATGTGATGGTCAAACAAGTCGAAGAACTAAGTGAAGGTCGGATTCATGCAAAAGTAATGTTAGCAGTGATCTCGATTGGGATCGGTCTAGCAGTCGGTCTATCCATGTGGCGCTTATTAGCTGGTTTTTCTCTTTATTATTTCTTGGTTCCTGGATATGGCTTAGCTTTTGTCTTGGGTGCAAAAGTCGACAAGATTTTTCTATCGATGGCTTTTGATAACGGCGGTGTCGCCACAGGACCGATGTGTTCTACCTTTATTTTGTCTATGAGTGTGGCAATCGCCACACAGATCGACGGTCGAGATCCAATTATTGATGGATTTGGCGTGGTGGCAATGATCGCATTGACACCAATACTATCAACATTAGTCTTAGGGTTCATTTATAAACAAAAAGACAAGAAAGATCAGAAAAACAAAGAAAAATTACAACAAATGGAGGAACAACAATGAATGATTTAGTCGCACTAAATCTCGAGATGATCGTCACGATCGTGGATGGTGGCATTGGGGAAGATGTGATCGATTACTCAAAGAAGGCTGGCGCATCAGGGGGGACGATTTTACATGGACGTGGTTCTGGCGTCCATGACACAGGAAAATTCTTAGGATTGGATATCTCACCGGAAAAGGATATCGTTCTGACATTAGTACCAGATAGTTTGACAAACGAAGTGATGGATGCGATAGGAAAAGGCATCAAGATCGATGTTCCGGGTAATGGTATTTGTTTTAGTATTGATATCGATAAAGTAATTGGTATTACGAAAATCCATCAATATCGCGAAGTTGTTGAAATGAAAGATTTATTAGAAGATAATTGAAACTCATCCAATTGCAAGTGGCTAAATTCGGAATAGCACTTACCTTGAAATATACCAAAATTTGATCATCTTGTTTTGACAATAAGTCGAAAAAAACAAAATAGACCTTGTGCTATTTTAAGTTTTTTACGGCTTTTTCTTTTACCAAAAATGCTTGTCTATATTGCGGGATGAGCATTTTTTAGGTTATAACTTAAAATTATAAATAAAGAAACTTCTGATTAGATAAACTTTTTTTCGATTTTTAATTGGAAAAAGGTGAGGTAGACTTCTTGTATTTACTTATAATTAGCCTTGAGACCGATTAAATATAGGATCGGTGGATGTATGTGCTACTAAAGTAGTTAAGTTGATCAAGAGAAATCGCTCGGGTACTAAAACAATTGTAACAGTTTAAGTAATGGCTCTAAAGTGTGTGTGTTATTTTTTGTGTAATGTAGAAAAAATAAAAATAAATTTAAGGAGTGAAGATAGTGACTAAAGACAGTTATTCCGAAGAGATTGGTAAATTGTACAATACACGTCACGAGGATTTTAAACAGTTAAATGATCAAATGTGGCCGAATTATAGTACAAATCAAATGGGAAATACGCTTACGCCAAAAGGTCTAAGAAGTTTAACAGGTTACCTTTATATTTGCAATATCTTAGGTAACTTTCAAATAGTAGGGGAAGTCCCACTGACACGTCAGCAAGTGGGAAAGAAACAGTCAGCTGCTTTTAAAGAAGATACTCATTTAAAGGTTCGCCAAAAAGAAAAGAAATTCACGATGTATAGCCCCTCATCAAGTTCAAGTGTAGACCTCAAACGTTTCAGCTATCCAGACTTTCATAAAACAGTCAATCCCCTCATTGAGCAACTATCCTCAACTAATCCAATGATTTATCTAACGGCTAAAGCACATCAATGGAATCTCAACATGCAGCAGCTTGCCCAGCTATTCTCAAAACGCGCCAATTATACGATGAATAGAGAACTTTCTAATCAAAAGCAACCTGGCTCCCAGAAATCTTTCAATCATACTCAAAACCAGTTTAGCAAAATCCGCCAAGCAGCTGTTCTGAGAGCACAGCAATCAAATGAACAGCAAACCCTAACTCTCTCCCGAAATCACTTTGAGCCACGTACAGAAGAAACCGATTCCTCCTATTTTATAGCAAAAAATTCGGCTGAGAAATTAAAAAATGTATTTGAAGCCAATGTTAACTATCAGTTTAGATCAACTGACATCATTCCTTCAGGCAGTACCAGCAAGATAGTTTCGATCAATGAGGATTCGTTGATAGCAGCTTTTTGGAAAGATATGACCGATCAATTCACTATTTTTTTTAGCATTCCTGAAAATGCAACCTTCACGGAAAAAATGAAAGATTTAAACGGTATTTCAGTGCTCGATCTTTTTCTGGGGATGATGAATCGAGTATTTTACAGGAACGATGAGCAACAAATTCTATCAGATGATCAAGCCAAGAATGCAGAGTCAGTATCTGCATCACTCGTTGATTTCTTACCGGAATCTTTTCAAGGACTGTTTTTTTCAAAAAAAAGTTCGATCACACAGGTTAGAGAGGAAGGGATCTTCTCACAGCTTTGGAGTTTAACAAATAAACTATCAGATACTTTGGATGATTATATTGATAAATGGGATGTTCTGAAAGTAAAGGGAGTTGAAGCAGCTCCATGGTTTGATATTAGCCCATTGAATCCACGGTCTGATCATCGATTGGAATCTTCGTTGAAATCCTATGAGACTTTGCAAATGGAAACCTCTAATATTGTTTTTTTAGCTACTAAAAGATACATTCAAGTTAACTTGCCTGAGTACGAGTTGGGTGAAAAACAACTACCATTTTGGTTTAATTACGCTCTTTTTCAAGAACGGAATGAAACGGAAAAAATCAATACAGCGGTCAAAAAATATCTACGAGAGGAGGGTTCTGGCTGGTGGCTGGAAGACGATACCTCAATGCGTTATGTATTCACAAATCTACAAAAATTGGAAAATAGCGAAGTAGTTGAAAAAGTGATTGCTAGAAGAACACAGATTGCACATATCATTTTTGATACTTGTGGCCTCTCAACACACGGACTGACTGATGAGCGAGCAAATGCTATTTTCCTTCAATGGCGAAATAATAATATATTTAAAAATGTTCAATTTAAAATAATAAAAAAGATTATATGGACACCTTCAAATGTTCTGAGTAATGAAGAAAAAAACAAGCCTGTGAGTGAGACTACACCTGCCACAATTTCCTCTAAGAAAACAGACTTAGAGCGAATTGATGAACTTGTGAGAGATCTCATGAATAATCGTAACCTTCTTGTAAACGACGGAGAGTTATTACCGATTTTTTATTACCAATATGATCTTTTTGAGCATAGGGAAAAAACTAGTAAGGTGAATCAACAATTGAAGAAACTCCTTGGAAAAAGTGGTATTACACCCTCTTCTGACAGTGGATTGGAACTGGTAAAGGCAATCGAAAAGTATAGCCAAGAAGATTGGGGCTCAAAGAAGTCATATAAATCAAGAAAAATACAGTATCTTGCTTATGTTATTTTGAAAGCTTATGGAGTGGGACAAAGCAGACTAGGAGATTCCCTATCAGCCAATCAGTTATTCGGAATTTTCATGCAGTGGAAAGCCAATACCTTACTTGAGAAAAATGAGTATAAGAAAATAGATCAGCAAACGATTTATTATAAGTTATCTCCATGGGAAGATTCTTTATTAGCCCGTAATCAAGAACAAAAAAGTGAAAGTAATCAAATCTATGATGATTTCATCAATGAGCGCTATGACTTGATATCTCATGAACATCCATTGATTCCCTTTGTCTATTATCCGCCACTTTTTGAAGTAAGGAATAACATAGTAAAAGCAGTTTATGATTTGAAAAAGATATTAGATGAAAAGGGAATCCCAACTCAGGGAGCGTCCCTGGCGGATGTATCAAAAGCGGTAGATCATTGGATTATTGCTGGAGAGACCTATAAAACAATAATTAAACGAGTAAAAAAAATAGCAAAAATCATTGTAAAAACGTATAAACTCGAGGAAAAAGATTTATCGATCGATAAAGCTGTTGCCATCTATCTTCAATGGGGGAATAATAATGCGTATTATGGGTATACAATTGAAAAAGACAAAAGAAATTATGCCTATGAGTGGAACAAAGGAAATAAAAGGGAAGAATTAGATAAGAAAATCATCACTTTTTTACGTGAGAATGAGATTGATTCCTCAAAACCAACGATTAGTGAACCATTGGCTTTTTCTTTACCCAATTCTACTATTGAACAATATGAGCTTATATGCAAAAATATGACCAATTTTTTATCAGAAAGAGGTTTTGCTAACGATCTAAGTAATAAAAATATCTTGGTGGAAAGTGCCGCTAAATGGGCATTAGTAGAAGGGTTAGAGATTGATACGATCGATTGGGGGAAATTGAAAGAATTAGTTCGGGTAATTCTAGGGGATGAAAAAGAGAGGGTGATCTCTAACGAAGAAGCCCAACAAATATTTGTCCAGTGGATGAAAGATACAATAGAAATGGATACTCCATCTTTGGAAGTGAAACCTAAAGAAAATACTTTAGAGCAAAAACAATCTCAGACTATGAGTAAAGCGATAGTTTCAAAATGGCAATCTGAGAATATCAAGAACCAAATTGAACTTTTTTTTCGACAAAAAGGATTGCTATCTGAACGACCCACGAAAGAAGATATTTTACTTGCAGTCGGAAAATGGTTTACGCAAGAAGGTGTTGGGACGGTGCTAATGCCAGAGAAAGTTCAGGCAGTTGCGAAAGTAATCCTTAATGAGTTGGATCTTTATGGAGGGAAGTCAGACGAGAAGATTTCAAATAAGGACGCTGAATCAACAGTCATGAAGTGGGTATTTGAAACAGTTCTGGAAAAATCGGTGGAAACCTACATCGTCCAAAATATTATTTCCGCTCCTGATCCGGCAACGTTTACTATCGGCCGTCTTAGAAAGTTATTTGAGGTACACGAGCTAATTGAAGCTGGTCTGATCAAGCAACGACCTAAGAAGGAAGAACAAGAGACTATAACGAAACTATGGATCCTATTGACAAAAAACATGCTCCCAAATTATTTCCTAGAAACAAGTCAGTTAGCTGATGAGCTGTTGATTTCTGACTATGAATCTTTGATGCAATTGATTGGTTCAAAATTTTTAGAAGATACAGGCTATCATTCGAATTTCAATAAAAATGAAACGAATACTTTAGGAATGTTTTTGTTTGATATTGCCACTCATCAAGGTATAGATAATTTAAATGAATTGAATTATTTTTTTGTGCCAGCCTTACTAGCTACAGCACAACTAGAGCCAGAGCGGTTAAATAAGGCGATGGAGTTAGGGATTCATAAAGAATTTGCATTAAGTAGTTTTATGAGTTATTACCAAAAAGGCTATTTCAATTATATGGAAAATCAAGAAGATGTTGAGCATCTGTATCAAGAGTATGAAGAGGCTTTTATAAACTGGCGTCGTAAAAAAGGCTTAGTGAATGAAGTGTTAGCAGAGTGTGAACGACTCGGGATAAGAGTGAGTTTATTTGGAGATCAAGTGTATCTTGATGGTGGAAACCCATGCCCCGGGCCATGGATCCCAAGAGATATAGAAAAATGGTACACCGAATTAACGAAAGAAGTAGCAGACAAGCACCGTGCATTAAATAAGAAGTTGATGGAGTATGCATTTCATTCACTCAATATAGAAGATTTCAATTTTATTATTTCTCCAAAGACACATATTTATGAAGCATTTACTCAATTGAAAAATGAAGTGCGCTATTATGCGCCTTCCGCACCAGGATCAATTCCTCCAGTATTTTTTGGGAATCGAGAAACTTGGCTGGATACAACTCTTAATTTAGAAAAGACGAATATTTTGGTAGCTGTCAACGAAAAAGAAGAACGGGTGTATGCCTTGAAAAACCTAGATAAAGAGGGAGGGTATGCCATCTATCGTGTAGATAAGGATCCTATGCTCTATCTTAAATATGGCTTATTTGATAAAAAAAATGTCTGGGGAGGAGGATATTCGAAAGTCGGGGAAAAGATTCGAATCGGCAACAAGGACTACACTTTTTCTAGTCAAGTTGATCGAATGAATGCACTCACTTCTAAAGGGGATTTGAGAACAGTTATTGACAGGATTGCTCAGAAACATCGGGACCAGTTGTATCGCCAATTATATGATTCAGGAAATGATAAAACAGTTGCTAGTGCTGCCTGGGATGGTGTCAAGCATTTTATTCCATTTTATGATTGCATTGTTGGGATCAATAATCGAGATACGAAAGGAGCAGCTATTTCTTGCACAATCGACGTGGTGCTTTTACTACCTGTTTTGGGACAGGTCACTTCCCTTAATCTGAAATTCGGTTTATCCGTGGCAAAAGCAGCAATAGTGGGTGGTGCAGAAGGAATTGTTAAAAATAGTGTGCGGGCCCTTCCCAATATCGCCGAGATAGAGTCTCTAGTAATAGGTGCGATCCGTTATATTGATCCGGGAGTTGAGCTGGTAAAAGGGAGTAGTCAGTTAGTCCTCCAGAAGCTGATCAATATGAAAACACGCGCATTTATTCGAAAAGATATCAAACCACTACTGGTAAAGCTAAATAAAATAAAAAAACCGTCAGAACCATTATCGAAAGAGCTTATTTCCGCTCAGCTGAAAAAAAATGGTCCCAAGGTTTTCGTCAAACGGGTGAAAGCCCAACTATACATGCGAGTAACCAATTTGAAAACTAGAGATGTTTTTGGAGAATTCTATACGTTGCGAGGAGGACAATTAAGAGTGTTTGAAGGACAAGCCTCCTTTACCTCTGACCAACTTGATTTGATCAATCGTCTATCCAGTAAAGTGAATATCGATCAACAGTTTGTCGAGGAAAAGAATCTAAACGTCAAGTTTTATGGTGACGGAATGATTTTAACAGGAAAAAAAGAAGGAGAGCAAAGTAGCCGCTACATTGTAATGAAAAATAAAATTACGCCTATAAGAGTAACGGTCATCAAGGAGCAAGGCGTGCGTTATGATATCTGTGAAGGAGAACGGGTTTTTCCGGTGAACTACAACGGCATTGAATGGTATTTCGAACCAGCCACTTCGCGAACGCTCTCCGAAGAAGTATTACAAAAAGTAAGTAAAAATATCGATAAATTTCAATCATTGAAAGAGCCAAGTACGCTTTCACCACCAGATGATTTGGGCTTGATGAGTTCAGAGACAGGTAGAACCTATATCAAGATTAATGAACGTTATGTACCATTAGTTTTATTCCATAAAGAGAAACAGCGCTATCATTTAGTTAAAAACGATATTCTTGAACCGATGACAGTCTTACGCTTAGATTTAGCAAATGATCAGTTCCGATTTGAAACGGAACTAGAAAAACGTGCCCTCAAATTTCAATCTTATGCACAACCCGCAGGTGGGAAAGACGATGTCTCAGATGACCAAATTCCTAGCACTTCAAAAGGCGCCGATTCACTTTTTGATCATCTAGCGTCATCTTCATCACAAGTATTCGTTGATAATCGGTATCCACCATATTTCCAACTTCCAGATACACTACCTTATGCGAAGGAGTGGAATAAACTTCGCCAAGCAATACAAGTTCCTGAAGGTACAGATATAGTGGAGGATCCAAAAGTGATAGTACCAGTTTTATCGGAGTTTGTCCCAGAATTCCCGCCTTATGTAATCAGTGATGAAGCAAAATTAAGAGAGCAAATTACTTTAGGAATTAAAGGGTTTTTCCCCGAAGGTTCAAATCCGAATTATCGTGTATTTTCTGGTATCGACATCACTAAGGCGCCAGAATCACTCAAACCATTTCTAAAACAATTTACTGCAGAGTTTAAAAATGCGCACGAAAATTTCCAGAAATTTATAGATAAGGAGAAGGAACTATCAAAAGAAGAGGCTCTTGCACCTACGACTGCGGGAGCTTACTTAATCGAAATGTTTAGACTAAGTGATGCGGAAAATCAAGAACAAATTTTAAAAGAAATTATGAAGCGCTTGTTATCAGTTGCAAAAAAAAGTACGCAGCTTCTTCAACAAACGGAGGATTTTAATTTTAAAAATATTTGGCTTGTTTCTACTGATTTATTGCGTGATGAGGTGACAAAAAATTACTACTCACAAATTAAAGGACACATGGGTGCACATGCGTTTGTTATGCGGTTTGACCCTGAATGTCGAATTATTTTAATGCTTGATGGTTTTCATGTAAATCCAGCTACTAGACCAGGAATTCAAGCACAGCCAAGTTCCAAGGATACTCTTATGCACGAAGTGACCCATATTGTCGCGTCATCGGACGATTTGATAAGTTGTCCAAGTAGTCCGATAGGTTTCAGGAGTAGTGGAGAAGATCTTCGAAAGAGATACGAAGTAAATTTTCTGAAGCTAATTCATGGCGAAGGGTTTGATTCTTTTGTGGAGAATGTAAGTGAGATGTTAAATTTGCCGACTGTCACAAAACAAGCTGTCTTCAATGCTGTACTGACTGACAAGATGTTAAAAGCAAACCTTCAAATAACCGATGCTGAGATGCTGATGACTTGTATTCGTGATATTGGATTAGGACGAAACTTTTTTGAGCGAGCACCCGTAAAAAGAAGTCTAGCTGACCAACTAGGAAACGGCGACCTATTGTTTGCTCTTGCTGTGATTGAAGTAGTTAATGTGGAGAATTTAGTAACCGAGCATCAATTAGAAACTACCTTAGAAAACGCGGAAATAACGACAGAAATCAACGTCTCACAGCATACACAGGCCCCTTCGGGAAATAGAAGTTTTTCAACAATCAAAAATATAGGTAAAGCAAATAGTAATGATACGAATACAAGGCTTATTAACGAGCAAAAAATCAGAAGGCGCACCGAATTGAATCTATAAGTTGTCAGACACCTTTAGATTCAGATACTAGGTAACGGTTATCGAATCGCCCATAACATCAAATACATGAATAAAAAAACGAATAGAGCCATAAAATAAGTTTTTTATATGCGTATAAAATTCAAAGAATAAGAATTTATGAAATCTCCTGCATATTTGCACACAAACCGTTGAAAATATGCTATTTTGTAGTAGAAAAAAGGGGGAGAAGAATGAATTTTTTAGTTGTTTTAAAAGATACGATTCTCAAACGGTCGACATTCATCTATACACAAATCGATGAACAAAAAACAGTCTTGCATTTTTCGCCGGAGTTTCATTTAGAAGGGTTGACGATTGGGGAGATTTACGAACAAGGTGGCATCCAAGCTGCCAAGCATTTTTTTATTCAAGAACTTCAACTGCCAATGAATGACTATCTTGAAGTATCATTAAAAGAGTGGGACAAAGCAATCTCAGAACTTTTCCCTCAAGGAATCAACGTAGAGTCAGGTACCACTGAAGTACATCTATCGGTGAAAGATCTACAACGTCAGATGCGTTACCAGATCGATGAAGAAGGCTCTCTTTCAATCTTTCAGCGGCAGCAAAAGATATTAAAAAGTTTTTTAAAACAAATCAGCCGAAAAAGAAATTTGTTTAAAACAACGCAGTTATTAAAAAAATATCCAGAATTATTACACACATCGATCCAGTTTCCACAATTGCTCTCGTTGATCCGTCGTTTTGTTCGCTTGAAGGAAATCCAATCTAAGAAGTTGACATTACCTTTACAAGATACCTTTCGAGTGGTAAAACGTGAAGATGAAAAAAAACTGATCGTGATCGATTTTATGCGGAACCGTCATGTGTTACAACAAATGACGATGGAAAAGGCCAACTAAGGCTTTTTCTTTTTGAATAAAAGAGAAATGGAGAAAAAAATGGGACCTATTTGGATACAACGTATAATGAAAGCTCAACAAAAATATCAACAAGTTATGAAAGGGAGATATGCGCGTCTTGATCCATTGAATCGTTTATTGTTAGTTTTAGGATTATTTTTCTTTGTCGTTAGATATTGGTTGCCTTTCAGTTTAGGCTATCTACTCTTCTTCTTTTTTATCGCTTTGACCATCGCTCGATTTAGTTCAAAGAAAATCTATGTTCGTTCAAACGAAAATCAAGCGTATTTACAAAAAACAGTGGCGATCAAAAGCTGGTTTACAAAAATAAAAAATAAACTGAAACGTCAACCTGAACAACAAGCTAGCGCTACCTACACGATTTTTTCATGTCCAACTTGTCAACTCAAGCAAAGAGCGCCGAAAGGCAAGGGTGAGATTCGAGTGACTTGTAAAAAGTGTGGCACGCAATTTACAAGAAAGGTATAAGAAAAAATACTAGTCAAATGTCTAGTGAAATGAGTAAAAAGGAGTAAAAGAATGATTAAAAATTACATTTGGGATTTTGATGGGACATTGTTCGATACGTATCCGGCGATGGTTGAAGGAGTATCTCAAGCATTACAAGATTTTGGTATCGAACGCCCAAAAAAGGAAATCTATCGTGTGATGAAGCAAGAATCGGTGAGAAAACTACGAGAAAGCTATCAATTAGAAGAAGTCTCCTTCAATCATTTGTTTCATCAATATGAAGAACAATATCAGGAACTCTCAGTACCGTTCAAAGAGACTGAAATGGTTTTACGCCGTTTAAAACAGAATGGAGCAAAACATTATATTTTAACACATCGTGTAACGGCTTCTACTTGGAAACTTTTAAAAGTCTTTGAGCTAGCAGATTTGATCGAAGAAGTGATTGGTATCGACCAAGGCTTTGCCAGAAAACCAGCACCTGATGCCATCAATCACTTGATCGATCAGTATCACTTAGACCCAGAAAAAACTATGATGGTAGGGGATCGAAGATTAGATATTGAAGCAGGGATCAATGCAAAGATCCACACTTGCCTATATGATATTGATCATTTCTTAGGTGAGATTCCTGCCGATCATATTGTGGCGAATCTAGCGGATATTTTAGCAATCGAAAAGAATGCAGAATAAGTATCCCCTTTCAACTTTAGTTATGCTATAATTTAAACAGAGGAGTGATAAAATGGAAATTAGAAGACAAAAAGAAGTAGTAGAAGCTTTTCATTATGATTTTTTAAAGCCTGATCAAGAGGTACAAACCGACTTAAAAGTAGGTTTTTCACCACTAAAAGAGACAATTGAAAACTATCCGAAAGAACATAGCATCGTTGGTGCCCGTTTAGAATTTCGTTTAGTATTTGATACATATGTGTTATCTGGAAGCGTTAGTCAAATCAACCACATCTTGAATCGTAAAGTCCAAGATCAAAACGATGTGACGCAAGAAGAGGTCGATGAATTAGTGGCACCGCTTTTTGAGATGGTCAAACGTCTGGCCTACGAAGTAACAGAGATCGCCTTGGATGCACCAGGTGTGAAATTGAACTTCCAATCAGAAAAAGAAGAAAAAGCCAAAGAAGAAAATTAAGAAAAAAACACTAGTGATAGTTATTAGCTATCACTGGTGTTTTTTTCTATTACTAATTGTAAGCAAAAGTAAGGAAAAATTTCGGAAAATAGTCTAGAATGAATAAGTCACTGAAAAAAATATTTTCAGGAGAAGAGCTGAAGAGTTCTTCTCGGGAACCTTTACTTCCTTAGATGGACTTGTCATTACAAATTAAGAGGAGGATGAAAATGACAACACTCATCACAGTTTTAGTGGTTCTAGTTTTTGCGGCATTATTATATGTGTTTTATCGTATGCAAAAGCGCCATGCAAAATTTTCAACGCGGGTTTACACTGCGCTAGCTGCCGGTATCGTATTCGGGGGCGCGTTGCAACTAATTTTTGGAGTAGAAAACGAGGTTATTACGCAATCCATGGATTGGATCAGTATCGTTGGGAACGGCTACGTTAGTTTCTTACAAATGTTGATCATGCCTTTAGTCTTTGTTTCAATCGTTGCGGCTTTTACAAAAATGAAAGTATCAGAAAAATTAGGTAAAATCAGTGCAACGGTGCTGACCACTTTATTAGCAACAACGGCTATTTCCGCATTGATTGGGATCGGTGTGACGATCGCATTTGGTCTTCAAGGTGCTGAATTTACGCAAGGAGCGGCCGAAACTGCTCGTATTTCTGAGTTAGCGACACGACAAGAAACAGTGGAAGGATTAAGTATCCCACAACAAATCTTGTCATTTATTCCTAAAAATATTTTTGCAGACCTTGCCGGAACTCGTGCAACAAGTACGATTGCTGTCGTGATCTTTGCGGCATTTGTTGGGGTTGCTTACTTAGGAATCAAACGAAAAGCACCAAAAGAAGCATCATTCTTTGCTGATATGATCGATAGCTTGTACCGTATCGTGATGCGTATCGTGACGTTAGTCTTGCGTTTGACACCTTATGGCGTGTTCGCATTGATGACGAACGTGATGGCAACAAGTGATTTTGATGCCATTTTGAACTTAGGTAAATTTGTGTTAGCGTCTTATCTTGCATTGTTTGCAGTGATGATCGTTCATTTCTTGATTTTGATCGGTGTGAAAGTCAGCCCGATCGACTACTTGAAAAAAACATTTCCAGTACTAAGTTTTGCATTTACTTCACGTTCAAGTGCGGGGGCTTTGCCATTGAATATCGAAACACAAACAAAAGCACTCGGTGTGGATGAAGCCACAGCAAACTTTGCTGCCAGCTTTGGTTTATCGATCGGTCAAAATGGCTGTGCGGGTGTTTACCCAGCCATGCTAGCGACAATCGTTGCACCAGCAGCTGGAATGGATGTCTTTAGCATTCAATTCATCTTGCTACTAGTAGCCATCGTAACAATCAGCTCATTCGGAGTAGCTGGTGTCGGTGGTGGGGCAACCTTTGCCTCATTGATCGTATTAGGTTCAATGAACTTACCAGTAGCAATCGTTGGTTTAGTTATCTCCGTCGAACCATTGATCGACATGGCTCGTACAGCTGTCAACGTAAGTGGTAGTATGGTAGCAGGTATTGTTACAAGTGCACGTATCAATGATCTTGATCGAGATGTGATCAAAGATGAAGCAAAAGTCGTTGACGTGAATGCTTAATAAAAAAAGAAAAGTGAGAGCCAAATGCTCTCGCTTTTTTACTCTGTAAATATATTCCGAAAAGTGAAAGTGTGGAATTTTCAATATAAAAATGTATAAAACAATAAGGTAACAAGACCTATCTAATACAATTCTCATCCAACGGAAGGTTATGTATTGTTATAATGAATATGTAAGCGTTCTATACAGCCTATATAAATCGAGGAGGAGATCAATGGTCACATTCAGCAGTAGTTCTCAACAAGCCCAACAGTCCACTTCAAGAATCACCAGTGCAACCACCCCTTTAAACCAAGCATCATCGCTTCAAAATGACACACGCACCACGCTAATTGGCAATCAAGACATTCAAAGTAGCATAACGTCCGCCAAAAACTCAGCCAATCAAATTGCCTCAGCCATCTCAGGCGCTGCCAATCAATTGCAAACTGCTGCTCAAGGATTTTCTACACTAGACACTCAGTTAAGTCGAGATCTTTTTAAGGAGAGACGCTAATGAATCAATGGATAAATCTTGATACCGAGGAAACGTTGCTGCAAGCAAAAAGAGAAGAACAGGAAAAGAAAATGAAACAACTTGATGCCTGCCGTTCAGATTACCAGAATCACTTTAAAGAAATCGGAAACTTCTTATTTCGATTACAATTGTCTTACCAGAAATCGAATACCTTTACGTCCATCGAAACATTCACCTCGGAGTTTTCACATCAAAGTAGGCGATTGATGAATGGCTTTGATGAATGCCAACATTACGAAATGATCCAACAACAAAAAATCACGCAAAAGCTTGATGAGATTAGCTTTGAGAAAAGAAAAATTTTGTTGGAGGATCAAAACACATGAGTATCGATATGTATCTGTCCGATTCCTTAGCCCAAGCCACGAGCGCCAGTCACTTCTGCCAAAAACAAGTCACTGATTACCAAAATCTCCAACAAGCCATCACTCAATTCACTTTACAAACGCCCAATCTCCAAGGGAAAACCTACGACGCTGCGAAAGCCTATTTTTCTCAAATACTTTACCCACTCGTCCAAGGAGGAATTTTACTCTCCGAAGCGGTCGAAAAAGCAGCGAAACGATTTCCACAGGAATACATAAATCAAGTTGATTCTATCAGCTTGAAACAATCCGAATTAGAAGCGCAAATTCGTCAAATGAATCAATATATCACCCAAGCTGAAGGGATACGGCAACTGCTTCTTTCACCTTATATGCCAGAAGAACATCAAAGCTTTCAACTCAATCAGAATACGTTGTTACTCACGATGTATCATGACTTGAAACACAAGCTGGAAGAAAAACTCCAAAAACTCTTAGCTTACAACCAAAGCTCCGCGCAATTTTTTACAGAAATCAAAAGTCTCGAACAAGCAGTCAATCAAGGCCTTGCTCAAACGAAAACTGCTTGGAATAGTCAAACGAAGACATTCTCTATGCCGAAAGATTTGTCCTGGACAACTACGATCCAAGACAAATGGCAACAAGCAGAAAACGAGAAAAAAGGCATCGATCCAACTAAAAACAAAGAACTAGAAAAGTACAACGTCTATGCCCTCATTATTCACGATAGCGAGGGAAACCCACGTGTCTTTTGGAAAATCGAAGACAAGCAATCAGGCTATGGCATCGTGAACCCCGAGCTGTATCAATATGTCACGAAAGTAGGTCACTACTTAGAACCTGAACTGATCCAATTCATGACGTACGATACCTACCAAGAGAAAGTCAATGCAGCATGGCGTCAAGGCGTCAATTACGAAACTGGTGAAAAACTAGACCCACTCTTAGGCAGTCTCGTCTCTACCTCACAATACGTCAAAGACGGCTACACATGGATCAATGAATCTGAACTGGGTCAAGCCTTGATGGTCTTAGGCTTTACTTATGCGTCTTACAAAGTATTGACGACTACTGGTGTGAAGCAGGTGGAAAATGGTAAGATTGAGGAGGTAGGTGGGGCGATATCAGATGTTAAAATAAAAAGACCTCTTAGTAAAAATAATCAATCACATATAAATAAACATAATATTAATTCTCTCAAGAAACAATCACAGTTTTTAACTGAAAATCAATTGACTGAAAAGTTAGATGGAACTAGCTTTTTCAATTCTAATTGGACTAGTGAAGATATAAAAAAATATACAGAAATTGCTTATAATGATTTATTGTCACAAGGAAAGAAGGGAGATACTTTTCTATATAAGATAAATGGAGAGGAAATCAATATTTATATCCAACCTGATGGAGGATTTGGAACGTCTTATGGGAAGTATCGGTATACTTTAGAGGAATTTAAAAATCTTAAGAAATAGGGTGAGAAAATGCTTGAAATAAAATTTAAAGTATTTGAAAACATTGATTCAGACAATCTTATCGGAGAATATGGCTATTTTAGTTTCACAATTGATAATGAACACTATGGGATTATCCTGGAAGAAGAACTAGATGATTTTACTGTATCTCTATATGATTGGTTTATAAGTTTTTTAAGGGCCTTAGAGATTTTAAAAACAGAAAACTATGTTTTGATTAATGATATTGAATCTTTTAATACGTGGATAGAAATTTATAGAGATAAAGAAATCCTATCTATTAGTAAGGTTTCAGGTACTAAAGTGGGTCAAGGAGGGTGGATTCGCACAGAGAAACTTTCAAATCCGGATTATCAATTCTGGAAAGATAAAAAAATGCTATTTTCTGACTTCAGAACAGAAGTATTAGAGAAATCAGAGTATTATTTATCAGAAATAATTAAACTAAATTCTTTGCGAAATAAAAACATTCGTAATTTTAAAAAATTAGTAGAAAAATTAAAATTATAAACTTTAGAAAATAGTAAGTAAGGTATTTCAAGAACAAAAAATCATCACATCACTAGTTTGTGGATGATTTTTTGTTCTTGATACTTTAAGTTGTACATCGAAAATACAACACGTGAATGAATCTTAACGATGATTTTTAGGCTATACGTACATATTCAACTCCTGCTCCATAGTCTATGAGGAGAAATCATAAAATGAAAAAAACAATTTAGATAGAAAAACTAGTTTAATGGGGTGAAAAATGATAAAACTAAATATAAATTTTGAGAATGAAATAATTAACGGACAAGTAACGTATGATGATAAGGATGGAAACTTAGATTTTAATCCCAAATTAAACTCAGATATTTTATTACTTATAAATTATATAAATATAGGATTTGACTCTACTAAAAATTCTGCTAATCAAGTTTGGGGATACACACCAAAAGAAAGTTGGAATAAAAAAGATTTGATTTTACCGTTAAGGGTACAGAAAGGCAAAATCAAACTAGAAGAGGCTTTGGAATCAGGTTCATGGAGGCCAGATAAGGAAGAATCGTGGCTTACTTACTATGATTCATAACGAAATTGGTTATGCTTTGGAGATTTTATGCTTAATAACAGTGATAAATGTGTAGAGTTTCTTGAGAATGTCATCGCTGTGGTAGATAATGATCAATGCCTAAAATCTTTATGGATTAAACCATATTTTAAGTAAAAGTCAAAGAACAGCAATAAACAAAATATCCCCTTAAGGAATACAGTATAGTATCATGATAAGGCATATGATTTTTAGAAAAACAAAAGGGATAAAAATTGTCTTCATAGATCTCAATTCTTTAAGATTGAATGTATTTATGATGTACCAATAAATAGGTTTACAGTACTTGTTAAAGGTGGGAGACAAATTGTAAAATTTCTTTTTGGTGAACTAGATGATAGTGGTGAAAAATTTCAATATATTAAAGATGTTCAAATTGGCAGAAAAGTTTTATCAGAAATTGTAAACGAAAAACGGAATGTGTACTATATCAATAAAATTTCTGAAAGTGAATTTCTTATTAAACAAAAAAAGCTAAGTTACAAATATACTCGAAAAGATCTTATCCAAGTGAAGACTATTATTCATGCAGCTTTCGAATAATGCTATATTAAAACATTTTTGACTGATTACTATCATATAGCATAGACTTGACTAGTAAAAGATAAGTTTACTTATAAAATGAAGGACATAAATCACTTTTCTCATCCGTACCTCTCCAACATAGATTTTCAGTACCAGCTATGCTAAACTAGCTAGGACGAAAAAAGTGGAGGAATGAATAGATGTTTACAAATGAAATGAAAATCATGTTATACGTAGATGATGTTGAAAAAAATGCAGATTTCTGGCAGCAGATCGGTTTTGTTGTGTTGGATCGTCAAGAAATGGATGGTACATTGATTATTGAGATTGCCCAATCAAAAGATGCGGGTACTGCGTTTGTTTTATATGATCGTGAATTTATCGAACAGCATTCACCAGGCACAGCTAGTGGGGCACCTTCTTTGATGTTTTATAGTGCGGACATTTTTGGTTTATACAAAAAGATGCAACAATTAGAAGTGACATTAGGTGATTTAGTCCATTTAGGTGAAGAATATGTATTCAACTTTGCAGATCCTGATGGGAATTACTTTGCTGTGACAGGAAAATAACTTACTTAGTAAGAATGAAGCAAGAACTCCGACTGAAATTTTAGTCGGTTTTTTTGTGTCTATGAATACATAAAATTACAATATTTATATTATGTAAACTATACTTGCGCAAAAATGCACAAGCAGAAAAATCGTCATTTCAGTTAGACTTCTTTATACTATTATGGAATGAATTGTAGGAAGGAAGTAACTAAATGGATTACCAAGTACTATTATATTATAAATATACAACGATCACTGATCCTGAACTTTTTGCGAAGGAGCATCTTGCTTTTTGTAAATCTTTGAATTTGAAAGGTCGTATCCTTGTCGCAGAAGAAGGAATCAACGGCACGGTTTCTGGAACGATCGCAGAAACTGAGGCATACATGGAAGCGATGTTGGCAGATGAACGTTTTGCTGACACATTTTTCAAAATTGATCCTAGCGAGGGTCATGCATTCAAAAAAATGTTTGTTCGTGCGCGTCCTGAACTAGTTTCACTAAAACTAGAAGATGACATTGATCCAAAAGAAATGACGGGCGCTTATTTATCGCCTAAAGAGTTTAAAGAAGCGATTCTTGATGAAGATACGGTTGTGATCGATGCACGAAATGACTATGAATATGATCTTGGGCATTTTAGAGGAGCGGTTCGCCCTGATATCCGTAGCTTTAGAGAACTACCACAATGGATTCGTGACCATAAAGAAGAGTTTATGGAAAAACGGGTCGTTACTTACTGTACAGGTGGCATCCGCTGTGAGAAATTCTCAGGGTGGTTAGTGAGAGAAGGATTTAAAGACGTCGGTCAATTGCATGGTGGTATTGCGACATATGGCAAAGATCCAGAAGTCCAAGGGGAACTATGGGATGGCAAAATGTATGTTTTTGATGAGCGTATCGCTGTCGACATCAATCATGTAGATAAGCAGATCGTAGGGAAAGACTGGTTTGATGGTACTCCTTGCGAACGTTATATCAACTGTGCAAATCCAGAGTGTAATCGTCAAATGTTAGCATCAGTGGAAAACGAAGAAAAACATTTAGGATCATGTTCAGTAGCATGTGCCAAACATCCGCATAATCGCTATGTCAAAGAAAGAAATCTAACAACAGAAGAAATCGATGCACATTTAGCAGCATTTGTATAATTTTTCTAACAATAAAAGCAGACGTAGCTAGTGTTTATAAAATAAAATGAGAGTCATGAAAGTTGTTCTTCAAATTTTCGTGGCTCTCATTTTAATCTGAAATCAGGAGATTTTTCCTTTAACTATTCGGAAATTGTTGCTACCTATGATAGTGGAATTACGATATAATCAAATGAAAAGGTGGTGGTATCATGAATAAACCATTTGTCTATGCAATCGGGGATGTCCATGGAAGTTATGATCTTTTTCAAAAGCTATTAACACATTATGATCTACATCTTCATCAATTAGTCTTGATTGGTGATTTGAATGATCGTGGACCAAAAACAAAAGATTGCTTATTACTAGGAATGAAGTTAGTGAAAGAAACTGGTGCGATCTACTTGCGAGGCAATCATGAAGAGTACTTCTTACAGTTTCTCCAAGAACCAGAAGACTGGTATCCGTCTTATTTACGAAACGGTGGAAGAGAAACAATGGAAAGTCTTTTGCATCCAGGTGCAGCAGAAGAATATTCACCAACTGAGATTGCCATGATGATTCGTTCAAGATATCGTGAATTGGTCGATTTTTTATGTAATTTGCCTTTATATTATGAATGGGAAAACTATCTTTTTGTCCATGCGGGTGTTGATCTAACTAAAAAAGATTGGCGTGATACTAGCCCTAGAGATTTTTTATGGATCAGAGAGCCTTTTCATGAGCATAAGAATCGGACGGGTAAGACGATCGTATTTGGTCATACGATCACGCCACTACTCCATGGAGATATGCAGACAACTGATTTATGGATACAAGATCAGAAAATCGGGATCGACGGTGGGGCTGTCTTTGGCGGATCAATGCATGGTGTCGTTTTTGATCCAATTGGAATCATCCAAGATATCGAGTATCAAAACAATCAAGGACCATGGCAACCACGTGATTGATCAAAAAAAGTTTTTGATAAAAGTGTCCAGTTGTGATTTATAAGCCGAGAAACCCGAAATTTGTTTTTCAAATTTTTGGGCTTTTTCGCTTAGTCCTGAAGGTCAGATTTTGGAACACCAATAATTCGTTTTAAAATTAAAAACAAAAATGAATTTTATTTTTGTTCTAGACACTGTTTAGTTACATTTAGAAATACCAGAATCTATGCTAAAATAAATCAGTATGATTTTTTGATTCTTGCTTTTTAATGAGTAAACCGTAGCAAGAATCGATTTCGACTTAGAAAAGAGGCTATTTAATGACAGACAAAGTAAATCCAACGATTCTAGATCTTGTAAAGAAAGAATTGGCAGATTATCAAGCAAAACAGTTGACGACTGTTTTAAATCTATTAGCAGAAGGAAATACGGTGCCTTTTATTGCTCGTTACCGTAAAGAAATGACCGGAAGCTTGGACGAAGTACAAATCCGTGAAATTGAAGAGCGCTATGCTTATTTAGAAAATTTAGAAAAGCGTAAAACCGAAGTCTTGCGTTTGATTGATGAACAAGGAAAATTAACTCCAGAATTACAACAAAGTATTACACAATCTGTAAAAATGCAACAAGTAGAGGATTTATATCGTCCGTACAAACAAAAACGAAGAACGAAAGCAACGATTGCGAAAGAAAAAGGGTTAGAACCTTTAGCCACTTGGTTATTGACCTTTACATCTGAGGATGTTTTGACTGAAGCAGCTAAATACGTCACTGAAGAAGTTCCGTCTCCTGAAGAAGCCTTACTAGGTGCCCATGAGATCATTGCGGAGCAGGTAAGTGACAATGCAAAATTCAGAACATGGGTCCGTTCCTATACGTACAACAAGGGCCTGTATGAAAGTACGGTCAAGAACAAAGAGAATGATGAAAAAGGCGTATACGAAATGTATTATGATTTTTCTGAACCGATTCATAAAATCGTTTCTCATCGCATCTTAGCGACCAATCGTGGAGAAAAAGAAGAAGTATTGAAAGTCAATTTAACGGTTGATGAAGCTGCACTTTTAACTTACTTGGAAAGACAACTGATTCCTGATACAGCTTCGCCTTCTGCTAGTTATGTACGTTTGGCGATTCACGATAGTTACAAACGATTCATCCAACCTGCGATTGAGCGGGAGGTCCGTAATGAATTGACCGAAAAAGCGGATGAACAAGCCATCGCTATATTTGGTGAGAATCTGCGTAACTTGTTATTACAACCACCTTTAAAAGGGAAAGTTGTCTTAGGCTTTGACCCAGCTTATCGTACCGGTTGTAAATTAGCAGTGGTGGATGCGACAGGTAAGGTTTTAGCGATCGAAGTGATTTACCCGCATAAACCGGCAAATCAAGCAAAAAGAGCCGAAGCAGGCCCTGCATTTGTGAAATTGATTGATCAGTACCATGTGGATATGGTTGCCATCGGTAATGGAACGGCGAGCCGTGAATCGGAGTTATTTGTGGCAGAACAGTTGAAGTTAGCCAAACATCAAGCGTTTTATGCCATCGTCAATGAAGCCGGAGCTTCTGTCTATTCCGCAAGTGATATTGCCCGTAAAGAATTTCCGGAGTTACAAGTCGAAGAACGGAGTGCAGTGTCGATTGCACGAAGACTACAAGACCCGTTGGCTGAACTAGTGAAAATCGATCCGAAGGCTGTTGGCGTTGGACAATATCAACATGATGTTTCACAAAAAAGATTAGCAGAACAGTTGGATTTTGTTGTTGAAACGGCAGTGAACCAAGTAGGAGTCGATGTCAATACAGCGAGTCCTCAGTTGTTGCAACATATTTCTGGTCTAAATAAGACGACTGCTCAAAACATCGTGACGTATCGTGAAGAAAATGGTGCATTTGCTTCTCGAACGCAATTGAAGAAGGTCCCACGTTTAGGGCCAAAAGCGTATGAACAAGCGATCGGTTTCCTGCGTGTGCCTGGTGGGAAACATGTACTTGATAATACTGCGATCCATCCAGAGAGTTATGCAGTAGCAAAAGAGATCTTACAGGCTAACCAATTATCTGAAAAAGACTTAGGAACAAAAGAAGCAATCGAAAAATTAAGTCAACTTTCTCCGCAACGTTTGGTGCAACAGGTGCCAGTAGGTGAAGAAACATTGAAAGATATTCTTGAAGGGTTGACCCAACCAGGACGAGACATGCGAGATGAAATGCCTGCGCCACTTTTGCGTTCAGATGTATTGAGTATGGAAGACTTGAAACCTGGCATGGAATTAAAAGGAACAGTCCGAAACGTGATCGATTTTGGGGCATTCGTTGATATTGGGGTGAAACAAGATGGTTTAGTCCATATCTCTAAATTAAGCAATAAATTCGTCAAACATCCAACTGACGTTGTTTCCGTTGGGGATGTCGTCACTGTTTGGATCGAACAAGTGGATACGAACAAAGGGCGCATCAGTCTGACGATGCTTTCGCCTTACGAGGAACAAGCGTGACACAAGAAGAATTACAACAGTTAGTCGAAGAGATTTCTTTAACAAGCTTCCAGCGTCCGTTCATGCACCAAGCAATGTTCAATAAGCGTTTGAAAACAACAGGTGGTAGGTATCATTTGAATGACCACCATTTGGATTTTAATCCGACGATGTTTGCAGTAGCCGATCAAGCTACGATCATCGGGATCATCAAACATGAGCTGTGTCATTATCATCTTCACTTGACTGGAAAAGGCTATCGTCATCGTGACTCAGATTTCAAACATTTATTGTTAAAGACGGGTGGGTTACGTTATGCACCTGCCATTCCTTCAAATAGAAGGCAAAAAATCGAAGGATATCAATGCCAAAAGTGTGCTGAATGGATTTATCGTAAAAGGAAAATCAATACAGATCGCTATTTGTGTGGGCGTTGTAGAGGACGATTGGTATGGAAAGAAACCACGTACTTGGATGTTGAATAATAGTATGAGGAGAGAAATAGAATGACAGGTGAACGATCAAGAAATGCAGACTGGAATTGCTTATTGGATTTTTTAGCCGACCCTGACCTACAGGAGCGTTCGGAACTAAAAGCACCTACACTGATTTTAGCGGGGAATTGTCTGCCCGTCCTAGTAGATGAAGCAGCAAAGGCATACTTGAATCAGCAGGTTGAGCAAATCGTTTTAGTTGGTGGGATCGGACATGCGACGAAGTATCTCTATAAAAATTTTGAAAAACAAGGATTCTTATTTGAACAAGGTTTAAGTGAAAGTGAGATTTGTGCCCGCTATTTGCTTGAAAAATATGAGTTACCAAAACGAGCGCTATTGTTAGAAACAGAGTCAACCAATTGTGGCGAGAATGCTTCATTTTCTTACAAGTTATTAAAAGCACAGGGCCCATTACCTGAACGTGTTCTTTTAATGAATGATCCGACCTTGCAACGACGAACAAAGGCGACTTTTGAGAAGGATTGGGGCAATGAGTCTGTTCATTTTTATAATTATGTACCGATACTTCCACAAGTGACAGAAAGTACCAAGGGATTCAACTTCTCTGATCAAAGACTAAATGACTTGTGGCCTTCTGATTATTTCCAAGCCTTAGTATTTGGAGAAATGGTTCGTTTGAAAGATGATGCCCAAGGTTACGGACCTAATGGAACGGGATTTATCGGTCATGTCGACATCCCAGATGAGGTGTGGTCTGCTTATTTACGTCTCTTAGCAATGAATGAAAAAGTTTCGCTAAAAAGGTAATCAGGGCACTAATATTTAAGGAACTAAAAATCATCCGAATAAATTTGGTTGAAATTTTTTATTGTTTATAAGATAATGGGTTTCGTGTTGAATGTATGAATAAAATAATGGATGATAGTTAAGAGAAGAGGATTCAAATGAAAAATCAAGAAAATTTGTACCACTTTGTTGGTATTAAAGGCTCAGGAATGAGCTCTTTGGCACTTGTATTACATGAAAAAGGATTAAACGTCCAAGGATCAGATATCGAAAAATATTTCTTTACTCAAAGAGATTTAGAAAAAGCCAATATCTCTATCTTGCCGTTTGATGCAGAAAACGTCAAACCAGGAATGATCGTGATCGCCGGCAATGCTTTTCCAGATTCACACGAAGAGATCCAACGTGCAAAAGAGCTTGGATTAGAAGTAATCCGTTACCATGATTTTATTGCAGATTTTATCCAAAATTATACGAGTATCGCTGTCACTGGTTCCCATGGGAAAACAAGTACGACAGGTCTATTATCACATGTATTGACAGGGATTCGTCCGACAAGTTACTTGATTGGTGACGGCACTGGTCATGGTGATCCAGAGGCAGAATTCTTTGCTTTTGAAGCATGTGAATATCGTCGCCACTTTTTAGCTTACTCTCCTGATTATGTGATCATGACGAATATCGATTTTGATCATCCTGATTATTATACAAGTATCGATGATGTTTTCTCAGCTTTCCAAACGATGGCAAAACAAGTCAAAAAAGCGATCTTTGCTTACGGAGATGACGACTATCTAAGAAAGTTAGAAGCGGATGTGCCAATCTATTATTACGGTATGAATGAAGATGACGATATCCAAGCACGTAATATTGAACGTACGACAACTGGTTCAGCTTTTGATGTGTTCCATGGCGAAGAGTTTGTTGGACACTTTACAGTTCCAGCATTTGGAAAACATAATATTTTGAATGCACTTGGTGTTATCGCAGTTGCCTACTTTGAAAAGTTAGATGTGAAAGAAGTTGCTGACGAAATGTTGACATTCCCTGGAGTGAAACGTCGTTTTAGCGAGAAAATCGTAGCTGATATGACAGTCGTTGATGACTATGCTCACCATCCAGCAGAAATCAAAGCAACTATTGATGGCGCACGTCAGAAATATCCAGACAAAGAAATCATTGCAGTCTTCCAACCACATACATTTACTCGTACGATTGCCTTGATGGATGAATTTGCCGAAGCCTTAGATTTAGCTGACCGTGTGTATCTATGTGATATTTTTGGTTCTGCCCGTGAAGAACAAGGGGACGTTAAAATCGAAGACTTAGGAGCAAAAATCAAAAAAGGTGGTCAAGTAATCAAAGAAGATAACGTTTCGCCGTTATTAGACTACCACGAAGCAGTGATTATTTTCATGGGTGCTGGTGATGTTCAAAAATTTGAACAAGCCTATGAAAAATTATTGAGCAGTACAACGAAAAACGTTCTGTAATCACTTAAGTGAATAAAAGAAGTTAGCGTCAAAAGGGATTGTCAGGTGGCAGCCCCTTTTGACGTTTATTTGTGGGTGATGGGTAGTTCGTTTTCAGTAATGTTTCGCCTGCTTATAGTGACCGTACGTATTCGATCGAATTAAGAAATCCTAAAGTATCCAGACAAAATACGAACGGTTTTTATTCAACTATGCTATAGTCTACAATAAATAATGTACGATCATCGAAGTGATTGCTTACATAAGTGAAAGACCAAAGCATGTTCTGTAACTTGCGTTTTTTGTATGATTTGGTACAATTGGTACGAATGAATAAATAAACTGGAGGGTTTAAACTTGAACATAAGTAAACCGCGTAAATTAGGAAAAACAATCAATGAAATCGAGGAAGGTGACTCGTTATCTTTAACAGAATCAATTGAAGATAATCAGTTATTATTGTATTTAGGATTAACAAACGATGCCAACCCTTTATATATCCAACATGATTTTGCACAGAAAACGGAATATCATCAACCCATTGTTCCAACTGTGATGCTAATGGGAATCATAACAAGTGCAGTGTCCAAACACTTGCCTGGTCCAGGTTCTCATGTGGTGAATTTTTCAGCTAATTTTGTCGAGCCGGTTTTTCATTATGAAACATTGACTTTTCAGTTTGAAGTCATTCGAGTGGATAAGATGAAAAATGTTGTGACTATTTCAGTGGAGGCCACGAATACACAAGACAATCGTGTATTAGATGCGGTAGTCATGGTACAACCACCAGAATTAGAACAAGAATTAACTCTTGAAAGTGAAGGTGAATAAGATGAACAATCAAATCATATCAAATAGTATCAACCGCTTTTATGCGAAAGTCTACGGATTTTTAGGAATCGGTCTAGCGCTGAGTGCGATCACTTCCTATTTAGCGATCCAAGTCTTTCCTTATCAAGTAGCAAGTTTCATCAATAATTTTCCATTAGGTTTTATGGGATTATGGATCGTCCAAATCATTTTGGTTTTAGTTTTAGGAGCAAAAGCACAAAAAAATCCAAGCTTAGCAATCGGTGGATTTATCGCATATTCCTTGTTGAACGGTATAGTTTTAGCTGTTACATTAGCTTTCTATGATATCGGAACGATCACGACTGCTTTTATTTCAGCAACTGGGATGTTCATTGGGATGTCAGCAATCGGGATGTTCACTAAAAAAGATCTAACAGGTGTGGGTCGTGCCGGTATGGCAGCATTGATCGGTGTGATCATTGCGATGGTCTTGAATGTTTTTATTTTAAGAAGTAGTGCAGTTGAATTGTTCATCTCATTACTACTTGTCGTGATTTTTGCAGGTATCACTGCTTATGATAACCAAAAGATCGCAAATGTATATGTCCAATCAAATGGACAAGCAAATAGTGGGATTGCCGTATTCTTGGCACTTCAACTATATCTAGATTTCATCAACTTGTTCTTGGCATTCTTACGAATCTTTGGACGTAATAACTAAGCAATAAACGAAGAACAAGATAAAAATATCTCTCATATGAAAAGAAAGAATCCACAGAATTTGATCGTCAAATTCTAGTGGGTTCTTTTTTTGGGTCGTCGATACCAATAATCACTATTTTTATCCTAAATTACTTTGTTCGCGATCTAGGATAAACGGTATTCAAAAAGTAACACTGGTATCTTACTCCTTAGTACGGACCGCTTTTCTAACAACCTTTTGCCTGTCCGTTTTTTCTTTTCGCATTCTTTGGCATTCTTTGTTAGAATGAGAAAGAACTTTATAGTAAGGAGTTAAGCGGATGACTAAAAATAAATTATTGCTCGTTGACGGAAATAGTGTGGCCTTTCGTGCATTCTTTGCGTTGCACAATTCGTTGGAACGTTTTAAAAATCGTAATGGGTTGCATACAAACGCAATCTATGCGTTTCATAATATGTTTGAAAATGTCATGCAAAAAGAACAACCAACCCATGTTTTGGTTGCTTTTGATGCGGGGAAAACAACATTCCGAACAGAAATGTATGCAGAATACAAAGGTGGCCGTTCAAAGACACCGGGAGAATTCAAAGAACAAATGCCTTATATCCGTGAGCTTCTAACCGGTCTAGGTGTGAAGTATTACGAGTTGCCGAACTATGAGGCAGACGATATCATTGGTACTTTAGCAGAAAAAGTGGATAAAGAAACATTCGATGTAGTTGTCTTGTCCGGTGACCGAGATTTAACACAATTGGCATCAAAAGAAATCAAAGTCGATATTACTGTGAAAGGTGTAAGTGATATTGAAAGTTATACGCCAGAACATGTGGCGGAAAAATATGATGGACTTACACCGAAACAAATCATCGATATGAAGGGATTAGCAGGGGATGCTTCAGATAATATCCCAGGCGTAACAAAGATCGGTGAAAAAACAGCGATCAAATTATTGAATCAATATGGCTCTGTTGAAGGGATCTATGAACATATCGACGAAATGAAACAAAGTAAGATGAAAGAAAATCTGATCAATGACAAAGAGCAAGCTTTCTTGTCTAAAAAATTAGCAACGATCGATACCGATGCGCCGGTAAAAGTTGATATTGAATCTCTTGCTTATCAAGGGAAAGACTTAGATAAACTGGTGCCTTTCTTCAAGGAAATGGATTTCAAACAATTCCTTGCTAAATTAGATGTGGTCGAAGAACAAGTAGAAATGAAAGATATTTTGTTTGAAGTGGTCCATGAATATGATGAAAGCATGTTCCAGACAAATATGGCTTTATATGTCGAGATGATGGGCGACAACTATCATACAGAAGACATCGTTGGTGTGGCTTGGGGAACACCAGAGAAAATCTATGTGACAAATGACTTAGCGATTTTTGAAAATGAAGCCTTTCTTTCATGGATTGGGGACAAGACTCGCCTGAAAAATGTATATGATGCTAAGCGTACGTATGTGGCATTGAACCGCTATGCAACGAAATTACAAGGGATCGACTTTGATGTCTTACTAGGTGCTTATTTATTGGATACGAACGAGAAAAGTGAGGACATCGAAGGGATAGCATCACATTATGGGTACCATGATATTCAATCGGATGAAGCAATCTATGGAAAAGGCGCGAAGAAAGGTCTACCAGAAGATGAAGAAGTTTTCTTTGCCCACCTAGCACGTAAAGTTTCAGCAATCAATGGCTTGACACCTAAACTAAGTCAAGAACTAGCAGAAAAAAATCAAGAAGATCTTTTCCGAAAAATGGAATTACCTTTGTCGATCATCTTGGCTGAAATGGAAATCAGTGGGATCAAAGTGGATGCGACTCGCCTTCAAGAAATGAAAATCGAATTTTCGGATCGATTGAGAGAGATCGAACGAAAAATCTATGAAGAGGCTGGAGAAGAATTCAATCTAAACTCACCCAAACAATTAGGTGTCATCCTTTTTGAAAAGATGGGTCTTCCAGTGATCAAAAAAACCAAAACAGGGTATTCGACTGCGGTTGATGTCTTAGAACAATTGCGTGAGCAAGCACCGATCGTTGATGATATTTTGATTTATCGACAAATCGCTAAAATCCAATCGACCTATGTCGAAGGTTTACTGAAAGTGATCCAATCGGACGGGAAAGTCCATACTCGCTATGTTCAAACATTGACGCAGACAGGCCGTTTGAGTTCAGTTGATCCCAACTTACAAAATATTCCGATCCGTTTAGATGAAGGTCGCAAGATCCGTCAAGCATTCGTTCCTAGAAATGAAGATTGGTTGATCTATTCTTCTGACTATTCTCAGATCGAATTACGTGTATTGGCGCATATCTCAGATGACGAGCATTTAAAAGCTGCCTTTTTAGAAGGACAAGATATCCATTCAAGTACAGCAATGCGTGTGTTCGGCATTGAAAAAGCCGAAGACGTGACACCAAATATGCGTCGTCAAGCGAAAGCAGTCAATTTCGGAATCGTTTATGGAATTTCTGATTATGGGTTATCACAAAACTTAGGCATTACTCGTAAAGCGGCTCAACAATATATCGATACGTACTTTGAAAAATATCCAGGTGTCAAAGAATACATGGAGCGTATCGTTCGTGAAGCGAAAGATCAAGGTTTTGTTGAAACGTTATACCATCGTCGTCGTTATTTACCCGACATCAATTCAAGAAACTACAACATTCGTTCATTTGCTGAACGAACAGCGATCAATACACCAATCCAAGGAAGTGCGGCGGATATCCTGAAAATCGCCATGATCGAATTAGACAAACGCTTGAAAGAATCGGACTTGCAAGCGACGATGTTGCTTCAAGTGCACGATGAATTAGTCTTTGAAGTGCCAGAAAGTGAATTAGAGAGGTTAGATAAATTAGTCAGCGAAGTAATGGAACAGGCGGTTGCTTTACATGTCCCATTGATCACAGATAGCAGTTGGGGCAAAACATGGTATGAAGCAAAATAATTCTTTACTTTTATACTGACAGACAAACTTTGAGGGAAGCACTTGGATCGGGTTCGTTCGATGCGGGAGTAGATTGTGACTGAAATATCCAGCTCCGAGAATAAGGCGAGAAACCCGAAAATTTTTTTTAAAATTTTTGGGTTTCTTAGCTTATTCCTGAAGGAGTTGTTTCTGGAGTACCGTTTATCAAGGTTGTGATAAACGCATTTTGACCTGAGCCGTAAGATAGAAAATCAAAAAATAGTTTTTTATATTTTACAATTTTATTGCGTAATGTTGAAGGTCAGCTTCTGGAACACCGTTTATTCGGTTTTAAGCTCAGGAACAAAAAAGATTTTATTTCTGTCCCAAATAAGTTCAATTTAAATCAAATAAGTGAAAAATGTAGGTGAGAAAAAGCATGCCCGAATTACCAGAAGTTGAAACTGTCCGAAAAGGATTAGAAAAATTAGTGAAAAACAAAAAAATCAAAAACGTTCAAGTGCTGTGGCCGAGAATCATTGAACAACCGGAGGTACCAATTTTTGAAGCAACGTTAATTGGTGAAACCATCGAATCGATCGGTCGCAGAGGGAAATTTTTGATTTTTCACTTGAGTCATTATGAAATGATTTCCCATTTACGGATGGAGGGAAAATATCAATATTTTGAAAAAGAAGAACCAATCGATAAGCACACACATGTGATTTTCTCTTTTGAAGATGGCAGCCAATTACGATACCACGATGTACGAAAATTCGGTCGGATGACGATTGTTGAAAAAGGGGCGAGCAATACCTATAAAGGGATCTTGAAATTAGGTCCAGAACCTTTACCAGATTTGTTCTTGTTGAAAGACTTTACCTTAGGACTACAAAAGTCACACAAAGCTATCAAACCTTTGTTACTTGATCAAAAGTTGGTCACAGGACTAGGAAATATCTACGTAGATGAAGCATTATGGGAAGCGAAGATCCATCCAGAGCAACCAGCTGATTCTTTACGCCCAAAAGAAATCAAATTACTCCGTCAAGCAATCATTGATGTGTTGTCACGAGCAGTTGAAGCAGGGGGGACAACGATCCGAAGTTATCTCAATGCGTTAGGTGAGTCAGGGAGTTTCCAAGTGGCTTTACATGTCTATGGACAGACAGGAGAAGCATGTGTTCGTTGTCAAACACCAATCGTGAAAACGAAAGTTGCGCAAAGGGGGACGCACTATTGTCCAACATGTCAGAAATTAAGAATACCCAAGTAGGATTTGTTTTAGGTTTGACAGGAGGAATTGCGACAGGCAAGAGTACTGCCGCTGCTATTTTCCAACAATATGGCTTTCCAGTAATTGATGCCGATCAAGTGGCAAGAGCGGTCGTTGAACCGGATACGCCAGGACTTCAAGCGTTGGTTCAAGCGTTCGGCAAGGAGATCCTCCAACAGGATGGTCGCTTAGACCGGGCAAAACTTGGACAATTGATTTTCGGCTCTGTCACCGCACGTGAGCAATTGAATCAAGTATTAGATCCATTTATCCGTGGGAAAATCACTGAAGAAATCATAGAGAAGAAAGTAAAATATCCGCTGATCGTCGTCGATATTCCATTATTATTTGAGGGACAGTATGATACACAAATGGATGCCGTCGCAGTGGTCTATATTCCAGAATCCCAGCAGATCGAACGTTTGATGGTACGCAATCAATTATCAAAAAAAGACGCAGAACAACGGGTGAAAAGTCAATTGTCGATCGAGGAAAAAAAACGACGTGCGGATATCGTGTTCGATAATCGTCAAACCAAGGAAGATTTATCCGCTGAAATCAAAAAATGGTTGTTACTTAATCGCTTTCTTTGAGTAAATCGCAACATTTTGCTATGCTATTTATATAAAGAAAGAGGGGGAGATGATACGATGGGTACATTCAAAAACCAAAAAGACAAAGTAGTAGGTTCTGCGAAAGAAAAGATTGGTGAGATTCTCCACAAAGAAGACTTACAGGAAAAGGGCCAGATCCAAGCAGAAGAAGGTAAAATCCGTGAAGATGAATACCGGGCGAGAATTGCTGAGTTAGAAGACCAACATGTCGAAAAAGAAGCCAAACGCCAAGACTTAACAACAGAACGCAAAGATCCAGAGACAAGTCCTGAAGAAAAACAAGCCCCCCAATTCGATCATCGTTCAACAGAACAAAAAATCGAAGAAGAACGAATGAAACATTATACGGGAATCGAAGATAAACTATAGAGATTACCCAATCATTTAGTAAAACAGAAAATCAAAAAGAAACAGGCTGGTGCTTAACGCCAGTCTGTTTTCGTTCGTTGAGATGAAAACACAACAAATCTTTCAGTTCAAGCGATTTTTTAACTGGGACAGTCGCATTGCTTAATTGTTTCATGTTATACTAAAGTTAGTAATAAGAAAACGTTTATTACGATCCACTTGAATTAGTTCAATAAAAAATCAGTGGGAAAAAATCTAACACAATTAAGCAGTGAAGTTGTAAAAATTATTTTGACCTGAGCAATAAGATATAAATTGAAAAAGTCCTTTTCATATTTTATAATTTTTAAGCTTAGTGTGAAAATCAGCCTTTTTAACACCAATGATTCATAGTAGGTGGAAGAGTTAACTGATGGAACAACTTCATTTGGTACATTCAAATAAGCGATTAAACTACACCAAGAGAGGTGAAAATTACGATGAGATGTCCTAGATGTCAACATAACAACTCAAGAGTGATCGATAGTCGTCAAGCTGACGATGGTCGAGCGATAAGAAGACGCCGGGAGTGCGAAAAATGTTCCTTCCGTTTTACGACCTTTGAACGAATTGAAGCGGCACCTTTATTAGTTATCAAGAAAAATGGTGAACGGGAAGAATTCAATCGTGACAAGATTTTACGTGGATTGATCCGTTCTGCCGAAAAACGTCCAGTAGCGATGGAACAAATGGAACAGATCGTCAATCATGTTGAAAATCGTGTAAGAAGTCTTGGCGAAAATGAGGTTTCAACTAATCTGATCGGCGAATACGTCATGGAAGATTTAGTGAATTTAGATGAAATCGCCTATATTCGTTTTGCGAGTGTTTATCGTCAATTCAAAGATATGTCTGTCTTTTTGAAAGAATTACAAGACATTGTTGATAAAGCCAAAGATTCGGGTAATAGTGAAAATGATGCGTAATTAATAAAGGAGGGAGCATTCCTTGGAAAATGCGTGGAAAGAATTACAACCGAAAAATATTTACCAAGGAAGAAAGAGCAGTCCTTTAAAAGAAGAAGGAAAGTCAGCCTTGTTATCCCTTTACCAACCATTGATCGGGGGAGAAGCGTTGAGTCTTTACTTGACGTTGTACTCGGAGATCTCGTTAGAAACTGGCGTAGGTCCTGAAGGATTACACGCCGATTTATTGAGTAGTCTAAGTTGTGGATTACCACAATTTTATGAGGCGCGAAAAAAACTAGAAGGAATCGGTCTTTTAGAAGTCTATTTCAAAAAAGATGAAAATTTGGGCAATTGTTTTCTTTATGAGTTGTTAGAACCGATGGACGTTCCTGCGTTTTTCAATGATACGTTACTTTCTTTTTTACTTCTAGAAAAAGTTGGTGAACGTCGATTCAACCAATTGACAGAGTTATTTAAGCCAAAAAATCTTTCGCATGAAGGCTATCAAAAAATTACTAAGAAGTTTTTGGAAGTCTATCGGTTCAATGAAACAGTCTATGCAGCAAACCAAGAACAAGTGGAATCGATCCAGCAAAAATTCACACCTGTTGGACCCAAATCATTGATAGCAGATTCAGACTCGTTTGACTGGACGTTTCTGACCGATTGGTTGAAGAAACAACACATCAATCAGTTGACAGAACCAGTCCTTCAACAAGTGAAAACATACCAACAACTCTATGGCTTTGATGAACTGACTTTAGGAGAGTTGATTCTACAGTCGTTTGATTTTACGACAGAAGAAGTATCTTTAAAAGAACTTCAACGGATCGTCTTGCTACGGCAGCAACAGCAGAATGCGTTGCGACAATCAAGTAACACTCTGGATACCGATCAGCCTGCTGAAACAGGTGTCCCTGTCAATCAGGCGTTGCCTAGTGCTGCACAACAATTGATCCAAGTCGCACGACAAACCCCACCGATGCGTTATCTCGAAGCGATAAAAAAAGAAAAAGGCGGGTATGTTTCCAAACAGGAAAATTGGTTGTTGCAAGATTTGGTCACCCAATCCGGTCTGTCTAGCAGTGTCATCAACATTTTGATCAACTATGTGTTAGTCATAAAAAACCATGCGAGCTTGAATGCGAGCTTCGTGAATACGATCGCCAATGAGTGGGCGCAAAAAAAAATCAGTACGCCAGAAGATGCGATTGAGCATCTCCATACATTGAGTACGAAAGCAAAGCAACCAAAAGCGACAAAACAAAACAACACGTCAAATTATCGACGAAACGTAAGGCGAGAAAAATTGCCTGATTGGGTCAATCAACCAAAAGACGAAACGCAAATCAGTACAGAGAAAAAAGCCGAGATCGATCGTCGCTTCAAAGAGTATCTGGCTAAAAAGGAAGGTGAGAGCTAATGGAAGATGTAGGAAAAGAACTGAAGAAAATCATCAGTAAACGCAACTACCAAGAAAAGTATTCCGAGATGATTGCTGAAGTTTTGAATGATGCGGATGTTCAAGCCTTTCTATCAGCCCATCAAGACCGATTGACGCAAGCGGATATCGAAAAAAGCTATGCCAAACTCTATGAGTATGTCCAAGAAAAAAGAAAATATCAAACGAACGATCCAACGATGATCGCTCCCGGATATGAACCAAAATTGACATTGAATTTCCACTATGTCGATGTCACCTATGTGCCGACAGAAGCACTCTTAGCTCGTCAAAAACAAGAAGAGATCAAGAGTCGTGTGAAAGCAATGGATATGCCCAAAGACATCCAATCTGCTTCCTTTGAAAATTTCGAACGAACAGATGGACGTGGCTATGCAAGCTTAGAAGCATTAGACTTCGTTGAACAATATTCAGCTGATCCTAAAAACTTCCACAAAGGGTTGTACTTGGTCGGAAGTTTTGGTATCGGGAAAACCTATCTTTTAGGTGCAACAGCGAAAGAACTGGCAATCAAAGGATTCACCACAACGTTGGTTCATTTCCCAACATTTGCTGTTGAAATGAAGCAAGCCATCGGCAAAGATCAAGTGGCTGAGAAGTTAGATGCGGTGAAGAAATCGCCGATCTTGATGATCGATGATATTGGAGCGGATGCGATGAGTAGTTGGATCCGTGACGAAGTATTTGGTGTCATCCTACAGTATCGGATGCAAGAACAATTGCCAACATTCTTTTCTTCAAACTTCACGATGAACGAATTAGAACAACATTTGACGGTGACACAACGAGGCGATGAGGAACCGTTGAAAGCCAAACGGATCATGGAACGAATCCGCTATTTGACAAAAGAAATCGAAATGACAGGCCGAAATCGTCGAAATGGCTAATGCCAGCAATTGATTTTTACAGAAACAGGTTGGAGTATCTACTCAACTGTCACTGTTTTTCACCTTTTCAATAAAAATTCATAAAATGAACAAAGTTAAGATGAAACGAATCCATGGACTTGAAGAAATAACCGGATGGAATCATCAAAGCAGTAACGCAAGAAATTACACGGAGGATGTATGATGAAAGCTATTTTAACTGGTCTAGTTGCTGCCGGTCTCGTGTTTGCATTGGCAGGCTGCGGCAACGAAGAAGGAAGTACAGGTTCAATCGATTCGATCAATGCAGAATCGACAGTGGAAACAGATAGTTCTACCGAACAAAAACAAAGTGTGTTTACAGGTACGATCGAAAGCTTCGGCGAAGCGGAAGGTGATGTGTACCAAATCACCGTCAAAGATGTAGAAGAAATAGAAGATCCAGCAAATATCGGTACGTCCTTCAGCAATGATGGAGTGATCTTGAATGCTTCAGTGGATCAAATCACTGGTGGTGTCGATTCCTTAAAAGAAGGAGAAAAGATCGAATTTAAATTGGTAGAAATGGCGGTCATGACGATGTCGATCCCTCCACAAGTTCCTGGAAATTCGATCATTGAGATCACTGTCCAATAAAAAAGAATCAATTGAAATCTTTTGATTACTTGTTAAAAAAAGACTGGGATATTTTCCCAGTTCTTTTTTCTAGTGAACATAAACTAATGTTATGATAGGGACAAGAACAATAGTTATCCCAAAAGCGTAAATAAGTAGGATAACTTTAATAAGTAAGTGTTTGTCCAAAGTCATGACAAATTGGATGCTATCCAAACATTCAGTAGTTAAGGAGTGGAAAAATGAATCACACAGAGTTATCGAAACGTCTTGAAACTGTCGGACGTTTTGTACCAGAAGCTGCTCGTTTAGCAGATATCGGTTCAGATCATGCGTACTTACCCGTCGCATTGATGCTCAAAGGAAAAATCGACTTTGCTGTAGCCGGAGAAGTCGTTAAAGGACCTTTTGAATCGGCAAAACGACAGGTGATGAAAAATGGACTGTCTGAGCGAATTGAGGTACGCTTGGCCAATGGATTAGATGCCATCGAAAAGCATGATCAAATCAGCGCGATCACGATTGCTGGCATGGGAGGCTCTTTGATTCGTGACATCTTAGAAGCTGGTCGGCAAAACCAGCGCTTATCGGGAGAAGAACGTTTGATTCTACAGCCCAATATTGGCGAAAAAACGTTACGAACGTGGCTGAAAGAAAATAACTATCAGATCATTGCAGAAGAAATCATCGAAGAAAACAAAAAGATCTATGAGATCATCGTAGCTGAAAAGAAAGAACAGCCCATTGACTATTCTGAAAAAGAGCTGATGTTCGGGCCATTCTTACTCGAAGATAAAAACGCTACTTTTTCGGCAAAATGGCAACGGGAGCTCAAACAACGTGAAGTGATCTTAGAGCAATTAAAAAATGCGAGTGAACAAAACAGATATGAGACAATCCAACAAGAGGTGGAATGGATCAAGGAGGTTTTATGACATGTCCATTAAAGCACAAGATTTCATCAAAAAATTTGAAAGCTATTGCCCGCAATGGTTAGCGGAAGAAGGCGATCCAGTTGGGTTGCATATCGGCACTTTGGACAAACCGATCCAACGTGTGATGATGACTTTAGATGTCCGACCAGAAGTGGTGGCAGAAGCCATTGAGAAAAAGATCGATCTTTTGATTGCAAAACATCCCCCGATTTTTAGACCAGTCAAACGCTTGATCACTGATTCTCCACAAGAAAAAATGTACGCTGATTTGTTGAAACATGATATTGCAGTCTATGCAGCCCACACAAACATGGATATCATTGAAGATGGGTTGAACGATTGGTTTTGTGAGCAATTAGGAATTGAGGTCACAGGTCATCTTGTTCAAACGCATGAACGTGGCTACAAAAAATTGATCAGTTATCTTCCAGTGGAGGATGCTCCGCGTTTAAGAGCTGCCTTGGCAAAAGCGGGTGCCGGAGAACAAGGAGAGTATGATAGTACAAGTTTTACCTCGATTGGCCAAGGTCGATTCCGTCCAAAAGCTGGAGCGAATCCAACAATTGGTGAAGTCGGACGTGGGGAACAAGTTCAAGAAGCCAAAGTCGAAGTGATCTTCCCAGAAAATATAGAAGAGAAAGTCTTACAAGCGATGTTTGCAGCACATCCTTACGAAGAACCGGCATTTGATTTGTTCTCGATCGATGCACCAGTTAAAACCTGGGGATTAGGTCGCATTGGGGAACTAGCAAAAGAACAGAGCTTGGATGATTTCGCAGCCCATGTAAAAGAAGTTTTTCAATTGGAAGGTTTACGTGTGGTTCGCCCAACGACAAGCCCACAAAAAATGATCAAACGAGTCGCTATTTGTGGTGGGAGTGGTGAGAAGTTTTATCCCGCAGCCTTGGCTCAAGGAGCGGATGTGTATATTACTGGCGATATTTATTTCCATACAGCGCAAGATATGCAAAGTGCGGGATTAGCTGCAATTGATCCTGGCCATTATATCGAATCATTGTGCAAGGAAAAATTTGTAGAGAAATTTGAAAAGTGGAAAAACGAAGAGAATTGGACGGTTGACTTTTTTGTTTCAGAAACATCGACCAATCCATTTGAATTTAAATAAAAAGGAGAGTCATTTATGTACGAGAACTTATTACCCCGATTTTTAAGATATGTCAAAACGGAAACACAATCCGATCCAACAAGTCGTACTACGCCATCTACGCAAACGCAAGTAGAGTTTGCGCAAGTCTTGAAAAAAGAATTAGAAGATCTAGGCTTGTCTGATGTAACATATAATACAGAAAACGGTTTTCTGATTGCTACACTACCTAGTAATATCGATCATGACGTACGTTCGATTGGTTTTATTGCTCACATGGATACAGCTGATTTCAATGCAGTAGGCGTAAATCCTCAGATCATTGAAAATTATGATGGAGAATCAACGATCGTTTTAGATAAAGAAGGACGCTTTACATTGAATGTCAAAGATTTCCCTAATTTAAAAAATTATGATGGCCATACATTGATCACAACTGATGGTACGACATTATTAGGCGCAGATGACAAAGCGGGTATTGCAGAAATCATGACAGCTATGGAGATTTTGTTGAAAAATCCTTCCATTCCTCATGGGGAGATCAAAGTCGCTTTTGGTCCAGATGAAGAAATCGGAGTTGGTGCAGACAAATTTGACGTAGAACAGTTCAACGTGGATTTTGCTTACACGATCGATGGTGGACCTTTAGGAGAGCTACAATACGAAACGTTTAGTGCAGCGCAAGCAAACATCACGATCCAAGGGAAAAATGTCCATCCTGGTACAGCGAAGAATACAATGATCAATGCTTTACAAGTAGCGATCGACTTCCACAATGAGTTACCGGCTGATGAAGTTCCTGAAAAAACAGATGGTTACGAAGGATTCTTCCATTTGATGGCTTTGAATGGAAGTCCAGAAGAGGCGAAAATGAGCTATATCATCCGTGACCATAAACGTGAGTCATTTGAAGCAAGAAAAGCAATGATCACAAGCATTCAAGAAAAAATGAATCAACGGTTTGACCAAGAGCGTATTCAAGTAGAAATGTATGATCAATACTACAATATGCGTGAAATCATCGAAAAGGATATGAGTATCGTTGATCTAGCTGAAAAAGCAATGATCGAACTAGACATCAAGCCAGTGATCGAACCGGTACGTGGTGGGACAGATGGCTCAAAAATCTCTTATCTGGGGATACCAACACCAAATCTATTTGCAGGTGGCGAAAACATGCACGGACGTTTTGAATTTGTGTCCCTACAAGTCATGGAAAAAGCGACAGATGTCATTGTTAAAATCGCAGAGTTGAATACGCATGTGTAATTGATCCGATTCATTGATAAAAAAGATTAAATTTCAACCAATAATCTCACATTATTGGTTGATTGCTACACTGCATTGACATATGATTGATTCGAGGCTATTTTAGTCAGTGCTCGAATCACTGTTCATGGGGGAGGGTGAGCGTTTATTTCGCATCCACTCCCTTTGTTTTTTGCAGGAAAGTAGGAGGAATATGGTTTATGAAGAAGTTACTGGTATTTTATAACAAAAGTTCAGGAAAGGATGAAGGGGAACAATTAGCAGAATGGTTCAAAGAGTATGTCGCAAAACATCGACCAGAACTAGATGTTTATCTAACGGAAACTGGACCGTCGATCAAAGATGAAACATTGAGAGAAAAAGCAAAAGAACATGAGGTAGATACACTAGTCATCATTGGTGGTGATGGCACGATCCATCATATCATCCAAGCATTCCAAGATGAATTAGACCATTATCGTGTTGGCTTATTACCTGGTGGAACAATCAATAACTTAGCGAAAGTGTTAGGCATTCCTTTTGAGAAAGAAGAAGCCGCAGCGATGATGTTAGAGGAATCGATCCGCAAAATCGATTATGGGAAAGTGAATGATAAAGTAGTCATTTCTACTTTGACTATTGGCATATTAGCCGATACAGCGGTCTGGATCAGCCAAAAAGAGAAGCAAAAATACGGTTCATGGATCTTTATCAAACGTTTCGTGAAATTATTGCTAAAAAAGAAAAAATATCATTTAGATATCAAGACGGAAGAAGAGCATTGGAAGGGTAAAGCACAGTTGTTGACGATCACGATGTCCAACTCAGTAGGCGGTTTTACTGGTTTTGATGATTCTGCTGCGCCAGATGATGGCAAGTTCCACATCACCATCGTTCCTTCATTAGATTTTTTCCGGTTTGCATTTTATCTCCCACGTATGATCAAAGGTAAGATCTATTCTGTTCCTGGCATCAAATATCTGACAGCTAGTCAAGTCAATATCCAGGCACGAGAAAAGAAAGTGACAACTCGGACGGATGGTGACACTACAGATGACTTACCGATCGAATTAAAAGTCATCCCAGAAGGTATAACGATCTACGTACCAAAAGAAGAGCAATAATTGGAGGAAGTTGATGGAAGTATTGATGCATAATCCCTTATGGTTTTACTTATTCATTGTGAATGTTTATCTATTTGGCTTGATGGGTTATGATAAACGTCAGGCAAAAAAAGGCGCTTGGCGTGTACCAGAAAGTAATTTGTTGTTTGTTAGCTTGTTAGGCGGTGGTTTGGGCGGTTTGTTCGCACAACGCATATTCCGTCACAAAACTAAAAAAAAGAAGTTCACGATCGTTTTCATGTTAGGAATCATGATTGATCTCGTCTTGATCTATTTTTTCCATTAAGGAGTCGTACATGTCTACTAAAGGAACAAAAATCAAAATCATCATTAATTTATTATTATTGACTATTATTCTCGCTATTATTTATTATTTGATCAACCAATCTTTTGCGGATATTTTCAAAGAGTTGCTTTCAACAAGTGTCCAAGTGCTTCTGGCGATGTTTTTTTTCGGTACACTTTATCAAATTGTAGAAGGTCGCTCAATCAAAGAGATCGCCAAGCCGTTTTCCAAATCTTTCAGTACAAGTGATGGGTTCTGGACGTCTTGTTATATTGCCTTTTATCGGATCGTCTCATTTGGAACGGGTACACTGATCTCAGAAATTTATTTTTACAATAAAAAAGGGCTGAAGTTTTCTCAAGGAGCAGGAGTCACTGCCTTGCATATGATTATGTATAAATTAGCGGTGATCACTTATGCAGTCATTGGCTTGATCGTTCAATTTTCTTTGTTCTACGAAAAGGCACCCAATATGATTTGGTTTATCATTGCTGGGATCATTTTGACGGCTTTGATCATTTTATTTCTTGTGACCGTCTCCGTCAGTTTGAATCTTCAAGTTTTTTTCGTCAAAGTGTCCAATCGTTTATTCAAAACTGAACGTTTACGTCACTGGGTCGATACGTGCAACAGCCAGATCTATTCACTGAGAGAAACGGTACAAACGATCATCCAAGACCGCACCGCATTGATCAGGATCTATTGTTGGAACCTGCTAAAACTACTCTGTTGGTATGTGATGCCTTATCTGTTTTTAGTAGAAAACCATCCACATCTTGATTTTCTTTTGACATTTTCATTTATTAGCTTTGCAGTAGTTTTATCAGGAGTCTTACCAACTCCCGCAGGCATTGGCTCGTTTGAATTTGTCTATCTATTGCTCTTTCGACCTGTAGTTGGAACGGTGGATGCTGTTTCTTCCTTATTACTTTACCGATTTGGCTCGTTCATCTTGCCATTCATTTATGGTTTTTTCTATGTGATTGCAGAAAGACGGAATATCTTACGTCAAGAGATCCATGAAGTAAAGGCAGAAAAAAAGCGTACAAAGGGGAAAATTTAAATAATTTGAACAACTTTCAAGTAAAATTTAAATGGAGAATCAGTCTGAGCTGAAAATGCTTAGATTGATTCTTTTTTCGTTTGTTAAAAAATATCTGTTCAACAATTGCTTTCACGCAGAATAGGCTAGACGTTGCTATCTCTCAAACAAAACAGTCCCTCGAAATGTATGGAAGAAACAATCAACACCGGTAGGGTAAAATTAAAATCCCACGATTAGTTGCTGAAAGTCTATACTTAATGGTATATACTATATATAAAATCAATCGAAAACTTAGCTTTCGACAAGAAAGATTTTCTTGATTTTACTCATCCTACAAGCAGGATAAAAAACGATAGAAGTTGCTCTTTCATTTTGGACCGTTCAACTTTTAGATGTTTGACTTTTGATGTCAGAATGAATCGACTGTTTGATGAATGATATGTAGTTAGAAAGTAGGTAATAAAGTGAAAAAACAAGCGGTTTTCCAAGATATAGCTGAAAAAATTGCACAACGAGTCAATGATGGAACTTACGTGACCAGTCAAAAGTTGCCTTCAGATTATGATTTAGCGGAAGAATTTCAATGCAGTCGACTGACAGTACGCAAAGCAATTGATCTTTTGATCAGTCAAAATATTTTAGTGAAAGAAAGAGGAAAAGGAACTTATGTCATGAAGCAACCGAAGATCCAAAGCGGTTCCGGTGGCTTACAAAGTTTTACTGAAACTGCCAAGGCTCAAGGAAAAAAGACACGGACAGAAGTATTGCAAGTTGAGATCGTAAAAGAAGTACCGTTGAAGATTCGCCAGATGTTCGCTGACTATGGAAATGAAGCAATGGTATATCTGTCTCGTTTACGTTACTTTGATGATGAACCAATGACAGTAGAAAACCTCTATATACTAAAACGTTATTTGCAAAATGAAAGTGGTGAACTTCCTCAAGCTCAGCTGGCATCTTCATTATATGAAATAATTGAAGAGAACATTGAGATTGGCTACGCGCATCAAGAAGTCGAAGCAGTCATAAGTCCCCCAGATATTGCCAAGTTATTGCATGTATCAGAAGATGATCCAATGCTTCTCGTCCATTCGATGACTTATTCCCCTTCTGCTAAACCGATATTGTTCGACACGTCTTTTTATCGTGCAGATCAATATACGTTTAAAAATACATTGATACGTCAAAAATAAGAGGTGAAAAATGGATCAAATCAACACAGCAATCGAAGAGAATTGGCTAGATTTTCTGGATTTACTCAAACAAGTCATGCAAGTTCCTAGTGTTAAGTCAGTACCTGGACCAGGAGCTCCCTTTGGTAAAGAAGCACGCTCGGTTCTTTCTTTGGTCATGGACAAAAGTGCCGGGTATGGGTTCCAAACAAAAGTAATCGATGATGCGATCGGCTATGCCCAGTGGGGGAATGATGGAAGTGATTATATCGGGATCCTGGGACATCTTGACGTGGTTCCTGCTGGTCAAGGATGGGAGTTTCCGCCGTTTGATCTCAGTGAGAAAAAGGGTCGTTTTTATGGTCGAGGAATATTAGACAACAAAGGGCCTATCATGTGTTGTCTGTATGGCATGAAACTATTAAAAGACCTAGGACACCAGCCAAAAAAGAATCTTCGGATCATCTTTGGAACGGATGAAGAAAGTGGCATGTCAGATATTTCTCATTACTTAGCCGAGGAAAGCCCTCCGTTATTCGGGTTCACGCCCGATTGTAAATATCCTGTGGTCTATGGCGAACGTGGGATCGTAAATGTGGTACTCCACTTTACTTTACCCGAAGAGGAACATCAACAAATCAGTCGATTCGAAGGGGACCAGTTCCGTGATCATGTTCCAGACCAACTGCACGTGAGAATTGCCAAAAAAGAAATAAGTGCCAGTGGTAAACGAGCACCAAGTAACGCGCCTGAGTTAGGAGAAAATGCTATCACGATCTTGGTGTCAAAACTAGCTGAAGAACGAATGATCACGCCAATTGCACAGGGTTATTTTCGCTGGATTTGTCAAAGCTTTCATCAAAAACATTTTGGAGAAGGGATCGATTTAGCGTTTGAAGACGAAGATTCAGGCAAGTTGATTTTGACACCTGTTGTGCTACAAAAGTCTCCAGAAGGCTTGCTATTAGAAATTGCCTTACGTTACCCGGTGACCGTATCAGAAAAACAAGTCGTGTCACGTTTGAAAAACCAATTGCCTCTAGGTGTTGATTTAGAAGTGGTTCGTAGTATTCCTGGATTTTGTCGGACAGAAGAGCAAAAAAAAATCGATACACTGTCAATGATCTATCATCAAGTCACCGGTAATGATCCTAAACCAGTGACAACAACAGGCGCCACGTATGCGCGTAAAATGCCGAATATCTTAGCATTTGGTCCTTCATTTCCAGGGCAAAAAGGGATTGCGCATACGGCGAACGAATACATGGATTCCGCAGATTTGCGAACAAATTTAGAAATCTACATGCGCAGCCTCCAAGCATTAACAGAATAAAACATTCAGATAGAACGAACAATTGAAAAATAAATTTCACGTAAAACGAGTTTCTAATAAAACGATGAGTTTTAGAAAGAAACTCGTTTTTTAGTATAGACATAATAGTATATACCATATAGAATATACTTGAAAGCGCTACAAATGTTAGGAGATGGAGGGAAAAAAATGTGGGGAATGATTGCAACTTGGCGCATGGCACATGAAGGTGTCTTGGCGGCTAAACAACAATTAGAAGCACAGTTTTCATGTAAAGATGCTGTGGAAACGGCGATCAAAGTGGTAGAAGATTATCCATTTTATAAATCCGTTGGTTATGGTGGGTTACCAAATGAAAAAGGAATCGTAGAAATGGATGCTGCTTTTATGGATGGAGAAACATTTAAGATTGGTGCAGTTGCAGGGATTACTGATGTAGCCAATCCGATTTCTGTTGCTCGGCAATTAAGTGATGAAAAATTCAATAGTTTTCGAGTAGGACAGGGAGCAACAGAATATGCAATGCTATCTGGTTTTGAACGAAAAAATATGTTAACAGCACGTGCAAAAAAAATCTGGGAACAACGAGTAAAAGAAATCGCTAAGTTGAATTTAGATCCTTACGATGGCCATGATACGGTCGGGGTTGTCGCGCTCGATACGCAACAACAGATGGCAGTAGGAACATCCAGTTCCGGTTTGTTTATGAAAAAACATGGACGTGTAGGAGATTCGCCATTATCTGGTTCGGGATTTTATGTGGATAGTACGATTGGCGGTGCGACAGCTACAGGCTTAGGGGAGGATCTTATGAAGGGCTGCCTCTCTTATGAAATCGTTCGATTGATGGGGAATGGATTTACGCCACAAGCGGCTTGTGATCGAGCCGTTTATGGATTTGATGAGCGATTGCGTAAACGTTATGGCAAAGCGGGGGCGTTCTCGTTAGTAGCATTAGATAAATATGGCGAATGGGGGGTAGCTACGAACGTTGAATTTACATTTAGTGTCGCAACGATGGCTCAAGAACCAGCAATTTTTATGGCCAATCCTGGTCCAGATCAGACGACAGTGATCACACCAATCACACAAGCATGGCTTGATGCCTATGAAGCACGTATCAAAGCACCAATTTAACAGCGAATCGGATAAACGGTTAACAAGAATAAAATGGAGGAATAAATATGACAACTAAAAAAATTTATTTATTTTGTGAAGCAGGAATGTCAACAAGTATTATGGTCAATAAAATGATGGAGGTCGTCAAAAAACACAAAATGCCATTAGAAATTGCCGCTTTTCCTGCGATCCATGCGGAAGAAAAAGTCGCACAAGAAAAACCTGTGGCTATTTTATTAGGGCCTCAAGTCCGTCATTTAGCGAGTAAAATGAAAGAAACGTTTGACCCAATGGGGATTCCTGTTGGCACGATTGCTCCAGAAACATATGGCATGATGGACGGGGAAAAAGCGTTGAAAGATGTCTTGGGTTTGATCAAAAAATCAAAAGCGACAAAGTAGCTTAATAAAATGGGATTTCAATCGAAAAATTGTGTCCTCAAACAAAAATAAAGCAGCTGGATGGGAGGAAGAAACATGCAAAAATTTTTGGATTGGTTAGAACGTGTGTTAACACCAATGGCGAAAACAATCGGTGAAAATAAGTATTTGATTGCGATTCGTGATGGTTTTTTGCTATCAACACCCTTACTGATCGTAGGATCGCTCTTTTTAGTTTTGACTAATTTTCCAATTCCAAATTGGAATGAAACGATGAGCCATATTCTCGGAGATAACTGGGCAACGATGTTGAATATGCCTGCCACGGCAAGTTTTGATATTATGACGATTTTAGCGGTTGGGGGTATTGGATATAGTCTGGCAAAACAATTTAAAGTAGATGCCATGCAAGCGGCAATTATTTCATTGGTCGCTTTTTTTATCGTGACCCCTTTTACAACCCTATTTACACCAGAAGGCTCCACTGAAGTCTATGAAGTAGGAAGCTTGCCATTACGTTGGATGGGTTCTAGCGGCCTGTTCTTAGGGATGGTCGTGGCTTTGGTTGCTACCCGATTGTTTGTCGCTTTATTACGTAAAGGTTGGACGATCAAAATGCCTGAAGGTGTGCCACCAACCGTCGTACAATCCTTTGAAGCGTTGATCCCAAGTTTTGTGATTGTTACTCTTTTTATGATTGTCAATTGGTTAGCAAATCTAACCTCATATGGTAATTTACAAGAAATACTATTTAAGTTCCTACAAACTCCTTTACTTAGCTTAGGAAATACTCTAGGCGCGATGATCATAGCCTACTTATTCTTGCATTTTTTTTGGTTTTTCGGTATCAACGGTTCGAGTGTAGTTGGGGCAGTATTCAATCCGATTTTACGAGCACTATCCGTTGAAAATTTAGATGCCTTCAAAAATGGCGCAGATATACCAAATATCATCACAGGTCAATTTCAAGATATGTTTGCTACTTTTGGTGGTGGAGGATCTACGCTTTCATTGATTTTAGTCATGATTCTAGTATGCAAAAGCCAACGAGTAAAAAAACTGTCGCAATTGTCACTAGTACCAGGGATTTTTGGAATCAATGAACCGATTATTTTTGGATTACCGATTGTCTTAAATCCAGTCTTACTTATTCCATTTGCACTTGTACCCACGATCAATATTATCATTTCCTATTTTTGTATGGAGGTAGGATTAGTTAATTATACGAATGGTATTCAACTACCATGGACAACGCCACCGATCATTTCTGGTTTTTTAGTTAGTGGTTGGCAGGCATCTGTTTTGCAAGCATTACTGATCCTATTAGGAATGGCTATTTATTATCCTTTTATTAAAGTGCTAGATAATCAGTATTTAAAAGAAGAAGCAGAGGCGGTACAGGAAGAAGAAGAAATCGATTTTGATGAATTCGATTTTGATGATTTATAGGAAAAGAGGCCATAGGAATGAAAAAAATAGTCTTGATTCTCAATCATTTGACTGCAGGCTTGGGCAGTGATGAAAATGCCCAGCTACCTCCTGGGGGCAAAAAAACAGCTCTTGGACCAGGGCGTACCTTAAATCCACTTTTTCAAGAACACGATACAGAAATCATTGCTACATTGTATTGTGGTGATCAGTATTATCTCGATCACCAAGAAGAGGTAAACAAAAAATTTATAGGTTTTGCCAAAAAATTCGATGCAGATGCTGTTCTTTGTGGTCCCGCGATGCATTATGCTAATTTTGGCATGATGGCGGCCCAATTAGCTTTGGTTTTCAGTGAACAAGGAATCCCAAGTGTAGCTGCGATGTCTGAAGAAAATCCTGCCTTTGTACGCTATGCTAAAAAGATCAATGTAATAAAAATGCCTAAAAAAGGCGGAATTGGTTTAAATGATTCATATAAAAATATCAGCTACTTTATTTCAGCGCTCACTCATCAAAATCAATCCTCATGACTTGATTTTGATGAATCAACTAGTTTGTGCTAAGCAATCATCAGAAATAAATACCTCTAGGTCGGAATATAACCAGCCTCTAGAATGAAGGGTAACAACCACGGAATCGTTCTGTAAATGACTGTGGTTGTTGCCTTTATTTTTATAGAGGTTTCTTTTGTTTCTGCCGTTTATTTGGTATAGAGTGACAGACAACATTTACGGTAACTTTTGTCTCAAATTTTTTTGATAATCGTGAGTATAATCTTTGACCAAAGCTGACCAAATGAGTATAATAATCATGTAAAGGTTAAAGAAAACGAGACTTTAGACGGATGATATAGACGCTAGAGAAAGATATAGTTGACTTTGACCAAACAACTTCTACTACAGGAGGGAAATATATGAATAGTGAAAAAATGACAACTACGCTCCAAGAAGCGATTGCAGAAGCACAACAAGTAGCGATGACAAGAAAACATCAAGAAATCGACATCGTTCATTTATGGAAGATCTTTTTACAGCCAAATCATTTTGGCCGTAATCTATATACAGATGCAGGCATTGATGCAGATGCCTTTGAACAAGAGATTGATCGAGTGTTAGATGAATATCCAACAGTCTCAGGCAGCAATGTCCAATATGGACAAAATCTTAGTCAAAATCTTTTTCATTTATTGAACGAAGCGGATCAATTGAGAGAAAGTTTTGGCGATGAATTCTTATCCACTGAGATCGTGCTATTAGCTTTAATGAAATTAAAAAATTATCCACTGACGGTTTATTTGACCAAACAGGGACTGAATGAAAAAGAATTGCGTAAAAATATCGAAGACATGAGGGGAGGAGAGCGTGTGACCTCTAAAAATCAAGAAGAACAATATAAAGCGTTAGAAAAATATGGTGTCGATCTCGTCCAACAAGTCCGTAGTGGCAAAATGGACCCGATCATTGGCCGAGATGAAGAAATTCGTGATGTGATCCGGATCTTGTCGCGTAAAACTAAAAACAACCCTGTGTTGATCGGGGAACCTGGTGTGGGTAAAACAGCGATCGTTGAAGGATTAGCGCAACGAATCGTTCGCAAAGACGTACCAGAAAACTTAAAAGATAAAACCATTTTTTCTTTAGATATGGGTGCCTTGATTGCTGGAGCAAAATTCCGTGGGGAGTTTGAAGAACGCTTAAAAGCAGTCTTGAAAGAAGTGAAGAAAAGCGATGGACGGATCATCTTGTTCATCGATGAGATCCACAACATCGTCGGTGCAGGGAAAACGGAAGGTAGTATGGATGCCGGTAACTTGCTTAAACCGATGTTAGCACGTGGGGAACTTCATTTGATCGGTGCGACTACTTTAGATGAATACCGCCAATACATGGAAAAGGACAAAGCGTTAGAGCGCCGTTTCCAAAAAGTATTAGTGAAGGAACCAACTGTTGAAGATACGATCAGTATCCTTCGAGGATTGAAAGAGCGTTTTGAGATCCACCATAGCGTCAATATCCATGACAATGCTTTGGTTGCAGCAGCTACATTATCCGATCGCTATATCACAGACCGCTTTTTACCTGATAAAGCCATTGATTTGATCGATGAGGCAAGTGCTACGATCCGAGTGGAAATGAACTCTATGCCAACGGAATTAGATCAAGTGACTCGTCGTTTGATGCAGTTGGAGATCGAAGAAGCAGCTTTGAAGAAAGAATCTGATGATGCAAGTAAAAAACGTTTGAAGAACTTACAAGAAGAACTAGCCGATCTTCGAGAAGAAGCCAATGCGATGAAGATGCAGTGGGAAACTGAAAAAGAAGAAGTAAATACCGTTTCTTCTAAACGTGCAGAAATCGATAAGGCAAAACATGAATTAGAAGACGCAGAAAACAATTATGATCTTGAGCGTGCCGCTGTTTTGCGTCATGGTACGATTCCACAATTAGAGAAAGAACTAGCAGAACTTGAAGCAAAAACAAAAGACAGTGACATCAAGATGGTACAAGAATCTGTCACTGAAAATGAAATTGCTCAAGTTGTAGGTCGTTTAACAGGGATTCCAGTAACGAAACTCGTGGAAGGTGAACGCGAAAAACTAATCAAGTTGAATGAAACGCTTCATAAACGTGTCATTGGGCAAGATGAAGCGGTAGACGCAGTAAGTGATGCGGTCATTCGTTCTCGTGCGGGATTACAAGATCCAAACCGACCATTGGGTTCATTCTTATTCTTAGGACCAACTGGTGTCGGTAAAACCGAACTAGCAAAAGCTTTAGCAGAAAACTTGTTTGATTCTGAAGAGCATATGGTGCGGATCGATATGAGTGAATACATGGAAAAACATGCCGTTTCTCGTTTAGTTGGTGCGCCTCCAGGCTACATTGGCTACGAAGAAGGTGGACAGCTAACAGAGGCTGTGCGACGAAACCCATATACGATCGTTTTGCTTGATGAAATTGAAAAGGCACATCCAGATGTCTTCAATATTTTATTACAAGTATTAGACGATGGACGTTTGACGGATTCAAAAGGTCGTCTCGTTGACTTTAAAAACACGGTGATGATCATGACAAGCAATATCGGTTCTCAATTATTGTTGGAAGGTGTCACCCCAGAAGGAACGATTCCAGAAGAAGTCGAAGAACAAGTGCGAACGATCCTTCGTAGTCATTTCAAACCAGAATTCTTGAATCGTATTGATGACACGATCCTCTTTACGCCATTAAGTCTAAACAATGTCAAAGGGATCGTTGACAAGATGATTTCTCATTTGGCACATCGTTTAGAACATCAAGAAATCATTTTGGAAATCAGTGACGAAGCAAAAACATGGATTGCAGAAAATGCGTATGAGCCTGCATATGGGGCACGCCCATTGAAACGATTCATTACAAAAGAAGTTGAAACGCCGTTGGCTAAAGAAATCGTAGCTGGCAAGATCATGCCAAAATCGAAAGTAACGATCACTTTGTTTGATCACCACTTGGCATTCGCAACTGAAAACTTACCCGAAGACGAATAATAAGAAGCGCTTGTATCACCATTATACATGACAGAAGCGGAAATCATTACCTGTCAAAGTAGTGGACTATTACTGATAGTCTGCACTTTGACAGGTATTTTTTTTCGTCTATACTTTAATAAACAATTAGTTGGTTCATTGAAGAAACAGAAACTAAAAAATGAATGGCGTAGTCAAGTTAGCGACTAAACCTATGATTTACTGTATTCAAAACGGTAAAAGTAAGTGTTTTCATAAAACGGCAGACAAGCTAAGATAGAAAATGTAGATGAGGTGATAGTGTGATGATCAAGGAACGGGAAAAAGCAATCATTCAATATATTTTGATGAACGAACATACGACGGTCACAAAAATAGCAAAACACATGAATTTATCGAATAAAACAGTTTCACAATCACTAAAATTGATCGATGAGCTATTTAGCGGAACAACCATCGAACTAATTAGAAAACCACGAGTCGGTGTCTCGATCAACGGTGATCCAAACGAAATATTAAATCAGATCGATACAACGAACATGGTAACAGTTCCAGCTTCTAAAAAAGAACGTATTCAATTCCTCTGTTTTGAACTCTTGAAAAAAAAGACCTATTTCACTCGCCAAGAACTACAAGATACACTATTTATAAGCAAATCGACATTAGAAGGTGATATGATCCAAGTCCATGAGATTTTCCGCCATTTCAACGTTAGCATCGATCGATTGCCTGGTAAAGGTTCATTTCTAAACTTATCAGAGCAAGAAAAAAGACGCTTAGCCTTTGATCTGATTTACTATTTTTGGGGTAGTAATTGGAAAATCACCAAAAAGAACCAACTATATCTACACTCGATCCAAGGTATTCCTCCTTTTGTCAATGATTTCATCGACATGAAGAACATCACATTAGTTGATACAATGTTGCAGGAATATCTAAAAGATGCACAAATAAGGTTGAATGATACGACCTATCATTCATTATTGCTCCATCTGTTGATCATGATTGATCGCGTAAGAGAGGATAACTATTTAGAAAGTGAAGGAGTATTTGGAAAAGTCAGAGAAAATAAACCATTTGATTTATTCATTCTAAAACTAGAAAAAACTTTCTCATTGACATTACCTTCTTCTGAAGTCCGTTATATTCTCTTACACTTAGAAGGTGATACGTTGCTTGAACAAACGAAGCATATGCAAGAAGTGACAGATGAACGCATTCGACAATTGATTCACGAAAATGTAACCCTTTACAATGAAAGTATCATTTTAGGATTAGTTACACACATCAAAGAAGCAGTCTTGCGTATCAAAAAAGGACTGTTGATCCATAATCCTTTTTTACAAGATGTGAAGAAAAACTTTCCTGTGGCTTTTACAGAAGCGATCCAATTAGCTAATGCCTTGAGCAAAGATTTTGTGATCAACGTCCCAGAAGATGAAGTCGCTTTTCTTGCTGTCCATATCCAAGCAATGAAAGAGCAAAAAGAAGAAAAATATCAGAAGAAAGTCAGTGTCTTACTTGTTTGTAGCAGTGGCAAAGGCACATCACAACTCTTGGCTGCCCGACTTCGTAGAAATTATGAGAAGATCGAAATTTCTAGGATACTTTCAATCCAAGAGTTGATGCAGACATCGATCGATGAAGATCTGGTGATATCGACTGTCAACTTGAACCTAGAGACGATACCAACGATCAATGTTTCACCGGTTCTCAACAAATCAGAACGTCAAAAAATTGAGCGTTTTTTAAAGGATGCTCAAAATAATACCATCAAGTCAACGAATCACTTTGCGGACTTGATCAAAGAGGAATTGATCTTTTTGGATCATTCATTCTCAGACTATCAGGAAGTGATCCAATTCGTTGGACAACAATTGATTGAAAAAGGATACGCGGAAGAAAAAATCATCTCTTCTTCTTTAGAAAGAGAACAGCTATCTTTTACCTCTTTTGGAAAATTTGCGACACCACACGGGGCCCCTAAATACGTCAAAAAATCAGCGATCGTCTTTTTACGCTTAGCTAATGAATTGATGTGGGGAGAAACGAAAGTCAAATATTTATTTTTCATCTGTATCAAAGATGAAACAGCACAAGAGCTGGAAGAAGTCTATGATGTCATGCTAGAGATCATCGAATCTGGTGAAAAAAAACATTTGCTAAAAGGAACAAAAAATGAGATCAAAAACTATTTGAAAGAGGAATTTTAATATGAGCATTGCAACTTTACTACCTTCTAATCATATTTTTTTAGATATGGAGAGTACAACCAAAGAAGAAACGATTCGTCAATTAGGGGAAGTTTTAACGAATAACGGCTTAGTCAACAATAAAGAAGCTTATATCCAGTCTGTATTAGAAAGAGAAGAACATTCGACGACAGGCATTGGGAACAATATTGCCATTCCTCATGGGAAAAGTGAAGCAGTCAGTGAGCCAGCAATTGTTTTTGCACGATTGAAACAACCAATCGATTGGCAATCATTAGATGAAGAACCAGTTTTTGTGGTCATTTTATTGGCGATCCCAGAGTCACAAAAAGGGGATACCCATCTAAGAATCTTATCTGAGATTGCGATGAAATTAATGGATGATGAGATTACGGCACAGTTAAAAACTGAGACAGATAAACAACAAATCGCGAAACTATTAAGCGAATAAACAAATGAAAAGAGGAAAAAGAGATGAAAAGAAAAATTATCGCAGTTACAGCTTGTGCTACAGGGGTCGCTCATACGTATATGGCAGCTCAAGCACTAAAGAAAGCAGCAGCAAAACGTGGAGATTTGATCAAAGTTGAAACACAAGGAGCAACAGGTATCGAAAATGAGTTGACTGAAAAAGATTGCAAGATTGGCGAAGTCGTTATTTTTGCAGTAGATACAAAAGTGAGAAATGAAGAGCGTTTCAAAGGCAAAACGATCTTAAAAGTGCCAGTTGCCGCACCAATCAAGAATGCCGAAAAAGTCATCGAAGAAGCTTTAGGAATGATCGACTAATCAATTAATCAGTGGGGGAGAAAGTAAATGAAAAAAATAGCAAGTGAAATCAAAAATCATGTTTTAACAGGAATATCTTATATGATACCGTTAGTGATCGCCGGAGCAGTAATCATGGCCATTTCTCGTGTGGGTGGTTCATTTTACGGAATTGTGGATATTTGGGACGGTTCTCATGGCGAGAGTGGGAATGCGATCATTCGTTTATTGCATAGTTTAGATGGTTTCGGTGGCACAGCACTTGGTTTAATGTTCCCAGTGATTTCCGCATTTATTGCCTATTCGATCTCAGATAAACTAGGGATTGCTCCTGGTTTAGTTGGCGGGATGTTAGTGAAAGATATCAATGCAGGCTTTTTAGGCGCAATCGTTTCTGGTTTGATCGCTGGTTATGCTTGCTTGTTGATCAAAAACAAAATCAAATTGCCAAAATCAATGGCATCCGTTGTACCAGTATTTCTAGTACCAGTTTTAGGTACATTGATCACCGTTCTATTAGTCAATTATGTGATCGGTACGCCATTTGCAGCATTGAACGTTGGGTTAGAATCATGGTTGAACGGTTTAAGTGGTGGAAATGCCATCGTTATGGCAGCAGTCGTTGGCGCAATGGTTGGTTTTGACTTAGGTGGACCAGTCAATAAAGCGGCGGTGACAACAGCAATGGCGCTATTGACTAGTAATGTTTATGCACCAAATACTGCAGCACAAGTGGCCATCATCATTCCACCAATCGGGTTAGGATTAGCCACGATCTTTGCGAAAAATAAATACAACAATGAATTAAAAGAAGCTGGAAAATCAGCTGTGATCATGGGACTTGTCGGTATTTCTGAAGGAGCGATCCCATTTGCTGTTGAAAATCCATTAAAAGTTATCCCAATCAATATGATTGGTTCTGCCTTAGGTTCTGCCATGGCAGTTGGTTTAGGGGCAGTGAACACAGCGCCAATCTCAGGATTTTATGGCTGGTTCACAGTGGAAAAATGGCCGATCTATGTACTTTCGATCGCTACAGGTGCGTTATTCATCGCGATCCTAACTAGCGTGTTACGTTCAAAAGATGCTGGACAAGAAGTAGAATCAGCAGTAGAAGAATTTGATGAAGCTGCTTGGGAAGAGCAATGGGAAGCGTAACTATGACAAATATACACATTGTAAATCATACACATTGGGATAGAGAATGGTACTTTACTTCAATGGATTGCATCGTTTTAAGTGATCAGTTATTTACAGATGTTTTGGAAGAGCTGAAAAGACAGCCTAATGCTACTTTTGTATTAGATGGACAGCTTTCGATCTTAGATGATTACTTGGAACTATATCCAGAAAAATTACCAGAGATCAAAGAATTAGTTGCGAAGGGTCAATTATTTATTGGCCCTTGGTTCACACAAACGGATGCGTTTTTTGCCTCAGGGGAATCTATTTTAAGAAATGCAATGGTAGGAGTCTTTGAAAGTAAAAAATATGGGGAGTATCTACCTATTGGTTATCTTCCAGATACATTTGGATTCAATGCACAAATGCCGACGATTTTAAACGAGGCGGGGTTTGACAATATTATTTTTTGGCGTGGGATCGACTTAGTTGAACATGTCCAATCGCCATATTTCAAATGGAAAAGTCTAAGTGGAGAGAATGAATTGTATGCAGTGAACTTTCCCCAAGGTTATGGTGCGCAACAACAACTAGAACCAACGAAGAGTTATGTGGAAGGACGATTAGATAAAGGCATCGATTTTATCAAGAGCTACGCAGATGAAACAGACATCTTGATTCCAACAGGAAACGATCAATTAGGCATTATCTCATCTTTAGAAGAGAAAATCGATAAAATCAATCAAATCGGTAAATATAACTATCAAACAAGCACGTATCAAGCGTTCATGGACTTGGTTCGTCAAAAAGATCTGGAAGAGTACCAAGGAGAATTTCGTGCACCTGTTTTTGCTCGCGTACACAAAACGATTGGTTCTGTCCGGATGGATTTGAAACGTGAGATTTTCAGATTAGAAAATAAACTGACATTAGAAATCGAACCAATGGTCGTTATTGCGAAGGAGCTAGGCATCGTTTTGAGCAATCGGTTAGTCATGAAGGCATGGAAAAAATTATTTGAGTGCCAAGCACATGACAGTCTAGCCGGCTGTGTGTCAGATAGTGTCGCGCAAGACATCGCTCATCGTTTGAAAGAAGTATCAGAAATCTGTGATAGTATCGAAAACTTAGTATTGAAAAGAATTTCTGAAGGACTACAGCTGACGGATCAACAATTCTTGATTTTGAATACTTCAGTTACACCTTTCAAAGGAAAAAAAGTGGTAAAACTCATCTCAAAAGTCAAGCAAATCGAAGTATTGGGCCATGATTCTGCTGTCATCTCGTTGGATTATGTACCTAGTCGTCAAAATATCATGGAAGAAACCCCAGCCGGCAATCGTTTTATCGAAGAGCCAGGATACTATATTTTACAAGTAGCAGTTGATTGTTCATTTGCTGGGTTAGGCTATCAAGTCTTCGATTTCGTCGAACAGACTACGACTGGTCTACCTGACATGACCCCACGCACGATGATCTCAAAAGGTAACTATTCTTTGACTTTTGAAGAGGGACAACTTGCCTTTTCAGATGGTCATCATACGATCAAAGACTTCTTGACGATCGTGGATGATAGTAATGCCGGAGACACTTACGATTATTCTCCGATACCTAATGATCACCCATTCTCTTTGCCGTTTGATTCATGTAAAGGCGACGAAGAAACCTTGATCTTGGAAGGGAAACTGGCGCTTCCTTATACATTGGCAGAACGTATCGCCGGTCAAACAACGAAAATCTTCGCTTACCAGCTGACATTGAAGTTAACGGAACAGGGAGAGGTCCAAGGCAGTCTTTCTTTTAGAAATTCTGTGTTAAATCACCGTATCCGCATCAAAACAAAGTTGAATCAATCGATTGAAAAGGTCGTTTCTGCGATCCAATTTGGTTACTTGGAAAAAACAAACCAGTCGATGAACGATTGGGAACAAAAATATTCTGAAATGCCAGTAAATATCGAACCATTTGAAAAACAAGTGATCGCGTATAGTTCCGAAGAGGCACTAGTGTTTTATACCGAACAAAGTAAGGAATACGAATATATCAATGACTCCTTATATGTCACCGTATTAGCCACGACGGATTCGTTAGGGAAACCAGATTTGATGTATCGTCCAGGACGAGCTTCAGGAGATACGACGAAAAAAGGGCATATCATGATGGACACACCGCTTGCTCAAATGGAAAATCAACGGATCGATTTTGACTTTTCGGTGCGCATGGCACCAACTGATATTTCAGAAAACACGTTAGTGACATGGAAAGCAGAAAAAGAACAACCGTCGATTTCGTATCAATTGCAAGATTTGAATTATTTCGTTTATCGAATCGACAATAAGATCCAAAGTAGAATCCAACCACTTTCTTTGAGTGAACGTACGTATACGCAAATTTCGTTAGATTTAGCAGAAGGATTAGCTGTCAGTGCGATCCATAACGCTTATTATTCAGAAGGTGTAGTGATTCGATTAGTCAATGGCACTTCAGAAAAACGTTACCTTGAGCCAGAGAAGCTTTTTGCAGGATTTAAGTACACACGTATCAATGCCTTGGAAGAAGAAGTGACAGAGACAAAATCGATCAACGGCTATGGTTTAGCCACTTATTTATTAACAAAATAAAAAATACATTGAGGCACAAGTTGGTTCTCAAGGCGTTGCTTCTGGAACACCGTTTAGCGGGTTTTAGGAACAGCAAGTTGACTACTTGTGTCTTTCTTTAGTTGTGAAATTGAAAGAGGAGAAATTATGGCGATACACCTTTTATTTTTAGCTTTGATCCCAGCATTAGGGTGGGGAATGATGCCAATATTATCTAAGATCATGGGAGGGAAGTCAGAAGAACAGTTGATCGGCACCACCATTGCTGCCTTACTATTTGGTTTGATATTTAGTTTGTCTCAACAAGCGACGTACCAAACGGTTTCATTTATTATTTGTTTTTTGTCCGGAGCATTTTGGGCGGTGGGGCAATACTTTCAGTTCCGCGCATTAGAAAAGGCCGAAGTATCAAAAGCCATGCCCATATCTGTTGGGACACAATTAGCCTTTGTTACGCTAGTCTCAGGCATTTTTTTGTTAGAATGGACGAGTATCTTTGTAGCTATTATGTCGATCGTGGCGTTGGCGGTCATTTTAGTCGGTGTGCTTTTGGTGACTAAAACAAGCAATGGAAACGGCGCAGTTGCCAAACAAGTCATTGTCTTTTTGTGCATTTCATCTGCATTTTTGATGCTATATGTAACAATCACTAGTTATTTTGATATTCATGGACCACAAGTTTTTCTACCTCAATCCATCGGCATGTTTGTTGGAGGGATGATCATCTCAATGAAGAAGATCAGACAAGTGAAAGTCAATGCCATTACTCGAAATATCATCACCGGTTGTTCTTGGGTGATCGCTAATACGACGTTATTTGCTGTATCTTCGTCTTTAGGTGTGGGCATCACTTATTCCTTTTCGCAAATGAGTTTGCTTGTGGCAACTTACGGAAGTATCATTCTTTTGAGAGAAAAGAAAACGGTATTAGAGAAACGTTTTGTGTATTTGGGTACACTGGTGTATGTCATCGGTGTAATTGGCATGAGCTTGTTGAAGTAAAAATTTGCAGGAAAAAAAGTGAGTCAGGAATCTTTAGGATCCCAAACTCACTTTTTTAGTAAGGTTACTGTTGATACTAGCAATCAATCTTCCAATTTTTTTAGTCGGTAGCTCTCAAAATGTGCTGGGTCTTTTTTCACTTGGACCCACGCATAAACACCCATGATAAAGGCGCCGACTGTATTTGTTAGTAAATCTCCCATTGTATCCATCAATGCTTCGCGTCCGACGAAGAGTGTACCATCAGAAGCAGCAAATCGTTGCAGGTTCATCCCTAAGAATTGATCGCATAGAAATTCCCAGAACTCCCAGAAAACACCGCATAATCCGGCAAAAGCAAATCCAAATAAAAGAAATAGCCAAGGACTTGTTTTCTCGATTGGTGCGTCTTTCAGCAAGAAGCCAATCAAACCGTAACCTAAGGCAGTCAGAACCATCGGGCTAACGGCGTGTAAGATTTTATCCCAAAATGAAATAATACTGATCAAGTGCATACCTGTTCCTAAAAAGACAGAGATAAACAAGAAAAACCAATAAAATAAAACAATCGCATCAGGAACATGGATCTTGAACAATCGGCGAATGATCTGTGGCAAATAAATCAATAAGATACCTGCCAAAGATTCGACGATAAAGGTGATTCCTTGTGTGGTCGAATATTTATTTGTTACAAATTCGAAAATGTTATAACCCACAACAAATAGACCGAAAATCGTTAATGCAATCTGAACTTTTTTTACTGTCTTACTCACTAATATTTCCCCCAGCTAGATATGATTTCAATGCTTCGAACAATGCTTCTTCAGAAGACACGATCGTTCCGTTCAACTTGATCAAGCCGACCGTATAAAGATTTAAATAATGAAACTGATTTTCACCGGCCTGTTGCAAGGCAGCGACTTTTTTTGGATGAGTCGCTCCTTGTTGGCGGCTGTCTGTGTATAAACCAATGATCGGGATGCCTTTAGCATAGGCGACTCCGATCTCAGAAGCAACTCCGGCATCGATCGTTAATCCGTCTAAAAGAGCGATCATCAAGTCACTTTCTAGTACTTTTTCTGTATCAGCCAAGGCAATCATTTTGCTGTCTGCATATGCAGTCTTATCATTGATCGCTTCGTTTTCTTGTGGTAGATAGATCGACAAATCAGAAGAAATCTCTCTGATTTTTTTGACAAGAGATTCGTTATAAAGCAAATCTCCCTTTGCAAAAAGTGGTGCTGCAAAATAAATATTCATTCGTTTCAACATCCTTTGTATTAGAAATAGTCACTAAAATAAGCTTCCATGTTTGGGATGATCCGCTCTAATGTCTTGACCATCTCCTCATCTGTGGTTATGCGCTCGATTCGAGCAAGGTAAGAAGCACGACGATAATTCATCATTAGACACGTCAATGTTTGGATATCTAAACGAACCATTTTACCAATCGGTTCGTTAACGATCGACAAGTGGCCATCTCGCCACGTCAAGCCAAACACGCCGTTATTCCAAGGTGCCACGGAATCTTCCACGATGAAATGGAAGTCTTCTGCTGTACCAGAAAAAGGGAAGCGCTGGATAAATTCTTTGACGTCAACGATCCTTGCCATAAAGTAAGGTTCGATCTGTTCTTTGATTTGACTATCTTCTAATAAAAAAGCAAGGGGTTCATTTTTGTAGATATCGCCATGTACCCAGTAAACCATTGAAAAATGTGCAGAGATGAAGTTCCACAATCCGTTACGCGCCTCTTGGTTCAAATAAAACATCTCTTTGACATGGAAGACTTCTTCGGCGACCCAATAAAAAAGCACTCCGGTTGGCTCATTGTCACTATTGTAATAAATCGCCGCAGTCCGTTCTTCTTCATTTTCAAAACGCCAATATTCTTCCCAGTGAAAGGCACTACGAAACAGCGCACCATGATTCTTTCCCGCAAACTGTTGATAGACACGGAAAACATCTTCGTGATCGACAGGCAGTCGTTCCACGATACCAGAAACAGGTACTTGTTTAGGTAGTTGCGTATCACGTATTTTAAAGGATAACTTATCTGACATGATTTCCCAACCTTTACGCCTGTAATAAGGGATATTGTAAGGATAAAGATAAGAGATCCACTGTTTGTTTTTGCGCATGTTGTCTAATGCGACGATGATCAAGTCTTGCATCAATCCATGGTTGGCATATTCAGGATAGGTTCCAACCCCAGTCACTCCGCCCATTTGGTACCGTGTACCGTGGATATTGACCTCGCAAGGATAGATCGCGATTTGAGAAATCAATTTTTCTTTATGAAACCAGCCGAATACATTTGATAATTCTAGAATCGGTCGCTTGGAACGTACAAATTCCCGTTTGTTTTCGAATCCACTTTCTTCAATATCAGAGTCAGTGACTTGAAAAACGTAGGAAAGTAACTCATTGAACTGGTCAACATGTTCCTCCGTGACAGGCTTCAACTCAAAATTTTCTCTAAAATCTGTTTGGTCCATTTTTTCAACTCCAATTTAGTTACTTGTTCACAGTATAACAAAAGTTTCTAAAAAAAACTTCTAAAGTCCTTAGAAGGAAAAAGTCTTTAAATTCCTCCTTTTCGTTGGTATAATGAAAAGTGCTGATTATATGAAAAGAGGAGACGCTATGGATATAAAGAAAATGAAACAACGCCAAGAGCAAATTCGAAATTTTTCGATCATTGCTCATATCGACCATGGGAAATCAACTTTGGCCGATCGGATTTTGGAAAAGACGAACACTGTGACGTCTCGCGAAATGCAAGATCAGTTATTAGACTCCATGGATCTAGAACGTGAACGTGGGATCACGATCAAACTAAATGCCGTAGAATTGAACTATACGGCTAAAAATGGAGAGACATATATCTTCCATTTGATCGATACCCCAGGGCACGTCGATTTTACCTATGAAGTATCCCGAAGTTTAGCTGCCTGTGAAGGAGCAGTCTTAGTCGTGGATGCCGCTCAAGGGATTGAAGCACAAACATTAGCCAATGTTTATTTGGCATTAGATAATGACCTAGAGATTTTACCAGTCATCAATAAGATCGATCTACCAGCCGCAGATCCAGAGCGTGTGCGTAATGAAATCGAAGAAGTGATCGGCATCGATGCCAGTGAAGCGGTGTTAGCAAGTGCGAAGTCTGGAATTGGTATCGAAGAAATACTAGAACAAGTAGTGGAATATGTCCCAGCACCTTCTGGCGATATTGAAGCTCCTTTGAAAGCATTGATTTTTGATTCGATCTATGACAGCTACCGCGGAGTTATTTTAAATGTGCGTATCACAGATGGTGTTGTCAAAGCAGGAGATAAAATCAAATTGATGAGTAATGGCAAGACCTTTGATGTGACCGAAGTTGGTGTTTTCTCACCAAAAACGATTGCGCGTGACTTTTTGATGGTCGGTGATGTCGGTTATATCACTGCAAGTATCAAGACAGTCCAAGATACAAGCGTCGGAGATACCGTGACACTTGCGGATAATCCAGCTACAGAAGCATTACCAGGCTATCGAAAAATGAATCCAATGGTCTATTGTGGTTTGTACCCGATCGACACATCACGATATAATGATCTACGTGAAGCATTGGAAAAACTTCAACTAAATGATGCTGCTTTGCAGTTTGAACCAGAAACATCACAAGCACTTGGCTTTGGTTTCCGTTGTGGCTTCTTAGGATTGCTTCATATGGACGTCGTCCAAGAACGTTTAGAGCGTGAGTTCAATCTTGAATTGATCACGACAGCGCCTTCTGTAATCTATCATGTCAACAAGACAGACGGTTCGATGGTCGTTGTTGATAATCCTGCTGATTTTCCTGAACCAGTCACGATCCAAGATGTTGAAGAACCTTTTGTGAAAGCACAGATCATGGTACCTAATGAGTACGTTGGTGCAGTCATGGAACTTTCGCAACGTAAACGTGGCGATTTTATTACAATGGATTATTTAGATGATTATCGTGTCAATGTCGTTTATAACTTGCCTTTGTCAGAGATCGTCTTTGATTTCTTTGACAAACTAAAATCAAGCACGAAAGGCTACGCTTCACTTGACTACGAAATGTCAGGTTATCAAAAGAGCAAGCTAGTGAAAATGGATATCTTGCTGAATGCTGAAAAAGTCGACGCATTAAGCTTCATCGTTCACCGTGATTTTGCCTATGAACGCGGAAAAGCCATCGTTGAAAAACTGAAAAAACTGATCCCTCGTCAACAATTCGAGGTTCCGATCCAAGCAGCGATCGGTCAAAAAATCGTTGCCCGTTCAGACATCAAAGCCTTACGTAAAAATGTGCTGGCTAAATGTTACGGTGGTGACGTTTCCCGTAAACGTAAACTTCTTGAAAAACAAAAAGAAGGTAAGAAACGAATGAAACAAATTGGTAACGTCGAAGTCCCTCAAGAAGCCTTCATGGCCGTTCTGAAAATGGATGAGGATGAACCGAAGAAATAGTAAGGGGTCTAGCCGTCGGGCTAGACCTTTTTTGTTGCTTTTTCCCACGGATTTCCCACGGTTGTATGGGAAATTTAAATCATACTGTCTTTTAACATTCTTTCAAATATATCTACAGTATCTTTTTTCATTTTTTTTGTAACATGAGCGTAAGTATCCATAGTAGTTGATAACCGAGAATGACCTAACCTTGCCTGAATATCTTTAGGCTTTGCCCCTTGTTCAAGAAGCATAGTCGCATGTGTATGTCTAAAAGAATGAAAATTAAAATTAACTTTTGTTTGTTTTCTTAATTTTGCTGTATACCACTTAATAGAGTTTGTTGTTACCGGTTGACCATTTTCTTTTACACAAACAAAATCTGTATCCATATATTTATCTCCATAAAAAAGTTTGTTTTCTTTTTGTCTTTTTCGCATAGTCCGTAAAATCTTTACAAGTGTACTTCCCATTGCAATTGTTCTATATGATGCTTTTGTTTTCGGAGTTCCTAAGACAAAGTCTTTTCCATCTTGGACCATAATACGTTCAACGGTTAAAGTTTCTTCATCGAAGTCTATATCTTTCCACATCAAACCACAGACCTCAGCACGTCGCAAACCTGTTTGAAAGCTTATCATCATAGGTAGGTAAAACGGATCGCTTTGAGAAACAACAGAAGAGAGGATTTTGAAATCTTCCATAGATATTATTTTTAAATCTCCTTTATCTTTCCATTCTTTCATATCATATTTAGGAATAGAGATGTATCTTGTAGGATCTTGTTGTAAATATCCATAAGGGTAGACAGCCATTTGAAATCCTTTATTTAATACACCTTTTATAATAGAAAGTGTCTGCTTCGAGAAGCCCTTATCAAATTCTTCGTTTAGTAACTTTTGAAGGGCACCAGGTTTAACTGATTTTAATTGATAACTACCAATGTAAGGGAAAATGTGATTATCAAGTATTCCACGATAGTTTTTTTGAGTATTCAGTTTCAAATTTATTTTTACATAATTATTAAACCAGTACTCATAGTAGTCGATTACAGATATATCAGATAAAGATAATACGTCACCAGTTGTTTGATATTCTCTGATAGCTTCTCTTAAAGTATTCTGTGCTTCTTCTTTTGTTTTTCCTCCAAATCGTTCGATTTGTTTTCTTTTTCCGTTTATATATGCTAAATCAATTCTGTAATACCAACTTTTTCCTCGTTTTCTAACAGATCCATTCATATATATCAATCCTTTCGTAGTTGTAATCAAAAAATATGACAACCTGTTTAACTACATCAGTTAATGTGAGTTAAATTTGTTTACTTTCTTATATTTCCGCCAATAGTACGAACGTATGTTCTTTTTGATTTAAAAAGAAAAGCCCGAAGGCTAAACTATGAAGTGCCCCCTGTCAAGTAGACAGTAAAAAAACAAAAATGGTGGATTTGTCAAGAAAAACTAGACACTTAGTTAAGAGAATAAGCGGATTTTTTTTCAAAGTCTCTAGGAGATTGGTAGCCAAGGGCAGAGTGTATGCGTTTTGTGTTATAGTAAGTTTCAATATATTTAAATATCTCCATTTGAGCCTGATCGATATCACTGAATTGAGCATCATTGATCAGCTCTCTTTTTAACGTTTTATAAAAAGATTCCATTAAGGCATTGTCATAGGGGTTTCCTTTTCGACTCATACTAGCGCGTGCTTCTTTTTTTCTTAACACCGATTGGAATTTCGTACCTGTGTATTGTGAGCCTTGGTCCGTGTGAATAATCAATCCTGGTCCAGGCTGCTCTTTTCCAAATGCTTGAAGAAAAGAATCCACAACTAATTGATCTTTCATTCTAGGTGACATAGACCATCCAACAATCTTTCTCGTACAGACATCAATAAATACAGATAAATAAAGTGTTCCTTCTTTCAGAGGGATGTAGGTAATGTCTCCTAACCAAATTTTATTTTTTTCTGTTGCCTTAAACGTTTGATTAATAAGATTGGGTCGTGAAAGAGAGGGCGATTTTCGATTATAATACTTGTATTTATAGGTACTGCCTTTAGCATAAAGACCAAGTTGATGGAGAAGCTTTCCTACACGTTTTCGATTAACAAGAATTCCTTTTTTATTTAATACTTTTGTTATTCGAATCGCTCCATATCTTCCATGATGTTCCTGAAAAATAGTAGCGATTTCTTCTTTCAAGAGTTCATTCTCTTTTTTTCTTTTGGATGGTTTTCTTTTAAGGAACTCATAAAAACCAGCTTTTGAAACGTTCAATGTCTGGCAAGCTCTCCGGATATTCAACTCATTTTTGTGTTCTTTTAAGTACTGAAATCTTACTTCTTGTTTGGCTTCAAGAAGACCTGGAACTTTTTTAATAAGTCTAATTCCTCTCTTAGGTAACGATTTTCTTGTTCGAGTTTCTTTATTTCGTAATGGGCATCAAAAAGTGCGCTCCCTTTTCCAGGAAACGCACTTTCTCCATATTTTTCAACTTCTTGAACCCATCGATACAAGCTATTAGCGTGAACTTCTAGCTGTAGGCTAACTTCTTTAACAGAAAATCCTTCTTCAGTTACCAGTTTTACAGCGGCGATTTTAAATGCTTTATCAAATGAACGTCTTGGCATAATCTAGATCCTCTCTTTCTCTTAATTTATTGTCTAGTTTATTATACCAAGTCCATGGTATGAAAACAGGGATCGAGTCACTCGATTCCTGTTTTCATGCAGCTTGCTTTCTAAACTCATTCGGCGAAAGCTCATTCAAGGCTTCCGAATAGCGGTAGTTATTATAATACCGCATATATTCACCTACAGATTTCTTTAAGTCCTCAAAATTCTGGTAGCTTTCTTGATAAAATTTTTCTTCTTTAAAGGTTCCCCAAAAATGTTCAATCGGTTGATTATCTAGACAACGCCCCACTCGGGACATACTTTTGGTGAACTTATATGTTGTTTCAAGTTTCTTATAGTCATAAGACGTGTATTGAAACCCACGATCACTATGAAGTAATGGTCTTACTCCAGAGTTCTTATCCATTGCTTTTTTTATCGTATTCATGACAAGTAAATTATTGTTTGAATGACCTAGCTCCCAAGAGACAATCGAATGATCATAGAGATCGATGATTGCACTTAAATAGGCTTTTCTACCATTTCCATAGCGCAATTCAGTCACGTCTGTACACCATTTCTGATTGGGCTTTTTAGCGACAAATTTACGGTTTAATACATTTTCTGCAACATGTGCTTCCATCGATTTTATATAAGTGGGACGCTTTTTTTTGATGACTGCTTTGATACCAATGGCTTTCATTAATCGATAATAACGATTTCGAGAATACTGTTTCTTTAGTTTTCTGTTAATCTGCATTCGAATTTGCCGATAACCAATTGCTCCTTTTTTGCTGTCATATTTCTTCTTAATCTCTTTCGCCAACTTTCGGTTGGCCATTTCCTTTTTGGAAGGTTGCCATTTCACCCATTTATAGTAGGAAGAGCGGGCAATCCCTGCTAACTGACAGAGCTGAGTGATTGAATAGTTCTTCTCTTCATGAAGAGAAGAAATCGTTTGGTAGAGTTCAACGTTCCTCACTAACGTGAGGGATGGTTTCGCCGCCGAACTTCCTGTAACTTTTTTACGAAATCATTCTCCATTTCTAAATGCTTGTTTCGAGCTTCTAACTCTTTTACTCGTAATTTCAGCCGTTCTTCTTCGGTTAAGAACTCGCTTGATCTGTTTCGACCACGATTGTCTTTTAACGCTTCTTCTCCGTATTGTTGGTATTTTTTTACCCAAGAATACACTTGTTGATAGGAAATATCGTATTTTTCAATCGACTGAGCGTAATTCAGCTCATTAGCGATGGTGTATTGAGCGATCTCGATACGCTCTTGATAAGTGGTTTTACGTCCTTTTGTCATGGTTTTGGGTACACTGCCTTTACTTGTAAATTTTAGTGTTTCCCCCTTAGTATAACTTGAAATCCATTTTCTTAAAACGGAGTGTGAAGATATTTGAAATAATAGCGTTGCCTGACGAAGAGACATCTCTTTATTGAGGACAGCTAGAATGGCTTTCTGTTTTTGTTCACGATCATACCGCTTCCAGGTTTTCGCCTCTTTTAACCCCTCGAGCCCCTCCTCGTTATATTTATGAATCCAACTTTCTATCGTCCCATTGGAAAGAGAATATTTCTTCGTTATACTGTTTACGCTACAACGACCACCCATCACCTCTGAAATGATCTGATATTTTTCTTTTGGAGAATATGGACTTCTCTTAGACATACAAAAAACTCCTTATAAAGTAGATTTGGAATTTTGTTTTTTTCCTTGTCTACTTTATAGGGAGCATATCACTATAGATTTAAAAGTTCTTTCTTTTTTGTATCGAATTCATATTGATTTATTATTCCCTCATCTAGTAGCTTTTTATATTCTCTTATTTCTTCAACAACAGAAATATTCTTTGTTTCATCTTCTTGCTTATCCATAGTATTTTCTTTCAATAATATGTTCAAGGTTGAAAGAATTTTATCAGCTTGTAAAATAGCATTTTCATATATCAGCGAGCTGCGTTTAGTTTTTACACTTAGCAGAGGTAAATATATAACTGGATTGTCTAAATCATCCATATTGATTTTTATTTTAAGGTTATCAACAATAGATTTGTCTTTCTTTTTTCCAGTAACTGCGCCAACTATTGCTCCAACTCCGCCAAAAGCTAGGGCACCTACAGCAGCTCTTCCTAAACCTCCAGAAGAAATAGAAGTTCCGTTTTCAACTAATTCGTAACTGTTTATTTTATCTAAATCATAAATATAAGTAGCATTTGAAAGTCCTTTGAGTTTAAATTGTCGTTTTTCTGTATCTATAAAAATACTTTTTTCAATTGTTCGAGTAGGGTTGAAATCTTTTAGTTTTTTTAGATTTTCTTCTTGCTTTCTTTTTTTCATTAGTTTTTTTTCTTCATTTTCTTCTTTAATTAATAATTTCCTCTTTATTTTTTCTTCTTTCTTTTTGCTATTGCTGAACAACCCCATTAAGTTCCCTTCTTCCATTTATGTTCTTTAATTAGTATTAGGATTTTTATTAGGTTATATTAAAAATCTATATGCACCTTCAGGTAGGCCATATAAGTTAGTTAAATCTTCAATTCTTCGAGGATACTGGTCGTAGTCTTCCTTATAAAGACAAACGATAAGATTAGCTGCAAAGCAATTTGCTTCACTTTCTGACTTGCTACGTGATTTCCTATTAGAGACATAGTAACTAGATAATCCTTTATGATAGATTGCGTGACCAAGTTCGTGAGCACAAATATAAAAGCGTTCCTCTGAATCTTTGAGTTCATGATTTAAAAGAATTACGGATCGGCCTAATAATTCTTGAAATTGTCCTTTCGGATTTGTCATAAAGGGAACATATTTAATTTGAATCCCCATTTGTTCACAGATGTTAAAAGGATTAGATGAATTATATTTTCTTTTCAAATCCGTTACTAAATTAATGACATCCATCTCCATACTTAAATCACTTCTCTTTGCTTTTATCTTCTTTTCTAAACTCCCAAAAAAGACCAGTTAAAACATCTTTTACTCGTTGCTTCTCCGCGTTAGTTAATGTCTCTCCGCCATATGCCATATTGATATTTGATTCGAGCATCTTGTCAAGTTCGATTAAATCATCTTCTTCAGCCCATTCTGGAATTACATCTGTTTTAATTGGTGAATTGTCTTCAAAATAAGATATAGACACACCTAAAGCTGTAGATAATTTTTTTAGTGTTTCTAAGGTAGGGTCTTTTCGTTCTCCTTTTTCAAATCTAGATATTTGAGAAGCGCTAACACCAGATTTTAATGCTAACTGATTCACCCCTAATCCTCTAGAGGTTCTCAATTCTTTTAGTTTTTCTCCAAACTCCATGATAAAACCCCTTTCTTAGGTAAATGATATAGCCTTATGGCAACAAATGCAAAAAAAATTGCAATTTGGCAACAAAAAAGTATTGCCAAATGACAAAATATGTATTATATTATTGTCATAAGGCAACGGAGGTGCAAAATGAAAACATTACTTAAACAAGACGAACTCAATTCCCTAATGCAATTAAAGGGGGATGATCCATATTCCTTAGCTAGAAGAATGGACGTCGCTCCATCAACAGTCTATAGGATATTGAATGGAGATCGAGGGATTGGCGGAGAACTGATCCCTAAACTACTCAAAGCTTTCGAACTTTCTGAAAAAGATTTTGATAAGCTTTTTATTTTTAGTGAAGTATTGCCAAAAAACAACAGGAAGGAGATTGCCAAATGACAAGACATGAAAAAATAAACATTGTGCTTAATGCTAGACCACGTTTAGTTCACATCATCAAATGTGCTAACGATGATCAACTTGATCGCTTAGTTGAGGAAGTTCAAAAAGAACTTCAACGAGAACTAGATGAAGCAGCGTTTGTTTGATTCACAAATTAATGATATAGGGAATTTGTTCATATTAGTATGTGAGCAAATAAGAAAAAAGGAGTGATGAAAATGCTAAAACAATCAGTGGTCATTAGAGAATCATTAATTGAAGCGATTAATAAGAGTGGTGAAACCAAGAAGGAGATTGCAAGGCAAATCAATGTCTCACAACAGTCACTAAGCGATTGGTCAACACAGCATAATACAAAGCCAGTCACACTTGAAAATGCCCAAACTTTAACTGATTACTTTCGAGATTCTGATTTTACACTTCAAGTGATTCATGAGTTTTTTGGTCTATTCAAATCAATTGATGGTGATGTTTATAGAAGAGATCCATCTTCATTAGATAAATTGCAAATGATTGAATCTGATGAAAGAAAGCAAAAGAAAAAAGAAGTTGAGAAAATTCTTCTCAAACAAGTTAATTATTTAACCGCTGACGATCGTCAACAAATAATCTCATATGCCTATGAGTTTTTAGACGAGATTATGGTTGAAGTAACTCTTATCAGTGCATTATGCGAAATGCTTGGTATCGACATCCGCAAGCTCAGTGAGCAGCGATTATCGTACTGGATCAACCAAGGATATATGAAAGGATGATTATCTGTGAGTCAAACAATAAACATACCAAAAGAAAGTTTCTCTGTTAAGGAAACCGCTAAAATTATGAATACCAGTGAACACGTAATAAGAAACCTTATTAAAACGGGAGAATTAAGAGCAATAAAATTTGGAACTCTTTCAATTCCTCTTTTTGAAATTAGAAGATTTATGAAATCTGCTATCAGTAGCCAAAAAGATTATAGAAAATTTTCAGATCCGGAAATGTTAAAAAAGAATAGTCTATACAAAACTAATTGAGGTGGGATAAATGAAAACTGTATACAAAATGACTGTCAAAAGTGCTTTGCTCATGAGTCTAGTAGCAATCGTACTAGCTAGTATTGATGTTAGATTTGCATTGATAATTTGGGGAGGTTTATTTTCAGCAACGTTCACAAGAGAAAGTTTTAAAATACCTAAACAAAAAAGACCGACCAGCGACTGCAATCGCTAATCGGCAACATATTAAAATAACTTAACTATATTTTAGCACGAAAGGAAAGCTAAAACAATGAATGATTTTGGACAAGCACTCGATCAATATTTAACCACTCCTGAATGGGGCACGCCACATAAAGAGGAGGAAGAGGATGAGTAAATCTACTTTAGAAATGAGCCAGCAAGAATGGCTCGAAGATCGTAAGAAGGGTATCGGTGGTTCTGATGTTGGAACAATTTTAGGATTGAATAAATGGAAATCACCTTATCAACTATGGTTGGAAAAAACTGAGCAAGTCATTTTGACAGAATCAGAAAGTGAACCAGCCTATTGGGGAAATGTTTTGGAAGAAGTTGTTGCAAAAGAATTTCAAGAACGAACAGGCAAAAAAGTACGCAGAAGAAACCAAGTGTTTGAACATCCGTTACATCCATTTTTAAGAGCAAATATTGATCGTGACGTAGTAGGTGAAAATTCCATTCTTGAATGCAAAACAGCTAACCAATTTCTTGGCAAAGAGTGGGAGGGAGAAGAAGTCCCACTTAGCTATCTCTGTCAGGTTCAACATTATATGAATGTTTTGAACAAAGATTATTGTTACATTGCTGTGTTGATTGGAGGACAAAGATTCATTTGGAAGCGAGTTGCGAGAGATCAAGAATTGATCGATACAATTACAGAACGCTTGGTTGAATTTTGGGAAACAAATGTAATTGGAGGTGTCGAGCCTGTAATTGATGGCAGTGAAGCGGCTGCTGGTTTCTTAAAAGAAAAATATGCAGATGTTGAAGAAAATCAAACAGCACTATCATCGCATTTTGATGAACTTATCGAACAAAAAAGAGAACTTAAACGGACCAAGAAAGAAATTGAAACAGCTATCCGTCAAGTAGACAACGAAATTATAAGTGAATTAGGGAAACGTCAGGCAAGTATCGGTATTACACAAAGGAACATCATCAGCTGGAAACTTGTCAGTACTAAACGCATGAACACGAAGAAACTAGCAGAGAAATACCCAGCTATCGCAAGTGATGAAGAAATCTATAGCATTACTGAATCTAGAAGATTGACAGAAAAGGAGATCAAATAAGATGGCTACAAATGAAACTTTAAAAAATCAATTAGGCAAAGTGCAGAAACAAGTTCCATCCAATCAATTAGGGCTTAAAGCATTGATGAACACGCCAACAATGAGAAAGAAATTCGAAGAGGTCCTACATGATAATGCAAATGCTTTTATGTCGAATGTTATGACTCTTGTATCTAATGACAGCTATCTTGCAGATAGCGAACCAATTTCCATCATGAGTGGTGCCTTAACAGCAGCAACTTTAAATCTTGGATTAGACAAGAATTTAGGTTATGCGTATTTAGTTCCATTCAATAGTAAAAACAAACAAACAGGAAAATGGGAAAAGAAAGCTCAATTTATGCTTGGATATAAGGGATATATCCAACTAGCTCAACGTTCGGGTAAATACAAAGCATTAAATGTGATTGAAGTATATGAAGGAGAGTTGAATAGTTGGAACAGATTGACTGAAGAATTTGAATTTGATCCAAACGGTAGAACATCAGATGAAGTGATTGGTTATGTAGGTTATTTTGAACTATTGAATGGATTCAAAAAAACAGTCTATTGGACAAAACAGGAAATAGAAACCCATCGCATTGCAAACAATAAGGATCGTGACAAAACAAAATTAAGTGGTGTTTGGGCATCCGATTACAATGCAATGGCACGAAAAACTGTTTTAAGAAATCTTCTATCAAAATGGGGAATTTTATCCATTGAAATGCAAGAAGCTACTACCTCAGATGAAAAAGTTCAACGAGTGCAAGAAGATGGGAATATTATTGCTGAAACAGATGTTGAGGAAGATATGCCGGAGAGAAAAGAAGCAGAACCTATTAATGAAGAAGCAGACGAAGTACAAACTGGATTGTTCGATACTTCCAATCCACCACTAAACAAATAACGAGGGAGTTATCTCCCTCTCATTCTAGGAGGTGTTCTTGTGGCAAGACCTACAAAAGATGGTCTTGATTATTTTCCTCTTGATGTGGATGTTTTCGAAGATGAAAAAATAGAGGCTATTGCTGGGGAGTTTGGCATAAAAGGAGAGCTTGCGGTTATCAAGCTGCTATGTGCGGTATATAAAAAAGGATACTTCATTGTGTGGAATGATTTAACCAAAGCAACCCTTTTGAAACGCCTGCCCGGAGTAAGTAAGGAATTGTTAGATCAGATTGTAGCCCGCTTGGTTGCGTGGGGATTCTTTAATGAAGACCTGTTCAATTCGGCTAAGGTGCTGACATCTGAAAACATTCAAGCCGTATACTTTGAAGCAATAAAAAGAAGAAAATTACCAAAACCAACTAAGTACGTAATTAATGTAAACAATAATACACAAGATGAAAGAGTTAATGCTGACATTAATCCCCAAAGTAAAGTAAATAAAACTAAAGTAAATAAAAGTAAAACAAAGACTACTGAACCAGAGCAGTATTCAATCCAAATTTATACCTACCTTGAACAAAATGGCTTCGGTAGTCCGTATGGCAATACTATGGGTGACAATATCAATTTCTGGTTGAAGGATCTTGAAGAAACTGGTCTCACAATCAAACAAGCAGATGCTTGGTTAATTCATGGAGTCAATACAGCGATTGAAAACAATAATCGTCGCTGGAACTACTTGGATGGCATTTTGAAGAATCGTTTCAATAAACGTTTATTCAGCAAAGAAGCAATCGAAGGAGAAGAAGCAAAAAGAAAAAGTCAGCAAGCAAAAAACACTAGAGGCTTCCCTCAAAATGTTAGACGTGAAAAACTCCCAAAATGGGTAGATAAGCCTGTCGAAGAAAAGGCGCTTGATCCTGATAAAAAAGCAGAAATGGAAGCTCGTTTTGCTGCCTATCAGGCTAAAAAGGAGGCATTACTTAAGAGTGAGTAAATATCGTAACCGAAAAACAACTTATCGTGGTATTCAATTTGATTCAGTGGCAGAAGCAGAATATTATGATTTAGCCACTTGGCAAGCTGAGGCGAATGGATGGAAACTCAAGCTTCAAGAACGGTTTGAATTGTTGCCAAAATATGAGTTAGAGGGAAAGAAATACAGAAAAATTGAGTATATCCCTGACTTTACATTCTATCAAAACGGTAAATTAGTGAAGGTTGTAGATGTCAAAGGAATACAGACAAAAGACTTTAAGCTCAAGGCGAAGCTGTTTTGCCACCAGTATCAAATCCCATTAATTCTAGCCAAGAAATACAGAAGGACGTTTAAAGAAGAACGATTTTAGAGAGGTGATTAATTATGACACCCGAAGAACTTATTCAAGCACACATTCAATACTGTCATAGTGAAATTGAGGAGTTAGGGTTTATAAAATCAGCAATGAATAATGAGACTGCAAAAGAAGCGATTGACTTACATGTGATGAATTTAAGAACTGAGATTCTTAGATTGAAAGAATTTGAATGATCGTTCGACATCATCGAAGAGTGAATTTAAAAGAAATAAGTATCAAATATACTGAAAAAATCATAGAAAAGCAGGAGGTAGTAAATTGAAAATAAATGATGGATTTTATAAAAGTAGTTTTGGTATTGGAGGACTAGTATTAGACGTCCCTACAAATAGACCTAAAAAGAAAAGGAAAGCCAAAGTAAAAGTTGGCGATATGGTCCGATGCGAGGCAGAAGAGTTCATTTATCCGTTTAGAGGGTATGTAAAACATGTTTACAATCATTCAGCAATTATTCGTATTGAAAACACAATGGAATGCGATAAATCCTTAGCAAGGAGTAAAGAAAATTTAGCAGTCGCTCGATTGGTGGATATAAAGGTAATAAAGGAATGAGGACAAAGAAAAACAGCAAGCAATAATTAGCTTGCTGCTCCAGACAAATATGATTTGCCCCTGCCAAGGTATTCATATTATACCATAAAAAGGAGCGGTTTGACTTGATGCAATTATTAAAAGAAGTAGATTTCAAACAAACTAGAGAGAATGCGAGAAGCGTGCTTAAAAACTTTAGACGTTTGGAGCGGATAGCAGGTCGTTCCTTGATTAATGTGAAATCACCTATCATCACAGATATGCCAAAGGCACCTAAACTTGGAAATAGTGCCGAAAATGCCATCGTCCAATTGTTAGATGCTGAAACGGAAAGAGATGCGATATTAGCGGCTTTAATGGCTTTGAGTATAAACAGTCGCCAGATACTTTATTACTGCTACTGCGTGCCCGACAGCTACTCCAACTATAAGATCAGTCGTGAGGTAGGATATTCAGAAAGAAGTATACAGCGGATGAAGTCAGAGGGACTGATTGAGTTTGCTGAGGCTTATAAGAATGGAAAGCTTATCGCTTATAAATAATTTGGCGGATTTTTGGCGGAATCATGGCGTTTTTTAGCTGAATTATCGTGATATTCTGATAGTGTCGAAAGATTAGGAGACAGAATTTAAATATTTTTTTGTTTCAAAACTACTACAACTTATTTATAAATTTTAATTACTAATTAAACTTTGTTTTGGTTATAATAGATTTATAAAAAATGTAGGAGATTTTAAATATGAATAAAATTTCAAGTTATAAAAATTTTAAACTGAATGGTGATAAGATAGCTGAAAGGGATTATGTGTGTGGATATTGTGATCGTCATACCTCCTCAATAATTGGAATGTCATTAATGAAACAAAATGATAGAGGTTTTTACAACCAATACCAAAATGATGGCGTATATATATGTACACATTGTCAGTTGCCTAGCTTTTTTTGGAATCACGAACAAGTGCCGGGTCATAAATTTGGGAACACAGTTACTGGAATTTCTGAAGAGCTATCTAATTTGTATGACGAAGCTAGAAATTCTTATTCTGTCAGTGCATATACCGGAGTAGTTTTATTATGTAGAAAACTATTAATGAATATAGCAGTGGAATTAGGAGCAGATTCAGGTAAACGATTTATAGAGTATGTAGACTATCTAGATGAAAACCATTATATTTCAAGAAATAGTAAAATTTGGGTAGATAAGATAAGAACTACAGGAAATGAAGCTACTCACGAAACTGTAATTAAATCTAAAGAAGATGCAACAAATCTCATTAAATTTTGTGAAATGATAATGAAAACTAATTTTGAATATCCAAGTATTTTGGATAGCGGTAACTAATTGACTCCTTTGAGTTGATGAATAAGGTGAATGAAGATCACTCGTAGAGTGGTCTTTTTTTATTATGCTGAAAGGATGGTATATATGAGGAATTTTTGGTACATATCATTATCTAACAGATATCCTAAATCAAACAAATCTGATCCAATTAGAATGGTTCAATCAGTACAGATAAAAAAGAAATACTCAATTATTGAGTTGGCACGAGAAGCGACTCCTAAAGAGATTGATAAATATAATCTTCGCTACTGTGGTTGCGGGTATTTTAACGAACCATATATTCAAGAAAATATAGACAAGAATTTGAGGGATACGAATGGTAATTAAATCAATGAAATTAGTGGACCTAAAACCTGCTGATTATAACCCTAGAATAAACTTAGAACCAGGCATGGATGAATATGAGAAGTTAAAACACTCTATTTTAGAATTTGGATTTGTTGATCCACCCATTTTTAACAAACGAACAGGAAATCTTGTAGGCGGTCACCAACGTGTTGCTGTGGCAAAAGATTTGGGCTTATGCGAAGAGATAGAGGTATCGGTAGTAGATTTATCCTTAGAAAGAGAAAAATCCCTCAACGTGGCTCTCAATAAGATCTCTGGACAATGGGACGAAGACAAGTTAGCTGTATTGTTAAAAGAATTAGATAGCGAGGCTTTAGATGTGTCAGGTTTTTCTGAAGATGAGTTTCAGGATGTAATTGATCAGTTTGATGCGAAATTAGATATGGGAAATGAAGCAATAGATGATAATTATGAAATTGAACTTCCTAAAGAGCCAAAATCTAAATTAGGTGATATCTATCAGCTAGGAAATCACAGATTGATGTGTGGAGATAGTACAGATATTGAACAAATAGAGGAACTTATGGATGGAGAAAAGGCAGACATGCTAATTACTGATCCTCCATATAATGTAAATTATGAAGGTAAAACAGAAGATTCATTAACTATACAAAATGATAATAAAACTTCTCTTGAATTTTATGAATTCCTAAAAAACGCGTTTGATGCAGTTTATAAACAGTTAGACATAGGCGCATCTTTTTATGTATGGTATGCATCGTCTGAAGTAGTGAACTTTGTCACTGCGCTAGTTGATTCAAATTTTTTAGTTAAACAAGAACTTATATGGTGTAAGAATACTTTCGTACTGGGAAGGCAAGATTATCACTGGCAACATGAGCCATGCCTTTACGGATGGAAAGCAGATGGCAGTCACAAATGGAGGGGAGATAGAAAGCAAACTACTGTCCTAGATTTTGATAAGCCATTGTCTAACAAGGAACATCCTACTATGAAACCAGTTCCTCTATTTGATTACCAAATTAAAAATAGTTCTAAGAAGAGCGATAGAATATTGGATATATTTGGAGGAAGCGGGACTACAATGATTGCTTGTGAACAAAATAATAGACATGCATATCTAATGGAGTTGGATCCTCGCTATGTAGATGTAATCATTAATCGATGGGAAGAATTTACAGGTAAAAAAGCAATTAAGATAAACTAAATAAAAAGAAGCCGAGTGCGCAAACACTCGACTACTTCAACAAGGACCTTAAGCCCCCGAAGATACAGAGAATGCCCACGCGTGGTTTTCTGATACCCTCTGTATCTTTTAGCATCATAACAGATGTAGGGGTGCTTAGACAATGGAAAATGAAAACTTTGATTTAGATTATGAGATTGAAAAGGCTATGGAGAAATCAGAATCTATAGATGAATATAAGAAAATCATTCGAATAGCTTTGGGGAAATGGCTTAAAAATCTCCAATCAGGACAAATCAAGTTGGATAAAGTTTCAGATTTAAAGATATTGATTGAAGCTGATCTAATGTTGAAAGATATCGATAGTTAGTAGATAATTAAAATAAAACTAACGGAGGTATAAAATGTTATCAAATATTTTCATTGATTCAAATGGAGAGCTTATTTGGTCAGGTGTTTCAGCTACTGTTTCAGCTTTATCTGCTTTTCTTGTGTTTATAGGTGTAATTATGAATGTACGGACACAAAGGAAAATAGCTAAACAACAAATAGATGCTAATTTAAAAGCAACAGCAAGAATAAAATGGATAGGTGGAGTCAGAGATAAAACATCAGAACTTATTTCTTTATTACTTTCATTACAAAAAGAAAAAACAGTTTTTTATGAACAATGGTTGGAAATAGAAGAGGTATCTGAGCTATTAAAGTTATATTTTAATTCAAAAATGAATGAAAAATCAAATTCAGAAATATATATTGATAAAAACAAAATAATCATTTCTAAATCAGCTGGATTTATAGTTTTTAAAGAAACTGATAATATTAATAAACACGCATATATAAAAAGATACATTGAGTGTTTAGTTGAATTGTATAAAGAAGACAATTACCAAAAGATTGTCAGTGAGATAAGGTTTTATTCTGATTTAATAAACAAACTGTATGAAGAAAATTTTGAATATACTTTATCACATGAAGCGTCAGACTTAATGGAAATAAAAAATACACCAGCAGAGAAATTAGAAGGGAAAGCATATGATTACGCAGCCGCAGAAAATAATATCACACATTATCAAGAAGAAATAAAAAAATTAAAAAGCAGATTAATAGACTATCAAAAATCTATAGAAGATTTTTCGTTGATTATATCTTTATATCTAAAAATAGAATGGGATAAAGCTAAGGAAGGAAAATAGAAAACAAAACTCAACTTAAAAAGATTGCGAGGTGGTGTACATTGAATGGCAAGAAAACGTGATCCAAGACGTGACGAAGCCAAAAAGATTTGGCTAGAATCCAACGGAGAAAAGCAATTAAAGGAAATTGCATCAAAATTAAATGTTTCAGATTCTCAAATTAGGAAATGGAAATCAATTGATAAATGGAGTGCTGAATTGAAAGGTAGTGTTACCAATGCAAAAGGTAACGTTACTAATCAAGGAGGTGCTCCTTTTGGTAATCAGAACGCTAAAGGGAATAAAGGGAACAGCAGAGCATCACCACCTAAGAGAAACAAGAACGCTTTGAAAACAGGTGAATACGAAACAATATTCTTTGATACGTTAAGCGATGACGAGAAGGACATCTATTCAAGTTTGGATGATGATCCTTCTTTTGTTTTGTCCGAGGAAATACGGTTGCTGAAGATAAGGCAGTTGCGAATGATGAAAAGAATACAGCAAGCCGAGGTTGGTTTAAACGATGAAGAAGTTGACCGCCTGCAACAACTGCGAAAGATTAAAACACCAATCGAAAAGGATGGTAAAAAGTTAGAAATCAAGCGTGAGGTTATGCAAGATGTTCAAGTAACAAGGAAAACTTATCGGAAAATAGATAATATTTTATCTTTAGAAGAAGCATTGACGAGAATCAGCAATAACCTAACAAAAACTATTAAGCTGTTCAATGAATTAGAGTTACAGGCTGAAAGAACTAAGATCGCAAGTATTCAAGTGAGAAAATTATCAGCTGAAACTAAGATCGTTGAGAATACAGCTGATAAGCTAACATCTAGTGGCAAAGTCAACGAACTACTTCGTTCCTTGTTGGATGTCAAGTCAGGAGGAGATGGCAGTGGCTCAGCTACAATTCAGTCAGAAACAGATTGAAAACATCAACCAACCTACTGAAGGCATAACGTTTGAGTTGAACGAAGGTACACCAAGGAGTGGGAAAACTACTTCTGACATCTTTAAAATGGCAGATTTCTATTTGCAATCACCTGACCAGAACCATCTCGTGACTGCATACAACCAAGAACAAGCATATCGGATGTTTATGGATGGAGATGGATTAGGATTAGTCCATATTTTCGACGGCTGTTCAGATATACGTCATGACGAACATGGCGATCATCTATTACTATATGCTCCGAACGGTGAAAAGAAAATCTATTACAAAGGCGGAGGGAAAATAAATTCAGTCGGTGCCATTACAGGTATGTCTTTGGGATCCGTAACATTTCTTGAATTCAATCTTTTGCACAAAGATTTTATTAATGAGTGTTTTAGACGGACCTTTGCTGCTGAATGGCGCTATCACTTAGGCGAACAAAATCCACCAGCTCCGAATCATCCAAATCTTGAATTATTAGAGCGTTTTGAGAAATCGGAACGTTTTTTATTTCGTCACTGGACACCAAATGATAACCCAATACTTGGAGAAGAGCGGAAAAAACAATTATACGATGAGTTATCAAGTAGTGAATATCTTCTAGAACGTGACTGGTATGGACACAGAGTGTTGCCACAAGGTGTGATTTATTCCATGTTTGGCAAGAATAATAAAGCTGATGTCATTAAAGGTAATATAGTAGAAACCTTTTTTACAGCAGATGGAGGGCAAGCAGATGCTACGACTTGCGCTTTTTGGGTTGTTACTCATCATGAGGGTAAATTCTATTTATATCGTTTAGCTAACTATTATCACAGCGGAACGGATACAGGTGAAACCAAAGCAATGTCAGTTTATGCGAAAGAAATTAAAAAGTTTGTGGAATGGTGTTACACGAAATGGAGTTTTCTGCCTCATTGGAATTGGTTCTTTGTCGATCCAGCATGTAAAACACTACGAACTGAGTTGGATTTGATTGGTATTGATACCGACAAAGCAGACAACAATAGCTCAGATAAAGTGTCTAGCAATGGTTTGAAAATCGAGGTAGGGATTGAAAGGCTACAAAATACTATGACAAGCGGTCAATTTATCATTTTGGAAACTGGAGATAAATATGATCACTATAGTTTTGAAAAAGAGATATCAATGTATGTGAGAAATGACAATGGATTACCAATTGATAAATACAATCATGCTCTCGATGAAGCGAGATATGGGAATAACTATTTTTACAAAACTTACATCGCTTAGAAACGAGGTGGGGAAATGTTCGAGAAATTAAAAGCTTTATTTAAGATTGGAGGTGCGAAAATAGGAATGGTTGAAACATTGAATAGTATTACTGATCATCCAAAAATTGCTATGAAAGCTAGTGAACTTAACAGAATCAGAGCTAATAAAGAAATCTACAAAAGTGTTTATAAGGATATTGAGTATATAAATAGCGATGGACACAGACAGACACGCCCATTTCACTCATTAAATGTATCCAAAGTAGTATCTAGAAAACTATCTAAATTAGTATTTAATGACGGATGCAATATAAGCTTAGATGATAAAAAAGCGGATAGATTTTTGCAATCGGTGTTTGTTGATAACAAGTTTAGAAAAAATTTCGGTGAAGAGCTAGAAGCTGGGTATGCTATTGGCGGATTAGCATTGAGACCGTATGTTGATACTAAATCAGGAAAAATTAGAATCTCTTTCTGTCGAGCAGATACATTTTTCCCACTACAATCCAATACCAATGATATTTCAGAAGCAGCTATTGCAACCGTAACACAACAAGCAGAAGGTAAGAAAATGATTTACTATACTTTACTTGAATTTCATGAATGGATTGATGAGAAGTATTGCATAAGAAATGAATTATATCGTTCTGAAAATCAAAAACAAGTTGGAGTAAGAGTCCCGCTAGGTTCTTTAGAGAAGTACAAAAACTTACAGGAGGAGACGATACTACAAGGTTTCAGTCGTCCTCTTTTTATATATATAAAATTAGCAGGGAAAAACAATATCGATTTAGATAGTCCTTTAAGTCTCGGAATTATTGACAATGCTAAAAGACAACTCAAAGATATCAATGAGAAGTACGATGAGTTTATGTGGGAAATTGAGGAAGCAAGGAGAAAAATCTTGGCCTCTGATCACTTCTTTAAGTATAGCTATAGTGAAAAAGGCCAACCTATGAAAAGATTTGATAGTAAAACATCAATTTTTCAACGTTTGAAATCAGATGAACCATTTATCGATGAATTTTCTCCTTCATTAAGATCTGAGGAGTTTATAGCAAGTATTAATTTTATTTTGCGTATTATTGAGCTTCAAACAGGATTTTCTAGTGGAACGTTTAGTTTTGATGGTCAGTCTGTTAAAACTGCAACAGAAATCATTAGTGAAAATTCAGAAACTTTTTCTACTCGATCTGATAACGTTCTTATCGTGGAAGAAGCATTGAAAGAACTAATCACTACAATATTTGAGTTGGCATCAGCATATGGGCTCTTTAAACCTGTCAAAGAGTTTGGAGCCAACATCGATTTTGACGATGGCGTGTTTCAGTCACAGGATGCAAAAGCTGATTACTATTCAAAATTAGTAACAGCAGGTTTAACATCAAAACTTACTGCTATTCAAAAGTTGACTGGCGTTACAGAAAAAGAAGCAAAAAAGATTGTGTATCAGATACGAGCTGAAAATCTTGAAATGGATTACTCAGAGCATGAGCAAACGGCTGTTGAAAATGAGTTAGGAGATGAGGAATAGTGATAACGCCTCATCAATTAGATTTATGGTCCAGTAACATGTCACATCTTTATCAATCATTAGAAGGTGAATTGATACGAATTCTTATCAAACGATTGCATAGTGGTCACGGCAACATTCTAGACTGGCAAAGGGAAAAACTTCAGCAACTACATCTTTTTAATAAAGAAACCACAAAAATTATTTCTCAAGTAACAGGAATCGCACATGGTGAGGTTGAAAAGATGTTTGAGGAGTCAGGAGAAAGAATTGTAAAGGATTTAGACATGCAATTACCTTACGATCCCAGACCTTTACCATCAAATCTCGATGATATAATGAAGGCCTATCATGAGCAAGCATGGTCCGATATCACCAATAACGTCAATCAAACTTTACTCTCAACTAACTTCGGATACAGTACTGCAACAACGAGAATGTACAATGAGATAATCAATAAGACGGCTGCTGCATTTAACAGTGGTCTATTTACGTTTGATGAAGCATTGGAAAAAACGATTAGAGAATGGGCACAAAAAGGTATCAAATCTACTTTTACAGATAAAGGGGGCCATACATGGAGCTTAGAGCGTTACGTTAGAACTGTTTTAAAGTCTACCCTAGCAAATACTTACGATACTCTAAGAAAGGACCGTATGAGCGAATATGGGGTCAATACAGTAGTAGTCACAAGTCATATGGGAGCACGACAAGCTTGTTCTAGAATTCAAGGGCAAGTTGTAGATCTAAGGCAGACATCGGAATTACCATACAACTGGAAATATAGAAGTATTTATGATCCTAATTGGCAGGCGGAATACGGGACAGCAGGTGGGCATCGAGGGGTAAATTGTCAACATCTCCATATTCCATTCATTCCTGGAGCCAATACTAACAATCAGCCAAAAATTGATCCTGAAGAGAATGCAAAAGTAGTTGAATTGACAAAGAAACAGCGCTATTTTGAAAGACAAATCATTAAATTCAAAAAAAATAAAATGATTGCAGAAGAGATGGGAAATATTGATGGTGCGAGCCAATGGCAACGAAACATTACTAATGCTCAACGTGCTATTAGAGGGTTGATAGACAGTAATCCATACCTCTCACGTAACTATGCACGGGAGAAAGTATATACACCGATTGACAGGTTGCTTAAAGATTTTAGATATGATAATCAATATGATAAAATTAGAAGTAAGATAAACATGGATAAATTTAATCGGCATGTACGAGGTACAAAGGAATATGATAGCTATTTAGCTAAGGGAACACGAGCAGGACAAGCGCCTAGTTATTTAACTATATCAGCAAAAAAAGCCCAACAAATGATAGATGTTTTATTGACAGAAGAAGATTACTCAAAACAGAGTAAAATCATTGAATTTCCTGAAATTATTGGAGTATATGTGAATCAAACGACTGGCGAAAAACTAAAAACGAACCGTGCTAAAATTCATATTTCTAAGACAGGGATTCATATTGTTCCAACCAAAATGGAAGAGAGGTGATGGATGTGGTAGTTACTAAAAGTTTTAATATGTATAGTTTTGAAGATCATATTGTACGAATCACAAAAAAAGATGATAAGGTGATTGTTGGTTTTGTTGATACATCAGAAACTGCCTTTGATAATGACATTGGAGATGCTTTAAACATAGATACAGGATGTACGCATCTACCCTATTCGTATCCAGCCTCCTACTATCCAGTTACGATTTTCGTAAAAGATATAAAAGATATTGAAATAATTGAATGAGAAAGCACTGACTGCAAATAGGTTGGTGCTTTTTGTTTTGCCCTAGACCTGCTCGGAAGTCTCAAAAAGACGGCTCACAGTGGGAGTTGCCACTCAAAAAACACTTAGGAGGAACAGCTAATGAAAAAAGAAGATTTGATTGCATTAGGTTTAGAGGAGGAAAAAGCTAAATCTATCATGGCGTTGCATGGGAAAACAGTGACACAGCTAAATTCACAACTAGCTGCCGCAGAAAATGAGCGTGATACTGTGAAGCAAGAACTTGCTGACAATCAAGCTGAATTAAACTCGTTAAAAGAGTCAGCAAAAGGTAATGAGGACCTTGAAAAACAACTTACTGAATTGCAGACGAAGTTTGATGAATCGAAAACAAATTCCGAACAGCAACTTGCCGAACAACAAAAGGAATTTGCAATTAAGTTAGCATTGAAAGAAGCACAGGCATTAGATCAAGATATTGTACTAGGTCAATTAGATAAGGACACTATCAAAATCATTGATGGTAAATTACAAGGGTTTGAAGAACAATTAAAAAACTTGCAAGAAAATAAAGGATTTTTATTTCAGCTAACAGATCCAAATGAGAAACCTACACCAACAATTGTAACTGGTGGAAATCCTGCGGGTAGAGGACAAGTTACAAATGACGAAAAAATGGCCCAAGCATTGGGTCTCAAAACTAATGAGTAATCGGAGGAATTAAGATATGGCTATTAACTATGCAAAGAAAAATTCAGGTTTATTTGATCAAAAATTAATACAAGAGACATTGACATCTTTAATTGAAACACCAAATGTAAATTGGACTGGTGCAAAATCTTTTGAAGTAACAACACTTTCTACTACAGGATTTAAAAATCATTCACGTAGTAAAGGCTTCAATAGCGGCTCATATACAAACGATAAAGAAACATATACGTTAGGGTTTGATCGTGATATCGAATTTTATGTAGACACGATGGATGTGGATGAAACAGATCAAGATTTAGCAGCTGCAAAAATTTCAAATACATTTATTACTGAAGAAGCTGGACCCGAAGTAGATGCTTATCGTTTCTCTAAGATGGCAACTGAAGCAATTAGTAATAAAAAGACAGATTCAGAAATTTTAACTGTAGATAATGTTTACTCGAAACTAAAAGCGGCTATTTTACCAATTCGTAAATATAAACCACAGAATATTATCACTTACGTTTCATCAGAAACAATGGATCTTTTAGAACGTTCTAAAGAATTTAATCGCAATATTACAAATCAGAATGTTGGAGTGACTGCATTAGAATCGCGAGTAACTTCTATTGATGGTGTTACTTTAGTAGAAGTATGGGATACGGAGCGTTTTGCAACAAAATTTGATTTTACAGAAGGATTTGTTAAAGCTGATGATGGGTTAGACATCAACTTTTTAGTAGTTGCTAAACCTGCGGTAATTGCTAAAGCAAAACATAATGCAGTATTTCTATTCGCTCCTGGTGATCATACTAATGGAGACGGATATTTATATCAAAATCGTTTATATCATGATTTGTTTGTCTTAAAACAACAAAAAGATGGTTTATATGTTTCTACTAAGCCAGCAGCTACACAGGAGGGATAATTTAAAGATGATTAAATTGGAAAAAGCTAATATGGTTTATAGAGTACAAAAAGATAGTGATTTTCATAAAGAACTGTTAGCAAAAGATTTTAAAGAATTAACTGAAAACAATGACGAAGCTAAAGAAGAGAATAAAGAAGACAAAGAAAATAAGGGTAAGAAGCAAAAATAGGGAGGCGCTAATGCCTCCTTTAGTAGGAGGGGCATATGACATATATTGATTTTGAAGACTTCAAATGTATTACTGGAAAAACAGATGACTTTGTAACTACCTTTGAGAAATATTTACAGAAGGCTTCAGCTGTATTGGATAATATTACAAACAGATATTATCAGTTTAATAGTCTTGAAAGTGATCCAATAACTTTCCGTGTGAATCAGTTTAAATTAGCGCTATGCTCTCAAATCATTTATTTTGATGAGGTAGGTGCTGATACTTATGAGAGCATAAATAATACTCCACAAAGCTTTTCGGCTGGTAGGACAAGTGTGTCAAATGCTAGTAGATATAATCCCTCCGGAGAAAACGAAAGTAAATCATTGGTTGCTGAAGATATTTATATTTATCTGGAAGGAACTGGTCTCTTGCAGCGAGGTGTTCCATCATGGTAATGCCAAAACCACCGAAAGAATTTTTAGTTGATTCAATTATTTATAAAGAGTTTTTAGGCGAAGGAGATTGGAATAAGCCAATTTATGGGAATGATACGTATATAGCATATTGTCGGATTGACCGAGGAAGTCAATTCTCCTTCTCATCAAGTGGCAAGCAATTACTTTATAATGCGGTAATCTTTTGTTATAACGGCTTAACTGATCCAATGCCAAAATTCAAAGAGCAATCACTAATTAAATTTGATGGGAAAGACCATGTTATCACTAAAATCGATAGAGTTACGGAAGTTTATTCCGCTGTAATCTATTCATACGAAATAGAGGTGATTTAGTGGGGATTAAAGTTGACTTAACTGGTGTGAAAGGCAAAGTTAGCCCTGAAGCTATGAAAAGCGGAAGATACGCATTAGCTAATCAAGCAATGGCAGACATGAATCAATTTGTTCCTAAGAAAGATAGTAACCTTAGACAGAGCGCTCATCTTAATAATTCAGGTAGTGCAATTGTGTATGAAACAAAATATGCACAACGTCAATTCTACCTAAATGGGAAAAAATATACTACTCCAGGCACAGGTCCAAGGTGGGATTTAAAAGCTAAAGGTGCTTACATGAATTCTTGGAAACGAGCTTTTTTGAAAGGAGCGGGTATTAAATAATGGATTTTCTTGATTGTTTAAACGAAAAATTAAATCAGATTCCTAATCTAACTTTAAATATTCGGAAAGGTTATCTTTCCGCAGTAGAAAGTTTAGTAATTTATCCATTACCAGGTGGCAAGGTCGACGTCGAATATTATGATGGCATCAAAGATGAACTATTAAACTATGAAATTGCCATGAAATCAAAAGACGGTTCTAAGATAGAGCAAACGTTGTGGCTACTATCGGATGTATTAGAAAATATTGAAGAATTATCAAGTAAAGATGGCTCTTTTGAGTATAACAATTTAACAATAACGAACAGGCCCTTCATCAATGAAGCAGATGAACAAGGTTGGTTCGTTTTTTTATTAGATTTTCAAACAAAATTAACCACATTTGAGGGGGAAAATAAATGAGACGGAAAAACGCTTTACAATCTTATTTTATTCAATTAATTACAACTACTAATGCTGATACGCCAACCGAAGATAGCTGGTTAGAATTAGCAAAATGGATTTCCAATGTTGATGATAATTCAAATGAAGAATCTGAAACTACTGGATATTACGATGGGAACGGTGAAGGCGAAACTGATGTTACTTCACACCAACTTGGTTATTCATTTACTGGATTATATGACGAAGAGAATGAAGCCATGGCAGCAATTGAAAATATGATCGGTAAATCTGGTGAAGCTCGAAAAGTTTGGTTCAAAGTAGTATCAGCTTCTGGTAAAAAACAACGTATTGGAAAAGCAACCGTGACAGAACCTGTTGCACAAGTCGGCGATGCGACGGCTTATGGTGACTTTTCATGCGGAATTGCATTTGACAGTACGCCAGAAGCAGAAGAAGTGCCAGTTACACCCTAATACACCCCAGAATTTAGCTGGGGTCATGAATACTAATGAATCTGATATATATTCTGACTGGTTCGATCCTGTAATGCTGAACAAAGATTAAAAAAGTTGTCCAATTGGATAGCTTTAAGGAGGATATTATGACTAATAAAGTATCGTTTCAACTAGAGAAAAAAGGATTTCCTGTAAATATTGGGGATCTTGAATTTTTCTTCGGAACTACAACGGAGGAATTGACACGTTTTTTTGATGTGCAAGCTGAATTTGAAGAACATGTGAAAGAACTCAAACAGCAACTAAAACAAATCAAAAATATTGATACACCTGATAAAGAAGATGCACTTCGCATTATTTCTCTAACCAAGGAACTTGCGAAAGCTGAGTATGATTCTTTACTGGGAGAAGGATCTTTTGAAAGAATTTACTCTACTTATCCAGATGCAGAACAATTGATTGAATTATTTGATCCAATTGCTTTTGAAGTTGCTGGAGCAATTGAAAAAGAAGCATTGAAGCGCAAAGACACCTTATCCAAAAAGAAAGCAGACTTATTGAAGAAGAAAGCATTGAAAAATAAGAAAAAGAAGTAGGTGATTAAATGCGGTTAAATGATCCGTTAGTCACTTCTATAGAATTTGAGGGGAAGGAACATCCTATAGATTTAACATTTGATAATGTACTTGATGTTTTCGATATTCTCGAAGATTCTGAATTATTTCCAGAAGAAAAAGTAAACATGGCTTTAGGACTGTTGCTCACTAACTTTGATGAAACTTCTCAAGGTTCAGCTGATCAACAGTTTTTATTATTCAACTATATTTTAGAAAACTATATTTCAGTGGGGAATACTGATATTGTTGAAACAGATCGATTAGGAAATCCTATGCCAAGTGCTGGTAAAGAAAATAGGAGTATCAATTTAGTTCATGATGCCAAATATATTTATGCTTCGTTTAGACAAATCGGAATTAATCTTTTTGAAGAACAAGGACGTTTATCATGGGAAGAGTTCCAAGCATTATTAGAGAGTTTACCAGATGACACAATCCTTTCTCGCATTATTCAAATTAGAAACTGGGAACCAAGCAAAGGAGAATCTACTAGAGAAAAAGAAAGAATGAGAAAGTTGCAGCAAAAATATGCTTTACCCGATTTGGAAGTAGGTGAAGACGATGGCTGATGGAAAAATCCAGATTGAAGTTGATGTTGATGGTAAAGGCGTAACAATACTAAACAATAATCTTGATCAGTTAAAGGGGAAAAGTAACAAGGCTGGCGCATCAATTAAGAACTTAGTCATTTCCTTAGGCCTCGTCAAAGTTGCAGCGGCAGCTTTTAATGTTTTGAAGAACTCGCTTGATGCAGCAATCAGTCGTTTCGATACCATGCAGAAGTTTCCGAAAGTCATGAAAGCTTTGGGATTTAGTGCTGAAGAATCACAACGCTCTATTAACAAACTTTCTGATGGTATCGATGGTTTACCGACAAAGTTAGATGATGTAGTGGCAAGCACGCAACAAATGACAGCAATAACAGGTGACCTAGACAAGTCAACAGATACAGTATTAGCTTTGAATAATGCCTTTCTTGCTTCGGGAGCTTCAACGGATGATGCCAGCCGAGGAATGCAGCAATACAATCAAATGCTCTCCACAGGACAAGTAGACCTTGAGAGTTGGAAAACTTTGCAAGAAACTATGCCGTTAGCCTTGCAAAAAACTGCCGAAGCTATGGGATTTGTTGGAAAATCAGCGCAAAGAGATCTTTATACTGCGCTTAAAGAAGGCACAGTTACATTTGACCAATTTCAAGATAAATTAATTGAATTAGGTACTGGAACAGGTATGTTAGCTGATTTAGCCAAGGAAAATTCTTTAGGGATTGCTACTTCATTTGGCAATCTTAGGAATGCTGTTTCAAAAGGCGTAGCTAATATGATTACTAAGTTTGATGAACTCACTCAAAAGCTGACTGGTCAATCCATTGCACAAAATATTGATGGAATGAAAGCTCTGATCAATAAAGCATTTGAAGAAATGGCTAAAGGAATGGATGTATTAATCAGTCATTCTGATAATTTGGTAAAAGCATTTGATAGCTTGTTGGAAATAGTTGACTTATTAGCACCAGCTTTTGTTGCAGCAACAGGGGCATACATTGGGTTTAAAACAGCATTGTCATTAGGGACAATGGTTGCTTTTGTCACAAAAATATACGGGATCATTACTGCTCTAGGTAGCATGGTTAGTATGCTTGGGGTGTCAGGTACTGCATACGGATTACTTGCAGCAATTATACCAGCTGGTGTGACAGTTTTTTCATTACTGGCCGGAGTCATTGGTGCAGTGGTCGCTTCATTCTTGTATTTCTATAAAACAAATGAAACTTTTAAAAATGGTGTTAACCAAACAATTAAAATAATAGAGTCAGGACTAATTAAGGCTTTCGACTACTTAAAATCTGTACTTTCTTCTATATTGCCGACACTGCAAAGTGTAGCAGGCGTGATTTCTGTATCTGTAGTAAATGGTTTTCAAAAACTTGTTGATGTAGGAATATCGATTGCTTCGGTTGTCGTACCAGCTTTTGAAGCATTTGCTCATGCAGTAAAAAATGTCATTTCCTCAGGTATTGAAAAGTTTGGGGCAATGTTGTCTCAAATCGGTAGTGTATTATCGGGAGTTTTTTCTTCTGGAATGGAACTAGCAGGGAATTTACTAGAAAAACTTGGAGGATCATTTGGAAAAATTGGTGGGGTAATCTCTATAGTTGTAAGTATGCTAACAAAAGTCGCTATTGCAGCATTAGGATTAACAGGACCTCTTGGATTAGTTATTTCTTTAGTAATCTCATTTATAGCAGCGTGGGCTAAAACAGGTGATTTTAGTGCAGATGGGATTGCCACTGTATTTGACCAACTAAGTGAAACTATTAGGAACGTAGCAGATTCAATTTCAAAGTATCTTCCAAAAATAATCGAAACTATTACCTCTATTATTACTGGAATCGTAGACAAAATTATAGAAATGTTGCCTCAACTTACAGAAGCAGCAATCCAAATTATTCAAAGTTTAACACAGGCGATAGTCTCTTATTTACCAAAATTAACTGAGACTGCAACTTCTATCATAAGTACTTTAGTTCAAGGCATATCTATTGCACTACCAAAGTTATTGACTGTTGCAACAGGAATTATCACCACTTTGATCAATGCTTTATCTGAAATCTTACCGCAAATGATTGAAATAGGAGTTAAATTACTGACAACATTAATAAACGGTATCATTTCTGCTTTGCCAAAAATCATAGAAGTTGTTGTTCAAATAATAAATACTATAGTTGATGCCTTTATTACAGTTTTGCCGATGTTACTTGAAATTGGCTTGCAAATAGTAATAACACTTGTTAATGCAATTGTTACAGCACTTCCTCAATTAGTTACAGCTGCTACAACAATAGTAACCGGTCTATTAAGTGCAATTATTGAAGCTCTACCAACATTGATCGATGCAGGAATACAGATGTTAATGGCACTGATAAATGGATTGCTATCAGTGCTACCATTATTGATCAATGCATCAATCCAAATAGTTTTAGCGCTAATCGGAGCACTAATTAACGCACTTCCACAAATTATTAATGCTGGGATTCAACTAATATTAGCTTTAATTCAAGGGATAATTTCAATTATTCCGCAAATAATTGCAGCTGGAATTCAATTAATAATTGCATTAGTTAATGCTGTAATTAATATGGTGCCACAATTGATTTCTTCAGGAATTAAATTGATTGTCTCCTTAGTAAATGGTGTGATTTCGGTTTTACCTCAGTTGGTTAGTGCGGCATTACAATTGATTAGTGCTTTACTTAGAGCATTAATTGGTGCTATCCCACAATTATTATCTGCTGGTATCCAATTAATAAGTGCATTAGTAAGAGGAATTTTAAGTTTGGTTGGTCAATTAGTAGCTGCTGGTGTAAGACTGATTACAAGCTTATTAAGTTCTATTGCAAGTTTCTTAGGTAGAATGCTTCGTGCAGGTGCTGATTTAATTAGTAATCTAGTTTCTGGTATTACAAGCTCTGTTGGGTCAGTAATTAATGCGGCTACTGATATTGGAAGTTCTATAATGGACACGTTGGGCAATATCAACTTATTCGATATTGGGAAAAATATCATTCAGGGATTAGTAAATGGTATTGGCTCAATGGTTGGAGCTGTAACATCTAAAATTGCTGAAGTAGCTGGAAACATCAAAGATAAAATTACTGGAGCTTTAGGCATACATTCTCCTTCTCGGTGGATGAGAGACTATGTGGGTAAATTTATTCCTCAAGGTGTGGCAGTAGGTATTGAAGCTGATGCAAAAACCGCTTATTCAGCAATGGATAAATTATCCAATGGATTAATGAAAACTATCACTCCAGAATCAGCTCTTGGCACTTCGAGAATGGGCATGGCATCTGTAGGATCGCAGATCGTTAATAACACCTACAACAACCAAAAACAGATTGATATTGATAAACTTGCACAGATTATTTCAAGGAAACCAGTTAAGGTCTTAAGCTATTTAGACGGATCTCTAGTAGGTGAGAATATAGATAATCGTTTTGGAAAAACAATAAATCGTAGACGATACACAAATGGAGGGTGATTGAATGAGTGAAAAAACGACGATATATCTCGAATTTGCTAATGAAAGAATTGAGTTAACCGATAATCAGCACTTACGATTAATTGATATAAATATAGGTATGCCTGTAGCAAAAAATGAATACGTTGAATTTTCAGGGACTAATGGTAAACGCCTTTCTAATAGCTCTTTGGACTCCTTCCCCATCACGTTAATATTTGATATTCGAAGCTTAGAAAAATCTATGTTTGACTTGGTTTTAGAAAAGACTGAACTTCGTGAATTGTTTACAAAAGAACCTGAATTCTATTTAAATTACAGTAAAGAACCAGGTAAAAAATATCGAGTTGTTTATGATTCAATTGAAGATGAAAGAAAAGGGGCAATTTATACAAGGTATACTGTTAATCTGTTAGCAATCAAAGGTCTATCGGAATCAATTGCAACTACACTATCAGACTTTAGTTTAGAAAATGAATGGCAATTCTCACAAGGGATGATCTCTGAAGACTATAGTTACAGGCATCAAACAAGTCGCTTCACTATTTATAACGGTGGAAGCATCATGATTGATCCGAGAGAACATTATCTTCGAATTGTGTTGGAAGGTGAGTCAGAAGGGAATGCAACCATATTTAATAGAACGACAGGTGAAAGGTTTATATATTATCCTCCATTATCTACGAAGCTGGGACAATCTTTAGTAGTAGATGGAGTCATTCCTCGTTTGAATGGAGTTAGCTGTGGTATTGACACTAATCATGGATTAATTAGTTTGTCCGAGGGAGTAAATCAAATTGAAATCCAAAATATTACAAGGGTGAAATCAGCATGGGATTTCCGTTTCTTGTATAAGTAGGTGATTGAGTGACTGATTTAATTATCCGAAATTATGAACAAACTAAAGAAGAAATCCTTGTCGGTTATAACAAGGATTCTTTTTATGAGAATTGGCAACAAAATGAAACATGGGAAATTGCTTTTACAGCGACGAACAGTTCAGTACAAAAAGAAGTATTCGATTTAATTGAATATGAGTCGTCAGTCTTTTTTGATGGGCAAGAGTTCATTATTAAAGAAATGAACCGTAACACTGTCGGACAATTAGTTATCAAGCAAGTAGTCGCAACTCATGTTTACTATACGATTCAAGACGGATATCAGTACAATACATTAACTGGTACAAGATCGGTTAGCCAATTACTAACACACATTTTCAGCGCGGGTAACCGTGGGTTTACGTGGGAAGTCATCGATCCGAATAAAAAACTTCTTACGGTTGAACAAGAAAACTTTGGAAATGGGAATTATTTGAAGCTGATCAATGAAATTCTATCTGACTACAATGCGATAGTGATTCCTAATAATAAACATCTAACTTTTTATCCCGCCTCTGAATATGGCCAGAAAACAGAGGAACAAATCCGATATAAATTCAATACGGATGAAGTTTCATTTGAAATTGATACCTATAGTTTAAAGACTCAAATTCGTGGATACGGCAAGAAGAAAGAAGATGAATCTTACTACTTCAGCCCAATCACTTATACAAGTCCTGAGTCAAATAAGTGGGGGATACGCATTCAAGATCCAGTAGAAGATGAACGTTATACAGTTGCAGGAAATATGTTAGAGCGCTTAAAAAATGACTTACAAGATTATCCAAGCATTTCTGGTTCAGTGACATTAAAATGGAAGATTAATCCAGAAAAGGGTGACTACGTCCCATTCATTTATGAACCACTGAATATAAATACTTACATTCAGATTGTAGGTATCAAAAAATATCCAGCGATACCAAATAAGCCACCAGAAGTTATATTGAGTAACACGAAAAAAACTATGACAGCGATTCTTGCTGATATGGCACAGAGAGGAGTGATTTAATGGGGTTACTAAAACTAATCAATAATCGTATTTCCGCTGAATGGAAAGAGGTATTTAACAAGAATGTTGATTATTTGGATGGTCTGGAAACAAGATTATCAAATAAAGATAAATCGACAAATAGTCGTATTGATAATCTCGTTTTAAATTCTGGTGGTGATTCGCCAAATGAAGTGATCGATGCTCGTGTAAATATCGATGGTGAAATGTTTGAAACACTTCAATCAAGATTGAATGACACAGAAAGAAGTACCAAAGAAAATATTTTATCTTTAAAAAGTATGCAGGTGGATACATGCGATCAAGTGAGTCAGTTGAATGATAGCGTGGCAACTTTGGTTGGAGGCGGTGGTGAAGCAATAGATTTGTATGTCTCAGCTTCAAATGGCAGCGATCAAACTGGCAATGGCACAGAAGAGAAACCTTTTGCGACGATTCAAACAGCAGTGAATCAAATTCCATTAATCGTGGTGCAAGGGGTAACGATTTGGATTGATGATGGTGTCTATCTAGAAGATGTTGTGATCAGAAATATCAGCTTTACAACAATAAGAATTCGCCCACAAAATAATACTACTGGTATTGATCCTTCTACTTCTGACCTTCCTGTAAAGGTAAGAAGTATTGGGTTCTATCAATGCAAAGGATACTTTCAAGTTTCAAGCATTCAGTTTGTTGATCAAGCAAATGGCTTGCTTTTTGAAGGTTACAGCTATGGATTATTAGTCGAGCAAGGGGGATATCTAGCCGTAGAAAGATGTAAATTTGCTGAAGATACTCGAAATAGAAATGCGATGGGAGTCTATTGTGGTGGTATGTCTGCGATGAATTTATACACGTCTACTTATTTTTATCGTCAAAGTATTGCGATTCACACAAAGTTGATGGGACAGGTAAATTTATCCAGTATCAAAGGGTCAGAAAATACCAAGGGTGTGAGATGCTTAGCTGCGATTGTTCGAGGTACCTTGCCAAGCAACTTTGCAACTACGCCTACCGAAGTTGTTGAAAATGGACTTATCATTACTAAAGGGACGGTGTTGTCTTAATGGTTTATAAAATAAATGAATCCATCATAAGAATCCAAGCAGAATCATTAAGTCATATTCCAACGAATGCTGTCTTTTGGTCTTATGACAAAGGCACAGCAAAATTACGTATGCAATTGTTGAGAAAGGACAATACTCCGCAAATTTTATCCGAAGGGACAACGATTCCGATTCGGTTAAAGTTTAAATCAAAAACCGCAAAAGACGGATTTGGAAAACATGATTATCTAGCAACTATTGAAGATAGACTAGGTGGTATTGTTTCAATTGTTTTGAAAGATAATATTTTGGGCTATGTCGGTAAAGTAGAAGGTAGTGTTTACATTAATTTTCCTGATAATCGCTCGTTAGATACTGCTGGTCGATTCACTTTCACGATTCGACGTAGCCCTATAGATGAAACCACATCAGAGCTAGAAGACTACTATTTCAATGGCTTTAGTCAAACAATCGATAAAATAGAAAAAATTATGACTGATGGTAAGCAAGCGATTGATCAGAAGATTGCAGATTCGGAGCAGCAAATTAATGAAAAGTTGGAAGAAGCTAACAATGGAATCGTTCAAGCAAATCAAAATATTGAAACTTTGAGCAACGAAATTAATGAGGCGAATGATCGTATAGATCTAACCAATCAACAAATTGGTAATCTTGGAAAACTTAAAAAGATGTACTCAAACAGTATTGATTTTGGGGATTACGATTATTCTGGAAATCATAATCTAGCCATAACTAACTCAGATACGTTTAAATCAGGGACAGGTGGTCCAGTAACCTATGCGAACGGTGAATATACTGTTCATATGGATGGCAGTGGAAGATTGAGCAGATATAATGTAAATTCAGAAACAAGTGCTTATTTGAAGGATAAAACGCAGTATACGATGAGTTGTGAAATATACGTGGGATCTGACTACACAGGGGATGTCACACAAATTTTTGCAAACTATGCTTACACAGATGGTGGATATAGCATTTTACAAACATCACGCTTGCCAAGTGATGCACCTAGAAATACTTGGATCACTGTAAGTGGAACTTCAACTATAGATTATCAAGGGCGTGTGCCTAAAGTATTATATTTTACTTGGCAGACAGTAAGCAATACGGTTAACCCTACTGGTACACTTAAAATAAGAAAGCTAAAAATAGAACATGGTGCAGATGCTACACCATATCAACCTAATCTATTACAAGAGCCTTATCAAGTATCAAAAGTTGCACTAAATAACCATCTAGATACAAACGGTATGACACCTGTTAATACAAGTAATTACCTGGTATATACCTACTTCCCTAGTGAGTTTATCAAAAAAGGTTCTACATTCACTATTAGACTAGAGGGTACTAAACCTAATGATAAGTATTTTAGATTTTATATGTACAAGACAAAGGTTGACGGAACAGTGGTTTCAAATGATTTCTTAGGTGATATGGTACAAGTTGAAGGGTTAAAAAATACGTGGGAGTTAGTTGTCAATAACTATAATTTTGATGATACAGACTTGACCCAACGTTTTAGATTGTATCAGCATCCTAATAGTAACTTAGGTGCGGTGTCTATTAAGTGGTGTAAAATTGAGTACGGAACAGTGGCAACACCACCAATCAGCTTTTACAAATACTTCGGCGAGGGGTTAAAAGATAGCAATGACCCAAATGATTATAGCTGGGATGTAACCTCAGCATATACTGAAAAAAGTTTGAATGAGAAAGTAAGTTTAACAGAACCACAATCCATTGCTGGAACGAAGAATTTTCTAGAGCAACCTTTAATTTCAGGTGAACGTATATCAACTGAAAAATTTGGAGTATCACTAACTGGTGGACAATTAACAGGAGTACCCGTTTCAGATGGGACTGTTTTAAATTGGGGAAGACCGTATGCATATGATAATGAACGATCAAAAATGAATGATTTATTTACAATATCTGAAGACGCTAAATCTTTAACGATTCTAAAAAGCTGTGCGCTTCAATTTATCGGTAAATTTACCTGTCAAACGAACAATGCCAGTTACTATGCTTATCTAGGAATGCGTGTGAATGGGGCGAGTGACTGGCGTGTAGCTGGTATAGGAGGAACACTAAATTGGCGAAATGATGTTGGATGGTTTTGTGTAAGGAAATTTAACGTCGGTGATGTAGTAACGCTTGTAACTGGAACAAATTATACAACTGATTCAGTCAATGCATGGGGTGTTGATCAAGTGTATATCAGAGAAATTTTGACAGCGTAAGGAGGAAATGTATTGAAGAATATTTGGAAATATGGAAGAACTGGCGGAGAATACGTTGGTGAAGTTGTAGATGATTTACTTGTAACAGTACCTTTTACTGATGTATCACCGCTTGAAGGAATACGTGAAGATGGTGAACCACTATCGATCAATGATCAAGCATTTGACCCAAAAGAAAATCGTTGGGTTGTCTTATCAAATCTTTTGGATCATAACATACTAAATAATTTAGAAGCAATGTACCATGTTTTAGAATCAGAGAATGATAATCTAAAACAATTGAATGGTAAATTAATGCTTAATGATGTAGCAATCAAACAAGAGAATACTCTATTAAAACAAAAAGCAGATGGGTTGGCTCAAATCAACTCGAAAACAATGCTAGCTATAAATCAGTGTACGCAAGAAATTTCGAATATAAAAGAGCAATTGAATTCTCAAACTGAAGGAGGAGAAGAGAATGTTTAGTTTTGAAGATGTGAAGATGATGTATGATTGGGGTTGTTTCACTGATGACCAAGTTAGGCAGTTTGTTCCTCTCTGTATCACTAATGAGGAAGCAGAAAAAATTGTAAATACAGAAAATTAGAGAGGCGTACTCAAACGAGTGCGCTTTTTATTATGGCAAAAGGAGTTGCTACATGATTAATTTGGGAGAATGGGGAGCAATAGCTGGCTCAATCGCAGCTATTGTCTCTTTAATTTTATTGGTTATCAAACCAATTACAACTTCATTTTCAAAAATTACCGAGACTTTATCAAAAGTGAGTAGAAATTTAGATTTACTAACGAAAGATCTAGAAGCAAGTAAATCTGATCGTATGACGATTCATGAAGAACTAAAAATACATGATGATAGGTTAGATAAGCATGCAGAAAAATTAGTTGAACACACGCAGCAAATCAGAACTTTATTTAGGGAGAGGACGAAATGAAAAATATTAACTGGAAGGTCCGCTTTAGCAAAGGTAATTTATCTTTTGTTTTACGTTTTATCGGAGCATTATTAATTCCGATTCTCGCATACTTCGGATTAAAGTTTGAGGATATTACTTCTTTCGATACCTTGTTAGATGTATTAGGTAAATTTATAGGCAACCCTTATTTACTAGGATTGACAGTAGTAAACGCTCTAAACATGGTGCCAGATCCAACTAGTAAAGGACTGACGGATAGTGAAAAGGCATTGAGCTATTCAGAACCTTCAAAATAATACACGTATAAGAAAGGAAGTTTTAATAATGGCAGTTGAAATCATTGTAAATTATGTAACTAGAGGAGTTGCTGGTCGACGTAGTGGGGCGATTCAAGGAGCTGTAATCCATAACTCTTGGAGTTCCGCTACGGCTAAACAAGAGGCGGACCGACTTGCCAGAATGACTCCTGCACAATTGGAAGCAGGATTTGCCCATGAATACATCGACAGTAACACAGTCTATGTAACAGAAAATCATTTAAATCGAGCATGGCATGTTGCGAATAGTGTTGGTAACAATGGATTTATCGGTTATGAAATTTGTTGTAATCGTAACACGTCTCGTACAGCTTACCTATTAACGGAACAAATCACATTTTGGCGAGTAGCTGCAATGCTTCGAGAAAATGGCTTGCCAGTAAATCGTAATACTGTACGGTTGCATCACACGTTTTCTGCAACAGAGTGTCCTAAGCGTTCACTAATTGAGCATTGTGGTTATGATTCCACATTGGCAGTACCAAGCGCAGTTTCTCTCAAACTACAGGATTATTTTATTAACCAAGTATCTAAATTTTATAACAGTCCTTCCATGAAACCAGGAGATGTAATTGGAGAGCAACTCACTCCATCTACTCCTAGCGAACATGATAAGGCAGTTGCTGCAAGTGCGCCAGTTCGGCAAGGAAATGCGATAGCCAAGCTTGATAAGTTCAATGTCTTCGAGAAGGGCAAAGCTCGTGTCGCTGGATGGTTAGTGCCTAGCATTCCGCAAGGACCTATTGGTACAAGAGCATTCGTTTTGATCATGGAGCATGGCACAAATAAAGAATTTACTCGCATTGAATCTAAAGGTATCTCACGTCCAGATGTCAAAAAAGCATATGGTTATCAAGGTGGAGATACTCTTGGTTTTGATGTAACTTTTGATACTGATTGGCTGAAAGGGAAGAAGATTGATATTATTTTACGCCGATGCAATCATTCTAATGGTGAAGGTGCAGTAAATAACGTGAGGATTTCTGATATTTATTTAGTGTTATAAATAAAAATAACCCCTCATTGAGGGGCAATACATAAAGTGATGGAAGACTCGCCTAGTTGTTATATTTTGGTATAATGATAAAGAGGTGATGAAATGAATTGGTATATAATCCTGAATATATGGGTAGTGTCGCAGATTGGGTTGGTATATTAGTAACAGCTCTTACCATATTTTTTACGGTTAAATACTATTTAAATGATAATAAAAGAGAATTTAGAATAGTATTATATCCATTGTATACAGAGGAAAATAATGAGATGCTTATTGGATATAGTGAGCCAGTATTCTTTGAATTCTATGCAGTTAATTTTTCGAAAAATCCAGATTCTGTATATTTTTACACAATTAGACCAAAGTATACTATTTTAGGGAAATTATTTTTTAAAATACCAAAGAACCCATTGGATTTAAGCAACCCTTTCGAAGAACGACGCCCTGAGTATCAAACACTAGGATCAAAAGAAAGAACAAAAATAGAGAAAGTTAAAGTAGAATTACTATATGATCATCTTTCGTATTTATATAAGCGTACTAAAAGGAATAAATATTTAAGAAAGATGACCTTAGAAATTGTATATCAAAATGTGGAAGGAAAAGAATTTAGTAAACAGATAATATTTCCGATAGAATTAATACAACAATACATGGAGGAACAAAAAGAGCGACTAGAGAATTACAAAAAAATAAAGCCGTTAAAAGAATTTTTAAGTGACGGTAATGACAGTGACTGAGTTAATAAGTAACAGAAAATAAAATAAGTAAATTTCCATAAAAAAGTGATAATTCTTGAATATTCTATAAATATAAAAAAATGTAATTACTAGTTGAATTAAAAAAACTATTGTGGTATATTTTATTTAATGAAGGGTGCGATGCCTAGGAAATAAGTCTCATTTCATATGTGTTATGAAGTGGGGCTATTTTTCTATGATTTTGAAAGGACAAATCATAAATATGGGAGAAAAAATTTTTTTAACATGGAACAAGCAAGTAGAAAAACTTGAGTCTAGAAATATTTGTTTTAGAACTGATGAAGAAAGAAAAAATGCAAAATTCGCATTGCAAAATAATTCATATTATGCACTAGTTAATGGATATAAGGATTTTTTCTGTATTCTTGATGAAAGTGGAGAAGATGATTACCAGCATGAACTATTTGTTGATTTGAGAGATACATTTGATTTTGATAAGGAACTTTCAGCTTTAGTTTTCAAATATTTATTAAGGATTGAAGATTCTATTAAAGCTATATTTTCATATTATATTGGAGAGCAGTATGGTCATAAGAATACTGATTATCTAGATGTAAAAAAATATAGAAAAGGTAATTATGTTGCAAGAGAACAAAAATTTGAAGTAGATATTTTATTAGAAAAATTAAATAGAACAATCGATATGGAAAGAGATTTACAAATAGAGCATTATTCAAAAATATATGGATATGTACCACCGTGGGTATTAGCTAGTTGCTTATCTATGGATACTCTCATGTATTGGTATAGACTATCCAACAGAAAAATAAAAGAAAAAACTGTGCAAACTATGCTTTATGATTTTGAACAATATCCTTTTACCCACATAACCGATATTGAAGAAAATATTGAACTTTTTACGAATTTAACTACTCTTATAAAAGAGTATAGGAATCGAGCAGCTCATGGTAATAGAATTATTAATCACTCTTCTAAGCATAATATAAAAATACATCTTTTAGAATTATATGCCCTTAACAAAAAGGAAATAAAAGGTTTATATTTAAAGGGAGTATTAAAAAACGATATTTTTTCTTTGTTTGTGACTATTGTTATTATGTTGTCGAAAAGAGAAACAGTCAGAAATAACTTCATAAAAGAAATCGAGGTTCTTTTTTATAGATTTAAAATAGATAATCCTGCTTTATACAAGAAGGTTACTAACAAAGTTAAGCTTAATGATAATTTTTTAGAAGTATTAAGAGGTATAATTTAGATTACTCAGGTCTAAATATTTATAAATATATATGAACTCCCCTCTATCATTTTGAGGTGAGTTTTTTATTACATACTTTTCTAGATCAATAAATTATACTCTATATAGTCATACAGCCGATGATCGCTCCGCTCGTCACGATATCAAATAAAAATATAAATTTTTTTTTATTCTAGTTTTTGCAGCAGGGATTTTAAAGTAGTTCTTATTGGAATCATAGAGATTGATTAATAAGCTATCTTCGATTGCCAAAAAAACTTCTGAATATCATAATTTATATAAATCTTTGATAGATCTATTTGAAGGGTCAAATTCAAACCATAAGTATGTTTTTCTTTTTTGGTGGTTAAGGACTTTACTAGCAAACAACAGATTAACTATTAAGAGTTAGATAAAGACAATATCTCCCACATTTATCCCACGGAGTCTATATAAAACTACAAAAAAATGTGAAGTGATACGAAGTAGTGTGAAAAAACAATAGAACATGCAGCAATTGAAAAGACTTCTATATGAAGCAATTTAAAACTTACTGAAAATGCATATAATACTTTTAGAATACAAGACTATAAGAAGCCTTCATGGCTGTTCTGAAAATGGATGAGGATGAACCGAAGAAATAGAAAATTTAAATTGATTTTAGAGGAAAGCATCTCGCAGGAGATGCTTTTTTTATCGTCAAGAATTCAAGTGGCAAATAAATTCAGTGAAATTATAGCTACTGATTAAATGAACGGTTATGAATCTTTTATTCTTTTTCTTCTTTTTCTTCTTCGCCATAGATATTCATTAGAATAACTGATGCATGATAAATACCATCTTCAATCCAATGTCGGTATAATCCATTCTGTTCTTCCACAATAGTTTGAACGATTTTTAGCCCAATTCCTTTTCTAATACGCCATTTTCTTGAACGAATTTCGCTAGGATCAAAAGTATTATCGATATTTATGATGAGATTGTTATTAAATAATTTTAGCGAAACATTCATTTTCTTTTCTAAGTTTTTTTGTCTAATGCATGCATAAAGGGCATTATCAAGCAGATTGCCTAATATTGAGGTAATAATAGTATTTCCTATATAAAAATTATTTGGTATAAATGTTTCAATTGCCATTTTTATATTATTATCTCTAGCTTGTTGCGCTTTTTGATTCAACAAATAGTTAATGCTTGGATTACTTGTATAAAAATCAATTAATGATTGATCCAATGTAATAATGGATTTATTTATATAATTTAAAGCTGCTTTCTCATTGTGATTCTCAATATAGCTAGCTAATATGAGGTATTGATTTTTTAAGTCATGGTGCATTGTTCGAATTCTTTTTTCTTTAGTTTCAAGATCATTAAGATACTGGCTATTATTCTTCGCAATAATTTCTCTTCTTTTTTTGTGTGATAATTCAAGAATATGTATTTGGATAAATTTGAATATAAGTAAGTTAGCCATAGTTATTGTTATAACGCCAAAATCTATTCCTAATAACCCAATCACTGATAAAACAATGCGATTATACCACCATAATCTAGTTGTAAATAAAATTGTTATTGATGAAATAGGAACAACACACAAGATGAGAACCAGTTTATTTGGAAGCTTGGGTATTTGTTTTAGATGGTTTTGAAAAAATATCAAAAATATGATGTAAAGCAATATTATCTTTAAAATACTAGAAAAGAGAGAGAGGTTAAGATATGGAATTAACGATGGAACTGAATCAGTGAACCAAGGTTCTCTAGCTGTACCTAGTTGAGTAAGCTGTGCCAGGTTTTCAGAAATCATAACAATACTCAAAAATACAAAAGCCCATAACATAATGCTGCTTTTTTCAACTTTCATTAAGATTCCGACACAAAGGTAAATAATAAATGAAAAAATTAAGTTAATGAACTCTTTAATAAATAAGTTTTCAGGTATAAAGATAAATAATGCGTATTTTAGTATGAAGCAAATAAGTACTAAAATTATCCACTTATTCGTAGATTGTGTAGGAGCAGATTTTTTATAAATGTAAGCCATTAATAGACAGTCTATGAGAGTGAATAAAGTATTAATAAAGTAAACTAGCATAAATTTCATACTCCTAACGTTGATAGGATTTGTTCTTTGCACTGTTCATTGAACTTTGCACTAATAGGTAACTCTTCAGAACCATCATAAATTTGAACAATAACAGATCTTTTTTTCACACCACGTATATAATATGCGTTTACGATATATGAAGTATGAATCTGCACGAAACCGTCACCTAATTTCTCTAAAAGTGTTTTTGTATCCATATAAAAGGATTTTTTACCGATTTTCCCATGCATTATGACTTTTCGCTTCTGTTTCTCAAAGAAATAGATATCGTTTTTAGCAATTATAAAATTGGTTTTTTCACTTAAATAGGAAAATTGATTTGGAAATTCATTCAGATGGCGCACAGCTTTTGCCAAAATTTCCCAAGTTTTCTGTCTATCTAAAGGTTTCAATAGATAATCGAAAGGTCGTACTTTAAAGACACTTTCCATATATTCTCTATAACTAGTAAAAAAAATTAAAATGGCATAGTCATCTTTTTCTCTTATTTTTTCAGCTAAAGAAATGCCATCCAATTTGGGCATATCTATGTCTAAGAAGTAAATATCATATTTCTCTTTTTTTAGTTTCTTGTACAATTGAACACTGTCTGTATATACATCAACGTCGAATTTTAAATTTGGATAACTTAAAATTTGGCGTTCAACTTGCTCTATAAACGAAGGCTCATCATCGCAAATTGCTATATTTAACATACGACTCATCTCCCATAGATATTTAGCTCTATTTTACACCAAAAATATATATTTTTAATATCTTGTAACGTTTTATCGTTTGAACGTAACTGTTCGCAAATTTTATTGATTAAAATTTTACTAGTTAAAGTCCATTTTATTTTTTATTACATGTTATTTTGTTTTTGTTACATATGACGTGTAAAATATTTTAATTTGATAGACTATGAGTGTAGATTAATAGATTAAATCATTGAATAAAAAAGTTTTATATATATGGAGGTGATCAAGTGGAAGGTAACTATTCAACAGACGATGTACTTTTTTTCACAGATTCGAAATACGATACAGATAATTCTAAATCCTTTTCAGTGCCAATCCCTAACAATTGGGAAGAATTTCGTGAAACTGAGTGGACGTATATCATTCCTCTAAAAAATAATATGCAACGTCAAGGATGGAAAGTCCATATTAGTTCAACTCTTGAGTATACAGATGAGATACTAAAAATCGTCTCTGACTATTGTTATAAAAAAAACGTTGTTTTTTAAGCATTTATCAACACTTAAACGTTTTGTTAATCGCAATGGAAAACAAATACCTCGAGAACATGCTGGAAAGTTCATCACTTGTTATCCTGATGAGTCAATTTTAGAAGAATTTCTAAACCGTTTAGAAGACCAATTACATGGTTATCCAGGGCCTTATATTTTAAGCGATAAACGTTGGGCAAAAGGGCCGATATATTTACGATATGGAATGTTTAAGAAAGGTTCGCCAAATAGTGAAGGAATGTTTAGTGATGAACTTGAAATAGATGGGAAAATGGTCGCTGATAACAGGAAGTCTTTCTTCGTGAGACCTGATGATAGTGTAATTCCTGAGTTTCTAAAGCAGTGGCTAAATGTGCAAGAAAATGCTTCATCTTCATCTGACTTAATTCCTTTTGAAATAGCTAGACCGATTCGATTTTCAAACTGTGGCGGTATCTATGAAGGATACTACTCTGAACTGGGAGACGAATTAGTTTTTATAAAAGAGGCGAGACCATATACAGGAATTGATGATAAGCACCTCACAGCGATTGATCGAATAAAAAATGAAGGAAAAGCATTGAAGTTGCTTGCCGATTCAACCTGTGTACCTAAATTCCTGTGGGAAGGAGAACTTTGGGAACATCATTTTCTTGTTATGGACAAAGTTAACGGAGTAACATTAAATCGATGGATCACAAAAAATTATCCATTGTATTCTAAAGGCGACAAAGCTGGTACATGGTACGCGACGGATTATCTTAACAGAGCACATGAGTTAGTAAAAAAAATAGAGATATTTTTTGAAACTATACATGAAAAAGGTATTTTTCATCAAGATATTCATCCTAAAAACTTTGTTATTGATGTGCAAGACAACTTTAGTGTAATTGATTGGGAGCAAGCGGTATTCAATGAACTTGATAAAAGATTCCATATGGTAGCAGCACCTGGATTCAGGCAGTGGGGACAAACAACACCAGAGGAAATAGATTGGTATGGCGTTTCTCAACTTGCTCATAGTTTGTTTTTCCCTGTTGCTTTACAAGGAGATTTAGTTTATGGGTTTTCCAAACAGCAAGAAAAGGCTGGCAAAGAGATATTTGATTCGCTAAATGTTGATGTTAAAGTCCTAAGTGGATTTTTAGTGACGCTCAATAGGTTGAGAAATAAAGCAGGGAATGTACAAGTTTTGACTGATCGAAAAAACTTACATCCTTATTTAGATCGATATAAGGAGAAAAATATTGATTTTAAGAATATATTAGGAGAATTACTTCAAGGCTTTGATGAAACAATTAGAAGATGGAAATATCCTTATCGTAACTGTCCTGTGCACTATTATGGGTTAACTACACTCCAAGGAATAGCTTTTTCTGATTTAGGTATATTTTGGGCTTATTCACTTGCTGCAAAAAGAATTGGGATTACTTTATCTAATGACTTCAAACAACTACAAGAAAAAGTGAGAATTGAACTGGTAAATGAAATTGCCAATGGTCACATGCGTGATTTTAGTTTTGGAGAAGGAGCAGCAGGAACTTTGTGGATCATGCATAAAATGGGAAACTCCGATGTTGCTGCAAGAATATTTGAAAATAATTTTGCAATTTGGTGGAAAGAGACCAATAATCATAGTATTTATAAAGGTAAAGCAGGTATTTTATTAGTAGGACTGGATTTTGCCAATGAAGGATTATTTTCAAAAGAGTTTGAAGTAATACTTAGGACTGTTACAAAAGTTTATGTGAAGGAGTACATTTCTGATCCTGAAAGATATTTATCAATTGGAAAAGGTAAAATTGCGACTAATAATCCGCATAAGATTGAAGCCGGGTTACTATATGGACATGCTAGTCTTGGTTGGCTTTTTGCTGAAATGTATAGATATACTGGAGAGACTATTTATATAAAAGGATTAAATCAATCAATAGCTAATGAGCTAAAAGGATATTTCAAAGATGATACAGACATGATGCAATATGCTCAAGGTTTTAGAATTTTACCATATCTTTCGATGGGAAGTGCAGGATTAGGAATACTCATCTCACAAAATGCCGATATAGTTGATAAAAAATACATGCATGTATTTGAATCGCTTTATGAAGCGACAAAAACAAATTTTTGCATTTCACCAGGGTTATTTAATGGATTTGCAGGGTTGAAATTGGGACAAATGATGATGAATAAGTATCTAAAAAAAGATGATGTTCAAGAAATTATAAAATCCGTATATTCTGGTATTTCCCAACACTTAATCAAGTTCGGTAAGGGTTCATGTGTTGCAGGTGATAGTGGTATGCGTTTGACCACTGATGTTGCTTCCGGTTTCGCAGGTTTAGTACTTGCACTGGAATCGATTGCAACAGATGAATTTTTATTATTACCAAAAATGACAGATACGAGACAAACTAGCAATGTCAAACGAAATTTTGAAGTTTAAATCTCTTGAGATCGAAGATGAAGTTATCGAGGAAGTCGAAGGAGAATGCGGTAGTACGGCTAACTGGGGTTGGCGGAATACTTATCCAAGTGATATAAGACTGTTAAATCATACTATAACTATCCAGATTTCAGTATGTGAAAGAAGAAGTGTATCCTAATTTGGTTTATATTCTGAAGCAAGAGGTAGATTTTTTGTTACTTCTGTCTGCTTCTCATAGAACCATTTTAGGATATTTTTATCGAAAGAAGGTATTTTTGAATTTGATACGTAATATCAAAAGTATTAATTCAATGATCAGGCTAAAGTCTAATTGTTTCTACAATTTTCTTATGCTACCTTAAATTTAGAAATACTAAATAAGGAGGCTGCTGGTAAATGTTTAAGTTAATTATTAAGCAATTTTTACAGCATTGGAAAATTTGGCTATCAATACTACCTATTTTTATTGTTTCTGGTTTAATATTTAGCACTGCTTTTGTGATATTAAATGCTTTAAGTAGGGCTGATCTTAACAGTTCGGTTGATTATGGTGTTTTTATGCAGTTACCAATAGTTATAGGGATAGTAGTGTTGTTTTTATTGACTACCAATGCAATGAAACAGTGTATAGATTTTTTTGATGAAACAAATGACATATTGCTTCTTTTAGGGGCTTCTCCAGCTCAAATTAGTTTGGTAATGACCGGTCAAATGTCATTAATCGGTATGATTGGAGCGTTTTTTGGAAGCTGCTTTTCCTTAAAATCTTCACAGCTTTTTTTATCCACATTACCTTCGAGTGCTGCTAAAGAATCTCTTGTACATATCCCTCTTCAGTTCTCATGGAATATCATTTTTGCTGTGATAATGATTCAACTAGCAATTATTCTATATACATGTATGCGCTATTGTCTTAAAAACTATAAGAAAAGAAAGGGAAGCCTTTCCTCTCATAGAGCATCTAATAAAACGAAGAACAGTGGTAGATTTTTGGGAATAATTGCGTTACTCATAAGCGTAGGTGCGACAGTATATTTATATTTCAAAAATATTCCTGATCCAACTTTAATAAAAGAATATACTCAAAGTATGAGTAACTCAATGAATTTATTGCTCCTTCTGTGGCTTTCTATACTTATGACTATGAATTTTTTGATTCGTCCCATATTTCGAGGGATCGTACATATAATTGTTGGATTACCAAAAATGACAAAGAATCCAATGGTCCGCACTGCATTTTACAATATGCAATACAATATAGAAGAATTAATAAAATTAATTCGTCCTGTCAGCATCATTACTTTGCTAGTTGGGAATTTTATAGCTTTGTTTCTCAACACTAAACTACTGATTGATGGTACAAATGATAACTCTTATATTTCAGATTTGGTCATCAACCTTATTTTTGTATTTGGTGCTCCAATACTCATCAGCTTGGCCAATGTATTTGTGTCAATTTTTCTTTTTAGAATTAAAACAAAAGTTGAATCTAAAGAATACTTTTATACTGGATGTACACCAAATTGGATTTTTAAAATGAGAATCATTGAAATCAGTATAGTTTCACTCATATCAATAATAGTTACTTTCATTGGAATAATAATGTTTGCGATTCCATTATTAAGAGTGACCTATCTGGGTGGGGGCAATATTTTTAAGGCGAATTGGTCGATTAATATTCTATTATCGTTAGGAAATTTTGTTGTCTTCGGTTTGTGTTTTATTTCCATTTATTGGTTTGAGCGTCATACATCAAAGAAGTATGTGGAGTAGATTTATTAGTATACTAAAAGAATCCATCTGTTTTAGTTGAACCAATCATAAGAGAGTAATAAATTCAGATTGAAAGAAGTAGGGGAATAGCTGAAAGGGGAGATCCTTCTACTATCAGTGAGTAGTTTGCGCCCTACAGTTCTATATGAGAATTCGATTTATAAACTAGAATGATTTTGTGGTAAGGATAGTACTATTAGTATTATTAAATTTTTGGAGGTTAAGACCGATGAGAGAGATAGTGATTTCAATAACTGAATTAAAAAAAGAAATAGAGCTTGCGAAAGGAAATCTTTTACAAGTGCTTACTGATATTTCTTTTGATGTAAAACAACAAGAGTTTGTATCAATCGTAGGACCTTCTGGTTCAGGGAAAACAACGTTGCTTCATTGTATCTCTAGCTTATTACCTCCTACAGAGGGAGAGGTGATGATCGATGGCGAATCACCATATGGATGGAGTGCAGCGAAATTAGCAAAGTTTCGCCGTAAAAAAATCGGCTTTATTTTTCAAGATTTCCAACTCATACCTTCATTGTCAGCCTACGATAATATGGTACTCCCAGGAACATTGAATGGTCACAAAATAAAAAGGGAAAATGTTTATTCTCTGGCAGAACGATTGGAATTAAAAGCGGATTTACACCAACCCATTGATGCTCTTTCGGGTGGTGAACAACAAAAAGTGGCAATTGGTCGCACAATATTAGCAGATCCAGAAATATTATTTTTAGATGAACCTACTAGCGCATTAGATACTCACTCACGTGTCCTTATTATGGAAGTACTGAAAGAATTAGTAAGCAAAGGAAAGACAATCGTTATGGTGACTCATGACCTAGAGCTTGCCAGTCAATCTTCCAGAGCAATTGTTTTAAAGGATGGGCGCATTCATAATAATATATGTTCGCCAGCATTGGAAAACCTCATATTCTAAAAGATAAGATTCATTCATTCCTACCTTAGCTCCATCTAGTTTTACTCAATGAAATTAGCGTATGCTTTCTTTGGTTCTCAAATAAATTAAACAAATCATTCGGACAAAAAAATAGATTCATGTATAATTTAAACAATAGTATATATTACTGTCGTTATAATATTTTCAGAGAATATTTTATGTTAAATTTATTGCTATTTTTTATTCATTTATGAGGAGGAAAAAGATGAAAAGGGGATTTATTACTAAGGGGATTTGTGGGTTCACGATACTTGCGATTTTAGCGAGTTCGTTTGGTGTGAGTCAAGTTTTTGCAGAGGATTCGTCTACAATGGCTACCTCGACTGAATCGACTCAAACGTCAGCAGCTCCACAGATAAAAAATACAGAAACAAATGTAGTCAGTCAGCAGACAGAAACGACAGAAACGACAGAAACAGAGATACCAACGCAAGAGTCACAACAAACACCATCAATACAAGCGAGTGAAGAAACAGAAGTTCAACCAGAGCAACCACAAACTGCAATCGTCGATGGAGTAGAAGTCGCTTTGGAAGCACCAGAAAAAGCTGGTAAAAACGAAGCGGATATCACACAAGCGCCAAAAGAGGAATTGATCGAAGGCTCCCCAAGATTATTTCGAGCAGCTGTGCAAACGATTCCAATGTATCGTTTATTCAATCCACATAGTGGTGAGCATTTTTACACGAGAGATACTGGTGAACGAGATAATTTAAGAAGGATTGGTTGGAATTACGAAGGTGTTGGTTGGCAGGCACCGACAAGTGGTGATCCTGTCTATCGTTTGTACAATCGCTATAATGGGGAACATTTTTATACGTTGAACGCAAAAGAAAGAGATAGTATCACGAAACAAGGCTGGAAGTATGAAGGAATCGGTTGGTATTCCTATAAAGGAGCGAATGCCATTCCTGTCAGTCGTTTATATAGTAAACGAGTGAACTGGCACCATTACACGTTAGATGAAAATGAGAAAAAAGTAATCACGAAACAAGGCTGGGTCTATGAAGGTGTTGGTTGGTACGCAGTTGGTAGTGGTCAACAAAATCAAGAGGACTATAAACTATTGGGTGTGAAAAATTACAACCAATATGCGTTAGGTGCGCCAAGTGGATGTGAAGGGGCTTCTTTATTGCAAGCACTTCAATATAAAGGGAAGATCACCAATTGGAGTTTGACTCAATTCTTGAATACGATCCCTAAATCACCGAATGGTAATCCAAACAGCGGTTTTGTTGGCAGCCCATTCGTCGAAAATTCATGGACTTATTCTGCAATTTATCCTGCACCTTTGACGACGTGGGGCAAGAAGTACGGAAATGCCCAAAATATTTCAGGTAGCTCGATGAATACGTTGCTAAACGAAGTCAAAAATGGCCATCCGGTTGTTGCTTGGGTGACGATCAATTTCCAACCAATCCGTTGGGGGAATTGGAATTTTGGTGTCGCAGCGAATAATAATCATGCGGTCACTCTTGATGGATATAATAAAGGAAGTAATCAAGTCCATGTATCAGATCCGATCAGTGGTTCTTATTGGATGAATCGGACAACATTTGAGAATATTTATAATGCACGTAAATACGCGGTAGTTGTAAGATAGACTAAACCATAATAAAACCAATTGTTGTAGTAATACTTTTCAATAGCCTGTAAAATCCGAGAATGAATTATCTTCTTGGGTTTTACGGTTTTTTTATTGCATAATTCTAGCTAGGTCAAAAGCAATTGCAAAAAAATTTGTTACGTTAATGTAAGCTAATCACTAGTAGAATAGATTCCAACCCACATGCCTATTTAGTATGATTTAGACAGGAAGTGAAAAAGAATAGGGAAGTGGGAATGATAATGGGAAAACTAGTAAAAGGATTATTAGCAATTGTGCTTATTTTAGGAATTGGTGCATTTTTTATTGAATCAAAGACAGAAGGCTTTCAAGCATTAACGGAAAATTTTTTATCTGATAAAGAAGTGAAGGAATACTATGTCAAAACAAGTAGTGGGGATAAAAAAGGGAAGGATTATCTCTACACGTTTGAAGGATACGATGAAGATGGCAATCAACAAACAGTAAAAAAATTAGTGGATCACGAGTTAAAACAAGGTAAATACTTAAAAATCTATGCAAAAGGAATGCAAGGAAAAGGATGGAGTGAAGTACCAGAAAACGAAGTGCCTACGAAGGCGTTGGAAAAAATCAATTCGTAATGGCTAGGATGTTGAATTCTTAGTGTCCATTTATTAATAGTAGAAAAAGCTCACAGTGATGTTAAGGATAAATATCATTGGAGCTTTTTCAATGTACTCGAAAGATGAGCTCAGTCTGAAGTCGTTAATAAATTGACTTTATTCGTATTTCTTTTTTGACAAACAAATAAAGAAGTGGTATTGTAGTTCTACCCAAAACGTAATTATTACGATTTAATAAATATAAAGTGGAATAAAGGAGCAGATTATTAGTGGCAAAAAAATCAAAAATTGCAAAAATGAATAAGCAAGTAGCTTTGATCAATAAATATAGTGAACAACGTCAAGAGTTAAAAGCAGCAAAAGATTATGAAGGACTAGCTAAGCTACCAAAAGAGTCTAATCCTAATCGTTTGAAACTGAGAGATCAGACAGACGGACGTCCTCGTGGCTACATGAGAAAATTTGGTATGTCTCGAATCACATTTAGAGAACTGGCGCATCAAGGAATGATCCCAGGAGTTAAAAAAGCAAGTTGGTAAAATAGGAGGAAAAAGTCATGGCAGTACCAGCAAGAAAAACATCGAAAGCTAAAAAACGTTTGCGACGAACACACCAACGTTTGACGAAACCAGAGATTTCTTTTGACGAGGTGACTGGTGATTATCGTCGAAGTCATCACGTCTCCTTAAAAGGTTATTATAAAGGACGGAAAGTGACAGAATAATCGATTGGACGATGCAAGGAGGCTGCAAGAAATGGAAATTATTTATCCGCCATTGGTCGAACAAGGAATCAAATATTATTCGGAAACGGAAAACGAACCTGTAGACAAAGGAGAATTCTATCGTGCGATGGTCGATAAGAAACTGATTACAGAAACTGGTCTTCCTACAGAACATGCGATAGAGCAAGGCTTTGTCAAAGACTATTACGAAAAACAAAACTTATCCTTTGAAGAATTTTTGGACATTTATCCTATTTTTCAAAAGTATGATGCCGATTTGTTCAAATCTATTGACGGCTTCTGGGAGATTCCTGTAGACTTGAAAATAGAATTAATGGAAATGCTTGAAACGGATCAACTGGATTATGATGACGAACAACAAATCAACATCTATTTAGAAGATCGGTAAAAGGATAGAATAAGAAAAGCCAAAAGGACAATCTATATGCATAACTTTCGTAAATCAGGTATAAAACCTTGGGATATCATCATTATTTTTGTTCTGGTAGTTGCTTCTTTCGCTCCGACAATTGTTTTTGCTTTGTCATTTGATAATGCAGAAACTGAAAATAGCGTGACGTATGCGATAGTCAAAATCGACGGAAAAGAAGTCGAACGTTTTGATTTAGATGAAATCAGTAGCAAGATGGTGACTTACCATCCATCTGATACCCAATACAATATTGTCGAAATCCAAGAAGGTAAGATCAGAGTCAAAGAAGATAATAGCCCCGATCAAATCGCTGTAAGAACAGGTTGGATCTCGGAACCTGGACAGACTAGTATCTGTTTGCCTCATCGACTAGTGATAACCATTGAAAAAGAAGGAAAGTCTGATTATCACATCTATTAAGTAAAAGAAAACTGCTATTGTCAGCTTGTAGAAAGTTGATGGTGGTAGTTTTTTTTCTCCAGAGTAACAGGGTACAATCGGATATGATCATACATTAAAAAATATGTATTTAAAAATTAAAGAAGATGGCATGAGCTATTTAAATGATTTCAAAATTTAGAATTTATCAACCAAGAAAAATCGCTCGTTAAAAATATAGCCTCACCTTTACATACGTGCTGGCACGTGCTATAGTTGTTTTTGTAAGGAGGTATCGTGCAGAATGCCGCTTACAGGAAAAGAAATTCTTCGGTTATTGAAGAAGAATGGCTGGATTGAGCGAAGGCAGGAAGACTCTCATCATCACCTTTATAAAGATGGCGTTAGAATTACTGTCCCTGTTCATGCCAATCAAGATCTAGGCCGAGGACTTGAGCAAAAAATTTTGAAGGATGCGGGATTGAAATAATCTCGCATTTGATTACAAGAAGGGATTGACTGAAATGTTAAGCGAACCTTTAGCAAAAACATATCCTGCTATTTTTAAACCCGAAGACAGTGGCGGTTACTTCATTGAATTTCCTGATATTCAGGGTGCTTATACAGGAATCAATGAAGATGATATCTCTTATGGAATTGCTATGGCACAAGAGGTATTAGGTATGGTTCTAGCGGACTATATTGAGCACGAAGAGCAAATACCAGAGCCGACGCCGATCAAAGAAGTCTTGGCTGAAAAAGATTCCTTTACGACATTGATTCGTGTAGATGTTGCTAAATATCTAAAGGATACAGAACTTGTCAAAAAGACTTTAACGATACCACGATGGGCCGATACGTTAGGCAAACGTGCGGGGATAAATTTTTCAGTCCTTTTAACGGAATCCATTGCAGATAAAGCGGATGATATTCTTCATTCAGGGAAAAATAATAGATAAGAAAAGAACCTGGACAGACTAGTATCTGTTTGCCTCATCGACTAGTGATAACCATTGAACAAGAAGAAAAGTCTGATTATCACATCTATTAAGTAAAAGAAAACTGCTATTGTCAGTGATATGCTCCCCCTATATAGGACACTGAAATATAAAAGTCCTGTGTAGGGGGTATTTTGTATGCCAAAAAGAAAGATGAAACTCACTCCAGAAAAACGAGTTGAACTAGTAGAGCGCTATTTGAATGGTGAAGCCAGTATTATCAGCTTAGCTCGCACTGCAGGCATTAGTTGGGCTGCTTTAAAAAACTGGATTATGCTTTATGAGAATGGGGGACCTACTGGCTTATTAGCAAGACGGAAGAATACACATTATACGATTGAAACAAAGATTCAGGCTGTAAATGATTACCTAAATGGTTTGGGGAGTCTGTCGGAAATTACTAAGAAATATGGACTAAGACAGTCTAAACAACTACGAGATTGGATAAAGATATATAATACTCATAGAAACTTCAAAACAGGAAGCGGTGGAAGTCAAATGAGTCAATCAAGAAAAACAACCTTCAAAGAACGGGTGGAAATTGTCCACTATTGTATTGTGCATGATCATAACTATGGAAAAACGGCTATCAAGTACCAGGTATCGTACCAACAGGTACGTAATTGGGTACTAAAATTTGAAGAAATGGGCGAAGCCGGCCTAAAAGATCGCCGAGGACATCGAGCTGGAACAGAACCCAGTCGGACACCTGAAGAAGAAATGCGTGATCGACTGGCTGAACAAGAACGCAAAATCAAACGATTAGAAATGGAAAATGACCTCTTAAAAAAAGTAAGGGAGTTAGAAAGGAAGTGGGACTAGACCTCAACCGTCATATCTTTGAATACCAAGCAATTAAGGAACTCCACGATCTCAAAAATTATTCGATAAAATTAATGTGTGATTTTTTTAACGTCTCCAGATCAGCGTATTACCGTTGGTTAAAGCAACCAAAATCAGCTCAAACTATCTTTAACGAACACTTGGCAGACCTAGTAAGATACATCTATGAAGCAGATAATGACAAGGGGTATCGGAGAATCCGAGACGACTTGGTTCAAGATTTTGGTTTGCATGTCAATGACAAAAGAGTCTTACGTATTTGTCGTAATCTTCAAATTAAATCTACCGTCAAACACCATCCAAACGGAATTACTAAAGCTTTCAATAATCCTTATCATATTGCCAAGAACTATCTAAATAGAGATTTCCATGCAGATAAACCAAATGAAAAATGGCTAACTGATGTCAGTGAATTCAAGTACACTCTAGAAAACCAAGTAAAGAAAATTTACCTTAGTGCCATTCTAGACTTAGCAGATCGACGTATTGTCTCTTTTATCATTAGCGATAGAAATGATAATAAGTTGGTTTTTGATACCTTTGACGAAGCGATTCGACTTGAGCCTAAGGCTCATCCGCTATTACATAGCGATCGAGGGTTTCAGTACACCAGTAAAAACATGAGAACTAAAATCAAAAATCAAGGGATGAAACAAAGCATGTCTCGTGTTGCCCATTGTATTGATAATGGGCCAATGGAAGGGTTCTGGGGAACATTGAAACGTGAAAAATACTATCGTCGTAAATTTACAAGTCGCGAAGATCTCGTATCGATGATCGAAGATTACATCAACTACTATAACAATGGCCGTTATCAACGATGCTTGAAATCTAAAACTCCATTACAAGTTCACCAACAGCTTTTAATGGCAGCGTAATAATCGTATTTCTTAGATGTGTGAAATGTCCTTTGTTTCTCACATCTAAGAAATACACCAATCAGGTTTAAACAATGAAAATCAAAAGAACTGTTTGCCACAAAGTTAGCAAACAGCTCTCTAAAAATTTTATTATATTTCCATGTCCACTTGACGGGGAGCCAACCACAGCTCTGATAAAGTTGAGAATAGCAGTTTTTTGATCGCATAATAAATTATACCAAGCCGCAAATATTTGTTACTCCACTGAATCAAAAGCAAAATCCTTTTATTCATCTATGCTAGAATATAGTTATTATCAGATTGTAGGAGGTGGCAAATGGTAGCAAATGAAAGACAAATCGAACGAACGATCCAAGAGTACGTCCCTGGAAAACAGGTCACACTTGCGCATATTATCCCAAATGCAGATCGTGAAGTTTTTACAAAACTTGGATTAAGTGAAGCAAGTAATGCTATCGGTATTTTGACGATCACACCGAGTGAGGCGTCGATTATTGGTGCAGATATCGCAAAAAAATCTGGAGATGTGGCGATTGGTTTCATGGATCGCTTTAGTGGATCAGTCGTTTTTACTGGTGAGGTATCTTCAGTTGAATATGCTTTGCAACAAGTTATCCAAACAATGAGTACGGTTTTGGGGTTTGATACGCCTAATATTACAAAAACCTAAATGGTTGGTAGTTATTTATTTATGAGAGACGATAGGTGAAGAGATGCGTCGAGTGATTTTTATCGGACAAACAGGTAGCGGTAAGACTACATTGTCACAGTGGCTACAAAAGAAAGACATTTCTTATCACAAGACTCAACAAGTGTATTATCTGGATGAGTCAATTGATACACCGGGTGAGTTCATGGAAAATCAGTTTTATTATAATGCGTTGGTCAGTGCTTCAATCGAGGCGGAGGTAGTGGCATTCGTTCAAGATATTACAAGCGCACAAAACTATTTTCCACCTTATTTTTCATCGAGATTCAACAAAGAAGTGATTGGTGTGATCTCCAAAGTCGATTTAGCAGATCAGCAGACGCTAGCAAAAGCCCGTGAATTATTGGAGTTAGCCGGTGCTTCTAAGATATTTGAAGTTTCTACGATAACAGGTTTTGGTTTAGATGAGTTAGAGAAACACTTGTCTACGAATGGATAAAAGCCAAAAACAATTTTTAAAATAAATCGTTTCCGTTATCTATTGACCGCGATTGTGAATTAATGTATAATTGAAAATAATAAAATATGAGCACATGATGTGAAGGGAACAAGGTGCGAATCCTTGACAGACCCTTTTTACTGTATATGCAGACGACCCCTCAATTTAGCCACTTACGGGAAGGCGAGGTAGTAGGATGAAGCAAAGTCAGGATACCTTACATGATGTGAAAGTGATTTTATTGGGAAAATTACTTTGCGAGCCGAACCGATTCCTATTGAACGGTTTGTTTAGTGAAGTGTTTTTTCGAAGACACTTCATTTTTTATTAAACAAAAAGACAGTCGGACAACTGTCTTTCAGTGGATCAGCTCGTTCTTCGAAAGGAAGCAGGAGTTGTTCCGGTCTCTTTTTTGAATAACTTACAGAAATAGCTCGGTTGGGTATAACCGATGCGATAAGCAATTTTTTGAACGCTTAAATTGGTTTGGCGTAATAATTCTTTTGCTTGTTCGATTCTCTGTTTATTAAGGTAGTTGACAAAACTGATGCCTAATTCTTTTTTGAAGAGTCTGCTGAAATAATAATGACTCAAATAGACATGATTTGCCACTTCATCTAAGGTAATATTGCGAGAGAGATTTTTATTGATATATTCGATTGCTTTATTGATTTCTCCATGGTCGGAGTCGATTCGTTTGTTTTTAGACTTAATCGGTTTATGTTCAGCTGTTTTGATATTGAATTTGATTCGATCTCTAGGATGGTTTTCTTCTTTCTCATAATGTTGAGCAATCGTTTCGAAAAGTGAGGCGGCAGCCGTGACCTGTTTTCTGTTCACTACGCGTACCTTATTACGTGCATGCCTCAACTCCGCATGCTCTTTCCAATTCGTGATGGATGGATGAATGCGGTCGATTTGATGATCTTCAATATCTGATACTTTTACTTGCCCAAAAAGTGCAAAACCGTGCAGTTGTCGATCATGGATCAAAGGTAATGAGATATCCGTCAATCCAGCATGGCATTGATAAATGTGTGGTTTTCCAGTCTTTGATGCTTCTAAACCACCGTAAGCATCACACTTTTGACAGAGATGTTTGAATTGTGGATTTGCTCGCATATTTTGGCAAAAAGGAGAAAAATTAAATAGATTTGACGTTTCTTTGCCGTGAATATCAACTAAAACAGCGCCATAATCGACTGCTAATGCAAATTCTTCCAATATCTTTGCTAGTCTATCTGAATGAATTCCTTTTGGATGACCTTGAATCATGCAACAGCCCCCTTTCATGGCACTTATTTTAACAGAAAAACAATGGTTATTGTATAAAACATCACAAATACCACAATTTTGACTATCAAATGACAAGAATTTGATAGATTATTTGGCTTGAATTATTTAAATTTAAGCCTATTTGTCGTGTTTTCTTTTTTTATTCACAGCAAATTATTATTATTATCTCAATAGGTACAAAAAAGATGGGGCAATTATTTCCCATCTTTTTTTATTATGATAGTTTTTGTAAGCGCTACTAAAATTAGGAGGTATGACAATGGGTCAAGAAGCTTTAGGCATGATTGAAACTCGCGGTTTGATTGGATCGATCGAAGCAGCAGATGCGATGGTGAAGGCGGCAAATGTAACGCTGATCGGTACTGAAAAAATCGGTTCAGGTTTAGTCACTGTAATGGTCAGAGGAGATGTAGGTGCAGTAAAAGCCGCAGTTGATGCTGGCGTGACAGCAGCTAGTTCTGTGGGAGAAGTTGTTTCAAATTATGTGATTCCACGCCCTCACTCTGAGGTTGAGAGAGTACTCCCAAATTTAACTGACTGAGGTGATTTAAATGGTTGAAAGCAATGCAGCAGTAGAAGAAATCTTGAAAAAAGTTTTGAATAAAATCGAATCGAATGAAACAAAGGAAACTACATCGGGAGGAACAAGCAAAATGATTGAAAAATATTGTGGATTAACAGAATTTGTCGGTGCATCAGCATTTGGGGATACTATTGGTTTAGTGATCGCAAATGTTGATTCAGCCTTATTGGATACGATGAAATTAGAGAAAAAATATCGATCGATTGGTATCGTAGGTGCTCGTACCGGTGCTGGACCGCATATTTTAGCGGCAGATGAAGCAGTCAAAGCAACAAACACAGAAGTCATCTCGATCGAAATGCCAAGAGATACTAAAGGTGGCGCTGGACATGGTTCGCTTATCATTTTTGGTGGGGATGATGTTTCGGATGTTAAACGAGCGGTAGAAGTGACGTTAAAAGAAGTGGATACTCGCACGTTCGGAGATGTGTATGCGAATGAAGCAGGCCACATTGAATGTCAATACACTGCCAGAGCAAGTTATGCGTGTAACAAAGTATTTGGAACTCCAATCGGCAAATCATTTGGTTTGATCGTTGGTGCACCAGCTGCAATCGGTGTAGTGATGGCAGATACAGCCATGAAGGCGGCGAATATTGAAGTGGTCAGCTATGCGACTCCACAAAATGGACAGAATTTCTCAAATGAAGTCACGATGACATTTAGTGGTGATTCAGGGGCTGTCCGTCAGGCTGTTATTTCTGCTCGCGAAATCGGTATCAAACTATTAGCGACATTAGGTAGTGAGCCAACAAATGATCAGCCATCATATATTTAAATTGGAGAGTGAGTAAATAGATGAAATCGAAACGATTTGAAGAATTATCAAAAAGACCAGTGAACCAAGATGGATTTGTTGATGAGTGGATAGACGAAGGTCTGATTGCCATGCAAAGTCCTAATGATCCAAAACCAAGCATCAAGATCGTTGCGGGTGAAGTCGTTGAATTAGATGGAAAAGCAAAAGAAGACTTTGATTTGATCGATGCTTATATTGCACAGTATGGCATCGACATCACTCGTGCGGAAGAAGTTATGCAAATGTCATCGAAAGAATTAGCGAATAAAATCGTTGATCCAAACATTTGTCGTGAAGAAATCATCCAATTGACGACTTCTGCTACACCGGCAAAAATCAATGAAGTGGTTGGCTACATGAACGTGGTTGAAATGATGATGGCTGTGCAAAAAATGCGTGCTCGCCGTCGTCCTACCACCCAATCTCACGTAACAAACTTACGCGACAACCCAGTGCAGATTGCTGCGGATGCCGCTGAAGGTGCTTTACGTGGGTTTGATGAACAAGAAACCACAGTTGCGGTTGCACGTTATGCACCATTTAATGCCATCTCGATCATGATTGGTTCACAAGTTGGACGTCCAGGGGTGTTGACACAGTGCTCATTGGAAGAAGCAACTGAACTTGACCTTGGTATGAGAGGATTCACAGCTTATGCTGAAACGATCTCAGTTTATGGAACAGAGAAAGTATTTACCGATGGCGATGATACGCCTTGGTCGAAAGGATTCCTTGCCTCATGTTATGCGTCTCGCGGCTTGAAGATGCGTTTCACCTCAGGGACTGGTTCAGAAGTACAAATGGGTTATGCAGAAGGCAAATCGATGTTGTACTTGGAAACTAGATGTATTTATCTGACAAAAGCAGCGGGGGTTCAAGGGTTACAAAATGGTTCGATCAGTTGTATCGGTATTCCAGGTGCGGTGCCATCAGGGATTCGTGCGGTCTTAGCGGAAAACTTGATCGCTATGTTGCTTGACCTTGAAGTGGCCTCTGGAAATGACCAAACATTCTCTCACTCAGATATCCGTCGAACAGCTCGTTTATTGATGCAATTCTTACCAGGGACTGACTATATCTCTTCTGGCTACTCTGCTACTCCGAATTACGACAATATGTTTGCGGGTTCAAACTTTGATGCAGATGATTTCGACGATTACAACATTTTACAACGTGACCTTCGTGTTGATGGTGGTTTACGACCAGTCAAAGAAGCAGAAGTGATCAAAGTTCGTAATAAAGCAGCGAAAGCGATGCAAGCACTATTTGCAGAGTTAGGGTTGCCAACGATCACAGACGAAGAAGTAGAAGCGGCGACTTATGCTCGTGGTTCTGATGACATGCCTGCTCGTGATATGGTTCAAGATATCAAAGGTGCAGAAGAGTTGTTGGCTAGTGGAGCAACTGGTTTAGATCTAGTCAAAGCATTATCTAAAACAGGCTTTGAAGATGTGGCTGTCAGTGTATTGAATCTATTGAAACAACGCGTTGCCGGAGACTTTTTACAAACTTCTTCTATCTTTGATAAAGATTGGAATGTCATTTCTGCTGTCAATGATAAAAATGACTATGCTGGACCAGGAACTGGACACCGTTTAGATGGCTCAGAGTGGGAAAAAGTGAAAGCAATTCCTAACGCAATCAACCCGCAGGATATATAGGAGGAGTATGAAATGGCAGAAATCAACGAAAATTTACTAAGATCGATCATTCAAGAAGTCTTGACTGAAATGGATACAACGAAAAGTGAACAAACAGTTGCGTTCAAAAGTACACCGTCGACGGCTGTAGCGACAGACAACAATTCTGAATCTTGGTTCCGTTCAATCGGTGTCGCACAACCTGGCAATGCACAAGACGAAGTGGTTATTGCAGTTGGACCTGCATTCGCAACATCTCAAACAACGAATATCATTGGTGTGAGCCATAAAGATATCTTGAAACAAGTGATTGCAGGAATCGAAGAAGAAGGGTTGAAAGCCCGTGTAGTCAAAGTTTTCCGTTCATCTGATGTGGCATTTGTCGCAGTTGAGGGAGATAAGCTTTCAGGTTCAGGAATTTGCGTGTCGATCCAATCAAAAGGAACGGCGATCATTCACCAAAAAGATCTACAACCATTGTCAAATCTTGAATTATTCCCGCAAGCGCCACTGATCACGCTGGAAACGTATCGTGCAATCGGTAAGAACGCTGCGAAATATGCAAAAGGCGAATCACCAAATCCAGTGCCGATGATGAATGACCAAATGGCACGTCCGAAATACCAAGCACAATCTGCTTTACTTCACATCAAAGAAACAAAGCATGTTGTCATTGGGAAACCAGCAGAAGAAATTGCTGTAACATTATAACGAGGTGAAACAGATGAACGAACAGACATTAGAAAGCTTGGTAAGAAATATCTTACAAGATATGAACAATAAACCGACTGGGACAACTGAAGTTGCGAATGGCGCCCAAGCGACGACTGCTGATTACCCAATTGCCGTCAAACATCCAGACTGGGTGAAAACAAAAACAGGCAAAACGTTAGAAGATATCACATTAGCTAATGTATTGAACGGTTCTTTAACGCCAGAAGACTTGAAGATCACACCATCGATCTTAAAAGCGCAAGGTGAAATTGCTCATAGTGCAGGACGCAAGACGATTTCTTCTAACTTCGATCGTGCCGCAGAATTGACGGCGGTTCCTGATGAGCGTGTCTTAGCAATGTACAATGCGTTACGTCCGTATCGCTCAAGTAAACAAGAATTGTTAGATATTGCCGACGAATTAGAAACGAAATACCATGCGAAAATCTCTGCTGCTTATTTCCGTGAAGCAAGTGAACATTATGAAACACGTAAGAAGCTCAAAGGGGATAATTAAAGGATCGCCAGTTATCGGGAGGAATGTGCATGAAACGTATTATAGGTATTGATATTGGAAATTCCTCAACGGAGATCGCACTTGCAGAGATCGATACGAATGATCAGGTTCATTTTCTACAATCGGCTATTACTGAAACAACGGGGATCAAAGGAACAAAGAAAAATCTCTTTGGGATCTATAAAGCAATCAATGAAGCTTGCGCTAAAAATGATCTTACGATCTCCGATATCGATTTGATCCGCATCAACGAGGCAACGCCTGTCATTGGTGACGTGGCGATGGAGATGATCACGGAAACGATCATCACCGAATCGACGATGATCGGTCACAACCCAAAAACGCCTGGCGGTCATGGCTTAGGCGTAGGAAAAACGATCAAATTATCAGAATTAGTCCAAAAAACATTCAGCGATGATGACTATGTCGTCGTCGTTGAAAAAGAAATCGAATTTGATCAGGCGGCGAAATGGATCAACCAAATCGTTGAAACGAATATTCGGGTCACAGGTGCGATTCTTCAAAGTGATGATGGGGTTTTAGTCAATAATCGTTTGACTCATAAGATCCCGATCATAGACGAAGTGGCTTATATTGAAAAAATTCCACTAGGCATGTTAGCTGCGGTCGAAGTAGCGCCTGCCGGTCAAGGGGTTGCTCAATTATCGAATCCATATGGTATTGCGACAGTTTTTGAACTGGATTCAGAAGCAACGAAAAGTATCGTTCCTATGGCTCGTGCGTTGATTGGTAATCGTTCTGCCGTTGTGATCAAGACACCTCAAGGGGATGTACAAGCACGAGTGATCCCGGCAGGAAGTATTGAGATTACAGGTGGCAATCGTCGTAAAATCGTTGAAATCTCTGCTGGTGCAGAAGATATCATGACTGCGGTGAGTTCGTTTGCAGAAATCGACAATGTGACTGGTGAGTCAGGAACCAATGTCGGTGGGATGCTCGAAAAAGTTCGACTAACGATGGCGAATTTAACGGAACGCCCCCTCGCAGAAATTTTCATCCAAGACTTACTGGCAGTCGATACTTTTGTGCCGATAGAGGTCAAAGGTGGTGTTGCCGGTGAGTTCTCGATGGAGCAAGCAGTAGGGATTGCTTCGATGGTCAAATCGGATCATTTGCAAATGTCGAAAATCGCACAATCCATTGAAGAAGATTTGAAAACACCTGTTGAAATTGGCGGGGCAGAAGCAGAAGCGGCTATTTTGGGCGCCTTGACGACACCTGGTACAAGCACACCTTTAGCTATTTTGGACTTAGGTGCTGGTTCGACTGATGCGTCGATCATTGGGGAACAAGCGATTTCTGCTACACATTTGGCTGGTGCAGGAGATATGGTGACATTATTGATCAAGTCGGAGTTAGGGATCGACGATATTTACTTGGCAGAAGATATCAAAAAGTATCCTTTGGCAAAAGTAGAGAACATCTTTTATATCCGACATGAAGACGGTAGTGTGCAATTCTTTGAGGAACCGTTAGATCCTCATTTATTTGCGAAAGTTGTCGTTGTCAAACCAGAGGGTCTCATTCCAATTCCACTTGATCTTTCAATCGAAAAAATCAAATTAGTTAGACAGACAGCGAAAAAACGAGTATTTGTAACAAACACGATTCGAGCATTGAAACGAGTAAGTCCAACTGGCAACATCCGTGATATTCCTTTTGTTGTGATCGTTGGAGGATCAGCACTTGATTTTGAGATTCCCCAAATCGTGACAGATGCGTTATCTCACTATGGGTTAGTTGCTGGACAAGGAAATGTCCGTGCGTGTGAAGGTCCTAGAAATGCGGTTGCCACTGGGTTGATCCTTTCACATTTGAGGAGGAATGAACATGGATAGACCGTCGATCATCATCTACGTAAATGGAATAGACGAAGAAATCTTGACTTCGTTACTCTATGGGATAGAAGAAGAAAGCATTCCGTATAAGCTAGAAGCAAAAGTATTTGAAGATGCAGCACAAGCGGCGTATGAAGCGGCTTTAGCTTCTCCTTTACAAGTAGGTATTGGTGGGAGCAGGGACACTCTTTGCATACATCATAAAAGCTTGAAAAAAGAGAAACCTTATCAAGTGTTGGAGCATGTTTCAATTGTCCCTTCTGCGATCTTGAGAAATCTAGGAAGTAATGCTGCTCGAATCGTCAAAGGTATTCCATTAAAATCCTTGGAATTATTGGAGGTGAAACAATGAATCAAGCAATCGGAATGATCGAATCAACAGGATTAGCCAGTGCCATCAACCTTTCTGATATCATGGTGAAATCCGCAAATATTGAACTTTTGAGTATAGAAAAAACAAAAGGTTTTGGCTGGATGACCGTGATGATCCAAGGGGATGTCGGGGCTGTCAAAGCAGCGATCGATGCAGCGAAGTCAGCTGCCATTGGTCTGGATGCTTACGTCTCTTCTCTAGTTATACCAAGACCAGGAGACAATATCCTTGATGTCTTTTCTTCAAAAGAAGCGCAACATGATTCCCTACAAGCAGAGCAACCTGTCATTGATATTGAGGAAACAGCAACGAAGCAAGAACCCTCAATAGACAAAACCACACCAGTGAAGAGTGAAAATGTACCTGTTATCAAGGAAGATAAGAAAGAACCTACTTCACTTAGCACTGATGAAGTGGCAAGCAAAGAAAAAAAGTCAAAAGATTCTTCTAAAAAAGGAAATAAAACTGCAACCAAAAAAAATAAGAAAAACTAGGAGGAACACATAAATGAATGACGCATTAGGAATGATCGAAACAAAAGGTTTAGTAGGGGCTGTCGAGGCAGCTGATGCAATGGTGAAAGCCGCAAACGTACAATTGATCGGAACGGAGAAAATCGGTTCTGGTTTAGTAACGATCATGGTTCGTGGAGATGTTGGTGCGGTTAAAGCAGCGACAGATGCAGGTTCTGCCGCAGCTGAGCGTATAGGTGAAGTGGTTTCTGTACACGTGATCCCTCGCCCTCATCATGATGTGAACAAACTATTAGCAGGTCAAAACAATGCTTGATTTTTCAAAAGCTGAGTTGAAAGAAATCGTTCGGAAGGTGATCGCAGATCTTGATCAAACCTTTCCGATTGGTATCTCTAATCGTCATATCCATTTGACACCTGCTCACTTTGAACAACTTTTCCCAGGACAATCCATCGAAAAATTGCGTGATTTAAAGCAACCAGGTGAATTTGCGGCAAAACAAACGGTGACGTTGATCGGTCCAAAAGGAAAGATCGAAAGAGTGCGGATTCTGGGTCCGTTCCGCAATCGCTCACAAGTAGAAGTATCAAAAACAGATGCACGTCTATTAGGGATCAATCCACCAATCAAACTTTCTGGTGATCTTGATGAAGCAGTAGAAATCACTTTGATGACCGAAGCTGCTTCAATTACGATCCCAGCTACAATCATCGCACAACGTCACATCCATTTGAATCATGAAGATATGAAACGTTTGGATCTGCATAAGGATGAGAGCGTTTCAGTCGAAATTTTATCTGGCGAACGAGGAACTGTCTATCATGAGGTTGCGCTACGCCCGCACGAAAAATTTATCATGGAAATGCACATCGATACAGATGAAGCCAATGCGGCCAATGTCACTACCGAAACTAGAGCAAGGATCATTCGTTGATCAGAAGGAGCAAAAGATGCAAGGAATTGAGAAAGGCAATGAGTTACTAGAATCTTTCAATCAAATCGTCCATTCTTTTGTGCCAACTGGTCACAAAGCGGCCGATGGCTATAAGGTTGGTGTTGATCTGGGCACAGCTTCGATCGTCTTAGTTGTCTTAGATGCTGACAATCAACCATTGTTCGGTTCGTTCAAAGAAGCCAAAGTGATACGTGATGGCTTGGTCGTTGATTATCAAAAAGCAGTAAAGATCGTTGAAGTATTAAGGGAAGAAGCGGAAGCCGCTTTAGGGTTTGCACTTAAAGCAGCTTCCGGGGCTATCCCCCCAGGAACGATCGGCAACAACAAAAAAGTCGTGGCAAACGTCATTGAAAGTGCCGGCATGGAAATCGACCAGTTAGTGGATGAACCATCAGCGGCTGCCTTGACACTTGATATTACAGATGGGGCGGTCATTGATATCGGGGGCGGTACGACGGGGATCAGTGTCCTTAAAAATGGAGAAGTTGCCTTCGTTGATGATGAACCAACTGGTGGTACACATATGACTCTAGTGATCGCCGGTTATCATAGCGTAGATATAGATGACGCAGAAAAAATAAAGAGAAATCCCAAAAATGAAGCAGAAAATTTTACGATTTGTCGTCCAGTGATCCAAAAAATGGCGACCATCGCCAAAAAAATGCTAGATGAACATCCAATAGAGCCGATTTTTGTTGTCGGCGGGGCTGCCTATTTTTCACAGTTTGAAGAAGAAATGAGTAGCGTCATTGGTAAGAAAGTATTGAAACCTGTTCATCCGCAATTCGTTACACCGATCGGCATAGCGATGGCCTCAAAAGTCATTGTGGAATAGGAGTTTCGTATGGAAGATATTGTTCAAAAAGTAGTGGGTTGGCTAATAAAAAGAGAAAAAAGTACATTGTTCGTATCAACTGATTCCGTTCAAACGGATTCGATCAGCCCTTTTTTGTCGAATAAATATATCTATGTCAAAAATTGCGACTGCTTCTTTTTAACGAAATTTGCAACAAAAAATGAGAACGACCCATTCGTACGATGGCTATTTCGTAGCTTGGACTACGGTTGTGAGCTTAGATTTCAATGCTCTTTTTCGGATCTGACTTTGATACCTGTAGAAATCTTCCATTATAACGTCGAAGTTTTTACAGTTGCTGAAAAACCATGTTATGCCTTTTCAAATCGGTATATCACTTACAAGCAAGTGGCTGTTTTACCGAATCAAGCAGCGTTGATACTTTCAACGAATCAAAACTTTACATTATTGGCGCAAGAAAAAATTCAGGAAAAACAGATGACTATCTGTAAAAGGAGCGGATCGCAATGTTAATGGGAAAAATTATTGGTAGCGTTGTTTCTACTCAAAAAGATTCCTCTCTTGTAGGCAAAAAATTAATGATCGTGCAACCGATAAATGCTCAAAAAGAGGCAGTACGTTTTCAACAAGTGGCAGCTGATACGGTAGGTGCTGGAATTGGTGATTATGTTCTGTTAAATAGCGGTAGTTCAGCGAGACATTTATTCTCGGAGCCATCAGAAGCGGTGGATTGTGCGATTGTTGGTATCATCGATACGTTTGATATGTAAGGAAGTGAAAAGAATGCCGATCTATACAAAAACTGGTGATCAAGGAATGACGAGCCTTTTTGATGGGACACGAGTAAAAAAAGCAAGTTTACGAGTAGAAGTCTATGGAACGTTTGACGAGTGCTGTGCGCAAATCAGCTTGGCACAAAAAATGTTGAAAAATCCAGAAAGCCAACAAGCGCTTGACTGGGTGCAAAATAAACTTTTTCAGATGAACGCAGAATTAGCGACAGCAACAAAAAAGGATAAATTAGCGCATAAAAGCGACTTGATCTCTGCGGAAGATATTCATCAATTGGAAATCTGGATCGATGAAAAAACAGCAAAACTACCAGAAATCCATGAATTTATTTTGCCTGGAAAAAGTCTAGCAGGGGCGCAGTTGCATGTTGCTCGGACGGTTTGCCGTCGTGGGGAACGTGTTCTTGATCGCTTTATGGAAAACGAAGAAGTCCGTTCAGAACTCAGCAAGTTTGCCAACCGTTTATCTGATTGTCTGTACTCTTTTGCCCGTGAAGCAGATCATGAACAGGAACAAGAAGTGCTGCTTAATCAAATCATCCGTCGTTATCAAGAACGGGTGCAACAACCAAAGATCAAACTTGATTTTGAAGAGATCGTTCACGCGTGTATCGATCATGCGAATTGTTTGAGCGTACCGGTTTCTATTGCAATCGTTGATAAAAACGGGGCTTTGAAACAATTCTATCGAATGGACGATGCACTGATTGTGAGTGAAAGCATGGCAATCAAAAAGGCTTATACAACGGTCTCAATGAAAGCTGACACCCACGAACTAACGGAGTTGGTACAACCAAACCAGCCGCTTTTCCAATTAGAAACATTAAGTGATGGAAAGCTTGTGACCTTTGGTGGTGGATTCCTTCTCAAAGATGGGCAAGGAAACATTGTTGGTGGTATTGGTGTGAGCGGTGGTAGTCCAGATCAAGATATGGAAATTGCAACAAAAGGAATCAAAAAGTTTAAGGAGCGAGCATGATGGGCGAAGAACAATTAAAAGAACAAATCATGAAAGTGATTCAAGGAATCCTTTTAGAAGAACCGACTACCGCAACAGTTGCAACTTCTTCCGTCGGGATTTTTCCAACGGTTGATACAGCAGTTGCCGCAGCAAAAGTAGCACAAGAGCGTTTAGATGACTTGTCATTGGAACAGCGAAGAGCAATCATTGCTGCGATTCGTACTGGAATGACGCCGCATATCGAAACAATTGCTCGTGAAACAGTGGAAGAGACGAAAATGGGAAGATATGAAGATAAGATCCAAAAATTGACTCTTGCGATCAACAAGACACCAGGTGTCGAAGATCTTATTACTGAAGCGGTCACTGGTGACAACGGAATGACCCTTTATGAGTTATCTCCGTATGGCGTGATCGGTGCGGTGACACCAAGTACTAATCCGGCAGAAACGTTGATCTGTAATGCAATCGGAATGATTGCAGCAGGCAATGCTATTTATTTCAGTGTCCATCCAGGCGCGAAGCGCATTTCTGGCTGGGTCGTTTCAAAATTGAATGAATTGATTTATCAAAGCTGTGGCATCCATAACTTGGTTGTAACGATCGAAAAACCTTCGATTGAAGCTGCTCAAGAGATGATGTCCCATCCAGACATTTCACTATTAGTGATCACAGGCGGTCCTGGTGTGGTGAGACAAGCAATGAAGAGTGGTAAGAAAACGATTGCTGCTGGAGAAGGCAATCCACCTTCACTTGTTGATGAAACCGCCGATCTTGATAAGGCAGCGGCAGATATTGTCTTGGGTGCATCTTTTGATAATAATATTTTATGTACGGCAGAGAAAAGTGTCGTTGCTGTCGAACAAGTCGTTGACTACTTGATTTTACAAATGGAAAAACAAGGGGCTTATTATGTAGGTGATGAACAAATCATTCAACGATTGATCGAACAGATGATTGCGGAAAATGGTGCGCCTAACCGACAGTTTGTCGGTAAAAACGCGAGCGAGATCTTAGCCGCCGTAGGTGTCCATGTATCAGCGGACATTCGAGTGATCATCATGAAAACACAGAAAGATCATCCATTTGTTGTCAAAGAAATGTTGATGCCGATCTTACCGATCGTGACTGTAAAAGATTTTGATGAAGCATTACCGACAGCATTAGGAATCGAAAATAAATGTCACCATACAGCAACGATGCACTCCCAAAATATTCAACGATTGAACCTTGCAGCGAAAAAATTCCAAACCTCGATCTTTGTAAAAAATGGCTCTTCATTTGCAGGATTAGGATTTGGTGGCGAAGGTCCAACCACATTCACGATTGCAACACCAACCGGCGAGTGTACGACGACTGCTAGAAATTTTGCTAGAAAACGTCGTTGTGTATTAACGGACGGATTTTCGATTCGTTAGGAGGAAACAGTTTGAATCAATGGTCAATGAAAACAAAAGTAGCTGTAACAACAGACATCGTTAAAAGGTTCGAACGTTTTTCAGACGAAACTGTCTTGTTCGTTTTTGATCCTTTTTTGAAAAGCAATCAAAAAGTACGTGAAATGATTGCATATCTAGAACAAAAAAATCGCGTGATCACTTTTACGGAGATCGTGCCAGATCCGCCGATTGAAAAAGTGGTAACAGGCATGCAAATGGCTTTGCAAGCTGAGCCAACCGTTGTGATCGCAATTGGCGGTGGTTCAGCGTTAGACACGGCAAAAGGGATCATCTATTTCTATCAGAAGGTAGCAAAGCAATCAATCAATTATTTTGTTGCGATCCCAACAACGAGTGGCACTGGATCTGAAGTGACCAGTGCAGCTGTGATCACCGATACGGCAAACAAAATCAAATATCCGATATTTGCTGAAGAGTTGATTCCTGACGAAGCAATCTTATCCATTGATTTTGTGATGACAAGCCCACCTTCGATCACGGCATACAGTGGTTTGGATGTCTTGACTCATGCCTTAGAAGCATTGGTCGCAAAAGGTCGAACAAATTATTCTTCTGCGCTTGCAGAAAAAGCAATCACGCTTGTCTTTTCGAATTTAGTTGAGTGTGTTAAAAATGGCCAAAATGAAGATGCACGCATCCAAATGCACGAAGCAGCAACACTTGCTGGAGTGGCTTTTGACAATGCTGGTTTAGGTGTTTGCCATGCTTTAGCACATCAAGTCGGCGCGCTTTTCAAAGTTCCTCATGGTTTAGCAAATGCGATGTTGTTACCACATGTCGTTTTAGCGAATGCCAAAGATTGGACGGCAAAGTCTTTATACGCTGATGTGTCAAGAAAACTTAAATTATGTACGAACGGTCTTTCAGACGAAGTGGCTGTGATCAAATTAGTAGATGCCATCAAGCGATTGAGTAAAGATTCTGGGGTGCCAGCAACATTGGCCGAATGGAACATCGAAGAATCAACAGCGATCAGAGCAGCGGAACAAGTAGCTGACAATGCGATGAACGATTTTACTTTCCAATCGAATCCAATCTCGTTTGATCGTACAAAACTAAAAGAAATCTATCATAAAATCGTTTGAAAAGGGGTACAAAAATGGATAATACAGTATTAGGTGAATTTATTGGAACGTTAGTCTTAACACTTTTCGGTTGTGGTGTTGGTTGTAGCATCAACTTGAAGAAGACTTTGGCCAAAGGAGTTGGTACCAATTGGGTATTAGTTGCGTTTGGCTGGGGTGTTGCCGTGATGTTAGGGATTTATTCTGCGGGCTACTTTGGATCGCCAGGTCATTTGAATCCTGCGGTTTCGATTGCTTTTGCGATTGGCGGACTTTTTGAATGGAATATGGTTGTACCATTTGTTTTAGCGCAATTTGCAGGTGCTTTTTTAGGTGCATTGATCGCTGCAATCTCATTTATGGCTCACTTTAAAGAAACCGGACCAGATGAAGGAAACTCCGTAGGCATCTTTGCTACAGGTCCAGCAATCGACGCACCTATTGCGAATGTCATCAGTGAGATCATTGCAACATTTGCATTTATCTTCACCTTATTGTTACTTCCAGCGGGAGACTTCCCAGGAGGATTCCAACCAGTTGTTGCATTGTTCTTGCTAGTAGGAATTTCATTTTCATTTGGTTCGACAACAGGCTACGCGATCAATCCAGCGCGTGACCTTGGTCCGCGTTTGATGTATACATTGATGCCATTACCAAATAAAAACACTGACTATAACTGGAAATACGCATGGGTACCATTAGTAGGCCCGATCGTTGGTGCAACGATTGCTGTGCTTTTAGTAAACATTCTGTAAAAGATTAGATTGAGGGGTAAAGCATTGAAAGAATTAATTATTGCAATCAATTCAGGAAGTTCTTCGTTAAAGTTTCAAGTCTATGAGTTTCCTGAAGAAAAAAAGATCGCCAAGGGATTGTTCGAACGAATCGGGTTAGCAAGCTCCATGGATTTGACGTATTCTTTAGACGGTGGTAAAAGCAGTCGCTCAGTTAAAGGTGAAACACATGAAGATGCAGTCAAGTATTTACTAGATTTTTTATTGGAAGAAAAAATCGTTGCTGATTTGTCAGAAATCACTGGTGTCGGCCATCGTGTCGCTCATGGTGGAGAATTCTTCAAAGGGTCCTGTATCGTTGAGGATGAATCATTGAAAAAAATCAAATCGCTTTCTCATTTAGCACCGTTGCACAACCCAATCAACATCATGGGGATCGAAGCGTTCAAAAATAATTTGCCAGCTTGTCCGCAAGTGGCTGTTTTCGATACGTCATTCCACCAAACAATGCCAGAAGAAAACTATCTTTATCCAATTCCTTATAAATTATATGAGGAAGAGGGAATTCGCCGTTTCGGATTTCATGGGACAAGTCATCAATTTGTGGCGACGGAAGCTGCCAAGTCTTTAGGTAAAAAGCTTGAGGATTTAAAAATCATTTCCTGTCATTTAGGAAATGGGGGGAGTATTTGCGGGATCAAGAATGGCCAGTCTGTTATTACTAGTATGGGATTCACTCCTTTAGCAGGTATTATGATGGGTACTCGCTGTGGCGATATCGATCCTTCCATCGTGACCTATCTAGGCAGAGAAAAACAGATGAGCTTCGCAGAAATCGAGCAGATGATGAACCAAGACTCAGGATTCAAAGGAGTTTCTGGCATCAGTAGTGATGCTCGTGACATCGAAGAAGCTTTTGAGCAGGGCGATCCAAAAGCGGTTTTAGCAATGAACATGTTTTGTGGTCGCGTAAAACAGATGATCGGTGCTTACGCTGCTGAACTAGGCGGACTTGATGTGTTGATCTTCACGGCTGGCATCGGAGAGAACTCGCCAATCATTCGTCAACTATCGTGTGAAGGCTTGTCATTCTTTGGCGTAACCGTTGATGAAGAAAGAAACAATGCAAGACAATCAATTGTCAGTCAAGAAAATGGTCGAGTGGCTGTCATGATTGTACCGACGAATGAAGAACGTATGATTGTCCGTGAGACGAATCAATTGATTTCGAAATAAAATAGTCGATCAACATCCTTATGAATACATGATGTAAAACGCATTCTAAAAGACTTTAAAAAGCTTTTAGAATGCGTTTTAAAGCTGATACATTTGTTTTACAAGTAGTGGAAAAGACCATTAAAAGTTTTCAGCAGATGACAACCAATAGTGAGACAAAAGGACCCATCTACGTATTGATTTAGATGGGTCCTTTTTCTCTGATGTCAAGTAAAAACTAGTTGGATCGGGCTATAGTTATTTCTAGGAGTGTAGCCCTTATTTAAAGCATATCTTGACTAGTCTGCTACTGTCAGCTGGCGATGATTTTTAATGCTCTCTAGTACGTTTTCTTGCTGCTTTTCAAAGGTTACTGTAATTTGAAAAAAATCCTATTTGTAAAATCATTAAATTCAATAAGCGTATCGTCCCCAATCGGAACGAGCAATGCAACTTTGCCTTTGTCCGTACCACCTTCGTACAAATCTTTGTTCCCAAATTCTTCGTTGCCTAAGTAGCTATAGCTTTCCTGATTGACTTCTTCACCAGTTGAACTAACTGGTACGAATCTAGAAAAAGCGCGATATGGCTCATCTTGGCTCCCTTTATTGACAGTTAGCTCTGCATCAAAAACTACCCATTCTTTTCCTTCTGGTGCTGGTTCATTGTACTCATCCATGCTGATCATATAATTATACGCTTCTTCACCACGGACAACGTTACTGATGGTTAAGGAAATATTTGTATCGATTTCTTCATATTCGTCATCATAATAAACAGTGTCGAACGTGATCGGGTTGTCGAGGGGCACAGGGTTTGAGCGTTTGCCAAAAGCAGAATCACCTGACGCGTCATCCGAGCCGCTTAGTTCAGTTGAGTTATCAGTGATATCTACGAGAGATGAATCATCTGTTGCGTCTTTATCAGTTGTGGTGCTGTCTGAAGAAGTAGAAGATGTTGCTGTTTTACTTTTATCATATGGCTTCAGAACAATTTTTTTATCTTCCTCGTTATCTTTGGTAGGTGTGAGAATAATATTTTTATCTTCTTTTGTTACTGTATACTTACCTGTTTCCCCGTCGTTTTCCCAGGTCATGATATTTCCTTCTAACGTGTATTCAAACTTATGTTGAAATTCTTCAAGCATGCTTTTCGCAAATTCTTCACCCAAGGCTTCCCATTCATTGGTAGCGGTCGATTGGTAAGAAGAAGGATCAATGCGAAACGATACCACATGATTTGAGAAAGAGGCAATCATGTCTACTTCCTCCAATTCTTCAATCAGCCAATCATTGGCTTTCAGGTCATCAACACTGACTTGCTTTCCACAGGCAGCTAGAAATAGTAGAACGAACAATAACACGGAACGACTAACGATTTTTTTCATTTTTTTCCCCCAAAAAATTATTTTCACTACTATGTAAATGTAGTAGTTACCAAAAATGGTTAACACAAGGTGCGGTTAGAAAACGTATTCAATTTGTGATGAACGAGCTTTTGTATCTAATTTTTTGTCGCTTCATCGAAAACACACTAATATTATATCTTTATCTAATGAATAATACAAGACGTGATAATATTACGTTTGTTTTTTATAGTTTAAAAAAATAGAGAATATGTAAATTAGTGTAAAATAATTGTTGTTTAGGATTTTTCGAAGTTAAATATATTTGAAAAATAGAAGCTTGTTAAATGGTTTTACATTAAAAAATAACAATAAAATGTAAAGTTAAAAGATTGCCTATGGTATAATCAATATCTAAGCACTTGATACTGGAGCAATATTTAGTATGTAGGAGAATTGCAATGAGAGAAAAGGACAAAAGAAGTGAATTGTTGAGTATCGGGGAAATGGCGAAAATAACCGGTGTCAATATTAAATCGTTAAGATATTATGAACAAGTCGGAGTGTTGTTGCCGGTATACATCAATCCAGATTCTGGCTATCGCTATTATTCCTTAGCCCAAGTGAGCGCGGTCGAGCTGATTCAAGCATGTGTAGAGATTGGTTTACCATTAAAAGAACTGCATCGCTTTAGTGATCCAAATAATTCCATCGATTATCTATCTTTTTTATCATATAGTGAAGAATTGATGAAGCAAAAAATCGAGTTACTTCAACAAAACTTAAAAGGGATGCAAGAGGTCAAAGAGGAAATCAAATTATTAAAAAAATACAGACATTCTAAAAAGCAACATATTCGTCAATTGTCAGAAAAGTACTTATATGTTTTTCCTTACCAACCGACTGATAACAAAAAGACTCTTTATACAGAAGCAGCCCATTTGTTTGATCGCTCAATGGAAGCGGGGTATGAGCCTTTATATGATTTTGGCATTCTCTATGAATTTATTGATAAAGACGTGCAGCAGTATATGTATATAGAGATCAAGCCTACAAAAAATGTCGGTAACAATATCAAGATTTTACCTAGTGGAGAATACGTATGCCGATTTAGTCCTAAAAGTTACGGTGAGCGCCTTCCAGAGTTATTTCCAGAAATCTTTGAAAAAAAAGCGGCAGTTCTTGCGATTGAAGCAGAAGCTTCCACTGGAACATTAGAAGAAATCGTTTATGAGATTCGTGTTTTCAGTGATGGAATGAATGATTGAAAAATCCGTCATCACTGAACAAACGACGAAAAGTCAAATGTTGAAGTAACTATCTCCATGAATAAAGGTAATACCATTGAAGTAACTAATCATGCTGACCTACAATACAAGTTTTATTATAGTTGATTGGTTTCGTGAGGGTTTCAAATAAAATCTATCGTAAAACGGCATAATAGTGAATCAACAATATAAAAACTGATTTCGATCGACGATCAAAATCAGTTTTTTATTCATGTTACCTATAATTTGTTGTGAAAGTTCTATGCTTTGTTCATATACCCATGTTTAAGAAAGCGTTATCATTTTTGTGTATCAATTAAATTTAGGGGGAGCGGAGATGAAGAATAAGAAAAAAATAGCAGTCGGACTCTTTTGTGCAGTAGTAATAGCAAGCGCAATTGGCAGTGGGACAACGTATCACGCAGAGACTAAAACGTTTGATTACAAAGAAACAGAAGCAGCAACTTATCAACGAGGAATGGATAATCAGCCGGAATCGTCTTACTGGTTTCCTGAAGAATTGTTAGAATGGGAATTTTCTAAAGATCTGGATGCACCTTATAACGTCAGTAAAGTGCCTTTAGCAAAACGGATCGATAAAAAGGCACTGACAACTTCAAATGACACGCAAACACCAGAAATGAAAGTGGTCGCTTTGTCGATCATGAATAGCAGTACAAGTGGGAATGCGCCTAGAGGTATCAATACTTTTGATGCCAATGTATTTTCCAATTGGCAATATATCGACCAACTTGTGTATTGGGGTGGTTCGTCTGGTGAAGGGATCATTGTACCGCCAAGTCCTGATGTCATTGATGCGGCCCATAAAAATGGTGTGCCAGTATTAGGGACAGTTTTCTTTCCGCAGTCCGCTCATGGCGGTAAAATCGAATGGTTGGATACATTCTTGCAAAAAGATGAGGACGGTACCTTTCCTTTAGTTGATCAATTGATCGAAGTAGCTACTCGATATGGGTTTGATGGCTGGTTTATCAATCAGGAAACGGACACACTAGTCACAAGTTTTGATGATGCAAACAATCAAAAAAAGGTAGAAGGGGCAAATACAGCAGGAGGATTGAGTAAAGAACATGCGGATTTGATGCAAGAATTCATCAAACAATTCAAGCAAAAAGCAGCAGCTTTAGAAATCATGTGGTACGATTCGATGACTTCGGAAGGGAAGATGGATTGGCAAAATGCGTTGACAGATAAAAACCAAGCGTTTTTAGTCGATGCGGAAATGAATCCTGTAGCTGATAGCATGTTTTTGAATTTTTGGTGGAATACCGATCGTTTAGCGAGTCAAGAATTATTGAAAGCTTCAAAGAAGAAAGCCAATGAATTAGGGATCGATCCTTATCAATTATATGCGGGAATCGATGTCCAACAAAATGGGTATGATACCCCTGTGAACTGGCGGCTATTCACAGATGAAACTGGCACTCCTTATACTTCATTAGGACTGTATGTCCCGAGTTGGACCTACACATCAGCAAGTGATCCTGCTGATTTTCAACGTCGTGAAATGCGTTTTTGGGTCAATGAACAAGGTGATCCAACGAAAGGGAAGGCACCGGTAGAAAAAGAATGGCCTGGGATCTCTACGTATGCAGTAGAGCAGAGCGCTATTACCAGCATACCTTTTGTAACGAATTTTAATGTGGGGAATGGGTATGGTTACTTCATTAATGGAAAAAAAGTATCTAATCTACAGTGGAATAATCGCAGTATGCAAGACGTGATGCCAACGTATCGTTGGATCTTTGAACATCAAGGAGAAAATCAATTAGCAGTTGAGATGGATTATGATGAGGCGTTTCGTGGCGGGAATTCTTTGCTTCTTAAAGGGAGTATGGCGAACGAGGCATCAAGTACAATCAAACTATATCGAATGGATGGAATCATTTCCGATAAAACTTCTATCACAACAACGGCAAAAGCAACGAGCATGAGCCAACTTGACTTAGTTTTAGAAATGGCTGACGGACGAAAAGAAATCATCTCGGCAAGTGAGCCAATCGGTCGGGATTGGACAACTGTCAGCTATGATGTCAGTCGGTTAGCAGGAGAAAAAATCAACACACTCTCTTATCAGCTTGCTTCTTCAGAGACTCAGCCGGATTACTCGTTACACTTAGGTCAATTAGCTCTGACAGATGGAAAGGAACTTCCAACCACAAAAGTTTCGGGACTGACGCTTGAAGATGTTGCATTTGATGAAGAAGAAGGGCGATACGCTGGCATACGACTTGCTTGGGATGAGACGAAGAGTCAAGCAAGCTATTATGAGATCTACCGGTTGAATCCTGATAACTCAAAATCTTTCTTAGGAGCAACACCAGCTACGAATCATTATATCAATGCCCTTGAACGAACCTTAGACACCACGCAAACAAAATTGATTGTCGTGCCTGTAGATGTGCTGGGTAATCAAGGTGAACCTTCAGAGGTCGTTTCTTTTGATTGGCCGGATAATAAAGTGCCGAGAGCTGATTTTACTGCTTCAAGAACGTTAGCCGCTGCAGGGTCAGCAATTACTTTTACAAGCACGTCATCTTTAAATACCGAAACGGTTACTTGGGAATTTGAAGGTGGGGATATTACGACAAGTCATGAAAATTCGCCAGTTGTCACTTACCACAAAGAAGGTGTTTATAAAGTCAAATTAACGGCAAGCAATCAAGCAGGGGAGACACCTGTCGAAAAAGTCGGTTTGATCACAATTTCTGATAAAGTACCAACTGAGTTGCCGCTGTTATCACGAGACGTGAAAGCGACCGCTTCTTCTTACACCAATGAAGCGGAAGCACCTCATTTTGCAATAGATGGCGACTTGACGACTAAGTGGTGTGCAACGGGTACGCCGCCACACGAATTGACACTTGATTTAGGGCATGTTCAAACCATTAGTGAAGTTCGTATAGACCATGCGCAAGCAGGTGGAGAAAGTCCTGATATGAATACAAAAGCATATGTGATCGAACTAAGTGAAGATGGAGAGATATATAAAGAAGTCGCCAAAACTACCAATAATACGGCGAGTAGCTCGGTCGAGACTTTTGCGGTACAATCTGCACGATATGTCCGATTACGTATTGACAAACCAACACAAGGATCAGACACTGCAGCAAGAATCTATGGATTTGAAGTATTTGGATTGCCAGAATTATTACAATAGCTTGGTGGTATAAAAAGCGTATTTGTCATCCCATCAGTTCTATCATTTAATATAATTGAGATCCACTTCATTATAAAATAAGCGTCACCCTTTTCGAAACCATAAAAATGATTTTCGAGAGGTGGCGCTTATTTTTAACTATATTTCTAATGCAGTTTTCGTTGCCTTTACATAATCAAACGAGTTTTATTTATTAAGGTTGGAACGTCGTTTTTTTTCATAGAACGTCAATCCAGCAATAATCAATACTACAACAAAGTATGTTGTCCAACTAATCACATTAAAAAGTAATAAAGCTAATCCAATGATCAAACATAATAGTAAAGTCCATACGGTTAGATTCTTTTCCATATCAAATTGAAAACATGGAGACAGCCATTTTTTCTATCACGTGAAGAGTGAACTGTCGCTGTTTTCATTTCTAAACCTCCTTGTAAACGGCTTCTAAAGACAAAAATATTTTTTTATCTTGAAAAAGAAATTTTAGCATAAAGCAAAAAAGATTGTAAGGATTAGTTGAAGATTAGTGCCAATAAGGTCATTATTCCAGTTGCTGAAAATAGGATCGAATAATTTAAAAAAGAATATTCTTAAGAATAAGCTAGGATCATCCGATCATCATATGTAAAATAAGAGAAGAGTTTCGTCACGCATATAAAATTTAAGACACCTACTTTGATCTTTCAAGTAGGTGTCTTATTGTGAACTAGAGTTGCAATCGTCCATTCGAGGTTTTCACTCCTATGCGGATTTTTTAAGTTCTTGCACTGCTTGTTCGATCGTTACACCAGTCGCTACACGATTGCTATCTTCTTTGTCGAACACGACGAAAAGATTTAAATCGGTATTAAGAGTGACACGATATTGTAATTCTTTGTTATAGAATGTCATAGTCATTCTCCTTTCTTATTGTTCTGTTGAAAGGCAACGATACGTTGATAACGAAATTCCATAACTATTATAGCACAGATAGTTGAATTGAATCAACTGTATTTTTATTAAATAATAATGATTATTATTTAAAGGGCAACATTGACACAAAAAAATTGGATTATTTAAATGAAAAGAAAGGATAAGAAGATGTACACTAAATTATAAAGTTGATAAGAAAAAAGGGCTCTATAATTTATGGGACTGATGAATCAAAATTGATTCTTTAGTCTCATTTTCATTTTAGGTATTAAAAAACATATCGTTCTCTAGTATGATTAAATCACCACAAAATAAACAACTGAGAGGACGATATGCTATATGAATGATTCTATCAAAAAAATGCTGAGATTAATAGATAAAGATTTGATGATTACTAAGATCTCTTACGAGATCTTTCATAAGGAAAAGACATTGGTCATTAATGCCATTCTCTCACCTACTCCTCGTGCCTGTAGAAGTTGTGGTTCTACTGTGGTAGATGGAAACGGGAAAGCAACTGTGGTGAAAAATGGGAAGAAGGAAATCATTGTCCGCTTTGAACAATACAATCATATGCCAATGGTTATGCGCTTAAAAAAGCAACGCTATACCTGTAAAAACTGTCGATCCCATTGGACTGCTCAAAGCTATTTTGTCCGCCCAAGACATTCAATTGCGGATCATGTCAGATATAAAATTGCTTCTTTACTGACTGAAAAAGTCTCTTTATCTTTTATTGCGAAAAGCTGTCAGGTATCTTTGACCACTGTTATTCGTACATTGAAAGAGTTTAAAAGCTATTTACCAAAGCCCACTAAGAGGATTCTCCCCAAAGTATTGATGGTTGATGAATTTCGTTCGCACACTTCCATAGAAGATAAAATGAGCTTTATTTGCGCAGATGGAGAAACAGGTAATTTAATTGATATCTTACCTACGCGTAAATTACCTCGATTAACAAACTATTTCTTGGGCTGCATCAATCCAGAAGAAGTAAAATTCTTAGTCACAGACATGAACGCCGCCTACTTCCAGCTTACCAAACGCGTTCTGCCAAATGCGAAAGTAGTGATTGATCGGTTTCATATTGTCAAACACATGAATCAAGCTTTCAATGAGTTGCGTATCCGTGAAATGAATGAACTGCGTAAAGCAGGACAGAAAAGCCATGCAGAAAAACTGAAAAAGAACTGGCGCTTTCTGCTAAAAAATCGTGCAAACATTAACCACTATGAGTATAAAACATGGAAAAGTTTCCGAGCACCTAAATACCCATTTCTTACTGAAGCAATGATGATTGATCGATTGCTTAGCTTTTCTACGCCCCTAAAGGAGGCGTATCCCTTTTTCCATGAATTAGTTGAAGCTTTTCGAGACAAAGACCCTGACTTGTTTTTCTCCTTATTGGCAGAACTTCCCGAAACGTTAGATGACGGCTTTCGTGAGAAACTTCAAAACCTTCTGACCTACGAAGAAGGCATCGCCAATGCGATGATTTATCCTTACTCCAATGGAAAAATAGAAGCAAAGAATACCCACATAAAAACGATGAAACGAGTATCCTACGGTTTTAGATCATTTGAGAACATGAAAATTAGAATCTTTTTGACCAATCAATTAATCAATGTTAGATAACAAAAAATCTGAGCCAGAATGAGGTTCATTCTGACCCAGATTTAATTTTTCGCAACTCATCAGTCCTTATTGACAAAGAGCCGAAAAAAGCAGTATACGAGATCGGTAGCGATCTCGTATACTGCATAAATTATTTTAGTAACATTTTTCGCAAGGGGTCAATCCGCGTGCCAATGCTTCACTCATTGTCGCAGGATAGTAGTCACCGTTACCACACTTATGCGTATGGTACTTTGCTCCAGTTCTGGTAACTAAGACTTGTGCTTCATTCGCTTGTGCTTGTTGCGCTTGAGCTGCGGCTGCTTGTTCTTGTGCCACGCGTTGGGCTTCTGCTTGTTCAGCGGCTACACGAGCTTGTTCAGCGATACGCGCTTGTTCCGCTGCCTGTGCTTGTGCTGCCTGTTCTGCTTCAAGACGAGCTTGTTCTTCCTGTGCTTTCTTTTCTGCTTCAAGACGAGCTTGTTCTTCTTGTGCTTTCTTTTCTGCTTCAAGTTTTGCTTGTTCTTCTTGCGCTTTCTTTTCTGCTTCACGTTTCGCTTGTTCTTCTTGTGCTTTTTTCTCAGCTGCTAATTTTTCTTCTTTCTTTTTCTCTTCTAATTCTTTTTTTTCAGCCGCTTCTCGTTGGGCTTTATCTTCACTGGATGTTGAAGTGGTTTTCGAAGTAGCAGCAGTATCTGCTTTTGACGCTTGATTGGTACCAGATCCGCAAGCGCTACTGATTAGTAGTAAACCGAATAAAGCACTAAATAAAATGAGATGGCGCTGCCAAGTTTTTCCATTTCTTTTACTTGATCGGCTAAATAGATGGAGACCAAGTATCAAACTGATTAATCCTAACAATAACAACAATAAATTCATTTTTTCCTCCTGTTTCTACAAAAAATAGATCGCTTTCATACAAAGCTCCCCCTAATAAAAGCGATTGGTTTTATTTACGGCGCTTGACCGTATTCTCTATGTCGGAATCGAACCGACGAAAGCCAGTTAGAGAGTGTAGATAAATCAAAAAAGAATAGTAGTACAAGAAAGCGCAACGTTATAATTATATAAAGAAATAATAACAAACAAACTTTATTTTATCATTAAGATGAACATAATAACAGAGAATTTTAATGGATGATGATTTTTTTAATATTTGTTTTTTTAATGTAAAAAATGTTATATTTGATGAAGAAAAGTATCGTTTTGATATCATAATCGTTTGAATATAAAAATTAACCAAGAGTTCATATGAAAAAAAGAGTGAGGATGAAAAACTGGGTAGAGGAGGAGATAATATGCGCATTTTGTTTATTAATGCAAGCCCGAACAAAGAGGGGATGACCGTTAAATGGGGAGAAAAAATCTTAAAAGATATCGACTATACGGTCCTGCATTTAGTTGATTATTCGATCAATCAGTTAGGGCAGATGACCGAAGAGGATGAATTTGACAAAGTCATGGGAGTAATCAAACAAGCTGACGTCTTGGTGATTGGTACACCTATCTACTGGTGGGATGTGACCGGTCTGTTAAAAACATTTATTGATCGCTGGACGGATCTATTTGAGTATGGGTTAGACACACCAGAGGCTCCTTTGTATCAAAAATCTGTTTTCTGGTTTGTTCAAGGATCTGCTGCAGAAGAAGCTATCAGCGGAATTAGACAAATGTTGTCAAATGTGAGTGAGCGTTTTTTGATGCAGGAGTTAGGGATGATTTATCAAAAGAAAGACATTACTTCATCTAATGAACGAATCAAACAAATGAGATAAATAGAGAAATTGAAAGTACCGAGGGTTTATAGTTGTGTTTTATGAAAGGGCATGCTATAGTATAAAAGTAATCTATTTTGAAACGTAATTTGAGCTATAAGTTAAACATTATAAGACTCCTTTTGCCTATCAAATATTTATTGCACTATAAACGTACGTTGATACGTATCAGGAGGAAATATACATGAATAACGGTACAGTAAAATGGTTTAACGCAGACAAAGGTTTTGGATTTATCACTGGTGAAGATGGAAATGACGTATTCGCTCATTTTTCAGCTATCCAAGGTGACGGTTTCAAAACATTAGACGAAGGTCAAGCTGTGACTTTTGATGTTGAAGATGGACAACGTGGCCCTCAAGCAATCAACATCGTTAAAGCATAATCAAACGATTGATATCTTACTGCTCTTTCTTATGAAAGAGCAGTTTTTTTGTGTCTAATTTCAATAAAAGCCTCTCGATTCAGTAATCGAGAGGTTTGATAGAGCCATGAGTTATTACTTGTTTATAAGATGATCCCTTTCTGTTCTAAGTTTGCCACGCATTCGGCTAAGTAGATCTGATCATGTTCTGGATAAAGGGGTGAGGTCCATTCGATAGGGGAAAGGGTAGGATAAGGTTCGCAGATCTTCCCACGATACAAGGGATCAAACCATTCTTCACCAGGTTTATAATTCTGTTTCTTCATTTCTTCCATTACTAACAAATGATATTGAAATAATTTATAAGGCGAATGTGTAAAAACGTAATCGACAGTTGCATGTTTTCGTCCCCAACCATTGCCTCTCAGAGCACAACATTCGCGATGTTGTCCTAATAATTGTTGGCGTGGAAGTGATTGCAAGAGGCTTTGATGCCATAAGCGCATATAAGATTTCCTTCTTTCTAAAACAGTGAATTGAGTGTTTATGATGCTTCCGTTCGACCAATCAAATAATCGATGGTCGTGTCGTAAAAATCTGCGATAAAGATTAATTCGATAATACTAGGTATATTTTTTCCATCTTCATAGCTTTTATATGTCTCAATCGGTAAGTTCACTTTTTCAGCAACCTGTGGTGTAGTTAAATGCTTTTTATCTTTGAGGAAGTTTAAACGGCAATGCAGTGTATCCAGTAAAATCGCTTCTTCAATGGTCATTTTACCTCACCTTTCTCTAAATAATTATCTATGAGAGTTAACGTTTATTTTTTCTGTTTAGATAAAATAAATACCCAATGACAAAGAGTATGGAGAAAATGAACCCAACTAAATTAAACGTAAAGATCTGGAAGGGTTCGAAAAACTGATAATTTAATACTTTGTACATAAAATAGATCGCAGGAAAACTAGCCAAAGCGATTTTTTTTCGTTCTTTTGTCCATTTGATAAATGAAAAAACGATCGGTACAAAGATAAAAACAGGAAAAATAAAAGCAAGTCGGCTCAATTCCAGCATAATAAATAAACTCCCATAGCTATATTTTATTCGTGCATAAATTGTGTTTTGAGTTATTCTATTTGAGAATATACTAGATTTATATTCACTAAATAAAAGATAGCATGTTATACGATTCTGAACAAATATTTCGATAAAAAACATGATTTTTCTGTAGACGTATCATTTGAAAAAAATAAAAAAAGGTGGAACCTTCATTCCACCTTTTTTATGCTTTTCGATTGGTTTCGACCATTTACTCTTTAACATAAACATTAAAGTCTTTTAGAAGTTTAAGTGCTTGTGGCTCATGATTACGACTGCTGACTAGTGACGAATCAATGATAAAGTCAGCTTCTGGAAAGGCGCTTTGTAAAGCAATCGTGTTGGATAAGACACACAAATTAGTTTCGATCCCAACTACTTCAATTGTTTTTTGTTCTTCTTTACGTTCAAAAAGTGAATGTTTGATCTCTGTTAATATTTCTGGAGGCAGAGTGAAGTAGTATTTTTTGATTTCACGCTCATCTGATAGAGGGGAGAGAGCGGGAATGATTTTAAGATCTTCACTCTCTGCCTCATCTTTCCGTTCGATAGGGATATCTCGAGTGAATAGTACGTATTCATTCGCTGCACGTGCTTGGTTTAAGCGTGTGTTTACACGTTCAACTAATGCTTCACCATCTTCTAAATAAAATTCACTAGTTGGATCTAAAATATGATTTTGCATATCGATAACCACTAACATCTATCATCTCTCCTTATAAAAAGTGATCATTCAAAAAGTTTGCGACACCGGCTTCGTCATTAGTTTCTGTCACTTCATCTGCTAAATCCTTCACATGTTCTTGCGCATTGCCCATAGCCACGCTTAATCCACTGAACTCAAGCATTGCCAAATCATTTTCTTGATCACCAAACGCCATGACGTCTTCTGAAGATAAACCTAAGTACTCAGTTAGGAATAAGAGAGAGTGTGCCTTTGTAATATTTCTAGGAGTGATTTCCAGGAAATGTGGGTCTGAAAAGACAGAATCAATTCCTTCTTTCTCCAACTCTACTTGGATTTTTTTTAGTTTTTCCTCATTTTTATCCGTCAGTGCCAGTTTCAAATAGCTCAATGAAGGATCGTCCAACTGTGCTGTGATCTCATCGAAAGAATGATTTTGCAAGTTAAAGTGTTGATAATAAGGGTCGTCTTTTACTAAGGCATTTTCGTTAAAAGTGATTTGGTCATCTTGTGTTTCTCGGCTTGCGATGATCGATATTTTTGCTTCTTTTGCTAAATAAAAGGCCTTTTTTAGTATAGGTACTTCAATTTTTGAGCGTCTTAATACATGATCGATCTTGCCGTCTTTCATTTCCGAAATTAATGCACCGTTAGAAGAAATCAAATAGCCACTAACTCCTAATTGTGCAAAGACATCCTTTGCAGATATACTATTTCTTCCTGTAGCGATCGTTACGATTCCTCCATTAGAGGAGAATGCTTTTAATGCTCGAATATTTTCTTGTGGGACAACTCCTTGGGAATCAAGCAAGGTCCCGTCTAGATCGATTGCTGCTAATTTCATCTTTTTACGCTCCCTTAGTCTTTTTTCTTTCACCAATAGCTTAAATGAGAAACTTCTAAAATAAAAATAAAATGCTTTAACTCTTTGAATTTTTTCAAAAAAGATTTTTCATAAAGGATGAAAAGAATATTAGTAAGTAAATGGTTAAGACCGCTGTATAAAAAAGCATAACAATCTTAATGTTTTCGTTTTCATTTTCATAAAAAAGGTCAAATTTAGGGTAATATTCATAAAAAACAAAGCATATCTTTTGCTTTCAGGAAAAAGTAGGCATATTGTAGATGTAGAACAGGTTAGAAAAAGATTAAAAAAAGGAGTGATTTTGATGGAGATTAAGTATGGGACTGTACCGGTTGTGACTGCTTCAGATGAAAATTATGCTCCTTATCTAAGCGTAATGATTGCAACGGCACTGGAAAATGCGAATAAGATGAGACATATATATTTTTATGTGATTGATGATGGCCTATCAGAATATAGTAAAGAAGGATTGCGTCAGACAGTTGCACAACACTCAGAACATGCAAGCATCCAATTCTTGACAGTGGAGAAAGATGTATATGAAGATTTCTTAGTCAGTGACCACATTACAACAACTGCGTATTTAAGAATTTCTCTACCTAAGATCTTAGCAAAATACAATTATAAAAAAGTGTTGTATCTAGATGCAGATGTTTTAGTATTAGATGATATTGTTGCATTATATGATGAATCATTGAACGGTAAAACAATTGGGGCAGTAATTGATCCAGGACAAACGAAAGCGTTGAAGCGCCTAGGGATCGATTCAGAAGAATATTATTTTAACTCAGGTGTTATGGTGATCGATATTGATCAATGGATTGAAAAAGACATTACAGATAAAACGATCCAATTCCTAAAAGAAAATGGTGATCAGATTATCTATCATGACCAAGACGCATTGAATGGTGTCTTATATGGAGATTGGGAACAACTTCATCCAAAATGGAACATGCAATGTTCGTTGATTTTTGAACGCCACCCAGCTCCAGATAAAAAATATGAAGAGTTATATAAGAGTGGGAATGAAGCTCCTTCAATCGTTCATTTCACAGGGCATGATAAACCTTGGAATACATTGGAGGATCATCCTTATACACAAATCTATCTAAAAAATCTAGCGCATAGCGTATTAATGAAAGTAGGCGAGGTAAATGAATAGAAGAAAAGAAGTAGCAGTTGTCTCTAGTTGTAATACAAAATTTGTGCCTCATCTAGCAGCACTGTTCGTGTCGATTTTAGAAAATAGTGACCCAAAAGTGTTTGTACGATTCTATGTGGTTGATGATGATATTGAATTAGAAAGTAAAAATCTTTTACGTTATTCAGTGAAGAATTCACGAATGAATACAGATGTAGAATTTTTGAAAATCAATAAAAAATTCTTCAAAAACTTAGTAACAAGTGATCGTATTCCTGAAACAGCATACTATCGTATTGCAATCCCTGAGTTGTTTAGAGGGAAAAATGTGGAACGTGTCCTTTATATGGATTGTGACATGATCGCGTTGAACGATGTCAGCAAACTATGGGATTTAGAGTTTAACGGCGCAGTCATGGCAGCAGTTGAAGATGCTGGTTTCCACCAACGTCTTGAAAAAATGGAGATCGAAGCAGACTCAATGCGTTACTTTAACTCAGGCTTGATGCTGATCAATGTTGAAAAATGGTTAGAACAAAATATCACGAAAAAAGTTCTTAACTTCATTGAAGAAAATCCAGAAAAACTTCGATTCCATGACCAAGATGCTTTGAATGCTATCTTACACGATCGTTGGATTGCTTTGCATCCAAAATGGAATGCACAAGGTTACATCATGGCGAAAGCAAAACAACATCCAACAGCTGAAGGAGAAAAAGAGTACGAAGAAGCACGTCGTAAGCCTTATATCATCCATTACTCTGGACACATCAAACCATGGAGTGAAGATTTTAAAGGTGCTAGTAAAAAATACTATGAAAAGTATGCAAATATGACCGCTTTTCGTTGTGTTAAATCATTCCCTAAATATCCAATGTACGCTCGTGTTAAACGAAATACAGAATTGAGTCATTGATCGATAATAGAAAAACTTACTATTATATAGAGGAGATGATCGATATGGAAATCACACTGACAAGAAATGCGATGGACATCTTGAAGGAAAAAGCAGGCGAACAATCAAAATTAGCACTTGCATTGATCAATAGTAAAGATCCTTTTCTTAGAGACAAAGGAGCTTGTGCGAAAGGTAGCTTTTTCCAAATTATCCCTTTTGTTACTGAATTTGGACTATACGTCACAAAAATCAATCATCCTTCGCTAGAAATCTATACATCACAAAGCGAACAATGCTATTTAGGCAAATATTTGACGATGGATTATGATCATGTATTGAACAGTTTCTCATTAGAAAATGAGATTGCTGTACTAGATCATAATATCAAACTAACTAATTGTTTCTTTAGTTGAGTGCATACTGGAAAGGACGATTCACCATGCTGGAATATTACTTGATTGATGAAAACAAGAAAGTAATAGCCGCAGATGAAGAACATTTTAATTGGCTTGTTATTGATACGAGCGATACTGAGGAAATCGAACAGGTTACTCGAACCTATCAGCTTCCTGAAGATATTTTTGTCGGTATGACTTATCCAGAAGAGGTCTCACGGCTTGAACATCTATCAGGAACAAGTTTGAACAACCCGATTTCCTTAGTACTGCTCAACCTTTCAAGTGAAAAAGAAAAAATCGAACGTCGCCTGACGCCATTGTCGTTCGTCATGTCAAATGACTTATTGATTACCTGTCGGGACGAAAAAACCAATTTTATCGATCGGCTGATTGAACATCATGGTAATAAAATTGATTCTTTCGAAAAAGTGATTGTTTATGCGGCATTAGATATCTATACCCATTTTGTCAAAGAACTTCGTGAAATGAAAACGCGTATTGATGCGTTAGATCAAGAAGCTCGAAAAACGACAGAAAATGAAGAGCTGTACAAGCAAGCTGATTTAGAAAGAGACATTGTTTACATCGATCATACGTTGCGGGATCAAAAAGAGACAATGGAACTATTGTGGGAAACACCTGAATTCAAAGAACGTGTCAATGACGAACAGCTTCTTTATGACGTTCGTTTAAGGCAACGCCAAACAGAGAAGATGATTCTGATTTATCGCGATCTGTTAGAAAGTATCGGCGATCTGTTCAATGGAATGATGGACAACAATTTGAATCATCTGATGAAATATCTGGATTCTACCGCATTGATCATCTCTGTACCTGCGATGATCGCTGGTATTTGGGGAATGAATACCGGTGGATTACCAGGAGAAGATTCAGCAACTGGTTTTCTCTTAGTATTAGGAGGATCAATCCTTGCGGCTGCTGCGCTAGGGTATCATTTATTTAGAAAAGATTACACAAAATAATTAATATGGGCTTTTATGTCCAAATTTATAACGTCAGTTATGACTAAAAATTAGGAGGATCAACATGACAGAACCAAATTTAATCGACCCAAGAAAACTATACCACACAGAAGAATTTCCAAAACAGGATCAAGAAACTCCGGCTTTGCAAAAGGATATGAAACCAGTTCCTGATTGCGGTGAAGAAAGTTATAAAGGTACGGAGCAATTAGCAAATCGACGTGTCTTGATCACAGGTGCAGACTCTGGTATTGGACGTGCCGCTGCCATTGCTTTTGCACGAGAAGGCGCAGATGTAGCCATTCAATTTTTCCCAGGTGAGGAAGAAGACGCGCAACAAGTGGCCCATTATATCGAGGAAGCTGGACGTAAAGCATTACTATTACCTTATGATTTGCGAGATGAAGCTGCACCAAAAGAAATCATCCAAAAAACAGTGGATGCATTTGGTGGATTAGACACACTTGTTCTGAATGCGGCGCAACAAATTTCGTCTCCTTCAATTGCAGAAATCCCATTAGAACAAGTAAAAGATACTTTTGCTGTAAATATCATCGCAATGTTTGCACTTGTGAAAGAAGCAATTCCACATATTCCAGCAGGAGGAGCAATCCTTACAACGACTTCTGTCCAAGCATTCAATCCAAGTGAACACTTGTTAGATTATGCAGCGACTAAAGCTTCGATTGCAAACTTCACCATTGGTTTAGCAAAACAATTAGCACCAAAAGGAATTCGTGTCAACGGCGTAGCACCAGGACCAATTTGGACACCATTACAACTAGATGCAGGTCAACCAAAAGAAGATCTACCTGAGTTTGGTCAACAAGCATTGTTGGAACGTGCAGGTCAACCAGCTGAGCTAGCACCTGTTTATGTCTTTCTTGCATCCAACAAAGCAAGCTATGTCACAGCACAGATTTACGGTATCACTGGTGGAGAAGCTATCAATCTATAATCAGTGACTAGAAGCTAGGAGGGCGAGAAAATGAACAAAGGAGCCAAAACGATAGGAGCGATCTTACTGATCCTTCTGCTGTCTGTTTTAATATTTGCAATGTTGCTAAGCTCAGTGTATCCATTGCCGTTTAAGTTAGAAGAATTTCGCTTTTTATCATTAACTAACTTTTACGTACAACAATATGTCTTTTGGGTAACCGCAGCGTTTGCTGTGTTGACGTTGATATTGATTCTAGTCTTATTATTCTACCCAAAAACTTACCGGTCATTCTTATTAAAAAAAGGTGATGGAGAGTTAACATTAGATAAAAAAGCAATCGAAGGAATGGTTCGTTCACGATTGACGAAAGAAGACTTTGTTTCTTCCCCAAAAGTAACGATCAAAGCAACAAAAAATAAAATTGACGTAAAAGTAAAAGGCGAGTTGAAACGTACGTCATCATTAATCGGTAAAACAGGAGCACTAATGACAGACATTGAGCGCGATGTAAAACAAATCATCGGCACAGATGAACCAGTGAATGTCCTGATCAATTATACCGGTTTTGATTCACCACAATCAAAAAGAGTTGAACACTCACGAGTACAGTAAGGGGGAGAGAAAATGAACGAGATCTTTTCGACATACAAGCTCCCAATTATTTGTGGCGCGCTTGGATTGATATTAGCTATTTTGCTAGTAGCTGTCGGATTTTTTAAAACATTGCTGATCGTGATCATGGTTGCACTTGGCGTAGCCATCGGCATGTATTTAAAAAGAACCGGAATTTTAGAACATTACTTTAAATCTTAGGAGGCTTTACCATGGAAAACAATCATACAAATACAAACGGAAATACACCGAAATCAGCACATCCAGATCCAACAACGCCAAATCAAGCGCAAGGGATCAAGGATGAAAAAAATAAAACAGCACCGGTATCTGCACATCCAGATCCAGTGGTGCCACATGTAGAAGAAAAAGTAGCGCATGATCAAAAAGAACACCATGATCATCCACATCATGAAGCAAAAAATCCAGGTGTGCATACTCCAACTCATGAGGCAAGTAAACAGACAAACGAAGTGAAGGGCAGTGAAGAATCAATGAACGGTGAAGTAACTTATGATGACAAAGTCATTCAAAAAATTATTGCGATCGCATTAGAACGTATCGACGGACTATTAACAGTAGATGGAGGCTTTTTCTCAAATGTTGCTGGTAAATTAGTCAATACGGACAATGAAACAGCAGGCATCGAAACAGAAGTTGGAAAAAAACAAGTGGCTGTTGATATGTCGATCGTCGTTGAATACGGCAAGGACATTGAAGATATCTTTAAACAAATGAAAGAGATCATCAGTGAAGAAGTAGCGAATATGACACATTTAGATGTCATCGAAGTGAATGTCAATGTCACAGATATCAAATCAAAAGAAGAATTTGAACAAGACCAAGTCACTGTTCAAGATAAAGTGACAGATGCTGCAAAAGCAACTGGAGAATTTGCGTCAGAACAAACAGACAAAGCAAAACATGCAGCAAACAAAGGAACGGAAAAAGTAAAAGAAAATAACGAACCAAGAGTACAATAAAGTATCTTGGTGAGTCAAAAAAACTTTTAATTAAAATAAATAAGATGTCGCATTGAAAAAATCGGCTAGACACTATAGGAGGAAATACAGATGGGTTTTATTTGGTCATTAATCGTAGGTGGAGTTATCGGAGCAATTGCAGGAGCAATCACAAATAAGGGTTCTTCAATGGGTATCATTGCAAACGTCATTGCAGGACTTGTTGGTTCAGCAATCGGGCAAGCAGTGCTAGGATCATGGGGACCAGTAATTGGTGGTATGGCAATCGTTCCTTCATTGATCGGTGCGATCGTCTTAGTATTGATCGTGTCATTCTTTGCACGTAAATTATAAGAATAAAGAAGAAATTTGCGATGAATGCAAAAATTCTTCTACTTTGAAATAATCGGTAACATTCAATTAACAGTTATTTGATTGAAGGATCTTTACAAGTTGACTTGTTCAACGAAGTAAAGATCCTTCTTTTTTGTTGTCCTTTCGGCGTTTTATCAAGTAGATAAGCAAAAGATTATTTTCTCACAAAAAACCTCCTTTCAATTACTCCCAATCGAAAGGGAAAAAATGGCGTTACACAAGATGAGGATGACCGATAAGCTTGAATAAGTAAAGCTTTTCGATGCTTTTCTAAATGATTTGAAAAAGGAGTGAATAGTAAAAAGACGATTAAGAAACGGAAAATACATAACGTTTTTAATAAAAGAGTCATTTGAGATACTACGAACATCCTTTGAAGGTAAATAAATGACTACCAACAGAGAATGAAACAGACGAAATGTTTTTTCTCTTGTTGTTTGAGAATAGGGAGGTAATGATTTGAGAACAAGAAAAAAACTGTTGAACAGTGCTTTGATCCTAGGATTGACTTTAGGTAATCTTAATGGAACAGTTGTTCAGGCAGTGACTGCATTCAATAATTTAGGAATGAGTCAAAATAGACAAGTTAGTAATAGGCAAAAAAATGATGACTCTGAGAAGGCGATAGAAAACACTGAAGATAGTAAAAAGGTAAATAAAAACGCCAGTAGAACAACAGATAGTACATCAAATAAAGAAGAAACAAATTCTCGCACGGTATCAGAGAAAGAATCAAAAGAAGAACAAGAACGAATTTTGGAACGATTATTAAATCCTAGATATGCGATAGACGTTCCAGATAGTATCCTAGTTGCTCCTAGTACTAATTCAATTCGTTTAGGTGAGTTTTTAGTTAATGAGATGCAAAAAGGGATCAATGAACAATTCAATACAGACAATGATAATTTAAGTGTTAATGACACAATGATATTTAGAAACGTGACACCTATTTTTTATTATTCCTCTAGTGTGAGTACACCAGGAGTAACAATCAATAATCTGAGCCCATTAAGGGCGAATGGGGATTCTGCACCAAGAAGAGTTTTCAGGATCAACGCCATTTCACGTAGTGGAAATTGGCGAATGGAAATCACCCCTACGGAAAGTTCTACAGCTCAAAATTTGAATATTGGAGAAATAAATGTTGTATTCACTCGTCTAAGAGTAGCTCCACCTCAAGAAGAAATATTTGATGTAGAGAGATTTCCGTATTCTTATTATTGGTATATTGAACCCTGGAATGAAGCTTGGAGTACGGTAAGAATTGCGACGGAGTTTAAATTTGATTTTTCAACTACGGATATTGGTGATCTACGTGCGAATGTCAAGCCAGGTACACATACACTTAGCCATGGGGAGACAGTTCCCGATCCTGAAAGCTATGTAAACGTAGTGAATTCTCGTGGAGATGTCAGTTACCGATGGTTAACGGAACCAGATACGAACAGAATAGGTAAGCAACAAGTACGCATAGAAGTCAGGGATCAAACTGGCAGACCTCCAGTAATCGTGACTTTTGATATGGAAGTCCTACCATTGATTACTACAAAAGAAGATCAAATACAAGTTTATCAAAATGATCCAGTACCAGCTTTGGATGAACTTTTTGACGTCAATTATCAAGGTTCCTATCAGTTGTCATGGATTACTCCGACGAGTACAGCGACCCCAGGTTCCTTCGTATGGCAAGCGCGAGTTCGTACACAAGATGGCAGAGAAGCAACCGCTTCTGTGAATGCTGAAGTAATACCAGACCAAGGAATAATGATTGAGTTACATCCAATCAGAGCTCAACAGCTAGGTAATACAAGATCTTTATTGAATAGTAATGCATTCAGAGATTTAATCAAATCTGCATCTTTTAGAGGAACACCACTAGATATCGATTCTCTTAGATTGGTTGCTTCAGAATCATTTGAGCCAGATTATCAAACAGTTGGTGAACATCAATTAAGATTAACTGTTGAAGGACAACGACCAGACGTAAACGTGAGAACCACAGGAACAATTGAAACTACTGTTAACGTGCGTTGGGATAACACAATTTTGATGAGATCGATCAACGGTCAATCAGCTGGGGCATTTTCATTATTATTAAGTAATTCAGATTCTAATAATATTCCCCTAAGAATTACTAATGGCTTAGCAACAGACATGGACGCTTCTGTAGGACGATTAACTTCTCCTTTTTCTACATACTATTCGATCCAAATTATGCGTAATAACAATGTAATCTACAATCAAGAGATGTCGAATCGTACGACTCTACAACAAATCATGGATCAATTTGGTAACACAGACAATATTTTCAATGTCCAATTGGGCGATGTAATTCGTATCCATCATCCGGAACGAACAGCCAACAGCTCAGTTTTGATGATGAATGAAGAAGAGCATGATTTTACCTATGACACAGAATATGCATACTACGAAGTCACCTCTTCTGGTTTTAGACCTGCTCCGGTCATGGAAGCGCAAGCTTCACAAAAAAACTTTGCATTAGGTGAAAACACCTCCAACATTGATCCTAGCTCGTTGATCGATAATGTGACGATCAATGGTCGAAGAATTGATAATAGCCAATATACAGTGGAATCACTGATTGATTTTGACACGAGTACGATTGGCACACGTAATATGCGTCTAAGACTAAATATGAATGATGGTCTTGCCTCGAATGAAATGGAAGTAGAATACGGCGTGAATTGGGGCCATACTTTTGTGTTAAGAGGATTGAATGAAGCAACGGTTGGTGCGTTTAGTTTGCTTAAAGAAAACGGACAATTGGCACTCCATGCATCTCAAGGCGTAAGTGGTACGAACCTTGCCAATCCAGTCAACAATCACTTTGGTCGCGATACGTATTATTCGATCGAGATCATGGGAGGAACTAGCTCGAATTTTACATATGAAGTAGCAGGTAACTCCTCGATTAGAGATGCGATCAATGGCTTCAATAATGGACAGCCTTTACCAGTGGAAAAAGGCAATGTGATCAAAGTTTACCATGCAGATCCTCAAGGTGCTTCGCAAGGGCGAAACTTGCTCATGCAAGACGAATTAGTTCGTGATTACACGATTGGTTCAAATTATGCTTATTACGAAGTGACAGATAATGGGTTAGAACCAATTATTACCGTGGCTGCAGAATCTTCACCACAAGAATTTACTTTAGGCGATAGTACAGCAGGCATCAATGGAGCAAATCTGATCGATCATATCACAGTCAATGGGGTCGAATTAGCACCGAGTCTATATACAGTGACTCAATTAGAAGAATTTGATACATCCACTGCTGGTAAGAAAGATTTACGCATCCAATTTGAAACAAGAGATGGATTAGTTTCAAAAGAAATCACTGTCCCTTATGAAGTCAAGTGGGGGAATACGATTGTGATGCGTTCAGCCAATGGCGGTGCGGCAGGAGCTTTCTCTTTAAGACCAGGAAGTAATAATTCGGTGCGTCAGTTAACGATGTTCCCGGGGATTGATTCACCGTTAAATGAGCAGTTGAGTCCAAACTCTTCCTTGTATTACTCAATGGAGATCATTCGTGGCGATCGTACAATTTATTCTCAAGATATGCCAGGACGAGCAACGCTACAACAAGTGATGGATAATTTTGGAACCAATCGCGCGGTAACCGTTCAATTTGGAGATATCATCAAAATTTATCATCCGCAACGTTCAGAAGGAAGTTCAGTGTTATTCGTTAATGAGGAAGAAAAAGACTTTACTCACAATTCTTCTTATGCCTACTATGAGGTAACCGCATACGGATTTGAACCAATGGCAGTAATGGATGCTCATACAGCAAATAAGGAACTTGTTTTAGCGCAAGATACAACCAACTTTGAATTGGAAGAATTATTAGATAGCGTGACGATCAATGGAGAACCTGTGGCAGAAGATACCTATACGATCGAGCGCTTATCTGATTTCGATACTTCAACCATTGGTAAACGAGAAGTTCGGTTGAGAATGGCTATGAAGGACGGTCTAGCCTCCGTGGAGCTGGAGATTCCTTATGAAGTGAAGTGGGGTAGTACATTCTTATTGAAGGGCTTAGAAAATGCAACAGTTGGGGCATTCAGTATCGTCGAGCAAGATGGGCTATCAAAAATCCACGCCACTCAAGGCGAGGAAGGAACGATTTTAAACAATGCGGTGAATAATGTTTTTGGTCGTGATACGTATTATCGAATCGAAATTTTAGCTGATCCAGAGCAGCCAGAAAGTCGCCTGTTTCCTGATAATATCAAATACAGCTATGAAGTGACAGGACATATGACGATCAGACAAGCAATCCAAGGCTTTAATAATGGGCAACCGTTAGAAGTAAATGAAGGGGATATTTTCAAAGTTTATCATGCGGAAACAGAAAATCGTAACTTGTTGATGCGTGATAACTTGGTCAGAAACTTTACGGCGGGATCTAATTATGCCCATTACCGAATCCAAAACGGTGAGTTTGAACCAATCACTATGATCCATGCAGAAAAACAAAATCAAAGCTTGGTTTTAGGTGAAGATGCAAGTGAATTGGATGCAACAAAGCTGATCAATGAAGTCCGCTTTAACGGACACCAATTATCTAGTTCGTTATATAATGTGGAACAAATTGATGCGTTCGATACACAAACAGCTGGTCAAAAATCAGTGACCGTTCGTGTATCCACAGCAGATGGTGTAACCGCAACAGATATCGAAGTGCCTTATGAAGTCAAATGGGGCAGCACGATCCATTTAAAGAATCGTCAAAATGAGACAGTAGGTTCATTTGGTTTAGTGAAAAGTGGTCGCCAAATCGAGATTCAATCCATTCAAGGTTCGGATCGTACGATTTTAAATAATCGAGTAACGCAAGTGGACGACAATAATGTGTATTATGGAATCGAAATCATCGGCCAAGATGGACGGTCGAAATATCAATATGAAGTTCGTGGAACACAAACGATCCAACAAGCTATTTCACGGTTCAATAGTGGAAGTGCCTTTCCAGTAGTTGAAGGAGATGTTGTCAAGGTCTTCCACCAAGATGCGAACAACAATATCTTGATGCATGAAGAACAAGAAAGAAACTTCACTTATGGAGGACAGTTTGCTGTTTATAATGTGACAGAATATGGCTTTGAGCCAACAGGGGAGTTAGATGTTCGAACACGAGTAGCTTCTATTGCGATTGGCACAGAAAGAGTCGATCCGAAATCTATGGTTGAAACAGTAAGAGTAAATGGTCGCGAAATTCCAGCCAATTCTTATACGGTTCAGTTACAAGAAGATTCACAAATCGATACATCTGCACTTGGAAGTAACAATGTCGTTGGTTTAGACATCCAAGTCAATGAAGCACATGGTGGTTTTACAACAAGTGCTGAAGGAAGATACTCAGTGGTTGAACAAGGTGCAGAAGATACTCCAGGTGCTGCTGGTGAAGAGGGGACTGGAAGTGATACCGGCGAGAACGGAGAAAGTGGACCAAATGACGGAAGTGATCAAGAAGCAACAGGCAACTTACCACAAACAAATGCCACTAGAAACACGCTTCTCTCTGTATTGGGTACCATATTACTGACATTGGTTGGCGGCATCTTCTTTTGGAAAAAACGATCTACTGACGAGGTGGAAGAAGAGTCAAATGAATAAAACAACTTTTTATCCACTTTTTATCCATTGTAGAAAAAATAGTTTTTAGAGAAGAAAAAAGACCACTAAAATTAAATAAGGGAAACACTCAAAGGAGGGGAGACCCAAATTTGAGTGTTTTTTATTTGTTAGTGAGGTGAATAGAAATGTTGAAAATTTTGTCAAAAAAATTAAAAAGACAATTGAAATTACTAGAGTACTTATTTGAAGGCAATACCTATCGTTTTAACGACTTAGAAAATTTACTTGGTTGTTCAGCAAAAACTTTGAGGAATGACTTACTTGATCTTAACTCTTATGCCAGTGATATTACCATTCAAATGACACGAGAAGAAGGGGTTAAAGCAACAATTCTACCTCATGTAACAGAAGATTATATTTATCAAGTGATCAAGCAAGAGTCGATCGAATATCGTTACTTAGAAGCTATATTATTACATAAGTTTAAGAATTATCTAGAATTAGCAGACTATTTATTTATTTCTGAAAGTACCTTGCGACGAATTGTCGATAAAATCAATCCGATGTTACAAAGTTTTGATCTGAAAGTACAAGCATTGATTAAGCTTGTTGGTAACGACCAAATCATTACTGAAATGACTGTACAGTTCTTAATGGAAAAATATCATTATTTTGAGGATGCTTTCCCTGCGACTTTTCGGTTGATTGTTACTCAACTAGCACAGGAGTTTGTTGAAGAAAATAACTTGCAACAAACGCTGATTAGTTTGGAGCCACAAGAGAAAAAAATATTTCATTTTTGGATTGCGAGCCGTATACTATTGCTCCAAAATGATAGTGCGCTAGTTTCAAACAGTAAAAAAACAAAGAAATTCAAGTACGAAATATTAACAACTAAGCAATTGCACCTACCTAAGAAGAACGAATTGATTAATGAGCACTTGGCACGGTTTATATTCGATCAACCGTTTATTTTCCAATTATTCGATATAGATACTTTGAATCAAAAAAATCCCATTATACTTGCATTAGATAGCTTCATCAAAGAGGTGGAAGAGAAATATGGAATTGTATGCGAAGACAAAACAAAGATCTTCCACAAGATCACTATTTTATTACAACAAAATACGGTGCCATTTTCCATAAATTACCAAAAGCACTCACTTTTTTTAAAAAACACTCACTCAGAAATGAATAAAATCCAACTTCGATTATGGAATAAGTTAAAACATTACGTCCATACGCATAATATTCTACTAAATGATTTCGAAGAATTTGCGACAACTGTATTTACAGAAATATTATTGTACTGGCCAGATCTAATAAAAAAATTCGAAGATAATAAACATGTTCGTGCATTAGTCATAACCAATTCTACCCTTAAATATGACGACTATTTGCTCAGCAAGCTAGAACACCAGTTGGGCAATCAATATGAATTTGTCGTGAAAAACAATAAAGTATTATCTCAGGATCTAATTAATTATGAGAATTTTGATTGTATTATTTCAAATATTACGATTGATAAAACATATAATATCCCTATATTCGGTATCTCCGTTTTCCCTAAAACAAGGGAGATACATAATCTGATAAACTTTTATCAAGAATTGCTTGCTTGATAACGAATAAAAAAATGCAAGTCCTCCAAATCTTGAGATTATGGGGCTTGCATTTTTATAATAGCTGAAATAGTTAGATTTCTTTATCTTTTTCAAAGACAAGAAGGTCACCTGGTTGACAATTTAAAACTTCACAGATTTTATCTAACGTAGTGAAGCGGATCGCCTTTGCTTTTCCAGTTTTCAATATTGAAAGATTAGCCATGGTTATGCCAACTTTCTCACTTAGTTCAGTTACTGACATTTTCCGTTTTGCTAACATCACGTCTAAATTAACAATGATCGCCATCTCGCACCTCACACTGTCAATTCGTCATTTTTCTTCAAACGAATTGCTTTTTCCAATATTTTGATCAAGACATTCATTAATACTAACCCTGCAAAAGGTAAGAAAACCAGTGCAAGGCCTAATAGCATCAATCCAGGAGCGTCATCCGCATCTGCCATTTGGTAGAATTTTGGTAAAATACCAAAAGCACTGAGTGATAAGAAAATCATTACTTTCCGGATATAGCTAACTAAACGATGGGAATGCTTTGAAAATGTCTGGTCTTTAGATACGATTGTTAATAATTTAAAAATGATGCCACCAATGATTATACCTGATAGCAGAGTAGTGAAAATGACTAAAATCATAAGAATGGTTTGCCAATCTAAGAGGGTGTTCGATTCATTGGTTAATAACTGAGTACCAAATAATAGACCAAATAGACCGAAAACGACACATACTCCGATAGTAGTTGTTTTTAAAAATAATGAATGTATTTTCATTTGTTTAACTCCTTAAATAAATATATATTGATATTCAATTATTATTTATCGTTTTTCGATAAACAAATAGCTGAACGATTGCCTTTCCCGAAGAAAAGGCAATCTAACGAAGCATTTGTGTTACTTAAAACCTCTAAAGAGGCGATTACTCTATATTAACTCTTTCTCATTTAAACAATGTATTCCCTAACCACTAATACATCCTTGTAACCCTTTAGTTACGCCAGTGGGATTAAATTTCATAAAAACAAATTAAGATGTCGTATAACATATGATTCGTAATAATTCCATTATAGCACAACATGCTATAGATGTAAATAGACTATAACTTTCAGAAAAAAAACATTGGCTGTACCGAAAAAATGAAAAGTTCTACGCAGTTTATTAATCAACATGTAATCCAAAAGACTAGTGAAATGTGCTACAATCTTTTTTGTTGAAAAGGATTAAAACGTTTTTGTTATCGAAAGATACATAAAATGAAGAACTTAGGCTTTGTTTTAAAAAAATAGTTTAATGAAGCAATTCTTTGTTGTTTTTGGTTTGTTGTGTACGTGAGGACTTACTTAAATTAGGGGGACATTTTGTGAATTTAGACACGCTGGAAAGCTTGTTGATTGTCATCGTTCAAACGGCTTGCATCTTTTGGGTGACTAGCTATTTGGATACGCATTTAAAAAATCGGTATTACGTCATTTTGTCGATCATTGGAATCATTTGCTATATGGCACTTTATTTTGTAATCAATGTTTTTGCAACTGCAGTTTTATGGGCTAGTTTATGTGCCGTAACTTATTACTTCCGGCGAAATATTTATATTGCGCTATTTATCCCTTCTGTCACATTCTGTTTATATATTTTTTCCGATTATATCATCAATTTCAGTTATACGATTCTTCACTTGGTTCTAAATATAAGATTAACTGTGATTTTAGGAACTCTTCTTTTTTTCTTCTTTGCATATATTTTCAAAACACGGTTATTAGAAAAGTGCTACAAAGATCTCTTGACGATGAAAATCAGCGGAGTCATTGCGACAGCGACGATTTGTGTCTATTTTAGTCTAGTCGTCATAGAAAGATTTCCTAATTTGCGCATTTATTTGATCGATGCACATGAGCTATTCATGATATTGTATGGGCTGTTGTCAGCAATCATTTGTTTTTCTTTTATTTTCATAAAAAGAACGGAATATGAAAATAGAGAACAAAAACGCCAAATGAGTTACTTGATCGAATACAGTGAACAAGCTGAAAAAAATTATCTAGAGATTCTAAAATTTAAACACGATTACAAAAACATTCTTATTTCATTAGAAGAGTATATCGAAACTGAAGATCTAGCAGGACTAAAGGATTATTTTAGAAATAGTATCAAGGCGACAGGTTCGATTTTTGATCAAGAAATTTTCAGGATGTCTTCGATTTCGAATATAAAAATCCGAGAAATCAAAAGTGTGATCATGAGCAAGTTATATATGGCACACCAGAAAGGGATACATGTGAGCATTTCTGTGCCTGAGGTGGTCAATCATGTGGAAGTGTCTACGATGGTACTCGTAAGAATGCTGGGGATCATTTTGGATAATGCAATTGAAGCCTCAGAAGAACTTGAACATCCAGAGATCGAACTAGCAATCGTGGCAGACCATAAAGACTGTACCTTTATGTTGATCAATAACTGTCCAAGTGATTTGCCTAAATTACATGATTTAAAGAAAGCAAGTTTTACAACAAAACCCGGTAATTCTGGGATAGGTTTGACAAATCTGGATGAGCTAGTCCAGTTGAATGCAAATGTGTTTTTAGATACAAAGATCCAAGATGATAAGTTTATACAAATCATAACTATATGTGAGGTAGAGGGGTAAGTATGTTAAAAATTTTTATTTGTGATGATGAAGAGATCCATCGTAACCGCATCACCAACATTATTAAAAATTACGTAATGATGATGGATTATGATGTTGAGTTCCAACTAGCTGCAGATAACCCGTATGATATTTTATCTTATGTATCAACTAACAAAACAGAGGGTATCTATTTTTTAGATATCGATTTAAATTCAGATATCAATGGCGTAGAACTAGGGAAGCAGATCCGACTGTATGATCCAACAGCCAAAATCATTTTTGTTACGACGTACACCGATTTTGTCTATCTTACTTTTCTTTATAAGGTAGAGGCGTTGGATTATATAATCAAAGATAATGAAGAACAATTGCAACAAAAAATCATCAGTTGTATTGATATTGCGATTGAACGATATATGAATACTGCGTTGTCTACTAGGGAACAGATCTGGCTAAAAAGCGGTGCCGTCGATGTAAAATTATATGTTGATGAAATTCTCTTTTTTAGTTCAAGTCCAACACCACATAAACTGATCGTACACTTGGACAATCGCATGATTGAGTATGCGGGGAAAATCAAAGAAATCGAAAAATTAAGTGATTCTTTGTGTCGTTGTCACCAATCGTTTGTCGTCAATTTGGCAAACATAGCAGAAATCAATAAGAAAGAGCGAAAAGTGATCATGACGAATGGGGAAGAATGTTTAGTCTCTACCAGGTATTTAAAAAAATTAGTCACTCGCTTTGAAAATGAGTTTTCGCCCAAAGCATAAATGCATCGATTTTTGCACTTTTGACAAAATTAGAAACACTTTTGATAAAATAATCTATAGATTAGTAAAATAGGTATAATAAACTGCGAAGGAGCGTGAAAGATGACTGAAGAGTACATTTCAATAGAGGAAAAATTATCAAAGAAAATAAGTGGACATTTCGCTTCACAATTAGGCCTTTCACCGATTGAACAAGCAAAGATGGAATATGGGTTATCGATCCTATTTGTTGATCTGTTCAAGATGATCGTGATGTATGGGATTGCGTTTCTCTTACACATTGTGGGAGCAGTGTTCATCACACACCTTGTATTCATCTCAGTTCGTTTGACAACGAAAGGATTTCATGCAAGTAATAGTGCAGTTTGTACAATACTTAGTGTGCTGTTCTTGGTTGTTTTGCCTTGGATCACCGCTTCGATTGGTTTTGAATTGACTCGTCCTTTGTTTGTTCTCGGAATTCTATTCGTTGGCTTAGGAATACTCGTAAAAGAGCGAACGATCAATCAAACAAAAGGACCTTTCCGATTAAGAAAAACGGTCTTTATCATTCTGTTCATCACAACGATCGGCGTGCTTTTACCTAGTGACAGTATTCGTACATATCTCTTGTTAGGTCTAGCAATTGCTACATTGTTGATGTTTATTAAAAATAAAGGGGTAGAGTAAATATGTTAACAAGTCTAAAAACAAAGAAATTACAAATGATGCAGGTTATCTCAACAATGGCGATTGCTATCGCAACTTATGCAATGGGAACGATCGGTGCGGATTGCACATTCGTTATCTACGAACCAAAAATGCCAGAAGCATTAAAAAATGAAATGAATAAATAAAAATAAAAAAGCAATTTAGAAAAAATCTAAATTGCTTTTTTTTTTGTAAATGTCAATTCATTTCTTTCGATAATTTTGTAGTAAGAGAACGAATAAAAAGAAAAATAATGATTCCCACAACGTAGTTGTCCAGCTAAATTCTTTTGACACCCCAAAAAATAGATTGCCAGCATTGGAAACAATCAAATAAATAATCGTTATTATAAATGCGTATATGGATTTTTTTAACATGTGACACCTCTTTCTAAGAATAATAGCTTAACTAAATCAAATTACTATTATTCTAACATTTTTCTTCAACTTATTATAAAATATTTCAATGATTTTTGAAAAGGGTATCATCCTTTATAATAAAAGATTAAAACATTTGGTTTGAAAGCGGGAAATTATCGGTTCTCGCTGTATTTTGTCATTTTTATTTTTTATTTTGTAATATAAATGAGCATTATCTTTGCAATTTTTAATCTTGAATACTATTCTTGTAGTATAGCCAGCAAGAAACAATAGAAGTTATATAATAATTGTTACTGTTATTTAAGATTTCTATACAGGGGAGAGTACCAAAGTTATTTTGAGTCTGCACTTTTTGGTAGCGCTTACTTAAAGTAGGTATTCCTATAGGTTCCTCAAGCGATATACTTGTTGGTCATGTGTTGAAAATAAAAAATAAGATACTTAGGAGGTGGAAAATGAATAAGGGGGTAAAGATCATCGGTGTAATTGTAAGCATAATTTTACTTTCAGTACTTTTGATCATCGCTCTAGTTAATGCACCATATGTCTTACCTGAACAATTGGAACGTTTTCGCTTTTTTACGATAACAAATTATTATATGCAACAATATATTTTCTGGGCTGCAGTCGTATTTGCAATTGTTGTCGTTCTCATCTTATTATTTGTTCTTTTCTATCCAAAATCGAAAGGAACCTTCGTATTAAAGCACAAAGATGGAAAATTGACGTTGGATAAAAAAGCCATTGAAGGACTGACTCGTTCGTATCTACACGAAGAAGAATTCATTCAATCACCAAAAGTCAAAGTACGATCAACAAAACAGAAAATCAATATTCATGTAAAAGGCGATCTAAAACGTACTTCTTCTCTTATTGGTAAAACAGAAATGTTGATGCAAGAAGTGAGAGAGCAAGTTGCCAATGTCCTTGGTTCAGAACAAGAGATCAAAGTAGCTGTCAATTATAGTAGTTATCAAGATGAAAAAGAACATGAAGACAACCAGCACTCACGAGTAGAATAGGAGGGCACACAAATGAAAGAATTCTTTTCACTATATAAGCTCCCTATTATCTTTGGGGGTCTTGGCTTACTATTAGCCGTTTTATGGTTAACAGTTGGATTTTTCAAAACTCTTTTAATATTGATCATGACCGCTATTGGTGTGGGTATTGGTTTTTATTTAAAAGAAACAAGATTATTAGATGAATATTTCAAATCATAGGAGGAATTTAATATGGAAAACAAAGATTTCAAAAACGTGAACACTACTACAGGTACAAATCCAGTTGCTGACACTGCAGCAAAAGGTGAATTGACTTATGAAGACAAAGTCATTCAAAAAATCATTGGTTACGCATTGAAAGATGTTGACGGTTTGTTGACTCTTGATGGTGGATTTTTCTCAAACATTGCTGAAAAATTAGTCAATACAGACAACGTGACTGCTGGAATCAATGCAGAAGTTGGTAAAAAACAAGTGGCTGTTGATTTAGATGTAGTTGTTGAATATGGCAAAGATATCGAAAACATTTATGATCAAATCAAAGAATTGATCAGCACAGAAGTGAATGAAATGACTCATCTTGATGTGATCGAAGTCAATGTAAATGTTGTTGACATCAAAACACAAGCAGAATACGAAAAAGATCAAGAAACAGTTCAAGATAAAGTAACTGATGCAGCAAAATCAACTGGTCAATTTGCTTCAAAACAAACTGACAAAGCAAAATCAGCTGTTGGCAAAGGTGCGCAAAAAGTAAAAGAAAACAATGAACCACGCGTACAATAAACTTAATTTTTTAGAATTTTAGGAGGAAATAATTATGGGATTTATTTGGTCATTAATCGTTGGTGGTATTATCGGAGCAATTGCAGGAGCAATCACAAATAAAGGTTCTTCAATGGGCATCATTGCGAATGTAATCGCAGGTCTAGTTGGATCAGCTATTGGTCAAGCACTTTTAGGTACTTGGGGTCCAGTGATCGGTGGAATGGCAATCGTACCATCACTTATCGGAGCAATCATTTTAGTATTGATCGTTTCATTCTTTGCACGTAAACTTTAAGCAAAGGGCGCTTACTCAGATTGAAAGATTTGAGATTAAGTAATAGATCGACTAAACATTCTAACCGACCACAAAGAGTAGTTTTTGTACTTACTCTTTGTGGTCGGTTTATTTGTACATATTTTCGAACATCCATTGTTTGTGTGTTTCAATCGATTGATTAACTTGAATCGCTGTGTTGCCCATAAAAATAATATGTAAACTATATTTTTTTGATATTAAAAAAATAACAAAATGTTTTATCCATAGCATTCTTTGAGGTTTAACTGTTAGACAACTGTTATTTCTTGTCTTAATGTTAAATGTTGCTATAGATAAAGCATTTTTTCTTTGTTATCCTTTTATTGAAATATTATATGAAGAGTTTTCATAAGTATCATTTTATAACATTGATTTCAATTTTTACCAAAAAACAATCATAAAAACAAGGAGTTGAGAATATTTTCAAGATATTTACATATAATATATGTAATCTAAATATTCGAACGTTAAGATGAAGATATAGAAAGAAAACAGCTGTCATAAAAATATATGGAAGAGTGGAGGGTCACTTATGATTGAGGTGATCGGATTACAAAAAACTTTTGATAATGGCTTTGAAGCATTGAAGCAAGTGGATTTTACGATAGAAAAAGGGGAACTTGTTTGTCTTTTAGGTCCTAGTGGTTGTGGTAAATCGACAATGTTGAACCTCATCGCAGGACTGTTACAACCGACAGATGGTGATATTCGTTTTAAGGGGGAATCGGTCATAAAAACGGAGCCCAAAGATCGAAATATCGGATTCGTATTTCAAAATTACGCATTGTATCCACATATGACTGTTTTAGAGAACATCATGTTTCCATTATTAGTTGGGGATAATAAAAAGAAAAAAGGTGATGCTAAAGCGATTGCTGAAAAATATATGGAATTAACCAATATCAAAGAGTTACAGAATAAGAAACCTGGAACTTTATCTGGTGGGCAACAACAACGAGTAGCTATCACGAGAGCGTTAGTACAAGAACCAGAAGTCCTATTATTGGATGAACCTTTAAGTAATCTGGATGCTCGATTACGCTTGAAGATCCGTGAAGAGATTCGCAGGTTAGTGAAAGAAGTGGGGATCACAACGATTTTTGTCACCCATGACCAAGAAGAAGCTTTATCGATCAGTGACAAAATCATCTTGTTAGAAGATGGCAAGATACAGCAAGAAGATGATCCTCAAAATCTCTATTTAGAGCCAGAAAATTTATTCGTTGCAAAGTTCATCGGTAATCCAATCATTAATTTTTTACCAATTGAAGTTGTCGATGATGGGATCAAACATGCGTCATTTGATTTACCACTCACTCATTTTATCGAAAAACGTTTCAAAAAATCGATCACAAATGGGAAATATTACTTAGGCATGCGTCCTGAAGATATTTTACCAAGCGATAGTGGTCCTTTAAAAGGGAAGATTCAAAGTGTTGAGTTGATTGGTCGTGAACGAATTTTACACTTTGAACTCGCAGGAGAGCGAGTAAAGTCAATCGTAGGGGTGGAAAATGAGATCACTGAAGGAACTACGGTTACGTTTGACTTAGCTTATCACAAAGTGTTCCTATTTAGCTTTGATGGAGAGAGGATCTATTGATGGGAAAGAAAAATTATAATTCTGAAAATCAATTAAAAGCTTGGTATTTTTTACTTCCAGCATTACTTGCAATTTTTGTATTCAATATTTATCCGCTTTTTCGGGCTTTTTTTATGAGCTTTCAAAAAGGGACATTGATCAATCCTCGATTTGCAGGAGTTGAGAATTATCAACGTTTGCTTAGTGATCCAGTATTTTTCCGCGCGTTGAAAAATACTGTGTTCTACAGTTTTACCGTCGTACCAATTGCTTTGATTCTTTCACTGGCGATTGCGTGGGTGATTTTTGAAAAAGTAAAGTACAAGTCATTTTTTGAAGCGATTTTTTTTATGCCTTATGTCACGAGTACAATTGCGATCGGTATTGTTTTTCGCTATTTTTTCAACGGATCATACGGGCTCATCAATTACTTACTTGAATTTTTTGGGCTCCCACGAGTGAATTGGTTAGATAGTGTATCAATGAGTATGCCGACTTTGATCCTCTTTGGCATTTGGACGAGTTTAGCTTTCAATATTATCATATTATTAGCGGGATTCCGTAACATCGAGAAAGAGCATTACAAAATCGCGAAGATGTTTGGCGCAAATGAATGGGAGATTTTTGTGAAGATCACTTTGCCACAATTACTTCCTACACTCACGTTCCTCTTAACAGTCAATTTGATTGGTGCGTTTAAAATCTATACGCAAGTTTACGCACTATTTGGTGGTCAAGCTGGGATTGCTAAAAGTGCGATGACCGCAGTATTTTACATTTATGATAAGTTCCATGTTGCAGGTAGACCAGGTCTAGCTATGGCAGCAACACTTGTTTTATTCTTGCTTATTCTAAGTATTACTTTTTTCCAACAGTTGATTTTGAAGAAGGTGGGGAGAAAAAGATGAAAAAAATCGTTACATTGCTCTCACTCTTATTTTTGACACTCCTAGGAATCATTACGGTGTTTCCATTTATCTATATGATACTTGGTGGATTGATGACATATCGGGAAGCGACAAGTATTCCACCAACTGTTATACCTGATTCCTTTCAATGGGTGAATTATTTCACAGTATTCGAAAAAGCGCCATTTATCCAATACTTCATCAACACTTTATTTGTATCGTTAGTGACCACATTGGCAACCGTTCTCACTTCACTGTTTGCAGCATTTGCCTTAGCAACTTTGGAATTTCGCTACAAGAAAGTAGTGATGGTAGGATTGATTTCTTTGTTGATGATTCCATACGAGTCGATCATATTTACGAATTATAATACAATCGCACGTTTAGGCTTATTGAACTCTTATACAGCTTTGATCTTGCCGTTTTTGACGAGTATTTTTTATATTTATTATTTGACTAATTACTTGAAAAGTATTTCGCGTTCCTTTTATCAAGCAGCTAAGATCGATGGAGCTTCTGATATGGAATATATCAAAAAGATCCTTATTCCGATGTCCAAGCCAGCACTGGTCACAGTAGGGATTTTGACTTTCATTTCGAGTTGGAACTCCTTTTTATGGCCGTTATTGGTCACAAATGACAAAAAATTTCGATTATTGAACAATGGCTTATCTGCATTTACGAGCGAAAGTGGCAGTGACGTTCACTTACAATTAGCAGCAGCTACTTTAACCGTATTACCAATCGTGCTTATTTACTTTATTTTTAGAAAAGAAATCATCCGAGGAGTGGCAAAAAATGGGATCAAAGGCTAATCAAAAAACCAGCATTACCTTTCACAGTGGGCTCTTGACGATTGGTGGGACAGTCATTGAAGTTGCTTACGGCGACGATAGAATCTTTTTTGACTTTGGAACAGAATATCACCCTGAAATCAACTTACCAAATGAAGAGCTATCGACTTTACTAGATGTGGGATTTATTCCAGCAATTGATATTTATGATCCGCGATTGACCACACGCAAGAGGGATTCTAAGTTTGTAAATACCGCCGTATTTTTATCACATGTTCACTTGGATCACACAAAAATGATCAATTATCTTGATCCAGAAATCCCATTGTATACATTAGAACCAACCAAAGTTTTATTGGAAAGCTTAAATCGTAACGGAACATTCTTGCTGTCTTCACCTTATATAGAAGGAAATACACGAACGATCAAAACGATTGCGCCTTGTCAGGATCTTCACACCGGCGAATTGATGATTCGTTTGTTTCCTGTAGATCATGATGCGTATGGTGCGGCAGCCTTTCTTATCGAGACACCAACTGCTTTGATTGCTTATTCTGGTGATCTTCGACTTCATGGATTTGATCGACATTTGACAGAGAATTTCTGTGAAGTGGCACAGAAGGTCGATGTATTGATGCTTGAAGGAGTCAGCATTAGTTTCCCGGAAAAAGAGAAGAAAAATGAGGCATCACCAGACAGTGAACGAGCGTTGACGGAGCAACTAGTGAAGATGATCCAAGAAAACGAGAATCGTCAATTGACTTTCAATTTTTATCCAGCCAATATCAAACGCTGGGAAGCTTTGATTGATGCTTCCCCACGACGAGTAGTTGTCGAAGCAGAAATGGCTTTACTCTTACAAAAAGTCGCAAAACGAGAAGTCCCTTATTACTACGCTGAGAAGAAAGAGCGGATCGGTACATTAGACCCCCGACTTGAGTATTCTTACGAAACTTTATTAGCAGATTCGACGGATTATTTCTGGCAATTTGTTGGTGAGGTTGATTCATTACAAAAAGGAGGTCTGTATATACACAGTGATGCCCAACCATTAGGCGAGTTTGATCCCCAGTACGCGATTTTTAGAGGAGCATTTGAAAAGCAACAAGTGGAGTTTAAGCAGTTATCATTATCAGGTCATGCAAAACCAGCGGATCTAGCTGAAATCATCGATCGGATAAAACCAGCTATGTTGGTTCCCATCCATACTTTAAAACCTGAGAGTATGCACAATCCATATGGAAGCAGAGTATTAGTAAAAAGAGGCGAAACCATTCAACTATAATCGGAGGAAAATGAAAAATGAAATGGACAACTATTAGTAAGTTTTTGGTAGCATCAGCAGCTGTAATGACTTTAGGCGCTTGCGGGAACACTGGCTCGAATGCCTCTTCATCTAGTGAAGAAATCGTCACTGAGCTAACAGAAGAGACGACGATCACTTTTTGGCACGCAATGAATGGTGCGCAAGAAACAGCGTTACAAAAAATGACCGATGATTTTGTCAAAGCAAACCCAACTATCAAAGTCGAATTACAAAATCAAGCCCAATATTCTGATCTACAAGCAAAGATCAATGCTACTCTTCCATCAGCAGGAGATCTTCCAACAATCACTCAGGCATATCCTGGTTGGTTATATAACGCGGCTCAAGATGAGATGCTCGTCGATCTACAACCTTTGATCGATAATGACACGATTGGATGGCAAGACCAAGAAGAGATTCGCACCTCTTTGATGGATGGCGCCAAGATCGATGATGTCCAGTATGGTATTCCTTTTAATAAATCGACTGAAATGCTCTTTTATAATAAAGATATGTTGGAAAAATATGATGTCCCTGTGCCCACGACATTAGATGAACTAAAAGAAGCATCAAAAACGATTTACGAAGCAACGAATGGCGAAGTGGTAGGAGCCGGATTCGATTCTTTGAACAACTATTATACGATCGGTATGGAAAACAAAGGAGTCGAATTTGACAAAGAGACAGATTTGACTAGTGACGAATCCAAAGAATTGATCAACTACTACGCGGAGGGTGTCAAAGATGGGTACTTCCGGATCGCAGGATCGGACAACTATTTATCTGGTCCGTTTGCCAATCAAAAGGTAGCAATGTTTATTGGTTCGATTGCAGGGGAAGGCTATGTAAAGAAAGATACGGAAGGTGTATTTACGTATGATGTTGCTCCACGTCCTGAAAAAATCAATTTACAACAAGGAACGGATCTTTATATGTTCAGTAGTGCCACACCAGAAGAACGGACAGCAGCATTTTTATATATGAAATTCTTATCAGAGCCAGAAAACCAGTTGTATTGGGCAACCATGACTGGCTATATGCCAACGATCGAATCAGTATTAGAAAGTGATGACTACAAAAATTCATCTGAAACAAAAGTACCACGACAGTTAGAGGGTGCAACTAAAGAATTGTTCTCGATTCCAGTAGTGGAGAATAGTGACAATGCGTTCAATGAAATGCGTACGATCATGGAAAATATATTAGCTAATACGAATCAAGATACAGATCAATTGATCTCAGATTCAGTACCCCAGTTAGAAGACGCTTGGAATCAATAAAAACGACTGAGAGGATGAGATAATGGAAGTGACAATCCTTGCAACAAGTGACATGCACGGTTACATTCTGCCGACGAATTATGCCAGTGACTTAGAACAACCATTTGGCGTGGCGAAAGTAGCCGGAAAACTGAAGGAATTAAGACAGGCAGTAAGCGGTCCGGTATTCATGATTGAGAACGGTGACTTTATCCAAGGTTCGCCACTTAGTTATTTTGTTGCAAAACAATCGGAGTATTCTGTCTCGACGTTAACGAAGCTTCTAAACAGCATGAACTATGATGTTGGTGTGTTAGGCAATCATGAATTCAATTATGGCTGGTCCTATTTGAATGAAGCAATCCAATCCTATGATTTCCCAATAGTCGTAGCCAATATGTTGAGGAAGAATCAACAGGAATCGGTTTTACCTCCGTATCAGATCATTGAGAAACAAGGGATCAAAGTGGCTGTTTTGGGACTCGTGACTCAGTATATCCCCAACTGGGAAAACCCTGGAACAATCAAGGATCTTCATTTTGTGTCGGCTGTTGAAACCGCCAAAAAATACGTACCTTTATTACGTGAGTTAGCAGACTTAGTCGTCGTCGCATACCATGGCGGTTTTGAAAGAGATTTAACAACAAACGAGCCGACTGAAGCATTGACCGGTGAAAATGAAGCCAGTCGGTTGTTACAAGAAGTGCCTGGGATCGATGCGTTAGTCACAGGGCATCAACATCGTGAGCTTGCTGAAATCGTCAATGGGGTACCTGTGATCCAGCCAGGGTATCGTGGGGCTTTTGTAGGAGCAATCCAACTAACTGTCAAAAAACAAGACAACAAGTTTGTCGTCTTGGATCACTCGTGTAAACTTTATCCAACGAAAGAGGCTTCTCCAGATCCTATAATCCTTAAACAAATTGAACCGGTTTCTAAAGCATTAGATATGTGGCTAGACCAACCAGTGGGAGAAGTGCTGGGCAATCTACGGATTGTTGATCCTATGGCAGCAAGAGTCAATGAGCATCCATATATTGAACTGATCAATCGAATACAGATGGATGCAACTGGAGCAGAGATTTCAGGAACAGCCTTATTCAATAATGAAGTGACGGGATTCCCACAATCTGTCAGCATGCGTCATATTCTTACGAATTATATTTACCCAAATACTCTGGCTGTTGTACGTGTGACTGGACAAGAACTGAAAGCAGCGCTCGAACAAACAGCTGGTTACTTAATGGCAACCGATGAAAGAATTACGTTTGACCCAAAGTATATCCAGCCCAAGCCTCAATATTATAACTATGATATGTATGAAGGTATAAATTACACGATTGATTTAAATCAACCAATCGGTCATCGTGTGACACGCTTTGAAAAAGCAGGAGAGCCAATTCCCTTAGATAAATCACTAGAAGTGGTGATCAATCAATATCGAGCAGTTGGTGGTGGGAATTATAAGATGTTTTCAGCGGAGAAGATCGTAAAAGAATGTCCAATCGACATGACCGAATTGATTGCCGACTATCTCAAACGAAAAAAAGTGATTGATGCAAAAGTGAATCATAATTTCAACGTGATCGGCAAATAAAAATATTAGCATGAAAATCTCCCTCGAATGCGTGTACATCGCATTTTAGGGAGATTTTTCAGCGCTTATATTTATTTTATGATTGAGTCAGTTGTGCCAATATCTTAGTATATCCCAGTTCTCTAGCATAATCTTCCGCAGTTTTTCCTTGATTGTCACGTAATGTTTTGTTTGCGCCATGATTCAACAGTTCTTTAACGATTTGTTGATAGATTTCAGACCCATCTCGTAAAGCAACTGCTTCAATCAACGCGGTATAACCATAATTATTTTGATGGTCGATGTCCACACGTGCGTCGGTTAATAGAAGTTTCACATTATCTAAATGGCCTTTTTCAGCTGCTGGAATCAAGGCATTACCGCCAAAACGATTGACAATTGCTTGATTTGGTTCACGATGTTCCAACATATAAGATAGAATCTCTGTTTTTCCTTGTGCGGCAGCGTAAAGGTAAGGGCTGTCTTGGATCGTATCCTGGATGTCGATCGACGCACCATGATCGATCAGAAGTTTGGCGATTTCAACAAAATCATGATGGGTGGCAATCAGTAAAGGTGTCTCACCTTTGTCATTTTGTTCATCGATTGAATACTCTGTTTTTAGAATATCCTCAACTTTCTTTCGATCGTTGTCTTCAACTGCGGCTAATAAACTGCCAGATGGGTAACTCATAAGCGATTCCTCCGTTTCTTCAATTAAATGATCGGTTTGTTCAGTGGTTGTTTGCTCGATAGTAGAAGTGGTCCTTTTCGTTTGATCAGGAACGGTCATCTGCTGTGGCTCTTCACAACTCGTTAATGAAAACAGTAAAACTGCAAAGGGTAAGATCAGCCAAGCGCTCATACATACACCCCCCTTTGTATCATCATATGATGAAGCAATTGATACCGCAAATGAATGAACTTACACCAGCAAAAGAGCAAGGGGATAGATGTTATTATAGCTAGAGTTATAGTTTTTTTTACAAATAAGAAATAACGAAAATTGAATCATTCAAACTTTGTTAATTTATAATAAAAAAATTAAGAATAGAAACAAGTAATATTTTTTTGGAATATCTATTACTAAAATACGTCCATAAAATCTTGTTTATACAACATTTTGTACGGTGTTTTAACATTTTTTTTGTAATTTATTATTACCTTGCTTGCGGTAATAACCGGTTAGATTTAATCATATCTGTCTGTTATTCTTAATTTAAGATAACAAAAGCAAATACATAATAGAATTTTTTTGAAAAATCTGGAGTTATCTATATTAATCGTTAATTATGGAGGGAAACATGAAAAAACAAATTTTAGGAACTATTTTATGCTCAAGTATTTTATTTGGAGCAAGCTTAGCAATTGGTGGGAATGAAGCATCTGCACATGGATATGTACAGTCTCCTATCAGTCGTGGGTATCAAGGACATTTAGACAGAAATTCAAACTGGACTGCTGCTTTTCAAAAATATGGGGCTGTTATCAACGAACCTCAATCTTTAGAAGCATTAAAAGGATACCCACAAGCTGGACCAGCCGATGGACAAATTGCATCAGCAGGTGGTTCGCTTGGTGATTTCAATCTTGATCAACAAACCTCAACTTTATGGACAAAACAAGGAATCAACCAAGGTGCGAATTTATTTACATGGCGCTATACTGTCGGACATGCGACGACAAAATGGCATTATTATATGACGAAAGCTGACTGGAACCCAAATGATAAATTGGAACGTTCTGATTTTGAATTGATCGGTACAATCAACCATAATGGAACACCAGCATCAACGACACCACACGCAATCAACGTCCCAAGTGATCGTTTAGGTTACCATGTGATTTTAGCTGTTTGGGATGTAGCGGACACAGCTAATGCATTCTATAACGTGATTGACGTGGATGTAAAAGGTGATTCAGCTATTCCTGTGAAACCTCAAGCTCCTAAAAATGTACGTGCTGAAAATGTGACTGCTTCTTCTGTAGAATTAGCATGGAATGGACAAGCAAATACTGTATCATATAACGTTTACCGTGACGGTGAATTAGTTGGCAATACAAATGATCCAGAATTTAAAGATGCAGGACTAAATGAAGAAACAACCTACAACTATGAGATCGAAGCAGTTAGCCAAACTGGATTGACATCTGACAAAACAACGATTTCAGTAACAACTAGAGCGACAACTGCGGAAGAAAAACCAACTGCTCCTAAAAACTTACATTCAATGGGTGAAACGACTTCAAGCGTATCATTGATGTGGGGAGCTTCAACACATACACAAGGAATCAAACAATATGATATTTATCGTAATGGTCAGTTAGTGGCTTCAACACCATCTACGAGTTACACAGATGAGAACTTAGCTTCTGGTACAACCTATTCATACGTGGTACGTGCAATCAGTACTACAGACGAAGTTTCAGACGCAAGTAACACTCTATTAGTGACAACGAAACAAGATGAAACAATCGAAGGTGTCCGTGAATGGAGATTAGGTTCTATGTCTTCACCGGAACTTTATACTGCAAACGAAGAAGTAAGCTTCCAAGGACGAGTATACACAACCCTTGTAACACATTTTAACTTTGGTGATGTAACATGGTCTCCAAATCAAGCGCCGACATTATTCCGCTTGAAATAATCAAATTCACACTCAGTGCATCTAAATGCACTGGGTGTTTTTGTATCAAAAAAGATAGTAGTAAGAACGTTTAGTTGACAATGCTTTAGATTGTTCGATACCATGATTATCATCAGAAATGGTCATTCAACCAGAAAGTAGGAAAAGAAATGTTCAAACGAGTACCTTCAGACTTAACAGAAAGAGAAAATTATAAACTATTGATCGGTTCAGTTATCCCTCGTCCGGTGGCAGTGGTTGCAACAAGATCTTTACAAGGAGTGACCAATGTTGCACCATTTAGTTACTTCAATATTGTTAGTTCAAATCCACCGATTCTTTCTTTAGCTATCCAAAGAAAAAATGGGGAGTGGAAAGATACGGCAAAACATCTTATCGATACAAAAGAAGCAGTGATCCATGTTCTAGACGAAAGAATTCTGATAGATGCTAATCAGACAGCTGCTAGCTTATCGAGCGAAGAAAGTGAATTGACGTTGACTTCTTTCACTACTTCCGAATCAGATACTATCAGCGTCCCAAGGATCAATGAAGCAAGTATTGCCTTTGAAACGACACTATACCAACACGTGCCGATCAAAAAAAAACAAGAAACGACCGCTGATTTATTTTTACTGCAAATTTCTACTTATCAAATAAGTGAAGCTGTTTATGATGAACAAACAGGCTATATTGATCCGAAACAGTTACAACCAATCAGCCGCTTAGCAGGAAACGACTACGGCAAGTTAGGTGAGATCATTCGCTTGTTACGTCCGGAATAAATGTACGTCGATAACGCAGTTTTTTCTAACGAAAAAATATTTATAGATCAAATGATATTCTCATATTTATTAAATAAAGTTTAATTTAGTTATTTTATTCTTTATTTTATTGATTATCGATGCGAAGAGGAATATGATAAATTTTGTGAAAATCAAATAAGTACTAACCTTGTTAGGTGAGGCTCCTATACAAACATAGGCTATTGCCCAGAAACGTCGAAAGACGCCAATGGGTCAAACAGGAATTGTCGGATTAAGGCTTTTTCCAATAGCTAAGAATACGTTCTTTACGTTGTATAGTGCTAAAACTCGGACGATGAGATGATGCTAGGTCAGAAATCTTGTTCGAAAAGGTTTCTGACCTTTTCTTATGCTTTCCTTCCCTTTTTTGCTCGCCTTGCCTAACTTGTGTCTGGAGAAGAAAGGGGATGCGCTGGAACAAGCTATTTGATTTTATCAACAGAGGTATTCATATCACTACAAAGAATGCTGCACGAAATAAACCAGATAGACAAACAAAAAAGGTCGACGAGTTGCAGCTCAATCGACCTAAAGACATGAAAGAGAATAAACTCTTTACTTGACTCATCATAATAGACAAAGCTACTCGTTTCAAGTAGAAGAGTTTGAAAGGAAGGGTCAACTGAATGAAACCATTTCAAAAAATCGTATTAAGTATCTTGTTAGTACTTGCAATGGTCATTGGCTTTTTTTCTTTTGAATTTATTCAAGGGTTCTCATCAGTGAAACAATCTGCAACAGTTGAGAAAGTCAATGCACAAGATGTCCCATCGATCATCAATGTGGCATTGATAGGTTCTGATGCACGATCAAAAGAAGAAAATGGCCGTTCAGATTCTTTGATGGTCGCCCAATATGATCAAAAGACCAAACAAGCCAAATTGATTTCTATCATGAGAGATTCTTACGTCTCTATTCCTGGTTATGGAATGAATAAGATCAACGCTGCCTATTCTTATGGTGGTATCGACTTATTGAACCAAACCTTACAAGAAAATTTCAAGTTGGAGACCCCTTATTATGCAAGTATTACGTTTCAAGATTTTATTGATTGTATCGATGAATTATTTCCAGATGGCGTAACGATCGATGCAGAAAAAGATTTAGATTTAGATGGGGTAGCTATCAAAAAAGGAAAGCAAACGATGGACGGAAATACCTTGCTACAATATGCTCGTTTTCGTGAAGATGAAGAAGGTGATTTTGGACGTATCCGTAGACAACAACAAGTTGTTGAAGCGGTAGCCAGTCAATTGAAAGATGTCACATCGATCATCAAATTACCTAAGGCGATTGGTAAACTTTTAGGTAGTATCCAAACAAATCTACCGGAAAGTGTTCTGTTAGATTGTGGGTTAGATTTCCTAAATGACGAGAAGAAAATCGATACACTATCCGTGCCCGTTGATAAAAGTTGGGACTTCAATGATAATACACCAGCTGGTAGTGTCTTGGAAATCGACTTAACTAAAAATCAACAAGCGATACACGAGTTTTTAGATAAATAACTAAATGACTATATTGATAGAGATCGAGGCATAAGTGTTTAGCCTCAATAAATAAGGCACCATCCACGAAAATTGTTCCTCAAATTTTTATGGATGGTGCCTTATTTCCTATGAAGTTACATCTGTCCCCACCGTTTATTCGATTTTTGCAAATGCGAGAGGGCAAATGTCACACTCACTATTTTTGATTAAAATAAAGTTAATATAAGAACAGTACTGATTAAGAATCATTTGGGCTGCTATTCTATTTCCCCTTCCATGTGTTAGAATATCTTTGATTCATACTTTTAATAAAGAGAGGTATTCAAAACATGAAGAGGAGTGACAGACAAAAGAAAAAATCGACTGGCATCTATATTGGAGCGGGAATCGTCGTCTTGCTTGCAGCAGCTGGTGGTGGCTTCTTTTATTATCAACACGTCCAGGAACAACAAGCGGTAAAAGCTGGAGAAAAAACGATTGAAGGATTTATCGACTCTCTGAACCAGGAAAATTATGAAGAAGCGGTGAAATCACTTCAAGTAGAAAACGGTAGTGATCTTACTGAACAAGATATTTTAGAGAAATATCAAAATATTTATGGTGCAGCAGAAATCAGAGGGATCAAACTCTCAGATTTATCCGTGACGAAAAAAGAGAATGATACGTATGAATTTACGTATAAAGCTAAAATGAATACGACGCTAGGTGAATTGAAAGACTTAGCATACGAAGGAACCTTGTCGCAAGAAGGAGATCAAACCAAAATCAATTGGCAACCTAATTTGATTTTTCCGCAAATGGAAGGGCAAGATAAAGTCAGCTTAAGCACAGACATAGCGGCTCGTGGTGAAATCTTGGACCGCAATAAACAGCCCTTAGCCACGACCGGAAAATTAAAACAATTAGGTGTCGTACCTGCAAAATTAGGTGAGGGTGAGGAAAAAACAACAAATATCAAAGCAATCGCTGAAGCCTTCGATTTGACTGAAGACAGTATTGAACAGGCGATTTCTCAAGCTTGGGTCCAACCCGATTACTTTGTTCCTTTAAAGATCATTGAAGGGGAAACACCAGAACTTCCAAGTGGAGCAACGATCCAAGAAGTTGACGGTCGTTATTATCCGTTAGGGGAAGCCGCTGCCCAATTGATTGGTTACGTAGGAGATATCACCGCAGAAGATATTGAAAAAAATCCTGAGTTGAGTAGCACAGGAAAAATCGGGCGTTCGGGCTTAGAGATGGCTTATGACAAAGAATTAAGAGGAACGAACGGTGGGAAATTAAGTGTCACAGATGAAGAAGGAAATGAAAAAGCTGTCTTGCTTCAACATGAAGTGAAAAATGGTCAGGATATCCAGTTGACGATCGATGCCAATGCGCAAAAAACGGCATTCGACAGTCTAGATGGAAAACCAGGTTCTACTGTGGCGACAGCCCCTAAAACTGGAGATTTGTTGGCACTTGTCAGTTCACCTAGCTATGATCCAAATAAAATGACGAATGGTATTTCACAGGACGATTACAAAGCTTATGAAGAAGATCCCAATCGTCCGTTTATTAGCCGTTTTGCAACAGGTTATGCTCCGGGTTCAACATTTAAAATGATCACCGCAGCCATCGGCTTAGATAATGGGACATTGAATCCAGATGAAGTCTTAACGATCAATGGATTGAAGTGGCAAAAAGATAGCTCTTGGGGTTCTTACCAAGTGACACGTGTCAGTGATGTACCACAAGTCAACTTGAAAAATGCTTTAGTTTATTCTGATAATATCTATATGGCACAAGAAACATTGAAAATGGGGGAAGAAGCCTTTAGAAAAGGACTAAATCAATTCATTTTCGGTGAAGAGCTAGATTTACCGATCCAAATGGATCCTGCGCAAATCTCAAATGAAGACTCATTCAATTCGGAGATTCTGTTGGCAGATACTGGCTATGGTCAGGGACAATTGTTGATCAACCCGATCCAACAAGCTGCGATGTATAGTGTTTTTGCAAATAATGGCAGTTTAGTTTATCCACGATTAGTCATGGATCAGGAAACAAAAGATAAGAAAAATGTAATCAGAGAATCGAGTGTCCAAACGATTTTGCCAGATCTAATCGATGTCGTCCAAGACCCTAATGGAACTGCACACTCTTTAGCTGCTCTAGGCATTCCGCTTGCCGCAAAAACAGGAACAGCTGAAATCAAAGAAAAGCAGGATGAAAAAGGACAAGAAAACAGTTTCCTGTATGCGATCAATCCTGAAACAAATGGCTACTTAGTGATCAGCATGTTAGAAAACAGAGAAGAAGGCGATTCTGCTACTAATCGAGCGCCTGCTTTATTGCAGTATTTGAATCAAACTTACCAATAAATACAGAGGTTGAAATCGGATACAAAATAATTAGTTTTTTCTCTCTTGCAGTGATACACTAGTCTATATAAACGAGTGTAAATAACAAGAGGAGGAGATAAGATGACTGATGTTCCAAAAGCAGTGAAAGCGGAAATGGCAGCAAGCATGTTGAAGATTAAATTTGATAATGGGGAAACGAGATATTTAAAATCACATTTAGCAAAAGAACATGCAAAAGCTTTTTCGATGAAAAATGGCAAAAGAAAGAATAGTTTATTGGCTTCACAAACAACCTGGGTAGGATCGACTATTGAAATTCAACCAGATGGCACTCTTGTTCTGAATGAAAATGATTATTACTCGCCAGAAGAGTTATGGAACGAGAGCAAAGAGCATATTATTTGATCAAAAATAGAGCCTTTCTATTAGATTCGAGAAATCTAGTAGAAAGGCTCTATTTATCTGAGAACGAATCACCCATGATACACTTTTCTTGTAAAATATTTAAGAATCAATGGAGAGATCAAGGTACTTAATAAGATCACGATCACAAGTGGAGAATAATATTTTGCTTCAATCAATTGACTTTGTTGTCCAATTTGCAAGATGATCAGCGCCATTTCACCACGTGAGATCATACCAGCTCCTACCATAAAGGCACTATTCGTTGAAAAGCCGGCTACTTTTGCACCTAGATAACCACCACCAAGTTTAGTCAAGACTGCAACAGTTGTTAGGATCAAGATAAAAATCAATTGTTCTCCAAAGTTAGAGAAATCGACTTCTAGTCCAACACTGACAAAAAAGACTGGGATAAATACGGCATAACCTAATGCCTCGACATTATGATACACTTCTTCTTTGACCGATGTTTGACTTACCGCGATCCCTGCAAAAAATGCACCAATGACTGAACTTAGTCCAATCAAATCAGCAATGTAGGACATACCTAGACATAAAACCAATGAAACAATGATGATTGCAGAGTTAGCATAGATTTTTCCAGCTAGTGACATCAAAAATGGGGCAATCCATTTGACTAATAAAAATATAAAAATAAAGTAAATCACTTGCTCCAATAAAAGAAGCGGTAAAGGGAGACTGCTGCCAGATTCTCCCGTCAAAAATGATAAGCTGAAACTTAACACCAATACGACAAGAATGTCATCAACTACTGAAGCGCCTAAGATAGTCGAACCTTCTTTTGTATTGACTACATGAAGTTCTTTCAATACCTCAACAGAGATACTTACAGAAGTTGCTGCGAGGATGATTCCAAAGAAGATAGCTTCATTCCTAGTCACTTGGAAAATTTCACCTGTCAACCAACCAAATAATACGGGGAGTATGATCCCTAATAAAGCAACGAACATTCCTGGACGAAAGTATTTTTTCAAAAGAGAAAGATCGCTTTCCAGTCCAGCTAAAAACATCAATAAAATGACACCAATTTCTGAAAAATCGTGGACGAGAATATTAGGATGCACCCATCCCAGGCCGGCACCACCAAGCAAGACGCCAACGAGTAGTTGACCGATCACCGCAGGTACACCAAACCTCCTTGAAAGGTGAGAGCCAATGGTTGTCGCTAGCAAGATCAAACAGAGAATACCTATAAATTCCATTCTTTTCATCCTTCCTTTCTCAAAAAAGAATTTATTTTATTCGTGTCAAATGACCTCCTAAACAGGATAACATAAATAACGTTATTTATGTAGTATCGTCCATTGTGTGGATTTATGAAAACGTACAACAAAAAAGGCCAGGCAATTAAGCCCAACCTCGAATTTAAATAACTAATCAATTAACATACATATTTCTTACTTTAAAGTAGTTGATGATTTCAGAAATCCCCATAAAGATCAAGATACCGCCAAAGATTTGGAAAAGCACCATTAAGCTTTGGAATGGATTAAATAGTAAAATCAATCCGCCAATCAGTAAAATCACGCTGTATAATGACCATCCTTTTGATTTTGTATTCAAACTGATGAACAATTGAAATGCGCCATTTGCTAAAATCATCAAGCCTAAAAGAATTGGCAAGATCGAAACGATTGCTGAAGCAAATAAGAACACGATCAGTCCGAAAATCAGAAAAGCAATTGCACTGAAAAGTCCAAATCCCCAAACACCTGTTTTTTGCTTGTTTTTATAGGCTTCAAATAAATTGATCAGTCCTAATAAAACAAAATAAGCTGTGATAAGATAGCCGACAAAATTAAATACGGCAGTTGGGTTGATGACTATGGCGATACCAGCAATGATATAAATAGCTGCTCGTAAAATAGCATGTCTTTGAAAATTACTTCGAATAAGTTCATACATTATTATAACCTCCTTTTTTTTATTTTAACGGTTATTGATGTATAAACCAACTAATAACTAGTAATCCCATTATTTTCTAAGGATTTTTTCCATTTTCTTTCCTTTGGCTAACTCATCGATCAACTTATCCAAATAACGAATTTCTTGCATCAATGGCTCTTCAATATTTTCTACTCTAACACCACAAATGACGCCAGTGATCAATTTTCGGTCAGGATTCAATCTCGGTGCCTCAGCAAAGAAAGTTTTGAAGTCCTTTTCCAGTTTGATCTGTTCTTCTAATTTAGTTTGTTCATAGCCGGTCAACCAATAAATGATTTGGTTAACTTCCTCTTTTGTACGATTTTTTCGTTCTGCTTTTTTTAGATAAAGAGGATAGACAGAAGAAAAAGGCATAGTAAAAATTCGATGTTCAGTCATAAAGAAGCTCCTTTTTTCATTATTATATAATGAACTGTTCAAAAAGAATAGCTATAGTGTCAAGTCTCATGAAAGTTCAGTGAACAAGGGGATAGATAGTAAGAATGCTACATGATACTAATTGTATCTGTGAAGATCAATCAAAATCAGCGTAGTCACGTTCTTGTTTGATCTCAAAAATAAAGGTAGCTAACTGAGCAATCATCTTTTTCCAATCATCTGGACGAACGATGCCGTTTAACAAATAAATCTTTTTGATACTCTCAGGTAGCTGGTTTAGCGGGCAATCACTAATGACGATATCGCATTGTTCCATATAGTAACGTTGGATGACGATTGCCTCTTTTGAAAAAATTTGTTCGATTTTAACAATTAAATCTTTACTGATATAAAAGTCTTTCGTATGATTCACACCGATGATGATCGGTGGTTGCTTTTTGAAACGGTCGTAGAAATGGAGTAATTCTTCGATTACCCATGAAATATTTTCTTTTTCTAGAAAATCTGGTAAGTAATGCCAATTTTCTTGCCGGAAATTCTCATAAAATTCAGCTACGCCTGTTTTTAAGTGTTCATAGTTTTTCTGATCTTTATAAAGTAAGAAAGTCGGTAAAGGCGTATTTGGCTGTTCGCTATCCAAAAAGGTATTGTGAAGTTTATTGATCGTAAAGGACAGTGCATATAACTTTTTTTGTTTTTCAGGTAGCTCTAAAGCGAAACGCTGACTGAATGCTTCAACTAATTTCTTGGAATAAATCAAATAAGGAAAATCGATCGCTAACAGTCTTTGATAGTGCGTCAAACTTTGCTCTTCACTATCCAATTGAGAAATCGTTAGGCGTGCTAATAAATTGAGTATGATTCTTTGTTCCCGACAAATCGGTAAATCAGGATTTAAAATATCCACATCAGGTTCAATCAAAAGATCAATATACTTAAACTGACTTAATTCTTTTTGAACATTTTCTAAAGAAGTCATAGGAAAATTGTCCTGGCAAAGTTTTAAGAGAAGATACAACTTATCCAAGACGCCACCATTCATCCCATCCAATAACTCTTTCTTGAAGAAGACATGGAGTGTGTAATCGATTTTTTTTGGCTCTTCCTTGTGATAGGGAAGGGACGTATTAGCAAAAATAGTCCAATAAACATCTAGAAAACAATATTGGATTTGAACTTCACTACCAGTGATTATTTTTTTTCCTTTACTTGAAAACTTGAAGGAGATTCCATATAAAGCTAAAAATTGGTTGATTGCTTTCATTTTAGAATAGAGATATGAAGGACTGTAATTTGTCATTTGGCTGATCGTGACCATTGAGTTGACTTTTTGTCGAAGTAAGGCAGCGATGATTTGAAAATTAGTTGATTCAAAACAATATTTACCAAATAATTCATAATAACACTTCGCAACGTCAGCATCGTTCAAAGAAATTTTGACAAACTTTTTGTTTTTCACTACTTCAAGATTATTTATGCCCAAAGCATGGAAGTCCTGTTCGATTTCATGAAGATATAAAAGAAAATTTGAATCAGACATCTTAAAATGGTCCGCTAGATAGTGCGTGGTGATAAAGAACTGATGCTCTGTTAAAAAAAGAAAAATCTCAAGCTTTGTTACATTTTTCTTCTTTAATAAAAACTTTTTGATTGCTTCTTGTGTTTGCATTGAAATTCCTCCGGTTGAAAATTTTACTGAAAATTTCTTTATTTTCAACAAAAAAACAGTAAATCTTCCGTATCAATCTATATTATCTTATGTTTAACATGATAATGATATTAAATAGGAGGAATTCTCATGAAATATTTAAGTCTTCTCTTTGCTTCAGTTTTACTGAGTAGTGTTTCTGTACCAGTCGAAGCTGCACAGACAGATGAACAACCTAGCAATGATGTTGCTCAACTAGCTTCTCATTCCGTCTGGGCAAATGTGAATCAAATCAAATTTTTAGAAGAACATGTTTCAGCAAACTCTGGTATTATGAGACTTAAACTAGGAGAGACGATCACGGTGAAGGCACTGGTGACTTATTCAGGGGATATCCAACCGATTTTACAGTCTGTTGTCCGATTTGAAAACGTTGATCCAGCCTTGAAGATCGAACACGATCCAGCTTCACTTGTATTCCACAACAAACTAGCAACTTTTACGTTTAATATTACACTGACACAACCAATCAATAGACCTGCTTTGTTTACCGTAAAAGTAGCAGATGGTCAACCTGAGGACAGTCATCATTTGACACCATATAGTCAACGTCAAACCGTTGAACAAAAAGCTGGAGGAACAGGGGGCGTGACTGAGCCAGATCCTAATCCAGATCCTAATCCAGATCCTAATCCAAATCCTAATCCAGATCCTAATCCAGATCCTAATCCAGATCCTAATCCAGATCCTAATCCAGATCCTAATCCTAAACCGGATAATCCAGATGAAAATCCAGACGTAACACCGGATAATCCAGATGAGAACCCTGATGTGACACCAGATAATCCAGACGAAAATCCAGACGTGACACCGGATAATCCAGATGAGAACCCTGATGTGACACCAGATAATCCGGACGAGAACCCAGACGAGACACCGGATAATCCAAATGAAAATCCCGATGTGACACCAGATAATCCAGATGAAAATCCCAATGAGACACCGGATAATCCGGACGAGAACCCTGATGTGACACCGGATAACCCAGATGAGAACCCTGATGTGACACCAGATAATCCAGATGAAAATCCCGATGAGACACCGGATAATCCGGACGAGAACCCAGATGTGACGCCAGATAATCCGGATGGAAATCCCGATGTAACACCAGATGATCCAGATGAGAATCCCGATGAGACACCGGATAATCCGGACGAGAACCCAGATGTGACGCCAGATAATCCGGATGGAAATCCCGATGTAACACCAGATAATCCAGATGAGAATCCAGATGCAAAACCGGATAAACCAGATGAGAATCCAGATGCAAAACCGGATAAACCAGAGGGGAACAATGGAAACTATGAAGGAGATAACGAGGAAGATGGAAATGGTGGACATGGTGGTGAAGAAGTGATTAAACCACAAATCCACCCTGAAGGCAGCAATCCAACGATCACAATACCTGAACAAGTAAAACCATTGTTTCAAATTCGAAAACAATCAATTCCATCTATTGATACGACAGATGTACTGCTAAATAAAAAATTGTCTGAAAATGCGAATGAAATTCTACCAATGACAAAAATAGCTCACTCTTCAAATCAAGTAGCTAATGATAAACACTCTGCAACATCGACAGATGAAGCAACGAATCAATTACCTAAAACGGGCGAGCATAATCGCTTCTTTACATGGATGTTTGGTCTACTGATCACAGGAATGAGCATGGTTACTTTTAGAAAAATCAACTAATGATTGTAATAGATAAAACACGCCTTGAAACATTCTGTTTCAAGGCGTGTTTGCGTAGAATATGGTTAATAATCAGTTAACATAGTGGATTTGTTCTTCTTCAATCAATGGATAGGTGAGTAATTCTGTACTTTCTAAATCTTCTTTCGTCATATCGACTGCATTGATTTGGCTATTTGTGTAGGTAGTATAGTAATAGATTCCTTTATCCACATTGCAACAAGAAGAATAGATCGTATACTCAAATTTACCATTTCCAACATCACATAGGCCTTTTTGTTGTTCGACCGATTTTAGGATATGGAAGAATTGACTAACGCTTTCCTGTTCTGTCGTTGCTTTGTCAGAATTTAATTTTGTAAAGGCAACTTTGACAAAACGCGAAGCAGATGATAAATCTCCAGGTAAACCTAATCCGCCCATCCCGCGAGAATAGACCGATAAATCAAGTTCATCGGAGAAATGGTTTTTAAGGGTAGTCGGTGAGACTGACCGATAGTTGTTCAAATTAAATAATTGATAGTCGAAGGTTGGATTATTTGTTAGTACACCGATTGGATTATCATAAATTTTTAATCCTTCGGCAACTGATTCAATAACAATCGATGTTTCTTGATCGGCTAATATCCAATGAAGAGGAGATAACGGTAGTTCTTCACTTAAATTGATGTTGACTAAATTGATATCCGCTAATAACGTACGAGCTTCTTCCACATTTTTACATTGACTCAATATCCAAGGAATAAATTCAAAAGGTGTGATATTGGTCTTTTCGGCATCTTCGTCAAAAAAATGGGCATTTCCAGGGAAATTCAAACCAGCCATACTCAAACCTTTTTCATTTGTTGCATCATAATAGAGAGGGTAGTTATCTACAACTGCTGCCATACCGATGATCGCATAGTGAGACTCTTGTTTTGGGGCTTTCCGATAAACAAAAGGATAATTTCTTGGAGTGATCGTCACCTGTTCATTATAAGAAATCTCTAAATCCAAATTACGTCCAAAATAATGATCGTTAGTTGTGTAAGTAATAGATGTACACATTATAATAACCTCCTTTTTTTAATTATATATTAAGACGATTAAGGGAAAATTACTAATAAAATGATTTCCGTTTCTTATACGTTGTAAATTTAAGCGAAAAAAACTCGGTAATTGAATTACCGAGCGTCTTGTTCTTTATTAAAATTTTTAAGCATTTTTTTCGTCAAATGAAGCAACATAGATAATTCTTCTTCATCTAAAGGTAAAAAATCAAGGATTTTTTCTGGAATGTCTTTTGCTTGGTCTTGCAATAAAAATCCTTGTTCAGTTAGAGAGAGGATAGATACTCGTTCATCTGTATCATCTCTTTTACGAGTGATATACTGCTTACCAGTTAATTTCTTTATTACAGGAGTCAAAGTTCCTGAATCTAAACACAAGATCTGGCCTAATTCCTTCATGGTGATTTGTTTTCTCTCCCATAAAACAAGTAAAACAAGATACTGCGTATAAGTAAGATCCAGTGGCTTCAACAAGGGCGTATAGTAACGAGTAATTTCTTTAGAGGTGGCATATAAAGGAAAGCATAATTGATTTTTTAGTAATAACTCCTCCAAATAGACCACCTCCTAATGTGCTACTTTATAGCATACTTGTTTTTCCTAAAAAAATCTAGTTCTCTACGGCTGTCAAAGTGACTTCAATATTGCCAGCTGTTGCTTTTGAATAAGGACAAACTTTATGTGCAGCTTCTAGTAATTCTTGTGTTTCTTCGAGTGATAAACCTTCAACTGAACCTTCGATCTCAACGCCTAACACAAAACTCATTTCACTTTCTGCATATAGAGACACTTGAGCGCTGATTGTTGATGCACCGTCAATATTTTTTTGTGTTTTGATCAAGTCTAGTGCGCTATTGAAACATGCACTAAAGCCAGCGGCAAACAATTGTTCCGGATTTGTTGCATCTTCTACACGTTTACCTGGAGCTGCAATGTTAAGCTCGAATGAGTGATCTGGACTGTGTACTTCACCAGAACGTCCGCCAGTATTGATCATTTTTGTTGAATACATTTTTTTCATTAAAAATCACTCCTCTTTTTATATTTGATACAATTAAATTGTACACAATTTATTTAGGTAGAGCAACTAACTTGTTTTGAAAAAAAGTCTACTCCTGATTTATGAATAAAAACCAAGAGTAGACTTTTTTATAGGAATAGGTCTGTTCATTTTAATTGGGACATCATTCGATCGGATGGTACGTAAATCCACTACCCATGACTTCTGCTACACTATTGACGATGACAAAAGCATTCGGATCGATTTCTTCAATTATCGGTTTGACTTTAGAAAATTCTTGGTCAGTTACGACCATCAATAACACTTCTTTTGATAGATTACTATAACCGCCTCTAGCTTCTAGGATCGTGAACCCTCGTCCAATCTCCTGACTTAAACGTGTGTGGATTTCTAAAAGATGATTCTCGCTTAGCACCATGATCGATTTTTGACGATTTGTTCCTGTTTCAATGTAATTCATCACGATGGATGTAATTACGATCGACAGAATCGCATAGAGAAATTCATCAAATCCAAAAACAAATAAGGTTAACGAAACAACGACAGCATCGGTCAATAAAAGTCCAATGGAAGTACTTAAATTGAAGTATTTTTTGAAGATAAGGGGAGGGATCGTGGTACCGCCACTAGATGAATTATTTTTGTATAAGATAGCTACACCTAAAGCAAAGATCGCACTACCGAAAATGACTGATAAGAGACGATCAGGCGTGATCATATACTCTGGGACGATCTCAATGATCGCTGGGAAGACTAAACTACCAAATAATACTTTAAAGAAAGGTTTCTTGCCTAAAAAAATCAAGGCCAAGATCAACATGATGATATTCAAAACCAGTATAACTGTTGCTCGGTTCAAACCTAAAGCTGACTCAAGTAAAATACCAAGTCCACTTACGCCACCAGCTGCAATATGATGCGGACCTAAAAACATGTTGATACTGATAGCTAAAATAGTTAAAGCAAACACTATTTTAATGTATGTCCAAATTATATTTCTACCGTGTTTCATTTATCCACTTCCTACTATACATTTATTTCCAACTATTCTCATTATACATTAATTTTGTATAAAAGTTAACAAAGTTGAAAAAGAAAGTTAGATAAACCTAAATTTATAAAGAATAGTTAAAAGTTATAATAGGTCGAAATGGTGCATACCATTATATAAAAACAAATATGAAATGGAACAAAGAATGAGATTTTTAGAGCTGGTTCAATCTTTTTTTAATTTTCCTTATAAGAGTTAATTGACCAGCAAAGTGCATTGGCCAGTGGCGATTTTCAAATCATTATCTAAATAAACCGTTGCCTGCCAAAAGTGAATAGTTTTCCCGACTTTCTCAGGATGTGCGACCACTTTCAAGGTACCTGTAGAGGCTTTATTTAAATGTTGGACTTGCAGATCGATCCCTACAGCAAAGTGGGGGGCTTGTAAATATTCGTTAGCCCCAATGCTACAAGCCGTTTCGATCAATACAGCATTGATTCCTCCATGCAAATAGCCATAAGGTTGATGATGCTTTTCGTCAATTGCTAAAGTCAATTGGACTTCTTTAGGTGAAACAATACACGTTTCAATCCCTAGATGATCTAATAAATTCATCCTGTTACTCCTTATTTCTTATTCTTTATCGCTACTGTCGAAATTAAACTCTATTTTTATCATTAAAAAACTGTTTGCGAACTACTAGGGATTAAATTAAAAATACTTTTACTAATGAATGGAAGGACTGTCTGTTAAAATGTAATCATTTAGTTTGAATGAGATACTCGTTCTAAATCTTTTACCAGAAAAAATGCTAAAGTTCATAAAAACAAATAATGGTCTGCTTTTTTTAGTTTTTTCATTAATTCACGGATTTCTTTAATTTCATTAGGCGTATAGCCACCAATTATCCCTTTAACCAAAGCTTTTTCTTTTTCTACTCCTGCCTTTTTATGATGAAGTCTTTTTTCAAAATCAACTATTTCTTTTGAAAAATCATTTTTTTTAGGCAATCAGGAAAAAAACACCCCCTATATATACGGTTATATAACAATTATATTATTATTATTCTAAAATTGTAACCGTTCGTTTAAAAAAGGGGGATAGGGGTTTAGCTGATATTCTTATTTTGTTCTTTTTGCCTTTTACTGGTAATTACTTTATGTAAATTTTCAAAGGCCTCGAATCCATATTCCTCTACGAATTCATCAATTTCTTTGAGAAGTTCTTCGTTATCAAGCTTTGTTTCTAACTGTTGTTCTTCTAATTTTTTTCCTGCAAAAGAGATGACTGACTTTTGTCTTTCGCTATCTAGTTTTTCAAAAATAGAGAGTAGACGACGAGAATTTTCTTCCTCACCTTCAATAATATAACCTTTTGTCACATGAAATAACTCAGCAATTTTTTGAATAGCACCCATACGGGGTGTTTTTAATCCAGTTTCCCAATTAGAAATAGTTTGCTTGCTAACGCCGACTTTTATTGCTAATTCTTCTTGCGTCATTTGTTGTTTATGCCTTAGTTCACTAATCTTCTGTCCAATAATATTTTTATCCATAATAATCCTCCGAATTCTTACTCCAATAATATACCAGAAACTGGTCTAAATCAACATTAAGTTATACATAGTTATATAAAATTATTTACTATAACTTTAAGTTATATTAAAATATATAATAGGAGGTGTTTTATATGTTGCAAATATCTTTGAAAGCAGCAAGAGTAAATTCAGATTTGGATCAGACTGAAGTAATTGACATTCTGCAAAATAGTTATGGTCTAAATCTTACTAAGGAACAGCTTGCTGAGTACGAGGATGATGCCACTGATGTACCGATTTCTTTAGCAAAGAAATTTTCGGAAATTTATGGTATTTCCGATGACTATATATTTTTTGGTAACAAATCAACTTTAAGTTATATTTCGCGTGGATTAAACCAAAATAATCTTTAGTGATTCAGGTGATAAACATCAAGATAACCACTTAAAATTGATGAACAGCATATGACCTATTAATTTATGTGACGAATAAAATTTTTCAAACCAAACGATGGTCTTTCAACGTTTTAGCGTCCTTGTAATAGGTACTAACATAAGCAGACACATTTAATTTTTATTAAGGAGTGAGTAAGAATGTCGTTGGACTGTCGGTCTTGAAAAAAAAAGAAGAAAAAACTCGGACGTACAAATCTTCGGTTTATCCAACCAGATTCTGAAGGAATAGAAGCATTAATGAGGTAATTGAAGGAAAAACTACTTTGGAAAAGAGGAGTAAATATGTGGTATGGATTACGTAATCTCAAAAAAGCCGGTTAAACAGGTCAATCATACTAAATACACACGAAAAGAAATAGAAATATATTGTGTATCCAATGATATTGGTTATGAAGATTTAATGATTGGGTAATTCGAACAATCATTTGTTTGAGTATAATGACAAAAAAATAATTCATACCTTAGGAAATGACTATTTTTATATGGGTTGGAAAAGAAATAAAATGAAAACTCTGTGCAATTTAGTTTGCGGTTTGACTAGTAGAAGCCAAATACTTTATATCAGTAAATCTAAAAGATGATTTTTTAAAGGAGTGAATTTTTGTGATGTACCCCAAAAGAATAGATGTGAAACAAACAAGATGCAATGTGAGAGAAGTCTTAAAAAATTTTCGTAAACTTGATAGGATGGTAGGACGTGTCACAGTCGACATTGAATCTCCTCGTAGAATCAATAGCTTAAAAGCAACTCTTTCTGATCAATCTTCAGAAAGGGCATCTATGCAAATGATAGCGATTGAAGCAGAAAGGAATGCAATCATAAATGCTTTGATGGTTTTGAGTCTAACGAATCGAATGATCCTTTATTATTCTTACTTTGTTCCTGAAAGTTTTTCGAATTATAAGATTAGTCTTGAAATTGGTTATTCCGAAAGAACGATTCAGAGAAAAAAAGCAGAAGCATTGATTGAATTTGCTGAAGCATATAAGAGTGGAAAACTGATTGCGTATAAATAATTTGGCGTTTTTTTGGCAGATGATTGGCGGTTCCCCTCTATTCTTTGATGCTAGTATGAATGTAAGCTTAGGAAATGGCAGAAAATAACGAGTATTTGCTTTTCTATGTAATAACAGGTGATAGATAGGTGTATCTACATTTTCAAGATAAACATAGCACATATAGCGGAATAATGAAAATAGAGCAATCAACTTAAGTCACTATATGAAACGAAAGAAGAATCAAATGATGAAAGATAAAAAAAGTGTCACAGAAATGAAAACGTCAAATATAACGGAGGTAGAGAATGGTGGAAGTATCAATTGGTGAATGGATGGCTGTCATAACACTTGGTGGAACGTTGATTGTAGGCGTAGCAAAATTCTATGCAATGTTTACAAAGCTCGATCATACATTGGGGAAATTAGAAAATACTATTGTTCGAGTAGAAAAAAGCCAAATCGAGTATGGCAATCGTCTATCAATTATTGAAGAACAAATCAAATCTATTTTCAAACAAATTGGAAAGGAGGTGAAGTAAGTTGACCGAAATCTTAACGATTTCAAGTATTATCACGCCACTGGTCGTCGGTGTGACAGAACTGATGAAAGGACTAATAGGACGCAGTAAACTTTTGCCTATCAGCAACGTGATTACTGGAATTTTGCTTAGTGGGCTGTATTCCTTCTCATTCGTTCCACAGGATCTCATTCTTTATTTATGGGCAGGAGCGATTGCTGGTTTGGCCGCAGGCGGATTATTTGATCTAGGAGATCAGGTAATGAAGTTACAGGAGTCTAATAAAAGCAATTGATCGTCCAAGTTTCTTTTACCAGTAAAGGAGGTGAGGAAGATAAAACTGGAGGATCTACGAGGAGATGAACGTATTTTAGGACCGACCAATACCAAAAGAAAGGCATCAGAAATAACTAAAATTGCGCGTCATCATTCGGCAACAACCACAGGAGATGTTTGGGCGTTTCAAAACTATTGGAAGAACACATTGGGGTGGGGAACTGGCGGCTATCATGAGATTATCCTAAGAGATGGCACAGTACAATGGTGTTACTTTGATGAAGATATAACGAATGGTGTGGGGGGACATAACACACCAACCTACCATATTTGTCTTGTGGGAACTGGCTCGTTCACTAAAGAACAAGAAAAAGCATTTGACACGCGAGCAAAAGCGGCGATGCAACGTTTTGACCTATCAGTGAAGGATGTTATGGGGCACAATGAGTTCATTGGACACTCTTCAACTATCTGTCCAGGTATTAACATGATGATGATTCGTGATCGCTTAAGTGCTGCTGAGGACTTGACACATGATGAAATCATTTTAGCTAGTCCACCCAAGGCAGTCGGAAACTATCGAGGAAAATTAGAAATATTCAATGAGCTATCTTTAGGTACGTTTCGGATAGCAGGATGGTTAATACCCCAAAATGGAGCAGCCTTTTTAGATCTAGGCTATGTTTTTTGGATAGATGTCGATAATCCATCTGTAGAAGTTGGTCGTTGCCGGTCAGCTGGCATTATACGAAACGATGTAAATGTTGCTTACGGCTTACCAACTGGTCTACGGTTCGGTTTGGACGGCACACTTGACATTCAAAAACATGCAGGAAAAAAAGTATTTCCTATGTTAAGACGGACAAATGAACCAAATGGAAATGTGATCAGTGGACAAACAGTTGATATTTCTTTTCCAGAATATACTTTGACCATTCCTAAACGATAATAAAGTTTGTTTCATTGTTCATATTATAATCAAACAAAAACAATACAACAATAAATAAAATATCAAAATTTAATGAGAAAATGATTTTGTAAAATAATAAAATCAGAGGAAGGAAGATTATTATGACAATCAAAATTGAGGATTTACGAGGAGATTCACGGATTTTAGGGCCAACAAATGCGAAACGAGATGTTTCAGTGGTCAAAAACATTGCACGCCACCATTCAGCAACTGAAACAGGAGATGTTTTTATCTTTCAACAATATTGGAATGGCGAACTAGGCTGGGGAACTGGCGGCTATCATGAGATTATCTTGCGTGATGGAACTGTGCAATGGTGCTACTTTGATGAGGATGTAACTAATGGTGTTGGTGGACACAATACACCAACCTATCACATCTGCTTAGTAGGGAATGGTTCATTTACGGAAGCCCAAGAAGAAGCCTTCAATCAGCGTGCGAAAGCCGCAATGGAACGATTTGGTTTATCCGTTGAAAATGTCTTAGGACATAATGAGTTCAGTGGACATGCGTCAAATATTTGTCCAGGGACCAATATGGATGCTGTCAGAGATATCCTTAATGGTGGTGATGGCAACGTTCCAGAACCAGACTATATCATGCATGATTGGAATAAAGAAATGGTCGTAGCAGCAGATGTTTTAAATGTACGCCAAGAGCCAAACACACGATCAGCAATTTTACGTCAATTAACTAGAAGTCAAGTCTTCCATTCTGCACGAGTGACGATCAACGGGGAGTTAGTGAATGGTATCAGACACTGGTATGAAGTTGATGATAACGGCTGGGTTTCAGGTTCATTAGTAGCAGAAGCATCATCTGATAATGAATGGATTGAACGAAAAGGTGAAGTGACTGTCGCTATTTCAGGAGGGATCAACTTACGAGGACCTTCAAGTGACAATGTAACCAATCCAACTAGTCTGCCAATCCTACGCCGCGTGGATCTGGGGGAAACGTTCGAATATGACAAAATACTCGTACAAAAGAATGGCCATGCCTTTGTAAGACAGTCAATCAGTGAAGGTTATACTTGGTTGGCGATTGGTTCAACTGCTAACGGTATCGTTACTTCATACTGGGTTACTGGCATTGAAATCTAATTGATATCATAATTACGCACAGTTTTGAGAAAAGTCGAAAACTAACAGAAACAAGTAAAAAAACGAAAATTTATTTTCAAATTTTCGTTTTTTTACTTGTTTTCGAAAGATTTGACTGTGAAACTACTACATCGATACATAATCTTTAATGTGACGAAAATGTAAGCGTATTCTAAATAAAAAGCAAGCAAATCTTCACATTTAAATCACATAACATTAGTAATTTTAAAGTGGGCCTAAAAAGTAAGGAGTGAGTATCATGAAGAAATTTTTATTTGTTTTACTAGGTTTATTCGGTTGTTTAAGTGCTTGTGTATATTGGACGAATCAAACTATTGAAGCTCAAAGTCAAATTAGTCAGAATGAAGCGATGTTTACTGAACCATACAAGATTGCTGGTACGATAAGAGTAGAAGGCAAAGAATATAAATGGATGGAGGCATCCTTTGGTGGAAAAAACAGAGGATATGAAATTAATCCGGGTAAACATAGATACCAATTAAGTCCAAATCCTCATAATGATCCTTGGTACAATAAAAATCAAACAAAGTTTTATAAAAAAGGTGCAGAACAAATCGAAAAACAAGCAAATACCGAGAAATGGAATAGCAACGGATGGCCAACAACCATTAAAAATATCACTATTAATAAAATCACTTATACTTTAACCAAATAAATCTGTTGAGGTAATATTGACAAAGAAAGTTTTATACAATTTTGTTCAGATACCATGTGATGACACTATAACTACTAAAAACATACTAAGATTAGTTGGTAAGATATTTCGACGGAATATCTTACCAACTATTTCTCTTAGACGAGTATAGTGAGAGTGAAAGGAAGCTCGAACATACTCTCATGGACCTCGAGTCCGAATCAAAAAAGAGCCCCCTCACTGTCATTCTAGAATCTGTTTTAAGTATGTTGGGACTTTGAGTCCGTGTAAAGAAAAGGCGAAACGGAATGAATGAGTGGAGAACGTTCAATCAAATAATATAGGAGAAGTCCCATGTCCTTTATTTTTGCTTTGACGTATCTAAAGGTGAAAGTTACAAAGTACTTTACCATAATCAACACTGTCTTTCAGAAGGAAAAGACTTCCACAATCAAGAAGGGTTCCGCCAGTTACTTTAATAAATCACCGCACTTACAGAAACACCTGAAATTGTTTTTGAAGCAACCGGTGTCTCCTCTCGTTCATTAGAAAAACTCTGTCAAAATAACCGGTTTAGCCTATTGTCTATTAAATTCTTTGGAGAGGGGGGACATTAGCCCTCTCATACCACCTCAAACCGAATAAACGGCGAGAACAGAATTAACCTCTTCGAAAAAAGGCGCTAACAACAAAAATTTGAAGAACAATTTTCGGGGATAGCTATTTTTCGAGGCTAAACACTTCTGTCTTGACCTCTTCATTATTTATATAAAAAGCTGTACTGGCCGTGAAAGCATTTCTTTCTAAGAAAAAGCGACTAAAATAGTAAGCGAAATAGAGGTTAAAAAATATTCATTTGCTTGCGTAGCAATTGTTTTATTATGAGTATGGATGGTAAAAGCAAAAAAATTACGTATTAGGTATATGGTAGATTATGAATATACCCACGGACTAATAAGAGAATATATTTGAAGTAATCAATTACAATGAAAAATAGAAACAATAAATTCACTGAAAAAATCTAACATCATTTATTTGAAAGTTAGATTATAAAGCTTTTCTTGCGCTTAACTCATTCAATATTCTTTGTACAGTAATTTATAAAGAAATTATCATTAAATGCTTAAAACTTGTGTATAATAAATTTAATGAATTTTAGGAGGAGATAGAAATGAGAGAATGGAAAACAATCAAGGAATACGATGAGATCCTATTTGAACAATATGGGAAGATTGCTAAGATAACAATCAATCGCCCAGAGGTCCATAATGCTTTTACACCAAAAACAGTCTTTGAGATGATTGAAGCTTTTACAATCAGTCGTGATCGTCAAGATATCGGTGTTATCATTTTGACAGGAGCTGGTGACAAAGCATTCTGTTCAGGTGGTGATCAGAAAGTTCGAGGAAATGGTGGGTATGTTGGTGAAGACCAAATTCCACGTTTGAATGTATTAGACTTGCAACGGTTGATCCGAGTTATTCCTAAACCAGTGATCGCGATGGTCAAAGGTTGGTCGATCGGTGGGGGCAATGTCTTACAACTTGTGTGTGATATCACAATCGCAGCGGAAAATGCGAAATTTGGTCAAACAGGGCCTAACGTTGGTAGCTTCGATGGTGGATATGGCTCAGGTTACTTAGCTCGGGTCGTAGGACATAAAAAAGCGAAAGAGGTTTGGTTCATGACGAAGCAATATAGTGCTGAAGAAGCATTGGCAATGAATTGGATCAATACGGTCGTACCAATCGAACAAGTGGAAGACGTGACGATTGAGTGGGCAGAAGAGATGTTGAAGAAAAGCCCGCTAGCTCTACGAATGATCAAAGCGGCAATGAACGCAGATACAGATGGCTTAGCAGGTATCCAACAATTGGCCGGAGATGCGACGCTTTTATATTACACCATGGATGAAGCACAAGAAGGGCGCGACGCATTTAAAGAAAAAAGAGAACCTGATTTTGACCAATTCCCTAAGTTCCCTTAAACCTCAACCTAATAGCTGGTTGCAAAAACAAACAATGCTTCATCCAGATGCACCAGCTTGTCAGTGGAACGATCAATGTTTGTCTTTTCGCGAACTGACTTCCCACGTTCAGAGTTTTGCAGAGTATTATCATCGAATATTACCCAAAGCGAGTGAACGAGTTGCCTTGTATTGTGAAAATGATCTAGATGGCTATTTATCGATCTTAGCATTATGGGAATTAGGAAAAGAAATCCAGTTTGTCAATACACGCTTGACAACGAATGAGATCAGTGAACAGATGGCAGATGCAGGGACATTTATTCTTATTTCCGCCAAAAAATTAGCGGTCAACGAACAAATCACTTGGTATTCATTTCCCGATCCTTCGGAATTACACGTTCTACAGCCGAAGGATTGGTTTGATGAAGGTTATCAAGAAGCGTCAATCGCGTCAATCATGTATACGTCTGGAACGACAGGTAAACCGAAGGGCGTACCGCAAACATTTGCCAATCACTATGCGAGTAGCCAAGCGACTGCGCTAAGTTTAGAAGTAGATCGTTCAGATAGCTGGATCTGCTGTGTGCCAATCTATCACATTAGTGGCTTATCTATTTTATTACGCTCACTTGCTTTAGGCATCCAAGTGATTCTGTTGCGGGGATTCTCTCCACAACAAGTCCATCAACTTTTAGCAAATGGAAGTGGCAACTATATTTCGTTGGTCAGCAAAATGTTGAAAGACCTTGAACCATTGATTCCAGAAAGTGGTTATGCTCCCTCATTCAAAAAAGTATTATTAGGGGGAGGGCCGGGAGAAGGACGAGTCATGCAAGCATGTATGGAAAAACAGGTGCCTGTGATGCTTTCTTATGGCATGACAGAAACTTGTTCACAGATCGTCGCCCTTTCTCCGGAGTCATTCGAAGCCAAAAACGGTTCTTCTGGTAAAGCTTTGTCTGGGGTATCGATCCGTATCCAAAAAGATACGAAGTCAGACCAAATGGGAGAGATTTTAGTAAAGGGACCATCGATCATCAACCATTACTTGAATCGCGTCAACCCGCATTCTTGGACAGAGGATGGCTGGTTCCACACTGGCGATTGGGGGTATCTTGATGAAGAGGATTATCTTTATATTGTCAGTCGCATGAGTGAACGTATTATTTCGGGGGGAGAGAATATTTTCCCAGTTGAAATCGAGCGTGTACTTATAGCTTGTAATAAAATTGCAGAGGTCGCTGTCGTAGGCACTTGGGATGTAACATGGGGGCAAACACCTGTTGCTTATGTGCGATTAGATGAACCCCTTACTGATAGAGAAATCACTGAGCTACTAGCGCCATTAGCACGTTACAAGCATCCAACTAAAATCTATTGTGTCTCTGAAATTCCAAAAACTGCGACTGGAAAACCAATCAAACGTCTTTTAATGACAGAAGAAAGAGTGAATTACATTGAATATCAAATTAGATAGCTCAATCGATGATCAGCTTTTGGGAAATCATCTTTATTTTACTTATAGCTACGAGCTTGGTGAACAAACGGTAAAAAAACTCTTACCTCTTGTCCCATCTAAAGGAGATCGCTTTTATTGGTGTCCTCCTGATGAGGATTGTGAGCTATTAGGAATAGGAGAAAATTTATTTGATAGGGAATATGATGACATGCCCAGCGCTATCAAAGAATTTTCTCTTGAGTTTTCTAAAAGTTTTTTAAACGTATCGAGACAGAAGGGGGGACCTTTGCTTTTTGGAGGTTTTCCATTTGATCCAAACAACCTAAAAGAAAAAATTTGGAGTAAGCTTGAATCTGGCTTTTTCATTTTACCAAGTATTCTTTTCAAACGAATAGGTTCAAAGACTCAAGTTATTCTGACAATCAGAAAAGAAGCTGCAACAATCAGAAGTCTTTTAAAAGGTTTTTCGTATTTAGATAGTCTTGTTAGTGAATTGTTAAAAGGCAAAGAACAAGAACAATCTGCAAATATCTTTGTGTCGTCAGAAGAGCTGGCAGTTCCAGCTTTTTTACGCAATGTAGAGGATGCGAGGAAAGAAATCGTACTCGAAGCAACTTCGCTTAAAAAGGTCGTCTTAGCGAGACAAATGGCAATACACGGATCATTCCAGTCGACAACTCAAATTCTTCAGCGTTTATCTGAACAACAACCACAAACTTATCTATTTCTTTTAGCATCCGATCAACATGCTTTCATTGGTGCTACACCAGAACGATTGGTCCAAGGAACGAAAAGCCAATTTATGACTGCTGGGATAGCTGGTTCGGCACCTAGAGGATCGACTGTGCAGGAAGACGATGAAATCGGTAAAGAACTTTTAAAAGACTTTAAAAATACACAAGAACACGGAATTGTTGCTCAACGATTAGAGAATCAATTAGCGAATATTGTCGCCGGCGATGTCGCTGTCTCATCCCGCCGTTTATTGAAAAACCGCGATATTCAGCATTTAGCGATGACTTTCTCTGGAGAACGTAAGCAGGGAGTCTCATTGATCGATGCAGTAAAATTGATCCATCCTTCTCCTGCTTTAGGTGGTGAACCGAAAGAACTGGCGTTGCAATGGATCAAAGATCATGAACCTTTCGGTAGAGGGTTATACGGGGCACCAATCGGGTGGTTGGACCCGATCGAGGATGTCGGTGAGTTTGCTGTAGGCATCCGATCAGGCATCTTGACTGAAACCGAAGGAATATTATATGCAGGTTGTGGCATTGTTGCGGATTCTGACCCCGAGGCAGAGCGCCAAGAAACATTGCTAAAATTTCAACCTATGCTTAGAGGAGTGAAGGGATGACTAAACAACAAGAAATGACTGCGTATTTATTGGCTTTCATCAAGGGAATGAAAGAAGGCGGGCTTAAAAATGTCGTCATCAGTCCCGGTTCACGATCGACCCCACTTGCCTTGTTACTTCATAGAGATCCGGAAATCAAAACAACGGTGATTGTAGACGAGCGATCTGCGGCATTTTGTGCATTAGGTATGGCGAAAGCATTAAAGCAACCAGTTGGAGTTCTTTGTACGTCGGGAACTGCCGCAGCGAACTTCTTTCCAGCAGTTTGTGAAGCAAAAGCAACAAACATTCCTTTGCTAGTGCTTACAGCAGACCGTCCACCAGAAGCACGTGGCGTTGGGTCGCCACAAACGATGGACCAACAAAAGTTATTTGGTTCGCATATCAAAAAGTTTATCGAATTAGCACTTCCTGAAGCCACTCCGGAAATGATACGGTATAGCTACTGGCATGGCGCCAATTGTGCCTATGAAGCAATGCGTGTACCGGCAGGGCCAATTCAGATCAACTTGCCTTTTAGAGAGCCTTTATTGCCTGATTTAACTTTTTCTCTTGATGGATCTTTTCATCCAAAAAAACTGGTTACTCAAATTGTGTCGAAGCAAATGCCAGAGCTTGTTCCTTGGCTATCAAAAAAAGGGATGATGATCGTCGGTAAAGAATTGACACCTGATGAGGCAAAAGCGTTACTTACTTTAGCAACATCTTTACAATGGCCAATCATTGGTGATCCCTTGGCAAATCTAGGTGCTTGTCAACAAATGAGCGATGGCTATCTTCCGCATGCAGATTTGATTTTTTCTGGACCGGTTCCTGAAACTCCTGAAGTCATTTGGCAATTTGGTAATCTTCCTGTAGCTAAAAATGTGATGCTTTATTTAAAAAAAAATCACGAAGCTATTTCTGACTATGTGTTGATCGATGAGGAAGAATGGCGTGATCCATTGCATTTAGGAACAAGTTTTATCCAAATCGGTGCACTTGATTTCTGTAAACTAGTATCGGAAACTTTGGATGTACTACCTAATTCGCCAACCTCTGACGCATGGTTGGCGCAATGGAAAAGAGCTTATCAAAAAGCGAGAGAAGTCATCACTAAAGAATTGTCTATCGATGAATGGAGCGAAAGCAATGCTAGTTGCCAGTTATTGCAAGCGATAAAATCAGAGGAAGCTTTATTTTTGGCAAATAGTAACGCGATCCGCTTTGTTGATCGTTTTGCTTCGCCTACTGGAGAATCATTTCCAATCTACGGAAATCGAGGGGTCAACGGGATCGACGGGTTGATTTCTACAGCAGCAGGAATCGCTTTGGTAAGGAACAAGCGGATGTTTGTTTTGATCGGCGATCTTGCGCTGTTTCATGACATGAACGCGTTGGAGCTAATTCGACGTTATCACTTACCTGTTACTTTAGTCGTATTGAACAACAATGGTGGGGGAATCTTTTCTTTTCTTCCTCAAAACCAACTCCCAGAGACTGATTTTGAACCATTGTTTGGTACGCCACTTGATTTAGAATTAGAGAAGGTAGCAGATTTATATAATGGTCATTATATACAACCAACTTCAAGTAAAGAGTTTGAGCAAGCGATTGAAAAAAGCCGGAATCAAAGGGATTGGACATTGATTGAAATTAGAGGGCAACAACAAGAACCTGTCCAGTTATGGGAACAGATGAAGCGTCGTTATCAGGAGGAAATAGGCTGATGCCAGTTAAGACTGTTCGAGGTGCTACTTACCATTACCGTTGGTTACAGCATACTGATCCAAAGCAACCAACGGTTGTTTGTTTGCATGGCTTTACCGGTAGTGCACAAACGTTCATGTTTGAGAATCCTCAGTTTAATTACTTAGCCATTGATTTGATCGGTCATGGAAAAACAGCGGTTTACCTGCATCCTTATCGTTACCAACTTACGTCATTAGTAGCCGATTTGGCGAGTTTTGTCTCATTATTAGAAATTTCCTCTTTTTATGTATTAGGCTACTCGATGGGTGCACGAGTGGCACTTGCTTGGGCAATCGAACAACCACAAGGAATCAAAGGGCTCATTTTAGAAGGTGGAACTGCCGGGATTGCGGATGAACAGCAACGAAACAGTCGTAAAAAAGCTGATCGAAAAATTTCTTTACGTTTAATGAGAGAGCCTCTGATTGATTTTGTTGATGATTGGGAGAAGTTACCACTATTTGCTTCACAACAGGCGTTACCCTTGGAACAAAAAAGCAGAGTAAGAAACGAGCGACTTGCTCAAAATAAGCTAGGTTTAGCATTAAGTCTTTACTATATGGGAACTGGCGCGCAAAAAAATTATTGGCCAGATTTAGCGAGTATCGAATGCCCACTATTGTATCTTGTTGGTCAAAAGGATGAGAAGTTTCAAAAGATCGGTAAACAAATGACAGATGTTAAAGAGATTTTTTGTTGCCAGGTCCTTGCGGATTGCGGGCACTGTTGTCACATCGAGCAACCTAGGCTATTTGAAACAACTGTTACTACTTGGATCAATGAAATGGAAAGGGAGTGGACGCCATCAAAATAGTCAACATCCAACAGTACTGTTTGCGACTACCCTTAGTGACACCTTTTAGAACGAGCTATGGTCGATTGGAAACAAAAGCTTTTGATTTGTTGATCGTGGAAGACGAGTTAGGGAATCAGGGGATAGGCGAGCTGGTCGCTTTTGAACGAGCAGATTACATTGAAGAAACGATTGATATGAGTCGATCGGTATTACAAAAAGAGCTGATTCCTTGTTTATTCGAACTTGACTTCTCGCATCCCTCAGAAATTTGGTCAGCTTTCAAGCATACGCAAGGGAATTTTATGGCAAAATCAGCAGTTGAAACAGCTGTTTGGGATCTTTATGCTCGTCGAATAGGACGCCCATTACAAAAGTTGTTTTCTGCCGAACGATCAGCGATTCCCGTAGGTGTCAGTATTGGTGTCCATGACAACCCGATAGATTTACTTGCGACTGCAAAAACTTATGTTGATCAAGGGTACCAACGAATCAAGTTGAAAATCACTCCTGGCAATGACTTAGTGCCACTGCAAGCGTTGCGTGAGCAATATCCAGAGATCCAATTGATGGCAGATGCAAATTCTGCTTATACGATCAACGATCTGCCGTTATTCAAGAAAATGGACGCCTTGAAGCTTGCGATGATCGAACAACCTTTTCACCCTCGTGACTATGTTGACCATGCCATACTTCAAAAGGAAATCAAAACAGCTGTTTGTCTTGATGAGAATATCCGAACACTGGAAGACGTAAAAACAGCTCATGCATTGGGAAGTTGTCGGGCAATCAATTTAAAGATTCCCAGAGTGGGAGGGATCACTGAGGCTTTAAGGATCGTTGATTTTTGTCAGGAAAATGACTTGCTCGTTTGGTTAGGTGGCATGTTTGAATCCGGAGTCGGTCGAGCGATGAATCTGCATTTTGCAAGTCAAGATTGCTTTACTTTTCCAGGAGACTTGTCTGCTTTTGATCGCTATTTCCATGATGATATCGTCGAACCAAAAGCTAGAATCACAAATGGACTTTTGATGATTCCTGGTCAATCAGGGATTGGTGTCACATGGCAAGAAAAGCAGTTGTTGAAGTATGCGTACGATAAAAAAACATATAGAATTAAATAGTATTTAAGAAGATGAATCACGCGTGTTTTGTAAACAGTGTGTCATTCATCTTTTTTTTTGATAAAAATCTTGTTACCGATAACAGGAATGTAAGCGTTGTCTTTCGGTTATTTATCTTTTATAGTTGTTTTTGTTAACTGAAAGACAAGGGAGGACTGAAATGAATACTGCAGCAATTTATCATCGACCCGAAAGTGAATTTGCTTATTTATACAGTGAGACAACAATGCGGATTCGCTTACGTACAAGTAAAGATGATGTCAAACACGTTTCTGTGATCAGCGGAGATCCATATACGATTTTCTCAGAAAATTGGTATTTAAAAGAACAACCAATGAAAAAAGGGTTAAGTACACTTCTTCATGATTACTGGGAAATCGAGTTGACGAGTGATACTAGACGATTGCAATACGGGTTTCACATCGTGGGAATTGATGGGATGGATTGTTTTTACGGAGACCAAGGAATATTCCCTTATCAAGAAGAAACATTGGCAAATGCAAACTATTATTTCCGTATGCCATATTTTCAACAAATCGATCGCTTCAAAGTACCTGAATGGGCAAAACAAACGATTTGGTATCAAATATTTCCTGAACGCTTTGCGAATGGTGATCCAACAAATGATCCTAAAGGGACGTTGCCTTGGGGAAGTAAAGACCCAGATCGAGAAGATTTCTTTGGCGGAGATCTTCAAGGGGTGATCGATCATCTCGATTACCTAGCTGATTTAGGGATCACAGGGATTTATTTCTGTCCTGTTTTTGAAGCAACCTCGAATCACAAATATGACACGATCGATTATTATGCGGTCGATCCACAATTTGGTGATAAAGAGTTATTGAAAGAGTTAATCACAAAAGCGCATGATAAAGGAATCCGAATCATGCTGGATGCCGTGTTCAATCATATGGGTAGTCATGCACCACAATGGCAAGATGTGATCGAAAATGGCGAGAAATCCCGCTACAAAGACTGGTTCCACATCCATTCATTTCCAGTGGATGCCTATCAAATGACAGATGTTCCTGAAACAGCCGAAAATCTGGCATATGATACGTTTGCATTTACGCCATTTATGCCTAAGCTCAATACAGCAAATCAAGAAGTACAAGATTATTTATTAGATATTGCCACGTATTGGGTCAAGGAATTTGATATCGATGGATGGCGGTTAGATGTAGCAAATGAAGTGGATCATCATTTTTGGAAGAAATTCAGAGAAGCGGTCACTACGATCAAACCTGATATTTATATTTTAGGTGAAATCTGGCATTCTTCTCAAGCTTGGTTACAGGGCGATGAATTCCATGCGGTGATGAACTACGCCTTTATGGATTCGATCAAAGACTATTTCGTCCATAAAAAAATCACACCCACTCAAATGGTCAGTGGCATGAATCATCAGCAAATGCTATATCGTGATCAAGTCAATGAAGGAACATTCAATCTATTGGATTCTCATGATACAGCAAGAATATTGACTTTGTGTAAAGAGGACAAGGAACTGATGAAATCAGTGTTAGCTTTCATGTTCTTACAAAAAGGGGCGCCTTGCATCTACTACGGAACAGAAATCGGCATGACAGGTCATGATGATCCTGACTGTCGAAAATGTATGGTCTGGGAAAAGGACCAGCAAGATCTTGAATTGAAGGGGTTCGTCAAAGAATTGATCTGTGTGCGTAAACAAGTGCAACAAGTGTTGATTGAAGGGGATCTGACTTGGCGATCGGTCGACGATAAAAACGAACAAATTCATTTGACTCGTCATCTCGATCAGCAAACCATTCATGCTTATTTCAATCAAGGAACAGAACCGTACTTGGTCGATTTAGAAAATGATGTTTTATTCAGCCAAAATTGTGACATCTTAAAAGACGGCAAAGCTGAAGTCCAAACGAATGGATTTTTGATCCTTTGTTAAGTTGTTATCGGTAACATAGAGAAAGCGTTTGCAAATCAAGCTTTTGTAAACATATAATCAAATTGTAAGAGGAATAGAATAGAATCGGAGGAAAAAAAATGAGTAAACAGTTGCTAAAAAAATTCGGGTTAGGTGCATTATCTTTAGGGTTTATCGGGGGACTTGCTGCCTGTGGTAATGGCGGGTCTTCAACTGCAGCAAATGAAGAAGATGGAAAATCATTAACGATTTCTGTCGACTCTGGCTACAAAGACTATGTCAATGAGATCAAAACAAAATTTGAAGAAGACAACGACGTAAAAATCAAGTTAGTCGAAAAAGACATGTTCGAACAATTGGAATCGCTTGCGCTTGATGGTCCTGCAGGTAAGGCACCAGATGTCATGATGGCAGCTTATGACCGGATCGGAGCGTTAGGTCAACAAGGACATTTGGCAGAAGTGAAATTGGGTAACGAAGCAGATTACAATGATACGGATAAAGCCCAAGTGACTTATGAAGATAAAATCTATGGGGCACCGGCAGTTATCGAAACACTAGTCTTATATTATAACAAAGACCTAGTGGACACTGCACCGACAACCTTTAAAGATTTGGAAGCGTTAGCAAAAGATGAACGTTTCAATTTCGAATCCGAAGAAGGAACAAACACAGGATTTTTAGCAAAATGGACTGATTTTTATTATTCATATGGCTTGATTTCAGGTTACGGTGGGTATGTATTTGGTGAAGATGGAACAGACCCATCTGAAATTGGCTTAAACAATGCTGGAGCAGTAGAAGGAATCACTTATGCCACAGATTGGTTCCAAAATGTTTGGCCTAAAGGAATGCAAGATATCAAGAGTGCTGGCGACTTTGTCAACCAACAGTTCATGTCAAATAAGACAGCAGCGATTATCGATGGTCCTTGGCAAGCACAAACCTATCAAGAAAACGACCTCAATTATGGCGTATCAAAAATCCCAACATTGAATAATGGTGAATCTTATCAACCATTTGGTGGAGGAAAAGGTTGGGTCGTAAGTAACTACTCTAAGAATAAAGAAGTGGCTCAAAAATGGTTAGATTATGTAACCAATACAGAAAACCAAGAAAAATTCTTTGAAATGGTCAACGAAGTACCAGCCAATCAAGCGGCTCGTGAAACAGCAAAAGGCACAAATGATGAATTGACGACTGCAGTTATTGAACAATATGAAACTGCACAAGCAATGCCAAATATTCCAGAGATGGCAGAAGTTTGGACAGGCGCAGAAAACTTGATGTTTGATGCTGGTTCAGGCAGAAAAACACCAAAAGAATCGGCTGACGACGCGGTGAAGACGATCAGCGAAGCAATTGAGCAAAAATATTAATTAGATCATCAAAAAGGTTGGAGCTGTGAAGGAAATTGCTTCTCAGCTCCATGTTTTACCTTTGATGAACGTGAGATGATTTTATAGAAAAGGCGCTTCAACATACAGCACCTGTTTTTAGTATCAAGAGGGGGGAACAATACCATGCAACAAGAAGATACAGCGGTCAATGTCAAAGGCACGATGTTACGTTCGATCATTCCAGGACTGGGTCAATTTGCAAATGGTCAAGTATTTAAAGGGGTCGTATTTTTAGGACTATTTATCGGATTTATCATCCAAATGGTTTTAGGTGGTTTTCAATCCTTAATAGGTTTAGTTACCTTAGGGAGTGTACCAATGGAAGATCACTCATTATTTATGTTGATCCAAGGAACTTTGCAATTGATTGTGACAGCCTTGTTTTTATTTTTTTATTTCATCAATCTAGTAGATGCAAAACGTGTCGCAGTCATGAGAAAAGAAGGGAAAAAGATCAATCGAACAATGAAGGAAGTCATACATAATGTGGGTGATGAAGGCTTTCCTTATCTCTTGACGCTTCCAGCGTATCTATTGATGATTTTCACGATCATCTTTCCGGTTCTAGTGACATTATTTACAGCATTTACAAACTATGATTTCCAACACATCCCACCAGCAAGTTTGATCGACTGGGTGGGAGCAGAAAACTTCTTCAGTATTTTCTTTTTAAGTTCTTATCGAAATACATTTGTTGCCGTGTTCTCTTGGACCGTCATCTGGACGCTTTGTGCCACTACTTTACAAATCACGTTAGGCGTATTTACAGCAGTGATCGCGCACCAGAAATTTATCAAGTTCAAACGTGTTTTTGGAATTATTTTCCTTTTGCCATGGGCAGTCCCAGCATTTATCACGATCATGAGTTTTTCAAACATCTTTAACGATAGTGTGGGAGCGATCAACACGCAAGTTATTCCATTCTTGAATAATATCCCCTTTGTAGATATTGCCTCCGTTCCTTGGAAAACTGATCCGAACTGGACAAAAGTCGCAATCATCTTGATACAAGGCTGGTTAGGTTTTCCTTACATCTATGTGATGGTCACAGGTATCTTACAATCGATTTCTGAAGATCTTTACGAAGCAGCGAAAATCGACGGTGCGAATGCTTGGCAGCGCTTCTCAAGTATCACGTTGCCAGCAATCTTTCTTGTAGCAGCACCAACGTTCATCACACAGTATACAGGGAACTTCAATAACTTCTCCATGATCTACCTCTTCAATAATGGGGGACCGGGAAGTGTCGGTGGTGGTGCAGGATCAACAGATATCTTGATTTCGTGGATCTATAAATTGACCACGGGGACCTCGCCACAGTATTCGATGGCTTCTGCGATCACGCTGATCATTTCGATGATCGTCATTGCCGTTTCTCTGTTGGTATTCAAGAAAACTAATGCGTTCAAAATGGAGGACTAGTCATGAAAAAATTTAGTACGAGTGCTAAGTTCCAACGGAGACTTTCGCATTTCTTCACTTATGTGTTTTTGATCCTATTGTCGATCATTATCATCTATCCGTTATTGATCACAGCTAGTACTGCTTTCAAACCAGGCAATATTGCTGCTTTTAGTTTGGATTTCTCCGGTGATTGGACCTTAAATAATTTTTCTCGCTTATTCAATGAAACCTTGTATGGCACGTGGTATAAAAATACGTTGATCATTTCTGTTTTAACGATGGTCATTCAAGTAACTGTTGTGACACTTGCTGGTTATACGTATAGTCGTTATCGTTTCATCGGAAGAAAATCAAGTTTGATGTTCTTTCTAGTGATCCAGATGGTACCAACGATGGCAGCATTGACCGCTTTTTATGTGATGGCCTTTCTATTAGGTGCATTGGATCGTTATTGGTTCCTGACAATGATCTATATCGGTGGGGGAATCCCAATGAACACTTGGCTGATGAAAGGATACTTCGATACAGTCCCAATCGATTTAGATGAATCAGCTAAATTGGATGGTGCAGGACACTTTAGGATTTTCTTGCAAATCGTCTTACCATTAGTCAAACCAATGATCGCAGTCCAAGCGCTTTGGGCATTTATGGGACCATTTGGTGACTTCATGTTGGCACGTTTCCTACTTCGTACGCCTGAAAATCAAACAGTCGCAGTTGGATTACAAACCTTTATTTCTGATGTAACCAACCAACGCGTTTCTCTGTTTGCGGCGGGAGCAATCTTGATTGCTGTACCAATATGTTTATTGTTCTTCTTTTTACAAAAAAACTTTGTGACCGGACTGACATCAGGCGGGACCAAAGGTTAGGAGTCGTTTGCTATGGATAAATTCCCACTCAATTACTTTTCAAGCTTAAGAAGTCCAAAACAGTTGTTTTTAGGTAGAAAACAACTCACTTGGCCAAAATTTATCGTGATCTTTCTGTTTCTGATTTCTTTTATGGTCATGCCGATTACTTTATTTTATACGAATCAAGTCTCGGCGATCCCGATGGAACAATTCTTATCGGTGAATACGTTGATCGATCAGGAAGGGGTGGCACGCTTACGTGAACTACAACTTACGAACGGTCGCTTAACAGCTGACTCTGAGATCATCAGTGTAACAAACGATGTCATCATCGGAACAGCACTGACGCCAGAAGAAATGGCAGAAAGAGGAGCCGCAATCAATTTTGAAGAGACCAGCTGGACGATCCGTCAAGAAGAGGATGGACAAACACGAGAATACAATATGTCATATCCCTCCTCATTTGATTTTATGAGAATAACAAGTCCTAAAGAGTTTGAACAGTTTTTAGAGAATGAATTTTATGCGAGTAATCGACCGATGATCATTTTATCTTACAGTTTGACGTTAGGTATTTTATTGTTTATCATGACTGGCTTGATTTTGTTCGGCGCTGCCTTCTTTTTATGGCTAACAAGAAAAAGCAAATTCTCTTCCATAAAAAACTTTAAAGAGAGCGCAAATTTGATGTTGAATGTTCTAGGTGTGAGTTCGATAATTGCTGGTTTTGTCGGTTTTATCCATTTTGATTTTGTCTTGATGATGGGCATCCAGTCGACCATAGCCGTTTTATTGTTACTATGGATTTTCGCTAAAACTGGCTTCAAAGATTCAAAAGCGATCCAAGTCTGATCGAATCAAAAAATGAAGAATGTAAGAGGGAAAGCAGAAATGTCTTCCTCCTTACATTCTTTATTTTTGTGTTTCTGAAATTTTCAAAAAGCTTTTATTTATTACCTGTAATCTGTTGATTCTTTGACGAAATAGGTATAACGTAATAGTGTAATTTTTGTTTTAGGAGGATCATTATGTTAGAAAAAACAATTTATCATCAACTATTTTCGCACTCTTTTTCACTTCCAGTAGAAGTCACGTATTGGGATGGAACGACGAAGCAGTATGGGGATACCGATAACCCTCCACAAATCAAAATCACGTTCAATGAAGAGATCCCAATCAAAGAGTTGACGAAAAATGCTTCTCTTTCTTTAGGGGAAGCTTATATGGATCATCGCATTGAAATCGAAGGGAATATCCAATCATTGATCAACGATGCATACAGTCATACCGATAGTTTCTTGCGTAGCAAAGATTATCTGAAGTGGTTACCAAAAAAAGAGAAACACACAAAGCAACAAAATAAAGCGGATATCCATGCTCATTATGACCTAGGTAATGATTTTTATCGCTTATGGCTTGATTCAACGTTGACGTATTCTTGTGCTTATTTCAAAACTCCAGAAGATAGTCTGGAGCAAGCACAGATCAATAAAGTCCATCATATTTTAGATAAGCTATTTATCAAAGAAGGAGAATCCCTCTTGGATATTGGTTGTGGCTGGGGAACGTTACTATTTACTGCGGCAAAAGAATATCATGTCAAAGCGACTGGTATTACTCTCAGTGAAGAACAATACAACTTCATCACCAATAAAATCAAAGAAGAGCATCTAGAAGACCAATGTCGTGTGTTTCTAATGGATTACCGTGAGTTGAAAGGGGAGACTTTCGATCATATCACCAGTGTGGGGATGTTCGAACACGTAGGGTCAGAAAATCTACCTGAATATTTCAAAGTAGTCAAAGATTTGTTGAAACCTAAAGGAACTGCTTTGATCCATGGAATCAGCCGACAACAAGGTGGCGCAACGAATGCGTGGATCAATAAATATATTTTCCCTGGCGGTTATGTACCAGGTGTGACAGAACTGATTAAGGATATCACGGAAAACGATCTACAAGTGATCGACCTAGAAAGTCTACGTCGTGATTACCAATGGACATTACAACATTGGACGCAACGTTTCCATGCGGTTCAAGAGCAGGTGACTCAGGAGATGGGTGATCGGTTCTATCGTATGTGGGATCTTTATTTACAAGCCTGTGCCGCATCTTTTGAATCGAGCAATATCGATGTGATCCAGTACTTGTTAGTCCATCCAGGGAACAATTCGATCCCAATGCATCGGAAATAATTTATTGAGTTTTGTTTTTTTATTTAAATGAAAAGAACCTGTTTTTACTTTTTTACGTAAAAACAAGTTCTTTTTTAGTTGTAAAATCAGACTATAGACTGATTTTTCATGGTATCGGCTGACAGTATTCACTCTTTTCGTTATACTGAGAATAGATACCTAATAAAAAGGAGAATTGTTATGAAATCAAAAGTTATTTTTACAGGCTTATTTTCTTTACTACTTTTAGCGGGGTGCCAGCCAAACCAAACAAATACCCCTTCAAGTACGACCAACCAGTCGTCAGAAACGACCGTAACTTCTACGAATAAGACAGAAGAATCTAGCACAACTGCTGGTTCTGCTGCTTCTAGTGATTCATCCTCTTCACAAACAGCAAACCCTAATATTCAAGTTTCTGCGGATCGCGCGATTGAATTATTCCAAAACAAATACCCAGATGCAGCAATCACTAGCTTAGAACTCGATAGTGATTGGGGAAGCTACTTCTACAAAATTGAAGGTGTCGATGATCAAAACGAATATTCAGTGAAAATCAATGCGATGGACGAAAAACTTGAGGCAGAGAATCCAGAGCAATTAGATCGTGACGAACAAAACGGCCAGAAAAAATCAGAAGACGGCTTAGATGTCAGCAATCTGATCTCGATTGAAGAAGCTGGGAAAATCGCGGTTGAAAAAGTTGGCGCTGGAACTGCTACAGATTGGGACCTTGATAAAGAATTAGGAACTACTTACTGGGATGTCAAAGTGAAAAATGGCAACCAAACAACAAATGTAAAAATCAATAGTCAAACAGGAGAAGTATTGTCTTCAGAAATCGATGATTGATCGAACATTCGATAAATTTTTGTTGATTTTGTTCGCTTAAATGATACACTAGAAAAAACGCTTTATTAAAAGGAGAGAATAACTTGAGCTTAACGACTACTTTCTTAAATCATTCTTTTGAAAATCCCTTGATGAACGCTTCTGGTGTCCATTGCATGACTACAGCGGAATTAGATGAACTTGCACATTCGAATGCGGGGGCGTTCATTACAAAAAGCTGTACCATCAATGAGCGAGCAGGAAACCCTGAACCTCGTTATTATGATGTGCCACTGGGAAGTATCAATTCGATGGGCTTACCAAACTTAGGTTTTTCCTATTATCTGGATTATGCATTGGCCTACGAGAAAGAGCATGGACAAGAACAACCATTGTTTTTCTCGATTGCTGGTATGAGTGCAGAGGAAAATCTGGAAATGTTGAAGTTGATCGAAGAGAGTGATTACCAAGGGATCACTGAGCTGAATCTTTCATGCCCGAACGTTCCAGGAAAACCGCAGCTAGCTTACGATTTCGAGGCAACAGCAGCTTTATTGAAAGAAGTCTTTCAAGTGTTCTCAAAACCGTTGGGAATCAAACTTCCTCCTTATTTTGATTTCGCCCACTTTGATCAAATGGCGGAAATCTTGAATCAGTACCCGATCGCCTATGTGAACTCGATCAACAGTGTAGGAAATGGCCTTTATATCGATACTGAGAGTGAAACAGTCGTCATCAAACCAAAAGACGGCTTTGGTGGACTTGGAGGCGAATATATCAAACCTACTGCGTTAGCGAATGTCCGGGCATTTTATACCCGCTTGAAACCAGAGATCAAAATCATCGGTACTGGCGGTATCCGCAATGGACAAGATGCTTTTGAACATTTATTATGTGGCGCAAGCATGTTACAGATCGGCACGGAACTTCACAAAGAGGGAGTAGCTATTTTTGATCGTATCAGTAAAGAATTGGAGACGATCATGGCGGAAAAAGGCTACCATTCAATCGACGAATTTAGAGGGAAATTACGCTCGATATCGTAATACCTCCTTCATTCTTATAACTAGAGAAGAACACTTGAAGCATTCAGCTGCTTCAAGTGTTTTTCTATTTAGAATAAGAGACTAGGCGTAAACATTGTTGCTTTTTCTGTCATATGAGAAAATAACCGTAACTGAGGAGGGAGAGCATGAAAGATGCAACATATCTTGCGAATGGTTTAAAAACAAAGCAATTCAGCTCGGAAGAACTTTTTACAGAAACAAAGCGAAAAATCGAAAAGCTCAATCCAGAAATCAACGCATTTGTCACACTTGAATCACTTGATTTCCAATCAAATGGAAAACAACCACAATTGGAGAGTGATTCGCTACTAGCAGGAATCCCATTTCCTTTAAAAATGCTAGGACAAGAAAAAAAAGGCTGGTTAGCAACTTCTGGTTCACGGATTTTTGAACAACACCGAGCGTCTAAAAATTCGAATTATGTCCAAGCAGTTGAAAAAACTGGTTTCATTCCATTTGGACAAACGAATGCGCCTGAATTTGGCTTTAAGAATATTACCGATCCACAATTATATGGCCCAGCACGAAACCCATGGAACTTGGCATACTCTCCAGGAGGATCAAGTGGCGGAGCTGCAGCGGCAGTTGCGGCAGGGATCGTTCCGATGGCAGGTGCCAGTGACGGGGGTGGTTCGATCCGTATTCCAGCCTCATTTTCTGGCTTGATCGGCTTGAAGCCATCAAGAGGAACAATGCCAGTCGGTCCAAATGCTTGGCGAGGCTGGCAAGGAGCGTCCATCGACTTCGGATTAACGGTTTCCATGAGAGATACGAAAGCGTTGTTCCACGCTTTACAAGGGATCAATAGTGGGGCACCTTATCAAGTGACACCAGCATTTTGGCAACAGCATCCAGTAAAGGAACGTTTGAAAATCGCTGTCTGTGTTGATTCACCAATCGGCTCGAAAGTAAGTGTAGATGCTCAAATTGCTATTCAAAATGCACTGCATTTTCTAGAACAATCAGGACATGAAATCGTTGAGATTCCATATCCTTTAGATGGACGTACATTGATCAACTCCTATTATCAAATGAATGGTGCTGAAACGGCAGCAATGATCGAGTCGATCGAAAATGGGTTGCAGCGAGGGATAGAAAGCAACGAGCTGGAGCCAATCTCATGGACATTATGGCAATATGGTAAAAAACTTTCTGCAGCAGACTATGTGCATTCATTGCACGTATGGGATCATGCGGCTGTCACGATGGAAAGCTTATTTGAGTCCTTTGATTTGTTTCTCTCACCAACCACTGCGGATACTGCGCCTAAAATCGCAGCTGACTTACAAAGTGACTCGATTCGCCAGCAGATGGCTGATGTCTCTCATTTATCGGCAGATGAAGGGTTGGCAGTCGTGTCAGCGATGTTTGAAGAGAGCTTGACGATTACTCCTTATACACAACTAGCGAACTTAACTGGGCAACCTGCAATCAGTCTACCTACACATGTTAGTGAAGAAGGATTGCCACTAGGGATTCAGTTTATGGCTGCCAGAGGAAGAGAAGACTTACTGTTTCAGATTGGTGAATTATTTGAAAAACATGGTTTGTTTTATCTTCCGCCAGAAATCGAGAAAGCGTAAGAGAGCAACAGAACAAATGAATCGTGCGATTTTTAATACGGAATAGCAAACAGGTAGAAGAATTTACCGTTAAGTCGATCGATCAATAAAACACGAGTGCAATTGAAAAGACGAAAAATGTGATGTTTGAGCTGCATTTTTCGTCTTTTCTATGTTGCTTTTTTTATTGTTAGACAAGTAGCATACAAAAAAATAAAATGGTAGTTGGATTATCTTGGCTTTTCAGGTAGAATAAAAAGCGAAAGTATGTTCGGAGGTGAAGTGTATGAAAACTCCTTTAACGATCGAGCTGGAATCATCGTTGTATCATTATTGTATCGAACAGGGAGGGATCGTGGTCGAGGAAGTGACAATGCCTGAGGATCATGGAATCGTGGATACTTTAAGTTGTCTGATGAAATTTGACGGAACAAGAGAATGGCGCTGTTATGAATTGAAAGTCACAAAAGCTGATTTTCGCTCAACTGCTAAATTGTCCTTTGTCGGTCACTATAATTATTTTGTTTTACCAAAAAATTTATATGAAGAAGTCAAAAGTGAGATCCCACCAGAGATTGGTGTATTAGTTTATCGTTCGTATGCACTAGAAGAGGAAATGCCTGTTCCTGGAACTTTTATTATTGCAAAAAAAGCAATGCGCCGTGAGTTAGGTGTAGCAGAAGAGGCATTGACAAATCGTTTTATGGCTTCTTTGTTTAGAGAAGTCAGAAAAGCCAAACAAATGGAACGGGGAGTAAAATATTTCCCTTCAGACCAGCTGTATAAAGAATTAAAAAAACGCTCAGAAACGCAAGATCCTTTCTCAAAAGAACGCTACTATGAACGCTTTATCGAAGAAATCGAAAGTCAAGCAATCCATGATCTGCAAGAAGAAAATCGTGCCTTGCGAAAAGAACAGGACTGGTTGCGCCAGCAACGTCATATTCGTCGTCTGCCAACTGAACCATTGGAGTGAAAACAGTATATGTATTATCCTTATTTACGTGGCAAACAATTTGATTTACTTGCATTAAAAGAAAGCTTGAATCGTGGACTTTTATCCACTAAGATTCAGCCAATCATCGAGCCAGTACGTGATTCGGCGACGCTCAAAAATGTTGTCGAGTTGTTTCAAAAAAAGAATCATCCGCTGATTATTATAAAGAATCCGCAAGTGGGTCAGTTCAAACTGTTCGATCAACCGATCCACACATGGGTGACCAGTGAAGATAGCTCGTTAGCAGAGGCAGAGATCATTACGCCGAGCAATTATGAAAGAATGGTTGAATCACCACCGCCATTCATTATTTTTGATGGACAACATCAACCTAGAGAAAATGCAATTTGGCAAGCTTTGATCAAAACTAATGCGACATTTTTCATTCCTGATTCTAGTCGCTTACGCATGCAATTGCCTAAGAATAAAATCATTGTCCGTGATCAATTTCAAACGAGACGGCATGTGGAAAATTATGCAGAAAAAAATGATGATTTTTTTAGCGATGATCATCTTTTCTTTCAAATGGATGGCTATCATGGGTTTTCCGATTTTACGATCGAAGGCAGTCGTTACTTCGATAAAGGATTTCCCAGTCGAGCGTTGGCCTTGCATATTACATACGTCGATGCTTATGGGAATATGCGAATCAAACACTTCATTTCAGATACCAATGATTCCGCAAAAGATCAAGCATTGAAATTTATGGAAGCAGCCAATAAAATGTACGGTTGGTTGATGAGGAACCATCAACAAATTTATATCACGGAAGGATTACTTGAGCTTGTCAGCTTGTATCGCCAACAAAAATTCCCGGGTCTGGGAGTTTTGAAGAAATGGACATTGTTACATCATCTTGAATTAGTTAGTCAGCTTTTAGATCATCCGACAGACTGGTTACGCAGTGGTTCAAGAATAGACAAGCTATACAAGTTGATCACAGATCAATAAAAGGAGCAGAGATATGTACCTTAGAAAAACTACATTAGATGATGTGCCGAGAGTGCTACAAATCATTGATCAAGCTGCAGCATACCTTGCTGAGCAAGGATTGCCTCAATGGCAGGGAGAGCAAAAACCATCAAAAGAACGAATCATCGAAGACATTGAAAGGCAGGAAAGCTTCGTCTTGATTGACGAAGAAGACATCGTTGGCACTGCGGCGCTTGTTGCAGGCATTGATCCGGTCTATACAGCAATTGCAGGAAATTGGGAGGGGAGAGAGCCGTATCTTTCCATCCATCGAGTTGCTCTTGATCAAAATGTAAGAGGAAAAAGACTTGGCAAACAATTATTAGAACATTTATTGACCGTTGCCGCATGTCAAGGAATCAAGGACGTTCGGATCGATACTTTCCCCACCAATCATCCAATGGAAAAAACGATTTACTCGGCAGGTTTTCATTATTGTGGCATGATTGAATTTCCATTCACACACGGAGAAAGAAAAGCCTATCAAAAATTATTGTGAATTGCTCAAAACCAAAAGCAAGCCAACTGTTCAGCGATGATCCGCTGCATGGATGGCTTGCTTTAAATTTTTTGTTTCGATTTCTAACGTCTGATTATTTTCAAATGAGATCAAGGTAGGAATAAGTGTTAATTTTTCAAGTTCTTTTTGATCTTTTTCAAAGAGAGCGAGCCTTTGCCTGATTTTATCTGGTGAGTCTCCGCGAAGTACAAATCGTTCATACAACTTTTCTTTTGCTACTGTGATGAAGACAGGTACGATACAACGACCAAATTGTTCATACAAGTGCCAAAAACCTGGGGCTGTAAGGACCGTGAAGCAGTCACCCTGTGCAAGCTTCGTTGAGATCTCTTGTTTACTTGAGCCATAATAGTGATCGGCGTACCGATCCCATTCGGCAAATTCCTGATGGGCGATCATTTCTTCAAAGGTCTCTTGAGAAACAAAATGGTAATCAAGGTGATTTTTTTCATTTTTTCGTGGGGGGCGGGTCGTATACGTAATGATCTTTTGTTGTGGAGAAAAAATTGCATGAGCTAGTGTCGTCTTTCCGGAACCAGAAGGCCCAATAAATACATAACATTTATTCATAGGAAATATTCCTTTCTATAGTTACATGATCAAAGACATGTACATAACTAATATATACCGAAAAGTGGAAATCTGTCATTTAAAATAAAAAAACTTAACCAATTTAAACAGGTCATCTGTTCAAACCAGCCAAGTTCAGTATACTTAAATGTTAAAATAAAAGATAGCTTTATACCAGTATACCAGTAACAATTGCGCTTAAAAAGCTGACTAATGAAGCGGTGAACAAAATTTTCAATCCATGTTTTGCTACAAGATTACCTTTTTCTTCATTCAACCCTTTCATTGCCCCTGAAATGATCCCAATTGAAGAGAAGTTCGCAAATGATACTAAGAAGACTGATAAGATAGCGGTGGTACGTTCTGTAAATTCAAAAGTCCCAGTCGATAATTCAGTCATTGCTACAAACTCATTTGTCACAAGTTTTGTTGCCATGATACTACCGGCATCAACCGCTTCTTTCCAAGGAATCCCACTGATAAATGCAAATGGCGCAAAAATATACCCTAAAATCTGTTGGAAGGTAATCCCAAAAATCCCGTTGAACAAGGCATTGATCATAGCAATCAAAGCAACAAAACCGATCAACATTGCAGCCACCGTGATCGCTACATGGAAACCATCTAAAATATATTCGCCTAACATTTGGAAAAATGTTTGTTCTTTGTCTTCTTCAATCACTAATTCATCTTCTTTTTCGTCTAACTCATAAGGATTGACGATCGAAGCAAGAATATACCCACCAAAAAGATTCAACACTAAAGCAGTGATCACGTATTTTGAATCAATCAATGCCATATAGGAACCCACGATGGACATCGAAACAGTTGACATTGCAGAAACACTCATCGAGAACAGACGCTTTTCTGTCAAGAAAGGTAGTTCCTTTTTGATGGAGATAAAAACTTCTGATTGGCCTAAAATTGCTGAAGCAACACCATTATAAGATTCTAATTTACCCATTCCGTTGATTTTACTCAATCCTAAACCGACTGCTTTCATAAATAAAGGAAGAATCTTGATGTAACGCAAAATCCCAATAATTGCAGAGATAAAGACGATTGGCATCAACACATTCAAGAAGAATGGGGCACTTCCAACGTTTGCTACACCTCCAAAGACGAAATTGACACCTTCACCGGCAAATGCCAATAAGTGATCAAATAGCTTGGCTAGCATCGCAACAACCGCTGTACCAAAAGTCGTACGTAATAAAACAAATCCAAACGCAAATTGCAACACGAGCATGATGATCAATGGTTTGCGTTTGATGGCTTTTCGATCGCTACTGATCAAAACCGCTAACCCAAAAATTAAAAGTAAACCTATTATTCCAATAAACTGACTCAAAAAAATCACTCCTTACCAAATTCCGTTTAATTCTACATGTTATTTTTAAAGAATACGAATCTTTTGAGAGAAATTTCATGAGATTTTTAGACTAAAGCGTATACATGGAAGAGAGGGGAAAGACAGGTGTCTTTTAATGGGGAGAAGTGGATCAGGAAATCCTAAATTATTGATTTACTTTAACGGTGGTGGCATATATATCTACTTATATTTATTAGCTAACTATGACCAGAACCTGATAGATAAATAACGCCTTTACTTTATTATTTTCCTTTGAAACCTGTAAAAGTCAGAAATAGAAGCAGCTTCTAAAAAAAGAGTACCCACAAAAATTTGAGCAATTTTCATGGATACCACCTTATTTTTCGAGGTAACTTCTATTTTTCTATCTTAGCCATCTTCGAAGAATTATTTATTGATAATACAAGTTTTCTGAAGGGTAAACAGGCGCACTAGTGATGTCGATACCTAATTGTTTCAGGTTTTGTTCATCATTCTTATTGATCATCACAGTTGAATGTGCTTGCGCACCTTCAAGTTCTGCTAATTTTTCATAAGCAACTTGTGCGATTGGATTAGTTACTGCACTGATTGATAAAGCAATCAACACTTCATTGAGATTAAGTGTATCGATCGAAGAGTGCAATGCCTTGCTTTTAAGTCCTTGGATCGTTTCCAAGACGAGAGGCGATAACAACGGAATGTCATCAGAGATGTGGGCGAGATATTTGATCGCATTCAAGACAACAGCAGCCGAAGCATCCATTAATTGACTTGTCCGACCGGTAAGGATCACTTGGTCAGGAAGTTCGATCGCAATCACTGCCATCGGTTCAGTACTAGTCGCTTGACTAGTTTTTGCATACTCATGAGCAGGGGTCACGACTTTACGGTCTTCGGGACGTAAACCGACTTCCTCCATGATCAATTTGATACGATTGACGGCATCTTCATCTGTCAAACCTTTTTTAAAGTCACAAGCCGTTTGGAAATAGCGTCTGATGATCTCTTGTTTCGAGGCTTCCTGTACGACTTCATCATCCGTGATACCGAAGCCTACGCGGTTGACGCCCATATCAGTAGGAGACTGGTAGACCGATTCCTTACCAGTGATTTTTTCGATGATCCGTTTAATGACTGGGAAAGTCTCTACATCACGATTGTAGTTGACTGCCACCTTATTATAGGCATCAAAATGAAAAGAATCGATCATATTGACATCTTTCAAATCGACTGTTGCTGCTTCATAGGCAATGTTCAAGGGATGTTTCAATGGAACATTCCAAACAGGGAAAGTCTCAAATTTAGAGTAACCTGCTGCATTGCCTTTTTGGCTTTCGTGATACAGTTGGTTCAAGCAAGTAGCTAATTTCCCACTACCTGGACCAGGAGCTGTCACGACAACGATTGGTTTCGTTGTTTCGATGTATTCGTTCTTGCCGAAACCCTCCTCTGAAACGATTTTTTCAACATTGATCGGATAATCCTCGATTTCAGCGTGTTTATAGACTTTAATATTCCGACGCTCCAATTTATTGATAAATACTTTAGTTGCTGGCTGTCCGTTATACCGGGTGATCACTACACTATTGATCGATAATCCATATCCTCGCAATTCATCGATCAAGCGCAAGATATCCATATCATATGTGATCCCATAATCACCACGAATCTTATTCCGCTCGATGTCACCAGCATACACACAAATCAAAATCTCCGCTTGGTCACGCAACTTTTGCAATAATTTGATTTTAGCATCTTCTTCAAATCCTGGTAAGACACGTTTGGCATGCTTATCATCGACTAATTTTCCACCAAATTCTAGATACAACTTATCATAATGATGAACGCGTTCAAGAATATACGCAGATTGCTCTTCGATATACTTTTCTGAGTCAAAACCAATTTTTTTCACTTGTTTCCCTCCTTAGCTACTCTCGCATTTTTTCATTTTTTGAAGGTTTCGTCAACTATCAATTAAGTATATAAAGAAATTTCAAAGAAAAAACAAAAGAAACATGCTTGTCTCAGAAGGCATTCATTGGTATGATAGGTTTGATAAGGAAGGTGTCCTATGAAAAAAAGACAAAAAAAGAAAAACGCGTACAAACAGTATATACGCTCAATTTTTACAGGATATGAGCATATGCTAGAAGATAGTGAACTAAATGAATTAAAGTTCTCTTACTTAAATGAAGAAACATTACTTACACGAGATGAAAATCAACGCATCCATTTTACAACAAGAGATTTACCCAAAAAATAAAGCTAAGAGCGGGGAATCGCTGACCCGCTCTTTTATGTTTTCTAACTTTCAATTAGTACGAGTAAAAGTAATTTTTGTTCTAAGTCAGCGCATACTTAGTAACACTTTTTTCTTAGAAAATGATACTATTGGATTACATAGAATAATTGATGGAAAATTGATGCGTTCAAAAGCAAGAGGAGGCCAGTAAGATGATAGACCCACAGACGAACGAACATTATGATGAAAACGAACAAGAGGAAGCATCTTCGTTTTACGATATCAAAGAAAAAGCAAGTATGAATCTTTCACAATTATTAGAAGATCTACAAGCTTTTGAACAAGCTGTCCGCGAGGAGAATATTCCCGCGATCTATCAGTTATACAATGGACGCTTGAACGATGAGCTTAAAAAAAGCTCAAATGAAAATCATGAGATCGATCAGCTGTTGATGCGTAAGATCCATGACCGTTTCTTGCAAGAATTTCCCTTCATGAAACACACAGAGACCATCTCTCCGACGATGAGTTATTACCAGATCGGCACCTATTTTCATGAGCGAGCAACGATCGGGATCGATGCTAGCTTACCTGAAATCTTTGTATTACCGCAAATCGATGAGGAATGGGAGAACTACGCGACACAACAAACCCATGATTTTGATAAAAAAATCAATGAGTTAGAGGCAAAAGTGATCACTGCAAAAACAGAGATCGAGCGTTTAGAAGAGGCCATCAAAGAGATCGATCGACAAATCACTGAGTTAGATGATACGAAAGGATTCTTAAATCGTAAAAAAATAGACGAAGAAATCCAAGCGTTAGAACAAAAGAAACAAGCACTCGAAAATGAAAAATTAGGTTGGTTGCCTTATATCGAAGAACCAGAAAAAATCCAAAAACAAAAGCAAACCTTATTACATGAAGAAAAAGCGGACCAGTTACGCGCTGCGATCGTTGAAAAAGAACAACGTCAAATCAAAAAGTATTTTGGTGACATGGAAGGTTTCAGACAGTCGATCCATCGTTTCTTGATGTCGTACCTTGGCAGTGAAAACCCTGAAATAGTAGAAGAGGGAGGGGACGAGTGATGACAAAACAAGAAGATTTAGACCTACAAGAAGTAACAGCTGAAAATCATGGAACGACCGAGCCAGTAGAAGAAGCATCAAGCACCGACAAGGAGATGGCGAATGAAGTAGAAGAAATTCGCGAAGAAGCCAAAATCCATGAAAAAGAAAAAGTCGTCCCAAACTCGACGAATCAAACAGATAATGCGCGTTCAACGATCGAGCAAGCGGTCAATGAAAATCAAGCATATCTTTCTGGTAAACAACATGATCACGAAGACATCGTTGACTTGATTGCAGCCGCAGAAGAAGAGTTAGCTGATTTACGATTACGCAAATATTTGATCGAAGCGGATTTCAATGAGTTATTGGTCGCATATCATCGCTATGTGTTAGAAGATACACCGATTTCTGCCATTGCTAAGACAAGTTTGATCGAATACTTCGCTTACGAGATATTAAAACCATTGAATGATATCGGCTTGGAATTATCCAAACAAGCATATGATGTATGGGAAACAAGATATTTTTCAATCAATTATAGTTTGACCCCACAAAAAGAATTGATGTTCTCATTTGTGTTACCGACGATCGACCAACGATACCAAGTAGAATCCATCAATTTGATGCGAGTATCCCCAGAACAAATGACGATCGAGATCGATGATGACCGAGTGTTAGCATTGATTCGTCATTGGTCTGTTGAACGAGTGTTTTCGGCTAGTCAGATCACGATTTTCAATCACAAATTGAATCAATTATTTGCTTATGCACGTAAATTAGGCTTTACGGTCGATCAAACCTTGTTAGACAACACGAAGCCACTAAGATTAGATATTGCAAGTAAGTTTCCAGCCACGCAAGAAGTGTTAGATGATATTTTTATTGTCACAATGAAAAATCCACAGTATGATATGGAGAAATTAGACGACACGACTTATAAGGTGTTGCTTGATAAAGGACAGTCGCTCCAAATTTCTCTTAAAGACACAACACGGACAGATCTAGCGATTTCTTCTGGTGACTATCATCGTTCAGTGATCGATTTCTTTATCAATTATGAATTTTTAGTACCTTTGATGGTTCGCAAAGATTGATGGAAAAAGAGCAATCGTGCGATATATATTTCAGAATGATCGACTCAGATGATCGATGAAAAAAGAGCCAAGGAATCGGGTTTCTCCTTGGCTTTTTTATACTTAGGAGGAGTAAAATGAAAAGAATAGGAACCAGTTTGCTCATTGTCTGTTCGATGTTGCTTTTCTTTACCGGTTGTACAGATCAAGAGACAAAAAAAGCGGACCCAAAACCGTCATCCATGGTGTCGAATGAAACAGCAACTATCACCTTGCAAGAAGATGGGGTCGATACCTTAGTAAAAAAAGTGACTTTCCATACAGGAGAAAACCTACTGGATGTGCTGGAACAAAACTTTAGTGTGGAAGAAGACAAAGGATTTATTACCTCGATCAATGGTCAGAGCCAAAATACTGAAGAAAAAAAATATTGGATGTTCAGTGTGGATGGTAAAAATACAAAAATGGGCGCAAAAGAAACGATTTTAAAAAATAATCAAACCGTCATCTTTAATTTAGATACTCTTTGATGTTGTTAAGAATGAAAGGAAGAAAAAGCAATGGAGAATTTGAAGAAGAGCGGAATGTTTTCTGTATTGGCAGCGTTAGGTGCTAATCTCTTAGTTGCGTTTAGTAAATTTGTCGGTTATGCCATCAGTGGCAGTGCCGCTATGTTGAATGAAAGTATTCATAGTATCGTTGACTGTAGCAATCAAGTATTACTACTAGTTGGTGACAAACGTGCGAATCGTGGTCAAAGTGAATTACACCAATTTGGCGAAGGACGAGCAAAGTATTTTTTCAGTACGATTGTTGCCATGATGTTGTTTTTTGGCGGGGGCGCGCTAGGTGTGATGGAAGCTTTTGAAAAACTTACCCATCCCGCCCACGAAGTTGGTAATCCTTGGATCGTCATCCTGATTCTATTATTTGGTCTCGCTATAGAAGGTAGTTCATTACGAATCGCAATGAAGGAAATCCACGAATTGAATACTGAAAACCTTTCAACCATGCGCTTTTTACGTGAAAGTCGCCACAGTGAGATCCTCGTGATCTTCACCGAAGATCTCTGTGCTGTAATTGGTCTCGTTCTTGCCTTAGTCGGCACTGGGTTGACCATGGTGACAGGGATCGCTGCTTTTGATGCCATCAGTGGACTATTGATCGGCTTTTTATTGATGGGTGCTGCTATCTTTCTGGCAAAAGAATTTTATAGTTTGATTATTGGCGAGAGCGTGACTACAACAGATTTGAAAAAGATCAAATTTGCTTTTGAGCGAAATGAAGTGAATCGCGTTATTGATATCAAAACTGTGCACTTAAGTCCGACAGAGATTTTAGTTGCGGCAAAAATCGATCTAGATGAAAACAAAGAATACCAAGTACACATGATCATCAATGATATTGAGCGGACGATCCGTGAACAATTAAAGGATAAAAAAATCTATATTTACATTGAAACAGATAAATATGATCCAAATTATTCGCAAATAAAGAAAACACAAGAAACGACGATAGAGAACGTCGAGAAATGATTTAGAAACTAGTGTTATTTTTTACTTATAAAAAAGTTTGATGGCAAAAAAACAACTCGTTTATATATAGAATAAAATCATCGGAAAAGTAGGAGGAAAATGAATTTCCTCTTATATTTTCCGATGATTTTTATTTTTTTTAATAGTTGTGCTTTGAAAATGAGAAAAATATCATGTTGTTTAACGATAAAACGGCTACATTTTTATTTATTTATGTTACAATTAGTCCGCTATTTATTTGTTGTAAATTGAAGGAGATATCGTTAATGAATAAACAGAAACGGGCGCCTTGGCAGGATTCGCTACATGCTTCGTTGCCACTTTGCCTTAGTTATATCCCAGTTGGGTTAGCTTGCGGAGTCTTACTGCAGCAAGTTGGCTTTGATCCACTCTTAGCTGGTCTATTATCTATCTTAGTATTTTCTGGTGGCGCACAATTCTTAGTTGCCTCTATGTTAGCCACACAAGCGCCATTTTCAACTACACTTTTGATGGTTTTTTTCTTAGAACTACGGTATATTTTGCTAGGGTCGAGTCTTTCAGGCTTTATGAAGAAAGAAAAGCGATTCTTTTTAGCTGTGTTCTCTCAATCATTGAATGACGAAAATTATGCAGTCAATTATTTGAAGTATTCCACTGATCCCACTTGGGACAAGCGAAAAGCTTTATATGTCAATTGGTTTTCAATGGGGGCTTGGGCGATCAGTAACATGGTCGGAAATATTTTTGGATCAGTGATCCGAGTGGATACGGATTTGGTGCATTTTGCCTTAACTGCTATGTTTATTTTTATGTTCATCATGCAAATGAAAAATGCTTTACTCATCTTCACAGGGATCTTTTCTGGGATACTCAGTGTCTTATTCATGGTACTTTTCCAAAACACTTTCGGTTTGATCGTTGCAACGCTGATTGCTTCTTCGGCGGGTTTTGTATTAGAAAGAGCCTTCAAGAAGGAAAAAGAAAAGAAATCCAGCAAAGAGACCCAACCTTTGAATGAGCCATTGTTCCATTTCCCAGAACAGGAGGTGCAACATCATGACTGAGTGGTACTTGTTGTTATTGGTGATCAGCTTATTTGTCGTTGCCTACATTCCACGAGTTTTTCCTATGCTTTATTTTACACATCGAAAAGTGCCTAAATGGTTTAGCGAATGGATGAAATATGTACCAGTTGCTTTGTTTGCAGCGTTAGCCTTCAAAGATGTTTTTATCACGCATGAACATTTAGATATTGCGTGGAACATCAAAATCGTTGCAATGCTATTTGTAGCAGGTGTTGCTTATAAGACTCGCTCAATGGCGTTGTCTGTCATTACAGGACTTGCGTCTGTGTTTTTATTATCAATGTTATAGAATTTCTTAAGCTTCTCCAAAAAATTGGGAAGCTTATTTTTTTGTTTTCCTCAACGAGTTGTCCTCCATGTTTTTTTTGTTATAATAGGGAAGATGTTTATTCTAATAGAGATAGTTGAGGTTGACATATGAATAAGAAATTGATGCAAGGGACATTTTGGCTTACCTTTGCCAATCTACTCTGTAAAGTTTTAGGTGTCGTTTATTTGATTCCTTGGTTAAGTATGATGGGAAACAATCAAGATGGCATGTTAGCAACTACCCTTTATAATGTGGGCTATTTACCATATGGCCTTTTCCTGATGTTAGGTACTGTTGGGTTTCCAAATGCGATAGCAAAAAAAGTCGCGGTGGCGACAAAAAATGGAGATGAACAAGCTTGTCGGGTCATTTTTCGCAGTACGATCAATATCATGTTCGTTATCGGGATCATATCTGCCGTATTGATGTATTTGTTTGCTCCCGCTTTGGCGAAAATCAGTCCGATCTCGAATGTCGATAACGGTATTTTGGCGATTCGTAGTCTCTGTCCTTCCTTAGTAGCGATCCCAGTATTAAGTGCGATGCGCGGTTACTTCCAAGGGAAAAATCATCTTCGCCCTTACGGTACTTCCTTGATCATTGAACAGGTGATCCGTGTAATCGTGATCTTAGCTGGTACGTATTATTTGCGTGTGTTGACAGATGGCACGATTGTGCAAGCGGTATTGATCAGTACTGTTGCTTCTTTCTTCGGTGGACTTGCGGCTATTGGTCATATGTTTATTGTTGGACGGCAAAACGATTATTTCCGTTTAAAAGATTTCTGGATCTCAAGTCGCTATTTCCAAAAAGACAATCGTTCTGCGTCTGTTTCGATCATTCGAGAAACCTTACCATTCATCTACGTTGGTTCGGTGATCACGATCGTGCAAATGATCGATCAGGTGACGATGAAACCATTCTTACATTTATTCAGACCGGAAATTGCCGACCAACAACTCGAATTTTTGTTTAGTCGTGCATCAGTCAATCCGAACAAATTGACACTGATCTTGATTTCAATGGTCGGAACGGTCGCAATCAGTAGTCTGCCGATCCTAAGTACATTAGGAAAAAAAGACCGACTACAGATTGAAAAAACAGTCGGGGACAGCTTCTCGATTGCTTTATTGATCCTTTTGCCTTCGCTAGCAGGGATGTCCTTATTAGCAGGACCGTTATACACCTTGTTTTTTGGCTATGATCCAGAGAGTGTCGGCTACTTCCAGATGGCACTTTTAGCTTCCTTGTTCTTCTCGTTGTTTACGATTTTATCGACGATGCTCCAATCATTGAATCATCATTTGGTTGCGATCAAACTGACAACAGAAGCTATTATTTTAAAAGTCGTATTCCAAGCGATTGGGTTAGCTTTATTTGGCGGATACGGAATGAGTTTATCTAATACAGTGGCTTTTGCTTTTGTGTTTGTTCGTGGGTATCTTTATTTATCAAAAGAATACCGCATCTCGCCATTCGCAAAGATCAGTCATTTCTTCTTGAAGACGTTTCGTTCGACAATGGCCATGTTGCTTCTATGCTGCATTCTTTTCTTCGTGTTGAGTCTTTCCTTATCCATGACATCAAAAACGCATGCAGTCATTTATTGTGTGGTGATCGGTGGTGTCGGCGGCTTGACGTTTGCCTTTGCCCAATTTGGCAGAAACGCCATGCAAATGGTCAAGAATTTCAGACGATAAAGGGATGCAGTGGCAAACACCACTGATTCTATAGGTAACTAAGAGTGCAAGCTAATTTCAAATAATAAGTCAGGACTTTAGAAAAATTCTTTCAAGTCCTGGCTTTTATTCGTTTTTATAAAGGATGAAAGTGATAAAAACCTTAGATTTTAATAAAAAACATGGGTTGCTTTTTCTATAATCCGGACAAAGGTTCAAATCTTTTCTTACTTATGATATAGTATTAAGGACTGGTAAAATTCTTTGAAACGAGGAACTTAAATAAATGAAATTAGCAATCGTAACTGACAGTACAGCTTTCCTGCCAACACGTATCAAGAACCATCCTGATTTATATGTGATTCCTATCCCTGTAATCTTGGATGGAAAAATTTATAACGAAGGCATTGACATCGAAGCAGACGAATATTACGGACTATTGAAAAACAGTAAAGATTTTCCAACAACTTCCCAACCTGCTGTAGGTGAAGTTTTGGCACTATATGAAGAACTGAAAGCCAAAGGCTATGATACGATCTTAAGCATACACTTATCAAGTGGGATCTCTGGATTCGTCAATACATTATTTGCGATGAAAGACGACGTCAAAGAGATGACGATTGTTCCTTATGATTCAAAAATCACCAGTATGCCAATGGGGCATATGGTTGAATCTGCTTTAGACTTGAATGATAAAGGTTATTCACTTGAAGCCATTTTAGCTCACATCGATCGAATCAGAGACAATACATACGCCTATTTGATCGTTGACGACTTGAACAACTTAGTCCGTGGAGGTCGCTTGACTAATGGTGCTGCGCTGATCGGAGGGCTATTGAAAATCAAACCGATCCTGACTTTTTCGGAAGGGAAGATCATTTTATTCGAGAAGATCCGTTCAAGCAAAAAAGCTTTTGCCCGTGCAGAACAAATCATTGGCAAACGAAATGAAGAAATCAAGCCACCAGTAAAATTGTATGTGATCCATGCAAACAATTTAGAAGTTGCTGAAGAAGAAAAAGCAAAACTTCAAAAACAATACCCACAAGCAGAAATCGAGATCGGCCACTTTGGACCAGTGATCGGTAGTCACTTGGGTGAAAAAGCAATCGGTATTGCGATCTCTGCACAATAAAAATGCCAGAAAGCAAAAAATATAAAAAAAAAGAACAGTTTGAGCAATGATTTGCTTGGACTGTTCTTTTTGCATTTCTCACTTTATTATCTTATACTATCTTTAATTATCTAGTAATTTACTAAATCACTAAATTACTAAAAAGGAGTAGAGAAGGATGGAAATACCAACAAATTTGAAACATAAACCAGTGATCGTCGTCGAAGATTATGATAAAGTTGATGGCAGAAATGCCTTGCATACAGATGCAAAAGGACTATCTTTAGGATTAGCTCAGTGGAATGATCGAGGCAAAGTCGATATCTCAGGAAAAGTGTGGCGTCATACAGGAGAAAAGTGGTCACGTCAATCAGAAGAATTACCGATCACTCGTATTCTTGACTTAGCGATCTTAGTGGCGCAAGGAAGTGTTTACTTCCAGGATGCCTACCGCCATGAAAAATTTTACGACCCTGAAAATCCTGTCGTTGATATCATCGGTTTGCAAGGAAACCGGATGACGGTGGAAGTGGACACAAAAAATCCTAAAATCGATGAAGATATCATGTTATACTACGATGCTTTACAAAAAGATGGCGAATTACTTGGTGAACGTTTTCGTATCTTGAAACGTCTATTAAATGATCTAGGGTATTAATGTTATAAGGAAGTGTTTAATCATGGAAAACTTTTCACTCACCGACCAGCGAACGTTTACGCCGATCGAAAAACAAATGATCTGGAAAAAACCGACAAGTCATCAAACAAGTGCTGAAGAGCTGCGTATTGCAACTGAAATCAAAGCAAACTGGCTAGATCCGGAAATGAAAATCAGCAATGTGCTATTGGAAGGAGATGCAGGTTCTGGGAAAACGCAATTAGCCAAAGCATTATCCTTTGATCTGCAGTTACCTTATACGAAAGTAACATGCTTTGCTGATATGGATAAATCAGATGTCTTTGGTGCGTTACTACCTGTCATTGATTCAGACCAAGAAGAGGATCAAGAGTTATTGACCGCTATTTATCAAACGGATACATTAGCTGCGGTATTGACGTTGATCGAACAATATTACTCCGTCGATCAACAAACAGCCAAACAGAAATTAGCCGATCTCGTGCAACGAATCGAAAACAACCAAGAAAGTACGATCCACTACAAATACTATCCGTCAGAAATCGTTCGTGCGATCGAAAAGGGTTATCTTTTAGAAATCCAAGAACCAACGGTGATACGTGATGCTTCGGTTCTTGTTGCCTTGAACTCTGCCTTAGAAACGAACGGTTTGTTGAACTTACCTACTGGTGTGATCAAACGACACCCAGACTGTATCATTATCATTACAACAAATCGTAACTATCAAGGGAACCGACCATTGAATGAATCGCTTCGAGATCGTATGCAACATGCTGAGAAAATGGATCTGCCAGAGCTTTCAGTCATGGTGGAACGTGCTATTAGCAAGACACAAATTAACGAGCCGACACTTTTATTGAAAATGGCAGAAGTGATTCGTTTGTTAGATGAAACTGCCAAAGCAAATGCCATCAAAGGTGTGGCAGGTATGCGTTCTTACTTTTATTGGGTCAATACAATGAAACAAAATCAAGACATTTTCGTATCGCTCTATCCCAAAGTCTTATATAAACTGACGACTGATCCAGATGAATTACACATTTTGACGACTGCACTAACTGATAGTGGGCTTTTAGATGAACTGAGAGACTTACTTCGTCAAAAGAAATGGGGGGACTTATCAGACGAATCCCCACGAATCAAAGGACGGACCATAGGTGCAGAAGAAGCGATAGAACGTCAAATCGATCAGTTGGCAGAAGAAACAACATCGCTTGCTGAACAAACCTCAGAAAAAGAGGAAGTGTTGCAAGAAGAAGAACAGACAAAAGAAGCAACGGCGAAAGAAGAAACTCCGACTGACACGTTGCCTTTATCGGAAGAGCGGAGCCAAGAAGTCGAAGGGCGTAGTCAACAGCAACAGCAATCAGATGACGAATCCCAAGAGATGTCAGCTTCAGATATGGAAGCCTTGGACAAACAGCTCAAGCGTGAACTTAATAAAGAAGCGCGGCAGCTGATGAAAGGTACGATCCATGAAAAAGAAGGAATGATCGTTCATCGCCCTAAGTTTGCTGTCATAAATCCTGAAGTAGCGACTATCCGACAAGAAATCGATCCGATCGTGGATTCATTGAGTCGGCAAATCCTTGATCTTTTGGAAAATGAACAAAGTGAAACTTACCAAAAAGGAAAGTACGAGGGACAACGTTTTAATGCTAGTCGAGTAGCTTATGGTGATTTACGGCAATTTGATAAAAAAAATCCCCCTCATGAACAACCTTCTTTGGCAGTGGCTCTACGAATCGATGAATCTGGTTCGATGGTTCGTGAAGACCGCATGACAGCTGCAAAAAAAGCCGCATTTGCCATCGCCGCATTTGCTAAAAAAGTACGTATTCCTTTGTTGATCTATGGAGATACAGCAGATGTTTCGACAAGAGAAAAAACATCTGTCTTTTCGTACAAAGAATTTTCGGATTCATTTGAGTGGTTGGAACAGAAATTAGTGACTATGAAGCCAAGACAAAACAATCGTGATGGTGCAGTGTTGCGTCTGATTGCTGGAAAGCTGACAGAACAACCTGCGACAACCAAACTGATCGTCAACATCAGTGATGGCCAACCAAAAGCGTTACCTGATTATACAGGCGCTAAAGCAAAAAAAGATATCCAAGAAGTGTTGACCGAATATGAACGCCAAGGTATCGTCTTTATTTCTGCGGCAATTGGACAAGATAAGGAAGAAATCAAAGAAATCTATGGGGCAAGTCGCTTCGTCGATATTACCGATTTATCGACATTTCCCAAACAATTGATCCAATTGATTTCTCGTTATTTATAAATGAATAGTAAGCGAATATCAAAGATGATGCGTCACTCATGGTCTTTGATGTTCGCTTTTTTGAGTTCTTTCATTTATGATAAGCACTACTCCAACTGATGTAAGCATAAAAAAGTTAACGGTAACAAATATGTAACCGCTTGAAATTGAGCTATAATAAAGAAAAAAGGGGGATAAGCATGAAGCAGACAGAAAAGTGGTGGAAAGAAGCAGTTGGTTATCAAATCTATCCAGCGAGCTTCAAAGATAGCAACAACGACGGTATTGGTGATATCAACGGGATTCGCCAAAAACTTAGCTATTTGAAAGAGTTAGGGATCGACTTTATTTGGATCAATCCTATTTATCAGTCCCCATTTGTCGATAACGGCTATGATATCAGCGATTATCAAGCAATTCTCAAGAAGTTTGGTACAATGGATGAGTTTGATGCTTTATTAGCTGAAGCCCATCAGATGGGGATAAAGATCATCATGGATCTAGTCATCAATCATAGTTCCGATCAGCATGAATGGTTTATTGAATCTCGTCAGTCGGTCGATAACCCTTACCGCGATTACTACATTTGGGTCGATGGTACACCTGATCAAGCCCCGAATGAATGGCAGTCGATCTTTGGTGGTTCAGCATGGCAATACGATGAGCAAACTGGTCAATACTATTTACACATTTTTGCGAAAGAGCAGCCTGATTTGAACTGGGAAAGCGACAAGCTAAAAGATGAACTCTTCACGATGATTCGCTGGTGGTTAGATAAAGGGATCGACGGATTCCGCTTAGATGCAATTTCTCATGTAAAAAAAGATGAATATTCTGTCAAGGCAACTGAGAACCCATTTTCTCCTTTTCAAAATGTCTCCGGCATCGAAGATCATTTGACAGAATTAAAAAATGTCTTTGATGAATATGATATTATGACGGTAGGAGAAGCGAGTGGTGTATCCGCAAGCGAAGGTCCTGAGTGGGTAGGCGAAAACGGCTATTTTGATATGATTTTTGAGTTTGACCATATTTCGATCTGGAAACATGAAAAAGACGGGGATCTAGATGTATTGAGTTTGAAACAATCATTGAGCGCTTGGCAACGAGCACTGGATGGCAAAGGTTGGAACGCTCTTTATATGGAAAACCATGATGTACCAAGATGTGTGTCTGTCTTTGGAGATACGTCTCCTGCATATTGGCAAGTTTCTGCAAAAGCAATCGCCATGATGTATTTCTTTTTACAAGGTACGCCATTTATTTATCAAGGACAAGAAATCGGTATGACGAATCTACCATTTTCCTCTATTGATGAGATCGATGCAGTAGATTCGAAACGATTGTATCAACAATTGCTTGATGAAGGACGTTCTGAAGAAGAAGCATTGGATATCGTTGCCAATACGACAAGAGATAATAGTCGTACACCGATGCAATGGAATGATCATTTGTATGCTGGTTTTTCTGAGGTTGCCCCTTGGTTGCTCGTCAATCCGAATCATCAAATGATCAACGTTGCTGATCAAACCAATGACCCCGAATCGATTTTATCTTTTTACAAAAAAATGATTGCCCTACGTCGAGAAAACAAAGGGTTGGTTTATGGTAGTTTCAACGAATATCTACCTGAAAATGAACAGCTCTTTGTCTACGAACGAGTCCTAGATGAAGAACGTTATCTGATCATCGTCAACTTGACTGATGAAGCAGCGACTTATACATTACCAACGGAAATTGAAACAACTTGGGAAGTATTATTGGAAAATCAATCCGGTCAAGAATTTCAATCAAGTGGTACATTCGCCCCCTATGAAGCGCGTCTTTATCGAAAAATTTAGCTGACATGAAAAAACTACGAACATAAGAAAGGGAACACCCTCTTATTCGTTCGTAGTTTTTTCTTATTCGTATTGCGCGCGAGGTCCGCCAATGTATTTAGGACGAGACCGTAAAGCAGTGACATGCGCATGACCTAATGTGTTAGAACGAGGACGTACAGGCACTTGAACATGCTTGATGTGCATCCCGATCGCAGTATCACCGATGTCGATTCCTGCTTGAGCAACGACATGTTCCACTTCGACGGGATCGCTGAATTGTTCAAAGGCTGCAACTGAGCAGGCACCTCCTGCATGGAGTGCCGGAATGACAGAGACGATCTCAAATTGTTTCTTTTCCGCTACTGGACGTTCGACGACTAACGCTCGATTAAGGTGTTCACAACCTTGGACTGCTAACGAAATGTCAAGAGGGTCTAATTGTTCTTTCAATGTTTCGATGACCCATTGTCCGATTTCTGCATTTGAGTTTTTACCAATATGTCCACCAACAATTTCACTGGTACTGCATCCTAGAACGAATAGATCGCCAGCTTTAAGATTGGATTCATCGAGGACGTCAGAAACTATTTCAGATAATTGTTGTTTGAAACTGTCTTTTGATACTTCCATTTTCAATTCATTCCTTTTATTTGTTTTTTACCGTTGATTGTTGCAGAGGTAAACGCATCAATGCCTTTATAAGTGGAATCGCCACCACGATACCGACGATATTTTGGACCAAATTACTTGGTAAAGATGCGACACCGACTGGCCAGTCATAAAGCAACCAACTAGCAAAGAAGTAGCCTGCCACCATGATGATCGTACCAAGTGATAGCCCAATGCCCCAACGTACAGAACCTTTACCTGCAAAAGAGCCAGCAACCAGTCCTTGTAAGCCGTGGATCAATAAAGAAAAGATCGCCCATTGGGGATAGCCGGATAATAAATCAATAAACAAGCCACTTCCTGCACCAACGATCAATCCACCCATCGGACCAAAAAGGGCAGCTGCGGTATAAATGCCGACTTCACATAAGGTGACAAATCCGTTGGTTCCAGGTATTGGGATCAAGATGACCAAAGAGATCCCCACAGTTAAAGCCGTCAGCATGGCATAAATCGCAATTTTTTTAGTATTCATTCGTTATTTCCACTCCTTTTCCTTTTGACCAAACACTTCCTGTTTGGTCATTCATCATGACACCATTCAAGATACAGTCATAAACAAAAGCCTTACTCCGGGCAACAGCATCTGCCAAAGGATAATCTAAGGCCAGATTTGCAGCAATCGCGGAAGCAAACGTACATCCTGCACCGTTGACAGTCTGTTCTTCTAACTTTTCTCGCCTAAAGGAAATTGTTTCCTTTCCATTGAATAAAACATCCAGTGCTTCATTACCAATAATCCCAGTGCCACCTTTGATCACTACGTTCTTAGCACCAAGTGAATGAATATATTTTGCACAATCGATCATTTGGAGAAATGTCTGAACTGGTTGACCATAGAGCAGGGAGGCTTCTTTCAAATTTGGGGTCAATATATCCGCAAAAGGAAATAACTCCTGTATCATTTTTTGCATATAGGCTTGATTCAAGGTATTTGATGTTTCCTTAAAGGCAAACACAGGATCGATCACAATGGGAATATCCTCAAAATATGTAAGGAAATCCTTCACAACGTCAATGGCTTCCAATGAATGCAATAAGCCAATTTTTATCCCATCTAAATCTGTCATACGTTGAATCGAATCTAACTGCTTGGCTAACCATTCAGGCGGGATCGTCTCTAATATAAACGAACCATCTGAGTCAAGCATTCCGATACAGGTCAAAGCACTCATCCCAAAAATATGATGGTTTTCAAATGTTTTTAGATCGGACTGTATGCCGCCACCAGCAAACGGATCAGAGCCGCCAATCGTTACTATTTTCTTCACTTTCATCCCTCCACAAAAAGAGTATACCTTGTTCCATTAAAAAGAAAAACAGCCAATTGGCAGATTATCAGGTCAGCCACTTTAAGTCGGAGAGGGAAAAGAAAACTATATACAAAAAAAACAAGCACTTTCCTCACTAGAGGAAAAGTACTTGCCTGAACCACTGGATCAGTAATTATTTATTGGCTTCTTTAAATTCCTTTTCAATTTGTAACCGTTGGACTTTCATGGTTGCTGTTCTTGGAATATCTTCGTAAGCACGAATGATCGGTGTATTCAAACGTGGCAATTCATGGACTTGGTTCCACCAACGATCCCAATCCATCTCTTGATTCGGCGCTAAAGCAATGATTGGTTGTGGTGAATTGTCTTTATCGCGAACGATGACGACTTCAGCTAAAAATTCCAATGAATCCAACAAATAATCTTCGATCGCTAAAGTACTGTTGATCGTATCGATCAAGTCAACTTGACGATCTTTCAAATGCAGATGGCCATTTTCGTCGATACAACCATAGTCGCCACTATCCCACCAAACACCATACACATTTTCTTGGAAACGAGCATCTTCTTTATAATAAGTCAATGCGCGACCTTTTGATAACAAGTGGATATGACCATCTGTGTTCGCAGGTAATTCATTACCTTCTTCATCAGCGATTCTTGCTTTGGTCAAGTCACCTAGACCGACCCCCATATCACGTGCATCACTTGTTTTTAAGCTCTCCAACGTATGAGCTTTCAAAATCATCGGTCCACATTCACTTTGTCCGTAGACTTGCAAAAAGATTGCTTCTTTTGTTGCTGACGTTTGAAGGAATACTTCCATTGTTTGATTGTTGATGGCATCAAATGTAGAGTGATAGTAGCGAATACCTGAAAAAGCTTCTGGATGCTCTCTTGCAGTGAAACTCCACTGAACAAAGTTATTTGGATGTGTCTCTAAAGCAATTGGTGGATTTTCTACTAACAGTTTCACTACATGTTCACCTTGAGGATCTGCGATTGGCATCATCGGAAAGCCCATCGCCATAAGAGAAGAGATGCCGATGTTGAATCGTGAATGAACCGGCGAAATATGAAAAGCGACTAATTTCTTCTCGGCGATCTTAGTAAATACCGTTTTTTGCCACTTTGTCCGCCAACCCATTGAATGTGCAGAGTGGCAAATCAATTTAGGGATGCCGGTCGTGCCAGAAGTGTGAGTCATATAAGAGATTTCATCATTATCTAATTTCTTTTGTTCCACAGGAGTTGCGGGTTGTTTGAGCAAATCAGCTACAGCTAATTGTTTGCTCTTTGTACCATTAGTGATTCCTGCAACACGTTCACTTGTCACTTCGTCGAATAAGATAAAAGGATCTTCCAAACGATCAACAAATACTTCTAAGGTACTTGTTGGCAAATGATAGGAAGGCATGACAGGAACTGCACCTAGATAAGACGCAGCAACGGCCATCAAGTAGGTATCAAAAGCAGAGCTTTTGTAGATCATGATTTTATCACCAAGTGTCACACCTAAACTAGCGAGTTGATAGGCACGCGTTACTACTAATTCATGACATTGCTTGTAAGTGCTTTTAAAACCAAGCTCCGGATAAGCCACTAATGCCTGATCAAAAATCATTGGGACATCAGGTGTGCGTTCAGCAGCTTCTTGAAAATTCGTATAAAGATTAAGTGGGGTATAGTCGATTGTTTCCATCTTTCACGCTCCATAAATAAATTTGTTAATAAATGTACAAAGTCTAATTTATGATAGCATATCCTCAAACTAAATAACAGAAAAACCTGGATGTAAAGTTATCTATCGAATCGAGAGAAAGACCGGGAAAAAACTACACATCCACTTGATATGACTTAAAGAGGGGATCTTTTGAGAAAATACTTGCCCCATCGCTTTTTCAATTTTTTAAACTGCTAAGAGGGGAAACTCCTACTAATGAATTTTTATGAACAAAAATATACCATAGACTTCTATACCTTTCATATTTTATCACTCAGATAATTAAATGGAAGCTTTGTTAATACATAACAATTTTCTATTACATATAAATAAAAAAGCTTATAACAAAGGGTTTTTTCGACATTTTTTTATTTTTTTCAAAAAAATAGTACTTAAAATCAGTTATTTTTCCTACAAGATAATCTAAAATAATAGATATACCATTTTAATTAATCAGCTGTATTGAAAAGGAGCGAAAAAAATGCCAATCGAGGAACATCGTAAAGTAGTCGGTACATTTGAGAATAAGCGCAATAAAAAGTCCAATCCAGATGCAAGGCAAGAAATAGCAAATTTCATCGCTAGTACTGCAAATACTCAGCTAACAGAACAAATTAGATGGTCTCCATTACTTTTCCTTCAACTATTAGTCATTGCTGATTCTTTTGCTATGAGAGGGGTCCCCCCAAGAGCACTTCGTACAAGTAGGCCTGCTTTTGAAGCCGATACCACAGTTGAGATTGGTCCATTAGAAACAAATGTGAATCAAACCACGATCCATTCACTCTTTTTTCGTTCGAGTGTCAATACGACCCTCGTTCAACCAGCACAACCGATCAATGCTTATAAATACCTTTCTGATCCAGTAAGAAAAACGACCTTACAAGAACCAGTTTCTTTAGCTGCATTTACACACCATTGGACACTGCATGTACATAAAACCATTCATAATCTGGAAGAAATCGATAAGTGTAATACCACTGTCACGCCCATGTCCGTACTCGAGTATGGGTTATGGGAGAAGAAAAACCATACGCTCTATCATTTTAATACGATCTGTGAAGAGGCGAAATCAAAATCACTAAAATTAAGAGAGCAAGCAAAAGACGATCAGCAAGAAATCCACCATTTTTCTTTTAAAAATAAAGATTCAAAGAATAAAGTAGACTTAGGTAGAATCCAACGTGAGTCAAAAAATATTGCTCGGATGGTCCTATCATCTTACTATGACCATGGCGCGGAACCTTCAAGTAGTCACAGCGAAAACAATCATACAAGACCGTTCCTGCCAACCTCTTTTTGGGACAACTTAACGGATACCTTTACTTCTTTTTTTCATGAATACCAGAATAGTAGTCACACGACTGGTTCAGGTGAACCACCAGTTGAGAGCGTATTATCAACGTTTTTTGCAGTATTAGCACGGACATTCTCAGCGGAAAATCTGGCAACTGAACATGCTCAAAAAGAAAGTAGAAGGGGCGCTGGGGCAGCGTATTTTCCTCAAGTACTCATGAGTGAACAACCTCAGTCATCTATGCGCCACCAAGATCAGGCACCCAAGAACGACCAAGCAACTGAGGCACCGATTTTGGAAGAAGAAGAAGAATATCTCGCAGCGCCATTATTAGAATTAGCAAAAAAATTCAACGAACGAATCGATCAATTCTTTGAAAAGAGCAACTTTCAGATATTTCCTGGAGCAGAAGCGTTACCAATACCTAAAAAAAATCCGACTGATCACTTTTTACCTTATGCCTCTAGTACGAGTGTTTTAATGAATTATATGGAAGAAGAACCTTCTGTGGAACTAAAAGCAACAGTCAATGAGGTACTAAAGCGTTACGTGAATATTGAACCTTCACTTTCAATAACTGTTAAACAATTGACACCCTTTTGGTTTCATCTAGTGCTCTTTCAGAAGCGATATAAAGTGGATGCAGTAATGAATACCCTCAGAAAATCGCTTTGCGAGTTGTCCGATGCCGTTTGTTTCTCGAATAGTATTTCCACAAAAGAATTGTTTCGTGGGCTTCAGGAATGGGGAACTTCAAAGGACCCAAGTGATTACGAACAAGTCCTGGAAAGAAGACAAAAGATAGCCAAACTCATTTTAGAAGCTTATGACGTAAAAGTAGATGGGATTACTGATATCGAAGCAGTCAAAATCTTTCTACAAGCGCGAAATAATCATGCCTTTAAGTACTATACATTTCATGAACCTAAATCATTGGATACAGCCAATCAACAAACAATTAGTTCATCCTCCTTACCTGATGTCCGCCCTTATGATGCTAGTCAAACGCCACTGAACTCAGCCGTAGCAATATCAGCACTAACTCGAGCCTTCTTTGACCAAACAATGGATGCCTATATGAAAGATCAGCCTTTACCTATTCCACCAAAAGAACCAATAAACGCCATGTGGTTTGACTTAGATGTCTATCAGCAGCGTACCAAAACTGAAATCGCTACAAATAAAATGAAAGAGAATGTTTGTGAATATCTCGGATTATGTTTGATTGATGATCTGTCGACCAAAGATTTTTTCCTTACCTTACAAAAATGGGGAAGTAAAGGGATGTCAAGTACTAGCATACTGGAGAAGAGACTTCAAATCGCTCACCTCATCCTTCAAAGTTACGGTTTGAAGGATGAGGTAATTTCCGACGAACGTGCGATTGCGATTTTCATCCAATGGCTTCATAACGACGCCCTAAAACATGTTCCATTTACCGAACAGCATCTAATAGACCTACATCCTATCCAATCAGTTCATTTAGAGCATAAGAAACTTTTACCTTATGACATCAGCGCGCAAGTATCGTTAAAATCAACGAGAGAGCTTTCAGAAGAAGAACAATCAGTCGTCAATAAAATAGTCATGGCTCATTTGAAGAATCAGCCTTTACCAGACAATTCCTCTGTGCCTTTACCTCCGATATGGTTTGATTCAGAGTTATTTGATAAAAGGGAAGAAACTGAAAAAGTCAACGGCCTCATTATTAGAGAACTTAGTAGCCAGTATGTTGAATTAAACCAATTATCGGAACTAGCACCAAATGATTTTTCGCTAGTTTTGCAGAATTTTGCTAGTAGAGGACGATCAGATGCGGTGATCATTGCGCGGAGACTTCAAATTGCCAAAACGATTCTTGATAAGCATGGGTTACCTGCCCATAACTTATCGGAAGAACGCGCAATCGCTATTTTTATGCAATGGCGCTATAACAATGCTTTTAGGGGCTACAATTTCAAAGAAGAAAGCGAGAAACACTTCATCCAAAAACGTACAGGGGGAAGAACAGATAATCCCTACCCAGGAACTTCATTGTATGAAACTGCTCAAAGTTTACAAGCGCCATTATTTTCATATGAGGAACTGCACATAGATGTAGAACACAAATTAAAATTATGGACTATCTCCTATCTTGACACGAGATACTTGTACAATACATTGATACCACATGTCATACTAATGCCATTCTGGTATCATTCGATCATTTTTGAAGAGCGAAGCCAAACTGAAACAATCAATGGGGCTGTGAAAGATTATCTGGCTCATGAAGAGGGGGATTTCCGTCAATTAAACGACTCAGTCATACGCTATACCTTCATTGAGCTGGCCTCACTGGAAAGTGAAGAAAGTCCTGATCAGTCATTGATTCGAAGGAGAAAAATCGCACATGTCATACTTGATACACTCAGACGTCCAGCGACAAAATTGACGGATGCAGAAGTAAATGCGATTTTCTTACAATGGCGAACGAACAACGTGTTTATTGCTGCCAACTTTAAAAATATAAAAACGATTCCTTTACTTGAATCCCCACAAGTTGATGAGATAGCAACTACGGATCAAACGGTGAATCCTTCTTTTTCATCTCAAGAGAAGGATTTGATACAAATCAAGAGAATCGTGCAAGAAATTAGCAATAATAGGCAACCCTCGGAGGCAGATAGACAGAATATCCCGAATTGCTATTTTGTTTTTTCAATTTATCAAAATATCTATAGAACGCATGTAGTCAAAGAAAAAATTAGGAAATACCTACGCCAGCAAAATATTGTTGGCGAACTCGATACGTCTGAGAAATTGATTAACGAAGTGGACAAATGGGTAGGGGAAGAATGGGAAGTTGAAAATAGTGTCGATGCGGGAAAGATGCAATTTCTCACGTACATGATCTTGGAAGAATATCGTGTGGAGTTTATGAGATTTGGAGAGGTCCTTTCAACAAGAAAAATGCAGGCAATTTATATGCAATGGAAAATGAATACATTACTTGAAGGTGGCACATATAAAGACACGGATGAACAAACGATTTATTACAAATTATCTCCTCCAGAATCTCCATATGTTATCAGTAACTTTCAACATAAACAGGACAGTGATCAAATCTATAGAGCCTTTAGTAGGGGGTATAATTCCGAACTTTCTACTGAAAAACCAATCATTCCATATGTCTATTATAAAAATATTTTCGATAAACAGGAAGAAACGTATTCCGTCAATCCAGGGGTTAGAAACTATCTTCTTACACAAAAAGTCCCGACCATACCTCAAGAAACCGAAGGTTTGACAAAAGCATTGGAAGACTGGATACTTTCCGAACCAAACTATTATCACATGGTTGAACGTGTAAAAAAAGCGGCAAAAATCATTCTGCAAGAATACAACGTTAATGAAGAGGATTTAACCCTTAACAAGGCGTATGCGGTAATCCTTCAGTGGGTTAACAATAATGCGCAGTTTGATTTCACTTTTGATATGCAGAAAATATGTTTTGCCTATGGAACAGAAGAAGCTAGCAAAAATCAAGAAATACTTGAAAAAGCGAAAGCATTTATTTCTGAAAACAACATCGAACAAAGTACGGAAACAATCGGGCAAGCAGAAATTGATACATTCGGAAGATCTGCGATACAAGTGGAAGCAACATTTAAAAAAATAGCTGATTTTTTAACTTCTGAGGGATATCCTTGTGATACTGACGATACAGATAACTTAGTAAGAGTGGCATCTTATTGGACACTTAAAGAGGGAACGGCAGAAGAAATACTTGATTTCGGTAAAATCAAAAAATTAGTCGTAATGATTCTAGGCGCAAGACAAGCACAAAGACTTTCAAACAATGAGCTGCAACAAGCATTCGTCAAATGGGCCGTGGAAACCTTAGAAATGGCTGCTCCACCAACGATAACTTCTGTACCAGTAATCACTCCCGCGCCTGCTCCTATCGATCAATCCTTTGGTACTAGAGAAGACCGTGAATGGCGTGATCTAAGCATCAGAAAGCAAATCGAAAGTTTCTTTCAAGACAAAAAGTTACTTCCTGATAAAGCAGCAAAAGAGGATATATTGATTGCTTTTGCCAAATGGTTTTCACAAGATGGGGCGGGAATCACACTAATGCCTGACAAAACCCAAGAGATTGCAAAAGTCATTCTAAGAGCCATGAACCGATATGGTGGTGAAACAAGCGAAGTAATCAGTCACAAAAATGCAGAATTAACGGTAACAAAATGGATTTTTGAAAATATATTAGGCTGTTCAATCGAAGCCTATGTCGCTAAGAATATCCTTGCTTCGTCAAATCCATCCGTCTTTACCATCGGTCAGCTAAGGAAATTGTTTGAGATCGACGAGATGCTTAAAACAGGCACTATCTCATTTGGTCAACTACGCACGGCTAATGCAACAGAAGAATCTTTGATACTTTTAAAAAAAATGTGGATTCTTTTGGTTCAAAAAACATTACCGAATTATTTTCTTGAGACGAGTCAGTTAGCAGACGAGTTACTGATTTCTGAATTTGGCTCATTGGTTCAGCTGGTCGGATCGAAATTACTTGATAATGAAGGCTACATCAGCCAGTTCAATCAAACTGAGATTCGTAAATTAGGTGCCGCGTTCTGCGAGACGATTAGTGTACAAGGCATTTCAACTCTGGACGAATTGAATCATGTCTTAATAGCAGCGTTGATTGCTACAGCGCAATTCGATCCAGAAGGATTACGAGAAGCAGGTAAGACCGGAGATTATAAAGGCTATGCGTTAAAAGTCTTTCTAGGGTATTGGCAAAAGCGGCATGAACTGAGTTTACAACTTCAAGAAGAAGTCCAAAAGCGATTTTTGACTTTTCAAGCAGCGATGATCAACTGGCGACGAAAACAAGTGATCACAGAAGAGGTCGTCCAGGAATGCGTACGGCTTGGTGCACAGTCAACCTTTGGCATAGGGGAAACCTACCTAGGCGGAGGTAGCCCATGCCCAAGTCTATACACTCCTGTAAATATTGAAGTTGCTTATACAAGCTTGACAAAACAGGTGTCAGAAACTTATTTCAGCTTTGATCAAAAGATCATTGAATTTTCATTTAATACGATGAATCTAGTAGAATACGATTTTATATTTTCTCCTACTACTCAAATTTACGGCGCAACTGCTCAATTAAAAAATAAAGTGCACTATTACGCTCCCTCTGGTCCTGGAGTGATGCCTCCCGTCTTTTTTGCTCGACGTGAAACATGGTTAGACACCACTCTTTCTCTCGATCAAACCGATTTATTTGTGGCGATAAATGGGACAGAAGAACGATTATATGCGTTGAAAAAGCTACCAGATGAAGGTGGCTACATTATCTATCGTGTGGATAAAAAACCATTACTCTACCTTAACTTTGGTTTATTCAACAACAAAAAAGTTTGGGGCCAGGGTTATCAAGCAGAAGGGGATAAGATTCGCATTGGAGATAAACTTTTTACCTTTACTGTTGAGATCAATAAAGAGAAGAAGCTCAGTCAAGGAATCGATAATCAACCGTTAATCGATTATTTTGCTCATCTACACAAAGATATACTATACAAGCTTTTGTATGATTTTGGAAACGATAAAACCATCAAGGAGAAAGTATGGAATATCGTTAAACACTTTATTCCGTTTTATGATTGTGTCGTCGGCATTATTGATCAAAATGTAGGTGAAGCAGCCATGTCTTGTGCCATTGATGCTATTTTCTTGATCCCTTTCCTTGGCCAAGTGACCTCTGTGACTTCAAAATTTGCTTTAGGGACAGCAAAAGCAATGGCAACGGGTGGTATGAAATCAGTCATAAAAAATGCTCCTCATTTTCTTCCTACCATAACTGATGTAAAGTTCTTATTGAAAAGCAGTGCTCGTTACGTAGATCCGGGATTTGAGTTATTGATGGGCGGCGGAAAAATAGCTATCAAGCGATTGATCAATTTGCAATATACACATTTAATTACAGAAGAAATGAAATTGTTACTAAAAAAACTAGAAAAATATCAAGGGGCAAAGATGGCTAAATCAATGGAAAAAGACATGGTTTTAGCTAAATTGACAAAAGATGGTCCGTACATCTTTGTTAAACGTAAAAAAGGTCACTTGTATCTGCAGGTGACAAATATAGAAACAGGTGATGTCTTTGGTCGCTACTATACATTGAATGGTGATCAATTGAAAGTATTTGAAGGGCCTATTCCTTCAACCCCTGAACAAATTGAATTGGTTAAACGGTTAACAAGCTCAGTAGTTGTTTATAAATCGTTTGGAGAGGAAAAAAATTTAAATCCAAAAGGGTATGGTGAGGGTACCATTTTAACGATCACAAAAGTAGATCAACCAATTGAGTATTATATCAAGATCAATGCACAGACCGTTCCAGTCCGAGTGACGACGATTGATGGTCAAGGTACTCGCTATGACGTGTGTGAAGGAAATAAAGTATTTCCTGTAATGTATAATGGGATCGAATGGGGGTTTGAGCCACCCTCATCCCAAACGGTGACAAAAGAACTCATCGAGTCGCTGGAAAAACAGCTGGATCAGTCTGAAACATTGAAAGACCCAACCACGCTTTCACCACCCGATGAAAACGGATTGATGTGGAATGCTCAAAAGAACGCCTACATCAAGATCAAGGATCAGTATGTCCCAATTCAATTACTTGATGCAGAAGAAAGTCGCTATTCTATAGTAAAGAAAAATGCGAATGCCCCAATGACAGTTTTACGTTTTGAACCTGAGATGAATCAATTTCGCTTTGAAACACCAGAAGAAAAAAAAATGATTGACCTAAAAAACGCGATACTAACGGCTGGAAAGAGGAAGAAATACGAAGAAAAAGTCATTCCTAGCACGTCAAAAGACGCTTCTTCAAGTTCACAAGCTGAAGGACCACCCAAAAAAACGCCTCAGTATATTGAATATAACACTCTTCCACCAAAAGCTGGAATGGAAAAAGAATGGAATGCACTACGAGATACTGTCCCATATGCAGACAGTATCGCTAGAACGATCGATCTTAGCATCAAACTTGAACCTTTGACTGCTTTTATCCCAGAACTACCCAACCGAGTCTTAACAAACCAAGAAGAGCGCCTAGTAAATGAACTCACTGGCGGAATCAACTTACTTTTACCAAAAAAACCTGCGCTTCTTTATCGCGTATTTACAGGGCTTGATCCAACTACATTTCCAAATTTTCTCCAACCATTTATCAATAAATTTAATGAAGAAGTAGAAAAATCTTCAGCAGTTTTTCAAACGTTTATAGAAAAAGCGGACGAGTGGTTAAGTCATGATAATATCGCGGATACAGAGGCTGCCAAACTCTTAATTCCATTCTTTGAATTACAGGGTGTTGCAAACAGGGAAGCAATCATGAGAGCAACGCTCAACAGACTCAAATCAGTGTGTGAAAAAGGAAACCAATTTATTCAACAATCGTCTGCTTTTGGCTTTAATAATATTTTGACAGTATCGACTAATTTAGTTTACCAAAAAAAAACAAAAAAATACCTCTCTCGGTATAGCACCCCGCCACAAGCAAATGCCTTTGTTTTGCGCTACGATCCAGAGGCTCGAATTATTATTCTAGCAGATTCTTTTCATGTAAATCCAGCTCTAGCGGAAGGCAAGGATACAGAATCTATGGTAAAGCAAACCCTTATCCATGAAATAACACACCTTGTATCTCTCACAGATGATTGGCTAGCCTTTGATTTACCAGACATAGGTGAGGATATGCTTAGTCTCAAACAAGTATTAGATGAATATAAGGAGGATGCGGCTAATCTAATAGTATCAAAGCCATTTAACGACTTCGTTGATCAAATTTCCAAACAGCTCAACTTACCAGGTCTATCACCCGAAAGCGTCAGAGAGGCACTAAAAACAGATCCTTTTCTACAAGCAAATATCAAAATGACTGATGCAGAAACAGTGACAATCCTACTTATAAGTCTTGCTGAGGGATTACCGTTCGAAAAAGCAAAACTAAACAAAAGAGACATAGCGAATAGTCAACTAGGGTCTGGTTATCTTATGCTTGCTATTGCCTTATCAAGTATCCTGAATTATACCGCACATAAGAAAGAAATCCAGCTGGAACAAACCCAGACGATTGAAAATAATAAGACTACAACTTCTGCTCCAGTGAGTGAAGAACATCCTAGAGAAAAAAGAGGGATCAACACCATAATCACTTATGGGAAAACAGCTAGCACTATTACCAATACACAGGGAGCGATCACAAAACAAAAAATGGAAAAAAATTTCTACAACCCATTCAGATTGTACAAAAAGAATCAAAAGGAACAATATCCTTATGATCCGTCCAAGTCTGGCAAGAATAAATCAATGAAGCGCAGCGATTTGAATCTATCTCAACGATGAAGTTCCAATAAATGTGTTAATCCGGCAATAACCATGATTTTCTCAGAAGATGGTCAGTAACCCTAGTTGTAAAAGAATGATGGAAGCAAGAACAGGTAGATCTTCTTGATTATCTAAACCAAAAAATGCCATTTTAAATAGGTTATAACGGAAATACACAGCTCCGAGTAGTAAGTAGGCAAGAATCTGGGACACCCCCCATGGTCGCTAACGTACCTACCTCACAGGCTGAAAATAATAAGAAAGAAGACCTAAGATCCATTTATGTCGATAAAAAAATCAACCTAGCAAGTTGGTAGAACCAGATAACACAAGCAACTTGCTAGGCGATTAATTTGATTATTTGTTTATTTCAGTGTCGGAGAAATCACACATCTTTGCACCAACAGCATCAAATGAGTGGGAATGAATGTAACGATTGCTGCAGAGACAATTCACTACATCTTTATCTCCTAAGTATAATTTAGTTTAGTAGTGGAAGGTTGTCCGATGCAATTTCGGTGAAATATTGTTGTATACGTGATTCACTCAAGAATCTGGCGAATCGTGTTGGGGGAGATTTGTTCATCGTGAGAAGAGAGAAAAAAGGAGTCTCCAAGTCCGCCTTTTTATGTTGGATAGAATAATTTGTTAGTATCGGAAATCCCGTCATTTGGAACAGGTAGCCGATACACAGGATGGGTTCTGTACCACTATACTTTTCAAGTAAAAAAAAACGAAAAACTGTATGACTAAATGATGTGCTTCTAATGGATCGGATATAAAATGATCGTTGAATAAGATGTTCATTCAACATTATTTATTCTTATATAAAAAATAGGACTTGGTACGAGTTATTTTCTATATATGATTGATTTAAATAGAAGGTATACCAATATCAATGATAAATAGAATTAAAAAGGAGTGGAAACATGCCAATCGAAGAATATCGTAAACCTGTCGGAATGCATTATAATAAGCTGAACAAAGGATCGAATCCAAAAGATAGACAAGAAGCCGCGAATTTTATCTCTAACCAAGCGAATACCAAGATAAATGAACGGATCAGGTGGTCCCCAATGCTCTTTCTTCAGCTATTAGTCATCACTGATTCTCTGGCTGTGAGAGGGACCCCTCTAAGAGCCCTCCGAACAAATAGACCTGCCTTTGACGCTGACACCTATGTGGATATTGGTCCAGTAAAAACTGACGAGAATCATATTATGCTGGATCACCCCCCAGTAAATCAGACCGCAACGAATCAGACCAAGACATACCAGCCGACGATCCATTCTCTTTCTTTTCGTTCAAGTGTAAATCCGGCCCTCGTTGAACCAGCACAACCGATCCATGCGACGGAATACTTTTCTAATTCAATAAAAAACGCAACCTTACAAGAACCGATTTCTTTAGCTGAATTTACCCATCATTGGACACTGCAGATACACAAAACTATTCATAATTTGGAAAAAATCGATCAATGCAATACGACAGTTACAACTCAATCAGTACTTGAGGGAGGAATGTGGGAAAAGGAAAATCACACACTTTATCATTTTAATACGATCTGCCAAGAGGCGGTGTCAAAATCCTTAAAACTAAGACAAGAACCAAAAGATGATGTACAAGAAATCCACCATTTTTCCTTTAAAAATAAAGAGGCAAAAAATAGAGTCGCTTTAGGGGAAATTCAAAAAAAAGCCAAAAATATCGCTCGTCTGGTTATAGATTCATATTATAAGAATCTAGCAGGATCACCAAGTAATCACAGTGAAAATAATCAAACTCATTCGACTCTGCCAACATCTTTTTGGGACAATTTGACAGATACCTTTACTGCTTTTTTTTACGAATATCAGAATAGTAGTCACACAGCAAGTTCAAATGACGTGCCGACTGAGAGTATCTTATCAAAATTTTTCACAGTCTTGGCACGGACATTCTCAGCGGAACATCTCGCAACTGAGCAGATATCAAAAGAGGAGAGAAAGATCCGTGAGGTGCCTTACCTTCCTCAGACATCTAAAAGCAACCAAATTCAGACACCCAAGAGTAGCCAAGCAACTGAAACACCGATATTGGAAGAAGAGGAAGAATATCTCGCAGCCCCGCTGATAGACTTAGCAAAAAAATTCAATGAACGGATCGATCAATTCTTTGAAAAGAGCAACTTTCAGATATTCCCCGGAGCGGAAGCGCTACCGACACCTCAAAATAATCTGAATGTTCCTATCTTACCTTATGCCTCCAGTATGAGTGTTTCAATGAATTATCTGGAAGACGAACCTTCTCTTGAAATCCAAAAAACAGTCAGTAAGGTACTGAAATCCTATGTGAATATTGAACCTTCACCATCAGTCACTACGAAAACATTAACACCCTTTTGGTTTCATTTAGTGTTATTTCAAAAGAGACATAAAGTAGGCATGGCAATGGAAACGATTAGAAAATCACTTTGCGATTTGTCTGATGACGTTTGCTTCTCTAATAGCGTCTCCACAAAAGAACTGTTTCAAGGTCTTTATAATTGGGGGACTTCAAAGAATCCAAGTGATCAGGAGCTAGTATTAGAAAGAAGACGACAAATTGCGCAGGTCATTTTAGAGTCTTATGGCGTAAAAGATGAGCCAATTACAGATGTCCAAGCAATAAAAATATTTCTACAAGCACGTAACAATCATGCCTTCATGAACTATAAATTTCAACTTCCAGACACATTGGAACAAGTGACACAACGAATCGATACGCCTTCCGCCTCAGCGGATGTGCCCCCATACGATGCGAGTAAAATACCACTGAATTCAGTGAAAGAAATCACACAGACGACTCGATCCTTTATTAACCAAAGAGTGGATATGTATACAAAAGGGCAACCTTTGCCTATACCAAAAACCGAATCGATTGACGCATTTTGGCTCGACTTAGATGTCTTTCAACAGCGCATGAAAAGTGAAGTCGCAACCAATCGGATCAAAGAGCGTGTGTGTGAATACCTTGGTTTCTGTTTGATCGATGATTTGTCTACCAAAGACTTTTTCCTCGCTCTACTAAAGTGGGTGGATAAAGACATATCAAGTGTTGCCATCCTGGAAAAAAGACGCCAGGTCGCTAAAGTTATACTTCAATGCTACGACATAAATGATGACACCATTTCAGACGAGCGAGCCATAGCCATTTTCTTTCAGTGGATTTACAACGATGTGTTTAGCGACATCCAGTTCAATGAACTGAGCCTAACAGACATACAACACTTAAAATCATCTTCTCCAACACAAAAAAAACTATTGCCTTATGACATCAGCTCGCAAGTATCTTTGAACTCCTCTAAAGACCTTTCGCAAGAAGAACACGCTGTCGTAAATAAAATAGTCATGGCTTATTTGAAAAATCAGACTCTACCTGAGGAATCAGGTGTGACTTTGCCCCCGATATGGTTTGATCGAGAATTATTTGATCGAAGAGCAGAGACGGCGAAAGTCAATGATCAAATCATCGAGGAACTTGTCGATCAGTATGAAGAATTAAAAGGATCATCAAGACTAGCGTCAAATGATTTTTCACTTGTTTTGCAAAATTTTGCCAATAACGGAGGCTCAAATGCGGCGATTATCGATCGGAGATTACAAATTGCTAAAACGATTCTAAAAGAACATGGACTACCTGCACATAATTTATCAGAGGAACGAAGTATCGCTATTTTTTTACAGTGGCGCTATAACAACGCGTTTAGTGGCTACACATTCAAAAAAGAACCCGATCATTTGATTCAGAAACGGTCAGGCGAACATATCCCAGGTACCGATTTGTATGAAAGTGATAAAAGCTTACAAGCGCCATTATTGTCATATGAAGAGCTAAATATGGACGTTGAACATGAGTTAAAATTACGGCTCATATCCTATCTTGATATAAAGCACTTGTACACGAACTTGAAAATGGATGCCGTGTTAACACCCTTCTGGTTTCAATATGAGATTTTTAGAGATCGATATCATACAGAAACAATTAATGAATCCGTAAAAGAGTTTTTATCCCTTGAAGAAAATCGTTTTAGCAAACTGAGAGGATCACTCATACGCTATATCTTTATTGAATTGGCTAAATTAGAAAGTGAAGAAAGTCCGACTCTATCACTGATTAGAAGGAGAAAGATTGCCCATGTCATACTTCATACACTTAGTCGCCCAGTGACAAGATTATCTGATGCAGAAGTAAATGCAATTTTCCTACAATGGCGAGCGAATAATGTCTACCAAGATGCCAAATTTCAAGACATAAAAACAATCCCTTTTTTTGAATCTCCTGAGTATACTGAAACAGCAACGACAAATCAGACGGAGAAAGTGATTCCTTCAGATCAGGAAAATGATTTGATAAAAATCAAAAAAGTGGTGCAAGAAGTCATCAATAACAAGCAACCTTTAGAAGCCGAAATACATGATCTGCCAAATTTTTATTTTGTTGGTTCTATTTATCGAAATCGAAATAGGACCGCTAATGTAAATCAGAAAGTAAGAAATTACCTTATCCAGCAAAGAATCGTGGAAAAGCTAGACACCCCCGAGATTCTAATTGAGCAAGTCGAAAAATGGATAGGTAAAAACTGGCAAACTGAAAATAGTGTTGATTCAGAAAAAATGCATTTTTTTGCATACATGATCTTGAAAGAATACGATGTACCACTGATAAGATTAGGTGAACGGTTATCAACAAGAAAATTGCAGGCAATTTATATGCAATGGAAACTGAATACTTTAGTAGAAGGAGCGACCTACCGAACGATAAATGAAAAAACAACCTATTATAAAATATCTCCAGATGAATCACCATACGTTTTAAGTAAATTCCAACAGAAGCAGGAAAGCGACCACATCTTTAGGCTATATAGTAAGGGCGTGACGCCCAATATTTCTAATGAAAAACCACTCATTCCATATGTGTATTATCTCAATATTTTTAATAAAATGGAGAGAACATTCTCTGTTAATAGAGGGAAAACATTGTCTGTTAATGAGGTAGTTAGGAAATACATGCTTACAAAAAATGTCACATTGAGGCGTGTAGAATCCCGCTTTTTAACCAAAGCAGTGGAAGACTGGATACTCTCTGAGCAAAGATATCATTTTATGGTTGGAAGGGTATATAAAGTAGCCAACATCATTCTTACTGCATACAATATTAATGAGGAAGATTTGACTCTTGAAAAAGCTTATGCAGTGATACTCCAATGGACAAATAATAATACGCAGTATGGGTTCACTTTTGATATGAAACAATTGAATTTTGCCTATGGAAATGATGAGGATAGCAAAAAGCAAGAAATGAAGGAAAAAGTCAAAGCATTTATTTCTGAGAATGGCATCAATAAAAGTGGGAGACAAATCAGTGATGTAGAGATTGATAAATTCGGAAGTTCTGCAATACAGGCTGAACAAACATTACAAAAAGTAGCTGATTTTTTAACTGGCTATGGCCATCCTTGCAGTCCCGATGATAAAAATAACTTAGTAAAAGTGGCCACCCACTGGACGCTCCAAGAGGGATCATCCACAGAAAAAGTGGATATGAACAAAGTCAGAAACTTATTAGTTCTTTTTGTCGGAATCTTTAAAGTTCGAGAACTCTCAGATGAAGAGGCGCATCAAGCATTTCTTAAATGGGCGATGGATACACTAGAAACAGCTGCTCCACCGATAGAAGGAATACCGGAACCTCCTCCAAGCGATCCATCATTCGTCATCTCTGAAGATGGTCGCTGGCGAGATAAAAATATTAGAAATCAAATCGAAATATTCTTTCAACAGAAACAACTGCTGCCTAGAAACCCAAGTAAAGAAGAATTGTTGGTCGCTTTCGGCAAATGGTTTTCTCAAGATAGCGCAGGGTTCGTCCTCATGAATGATAAAACGCAACCTATAGCAAAAATCATTCTGAAAGAAATGAATCGATATGGTGGGGAAGCAGACGAAAAAATCAGTGAAAAAAATGCAGAATTAACGGTGACCAAATGGATATTTGAAACGATATTAGAAAACTCAGTCGAAGCTTATGTCACAAAAAATATTCTCGACGCACAAGATCCATCGATATTTACTATTGGGCAACTACGAAACTTATTTGAGGTGGATGAATTAGCAAAAGCAGGTGTGCTCAATTTGTCAAAAACAGATGCGAAAATATCAGAGGACTCCCTAAGCATTTTAAAAAAAATCTGGATTCTATTTGTTCAAAAGACCCTACCAAATTATTTCCTTGAGACGAGTGAAATTTCCGACAATTTACTGATATCGGATTTTGGATCGGTGATACAGCTGATCGGATCGAAATTACTTGAAAACGTAGGCTATCGTACGAAATTTGATCAAACTGAAATTCGCAAGTTGGGCGCTCTGTTCTGTGAAACGATCAGTACCCAAGGAATCACAACAATTGATGAACTAAATCATCTGTTGATCCCCGCATTGATCACGACGGCGCAGCTCGATCCAGAAGGACTACGCAAAGCAGGGAAAGAAGGAAGCTATAAAGAATATGCGCTGCAAACCTTTATTGGTTATTGGAACAAACGAGATAAAATACGTCTTGATATTCAAAAAGAAATAGAAAAAAGATTTATACCCTATCAACAAGCAACCATCCATTGGCGCAGAAAACAAGCGATAACAAATGATGTCGTTCAAGAGTGTGAGCGACTTGGTGCTACCTTTTCTATTGGAATGAGCGAAATCTATCTAGGTGGTGGAAATCCATGTCCTCACCTATTTACGCCCGTCAATATTGAGGTCGCCTATAAAAGCTTGACAAGAGCTATTTCTGATAGTTATTTTGACTTGGATCAAAAAATAATTGAACTTTCATTATACTCACTAAATACGGAAGATCAGCATTTTATCTTTTCTCCGAATACTACTGTTTTTTTAGCATCTGCCAAATTATACAACAAGGTACATTACTATGCTCCTTCTGCCCCTGGTTCAATGCCTATGATCTTTTTCAAACATGATCCATGGTTAGACACCATACTTGAACTTGAACAGACGGATCTATTTGTGGCAAATAACGGAAAGGAAGAACGAATATACGCGTTAAAAAAACTGGCAGATGAAGGTGGGTATATTATCCATCGCGTCGATAGAGACCCCTTACTATTCCTTGAGTATGGTTTGTTTAATAACAAACATCTTTTGAAACAAGGCTATACAAAGGAAGGCGATCGGATTAAAATAGGCAAGAAATTATTTACCTTTACCATTGACATCAAAAAAGATAAAAAGCTATGTCAAGGATATGATACAAAACCCTTTATTGATCAACTTGCACGTCAACACAGTGATTTTCTCTATAATATCATGTATGAATTTGGCAATGATAAAACAGTTACTGAAAAAGTCTGGAATATAGTCAAACATTTTATCCCATTTTATGATTGTGTTGTGAGTATCATTGATCAAGATGTTAATGAAGCGGTGACATCCTGCACGATTGATGCGGTTATGATGATTCCTATTTTTGGTCAAGTCACAGCACTCAATTGGAAATTTGCGCTAGGTGCATCTAGAGCGCTAGCGAAAGGGGGAATAAAATTAGTAATCAAAAATACTACTTATTTTCTTCCTAGTATATCTGACATAAAAGCATTGATGAAAAGCGTTGCGCGATCTGTCGATCCAGGATTTGAGTTGTTAGTCGGAGGAGGACATTTGATCATCAAACGGTTGATCAGTTTTAAATACAGTTCACTGGTTACGACAGAAATGAAAATACTATTAAGCAAATTAGAACGATTTGATAGTGCATCTAAAGCGAAATTTATAGAAGAAGAGATATTACTTGCTAAGCTAGCAAAAGATGGACCACATATCTTTGTCAAGCGTACAAAAGGTAATTTGTTTTTACAGGTGACCGATATTGAAACTGGTGATGTCTTTGGCCAATATTATACGTTGCACGGCGATCAGTTAAAACGCTTTGAAGGGCCTATTTCCTTCACTTCAGAACAAAAGGAATTAATCAAACACTTAACAAGTACAGTTGCTGTATATAAATCTTTTTCTGAGGAAAAGAATTTAAACCCAAGAGGGTACGGAGATGGTCCAATCTTAGCAATCAAAAAAACAGATCTACCAACAGAGTATTATATCAAGTTAAACGGTCATATAGTCCCAGTCAGAGCGACAATTATCGAAGGTCAAGGAATCCGTTATGACGTATGTAACGGAGACAAAATATTTCCGGTAAAATATAATGGAATCGAGTGGGGATTCGAGCCACTAACATCACCGATGGTTACAAAAGAAGTAATCGAAACAATCACAAAACAGTTGGGACAAACAGAAACGATAAAAGATCCAAGTACGCTTTCACCACCAGATGAAAATGGTTTGATGTGGAATGCTCAAGGAAAATCCTATCTCAAAATCAATGATCAGTATGTTACAACCGTATTACTCAATCCAGAAATAAATCGCTACGGTTTATTGAAGAAAAACGGGAGTGATCTGCTGAGGATTTTACGCTTTGATTTAGAAAATAATTATTTCCGCTTGGAAACCTCCGAAGAAAAACGACTGTTTGAGCTGGAAAAAACGATCCGAAGATCTGGAGCAAAAGACATCCCTTCGCAAGAGTTACCAAGTAGTTCGCAAGCAGGGACGTCAGCTGGCGCATCGAGTTCACAAACTACAGGTACAAACAAAGAACCAGACTACTCTGTTTTTCCGAAAAATCCTGGAAGAGAAAAAGAGTGGAATATGATTCGAGATGCTATCCCTTACATTAATATTGATGCACTCAGATTTGTGGATCATAGCGTAAAACTTCCTCCTTTAGAAGGGTTTATTCCACTACCTAGAAACCGAGTCAGAATAGATGCAGAAAAAAATTTGTTAAGTGATCTAGCAGAGGTCATCCAACTATATTTACCTAAAACGCCCGAGCTTCCCTACAAAGTTTTTTCTGGTCTTGAACAGAGTAAGCTTCCGCCTTCTCTCAGACCGTTTGCAAAAAAATTCATAGAGGAAGTTCAGGAAACGGCATCTATCTTCGAAAATTATATAAAATTAGCGGATTTCTGGCTAAGTCATGACAAAATAGAGACTACAGATGCAGCCAAACTTTTTATCCCGTTATTTGAACTACAGAACGTTGAAAATAAGGAAGAGGTCATGCGAGCAGCAGTTAAAAGGTTATTATATATCGCTAAAAAAGGTCTTCAGTTCGTTGAACAATCTGCTGCTTTTGAATTTGAAAATATTTGGATAGTTTCTACTGATTTGGTTTTTCAAAAAAGCACCAATAGTTATTTTTCTCAATATACAACGCGCCCACTTGCAGATGCATTTGTTTTAAGCAATGATCCGAATTGTCGCATCCTTATTTTTGCTGATACTTTTCATATGGATTCGAAAATAGATTTGAATCGACAAGTCCGTCCGGGTATAAAGGAAACCTTTATTAATGAAATCACACACACTATGGCCGGAACAGAAGATTGGATATGTTACACCTTACCCCCTCGAGGAGTATTCATGAACAGTCTGGAAGAGATACGAGATTCATTTAATAAAAATCAAAATAAGCTTTTACTATCCCCATCATTTCAAGAATTCGTCAAGCAGGCAGCGATGTGTTTTGGTTTACCAGAACTATCACCAGAAAGTGTCTTGGTGTCCATAGGTACAGATCCTTTTTTAAGTGCAAATATTAAATTGACTGATGCAGAAACTGTAATGAACCTTATCATCAGTCTTGTTAAAGGACTACCTTTTGCGCGGGCTAAAGTACAAAAAAGAGAAACAAAAAGCATGGATCTAGGGAATGGATATCTTATGATGGCGATTGCCTTATCAAAAATATGGGACTATAAGGCGAATGAGATAGAAATTCCATTGGACAATGTCCATACGCTCCTAAATAATAAAACAGTCACTGCCACTCCGGAAAGAGACACTGGTCATAGAGAAAAAAGAGGAATCGAAACCATCATAAACGAAGGAAAAGAGAATAGTGAAATCGTTAATGTATTCGGCTTGACTGGAAACACGGAAAATAAACGGAATGTCTTGGATCCGTTTGGATTGATCAGGAAACAAAAGATGAAGAAAAAACAAAGAACAGTCCGAAAGCAAAGTCCTTTTAATCCCTTTGGACAAGGAGAGAACAACGATAAAAAAATGAAACGAAGTGATTTGAATGTATCACAAAGATAAGTTAGTCACTATGATTGAACCGCTTCTTAATCAGTCAAGTGCAACTGATTAAGATCTCAGTAGGATGAACAGTTACGACATACTTTCCTCATTTCAAAAAAATAAAACATCAAATTGATCGTTTTAAAAAAACTTGAAGTGAGGTTAACTACCTGTTAATAAAATCATCGACAAGAAATAGTTCGCATAGAAAGTGAAGAAACAAGCTAACTTTCTATGCGATGTTTTCATTCCATAGATCGTTGAACGATTTAGCGATAGGAGAAGTCACGCATCTTCTCGTAGATTTCTTCAAATGAGTGAGGACGTACGTAGCGATTGCCACAGAGATAATTCACTGCATCTTTGTCGCCTAAGTATAATTCAGTATAGTAGCGGAAGGTTTTCCGACACAATTCCGGTGATACATTTTTGTACACCGTGATTCGATCAAGGATTTGGCGAATCGTGCGCGGTGAGATTTGTTCATCGTGTGAAGAGCGGAAAACATAGGATTCACCAGATGCGCCATTTTTATGTTGGTTGGCATAATTCGCTAGTACCGGGAGTGCTTCATTTGGAATAGGTACTCGCTCCAAACGATTCGCTTTGCGATCAACGACTAAAATCTGTTTCTTAAAATCAATGTTTTTCCACTTTAATTCAACGACTTCATGGATTTTCAACCCACAATAGAGAAGAACAGCTACGATTGCCAGATTTCTTGCACGATTTTTTTGTTCAAAAAGTGCTTCACGTGGGGAATTAAATCCTTTTTCCGGAATGAAAAGTGAATCGAAATTACTTAATAAAGAAGCGTCGATATAACGAGGAGCGGAAGAGGTAGTTTCTGGTAAACTATCCCCTAACAAGGAAATCTCTTTTTCAACAAGGCCTTTTTCATACAAAAAGCGTAGAAAATGATTCAAAGCATATTGCTTACGGGAGATCCCGTAGTAACCATTTTTGAATTGCTGTTGCGTTTCTTGGGCAGCAGCTGTATAGAAAGCTCGCGTGTGAAGGTAAACTTCACTCAAAAAATTAAGATAGACTTGTTTTTCCAATTGGATAATCAACTGATCATTGATTTCCTGCTTATGGGTTTTTCGTAAGTAATCTGTAAATAAATGGAAATCTTTTGCATATTCGTAGCGACTAGCTAATGATAATTTTTTTGCGTTTGCCTGCAAAAAATCATTGAAGATCGGTGGTAACTGGAGCATCCGTTGTTTCAACTTTTCTTGTATCTGTTTTCTTGTTTTGACATCCATGCAAAAAACCTCCATTTCTTATCCAAGGTCAAGGTAACAGTAACTAGTGTTTTTACTGCAAAGATTACGTCTGCTTCCCAAAATGTATTAGCCTTTTAGGGTGAGCAATGAAGGACAACTGTTACTGGTTATCCTAGCCTCATTTTACTACAATCATTCACTGAATACTAAAAACTAAATCAACAAAAAAGACACTTCGATGTAGCAGCAGCTATTTTTCAAAGTGTCTTAGTCATATATCACAAAAATTTATTTGATAGGCAACTGAATCTTAAAATCAACACCCATAGGAAGGTGATCAGACACAGTCAATTGCCCCTTATGTTGCTCGATCAATTGTTTCGCAATCGCTAATCCTAGCCCATACCCGCCAGTTTCTTTCGATCTTGCTTGGTCTTCACGGTAAAACCGATCAAAAATGCGTTTTTTGTCTTCATCACTGATCGAAGGACCAGTATTTTTGACATGGATCAGCCATTCTTTATTCGTACTAATTGAGGTCACAATGATTTGGTCGTGTTTACTCGTGTATTTGAGTGCGTTATCAAGCAAAATAACTAATACTTGATGGAGTTTTTTCGGATCGACTAAAACGCTCATATCAGCATGGTTATCTATTAGAAATTCTTTTTGATCGATCGTTGCCATCTCTTGGAACGGTTTAGTCAGCTCAGCGATAAAACCTTTTGTTTGTAAGGCTTGTTTTGCAAGCGTATCTTGACTCGAATCGCTTCTAGCTAAGGTCAACAAGTCAGAAGTTAAACCAGTCAGACGTCTCGTTTCAGACAATGCTTGCGCAATACTTTCAGATTCTTCGATGATCGTATGATTTGGTTTAGTGAATAGGTGTTCCAAACTATTTTGGATGATTGTTAATGGTGTTCGCAATTCATGGGAAGCATTTTCCACAAATTCTCTTTGTCGACGCCATGATGCTAAGATTGGACGCATGTTTAATTTAGACAAATAGTAGCTGACGCCAATGGAGCCTAACCAAAAGACGATCATACAAAGGATCAAAATCGTTTGGAATGTCCCGAGAGAGGAGTTGATTTGATTGGTATTTTGCAAAACTTGGACATAGGCAACTTCTCCTTGGTTTGTTGCTTTTTTGGTAATTGAACGAAAATAAAGGGACGTTCCTTGATCAGCTTGTGCCAGATCAATATTTTGGATCGTATCTAAATGGGTAGTATCCAATTTGATTTCTTCGATTTGGTTAAAACGCCCACCAATGGTTTCTTTATTCAATACTTCCCCCGATGCAGACCATAAAATAACCTGAGTATTGAAACGATCTCCTTCAGGTAACGAATCCGCTTGTCGTGGGGGGATCTGAGAGTTGAAAAAAGGATCTCCTTGTTGGTAGCGTTCGATCTCTAGTTGCACCATATGTGAGTTTATCGAGATATTCTTCAACATTAGATCCGTTTCTCGATAGGCAGATTGATTCAATAATTGTAGAATGATCCCCCCAAGCAAGAGAAATATCAAAGCAAAAGCTGTCACATTGGCTGCGAAAAGTTTCGTACGTTGTTTGTTGAAAATACTGTCTGTCATCGCATCACTCTCCTTGTAGAATATAACCGACATTACGTAACGTTTTGATTTCTTTATCCAAACCGGTCTCGCGAAGATGCTTTCTAAGATTACTCATATAGACTTCTACGACAGTGATCGTAGTATCAGAATCAAATCCCCAGATACGGTCGAAAATCTGTTCTTTCGTCAAAATGATCCCTTTATTTTGCAAGAAATAAACAAGCAACTCAAATTCTTTCCCTTGGATCTGAAGTAGTTGTTTCTTGTATTCGACGGTATTTTGTTGCAGGTCACAGACGATTCCTTGGTATTCCAACGTGTGATCACTGAAAAGACCTAATGAACGTTTCAACAATGCTTTGATCCGCATCAGTAATTCTTCACGATAAAATGGTTTGGTCAAATAGTCATCCGCACCACGCTCGAATCCTTCAATTTTATCTTCTAAGCCATCTTTAGCTGTCAAGATCAGGACAGGGGTCAAGATGTTCTTTTTTCGAAGATGCGCTAATACTTCATACCCATTCATTTCTGGGATCATCAAATCAAGAACCGCTAGATCATAAACACCAGATTCCAATTCATATAAGCCTTCGCTGCCATCATAGACTTGAGTTACTTCACCAATTTCAGAAATGATCTCTTTGATATTATCCGACAATACGTGATCATCTTCGACCACTAATAACTTAATCATACATTCCACCTCTATTGTTTTCACCATATAGTTTGATTTTACCATGATTAGCATAAACAAAACTTAAATTTCGGATTAAGTTCCATTTAAGCTAACCTTTGTATGCTAGGTGACATCACTTGATAAGACAGGAGGAAGAAAATGAAATTAAAAAATGTATTCCAACGCAAAGAAACAAAATATCTGATCCCAACGACACAGTTCCATTCTTTTTTAAAAGACTTGAAAAAACAGATGCAGATCGACGAATACGGGCTGCATACCATTTTATCGTTGTACTTTGATACACCAGACGATCGTTTCATTACCAATTCTATGACGAAACCAAAATACAAAGAAAAATTCAGAGTAAGAAGCTATGGTATTCCAAAGGAGACATCGATGGTCTTTCTAGAAATCAAAAAGAAGGTCAACGGCATCGTCTATAAAAGAAGAATGCCACTCACTTATGCTGAGTATCTGCAATGGCTTGATCAAAAACATTTCCCTAAAAATGAAGACGAACAAATCCCACAGGAAGTGAACTGGTTGTTCAAAAGAAATCCAGATTTGTCGCCTAAGACAATGATCATCTATGAACGAATGTCACTATTTGGCACGTCAGATCCAGATTTCCGTGTGACGTTTGACCAGAATATCCGTTTTCGCAGTACCAATTTGGATCTATCAATCACAGGGGAAGAAACTTTGGTTGCTCCTGAGATTGGCGTATTGATGGAAGTGAAAGCGCTAGGGGCGTATCCCTTGTGGTTTGTGGAGCTATTGAACGATTATCAGCTAAGAAAAGGGAGTTTTTCAAAATACGCAGAAACGTATCAGCGACATTTATTCGTTCGTACAAAGGAGGGAAATAACTATGCTATCTAGCTTGATCGAATCAGGGACAACCATTCAACCTAAAGAATTATTGATTTGTATTGCCACTTCATTAGTTTTAGGGTTATTAGTTGCAACTATCCATATGCAACGTAACGTCTATACGAAAAGCTTTGTTGTGACTGTTGCAGTCTTACCGATACTGGTTCAATCAGTCATCATGTTGGTCAACGGCAATCTTGGAACAGGCTTGGCGGTCGTCGGCGCTTTTAGTTTGATTCGCTTTCGTTCGGTTGCGGGCGGTTCAAGAGAGATCACTAGTATTTTTTGGTCGATGGGTATCGGGATTGCTACAGGGATGGGCTATGTTGCATACGTGGTGATATTCTCAGTTATCGTCGCGCTCTTTTTACTACTGCTTTATCTTTCACCTTTTGGCAATCAGAATAATGTAGCCGAGCGAGAATTGAAGGTAACGATTCCAGAAGATTTGGACTACCCTGAATTATTTACCGATATTTTTGAAGAGTATACGTATACGCATCATCTCAGCTCTGTTCGAACAACAACAATGGGAAGCTTGTACGAGTTACGCTATATTCTTCTCTTGAAAAATCAACAGCAGGAAAAAGAAATCATTGATCAAATACGTGTTCGCAATGGTAATTTACCAGTCGTGCTTGGTAAAGTAGCCACGAATCGTGAAGAATTATAAAGGAGGAACTCGCATGAAAAAATTCTATTCATTGATCGCTACCAGCCTCTTATTAACAGCCTGTTCCTCAGCAAACTCCGCTTCTTCGGGTAAGACTAGCACAGAGGAAACAGATACAAGTACAGTGACAAATCTCTCGACAGATACGACATCTACGGAATCAGAAACGACGTTCGGTAATTATGAGACAGAAGATCTAACAACTAGCTATGAGGAAAGTTCCGCTGTCGACATCCAATTAGGGGAGGAGACAGAAGTGACAGGAGAAGGTGTCGAAGTAGCGGCTTCACAAGTAACGATCACACAAGGAGGGACATATGTCATCAGCGGAACATTGACTGAGGGGCAATTGATCGTGAACGTGCCGAAAGAAGAAAAAGTCCATCTAATCTTCAACGGTGTATCGATCACCAATTCTAACGGACCCGCAGTGGATATCCAACAAACAGAAAAGGCGATAGTGACTTTGGCAGACAACACCGATAATCACTTAGCTGATGGAGAGACATATACACTAGCTGAAAACGAAACTGAGCCAGATGCCACATTGTACAGTAAAGAAGATTTGACGATCAATGGTACTGGCGCGTTGACTGTCGATGGCAATTATAGCAACGGTATTCGCAGCAAAGATGACTTAGTTTTGATATCCGGAACCTATCTGATCAATGCGAAGAACAACGGATTGAAAGGAAAGGATGCGGTATCCATCAAAGGAGGAAGCTATCAGATCACTACTGAAGAAGGGGATGGTATCCAAGCAAATGGGACAGAGGATGAAACAAAAGGTGCGGTGGCAATAGACGGTGGGACTTTCAATATAACCAGTGGAAGAGACGGCATCCAAGCAGAAACATCCATCCGTAGCCAAGGAGCAGATATCACGATCCAGACGGCAGACGGAGCCGATAGCACGAACTTAGATACAAATGAAAGTTACAAAGGGATAAAAGCTGGGAATAACGTACTGATCAGTAGCGGAACGTATAGCATCAATAGTGCCGATGACAGTATCCATACCAATAACAGTGCTGAAATAACAGGTGGCACACTTACATTAAACTCTGGGGATGATGGTATCCATACAGACAATGAGTTGACCTTTAACGGTGGCACAATTGACATCCAGCAATCCTATGAAGGAATTGAATCCGCAGTTATCACCTTCAATGACGGAGAAATAACAGTCACTGCCACTGATGATGGGATCAATGCCGGTGGTGGCAGTGACACAGAAACAACTACTGGACAGTTTGGCGCTGACAGCTTTGGTGGCCCACCGGATGAGGCAGACGAGAGCAAAGAAGTCACGATCAACGGTGGGACAATCTACGTTAATTCAGAAGGAGACGGTTTAGACAGCAATGGAAACATTCAAATGTCCGGTGGTACAATGCTAATCGACGGTCCCGTAAATGGTGGCAATGGTGCATTGGATTACGGCGGCACGTTCACTTTAACAGGTGGGACATTTGTCGCGGCTGGCTCAAATGGGATGGCGCAAACAGTTAGTGATAGTTCTACTCAAGCAACAGTAGCAATCAGCTATGACACTGTCCAACAAGCAGGTACACTTATGAGCCTTCAAACAACCGAAAGTGAAGCAGTGATTGCGTATCAACCTGCTAAAAATTATCAAACAATCGTTATCTCATCACCACAGCTTACAGTAGGGGAAACCTATACGATTGCTACCGGTGGCACGACTCAGGCTGAACTGACTAATGGTTTTAGTGAACAACTATCAATCAGTGACGCAGAAGATTTAGGCACGTTCAGCTTCACAGATACTTCAATGACGATTTCTCAATCTGGGGAAGGAGTTTCCTTTGGTCAAATGGGGCCAGGAGGTTTTTAGTTCCATCATAGAAGATAACGAAGGATAGTGATCCCCACAATAGCGGGCGAACAAACGCTATTGTGGGGATTATTATTCTGTTCATTCCTACTTTCGTAAAAGTTAGCAAACGCTTGTGGTACTTAGAAAATGGCTATCTAGTGTTCTTTTTTCTTAAAAATACGATTATTATGAATGAATTCATCAAACGCAGCAATTGACTTATTGTATACACAAGCGCTATACTTTTCTCCAGTGACACTTTGTCACTCATAAAGAAATCGAAACGGAGGAATCAAAAAAATGTTTTTAGCGATAAAGGAAATGCGCTATGCCAAACTACGTTATGGGCTGATTATTGGGATCATGTTCTTGATCGCTTATGTCGTGTTTATGTTAACTGGTTTAGCAAGTGGACTCTCCGAAGAGTTCAAAAAAGCAATTGTTGACTGGCAAGCACAAGAAATCGTATTGTCAGAAGATGCCAATAAAGTCTTTGCTGCCTCTCAATTGACGAGAGAAGATCTGGATCAAGTAGACGCAAAAGACAAAGCGCCTATTGGCTTATTCAGCGGAGCAGTCAAAGCAGAAGAAAAGGAAAATATCACTGTATTCGGTACGACAAGAGATGCGTTTTTATTGCCTGATTTATTAGACGGTGAGATGTTCGAACAAAAAAATGAAATCATTATTTCCAAAAATATGGCAGATCTAGGTTTTTCGATTGGTGAAAAAATCAAAATCGGTAGCTATGATGAAGAACTAACGATCGTTGGGATCTTCCCTGAAACTTATTACACGGTTGGTCCGGTCGTTTATACAGATCTTGATACATGGACACAGTTGAAATTTGGCGATCAGCCTTTTGCTTCTGATGAGAAGAAGCCGATCAATGCCATCGTCACGAAACAAGCTGCCACTATTCAATCAGATGGGGCATCAAAAATATTACAAAAATTATCGATTGAAGACTTTATTCAAAGTCTACCAGGTTATTCTGCACAAAACATGACATTGAATGCGATGATTTATTTCTTGTTTGTCGTTGTTGCAGCAGTTGTAGGCATCTTTATGTATGTGATCACCTTACAAAAAACAGCGAATTTCGGTGTGATGAAAGCACAAGGGATCAGAAATTCATTTATCGCCCGTTCCTTACTAGCACAAGCATTCATCGTAGGAGTGGTTGGGGTAGCATTCGCAGTAGGGCTTGCGTTCTTGACTAGTTTGATCTTACCGGCTGCCATGCCTTTCGCGATCATGTGGCCTCAGTGGCTTTTATATAGTGGGGTATTGATACTCGTAGCAATGATCGGTGGGCTATTCTCCATTCGGACAGTCGCTAAAGTTGATCCAGTTATTGCGATAGGAGGGTAATAGAAAAATGAAAGAAATCTTGACAATGAAAAATATCGGCAAAAAATTCGGCAACGGCCGAACAGAAGTGACTGCACTAAAAGAAATCAATTTTTCAGTGAAACAAGGAGAATTTGTCAGCATCATCGGCCCTTCAGGTTCAGGGAAAAGTACATTTTTAACCATTTCTGGTGGACTTCAAACACCTAGTTCAGGTGAAATCCACATTAACGGTCATTCGTTTTCTGAATTAAATGAAAAAAAACGAGCAGACTTACGCTTTAAAGAAATTGGCTTCATTTTACAAAGTTCAAATTTGATCCCTTTCCTAAAAGTCAAAGAACAGTTTTACTTAGTGGATCGTGTCGCTAAGAAAAAAGCAGGGGATGAGCGAATCGACGAATTGCTGAAGTCATTGGATATCTATGAATTAAAAGACAGTTATCCAAAAGATTTATCCGGTGGAGAAAGACAACGAGTAGCGATTGCGAGGGCTTTATTCAATGATCCAAGCTTGATTTTAGCAGATGAACCCACAGCAAGCTTAGATACCGATCATGCCTATGAAGTTGTCAAATTGTTAGTCAAGGAAGCCCATGAGAAGCAAAAAGCGACCGTCATGGTCACGCATGATTCTCGGATGATCCAGTGGAGCGACCGTGTCTATCGTATGGAAGATGGTTATCTAACAGAACAAGCTAAAGCTTAAGCAGTAAGGAGAGTGCTTATGCCAAAAGAAACATTTTTCAATATTTCCAAAGAAAAACAGCAATGGATCTTAGAGATTTTATTAGATAAATTTTATGATCAGCACATCAGCCAAGTCAAAGTTTCAGAAATCGTTGAAGCAATGGGCATGTCTCGTGGGGCATTCTATAAATATTTTCAGGATTTAGAAGATGCGTATACGTTCACTGTCCGAAACTACTCCAACCAAGTCCATGGAGATATCATTGCTTCAATCAATCGAAATCGAGACCATTTTTTCTTAGGAATCGAAGAATATCTCGCTTGGTGTGGAGAGCTAAGTAAAGAGAGTTCTTACTGGCGATCCATCAAATTACTCACACGAGCAAACGATCTTGGTTCAGCGAAGCGTTCAAATGAGCAAGGTGACACATCAATGGTTGAACAATGGCTTGATTTGTTGAAAATCAACCAGATTGTCATGGCTACAACGGAAGAAGCCATTAGCTTTTTATATTTCGTGATGGCTCTTGTCATGAATTCTTTGACAGATTATATGATCAACCAATGGACAGCGGAAGAACTGGTGGAGGATTTCCGCTATAAAGTCAAATGGCTAGAGATAGGAATAAAAAGCAAGACTGATAGCTAGATAAAATCTACAAATAAAAAAGAAGCGACTACTTCCCCAGAATTTTCCGATGTTGGGAGTAGGCGCTTCTTTTTTATACAGTCGCTGAATAACCATTATTAAAGCTTGATGGTAAACATCTGGAGCATTGATCATTTTAAGTCAAGACAACTTTTATCCCAACCACATCGAAAAAAATAGGTTTTCTATTGACTTGGAGTTTACTCCAGAGACTATACTAAATGATGAAGATACATATTCAAATCGACAGGAGGTCTTTAAATGAAAAAACTTTATCTCATGCGCCATGGTCAAACCTTGTTCAATCAATTAGGGAAAATCCAAGGGGCTTGTGACTCTCCCTTGACAGAAGCTGGGATCAGACAAGCAGAGGTGGCAAGAGACTATTTTGAAACCAATCAAATCACCTTTGATGCGTATTATTCATCCACACAAGAACGAGCTTCCGATACGCTAGAAATCATTATCGGACAAAAAGAATATCAGCGAAGTAAAGGATTAAAAGAATGGAACTTTGGCCGATTTGAAGGAGAAAGTGAAGCGTTGAATCCTAAACGACCAGTTGGCGAAACTTCTTATGGTGATTCATTTGTTCCTTATGGCGGGGAGTCTTCAAAAGAACTCCAACAAAGAATGAACACGACCTTGATCGACATCATGGAAAAAGAGCACCAAAGCGTGTTAGCAGTTAGCCATGGTGGTGCCATGTATTTATTCATTCAAAAATGGTTACCTTATGAGCAAGTAGCCAAGATAAAATTTTCAAATTGTTGTATTTTAGAATTCGAGTATAGCGATCGTCAATTTACATTCATCCAAGCAATCAATCATCAATTTTAAGTTATTTTGATAAATGAAGCGCTATACGCCCATACTAATAGCCCAAAGACTAAACGAAGGATTCAGTCTTTGGGCTATTTCTTTGTTCCTACAACGCTTACTTCTTGTATTCCTTTAACAAGCCTTTTTGGATCAGTTCTTGTTTTTCTTTCAAATTCAATAAATTTTCTTGGTAGTTTTGCGTATACATCAAGGAGTACAAGGTATTCAAGACATAGTCGAAGGCAATTTGAGAAGAGAATGTAGCAACTTTCGCAAAATCATACTCTTCTTGGGACACGACCAACCGCATGGCTGCTTTCTTTGCCATTTCAGTCTGTTCATTTCCTGTGATCAATAAACTAGGTGCACCAATATGTGCCAGATAGGTAAGAATACGTTCGTAATGATGGATGCGTCCACTATAGCTAATAAAAATTGCGCAGTCATTTTCCGTCAAATTAGCTGCATTCCAGGACGAATCGCTATATTCTTCGGCTAAGATCAAGAACTTATTTAGTTTGACTAATTTGTTTTGGAATTTCCGAGCGGTTGTTTGCGAATCACCTTTTGCAAATAAGAAAATGCGCTCTGCTTTGTTTAAAACAGTCGCGATGGTTTCTAACGATTGATCTTCCATTTGGAATTGCGCTTTTTTGATGGCTTGAATGGATAGATCCGCCATTTTTTTGGCAATCATCTTCGCATCATCATCAACGGTAAAAGGAAAATTAGGATCGATGACTTGATTGAACTGAGCAACCAGTTGGTGGACTTCTCGCCCTAATTCAAAGCGAAATTCTTTAAATCCGCTATAGCCGATCTTTTTACAGAAGCGGATAATTGCGGAATGGGAGGTATAGGTCTCCTTTGCCAACTCTTCAATCGTCATATAAACTGCTGCTTCCAAGTTCATACGTAGATAATCGGCGATCCGTTTTTCATTTGTAGTAAATGTTTCTTGTTGGGTTAATTTTTCTTCGATAAGCATCCATCACACACCTCCAAATCTATCTTACTGAATAACTAGAAAAATAACCACTTCTTTTTAGATTAGTCTAAGATTGAACATCTTTTTCAAAAATATCGTCATTCTTTCAATATCTTTGAACATTTCTACCAAAAAAACTAGAATCGGCTTTCTTTTATCTATTGTGCGCTATACTCAAGAAAAGAAATCATTCGAAAGTAGGAGGAAACGACATGTTAACAATCGCATATTTAGGCAATGGCAAAAGTACCAATCGCTATCATTTACCGTTCTCAAGAAGACTACCAGATAAGATCAACGTCAAAAAAATCTACTCTCCATCAGCACCTATTTGGGAGACTTTTGATGAAATCGACTATACCAATCAGTTGTCTGATCTGTGGAATGATCCTGAGATCCAATTAGTGGTCATCACGACACCTAGCCAATTTCATGCAGAATACGCAAAACTTGCTTTGGAAAATGGCAAGAACGTATTAGTCGAAAAACCTTTTGCAGAAACTTCAAAAGAAGCAAAAGAATTATTCGACTTAGCAGCGGAAAAAGGACTATTTATCCAATGTTATCAAAATCGCCGCTTTGATTCGGACTTTTTGACCGTTCAAAAAGTGATCGAAAGTGGCAAACTTGGTGATATTTTAGAAGTGGAAATGCACTATGACTACTTCCGCCCAGAAATCCCAGAGGGTACAAAGGAATTTTCAGTTGCCAATAGCTACTTATATGGCCATGCTTGTCATACAGTGGATCAGGTCCTTTCTTATTTTGGTGAACCAGATGATATCCATTACGATGTCCGTCAATTACTAGGTACCGGCCGAATGAATGATTACTTTGACTTAGACTTTTACTACGGTCGAATGAAAGTTTCGATCAAATCAAGTTACTTCCGTATCAAAGAACGTCCTAGTTTTGTTGTCTATGGCAAAAAAGGGATGTTTGTCAAACAAACAAAAGACCGACAAGAAGAACACTTGAAAATGTTCTATATGCCTGAAAATGCTGACTTTGGGATTGATCAACCGGAACACTATGGTGTATTGACCTACATTGATGAAGAAGGAACTTATCATGAAGAGAAAGTTGTTTCTGAAGTCGGAGATTATCGCCGCGTGTACGAAGGAATCTACGAAACGTTGATCAATGGCGCAGAAAAAATCGTAAAAGATGAAGAAACGTTATTACAAATGAAAATATTAGAAACAGGTATCCAACAGATCGAAGAAGTAAAAAGTGCCTTCGAAGATTAAACATGTTGTTTCATTCAGAAGGGGAGACACTTTTTCCAAGTAATGAAAGAATCGAGCCGTAAATCAAAAGGATGATTTACGGTTTTTTCATTAATTCTACCCACTGATTCACACAGAACAACAACAAATCCTCAGAGAATGAATGCTAAATTTTTCATTCGCCTTTTGTTTAATCATCTGTTACTATTTAGTAAACAGTAAACAAGAGGTGAGTAAATGGCATCTATACGTGATATTGCCAAAATCGCTGGGGTTTCAGCAGCGAGTGTTTCCCGTATCCTGAATGAAGACCCCACATTTAGCATCAACGAACAAACAAGGATACGTGTGATTGAAATTGCCAATCAATTAAACTATTCAGTCGACAAAAATAAACGTGGCAGTCGAAGTCTAGGAGATGAAATGACGATCGCCTTGATCGTTCGACATCAAGAAGAGGCAGAATTAGATGATCCCTATTTTCGCAAAATCCGTGGTGGCATCGAAAAAGAAGCGGCAAAGTGGCGCTTTCGTACAATACGTGCTTTTCATATGAGAGATGCCCATAAAGAGTGGAAAGAGTTAGCAAAATATGGTGCAGTGATCATGATCAGTGAAATGACGATTGAAGCAACGAAAAAAATCGCTACGATCAATCCCAACTTGATCTTGGTCGATAATTACTCTAACTCTGAAGAATTTGACTGCATCCAAACCGATTTCCAACAAAAAACCGTGGAAGTTTTAGAGGTCCTCTACAAGAAAGGCCATCGAAACATCGCATTTATCGGTGGCTACAGCAGTCAAGTAGCTGAAAACGGTGAAGTTCATAAAAACAAAGAGGAGATCCGGGCGGAATCTTACCTGAAATGGATGAAATTAAATGGCCTGCAACACTATGCCAACACCTATCAGGGAAAATGGAAACCTGAAGATGGCCTTCGGTTAGGCAAAGAGTTATTGGCGCAATCCTCACCGCCCACAGCAGTTATCGTCGCCAGTGATCCGATGGCAGTAGGTGTTTATAAAGCAATCAGTGAAGCAAATAAAAAAATCCCTGATGATATTGCTGTCGTGAGTTTTGATGATATCGAAATGGCTCAATTCATGACCCCAAGCTTAGCAAGTATCAAGGCAAACCCAGAAGAAATGGGGCGTTTAGCTGTACGCTTAGCGAAGGAACGCATGTTAAAAGAACGAACGATGCCGATTCGTGTGATCTGTCGCAGTGAACTTGTGTTACGCGATTCCATCGGACAGGACATCTCGCTTTTAGATTAACTCATTTTACCTATTTATCCCTTGAAAAAGTTCGAGAATCTCTCTTTCTCGAACTTTTTTTGTTTTCTCACTTGTGTAAACATTAAGTAAACAATTATACTCACCAAGTAAACGTTTGCACATATTAAATAAAAGGAGTTATCACACATGAAATTTGTCGATAAATTAGCTGAAAAAATGGTGCCCGCTGCAACGCTGATCGCAAATAATAAATATCTACTCAGTCTCCGAGATGGTTTTATGATGGCTTTTCCTGCAACAATGTTTGCTTCCATCATGATCATTATCCAAAATTTGCCAACAACGTTTGGCTTCGCTACTTTTCTACCGGAAACATTCAATACCTTTTTAAATGAGTTTTTTGGTCCGGTAGGCAATGCGACAATGAGTATTTCAGCACTTTTTATTGTATTTGGGATCGGTTATCAATTGGCAGGGCACTACAAACAACCACAAATCTTTGCTGGTGCCATTTCACTTTCTTGTTTCATCATGCTGTTACCGTTTGGGAGCGATGAAACAATGGGAACGTTTATTCCTTTATCGAAACTAGGTGCTGAAGGGATGTTCGTGGGTATTTTGACAGCGATCGTCGCTACAGAAATCTATAGTCGGATCAGTCGCTCAGGGTTTACGATCAAGATGCCAGAATCTGTACCGCCGATGATTGCTGAATCTTTCGTGGCCATCATTCCTGGAGCCGCTCCTTTGTTTTTATTCAACATCATCCGCTATTTATTTACTTTTACCACATGGGGCAATGCGGTCGATTTCGTTTATCAGATGTTGCAACAACCTTTGATGGGACTTGGTGGAACTTTACCCGCTGTATTGAACGCTGTTTTCTTTACGCAACTTTTCTGGTGGTTCGGTATCCACGGCACGTTAGTCGTCAATGCAGTGATTGATCCAATCATGGGTGCTTTAGCAATTGAAAACTTTGAAGCCTATAAAAATGGCGCAGAACAGTTGCCACATATCATCAACACGACCTTTATGGGCGTGTTCGTCAATCAAGGAATGCAACTTGGTATTTCGATCACAATGGCATTCTTTATCGCTCGCTCAATTCGTATGAAGAAGACGATGAAAACGATCATTGCGCCAGCGATTTTTAATGTATCAGAACCAATGACTTTTGGCCTGCCCGTCGTGTTGAACCCAGTGGCATTCATTCCTTGGATTTTAGCGCCACTAGCTTCTACTACGATTTCATACTTTGCGATTTACTTTGGCTTAGTTCCTCGTCCAATCGGGGCAACGGTGGTCTGGACGACGCCGATTTTACTGTCAGGTTGGTTAGGAACTGGTTCGATCACCGGCGCACTTTTACAAATCGTAACAGTAGTTGTAATGACACTGATTTGGGTGCCTTTCTTAGTTGCGATGGACCGTGAATATTTGAAGGAAGAACGCCAACAAGTGAAACAAGAAAAAGAAAACCAACTGATGGATGGAAAAATCACCATAGAAGAACAGTAGGGAGTGAACCGTATGCGGATCGATACCTTGAACTACCGAAAGAAAATACCGACACACCCCGCACATTTTTACCAAGTACTACTTGAAGAACAATTAAACTATTTCCACAGCAAGGACTCTTCGATTACCGAGCTGACAGAAGGAGCAGCCGTCACGACTGCGCTTCGAACAAAACTCGGGCAAGCGACTGTCGAAAGCACGATGACAATCCAACGTTTAGTCAAAGATGAACTACTTGAAATGACTACTGATTACTCCGGTGGAAAAATCATTCAAACCTACCAACTGAAACGTCAAGATGAGCAGGAGTTCACGTTGCATTATTCTGAAAGAAATGAACTGATTGATGCCAAAACGCAGCTGAGTTTGCTTTTTGTCTTGCCATTTTATAAATTCTTTTACAATCGGCAGTTAGCTAAAAGAGTCAATTATTTGATACAAAAGCTCTGATTTCTCCACAAACAAGGAATGGAGGAACAAAACGTCGCTCTCTTCATTCCTTGTTTGTTTTACTAACTAAAAATTAAGAGGTGTTGCCTTCCATGATTGAACAATTAAACAATCGCATATTTCACATGAATAATTCGCAAGTTAGCTTTATTCTCCATGTCATGAAAAATGGACAGATCGAGCAAATTTATTACGGAAAATCTTTACATGGTTTATCTGTCGAAGAAATCGACTACTTGGTCACAGATCAAAATAAATCTGCTGGAACAGTCAAGTTTTTTGAAGATGACCCTAACTTTACCTTGACCGATCATCCACAAGCATATCCTGTGTATGGTTCTTCTGATTTCAAAGAAGGAGCGATCGAACTTTCAAGTAACCAGACGCCTTACTACACCGATTTTCGCTTTGTCGAAGCAACGACTAAAAAAGGCAAGAAACGAAACTTAAAGTGTCCGGCTGCCTATGGGAAAGAGGAAGAAACGGAAACACTCTCTTTGCGATTAGTGGATCAGGAACGTCAGTTAGAGCTGATACTTCATTACACATTATTTTGCGATTCCACCGCCATCGTTCAAAGTCAGACGCTGATCAATCAATCTGAGGCAGATTTACAGATCCATCGCATGCTTTCAGGCGTCTTGAATCTTTCTACCAAAGCGTATGATTTCACTCATTTTTCAGGTGCTTGGTTAAAAGAACGACATGAAAAGAAGCGGCCGCTTGAACAAGGAGTCGTAGCGATTGGGTCACTAAAAGGTGCAAGTAGCCATCAGCATAATCCCTTTATCCGGCTGGAACATCAAAATTCAACGCTTGATCAAGGAGAGGTCTATGGGATGAATCTCGTTTATTCCGGCAATTTTCTCGCTCAAGCAGAAGTGGATGAATGGGATAAAACGCGAGTGATGATCGGTATCCATCCGACACAATTTACTTGGACATTAACGCCTAAGGAAAGCTTTACGACACCAGAAGCAGTCTTGATGTATAGCGCTGCAGGTACGAATGGTCTTGCCAAACAATTTACGCATTTTATCGAAAACTATTTGATTGATCGTCAATGGCAAAACACGCCAAGACCAATCGTGTTCAATAACTGGGAAGCAACGTATTTTGATTTTACCGAAGAAAAACTCTTGTCGCTTGCGACCATTGGAAAAAAATTAGGAATGGAATGTTTTGTCTTAGACGATGGCTGGTTTGGCAAACGAAACAACGATCGGTCCTCGTTAGGTGACTGGACGCCTGATAAGCAAAAATTCCCACACGGACTGGCTGCCTTTGCAACAAAGCTCAGAAATATGGGCCTTCAATTCGGCATGTGGTTCGAACCTGAAATGATCTCTCCTGATAGTCAGTTATTGGAAAAACATCCTGATTGGGTAGTGAGACATCCCTATTCACGTATCTCGGTGGGACGTGGGCAATATGTCCTTGATTTTGCGAATCCGGCCGTTGTTGAAGAGATCTATGAGCAAATGGCAAAGATCATTGAAGAAACAAATTTAACTTATATCAAGTGGGATATGAACCGAAATATTACTGAAGCCTATTCCGCCTATTTAGAAAAACAGGGGATTCATCAACAGGAGTTCTTCCATCGCTATGTCCAAGGCGTCTACACGCTTTATGGCAAATTATTGACCAGCTATCCTGATCTTTTGATCGAAGGTTGTGCTGGTGGTGGAGGGAGATATGATTTAGGTATATTATTTTATAGTCCGCAAATCTGGCCTAGTGATACTAGTGATGGGTTGGAACGATTAAGTATTCTTAGCGGAACATTAGCAGGATATCCCCTTTCTAGCTTTAGTAATCATGTCTCTGCTTCTCCGAACCACCAAGTGTTACGTGACACTTCCTTAGCATTCCGCCAAGATGTGGCGATGTTTGGCCCTTTAGGCTACGAATTAGACCTATTGGCTTTGACAGAAGATGAAATACAACAGATCAGTGACCGGATCACTTTTTACAAAGCCCATCGTCATTTGCTGACTCATGGGGAATTTCTCCAGATTTTGCCAAACCATCCTGCTGATAATGAAATTTGCTGGGGTGTTTTTAGTCACGATCAGTCAGAGGCAATCATTGGTTATTATCAAAAATCGGCACGTGCCAATCCAGCCGCAAAGGCATATTTACCACTTCCAGAATGCCTGAATAAGGATAGTTATTATCAAATCAATCAAAAAGAAACGATTAACGGTAATTTCCTGATGAATGTCGGTCTGAAAAAACCACGTTTGTTCAATGGAGTGAATCATACCACTTACCAACTTGCAGGAGACTGTCAATCATTCATCTATCATCTTGTAGAAAGGAGGAAATGAAGTGAAGACTTATAATGACACACATTTACTCCATGGTGGGGATTATAATCCGGAACAATGGTTGAATCACCCTGAAATCTTGAAAAAAGATTTTGAGTTGATGGATAAAGCACATGTCAATACCGTAACTGTAGGGATCTTTTCATGGAGTACATTAGAACCAGAAGAAGGGGTTTATCACTTTGAGTGGTTAGATAAAGTATTTGAAGAGATGCACAAACGTCAAGGACGTGTGATTTTAGCCACACCAAGTGGTGGACGCCCTCAATGGTTGAGTGAAAAATATCCAGAAGTGAATCGAACGAATGCAAAAGGACAAAAGCATCATCATGGTTTTCGCCATAACCATTGTTACACATCAACTGTTTATCGGGAAAAAGTCCAGCAAATCAATCGCCGTTTAGCTGAACGATATGGTGACCATCCGGCATTATTGCTGTGGCATATCAGTAATGAATACTCCGGAGAATGCTACTGTCCACTTTGTGCAGCCAAATGGCGTGAGTGGGTCAAAACGAAATATCAAACCTTAGAAGCAGTGAATGACGCTTGGTGGATGACATTTTGGAGTAATGATTATTCCAGTTGGTCCCAAGTTGTGCCGCCTTCACCTCTTGGAGAACATAAAGTGCATGGCATGGATCTAGACTGGAAACGATTTGTGACAGATCGGACGATCGATTTCTTTTTACATGAAATCGAACCGATTAGAGAAATCACACCAGCTATTCCAGTAACGACTAATTTTATGGCAGAAGGCCAGGACCAGCATGACTTTATTCCCCTGGAAGGACTTGATTATTCTCGATTTGCAGAAGTTGTTGATATCGTCAGTTGGGATAGCTACCCCGACTGGCATAACCCGTACGAACCTTTACATGTGACCGCCATGAAATCAGCTTACGTCCACGATCAATATCGTTCATTGAAGAAACAACCATTTCTCGTGATGGAATCGACGCCTAGTTACGTGAATTGGCACGCATTCAACAAGGCGAAGAAGCCAGGAATGCACCTGCTAAGTGGGATGCAACAACTGGCACATGGGTCAGATAGCACACTCTATTTTCAATGGCGGCAATCACTAGGCAATTCCGAAAAATTCCACGGGGCGGTGGTCGAACATGACAATTCAGAAAACAATCGAGTCTTCCAAGAAGTAGCGGCTTACGGAAAACGATTAGACACTTTGTCTTCGATCAAAGGTACACAAACAGAGGCAAAAGTCGCTATTTTATTTGACTGGGAAAGCAATTGGGCATTAAAAAGAGGCGGTGGTTTTGGTCGTCCAACTCGTCGTTATATCCAAACACTACAAGAACATTACCGATTCTTTTGGGAAAGAGATATAGCTGTTGATATTTTGACGCCAAATCAAGACTTCTCTAATTATGCCTTAGTCGTTGCACCAATGCTCTATTTGATGCGTGAAGAAACGATGGTTAAACTCTCAGAATATGTGACAAAAGGTGGCACCTTGATTGGTAGCTATTTTACCGGAATGGTCAATGAACATGATCGGTTACATCTTGGAGAATGGCCACAAGTTTTGCAAACACTTTTTGGTGTCTTGCCAAAAGAGCTTGACACGCTTTATCCAGGAGAACACAATCAAATCCTTTATAAGGAACAAACATATCAAACAAAAGACTATTGTGGCATCGTCAACGAAACGACAGGAAAGGTGAGAGCTACTTACAAACAAGATTTTTATGCTGAAACGCCAGCTCTAGTTGAAAATCAATTAGGCGAGGGAACTGCCTATTACTTAGCAGCTCGTACCGATCTCGATTTTCTAGAAGTGTTTTACCAGCCAATCATCGAAAAATTACAGTTGCAGCAAGGAATCGTTAAGAGTTCAAATCCAAAAATTTCGATTCAATCGCGAACCGATGGGACACACTGCTATTACTTTCTAATGAATTTTTCTGAGGAGAGGCAACAGCTTGAGTTGCTTGATCCTCACTTGGATATCGAAACAAATCAAACGCTTACTGGTATCCAAACGTTTGCACCTTACGAAGTGAAAATTCTAAGGAAAGAAAATTAATACGAATGTTCCCGCCTTTATGTTTTGACAGTTATTTTATTCTTGTTGTAGGATAGAGACAGAGCAACAAGGAGGACGAGAAACATGACAAATTATGATGGAGAAAAAGAAAAACGTTTAAGAGGTTCCATGGCGCCTAAAACAGATGATGAAGTTGCGTTAGCTGGAACTAATTCAGGTGAAACAACAGATAAAGAAGAGGCGTTAGCTGGAACCAACTCCGGTGAAGAAAAAGAAGTCGCGATGTCTGGTTCAAACGCAGTGGAAGAAGAGTCCGAGCATCCAACAAAAAAACATCATTTGAAGGATGAACTAGAAGAAGTGGTAGAAGAAGCGAAAGAAAAATTTGACGCTTTTAAAACGAAACACAAAGAATAAGTAAAAAAAGAACTTGTATCCGCGTGAGCCATGTTGAAGGCTTACAGATGCAAGTTCTTTTCTATTTTTTCAAAATAAGCAAAAAAAAGTTTTTTTAAAATCATCCTTTCATTATAAACTATGATTGCTTATTGTATGTCTAAAGGAGGTGAAAAATAGTGATTGGTCAAACAGACATGATTCAATTAATCACAAAATATTTTGTCAATAACACATCTATGATCATTGGTATCACAAGTTTTGTTATTGTTTTATGTGTTTTTATTTCTGTAAAAATGGTCGCACAACCAAAAATGGGGAAACCATCTAAACAAGCACTTGCCAAAAGTCGGTATAAAAAGACTAAGTAAGTACTGGAGCAAAGAGGAGTAGGGGGAAAAAATGGGAATGTACTGGGTTTTAACATTTATTGCGCAACAACAGGAAAATTTTCCATCAGCTAGTCAAGCAGGTAAGCTTGCTGCCTTTCTTATGTCATTTATTATTCAGTTTGGCTTTTCAGGCTTTTTCACGGTTTACTTACTTGTCGTGATTATTTGGCAAATATTCAAATATATAAAAAGGGTGACTCGTAAAGACCGCAGACACTTCAAAAAAGAAGTTGCGGCTTCTTATAAAGTCCAAGAAGAAAGAGTGAAGAGCAATATAGAAAAAGAAAATGCCCGAGCAAGTAGACAAAGAGATGTCTTTGAGCCATGGCACCAGAATGAGGAGCAAGAAGATTGAGGGATTTTATTTTGTATCAGTTGCATCGATTATTCAATACAAATACATATCGGGAAATGCTATTCCAACGAATCAACGAAGCCATCTATTCGACTTATCATGCTACAAACTATCCCAAGTATACTGGTGAAAATGAAATGGAACGGTTAGCTAACAAACTCAAGCGCAGTGAAAGAAGAAAAAACTGGTTCCCTAAACTTGGTGATCCACTCTATAAAAAACCTTCTTCAAGAATTTATGTCGAAGATCTACAACTAAAAATTTCTCCTATTCGTTTGGAAGGGGTTCCTAATCTTAGTCATATCTCACGACAATTCAGTACCAGTTCCTTACCTAAGGAACACCAAGCTTATCAAACAACAAAACCTGAACCTATGCCTTTACAATCAAAAGTTACAAACCTTTCACCGCAAATGAGCACTTCCGCAAAAACAAAGAATCCATCAATTAATGGCTTGTCCACTTCTCGTAAAGAAATACCAAGAGTGAGAAGAACACAATCCGATCATGGACGTTATTGATTTTCTATAAAAAATTATTATAGTATATATAATTTCTATATTATTGAAAAATGATAGCAACCGATTTATAATTTTCATGAAAATAACAAAGAACGGATGAAAGGTGTGTTAGACATGAAAAAAACAAGTCGTAAAGTTGTAATCGTAGGTACAGGATTTGTCGGTACAAGTATTGCTTATGCGATGATCAATCAAGGTGTTGCCAATGAACTTGTCTTAATCGATGTCAACCAAGAAAAAGCCGAAGGAGAAGCTTTAGACTTACTAGATGGAATGGCATGGGGCGAAAAGAACGTTTCCGTATGGTCTGGCACGTATGAAGAATGTAAAGATGCAAATCTAGTGATCTTAACTGCTGGCGTGAACCAAAAACCTGGTCAAACTCGCTTAGATCTAGTGAAAACAAATGCAGCGATCACTCGTCAAATCGTTAAAGAAGTCATGGCTTCAGGTTTTGATGGTATCTTCGTTGTTGCTTCAAACCCAGTCGATATTTTAACTTACTTAACATGGCAAGAATCCGGCTTACCAGCTTCAAGAGTGGTAGGAACTGGAACAACTTTAGATACAACTCGTTTCAGAAAAGAAATTGCTTTGAAACTTGCAGTTGATCCACGTAGCGTACATGGTTATATCTTAGGTGAGCATGGGGATTCAGAAGTAGCTGCTTGGTCACATACTACAGTCGGTGGTAAACCAATCATGGAATATGTTGAGAAAGATCATCGTTTAGAAGAAAATGATTTAACAGTACTTGCTGACAAAGTAAAAAATGCAGCTTATGAAATCATTGACCGTAAAAAAGCAACTTATTACGGTATCGGTATGAGTACGACTCGAATCGTCAAAGCCATTCTAAATAATGAACAAGCTGTACTACCAGTTTCAGCTTACTTAAATGGCGAGTATGGTGAAGAAGATATCTTTACTGGTGTGCCATCGATCGTTGATGAAAATGGGGTAAGAGAAATCATTGACCTATCGATCACACCTCAAGAAAAATCAATGTTCCATCAATCAGTCAGTGAATTAAAAGCCGTACTTGATACTGTACGCTAACATCAGCAATGAAATAAACAAAAAACGGGAAAATCGGGAAATAGCAAACTATCATTTCCGATTATTCCCGTTTTTTTTGATGATAGAAGAGTATATAGAAAAGAAAGGAGAATTTATGGGTATAGCTATTGTTAATGAAAAAATAATGCCTTTGGTTGGTATTGCACTATTATTATGGTTTATGATTCTCAGTTTGTTGCTTGTATCTTTACTATGGAAGAATAAGAAAGCAACGTACAGCTGGGATAAAAAAGGAGCCAAGGTCGTTCCGTTATTTCTTGCGGTTGTTTTACATATTCTATTTGGCGTATTTATCGGGATTATTTTTTATCATATTTCTGTGATCCGTTTTTAGTGAATTATAGGAACATTTGAATGGAGAAGAGGGCAGTCGTAGATAGAGAAAAAAGAGTCTATAGAGCTTAGACTCTTACAATTTGTTGAATTTATCAACGATTTTCTTCTTCTCCATTGCGATTTTTTCTAAGTCTAAAATCGCTTTCTTTGCACGCATCAGCTCGATCATTTCAATCATATCTTGTTCATTGGCTTCATTTAATATGTACTGTTTGATTTTTTCTTTCTCTAGTTTGACAATTTTCATTTTTTATCACCTCAGTTATTATTCTATAGATAACATATCACATTAAACTTGGCCTAAGAGAACCAAAAAAGTGATTTTCTAGGAAAATAAGGAACTTAAATAGCTAAGTTATTTAAAGTAATAATAATAGAAAAAGATCGTTAAATTGATCGTTAAGATACGATTCATGAATAAACATATGGAATTAGCAAAACATATTATTAGAATGGCTGATATAGATTAGTTGATGATAAATACATAAATTGACGAAGTCATAAAAAATTCTTGAGTCCAACTTAAATCTGATGACAGAACGTCAATCTAATTTTTTGTAGATTGCAGGAACATAGATTTAAAATCATTGGTTTCTAGTAAATGAGTAATGAATAACTAGTCAGAGAAAATAAATCAAGTGCAAAATAATTTTAAAATTTTGCAGAAGGGTCAAAAATCGGTTTTGTGGTAAAATTCGGATTAATTCAGGTTGATAACGGTTCATACTTCATTTGAATCTACTTTGTATAATATATATTATGTAAACTAGAATAAATGAAAAATGATTACCTTTATAATTCCTCGTTCTAACCTCTTATACTAGTCATAAATTCCCATAATTCTCTAGTTTTTTTGTTATCTGTATTTATTTTTATCATTTGCGCTTTTTTAAGTCATTTTAAGAAAAGTTCGTCCGTAGCTTCGGGAAAAATAAACTACAGACGAACAAAATTAAACTTAACTAAGAGAAAATCATTCAGTTAATTCTTTAAAACAGATGTGTCCATTTTTTCACTTCGATATAGGCTACTGGAATAAAAGATAAACCAAGAACCCATAGCCAGTTGGAAAGTCCAATCGTAACAAATCCAAAGGTATGTTGTGTCAGAGGGATTGTCACTAATAAGACAATAATCAATGCACCAATTGCTGTAGTTAAGACTAACAATGGATTGCCAAAAAATTTTAATCGTAAAATAGATACTTCACTGCGACAATTATACATATGGCTGATCGTGGATAACCCTAGGACAATAAATGTCATTGTTTCAGCAATCGCTACTGATTGTGTACGACCAATAACTATAGCCAATAATGTGACGACGGTAAACACAACAGAGATTTCAAGGATCTTAAAGGTCAATCCTTGTGAAAAAATACTGTCGTATTTATGGATCGGTTGTTTTTCCATATTTTTTCCCTCTGCAGGTTCGACACTTAAACTAAAACCAGGGATGCCATCTGCGACTACTTTGATGATCAATAATTGGATCGCTGTGACTGGCGCCCCCCAACCTAAGATCAAAGAAATCAATACGATCGTTAAAGCTGAAATATTACAACCTAACATGGCATATAGAGATTTACGGATATTTTGATACACTCTTCGCCCCTCTTCTACCGCTTGGACGATCGTTGCAAAATGATCATCTACTAAAACCATGTCAGAAGCTTCCTTCGCCACTTCCGTTCCACTCCCCATAGCAATGCCGACGTCCGCTGCTTTTAATGCCGGAGCGTCGTTCACTCCGTCCCCCGTCATGGCGACGATTTCGTCATTTTGTTGAAAAGCTTTAACGATTCGTATCTTGTCCTCAGTTGACGTTCGAGCAAACACTCGATACCTATCGATCGTTTCGGCTAACTGTTTATCACTCATTCTTTTCAGTTCTGCCCCTGTCATTGCCCGGTCTCCTTCTCCCATTATCCCTACTTCTTTAGCAATACGTGAAGCTGTTAATAAATGATCGCCAGTGATCATAACGGTTTTAATTCCTGCTTTTTTGGCTACTTCCACCGCTTTTGCTGCTTCTTTTCTCGCTGGATCGATGATGCCGATAAAGCCGGCAAATGTCAGCTCCTCCTCTAATTCTTCCTCTGATAGTTCTTCGATTGATTGTTGGAATACCTTGTAAGCTACCCCTAATACACGGTACGCTTGATCAGCAAGTTGATCATGTTCTGCTTGATAATCTTCGCTTAGATTCACCAAGTGTAGTCGATCGAATGCTCCTTTTGTGACTGATAGATATTCTTTTCCAATACGATAGACCACAGTCATACGTTTTCTTTTTGAATCAAAGGGCAATTCTTTGATTTTTTCCAAATCTGAAAGATGTTCCTGTAATTCCTTCTCTGAAAAGCGATTATTTACAGCTTTTTGAATCGCTAACTCCGTGGGGTTGCTCCCTCCTTCGTTCTCAGAAAACGCACTCGCAAGATAAAACAGCAAAAGTAGATTTTTTTCCTTGTCTTTAGTGAAGTCTAAAAGAGTAGGTATTTCTATTAATGGAGCGATTTTTTTCACAGACATTTTGTTTTCAGTGATCGTACCGGTTTTATCTGAGCAAATCACAGAAACGCCACCTACTGTTTCAACCGTTGATGGTGTCCGAACAATGGTTTTCTTAACTGCCATATTCCCCATACCTACAGCTAGAGAAATGGTTACGACAACAGGTAATACTTCTGGTATTGCTGCAACTGCCATTGAAATTGCAGTCATGATACTTGATTCTAGGCTCAAACCTTTTACTAAACCAATTACAATTGCCAAGAAACCAGCAGTGATTGCGACTAGCCCTAGCACTTTACCCAGTCTTTGCATTTTGATTTGCAGTGGTGCGACATGCGTTCCTTCATTCGTGATCAAATGAGAGATTTTTCCGATTTCTGTAGCATTGCCAGTTTTTTCAACTAAGACTGTCGCTTTACCTGTCACGACTAATGCACCAGAAAATACTAGATCTTTACGATCACTCAATCCTTCATTATCAGTAGGTTGATAAGAAGCGTCTTTTTCACTCGGTTCACTTTCTCCAGTCAAAAATGATTCGTCAACAAAGAAATTAGTACTTGTAATTACTTTCGCGTCAGCAGGGACACGATCACCCAATTTAAGTTGTACAATATCACCAGGAACGATCTCAGAGCTGTTGATTTCTTTAACGGAACTTTCTCTCAAGACACAGCTAGATGGCGTACTCATTTTTTTCAGTTGATCCATTGATTTTTCCGCACTTTTTTGTTGCCGTATCGATAAATAAAGATTTAATAGGACAATTGAAAAGATGACAATTGGTTCTGTAAAATCGTCCGGATGTGTTTGATAAGCAATAACCGTAGATAGTCCTGTGGCAACAAGTAAAATCAAAATCGTGATATCTTTCATTGCTTCTTTGAAATAAACAATAAAAGATTTAGTTGACTGAGTGTCAATCGAGTTTACACCGTAGTATTCTAATCGATCGTTTGCTTCTTGTTCCGTTAATCCTTTTTGTCTATCTGTCTGTAAGTTTTCTATTAATCCTTTTTGTCTATCTGTCTGTAAGTTTTCTATTTTCATTCTGCCTATTCCCTCCCAAAACAAAAAGGAGCCAGGCAAACGAACCATTAAAGCCTACGGTTCGTTTGTCTGACTCCTACAAGATCGTTCCGGCGAACGCTCTTAAGTCATAAATTTTTTATGAAGTTATTATTTCACAGTTCAAGCAATGGGTCAAGGGAGAAGTTGATAAAAGAATGTCCCTCTGAGTACAAAGTAAATTGACCCTTCCGTTCATTTGTATTACGATAAATAAACACGATAGAAAAGGAGCCTTATCCGATGCTGATCCGAGAAATCAAACCACAAGATGATCCAATCATCAAAGAAATTATTCAAACTTCCCTAGAATCACTTGATTTAGCGATTGAAGGAACTGCCTATTTCGACCCACAATTAGACCATTTAACAGACTATTACCATACTCTCCCTTGTGCTGCTTATTGGGTGGTGGAACTAGAAAATAAAGTAGTTGGTGGAATCGGTATTGCCCCTTTTGACGCGCAAAACCAGATATGTGAACTACAAAAATTGTACTTAGCCCCAGAAGCAAAAGGTTTAGGAATTGCCAACCAATTGATGGAAACAGCATTGTCTTATGCCACTCAACATTACCGTCAATGCTATTTAGAAACGATGCGTTCATTAAAGCCTGCTTGTAAACTGTATGAAAAGTTCGGCTTTCACTTGATAGCTGATCCACTAGCAGGTTCTGAACACTCGACGATGGACGCTTGGTATATCAAAGAATTGAAAAAAGACGGCGAATAAGGAAATTTTTCTCTTATCGTCGTCTTTTTTTATCTATTTATATGAACTGTTGAATAAACTGCGTAATCACCGGTAAGAAATAAACAACACCCGCCGCAGCTAATACGAAAAGCAACTGTTTCCGTTGTTTCTTTCTTTTCAGTAGACTACTCGTTGTATGCAACAAGTATGTGCCACTCTTGGCTGCTGCGGTCAAAGTTGTCAAAATGACCGTCGGTGAGTAGCCAGTCGGATGTTTTGTAATAGCTAATAATTTGGTTCCATATTCTGGATATGCGATGACCGCTTGATATAGCGCAACCACCGTTAACAACCCCATCACATAATTCAAAAGCGAATTGATTTTTTTCACGTACAAGTACTCCTCTAACAATGATTCCTTTAGTATTTTTTGGTTTAGGTATTTTAACTTTTCGGAATATATATACCTACTCTTGTTTTTCCATCCAAGGAAATGAAAAGCCGATCGTTAAATCTTCTTTCAAAATTAGGACAGCATCAAACTTTCCTTTTTTCCCCGTGAAACCTTTGACCACTTTACTAGTCTTTCCCTTTGATAGCAACTCTCTGATATTCGTTTTAGTCAATTTCTTCTTAGCAATCGTAGGCCATAATTTAAAATCACATTCCTTGTTCGTACATGTCGCGATTTTTGGATACAACATCACAATGCCTTTTTTACATTTCGGACAACGCCCGACTTGGTCATTCTTCTTCTCCATTGCTTCGATTTGCATCAATCCGCTTTGCTCTTCAGACAAGTCGACTGTTTTTACTTGTTCTGGGACGACTTCTAATAAATGCAGAATAAATTTTTTGATATTTTCTAAAAAGACTTCCGGCGTTCCTTGCCGTTCACCGATTTTTTTCAAATAGCTTTCCCACCGTGCCGTCATCTCAGCGCTTGTCAGTAAAGATTCTCCTGCTACTGCTTTACACAAAGTGATGCCTTTAGCAGTCACTTGAATATCATTTTTATTGACTTCGATATAGTGCCTTTGTTTCAAGTTTTCAATAATGCTCGCGCGGGTAGCTTCCGTTCCGATCCCTTCCACTTCTTTCAGAATCTCTTGCGCTTCTTCATCGTCTAAGGTCTTTCCTGCGGTTTTCATCGCAGTGATCAGCGTTCCCTCATTGTAGGGCTTAGGCGGTTGAGTCTCTTTCTCAAGGCTTCTCAGATCAACAGTCACTACCTCTTGTTCACTAACTTTAGGCAAAAGCTGACCATCTGATTTTTTCTTGCTTTTTACGGTCAAAATTTGTTGCCAGCCTTCTGCAATTGGACGTTTCCCGACACTTTTTAAACGCAATCGTTCCACTCCTGTAAGGATCACGGTTTCTTCATAGCGATAATTTTCTGCAAACATTGCTAAAGTCGTACGCATCACCTGCAAATAGATCGCTTGCTCCAGTCGGGAAAGCTTCGCAAAACGTTCCTTCGTCGGTATCGTTTTGGTTGGAATGATCGCATGATGCTCTTGGACTTTTTTTGCATCCACATATCGTTTTTTAGGAAATGTTTCTGGTGTCGCTACCTCTGTGATCCCTAAAAACGCTTTATAGCGATCAAGATTTTGGACAAGATACTGGTGTTCGCTTTCTGTAATGTAAAAAGAATCTGTTCGAGGATAACTCAAAAACTTACTTTCGTACAAACCTTGAACTGCATCAAGTGTGGCTTTCGCACTGACTTTCATCAGTTGATTCATTTTCGATTGCAAATTAGACAAAGAAAACAAACGTGGACTACTTTGTTGTTTTTCTTTTTTTGTTACTTGTAAGATCGTTCCTTGTTGTTTCCCTAAATGCGCACCTTTTCCCTCAATCGCAGCAACTAATTCGTTCGCAGTCTTAAAGGTTTGTTTCGGCTCGATTTTACCGACAAACTGCCCATGTTGACTTTTGATCTGCGCTTCTCCTTCGAAATAAGGCTCTTTTTTAAACTTCCTGATTTCTTCTTGTAACTGGTAGATCATATAAAGCGTTGGTGTTTGCACACGCCCTAAGGAGAAGCTCCCAGAGATTCCTTTTTGTTGCAGCAGCAAACTATACAGTGGACTGCCATTCATCCCGATCAGCCAATCCGCATGTTGACGTGCTTGTGCTTCTTTGTATTTTGGATAAAATTGTTCCGCAGGTTTCAGTTGTTTGAACCCTTGATATATCGCTTCTTTTTCTAATGAATTGATCCATAAGCGAAAGTACTGTTTTTGCTTCGTAAATGCGTTAGCTTGCTGAATGATCGACCAAGCAATCGCTTCACCTTCACGGTCACTATCTGTTGCGATAATGATCGTATCAGCTGCTTGTAATTGTCGTTTAACGATCGCAAATTGGGCCCGCTTCTCTGGAGGGACCGTATATTTAAACTGATCTGGAAATATCGGCAAGTTGGGCAATGACCACTTAGCCCAGCGTTCTTCATACTCTCCAGGAGGAACCATTTCCACTAAATGACCAAACCCGTAAGTGATCGTTACTTCACCTGTGAATAGTGGATCGCTGACTTCAAAATAACCTTCCTGCTTTTTCCTTTTTTTGAACGTTTCCGCATACGCTTTTGCTTGAGAAGGCTTTTCAGCAAGTATCACTGTTTTCATGTTTTCCCTCCTCTTCTTGATAAAATAAGAATTCTTTAACAGTTTACCAAATGGCTTTCAAAAAGAATAGCGAAAAAATTGAAGATGTTTTTGTTGAATGGAAAAAAGCGTTACAAAAAAATAACTATAATCACCTAAAGAAGAACATTTATCTTTTTATTATTATCATACTGTTATTTTTAAATAAGGGTATAAACATTGATAAAAGAACAGCAAGGCTTAACATATAATTAGTATTTACAAAGAAAATAACTATATAAAAAAATGAGTTTTTTTATAATTATAATTTTAAATAAACTTGAAGTTTGTTGTTATATTTTGGAAAATATAATTAAGCAACCTACGACACAAATAAGGAGGTTTTTGGTAGTTGAACTGTTGGTAGTCACTTAAGCCATTTGATAAAAAGGAGTAAAAAATGAAAAAATTTTATCGCCTATTACTTGTTGGTCTGTTGCTCGCACCTTTTGCCACTTTGCCACTTGATGTCCACGCCCAAGAAGCGATTGCTAGCGAAATCACCCAACCTGACGAAACCATCGTTCCGATCGATACCACCTCAGCGATTCCTTCGTCCGCAGAACCACAAAATGCAGCAGTTGCCTTAAACGTTTTTAATGGAATCAGCATGTCTGCTTATGCATCTGGTTTATCAGGTAGTACACTTAGCGCTGGCTTACTGTCGACCGCCGCCTCTGCTGTTCTTGCTCCCGCTCTGCTAGGAATTGGTCTAGGGGTCGGTTTTTATCAGCTCGGTGCCTCTTTAGGCGTCGCAACAGCTGATTTAGCGAAAACAAACAGTGGCTTATTTGAATCGATCGGTAGCAGTGCCTCCACTCAAAATGAACTGAACGCTTTTGCAATGTCTGGAATCGATTCGACAACAAATACCTACAATTTCTCCGCAGCCTTACAAAACCGCTACGCACAAGATGTAACAAGCAATGCGTTGATGCGTGAGTACTTGACTGGCGAGAGCGACCACGGAATCTTTACTTTCAGCGTCAGTGACCGTGTTGAACTTTATCGTCGCTACATCAACTACACCATCCCTTGGACACTACGGGAACAAGCAGCGGTGGTGGGACGTAACACGTCACTAGCCGATTCTCTCTCCCAGAATGAGTTTTTCGTTTTAGAAAGCATCCAGTATGGCGAATCCGTTCGTGGTGCAGATGATGCCATCTTGAACATCACCGGTTCTTCTTACTACGGCTATGATTTCCCAGAACCTTTTAACTATCAAGTCAAGCTTGATACGAGCATCTCTACGCTCTTAACAGAGATCACAACAAAAGAACAATTGCTCGACTACGTCCAAGCAACCACACCATTTGAATTTGGGGTCGTCAATGAACCTTCTAAAGCCTTAGCTATTGAAACTGCCCAAGAAATGGCTGTCGCATATGATGAACGAACCAGCCAAATCAGCCAAAGTTTAAGCGACGCCTTAGCTCCAAACAACAATGGATTAGACTTTGACCCTTCTGGAATGATCGCGACACTATACGGTGCGGCAGTCGTATTGGATCGTGCTGGAAACTTCATCTATGCTCAAACGCAACAAGCCGTTCCAGCGCATTTAGTTGGAGCGATTGAGTTTTCTTATAGTGAAGAGTCAATACCTTATGATAATGCTCTTACGATTGACGGTAGGCGAGGGACATTTGATCCAGAAACAGGAAGTATAATCAATGAAGGCACAAATGAAACTTTAATTGCTTCAGCATTAGGGGACTGGACCATTGCCAGTTACAATACTTTGGTAGCTGAACTACGTAAATATGATGATAACGAAGATGCCTGGTATACTCCCATCGACTTAATCTATGATGAGTACTTTGCTCATGGCGGCAAAGGTCATACGATTACAGATCATGTTATTCAAAATTGGGACACCCTATTTACAAGGATGGAAGCAACTCCCACTTTAGAATATACTTCAAGTTTTCATAATGCTCTCCAAGCTTTATTAATAATCAACTATGCCGTTTGGACAGCAAAACATGAAAATTTATTAGCCGGAGATAAAGGATTCGACTTAGGTTATTGCAATTTCCCAGAAAACAGCAATACGATTTCTTATCGATCCTATGGTATATTGTCTTTAGGGCAATCTCTCGGTATTGGTTTATCAAAAACCACAATACCTAATCAATTTGATCGGCATGAACACATCCCTTATGCAAAGGTCATGATCCGAAAGACCAAACAAGCAGTTCGAAAAAATAGAAAATATTTTATTGTTACTGCATTTCCTGATTTAGAAAGAACGATTGAAGGGTGGACACCTAGTTGATAGAAGTTCGTTAGAAAATAATCAGAAAAAGGTGGATTTAAAGATTCATCTTTTTCTAATTTAACCTTCCGATTTCTCAAACACTGGAGGTTTAAGAAATTGAGTGACATAAAGGAGGAAAATAGATGGAACTACTAGAAAAAGAAACGCTGACCTGTTGGAGAATTGATAAAAAAAGTATTCCAAATCATGTTAATTATGGTTTTTTTTATGAAAATAATTACCTAGGAATTAACAGTCACCAGCAAGCCGTATTAGGATATCTAGAATTTTTAAATCGAATTGTACAATGTAATTACTGGGCATCAGACCTCAGAGCAAAAACTGGGTATCCTATAAGCAGAGAACAATTCAACGAATATTTCTACTCAATAAAAGCCAACCCACTCATCTATATCAAGCGAGATCCCGATTACTTAAGTTGGGAAACAGCCCCAATTTATGTCAATAAAAAAATGATGAAGGCAGAAGAAGTCAATCCCGATATTCTATTTAAAAATAGAGGAATCTATGAAAAAACTTTTTTCCCTGAAACTCAAACAATCAAAGTGACTAAAGAGCAATTTTTAGCTCTCAATCAACAATTCTTTCCTGAAAGGGCCCAATTAAAAGTGTACGAGTGGGATACATCCTTTTCCAATCATTATAATCGTGCACGTGATTGTTTCGGTGCCTATTTATGGAGTATTTATGATGAAAAAAGGCACCGTTTTACAGTTATCAGTATACTTTTGGAACCTTAGTAATAAGGGCAACCTGCATTTAAATAAATAAGCATGAGTTTGAATTAGTAAAAAAGAATATAATAGTCAAAAATCCAAAAAATGTTTATCTCTTCATTTATGTACATATGCCAATGAAAGTTTATAAATGACTCTCATTGGCATATTATTTTATTCGATTATTTCATTCAATCAGCTATTGAAATTCCGATCACAGTAAATTTATTTTGCGCTTTGTCATAAATCGTCCATAAAAATCCACCATATAATTCTCTTCCAAAAGAAAAGTAATTTGACCATTCGCTGTTCCATTCATACACCGTTAGCGTTTTTTTGTTAGGAAACAACCAATCATTAAGTTGTATAAAGTGGTTTTTTTACCACCATAACTGTATGGAGGATGAAGAAAAAGAAAGGTATACATAGATTGATAACCACCTGCACTTTTGTTGTCTATTGATATTAACTCCTCGATCGTTGAGAGTTTTCCATACATTAAAGCTGGATTCACTGCATATCTATACTGGAGTTGGTTGCCATATCTAGGTAAACAGTCAAAATAAAGTAATTCAGTATAGTAAATTCCCAGAATATCCCTTTTTTCATTCATCACTCTAATAAATTCAAGTGCTACTTTTCGATGACTAGAGCGTCCTTTATACTCGGTCTCTTCAAAAAAAACATAATCTATCAAAAGACCCTGCACTGGAATGTTTCTCTTGTGGGCATTTTGTTTAAACTCGAATGTTTCTTTTCTCAATAATCTCATGATCGACCTCCTTCTTTCTCAAGTTCCTAAAACTGTGAACTTCTTACTTTCTTCATCGTAAACTGTCCATAAGTAAGCAGCTCCACTCATCTTCTTTATGTAAGAAAAATAATCTGACCAAGTATTGTTCCATTGATAAATAATCAGTTTGGCTCTATTTCCAAAGATATGATTGTTCAATTGAATAAAATCTTTCTCCTCTCCTTTATAAGATGAAGATAATTTAAAGAAAGCAGTGGCATAATCGGAAGTATATTTCTTGTCCGAATCATAGTCTGTAGAAAAGAAAACATTCCCTTCGATTATAAACCCTTGCATCAGTAGTTGATTGATGGAATAAGTTTTTCTCAGATTGACAGGGAAATTTACTCTATCCGTATACTCAATTTTTGTATGTCCTCTCTTTTGATTGATTGCTGTCACAAAGGCAAGTGCTGCTTCTTTGTGACTTTCTTCTCCTTTGTAATTTTCTTTATGGAAGAAGCCGTAAGTAAGTACGAGTTCTTTCATACAGATATTTTTTTCAACCATAGTCAGTACAAATCGATCTGTTTCCTTTTCCAAAAATTTCATCTTTCCCTCCACTAGAAATGTTGTATGTACTCGATAGTATTTTTCACGTAGTATTCAGTACCTCATCGAAGCACCTATCACTGTAAATTTTTCAGTTTCCCTCTCATAGATCGTCCATAAATACGCACCATATTCCTCTCTACCTATTGAAAAATAGTTTGACCAATCATTGTTCCATTGGTAGATTATTAGGTTCTCTTGTACAGGAAATATATACTCATTGGCTTTTAAAAAAATCTCTTCTCGCTGAGGTTTATATATCTGTGAGAGTATGGAATAAGCATAGGAAGATTCATATTTACCATTCTCACATTTAGTAGAGAAAAAGGCAGGGGGCAATACTGATTTCGCATACATCAACTCTGGGTTCACTGCATAGGGATAAGCCAATGCCTTAATAAAAATAGGTAAATCATCAAAACAATGTAATTCTGTTGAATGAACACATGAGTACCCTAGACTTTTTTCATTCATCACCTTTATAAATTCAATCGCTGCTTGTTGATGACTCTCCACATTTCGATAATCCTTCTCTTTAAAGTAGACAAAGTCTAAATTTAAACGTCTTGTAAATAATGCTATCACCTCTAATTTTTGGCTCAATACTTCTGTTTCCTGTAGTAAAAACTCCATATTATATTTTTCTCCTAATCTCATAAAATGCTTGCATTGATCACCGTAAACTTATTTCTTTTAGGATCATAGATCGTCCATATAAAAGCCCCTCTATGCTGTCTGCCATAATGAAAATAATCTGACCAAGTATTATTCCACTCATAAATAATCAGTTGCTCTTTATATGGAAAAAGAATATCGTTCATTTGAATAAAATGGTCTACTTTTCCGAGATAGTTTGAAGACATCTGGAAGAATGCATAAGCATAATTTGAAAGAAACGGTTGTTTAGGTTTCCGAGAAATTGAGAAAAAAACCTCGTGACTTAAACGTCGAGCGGTCATGAGCGTAGGATTTATTGTATATTCTTGTATTCGGTTATCTAAATGTTCCTGCTTATTCCAAGTAATCATAGGATATCTTTTTTTCTGGTTCGCAAACTTAACAAGCTGAATTGCTGCTTGTTGATGACTGCTATCTTCCTCGTAATCTTTCTCATGAAAGAATAGAAAAAGAATCGGGATATTTTTCATTGGGATATTATTCTCCATCATAGTCAAAGGGAATCGATACGTCTCTTCATCTAATAATTTCAAATTGATCTTTCCTTTCTTTTATGTGATGTTTTCTTTTCTATTATGTAGTCAATAAAGCACCAAGCACTGAAAATTGAGTCAAAATCCGATGAATGAAATTTCTCTGCATACATTTCATAATGATCAGTTTTCGGTTTCCCTATGTTTTTATTACCCAATTATTTATTTTTACTAAAGGAAAAAGTACTTTCTTTTTTTATATTTTCATTATTAATGATTCAATTGTTTAACCTACTTATAGGTTTGTTATCCTCTTACCCCTGTTCTGCTAAAAAAATCTCGATGATCGTAAAGATTTGGGTTCTAGGATCATAAACACTCCAAAGATAGGCGCCCCAGCCCACACGCGCATAATTGAAATAATTTGTAAACTCTGAATTCCATGAATAGATGATCAATTTATATTTTAAAGGAAAGAAACGTTCATTTACCAGATTAAATTCTTTCTTAGATAACTTTGTACCATGAAATTCATTAAAAAAAGCTTCCTCATATACCCCACCATCCATAAACAATTCTTCCGCAGTAAGTTCAGTACCTTCCATCATCTCTTCGTTGACTTCAATTGGATAGCCATCTAAGTTTAACGTAGTAGGATCAATTTCTGTGTATGTAATTGAATCAGAATTTAGTTCACGAAATTTCGCTACATACATTTCACGGGTAACAGATTTTCCAGTTTCTTTGCGTTTTTTTGATGACCAAAGATTTGTTCTTATTAAGCGACTTGTATAATTTAAATAAGCCAAAATTGCCTCTTTATGGGTGACCTTTCCTTGGTAATCACTTTCCCTAAAGAACGTATACCCGACGTAATACGGAAAAAGTATATCCCTTTTTTCTTCTAATGCTAATGTTTCTTTTACCAATAATTCCATGTCTTTTCCTCCTCGAAGTTTTATGTATTACATGATACCTATTTCGTCATAGTTATTGTTTTTCTTGAAAATGTTAATCAACAATGATTGTGACTGGATTTGCCTACTAAGTAGGATAAAAATTTAAAAATCTTAATTAAACTCAATCTGTCATAGAAGATCCTATGACAGTCAGTTTATTCGATGCAGTATCGTAAATCGTCCAAAGAAAGGCATCCATCCATTCTCTCCCAGGAGAAAAGTAATTCGACCAATTGTTATTCCAAGCATAAATGATCAACGCACTTTTCTTAGGGAATAATAATTTATTCAAGGAAATAAAATCTTCTTCGTTCCCACTATATGAATGTGGTGGGAAAAGAAATGTTTGTGCATACCAATTTAAATAGCTTCCAGAAGCTGTTTTTTCAACAGAAAAGAAAACATCTGTCTTCATCTGTTTTCCATACATTAACTCTGGATTTACGGCATAACTCAACTTAATTGGGCTACATCGTATGGGTAAGTGATCAAAATAATGTAAATCTGTATATAGAAGACCTGGAATATTTCTTTTTTCATTTATTACTTTGATAAATTCAAGAGCGGCTTTGCGATGACTGGAGTATCCACGATAACCTGTTTCTTCAAAAAATACATAATCGAGTAAAAGTCCATTGATTGGAAATTTTTTTAAATAGAGTTTTTTTTTTAAATGATACGTATCTTCTTTTAATAACTTCATTCTGTCCTCCTCATTCAACTCAATATTGATGCCCCACATACCGTAAATCTTTTTCTTGTTGGATCATAAATCGTCCAAAGGTACGCTCCTTTTCCGGAATGTTTTCCATAAGCGAAATAATCTGACCACGTGTTGTTCCATTGATAAATGACTAATGTTTCCTTCTCGGAAAACAAGTAATTGTTCAGTTCAATGAAATCTTTCTTACTTCCTCTATAAAAAAAAGGAATTTTAAAAAAAGCGTAGGCATAATCTGAAATATAATGACCTTCTAAGTCGCTATGTGTAGAAAAAAAAGTATCGACTGGAATTCTTGTTGCTTCCATTAAATTGAGGTTTATGGAATAGGTTGCGAATATATTGACTGGAAATTCAAGTTTATTCGTATACTCAATTTGATCATGTCCTCTTCTTTGATTGAGGAACGTAACAAATGCCAAAGCTGCTTTTTTGTGACTTTCGTATCCTTGATTATTCTTTTCTTGAAAAAACGCATAGTTGATCGCTAAATCTTTCATCCAAATGTTTTTTTCAACCATGGTCAGTACAAATCGGTTAGTCTCCTTTTCTAAAAATTTCATCCTTGTCTCCTTTAGAAATGTTGTATGTACTCAATAAGTATAATTCGTATACTTTACAAAAAGACCTATTTATCTTTGGATCACCAAACGTATACTTAAATTTCATAATCATCCTCCGAACCTCTAAAAAATTAAACAGAAAACCTAAAAGTTTTTTTAAATAGTTATTTTATATAAATATATTTAAGTAGAATAACCATCTTTATAAGTTTATATTATCGCATGATAAAGAAATCGACAAGTTTTCCCGATTTATTTATCTCGTTTTTTTATAAAGTCATATCTGCGAAATAAAAATTTATTTTTTTAAGAAAAAAAAAGTAAAAAAATAAGCTCAAAAAAAATGTAAAATTGTTAAGAAATTCAATCTGAATAATAAGTGGATTTTTTTGCGGAGGACAAAATGGAGTTATTGGAAAAAGAAACACTATATAGCAATTAAGACATCCACACAAAAAAAGCTTTTCCAGAAGTTATCACCTCCAGAAAAGCCTTTTTTAACAAAACATCAACGATCATTTACTCAAAAATTGTTCAATCTTTTCACGGTTCATTTGTTTATCTAATACGAGGATACTACCCGCATAATCACTTTGACCATAGCTCCAAGTATTATCAGCTGGGACGCTTAAACGGTCGATTCCGCCAGCACCACGTAAGATAGAAAAACTGTTTCTGACTAAAAAAGTCATCGGTACATCGGTGGATGTATAACCGATTGCTTTTCCGGCAGCATATGGCGCGCGGATCAAGTTCAATGGATTTTTTAGTTGTCCAAAAATCGCATCCATTACTTGTTGCTGTCTGCGGACACGACCGAAGTCGCCTTCTTCATCCATACGGAAACGTGCATATTGCAACAGCACATGACCGTCCATACGTTGTTTGCCTTTAGCGATATCAACACCGTCTAGATTCAAGTCTTTTTCAGCATCGATCGACACACCATTCATGAACATGGCATCAATCACTTTTTCAAACGATTTGAAATCGACTTTCATGTAGTATTGACAGTTCAGCCCAAAGTTTTCTAACAAGGTTTGTCGAACTAACTCAGCGCCACCATAAGCATAAGCTGCATTGATTTTATTGTCTCCGACCCCAGGGATCGTCACGAAGCTATCCCGCATGAATGAGATCAATTTGGGTTTACGAGCTGGCCCATCTAATTGTAGAACCATGATCGTATCTGCTCGTCCCGCATCTTCACCCCTTGTATCACTGCCTAAAATCAAAATGTTGTGTGCGCCACTTGTTGATTGGGTGCCGTTGAATGTTTCTGAAGTCGCTGGTTCCAGTGACTGATCATTTTCAGCCACGAACTTGCCGACGAAAAATGAAATCAGTGAAAAGACAAATAAAAATAATAAGATCCCTACTATGATTTTCCACCAAGACCGCTTCTTACGTGGACCTTTGGGCTGTTTCTTTTTAAAGAGTCCTTTTTTCTGGGGTTGTTGTTCTGAATGAACGTGTTCTTCGTAAGGCGTTGAGTATCGAGAATCACTTGGACGTTCTTCATAAGTTTGTTCGTAAGAAGGGATTGCTTCCTCTTCAGGCTCCGCTTGTTTCTTACTTGCGCGTCGCCAAGATAGCGGCGATGACTTTTCTTTGATTGGTTTTGCTTTTTTATGGATGTTCTGATAGCGATCCATCCGACTCATTTGATTTCCTCCCTTTGTTCAACTCAGTAAAATCATACGATACTTCTTAATGAAAAACAGTAAGATCGTTGTAAATTTAACTAAAAGCTAACGAATCCTTTGATATCACGCGTTTCATTCCTTTGAAACGAGTAAAGGTTGGATTTCCTCAATCGGCATGGTCTCGTCTGTCCAAAGCTCAAAGGCAATTGCTCCTTGGTACATCAGCATCCCTAGCCCATTTCGTGTGAGACAGCCGATTGCTTTGGCTTCTTTTAGAAAGCGTGTTTCTTTAGGGGAATAAATCAAATCAAAAACTGCGATTTTCTTATGGAGAAATTGAGGATCAATTGGCATCAACGCTTTTTTTGCGCCCATGCCCATATCGGTACCATTGATCAAAAGGTCCGCATCTTCTAGATCTTTTTTCAACTGTTCAGTATCTGCATAATCTTTGACGATGATAGGACAATTGGTTTGTTCCGCTACTCTCTCAAAATCCGCAACGACACTCGCAAAAGTAGCATTCTTCCGTTTATAGATGACGATTGCTTTTGCTTGATCTAATACCGCTTGAACAACGATTGCTTTCGCTGCGCCACCTGCACCTAGCATGATTATTTTTTTGTTTTTGATTGAGACACCCGCTTCGTGTACTGAACGCAGGAAGCCCATGCCATCCGTATTATAGCCGATCAAGCGGTTGTCTCGATGAACGATGGTATTAACAGCGCCTATCAACTGCGCTTCTTGACTTAATTCATCTAAATAAGGAATAACTGCTGTTTTGTTAGGCATGGAAAGATTGACTCCTAACATATTGAATGTACGAATGCTTTCAACCGCCTGCATAAGATTCGTCTGATCGACTGTGAATGCCAAGTAAACAGCATCGATCGAACGCGCTTGAAAGGCTGTATTATGCATCAATGGAGATAAACTATGGGTAACGGGAGATGCAAAAATCCCTGCTAATCTTGTTTTTCCTGAAATCATGGAACGCCTCCTATAATACGCTAAAAATGCCGCGTCCATTCGTAGAACCTACGAAGGAACAAGCGGCATCAATCATTTTTCTGATATGAATCGTGTTGATTTTGATTGTTATTATACCTGCTATCACAAGTATAAATTGAAGGAAACAAACTTGTCAAACGGAGATAGCGTTCTCGAATGACTAATCGATGACTTCCTCGAAGAAGTGTAAGAGATCGTTCATGGATAATGCTTGTTTTTCTTCTTTCGCTAAGTCTTTGACGATACGGCCTTTTTGTAAGACGATCAAGCGATTCCCATATTTCAAAGCATCTTCCATACGGTGCGTGATCATCAAGCATGTTAACTTTTGCTCTGTGATGCGTTGGTTGGTCAATTCCATCAGCAGCTTGGCTGTCTTAGGATCTAGTGCTGCGGTATGCTCATCTAATAAAAGTAATTCTGGCGCTTTGATCGTTGCCATCAATAAACTTAAGGCTTGTCGTTGCCCCCCTGACAATTCGCCAGCAGGTGTATCCAAATGTTGCTCTAATCCATTCCCTACTTCTTGGCATATTTTATAGAACGCTTCTTTTTGGGTTTTCAATTGACGTAAACGAAGCGTCCGTTTCTCGCCACGTTTTTGAGCTAACAATAGATTTTCTGCAACGGTCATCCGTGGTGCAGTCCCCATTTTCGGGTCTTGGAATACTCGTGATAGAAATAAAGCTCGTGCTTCTTCTGACAACTTAGTGATTGGCTGGTCTTTAAAATAAACCCCGCCTTGACTTAATTGCAATGTTCCGGCAATCGTATTGAACAAAGTACTTTTGCCCGCCCCATTACCGCCAAGAACAGTGATAAAATCTCCTTCATTGATGGTCAATTGGATATCATCCAATAATACTTTTTCTTCGTGCATCCCATTGTTGACTACTTTTCTACCATTTTTGATCGTTAAGATAGCTGTCATCGTTAGACCTCCTTTTCAAAGCCAGTTTTTAATTTCAATGCTTGTTTCACTTGTGGGATCATCAGGCAAGCCGCTAAGATGATCGCTGAGAATAATTTCAGATAAGTTGTATCAAAACCTAATTTGATAACAGCTAAAATCAATAATTGATAGATGATGCTTCCGACAACGATTGCTAATAAACGCTCGATCAGTGTCAACTCCTGGAAAATGACTTCCCCAATGATGATCGAAGCTAGTCCGATCACGATCACGCCGATTCCTTTGTTGACATCCGCATAGCCATCGTTTTGAGCGATCAATGCGCCTGATAAAGCAATCACTCCGTTAGATAAAGTCAAACCTAAGATTTTCATACGGTCGGTTTTGATTCCTAATGAACGTGCCATTGTCTCATTATCTCCAGTGGCAATATAGCCTTGCCCTAGATCTGTATTGAAGAAAAAGATCAACACGCTGATCAATAAGCCCAGCGATAATAATCCTAATAAGACAGTGTCAAAATAATTCGGTAAATGTAGTGCGTGGAACACATCTTGTAAGACTGGATGATTCAACAATGAAAGGTTGGGTGTGCGCATCACGAACAAGATGACTGAGTTTAAACCTGACATTACTAAGATACCGGCTAAGATGACTGGAATCTTTCCTTTTGTATAAAGTAAGCCTGTGACAAGGCCAGCTGCCATTCCGGCCAAAACACCTAGAATCGTTGCCAATAATGGACTAACGCCATGCGTGATTGCTGTTACACAGACAGCCCCACCAAGAGGGAATGAACCTTCTGTTGTCATATCAGGGAAATCTAAAATGCGGTAAGTCATAAAAATCCCTAAACCTAATATGGCCCATAACATACCTTGTGAAATTGCGGATACGATCATTGTTCTTCCTCCTTGATCTCTGTCAGTACTTTTGCATCTTGTTTGATGGATTCAGGAATCGTGATTCCTAATAGTTCTGCTTGCTTTTCATTGACGATGATATCGCCTTTATCAAAGACATAGACAGGGGTTGTGGCTGGTTCTTTCCCATTTGCTAAAGCGGCTGCCATTTTACCTGTTTGTACACCTAATTCGTATTGATTGATTCCAATTGTCGCTAACCCACCTTGTTCGACCATCGTATCGACAGAAGGAATTACTGGGATATCTGCTTTATTTGCTTCTTTGATGACCGTTTGCATCGCGTTAGCAATCGTGTTATCTAAAGGAACATAGATAAAATCAACTGATTGGCTCATGACTTGGACGGTTTGCGCAATTTCATTCGTTGAAGGGACGGCATACTTCACTGGTGTTAGTCCTTTGGCTTTTGCCGCTTCTTCTGCTTGGCTGACTTGATAACGTGAATTGTCTTCTGATGATGCATAAAGAATCCCGACCGTTTTTGCTTTTGGTAATAGTTCTGTCGCTAATTGGATCTGCGCTTCCACAGGTGGTTGATCCGACACTCCTGTGATGTTGCCTCCTGGTGCTTCTAAACTTTGTACTAGTCCTGCCCCTACAGGATCAGTCACTGCGCCCAAGACAAGTGGGATATCCTTTGTAGTGTTTGCGATGGCTTGTGCTGCTGGTGTCGCAATACCTACGAGAACGTCTGGATTATTTTGAACCAATTGTTGACTCATAGTAGCTAACTTACTTTGGTCGGCTTGACCATTTTGGAAATTGATTTCTAGGTTTCGTCCTTCTTCCAAACCTGACTCTTTTAATCCATCTTTGATCCCTCGATAGATTTCATCTAACGCAGGGTGACTAACGAACTGTAAGACCCCAACAACTTTCTTATCATCTGTTCGATTTCCTTCAACAGGTGGCTGATCCTTGATCGTTTCGTAGATAAATGTACCGGTCAAATAGATAAGTATCAGTGCGATTACTGCGATCAATCGTTTATTTTTCATTTTTATTTCCCCTTTTTTGTTATGTATTTTTTTTAAATAAATCGGCTACGTGTGTAACTTCGAGCGAATGAACAAAAAAAGACAATCACCGCTAGTACGGTCATTGTCTTTTACCAACAAAAAACCGCATAGAGCCATCTATGCGGTCGTCAAATTCTTGTCCAGCATAGATACAAACTTTAGAATCGTACATTGTTGTACTCTAAAAAGTTGTATCTACGAAAAAGTTCGCCCTTGATACAACTTATCTACGCCAGTTACGCCAATTATTTTTATGTTCTGATAAAAATTGAATTGATAAGTTCATCTTGGACCATCCTTTCCTTTAAGTGTTATCCTAAGTCTAATCGAATTTTATTTATCCGTCAACTAATTTTTTATTTTTTTGACTTTTTGTTATTTATCACTAAGTATTCCGCTACACTTACTCCAAGGTACTCTCTGTTGTTTCTTCCGCTTGTTCGCCGTTTGCTAATTCTTTTTCAAGTTGTTTGATGTTGATCAATGGCAATCGATTCAATGCAGGAACCAAGGTTTTCTCAAGTTCTTCTTTATTTTGGTCAGAAAGGACTAAGCGATTTCTCTCTTTTCCGCCATCAAAGAAAATAATAGTGATTTTATCTTTTTCGATCCCATACCGTTGTTCTAATTCTTGGGTATCATAAACGAGTGGATAGAAGAAAATCGTTCGATTCAACTCACTACTTTGTTGCGGATCTTCAAATATATCCATCACTTGTTTGTAAAGCTCACCCTTTGGCAGACTAAACATGACTGAGATGGCTCGACTATCAGTAATCTCTTGATGCGCGGAAGAAAATGGCAAAGGCTGTAACTTTTCGGAATGGATCGAGGAATAAATCAATGAATCCACCTGTGCTTCTTTAATTTTACTTGGCAAAAAAAACATTGCAGCCGTCAACAAAAATGAACAGCTCAGAAGAAGACCGATCCGTCTGAAGTATTTTTGAGGATGTTGTTCAAAATCCTCTGATAAATTCGTGTAGCTCATTATGATTTTTTCCTTTATTTCTACCATCAATCGCTGCATCTTCTTTTCCCCCACCTGTCCTTTCTCTAATTATACCTAAAATCAAGCGAAAGAACGAAATAAAACACTAGTTTTTCATGTAAATTCTTTCGTTATTCTCTCTTTTACAGAAGAAATCATCCGGTCCATTGGTCTTTCCTTTCTTTTTTCGTTATAATAAGTGTACTTATGAATAGAAATGAGGAATGAATCATGTCCTTTGATGGTGTATTTACCCATGCAATGATCCATGAATTGCGCGAAACACTATTATCTGGTCGGGTCTCAAAGATCCACCAACCGTATGAAAATGAAATCATTTTGGTGATTCGTTCTCGTGGAAAGAACCACCGATTGTTGTTATCTGCTCATCCAAGTTATGCCCGTGTCCAGATCACAGAGATCGATTATCAAAATCCAGAAAATCCGCCAAACTTCGTGATGATGTTGCGCAAACATTTAGATGGTGCGATTTTAGAAAATATCAAGCAAATCAAAAATGACCGAGTCATCCACTTCCATTTTTCAAAACGGGATGAACTAGGTGACTTACAAAATATTGTTTTGATCGTTGAATTGATGGGACGACACAGTACCATCGTTTTAGTGAACCAACAAACACAAAAGATATTAGACGCCATCAAACATATCGGCAGCTCACAAAACACGTATCGTTCGTTACTCCCTGGTGTCGAATATGTCGCACCACCTGAACAAGCGGTACTTGATCCTTTTGAAGCAACAAAAGAACAAGTATTTGAACGACTATCAAAAATCGAGCCAAATGCCAAAGCACTACAACAAGCCTTTCAAGGATTAGGCCACGACACTGCATTAGAATTAGTCGAACGGATCAATCAGCGACCGAATGAAAAAATGGCTGTCTGGGAAGAATTCTTTACTGCAATCGATCAACCTACACCCACACACTATGAAGTGGGCACAAAAGAATACTTTACGCCGATTGCTTATCAAGAATTGGCGAAACAAGCCGATTCAGTGCAAGAATACGCAACTTTAAGCGCGTTATTAGATGCGTTTTACCAAGAAAAAGCGGAAAAAGATCGAGCGAAGCAACAAGGCGGCGAACTGATCCGTAAAATCGAAAATGAACTGAAACGTAATCGCAATAAATTGAAAAAGCGCGAGCAGACCTTGCTTGATTCAGAAAATGCGGAAGAGTTTCGTCGTGATGGCGAACTATTGACGACTTTTATGACTCAAGTTCCTCGTGGTGCGACTGAAGTGACCTTGGCGAACTATTATGAAGAGAATCAACCAATCCGGATTGCTCTTGATCCCGCCTTAACACCTAATCAGAATGCGCAAAAGTACTTTCATCGCTACCAAAAACTTAAAAATGCGGTCAAATTGATCGGGAAACAAATCGAAGAAGCGAAAAGCGAGATCCAGTACCTTGAATCTGTCCTTTCGCAATTGGAGATTGCTGGACCGATGGATATCGAAGTGATCAAAGAAGAGCTATTAGCAGAGGGCTACTTGAAAAAGAAAACAAACAAAAAACAAAAGAAAGCAAAACCTTCTCAACCTGATCGCTACTTCTCTTCTGACGGCACCGAGATCTTAGTTGGTAAAAACAATCTGCAAAATGATCAATTAACCATGAAAACTGCAAGAAAAACGGATCACTGGTTGCATGCGCAAAACATCCCAGGGTCTCATGTGATCATCAAGAGTGACCAACCTTCTGATGAAACCATTACGGAAGCTGCTGAACTAGCTGCGTATTACTCCAAATATCGCCACTCTGCACAAGTTCCTGTGGATCTAGTGCAAGTCAAACATATTCGCAAACCGAATGGCGCTAAACCAGGCTATGTGATTTACGAAAACCAAAAAACGATCATTGTGACGCCAGAAGAAGAAAAAATCCAAGCAATGACAAAAGATTGATTTTGCTGAAAAAAACCGACGTCAAGAAGTCATGACTTCTGACGATCGGTTTTTTTGTGGTTCAAAATACGAATGACAAATTAAATTCGATAGCCTGTCGCAATGATTTCTTTTGTGCCAGTCGTTCGATCGAAGGCTTCTAAGACAAATCCTGAACCATAATCGACACGATAGGTACCAGCACCAATTTTTTGTCCTGCCACATTTGCATCGACTTTCTTCCAGTTATTACGACTTTCTGTGATATAGCGATCCCAATAACTATCTGACAGCACTTGGCGGTCGCCAACTACCGTTCCAAGTCCATATGTATGGATACGCCCAGCAGAGTCTTTTTTATACGGGATATCTGCTCGGATGCGTTCTTGTAAATCAACCGATCCTGTTGCTTCACCTGTATAAAACACCCAATTGACTTCGACTGTATGTCCCGGTCGAACACTGATGGCTTGACCAGGAACAGTCCAGCCTTTTTGTGTCTCCCGTGTATGTGAAATGGTTGTACTAAAATTGTAACTTAATTCAAGACCCATACTTGCCGAACCAAACATTGGTACACTGATTTCAGTACTCGCTGATGTAGAAATACCTGCAGAATGTGTGGTTGATGTCGTAAGCGAATCTATATAAGTTTCGGTATAAGAAGGTGTGGTAAACGTTTGATCTTGATTTGTTTGATTATGAAAAACACTTGTATTCACAGTTTTTGACGTTTGTTTCGTTCCCATATCACTATTGACTCCTACTGAATAGGATTGACTGGACACATTTTTTGGATTGTATTCATTGCCAGTGAGTCTTTCATTCACACCAATATCTCCCCATTGATACATTTGGTAGGACAAAGCATAGGCCATCGTACTCATGCGATCGATCGTGCTTTGATTGACCGATTTCAAATACCCTTCCCCGATTTGTGGAAGCGAATCATCCGCACAAGCAACCGACTCCCCTTTAAATAGTCCTACACTCGTCGCTCCAACTACTCCTAACATTAATTTTATTACTTTTTTCATTTTGTTGATCCCCTTTATCATTATTGATAAACCAATGGTGAAATCGTTCCCAATCGATTTATTAATGACAGTATGAATCATTTTTTTAACTATGTAACATTATGTACTTTACTGCAACAATACAGTCAGACTTGAACGAACAAAAAATAAGCCTGAAATCAACATTCACTGATTTCACGACTTATCTTTTGCTTCATCTTCTTTTCCAATGAAAGGATTGATTCGATTTTAAACGTTCACTTCACCTGTTTCATCACCTGTTGGATACTTGTGATAAACTTCTTGGCGATATCACTTAATGGCTGCTTTCCAGAATAAATGACATATAACTCATTCATCGGACTATCAGCTAATGGAATCAAGCGTAAATATTCTTTGATCTCCCCGATCACGATGCCAGAGCCTGAAGCGTAGGCATCTGTTTCTAACACAATGTTCATCAATGTGCCACGATCACTCGTATAGATCACCGATTCTTGTTCAGGGATCTCAATTAGATCTTCATAAAAGTAAGGGAAATTATTGCCATCTTGTGTAAACCGAACTTGCGGAAATGCTGCTAGCTCTTCTACCTTTATTTCTTCTTGCTGGGCAAGTGGATGGCGCTGTCTAAGAAAGATATGGGTCTTAAATGTTCCTAAAGACTGCGCGATCAATTCCCCTTGTCCTAAGTAACGCTTGATCCCTGTGCGATTATGGTCATTCATATAAAGGATACCTAACTCGCTTTGCTGCTGTTGGACTTCTTCGATCACGTTTGCTGTCGTCGTTTCCATGATCCGAAACTGCTTCACTTCTGCTTTAAAGGTCTCGATCAGTTGCGCAGTCAATGGCCCTAAAAAATCATAGTGTTGTGAAGCAATCGAAAAGCTTTCTCGCTTTTCACTTTTCTGGTAATAGTTTTCCAAAGAATCTAATTGTACTAAAATCCGTTCCGCCCGTTTTAAAAAGGCTTGACCTTCTTCTGTTAGATAGGCACCTCGATTCGTGCGGGTAAATAAAGTGATACTTAATTCGTTTTCCAATTCTTTGATCGCTGCAGAAAGGCTTGGTTGAGAAACAAACAATTTTTTTGCTGCTTCTCGAAAACTTCCATTATTCGCTACCGCAGTGACATATTTCAATTGTTGGATGTTCATTTCGTCCCCTTGTAATAATAAATTTTTCGTTCCTTTACTGGTTGTAATGGACGATTATTTGGCTGCGCATATTGTCCTTTGAATGGGATCAGAAAATCACGATTCAATTGACCGACTTGATCCATGACGAACCATTGGATCGGTCCACTCGTTGGGGGAGTGGTCAATGAACCAACGTAATGATAATGACTTTTCTGCTCAGGGAAAAAGACAGAGGCATCGGTCCAATGTTCATGTGCATCAAGGTCCCATTTGTCGCCATTTTGGCGATCATATAACCAACCCTTATCATTTGATAGATGGTACATCGCACCAACCACTAAGTTTTCTTGTCGTTCGTTCGTATGGACAAAGTGAAACTCGATATCTTCTTGTTTCCCATTGATGACGTGTTCTGACGGCATGTGAAAATGGATGTCGGTCAAATAGTATGTCTCTTCATTGAAAAGAACGTAACTAATTTGATCGTATGGCACAAGATGGATCGTGTTCTTGAACTCCTTATCCGTGAAGCGTTGCTTCTGATAGTGAAAAGACAGTGTTTCTTTCGTGTCACTGTTTTTTTCACATGTAACTAGAGGAATGGGCGATTGCAACTCAAATTCGGCTCCTTTTGCAAACCAATCGCACAACTCTGCCCAATGTTCCGGTCCTCTTTCACCAGAATAACCCCACTCAACATCCATATTCTTCTTCAACTAAAATTCCTCCTGAATCAGTTACCTACAAGGCACTTCGACTATTCTTTTTCTTTTTTGACAATATTTGAAACAGCTGCTAAGAAATCCTCTTTTCCATAGAATTCTTGATTGAGCAACTCCGGAAAGATCTCCTTGAAAAAATATTGGACGGACGGTCGATGGTCAAAGCCTTTGATCGTTGTGACCGCCTCAATAAACATCTCTTTATAGACTTTTTCCGGATTATTTTTACTGATCTCATCAAATGATTCATACAACAAATCGATTTTATCTGATACAGCTAGCAATTCGCCTTCGACCGTATCGTCTTTTCCTTCGAACAAGCGGCGACGATAGACGTCTTGTAATGCTTCGGGAATTTCTTGATTGATGAACTCATCCGTCATTTTTTCTTCGACGGTCTGTAGCATCCCTCGCAATTCTTTACTTGCATATTTTACTGGAGTTTTGATGTCGCCGATAAAACGTTCCGTGTAATCATGGTTCAAAGCTTTTTCATATAAGAGTTTCCAATCGATTGGTTGCCCATGGAGTTCTTCAATATCACCTAAGACTTGCGCAATTGAAGCCACACGATATGAATGAGCAGCAACAGTATGTTCAGTATGTTTAAAGAAACCTGGCGCCCGTGTGATTCTTTCTAAGTTATTTAGTCCTAAAATAAATTCATTCAATCCCATAAAGATTCCTCCTCCTTGAGATGACTTTTCCGATAATCTTATCATTAAATAACTTGAATTCGCAAATTTTCAGCTTATTATCTTTAGAGGTTTTCATTTATAAAAGATTAGTTTTTACTATGTACCGTCAGGATTTGGCTAGTTCACAAATAGAAAAAGGGCTGAAACAACAAATGTTTTCCCGCCCTTTTTTCAACTTAATCCGTTACCCAATTCTCAGGATCTTTTTTCCATTCTTTTAGTAAAGCTAATTCTGTTTCGTCAATGGTTTTGTTTTCTAAAGCAAATTCGATCAGCACAGAATAATTCGTCAAAGTAACCAATGGCAGACCCGCTGCTTCAAAGTTAGCTTTTCCTTTTGGCAACTCGTAGGTAAAGATAGCTGCAACACCTAAAACATCCGCCCCTTCTCGTTTTGCTGCTTCAGCGGCTTCTAGCACACTTCCACCTGTTGAGATCAAATCTTCAATGACCACCATTTTTTGTCCTTCGAAGATCCGTCCTTCGATTTGGTTCCCTTTGCCATGAGCTTTCGCTTTGCTGCGAATATAGACCATTGGTAAGTCTAAGATCTCAGCTACCCAAGCTGCATGAGGGATTCCTGCAGTTGCTGTTCCAGCAATCACTTCGACTTCTGGAAATTCTTGCTTGATTTTTTCAGCTAATCCTTGAGCGATTTCTTTTCTGACTTTTGGGTAACTCATCGTGATGCGATTGTCACAATAGATGGGGCTTTTGATGCCACTTGCCCAAGTAAATGGTTGATTGGGGCTTAAGAAAACAGCTTCGATTTCTAAAAGGTCTTTCGCAATAGTTTGTTCGATATTCATAGATCAACGACTCCATTCTGCTTTGATTGTTTGATAGGCTTGATAAGGATCTTCTGCTTGTGTGATCGGTCGTCCGACAACGATAAAGGTTGAGCCGATTTCTTTTGCGCGGGCTGGTGTCACGATTCTGGTTTGGTCACCAGCAACTGTTCCTTCTGGTCGGATGCCAGGGGTTAGACACGTAAATGTGTCACCTGTTTTTGCTTTGATCGATGCTACTTCAAGTGCTGAAGATACGACCCCATCTAAACCTGCTTCTTTTGCACAAGCTGCGTAGTGGATCACACTTTCTTCTAAGGGCACTTCGATCAGTTGATCATGGTGCATCTCTTCTTCGCTCGTTGAAGTCAGTTGCGTGATTGCTAAAAGTAAAGGTCGTTTCTTACCTTCGGGTGTGCCATCTGTCAAACCACGCATCGCCGCTTCCATCATACGGATACCGCCGGCAGCATGGACACAAGTGATGTCTACGCCTAATTTTGCTAAGCCACGCATCGCTTTTTCCACGGTATTCGGGATATCATGTAATTTCAAATCTAAGAAAACATCATGTCCCGCGTCTTTTAACCAACGAACGATGATTGGTCCTTCTTGATAAAAGAGCTCCATACCGATTTTAACGAATAACTTTTCGTCTTCTGGGAAACGTTGCATAAAGGTTTCTACTTCTTGCCAAGATGAAAAATCTAAAGCAATAATTGGTCGTTGATTCATTGATTTCTACCTTCTTTCACTTCTTTGATCAATTGCTCTAAAGACTCAATGCCTAACTCGCTCATTCTCGCTGGTAGGTCTGCAATCAGTTTTGGACAGATATAAGGGTCGGTAAAGTTGGCTGTCCCAACAGCAACTGCACTTGCACCTGCCATATACATCTCCAGTACATCATCAACGGTTTGCACACCGCCCATCCCAATGATCGGCAAGTTAGAGACACCTGCCACTTGATGGATCAAACGAATAGCCACCGGTTTGATCGCTGGCCCTGAGAGACCGCCTGTTTGATTGGCAAGAATCGGTTTTCTAGTTTTCAGATCGATACGCATCCCCAGCAAGGTATTGATCATCGTAAACCCATCGGCGCCGCCAGCTTCAATAGCCTGTGCCACTGGAACGATATCCGTAACATTAGGAGATAATTTGACATAGACAGGGACATTCGCCACTTTTTTCACCGCTTGTGTCAGTTGGAACGCCACATCTGGGTCAGTACCAAAAGCAATTCCGCCGTGTTTGACATTTGGACACGAGATATTAAGTTCGATGGCATGGACATTCGGTGCATCACCGATCTTGCCACAGACTTCAACATAGTCTTCTTCACACGCGCCAGCGACATTTGCTATGATCGGCAAATCTTTATAGGTGGCTAATTCAGGTAGCGATTTTTCCATGACCACTTCCATTCCAGGATTTTGCAACCCGATCGCGTTGAGCATACCAGAAGGTGTTTCTGCTACTCGCGGCGTGGGATTACCAAAGCGCGCTTTAGGTGTCGTCGCCTTTACCATAATCGCGCCAAGTTGGTTCAAATCGTAGTATTTGCCATATTCTTTGCCAAATCCAAAGCAACCACTTGCTGGCATGATCGGATTCTTCAAGTTTAGGCCTGGAAGTTTAACTGCTAAAGGGTTACTCATAAAATCACCTCTCCTGCTTGGAAAATCGGTCCTTCATCACAGACTTTCAAGCTTTTCGTTCCTGTTTCATCGTCTGGGACATGACAGACACATGCGTAACATGCACCGACACCACAGGCCATGCGAGACTCTAATGACAGTTGGACGTTAGGGTGACCGGTGAAAAGCTGTTCCACTGTCTTTAGTAATCCATTCGAACCGCATGCAAAAACAGCAGCAGGCTTATCTTTTGCCGCAAGCAATAGATTACCGACATTCCCATGCAGTCCATAGGTGCCGTCATCCGTTGCGATCCTTGTATCACCTAGCTTTAGAAATTCTTCTTCATAATACATTACTTCTTGTGAAGCAAAGCCTAGAAAGTGAATCGCTTTGACGCCTCGTTCCTTCAGCTGTTTCGATAGTTCGTATAAAGGCGGAACACCGATCCCTCCACCGACAATGAAGACCTCATCTTCTTTCGTTAATCCTGAAAGATCGAAGCCATTCCCTAAAGGTCCTAAGACGTCTAAAGAATCACCAGCAGTCAATTCTGCGAAATGCTTTGTTCCGTCTCCTTCTAAACGGTAGATGATACGACAAGTTTTTTGTGATTGATCGATCTGGTTGATACTGATTGGTCGGCGCAACAACAAATCTGCTCGGGGTACGCGAATATGAAGGAATTGTCCAGGGCGTGTCATTTCTTGGACTAATTCCCCAGTCAGTGTCATTTCATAGATTCGTGGTGCTAGTTGCCGTTGGTGAACGATTTTCATTACTTCTTGTTTCATCTCTACACTCCTATGTTTTGGGACTTTTTCGCTAGACTGCTTTGCTTTTTTCATTTTTTAAATAGGAGGGCAATTGCCCTCCATGATTAGATTGCTTGTGTTGAAAATGCTCGGGATTCCATCACGCGGACGATCGCATCCGCGGTATCAAGGGAGGTAAACAATGGTGTGCCATGCTCTACTGCTTCACGTCGAATGATAAAACCATCTTTTGACGCATTCCCACGATCTTTATCAATGGTATTGACGACCACTTGTGCTTTGCCAGCACGAATCAGGTCAACGACATTTTTCTCTTTTGTTTCTTCAGAGATTTTAGCCACTGGGGTCACCACAAGTCCGTGTTGTTCAAAGAACGCTGCAGTATTTTTCGTTGCCAATAAGCTATAGCCGATTTCTGCAAAGCGTTTTGCTAGACCTAAAGCTTCTTCTTTCGTTTCATCGGCGATCGTAAACAAGACAGCACCATAATCAGGCAAGCGTAAACCAGATGCTTCGAACGCTTTATACAGCGCTTTGTCTAAGTTTTGATCCGAACCCATGACTTCACCTGTCGATTTCATCTCTGGTCCTAAATAAGTGTCCACTTTATGCAACTTCGTAAATGAGAAGACTGGCGCTTTGACATGGACGTTGGCAGTTTCAGGGTACAAGCCATCTTCATAGCCTAAGTCTTTCAATTTTTCTCCTAAGATGGCTTTTGTCGCGATCTGTGCCATCGGGATATTCGTCACTTTGCTCAAGAAAGGAACCGTCCGACTCGCACGTGGGTTCACTTCGATAACATATACTTGGTTGTCGTGGATCACGAATTGGATGTTCATCATCCCGATACAATTCAACCCTCGTGCTAAACGGATCGTGTAATCTTCGATTGTTTGCTTGATTTCCTCTGACAGCGCTTGTGGTGGATAAACCGCCATCGAATCGCCGGAATGGACACCTGCACGTTCAATGTGTTCCATGATTCCTGGGATCAAGACGGTTTCACCATCACAGATCGCATCGACTTCGCACTCACTACCGATCAAGTAACGGTCGACTAAGACTGGATGTTCTGGTGAAGCTTTCACCGCATGTTCCATATAATCTTCTAAGTCACGTTGATTCTCGACGATCTCCATTGCCCGACCTCCCAAGACATAGCTTGGACGAACAAGTACTGGATAACCGATTTTGTTTGCGACTGCCACAGCTTCTTCTTTACTTGTCGCAGTATCTCCTAGCGGCTGAGGCACCCCTAATTCTTGTAACGCTTGTTCGAATAGATCACGGTTCTCCGCACGATCAAGGTCTTCGATCGTTGTTCCTAGGATTTTTACACCTGATTTTGCTAATGGTTCAGCTAGATTGATCGCTGTTTGTCCTCCAAATTGGACGATGACACCGATTGGTTGTTCCAACTCGATGACATTCATCACATCTTCAAAAGTCAAAGGCTCAAAGTAAAGTTTATCAGAAATCGAGAAATCTGTCGAAACGGTTTCAGGATTACTATTCATGATGATTGCTTCATAGCCTGCTTGTTGAATGGCTTTCACTGAATGAACTGTCGCATAGTCAAATTCTACCCCTTGTCCGATACGGATCGGTCCAGAACCAAGTACTAGAACAGACGGTTTTTCTGAACGATGGCTTTCATTTTCGATTTCATACGTACTATAGAAGTAAGGTGTGTGGGATTCAAATTCGGCAGCACACGTATCGACCATTTTGTAAACAGGCTGAATGTTCTTTTCTGTACGTAATTGGCGAATCGCTTCCGTCGTCGTTTTCCACAATTCCGCAATTTTTCGATCTGTGAAGCCATTTTGTTTCACAGTAAGAAGTAGATCCAACTGATTCGGTTGTTCCGAAAGCTCCTCTTCTAATTCGATGATATGCAACAATTTATCCAAGAAGAATAAATCGATTTTCGTCAAGTCTGCTAATTCTTGGATCGGATAGCCACGACGGATCGCTTCGGCTAAGTAGAATAAACGATCATCTTGTGCCCGGACGATTTTCTCCATCAAACGTTCTTCACTGACTGTCTTCAGTTCTGGCAATTCAAGGTGGTGCGCCCCGATTTCTAATGAACGAACGGCTTTTAATAAAGATTCTTCGATGTTACGACCGATCGCCATCACTTCGCCGGTTGCTTTCATTTGCGTGCCTAAGACACGTTCACCGTTTTCGAATTTGTCGAAGGGCCAACGTGGGATTTTTGCTACTACATAGTCCAATGCGGGTTCAAATTCAGCATAAGTCGTTCCTGTTACTGGATTTTTCATTTCATCCAAGGTCAAGCCTAACGCGATTTTAGCTGCTAATTTTGCGATCGGATAGCCGGTCGCTTTACTTGCTAAAGCAGAGGAGCGTGAAACACGCGGGTTCACTTCGATGACATAGTAGTTGAAACTATGAGGGTCTAATGCTAACTGAACGTTACAGCCACCTTCGATTTTCAATGCACGGATAATCGATAGTGATGCATCTCTTAACATTTGATATTCATGGTCTGCTAATGTTTGACTCGGTGCAAAGACGATCGAATCACCTGTATGGATACCGACTGGGTCGAAATTTTCCATGTTGCAGACAACGATGGCATTATCGGCAGAGTCACGCATCACTTCATATTCGATTTCCTTGAAGCCTGCAATACTACGTTCAATCAAACATTGTGTGACAGGCGACAAGCTCAAGCCATTTTCCGCGATTTGGCGTAGTTCGGCTTCATTCTCACACATACCACCACCAGTCCCCCCTAATGTGAAGGCTGGTCGAACGATGATCGGGTAACCGATTTTATTGGCAAAGGCAACTGCTTCTTCCACCGTTGTCACGATTTCTGATTCTGGGATCGGTTGATTTAATTCTTCCATCAACTTTTTGAACAAGTCACGATCTTCTGCTTGGTCGATCGCACTTAATTTTGTCCCTAATAATTCGATGCCTAATTCGTCCAAGATTCCTGATTCAGCTAATTCCATCGCCATATTCAAACCTGTTTGCCCACCTAATGTCGGTAAGATCGCATCAGGACGTTCTTTTCGCAAAATTCGTGAGACAAATTCTAATGTGATTGGTTCTAGGTAGACTTGATCGGCAATTTCTTTATCAGTCATGATCGTTGCTGGATTGGAGTTGACTAAGACGACTTCGTAGCCTTCTTCTTTTAAAGCAAGACAAGCCTGTGTGCCTGCATAGTCAAACTCAGCGGCTTGACCAATGATGATCGGACCAGAACCGATCACCATGATTTTATTGATATCTGTGCGTTTTGGCATTAGAATTGCTCCTTTCCAGCGTCCATCATTTCCATAAATTCATCAAATAAATGTAGTGCATCATGTGGGCCAGGTGCTGCATCTGGATGGAATTGCACACTGAAGGCAGGATAGCGACGGTGACGGACACCTTCGACTGTGCCATCATTGACTTCCACATGAGTGACAAGTAATTGTTCCGGATCGATCGTTTGTTCATCTACCGCATAGCCATGGTTTTGTGACGTAAAATCGATTCTTCCTGTTGCAACTTCACGAACAGGATGATTCAGTCCACGGTGACCAAATTTCATCTTGTACGTATCTGCACCATTTGCTAGCGCAAAAAGTTGATGCCCCAAGCAAATGCCGAAAATCGGGATCTTTCCTTGGATTTGTTTGATCATCTCGATCGCTTCCGGTACATCTTTCGGATCCCCTGGTCCATTCGTCAACATCACGCCGTCTGGCGATAATGAAAGGATCGTTTCCGCATCCGTATTGTACGGTAAGACGGTTAAATTACAGTCACGCTTACTCAATTCACGTAAGATGCTATGTTTCAATCCAAAATCAATGACTGCCACATTTCTTCCTGTTCCTGGGCTAGGATAAGGTTTATTGGTTGAAACTTGTTGGACTTGGTTCGTTGCCAAAACGGTTGCTTTTAGTTGGTCAAACGCATGTTCAAATGTGTCGCCTGCATCCACGATACTGGCTTTCATCGTCCCAACTTCACGGATCTTTCGTGTCAACGCCCGTGTATCGATGCCAGAGATACCAGGGATTCCCTTTTGTTTCAAGAACTCGTCTAATGTCATTTGGTTACGCCAATTTGACGCAACACGTGCATGCTCTTTGACCACTACACCTTTACACGTTGGTGCAATCGATTCATAATCATCACGGTTGACGCCATAATTCCCTACCATCGGGTACGTAAATGTAATGATCTGTCCATTAAAACTTTGGTCTGTGATCGTTTCTTGATATCCTGTCATACTTGTCGTAAAGACGATTTCTCCAAACACATTGGCTGTCGCGCCAAATGATTTCCCTTTAAATACCGTGCCATCTTCTAAAATCAGCAACCGTTCCATCCAATTATTCCCCCTTATGCCAAACAAGTTTTCCGTTGACAAATGTCATCAATGTTTCCCCTTTGATTTCCCAACCGACAAAAGGTGTGTTCTCGCCTTTTGATAAGAAATCTTTTTTATCGATTACTGCAGCATGCGCAATATCGTAAACTGCCACGTCTGCTGGTGCGCCGATCGTCAATGTACCAGCTTCCAAACCAAAGATAGCTGCTGGTTTGACTGCCATCCAGTCAATCACTTGCTCTAGTGTGAATTTTCCGGTTTCAACAAAATGTGTATACACGAGTTGGAAGGCAGTTTCACTTCCAACGATCCCGAAAGGTGATTGCAAGAAACTTTGACTTTTTTCTTCTAATCCGTGAGGGGCATGGTCGGTGGCAATACAATCGATCGTGCCATCAAGCAAGCCTTCGATCAATGCCTCGCGATCGGCTTTGCCTCTCAATGGTGGATTCATTTTCCAAAAACCAAAATCTTCTGGGATATCTTCATCGATCAAGATCAGATGATGTGGTGAAACCTCTGCAGTCACGCGGATCCCGGCTTTTTTCGCATCGCGGATCACTCGCACACTTTCTTTTGTTGAAACATGGCAGACATGATAGTGAACGCCTGTTGCTTCCGCTAATAGGAGATCACGAGCAATTTGAGAAGACTCAGTCACACTCAAAATACCTGGCAACCCTAGCTCTTCTGCTTTTTCTCCTGCGTGCATCACACCGCCAAATAATAATGATTCATCTTCTGTGTGAGCAACGAGTGCTTTATTGTTTTTTGCGGCTTCTTTCATCGCTAAGTACATCGTGCCTGCTGTTTGCACGCCGACACCATCATTGGTAAAAGCAAATGCGCCTTCATTGATCAATGCTTCTTGATCGACCAGTTCTTCACTTCGAAGATTCTCAGTGATCGGTGCATACTGTAATACTTTGACGACCGCATCACGTTTGATGATGTCATAGACTTGTTTTAATTTTTCCGCTGTATCAGGTACTGGGTCAAGATTTGGCATCGCACAAACAGTGGTGAATCCCCCTCGAGCAGCTGCTTTCGTGCCAGCTTCGATCGTTTCCTTGTAAGTAAAGCCCGGCTCTCTCAAATGGACATGGACATCCACTAATCCAGGTGTGATCAACTGCCCTTGTGCATCAAACACTTCATCAAATTCAGCCTCAGGAAAGCCTGTACCGATTGCTTTGATCTTTCCTTCTTCGATCCAAATTTCTGCTGGAGTTGTTTCATTTCTTTTTGTATTGATTTGACCGTTTTTAATGAGTGTTTTCATGTTTCTTCCTCCTCTTATGTTTATGCTTTTCCACTTAATACAGCTTCTAAGATTGCCATTCTGACAAACACGCCATTGCTCATTTGTTGAATGATCCGTGACTGTAACCCTTCAACCAGTGAATCCGCCAACTCGACATCTCGATTGACTGGTGCCGGGTGCATGATGATTGCATGTTTTTGCATTTTTTTAGCGCGTTCGACCGTCAAGCCGTACTCTTGGTGATAGCCTTCTTTTGAAAAGCTTTCTTTTCCATCATGGCGTTCATGTTGCACCCGCAACATCATCATGACATCGACTTGATCCAGCAAGTCATCTAGTGGTAAGTAATGACCGTAAACTTCAAATTCATCGTCATACCATTCTCTTGGACCTGAGAAGAAAACCTGCGCGCCAAGACGTTTCAACATCTGCATATTCGATTTTGCGACACGAGAATGTGTGATATCGCCGACGATCGCCACTTTCAAGCCTTCGAAATAGCCAAATTCTTCATAGATCGTCATCAAATCAAGTAAACACTGCGTTGGATGTTGCCCACTACCGTCACCGCCATTGATGATCGAGCATTGGATCGTTTTACTTTGGATCAATTCGTCATAGTAGTTTTCATCTCCATGACGGATAACAGCTACATCCACCCCAAGTGCAGACATCGTTAGAACGGTATCGTATAATGTTTCACCTTTTGTAACTGAACTTGTACTTGCTTCAAATTCGATCACTTCAAGACCAAGTTTCTTTTCTGCTACATCAAAACTTTTATGGGTTCGTGTACTGTTTTCAAAGAACAAGTTCGTTGCAAAATATTGGGATTTTTGTGGTGACCAAGTTGCGCCTTGCTTGAACTCTTGTCCTCGTCGGATCAACCCCATTACTTCTTGGTCTGTCAATGCCTCTACCGTTAATAAGTGTTTTAAACTGATGCGTTCTGATTTGATGATCATGCGATGTCCTCCTTAATTTTCTTCGCTGCGTGAAGTTTCTGGTAAGATAAGATTCAAAATGATTCCTAAAACTGTTGCTAATGCCATGGCAGATAAAGTGAATGTCCCGACTTCTAGGACTAATCCCCCGATACCTACGACTAAGATGACTGAAGCAATCAATAGATTTTTCTTTTTATCAAAATCGATTTTGTTTTCGACTAAGATTTTCATCCCGCTTGCCGCAATCACTCCGAATAGGATGAAACTGATACCTGAAATGACTGGGCCAGGAATACTTAATATCAAAGCACTTAGTTTGCCAATAAAGCCAAGGATCACTGCGAAGACCGCTGCACCTCCGATCACGAACACGCTGTGTACACGAGTGATTGCCAAGACTCCGATATTTTCACCATAACTTGTCACTGGAGGTCCGCCAACGAAAGCTGCCACTAACTGAGCCAATCCATCTCCTGTCAATGTACGGTGTAAGCCTGGATCTTCAAAGAAATTACGTTTCGTCAATTTGTTTAAGACCATCAAATGGCCGATGTGTTCGGTCATTGTGACAAAGGCGATCGGTGCCATTGTGGTGATTGCTCCTATATATAACTTCGGTTGATATTGGACAAATGGAATCTCGAAGTTAGGTAGTGCGAACCATGGTGCGTCAATGATTGGTTGTGTGTCAACGATCCCGAAAAGTAAAGCGACGATGTAGCCAGAGATGATGCCAAGCAAGATCGGTAACAATCCTAGGAATCCGCGTAGAAACATATTGAAGAAAATCGTCAATCCTAAAGTGATCAACGCAACTGATAGATATTTGAAATCATAATGGTCTTGATTGAACATCGCGTTGTTTGCTGCATTGGCAGCTAAACCTAAACCGATGACCATGATGACTGGGCCAACCACGATCGGTGGCAAGATTTTGTCTAACCAGGCGGAACCGATTTTCTTGATGATCAACGCAACGATCAGATAGACAAGTGCTGTCGTCATCGCACCTTGGGCGATCGCCGGGAAGCCGTCGGTTTTCATCAACATCTGCATGGCTGCGATGAACGCGAAACTACTGCCTAGATAAGCTGGGATCTTCCCTTTCGTTGTAATCAAGTAAACGATTGTTCCTAATCCTGAACTGACCAAGGCAATCCCTGGGTCGATTCCAACTAAGATCGGTACTAAGACAGTTGCACCGAACATCGTGAATAAATGCTGTAAACTTAATCCCACCCAGTGTCCAATGGTTGGTCGATCATGGATGTCTAATACCACACTATCGTTGTGGAACTTTTTTTCTTCTGCCATCTTTCCTTACTCCTCTACTTTTCCTCGTTTAAGATCATGATGCGATCTTGTCCATCTAATTCTTGCATCTCTACTAAGATTTCTTCTTTTTTTGCTGTAGGGATATTTTTTCCTACGTAATCTGCACGGATCGGTAATTCTCGGTGTCCGCGATCAACTAGAACCGCTAGTGAGATTTTTCTTGGACGACCAAAGTCCATGACCGCATCCATTGCAGCGCGGATCGTCCGTCCTGTGTATAACACATCATCGATCAAGATAACTTCTTTTCCTTCTAAACTGACTGGAAGATCTGAAGAATGCAATTCTGGTTCTTGAGCGATCTCTTTTTTATCGTCACGATACAATGTGATATCAAGTTCTCCCACAGGTACTTCAATATTTTCGAGTTGTTTCAGACGTTCGGCAATTCGAGCAGCGATATAGATCCCTCTCGTTTTGATTCCGACTAAAACGATCTCTTCGATACTTTGATTTCTTTCGATGATTTCGTAAGTGATACGTGTTAGCGCTCGTTTCATCGTTACTTGATCCACTACTTCTTTGGCTTGCATCATTTTTCCCCCTCTATTTTTCACACAAAAAAACTCCTGCCCTAAGAGGACAGGAGGAATGTTTAGACTGAGTGTATACTACTACACTGGTCGCTTTGTGTATGCGACGTCATTGAGCAAGTCTCGCTATGGCGCACCACAGGAATTCTTACTCACACCCTTCTTAGCCTCACGGGACTAAACTTAAAGGACTTCTATTAAGTTTTTCTTTTATTGTTTAATACTATACCGTTAAGTACTTTAAAAAGCAATATCTTTTCTCAACTTCTCTAAAGTTTTTTCAAAAACTTCTGGCAATGGTGCCTCAAAGGTCATTCGTTCATTTGTTTGAGGATGAGTGAAACCTAATAATTTCGCATGTAAAAATTGGCCATTGCCTTTGAGAGTTTTCTTTGGTCCATATACGGGATCACCTGCTAAAGGATAACCGATATACTTCATATGCACACGGATCTGGTGCGTGCGCCCTGTCTCTAATTGTAATTCTACTAAAGTAAAATTCTCAAAACGTTCTAGTACAGTAAAATGCGTCACAGCTGCTTTTCCATCTTCACGGATGGCTTGTATTTTTCGATCGACTTTTGAGCGGCCGATAGGTGCATTGATCGTCCCTTTTTCATGTGGAATGACGCCATGGACTAAAGCAATGTATTTTCTTAGGGAAGTTTTATCTTTCAATTGCTGTGCCAACGCTTCATGGGCTTGATCATTTTTGGCGATCATCAATAATCCAGACGTGTCTTTATCGATTCGATGGACGATCCCTGGACGGATCACGCCATTAATCGATGAAAGATTTTTCATATGGTACATCAACGCATTGACTAGTGTTCCTTGGGCATGACCAGCAGAAGGATGAACGACCATGCCTTGTGGTTTATTGACCACAGCTACGTCGTCATCTTCATAGACGATTTCTATTGGTAAGTCTTCTGCTACGATCTCAAGTTCTTCAGGCTCTGGTACTTCAACGATGATCGCATCCGCCGATTTTACTTTGTAATTCGCTTTTACTGGTTCACCATTTACGGAAACGGCACCGTCTTTTAACCATTGTTGGACTTGTGAACGACTATGATCCGCAAATAATGCTGTCAGAACTTTATCGATCCGGCCTTTTTCTTCTTTGATAGTTGCTTTTAATTGTGTCATTTTTTTCGTTGGTCCTTTTCATCTAAAATAATATAAATCAATACGCAGATCACACCGATTACTAGAGAAATGTCTGCCACATTAAAAATCGGGAAATTCATGAAATCAGTTTGGAACATATCGATCACATAACCTAAACGAACACGATCGATAAAGTTACCGATTGCTCCTGCTAGAATCAATGTCAGACCGATCATGAACCAACGATTTCCGTTGCTGCGATTTTTGATCATCAACGTCAAGATCACTACAACTGCGATGATCGTCACGACAGTAAAAAACCACATTTTTCCTTCTAGTAAACTCCAAGCTGCTCCGAAATTACGGATATGATTCAAGGACAAGATCCCTGGAATCACTGATTTCGTTTCTCCTAAAGCAAAGTTATCGACGATCAACCATTTTACCCATTGATCTAATCCGATGATCAACGCACTTATAATCCAATATATCGCTAACAAACAATCATTCCTTTTCTACTTCATGATAAATATCTCTTGGTCTGATGATCCCTAATAAATTTCCGTTAGGATCGCCGTTTTTGGTGATCAACACAGCTTCAAGCGTACCCTGCTCACCAAACATTTTTTCTACTTCAGCAATCGTTGTCTGAGCTGAAACAAAATGATAATTGGTGTACTTGCCATCTTGTGTGATCAGATCGGCAGCTATTTTTCCTTGAAGATCGATCACACCATGGTGACTTTCTTTGGCCAACCAAAAACCTAACATACGCAACGTCACTAATCCTTTGAATGTTCCTTTATGATAAAGCGGGAACTGAGAATACCGCTTTTTAGCAACAGTCTCCAATAAACTAGGTAATGGGATGTCCCATTCAAACCCCGTCACATGCTTTGCGAAACGCGGTAACACTGTTTCTGGGCGAATCAGTTCTTGCTCGATTCTTTGGATACGCTTCGTCGCCCATTCATTAGGCTCAGCGATGATAAAATCGACGGCGATCCGATCATGCACGATCGCATTACGTAATTGAGCCAACTGTAGTAAGTCATCCTCATATTTTTTGATACTTTGGTGTTGCTTTTGTGCTAAACGACGAACGAGTTCAGTAAACCCCATATTTCGTGGATTTCCCATCTCTTCTTGCATCCATTTTTCGATCCGATTAAAGCTACTCAAAAAAAGATCAGAATTCTTCATCACTAGCCTCCTTGATGACATATGCTTTATTTTTTATAAATAGAAAGAAACCAATCATTACGATGACGATCAGTAAACTATAAAGGATACTTTGAATAACAATAGCACTGATCCCTGTAAACAAGAAAAGCAAGGGATACAACTGTAATAGTAATAGATTCATCGTGATCCGATAGTTTTTAGTTGGTTCTGCTATCGTATAGACTGGACTTTTTAACCAAAAAAAGGTGACTTGCATCTGAAACGGGGGCTCGACATCTAGAGTAACAGATTGGTTTTGCCCCAAACTGATTTTCCGATCATCCACCCGCAATGTGATTGGACTACCCATTCCGTAAAATCCCGTATCTCTAGTAACATTCACTTCCATTTTCGCTCCTCCTATTATGCGTTAGTCTCTATCAAAACACAAGCGGAATCTCTGTTATCTCCTATGGATCGATCCTTATGCCATCTTTTTCAGAAGTCATTTTTCCTCATTCTCATCCTCTATTTTACTCTCCAGTCTTTTCTGTCCAAATCGGTTGACAGAAGAAACCAAGAATACTAGGCCAGACATAAATAAAACCGAGGATATAAACGTAATCCCTAAAACTGCTAAAAAATGAGGATCAAAATAACCAGTATATAAATCATGGTATAAGGTATAATTTCTGACTCCCGTCACTATGGAAACAAATAAACTCGCAACAATCACTGCTGACACACGCAATTTCTTTGCATGTTTGGATGGATCAATGAGCTCATGACCAATCAGCGAACCACGAATCAATAGATAGATGAACCCTATTCCTAACAATAATAACTCAGTCAACAATTCAGAAACAGGTTGCTCCAAAAGATAGCTCTTTACAAAGATAGAAGTGGTTAATAATACGAATAATAATAAAAAAGCTTCACTTTGTATTTGATTATTGATCTGTACAATACGTTCATCTTTAGGCTTATTCTTTTTCATCTTTATCCTCCCAAAATAGATCATCTAGTGTTTGATTTAATTCATGGCAGATGGCTTGACACAATTTAAGTGTCGGATTATATTTCCCTGCTTCAATCAATCCAATCGTTTGCCTTGTCACCCCAACACGTTGTGCTAATTCTTCTTGGCTTAAATCATTTGCTAAACGTGCGAGTTTCATTCGGATGTTCTTCAACTTGATGACTAACCTCCATTCTTATCTCTTACTCATATTGTAAACTATACATTACTAAATGTAAAATATATATTGCTAAAATAAGCGTAAAATAGGAATAGCAAAAAGACTGGTACGTTAGCCTTCTCGCCCGAACTCCGAATAAACGACAGGAACAGAAGTCACCGCTTAGGAAAACAAGGCGCCATCCATAAAAATTTGAGGAACAATTTTCGTGGATGGCGCCTTGTTTTTTGAGGCTCAACAAAAAGTGTTTAACTTTGACTAGTTTCCATTACTTTTGAAGATTTAAGTCGCTCTTTTTTTTTGCAGGGGTGTTTACTTGCCCACCATTCACAAATCCACTGATTTTTGTGCTAAATCCAACCAGTTTATTTATTCGCGTTTTTTTCTGTAGGGGCTTGTTCTGATTCGTCTTGCTAATTGGTAAGGGACTTGTAGTTGTCTTCACCGACTGTTTTTGCGTAACTGTCAACTCTGAATTTCTTTCTGCTGTATGAAACTGTCCAGAATTCATCAATGCAAGAGTGACAAGCATTTCCCCATTGATTTTTGGTTTGTTTTGATTATTACTGAGGTCTCGTTTCAAAAGTTTTGGTCGTTGATTGACTGGACGCTTATTGAAAGGATTTCCTAATGCAACATCTCTGATCATTATCATTAGAGTTTCTGCATCAAGGATTTGAATATTCATACTCATCATCGCATCAGATTTTTCTGCAAGAATAACCGCCTCCTCTGATAATGTCGGGGACTGCTGATAATCTGCTAACTGATCAACATAGCGAGTGAACTGGTTTGTTTTGAAAAAACCTGTATATTTTTTAAAATATTGGTTGCGAACATCTACTCCAGATTTTGAATACCCCGACACCATATACGGATAACTTGGAATAACATCATATGCCATAGCCACGATATGAGTTGTTTCATGGATAAGGGTTTCCTTTGGATCTACAGATATCTGCATTTTTGGCATATAATCTGGATCAATATGATTGGTATCAGCAATAAATATGATTCGACATTCCGGATCATGACTCAATATGAACGCATATGCTTTCGGAATTGCCTCGACCTTTGAATAGAATGCCTGCGTTGTTTCACTTTTTGCTAATTCAGTAGAAACGATCCAAATATTTTTAAATCCCCAATCTGCTGATTGCCGTAGAAAGCGCTCGCCTTTTTCCGCTACAGTTAACAATCTTTTAAAAATTTCTTTTAAATAAGGTTCACGGTTTTCAATCAGATACATGTCAAACATCTCTACTGCATACTTACCTTCCGGTGTTTCCGCAATGTTATGTAGCTTCAACAACTCGATACATCTTTCTTTTGTAGTTTTGAAATAATTGATTGCTTCAAAAAATCCATCTGACATTTCTTTAAAGTAGGGTTTAAGATAATCTGGTACCTTGCTAATATCCAAACCAGAAAAAACTTGGTAATCTACAGGTTGCGAATGATACATCATTTCAATTCCTTTAGAAATTGCTATTTGCGTACTTTTTTCATCCAAAATAACCTCGATCTGTGGTTCTGGGATAAAAGCAGTTAATTTTTTACATTCTACATTTTTATCAGTCACCCTTGGCAGCGGATCAGTGCCCACTACCACTGCTTGTCTAATTTCATTCCATTCTTTCCATCTTCCTGGCGTGTTTGGTAACAGCTGGGAGGGAGCGGTTCCCTCTTGTGACGAACCAGCAGCATCGCTTGAAGTACCAGGTAGCGACTTATCAGCTGTTCCGGTCCTTCTTATTTGATTTTGAATATCAATCGTTTGTTTTTCTAGCTCAGATTCAAATCTAAAAGAGTGATTGATTGGATCAAACCTTAAAACAGTCATCGTTTCAAGGAAATCTTTTTTTACTAAATGATACCGATCTACTTCCTTATCCAATAAGATCAACGGGAGATACCGGTCATTGATCTTGATGTAGGACCTGCCATCCATGTTCCACATCAAACCTCGTTCATCTGGGGGCGAAAGAATACTTGGATCCCATAATGCTTCAAATTGATTGATTCGGTTCGTTACGTCTATTTCTACAGATTTCACAACAATAGGCGATGTAGGAGGTTCAAAATACCATTCAATCCCATTGAAATTGACGGGTAACAGCTGTTCTCCATCAGAAACATCGTAGCGTACGCCATGCTTTTTGAGCACAGTTATTTCGACAGGAATCATATGCCCATCCATTTGAAGCACAGAAACTCGTTGACCATCTCTTTTTTTGAATGTAAAGACGTTCCCTTCTCCATAAGCTTTAGGATTTAAATTAGGTTCTTCTACGAATACTTGATCAACATCCAATGTTCTTGAAAGTCGTTGGATCACTACCTTTTGTCTTGGTGTAAAGGTAGCAGGTCCTTCGAATTCTCTCAACTGATCACCTCTTAAAGTAAAGTACTTCCCAGAAACATCCCCATTTCTAAGATCACTTACCCTTAAATATAAGTTATTTGGCATGCGCTTCACTCGAACTTCTGGGCCATCCTTGGCAAAGCGTGCAGTCACATAACTTTTTGTCCAATCGGTCTGTTTACTTCCTAAATCATCTAATTTTGTCAATGCTGCTTTCAATTCTTTCCCTATAAATTGTTCATTGCTAAAATCCACTAAACGTTTCAAAATGAAACGTCCACCACCTGAGAGCAACTCTACTCCTGGATCTAAATAGCGTATAGCATTTACTAACAGCCCTCTAAGCTCGGTTAGAGTCGGAAGAAAGCGCGTGCTCGTTTTTAGCGTAACACTCAGCCCACTTTTAACGACGGATTTTGCAACTCCTAGGGCAAACCTCATGTTGAAAGTAGTTACTTGACCTAGAATAGGAATCAATGAGACAGCATCAATCAGACAATTAGGTACCGCTTCTTCGACATTTTGCTCGGAAATGCCGACAACACAATCATAAAAAGGAATCACGTGTTTTAAGACGTTCCAGACTTTTGTAGCGGTCGTTTGTTCATTTCCTGAATCATATAATTGTTGATAAAGCGCATCTCTATGTTTCAAACTGATTTGATTGGCTAATGTTTGTTTCGCATTCCCAAGAGAAAATTCCTTATCAGTATACACTTTCGTGGTAAATGAATAATCTTCCTTTCCAATCCGGATCTTATCTCCATTTTTTCGAAATTGCCCATCCCAGAGATCATTTTGATCCATCAGACCATAGGTAAGGAATAAAAATGGATCTTTGTCAACACGATAAAAATTGTATCCCCCTTTTTCTACTTGTTTCAATGCATACCAGCGCTCTTCATTTCCCTTGATGACGACAATCAGATCCGTTTGATTCAAATGAAGCGTCGAGTTCAATAATTCCTCCTGTTTATAAAATAAAAGCGGAGGAACTGAACGTAGATTTATTGGAAACTGATATTGCCGGACTTCACTTTTAAATTGAGCCGAAGCTGGATAAATTCGGCTATCTGGAGAAAATAAAAAATCCAACTCCTGTTCCCCGATCGATTGAATGGACAGTTGGATAAGGAACTCATTGAGCAAGTGAAAAGAGTCTGAGACATCTTTGGTCAGTCGAGTATACCATCTTTCAAGATCTGGTGGTATCCATGGACCGGGACACGGGTTTCCGCCAGCTAGATACACTTGACTCGCTGCCAAATCAAGCTTTATTCCAAGTCGATTGCACTCTGCTAATACTTCATCTACTAACACTACTTTTCGTCGCCAGTTGACCACAGCTTGTCGGTACGTCAAGACAAGATCATCAGCAATCGCTTGCGTTTTCATCATCTGGAGATACCCTTTGTGCGAATAACCAATAAATGTAGTAAGTGCTACTTCGATATAGTCTCCCTTCACTAGCGCTTCTTGCATTTTATCAGGTTCTAGTTGCGCCACAGTAAGCAAGGCTGGTGTCAAAAGGAAGGACAACTCTTCGAAGTGATGGATCCCCTCAAAACTAAGTGTTTCTAAGAAAAATTCACCTAGCAATCGTGTTTCAGTCTGATTGAACTGTTTCGAAAAACCTAAATCGGCCATTAAGCTCGCACCTGTTAGTTGAGTCAACGAATGATAATCAGAAATCAATAACTTGTCTGGAAGATTGCTTGATTTCAGTAAGTAATGGGGCAATGCTTGATTGGATAAAGAAATCCAAAGTTTCTTTAGATACATCTCTGCATCCTCAGCTCGAATGCCATGTTGTAAAGCTACTTGTGTCTGAGAGAGGTTGATCAATCCTGCTTTTTTTAATTCTTCAAACATAAACAAGCTTCTTAGTTGACCAATCGTAAAGGCTGATGGGTCAGTGGCTTCAACGATTTGCTTTGCGATGTAGGCTTCAATCGAACTACCTAAGACATTCTCAAACGTCCACTTCATCACCGTTCTTTCGGCACTGGAATCAGAGATCATTTCATCTGGACTACCACCATACAATTTCAGTTCTTTTAAGATAACTGAAGCAACTGCCTGAACTTTCTCAGGCATGATAATCGTTTCCTTCTCAGCTTCGATGAACCATCTTCCCATCGCGCTCAATACATCCTCTTTTGTTGCCATACCAATGAGTAGTCCTTTGTTACGAAAAAAATCTTCGACTTGTTTCATTACTTTTGGACTACGCCACTGTTCTTTATTTACTGTTTCTTTCGATTCCTTGTCTTCTTTATTCGTTGATTCTGTCAGAGCAATCCCGTTCAAGTCTGTAGAAGATGAGACTGTACTATTTTCAACTACCGATTCATTGCTCACTGATCGTGGCACTACAGTCAATAATGAGTCATTCGCTTTAATCAGATCCCACAACCATTTCGTAAAAGTGATTTCAGCATGTTCATTTGAAATAACCCCATCTACCTTTTCATTGAGGATCACTTGGGCGATTTGCTTGACTTTTACCATATCGATAATGTCTTGAGTAGCTCCCTCAAGTAAAATCCAATGTGATACTGTCTCAGCAAGTACATTTTGATTTGATGCATGACACACAACACCCTGTTCAGATAAAAATATCGCAACTCTTTGACGTACCATATCGTCCTCATTTGTTGAATGCATATCCGGTGATTTTTCTGGTTGTTGCAGATTATTTATGGATGTATCTATATTATTTTCACGAAGAAACAATTCGGTTTTTTGTTTCACTTGTTCTTTACGTTCTTTTTCCTGATCCTTTTTGATGTTATTGATATCAATGCCCAGAATTTTTTTCTTAATTTTCTTATATGTATAACCGGTCTGCGCATTGTTGTCTTCCCATTGCAGCAAAATCGCTCTTGCCTGATTGACCATTAAATTTTTCTCTGTCATGCCATAGGCTTGCAAAAGTAAGGTGGCTGCTGTTCGTTCTCTTTGCAGGATTTCATCGTACAGTTTCCCATTTAAAATCCATTTTTGCATCCCAGAAACTAATCCTGCAGGCGTTGGCTTGTTCAAATAAATTCGTTGCTTATAAAGAAATTTTTGAACGATATCGTTTACTTCGACTGTTTTTGTTCGCAGGTTGAAAGTATTTTTATGATAATAGATTGCTGGAATTTTTGTATCCTTAGAAACACTTCGTGGCCGCTGATGTATAAAATCCGCATAGATTTGATTGTTTATTTTTTTTTGATTTTGGAATTGATTCACTGTAGCTGTCTCTACAGGTGATAAGTGATACTGCTTCGTTTGTTGATTGATTTCTAAAAAAAGATAATCAATCAACAAAGTATTCGTTTTCCATTGCTTATAGATCGACTGTAATCTTATGTCCGATAAGAAGTCACCTAATCGTACATCTTCTATCCCATTTCCTTCAAGTATTCGATAAGCAAGATACTGTGCTCTAGCGGAGTACAGCGAATCTTCATTTTTCCAATTCATTCCTGCCCATCTTTGAACAACTTCAATCAACTCTAGATCAGTTGCCTGTGATCCAAGTAAACTCTGATCAACAAAAAATTTTTTTAAATGAGTATTTACTTGGGCTGTTTGATTCCTTCTTTGAGAAAGCAACACGTCATAATGAAAATTCGGTAATGGGGACAAAGCGCCTGGAGGTTTTTTATTTTTAGAAATAGCTTCAGGTGATTTGAATGACTTGTTCATATTCAGAGTCCTTAGAAGGAAACAATGGTTGATCCTCTAGACTTATTCCCACAGAATGAAGAGTTGTAGATTGGTCGGACGTTGCTCGACCAATGGTAGGCGCTGCTTCAGCGCCTCTTGTGACTAAAAAATCATATTTTTTTACAAAGTAATCAAGTTTTTCTGTCAATTTGTTGGTGAGTTCCCTTAAAGGAGCCATGATTCCCGCCTCAACTTCCTTTACGGCCGGTTCTTTCATTGAAGCTTGAGTTTGCGTTTGATCAGATAAAACTGACGCTAGAGGAATATGCGCATTCTGATTTATTTGGCTATCAACTGTATCATAGGTCGAATAATTGACAGAGAATGTTTGGCTCATCCATTCAATAAAATAAGCCATCGCCGAGTAGCCATTAGCATCATCTAGTGGTTTCTCTGTATAAGTAGCATTCTCTGCTTTGCCGAAAAAGGTCGTAAAGAGCTCGGTTAGTTCTCCCCAAAAAGCATCAATGACTAGCGTCTCCTGAATAGGAATACTCTGCTTTTTCATCTTTTCTGTCGTTCTTCCATTATTTGTTTGATAGAATTCTTCCACAGTTGATTCAAATACCGTTTTCATTTTTTCAGCTGCTTCTTCGGCAGTGAACGTGCGTGTCTCCTTCTCTATTGCTTGCTTCTTAAAAGAAAACTTTTGAATGTTCGCAGGCATATCTTTCCGTTCTTCATTTGTTGTTTGTGATTTTGTAATGGCTGTCTGACAAATCGTTTTAAAATGAGCTTGTGTATGATTGGCACTATTCCACAAGCCAAGAGGGTTTTGATGAAAAATCTCACTCGTAGTCGTACAATTTTCTACTTGCGCCATTCGATGCGCCATTTTGTGCATCCCAATGCTCCATTGATGGGCCTTTTCGACTAAATAGATGAGCGGATTCGAAGGCACGGCCGCCTCAATGAACGAGCTCGTAGGGATAGACGCATTATTCACCATAATTGGAATAAATCGCTGGGGATTCGCGGTAGAACTTGACAATAAAGAATCTAAAGTGATCTCCGCGCCTTGTTGTCGTGCTCCTACAAAAGTATCCACTTCAAACGCTGCAGTAGTTTCTTGCACTGCACGCTGTCGATTAGGTAAATTTGTGTCCGATATTCGAAGATTTTGACCAATACTTAATAAGTAAAGTATCCCTGTCGACGACCAAACGCCTCTGCCGACAGGATAATGCCCAAAACTTTGAGCAAGTAAATTCAAGTTTCTTCGTTGCTCATTGTCAGTTATATATCTCTGAAACTTGTTGGTGAATTGACCGATTCTTTCTCGATGTTGTTCGATAGGCATCCTCTAACTCCTTTATTTATTAGGTCTTTGCACACATTTCAATAAGAGATAGATTGTATGCACAACTGAACCAAAAATTTGCATCATTAAATCAATACTTGACTGAGTAAAACTAAATTTATTTGAACAGATTTTAGGAATAAAAATATACTACTTCTACCTAAATATATGCCAATAATCATTAAATAACCATCGTCCACATCGAAATTATCAACGCACGTTTTACTCTTCAATAGCATTCATACATCGTGATTGTAGTATCTCAATTTTGTAAATTTATTCCAAACTGTTTCCTTTTATTCTGTCTAATTGTTGAAGTTCTATTTAGCGTCTGGCTTCTTCTGATTCCTCTATTTATCCTTGCGAAGAAATTATCATAAACCGCAGGATTGGTACTCACGGAGTGAGCTGAGTTTGTTTGTTGGGCAGGTATCGGTTGAAATGTTCCCTGATTGATCTCCCCTTCCGATAAATTCAAATCACTTCGTTTCACTCTTGATCGTTGTGCAGGACTCTCTTTATTTTGCGATTGACTATTGGGCATTTTTGCGTCTATCACTGAAGCAGGACTTGCCTGTTTCGAACCTACTACGGCAGAAAATTCTGTTGTGGTAGCTACTCCACTAAGGGTACTTCCTAAAGAAGGTTCTTTCGTCACTTCCAATCCAATATTTTTTTCTGCAGTTCCAAATTCACCGATTGACATCAAGGACAGACTTATAAGTATATTGCCACTTCCAAGCTCCTGAATGGGTTCTTGACTTGGTTCATCCACAGAGCGTTTCGGTCGCAAGAGCGGTTGATCATACTTATATCCATAGGCAACATCTCTTAGTAGAGTCCCCACCATTTCCGCATCAGTCAGCATATAATTAGCAAACAACATAGAATCTTTGCCAAAATTTTGAAAAACGGCCATCCTTGATAAACCATCTAATCCTAAATAATCAGCGATCAGTTGAACAAACTGGATAAAACTAGCCGTTCCGAAATTAGTATGATACTTTGAAATGAAGTCTATTTGTGCATCTTTCCCACGTTTTAATAATCCACGGTAAGACGGTCCGTACGTGACGATATCATTAGTCATTGAAACAAGATGAGTCGTTTCATGGAGCAACGTTTCTGAAACAGGTGGTGCTATTTCAGCTTCTGGCCAAATCTTAGGGTCCTTATTGAAAGAATCAGCGATAAGCACGATTCGATTTTCAGCATCATTTCTAATCACAAATCCATACGGCGAAATACGTTGTTTGCTTAATGAATAGAATGCCTTGGTAGTCGCATCTTTTTGTAAATCGGTCGAAGCAATCCAAATATTCTTAAATCCCCAATCTGCTGACTGTTTAAGAAACGCTTTGCTTTTTTCTGCGATTGACTTAAGCCTTTTGACTCCTTCTTTTAATACCGCCTGTTCTTCGGGTTTGCCATATACATTAAACATATTAGATAAATAGATTCCTCTCTTTGTGGAACTTATTTTTTCTAGTTTAAGCATATATGTACATTCTTCGATAACTTGATCTAAGATAGTCAGTGCTTCATTATATTCTTTTGCAACTACGTCCCGAAATGCTTTTAGATGTTCAGGCATCTTAGCGGCATCTAAACCAGCATACACGCGAAAATTTTTTTTCAACTCATCGGGTAAACAACTTTGGATTCCCATCGCGATTTTTTTTAGGGTCAGCGCTTCATTTGTCCTTATCTGTTTTTGTGGTTCTGGTATGAACTTAGTTAGTGGTGGAAGTACCACTCGGCTATCTTCCACTATAGATACAGTACTGGGACCAGCTATCTCAATTGCGTTCATATGCGTCTTCCATTCCGGCCACTTTTCAGGTATTTTAGGCAGCCTCATATATGGTGGATATTTAGGATTGTTAAGCGTTAAAGTGGATAGCTGGCCTCTGACAGGGACATTTCCACCTTTGGAAGTGCTTGCGCCTTGATCAAAGCCACCAGCCAGTAATAGATCGTCCAGATGTTCAACTACCCTTTTCTCCAATTGAGTTTCAAAACGGAACTGATCGATTCCAGGATCCAAACGCAAGACAGTCATTGGCTCAAGTATATCTTTTTTCACTAAATGATATCGGTTGTTTTCCTTATCTAATAACGCTAAAGGAATATAGCGTTCCTGGATTTTAATATAGGATCGACCTTCTGCACTCCACATCAGCCCATTTTCATCTGGTGCCGAAAGGGTGCTTGGATCCCATATGGCCTCAAACTGATTGATACGATTCGTCACTTCGATTTTTACTGGTCTCGAAATTATTGGGGATGTATCTGGTTCGAAATACCATTCAATACCATTAAAGTTCACTGGCAATACCTTATCGCCATCTAACACGTCATAACGCACACCGTATTTTTTGATTGTTTGGATTCTAACAGGAACAAGTTGATCGTCCATTTCAATCACAGTCATTTTTCTTTCGCCGTTTTTCAATATGTCCATGACCGTTCCTTCACCATAACCCTTAGGATAAAAATTTTGCTTTTCGATAAACATCTCATCAGGCTGGATATTTATTTTTAAAGAGTTGATGATTTCCTTTTGTTTTTGAGAAAAAATTGCTGGACCTTCAAATTCTCTCAATTGTTCTCCTCTTAAAGTAAAATATTTCCCATAAACTTCACCCTTTTTAAAATCTGAAACTTTGACATATAAACTGTTCTTCATTTTTTTTACAAGAACTTGCGGACCATTTCTAGGTAAACGGGCGTTGATACCCATTTTTGATATAACTGGTTCTGGTATCTCTTTTTCAAATTTTTCTAGTTTTATCAATACAGTTCCAAAATGAATATTTCTTGCAAGAATTGGTTGGTCTTTAAGTTTCAATAAGTTCTTGATCACAAATCGTCCGCCATTAATTGCTGCTTCTATACCTGGGTCGATATACCGCACGACACTTGCCAAAAGACTTCTCAGATCGGAAAGTTTTGGAAGCACTTTTGCGCTATATTTTATTAATCCCGTTACCCCATTGTTTGCAATAACTCTTGCTGCTCCCAATGCAAAACGGATATTGATAGTAGTGACTTGTCCTAATACAGGAATGACAAGAAGCGCATCAATGATACAATTTGGCACTGCACTTGCAGCATCCTTATTGACAATGCCAATTACGCAATCGTAAAAAGGAATGAAATGACTAACAGTATCCCACACTTTACTAGCTAACGTTTGGTCATTTCCTGAGTCATATAGTTGTTGATACAGTAAATCTTTATGTTTCGTACTGATATTATTGAATAACGATTCTCTATCATCACCATGAGATAATTGTTTATCCATGTGGATCTGTGTCATAAAAGAATAAGAATACTCGCCGATCCGAATCTTATCCCCTTCTTTTTTATATTTCTTCCACCAAAGTGATTTTAGGTCCATTAAATCATGCTCTAAAAATAAAAGAGGATCTTGGTCAACACGATAAACACGATACCCCCCCTCTTTTTCTAACCGCTTCAATGCATATGTGCGTACTTCATTGTCCCGAATAGCCACTAACAGATCAGTCTGTTTAAGGGGGAGGATCAAATCATCCCTATTTTCTTTTCTGCTAGCAATCATCAAAGACGGAATCGATCCAATCGGGTTCGAAGCAAGAGCAGCCTCATCTCTAAACTCAGCCGTCCCTTCATAGACACGAGTTTCAGGAGAAAACATAAAATCTAACTCTGTCTGATTGAATGAATCGACAGATAGCCCAATCAATTTTCGGTTCAATAGATGATACGACTCTGCCACATCACTTGTTAACTCTCTATACCAAGGTTCGATACTACGCGGAATCCATGGTCCTGGACAAGGATTACCTCCAGCTAAATATACTTCTCCTGCAGAGGGAGGCACTCTTATCCCAAGTCTTTCACACTCTTTGAGGACTTCATCCACTAATGCTTGTTTTCGCCTAAAGTTGATGACAGCTGTTTTATAGTTTCGATAAAAGCGGTTAAATTCTTCTTCGTGAACCATAACCGTAAAGTAGCCTCTTTGATAGTAGCTTATGAATGTACTAATAGCTACTTCCCGATAGTCACCCGCCTCCATTGCTATTCTTAATCGTGGCGCATCTAACTGAGCCGTCGTGAATAATGCCGGTATCAACAGATGATCTAATTCTTCGATATCCTGTACTCCTTTTTCACTGACTGACTCAAAGAAAAGTGCACCCAACGTACGAATTTCCTCTTTTTCAAATTTATTAAGAATACCTGAAGCTACTAGTATTCTTGAGCCTGCAATCTGTAACAATGAACCATAGTCGGAAATCAGCAGATTATCTGACAACGCACTTGATGTGAGAAAGTAATTAGGGAGTAGATAGTTCAGACAACCAATCCACAAAGATCTTATATTAGCTTCTAATTCTTTATACTTTTTAGGATCGCTTTTTTTATTAAGCATGATCCGTTTGTCCTTAATCAATTCATTCAGTTTAAATGAATCTCTAAGCTCACCAATCGTAAAGGTAGCAGGATTAGGATGATCAAGGATTTTTTTTGTCGCATATTCTTCAACTGAGCTACCTAGCACATTTTCCATGACCCATTTCATGACTGTTTTTTGTGCATCATTGTCAGAAATCAACTCATCCTCTGCTCCACCATATAAGTTCAACTCTTTCAATATGACTGTTGCTATAGCTTGTACCTTTTCAGGGTTTATCTCCCCATTATTATTATTTTGTGCAAACAATTTCCCAATTCCACTCAGAACTTCCTCTTTTGTTGCCAACCCTGTGATCAAATTATTTTGACGTAAGTATTGTCCCACTTTATCAATCACTTGCTGACTTCTCCATTTGTTATCTTCATTTATTGACACCGGTTTAACAGTTTTCGGTTGATTTTCAGGCAAACTAGGAGATTCTTTCTTTGCCATTTTTTTCTCTAACCAATTTGAAAATGTCAATTCTGCTTCCTTATTTGAAATAAGACCATTGTCTTCTTGATTAAGTATCGTTTGAGCGAGTTCTTTTAGTTTAACAGGATCGATCACTTTTTGAACAGCACCCTCAAGCATTAGCCAATTTGATACCTTGTCAGCTAACAACTGAGGATTTGATATATCACAGACAATACCCTTTGTTTTTAAAAAATGACAGATTCGTTTGTCGATGACTTCTGATGGTTCATCAGGGAATTTTTGTTGTTTATTTTCTTCGTTGACATGAGTGGTTGCATTCATAGGTATGATATGATTTTCTTTAAGGAAAGATTGAACTTGTTGTTCCTCGGTCTGATCTGATTTATCCTTGCGAGCATCCGGCGCAATCGCATTTATACGATTTTTTTTATACCGATAACCCGCTTGCGCATTATTATTTTCCCATTGGAGTATGACCGCTCGTGACTCGTTTGTTCCCGCAAGTGTCATATTTGATCCATATGCTCTCAATAACTCTTTCGCTACTAGTTCTTCTCGACTCACGATCTCTTCATATTTTCCTAATCTCAATAGCCACATCCGCGTCCATCGGACCAATTCACTTGCAGTTGGATTCTTTAAAATGAAGCCTTGCTTTTGTGCAAAATCAATCAATTCTTTATTCACTGATTCTGTTTTCTCTCGATTGTTAAAGAGATCGCGATTGTAAATAACTGCAGTAATCGCCTGTTTTTTTGGTACAGTAGCAGGAGCATCATTGATGAAGTCCGAAAAAATTTGATTGCACACATTTATTTCTGTTCGATAATAAGCCTCAATCGTTTTTTCCGCTGGTGACAGTTGGATTGGTTTCGATTTTTCTTGGTAGGTATAGTTTGCCAAGTACACATTGACTTTCAATTGCATAAAGATTGCTTGTAGTTGTGTCGTCGTCAAAGCATCACCTATTCTGATATTCTTCAAACCATAGTTTTTACGAATGAGAGAGGCGGCAAATTGGACTTTGGAAGCGTCTTGTGAAATATCATTAATACGACGGATTCTAACCCAATTCTCAAGCGCTTTGATCACTTCCACATCATTAGCATTTTTAGTCACAGCTTTTTGTTTGATCAAAAAGACTTTCAACTTTCTTACTACATTCTTTGTCTCGCTCTTACTCCGAAATAAATATTTATCGTAAAAAAAGTTGGGTAAAGGCTCTTTGTATCGACTAGTTGGGACTCGATCATGCTCAATATCCTCTATGATTCCTTTCACGATTTCAATCTTAGTAGATCCAGGATTCTTCATTGTTCCCTGTCCCCGCTGATTATCTTTAACTGTCTCGACTTCACTTTCCTCTCTAGTATTGAAGCGCGGATCATTGATCGGCCTTCCCTCAGCTCCTCGAACAACGAATAGATCCCACTTTTTTATAAAATTGGTTAGTGTTTCATCCATTTTGCTAAACAACATCCAAAATTGTGTCGCAAATCCTTCCTCTTCCTTATTCAAAGTTGGAACTTCACTTGAAAAGGCATACGCTCGAAAAGAATGAGGAACATTCATACCATTTGAAGGTTTAGCTGTATCAGGAATTTTTTCTTGATAGGAAATACTTTGAGCCATCATGGATAAAAAGCGAGTGATCAGCGAATCTCCTTTTAAACTTTCAAGTTTTTCTGTATAGATTGGTTGATCAAAATCATGAAAAAATGTAATGAATGCCTCTGTTAAACCCTCAAAGAAACTAGCTGACTCAGGAACATCATTTTTCACATTTTCTGTTGTCTGTTGCTTTGTCTGATTGGTTGTTTTGTTAAATGATTGTTGAAAAATTTTTTTCAATTTTTCCGCCGCATCTTCAAATAAAAATTGTTGTTCTGAACGATCACTTACACCTTTCTTGAAGGAAAAATGATGTAGATTGGTGGGTTTATCTATTTGTTGTTGATTCATCTTATGAGATTCAGCAATCGCACTCTGACAAACGGTTTTAAAGTGGACTTTTGTATGCTTGAGTTGTGTGTGATTAGAATTAGTTGCCTCTTCCCATGATTTTGTGAGGTCTGTGATAGTCTTATTTGTTGTGCAACCATATGTTTCTGCAATGCCATGTGCTATTTTATGTACGTTCAAACTCCAGTGATGAGCAAAATCTGTTAAATTATAAGCAGTATTATCATGAAAAGCTCGTGAAGGCAAAGAAGCAATTGCAGTTGTATTCTCTGTCAAAGCTGGGGTGATCAACGTACTGTTCACTGTCGAATGCGAAGTAAGCGCATGTAGCACTTCTGTTTGATTCGCATGTTGCTTCACTTCGACAATAGTATCTGCTTCAAAAACAGCGCCACTATTATGTATTGGTTGTCGTTGATTAGGTCCCTCACCTCGCACGACCACATTTCCTAAAATGCTCGAGGCGTATAATGACAATAACAATGGTGAATGAAGAATCTCTGGTGTAGGGGCATGACCGACACCAGAAGAAATTGCTTTTACTGCATCTTCAAAAGCCTGCTTATCTTCTTTATTATTCTTTTCATTGTTGAATTGACCATTTCGTTTTCGATTACTTTGATTATCGATTGGCATAACTCTCTCTCCTTATTTTGTTGATGAGATACAAACCTAAAGGTAGATTTTATGCCACAATTATACATGGTAGTCTGTTCAGCCTCGTGACTAGTTTTTTTTTAATAATAAAAACTTGAACTTTTTTGTCATTTAAATATACATCAATAAGTATAAAAAAGCGTAAAAGCTAAAAATAGATCAGCTATTTTTTAGCTTTTACACCTTCGTATTGAAAAGTTTAGTTAGGACTACTTCAAAATTTTTCGATTAGAATAAACCGACTACCTCTCCCAGATTCGTCACATTCATATTCAATGCGGCTGGTTTCTTTGGCAATCCTGGCATTGTCATCACATCACCTGTCAAAGCTACTAAAAATCCTGCACCCAATTTGGGTACAAATTCACGGATCGTGATCGTAAAATCTTCCGGTGCACCTAGTAATGTTGGATCGTCAGAAAAAGAGTACTGGGTTTTCGCCATGCAAATCGGTAGGTCAGACCAACCATTTTTCTCAAACTCAAGGATTTGATTCTCTGCTTTTTTGCTAAAAGAAACTTCTTTACCACCGTAGATTTTTTGAACGACTGCATTTACTTTTGATTTGATTGAATCACTAGATTGATACAATGGAACGTAATTCGCGTCTTTTGTATCGATCAATTCTACAACTGCTTTTGCTAATTCAACTCCCCCTTCGGCACCATTTTCCCAAACACTTGCCCGTTTTGCTATAACTCCTTCTTTTTCGCACAATTCCTTCAGTAACTCTAATTCAGCCTCTGTATCAGTCACAAATTCATTGATTGCAACGATCACTGGGATCTTGTAACTTCTCATATTACGAATATGCCGCTTCAAGTTAGCAAATCCTTTGTGTAAAGCCTCAAGATTTTCAGTTTGTAGTTCTGCCTTATCCAGTCCCCCGTGCATTTTCAACGCACGAACAGTCGCTACGATCACAATCGTATCTGGCGCTTTCTGCAAATTAGGAACTTTGATATCTAGGAATTTTTCTCCGCCTAAATCTGCACCAAAACCAGCTTCAGTAACAACATAATCAGCAATTTTCAATGCAGTTTTAGTTGCCAATACACTATTACAACCATGAGCAATGTTTGCAAACGGTCCACCATGGATAAATGCGGGTGTACCATAGATCGTTTGCACGAGATTCGGTTTAATCGCATCTTTTAACAACAAAGCAAGGGAACCCTCTGCTTTTAAATCACCAGCTGTTACAGGACGACGATCGTAAGTATATCCAATAACGATTCGTGCTAATCGAGCTTTTAAATCATCTAAATCAGCAGCTAAACACAATATCGCCATGATTTCACTCGCTACAGTGATATCAAATCCGTCTTCTCTTGGAACCCCCTGAATCGGTCCACCCAATCCAACGATCACATTTCGCAATACGCGATCATTCAAATCCACGACACGCTTCCAAATGACACGTCGCGGATCGATCCCTAGCTCATTTCCTTGGTGGATGTGGTTATCTAATAAGGCAGACAGTGCATTATTTGCAGAGGTGATTGCATGCATATCTCCAGTAAAATGCAAATTGATATCTTCCATTGGTAATACTTGCGCGTAGCCTCCTCCAGTAGCACCACCCTTGATTCCCATAACTGGACCTAAGGATGGCTCACGTAATGCAATCACAGCTTTTTTGTCTAATTGATTAAAGGCATCACCTAATCCGACTGTAACTGTTGATTTTCCTTCACCAGCTGGTGTTGGATTGATAGAAGTTACCAGAACGAGGCGACCATCCTCTTTTTTCGAAAAATTCTTCATTGTGGTAAAATTTATTTTTGCTTTGTATTTCCCATATAATTCTAGATCATCTTCATTGATTCCGATGCTATCCGCAACTCTAATTATCGGTTTTAGCTGTGTTTCTTGTGAAATCTCTAAATCACTTTTCATCAAAACGCCCCTTTTCACGAACTATCTATACGAATATTTATTTTTTGTTAAGTTATACTTATTATACCTGTTTTCATTGTAAAAAAAAACAAAAAAAACTGATTTTTGATTTATTTGACGTACCTATTAATTCTCTTTATAATATAGGCTATGATCAGACATAGAAAGGTCGTGAGTGTTTTGACCACAGGAATGGTGAAATGGTTCGATAACAAAAAAGGATATGGCTTTATTAGTTATGATGAAACAGAAGAGATCTTCGTACATTTTACTGCAATCGAAGAAGAAGGATTCAAAACACTTGAAGAAAACCAAGTGGTAGAATTTACCGTTATTGAAGGGAATCGAGGCGTTCAGGCGGCCCATGTCAAAAAGATCAATGATCAAGTTTAGTCCAATCAAACAAAATAAGCTATTCCGATATTTTTCGGAATAGCTTTTTTATTATTATAGACGACTCTCTGTGCAGGTAAAAATAGCTAAAGTCTCTATCGTTATTTTTTACTCAACTAAATCATTCGTATTCTCTATCAGTGAAGAAGTGTTGATCGTTTGTTTATGTGGATGTTTCAAGTGATCAAGCAATTTTCCTTGTGCCTTCTGATTGACGAAAATCACGAATGGCTCTTTGCCTTTTACAAGAGATAAAGATACTTTACGTTTTTGTACGTGGACTTCCTTGATTTCATTGATAGGTATGTCGCGATCTCTCCAAAAAGCAGCATATTTTATTTTTATTGCCTCTTTCTTTAAAACTAGTGAGCGTCGAAATCCTAGCAAAAGAAAAATAAAGAAAATTCCCATTAAAATATTACTTTTCCAATAAGGCCTTGTATTTTCTAACGATAAAATCAAACTCAAAAATAATAGAATAAATGTTGATGACCAATAAATGATCGACTGTGCCGTTTCGGGCTGCCAGCGAATATTTTTTTTCATTCTTCAACCTCGTGTCTTTATCTGTAGTGGTATAATAAGTCAAACCGACAATTTTTGAAGGGCGTGTTTTTCCTTATGTTAAAAGTATACATTGACGCATCAACAAAAGGCAACCCTGGACCTAGTGGTGGAGGAATTTTAATAGTCGCTGATCAGCAACAAGAACAGTTGTCTATCCCTTTGTCCTTTGGTTCAAACCATCAAGCCGAGTTTGAAGTCTTTTTAAAAACTTTAGAAATTCTAAAGAATAGACAGATGACCGAAGAAATCATTCTCTGCTATTCCGATAGTAAAGTACTTGTATCAACCATCGATAAAAATCATACGAACAACAAAGATTTTTTACCCTATTTAGAAAAAATACAAAGTCTATTAAAAGATTTTTCACTGTTGATCCTTCAGTGGGTACCTGAAAGTAAAAATAAAGGCGCTGATAATCTAGCTAGACAAGCATTACAAAAAAACTTATAAGCTATCTGTATATTTAGTTCCCCCCTCTCACACTCAATTCCTTTTTATTCAAATTGGAAAATGAACTATTCACTGTTTTATTCGTTTCTTTGCTATTTGTTGCTGCTTGTTGGACGATAGTAGCAAAACTTCTTTTGTCACGAATATTCGGAGTACTTGGAAGGGTCGTGGGTTGATCCTCTCTGATATTTCCTACTATGGTTTGGTTCTTTTCAGTTTCATATTCTTTTTCTATGATAAAAAAATTCCCCGTATGCATCAGCGCAAAAAACATGAATATTTTAGGATCGATTAAAGGTCCATCCCTCAACCCTCTTTCCACACGCAGACGATTGAAGAAATCATTGTCTAATGCAAGATCTCTTATAATCGTCATCACCACTTCCGCATCTAAAATCAAAAAATTTGCTGCTAACATTGGATCATTTAAAAGTTGCTTTGCCACCTCACTACGAGCTAATTTAGGCAAATCGAATTCTTGCGCCAAATGTCTAACAAACAAATCAAAATCCTCAGAATACGTTATTTTCGCATATTCAAGGTCATAGCGTTTTCTGATATCTTCACCACTACTTTGAAATCCTATCGGAGGATCTTCAAATTTAGCATAATCAACTGTGCTTGATACAATATGCGTGGTTTCGTGGATAACCGTTCCGGATAAAGTAGGTGTAGTTTGAATCGTTGGCTTAGCTGACGGCTTGACATGAAATTTATCCGCCATGATCAGTATTCGGCATTCTGGGTCAGCATTTACAACAAACGCCACAGTAGTCGGAGGTTTCACTTTGGATGTATAATAGTTTTTCGTCTTTTTATCGTAGACTAAATCGGAAGAGACGATCCAGATATTTTTATAGCCTAGATCTTTTGATAAGTTGAGGAATTGTTCGCATTTATCCGCTATAATCAATAATCTTTTGATGACTTCTTTCATTATTTGTTCTTTATTTCCGCTGGTTTCTAGCTTGAACATGTGATTCAAATATTGACCTGGCTTTCTTTCTGCAAGTGTTTCAAGTGTTAACCACTCCTCTGCTTTTTTCTTGAATGTTTTGAGATAGGTCACTGCCTCATCAACTCCCGAAGCGACTTCTTGTTGAAATGCATCAATATACTCTGGTACTTTATCAGAGGTAAAGCCAGGAAATATTCGGTAAGGGATCTCGGGCTTGTTCGCTAGTATTCTTGCGATTTCATGCTTCATCCCTGATTTTGCCATCCCATCAGTACTGGCAGTTGGATTCGTATACTCTGACACAAAAGAAGTCAATGTTGGAAGCTTCACTCGGTCATCCTCATACCTGAACTTCTTTGGATGATCAGAAAGTATCGTGGCTTTTCTGAACTCATCAAATGTTACCGCTACACCAAGTGACTCAGGTAATTTGTAATATGGTGGGTATTCCAAAATTTTAGCTATCTCTGCTAAACGGTCTGCCTCATGTGATGTTCCCGCTTCTCCAACTTGCGGAATTGGTTGTTTTTCTTTTTTCCCCTTATCTGCCTTGTTCTTTGGTTTCTTGGGAACACTTTTCTTCCCACCTGCTAAGATGGCATGGTGTGGATCAGCGATCAATCTTTCTAATGGGGTCTCCACACGGAAAAGATTGTGTATCTCATCAAATCTCAAGATGATCAACGGTCTAGTTACCTTTTTCTTAACAAGATGATATCGTTGATTTTCTTGATCGATTAAAATCAATGGAACATAGCAGTTATTCACCTTGATATGCGTCCTTCCTGAAGAGGTACGCATCAAGCCAAACTCATCAGGTGGTGTAAGTGAGACGGGACTACTGATACTTTCAAATTGTTCCGGTTGACTAGCAACATAGTCACTTACATCTTTTGCCAATCTTGGCGAAGTCTCAGTTTCGAAATACCAGCCAATACCGTTAAATCGGATAGGGAATAAAGTATCTCCTTCATATACGTCATATCTTACCCCATGTCCTTCAATCGAATGGATTTGAACAGGAACTATTCGTTGATTCATTTGAACAAAGGAACCAATGACTTCTCCATTATTCTCTACCTTATATACCTTCCCTTCACCATATCCTTTGGGGTTCAAATTTTTTTCTACTACAAATATTTGTGAAGTATCCACTTGATGTGCGAGCCTGTTTATACGCTGAATCTCCTCCTCATTATAAAACAAGTCCCCTTCAAAAGATCTGAGCTGACTGCCATGTAATGTGAAATATCCCCCAAAAATATCACCATCTTTTAGATTCATCACCTGCATGTACAACGAGTCTTTCACACGTCTCACGATGCTGTAGGGGCCTTTTCCAGGCAGCTGTGCCCGTATATGATCATCAGGCAACGGAGGTATTTTTTTTGTTAAAGTTTCTAGCTTCGTTAATAAAGGTTTCAAATGAGCAGGAATGAACCATTGACTTCTCAATTCAGAAAATCCTTTAAGTATCAACTTTGCTCCATCAGTGACTAACTCAAATCCAGGATCTGCATAGTGTGCTGTACTTTTAAGAATCGCTTTTAGTTCTAAACGAGTTGGTGTAAATCGCATCCCATTACGGATAGCGTGTCTGACTCCACTTTCTGCAGCGGCTTTTGCCATCCCCAAGGCAAAATTTGTACTTAGTCCCATCACTTGACCAACGACAGGGATCAAGAAAACCACATCAATTGTACACGAAATGACCGCATCAGAGACATTTTCATCAATGATTCCGACGATACAATCATAAAAAGGGATAATATGTTTGACCACATCCCCAATTTGTTCAGGCACGGACTTGTCATTTCCAAACTCATATAGCTGGCGATAGAAATGATCTCGCTGTATTTGACTGATGGCGATACTCAGTCTTGCTTGATCCAAGCCTTGTCCTAGTTCATGCTCCCGAATGATTTTTGTAGAAAATGTGAAGTCTTTCTTACCAATTCGGATTTTTTCTCTGTTTTGCTTATAACCATTGCGCCAAAGGTCTTTTTGATCAAACAATCCATATTTAAGATATAATAGCGGATCTTTATCTACTCGATAAAAAATATATCCCCCATATTGTTCCAATCTCTTCACAGCATACAAACGTTCTTCCCCTCCACGGATCGCTGCAAAAAGATCTGTTTTTTCTAGATTCAAGTTAGTATCCAACCATTTCTCACGCTCACCGAAATTGACTACTGGAATTCCTCCAATAGCTGGTGGTGCATAGTAATGTTGCTGATGCCTAAGTTCAGCCGTTGCACTATAAATCTGTGTTTCGTTTGAAAATAGAAAATTTTTCTCTGACTGATCTAAACCATTTAAAGCGGTGCCGATAAATCGCTGATTTACTTTGAAAAAAGCGTCGGCTACGTCTTTCGTTAGCTGTGTGTACCATTCCTCTAGATCTGGTGGTTGGTAAATATCGGGACAAGGTGGTAAGCCTAATAAATATGCTTGGTCTAATAATAATCTGTTTTTTCCTGAACGTTTGTTGCATTCTTTATTCACACTTTCTGCCAGTGCTTTTTTTCGGCGCCAGTTGGTAACTGCGTCCTCATATTCCCCCACCTCATGATAGAGTATTTTTTCATTCTCAACGATTGTCTCCGTCATTTCTTGCCAGAAAGTGATAAACTTTTGTAAGGCATAAACTTTATGATTACCATTCTCTAAAGCCTCTCTTAATCCTTCAGGATCTAATTGAGCAGTAGCTAGTAAAGCTGGGGTTAGGAGGTATTGTAACCCTTCGATTTGCTTTATGGATTGTATTTTAAGAGAATCGCAAAAAAATTTACCAAGTGTAATCTCATCTTTATTGCTGAATTCTGACAAATAACCAGCATCTGCCAACAGTTTTGCTCCTGCTAGTTGCATCAATGACCCAAAATCAGATATCGATAGATCATCGGCTAATTTGCTAGACTCAAGAAAATAATTAGGTAATATTTTTTCGATAAATTTTATCCATAGTTTTTCAAAAACCACCTGATCTTTTCTTAACATTTGTTCTTCTCTGCTATCTCTTCCGACAAGGCTATGGATATTGATAACACCCTCTTTTCTTAACGAATCGACCTCTAAAAATTTTCTGACTTGTCCAATCGTAAAGCTTGATGGATCGGGTGAGTCGAGAATTTTTCTTATCATGTATTCTTCGACCGAGCCACTTAATATATTTTCAATCGCCCATCTCATGACAGTAGCTTCAGCAATTTTTGCAGAAATTTTATCTTCTGATGATCCGCCATACATCTTCAGTTCTTTTAGAATGATTTTGGCGATGGCCTGAAATTTATCTGGCATAAATACCATGCCAACACCATCTTGTGTCAACCACTTTCCCATAGATATAAGTATTCGTTCCGATGATTGATCATAAGGAACAACCCCTTGTTGAATAAAAAACTGATTCAACTGGACACGTATATTTTTATTCTGCCATTGTTCCTTGCCTACACTGAGATTTAGTGGTTCCCCCGCGGTTTGTTCATTTTCAGTTAAATCAATGTGGACAGGTATTACATCTTCATCAGTTGGCGTTGACAATTCAAGTGACGGATCGTCGAAGTCAAATGTTTCAAATAACCATTTTGTATAGGTTAACTCGGCATGTGCGCCTGAGATGACTCCATCATTTTTTTCGTTCAAAATCACTTGTGCCAATTGTTTGATTTTGACTGGATCAATCACCTCGATCGTCGCCCCCTCTAACAACACCCAATGAGTAATTGTTTGTGCAAACGCACTGGAATCAGACATGTTCCAACTCCTACCTTGTCCTTTGAGAAAATCAGCAACTCTTCGCTTGGTCTCCTCTTTTTGGTTATGTATATCTTCAACATGCTTTGTTGCCTGAACACTTTGGGAATCATCTGCTTTTTTTTGTAGGTGATTTTCTTTAAGAAATGTATTGATCTTCTCTTTTTTATTACTAAGCTCACTCTCTTGACTCTCATTGATAAGGTAATTTAACTGAGCATTATTGTCTTCCCATTGAAGAATACAAACCCGTGCATCCTGGACAGTCAATAATCGCCATTCAATCCCGTAATGCTTTAGGAGTAGTTCTGCTACCTCTTTTTGTCTTTGGACAGTTTCCTCGTAGTTTCCTGCGCTAAGCACCCAACTTTGCATTTTCCTCACTAATTCACTGTTTGAAACATACCCAAGGGATAACTGTTTTGCAATAAGAAAAATCCTGACTTCTCTGTTTACCATTAGTGTTTTTTCACGTTGATTGAAAATCTGATAATCATAACAATATGGCTTGATGGGTTCAACATTCGATATAGTCGCTGCCTGATCATTTATGAAGTCATTATAAATGATCCCACTAATGTTTTTTTGTTCTTGAAGCTGTTCAGTATAGGGGAGTTCTGGTGCAGACAATTGATAATGAACTGTTTGTTCTGTATTTTCTTTGTAGGTACACCCTTCTAATAGTAAATTCGTTTGCAATTGTTGTTGCACAGCTGTTTTTTTAGTTAGCAAATAGGGATCTCCTAACCGAATATTTTTTACCCCATAGGCTTTCATAATATAATAAGTGATGAATTGTTCTCTTGATTCTTGTTCCAAAAAATCAGAAGTTCCACCCGACTCCACAAAATCGTTGAGACCATCTATTATTTCTTTAGCTGTAGCTTCTTCCTTGCTCGCAATTTTATTTTTTTCGAAGAACTCATGAAGAAGTTCTTTTACCTCAATCGTTTTGTTTCGATTTAAAAAAAGATCATATTCATAATAAAAGATCGGTAAATTTTGAAATACTACTCCTTCAGGCATCAGATTATTTTTCAGGATTTCTTTGATATTGTTTACTTGATCTAAATCAGAGACTGGTGGTGCCGTTGTCGTGAGATTGCTCATCTTTACTTTAGGAGCCGTCAAATGAACCATCACACTACTCACTTCAATAAATGTAAATCCTTTAAAAATATTGTTTGTTCGCCACTGAAGTACAATTTCTATGGCTTCTCTATAAGTTAATGCACGATCTGGTACCCCATATTTTTTTAGAATAAGATGCGCAAGAGAGATTCTTTTCTCTAAGACAAGGTGAAAGGCAAATCTATCTTGTTCCCAGGTATCGATTAGAATAAACAAGTCTTGAATAGAAAGATCCCCCATAAAATCTTTGACCGCTTCATTGACCTCATCTGTTTTAGCACGCTGTTGATACACATCGTGATCGTACCAAAAAGGCATCATAGGCTCCAAGTCAACATCTGGAAAAGGTTGTCTCTTCAAGTATGTATCGATAATACGATTGATTTTATCCACCGTTTTCTCAGGGATATCTTCATAAGAAGTAAAGCCTATTTTGGGAATCTGTTCCGAAAGAGGTTCAGGTGTCATGCGATTAGAAGGAAGTGACGTGGCACCGACACCAAATAAGTTTGTTTTCTGATCAAAAAATGTGCTAACGCTTTCGGCAAATCTACTCGTTAATTGCCAGATAGTCGTTGTTAATTGTTCGGCTTCTTCATTTGATAATGGCAGCTTGACAGGTAAGGGATGCGTAAAAAAAGAATGTTCGATCAGATGATTATTTCTTCGCTCTTTACCAATCTCTTCGTGTCCTCTTGGTATCCCCTCAGATTTGCCTTTTATCCATTCATCAAATGGACGAGAAGGTTCCCCTTCTGATTCCTCAGCACTAGGATTCGATAGAGTGTTGCGAACAAATGAGCGAAAACTATCAGCTACATAGAACCAATAATCTTCAGTCACACCGTGAAAATAGTTATCGTTTGTGTTGTCTGTCCCATTTTTTTTAGTAATATTATCGTTGTGAGATTCATCAGCGAATCCTTCAAACACATTTTTAAGTTTATCCGCGATATCTTTTAATTCAAAGTAGTCTCTGGCATTTGTTGGGGGGATTTTTTTGAAATAGAATTGTTGAAGGAGGGGTGAATGCTCTTTGTCCTTTTCATTTATCTTTTGAGATTTAGCAGTTGCTACTTTACATATGGTTTTAAAGTGAGTTTGTACTTTTCGAGGTTGTTCCCATAATCCCCATTTCCGACCGATTATTTCTTTTTTTGTCGTCGTGCAATTTTCTAGTTCAACTAGACCATGTACGAATTTATGAACCTCTAAACTCCATAACTGTGCTGCTTCGGCCAAAGGAGTTGACGTATTTATCTTGGGTTCAAATCCATCATATGTACTGTTTTTATTCAATACATCGGAAGTCTTTCCGCCATCGAACGTTGAACTTGAGGTTAACGAGTGGACTACTTCGTCTTTATGATTGATCCAATCATCTGTTACGACAAAAGTATCCATCTCAAACATAGCACGCTCTTCTTGAACAGCCCTTTGCTTGTTCGGCATCTCTTCTTCTAATTTGAAATTTTGAAACAGACTGAATGCGTAGAGCATTCCAACCGCCGTCTTAAGACCCTCTCTTGTTGGTTGTTTCCCAGAATGATTAGAAATATAGTTGACCATTCGTTGTTCGGCTTTTGTGTTGAAATTTTTATATCTTTTATTATTGAATGTTCCTATTGGTTTACGATGATCTTCTATTGGCATCTTATTCACTCCTCAATTCATTCGATTGACAGACTTCCAAGACTTCAGCAACAGCTGAACGTTGCAACAAGAATTTTTACCTTGTGAATGATAAGAATCATTGAAACTCATTATTTCTTAAAATACACAACCTACATCCATTATTATTCCTATTGTCAATACTGAAAATTCAAAAATCATTGATGGAACAAAATATTTATTTTTATATTACTTGATAGTATTTATACAACAACTACTATTATTTCTTGATACAGAAAAAAAAATCTGGTTTTTATTCATAGAATTCAAAATTGTTTGGTAAAGAAATATAAATTTTAAAAATACACATCTGTTTAAAGATACTTTCTATTGCATGTCTACGACGCCACCAGCTATGTTCATTTTATGTAATCAAAAAGTAAGCCCTCGTTCAGAAAAAAATAACCTGAAAATCTAGTCCAATCCTCCTTTATCCTTTCCAAACTATAAAGTGACGATATTCCAGATTCCTTCTTTCAAAAATAAGCAAAAAACCCAAAAATACAAAAATATTTTCAGGCTTTTTGCTTATTTTATTTAAGTCAAACTCTTCTATTAAAATCTTATGGCGCCAGATGTCCACATGAATGACAGAACAGCCCATATCTTTTTTTAAGCAAAGTGTTAAAAAAGCAAATAGTTATGGTCAAAGGTGATATCCAAATGATACTCACCAACTCTCTTTTCTATTTGGATACGCATCATGCGCTCTAATTCCTCATCTGACAAACGTGTACCTTCAGGAACAACGACATCAAATTGTAGGATCTGGCCTTTATGGATCATGCGAAAATCATGGATTTTCAAGCCTTCTGCTGTCTCATTGATGATTTTTTTCAACTCATTGAGAATCTCTTGATAATTCTCATTATCAACTGGTACCGGATCTAGATGACAGACTAATTCTACACCCAAAGATTTTTTGAAGTCTTTTTCGATGATGTCCATGATCTTGTGCGCTTCATTTAAATCTAGCCGATCATCCACTTCCACATGAACAGAAGCAAAGCGCTGATTTGGTCCGTAATTATGCACTAACAAGTCATGATAACCGAGGATTTTCGTATAGCCATTCAGCTGCTCCTCCATCGCCTGGATCTGTTCGACAGTGGGACGGCTACCTAATAATTCATACACGAATTCTCTTAACATCATTACGCCGCTGTACAAGATGTAAAGTGCTAACAAGAAGCCAATATAGCCATCCACGCGCCAACCTGTCAACCATTCGACAGAAGCTGAGAGTAAAACAGCAAATGTCGTATATACATCATTATAACTGTCTTTGGCAGTTGCATGTAAGGTTTCCGAATCGATCATTTTTGCGGTTCTCTTGTACATACGCCCCTGAATAACTTTTAAAGCAATCGAAAAGACTAAAACTAAAAAGATGATCGGTGATAGGGCGATATTTTCCGGATCGATGATTTTTTCAATTGAGGAGTGTAAGAACTGGAATCCGACGTACGTGATGATGAGAGACACGAATAATCCACTAATATATTCAAAACGTTCGTGTCCATAAGGATGCTCCGGATCTGCTGGTTTTGCCGCGATTTTAAAGCCAATCAAAGTCAAAACAGAAGAAGCGGTATCCGACAAACTGTTGATGGCATCCGCCATGATCGACACACTTCCAGAGAGTAGTCCGATCATCAATTTCGCAACGAATAGGATCACATTAGTTAACAGACCCCATACTCCTGCCATCAATGCTTTTTTTGTTCGTTCTTTTGCTGTTAGTGTTTCTTGTTTCTTTGCCAAATTTGTGACTCCTTTTATCTGTGATTGCTGGTCTTATATCATTCAGGTTTTAAAGGTGTTGCTGCAAATAATGCTTTGGCGAGTAATGGTGTGATGATCCCTGCGCCGATAGCTTCTGGAATCCCATTGATTGCTGCAATTCCAGCAAGTGTCTTGAACAAGACCGAAGCATCGACACCATAAGCTTGAGCTGTGGCATTCGTATAAAATAAGCCCATCAATCCTAAAACAAGGACCGTATTGACTAAAGAGCCTAGTATCCCAGCTACAACAGCCGGTACGACGATCGTCGATGAACGCTTATACAACCAATGGAATACAAAGCCAGCAACGAGTCCCACTAAAACTCTGGGTACAACTGAGATGATTGGATTGGTGAAAACCAATGTATCGAAGGGTGTAGTTGGCATCGCGTAGGCACGGATGATCGTCGCAATTCCCCAGAACAAGCCGATCAACATGCCATCTTTCGGTCCTAATACTACGGCCGCTACGATCACTGTGATATGGATGATCGTCAAGCTAATAAAACCTAATGGAATAAAGCCTAACCATGGAATCATTGATTGAACGATAATGATGGCTAACAAAATGGCACGAAGTACTAACCGAAATGTTTTGTTTTTGCTATTCATTGAATCTCCCCCTGTTTGCTTTACTCTAATCCTATAGCGTTTTGTTGATTTGTCAATAAATGTGTACATAGCAACAACCGTTGAGCCAATGAAAATAAAGCAACGAGTTTGGGAAATCAGCCCAAACTCGCTTGCCATTTATTTGTAGTAAAAACCTACGCTTGCTTCTATTTATTTTCTAACCATGTTTTTGCTTCTGTCAATGCGTCTGAGATACCCGCTGGGTTTTTTCCACCTGCTTGCGCCATATCTGGACGACCACCGCCACCACCGCCGACTTTCGGTGCGATTGCTTTGATCAAATCACCGGCTTTTAAGCCTGCTTCATTTGCTTCAGGTGTCATTGCTGCTAACAAGCTGACTTTACCTTCTTGTTCGTTTGCCAAGACAAGAATATCTGAAACTGCTTTTTGTTTCCATTGATCAGCTAATTGACGCAATTGATTCATATCTTTTACTTTAACTTGCGCAGTGATGATCGTTTTGCCATTGATCGTCTCTGGATTTTTGAAAATATCCCCTGCTTGTTGGTTGGCTAACTTACTTGCCAATTGTTCATTTTCTTTTTGTAGTTCTCTTACTTGTTGTTGCAATTGTTCTGCTTTAGCTACGACTTCTTTCAATTGTGGTGATTTCACGATTGCCGCAACTTCTTTTAGTTGTTGTTCTTCGCTTTCCAACAATTCATAAGCTTCTTTACTTGTCACCGCTTCGATCCGACGAACCCCTGCACCGATCCCTGATTCAGAAACGATTTTAAAGATTCCGATGTTCTCGGTATTACCGACATGCGTACCACCACATAATTCGATCGACCAACCACCGATATTGACCACGCGGACTTCGTTGCCATATTTTTCGCCAAACAATGCCATTGCGCCCATGTTTTTCGCTGTGTCGATATCTGTTTCGATGGTTTCGACAGGAATCGCTTCCCAGATTTTTTCGTTCACGATTTGTTCCATTTTCGCCAATTCTTCACTTGTGATCTGCCCAAAATGTGTGAAGTCAAAACGTAAATGGCCTGGTGCAACCAATGAACCTGCTTGGTTGGCATGATCGCCTAATACTTCTTTTAATGCTTTGTGCAATAAGTGAGTAGCCGTATGGTTTTTGATGATTCGGTTACGTCTTGGTTCATCGATCAATAAATGATAGGTGTTTCCTTCTTTGATTTCAGAAAGGACTTCTACTTTATGCAAGAATTGTCCATTTGGTGCTTTACGAACATCGGTCACATTAGCTACTGTTTCACCAGCTGCATCAATGATCCAACCTTGATCGGCTACCTGTCCACCCATTTCAGCATAAAATGGTGATTGATCAAAGATCAATTGAGCTTCCCCATCCGATAGTTCACTGACGATTGTTTCGTCTTGGACGATCACTAGTAATTCACTGTCAGATTCAATATGGTCATAACCGATGAATTTGCTGTCTACTTTGATATCTGTCAATAAAGCAGATTGAACACCCATCGATGTTTCTGTATTACGAGCCGCACGCGCGCGCTCACGTTGCGCCTGCATTTCTGTTTCAAAGCCTGCGTGATCGACATTCAATCCTTCATCTTCCGCCACTTCTTCTGTCAATTCGACTGGGAATCCATACGTATCGTAAAGTTTAAAGATATCTTTTCCGGCAAGCGTTGTTCCGTTTGCTTGTTTTACCTCTTTGATCACTTGGTTCAAGATCTCAAGACCTTCGTTGATCGTTTCATTGAAACGTTCTTCTTCCGTACGAACGACTTTTTCGATAAATTCTTTTTGCTCCAACACTTCAGGGTAGTAGCTCTCCATGATTTCGCCAACAACAGGCACTAAACGGTATAAGAAAGCTTGCTCGATCCCTAATTTTTTTCCGTGCATGACTGCTCGACGCAACAAACGGCGCAACACATAGCCGCGTCCTTCATTTGAAGGCAATGCCCCGTCACCGATTGCAAAAGATAATGCGCGGATATGGTCTGCGATTACTTTATATGAAATATCAGTTAAGGCATCCTCACCGTATTTTACTTTGTTGCTCAATTGCTCAACTGCATGGATGATCGGCATAAATAAATCTGTTTCAAAGTTGGTTGGTGCATCTTGAACGATGGAAACCATTCGTTCTAAGCCCATGCCCGTATCAATGTTTTTATGTGGAAGAGGTTCAAACGTATTATCTGGTTTGTGGTTGAACTCTGAGAATACTAAGTTCCAGATTTCAAGATAACGTTCATTTTCGCCACCAGGATAGTTTTCAGGATCATCTTCTTCCAAGTCATTATAGGCTTCGCCACGATCATAAAAAATCTCTGTATCTGGACCACATGGTCCAGCACCGATATCCCAAAAGTTATCTTCTACATCCACGATATGGTCAAGAGATAACCCAACTTCTTCGTGCCAGATACGTTTTGCTTCTGTATCTTTTGGATAAACAGTGACATATAATTTCTCAGGATCAAACGCCATCCATTTTGGACTTGTTAAAAATTCCCATGCCCAGTGGATTGCCTCTTCTTTGAAATAATCGCCGATCGAGAAGTTCCCTAACATTTCAAACATCGTATGATGACGAGCTGTTTTCCCAACATTTTCGATATCATTCGTCCGAATCGATTTTTGCGCATTCGTGATTCTTGGATTGTCTGGTACAACAGATCCATCAAAATATTTCTTTAGTGTCGCCACTCCTGAGTTGATCCATAATAAGGTTGGATCATTGACCGGTACTAGTGAAGCACTAGGTTCGATCGTATGTCCTTTTTCTTGGAAAAAGTCTAAAAACATTTGACGTACTTCTGCACTGCTTAATTTTTTCATTGTTTTACCTTCTTTCTACATAATAAACGACAAAAAACACCATTACAGCCAAGGACGAAAACTCGCGGTACCACCTTGATTGCAATGATGTTTACTCATTACCTCTTAAACTCGTTAACGCTGAGTCGCGTTGATATTTCTATCAAATTGAAAAAGGGAGCAGTTTGAACAGTGACTATTCTTTTTTCAGCCGAGAAAGAATTTTCTGTGAGTCAGTCTAAAACAAACTATGTCCTTTTTGTACTTTATATGTCCTTTTTGTACTTTATCAGTATACGTATTCTTAGCGATGCTGTCAATCCTACTTTTTGATTTTTCATTGTTTGCGGTCTACGTTTTCCTTGCTATAATCAAGAAAGAATCCAAAAGGAGGCAAAATAATGGAAACGTATTTTGGAACCGAAGAATGGATAAAAGCCAGCAGTTACGTTTTACGTTATGACGTATTCGTGTTAGAGCAAGAAATACCTGCTCATTTAGAATTTGACGGTAAGGATGCCTATTACCCGAACCTTGTCATGATCCATAACGAACAGCCAATTGCTACCTTGCGTTACCAAAAACAAAGCGATGAGCAAATCCAATTTGATCGTTTTTGTGTCGCAAAAGACTGGCGCAAACGTGGGATTGGCAGAGAAATGCTTCAATTGGCAGAAAAACGAGCAATAAATGAAGCATTCAAAGAAATCTATTTGATTGCAGAGATCCCCGCCGTTCCTTTCTACGAAAAGCAAGGCTATCAGAGTTTCTCAGACCCACTAATCGAAGACGGTATCCTTTGTCAACAGATGCGAAAACAGTTCTCCTAATATGAACTGTTTATTCATAAAAAAATCAGCCCCAAAACCAAAAATAGATTTACTATTTAGGTTTTTGGGGCTGATAGTCAAGGGCAGCGTGATTCGCTCATGACTGCTTTTATTTGTTGGAATTCTTTTTATTTTTTCTGGCTGTACGCGTTTGTTGACGTTTTTCGATCTTACGGTCTTTTTTATTTTTCTCCGCAATTGCCCAGTCGATTTTTTTCTTGTAACCAGGTTTGATCTTTTTCTTTTTCTTTTTGACTAAACCAATCAGTGTTGGGTCAAGACTATCTTTTGATTTTTCTCGTTTCGTCCGACGGTTACGGTCATAGGTTTTAACGATTTCACCATTTTTGATTTCCATTGGCTCAAAGACAACCCCGATTTTTTCGATGCCTTCGATCAATGGCTCATCACTTGGTGCATATAAAGTGATCGCTGTTCCTTTTAAGCCATTTCTACCAGTACGACCGACACGGTGGATAAAGAAATCTAGATCTTCTGGAACCTCCGCATTGATGACATGAGAAACACCTTCGATATCAATACCACGAGCAGCTAAGTCTGTCGCAACTACATATTGATACTCTAAGTTTTGCACTTGGCGCATCACACGCTTACGTTCACGAGGAGTGATATCTCCATGGATCTTCGCTATTTTCAGTCCTTGGTTTTTCAAGTAATCAGCGATTTCATCTACATGTTGTTTCGTGTTTGCAAAGACGATTGCTAAATAAGGATGCCCGATCGTCAGTAATTGATAGATCGTTTGATTCTTATCTTTTCCTTTTGTTGAAACTAACCAATTCTCGATATCTTCTGAGATCACTGCTTTTGGCTTGATTTCTTCGATGATTGGATTTTCCATATATTTACGCAAGAATGGGCGTAATTTTTCTGGAATCGTTGCTGAGAAAACTAAAAATTGTAATTTTTCTGGCAAGCGGCTAGCGATTTGATCAACTTCATTCAGGAATCCCATATCTAAGGTCATATCTGCTTCATCCACGATGAAAGCAAAGGCTGTATGGATCTTTAAAGCTTGCTCATTCATCATGTCAAGGATACGCCCTGGTGTACCGACAACGATTTGCGGTTGTTGGTGATTCAAGCGATTTAATTGACGTTGTTTGTCTGTTCCGCCGACAAAATTCGATACGCGAATCTCTGGATCGGAAAACTTAGCGATTTGAACAGCAGCTTCATAGATCTGTGTCGCCAGTTCACGACTTGGTGCTGTGATCACCACTTGGACTTCTTCTTTATTGGCATTGATTTTTTGAAATAGAGGCAAAAGAAACGTATGCGTTTTTCCTGAACCAGTTTGTGATTGTCCGATGATATTTTTCCCTTTTAAAATCAAAGGAATCAATCGTTCTTGCACTTCTGTTGGTTGTTGGAATCCTTTTTCTGCTAACGCTTCGTTGATAAACGGATGAAAATTGAATTGTTTAAAATGACTCATTTCGACACCTCTTCTCTTTGTATTTTTCACGACTTTGGAATTATACCATAAATTTGCTTATTTTGCTTGAAAAGGTCAGGCTTTTCTATCTTTGATCGTACTGATCGTGTAAGTATGACTCGCTTTCTCATAGAATAAAACTCTCTTTTTGCGAATAAAAGATAAGAATAGATTCAGACCGAAAATGAACTGTGCGACCAAGGTACATAAGAAAATGAACACTGCACTCATCTGTGTGACACCAGTCGCTTGATTGATGACTGGACCAACTAATTGACTCAACCAGCCTAGCCCATAAAATAAGAAATAGAGATACGCATAGCGAATGAACAACGCACGAAATCTGATTCGTTCTCTGCCATCTTCAACTAGCTTGATCCGGACGATTTTTTTTCCAAGTGTTCTGCCATTCGTTAAGAAAGGAAGGATCATGAAATATAGAAAGACTTGCACGAACAACCACCAACTGTAGGAAGTGAACTCGCTACTTCCAAACGATAATCCGGCTACCAATCCGATGATCGACGAACAAATAGATAAGAAAAACCAATCGATCAAATAGGCAACCAGACGGCGTGTCAAAGAGACTGTCTTGCCTTTTTCATACGATACTTCATCCATTCTCGCTCTTGTTGGCAACATAAACGTAAAGATTGGCGTCACAAGATAGCCAAGCATTCCGCCAAATGTATTCGTTAGTAAATCATTGACATCGAATAATCGATACGGACGTGGATAGATAAAGTAAAGACCTGTTAATTGTGTCAACTCAAAAAATAGAGAGAGGCAGAAACTTGCAAAGACCGTTTTGACAAAGGACAGTCGGAAATAATACCTTAAATAGATGCCAAACGGTAAAAGTAAAAAGACATTGAATAATGGCTCTAAAAAAACACTTTGTCGCATCGCAGGTAAATAGGTACTCGGATCGGACAAGACGAGGACTGTATTCGCTCTGAAGTTCTCCCAAGACGCAAATAGGTGTAATTCCATTTTTGGACCTGTCATTTGCGCAACAGCTTCCTTAGTAGGTAAAGGTAAAATCACTAAAAAGTAAGCACATAATAGATAAAAGACAAATGAATATAAAATGACCGCTCTAGTTAGGAGAAACGTTCCATACTTTCGGTATTCATAAATAAAAAAGATAGCAGAAATCGCCAATGCGAGAAAAGGAAAGACAATCAACGCAAAACGAATCGGCTCGATATAACTTGCCATAAAACAAAAAGACCTCCTTTGAATACAGTTATCTTAGCAATATTGGTGAAAAGAATGCAAGTAATGACTAAATTATTTTTAAATTCCTATCAATTGAAGTATGATTATTATGAGGAGGCGATTCATTTTGCTTAATATTTATTTTGTATTTGGTGTTCCAGCATTTTTACTTATTCTGTATTTAGTCTTTGCATTGATTCGTAAGCGGACATCGATCCATTACTTAGGCTTTATTCTATTGATCATCGCAGGCTTTATGCTTGTTTTCAACCTACAGACATGGCAACAAGCACTCTCTGAGCTTTCACATACTTCAAGTGCAGAACTTTCTGCAGAACTTGGCTATTCTGTCTATTTGATCTGGGTACCGATTGGTATTGCTACTTTATTATTTTTGTTGAATATCTTCCGAGCTTTGTTAAGGATCAAGCAAATTCGAAAAAAAAACAAATAGAAAGATGAGGTCGAGACAGACGTGTTTAGCCTCAAAAAATAAGGCGTTATCCACGAAAATTGTTTTTCAACTTTTTGTGGATGACGCCTTATTTTACGAAGAACTTCCTTCTGTTCCCGCCGTCTATTTGATTTTAGATGACGCAAGAGGACGAATGGTCAAGATATGTCTTTTGATTTAATTATCGGTTACGCCAGGTTTGTGCATCAAGTGAATCCTCGCCCACAAACCATTCTTTGTAGAACTCCTCTAGAAATTCACGCATGAACGCTTCACGTCGTTTTGCTTCTTGCTTCGCAAATTCCGTATTCATTTGATCTGGCAGTAACAACAATTTTTCATAAAAATGATTGATGACTGTCGAACCTTTACGATACTCTTGTTTGTTCGTATAATTGATTGGCTGGATAACTGGGTCAAAAATCGGATGCCCCTTATGTCCTCCATAATATGCTGTACGTAAGATACCCATCGCACCTAACGCCTCTAAACGATCTGCATCCTGTACGATCTTGCCTTCTAAGGACAATTCGACGTTATCAGACAAACTTTTTGAAAAAGACATATTTTCGATGATATGAAAGATTTGATGAATCTCTGATTCTGCCACTCCGATGTTTGCCAAAAAGACTCTGAGTCCTTCTTTCGCTTGCTCTTCATCTTCGACCACTTTATCATCGATCGTATCGTGTAGATATGCCGCTGCCAGCGTGATAAAAGAATCGGCTTGCGGTAGTGTCTCAAGGACTTGTCGAGAAAGTTCGACTACTCGATTCGTATGGTCCACACCATGTCCTGAACGATCCAAAGACAATTGTGCCATGCTGTAGTTAGCAATTTCACTTAATTTATCCACTGCCGCTTTCACCTTCTATTAGAGAATTTTTTAGACTTCTTCAACACCATAAACGCTAAAGTAAAGTTTTCGCATAAAATCGATCAAGTACTGCGGATTCAATGCTTCTCCTGTCGCATCTTGGATCAATTGATTTGGTTTTCTTGATGCGCCGTACTGATGGATTTTTTCTGTCATCCACTCTTTGATCGGTGAGTAATCATCAGAAGCTAAAATCTCATCAACAGCGATATCTTTTTTCATTGCATGTAATAATTGTGCAGCATACATGAATCCTAACGCATAAGATGGGAAGTAACCAAAACTTGCACCTGACCAATGGACATCTTGCAAGATCCCTTCTAAATCGTTTGTTGGACGGATACCTAAATACTCTTCATATTTTTGGTTCCATACTTCTGGTAATTTCTCAACTTCTAACCCTTCATTGAACATCATTTTTTCGATCTCATAACGTATAATGATGTGTAATGGATACGTCAAACTGTCTGCTTCGATCCGAATCAAGCTTGCTTTTGTATACTGTAATGAACGATAGAAATCATCAAAAGAAATATCATCAAAGGTTCCTTCAGCACACTCTTGGAAGAATGGGTACTGCTTTTCCCAGAAACTGCGGTTGCTGCCGACAATGATTTCATTGAAAAGTGATTGCGACTCATGGATGCCCATTGATGTGCCTTCGCCTACTGGTGTATACGTATATTTTTCATCAATATTTTGTTCATACATCCCGTGTCCGGCTTCATGGATCACTCCAAACGTTGCCATTTTGAAGTCCTCTTCATTCCAACGTGTCGTGATGCGGACATCATTACGGTTGATCCCGATCATAAATGGATGGATCGTGTCATCTAAGCGACCTCTAGAAAAATCATAGCCTAACTGTTTGATCACACCGACTACAAAGCGTTTTTGTTGTTCCTTCGTCATTTTACGTGAGAGGAAATCCGTTTCGGGTGCTGTTCCTTTTTCGACTAAGGCTTGACGGATGGATATAATACCTTCTTTGACTTGGTCAAATACTTGGTCTAAGATCTCTACAGTCATTCCTGGCTCATATTGATTCAACAGCACATCATAGTCTGTTTTCTCCTCTTTACGCCAATATGGGATCAACTGTTTTGTGATCTTGATGTTCTCAGATAACGCGGATTCAAAATCAGCAAATTGGTTTGATTCACGCGATTCTTGCCATTTTGTGTGGGCTTTAGAAGTCGCAGAAGTTAATGCAATCATCAATTCTTCCGGTACTTTATGCTCTAATTCATAGTCTTCTTTGACTTTCTCAAAAACCGTTTTTCCGACTTCAGACAACTCGTCAGGGTGCGCAGAGAAGTATTCGATTGCTTCTGCGATTTTCGGTCCGACTTTTTTTGAGAAATATAGCCCATATAAATAACTGTTGACTTCACTGCGTTCTTCACTTGATTTTTCTGGCATACCTGTTTGGATATCCCAGTCCAATACTGTTAACGCTTGACTCATTAAATCGATTTCTTTGACTTCTTTCAAAAATTCCTTTTCATTCATCCAAAAATCCTCCAACTTATCCTAGTTATCATTTATCCAATAGTTATCGCTCACTTACATTTACTACATTTCCTTTGCGTTGATTAATTCAAACCGTTCAACAGCAAGGGGCATCTCTTCATAAAATTCTTTTCCAATTTGGGGCATTAATTCCCTAAAAAATTTTTTATGAACTTTATACCAGTAATCATAGCTCAAATCACCCTCACCCTCAGCACGGGCAATTTCTTCTGTTACTTCATTCATCGGTATTATCGTCATATCTGTATATTTTATGATGCCTACAGGTTCGTCTTTACTATTTAAAACAATGGTATAACTTCCGATTTTAGACAAAGGGTCTTCATCGTAATACAGGCATTCATCGTATGATGAACATGACGCCGTTTTGATCCCCTTTAAAATCAAGTCTGCCAACTCATCTGCCATCGGTGTTCCTTCCCAACCCCACTGCTCTGCAGTAACATTTGTTGGAGGGAGTTCACCTTGCCAAAATTCTTTCCAATACTTTTTTGCTTGTTCATTCATTTTCAATTCCTCCAAAAATCATAGGGTCAAAGGTCTTAAAGTCCCAACCATGTTTTTTAGGTGTCCATACTTATATCCTAGTTATTCGTTTTCAGTCCGTTCTTTTCTTGGTGGACGAGTTCCCCAATATTGGAACAGATCTGTGCGCAATGCACCATTGTATAATTTACGTTTTTTTGTTGCTTTTTGTCCGTAAAATTCTTCAAATGCCAAATCACTTGTCAAGATGTACTTACTCCACGTTTTCAATGGTCGGAAAACCTCACCCATTTCTTTGTAGAGACGACGAACGGATTCTTCTTCGCCTAAGCGTTCACCATAAGGGGGATTAGCAACGATCACGCCGTATTCTTTTTCCGTTTTGAAGTCCTTCACTGCCCGTTGTTGGAAGGTGATGGAATCGCCTAAACCGATCTCTTCCGCATTGGCTCTGGCGATACCGATCAATTGACCATTGATATCAGACCCAGTGATATCTAATTCGATATCATAATCTGCCTGTTCTTCTGCTGCTGCACGAACTTTTTCCATGATAGCCGGATCGAACCAATCCCACGTCTCACACACAAATTCACGATTGAAACCAGGGGCGATATTATGACCGATCAGTGCAGCTTCGATACACAGTGTTCCTGAACCACAAACTGGATCATAAAACGGACGATCTTTTCGCCAGTTCGTCAACATCACTAAAGCTGCTGCCATATTTTCTTTTAATGGGGCACCACCTTTTTCTAAACGATAACCGCGTTTGAATAAACTTGGACCAGTCGTATCAAGGGTCACTAACACATGATCTTTCAGTAAAGCAACTTCTAGTTGGAAATGTGCGCCGGTTTCTGTCAATGGCACAGTAGACGGACGATGATAATACGTACGTAGTCTTTCAACAATTGCTTTCTTAGTGATGGCTTGACAGTCTGGTGTACTATAAAGCGTCGATTTGATCGATTTTCCTGCAACAGGGAAAGAGGCGTCTAACGGAAGGTAGTCTTCCCATGGTAACGCTTTGACTTGCTCAAATAATTCATCAAACGTACGGGCATCAAACTCACCCACGACGATCTTGATACGATCTGCTGTACGTAACCATAGATTTGTTGTAGCAATCGTTTCCATCGTTCCTTTGAAACGCGCACGACCATTTTCGACTTGGCACTCGATGCCAAGATCTCTAAGTTCTTTTCCTACTAATGCTTCTAGCCCGCTTGCCGCTGTCGCTATTAAATTGAATTCTCTATTTTTATCCATTGTATTCTCCTTATCAATCAAAAAAGAGGCATGATGACCTTCGTCCTCTATAATCAAACAAATGGTGTGGCAGAAGCAGCCCTTAGAAAATAAGCAACAACACCCAAAAATACGATAAGCTATTTTCGTATGTTGCTGCTTATTTCTTGGAGCTGTGCGCTTCCGTCACACCCTCTTCTAAATTCCCTACATCCGATCTTTTCAATGTGAAAAGGCCTGACGTAGAAAAAAAGCTATTCTTAGTACTGATTTTGTAGGCTGTTATTCGCCTATCGATTTATTCCCTGAAGATGTGGTTTTCTATAAGCCATGTTCTGTACTTTGTTTTTCCAGGGAGAAAAAACAAAGCGGTAACCATCTATCTGCAGATCAACTGCCCTTTTGTCTCGTTCTGATTCCCCGACAAAAAGCGCCCCTACCGTTGTTTGGGTTGCTCGCTCGAGGGGTTTACCGCGTTCCACCGAACAAGTTTCCTCGTTCGCTTCGTCACTGTGGCACTTTCAAGGATACTGAAGCATAGCCGAAACCTTAGCTTGTTTTCCTGCCGTTACTCTAAAAGAGTACCTTAGCTTATTTTTTCGCTAAGCACGAACACTACAGGCATCACAGCCTGTGCGAGCATGGACTTTCCTCAGTCTGGTCAAAGCCAGACCGCGATTACCCGAAAACCACAAATCGATTCATTGCTTAAAACTGACGTGTTGCTTCGTTGTCATGTTCATTTGTTGATGTATAGTTGTTTGGATTAGGTGTTACTGGTGGTACATTTCCTGCTTGTGCATCTAATTTTTTACCAAATACTTCACGTTCAAGATTTGATAGACGTTTTAAAATATCAAAATTCGTTACTGCCGCACTTTTCGGAGTTTCTGTTTGTTGTGCACGACTTGGAGCTGCTCCTTGGTTTTTCGACAATTGAGCGACTTTTGCACTTAATTTATCGTTTTCTTCTTGTAAAGCAAGGAGTTGTTTGCTGTAATTCTCATAATCTTTGATAATATTGTCTAAGAATTCGTCCACTTCGATCGGATCATATCCGCGCATTTTTGTTTTGAATTCTTGTTGTAAAATGTCTTTAGGACTATAAATCAAATTCGCCATATTTACACCTCTAGTTCTCATTTACGTATTAACGTTTCTACTTTTTTATTGTATCGGAAAAGACTTGATAAATCAAACACTATATTATTTTATTCACTAAAATTTTGCAAATCATCCATGCTGACGGTTCGAATCTCATAAGGATGACTCCCTTGATATTTTTGTGCATCCTTAAAAAAATAGTCTGTTTTTCCAGGATATTCTGGATCATAAATCAATAGTGTTCCGTCTGTATGTTGTAGAATAAATTGGGTATGATTTCTTAGTTGACTTGGTGATTGATAGGGTTGGTGACTCACCGACTCACGATAGTCAGAAAGCTGTTCTACCAGCCTTTTCTTTTCCTGATTGTTCTCATTCCAACCATTGCCAAACTCTGCAAACGGATAAATGATCCCAAGCTTCAATTCTGGATAATCCGTCTTCATTTCAGCGACGACTTCACCTGCCCATAATTCGACGCCCAAGTTACCGCTGATGATCACCCATTCCAATCCTTCTTCCACCAATTGGGTCAATTCATTTTTTAAAACTTTTTTAATAACTGTCATTTTAGGGTCATTATCTTTGAATATACCTAATTCAAAACTGCGATAACCAGAGATATACATTACTTTTATTGTATCCATTCCAGTTTCCTTTTCTTTCTCTGTGCTTTTTTGCTATAATGTGGCCTAGGAGAGTGATTCGATCATGGTTTTACGCTATCCAAATGGCCGTCCTTATATCAAGGATGCCTCGTCCAAAGAAAAAAAACAAGTAAAAAGGAACCCAAATACGGAGTTTGGCAATCGCGGAATGCGATTTGAAGAAGCCATCAATGAAAGCAACGAGTATTATCTGGCACATCAAATGGCCGTTATCCATAAAAAGCCAACACCGGTTCAAATCGTAAAAGTTGACTACCCTCGACGTAGTGCCGCTGTCATTAAAGAAGCTTATTTTACACAGGCTTCCACAACTGATTATAACGGTGTCTATCGAGGTTTCTATTTGGATTTTGAAGCAAAAGAGACAAAAAACAAAACTTCATTTCCATTTAAAAATTTTCATCCCCATCAAATCTCACATATGGAAGCTTGTCAAAAACAAGGAGGAATCTGTTTTGTCCTTTTATGGTTTTCTGCCTTACAGCGTTGTTTTTATTTAGATAGTACACATTTAGTCCACTATTGGCACGAACAACAGACACAAGGAAGGAAATCCTTGCCGCTTTCATTGATTGAAGAATTAGGAATCGAGATTCCAAGTGGCTTTGCCCCTCGTGTTCCATACTTGCAAGCAATCGACCAGTACTTAGAATCTAATGAAGGAGAACCAAAGAATGCCAACTAATCAAACGAGATCTTCTAAAAGAAGCACCTCCTCTTCTTCTCCAAAGAAAAGAGGAAAACAATCAACGAAAAAAGGCACTGGAAAAGATCGAAAAGGATTGATCACACGTATTCTTTTAATTGGTCTTTCCTTGATCTGTGTCGCTTTTCTCGCAGGGGTCGGACTTTTTTGGTTTTATGCCAAAGATGCTCCCGCTCTGACAGACGAAAAACTGGATGCAACAGTTTCGTCAAAACTTTATACGAAAGATGGCGAGTTATTTGAGGATCTAGGAGCAGAAAAAAGAGAAAAAATTTCTGCCAATGAACTGCCAAAGACACTTGAAGATGCCATCGTTTCAGTCGAAGACCGAAGATTTTACAAACATATCGGTGTCGACCCTGTTCGGATCATCGGTGCCGCCTTATCCAACTTTACATCTGGCGGCTTACAAGGTGGTAGTACGTTGACTCAGCAGCTGATCAAGCTCTCTTTCTTCTCGACTAGTACCGAAGACCAAACAATCAGACGTAAAGCCCAAGAAGCCTGGATGGCTGTCAGACTGGAACAAACGAAATCAAAACAAGAGATATTGACCTACTATGTCAACAAAGTCTATATGTCTAACGGTCTTTATGGCATGGAAACAGCGGCTCAATCTTACTTTGGAAAAACATTAAGCGAATTGAATTTACCGCAAACCGCGCTTTTAGCAGGAATGCCTCAAGCACCGTCAGCTTATGATCCTTACCAGTTTCCAGAGCAAGCAAAAAAACGTCGTGATACTGTCTTGTACACGATGCTCCAAAACGAAAAAATCTCTCAAACAGAGTACGATACAGCGATCAATACACCGATCACGGATGGGTTACAAGAATTAACCCAAGAAGACACTAATACACGGATCGTCGACAATTATGTCAAAGAGGTCATCAATGAAGTCCATGCTAAAACAGACAAGAATGTCTATACCGATGGCTTAGATATTTATACGAACTTAGACTTGAATGCCCAAAAACACTTATATGATGTGGTGAATACAGATCAATACGTTGCATATCCAGATGATCAAATGCAAGTAGCCACTACGTTGATCGATGTCAATACTGGACAAGTCACCGCGCAAATCGGCGGAAGAAACATTCCGGATGATGTCGCTTTAGGTAATAACTTGGCTGTTAATACCTCTCGTGACTTTGGTTCAACCATGAAACCGATCACTGACTACGCGCCAGCATTTGAAGAATTGAACTATTCTACTGGCAAATTGATCGCCGATGCACCTTACAATTATGAAGGAACTTCTATTCCTGTTTCGAACTGGGACAACCGTTACATGGGAATGGTCACCTTGCGCCAAGCGTTATACCTTTCAAGAAACGTCCCGGCAGTCAAGCTCTTCAATGAAGTTGGCGCAGATAAAGTCGCAGAATTCTTGAGTAGCTTAGGGATCGAATATAGCACGATCCATCAGTCAAATGCGATTTCAAGTAATACTGAACAACAAGATGGGACGAAATACGGTGCTTCTTCTGAAAAAATGGCCGCAGCATACGCTGCCTTAGCAAACGGTGGTACTTACTATAAACCACAATACGTTAATCGGATCGTTTTCCAAGATGGCACTGAAGAAACATTTGAACCAGAAGGAACAAGAGCGATGTCTGAAGAGACAGCGTATATGGTTACTGACATCTTGAAAGATACGATTACTCGCGGAACCGGTACGAATGCCGCAATCCCAGGGTTGATCCAAGCAGGTAAAACAGGAACATCTAATTATACGGACGAGGAATATGCTAAGTTAGGTACCTCAACGGGCGTTTATCCAGATATTTTATTTGCTGGTTACACACCGAATTATGCCATTTCTGTGTGGACGGGATACAATGATAAAATGACTCCGATCACTTCCACTGGAACAGATGTAGCTTCAGATGTTTATCGCGAATTGATGAAATTTGTCTCCGCAAATGTGACAAATACGGATTGGACGATGCCTAACGGACTGTACCGTTCTGGTGGTGAATTATTCTTTAGAAATGCATCATCATCTGGCAATTCAAACGCTACGGTGCCGTCAACGACGATTCCTTCTTCATCTGCGGTCGTCCCTGTAACTCCTGTTCCAGATTCTTCAACGAGCGAAACTGTTCCTGAGACTTCTACAAGCTCAACGACTGAACCTAGTAGCTCTGAACAGTCGACGCCACCAAGTAGTGAACCAACTGAACCAAGTAGTGAGCCTTCTACAGAACCACCAGCATCTTCTAGCGAGGAAGCACCACCTGAATCCTCTGCTACGCCGCCAAGTTCCGAAGATACAAATGCTGCTGGTGGTGACAGCGGGACACGAACTGCACCTTCTACTCGATCTTCGTCTAGAAACAGTAGTGATTGACCATAGAAAAAAGCCATCCTCTGCGGATGGCTTTTTTGTTTACTCGTTTTCTGTCATTTTTCAACGCTCATTTCCCTACTAGATCGATCATTTTAAGTATTCAATAGGATAGTTTCGTTTTCTAGAAAACAAAACTACTCCCCCAGAAATACCAATCAACAGATAACCTAAGAAAACAATTCGTTGATTTACTACTGTTCCTGTTTCGGGTAGATTTTGTTTTATGATCGCAGAAAGATCAGCGACTAGTGTCTGGTGCTTATTTGCTTCTTTTGTTTCTTCAACAGTTGATCCAATCGTACCAGATACTCTGATATTGTGAGTGGAGTGCACCTCTTCTGCCTTGACTATGGTTGAACAGGATAAGCTGATAATAAAAAGTATTTGTAGTACCGATAAAACTTGCCATTTTTTACTTCTAGACTTCCTCATCGTACTATCTGATAGTAGATTTTCCATTCGCTTTATTCCTCTACTGCAAAATTCAATACTAGTTTAAAGCTCGGATTACTTTCTACGGAAGCATTTCTCGGTGTCGCATCCCCACTAAATTGGAAGTTACCGACTGTATGATTCCCCTCATTACCAGATAAGGTGAATAAAGGCGTAGCTGTAACTGTCGAAACTCCTTTGTTGAATAATTCGATCGTGTTGATCGTTAGTCGATCCACTTCGCTCATTTCTTTGACTTCTGTCACATTTGAGACGGAAGCCCGCACACTTAGCGCAGAATGGTTCGTCACGTGATAAGCCGGAGAAGTAATCTTTTTATGCTCAGATTCTTCTGTTGTCCGGAAAATAGCTGTCGTCGGTAGGGTCACATTGATCCATTGATCGAGATTTTCTGGATTTGGACCAGGCTTTGTATTATCAAATTCACCGATGATCCCCTTTATAGTGATATCTCCAGAAGTTGCACCTTCTCGCCCATCAATGGTTTGGACTGGACTAGCAGAAGCGGTAACTCCACTAATACATACTCCTGTAATTGTTAGAATACTTAACACTAATTTTGTTGCTTTTTTCATTTAGGTAGCCTCACTTAAATTGGATTAATTTTTTATCAATATGCTGATTTCTGCTTCGGTTACGCCTTGTTTTTCTTTGGTTTCTGGATCATAGATATTGACTGTCGCTGTTGCTGGATATTCTCCTTTTTCTAAAGGTCGCTTCAAATACACCGCTTCAATCAATTGATTGGGATAAATCGCGCCAGAAGAATAAATCACTTCTTTCGTATCATTGATCGTGATATCGACCGCAATCGGATAAACATTCGTGCCAGGATTGACGATTTCGATCGATCCACGACTTCTGCCATTTTCGAAAACTGCTTCTGGGTTGATCTGCAAGGTGAAATAATTTGCATCTGCTAGTTCTTGCGCACGCTCAGAAATCCGTTGATCACTCGCATCACTGATTTCAGGCAACAAATCTGCGCTGATAACTGGAGTGGGTTCTTTGTGACCAAACCAATACCAACTAGCAACAGCCATCACCAACAAAGAAACAAACAACAATAAGACGCCGTTCTTCCGTCGTTTCTTTTGTTGATTCCTTCGTTTTGTTTTACTCATTGGTTGAACGTCTCCTAGTCATTATCATTCTTTTATCTCGTACATCTATGCCCGCTATCTGGGAACAAATCGTAAAATCATACGATAGGTGGGAACGAATGACTCTTGATAATAGCCCCCTTGTTCATTTTCACTTTCCGAGATCCACTTAGGATATGGCCCATAAAATCGACCGGTCAAATGGAAAGGGACACTTGAATATGGTGCAACTTGTGCCAAGCGTTGTTCACTTCTTCGTCCATATAAAGAAATTTTGGTTTCATTAGACATCAACTGTAATTCCAATAGTGGTTGTTTGATATCAGAGAATTTTTTCGGTTGTCCTTCTTGCAATGGCGCGTGATCTAAAGGATTTTCATCCTCCCTTAACAAGGTGACCCCTGCATCATCTTCAACAATGAACTGATTCACATACGTATCAACAGAAAGATCTGAATGATTACGTATCTCGTAATCTGGACTAACAAATTCACGATTAGTTTCCTCGCCTTGGTAGAGGGATTCGAACACCATTTTCGTCGGTATGGAAACTTTTAGATGATGGATCTTCGAGCTAACATCAATGCCTATTGTAAACTGATAGGCTTTGTTCCCTACTTGAAATGTAGCAAAATACGTGCCATCGTCCACTTCATCCTTGGTTAAATCCGTAGCTACGATTTTAATTTCCTGACTGCGATCGTCCTGTGTCAAAACATCGTGTGCTGTTGCCTGACTTTCCTTCAGAATCAATTCATGGAGTTCTGCTTCACTGGTTAATCCCTCTAACTTCTTACGTTCTAATGTAAAGTGATTTGCAGTGTAGTCGATCCCTCTGATTACCTTTTCGTCAATCGTCAAATCACCAGTTGTTTCGACGGATGGTTTAGCAATAGCGAGCGTTACCTGTGTGTCTGTTGCTAAACGCTCATTTTCTGCTAAGGGTATCTCAAACTGTCGAATCCGTTGATCTGCATCTTGGTAATCTCCCCACTTGATCCTCGGTGATTCTTTAGTTACACTGACTGTTTGTCCCGCTATATTTTGGTAAGTGATTGTTCGACTATCCGTTACTTCTGTCATCCAGCCAGTGATTGCTGTTGATTGGTCACTTAATGGCTCTAATGTTGCCACTAATTCTTCCGGACGAGAACGTTCCCATACATAAGTTCCTGGATGATTTCCGTCGTAATTTGCCATAAATTCGTTTGAATTCTCAAAAGCGATTGTTCGAACTGAACTATCCAAACTTTCTTCAAGCACCCATCGTCCTGTATATTCCGCTGTAGGAACGATAGTTCGTAAGCTGGTATTTCCGATAACTGTTTCTTTTCCTAATTTAAGAGATGAAAGGCTCCATAAATCAGAAAACAAACCACTAATATTTTTATTTCTTGTGTCCCAATTGCTCAAGTCTAATTCAGTAAGTGAGGTTGTCCATATAAACATGTTGGCCATAGTTGTTACACTAGATATATCCCAGTTACTTAAATCTAGCTTTATTAAATTACTCATCCAAGCAAATGTTAATCCCATACTCGTCACATTAGATACATCCCAGTTACTAATATCTAACTCTTTTAGAGCTGTTGTACTTGCAAACATCCGATCCATATTTGTTACTTTGGACGTATTAAAGTTTCCTACGCCTTCAATATTTTCTAACTGTCTTGCCATGTCAAAAAGAGAGGCGCTATTTTCCGGTAAAAATACCTCGTTGGTGACAATGATCGTTTCAACTTCGGAATGGCTTTTCCATGGCGCTTCTGGGACCGATCCAGCGATTCCACCATACAAATGGATCGTTTTCGTTGCCTCGTCGTATTCCCAAGGGACAGTTCCCCATAACTGCTGGTTCTTCCGATAAGTATAGGTGACTATTTGCTCCACATTCGTGAAAACCCCTGTTGCATTTTCCGGTGTAACAAGCAATTCCCACCCTTCGATTTCTTTTGCTTCTGTACGATATGCTTCTCCGCTAAATCCCGTTAAAATATCGCTTTGCGCTAACTCATTACCCTCTTCGTCCACATACCTTACGACGACACTACCTTGTTGCAAGCGTTCATAATTGGCTTGGACGCTCACAGGTCCCGTACCCATTCGTAAACTGGTATTCGCCAGATTACTATTCGTTATGGTTGCCCCATTTTGGGTTCGAAACTGCCAATTGACAAAACGATAACCGGTAGCTGGATTTGCATTCAAATTGATGGTTGCTCCTTGGGCAGCGGATGAAGCTGAAACCCTAGGATTGCCACCAATCGTTGGATTTGCCTGCACACTCACACTATGGGTGATTTGTTCGTAGACTGCTCGAATGGACGAATCTCCTGCCCCCATCGTAATGGATGTACTTTGACTCGCTCGGTTTGCGATAGTCGTGTTTCCAGAAACAGGTTCCCATTGAACAAAGCGATATCCATTCGAAACGTTGGCATGGATCGTGGTCGTTTCACCTTGTGCCAGTATTGTTTGATCCGCTCTTGGATTTCCTCCAGCATTTGGAGAAGATTGAAAGGTTAAGTTGTACACTCGCTCATAAACCGCTCGAATCCTTGCTGTCGCACTTATCGGTCCTGTAGGTCCGCCACCTGTATTGAGATTTGTTACCTCTGCATTTGGGTTTTGTATAGAAACGCCATCACTGGATACTAATTCCCATTGAACAAAACGAAATCCTGGATTCGGATTCGCATGTATGGTATACACCGTTCCAAGTGGTGGCATCTGATTACTACTTGTACGGTAAGGATTTCCACCTTCTGACGGACTTGTTTCAAATGTAATCGTTACATCTCTAGCTAAGTCTACCCTTGCCTCATTCTGGATTTCATTAGCGGGTTCACTGGTTTCTGATCCATAAACAAAATGAAAAGGTAGATGAGACAATAGAACAACGAATACGGTCAATAAAATGATAGTTTTATTATGATTAATTCTACTTTTCATTGGTGCTCCTTAATGATTAACTGTTGGAATAAATAAACATATCGATCTTTTTCTTTTAATGAATGGTTCCGAATAAAAAACATCTGTCATTATTTTACACACTGATCAGTGATATCTCCTATTGATAAAATTGATATCAATAGGAGACCCGTTTTTATGCTCGTAATTCCTTATGTGAAGAACTACGTAATTTGTCCGTATTCTTTTGTTGCATGATTTCTGCTGATTTGCTTATGCTTGCTTCCATTTTGTTTTGCAGTTTACTAGGACCAGGAATACTTGTAGCCAAGGAAGGCGATAACGTTTTTTGAGTAAGTCTTCGCTGCTTCACTTCATGAGAAGTCCCTGTGCGTTCACTCACATTGAATAAAGCCTCTGCTTTTGTGAAATCGCCTTTCATAGCTAGTGATCGAGCTTCTCCTATAATATTCAATTCGTTTTTTAATTCATGGATCTGATTTTTTAATTGACGATATTTTTCGCGGTTAAAAATATACTTACTAAAAAAATTGATTCGCTGTTTTTTACTTTGTAATTCGGCTAATTCATTTTGTTTTGTGTTGACTTTCATACTGTATTTCTCTAAATTATGATTTTTTACAATTTTTTCTTTCAATTCATGGATTTTTTCAATAGCGGAATGAGTATCTCGATGGTAGCCTTGGTCTTCTTTCCAGGTTTCGATAAAATTTCCGAGTGCTAGTTCACTTTGTTTTTCATTTTTCTTAAACCTGCCATAGAAACCCGCGTCATTAAAACTATTTTTCATCTTCAGGTCATATCTTTTTTTATGCATGTCGATATTCTCACCTAATTCCTTGATGTTTTTTTCATCCTTTGATGAATCATACTGAAATTTATACTCCTCAAAAAAATTAGATAGTTTTTCAAATTGTTGATCCAGATCGTGGTGGATCATTTTTTGGACATTTTTTAAATCTGTTTTGACGATCGTTGAGTCCCTATTCGCTTGCCCAGCTATGCCTGTTTTGTCTGTAAGTTCATGACTCTTAGCTGATTTGAGACGTTCAGTTTCTCTTTCTCTGATCAACTGTGTTTTCTCCGCTTCTAATTTTTCATAGCGGGGATCACTCATATCTTTGATACGGTTTATTTGCGCTTGTTTCTCTGAAATTTTTTCCGTTAATTGCTGAATCTTTTTAGGATCAGTTTTTACTTCAGTTACTCTCGAGGTACTGGATGAAGCGGCCGACTGTCTTTCATTCCGCGCAGCGATTTGTTGTCGCACCTTATTTCTCTCTGCTACTAAGCGATCGTATTCAGGATCATTGATATCTTTTATGCGTGCAATTCTTTGGTTTAATTTTACGAGTTGTTCATCCATTATCATTCCCACTTTCTTAAAGAAATCCTTTATCTTTCTTCGCGATATTATTTATGAACAAAATGACTTATTTCCTATTTTTATTTTTCTTTTGTAACGAACGTTTGAATCCCTCTGACGATCGAACACTCTCCAAATAAACGCGTTCTTGCTCTCTCTTGTTTTCTTCTATCCTTTTCGTTGTTTGGATTCGCTTATTTTCGCGACCGTTTCTTCGTTGTTCATCACTCATACGCTCATATTCCATTCTTTCTCCTCCAATCAGGATGCCTCCAATTGATCATGAGAATTCTTTATGATCTTTGCAATGACGGTCTTCTTGTTAACTGATTATTTTTTGATAATTGATTGATTTTATTACTTTTACTGATTGCCTCTTTTTTTACTGTGGAAAAGCTCAATTTTTTGATTTTAGCAACGGATTGTTGTTTTGCCGCTTTCACTGTTTTGACTTCGGCTGATTTAATTCTTCGTTGTGAAGAGGTAGCACCAATACCGAGTGTCTTTATACTCTTTAATAGATCAAACTTCATGAAGTTCGCTCCTAATTTGTATAAAAACTGAAAAAGGTTCCGATTGGTTTTTGTTGCGATATTTTTTACAACAGGCGCTTTTTCTTTCGCAGCTTCCAACTTGACAGGTTGTTTTTTAGTTGCCTTCGTCGTATTAGCAGATGCTTCTAAAGGTGATTGCTCTTTTTCTTTCTTTTTTGTGATTCTATTTTTGATCATCTTCGTCACTTTTACGACAAATCTTCCTAAATATTTCAGTCCCATAAAACCAAATTTAGGTGTTTTCAAGGATGTTTTTTGTAGCATTTTTACCTCTGGATCTGGCTGTTCATTGGTGATCATCGAACTCCTCCTTTAAATCAAACGTTTGGTATCATTTATTTTTACATTTAGTTCGCTTTTTTAGTTGTTTCCAAAAGACAAATGCAACCATTGACGTCCCTACTACAGTTAAGGAAATACCTGCTTGACTATTCAATCTTGGTAGCGAACGCTTCTCTTCTTTTCTTCTGATTGCGACCCCATCATTCTTTTTAGTTGAAGTTTTTTTGTTAGTTGTTTGGTCCACCGGTTTTGTCTCAGGGTACTTATCCTTATTATCATTAGGTTTGTCTTCCTCTGGTATCGGCTGCTCCTCATTCCTAACATAGATGAAATTTATCTCTTGCTCCTCATCTGTAAATACACCTGTAGGTTGGCCGATGGTTTCTTTTACTTCCCAACCAGCTATTTGCATTGGCTCCGCCTTAAATGCTTCTCCCCAACGTCCAAGTAGAATGTCCATTCGATTTTTTTCAGGTGCTTCCTCAAAAATGTGGTTGACGACTACTTGACCGCCAACTTTACGCTCGTATTGGATCGTTAACGTTTGTGCTTGTTCTGTCACTATCACTTCTGGCAACTCACCTTTTACTTGCCAACCCGCTTCTGTTCGTGGCATCAATTCAAAACGATCACCGACATTCCCGACATCTGTAATCACTTCGTTCGTATTCATAGAAGAATCGCCAATGAATTCATGATTGACGGTGATGGCACCTCCAGGTTTTCGCTCGTATTGAATCGTCACCGTTTGTGCTTGTTCTGTCACTATCACTTCTGGCAACTCACCCTTTACTTGCCAACCCGCTTCTTTTCGTGGCATCAATTCAAAACGATCACCGACATTCCCGACATCTGTAATCACTTCGTTCGTATTCATAGAAGAATCGCCAATGAATTCATGATTGACGGTGATGGCACCTCCAGGTTTTCGCTCGTATTGGATCGTCACCGTTTGTGCTTGTTCTGTCACTATCACTTCTGGCAACTCACCTTTTACTTGCCAACCCGCTTCTTTTCGTGGCGTCATTTCAAAACGATCACCGACATTCCCGACATCTGTAATCACTTCGTTCGTATTCATAGAAGAATCGCCAATGAATTCATGATTGACGGTGATGGCACCTCCAGGTTTTCGCTCGTATTGGATCGTCACCGTTTGTGCTTGTTCTGTCACTATCACTTCTGGCAACTCACCTTTTACTTGCCAACCCGCTTCTTTTCGTGGCGTCATTTCAAAACGATCACCGACATTCCCGACATCTGTAATCACTTCGTTCGTATTCATAGAAGAATCACCAATGAATTCATGATTGACGGTGATGGCACCTCCAGGTTTTCGCTCGTATTGGATCGTCACCGTTTGTGCTTGTTCTGTCACTATCACTTCTGGCAACTCACCTTTTACTTGCCAACCCGCTTCTTTTCGTGGCGTCATTTCAAAACGATCACCGACATTCCCGACATCTGTAATCACTTCGTTCGTATTCATAGAAGAATCGCCAATGAATTCATGATTGACGGTGATGGCACCTCCAGGTTTTCGCTCGTATTGAATCGTCACCGTTTGTGCTTGTTCTGTCACTATCACTTCTGGCAACTCACCTTTTACTTGCCAGCCAGCTTCTGTTCTAGGTGTCAATTCAAATCGATCGCCCACATTCCCCACGTTTGTGAATCGTTCACTGCTATTCATACTTGAAGCACCGATAAATTCGTGGTTCACCGTGATCGCTCCGCCCACCGTTGGATTCTTTGTATAGACAAATTCAACAAGTCTTTCCGGACCAGCTGCCATCTGACCGGAAGCACTTGCGCTTCCAGATGATAATCTGCTGAAGGTATATCCCGGAATGACTGGAGGTGTATACGCATAGTTTTGACCAACCTCCATTTGTTCTACCAGTGGATCTCGGAGTTCATTACCTTCCTCATCGATATATCTCACTCTGATTGAATTTTTTGTTCGCAGTGACAATGTGCCCAAATTAAGATTAGTAAGTGTAATACCCCCTACATTAATCGGGTTGTTTCCAAAAAAATCAGCAGTTGTTGGATCAATTGCCCATGTATCTAAATAAAGCGAACTCAAGTTAAGATTGATTGAGTTAGTATGGCCATTTGCCGCACTCACCTGTGACCTAGTAACTGTCACATCAACTCTTGTAAGATTTCCCGTAGTCGGGCCAACTACCCTGCTAATGGTCACTCCCGAAGGAAGATTTGTCGCGGTCACCTCACCTATGCTAAAATTACCTGGCAGATTTGGTGACTTTCCATAACGCATCTGAGTATAAAAGTAATTGGGGACAGGCGTATTTCCACTCTTACCTCCCGTCAGTGCTGGAATCCAACCACCTCGGTCTGCCACCAGGGCGTAGGTAGGAATATTAACCGAAAAACTCACACTATCCCCCACATCAACCCCCAAAGAACCATCTACTTGTGGTGTAGCATTGATTTGTTGAGAGATTGCGTTTTCTCCTTCGTCATACAACCATGCACGTAAGCTCTTTCCTTGATGGATCTCATTGAGCATATAATCATTAAAAGTAGCATAAACACTCACTGGAAAATGCAAGAGCAACAAGATGACGCTAAATATGCTCATTAGTTTGATTTTATTCATTGAATCTCTCTCCGTATTCTTTATTTTTCAAAAGATATTTGACCTTTCAGTAGGGGCTTGCCACTGACATTATTACTCTTCGAAATTGCTTTTTGTTTGATTGAATCAAATGCCTCTTTGACGGCCGGCTGACGATTGATTCCCTTATTCTGTTCAGTAATCTGTGGATTTCTTTCAGATTTTGTATTATCCAACCGATGTCTTGCGGCTTCACCTAATTGATTCGTCGCACGGTTTTCACGTGATGACTGTGACGGTGGCTCATGAATATCCGCTTTCACATGAAGTGTTTCATGGGTATTAAACGAATTCGACCGACTTGAACGATTCGATTCATTTGGGGTTTTGTTTTCTGTCTCTTGACCATAGACCCATGCATATGGACTTTTTTCCATTGACTTCGTTTCATTACTAGCGAGTTTTATGCCATCTTCTTTTGATCCAGCACTTTTTATTGACGAATTATCATGGGCAGATGCACGATCATCCTTATCCACTTTTTCATAGGCTTTATCAAAATTCTTATCTACCTCTAAAGAATTTTTTTCGATTGTTTCTTTTTGTGTTGTCGTTTCTAATGTTTGATCTTCTTTTTTATAAAACTTTCTTTGTAGTGCATGCAGTCCTTTACTCAAGGCGGTCACACCAAAGGAAACCGCAAGTGCCATTGCAATAACTGAAGTTACTTTGTACATAAATAAAGGAGTTGAAGTGGCTATCGCAAATATATATGGTGCAACTACTGGTGTCAGTGCGATACCAATTCCTGCTACAACTATCCCAACACCAAAGATGATGGCGAGAGATTTCCAATTTCTTTTAAGATAACCCTTTACAGATTTGTCTTTTTCTGCATTTTCAGGACTGTCTTTTTCTGATGAGTGATTCTGTTGTTTTGTTTTTGCTGTTTCTTTCTCATGAGCAGCAGTTTCTCTTTGAATCGATTTTTCTTTTGGATCAATCACTCGATCCTCTAAGTTTCTCTGTCGACTTCGTTCTGCCTGGCGATAGTTTTGTATTCTAGAATGAAGTTTACGAATATAGTTGATGAGTTTTGGCCCATAAACGGCAGCCAAAATAGTCCCGTAAATAAACAGAGTTAGTGGTAGTCCATACATAGCAAGGTAGGCTGGAACGATACCTAAAATGCCAGTTACCCACATACTGATCAACGGCCAAGATGCTAATGGTAGTAAGTTCAACAAAAGTCTTCCGATTTGAATCGCTCGGCTTTTTTTTGTATGGATTTTCTTTTTTTCTGTAAGCGGTACTGATCCTGGCAATTCTACATCGTCGTTCATAGAATCGGTCTCAGTAGATTTATCCGTTTTATCTGAAGCATTCTCATTTAAACCAAAAGTATCACTACTCACGTCTATTCCAAGTTTATCTAAAGAATCAACTGTGCTTTGCGACTGCTTTTTATCCATTCCTCCAGTTGCTGTACTCGTTCCATCCAGTTTCGTTGATCTCAGTTCACCACCTTCACGCATCTGATTTCTCATTTGGCTGTTTTGAGTGTCAGAGGCAGATTCCTCTACTGGTGGATGGGAACTATCTATTTGAGTAGCTGTTTGGGTATTTGTTTCAGGTGGTACTTTCTCTACTGGATTAAATTTGAGTTTATCAGCTAACAATTCACGGATTTTTTTCGTATTACCAGCAGCGATACCTGTTTGATCAGCAGAGTTAGCAGTAGGTTGGTTGCTTGTTTCTTTTCTACGATCTAGCTGATCGGCTATAGCAGTTTCTTCTGATTTTGATCCATCACTACTTGTTACAACAGGATTTTCAAATTGGTCTCGGCGTTGACGAAATCTTTCATTAGCCAAGCCATTTTGTTGTTGGAATGTTTCGTTAGAGACATTAGCTTCAGTTTCTCTCCCATTTCTGGACTCGTACTGTCTTCGCATCTCTTCAACTCGACCCGTTGATTTGGGAACTGGTCGGTCATTAGGAAGATTACTCGCTTTTTCAAATTGGTCCCTCGCTGCTCTCACTCGTCCCGTGGATTCTGGAGCTGGTCGGTCGTCAGGAAGGTCACTCGCTTTTTCAAACTGATCTCTCGCTGCTCTCACTCGTCCCGTGGATTCGGGAACTGGTCGCTCATTTGGATGGGCATTCGCTTTTTCAAACTGGTCCCTCGCTGCTCTCACTCGTCCCGTGGATTCGGGAACTGGTCGCTCATTTGGATGGGCATTCGCTTTTTCAAACTGGTCCCTCGTTGCTCTCACTCGTCCCGTGGATTCTGGAACTGGTCGCTCATTTGGATGGGCATTTGCTTTTTCAAACTGGTCCCTCGTTGCTCTCACTCGTCCCGTGGATTCTGGAACTGGTCGCTCATTTGGATGGGCATTTGCTTTTTCAAACTGGTCCCTCGTTGCTCTCACTCGTCCCGTGGATTCTGGAACTGGTCGCTCATTTGGATGGGCATTTGCTTTTTCAAACTGGTCCCTCGTTGCTCTCACTCGTCCCGTGGATTCTGGACCTGGTCGGTCGTCAGGAAGATTGCTCGCTTTTTCAAACTGGTCTCTCGCTGCCCTCACTTGACCCGTTGCTTCTGTTGCAAGGCGGTTATCACTTTTTACACTAGGATTTTCAAATCGAGCGCGACGGTTTTGGAATTCTTCATTCGTCAAGCCGGTTTGATTCGATTTTATTTTATTTGCAGATGATGAATCATTCGTATCAACTGCGCTTTCGTTTACTTTACGTACGCTTTCACTACTGTCATGCCTGGTGATAGCTCTATGATAAGAAGTTCCTTGATGTTCACTCTCTCCACGACTCTTTTTCTTTGAAAGTGATGGTTCACTGCTTGTACCAGTCAGGTTTTCAAATCGAGCACGAAGATTTTGAAATTCTTCGTCAGCCCTACCAGTTTGACTCAATTCTGCATTGTTTGTTCTTAATGAGTCATTGTTATCTATCCTACTAGCTTGACTTTCTTGCACTAGCTCACTACTTCGTTGCTGCCTAGGTGGATTTTGATAAGTAGCTGTCTGATAATTATCCGGTTCGCTTTGGGTTGTTCTCTCGATGACTGGTGGTTCGTTACTTGGTCCAGGCAGATTACCAAATCGGTCTCGATATCTTTGAAATTCTTCGTTCGCCCTACCAGTTTGATTCCATTCTGCATTGTTTGTCCTTAACGAGTCATTGTTATCTACCCTACTAGCTTGAGCTTCTTGCACTAGCTCACTACTTCGTTGCTGCCTAGGTGGATTTTGATAAGCAGCTGTCTGGTAGTTATCCGGTTCTCTTTGAGTTGTTCTTTCGATGACTGGTGGTTCGTTACTTGGTCCAGGCAGATTGCCAAATCGGTCTCGCCGTCTTTGAAATTCTTCGTTCGTCATGCCGGTTTGATCCGGCTCTGCTTTATTTGTGGGTGATGATTCATTCGTATAGACTGTGCTTTCATTTCCTCTACGCACAAATTCGCTAGTACCTTTTAATGGAGGAGCCTTTTGATAGGACGATGTTCCTTCATCTCTTTGGCTCCGTCGATCTGTCGGTTGATTTTGCCTATTTTGAACGTTCAGCGAATCGTTCGTTTGCGGGGTTCTCCATCTAGATGACTTTCGACTTTCTACTGGTGAATGATCATTTGATGAATGATTCAGACCTTCATAGTATTGTCGCAATCTGTTGACTGTTCCTGATGGTACTCCAGCTGAATGCGGTTCTTTATTAAAAGAACGTTCTTTTTCAAATTGTTCTTTTAAATCACTCACTTTAAGCCTTTCATGGTGTTCTTCTTTTGTATATTGATTCGTCGTGTGGACAGAATTTACGTGCATCGAGACATTCTCTTTGATCTGCTCATTAGATAAAACTTCTTGCTTTACGTTGTCTCTCTTATTGAGTGAGGCTTGTTCTGCAAATCTTCTTTCTTGTTCAGCCACTAATTTAGGACTTACTAATTCGTCAGATGCTTGTAACTGTGTGTTTGACGTAAAAGTGGGTGCCGCATCTTTTGTCCTTGTTTCTTGCTCACGTATATCTTGTTTTAAGACGATCATCCGCGATTTATAAATCGAGAATCTCAAGGCATTGTATTCTGATGGATCAATGTCTTGGAGCATTCTTTCAAATGATTGTTTTAAATCATTGGTCTTTTCTTCCTTCACTTCTTTTCTTGAAGAAATCAAGTCTAGAACGAAGTGGAATTCTTCTCTCAAAGTTTCAGGGTTGCTATCTAATATTGCTTTTGCTTGAAACTCATTGAATACTTTTTCTTCATAAAGTTTTACTGATTTTACTGAAATATCTTTGTTTATATATTCTTTAAGATAGTTTTCAAATTTTTTATAAAACATCGGTCTCCTCCATTCAATGAAGAATTTTTTAGAGTCGATTAACCATTCAAGCGATGTTCAAGTAATTGTTCTAAAGATGAATTTTCTTCTCTAAAAATACCTGTTTGAGTTAATCGCACAGCTTGATGTGGTTTTTCGTAATCATTTACCCATAAAAACATCCCTGGGAGGGAATGCATGCGATAACCGAATTGTGTCTCTTCTAAGGTGACCTCAAATGTCATCACTGCTGAATTTTCATCTGTGACTGATAGTTCAAGTACACATAGCGTCTCAGAAATATCTTCAGAAATGACGCGATAGTAAAAAATTCGACTTATTTCGTTTCCGTCTTCCACTTTTCTTTGGACAAATGTGTCTTCTGTAAAATCAATCAACACTTGACTATTCATCGTCGTTCCCGTCCAACTACCTTGAAGTAACACGTCATTCCATTTTTGACTGATTATCTCATCGATTTCTTCCCCACTGGAATCAATAATTTCTTTGGCCCTTTCCATCAATGCAACACTAGGATAGAAATAGGTCGTGTTCCCTTCATTGTCTTCATAAAAGAAAATCGTTTCGCCTAACCTTGTCATCAGCTCAAAAGAAACTTCCTCTTTCTCTTTGTCCGTCAGAACAAGCTTTGTATCTACTAAGCGATACTGACCCGTTGTGAGCCAACTGGTACTTTGATAAGTTCCGTCATTTTTTAATTCCAAAACCATGCCATCCGCTCGATCAGAATACCAAATACCTCTATAAACTAAGGCTTCATTTCTTTCTACTAAATTTAGGTCCTCTTTTCTTTGCTCGCTTGCAGACAAAGGCTTACTACTAGCGGTACCTTCCGAGTTTTCATTCGTACCGCTATGAAAAAATAGCGAGTAAAAAATAAAACTGAACATGGTGATGAAAATGCCGATAGCTATAAACACGATTCTTTTTCCTTCTTTTGACTCAACTATATTTTTTATTTGTTTCATTGTTTATCTCTTTCTCTCTTTATTGAAGAATACCGTAACCTGAAATGCTTGGATCATTGATAAAATAGGTCCTTCTAGCTACTTTATCAGCAGTATTACCTTCGACGGTCTGGATGATATTACCATCTGTAAACTCTACGATCCCAACGTGATCTTTTCCAGTACCACCTCCATTCCAATCAAAGAAAATCAAATCACCTGGTTGTGGATGATAGTTCTCTGAAGCTTTCTTATAGTTCCCTTTTTCAGTTAACCAGTTGATCATTTGTAAACAGTTAGCAGACTTGATTATTTTTTCTTGGTTGAGATACCCTACTTGATCTGCTACCCAACTCACAAAGATCGCACACCACTCTACTCTTCCTTCAAATCCATACCATCGCCAGTACTTCTCTCCTTGGATCGTGCCAATCTCATTGATTGCAGCCTCAAGGAAATCTGAGTTTTCGAGCCATAGATAGTTAGTTACTATAGGAACATAGAACATATTTCCGTAAGCATATCGCCATGAAAATCCATATGCTAACGCAACTGGATGGGTATAAGTAACAGTCTGTCTGTTGCTTTTTTCCCTTGCATATAACTCTGCCTGAAAGAAGCTATATTGGTTATTGGTAGTTGCTAACCAGTTTAAAAAGTCTTCTCCGTAGTTATAGGCTTGAAGAGCCGCACGATCATCAAGATGTAAGTCTCTCGCTTTGCTTAATAATTGGGCAAAATAGTGGGTGCCTCGATCAATTGATAGTTCTGGATCATCGATCGTATTAGGAGACAAACCTTGTGACTCACTAGCCTGCATAATATCAGGGAATCTTTCTGCATCACCACCGGATTCTACTTGGATGATTGCCAAAATCATGTTGACATACTCTGGAATCCCATACTTTTCACAAGCTTCTCGAACAAGATGTTCCCATTGTAAAATCATTTGTCCAGGATTTTTAAGACTTCCTGAGATCGTTCTTGAAGAATGATGTGTAAATCCTTCTATCTCAGAAGGATATTGAAATTCCAGATCAAAAATATAAGCAGATGGATAAATATGTCTGTTTGGCCAGAATGTTCGACGTTCAATGACTTCAACCTTTAAATTTCCTGTGGTTTCTCCTACGATTGTATCGGCATCTACCCACTCACCATTTCTCACTCGGACATTTTTTAATGGAGACAACACAACTCTTTTGCTCAAAGAAGTATTGATAGTGACATAATCATTGCCAGCAGCATGTACTCTTCCTGATCCAGAATTATCGATGCCATAGACAGGCGTGCCAGGCTCAGCCAACAGCTCGATATGATCATGTCTATTTCTGTCATTTGATCCTCGATAGCCATATTTTTGAACAACGATGGCGTCTTGGTTCATGCCAAAAGGACTTTGCAAAAATACTTTATTCTCAAATCGGTCCAATTCTTGGATCGGTCCAAACTTATCTAGTTCTTCCTCTGTCAGCGTATCTGAATTTTCATCAATAAACTGACTGATTGTTTTGATCTCAATATTGATCAACGCCACTTTTATCGTACGATGCGTTGGACGATCTTCTTCATTACGAGGGGTAGCGGGTTGGTCCCCATTTAGAGTGTCATTCGTTTGATTTTCTTCGGAATCATTCGGTTCTGCTTCTGAGTCCTCATCTTCTTCTGAATCATCCGCTTCTTCTTCTGAGTCCTCATCTTCTTCTGAATCATCCGGTTCTTCTTCTAAGTCCTCATCTTCTTCCGAATCATCCGCTTCTTCTGAGTCCTCATCTTCTTCTGAATCATCCGGTTCTTCTTCTGGATCCTCATCATCTTCTGAATCATCTGCTTCTTCTTCCGAGTCCTCATCTTCTTCTGAATCATCCGCTTCTTCTTCTGAGTCCTCGTCGTCTTCCGAACCATCAGCTTCTTCTGATTCATCAGCTTCTTCAGAGTCTTCCGATCCATCCTCTTCTGGATCAGTCTCATCAGGATAAATAATTGGTACTTCTCTTGTTTCGATTTTCGTTGTGTAACTAAAGGTATACCCATGGATTCCTTCTACTTCTCCACGAACTCTTGTTGCACCAAAGATATTGCTACTCGCTGAGATACGTTTACTGATGTTATAATCTTCATATTTTGCATTCAGGTAATAGAGGTACGTATCTGCATCAGAGCTATAGATAAAATTGTTATCTGGTCTTGCAACACCATTTACAACAAAATATACTTCTTCAATTTCAGAATTTTCTGAAAAATCTTCAAAAACTTGTTGCACTTCTTTGTTCTTTCTGGCATCCAAAAGTGTGACATGCTCATACGCCTCTGCTAATGCCATATCTTCCGTTTTTATAGTAAATATACTAGCGATAAAATTAAAGATGGCGATAATCACGACGATAACGACGATGACGACCGCCAAGATCATCATTACTTTGACGGACAACAACATGAGGATCAGTTTGAGAATAATAAATAAGACTAAAAGAACTCCAAGAATATTCAATTCGCCATCTTTGTTCCTGCCAACTGTGTCTATGGCCGTTTGTGCCAGATTTTTTTTCAGTTTGGGTTTGAATTTTTTTTTCGATGGCATTTTTGTTTGCTTTTTTAATCGTTTAACTTTGTTGGAGTTACTTAACACTTGATGTTTACGTTCAAGTTTGTCTTTGATGCCGAATAGTTTCTCTTCAAGCTTCTTTGCTCTGGTCTGCTTATTCGTAGTAAGTGTATTCTTTATGCCAGATAGATTGAGAACATTTTTACCTAGTTTTTCTTGTTTCTTATGATAGAATTTTTTTGATCCTAATTTTTGTTTATTGATTTTTTCAGTAGAGAGCTGACTTCGCTGATTCGTCCCACTATGATTGGGTGAAGTTTGTCTTTTTTTTATTCCTAAAAGCGCATGATTGATTTCTTTAGGAGAGCGATGTTTATTCTTTATGAAATAGGCCTTTTCTCTTGTGGTACTATGTTGTTTGTTACTATTGATTTTGTTTAACTTTTTTTTATTTGTTATAAGATGACGCTTTTTAAAATGACTAGCATATGGTTTTTTGCTTGTTGCGCCTTTACTTAATGGCTCTTTTCTTGACTGGCTATTCACCATATGTTGTTTGAAATCAACGATATTTCTATTTTTCGGCTGTAAGCTATCTCTTTTTTTTCTCGCTAATTTTTGTTGACGTTTTTTGAATCGGAGTCGTTTTTTCAGTGCTTTCTTTTTTTGCTCTTTCGTACTGACACGTTTCAATTTGATCGATAACAGATCTTGCTGCTTGTTGTTTTCTTGTTTATTCCCCTCGTATGTTTCATTCATAATCTTGCTTTGTTTTTACCTCTTCACCAGGTTTAGTTGTCATGATTTGATAGAGTTTCGTCTCTTTAGGCAGTCGGTCTTCAAATGGAATGATCGTGTCCCCAAACACCATCAAACCAGTACCTTCACTCCCATTTAAAACATACTTTTCCTGCTCTTCCGATATATCGAATAAACGAGTCAACTCTGAGCGATCAGATTTTGCTTGATTGAACATGACAACGAAATCGCTATTAGAAAGCATTCTTCTGGCTAGATCCGACAATAATAGCGTCTCGACATTTTGGGTGATCCCTGTCGGTATAGCCCCCCATTTTCTTGCTCTACTCCACAATTCAAAGAAATAATTTTCTGAATATTCATTTGTAAAGAGCAACTGTAATTCATCTATATATAACCATGTACGGATTCCTGATTCTCGATTTAATGTGATTCGATTCCAAATTTGATCTAAAACGACCAACATTCCGAATGGTTTGAGTTGTTTCCCTAAATCTTTGATGTCGAAAATGACCAAACGTTTATTTAAATCCACGTTCGTTTGTTTGGAAAATAGCGCTAGACTACCTTCTGTATAAAGTTCCAATTCAATCGCCAATTGCTTTGCCTCTTCTTCTGGCTGTGCATTTAGCGCCGTATAAAAATCTTTTAATGTCGGCAACTGTGTCTGTTCTTGGTAAATTTTTCGGCATACTCGGTCGATGATCGTCTTTTGTTGGGAAGATAGCCCTAAAATCCCCCCCGTGATCAACTCACAAAGTGAAATCAAAAACTGTGTTTTTAAAGCGATCGGGTCTGCATCATCGCCATAGTTACTATTGATATCCATCGGATTGATGCAGGTGTTTGAATTACCAGCCAACCGAACCATTTGACCATCAAATTCCGAGCAAATATGCTGATATTCTGATTCAGGATCAATGACGATCACTTCGTCTTTGGCGTTTCTCAGTAAAACATTGACGATTTCCCGTTTGACAGAGAAACTCTTACCTGATCCTGGTGTGCCCAAGACAAACCCATTGGGCGCCATTAGTTTTTTCCGATCAAGAATCGTCAGATTTTTTGTCACAGAATTGATCCCATAATAATTGCCATTCTCATGAAGCATTTCAGAAATCGAAAATGGCATCAACGCCGAAACCGCAGAAGTTGCCAATAAGCGATTTAAAGGAACATGATTCTTTCCTATTGGTAATATTGTATTTAAAGCAAATTTTTGTAAATACGCTAGTTCAATGATCGTGCAACCAAATCTTCGCCCTACCGACTTGATTTTACTCGCGATTTTATTTAAGTTATCCTGATCCTCTGCGGAGAAATTGATCAACACAGTTACTTCAAATAGTTTCTGGCTTTTACTTTGTAATGAATCTAAAAGCTCTTTTGCTTCATCCAGGGAATAAGTCAGGTCATAGGGTAGCATGTCATAATCGTACCCACTATTTAAGGCTTTTCGCTGTTCATCCACTTTTTGCTGATCCATGTAAGCCATTTTAGTCTTTACTAAGTCGAAACTGCTTGCCATCGGTATCGGCCTGCAACTAACCGTAAGAGTGATTTCTTCATCGATCTCCATAAGACCTGTTAAGCATTCATCAGATAGTTCGGCAGGGTAACCATTCAAATAGAGGGTCTGATTTAGTTTGTCATCGATCTTGATCAGGCGCTTATCTAATTTGAGATCGACTTGTTTCGGTAGTAATGTATGATTCTCATTATTTATGATTTGACCGATCAATTCTTTCCGTTCTTCCCCTTTTAAAATATGGATAGTCGAACCAATTTTTCGAGCGAATAGATCCAATTGATCGGCAATCAAGAATAACTCTCTTTCCGCAAATTCCTGATTCTCATGTTTTTGAGTAAACGTAATAAAAATTTTCTTTTCAAACGCATTCTTCTTTTCGTTGATTTTCGCTGTTAGATAGTCATTCATTTCTTGGCGGTACTTATCATCATATTGTTCATTTTTTTCTTTAAACAGCACATGAGTCAATTCTTCGACTGTTTTTTTCTTTTTTACTAACGTGACTTTGTAATCAATGGAAGCTTCCAAAGAATTTAGGAACTCACAATATTTAATGAATATCTGCATACGTTGTTCTTCGGAACAAAGTTGATAACTGATATCGTCAATATGGATCGTTATTGAGTATTCATTCTCAGTAATTAAACAAATACCGTTATCATAGATTTCTTCATAAAGTAAAAAAGATTTTTTTTCTTCTTGCATATTTTTTTTATTCTTGTTTTGCCTGAAGTTCACCTTCATGAAATTGGGACGTATCAGATTCTTCATAAACAACTACTCCTTGATCAAAATGGTAAATAAAATAGTATTTCAAATAGCGTTCAAAAGGCAGTCCCTCTTTTTTTAGCCACCCAAAAGCGACGATTGGCATTGAAACGAGAATCATCAGCCAACTGATCACGTCCATGGAGTAACCAAAAAAGCGCACAAACACAAAACTGATCACGATGTTAGCCAACACCGCCACAGACAGAAAGCCTAATTGTCGTACGCTCATACCTGCTACGATCCGTTCTTTATATTCACGTACATCTTTATGGACTTTGACTTCAATTGCCATTGCTTTTATTCCTTTCTATGAGGCGGATACAATCATTTTCGCCCATCCTTTTGTCTTATTTATTGCAAACATCAAAGCAATCATGTAAATCGTCAAACCAAAAATCAGCGACCACATGCCACTCCTATGACTATTTAAGAAATTCACAAAAATCAAAGGATAAATGGTCAATACTAATGCGATCATTACAGCATGTAAGGAGGAAGCTGCAAAATTCTTGAAAAATCCTTTTGCCATCGATGAAAACTCTTGATGGGGTAATGCCGCCATCGAAATAGGAGCAATCGCACTGAATATATATAATTCAAAAAATCTTATATAAACGATGACATTGATAAAGACCCCTACTACTAAAGAAACTAAAAATAGAACAACAAAAATCATTAATACGACCATTACTTCCCACCACGAAAGATTGCTTACTGCTGAATTGACTACATTGCGATAAGAACTTAAAAAATCATCTCTATTTAGGGCCATTATTTGCCCTGCTAACATTGCCCCTAATGCGACAATGGCATCGAGAATCACTTGGATTCTTAAGATGACAATATAACAAATAATAAATTTTACAAATGCTTTCATGATCATTTCAAATCCCAAAGTTGGAGCACCACCTGCATTCTCTACTTTTAAAGAAATTTTTTGAAATTCAAATAAGATGAATATCGCTAGTATTGAAAATGCAACTGGAGCTATGATCGTTTGTTGGATGATTCCTGCTACTCGATAGGCATCTGCCATGTAATCTTGCAAACCACGGCTTAAGGTTTCTGCAATATTGTCCCCATTCAAATATTCCATCATTCGATCAAATAGCATCATTATCGCTGAGCGCACTGATTAACCTTCTTTCTATAAAAAATTTTCTACCTACTTAAAAGTGAGCCGACATCAAATGCGGTCACGAACCAAACTGCGGCAACTAAAATCAATGCACCGCCGACGACTTGCCAGATCCCTTGTTGTAGTTGCGGGCCATTTTTATCTTTTAACGCACCAGCTAAGATCACGGTTCCCCAAATGATCCATAATCCTCCGCCAACCATCGTAAATCTTGAAATCAAATTAAATACATCCTGTAATAATTGTTGATTATTGTTCATTTCTATCCATTCTCCTCTTCGTTTTTCGGTGATTGATTTCGTTCGTACCAATTCTCTGGAGCCACATCTCCGAGTTTTTTATAATTTTTATGTTTGGTAATATCATATTTTTCTGATATAAACGGAACTATTCCACGAATCTTCAAAATCGCTTTTGTTCCACTTAGGTTCGCCACTTCATCTACATCCAATAAATTTCGACCCATTTTTTGATAGTTCTCACTGTAGTTCCCATTACTACCTTTGGTGATACTGATGTTCTTGTGCTGGATCGTTTTCTTCCCTAGTAATTTGGAGATATACTCATGCGTACTTAACTCCATTCCACCTAAATACAGAAAAACGTCACTGGTCCCGATGATTGTTTCCCAAGTATCTTTATATAAATTTTTAAGCTGACTGATGTTTTGTAAGATCACATTGACCGATATCTCGCGACTTCGAATCACTGAAATCACTTTTTCAAAGTCTGGAATCTGTCCAATATTGGCAAATTCATCTAAGACACATCGCACATGATGTGGTAGACGACCTTTGTAGACATTGTCTGCTTTGTACACTAAACTATCGAATAATTGTTGGTACAACATACTTGCTAAGAAATTGAAACTCGTATCTGTATCTGATAATAAAATATAGATGATCGTTTTTTTGTCACCCACAGTGTCAAGTGCTAAAGTATCTTTACTCACGATTTTTTTGATGTTCGGAATATCAAAAGGCGATAATCGCACTCCTAAGCTGACTAAAATACTTTTTGCGGTGCGATCCCCCGCTAGTTTGAAAATTTTGTATTGCGCGACTGCAAAGTTGGCAGGATCTTTTTCTTCAAGTTCATTGAAAATCACATCCAGTGGGGAAACATAATCAGGCACATCCTCTGGACAGTTTGCTAAGCGGACCATTTCAACGACGTTTGTCAATGTTTGATCTTCCTCATCAACTTCTTGTAAAAGATAACTAAACGTAGCCATCAATAAGGCCGTTTCAGCTTTTTCCCAAAAATCATCGCCACCCTTTTTTTCAGGATCTGAAGTATTTTTGATCAAGTTGTTGACGACTTTTAAAATATCGTCTTCGGTCCGGATGTAAGTAAAAGGATTATAATAATCTGTATTTTCCCGCGTGATCAAGTCAAAAACCTTGATTTCATAACCTGCTTCTTTAAACATCGTTGCTGTTTCACTTAACAAGAGTCCTTTAGAATCACTGACGACATAAGAGGAATGCAGTTGCATCAAATTAGGTTTCACATAGAATCTTGTTTTACCTGACCCGGCTCCTCCTACTACGATCACATTCTTATTCCGATTAAAGTTATTAGATTTAGTGATCTTCATACGACCAGACATAGACAGCGATTCACTTTTTGTGAGAATGATATTGTTGTCTTTTTTTTTATCCATCATCGGCTTGATGTCTTTTTTGTTGCCCCATCTGGCACTTCCATATTCAAACTCTGTATGTTTCGGCATACCTGAGTGATACAAGATACCAAGAGCAAGCCCCCCCACGATTGTCAATGTACCAATGATACTTGCTAAACTATAACTAAAGTCAAACTCAAAGCGACTGACTTCTAGTCCAAATTGATCGATTGTGCGAACCAAGACTTGTGCGATATCTTCTGTCTGTTGTCGGAAATTCTCGTAAATTAGGATGGTCCGATTTGCCGTATACGCGAATACAAGAAATAAAAATAGTAAAAGTAATTTATAATACCAAGTCTTTGAGTTTTTCAACTTGCCCTCCTAAACGACATAAGTGATCTTTGTTATTATCTAAAATCTGTAACGAGCAAGTCTGAAACGATGTCCATCGTTCGGTCAATATCTGCTTTTTCTGGTAGATAAAACATTTTGGTTTTATCACCAACTTGATACGGAAATGGTAGTATATTTGTCACTAATATATCTACGTCAAGTGGATTTTCAATGGTTTCCAATTGTTCCTGGTACATGATGCTTGCTCTGGTGTGTAGATATCTTTCAATAATTTCATTTAAAGCAAAATCCGTTAAAAATCCCCGTTTCAATGCAACAACAACTGTACTTAAAACTTCACATGCCTTGTTCGTATATAAGAAAAGTAATAAGTCAGAAGTAAATGATGAAGCACACCTTTTTTGCAGGAAATTCTTTTGGATCGCTTTATTTCTTTTGATGACTGTATTCATTTCTTTATATAGTCGCCGGTTGATTGAATCAATCAGTATCGCCGATTCTTCATCGTTATATGAAAAATCAATTTCAAGTTCCTGTTTGATTTTCTCTTGAAATAAAAAGCAATTGACAATTGAATACAGTTGCTCATTATCAACTTGGATCCGATTCCCCAGAACACTCTTGAGATCTAAAACCAAATGTTTGACTGTCTCAGAAAAACCAAAGTATTCTGCAAATCCTTTATTGTGTTTTTCAATCTCTGTGTAATAACATTCATGTAAATGGATCATACAAGCTATAAAACAACATTCTTCAAAAATGACTTCTTTAGAGTAGGTCTTGAAACAATCTAATTGAATAAATTCAACGAATAATTGATTCGTTAAGGGATTGTTTCTAAACCAATCTAACAATCGCGACTGGATATATAATTTGTCTTTTCCAAACCGGATAAAAGTTAAAGCAAGTATTTTCTTTGTGATTGATTGGGAAACATCCGAACATAACGCCAAAACGATTTTGGTTATTTCTTCCATTTCATTTTTATAGGGGCAATAATCTTCGATTTCTAGATATGCTGATTTAATGTAAAGATCAATAAACAGTTTTCTGATTCTGATTTCTTTCCCTATAAATTCAACCGGTGAAAGTTTTAAATTCAAACCATATTGATGGCAGATTTTCTTTAGCTTTCGCATTTTTTGGATCACTGTTTTCTCACAGTAGTGTAATTCCCAGCTCCAATCGATCACCTGCTTCAGTTCACCTGTAAGGATACTTGTTGTCACTTTTACTAAGTCTTCATTCATGTAATAAGATTTTTTTTTCTCGAATAACTTAAAATGGTTCAATACAAACATGCTGACCCCTTTATAGGAAGTCAATATTTCAATTGTGTCGGAAAATTCATCTTGAATCGTTTTTAAATCATTGGTAATCGTTCTTCTAGTTACTTTGAGACTTTTTGCAAGATATTGAACGGTCACATTTTTTCTTCTCTCTAAAGTATTCAAGATAAATACGACACGTTTTTTGTAATCATTCGATATTAATCGTTCAAGAATCTCTTCCACTTACCTTCCCCCTTTCACATAACAACTTCACTATAAACAATATGTTTTTTTATTTCGAGGTATTGTATTTCCCGACTTAGAGAAAAAAATTTCTTTAGAAGACGAAGTTTTTTTAAAGTTTTTTTATAGATCTTAGATTTGAGAGATAACAAGAAAAAAGAGGCTATACAAATTGTATAGCCTCTCTAAGGCGTAATTAATAACGATATACCACTGTTTTTATTTATCTACAATAAATGGCCCTCTGATGCTTTTAAGCTTTCTACAAAAAAGTTATTCTATTAGAATCCTAAAATAATCCAAAAGGCTAAAAGACTTTTAAAAGTTATTTAATTCTAAATAAACTAGCTGCACTATCTGGCGCCCAAGATGGATCACCATAATTAAAATGAGTCACTAATGTTGTATACAGTTTCCCCTCATGGAAGATGATTTCATCTTTTGTGTACAACACAGGATTAGTTAAACTTCCTAATTCAAATTGACGATGTTCACTTGGTGGCGCAATTTCATTTGTTTTTGTTGAAATCACTAAACGGTTGCTGTCCTCTGATCGAATAGAATCATTACTCACTGCTCTGATTGTATACGTATACTGAGTCCCAGCATTCAATCCAGTATCTAGATAAGTTGTATTTGCAGTTTGACCAACTAATTGGCCATCTCTATAGATTTCATATGTTTTGATTCCTGCAGAGTGGCTAGAAGGATTCCACATCAATGAGATTGAGTTCACTGTTTCTCCCATTGAATGTAAGTTACCTGGTCTTGTTGGCACTTCTACTTCGTTATCTGCTAACGTTGTTACCTGAAGCGCATCACTTTTTTCAGATACTTGTCCGGTAAACGATACTGCTTCGATTTCGTACTTGTACGTGGTATTTGCTGTTAATTGATTATCTTGATAGTTGTTCGCAGAAGTTGTAGTAATCAGTTGACCATCACGATACACATTGTATTTTTCAGCAGCTGCTTGTGCATCCCAAGAAAGTGAAACTGACTGTTTTGTCGTATTCACTGCTCTGACATTTGTTGGTTTATTTGGTACGACTGGTATTGCTCCATTACTTTTGATATTCGCATCAATCACATTGTAAAAGGCATTCGCAGTATCACTAATATCCCAAATTGCTAAAATAACGTGATACCCCATTCGGTCTTCTGGAATATTGACTGTGTGCGTTGCGCTAATATTCGCAGAAGATTGTCCGCCACCATCGATTTCCGATAATAGTTCTAGATCTTCTCTCGCAAGTGGTTTGTTTTGATCCCAACCATTTTTCGTGATGTAGTAATGATATTTCGCAGTCCGGTGATTTGCCGTAAAATGCCAAGTGAAATTATTAGGACCAGTACTGATATCTTGCTTTGTCCATAAAGTTGCTGTTTGTTGATCTAACTGAAAACCTAATGCGCCATTTGCAGAAGCAATTCGTCCATCCGCTGGTCCTGCTGCTGGGAAGCCTTTCAATGCTTCTAAAGATTGTGGCTCATTGATCACTGCCCCATACTTCTGAAATGCTGCAGTCCAGTTGGTGCGAGCATCTAATGACCCTTGGTATCCTCGACTAATTGGCTCCCTTACATACCCATGTGCAGAAACATCTTTTGTAGCACCAAAAATTATTCCTCCTAGACTTAAAACCAATACCACACTACCCAATAATCTTTTTTTCATATCATACCTTCCTTCCAATATTTTTTTGTTACATTATTTTTATAACATAATAACTTATTTAAAAATAGCGACCTTATATTGTTCAATTAATCACAATATAGTGTATTGGATAAAAATAAATACTTATATATAGATATTTATATATTGTGAAAAACAAAACTATTATTCAGTTATTGTTCATTTAAACCAAGAGATGATAAACAGATTTGGCAAATAAATTCGATTCATCGTATCTGATTATGTTATTTAGTCAATCGGTGGTCAAAATTTGTACGTATTTACGATGACTTTATTAAAATACGATCCCAACCTCGTCCATGAATCCTTATCTGAGATATGCTTAAAATAAAATAAATCTTTATCTTCGTATCCATGGGTATCCGAAATAACGATATCAGCATGATGATACGATTCTACGATTTTTATTCGTTTATTATTGTAGTAATGTGTAATAACATTTTCGACTATATTTTTAGATTCTGGAAGGTTAAAAAATTCCACATAAACTTTATGTTCAGATTTAAGACTGTTGGAGGCTAAGCTTCCTAAAATGACTTGCACAAAACTATTTTTGATGTGATTGTAAGAAGACTCATTTTGGTAAGATTTTAAGTTTTTATCGATGCAACGCTCTATATAGGACCCATAACGATTTGTTGGTAGTGCATCATGGTATATAGGCATAAATTTATATAATTCCAAATGATGGATAGTGACTAATTTGTTTGTCAAATAATAGAGTAATTGATAAAAAATCGTTTCTGGTATATGAAAGTAATCAATCATGCACATAAGTAATTTTTTACATTTGGTGACGATCGAATTCTTCTTTAGATCCCCTAGCTTTCTCCCCAGTTCTTCTTTTTCTTCTTTCTTATTTAAATCTTGTGCAAAATAGTTGGATAGAAAGGCGAAATGGATACATTCATTTCGTGAATTTGTTCCATCTATCATCTTTTTGACAGTCAGCTTTTCTAAACACGCATCCATCTCCTCCTTATAGACTGTTTCTCCTAGCTCTACGAGTTCTGAGGGTAGATCATGGATTTGGTACCCGTTTTTCAATGATATCAAACAGACCGCTAATAAATAGTTGATACGCTTTTTCCCAAGCGGAGATAAATTTTCGTAATGATCAAAGTTGATTGACAACCGGAAATCGATCACTTCTTCTTGAGTAATCGTTTTGAACAGCCAATAGTTTCCTTTTGAAATGACAGCAATCCCCAGATAATGCAACATACGTATAGTAGATTCACTACCTGTTAATTCAATCAATGTTTCATTGATCTTCATCAATCGAATATCGATTTTTAATAATTGAAACAATTCTTTCAACTTTCCTAAAAGTTTGTATACATGTGACTCACTATAGATTAGATATTTTGCAATATCTGAAACACTGAATTTCCTTTTTTCCAACACATATAACAATGTCTGATATAAATTTGATTCTGCAAAATATCTTTCTTGGAAAATATTGATCAATTCGAGATATTCCGTATCGGTTAGTTGTGGCATACAGCGCAATTCATCTTTATCTAGAATCAAAGAGGTGTGCGTTTTTTTTGAGAATCCGATTTCTTCATATTCTCTCATCAAATTTTGAAGTATCTTTCTTGCTTGTCTTTTTGTTAGATCCATTTCATCTTCCAGCTTTTTTATTGAGACTGCTCCATGTTTCATTTCTTTTAATACCTTCATTTGTAAAAATTGTGTTTTTGTAATGAATAATAATATTAATTTATCTGGCAGCATATTTATTTTCTCCTCAATCTATAGTTGAAATGTAAAATTCAAATAGTATAACATCACCTCAATCTTTCCTTGTCATTTTTAAATAGAAAAAATATTCTTACTATTCAGAAAACAAAAGATACTTGTTGATTTATAGTAATTATTTGACATGAGAACGGTGTAAACCTTCGTTCACTTTTAAGTGATAACCTAAAATAACTATTATAAAAAAACAAGTACAATTTAATATTAGAATATTTCTTCATAAAATTCCAATAATTATATTCTTGAATTTATTTTATTCCAATAAATTTAAGAGAAATTTATTGATTTATTTGCATGCGATACCTAGCAAAAAACTGAAGAACCCACGAGTTGCCTCGTTTGATCCTCCAGTTGCTTGACAAATATTGCTTAAAATCATTTCAGTTAGTGCCTATAATTTATTTCGATGATTCGTTTGACTATCCTACATTATGTATCAATCTTACATGGTGGAAGTGTTAAAAGATCAAGCAGGATAGTCAGTCATTTTGTTGATTTAACCATACATCTTTTCTTATCCGAATGGCACACTTGAGTGATGTAACTGAATTTTTAAGTCGCCATCCTCATCCATGATATAACCAAATGTGTATTCAACTTTGACTTCTTCGTTGGTTTCCCCAGAAGTAAAATAATAGACACCTGAAGAAATCGCTGTATCACCGTTCAAGATCGTATCATGATTATCAAAGCGGATATCTGTCCAAGGCTCTAAGGCAAATCCACCATCTTCTGCGATGTCCCCACCAACAAAATAAGATAGTGCTTCATCTTTTGTTCCACGAAATGGTACTTCCGCAGCTTTCGTTGGTTTGAAGAGCACTTGACCGTCATCGTAAGCATATAGATTTTCCAGTGTCTCAAGCGCTTTTTCTTCGGCTTTTTCGTCACTTTCCAAGCTAGCTTCACCAATCGCAATAATATTCTCTGCCCATTCTTGTTGTGCTTCTTCTACATCCGAAAGGGTAATGACCGGTGTTTCCTTCTGTGACTCATTTGTTGTACTAGTTGTATCTTCTCCTTGGGCAGATGTAGCGCATCCAGCCATTGTTAAAACTAAAGTTGATAAAAGTAATGTTTTTTTAATCATATAATTCCTCCTCTATAATTAAATTTTAACAGAAAACTCTTTTATTTAAAACTAAAAATATAACATACTTAAAATAAAATAAATAAATTAAACGTGTTATAATTACTTAATTTAAACATATACATATTAAAAAAAATCATAATAAAATAACTGATTTATTTTTATTTTCATAAGGCTACTTATTATTTTTTTAGTCAAGAATATTAATCTCTATGTATCCAAGAATAATTTCTTGTAATGTTATAAACAATTGACAAGCTTTTTTCTTACACACCTTCTTTCTCAAAAAGCTGCTTACCCTTATTTTATTGCAAAAAAAAGAGTGGATTTCTCCACTCTATAAAAGCCTAACTTTTTGAGGTCACTACACATCGCGATTGGTTTCAACGCTTTTTGCTTATTTTATATTTTTATTGGCAGGGTTTTTCATACGCATTTTCCCATCTTGGCACATATCCAGTAAAGGACATACTTCACAACGTGGGCTTCTAGCAGTACAATGATACCGCCCAAAGAAAATCAATGTATGATGCGTTTTTACCCATAGATCTTCTGGTACCTTTTTCATCAATGTTTGTTCAACCTCTTGTACTGAAGCATCCAATTTGCAGATCCTCAATCGTTTTGTCACACGTTCTACGTGAGTATCGACTGCTATAGCTGGTACTCCAAACGCATCTCCAAGCACGACATTCGCTGTTTTTCTACCTACACCAGGTAGTGAAACAAGCTCTTCTCTTGTTTGAGGAACCTGTCCTCCAAACTGATCAAGCAGCTGTTGCGCACATGCTTTGATGTTTTTGGCTTTATTTCGATACAATCCAATTGTTTTTATCTTAGGAATGATCTCTTCTAATGGAGCTTTGGCTAACGCCTCAGGAGTTGGAAAAGCTTCAAATAGAGCAGGTGTTGCCTTGTTGACCGAAACATCTGTCGCTTGTGCGCTTAAAATGACTGCAATCAATAATTCATAAGGATTTTTATGTTGTAATTCTCCATGCGCTTCTGGAAACATCTCATACATTTTCTCAAAAGCTTCCATTGTACGTTGTTTACCTAACATATTACTCCCATTCTTCCAGCCAATTCTTTAATGATACTTTTGGCAGCTCTTCTTGTTGGGCTGGCTGATCGATTTCTTTTTGAAGCAGTTGCTGCTTTCTGCGTTTTTGATCTTCTTCTACTTGCTGTTTGGTTTTTAAATTTTTCCGTTCCCAAGATAATAAGATACGGTCGATATAATTGAAACTATACGCTTGGTTCAATACAGCCTCCCGTAAAGCTAGTTTCAAAATCTCAGGATGATAATGATCCTCTTCCAACCACTGTCCGATCCGTTGGAATTCAATAGAGGATAAGGGACGTCCAAACTCTTGTTCAAATAATTGATAGACTGAACGTGTCGTTTTTTCTTGGACTTCTTCTTCTTGCTTTAGAGAGTCTTTTTCTAATAATCTTTCTAAATGCACATACGTTGGTGTCAAATCATAGCGATCCGCTTTACGTCCATCAATAAGTGTCGTTTCGATCGCTATGAAATGACCACTGACCAATCGATTCAAAATTTGAAAAACTTTTTCTTGCTTGACACCCATATTCTGGGAAATATTCATCAGATCCGGGAATGAATCACCTTCTGATTGTGCCATATGCAACTGTAATATAAATAAAAATTCATCTGCTTGTAGGCCGATACGATGATAATTTTTAAGCAAAAGATTGGAAACGATCGTTTGACCAGCTTTTAAATAGTTTTCTAAATTCAACATTATTATCCCTCTCTTTAAAATTAGTATACGTAAAAACAAGATTTGAAGCAAGAAAGGATTATTTGAATTTTTTGAAATGTTTTAGTGATTTTTATATTGCTTTTCACTTTTCGGAATATATGTACATCAGAAGAAAATGCTGCTTGTACTAGGATATGCTCTCCTCTATAAAAAGGTCTCATATCTTTACAAGCAGCTTAGAGAATGACGCGTACGATCGATAGAACGTTTATTATTGTACCTCGTCATCCGTTCGTAGCTCGTATGGTTGTCCTTCATACGTATACTCTGTATTCAATGTTCCATCATTTTCATCGGTATAGATCCGTCGACTAAATGGGAATTGATGATCCTCACCATCTTTTGTTTCATCACCAGATAAAACGAATTCTTCTGCTTGGGTTTCGTTTAATTGATTGATCACTTCTTCTGCTAAAGAATCAATATCGATCGTTTCACTGCCTGTCACCTTTTTGTAATCTTCAATAAAATTATCCTGCTGTACAAAATATTCTTTTTCCATAATGATCCTCCTCTAGTCCAACTCACTACATCTGCTTTGTTGGAAATTAATTACATCTATTATTTTGACAAAAAAAACAAAGGAAAACAACTAATTGCAACTGGTGAAGTCTGCAACAAACCATTCCTGTCTCGTGAGAAATAAAACAAAAAGTGTCAATAAAAAATTTTGACCTTTAAATAGCCGGTTGAGTTCCAAAAAAAAGAACCGTCTGGAAACAATATTGCTTCCAGATGGTTCTTCTATGACACTTTGACAAATTATTGAGCTGTCTCGATTTCTCCTAGAGCTGCTTGTGCAAGAAGATTCAAGTAGTTCCAAGGACGGTCAAAATGAGGTTGGAAGAAGAAGTCAGAAAGAGCTAAGTCTTCAACAGTCATTTTATTTTGAACCGCTAATGACATCGTATTAGCAGATTGAGTGATGTCGTATTTAGACATGAATTGTGCACCTACGATACGATTTGTTCCTTTTTCATATACTAGTTCCATCATGACTTTTTCAGTCGTTGGCATGAATTCTGGACGATAGTTATCTTCGAATAGTGTTGCTTGGACATCCAAGTTATTCATTGGGGCACTTTCTGTTGTCACACCTGTTGAACCGATTGTCCAACCGAATAAGTACAAACCAGAAGTTCCTTGTGTTCCACGGTAAGCCATTTTTTGCTCTGTTAAATTGTTTCCTACTAACAATCCTTGACGGACCGCATTTGTTGCTAAAGGAATGTAGTTTTGCGTACCACTTGGGTTATAATTGACAACTGCTGAATCGCCCGCTGCAAAAATATCTGGATTGCTTGTTTGCATGTACTCATTTACTTTGATTGCGCCATTTGGCAATGTTTCTACTTTACCTTCTACTAATTTTGTATTTGGTCTGAAACCAACACACAAAATAACCATATCCGCATCAAATGTTTGGCTAGCTGTAGTTACTTGTTTTACTTTACCATTCTCATCTGGAATGAACTCAGAAACGTTTTCACCTAAAGCTAAAGTAACTCCACGATCAACCAATTCTTTTTCTAACACATCCGTAAATGGTTTATCAAGATATTTGTTCAAGATACGATCTAAACCATCGATCAATGTCACTTCTTTGCCAGACTCGACAAACGCTTCAACTAATTCGATCCCAATATAACCACCACCAACGATCACTACTTTCTTCGCTTCTTCTGCTTTAGCAATGATTTCGTTTGCTTGGTTATAGTTTTTACATAAAAGAATATTTTCAGATTCGATCCCTTTGATTGGCGGGATGATTGGCCATGAACCAGTAGTCATTACTAATTTGTCATAAGAAACTGTTTCAGTTTCGCCAGTTTTTAAATCTTTCGCTGTGACTTGTTTGTTTTCTGTGTCAACATCAGTGACATCATGTTCCATTTTCACTTTCGCACCTAACGAAGCTAACTCTTCAGGGTTTGAATAGAACAAGCCTGCTGGGTCTTTCACGACGCCTCCAACATACAATGCGATCCCACAAGATAAAAATGAAACATTGTCGTTACGTTCATAAACTGTAACATCTGCTTCTGGGTTGTTTTTTAAGATGCTTTTTACTGCTGCTGTTCCTGCATGGGTACAGCCGATTACTACTACTTTCATGTGTGTCCCTCCGATAAACGATTTGTCCTTTGACAATTTTTACTATAGCAAAATTAAAACGTATCCAACAGTTTTATGCTTGTGAATTCACAAGGTCTTACTTATCATATTTTGCGCATTTTCGATTTGAAACACTGATAAATAAACGTTCTTTTTGTGAATTTTTAAACTAACACCTCTACGCTTGTGAATGAATACGAAATCGCATAAAAAATTGCATAAATATTTTCACCTTTCTTAAAATTGTTAGTGTGTTTTCCTCTTAGTTTCACAGGAGTAGGTATTCCATGTTTTTCTACACGTCACAAATGAAAGACAAAAAAACATCAACAAAGTCATTTGACCTTATCGATGTTTCAGATGTTCGCACGATTTATTTTTTGCAATTCGGACATAGCCCATATAATTCTAAACGATGATCATGGATTTCAAAATCAGTTAAGCGCCCCGCCGCCATTTCAATATCTTCTAGCCCAGGATAATGAAAATCGACGATCGTCTCGCAATTTTGGCAAATCACATGATAATGTCTTTGTGAACTAAAATCAAATCGGCTTGATGCATCACCATATTTCATTTCTTGAACAAACCCGATTGATGTGAACAATCGTAAATTATTGTAAACTGTAGCAACACTCATATTAGGAAAGCGATGCTCAAGCGCCTTGTAGATTTCATCTGCCGTTGGATGTGAACGATGCTCAATCAGATACTCTAAAACTGCGTATCTTTGCGGCGTAATCCGAATATTTTCTTTTTTCAGCTGCTCGATCGCCGCTTCTACTTTTTTATTTTCCATATAAACAAAACCCCACCTTATTGTTCTTTTATTATCATACTATTTTTATTTTTTTAAATCTACATATTATGGAAAGAAAAAGAAAAGAATTTTATAATTTTGCCTATTTTATACAAAAAAAGTGTAAAATAACGGATGTTTCACCATTATTTCACACTTTTTATTCAGATTTTCACGTAGACTTACATATCCTGATACAAAGGAGTAGACAAATAACGTTCTCCATTATCAGGAATAATCGCAAGAACTTTTTTTCCAGCCCCTAGTTCTTTAGCTACATTAAGCGCAGCTTCAACTGCGGCTCCTCCTGAAACACCAACTAAGATTCCTTCTTCTTGCCCCATACGGCGAGCTGTGATCATTGCTTGCTCACTAGATACTGATAAGACTTGATCATAGACATTCGTATCTAACGTATCCGGGACAAAACCTGTTCCGATACCTTGGATTTTGTGTGGCCCAGGTTCTTTGCCTTCTAAAACGGCAGATTCGGCTGGTTCAACTCCAACGATCTTAAGCGCTGGATTGATCCGTTTTAATTCGTGTCCCGCACCGGTGATTGTTCCACCAGTACCGATTCCTGCGACAAACGCATCCAACCCGTTCACACCAAACGCCGCTTGGATTTCTGGCCCAGTCGTTTTTTCATGAACTAGTGGATTAGCAGGGTTTTCAAATTGCAGAGGTAAGAAATAGCCATTTTCTTCCGCTAGACGTTTTGCTTCTTTGATTGAACCACTGATGCCTTCTGTCCCTGGAGTCAAAATTAGTTCTGCTCCGTAACCCTTCATCAATAAGCGACGCTCGATACTCATCGTTTCAGGCATGACAAGTTTCACATGATATCCTTTTGCTACACCGACCATCGCTAAACCAATACCAGTGTTTCCTGAAGTAGGTTCAATGATTGTATCACCCGGTTTCAATAGCCCATCATGTTCTGCTTTTTCAATCATATTCAAGGCAATACGGTCTTTCACGCTTCCACCTGGATTGAAGAATTCCAACTTAACAAAAACATCCGCAGCTCCTTCTGGAACCATTTTATTTAATCGAACGATAGGTGTTTTACCGATCAATTCTGTGATCGATTGATAAATCTGTGTCATGTTTTTTCCCCCTTCATTTGCTTCTCTATTAATCATAATACAAAAAAGGTACTTCTGCGAGTGATTCTTACTGGAGAAGTAAAAAAAAGAGACACATCTTTTGATATGCCTCTTTTTTTAAGTTGATATAAAGTTAGACATTGATTTCTTGTCCAACCAATAATGAATAATTTGACATCGTCATGCCATTTTTTGCCATCAGATCATCGACGGACATACCGAATTTTTGAGCAATATCCCAAAGTGTATCGCCAGAGACGACAGTATAAGTTTGGTTACTACTTGTCGCAGTCGTTGTAGAGGTTGTCGTACTAGTCGTTGTGGTACTTGTCGTACTAGTTGTTGTTGACCCAGTTGATGGTGTATCAAAGCGAGTCAGATTATATGTGCTGATCAATTCATTTAATTTGTATGCGTAATTAGGATCTGTTGCATAACGTCCAGTTAAATAAGCTGTTGCATCATAGTAGCTGGTAGTATTACTTTTCCATACACCTGAATAATGATAATCGCCTGTCGAAAAACTAGTAGAACGTAAAACATTCGCATGATCTTGGAATGACTCCCAATAAGATGAATAGCGACGGAAAGGTTCGTTCATCGTTACCCATTGACCATTCAAATATTCTTGCGTATTCATATATACCACAGATTGACCTGCGCTACCTTTGACTCCAAATAAGTTGTAATATGGTGCACTTGATAATCCAGATGTACCATACGCACTTTCAAGTAATGCTTGTGCAATCATGACAGACGCATATAAATCATTGCTTGCTGCAACTTCAGAAGCAGCCCATCCGATTTGATTGATAAATGCTTGCGGATCGGCAGAAGATGCGACATCTAACTCATCCGCACGTACAGTTTGTGGTGTTGCTGTAACCAACATTGGCCCAACTAATAGGCTTGTCCCCACTAAAGGTGCAATGGCTTTTTTATTGATGGTCATTTTCCTTTTGGGCCTATGGTGTCGAGCGCTACGGGTTCTCAGCTCTTGCATTCAAATTCCTCCTCAAATGAAACAGTAAATAAAACTTCCTCTTAAACGAAACTTAATCATTTAAATTATACGTTTTATTTTATTGAAACTCAAACGAATCTTCAATTATTTACTTTTTGTAATCTTCACGTAATCAAAAAGTAACACAAAAGTAACGACAATTATCCTTTTTTACTAATTTGTACCTAAAAAAATAGAAAATTGGAGGCTTGGAAAAAATCTCCAAGCACTCCAATCGAACTGCTTTCAGTATTTGTCTATAATTGATTGAAGACGTTGACTACATTATCTACTGTAAAACCAAATTCTTCAAGTATTTTGTTTCCAGGAGCAGATGCGCCAAAGTGATCAATTGTGATCGTTTGACCTTCGATACCCACATAACGTTCCCAACCGAATGGTGAAGCTGCTTCAATCGCAACACGCTTCGTCACTGCTTTTGGCAAGACGCTTTCTTGATATTCCGCGGATTGTTGTTCAAATAAATCAAAACTTGGCATAGAAACCACTGAGACATCTTTTCCTTGTTCCGCCAATACTTTTTGCGCTTTAACAGCTAGATCCACTTCTGAACCTGTCGCGATCAAGATTCCTTCTGGTTGTTCCCCTTTAGCTGGAGACAAGACATAGGCACCTTTTTTAACCATATCATCCGCCACTTCTTTCGTTGTTGGAAGAACTGGTAGATTTTGACGACTCAAGACTAAGATCGTTGGTGTATCTGTAGATTCCAACGCTACTTTCCATGCCGCACGAGTTTCGTTCCCGTCCGCCGGACGTAAGACATGGACACCTGGCATACTTCTAACCGAAGCCAATTGTTCCACTGGCTCATGCGTCGGGCCATCTTCACCAACTGCCACAGAGTCATGGGTCAAGACATAAATGACTGGCGTGTTTTGGATCGCTGCTAAACGCACAGCTGGTCGCAAGTAATCCACAAAGACAAAGAATGTTCCCCCATAGATCCGGGTACCGCCATGCAATTGGATCCCGTTCATCGCTGATGCCATCGCAAACTCACGAACACCAAACCAAATGTTGCGGCCTTCATAGTGTTCAGGCGTGAAGTCTTTGTCTGCTGTGACCATCGTATTGTTTGAACCGGATAGATCGGCAGAACCACCCCAGAAACTTGGGATCGCTTTTGATAATTCTTGGATGACTTCTTTACTTGAAACACGACTCGCTTGGCTTTCACCTTCGTCGTATGTTGGAAGCTCTGCATCCCAATTCTCAGGTAATTTCCCAGCAAAAGCATCTTCGAATTGTTGCGCTAATTCTGGATATGCTGCTTTGTATGCTGCGAACATCTCACGCCAAGCATTTTCAGCTTTTTCGCCTTCTTCAACCATCGTTTGACGGAAGCGTTCCGCCACTTCTTCTGGTACGGTAAAGTCAGGGTATTCCCAACCATAGATCTCTTTGGCTTTTTGAATGCCTTCTAAGCCAAGTGGTGCGCCGTGGACCGCAGAAGTTCCTTGGTTTGGTGCACCAAATCCGATGACCGTTTTCACTTCGATCAATGTCGGTTTGTCTGTTTCGGCTTTCGCTTCTTCGATTGCTTTTGAGATGGCTTCTAAATCATTGCCGTCTTTGACCAAGATATGTTGCCAACCGTAAGCTTCATACCGTGCGCCAACATTTTCAGTGAAGGCTTTTGAGGTTGGTCCATCTAAAGAAATATCGTTTGAATCGTATAAAACGATCAATTTACCAAGTTTCATATGACCAGCCATCGAACTTGCTTCTTGAGACACGCCTTCCATCAAGTCGCCATCGCCACATAACGCATACGTATAATGATCAACGACGTTGAATTGATCTTTGTTATAGGTCGCAGCTAGATGCGCTTCTGCCATTGCCATCCCAACAGCCATCGCGATCCCTTGACCTAAAGGACCAGTCGTTGCTTCGACGCCGTCCGTATGGTTGACCTCAGGGTGTCCCGGTGTTTTTGAATCCCATTGACGGAATTGTTTCAAGTCATCAATCGTCACTTGGTACCCTGCTAAGTGTAACAAGCTGTACAACATCGCTGAACCATGTCCCGCAGATAAGACAAAACGGTCACGGTCTGCCCAGTTTTTAGAAGTTTTCGGATTCACTTTCAAGTGTTTCGTCCAAAGGGCATAAGCCATTGGCGCGGCACCCATTGGTAACCCCGGATGTCCTGAATTTGCTTTTTGTACTGCATCAACACTCAATGTACGGATCGTATTCACACCAAGCTGATCAATTTTATCAAACAATGTAACCCCTCCTGTAATTTAGGTTTTTTTTACCTATATTTCTACTTCTAATTTTATAGTATCTCCTCTAAAAAAGCAACGACTTTTAGTTTTTTTTACTAAAACTTGCTATTTCGGTCGTGTAGGCCTTTTCTCTTCTGGATTTCTTTCAATTTTTCTGGTGTGACATCATTTCCATCGGGATCAACAACTTTCATCCCTTCAATATGATGTCTCATGCCAGAACGAAAGGCTGTCAGATATGCTTCTCGTAATTCCTTTTGCTCTTTGACTTCAGCTGGTGTCAATCCTTCTGCTTTTTTCTTTTTAGCTAACTGATTGATACGTTCGATTTTTTCAGGCGATAACACAACTATTCCTCCTCGCTTTTGCTTCTCCTACATCTTATATAAAAAATGAAAAAAAAACAACTACATCAATAGTCTTTAATGCGAACATTTGTTTGAAATCAAGTATTTTCTATGGTACTATTTAGTTATCAAGTGAAAGAAGGTGTACCTTGTGGCCCGACAAACTGAAACAAGACAAATCGAAGTCTTACGATATATTCACGAACAAGTGACCCAAAAAGGCTATCCACCGACTGTCCGTGAGATCGGAGAAGCTGTTCAGCTTTCTTCAACATCGACAGTCCATGGTCATCTTGCCCGATTAGAGAAAAAAGGCTTTATTCAAAGAGACCCTACGAAACCACGTGCCATCGAATTGACGCAACAAGGATTATCAAAAATCGGGATTCGCCCAACAACGATCCCTGTTCTCGGAGTTGTTACTGCCGGAGAGCCGATACTAGCTGTTGAGGAAGCTTCTGACTTCTTTCCAGTACCACCAAACCTTTCATCAGAAGAAGGCAGTCTGTTCATGTTGACGATCCGAGGAGAAAGTATGATCAATGCTGGGATATTGGATGGCGATAATGTCATTGTCCGCAAACAAGAAACTGCACAAAATGGTGATATCGTTATTGCGATGACTGCAGAAGACGAAGCAACTTGCAAACGGTTCTATAAAGAAAGAGATCATTTCCGTTTGCAACCCGAGAATGATTTACTGGAACCGATCATTTTAGATGAGGTGTCGATCTTAGGTCGAGTCGTTGGTCTGTACCGTAGTCATATTTATTGATAAGAAAAGAAAATTCAGTTATTTATTTACGAGCTTGAGATCATGATCTCAAGCTCGTCTTTTCCTCTTTTAGCAGATATCTTTGTTCTTTTTGAACTTCCCTCTTTACAAACCGAACAAAAGTTCGTATACTAATAATACGAACTTTTGTTCGCATTCTATAAAGAGGTGAAAATCATGAAATCAATGAGACGTTTTGGTTTAGTATTGATCGTTTTGTTTTTAGGTATTATTATTGGTAATTTTGGTCTACGTACAGCGCTGTTGGTTTTTGTTCCTTTGTTTACATTGTGGTTTATGTTGTGGGATGAAAAAAAATACCGTCAATCACAACGTCGGCAATCCCATGAAGACTCCTTCTATCACGAAACCTATTACAGCTCCAGGCACTCGTAAAAGTAAATAAGATCGCTTCTATGAAAAATCCGTCCAAGCAAACGATGATCGCTCGTTTGCTTTTTTTAACGACAAACTGACTACCTACCCTTGCACTCATTTGTTCCATCAATAAATTGAGGCTACTCATCCAACGAACCCCCCCTTCCGCAAACGGTTCATCCGTTTGTGGAAGGGGGGGTTCTGTTCAATATTTTATTTGATTAATACTCCATCAAAGTAATCATGTCGTAGCCTTCGATTTTGTCACGACCATGCAAGTCCATCAACTCGATCAAAAAGGCACAACCAACAACAACTCCGCCAAGTTCTTCGATCAATTCGATTGTTGCTTTGATCGTTCCACCTGTTGCTAATAAGTCATCACAGATCAAGACTCTTTGTCCTGGTTGAATTGCATCTTTGTGCAGCGTCAAGGTATCTGTACCGTATTCAAGTCCGTAAGTGACTTCGATCGTTTCACGAGGTAATTTTCCTTTCTTACGAACAGGAGCAAAGCCCACACCTAATTCATAAGCTACTGGACAACCTACGATAAATCCGCGCGCTTCTGGTCCAACGACCATATCGATACGTTTTTCCTTCGCATAATCAACGATTTGCTTCGTTGCTTCACGATAAGCATCTCCATCAGCCATCAATGGCGAGATATCTCTAAATATAATTCCTTTTGACGGATAGTCAGGAATACTAGCAATATAATTTTTTAAATCCACTTTATTGTTTCCTCCTAGGTTGTTAACCATTTTTTTATTGTGGGAATGTCACTTAATAGTAAGAATTCCTCTGATTTGATTTTTTTCAATCGCTTCTGATAGCGGTCACTTGCAGTCAAAGGATGACTCGCCGGATCTGCGACTTTCTCCAAAACACCATTGTTTATTGTAACAAACTTCAACTCAAAAAACACCTGTATCATAAAAATTAATAATTTTTGTGGGATTTTTAAATAGTTGGCCATTGCACCTAATTTATGTCGGATATCGATCCGTTCTTGCGCATGGATCAATTTGAAGAGTCGTGCATATTGTTCTCTTGTTCCTACACCGTTCAAGTATGCTTCATCAACAGAAATACCTAAGAAGTAAACTCGACTAAATGCCCCAAAAGATAAGATCTCTTTCAAGTCGGTCAGATCCGTTGGACAATCGATCACTACTAATGCTTTTGGGTCATTTTCCTGAATCCATGATTGAATCATTTCTTTATCTGTCCCAAGAATGATGTGTTTTTGTATCGACTCATTTAGTTCTTTGATCGATGCTTCATTAAACGCTAAATAGAACGGACTTTCGATTTCATTTGCTAATGTTCGGTAACGTTTCGCCCGCCAATCAAATACTTGCAATCCTTCTACTGCAAAGTCAGAAACCATCAGCTGCGGTTTTTTACGCCCATTCCATTCATTGATCGATAATTGTCCGACAATATCAAGTGAATCATCTACAAATTCGTTTTCTTGTGGACCAAAACCAAACGCGACAGCATCTAATTGACTATCATCATCCACTAAAGAAAGCTTCAAGTGCTGTTGGTTCGAACCGATTCGTTTTACATTTTGGACAGCAACCTGTTTGAATAAGAAGTTAGGTACAGGATTATCTGTTCCGAATGGTGCCAGTAATTTCAATGTAGCGATTTGTTCGACCGTTACATCCTTTGGGGAGACGATTTCATCGATCGCCAACACAGGACCTTTGGACAAGTCAATTTTCTTTTCTTCTATATAGGCATTCATCCGGTCTTGTAACTGAGGGATATTCTCCGTTGGCATTGTTAATCCGACTGCTGCGTGATGGCCACCAAAAAATGTAAACAATTCACGCATCTCATTCAGCATATCGAAAAGATTCAACGCTTCGATACTTCGACCTGATCCTTTTGCAATGGTCTGGTCTTTGATGCCTAGAACGATTGTCGGTTTGCCTGTTTGGTTCATGATTTTTCCAGCGACGATCCCTAGTACACCTTCATGCCAGCCTGGATGTGCTAACAAATGGATCTGGTTCTCGTCATTGATCATCGCCAATGCTTCTGAGGTGATTTGCTCAACGATCGCTTTACGTTCTTCATTGACCGTTTGTAACTGCTCGGCTAATGTCTGAGCTTGACTTTCGTCGAATGTGGCTAGTAATTCAACCGCTGGATTAGGGTCTCCCATCCGGCCGATGGCATTCAAGCGCGGGGCAATCGAAAAACCGATCATCGTTTCATCCGCTTCATTCGCACGTACACTACTTTTCGCAAACAGTGCCTGTAAGCCTACTCGCTCGGTATGACGAATTGCCTCTAAACCTAACGCCACTAGCGTCCGATTCTCATCGGTCATAGAGACAAGGTCAGCGATTGTTCCAATTGCGACTAAATCTAAAAATTCTGCTGGTGGTTCTTCCAACAAAGCGGTCGCTACTTTAAATGCGACACCGACACCCGCTAATTCTCCAAAAGGATAATTGCCTTGTGGATGGCGGGGATGGATGATTGCATAAGCCGCCGGTAATTCACTAGGCAACTCATGATGATCTGTCACGATCACATCTACTCCCTGCTGTTGTGCATAAACAATTGCTTCATGCCCAGCTACACCATTATCGACAGTCACGATCAATTGGGTACCTGCAGCTATTTTCTCTTGATAAACGGTTAGATTAGGTCCATACCCATGTTCAAATCGATTAGGTAAAAAGACTTCAACTTGAGCACCTAGCAACTCTAACGTTTCTTTCATGACGGTCGCACTGGTGATACCATCTGCATCGTAATCTCCATAAACTAAGATCTGCTCGCCATTGATCACCGCTTCTTGGATACGGCTGATTGCCTTGTCCATGTCAAACATCAAATAAGGATCATAGAGTTTTTGTTCTTTTGGATGTAAAAACTGATGGATACTTTCTTCCTCTCGGTATCCTCTTTGCCACAGTAATTGCCCGATCAAAGGAGACAATTGCTGCTGTTTGATTATTTGGATAAAAGATTCAGAAGGTGTTGTTTCATTGACCTTCCAATCAAAATTTGCTCGTCTCACATGCTCACCCCTAACTTAGTCATTATAGCAAACGTCTTCTCTAAAAAAAAGAATTTCAGAAGAATAGATTCTGACAAATCCAACTAAAAGAAACCAAAGTAGGCAAAACAGATTCGTTTGCCCACTTTGGTTGCCTGCTAGAAATTGGATAAAACATCCTCTAATAATTTCTGAGATAATGATTTCTATCACTTTCTTCTATTTGCTTTTAGAAAATCAACAGTGATCCTTGATCAATCAAAGTAATTGACACTTTGCTTTGGTGTTTGAGAAGGTGATTCAGAAGGTGTTTGCATTTGTTCGATCTGTATTTGCTTTGCTTGTAATTCTGCTTGATAGGCCGCTTCAAGTTCCGCACGTTCATTACGAAATTGTCTTTGTTGTTCTTCTGTCGCCTCTTCGATTTTCTTTTGGATATCTGCTTGGTTCTCTGCTAATTCTTTTGTTAGTTGTTTCAATTGTTTCTTCTGTTGCCACAGTGTCGTAAAGGCTGTTAAAAACACAATCAATGCACCAATCAATGCTGAACCAATGATCACTAGAATCAATGGCGCATTAAAAGAAGCAAATCCAAAGCTTACAGGAACATTTTGATTGTTCAACACAGCGAACACGACAATGACAAGTACAAGTAAAAAACCAACGATCACACTACCTTGCTTTTTCATTTACTTCACCTACTTTTTATTAAAAATTCCACCTGCAAAATAATCCCCAATGGTTGGGAAAAGTGCATAAAATTTAGACGCGATTTCTAGCAATACCGGCTGATTGATCTCACGTTTAGGATGTTTCATCGCTCGCACGATCGTTTGTGCTAATTTAGTTGAATCCAAAACTAAGTGACCGACTTTTTCCAAATAACTACCACTTGGATCAGCCTTATCAAAAAATTCCGTTTCGATTGGTCCAGGATTCACCGTCGTGACCGCAACGCCTAGTGGTTTCAACTCTAAACGTAACGCATTGGAAAAGCCCAGAACAGCAAATTTAGTAGCAGAATAAATCGTAGATTTAGCTGTCGCCATTTTTCCTGCCATGGATGCCACATTGATGATATGTCCTTGACGTCTTTCTGCCATATCGATCGCAAATTTTTGTGTCAATACCATCATCCCCAAGACATTGACCTCGAACATATCGTAGGCTTTTCCTAAGTCAAAGGATAAGAAATCCTCAAAGATACCAAATCCAGCATTATTGACTAAGATATCGACACGTCCGACCTCAGTTATCACCTTGTCGTACAATTCATCTACACTGTCAGGATTACTAACATCTAGTTGATACGCGTATGCTGGTTTTCCACTTAATTCTTGACAAACCGCCTTCACTTCGCCGATTTGTTGGATTCTTCTCGCACATGTGACAACGATTGCCCCTTGTTTTGCTGCTTCATAACAGATCTGTTCACCTAAACCACCAGAGCCACCAGTGACTAATACGACTTTATTTTCTAAATTCAACTTTTTTCCTCCTCTTGAAACGGAACGTCCACAACCTCAAAATCTTTCATGACTTTTGTATTTGGAAAGATTTCTTGTGCTTCTTGTTCAAGTTCTTGTGTTGCTTTTCCTAGATATCTCGCACTGATATGGGTCAGTAATAATCTTTGGACATTTGCTTCTTTCGCCACTTCTGCGGCTTGATGAGTCGTCGAATGGAAATAGTTATGGGCCATTCTTGCCTCGTTTTTATTGAACGTACTTTCATGAACCAAGACATCTGCATTTTTTGCTAATATAACAGAATTGGTCGTTTTTCGAGTGTCTCCTAAAATGGTCACGATTCGGCCTTTTTTATCTGGACCGACAAAATCACGTCCATTGATGAGCTGTCCGTTATCTAATTGGACCGTCTCCCCTTTTTTTAGTTTTCCATAAATGGGGCCAGCTGGAATATTCAGTTCTTTAAGCTTATCCACTTGTAATTCGCCTTTGTGATCATGCTCAACGATCCGATATCCGTAGCTATCGATACCATGGCTTAATTTTTTTGCATACACAGAAAAGTGTGCGTCTTCAAAAATAGCTTGATCTTCTGATAAATCAATAAAAACAAGGGGATAACCTAGTTTTGTTTGAGAAATCGTCAGCGCATTGCGTACAAATGCTTCCGTTCCTTTAGGGCCATAGATTTCTAATGGTGTTTCGCCACCCTGAAAAGAGCGACTACTGATTAAACCTGGCAAACCAAAAATATGATCCCCATGAAGATGAGTGATAAATATTTTTTCTATTTTTCTTGGACGGATATTTGTTCGTAGAATCTGCATTTGCGTGCCTTCCCCACAATCAAACAACCAAACCTCATTTCGCTCGTCCAAAAGTTTCAATGCGATACTTGAGACATTTCGATGTTTAGCAGGAACCCCTGCGCCTGTACCTAAAAATTCTAGTTCCATAATTTACCTAACTTTCTATTCATTCTTATTAATTCTAGGGTAAAATCAGTCGACAATCAACTGAAATTCGCAGGATAATTTTTTAGAAGACTGTCCCTATAAATGAAAAGAGTGAATAAGTACCACTATTCTTACATCCATTCTTTTTATCGTTATTCAGAAGGTGTAGCATCCTCTGAGCTATCGGTTGTTTTTTTGTGCTTTTCATCCCAATTTTTCTGCGCTGTTTCTTTTGCATGTTTTTCTACCTCAGTAGCATCTTGAACATCTTGTTCTACTTCTTCATAATCCAATCGAGTGATTTCTCCACCTAATTCCATCATCACAAGTTGGTTCAATGGGCGGTTGTCCTCTTCTTCTGCGATCAAGATCAGACCTGTTGCGCCTTCGCCGATCTTATTTCCGACAAAATCAAACACCGTTTGTGCATCTTTGATTTCTTTGGCATCTTGGCTCGCACCAATCATTCCACCCGCAAACCATCCTAGCAAGATCCCTAATGGGCCACCTAAAACGCCAACTAGCATGCCGATCAGACCACCTTTAGAGGATTTATTGTTCCCGGTAAAATCTAAGAAGTCTTCGATTTTGAATTGATGGGCGCCATTAGACTGATGGCTGATGACCGCCATTTGTTCGCCTTTGATCGCTCTCGTCATGTGAAGCTTCTTGATTTCGGAAAATGCTTGGTAAGCTTGACTTTCTAACTCAAAATTCAATATGATCACTCGTTTGCTCATGGAGATCGCCTCTTTCTCATTTTCTTTTAGTGTACCTTGGAATAAACAAAAATAAAAGGGAAAACCTTTAAAAAATAACGCAGTATACAAAAAAAGGAGTTTGACATTCGTCAACTCCTCAAATCCGCTAAAGGTTCTACGAAAGCTTGCTCCTAAGAGGGTAAGTCAAAACCCAAAAAAATGAACGATTATTTTCTTAAATTCTACCTTACTACTTGGAACTGAACGGCTCTCTAGTCACCTAAATATGTGGTGTATCCAATACTATTCGACAAATTCAAACTCAAACTCACCAATACGCACCAAGTCACCATCTTTTGCACCTCTGGCACGCAAGGCTTCATCGACACCCATCCCACGTAATTGGCGAGCAAAACGCATCACCGTTTCATCGTGGTCAAAGTTAGTCATTTGGAATAACTTCTCGATCTTCTCACCTGACAATACCCATGTCGCATCTGGTTCACGATCGATCGTAAATTCAGGACCTTCTGGATTGAAGCCATAATGAACGGTTTCTTCTTCGATCTCTTCCTCATACAATGGGAATTCTGGTGTTACTTCCAATAGATCAGCTGTCGCATTCAGTAAGGCATCCAGTCCTTTACGAGTCACGCCAGAAATCGGGAATACTGGGATGTCATCGGCAAATTCATCTTCTTTGTTTTTATTTAGTTGTTCTTTGAATTTCACTAGATTTTCTTCTGCATCTGGCATATCCATCTTATTTGCTACAATGATCTGTGGACGTTCTAGCAAGCGCAAGTTATGAGAAGACAACTCATGGTTGATCGCCAAGTAATCTTCGTAAGGATCGCGCCCTTCCATTCCACTCATATCGATCACATGCAAAATGACACGAGTTCGCTCGATATGACGCAAAAATTGTGTGCCTAATCCGACGCCTTGTGAAGCTCCTTCGATCAGTCCTGGAAGATCCGCCGCCGCAAAACTACGTCCGTCACTTGTAGTGACCATTCCTAGATTTGGCACAAGGGTAGTAAAGTGATACGCACCGATTTTTGGTCTTGCCGAAGAGATCACAGAAAGCAAAGTCGATTTTCCAACCGATGGAAACCCAACAAGACCTACGTCTGCTAGTACTTTTAATTCTAATTCGATTTTACGTTCTTGACCAGGTTCGCCGTTTTCAGCGATTTCCGGCGCAGGGTTTCTTGGAGAAGCAAAACGGATATTTCCGCGACCGCCGCGGCCACCTTTTGCTACTACTAAAGTCTGGCCATCTTCAATCAAATCTCCTAAGAGTGCCCCTGTTTCTGCATCACGTACAGTTGTTCCTTGAGGGACTTTGACATACGTATCATCAGAACCACGTCCATGCATTCCCTTACTCATGCCATTTTCACCGGGCTGAGCCTTAAAGTGACGATTGAAACGGAAGTCCATCAACGTACGTAAGCCTTCATCAACGACTAAGATCACATCGCCTCCTTGACCGCCATCACCACCAGCCGGTCCTCCATCAGGTACATATTTTTCTCTACGAAACGCAACCATCCCGTCTCCGCCTTTACCAGCCTTCACGTCGATTGTTACTTGATCTAAAAACATGGACATATTATCGTCCTCCTATTTCCTTTTATCTATTCTAACTATACTGACTACCTGAATTTCCACAATAAACACAAGTCCTGTCTATTTTATCGGTGAATGGCCCGTTTGTCCATCATTAAACTGAAAGTTTCACGGAAATTCGTGGCTCTTTCTTTATTTTACTGCAAGAACGAATGGAGACAAAATAAAACGTTGTGACCAAAAGTTTCAAGAAAGTTCTTAAAGTTCTTTAAGAAACACTTTGGTCACAACAGTTATTTTACATATTTTTCTAGGAAACTACTTACAGTCTTTTGATAATTCTCAGGATCGATCGAATATGCTTTGGCATGCTCTGCTCCTGGGACGATATATTTTTCTTTTGGTCCGTTCGTCGCTTGGTAGACTTTGTCCAACATTTCGTAAGGAACAAATGTATCCGCATCCCCATGGATAAACAGCATCGGTAATTGGTTTTTTTCTAATTGTTTGATTGCATCAGCTTCTCCAAAGAAATAGCCGGCTCTGATTTTTGTCATCAAGCTAGTTACTTGGATCAATGGGAACGGTGGTAAGCTAAATAATTCATTAAGCTGATAAGCCAATTCTTCGTTAACAGAGGAATAGCCACAATCTTCGATGATCGCTTTAACATTTGTAGGCAATGGTTCTCCGCTAGTCATCATCACAGTAGCTGCCCCCATACTAATACCGTATAAAACGATTTCTTCAGATTGACCGTTTGTTTCAAGCACTTGATCGATCCATTTCACATAATCTTTCCGTTCGTGCCAGCCAAAGCCGATATAATCCCCTTCGCTTTTTCCGTGTCCGCGGGCATCAGGAACTAATACGTTATAGCCAAGATCATGGAACATCTTTGCGTAATTTGCCATCGTTTCCGCATTTCCCATATATCCATGAGCCACGATCGCTGTTTTATGACTGTCTGTTGCTGGTAGATAAATGGCTGATAACTTCAATCCATCCGCAGATGTCTGTTGCCATTCTTTACGATTTTCAGGGTTCGCAAACCAAGAATGTGCACTCGATTCTTCATTTGTTTTTGTTGTGCCAGGAGTATCGCCTTCTAAAAAGTCTTTTTCTGAAGGAACAACGGCATAGTTATAAAAATAATTACCCGCAAAGACTAATACGACTGTCACGAGTAATGTCACGCCGATTAAAATTTTGATCCAAAGTTTCATCTTATACCTTCCTTGCTTTTACATTGATGTACTGTCTAAAATTAGTATAAACAAAGAGGACGTGTGATGCAATCTAGAATAAATAATAATCGTCATTGAAAAGCCCCGTAAAGCTCTGATCGCTTTACGGGGCTTTTCAATATTTATAATTACACAATTATTTACTTTCGATCAACTTGAAGTTTGACCATGGTTTCAAGAAATCAAGTAAGAATAACTCATCGTCTGAGATACGTCCGACGACATTCACTCGTCCATCATTCTTCATTTCTTTTAAAGCAATTTGTGTTTCACCTTTATATTGTCCGTAACCAACGTTATCGATCAATACATCCCCACGGGTCATATCTTTCGTATTATGCGCTGGGAATGGTTTGTCTTTGTAATAGATGCGTGTCATCGTTGAACGCAAGATATACTCTGAGCGATCTCCACGATAACTATGAAGATTATCGAATAGACAAATACGTTCATCTTCTGTGATATCTTCTGCTACATCAACTTTTAATGTAGGATAGCTTGCAAAGAAAGCTTCAGACATTGCACGTAATTCCTCTTCACTCGCATAAGCATTTCCTACAGAGATATCATCGATCAAACCTGTCAACATCAAGTGTTTGACTTGCGTCGCGATTTCAAGATCACGATGGTCTTCTAATGAGCAAAGTCCGTCTTGCGTCGGCCATGGGCCAAAGTCAGCTGTTTGTGAATTTACGAATGCCATCGTATTCAAATTATATTTGCGGAATTTCTCCGAACAAGCGACAAAATGATCATAGCCTAAACCAGAATAACGATGAGGGTAAAAGTTATGTGAACCTAGTAAGTTATCTGTGTTCGGCGAATAACTCATGATATTGTCAACATAATTCGTGCCTGAACTCATGTTGATCTCGATTTTGATATTGTATGGATTCCGAGTCATTTTTGCTTCTTCTGCTCCAGTAAATCCAATGTCCAAACGAATGCCGTCGGCGCCCATCTCATCGAAGAACGATAGATCATCATATGAGATCTCTAACTGTTCAAATAACGCTGGATTGATATCCACCATGACTTCCATCTCTAATTGATTGGCATAATCGACGACTTTTTTAAAGTCTGCTAAGACTTTTTCTTTATCGTCTGCAATTTGTAATAAACTTGTGAATACACGTTTAAATCCGTATTTATGTGCTAAATCTAAATATTCTTTGTCCTTTTCAAACGTTGAACGTTCTGGATAAATTGAAATTCCTAATTTTCCCATGTGTTGATACCCTCCTGGATGTGCGTTTTTGTATCCACTTACATTATAACAAACCGCTTTCAAATGGTCTACACCTTTTACTATTTATTAAATAATTTCGCTTATTGTTCGAAAAAGTGTAGGTATTTATCTGATAATTTGCTATCATTAAAGATAACAACGAACAAAAAAAGAAAGGAATTACTTATGAAACACAAAAAATTATTTTTAACTATGAGTATGGCTGCAACGCTATTATTTGCAGCTGGTTGTACGTCGAACGGTTCAGATACCGCCTCTTCAAGCACGAAAGAATCAACAGAAAAAACAACAGAGACTAGCACTGTAGAAAGTATTGATTTAAATTCTTTAGAGTTACCTCAATTGAATACAGAAGTCGCTGATAACGAAGATCTAGTTGAAATGGTCACAACTAAAGGAACGATCAAGATCAAACTATTCCCAGAGCTTGCACCAAAAGCTGTGGAGAACTTTATGACTCATGCCAAAGATGGCTACTACGATGGCGTCACTTTCCATCGTGTCATCCAAGACTTTATGATCCAAGGTGGCGATCCTGATGGGAACGGAACTGGTGGAGAAAGTATTTGGGGAGAAGGTTTTGAAACGGAGATCTCAAACCAACTTTATAACATCCGCGGCGCCCTTTCAATGGCTCGTACACAAGACCCGAATAGTAATGGTAGCCAATTCTTCATCGTACAAAACTCTGATGATATGCATGATGGTTTATTGAAAGATGATTACCCACAAGCCATTATTGACGCCTATAAAAACGGCGGCTACCCTAGTTTAGATGGTGAATATACGGTCTTTGGTCAAGTCGTTGAAGGAATGGACGTTGTTGATGCGATTGCTGCTGTCGAAACAGATAGCTCAGATAAGCCAACAGAAGATGTGAAGATCGAAAAAATCAACATCTTACAGGAAGCAAAATAAACACACATTTAATCACTTTCTACTGAAACATCAAATGAGGTGGAGACAGAAGTGTTCAGCCTCGAGAAATAAGGCGCCATCCACGAAAATTGTATTTCAAATTTTTGTGGATGGCGCCTTATTTTCGAAGAGGTTACTTTTTGTTCCCGCCGTTTATTCGGTTATAGGTGGGAGAGGTGAACGAATGTCCCACTCCCTTTTTTTAATTAAAAACTTTTGATGGCTGGGACTTTACAACTATTTTTTATATTTTCGCTAAAAAATAGTTGTTTTCATATTCACCTTTAGTAAAACTTAACATTTTCAAAACAGTCTTAAATAGACAAAAAAAGACCATCCAAGAATAGAAAACTATTCAGAAGATGATTCTTTTTTTGTGGAAAGCTGCTTTCCGCTCCCCTATTGCCATATCTATTGATATTTTTAGAACCTCTCTATGGGTTCCTAAAGTTTATTTTTATCTTTATGCTTGCTCATTGACGATAAATGTAAATTCACATTCACACACTTTTGTATCGTCAACAAAAGCTTCAGAAATCGCAGTCCCTACAGGTCCTTTCATTTTGATGATCTCAAAATGACACTTCATCACATCCCCAGGAACGACTTTTTGGCGGAATTTTGCTTTGTTGATCCCACCGATATACGCACGTTTCCCTAGGAACTCTTCTGATTTTAAAATCAAGATCGAACCTGCTTGTGCAAGGGATTCTAGGATCAACGCTCCTGGCATGACCGGATTGTCAGGGAAATGCCCTTGGAAAAAATCTTCATTGATCGTTACATTTTTTGTTGCAATGATCTTCTTTCCTGAATCGATCGAATCCACGTAATCGATGTAACAAATTGGGTAACGGTTTGGAATAAGATCCATTACTTCCGTTGCTGATAATGCGTATGACATAGTTTACTCCTTCTTTCGGGCAATAGCCGTAATCAATACTTTGATTATCAAAGTATCATATTCTTGATTATTTGGCAATCATTTTTTATTCATCAAAAAAATAGTTTGACAATCAAAGCATTTTACTGAATAATAAGAAATCAAGAAGTTATTTTTTTGCACTTATATTATCGTCAAACAAAACTTTTATTGAATCAAAGGAGTGTCTATATGTCTTTTTTAGAAGGAAAAAAAATCGTGATCATGGGTGTTGCGAATAAACGCAGTATTGCTTGGGGTTGTGCGGAAGCAATGATGCAACAAGGCGCTGAGATCATCTATACGTACCAAAATGAACGGATGAAGAAATCGTTAGTCAAATTAGTCGGTGAAGATGCCTTCACTGTAGAGTGTGATGTCGCTAGCGATGAGAGCATCGAAAAAGCGATGGATACGATTGGTGAATATGCCGATGAGATCCATGGCTTGGTCCACGCTGTTGCTTATGCCAACAAAGAAGAGCTTTCAGGTAACGTTTCTGATATTTCAAGAGATGGTTATCAATTAGCACAAGACATCAGTAGCTATTCATTGATCGCTGTATCGAAGTATGCCCAAAAGTACTTAGCTCCCAACAGCGGCATCGTAAGTATGTCTTATCTTGGTTCACAACGAGCGATCCCTAACTATAATATGATGGGCATCGCAAAAGCTTCACTAGAAGCTGCCATTCGCTACTTAGCCGCAGAATTCTCACCTAAAGGAATCCGTGTCAATGGGATCTCTGCTGGTGCGATCAAAACGTTAGCAGTGACTGGTGTGAAGGATTACCAAAAATTGATCGAGTTATCCGAATCACGCACCCCCGATCAACAAGGTGTGACGATCGAAGAAGTCGGAAATACTTGTGCCTTCTTGATCAGCCCCCTATCTAGCGGGATCATCGGTGATATCATTTACGTAGATAAAGGTGTTCACTTATCTTGATCCAATAAAAAATCAGCCCTCCAATGTGAGAGCTGATTTTTTTGTAGTTATTTTTAAAGCCAGTCATTATTCGACGACTTCGATCCAACCTTCTGGTGCTTCGATATCCCCAAACTGGATACCCGTCAATTCTTCATACAAGCGCTTAGTTACTGGTCCTACTTCTGTCTCACTATAAAAGACATGTAAATCATTTTTATAGTAGATCCCACCAATCGGTGAAATCACTGCTGCGGTTCCACACGCACCTGCTTCTGCAAATTGATCAAGTTGATCGATGTAGATATCTCCCTCAACTGCTTTAAGTCCCAAACGTTCTTCCGCAATCTGCAACAAGGAATACTTCGTAATACTTGGTAAAATCGAAGGCGATTGCGGTGTGATGAACTGGTTGTCTTTAGTGATACCAAAGAAATTCGCCGCGCCGACTTCTTCAATTTTTGTGTGCGTCGCTGGATCTAGGTAAACGCAATCTGAATAATTTAATTCTTTCGCTTCAGTCCCTGGTAATAAACTTGCTGCGTAGTTTCCACCAACTTTGGCAGCTCCCGTACCATTCGGAGCAGCTCGGTCATAACCAGAAACGATAAAGTTCGTTGGTTTCAATCCACCTTTGAAATAGGCTCCTACAGGCGTACAGAAAACTACAAACAAATACTCAGGCGCTGGATGAACACCAATGTTTTCTCCGACACCGATCAGGAAAGGACGTAAATATAACGTTGCTCCTGAACCATAAGGTGGCACAAAGGATTCATTTGCCTTTACGACTTCTTTCACTGCATCAACAAACATTTTTTCTGGAACCATGGGCATCAATAAACGTCTGGCACTCTGGTTCAAGCGACGACTGTTTTGCTCTGGACGGAATAAATTGATCTTTCCATCTTTTCTGCGATAAGCCTTTAATCCTTCAAAGCACTGTTGGCCATAGTGAAGTGCGGGCGATCCTTCATGAAGTGACAGATAATTATCCTCGGTCAATTCGCCTTTTTCCCACTCTCCATCTTTCCATTTGGCAACGAAGCGCCAAGGTGTTTTGATGTAAGAAAATCCTAAGTTATCCCAATCTATTTGCATGTTCATACCACCAATCGTCAGTTTTGAAATATTTTAGCACTATCTCTCCCATTTGTCATCGTTTATTTTAACCACTTGTTATTGCAAGTGTGATTGGTAGCTTATCTAATGATTTATTTTGATTTTTATGCTGTTCTTGTTACAATACAAAAGAGACTAATTAGAAAAGGGGATTTTATGTTTTCATTCATTGCAACAGCAGAAACAACAAGCTCAACCGGAGAAAATTTGACCGATCAAGCGGTCAGTCAACTCAATGCGTTCCAACGTTTTTGGAATAATATTGATTGGGATGGGATTTTTTCTACAATGATCCAAAAAGGATTATTCCTTATTTTTTTGATTATTCTTTTTGGACTCATCAATCGAATCGGTAAATACTTGATCGACAAATCTTTTAAACAATATTCAAAAAAAACCGTTCTTAACGGTAGCCGCTTAAAAACGTTACAAAGTCTTTTAAATACCATTTTCAATTATACGATTGGCTTTTTCTTTATTTATGCCATCCTATCCGTGATTGGTGTGCCGATTGGTTCACTATTAGCCGGAGCAGGGATTGCCGGAGTAGCCATCGGTTTAGGGGCACAAGGCTTTATGAGTGATGTGATCACTGGCTTCTTTATCATCATGGAACAACAAATGGACGTAGGCGACTATGTCAAATTAACGAATCTAACTATCGAAGGAACCGTGGTATCCGTTGGTATCCGGACACTGCAACTCAAAGGTGTTGACGGTACCGTTCACTTCATTCCAAACCGTAGTATCACAACGATCAGTAACCTCTCTCGTTCCAATATGCAAGTCGTTCTTGATATTCGGATCGTTCCGGAAGAAGGCTATGATAAGATCTATGAGATCATTCAAAAAGTTAATGAAACGTTAGCTGTAAAATACGAAGAGGAATTACAAACTGAGCCATCGATCTTTGGATTGGTCGATATCGGCAACAGCAACTTTGCGATTCGGACGATCTGCTACGTTTTAAATGGTAAACAGTTCGAATTGAAAGAAGAATTTTTGAGTTCATATGTCAAAGAACTGACAGCTGCCGGTTACAGCATCCCAAATACACCAATCGTGTTGAAATAGTTTATGTAGCGTCTACGCTGGGCGTGGGACATTAGCCCTCTCCTACCACCTAAAACCGAATGAACAGAAGTGTTTAGGTTTGACCTCTTTTTTTAATCATTAGAAAAATGTCTAAAATGACTAAAGTATTTGATTCTCAGGACAACTTTATTCCCACTCGTGTCATTCCTTAATACAACAAATAAAGCGACGTCCAAAAGTTAGAAATATAGTCTAACTTTTGGGCGTCGCTTCGTTTGTTTTATGTCTTTATCTTTAGTGAGTAGGATCAATTACCTTTAACTAACGATATCGATTCTTTCTCTCAATTCATCTACATCTATTTTTGGTGATACAATATTTTGGCGTTCTAATTCGTGTACCATGTAATTGACTGCTTTCAGTAACTCTTTTCGTGTGATGATTCCTTTGAACACTTTATCCTCTGTGACGACTGGCAAGAACGAAGCATCAACTAGTAAATGAAGAACTTCTTCTAGTTCCCAATTTTCATCAATGGTTGGTACATCGGTTTCCATTACATCAGCCACTGTTAGGCCTTCTAATGGTTCCATACTGATTGTTTGTAGGTCCATCATCTTATTGACAACATTTGATAGACTGACTAGACCAACAAAGCGATCATCTTTCCCTAAGACAGGGATTTTAGTGTAGCCAACTTTCGATAAAACTAATAGTCCATGCGATAACGGATGTTGATACATAACATTTGCCACGTTTTCTGCTGGAACCAAAAATGTCTCTTGATTTTGCAGTAATAACTCTCTTACAATTGGTCCAATCATGTATTGGCCCTCCATTTCAAATTCTTTCAATATCTCTATTTTACCGAAAACGGATGCAAAATCTATACAAACATTTCTATTTTTAGCAAAAATTAGAGTTTGTTTGTCAGCGTTTATATTCAAATGCCATGTTATCGATTTTTTTGTGTGATCGATTATAGTACTGGACAGCAAGTGTCTCTTTCGTACTCTCGATGATTGCGTATGCTGGGATTTGGATCATTCCTCGAGGTTGGGAAATGCTTCCTGGATTCAAGAACAAGATACCTTCTTCAAATTCACACCCTAGTTGATGGGTGTGACCAAAAAGAGCAATCGTTGCGTGTTGCTCTTTTGCTTCAAGGGCTAACTGAGTCAAACCAAAGCGGACATTCGATAAATGGCCGTGAGTCATATATACCCGATCAAGCCCAGTATCTACAACTCGTTTAGTCTCAAAGTCTGTGCCGAAATCACAATTGCCTTGTACACCGAAATAAGTTTCCCAAACTTCATCTGTTGCGTCAAGTTCTGAATCACCGCAATGAAAAAAATAATCAACTTGATTTTGGTATTGGGACAGCAATTCTTTGATGATTGCTCGATCCCCATGATTGTCACTAACGACTAAATAGCGCATCTACTCCACTCCTTCCAACCATGCCTGCCAAACTTGGCTTAGTTTTGCCATGGCCAAGCCTCGGTGACTGTGGTTATTTTTTTCTTCACTTGAGATTTCTGCCGCTGTTTGAGTGTACCCATCAGGAATGAACAAAGGGTCATAGCCAAAGCCATTTTCGCCTTTAGGTATCCGACCAATTCGTCCAGGCCACTCTGCTTCCACGACTAAACTTTCTTTATTTGGTTCAGCAAAAACCAACGTACAATGAAATTGTGCGGTGCGTTCTTCATCAGCTACATCGGTTAATTCAAAAAGCAGTTTTGCGTTATTTGCCGCATCACTCTTATGTTCGCCAGCAAAACGGGCAGAATAAACTCCTGGTCTGCCACCTAACGCATCGACTTTCAGGCCAGAGTCATCCGCCAATACTGGCTGGTTCAATACTTGAGCAATCGTTTCTGCTTTTAACCGGGCGTTTTCTTCGAATGTTGTACCTGTTTCTTCGACATCAGGTATCTCAGGATAATCGAACAATGTTTTGACTGTATAGCCTTCCTTCGCAAATAAGGTACGGAATTCTTCTGCTTTGCCTGCGTTTCGAGTAGCAATCACAATCGTTTTTTCTGTCGGTTCAGGCGTAGTGTCTGACCATTCGCTCAACAAAACATTTTTTTGTTCAAAAATCAGTGATTCGATCGCTGTTTTACCATAAACAAGCATTTCGTTCAATTGTTCACCATCAAAGGTAGCTTCTTCGCCTGTGCCTTGGATCTCCACAAATCTGCCTGATTCCGTCATCACTAAGTTCATGTCGACTTCCGCTGCCACGTCTTCGTGATAATCCAAATCAGTCACACATGTCCCATCAGCTAAAATCCCTACACTGATGGCGGCTAAATGTTCTTTGATTGGATCATTCGCTAACACTTTTGTCTGTAATAATTTTTCGATTGCTAATCTTAAAGCCACAAATGCACCGGTAATACTTGCTGTTCGTGTGCCACCGTCTGCTTGGATCACGTCACAATCAACGATGATACTACGTTCACCAAGTTTCTCGAGATCGACGACCGCACGCAACGAACGACCGATCAAGCGTTGGATCTCCATCGTCCGTCCACTTAACTTACCTTTGCTGCTTTCACGACGATTTCTCGTATTCGTGGCGCGAGGTAACATACTGTATTCTGCTGTCACCCATCCTTTACCAGTCCCTTTTAAAAAGGGGGGCACTGACTCTTCAACCGTTGCCGCACAAATCACTTTCGTATCGCCAAAGCTGATCAAAACTGATCCTTCTGGATGCTTTAGCACATTTGTTTCAATCGTGATTTTACGTAAATCTTGGACATTTCTTCCGTCATGACGCATCATTGCTCTTTTCCTCCTAAATCAATCGATTCAACGATCAGTTCTTTTAATCCTAACCAATCTTGGGCAATCTCATGGAACATTTTAGCTGATCCTGTCGTATAAAACTGACAAAGCGTTCGGCCATTTTGTGGTGAATTACTGATTTCAAAATAGTCAAGTAACATCGAAACTTCGCCAATCGTTTCTGCTCCTGAATCGATCAGCATGACTTTATCCCCCATAACATTCTGAATGATTGGGCGAAGGAGCGGATAATGGGTGCAACCTAAAATCAAGGTATCGATCCCTTTTAATTCTAATGGAGCCAAAGTTTGAGCCACGATTTTTTTAGCGACTGATGATCGGTATTCTTTACTTTCTACGACTGAAACAAACTTTGGACACGCCAAGCTGGTAACTTTCAGTTCGGGTGCTTTATCCAATAATGCCGTCTCGTAAGCAGCACTTTTGACGGTACCAATTGTTCCAATCACCCCTACTCGATGATTTTTCGTCTGCTTGACTGCCGCTCTCGTTCCTGGCAAAATCACACCGATCACTGGAATCGAGAGTGTTGCTTTGATTTCTTCTAATGCGACCGCAGTTGCCGTATTACAGGCAATCACAAGCATCTTTATGCCTTTTTCAACTAAATAATTTGTCATTTCCCATGTATAAGCGATCACTTGCTCTGCGGGTCTTGGTCCATATGGACAGCGCGCGGTATCGCCAACGTATAATATGTTTTCATTCGGCAATTGCTTCAATGCTTCTTTGACGACTGTAAGACCGCCAACCCCTGAATCAATAAAACCGATCGGACGTTTATCTGTCAATCGAATCATCCTTTTTCAAAAAAATTCTACCTTCTATATTGTGGACTTTTTGACGTGAATTATCAAGTCCTACAATCTGCTTTCCGGCTCTTTTCCAACATTGGGATCCTCCTTGTATATCGATGGAATTTTTGGATAACAGTAAGAAGGAATCCACAAAAAATTTTTTAAAAAAATTTCGTGGATTCCTTCTTAATTACCATTTAAAATACGATTTTTTCTACTAATAGCTGTACTTTCTTCTTTCTAGGTAAGAAGAAAGTAAAGAAAGTGCGTAACATACGACAAAATACATGAAAGTCATCATAACGAACATTGGTAAGACATAATTGGTATTTTGACCGTAGACGATCCGCGCTTGGTGTGTCAATTCTGGCAACGAGATAATCACCGCTAAAGAAGTGTCTTTGATCAACGAGATCAACTGACTGACGATAGCAGGGATCATTGACTTGAATGCTTGTGGCATGATGATCGTACGCATCGTTTCCACATAGCTTAATCCCGTGGAAAGCCCTGCTTCCATCTGACCTTTCGGCACAGCATTCAAACCTGCACGGAAAATCTCTGATAACATGGCAGATTCAAAAATTGTCAATGCTGCAACTGCTGACCAAAAGATGTTCATTTGGATACCGATTTGTGGCAAAGCAAAATAAGTGAAAAAGATGATAAGCAATAATGGCAGATTACGAATGATGTCGATAATCAAACCTACTATTTTTGATAAATAAGGAATACTCGCAAAACGAAGAACACCTGTCAGCCCACCGATCAGAAAACTAAAAATGATGGAGAAGAGCGAAACTTCGATCGTTACTTTTAGTCCTTCCAGTAAAAAGCGAATATTCATCCATGAAAATGCACCACTAAAATCCATTGAGATTCTCCTTTCTATGAACGAACTGCCCATTTTTTCTCAAGATAAACCATCAAATAAGACAATGGTAAGGTAATGATCAAGTAAAATAAACCGACAATGATATAGGTATCAAACGTGTTGAAGGTTTCACTGGCAATCAAATCCCCTTGGTACATGATATCCAAACCAGCAACAATTGCTAAAATCGATGAATTTTTGACCAAATTGATAAATTGATTGCCTAATGGTGGGATAACGATTTTAAATGCCTGTGGCAATACAATGTAACGCATTGTTTCTGAGTAAGTAAACCCCGATGAAAGACCAGCCTCCATTTGACCTTTTGGCACAGTTTGGATGCCAGAACGAACGGTTTCTGCAATAAATGCGGAAGTATAGATCGTCAGCCCGATCGTTCCTGCTTGAAAACCGTCAAAGCTGATCCAATAAAGTGGTAATACGACATAGAAGAACATCACGATGATCAATAACGGAATATTCCTAAAAAATTCAACATAGGCTTTCGCAAAACCACGAATCCATTTATTGTGTGACAATTGAAAAATCGCCATCAACGTTCCGATGATCAAACTGAATAAAAGCGCCAAGACACTTGATAGGATCGTTACTTTAAATCCATCAAGGAAGGCTGGCCCATAAGTTTGTATCAATTCACTCATTTTATTCCCTCCTTAATCAATTTTTCCCTGAGTCGTATCTGGGAACCATTTTTCATAAATCTTATCGTAGGTGCCGTCTTCAACCATTTCTGCTAATGCTTGGTTGACTGCATCCAAGAAATTTTCTTGTCCTTTGTTGATTGCAATCCCATAAGGCTCTTCGGTAAATGTTCCTCCTGCTAATTCATAGCTAGGGTTCTCCGCTGCCATTCCTAGTAAGATCGCATTATCTGTTGTCATGGCATCGCCTTGCCCCGATTGTAAGGCAGTAAATGCTTCGGCATAGTTCTCTAACTCCAAGATCCGTGCATCAGGTGCATGTTCTCTGATGTTGGCAGCTGAAGTCGAGCCTTTTACCGCTAAAACAGTCGTTTCAGCGTTTAGATCCTCCACACTTTTGATGGGACTACCCTTTTCAACGAGCAATGATTGTCCGGCGTCAAAATAAACAGAAGAGAAATCGACTTGCTTTTTACGTTCTTCGGTAATCGTCATCGTCGCAATGATTGCATCGATATTCCCATTTTTTAATAATGGGATTCTTGTTTTAGAAGTGACTTCGACAAACTCTGCTTTTCCGTCCTCTCCTAAAATCTTCTTCGTGATTGCTTTGGCGATATCGATATCAAACCCTTGAACTGTGCGGCTTTCGATATCCATCATCCCAAACAATCGTGTATCGTATTTGACACCCCAAATGATCTCGTTCGTTTCTTTGCTACGAGTCAAAATATCTTTTTCTGCCAAACTGCTACCTTTACAGCCGCTCAATACTAGAAATACTAGCCCAAAAAGAAATAATAAACGAGTGAATGTTGTCTTACGCATATCGTTCCTCCTATCAATGATTGATTACTTTACTGATAAATTGTTTTGCACGTTCTTCTTTTGGATCATCGAAGAAATTGCGCACATCGCGACTATCTTCTAATACTTGTCCGTCCGCCATAAAAATGACACGATCTGCCACTTCTTTCGCAAAGCCCATTTCATGGGTGACCACGATCATTGACATGCCGTCTCTTGCCAATTTTTTCATTACGTCCAAGACATCGCCGATCATCTCTGGGTCCAAGGCAGATGTTGGCTCGTCAAATAACAGCATTTCGGGATTCATCGCTAAGCCACGAGCAATCGCTACACGCTGTTGTTGTCCACCAGATAACATGGAAGGATAGGAATCTTTTTTATCTAGCATATTGACTGTCTTTAAAAACTTTTCCGCATTTTTTACAGCAGTTGCCTCATCTTGTTTTAATACTTTGATTGGTGCCAATGTGATGTTTTCTAAAACTGTTTTATTGGGGTAAAGATTAAAATGTTGAAAGACCATTCCGACATTTTTTCTAATCTCCGTCAATTTTGTGTTTTTATCGCGAATATCAACATCATTGATCAAAAGCTTTCCTGAAGTGATTGTTTCCAAGCCGTTGATACAGCGAAGCATCGTACTTTTTCCTGATCCTGATGGACCAATGACAACGACAACTTCCCCTTTTTCAAACTCAAGATTGATGTTTTTCAACGCATGGAATTTGCCGTAATACTTTTCCACGCTATCAAATTTAATCATTGTCATAACATTACACTCCCATTATTATTTAGTAAGATTTCATTTAAAGATATATAATAGAACACATTATATCCGAAAGCGAAGCAACTTGTAAAGTTTCCAAGAAAATTCCTTTGTCTGTTTTCTTTTACCATTTGTATAAATAACGATTTCCTAATTGATTTTTTCAATGATTTTCGGTTTATCCTGTTGTTAATTCTGCAAAAAAACGGTAAGATATTAAGTATTAGTCTTAGAAATTACAAAGAGGTGTTCTTTTTTGAAAAATATTATTTTAACAGGAGACCGTCCTACTGGCAAACTACACTTAGGCCATTATGTCGGGTCCTTGAAAAAACGTGTAGAAATGCAAGCGGATGAGAACAATCAGCTGTTCGTAATGATCGCAGATATGCAAGCCTTGACTGACAATGCGAAAGACCCTGAAAAAGTGTCTTCCAATGTATTAGAAGTTGCTTTAGATTACTTATCGGTTGGTTTAGATCCTGCCAAATCAACATTGTTTATCCAGTCACAGATCCCTGAATTAGCTGAGTTGACAATGTATTACTTAAACTTAGTGAGTGTTGGTCGTGTGCGTCGTAACCCGACCGTAAAAACAGAGATCGAGCAAAAGAAATTTGGCGAAAGTGTCCCAACAGGATTTTTTATCTACCCTGTCTCACAAGCTGCTGACATCACTGCGTTCAAAGCTAATTTGGTACCAGTTGGTGAAGACCAAAAACCAATGTTGGAACAAACGCAAGAGATCGTCCAAAGCTTCAATCATACCTACGGTGAAGTGCTAGTTGAGCCGAAAGGCGTCTTCCCTCCTAAAGGGATGGGCCGTTTACCTGGAATCGATGGCAACGGAAAAATGAGTAAATCATTAGGAAATGGCATCTACATTTCTGATCCTGCCGATGTCTTACAGAAAAAAGTCATGAGTATGTATACTGATCCAAATCACATCCATGTCCAAGATCCAGGACAAGTCGAAGGCAATATGGTCTTTACTTACTTAGATGTTTTTGGTACAGACAAAGAAGCAATCGAAGAGATGAAAGCCCACTATCGTCGTGGTGGACTCGGTGACGTGAAAATCAAGCGTTACTTGATCGACGTATTAGAAGCAGAGTTCGCACCGATCCGCGCACGTCGTGAAGAATTGGCGAAGGACCCACAAGCCGTGATGGATATCTTACGTCATGGTAGTGAAGAAGCCGCTAAAGTTGCGGCAGCCACACTTTCTGAAGTGAAAGCGGCAATGGGCATCAATTATTTCAATCAGTAATCACACAAAAAAGCTGGAACAAAAATCATTGAATGATTTTTGTTCCAGTTTTTTCTTCTATTATTAAGGTTTAACGAATACTTGCATCGACTGTTTCTGTCAACGCCTTTTCAACCTTGCTCATTGCTTGGTTGATTTCTTCATCTGTCAACGTTGCTTCGGGATTTTCAAAGCTTAACGTATAGGCAACTGATTTATGCCCTGCTTCAATATTTGCTCCTTGGTAGACATCGAATAGTTCGACATTTGTCAAGAATCGGCCAGCAGCTGATTGGATCGTGCGGACGATTTCTTGATTCGTCACTTGTTCAGCTACTAACATGGCAATGTCACGCGTCACACTTGGGAATTTTGTGACTGGTCGGAAAGTGATGCCTTTTTGTGATGCTTCCACGACTGTTGCTAAATCAAACTCTGCCACATACGTTTCTGGAATATCGTAAGCTTTAGCAGTCATAGGATGTACTTGACCAACAAACCCGATCATTGTTTCACCTAAATAAATGGCTGCTGTACGACCTGGATGAAGCTCATCAATCGTTGTCAACGCTTGATAAGTGATTTCCTCTTTGATGGAAAGTTGTTCGAATACATTCTCTAATATTCCTTTTACTGTAAAGAAATCAACCGCTTGTGGCTTACTTTGCCAACTTTTCTCTTCCCATGTGCCAGATACCGCAAGAGCTACGTGAGTGACTTCTTGTGGCAGATGAGTCAACGGATCATTTTCTTGATAGAAGACGCGACCCACTTCATAAAATGCGACATCTGCATTTTTACGTGCAGTGTTATATTGGACGTTATCCAATAGACCACTGATCAGGTTCATACGTAAGACAGAACGGTCTTCGCTCATCGGCCAATCCAAGCGAGTGATGGCTGTTTCTTTCAAAGCGAATTGACGAGATTTATCTTCCGTTGTCAGTGCATAACTAATGGCTTCAGTTAGACCACTGCCTTCGAGTAATGTACGGATCTTTCGTGTTGTCGCTTGTTCTTGTGTCAAACTACCTGCAACTGTTTCGCCGCTTGGTAACGTTGAAGGCAAACGATCATACCCATAAATACGTGCCACTTCTTCGATGATGTCTGCTTCGATCTGGATATCCCAACGTCTTGGAGGCACAACAACAGTATAAGTTTCTCCATCGACGTGATAGCCGAATCCTAATGCTTCAAAGATCTCACTTACTTCAGCGACATTTAAGGCTGTGCCAAGGTACTGGTTGATGCGGTTCAATGTGATCTGTACTTCGACTTCTTTTGCTTGATACTCAGAACCTTTGACCGCTCCTTGTAATACTTCTCCTCCTGCTAAAGCAACGATCATCGCCGCTGCAACATCACTTGCTTCGCCAACGGTTCCTTTATTGATACCTTTTTCAAAGCGTGCAGATGATTCACTACGTAAATTGAAACGTTTTGCTGTGCGACGAATCGAGATTGGATCGAATAGAGCAGATTCTAACGCAACGGTTGTCGTTGTTTCCGTAATCTCTGAGTCTAGTCCCCCCATTACTCCAGCTAAAGCCACTGGTACTTGCCCATTCGTGATGACTAAGTCTTCTGAGGTCAATGTGCGCGTTTCGCCATCTAACGTCACGATGTTCTCTTCTTCTGCTGCATGACGCACCACGATTTCTTCTGAACCTAACTTATCATAGTCGAATGCATGTAACGGTTGACCGAACAATAATAAGATATAGTTTGTGATATCAACGACGTTATTGATTGGTCGGATTCCTTCATTCATCAAGATATTTTGTAGCCATTGTGGACTCGGTTGGATCTTGACGTTTTCAATGATGCGGATTTGGTATGCTGGTACCAATTCTTCGTCTTCTACTTTTACCGCAATTTTCTCTGAAGCTTTACGTTCAACTTCTACTAATTTTTCATCATTGAATGTCGGCGTTTGGCGGTAGATCGCGCCAACTTCGTACGCCACACCTCTCATTGATAACGCATCGGCACGGTTAGGTGTGATCGATAGTTCGATGATAGCATCGTCCATATCTAGATAAGAAAAGACTGGTTCTCCATTGACTGCTTCTTGTGGCAAATAGTAGATGCCTTCTGAATATTCTTTCGGTACGACACTGTCAGAATAACCGATTTCTTGTAAGGCACAGATCATCCCATTCGAGACTTGTCCACGCATCTTGCCTTTTTTGATTTTGACATTGCCCGCAATCCGTGAATTTGGTAAAGCCACGATGACTTTGATTCCTGCTTTGACATTTGGTGCGCCACAAACGATTTGTGATAATTCTTCTTCGCCGATGTCGACTTGACAGATCGATAGATGATCCGAATCAGGATGTGGAATACATTCCTTCACTTCTCCGACAACGATTTTCTTCAAGCCTTCTTCAGGTACAGTTACACCTTCGACTTCGATTCCTGTGACTGACATTTTGTCTGCAAGTTCTTGCGGTGTCACATTTGATAAATCAACGTATTGATTCAGCCATTTATATGATACTAACATTCTTTTACTCCCCCTTGAACTGACTTAAGAAGCGCAAGTCATTTTGATAGAAATTACGAATATCGTTGACCCCATAACGTAACATTGCGACACGATCTGGGCCAAGTCCAAAAGCAAATCCGGAGTATTCTTCAGGATCGATCCCTGACATTTCCAAGACATTCGGATGAACCATACCAGCACCTAAGATCTCGATCCAACCTGTGTGTTTGCAGACGTTACAGCCTGAACCACCGCATTTGAAACAGCTGACATCGACTTCAACAGATGGTTCTGTAAATGGGAAGTAGCTTGGGCGTAAACGGATTTGGCGATCTTCCCCAAACATTTTCTTCATCACGACTTCAAGTGTTCCTTTTAGATCACCCATCGTCACGTTCTTGTCGATCACCAATCCTTCGATTTGATGGAATTGATGACTGTGTGTTGCATCATCCGTATCACGTCGGAAAACTTTTCCTGGTGAGATCATGCGTAGCGCACCTTTTGAAAAATCATGTTTTTCCATGGTACGTGCTTGGACAGGCGACGTATGCGTACGGATCAAGATTTCTTCTGAGATATAGAAAGTATCTTGCATATCACGCGCTGGATGGTCTTTTGGTAAATTCATTCGTTCAAAGTTGTAATGGTCTGACTCGACTTCATATCCTTCAACGATTTGATACCCCATGCCGACAAAAATATCTTCGATTTCTTCCATGATCTGCGTCAAGATATGGCGTGTCCCTTGTTTGACTGAGCGACCTGGAAGCGTGACATCGATTGTTTCTTTTTCTAATGCTTCATTCATTGCAGCGGTTTCCAATACTGCTTTTCTCTCTTCGATTTCTTGTGTCAATAGATCACGGATCTCATTGGCAAAGCTTCCCACTTTCGGACGTTCTTCGGCACTTAGATCTTTCATTCCTCGTAAGACCTCAGTGATCGGTCCTTTTTTCCCTAATGTTTCGACACGGATTTGATTTAGTTCTTTCAAATCCTGCGCCTGCTTGATCTTGACGATCGTTGCTTCTTTCAAGCTTTCGAGTTGTGCTTGTAAAGACATGCGATTTCCTCCTTTAAATTCAACTACAAAAAAGACCTCATTCCTATCAAGGAACGAGGTCTTCGCGTTACCATCCTAATTTACGATCCCAACGAGATCGTACACTCATTTTAATAACGACAGATATACTGCCGGTCTGAAAAATCTCTCAGACGAACTCGGAAAGTGAACTTCATTTTTCAAACACAGGATCTGCTTTCAGTCCATGACAGATCTCCCTATACTGGTTTAGCCAAACTACTCTTTTTCGTCAACATTCTTTTTGTCTATTCAACTAAAAACTAGTGTACAAGATTTTTGATGCAAAATCAACTGCATTCTTCGGGTGTGACCCATTTCTCACTCCAAAGCTGCAACTGGACCATCGCTTTTTGTAGATCTGCCCCTTTTTCTGTCAGCATATATTCTGAACGGCTGGATTCATTACACGAAAAATTACGGGTAACGATCTTTTCTTTTTCAAGCTCTTTTAATCGTTCGACCAAGACACGGTCACTGACCATCGGGATTTTTGCAGAGAGATCAACAAAGCGCTGCGGACCATTTTCGAGTAATACATCGATAATCAATCCATTCCATTTTTTCCCTAAAATCGAGAATGTTTTTTCAAATTTGGGACACAGAATGAATTCTGTCTGTGTTAGCTCCATCTTACTCACCTCTTTTCATGAGTATAGCATATTACTTACAAAGTGTAAGTCCAGTTTGCTCACTTCTTATTCTTTATTAAGATTTATTATTTTCTTCGCCTGTAACAAAACCAAAAAGACATCTTGAACGGGTTTATTCAACGCTTCACTCAATGCACGTTGGTATAAGTTCAATTGCCCGCGGTATTTGCTGATGACCTTAGTGCTTTCCTCTGGGTTTTCAGGATGTAAAATAAAATCAGTCTTGAAATCATAAAGCTGCACGTACTCCCCAAAATCAAGGTATCCATCGACGATCCCATGGATCAATAATTCATCGTCTTCATTCGGGTAGTGATCGAATACCTTTTCTGCTTGTAGAAGCATTGAAAATGGTTGTTCGCGTTTCACTTTTTCTGGATGTTCGATCAGTGATCGGCCAAGGGTAGATTCATAAAACCATAAGATCGAATCAATCGGCACACGTTTCGCTACTTGTTCATCGACTAAACGTTTTTTGACGAGGGTTGTCAATTCGTTTTCGATGCTTTGTTTCGTCACATTTTCTAGCGGCAGCACTTGTAATAGGAAATGTGTCGCTGTCCCAATAGCTGTGGCAGAAACTTTACGCTCTTTTTGTACAAAGCGTGGTTCAGCTAATTGGTCTTGTGTATACCTGAAAGGCTGGGCAAAGGCTTTTTTATCACTGCTTTCCCAAGTCAAACGTGCCTCTGGAGAATCATCTGGATCTTCAAACAGTCGTTTGATCTCAGAAACCGATTGATAACTCGTTGTTTGTGCAGAAGCTTCATAAGGATAAGTGAAGGCTAAACGTGCTTGTAGCTCAGCCGTTAATGGTGTTTGATCTCCTTTTTGTTCTTCTGCTTGCTCTCCTTTGACTGTCAATGCTTGACGTTGTGTTAAAATCGCTTGTTGATCCATCCAGGTGATCGTAAAATCTCCCGGTGAATGTTTCAGTTGTGGTAAAGGCGTGACTTCTGGAAAATATTCGGTCATTTTAGGATGACGGATCAAGCTGTAACCGATCCAATTCATCAAGCTACTCGAACTTTTCAGGCGAATCACAGGATCTAACACTACATCCGTTTGCTCACTTGCCTCTGACCAGGCTTTGAACGTGTCTTCTTTGCTTTTGTACGAACCGACAATAAACAATTTTTGCTCTGCTCTAGTCAGTCCTACGTATAATTTACGCATTTCTTCGGAAAGCAATTTCTTCTGTTTGGCTAATTTGATGGCTTGATAAGGTAATGTGTCAAACAAGACCCGCGTGTCTGGCTCCATGTAGCGCACGCCCGCACCTAGTTTTTCTTCGAAGGCATAACGGTTTTTCAAGTCTTGTAGATTGAATTGCTTCGTCATATCTAATAAGAAAACGATGGGGAACTCTAATCCTTTACTTGCATGGATGGTCATGACACGAACGGCATTGTCACTAGAAGCAATCACTGGTTCCGCCAAGTCTTTGTCTTTCTCCTGCATTTTCTCAATAAATCGTACAAATTGATAGAGACCACGAAACGAGCTTTGTTCATAAGCTTTGGCACGATCCACTAACGCATACAGATTCGCTTGACGTTGTGCACCAGCTGGCAACCCAACGACATATTCTAAATACCCTGTTTGGTAATAGATTTCCCATAATAAGTCCGTGATCGAAGAACGCCGCGCGAACTCTCGCCATTGTTCCAGTTGCTCATTGAAATGAAGCAATTTAGCCGCTAATTCATCTTGGTTATTATTTTGATAAACTAAGACTGCATCATAGTAAGTATGTGCCTTATCGGCTAATCGGATACGTGCTAACTCTGGTTCGATCAAGCCCACGACTGGTGAACGTAACACTGAAGCTAATGGGATATCCTGATAAGGATTGTCGATCAATTGGAGCAATGAAATCATGATCCTGATTTCTGTCGCTTGGAAATAATTTTGGGCATCATTGAGTTCCAACGGAATATCAAACGTTTTGAATACTTCTAAAATCGTCAAATTATTTTTCTTCGTTGGTGTCAATAACACGATATCTTTGAATTCGATTGGGCGCTCTTCTTGACTTTTTTTGTCGTAGATCATGAATTTTGAATCGATCAATTCACGGATCTTCAAGCCAGTCATCAAGAGTTCACCTTCTGTTTTGTCTTCCAACATATCGTCTATCGGCAACTCGATTTCTGTCGTTTCTTGTTCCTTTTCATAGATCAAGACTTCTGGTGCAAATCGTTTATTTTCTGGGAATCCAGAAAAACCTAGAACCAGCCGAGCCGCTTCATCATAGGCGATTTGTCCGACGGTTGGGTCCATCAGCTGTTCAAAAATCAAGTTGGTAAACGCTAAGACTTCCTGCCTTGAACGGAAATTCTCAGCTAAGACGATTCGTCGTCCCCCTTTTTCTTCCGAGAATTTCTCATATTTATTGATAAATAGAGTTGGATCTGCTAAACGGAAGGAGTAGATCGACTGTTTGACATCTCCCACCATAAAGAGATTGCCTCTCTCCTCATCTGGCTCTCTGACCCAATAGAGCAATTCTTCTTGCAATTGATTGACGTCTTGGTATTCGTCGACCATGACTTCTTTAAACTTTCTGCGATAATAATCCGATGCTTCGCTTGGTAGCCACTCTTCCTCTGTTTGTTTCGTCAATATTTGCAACGCCAAGTGTTCCAGATCATTGAAATCTAGCACGCCTTTTTCACGTTTGCGCGCACTGAAACCTTCCATGAAAAGCTTTGTGACTGCTGTCATTTGTTCAACGAGGGGTAATGCTTTTTGACTCAACTCTTCGATTTGTGCAGGCGAAACTGGGAAATAGCTTTTGCCAATTTGTTGTAAGATTTTTTTGGCGCGGTCTCGCAAGTTTTTGACTTCAGCAGAACGTTCTTTCAACTCTGCTTTCCGACTGCTTTTGAAGGTCGAAAACGTCAGGTTTTCTAAACCTTGGTAAGCTTCATCCAACTCATCACTCAGGAAACGTTCATAGATTTGTTGGATACTTGCTTGTTCTTGTGAGACTTGATCAAACATCTTTTCAAGTCCTTCTTCTTGTGCCAAAACGACTATTTCTTCGTATAACTGCGTACAATGAAGGAGATCAGCTAAGACAAGTGGCCGGATCTGTTCTTGATACAATGCAGAAGCTGCTAATCCCTCTTCTAGCCGATACGCTTCTGGTAAACGATCCAACCAAGCCAACGGATCAGGATTTGCTCGGGCAAAATCATAGAGAGAAAATACGAGGTTAGTCAAACCATCGTCTGAGCGATCATTTGAAAAATTCATCGTCAGCTGAAAAAAACCTTCGCGATTTTCTGCATAGAGTTGTTCTCTGATCTCATCCCAGACATCTTCTTTCATCAAGATCGTTTCCGTTTCATCCGTCAACATCCGAAAGACTGGATCGATATCGATCAAATAGTAATATTTACGGATCACCGTTAAACAAAACGCATGGAGTGTCGAGATATTTGCGGTAGGCAGTAAAACAAGCTGTTTCGTAAAATGTTTTTGCCAGACCGGATCACTTTCACTATTGACTGCTTCTTGTAAGGCTACTTGAATCCGCTCTTTCATTTCTCTTGCTGCCGCTTCTGTAAATGTCACGATCAGCAACTCATCGATATTGACGCCCATTTTCAACTTTTCGATCACACGGCGGACTAACACAGTCGTCTTACCTGAGCCGGCGGAAGCCGAAACAAGCAGGTTGTCGCCTTGGTCAAAAATGGCTTGCCATTGTTCATCGGTAAAACGTTCATTTTCCGGTTTTAAAGGAATTGATGTCACTCGTCTTCACTCCTTTTTAGTATTCTGCGCAATGCTTCATCTTTATCCAGCTTTTCTAAACGATGATAATTATTTTCTTTAAGCATGACGTCAAACGTACATATACTTCTGAACGGACAATGCTCACAAGCAATCCGTTGTTTATCTTTGTAAGCTGGATTCAGTTTGATCTCCCCTGAGGTGATCGCTTCACCCGCTAAACGCATATTCTCACGATTATGGTTCATAAATAATTGAAGTTCTTCTTCTGTATAGAACTTCTCTTTACTATAACTACCCTTTTGTAATTCGTCTTTGGCGTTTTTCTTCACTGGATAGATCAACGAACTTTCTTTTGCTTCCAATGAATGATCGAGCACTTCTAACAGACCGGGATCATCGACAAAAACACCGTCATAGCTGAATTTTTTCAACGTATTTTTCTCGACATCTGTCGTATCTGTCAAAACTGGATTATGCACATGCAAGTAATAGGAGCCTGCTGGTTTGACTGCAGCTTTCCCAGTCAATCGTACAGCATCCATCAATGCCACATCAAGATATGTCAATAGTTGCATCGCCATGCCGTAGTAAGCTTCCGTCACATCAAAAGAACGACCACTTGATTTATAATCGACCACACTCAACCACGTATCACTTTGTTCAGTTGCTACATCGATGCGATCGATTTTTCCACGAACGTGGAGTTTCCCACCCTTGTCTAAAGGTATTTCCAATCCTGGAATCCCTCGTGCGCCAGCGATCTGTCCGAATAAAATCTCTGTTTGCAATGGCTTCATGCCCGTATTCTTACTTTGTTTTTGTAACGCCCATGCCACTTTTTGGATCGTCTGCCCTAATTGGTAACGAATATAGTTCATCCGTGCAGAGCTATCTAAAATCTCAAAGCGTAATTCACCAAATACTTCTTGTAAGACTTTTTCGGTAAATTCTTGTCGCTCTTTCTCCGACATCGCCACAAGTGACAGTTGATTCGAGAATAACAATTTGAAGAAGCGATCCAATGATTCATGATAAAAGTCCCCAGTAGCAGCTGGTGTCAACCCATAGATATTACGTTCTTTCAGCTTCAAACCAAACTGGACAAAGTATTTATATTCACAGTTATAAAAGTTTTCCATGCGTGAGATCGACGTGTAGATTTCTTTGCCATAAAGAGCTTCTGCCATCTCTTCTGATAAGGAAACTGGTACATTCAGATGATCTTGACTTTCAAAAATCGTCAATGCAAAATTTCGTTGGTCAGAGCGTAAAACTAACTCTTTTAATTGTTGCCAATAAAGGGGTACTGCTTGTTTGGCTTCTTTTGCTAAACGATAGACCCGATTGATCGTATTGATCCCACTACGGTAAGTGCCAACGTAACAATCTGGCTTACTCGTCAATTGCAACTGGCATTTTGGCTCGACTGGAACACCTAGATAGTCAACGACTCGTTTCAAATACGGAGACATTTTCAAGCGATTGGTATCATAGCTTTGCGCATAGCTTAAATACAAACGTTCCGTTCCCGAAGCAAAGACTAAATACGCTTGGAAAGGTTCGAAAGACATACTTTCTTTTGCTGGATCGAATAAAAATTGATCCTCGCCTAAACCTTGATTCAACGCTTCACGTTCTTCGCTCGATAATAAGCCTTTAGTTTCATGACGATCTGGAAACACTTGGTCATTCAAGCCTACCGCAAATGTTACTTTTGCTTGATTAGGTCGCACAAGTTCCAAGCGGTTGATCCTCACCTGGTCGATTGCCGTAGGGATTTTCCCATAGCTAAGATTTTCTAGCCCACTCGTGATGATCTCTTGAAATAATGACCAGTCGAACGCTGTTTCTCCGTAGATCAATGAATACTCGTCCAAAAGATCCATCAACGCCCCCCACGTTTGCTCATGATTTCTAGCTGCAGCTAATCCGCCACGTGCCACTTCTTGGTCTCGCCAGAAAAGCAATTGTTGTTGCACGCCGCTTTCGATCAAGAAGCGATAAAACAAAGTGACAGCTTCTTGACCTGTTTGGCATTTTTTGATGTTCTTCAAAAACACCGGCACCATGTCACGAAAAAGTCTCCGGATCGTATTTGATTGCTCTTCCAGTTGTTTGACGTCTTCTAGCTGTTCTGCTTCAAAATCATAGGCAACAAATTGCCAATCTTTCTCACGGAGCCAATAATTGCCTTGGTAGTTGTAAGCTAGTGCTACGTTTTCCGTGATATCTAAATTCGTGCGGAATTGATTTCTAGTAGCTTCCCAAGTAGCCAGATCGAGCTCTTCATCTGTCCGACCGATCGTCAACTCCGTCTTGAAGAAACGCATGATATCGTTTAAACGGTATTGATAACGATCCAAAGCAAATAAGCTGTTGATCCATTCAATCAGTGGGTGATTTTCCATCAGTTGCTCTTCATCCAGATAAAAAGGGATCGACATCTCTTGAAAAATCGGACGCAGTAGATTTCCATAAAGCGTCATATCCTTCGTCAACACTTGGATATCTCGATACCGAAAGCCTTCTTGACTGACCAAACGTCGGATCTCCACCGCTAATTGCCGGACTTCTTCCGTTGGATTCTCCGCCTCCCACAGATGTAGTGTCTCTTGCGCGCCAAGTTCAACAGATTGGCTTTTCTGATGGCTGGAGGTCTCTTCCCACATTTGTTGTAAGGTTTGAAGTTCTTTTGGATATTCCCGATTCGGTGCATAATGATCGACAGAGACAGGAACATTCAATTCTCTTGCTGCGTTAAGTAGTTGGAAATAGACCTTCCCTGTATTGAAAAACAAGGTCAACGGATCTGGTAGATCAGATTTGTAGGGGCGATCCAATAGCAAATCCACCACAAGATGCCCTTTTTCCATCATTTTTTGCAGCAACTGGTATTCTTGAGCATTGATCCGGGCAAAACCACTCACTAAAAACTTGATCTTGTGGTAATCCTGTGTCGCCATATAATTTGCTAGTACAGTCAACGCGTCTTCAGATTGTAGCGCACGTTGGACTAATTCCTCTTCGAATGCCGAGAAGATCAGTTGTAGATCCTTCATTTTCAATTGTCGGTCTTCTTCTTTTGGCGACTCTCCTGTCACAGAAGTGAGCAAATCAACAGGCGAAATTTTTCCGACTTGCAGTTCGCTGTATAGCTCTTGTAGTTGACGGATAAACCCTTTTTTACGGATTTCTCCACGAAATATCGTCAATTCTTCTTGTTTTTTTTCTAGGATTTGGCGAAGGATCATTGCTGAACCAGATTCGGTCAATTCACTACCTGTCAGCAACGTGGTTTGTTGTAATAAGTACCAAGCCAAACGATAGAAACTGAATACTTGCATATTCGTTGTGCTAAATGAGCTTTTTCCGCTTTTTTTTCGCATCTCAGCGAGTAATTCTTGCTCTTGTTCAAATTTATTATAGTTAGGTACAAGGAAAAATACTTGATTGTCTTCATCTTTTTCAAGCCAAGCGGCGGCTTCATCGATCAGTGCTTTGCGGTGGTCTTTTTGACCATTCCCTAAGATAAATTGTAACGACACCTTATTGCCTCCTTTTCCTGGTTGATATACCTCTTCATTATAACAAAGATAATTGAACATTTGTTCTATTATCGTTTGAATTTTGGAAAATAAAAAAGCCGGAGATGGACGACTGTCCTCTCCGACAAATGACGCTGATCCAATCAGTGGATCGAGCCCATTAATTTTTTGATTGGTTCTTTGATTGCAAATAAAATCACTGCACCAACGATTGCTACGACACCAATGATCCCAAAGTACGCTGATTCGGTACCAGGTGTATAAAAACGAGCGATTTGTGCATTGATGGCTTGTGAAGAAGCATCGGCTAAAAACCAGATCGCAATCGTTTGCGATTCAAAGGCTCTAGGTGCTAATTTCGTCGTAACAGAAAGACCGACAGGTGATAAGCAAAGTTCAGCGATCACGATGATGAAGAAGCTACCGATCAACCAAAGTGGGCTGACTTTTCCAGCTGTTCCATATAACATTCCTGGCAACATCAGTAATAGGTAAGACAATCCGGCAAATAACAACCCTAGAGAGAATTTCACGACAGTTGATGGTTGACGTTTGCCTAAACGAGTCCATAAAGTAACGAACACAGGTGTCAAAATAAAGATGAAGATCGGATTCAATGATTGATACCAACTTGCTTGGATCGGAACACCCATCAAGGTCGATTGTGTTCGTTCACTCGCAAATAACGCAAGGATCGATGACCCTTGTTCTTGCAATGACCAAAAGATGATTGCTGCTAAAAACAACGGGATATATGCCCATACTCGTGGTTTTTCTTCCACCGACACATCTTTTGAAGTCAACATTTTAATAAAGTAATATAATGGTAGAACGATTCCTAAGACACTGATCGTATTAACAAAGAAATCGATCGTTAAATGTCCAGTTAGTTGTGCTCCACCAAAAATAATAGCAAATACGACCAAAGCGATCACAACATTACGGATAAATCCTTTGCGTTCTCCTTGTGTCAAAGGATTTGGAGGTGTCATACCCACTCCATCCAATGTCTTACGTCCTTGGATCACATATTGCAACAATCCGAAGAACATACCGATAGCGGCTAATGAGAAACCTAAATGGTAGTTATACTCTTGACCGATCGTACCGACGATCAACGGCGCGAGCAATGCGCCTAAATTGACACCCATATAAAAAATCGAAAATCCTGCATCTCTTCTTAAATCGGTTTTCGTATACAAATGCCCAACCATTCCCGAAACGTTTGGTTTTAAGAAAGCTGTACCGATGATGATCAGTGCCATCGAGATAAATAAAGTAGAGACACCAAACGGCAATGCCAAAACAACATGACCGATCATGATGAAGATCCCACCAATAAAGACGGTTTTTTTGGCTCCTAACACACGATCTGAAAACCAGCCGCCTACGATACTCGACATATAAATCAACGAACCGTAGATCGACATGATCGACAACGCTGTGGCACGAGGTAAACCAAGTCCACCATTTGCTACCGTGTCGTACATATAATAGATCAGTAAGGCACGCATACCATAATAACTGAATCGTTCCCACATCTCTGTGAAGAACAATGTAGACAATCCCTTCGGCTGACCGAAGAACCCTTTGTCTTGTTTTTCCATATTCCCATACCCCAATTCTTTTAATTTTCAGAAAATAATACACATATTTACCGAAAATCCGTGTAAAAATATTTATTTAAGAAATATATACTTATTTTCTATAAATACAACAAAATTTTAATGGGAAAACGATAAGAAAAAACATAGGTTATTTTTAATAATTATATAGTCTACTTCATGTCATGAAGCTCAAATGTCGGTATATTCAGTATGTAAACGGTCTCGTAACGAATTTTTTATGTAAAAGAACATCTTTTTTCTATTCTTACATTTTGTTGAGCGTTTTGTTTTACTTACTTTTTGTAAGATGATATACTTCGTTTTGTCATCAAGAAAAAAACGCAGAAAAGCGAATTAAAGGAGAACTAATCTATGACTGAATTTACAAATATCTTAAAAAACCGCCGTTCGATCTATGATCTAGGCCGTAACGTATCACAATCAAATGAAGAATTAACAACATTGATCCAAGAAGCAATCAAAGAAAGCCCTACTGCTTTCAATGCGCAATCAACACGTGCAGTAATCTTATTTGGCGATGCACATGAAAAATTATGGGAAATGACAGAAGAAGCTTTACGTCCATTGACACCTGCTGATGCTTTCCCAAATACTCAAAACAAATTAGCTAGTTTCAAAAAAGGTTACGGTACTGTCTTGTTCTTCAAAGACACAGATGTGATCAAAAACTTGCAAGAGCAATTTGCATTATATGCAGATAACTTCCCTGATTGGTCAGAACAATCAAATGGTATTGCTACAGCCAATACTTGGGTGGCATTAAGCGAAGAAGGTTTAGGTGCAAACCTACAACATTACAATCCAGTGATCGATGAAGCTGTCGCAAAAGAATGGTCGATTCCTACAAACTGGAAATTACGTGCACAATTAGTCTTTGGTTCACCTGAATCTCCAGCTGGCGAAAAAGAATATATGAACGATGCTGATCGTTTCCGCGTGTTTGGCTAATTCCACTAATACAAAAAGACAGCTCCCTCTTTTAAAAGAAGGAGCTGTCTTTTTTGTCATTTCAATGGATCATTCATCCTCATGCTCGATCATGATATCAAGTTCTGCATCATCATTTAAGTGTTTTGCTAAAAAAGGAATCAATTCTTCTAATGAGACAGAAAATTTCAATAACGGGCCACGCCAACCGTTCCGGAAAAAATTCATTTTGACTTCTTTCGAATCTTTTGGTTGGTAAAGAACGACTTTGTTGATTTCAGAATATGGCACTCCACGGCGGTCAAAGCTGTTCAAAACTAGCCCTTCTGTAGTAAGTCCTCGACTATCTAACAAGAAACTCAATAACACAAGAGAAGCCAAGATGCCTTTCACTAACTCATCAGTGGTTGGTTGACTAACCAATGTATACCATAGAACCAGTACAGCAAGGAAAGGAACAACTAAATAGACCCAGCGATTCCGAACCGTTTTATAAACGATCTCTCGTCGTACAAGCCATAGAAATAAGCACATGACGATGACAAATAAAAAAAGAACTATTGTAAAAAAGGAAACCATCTTATCGATCCACACCTTTATTTTCAACTCTTGAAACTAGAAAATCAAAGGGGTAAATCATGTCCCCTCTAACTGAACAAACGGTATTCAAGGAGCAGCACTTCGGTCATAAGCCAAAAAACTCAAAAATGAAATAGGCATTTTCGTTTTTTCTGTCTGATACCTTAGTGTTCAATGCTCCTTTCATAACCTTAAAAGGACCTGCAACATTATCATTCGATGTTGCATGTCCATATCTTCTTATTCAAATGTATCATATTTAGCTACTACCATGCTAGCTTTTTCTTCTAATAATTCTTGATCTTCTATAGCGCATTGGGCAACTTTGACTACGGCGCAATTCGTCATTTTTGAAACAACTTCTCCAACAACTGATTTGGTAAAACCAATGGGCCTACATGAATATTGTTCTCCTAAATTAATCATTTCTTCCGTCATCAAAATCCTCCTAAACTACTCAAACAGTTTGCCACAGAAAATCATTTCGTTTTATCTGTGTGTTTCGTTAGTGGTGTTTTGATCAAACTCTTATTTGATCTATCCGCATTATAGCGTACTGTTTTCGTTTTCACAAATTTTAACAGCTAAACATAATAAAAAAATCGTTTTTGGGACTGTTTTTCCTTGTTTTTTTACATCTGATCAGGCAGATTCATGTAGTTTTTTTTAAAAAAACAATTATAATAGAAAGAAGTCTGGGGGAGTCTTTCATGTCAAAACAAAAAAGTAAAAAACGATTACTACTAGGTGGGGCAACGCTAGTGTTGATTTCAAGCGTCTTTTACTTTACAAATAAACAATTAGAAGATCAGAAATCAATAACGGAGGAAAACATAGAGCAGACAAGCAAAACCGAAGAAAAACAAGTACTACTCGACGTACCTCTTGAAAATCAATTCGATGAACCTGCACTAGAGAATGGCTGTGAAGTAACCGCCTTATCGATGTTGCTGCGCTTCTATGGCTACGAAACCACCAAGAATCAATTAGCCGAACAATTAAATTATGTCCCCGTTTTCAATGCTGATGGCACTCATGGCGATCCAAATGAAGGGTTCGTTGGTGAGATTTGGGGTGGTGACTGGGCAATGGGTGTCTATGTTCCACCAATCGCTACGTTAGCGCAAGAAATCCTACAAACCGATTATCATACCGAACCGCAAACGGATGCAAGCTTGACTGACATCAAAAATGCATTAAAAGAAGAAAAACCTGTGTGGGCTTCTGTCACGATCGATTTTCAAGGGCCGACAGAAAATGATTTCATGACTTGGACGACTGCAAACGGTGAAGTACAAGTCACGCCATTAGTCCATGCCTGTGTTGTAACTGGCTACGATGATCAATCGATCTATGTCAATGATCCTTATGGCATAAAAAATCGTGCGGTACCAATCGATGACTTTGAGCAAGTATTTACTGCTATGGGCGGACAAATGCTTACTTTAGAAAAGAACTAGTATTTCCTAGAAAAATAGCTTATACTCAAGCTAACAACGCATGGAAGGAGCAAGAATCTGTGGAACGATTTATTCATAAAAAGGCGGATCCAAATGAAATCCCAATCATCTTCGTCCGTGATACTGCTGGGAATATCCAAAAAAAAGTGTCAGTCAATGAATGGACGAACCGATACAGCCCTGCTTCCCTCGATTTACTTGAAATCAAACTTTATCGACAAGCATTGACTTATTATTCAGAGCAAGACTACGAGAAAGCCATTGATTTGTTGAAATTTTTGATCATTCAAACTGGCTATACTCATTTTGAGTACATCGAACGTCTAGCCACCATTTATCGTAAAACCCATGCAGAAGCACTTGAATATCAGTTGCTCTCTTCTGTCTTGGCATCCGCAGAAATCATTGGCTTGCCTGCTGGATTGATCAAAAAATTGGAACGGCGGATCGATCAATTGAAATTGAGCATGGCAAGAAAATAAAATAAACCTAAGAACGAATGATTAAGTCATTAATCAATTATTCTTAGGCTTATTTTTTAATCCAATACTTAGTTTACATAATAAAAATAAAATCAACCAATTATAGCTAATGCTTCTTTAGGTACCTCTTCTTTGGGAATTTCTTCGTATGTTTCAACATGAGCGCCTTTATTCGTCAATCTCAAGTAACGGTCTTTTTTTAAAACAGATAACCCATTAAATTCAATCTCGCGTTCGTTACCATTTGCATCAACTGCTTTTTGGATATATTTTGCTGTACCGAACGAATTGACTTCATCGGGCTGTTTTGTTTTGACATACACTTCTCCCTTTGTGACTAACGGATTCAATTGGTCAATAACTGCTGGCAATTCTCCACTAGCACCCTGCGTATAAAACTTTAAGCCAAATAACGCTAAGCCACTGAATACAACGGCACCTACTAATACTTTGATTACTTTCATTTTCCTACCTCCTCTTTACTCTTTGAGTATAGCCTGTAAAAAAATCACATTCATCCGTCTCTAGATCGAGTTTTTTATCGGACTTTAGCACAGAAGTTATTTTTACAAAATTTCATAGATTTTTGCTATTATAATAGGAAAGAAAGGATGTGTTTCATTATGAATAAAGAAGAAATACTTCAGAAAATCAAAGATCTGGTCCAAAGTGGTAATTTCACTGAAGCCAAAACATTTTTCGAAGAGCATAAAGAACAACTAGGTCCTTACAAAGAAAAAGCCCAAGAATTTCTCCAAAATGTCGATTTTCAAGGAATAACGGATAAATTCAAAAATCTGTTCAAATGAACAATCATCTTTTCGTAAGGTGGTTCGAGCCAGAATATCACATTTAGAAACAAAAGATCCCTGACAATCAACGATTGTCGGGGATCTTTTAAGGTTCTGGCGACTCTAAAACATCATGAGTATTTGCAAAAGCCACACTTTTATCAAAACCTGCTTTTAGTACAATCTTGTTGGATCATAGTGATACGTCACATTGCCATTCAGCTCGGCCTTTCCAACAATAAACTTGCGATTCTCAATTTTTAACCATGCTTCGCGAAAAGCCATGACTTCCTCACGTTTGACCTCTATTTTTTGGATTTTTCCATCCATCAACTCTTGGATCATTTGTTCATAGGGATTCATCTTTGATTGCCTCCAGCTTATTTCAATAATCAGTGAATATCGGCGCATGTATTTCTTTCGTATCTAAATCTTTCCGCACATTCACTTTCGTGTAAATTACCTTTTCCACTGGAATACTATAGTAACTCTCTTCCCCATCATTAAATTGATGGAAATCTGTTTTTGATAAAATACCGTCGATTTTATTCATTAAAACTCGCGGTTCCACACTATTACTTACGATATAATAGCAAATACGGATATCGTTTTCTAAATGTAGATCAACTTCTAAAACAACTTGGTCCATGAAACATTACACCCTTTCTTTAAAAGAATTATAACAATAAGTACGTTCAGAATCAAAAAAACAACTTTTTTGTTGAAATCAAGAAATTTTATGACATCTCCCCTTGTGCATGTACGTACAAAGTGTTATTTTTATTTAAGTATTTCATTTTTCTTGGAGGCGTATATTGTATGGACACTATGGGACAACTGGTTTTTTATGTTCCTTTTTTTCTTATGACAACTTTAGCAATCTACTACACGAAATGGACGAAGCGGAAATTTTCCGTATTGCTGACACTTTTACCAGTCGCTTATTTTTCCCACAAAATATTTTCCCTTCGGCATTGGGAACCCACCCCAAAATTACTGTCACATGAATTAGGGTTGATTATTTCATTAACGATATTGATCTTATGGATTTATTACCTTTACAAACATCCTTAGTTACCAGTACTACTCTTCACGACTAAAAAAGCCACGTTGGAAATCAGCAACGTAGCTTATCAGGAATCGGAATTTATTTAACGACCAACACATTGCAAGGCGCATGTGTCACTACATAAGAAGCCGTTGATCCTACCAATGCTTGTTGGATCGAGCCTTTACCAGTCGCCCCCATCACGATCAAATCAATCGACTCCTGTTTCGGCAATACTGTGGCGAGCAAGGTTCTTGGATCACCCGTTTCCACGATTGCATGGATCGTTTCGATTCCAAATTCTTTTGCATCATTGATCCTCTTCAATAGTTCTACTTCTGTTTTTTGCTTTTCTTCCGCATAAATTTTCGAGAATGCATACGCACTGTGTGTCAATTCGATTTTATTGATAATTGAAACGATCAATAATTCTGATTGATTGTCTCTAGCTAATTCTAACGCTTCGGCAAATGCCTTCTCTGCTTTTTCTGAACCATCAATTGCCACCATTATTTTTTCATACATATTCGTCATCCATACCATCTCCTTGTTTCTTCTATTGTATCATTTTGATCGATTTTTATAAAAATTTCACTTTTTTACCGACAAATCAAAATTAATTTGCCGATTTTCTACTTTTTTGTTTTGCATTTTTCTAATAAAAAACAAATGTCAAAAACGCATGAATATCCTTTTATGATGTTTTTCTAATTAAAACGCACATTATTTATACATATCCTTGTTACAAAAAAGGAGCATTTGTCACAAACTGTCACGTATCTTTCACCTATGAAATATAATCCCATGGTAAAGTATTACTCGTTAGCGAAAACAGCTAACCAAATAACTTTTTAAAACACGAAGGAGATCTTTCATGAAATCACTTAAAACAATTCTTTTTGGAACAACTTTGGCTGCCGGCGCTGCATTATTTATGGGTACTTCTGCACACGCAGACGAAGCCTACACTGTTCAATCAGGTGATACTTTATCAACGATTTCTCAAAAATACGTTGGTGACAACTCCTTGATCCAAACAATTGCCGAAGCGAACTCAATCTCAAACATTCACCTGATTTTTTCAGGTCAAGAATTAACTATTCCTACTGGTGAACAAGCAGCTGCTCCTGTCGCTACTCAAGCGCCTGTAGAACCTGTTCAAGAAACAGCTCCAGTTGTGGAAACACCTGTAGTGGAACAAGCTCCTGTAGTAGAAGAAGCGCCAGTTGTGGAACAAGCACCTGCTACTGAAGTAGCTGTTTCAACTGGTACGAACGATGCCAAAGAATGGATCGCACAAAAAGAATCTAGCGGTTCTTACACAGCAACAAACGGACGCTATATCGGCCGTTACCAATTAGACTCTTCTTACTTGAACGGTGACTACTCTGCTGCCAATCAAGAAAGAGTAGCAGAACAATATGTTGCCTCTCGTTATGGCTCTTGGGACGCTGCAAAAGCTTTCTGGTTAGCTAACGGTTGGTACTAAAAAGAGCGATTTTGAAAAAATGGGAATCTTATTGATTCCTATTTTTTTTGTTCTTATTTCGCGTTAGTTCCCTTTTGTTTTTGCCTTTGACTTTGTTTGATTTTTTTGATCGCCCAATCATAATGGCTCGATGTAGCCGAAACAAAATAACCGCCAAGTGTCGTATTTCCTACCCAAGGATACTGTTTTTTTTGGAACAGCTGATCGTCATCGAAGGTTTTCGCCAGTAACATCACTTCTGCATGGCTTTCCTTCAACCAGTCAGACGCTTGCCGTAACGTAGTAGACTGGTGTTTTTTTGTAAAGGCACGATTCATTTCGGCTGTCGTTCGCCAATTATACGGCTCCGGCAAAAAAGGCACCGCTTCTCCCATTTGATTATCAGTCACCCACTTTAATAGCAAACAATGCCACTCGTATAAATGGATCAACACGTCTTTGATCGTTTGATCCCTTCGCCAATGTGCTTCTTTTTTCTTTTCAAGAAATACTTCCTCAAAATCAAATGTCGCTTCTCTCTGTTCCTCAGGTATTGAATCGATCAACTGCTGTAACTTCTCATAATTTTCAGCTGCGAGTATCAATAATTCCTCTTTTGACTTTGGTCTCATATTCTTCTCCTTATTAAAAATACATACGTTTTAAATCGTTTCCAATCTACCTATAATTCTAGTATGCCTGATTTCTAAAAAAAAGACGAGTAATATCCTAGAATGAATATACATTCTAGATGATTACTCGTCTTTATCCACTTGATTCAACGATCTTCATTCCATGTCTTGACTGAGAACCGCCTATCACTATACACTTTTTTGATCAAGTCATTTAACGGTACTCGCTTTGATACGCTGACAATGGCAAAGGCACCTTTTTCTTCAGTTCAATACTCCATTGAATTCTCGTTACCAAAAGAATAATACATATTTCTTCATTATAGACAGGTTTTTTTACCCTTAGTTAGCCATATCCTTTATTTTTTCCTTGATAATTTCGCGGGTCTTTCTAAATTCAGCAATAATTTCTTCTTCCGTACCAGTTGCTTTTGCTGGATCTTCTAAATCCCAATGTTCATGACGGATATGAGCTGGAATCACTGGACATTTATCCAACGCATCGCCGCACAAAGTGATGATCAGGTCGGCATCTTTAAAATAATCTGGGTCAATCAAGTCTGAGGTTTGCCTCGTAATGTCGATGCCATCTTCTGCCATCACTTTTACGGCACGTGGATTCACCCCATGTGTCTCCACTCCAGCGCTGCGAACGTCAAATTGCTCCTCCAGATATGCATGACCATACCCTTCAGCGATCTGACTTCTGCATGAATTACCGGTACATAAAAAATAAACTTTCTTCTTTTCTACACTTGTTGTCTTCTCCAAAACCATTCCTCCAATCCATTAATCCTTTTAGGATTAAGTGTATGATATCATAAATTCAAGGGATCGTTAGTTTATTCAAAAAAAACGTATGGTTTTTAATAATGCAATGATCCGCCATTTACATAACAAATAACCAAGAATACTGACAAAACAGCATTTTAAAGCATGTCAAAGACTTTTTACATGCTAAATCTGGCAATGACAAAAACCTTTGATCGTCGATTTTGACCTCTTCGATCACACTGAGATAAGAAGGAGCGGATACTATGGACTTGAGTCATCAAATAAAAAAATATCGTAAACAGCTAGCTTTATCCCAAGAAGAATTAGCCGAAAAATTATATGTTTCAAGACAAACGATTTCAAACTGGGAGAATGAGCGTAGCTATCCCGATATTCATAATTTATTGTTACTGAGTGTCCTGTTTGACGTTTCTTTGGATCAATTAGTCAAAGGAGATGTGGAAAAGATGAAAGAAAATGTGACACTTCTGGAAATAAACAAATATACTAAAGTCATGCTCGTATCAATGCTCCTTGCTTTGATTTCAATTGGGCCATCCTTGTTTTTATCTGGTAATTGGCGATTAGCTCTTCCCTTGATCTTTTGGATCGTCAGCATGTACGGCGCAATAAAAGTCGAGGGACTCAAAAAACAAGAGAATATCAAAACCTACAAAGAAATCGTTGCATTCATGGAAAACAAAGAAGTAGCACCTCTACGTAAACAAAGAGACAAGGTTAGAAATCGGATCGAAAAGGTAGGAATCGTCCTTTTGTTTGGATTGATTTGTGGGGTGATCGCATTACTCACAAGTCTGCCGTTTGTGCTATTCAATCGCTAGTAATATCGCAAAAAAACAAGATCAACCTTCAAGGATCGATCTTGTTTTTTGTTAATCGGAACCAAAACAAATTTTTTTGTACTCATTAGATCTGTTTAATGTTTTCCCAGATCATAAGGTATTCTTTCTCACCCGTCGATTCATCCATTTGTTCATCCACTTTTATAAAGCCATTTCTAAAGTAGAATCGTATTGCTCCTTTATTCTTACCATAAACATGCAAGCTTATTCGTTCTTTTTCTTTTTTAGCAGCTTCAATCAGTTTTTGTCCGATTTTTCTATTTTGATATGTTGACTCTACAAAAATACCAGCTAAATAAGATTTGTCCACGATTCCCATAAAACCAACAATCTGACTATTCATTTCACAATAATAAATTTCTGCTTTTGGCAATTCTTTTTTCAACACCTCTTTTTTCTCATACCAATATGTCGCATCAATAAAATCATGTATCCTGATATTGGTCGTTAACCAAATAGTTAGTAGCCGATCCATTATCTCTCGGTCTAGTTTCTTCACTTTTTTAATCATCCCATTACTCCTGAAAACTTATAGTTATTCTTCATACCTCTTCAAACGATCATTTAGATTGCCCGCATGGATGTCTACTGCTACCCGCGAACGTCCTTCTTCAATTTTGAGGTCTAGAAGACGAAGTTGTTCTGTATAACAAAGAAGTTGTTCCGGAGTGATTTGAAAATCAATATGATTGTAGGTTTTGAGAAGCTTTGTCTGCTTATCTTCCATCAACGCCACCCACAGATCACCGATCAATAAGAATGTTTCTGGAAATAAGGAGTATTGTTTTCCTTACTCGAATACACTTCTTTTGCATCAAAGACCTCCGTAAAGACTTCTGTCGAACATTTACGACCACGAATGACAACTGTCATGTGCGAGAGTTCCATCTTCGCTTTCTTTTTTAGTTAAGACTTTTTATCATTACCAAACATGGATTCCATTCATCCCATAAGGTTGGGAACACTTCTAGCTCAACAAAACCCATCCTTCGATAGAATCCAATCGTCTGATCATAGATAGCGTAATGCCCTTCGGCGACCGTTTTCACTTGTAAAAATAGGTAATGTTCTCTTGCATACGATTCTAGCTCCCCTAGTAATCGCTTACCTAATCCTCGATGATGATAGGCTTTTTTGATTCCCATACAATAGATCTCACCGGTGGCTTTACTTGTTTCTTTCAAACTGATGAACCCTATTGGCTCGCTGGTTTCTTGTAAGACCCACAATGGATACTTTTGGCATTCCTCAACATATTCTTGTGTCGAATCTGGCAAGCCAAACCATTCTGGCAAATCATTCAAGATTTCTTGGACGATTTTTTTCTTTTCTATTGCTTCTTCTACTAAATCAATACGCATTGGTTTCCTCACTTTTCGGCAAATATCGATCAACAAGTTGGAATCGTTCAAAGACGATTTTCGTTTCTTCATTGAGCAATAGTCCATGTTCTCCATAGTAAGGTTTGAAATAATTGTAATGTCCCTTTTGCCAATACATAAGAGATAAGTCGCCTTCACCTTCTGTAGCTGCCAGTTCTTCGGTGATTTCTTTCCAAGGTAGGATCATCACTTCGACAGTCTGGATAATGCCTATCGGTACTTTAGAGCTATTCACAACGACGGAGTAGTCACCAACTTTAGGTAATGGTTCGTTATCCATTTGGTAAAGCTCATACCCTGAGCTTGTCCCTGTTTTCTTCCCTTCCAATACCAAATCTGCTAATTCATCTGCGTGTTCTTTCGTATTTCCAAAAGCAAAAATTTCATATAATGACGCTTGTGACACACCATTTTTTAAGCAAAAGCTTTCCCAATATTTTTGTGCTTCTAGGTTCAATCTGTCACCAACTTTCTGATTGATAGTAAATCAAGTATACCAAAAACAGGAAAACTAAGCCTTTCACACTCATTTTTTTACAACTCCTACAGTTAAATTTATAGTTACTCCCCAACTTCACTTCTTGAATACAAGAAATAAAAAAACTAGACTCACTTTTTGAGAGAATCTAGTTTTGTTTTCAGGATGAAATGGAAAATTAGACATCCACTTTGTTACAATAAATGCAACCAAAGAAAAGGAGAAAATCCATGGAACTTTATTTCAAAGAATTTTTATTGATCACGCAAAAATTAAACAAGCAACAGATTACTCCGCTACTACTAGGTTCATTAGGCTTGTCTTACTTAACAGATATCGACTGGCAACCAAGAGACATTGACATCCATGTTCCTGGCGATCCCCGTGGTTGGGAAGCACCCGATGAAGATCGCTTGCACAATTGGCAAAGCATCGTAAAAATCATGGAAACGTTGAGTTACCAACTAGTTGATTTACACGAACATGAATTTGCTAAAGATTCTTATACCATCCAATTTGGCAGTATGGACAGTCTTCTCGCCTTTGCAGATATTCCACTTAATGAACTATCTCTAATCAGGATCGACGACTGTTCCTTTTACTTACCTACAGCGGAACAATATTTGAAAGTCTATCAACGTTCCGCTAAAGATAGTTACCGTGCAGATAAAAATAATCATAAGGATCTAGCAAAGATCGAGTATTTGGAAAAGTACATGGATGGGAATACGTAATAAGTGAATTTACAAGATTGAGTTACTTTTACTTATAATCAAAATATTTAATTAGGCATTGCATCAAGTCCATTCATTGAATAAAAGACTCTCTTATCAATTTTTTAATTGATCGCTAAGAGAGTCTAAGATCCTATTTCTTATTTATTTTTATATCGATAAACAAACAAGCTATATGTAATCAAAAAAATTCGTCTAGAAGAGAGAAGCTATCATAAAAAATGATGTACTCTTAATTAATTTCTACGTATTTATTTATCAATCAAATGAGTTAGGCATTGAAAGCACCATCAACTGCAACTCTTGTCCAATTTGTGATGTAAATGTTTCTCCAATTTCACGAAATCCAAATTGTTTATATAAATCCATTACCTTAGGAATACAAATACTATCAAGTATTATTAATTTTCCACCAATTGATCTTCTAACATCGTCAACAATAAATAAAGCTTCTTCAATGATTTTTACTCCTGAAAATTCTTTAGAAAAATAATCATTCTTTGCAACATGAGCAATTAGATAAGAGGGTGCAACACCTACCTTACTCGGCGATTTTCCGTTAAATACTAATTTCTTTTTCTCTTTTATTTCAAGCTTGCTAATATCTAAATCTTTGATTGCTAACGTAAAAAAACCTAAGAGATGTTCTTGTGTTTCGTCTTGAAAAATCAAGTACGTCCTTGTCGCATGATAAAGCTCTTTTTGTATGGCATCATGTTTTAAAATTCAGTCATTTCTGAATTGTTTCCACAAAAAAAAAGAAGATTCTACAAAGTTCGAAAAGCGTTCTCTTACCTTCTTTCTAAAAGCTTTATTTCCAATCTCAATTTCCTCTTCTTTAATTACTTCAACCAGCATTTTGATCTTTTTACTTAATGAAATCACAGTATAGTCCATATTATTTTTTTCTCATCCAATTAGGTACTTGATCCTTGTTACTAATACGATCACTAGATTTCTTTTCTAATAAGTCATAGAATTTTTTTGTAGGATGGGTATTTTCAATAATTTTGACATCTTCATTAGATAAAATAATTGGACGTTCCAAACTTATGTTTGCCATAAATACCGACTCCTTATTATTATTAACTACATGATAGATTATATTATTTCTTCGCAGTAATTTAAATACGTTACATACAAAGTACACACGTTATCCCTAACGATACTTAAAATTTTAAGCAGAGTTTCATTGATCGGATAAACATTTCTGTCATCTTCCATTTAAAATTTGGTTACCTCTAAACTAAAAAGTGTCACATAATTAGTAAAAAACAAAATGATTTTTTTTTGAACTGTTTTATTCACTTTCATCCTTATAGTAGTACTATCTAAGACAAAAAAAGATTCAACGATTTTGAAACATAATCACTCATATTCACTCTTTTGGCGTTTATTAGAAATCACTCAAAAAAATTGAAATATTGTTCAGGTGGTTCTCCCACACTTTTTAATACTTCATAGCCTCCTTCATCATCTTCAATGACACGTAACACTTTGCATTGAAATCTCCAATCATCACCAAAATCAAAGACAAACTTGAATTTATCTCCTTTTTTCAGACCGAGTTGATAAAGTTTATAGTCACAGGTATGAAGGTATTCGTGTCCCATGTCAACTTCTGCCATGTAGTAACATTTATTTCCACTCCAAGCAGAATTGTCCATAAAAAATGCATGTGCGTGATCATTGATAAAATCAAATGAATCCAAGATAATTTCAGCAAAATCTTCAAGTGTCTCATCTGTTGACACACTAATGTGCCGATAACAACCTGATCCTATTGAAATACTAAATACAATTGCTTGATTGTCTTTTTGAGAAATCATTTTAATCCAACCTTTCTAAAGTAACCAAAAATTTTATAAGTTAACAACCTACCCGTTCTATGTACAGGTTTTTACATCAAAATTGATCATGAGAATAGCTACTATAACTATTATATCGTTTGTAAAAGTAAAAACGTACTAATTTATTTATTTTCGATTACATTAAAGTTTGCTAATTTTCGTCTGTATCGTTCAACTAACCCAACATTTTTCATAATAAAAAACTCTTTAATCAACTTTTCAAAAAAGTTGGTTAAAGAGTTCAACGTTTACTTCATCATTCGTTATATTACAGATCCGATCTACCTTCTAAAGAACCATTACCTAACGAATCCCAAGCGCAATTCGTGCATAACGACTCATTTTATCGGTTGTCCAAGCGGGATACCAGACTAATTTGACTTCTGCTTTCGACACTTCTGGCACTTCTTTTAGTGCATCATGGATCGATTCAGTCAAGATATCAGCTAACGGACAGCCCATCGTTGTCAAAGTCATTTTAACAACGGTATCTCCATTTTCAGGGTCAAATTCGATTTCATAGATCAAACCTAGGTTCACGATATCGATTCCTAGTTCTGGGTCAATCACCATTTCTAACGCGGTGAGAATTCGCTCTTTGATTTCATCTACTTCTTCAGCAGACCATTTTTGTTCACTCATTCTTCGGATTCTCCTTCTCACAATTTTTGTTTATCATACCTTTTTTTAAGGGGTTTGTAAATATTCATTTGACTAGCAAGGTCTGGACAGAAGTCTTTCACTTCAAGAACTAAGGTAACAGCTACGCAAATTGTTTTTCAAATTTTTTATAGATCCTCTTAGTTCCTAAGAATTTACTTCTTTTTCCACCAGTTATTCGGTTCAAAGGTGACAAACAAGGGGGTAGATTTGTTTGTCTATCCCTTTTTTATTTGCTTTTCGCCTTTTTAGATGCATGTTTGATTTCAGGAAGAACCCCTGTTGAACGATACATTTTTTGTTCGTTCTCATTGGCAAAGCGACCAAAAACGGAATGCGTTGGTAAAATATTGATGAACGCATCTTCGTCGATCTCATGGACGATTTGATCAAGATCATACATTTCGTAACGTGTGATGACCATCATGATCATTTTTCCTTCACGTTTTGAATATCCACCAACTGAAGGTAAGAGAGTCATCCCCCGAACCATGCGTTGCGCAATTTCAGCAGTCACCTCTTCTGGTTTCACAGTGACAATCATGGCGGTCACTTTTTGGTGACTCGTATGGATCGCATCGATGACTTGAGTCATTGCATAGATCGAGATGATCGTATACAAAGCACTTTCCCAATTAAAAAGGAAGCCTGCTGCTACGACGATAATACCATTTAAAATCAGCATATAGTTTCCTACGGTTTTCCCTGTCGTTTGAGAAAGAACCAATGAAATGATGTCCATTCCACCAGTCGTAAAACCCATTTTTAGAGAAATACCGACGCCGACGCCAAGTAAAACACCACCGACTAATGCATTCATTAGTATATTATCTGTTACCTGTCCTGTCGGTAAAACTGTCGTCATGACTGACACACAAACAACGTTGATGAAACTAAGTACAGTTGCGCGTTTTCCGACTTTTAGAAAGCCTAGTATAAATACAGGGATATTCAATAGAAAAATAAACGTTCCAGTATCGACATCTATATGGACCCATTCAGATAATAGTGAAGCAATGATTTGGGCGATCCCGTTCATTCCTGCAGAAAAGACGTTGGCTGGAATCAAAAAATAATTCAATGCCACCGCTGCAGACAAACCGGTCATCAAGATAACCACTATTTTCTTAAGATTTTCGTTTCTTTGATAGACAGTCATGAATCTGCTCACAAGCACCTCTCCTTTTCAAGTTTATTCCAAATGTAAGAATAACAGTTTCTTCCAGAAAATAAAATAGCGACTACTTAAATGAGAAGAATTTTAGTAAAGTTGTCACAAAAAAAATAAGCCTATGCTACAATAAAAGAAAACCGAATGAACGAGGAGGACATTATGGCAAAAGATGCAAGTTTCGATATCATTTCAGAAGTATCTGTTGAAGAAGTAAAAAATGCAATCCAACAAACCACGAAAGAATTAACTAACCGTTTCGATTTCAAGGATTCAACGGTTGAGATCAAGTTAGAGAATACAAATAAATTAGTTGTGTTAAGTGATGATGAATTTAAAATCGAACAAATCAAAGATGTTTTGTTTGGAAAATTGAATAAACGCAATGTGCCAATCAAAAATATCCACTTTTCTGAAACGGAACACGCTTTAGGTGGTAAAGCGCGCCAGTCTGCTGATCTAGTCAATGGGATCGACCGAGATAATGGTAAGAAGATCACGACAGCGATCAAAAATGAAAAACTAAAAGTGAAAACACAGATCCAAGAAGACCAGATCCGCGTAACTGGTAAGAATCGTGATGACCTCCAAGCAGTGATTGCACTTTTACGAAAACTAGACTTGCCGATTGAATTGCAATTTACGAACTACCGTTAGTTCATGGGTACTATTGAGATATCATCAAAAAAGGACAAGCATTTTGCTTCGTCCTTTTTTAGTGGTCTTGCCAAAACTGATGGATAGTTTGTGATAATGCCTCAACTGTCCGAACTTCTTTTGCTTCGTGCCAATGTGGCGGGAAAAGTTTACGATAATTTGATGAGGCAAAGCGTTGATCGGCTAAAAGCACAATGCCTTGATCTTCCATATCTCTGATTACTCGCCCAGCTGCTTGCAATACTTTATTCATTCCTGGTAACTGGTAAGCATAAGCAAAACCTAGCTGTTCTTTTTCATCATAGTAAGATTTGATCAACTCTTGCTCATGATTCATTTGTGGTAAGCCAACACCCACGATCATACTACCAATCAAGCGTGATCCGCGTAGATCGATTCCTTCTGAAAAAATGCCGCCAAGTACACAAAAGCCGACTAATGTTTCTTGCGGTTCGACTATAAATTCTGCTAAGAAATCTTCTCGTTCTTGCTCATTCAACTTGGTTCCTTGGATAAGTGTGCGAGTCGAAGGGTAAGTTTCTTTGAACACTTCGGCGACTTGGTCCAGATATTGATAGGAAGGAAAGAAAATCATATAATTGCCCGTCTTCCCTTGAATGAAACGTTGAATCGTTTCTACTAAACGTGGTATACTCTGCTCTCTTTTGCGATACGTCGTTTCAAGATAACTTGCTATAAGTACTTGTTGATTCTCAATTGGGAATGGACTAGGTAAGCGATACGCTAAACTCTCTTTGCCCCCTAATGTTTCTTGATAATAAGAAAGTGGTGAAAAACTCGCGGAAAACAAAAGGCTACTCCGCCCTTTATTCAACGATTGTTCTAAAAATAAACTAGGATCGATGCAAAATTGCTTCACGATCAAATCATGGTAACTTTTCTCTACAGTTGTTTCATAGTGATCGTCATAGAATTCACTGATTTTTAAAAAATGATTCAAGTCAAAATAAAATCCTAAAATTTGCTCTTGCATCGGATGCTCAGGATATTCAGCCAACCATTCTTGAATAAATTCACCGAGTTGAAACCCTGCATTGATCAATGAATCTGCTGGGGCTTTTTGATGATGATAGTTCCATCCTTCTTCAAGAGCAATTTCTTGAATCTGATCAAAAGCTTTTAGAAGACGATTCCATCGACGACGTAGTTTTTTAAATTCCTTTGGGATCTCTCCATAGACCTTACGTGCTTTCCCATAAGATAACTCAGCAGAATACATTTCTCTTGAACGATTGACTAAATTGTGTGCCTCATCGATCAAGAAAAGATGATCTTCATTTTTCTCTTCATCAAAAAATCGTCTCAAGTAAACCGTTGGGTCGAAAAGATAGTTGTAATCTCCGATGATCACGTCACACCATAAGCTGACATCTAAAGAGAGTTCAAATGGGCATAAAGTATGTTTCTTGGCATATTTCTCAATCACCTCACGAGTGATCTGGTTTTCGTGGTTCAATAAATCCCATAGCCCCTCGTTGATTCGATTATAATAGCCATTTGCATAAGGGCATTGGTCGGGATTACACGTTGTCTCATCTAAGAAGCAAATCTTATCTTTCGCTGTCAAGGTCACACTTTTTGTCTCAGCCCCAACATCTTTTAACGCTGTTAACGCATCTTCAGCCACCTGTCTCGTAATAGTTTTCGCGGTTAAGTAAAAAATACGTTCTCCTTCATCTTCTCCAATCGCCTTTAAGGCTGGAAATAATGTAGAGATCGTTTTTCCAGTACCAGTGGGGGCTTCTGCGAACAGCTTTTGTTTTGTCCGGATCGTTTTATAGGCAGCAACTGCCAGTTCCCTTTGTCCTTTACGATACTCTTCGTATGGAAACTTTAGCGCCATCAATGAGGCATTACGTACAGTACGCCAATTTTCCTGAAAAATCAGCCACTCTTGGTAATCCTCGGTCAGTTTTTTAAAAAACACTTCCAGTTGTTCTCTCGTCTGATGTTCCACTTTCTGTGTGATTACTTCTTCTGTGGTTTGATAATAAGTGAGCTGGAGGTTGATCTCCTCTAAGTTGTTTTCTTGACTATAAATATAGGCGTACACTCTTGCTTGATGAAAAAACAATTCGACTTGTTCGGGTTCTAAATCTTCAAAGCGTGGTTCTGACGTTTTGATTTCGTCGATGTGGTACACCCCATCTTTTTTGAAGATACCATCTGCTCGTCCTTCAACGATCAGTTCATAAGGATCAAGCTGTACACTGGTTTGTAAGAACACTTCTTTTTGATACTCTTCGCCTGCTTCTTTTTGGAGCTTGCGGTGGATTTTTGCACCTTCTAAGGCGGTATGATTACTTTTCTTTCGATTATCGATACTTCCGCGACGCAAGATGAACTCGACTAAGTGACGGACGGATATTTTAGATTTTTTCACCCTGGTCGCCTCCTTCTTGTATTAGAGTACCGCAAAATAGACCGTTTCGCAAAAAACAAAAACACCCTGCTCGGATAAGCAGGGATATAGGATATAGAATTTGGATTTTTGGATACACTCAATGTAACAAGACTAAATGAAAAATCAATGAAAATTTTCTATTCTTCCGTTTAAAATTTTTAAACACTTTTCATATAATCTGACAATTCAGATAACTACTGTTATAAAAGTAGACACTTTTGTTTCTGATCTCTATTTGCGTTATACTTATATCGAACGATAGAAGAAAGAAATTTTTAAAAGTTGGAGGTTTCCTTTTATGCATGTTTTACAATTGAAAACTGGAACAATCGAGGAAAACTGTTACCTTGTCTACAACGACGAAGCGCTTCTGATCATTGATCCAGGTGCTGACGCTGAAATGATCCAAGAACAAATCAAGAAGACCCAGCAACAACCTGTCGCTATTTTACTAACGCATACGCATTACGACCACATTGGCGCTGTCGAAGCATTGAGAAATACCTATGACATCCCTGTCTATGTCAGTCCATTAGAACAAGAATGGCTTGGAGATCCCATCTTGAATCTCTCAGGACTTGGTCGCCATGATGATATGGATAATATCATCGTTTCTCCTGCGGAATATGAATTTGAAATGAAACAATACCGTCTTGGGAATATGTCATTTGAAGTCGTTCCAACACCTGGTCATTCAGCCGGCAGTGTTAGCTTTATTTTCGATGACTTCGTGATATCTGGAGACGCACTCTTTAAAGGGAGTATCGGTCGCACAGATCTCTACACCGGTAATTTAGAGCAGTTACTCTATAGCATCACGACACAACTTTTTGTTCTACCAAATGAATTTGTGGTCTATCCTGGCCATGGAGAACCAACAACGATTGAACACGAGAAAAAAACAAACCCATTTTTTAACGCTTAATCAAACTTAGGAGGTCGTTCAACATGAGTGAAACAACCCTGTATATCGTCCGTCATGGTAAAACAATGTTCAATACGATTGAACGTGTGCAAGGCTGGTGTGACACACCATTGACGAAACAAGGACAAGAAGGTATCCATTTTTTAGGTAAAGGTCTAAAAGATATCGATTTTTCTTACGCCTATTCAAGCGACAGTGGCCGAGCAATCGAAACGGCACGGATCATTTTAAGCGAACATACAAAAGGAAAAGAAATTCCTTACTTTATTGATAAACGGATTCGTGAATGGTGTTTTGGTTCGCTAGAAGGTGGCTACGATATGGAGATGTGGGGTGTCATTCCTCGCGTACTAAATTTTCAAACATACGATGAGATGTTCACCACAGATGTTACCTTTGAACAAATCGCTAATGCCATCTATGAGACGGATACTGCTGGCTGGGCGCAACCTTATGCAGAATTAAAAGAACGTGTCTGGTCAGGTTTTGAAGATATCGCTCATCAGTGTGAGAAGAACAATGGTGGCAATGTTTTAGTCGTCTCCCACGGCCTAACGATTGCTTTTCTTCTTAGCTTGATCGATCCTTCTCAACCAGTTCGTGCTGGTTTGTTAAATGGTAGTGTCACAAAAGTAACCTATAAAAATGGTCGTTTTTCAATTGAAAGTGTCAATGACACAAGCTATATCGAACAAGGAAAGCAACAAACAAGAGAATCCTTTATGTGATGACTCGTTGAATAAGTGCATTGAAGTCTTTTGATTTCAATGTACTTTTTTTGAACTCCTTTATTTTTGTTTTAATCTCAAAGAAACAATTTGGCTTTGGAAACAAAGAACGGTATACTAAATGTTGTATTTTAATTGGGAAGGAAGGAATTTATGTTTTTTGCAAATATCATAAAAGCAGCGATTCTAGGAATCATTGAAGGAATCACAGAGTGGCTGCCAATCAGTAGTACAGGACATTTGATCTTAGCAGATGAATTTATCAAGCTTGATGCGAGTTCACAATTCATGTCGATGTTCAATGTCGTGATCCAATTAGGAGCGATCTTAGCCGTCGTTGTTTTGTATTTCCACAAGTTGAACCCTTTTGCGCCTAGTAAATCCTCGATCGAGAAAAAAGATACGTGGGTTTTATGGTCAAAAGTACTTGTTGCTTGTGTGCCAGCAGCTATTATTGGTTTATTATTGGACGATTGGTTAGATGCCCATTTTTATAAATTTTTACCAGTAGCGATCGCCTTGATTGTTTATGGTATCGGCTTTATCATTGTTGAAAAGCGAAACAAAAATAAAACACCTCGTTGGTCAAACCTGAATGATTTGACTTTCCAAGCAGCGATTCTGATTGGGGCTTTCCAAGTCTTGGCTTTGATCCCAGGGACTTCACGCTCCGGCGCTACGATCCTTGGAGCAATCCTGATTGGTGCATCCCGCTTCGTTGCAACTGAGTTCTCATTTTTCCTTGGCATTCCAGTGATGTTTGGTGCCAGTGGATTAAAGATCGTGAAATACCTTGCTGATGGTAACAGTTTCCAAATGGAAGAAACAGTTATTCTTTTAGTGGGTACTGTCGTTTCATTTGTCGTATCGATTTTTGCGATCAAGTTCCTGATCAACTACTTGAAACGTAATGACTTTACTGTTTTCGGTTGGTATCGTATCATTCTAGGGATCATCTTGATCGGTTACTGGTTCATCGCAATGTAATGGATCATTGATATGCTCATCGCAAACCAGCTAAATGATTGGTAAGCGCAACAGCAAAAAAATAGTAGTAAGCTCACACATCGCTGAGCTTACTACTTTTTTTATATACTTCTTTGATCTAAAATGAATGATCCTCATACAACAGCTTTTCGATTTTTTCATTTTCCACTAACAATATCTGATCAAAATTCTTTCGCAAGAAATAGCGATCATGAGTAACTGCTAAAATGGTACCGGTAAATGTAGACAATAATTCTTCGATTTCTTCTCTTACATAGATATCTAAGTGATTCGTAGGCTCATCTAAGATCAATACATTGATTTTCTTTTGGAATAGTTTCAAGAGGTACAGCCTTACTTGCTCTCCTCCAGAAAGATCTTTGATCCTTTTAGCGACATCTCCACTGAAGAATCCAAAATTCGCTAATACTTGTCGTGCTTTCTGTTCATCGGGTATCAGGTATTTAGCATAATTCAATATCCGTTGTTCTGGTTGATCAAACGTTAAGCGTTGAGGTAAATAGCCAATTGACAGACTTGCGCCAGTTTTAATAACCCCTTCATCTACTCCTATTTCCCCCATCACTACTTTCAATAGCGTTGATTTACCAGAACCATTCTTACCTAATAGGGCGATCCGCTCACCACGATAGACCATAAAAGAGCTATCTGAAAACAAACATTTTTTACCTACTGTTTTCTTTATATTTTTGGCAACCAACACTTCTTTCCCCGACAGATCTTCTTGACTGATTGTAGTTAGTTTTTTGCGGGGGTCCTTAGGCGCATTTATCAGTATCATTTTTTCTAATCTACGCTCGATTTCTTTTGCTTTTTTAAAGAATGCTTCGTTGTCTCCTTCATTCCCCCATTGGCGATAGCGTCGTATCATTACTTTCAATCGTTTGATTTCTTTTTGCTGAAGTTCATGATTTTTTTGAAGTTCCTGTATCCGTCGTTTCTTCAACATCATGTAACGACTATAATTTCCCGAATATTCGATGATCTGACCATCCTCGATCTCTATGATTTTTTTGACTACATTGTCAAGGAACGCACGATCATGGGAAATCACGAGGAACGCACAATTTGTCAATCTCAGATATTCTTCTAACCATTGTACGGAGTCGAGATCAAGATGATTGGTTGGCTCATCTAATAGAAGGACATCATTTTCTTGTAATAATACTTTGGCTAATTCTACTCGAATACGTTCGCCTCCACTTAATTGATCAAGGGGTGTTTCAATTTGTTCTGCAAGATCTAATCCTTTCAAAACACTCGTGATCCGATCTTCTAATCCATATCCGCCCATCATCTCAAATCGTTGCTGCAAGTCACCATATACTTTCATGATATGGTCCAGATCTTCCGTTGCGATACACATTTTTTCTTCATAGTAATTGAGTTGTGTTTGCAATTCTTGGATGTCTTTGAAGCTCTGATACACATAGTCAAAAGTAGCGATTGAGCCATTTTCCATTTTCTGTGGAATGTAACCAATCGACAGCCCTTTTTTCCTACTAACTGTCCCTTCATCAACACCTTCAGACCCGATCAACATTTGAAGAAGAGTTGTTTTCCCAGTTCCATTTTGTCCGATCAATCCGATTTTGTCTTGCTTATTGAGTGTGCAACTCAAATTTTCAAAAAGAGGTACTCCACTATAATTTTTACTGATCTTATTGGCTTGAATATACATTTTCTCGCTCCTTAAGACCAATCAAAAAAGCCATGAAAAAATTCATGACCTGTTGTTATTTCATTTATTTGGTACTTAGCTAAAAATGGAATAAACATATTGAATGGTCATTTATTTTTGATTGATTTTTCTATTTTTAAGCGCACTGATGCCTTGCATAGAAAATACAAAAATAATTGCATGACTAAAGCTAATATGATATCTAGAATAATTATCTGCTTCTGTTATTTTAGTCAAGCTGTCCATTACATATGTCCCTCCTTTTCACTATATTTATATCAATTGTACCAAATCACTCATAAAAGCTCAAATGAGACTAAAAGAAATAAACATCTAGACTGAACATTGCTACATTTCTACATGTATTGTCTCTAGTGATCGATTTCTACCAAAAAGACTCAGACCTAAGACTGAATTCTAAGTAATTCATTTTATTTACTTTACCTGTCGTAGTAATTGTTTTATAATTATTACGACAGATGTAGTAATTATGAAGGAGGCGATCGAGTGATATCAAGTGATGCAATTCGTGGGTATAATGATGCCATCATCTTATCGATTCTTTCCAAAGAAGATTCCTACGGGTACGAAATCTCTAAACAGATTCGCGAGGGAACTGATTCAATGTATATCATCAAGGAAACAACCTTATACTCCGCGTTTACACGCCTAGAAAAGCAAGGGCTGATCCTTTCTTATCCTGGCGAAGTCACCCATGGCAAGAAACGAACGTATTACCGAATCAGTAGTGCTGGGAAGAAATTATTAGAAGAAAAAAAAGACGAGTGGCAGCAAACAAAAATCGTTGTTGACCGTTTTCTACAAGGAGGAGAAACATGAAAACCATTAAGGATTATCTAGATAGTTTATTTTTAAATGTACCGAATACACCTGAAACAAAAAAAGCCAAAGAAGACCTATTGGCAATCATGGAAGATCAGTATCACGGATTATTAGAAGAAGGAAAATCAGAGCATGAAGCCATTGGCGCAGTCATCAGTGAATTTGGTTCTATTGATGAGATCCTCCAAGAATTGGAACTTTCTCGGTCCTCTTTTGGCGAAGAAGTCTGGGAAAACGAGATTGAACTCGATGAAGTGATTTCATTTTGGAACCAAGTCCGTCGTTTCTCCCTTTTTCTTTCAACTGGAATTGCTAGTTGTATCTTAGCTGTGGGAATGCTCGTATTTTTTGCTAATAGTATTAGTGAGATTCTCGGTTTTCTGGCAATGTTTCTTCTGATTGCTTTAGGCGTTGGTTTGATTATTACTACAAGTTTGAGCTATTCAGCTAGTAAGAAGAAACTAAATGATCGTCCCTATTCACAGCAAGTAAAAATCGAAGCAAGACAACAAACAGAAGCCTATGCGAAAAGTTTTCGAGTAGGATTAGTTTTCGGTATCATTTTATGTATTCTTTCGGTCACACCTATCTTGACGAATAGAGCCTTTGGCTTACCGATTGGATTCGCTTTATTACTTTTCTTTGCTTCCGTGGCACTCGGCGTCTTCTTTATCGTCTATGTCAGCATCATCTATACTTGGTTTTCAAAAGTGGCAGAAGGCACGTTCTTTATCTCAGATGAAGACGAGCCAGGACCACGTGCGTCTCAACATATGTATGGCGACTCAGCGGAAACGATTCGTTTATTTGAACGTTTATACTGGCCGGGCATCTTCATCGTTTACATGGTTTGGTCCTTTATGACCCGAAGCTGGGCTTACTCTTGGCTCATCTTTGTGCTAGGCGGTGTATTGGAAGACTTTTTCCTTGAAAGATTGAAACGTAAATAACTTCTCAATCGCGGTCGGGACAGAAGTGTTTAGCCTCAAGAAATAAGGCGCAATCCACGAAAATTGTTTTTCATATTTTTATGGATTGCGCCTTATTTTTCGAAAAGGTTGCTTTTGCTCCAACCTTTTAAGCATTTTTTATGTGGTGCGAGAGGTCGAATGTCCCAGAGACTTTTAAATTTTCTAACTAAAAGCTTTTGTTATGTCTTTCACCACGCTCATTGCCTGATCGACCCATTCTCCTTTTGCCGCATCAGTTAAACGATCGGTATACTGTTTTGTTCTATCTTTTAACTCTTGGTTCGTGAGATCTCGCGTGACTTGGATCGTTTTCTTTTTTGTATCTGAACTGGCACGGCTATGACTAGCAATAAACCAAGAAATCAATGCTTTTTCTAGTCCCTTTATTTGCTCATCAAACATTGCTATCTTTCCCTTCCATTTATTGATTTTTATGATTTAATTTAGCTGACTGATAGTTTTGCTGATTTTCTGCTAATTCATCTTCAATCCTATATAATGCTTTACGTACAAGATATTGCCCTTCTTCGCTTGCATCATTGATCAAACGATACGCGATACGAGGATCAATCGTTCCTCCGTCTGAAAATGTTCGTTGTGTCAAAGGGATTTTTTCTCCTAATTGATCTAAGTAGCGTGTAAATGAACGTTTTTCTGCTTCAAGATCCGCTATTTTATTCTCTAATTCATCTTTCTTGTGCCAATAATCTTCTTCGATTTTTTTCATTTCTTTCGACTCATTATTAGCCATCACTAAAATGTTCCTTTCTTGAATTGGCTCGCTAATTCACTATCCAATTGTATTTGCTGATCGATCGTCTGATTGATTTGGTAGATCAGATCTTCGTAACTTGATTTGATCGAGCGAAGTTGATTCAACGCCGCTTCATAGTCGATGACTGGTTCGATTAGTACGTGTTGTCGAGTCACCCCTCCTTGCTCTAACGCCTCTAGCTGTTCCATCTCTGTAAGATTGCTTCCATATGAACGCGCATTAGCGATTGTATCTTGCCACAGTTGATTCGCCTGATCGATGCCTGTTTGATAGACCGTCATCAGTTCAGTGATTTTTTCATCAATCACTGTCTTCATTCCTGAAACAATGCTTTTCGCTTGAACTGCATCCAGGTAAACTTCTTTAGCTGCCGACATTCCACCTGTTTGTCCACTCCATTCACCTTTAATACTAGCAATTGATCTTTTTTTCAATCGTCTTTGATACTCTGCTAATACGGTGCCACTGCCATTCGTTGTTAATAAAGCACCATCTTCCTCAAATTGGTAACCTCCCCACATATGTTGATCGATCGTGCGTCTCAAGCCCAGCCGTTCAGATAGTGGATAAACGATCTGCCCAACGGCCTTTTTGCCTTCCCCATAACCAATCGCAACTAAGTCTTTTGAGTCAATGTAATTCAAAAGACGATACTCTTCGGTCAAATAATCCGCTTGCCGTTTTTGCTCAGGCGTTAATACCTCATAGATATTCGGTCCCTGATACACATAGCCATAAACACGATCCGCATCACTTGAAGAAATACTCGCTAACGCATATTGCGCATTCATTGATCCTAAAGAATGACCATATACATTAAATTCAGCATTTGGATAAGCTTCCAATGTTTGTTGTAATGTTGTCGCAGAAGATTGAAGCTGAGGCATCGCTGCTGCCCCACCACCATTGATTACCTGAAAAGCTGTAAAAATATTATTGTACTGCCAATCTAATTTGGCATCCAATGAAGAATCAAACGACGAACCACGATATAAAACCGTGACTTCTTTTACGCTTTCCCTTTCGCTAAGCGGTGCTGACAACGGAACATATTTGTCGGTGATGATAAAGGATTGTTCGCCGGTGATTTTACTGTTGATGTGGGAGACGTAACCGATGAACTCTTTATTAGTATTTATAAAGAGTTCTCCTTTTAGATGTAAAGCTTCGTATTGTTGCTTGGCTATTTCAACCTTTTCTTCATCACTATTCTTCACTATCTTCCGCTCCTTTTTTCAATAATTCATGTAGTTCATAGGTAGTATTTGAGCTACCAATTTTTAGCTCACCTAGCTTGCCATTTGCCAAATTGCGACTTAGGAGGTTGGAAATAAGTAGCTTATCATTATCATTAATAATTAGGGGTACACTAATCCCACCCATTGGATTTCTCTTGATATTTTCATAATCAATTTTATAATTTTTTATTACTCCTTCAGATGTCAACGCATTAGGATCTAGATTTTTTAGCCCTGTTTCCAAAACTTTTTTTGCTTCTTCACTATTCACAACTTGAATCATTTCTTCTTCTAACTTCAAATGGTCCATATACATTGTTCCTCCAATCCATAATAGGCATATGCCAGTGATGATCAGTACGATTTGGCTCTTCTTGATCGGTTTTCGTTTCATAAATGACCTCCTTTTTTATTATGTCTATCATAATTTTGTTGTAAGCAGTACGTCACAGTTTTTATGTATGTTTAATTGATCAATCAATGTATGGAATGACATGCCACATAATCTTCTTCTCTTTTTCCCATCTCCTCTTATTTAATTACGCCATTTCTGCTGAGTCTTACAAATATTCACCCTTTCTTTTTTATATATTGTTGATCTGTTACTTTTTCACATCAAGTATATATGAGAAATCAGACCCTCTATTCTTCACCTCATAAAAACATGTTTTGACATCATCAACGTAGCTATTTTTCTCATTTTTATCTTTTCGTCTAATTCTTCACACCCTTTTGTTCCTTCTATGCTCTATCAAACATTTTGCTAATGACTCTTTTGCATCATATAAAAAAAATGGTATGATGAATAATTAGAAAGTGAGGTTTTTTGATGGAAAGTTGGTTATTTCTTGGGTTGATCATGCTGGTTGCCGTCCTTGCTAAAAATCAAAGTCTGATGTTAGCGACTGGTTTTATTTTACTTGTTAAGTTTATTCCTGCATCGAAAGATTTTTTGACATGGCTCCAAGGGAAAGGAATCAATATTGGCGTGACGATCATTACTGCGGCGATTTTAGTGCCTATTGCTACAGGTGATATTGGTCTAAAAGATTTGCTTGATGCGTTCAAATCACCTATGGGTTGGGTAGCGATCTTCTGTGGTGGCTTAGTTGCTGTTTTATCGTCTAAAGGCGTTGGCTTGATTGCTACAGATCCACAAATCACTGTAGCTCTAGTTTTTGGAACGATCTTAGGCGTTGTTTTCTTAAAAGGGATCGCAGCAGGCCCTGTGATTGCTTCTGGGATTGCCTATTGCATTCTCCAATTGTTTTCTTTTAATAAATAATGATGCATCTAGTGGTTGAGAAAAGGATAATTTTTTTGTTCGTGGTATACTAGTTTTGAGGTGATCGCATATGCAAAAACTAAAATATTTCTTTGGGACTGTTGGATGGTTTTTATTGGCTGTTCTATTGATTATTGGATTGACCTACTTACTATTTCCTGATTTGATCCAAAACGTCTTTGATGCCAATTTTTAATATACGTAACTATTTTTTCAACTATTTATAAAAAAAGGCGGAAAACTTGACAGATCGTTGGATTATTCAAGTTCTTTCGGCTTTTTTTTGGCTTGGTGCATCTTTTTTGTTATACTAGGTGTGAGTGCACCTCTTTTATGCAGGAAATTTTATAAGAAGTGCGAAATGTTTGATTTAGAAGAAAGGAAGACGCTCGTGGAAACTTTTGAAGGTCTTTTGATTGATACGTATGTTTTACAAGAACAACCAATGATGTTGACTGGTTTGAATCTCCAACTTGAAGACCGGGTAATCAATTGTCTAATTAAAGATCGCTACTTGGCAAAATATGTTTTACGTTTACCTTTAAACAAATATGTATTGGAAGTTAGTGGGAAATGGAATCGCCGAAATCAATTAGTCATCAAACGAATGATGATCAAAAACATCGACGAATACATCAAAATCATTGGAACACCTGAATAGCTCATTTTCATGCATTCGAATTAGTTATAAAATAACTAATCTATGTTAACGGTATGATTCGTTGATTTGAAGCAATCGTATCCCTTTTCAAAAAAAACTTTGCAAACGGTTGACTTTGTTATATACTATTTCAGTACCAAACATCCCATTCAATTATTTATTTACCAAGATAAATTAAACCACGTTTGGTTAAGCGCTTGTTGTCTCCCACAACAGCGCTTTTTCTTTTGTTTTCTTGTTCTTCTACCTCTCATAAATCCACTCTCTCTGATATTTCTTACGTGTTAAGGAAAAAAACTTGTCATGTTGATATTGCAATGCGCGCTCGCATTAGGTATAATAATGAATGTTGAATTATGCGGTAACACGCGTAAGAACTTTACTTATCGGAGGTGAAACAAATGCCAAACATTGAATCTGCAATCAAACGTGTTCGCACAAGCGAAAACGCGAATGTAAAAAATTCATCTCAAACTAGTGCTATGCGTACTGCAATCAAAAAATTTGAGGATGCTGTAGCTTCAGGTGCTGACAACGTAGATGCGTTATATAAAGACGCTGTTAAAGCGATCGATATGGCTGAAACTAAAGGTCTTATCCACAAAAACAAAGCAAACCGCGACAAATCTCGTTTAAGCAAAAAAATCGCTAAATAAGGAAATCGGCTACGGCCGGTTTTTTTATTTGCTTTTTCTATACACAAATACACACAGTTTGGCTGATCCTTCTGATGACCAACCAAACTGTGTGTATTTGAGTTGCTATTGTTTTTACTTATTTTTTAATCTTTCGGCTGCCTGAAACACAAATAATTGAAAACTCAATTTCTTTTCGATCTGCCCACTTTTTACTTGATAGTCCATCTCGACTAATTGGTCGAACAATTGGACTAATATTTGTTCATCGAACTTTCTGACTTCTTGCATCGCCAATTTTACCCGATAAGGATGGATTTTCAAAGTTTCCGCAATATTTGCTTGTTGATACCCGATTTTGACTAAAAATTTCGTTTGGAGATACAATCGTAGTTGGGAGAGTAAAATCGCATTGATCTTGATGATCTCTTCCCCTTGTGTGACTAAATCTTCAAATAATCGCAGGGTATGTTCCGTATCTCCAGAAAGCATATATTGTGTCATGTCAAAGATATTATGTTCCAACGTCTTAGGCACTAATTGTTCGATTTCTTTCGCAGAGATGGCTGATTGATTCTGCCCATATAACATCAATTTATCTAATTCTGCCATCATTTTTGATAAGTCTAAATCAGTCAATCGTAAAAAAAGATCGATTGCTTTACGATCTAGAGTAAGCGGTGTATTTTCTAATGTATTCAATAAATACTGTCGCACTTCTTTTTCATTCAATTGCTGAACATTGATCGATATCGCTGTTTTCTTCAATTGTTTCGTGACTTTTTTTCGTTCATCTAGTTTTTCATAAGGCGCAAAGAAGACGAGAACGGTTGATTCGAGTGGTTCTTTTAAATAGTCTACTAAAAGATCTGTGTTTTGTTCGAGACTGTTGTTGTTTTTTTCACCCGTCAAAAAATAAGGGTTTTCGACAAACACTACTCGTTGATCACCGAAAAACGGTAAGGTTTCTGCTTCAGCGATTACGTCATCGATCGTTGCTTGGGTCATATCAAATTTCAGAAAATTGAGATCATCTTCTCCTGATATTTGTATTTTCTTAAGGATTTCTGTACGCACTTGGTCTTGTAAAAACTTCTCCGTTCCTAAAACGAGATAACAAGGTGCGAGCTTTTCTTTACGAATTTTTTGTAGTTCAACTTGGATACTCACATCTCTCACCACTTTCCAATTTATCCTATCACGAGAAAACAAAAATTACTAGTCTATCATTTTCTGAAGTCGGCCATTTTTTGTCCAAACAGGATGCCAATAAAAAGTGATCGCTCCATTTTTATCTGTCCGATAAATAGTACTCTCTAAATTTTCCAACGTGTTGAGGACTTCAGGATGTGGATGCCCATAGCGATTGTCAAGCCCGTTAGATAAAATTCCCATCTTCGGTTGTAAAGCAGCCAAGAACATTGGATGACTCGAACTACGACTCCCATGATGTCCTAGTTTCACGACCTCCGCCCTTAGCCTTGGGTAAGCATTCAACATCTCGATTTCCCCTTCTTGATCCAAATCACCCAGTAACAAAAAGCGCTGCTTCTTATAGGTGAACCAAAGAACCACTGAATCTTCATTTTTCCCTTGCCCTTTTTTACTTGGCATCAAGACGTACAAGTCAAAGTAGGCAGATATTCGATCCCCTTGCCTGACTTCTATGATCTTGGTTCCTAACTGACTAATTTTTATCAATCGTTCGCGAAACTTTGGCTCTGTGGCAGCTCCCCAACCAATGTATATTTCTTCGATGGTAAAATGTGACGAGAGTGTTTCCAATTCCCCGATATGATCAGTGTCGTTATGTGTGAGAAATAGTTTTGTGATCGTGGTGATCCCTTGTCCTTTTAAATATGGAACGATATTATTTTCTGCATAAGGACGAGTAATACGTTGCTGCCACGCTTCTGTTTCAACATTTAATCTGCCCCCAGTATCGATTAAAATCACATCTTGTTTCATCGGACTTTTTAGTAGGATACTATCGCCTTGTCCGACATCGATAAAGGTGATCGTAGTCGAAGCATCAAGTAATGGTATCAAGAAATAACTGATGAGGATTAGTGATGAATAAATGATTTTTTTCCATGGCAGAATCGTTTTGCTCTCAAACAAGAGTAAGAAGACGATGATACTCAATATAACAAAATAAAAAGCGGGTTGCCCGATGGTCAGTGTGGAGAAATCAAAATAAGAGAGGAAGTCTTCAAAGTGAACCAAACAAGATTCGAGGATTTCAAATAAGGCCTGTGGAATGATGCTGCCTGCTAAAAAGAGAATGATCATCCCTGGAAGAAGGACGTATTGGAATAATGGAATGCCTAGTGTTGTGAATAAGCCACCTAAAAACGACCATTCATAGAAATACCAAGCACTTAAAGGTAATTGGATTGCACTTGTTTGGAATAGGTAGAATAAACGATTGCTCCAACCTTTTGATGCGTGAGAAAATGTCATAAATAATAAACTCATCCATATACTTAATTGCGCACCCATTTGAAGCAGGATCAACGGATCGAACAATAAAAGCAACCATAGATTCAAAGAAAAACAATCCAGCGTAGATAGTTTGATTGATGTCAATTTGAGTACAAGCTTCAAAATAAAGAAACTGCCTGCTCTAACCACTGAAAATGAGCCGCCAGCTAATAGGATATAAATCCCCGTAAGCAATGTCAGCGGAAGAATCGTAACAGACAAAGGACAGCCACTTCGTCGAAAAACATAATATAAAAAACCTAAATAAAAATGGACATGCATCCCAGAAACTGCGAATAGATGCAGTAGTCCAGTTGCTTTAAAAATTGTTTCGGCTTCGCGAAAAGAAGCATCACGATAACCGAAAAGCAACGCGTTCATATACATCCCTATTTTTTTAGGATATCGTTTTTTTACATAATTGATTGCTTTTCCACGGAGGTCACGAAATCGAGTCACCCCTCCCCTTGTAGAAGGCAGGACTTGAAAATCCTTTCCATGGAACTGACCACTGATTCGTGATCCCTTCAGATAATTGACCGTATCAAATGCATAACGATTGCGCAACGATCCGGGTGTCTGATAACTGCCAGTTACTCGAAGTTCGATCGGATACCCTCGAAAGTCCTCCCATTGTTGTGCTTCTGCTTTTGTTTTGGCTTGATAACTTAGCTGGACTTTTTGTTTCGTTGAGATTCTGCGTGCTTCTACAGTCAACCAGTCGCCATTACGTTGAATCGTATCGGTCATCAATAGAAACTCTTCAGTTGTTCTTGTGTGATCAATCGAGGGAAGCTCTGAACGAAGACAAGCAAACCAAACTGCCAGACTGCAAAAACAACAAAGATAGATCACCGCTTGCTTGTGTTTGAATAGAACCAGAAGAAAAAGACCAGCAACGATCAAGCGAGACAGATCATGCTCCTTATAGTAAACGAAACATAAAATGACCGAAGACATTACTGGTAAAATCAAGTAATTACGAACTTGTTCGCCAAATTGTTTAATCAAGTTCTCCTGTTGATTCTTGTTGAAGTTTAGCAAAATATTTCATATCTAAATTGACTTGATGGACGGATGCACCTAATTGGGTAATCAATGACTGTGCATAAGGGTCATTGCGATAATCATGCAAGTAATGGATTTTCCTGATTCCAGCTTGAAGCAATGCTTTTGTACAGGCCAAACATGGAAAATGGGTGACATAGATCTCTGCCCCTTCTGTAGGGACTCCGAGTTTTGCACATTGGAGTAACGCATTCATTTCTGCATGGATCGTTCGTAAACAGTGACCATTCACGACATAGCAACCTTCGTCGATACAATGAACATCCCCACTCACTGCGCCGTTATAACCACCCGCAATGATTCGTTTCTCTCTAACTAATGTGGCACCTACTTCTAATCGTGTACATGTACTTCTTAATGATAATAATACGGCTTGTGCCATAAAATACTGATCCCAAGGAATTCGTTCATTGCTCATAATTTGTCACCTCATTGGTTTATTCTATTGTAATTGTAACGAAGTTTTTCAGTTTTTCAACTGTCTTTTCGCCAAATCCCGATATTTCTTTCAAACTTTCAATTGTTTGGAAGGAACCGTTGGCTTCGCGATAGTTGATGATCTCTTGTGCTTTCATTGCCCCGATTCCCGGAAGCTCCTGTAATTCAGCAAGGCTGGCAGTATTAAGATTGACTTTCTTTTCCTCTGTCTGCTCTTTTTCCTTTACTTCCTCTACGAACTGAGGCATCTCTTCGCCAACTTGGGGAATATAAAGCACTTGTTGGTCCGAAACTTTTGCAGCAAAATTGATCTGTTTTTCATCAGCTTGTGCAGTCAGTCCTCCTGCTTTTTCAATGATATCAAAGACACGTTCCTCGTCTGTAAAGGCGTATATTCCAGGTCGATTGACATTGCCTTTCACGTCTACATACATGATAGGGTCTTTTGTCGTCGTTCCGGTTGTCGCAGTCTTTTGGTAACTATCCGAGCTTGAAGCGGTTATCAACGATATGTTACTAGATTCATTGATCTTAGTTGGACCGATCTGACGGTATATGACCACTCCTATTAGCATACTAACTGATACACTGCATATAAAAAATAGAAGGAGGCGTTTTGGCGAATCAAAGATTTCTTGAACTATTTTCTTCATTGGTATTCTTTCTATTTCATTTTCCTTTCTAAAAAATAGTGAAAAAACATCTACACTGCGATGTTCCTTCACTATTAGATACGCCTCAAATGATTATTTCTTTTATTTTTATATTCACGATTTACCTAGTTGGTTCTATCCTTGGTTTCGGCTTCAAACTTGGAGAAGGCGGAGCTGGTGGTCGATTTCCCCCAGACTTACTCATTGCTGCTTGTTTGGTCATGCCAAATGAACGTTTGTCCGATGCAATATGACTGTTAAAAACCATGCGGTCGGACTTCCCAGATCCGTTCTCTATTTCCCAGATTCGTTGTTTCACCGATTGCACAGGGCTCTCTCCAGATATTGCTTTTGACGAAATAAGGCCTTGATTGATCGCAGATTTTACTTCTCGAAGTTTCGAATCACGTCGTTCAAACTCATCTTTCAATGAATTTTTTCTCCCATTATTTTCTTGCAACTCTGAAATTGGTGATAACCGTCTTGGTTGTTTGATTTGTTGCTCATGATGACCAGTAAATGCTACCTCGCCATGAACGGAAGGATTTCTGTGGTGTCCCACTATAGGTTTTTCGATAAGTTTCTCTTTATTATGGGACACCTCTATATTTAATGAAATTTTCTCCCCATTGTTCGCTCGTCGAATCACTGCGTAAATGACAGGGTCATCTTTTCTATTGATAATTACCTTGCGAGACTTCTCGCTTTCTCTGCCTTCCTCTAGGAAAGATAGGGTACTGTAATGTAATTCATCTTCTGTTTCAGGTTGACGCCATTTTTTTTGCTCTAAAGGTTGTGCACGAAGCTGCTCCCTTAGTTCTAATCCGCGAGCCGTAGGGATAGATTTCGCTCTTGAAGCTAAGTGCTTGATTTCATCAACGATTTCTTTTGGATCAATCCATACATCTTTATCAACAATCGATTGAATATATTCTGATTTAAAATATTTACTGTTCAAATCCTTTAGTGTAATCTCATATTTTTCAGGCTCTTTATTCTTACGCCTAAGGATAAAATTGAAAACTCTATCCGTTTTACTCAACTTTTTCTGTCGAAAATCTGCAAGTAAGCGCCTGGTCCACAACACACCGTTTCGATGTTTTGACAGTTGATCTTTCGTTTCTTCCAATTGTTTGTCAAAATCAGTTAATACACGTTTAAAGTCTGCTGTTTTCCGCAAGTGCCCAAAATTTTTTTTATACTTTTTTTCGGAGTAATATTCTCCGATATCGAATGATGATTGGCGATTGCTTGATTGTTCCATGTTTTTCTTGCCCCTTTCTAACTCTTTTTCTAATATGGTAGCAAACTTACTTAAAATTACCTACAAAATAACAAAACGTTTTTTTGTAATTATTGAAAAAAAAGAAAAAGAGGGAGACATTAGCCCTTTCGCACCACCTAAACCGAATAAACGGCGGGAACAGATGGAACCTCTTCGAAAAATAATACGCCACCCACAAAAATTTGAAAAACAATTTTCGTGGATGGCGCATTATTTCTTGAGGCTAAACATGTCTTGTCCTCGCTTTAAAATATGAGTACAAAACGTTCAAGTCGAAACCGTTTATTTCATGTTCTCAAGATACTCTAAGGCATCTTGCACTGTTTTGACCGGAACGATCTTCATCGATGTATTGAGTTTTTTAGCCGCAGCTTTGGCTTCTTCATAATTCGTTTTGATATCAGGATTTTCTTTTTTCACTTCATCAGAAATCGTATCATCTGGCGCAAAAAAGATATTCATTCCTGCTTCGTCTGCACTTGCCACTTTTTTATCGATTCCACCGATCCGTCCCACTTCACCTGCACTATTGATCGTACCTGTACCGGCTATTTTTTTCCCTTTACGGATGTTTTGATGGGTCAACTGTTCATAGATCTCCAAAGTAAACATCAAGCCTGCTGAAGGGCCACCGATTGAACCAGAATTGATTGCCACTTCTGTGTCTGTGGCGATTTCTGTATGATCGGTCAACGTGATCCCGATTCCTGGTTTTTTATCTGTCGATAACTCGATCAGTTTACCTGAAGCTTCTTCTTCTTTGCCATCGTGGATGAAGGTGATTGTGACAACCTGTCCTACTTCTTGTCCTTTCACGTACTCCATAAATTCTTCTGCACTCTTGAAACTTATCCCATCTACTTTTGTGACTGTATCGCCAACAGATAGTTTCTTGTAAAAGCTCGAATTTTTTTCGACGCCCATGACATAGACACCTTTAAATTCCATCGTATAAGGAATATTCGCTAGTTTCAAGGCTTGCTCAATGGCGGCATTTTGTGAGGATTCCATATAATATTTTTGCATCTGATTATATTCTTCATTTGTCGCTCCACCAGTCAACTCTTCTTCACTGATAACATCTTTGAAATCTGACATTAGTGCGGAGACGACACCAAATCCTGTTGCTCTTCTGATTCCTACAGAAGTGAGAGAGAAAGAGCCTGATTCTTTATCTTCTTGATCATTGACTGTGATCATATCTTTAAGATCGATCGTGGCACCTGGAGCTTCCACGTAATAGGGTAAAGGCACAATGACAAAGCCTGCTAATAATGTGCCTAAAAGGATTACGGATAACGTTTTCCACCATTTCTTATTCTGCATCACTTTCACGCTTTCTAGCTAATGCTTCGTTGATCACAGTAGGTAAATAGGTGCTCACGTCCCCACCAAAATAAAGAACCTCTTTAAGCATACTTGAGCTGATATGGCTATACTCTGGTTTTGCCATAAAAAGCACCGTCTCCAATTCATGACTCAAATGATGATTCATTTGCGCAATGTCACGTTCATATTCAAAATCTTTGAAGCTACGAACACCTCGAACCAACGCTTGAACACCTAGTTCTTTTGCCGTCGTCACTGTCAACTGTGTCTCTTGGTGGATCACTCGGACATTTTCTAAGTGTGCGACTGCTTGTGTGATCAATTCCAAGCGTTCCTCAGCCGTGAACAATGTTTTTTTTGATGTATTGATAAAGATACCGATGATCACTTCATCAAACAACTTCGCAGCTCGTTCGATCGTGTCTAAATGACCCATAGTCAATGGGTCGAAACTCCCTGGAAATAACGCTCTTCTCATTTATATTTCCTCTTTTCTATAAATGGTCACCGCAGAGATGCCATAGGTCTGCTGTTTGATTTGTTGAAAATTTCCTATTGTCTCAGGAAGCTCCACTGACTTATCTGTTTCGCATACGATCAAGGCAGCGTCCTGAAAAAGAGCCAATTCTTCCATACGTTCAATTTGATCGACGATTTTTTGTTTGGCATAAGGTGGATCTAAAAATAGAATATCAATCTTTTGATCTTCTTTCGCCAGTGACTCAATCGCTTTATCAGCATCTAATTTCATTGTATTGAATTTGTTCGGTTCTTTTGTGATTTCAATATTTTCTTTGATTATTTTTAGTGCTTGATAGTTTTTCTCCACGCAGATTGCGTAGCTACAGCCTCTGGAAACAGCTTCGATCGCTAGACCCCCGCTTCCTGAGTAAAGATCCAAAACGACCTCTCCATTAAAATAAGGACCGATCATGTTGAATATCGACTCTTTGACTTTATCAGACGTCGGTCGAGTATTTGGCCCTGCTAAACTTTTTAAACGGCGACCGCCGTAATCTCCTGAAATTACTCGCATCTACTCACTCCTTGAAACATACTGTTATTAGTATACCAAAAAAATAGACTTGATTCCGACTAAAATCGTCAATTCTCAAGTCTATTTTTTCTTAATTTAACTTTTTATAACTATTCAAAATCTTTTTATCACATTTTCTTCATTTTCGTCGATTTTATTAACTATAACGCTAGACTCTCTTTACTAGAAAACGTGTTCAGCTAAGCGGATCTTTGTGTTTAATTCTTCGATCTCGAAGCCTTCTTCTTTTGTGTCCGCCTTTTTACCGATTTTTTCAGCAAAATTCATTTCGATATCTGGTCGATAAGAACGTTCGACATTTCGTACGAAATGTAATTTCTTGATCCTTTCTTCCGTTTGTTCATAGTTGTCTTCATTTAAATACATGATCACATACTTCATTTTACGAGAGACATAATGCACTAAACCAAATTTGCGAAGATTTTTCAATTGTTTTAAACTATATACCCACACGACTAACCCTCGCCGATGTGTTTGTTCAAATTCTTTATTTTCTATGTCCATGGCAGTTTCCTCCGCACCCTTCACTTTTTTCAAAAAATGGACTACCTGCACTGATTTTGATCTCCGTCGAAATCGTATGTGCAAGTTGTTTTCCAATGGAATCTAGTATCTTTTGTAATTCTGTTTCACTTATTCGAAAAGCAGCTACTTCTTCATTTAGATCCAACTGCCTTTTGGCTTGTCGTACAGTTCGTTGTTTTTCACGAAACTCTGGAACGTACTTTCCATAAGGTGAAATTTCTTCAAATGCTTGTCTGCTTACAATAAAATCATTTTTTAACTGGTTGACGTTGATAGAAGTTTCCATCTCTTTTTTAGTTTTGAGATATTGTTCCATCATTTCACTTGTTACAATCGTTTGAACAAGCTGATGACACTGGTCCTCCAGTTCAAACAACTCCTCATTGATTATCACTGCTTTCACTAGTCTCCTCTTTTTCCTTCATTAAGACTAACATGTTTTCTTTCGAAAACGCAACGCCTAACTGTGTTGGTTCTTTTTCCAAGAATCGATCATGATAATAAGGATCAGTATATAACAATAAAACTGAAAAAGTCGGATCAATGATTGGATGCATGAAAATTCCAGTTGTTTGATCTAATTGTCGTTTTTCCACTAAGCGATTGATTTCATCATTTGACAACGTAAATTTAACTGTCGTTTGGGAAGTCTGTGTTGCCATCTGCCACTCTGCCAAACGATTTTCTGCCAACCATTCTTCTGGCTGGTCGATAAAGTCTGTTAACAGTACATTCGTTTGGATCATAAAATCTGGAGAGTAATGATAATCAGGCAGTTCAGCTTCTTGGCGTAATCTCGTCAATACTCGAGTGATTACACGCTCTCTTGACTGATTGATACTTTCCCAGTCTGCTGAACTCTCCATTTCGTAGTGGGGCAATCCTTCTCCAAAGACCTGGTAAGGCATTAATTTCAATAAGCTTTTCTTGTTTAAATAAACTGTTGAAAATAATCCACCTGTGTCTTGATCAAAGAAAAGCATCGCAAATGTACCGTTGTCAAAAGCAATCAAGGGACGATAATTCATGTCTTCTTCAGTTAACTCGATTCCGACTTCTGTCTCTTCATACTCGAATGTGAAGTTCGGAAAAATCGTTGTAATCTCTGTCAGATCCTGCATAGTCATGCCAACGGCAAATGGGGTCAAACTAGTTGCGTTCGCATTTAAAACTTTGATAGCCTCCACTCGGTCATTTTGTATATTTGCTTCAAGTACGATTTGTTGAATTGGATCTTGATAATATCTAATCTCAAAGCCGAATCCGCTCGTCAAACGATCTTTAGGTGAACCAATCTCTGCTTCTAATTCGGTGACTGATCGACCAATATATGTAGAAAAGCCAGTCGCATTTAGCTCCTGGTATTTCCAAGACGTTACCTGATTTTGATTTCCTATCAGTTGTTGGTCTTGCGTGGATGTTTCAAGTTTGGGAGGGAACACTACTGGCTCCAAATATAAAGCCGACGTGACGAATAGTAGTGTTGCTATAAATAGACCTAGTCGTTTCAAATGTTCCCTCTCCTTTCTTATTTTTCTGTAACTTCGATTAATAGATCTCCTGAGGAAATGGGGTCGCCAGCAACAACATAGAGATGTGCTATTTCTCCATCGAATGGTGCTTCAATGGCTGTTTCCATCTTCATTGCTTCAGTGACCATCAATGTATCGCCTCTTTTGACCGTATCGCCTTTTTTCACCAAGACGTCTAAAACTGAACCGGACATCGTCGCACCGATTTGTTCGCGATTTGTTGGTTCTGCTTTTCGTCTAGTTTTTACCGCACTGACGATCGATGTATCTTTGACGGTGATTTCTCTTCGTTGACCGTTCAAATTAAAGAATAACACACGATTCCCTTCAATATCAGGTTCACCGATCTCGTCTAAGCGAATGATCAGGATCTTGCCTTTTTCGATTTGAACGTTGACCGTTTCCCCTAAACGAATCCCTTGGAAGAAAGTCGGTGTATCCAGTAATGTGACATCGCCAAATTGATTATAAGCGGTTTGATAATCCAAGAAGACTTGTGGATACATCAAGTAACTCAAGACTTCTTCTTGTTTTGGTTCATAGCCGATCTTTTTAGCTAATTCTGCTTTGACTTTTTCGAAGTCCACTGTTTCAGCGAACAATCCTGGACGTTCAGTGATTGCTGGACGACCTTTCAAAATGATCTTTTGGAGTTTTTCTGGGAATCCGCCAACTGGTTGGCCTAATTCACCTTGGAAGAAGGTAACGACTGATTCCGGAAAACTCAAGGTCTCGCCTTTTTCATAAATGTCTTCTTCGCTCAATTCATTTTGGACCATGAACAAAGCCATATCGCCTACAACTTTAGAAGAAGGCGTGACTTTGACGATATCGCCAAACATCAGGTTCACCGTGTGGTACATTTTTTTGATGTCATCCCAACGATGACCTAAACCAACTGCTTTGGCTTGTTGTTGTAAGTTCGAGTATTGTCCACCTGGCATCTCGTGCATATAAACTTCAGTTTCAGGTGCATTCAAGCCATTCTCAAATGGTTTGTAATACATGCGAACATCTTCCCAGTAGTGATTCAACTGTTGCGCATTTTCAATATTGATTTCTGGTACACGTGGCCCATTGACCAAAGCGTAATACAAACTGCTCATACTTGGTTGGCTAGTATTTCCACTCATCGCACTCATCGCTACATCGACAATATCGACACCCGCTTTGGTTGCTGCTGAGTAAGTGATGATGCCATTGCCACTCGTATCATGTGTGTGTAAATGGATTGGTAGATCCGTTGTCGCCTTCAATTCACTGATCAAGCGATAAGCAGCTTGCGGTTTCAACAGTCCTGCCATATCTTTGATGGCGATCATATGAGCGCCTAACTGTTCCAGCTCTTTTGCCATGTCCTTGTAATATTGCACATTGTATTTCGCACGACTTGGATCATTGATATCACCTGTGTAGCAAATCGTCGCTTCTGCAATTTTCCCTGTATCACGAACGGCTTGGATACTCTTTTCCATTTGCGGTACCCAGTTCAAACTGTCAAAGATCCGGAAGACATCGATCCCTTGTGTCGCTGCTTCTTTGATAAATTCAGCGATCACATTGTCTGGATAGTTGGAGTAACCGACAGCATTCGATCCTCTAAAGAGCATTTGCAATAAAGTATTCGGCATCAATGAGCGAATCTTTCTCAGGCGTTTCCATGGGTCCTCATTCAAGAAACGATAGGCGACGTCAAACGTCGCGCCACCCCACATTTCACTTGAAAACAGCTCTGGAAGTCCTTCACCAGTCAAACGTGCGATTTCTTTAAAATCTTTTGTACGCACACGAGTAGCCAATAAGCTTTGATGGGCATCTCTAAACGTGGTATCTGTCAATAACACATTTTCTTGTTGTTTGACCCAATCCACTAATGCAGAAGCGCCGTCTTTGTCTAAGACATTTTTAGCTGTGATGTAATCCGGACGAGTGATCAGCTCTTTTGGCATACGTGGTGCATCGTAATATGGTTTTTCACCACGTTCGATGCCAGGGAAACCATTTACCGTGATTTCTCCGATGTATTTCATCGTTTTATTTCCACGGTCACGTAAGCGTGGGAAGTCAAATAATTCATTGGTACTATCGATGAACGTTGTTTTGGCTTGTCCTGATTGAAATTCTGGGTGCAAGATGACATTCAACATAAATGGAATATTTGTTTTCACTCCACGGATACGGAATTCTCTCAAACAACGTTCCATTTTTTGGATCGCTGTTGCAAAATCAGCCGCATGGGTACAAACTTTTACTAAAAGTGAATCAAAATATGGGGTAACGATGTAGCCTGCATAGGCATTCCCTACATCTAAACGGACGCCCATGCCCCCTGGTGAGCGATACGTATCGATCTTACCAGTATCTGGTAAGAAGTTACTCAATGGGTCTTCCGTTGTGATCCGACATTGGATGGCTGAACCTTTGATTTTTATTTCACTTTGCTGTGGCAATCCGATTTCTTTATGCAGATCTTTTCCTTGTGCGATCAATAATTGGGTCGTTACGATATCGACATCCGTGATCATCTCAGTGATCGTATGCTCCACTTGGACACGTGGGTTGACTTCGATAAAGTAAAATTCGTCATTTTCCACTAAAAATTCGACTGTCCCTGCATTGACATATCCCACATGCTTCATCAACTGGACAGCGGCATCGCAAATACGTTGACGCTGTTGGTCATTCATCGAAACACAAGGAGCAACTTCTACGACTTTTTGATGACGGCGTTGGACTGAACAATCACGTTCAAAGAGATGGATGATGTTTCCATGGGTATCCCCTAAGATCTGGACCTCGATGTGTTTCGGATCAGCGATATACTTTTCAACATAGACTTCATCACTACCAAAAGCAGCTTTCGCTTCGCTTTTTGCACGTTCATATCCTTCGCGAGCGCCTTTTTCGTCATATGCTACACGCATCCCACGACCGCCACCGCCTAATGCTGCTTTGATCATCACTGGATAGCCATGACGTTCAGCAAATGATAAAACTTCTTCAATTGACTCTACTGGACCATCTGTCCCAGGGATCGATGCGATACCAGCTTCGATTGCTGCTGTTTTCGCTTTGATCTTATCGCCAAAAATATCAAGATGATGAAGTTCTGGCCCAACAAAAGTGATGCCTTCTTCTTTGCACCGTGTGGCAAAGTGTAAGTTTTCAGATAATAATCCGTAACCGGGATGGATCGCGTCCGCTCCACTAGCTTTAGCAATCTCAAGAATCCCTTCAATATCAAGATACGCATCTATCGGTCTTTTTCCTTTACCAACCAGATATGCCTCATCCGCTTTAAAGCGATGCACGGAATATTCATCTTCTTCTGCATAGACACCTACAGTTTGGATCCCTAATTCTGTACACGCACGAAATACCCGTACAGCAATTTCTCCTCTGTTAGCTACCAAAACTTTTCTCATCGAATCACTCCTACGTCAATTTTAGTAAATACCTAAACTCTTACGTTTCTCATCTGCGCTGATATTCAGGACGAAACCTACGCAGATCGAAAGCATCAGTAAACTCGAACCACCTTGACTCAAGAATGGGAATGTGATCCCTGTCAGTGGGATGATCCCAGTGATCCCGCCAAGGTTGACAAATACTTGGATCAGAAACATCGAACCGATTCCGATACATAGCAAAGAATTGAATGGATCTTTTGAGCGGATCCCCACTAAGATGATACGGGCGATCATGAACATCAATAAAGCTAAGATCAAAATACCCATGATCACGCCTAATTCTTCTACTACGATGGCATAGATAAAGTCGGTTTGCGCTTCTTGTAGAAATCCTTTTTTCTGGATACTATTCCCTAATCCGCGACCGAATAGACCACCGTTGAACATCGCATAATAACCATTCACCATTTGGTGTCCGTTATTCAATTCATCAGAAAAAGGGTTTTGAAAAATCTCAAAACGATGATAGATATATTGTAAGCGACCTGGGAAAAGTTTCCCTTGGGTCACGTTGATCAACCAAATTGTTATCACACTAAAAATGATTCCTCCGACACCAACGATCAAGGTGTAAAAATAATTGACGCCGCTAGCTAAGAGTAACACGATGATGATCAAAAAAATAACCGTTGCATTCCCAAAATCGGGTAGACTTGCCACTAACACAGTCAAGGCAAGAACTAACAATAAAGGTCGTTTGACCGTTGCAATGAAGTTTTTTTGCACACTCATTTGTCTCTGTGACAAAGTAAAGGAAAGATACCAGATGGCAATGATTTTTAGGTATTCGGCGGGCTGGATAGAAAATCCGGCAATCTCAAGCCAACCTTTTGCCCCATTTCGTTCTTCCCCAAAAAATAAGACGATCAATAATAAAATCGTCAAGACTGCGATAGCCGCCATGATCAATCGCTGATTTTTCAATACACCGATTTTCATTTTGTATAGGAGTGCAATAACGATCAAGCTAAGCACCCAAAAAATACTCTGATTGATGACCGATGACGCTGGATTGCTCCCATTTGCTAATAACAAGTAGGACGTAGAACTGTAAACCATGATCAATCCGATGATACATAAAATCAAATATGGAATTAAAATACTGTAATCCAACAGATGCCTTTTTTTTACTTTATTCGGCAAGCTTATTCCCCCTTGCCACTTTCTTTTTTATCATAATTTTCTCGGTAAACTTCATTGTATAAGTGATTCAATTGACGTTCTAACTCACTGAGCATCAGTTGCCCTTCTTTTTTTTCAATGATCCCTACACGTATTGCAAAACTCACTTGTTGAGAAAATCCATACATTTGTGTATCGACTACCTCTTCAAAGGCTTTACATTGTGAGATACAAAGACTGTTTGTTTGATTTTGGATCAAACGCTTGATGCGATCTGCCTCATCAATCAACACATTAAGTGCCGTCTCTTTTGAAAGAGAATCCATTTGCCTTTCCCTCCATTTCTAAGTTCATTCATTATAGCATATTTTACGCAATAACTGAGCAAGAACCTAGATTTATCTAGGCTTTTTTTTATGTTTTTTCACTATCACTTTGCGTAGCGCTTTCTTGGAAATTTTGGATTGATTGCAAGAACATTTCACCATACTTATCGAGCTTGCTTTGTCCTACCCCTTTGATTTGGAGAAGTGCCAATCGGTCTTTTGGACGATTACGACTCATTTCTTTGAGTGTTGCATCTGAAAAAACAACGTATGGTGGAACGCCCGCGTCAGCAGCTAAATCGGTCCGTAACTGGCGTAATACTTCAAATAGACCATCTGTTTCATCATGCGACAATTGTTGCACTTTTTTGGGTTCCTTTTTGTGTACAGTTACTTTTCCCATAAGCACTTGCACCCCAAGATCGCTGACTTTTAAAACAGGGTATTCACCACTAGCCGCAAGTAAGTAGCCACTTGAAATCAGATAGTCGATCAACTGCAATATATTTTTTTGTGACAGATTCCTTAGTAGACCATACGTAGACAATCGATCAAACTGAAACTGTTTGATTTTCTGATCTTTTGATCCGGCAAGGACTTTCATTAGTAATTGTTTTCCGTAGTTTTCACCCATTCGTTTCAAACAAGACAAAACCATTTGCGTTTCTGTGGTCACATCGACCAGTTCACGATCATCAAGACAGTTGCCACAACGCTGACAAGGCTCGCTTGCTTCTCCAAAGTAAGAAAGAATATATTGTTGCAGACAGGATTCGATATGGACGTATTCAGTCATGGCTCGGATCTTGTCGTATTCCTTATGTTTTTGTGCTTCCTCACGTTGCGATTGTTGAACAAAAAACTTTTGGACTTGCACATCTTGTGGCGCAAATAGCAAAATGGCTTCACTAGGTAAGCCATCTCTTCCGGCACGACCAGCTTCCTGATAATATGCTTCTAATGAACCTGGTATTTGGTAGTGAATGACAAACCGAATATTACTTTTATTGATTCCCATTCCAAAAGCGTTGGTTGCTACTAATAGTTGGATACGATCATAGAGGAAAGCTTCTTGCATTTCCGTCCGTTCCCTTTCTGAAATACCGCCGTGGTATCTGCCAACGGAAAAACCAAATTTCGCCAACAACTGATATAGTCGATCCACTTCTTTTCTAGTCGCGGCATAAATGATGCCTGATTGATTTTGATTCACTTTTAAATACTCGACCAAATATTGTTCTTTTTTTTGATCTTTGATAACCTGCAACCTTAGATTTTCTCGTGCAAATCCAGTTTGAATATGGTTCTTTTCAGGGATTTTTAAAAGTCTTTTGATATCTGTTGCTACAGGGACAGTAGCAGTTGCTGTCAAGGCCACGATGGGCGGACGCTGAGGAATACCTTCTAAAATATTCGCCATCTGCAAATAACTGGGTCTAAAATCATGCCCCCATTGCGAGATACAGTGGGCTTCATCAATGGCAATCAAGCGAACGGACCAACGATTCATCGCTTGGATAAAATCAGGCATGATAAAACGTTCTGGTGCAACATATAACAATTGATACTTTCCCTCATCTAATGAACGAAAACGTTGTGCCACTTCATATCCTTCTAATGAACTATTGATAAACGTAGCAGCAATCCCCAGTTGATTCGCAGCATCCACTTGATCTTTCATCAAAGAGATCAAGGGAGAAACGACGATCGTCAACCCTTCCAAGGCTAGCGCAGGTAGCTGATAACATATTGATTTTCCGCTTCCAGTCGGCATGATACCCAAGACATCTTCTTGAGCCATAATTTTTTCAATGATTTCTTTTTGGCCTGGGCGGAAAAGCTCATATCCAAAATATTTTTTTAATAACTGCTCCACATGCGCCCTCCTCGATTTCTGTTTGTTTTTACACTTTCAAGTTTTACTTCTTTCATCTAACTATTAATTACGCATTTTCTCCAATGATTCATTTGACATGTACTATCTATTCTACTTCTGTCTGCTCATAAGAGCAAGTCTCACTCCGTGAAACAAAATACCGTTTGTGAAACTAAAAATAGAGCATTTCGAGTCTTTTAAAAGTTCTTTAAAAAATTCATCTTGCCATTCTTGCTTTCATTTTTTGTTTCTTTAAGTTCTCCACAGCTAATGATTGACTTCCTATTATGAGAATTTTGTTTTTTGCTCATAGGATTTATTTTTATATTTCTTGTCCGTGACTCCTTTAGTGATCATAAAAAAACAGTTGAAAGGATGCCAAAGTAATTATCACTTTCGCTCTTTCAACTGCTTCGTTGTCATTTTAACTATCGGTTACTGTTTATCAAACGATTTTTTAGACATTTTTCGTTTCCATAAAACAAATCCTACTACTAGTACGAAACATGCACCAATATATGGCAGTACTCGATTGATGGTTTGATTGGTTTGTGGCAATTTGCTCTCATCACCTTCTGCTGCGGAACCCTCACCTAAACCAGTCTCTGCTGAAATTCCATCTGCATTTGGGTCGTTGGATGTGCCAGTACCATCTTCTGCACTAGCGTCCTCTTCTCCTGGCGTTGTTTCTTGGCCAGGTTCAACGATTTCATAGGAAGATTCTGTACGAGTAGATAAACTCCCATAACTCCGGTCCACTTTGACATCGAGAGAAACAAAGCGACTTCCCATAGTTTCTGTATCGATTTCAGATGACCCATCTAAAGAAACAGTATAGACATTTTTAGGTATTACACGTCCATTGACTTTAACTTCTTTTACTAACGATTTCAGGTCAACTCTTTCAGTGCCTTGTGCAAAAGAAGGCTGAGCAGGTTCAACTGTTAACTCACCTGTAGGCTCAAAACCATAATCTGTTACCTTATAATAAGCGTAATTACTGCCATAGGTGTAGTTTCGTTCGTTCTCTTCTGCCATCAATAAATTGTTACTAGTATCTACGTGATAAACCTTCACGATATCACCTGGGGTCACCGCCAGTGATTTACCAGTATTAAAACGTGAAATTGCTTGCTCGATCGTTTGTGTACCACGAACCTCGTATTGATATTTGCTTTGCTTACGTTCGTTGAGAATTTCGATTCCATAATATACTTCGGTGTCATCGTATTCATTCACTCGATTCTTCAACACTGTTTGATCGGTTCCTTGGACAGATTGGATCTCGATTTGTTTGCTGTTTTTAAGTAGTCCAAATGATCCAACCGTTTCACCTTTACGATTTTTTAAATGGATCGTGCTGCCCCATTTCACTTCATATGGCACTTCGATGTCAGTCGAAGAAACACCATCTGCCGTTGATACTTTTACCGTTACTGTTTTTTCTCCTGTCGTATGCGTATCAAACGCTCCCGTTTGTTCTACTTTATAAAGCTCTGTGTTCAAACTCTGTCCGTTAAATGCAACATTGTCAATCAACGTTGTCACGTCTACTTCACTGGTATCTTCACCTAAGACAAGTTCCTGACTAGCAACATCTGCGTGGATCATCGTAATTGGCTCAAACTCTCCATTCTTGACTTCATAATAAGCGTAATTCAACCCAGCTGTATAGTTTTTGACGATATCATCCCACATCAGTAAGTTCTGGTTATCTGTTTCTGCATGGTAGACACGGAAAATGTCTCCTTCTTCCACAGGTAATGATTGCCCATTATTGAACCCTTCGATTGCTTGACGAACCGTTTGATTACCTGCCACTTCATAAGTATATTTGATGTTATCGGGAAATAAACTATTGGCTTTATTTTTAGGATCTGCTAGGATATCGATTCGATAATAGGCATTACGACCATAAGCAGAATTGACTGGCGCATTAAGTTCTGTTTCATCTTCACCTTTTGTGGCATAGATAGCCAACTGGTCATTTTGATCAAGCAGACTAAAAGAACCGACGATACCTTTTTTCCCTTCTTTTTCTTCACCTTTCAGAATAAATGTACTTCCCCATTTGACTTGATAAGGAAGTTCAACTTGTACACTAGTTAAACCATCGTTCATTTTCACACGCATAGCGACGTTTTTATTTCCTACCGTCGTCGTATCGATTTCTGAACGTCTTTCGATTGTGTATTCCTCTGGATCAACTGTTTTGCCGTTGATCGTCACACGATCAATTAATTCAGCATCAGCTGCAGTAGTCACATCTTGCGCGAGATAAAATGCTTTATTAGCTGTATGGACTTCCATGACTGGCATTGCTTCAAAACCATAAGTCGTTACTTTGTAATACGCATAATCTGAACCATACGTGAAGTCCTCTTCTAGTTCATCGACCATCAGTACCGAGCTACCAGGAGATTTTTGCGGGTGATAAATTTTGATCACATCATCTAACTGGACAGTGACAGCTTGAGTACCATTAGTTCCAAAACCGTTGATGACGTCTTGTAGCGTGACACGACCTGGGACTTCTTGACTATACTGGACTCTTTCGCCACGTAAGACTTCAATTGAATAATAGAGGTCTTGATCGTTTCCTAAGCGCTCATCTAATGGCGAGTCAAACCCATGATGGATTTTCAATTGTCTGGTCGTATTAGTAGTTTGCAGTGAGAAAACACCTGCTGAACCACCAGTGCTAGATTTCATCACAATCGTTCTGCCCCATTTCACTTCATAAGGCACTGTGATGACTTTTGATACTACCCCATCTTTCGTGTCAAATTGGATAGCAAGTTCTTTTTGACCGACTGTGGTTGTATCGAAGTTTCCTAATTGTTTCACTGTATATAGATCCGGTGTTAGCTCGGTACCGTTGATCGTTACCTGATTGATCAGTTGCGTTCCATCAATCCCCGTGGCATCATCACCTAAGCTAAATTCTTGTGGTTTGGTATCCGTAGAAATCGCGAGGATCGGTTCTAACCCATGTTCTGTGACTTCGTAATAGGCATCATTTGAACCCATCGTAAAGTCTTTTGCTAATTCATCTTGCATCAATAAACTATTACCTGTTGGTTCTGCATGATACACTTTGATGACGTCGCCTTGTTTGACATTCAAAGGTTTCCCTTGATTGAACCCTTCGATTCCTTCTCTAATCGATTGATTCCCTAGTACGTTATATTGATACTTGGTGGTAATATTTTCGATCACTTCAATGCCATAGTAGGTGTCTCGTCCAAAATGATTATTGACCGGTTGACTCAAGTCCGTCCCACTTACACCTGGACTAGCATGCAATGCCCATTGATCGTTTTCTTTCAGTAGACTAAATGCTCCAACGGTTGCATTATCCAAGCCTTTCAATACGAATGTACTACCCCATTTGACTTGATAATCGACTTCGAATTCTTTCGTTGCTAGACCATCATTCGTTGTGACATTTAGATTCATTTTTCTCGCACCAATCGCATGAGTATCAAAATCAACAAGAGCTTCTACGGTATAATCCTTACTATCGATTGTACGACCATTGATGGTTACATTTTTCAATAAAGAGGCTGGTTCAATCATAGAGGTATTTTCTCCAAGTACAAAGCTTTTTTGCGAAGATTCTGCATCTAATACCGGAAACGGATCAAATCCATACGGTGTGATCTTATAGTATGCATACTCAGAATCATAGGTATAATCCTCTTCTTTTTCATCGATCATCACGACTGAACTATTCGGCGTTCGTTCTGGATGATAGATCTTAATGACATCATCGTAACGGACATCGATCGTTGATGAGGTGTTTCCAAATTGATCCATGATTTGTTGTAATGTGGCACGATTGGAGACGTCCTGACTATAAACAACTGTATTTCCTCTTAAAACTTCAAATGAGTAATACAATGAAAATGGTGAGGATAGAGGTCCAACTGCAACATTCATTGCTGAAGGAATTCCTGTACCAAAAACGATTTTGGCTGTTGGATTTCCTGAATTATCCGTTTTTAAAGAAAATGATCCCGCTGAAGCTCCGGTTGCCGATCGCATATAAATCGTATGTCCCCAAAGAACATTGACGGTCGTTTCTCCGGTTCCTTTGATCATCACACCACTGTTTGAATGCCGTGTTTGTACCGTCAACTTAACTGGCTGCGTGCCTGTATATGTGAAATTGGGTTCACTTGATTCTGCCTCAACAAACTCCAAATCATCGACTGCAACTGGTACACCGTTCATGGTCACAGAATCAATATAATCCTTAAAATTAGAAGCAAAGGATGGATACTCATTCCCCATTACTCGATCTTCAATGGGTTTCAATTGGACCTTCAGACCTTCATGAGGTTTGACATTGATTGTTACAGAAGCTTCAGCAGTTCGCCCATCTTCCGCAGTAGCTTTTGCTTGCCAATTTTGTACTCCCGAAACATTTGTATTTACATTGCTTAACCATTCGACGATATAAGTTCCGTTCGCATTTGGAACCTCGAAATAGTCTTTAGGATCTGGTAAGCGATCATATTGATAAACTTCAAAGTTTCCTGATTTAGCTGTCATTCGTAATGGACCAGGTTTGACATTGAATGGCACATCAACGATTGTCTCTCTGGAAGTGACTGAATCAGTAACTTTGACTTTCCCTTTTTGCTCGCCGACTTTTGATGTGTCTGGTTTTTCTACCCAACTAGCAGAAACGGTTCCTTTCGCATTGCTAACATCTAGATAATCTAGCAATTTTAAATTTGCAACGTCTTGTCCCTCATCTAAATTGTGAGGTCCATTTTTTACTGTTACTTTAATATCACCTATTGCTTGTTCAGCAGATAGAAATGAAACGTTACCATTCATTCTATATAATTCTATACCAAAGCCATTACTTCTAAGTGAATATAAATGATCAAGTCTAACATTTTCAAGAATCTCATTTCCGTTTACTGGATTATTAGCTAATCTAGTCATAGTTATCGTAGCTCCAGCATTATCAAGAGTTTGCCCACGATCTTTCAATTCAAAACGGACATGCCAATTACCACTTTTGGTAATTCCTTCACTAGTCCACTCCGGATTCAGTGTCATCCTGTTTATTAAATAAATCTGACCAACTAAATAGCTTTCTGGAATAGGTATTGAGGGCTCTTCAGTTGGAAAATTCCAAGTTCTATAATCTCCCTCTACTTTAATTGCTTCACCAATTTTAAAATTATGATCAAAGGATTTCATTGCTTCTGAATATAGATAACCAAATCGATCATCTATAGCTTCTGCAATTATCTTTTTCACTTCTTCTTCAGAATATCTTGTATTCAAATTATTTTCATTTACTTTTTTAGCTTTGTTTGAACTTACCGTATTATTTTCTTTCGTTCCCATCACATTGTTAGTTAGAGATTTTTTATTACTAATTACTTGTTCATTGTTTCTTTGAGTAACTGCCGATACACTTTGAACAATCACTCCATTCAAGTTCCCTAACAACATACCACCCACTAAAACACTATGTATTATCTTTCTCCGTATACTCACCTTACGTTCCTCCTTCGATCTTACCCGTCAGGAGGAGCGTTGCTACTTATATGGTATCTATTTCTCTCATCTAAAGACATCGCTCCTCCTTCTCAAAATGTTATGGCTATTTTCTTATCTTTCAATCAGAAGCGTTGTTTTATTTTTTTGTCTCACCTTCCATCCATGTCTATAAATATAGGTAAACTTTACTTTGTTAAGTTTAAAACTAAAATCATTTTTTGATAACGCCATTTTTTCTATATTAACTTGTAAAAATTGAAAGAACAGCGTTATTTAACTTTACTTATCAAGGAAAAAGAATAATCTTTGATCGGTTTAAAAGTTACAAAAAAAACCGTACCTCAGAGATTTCTCTCTAAGATTCGGTCAAAATAATTATTTTTTCTTTTTAGATGCTTTTTCACGTGCATTTTTTTCTAAGATTTGTTTTCTTAGACGGATGTTTTCTGGAGTTACTTCACAGTATTCATCGTCATTCAAGAATTCTAATGATTCTTCAAGTGTTAATTGTTTTGGTTTTTTGATGACTGATGTTTGATCTTTGTTAGCAGAACGAACGTTGGTCATTTGTTTTGCTTTTGTGATATTGACTGTCAAGTCATTCTCACGGCTGTTTTCACCGATGATCATACCTTCGTATACTTCTGTTCCTGGTTCAACAAATACAGTACCACGTTCTTCGATACTCATGATTGAATACGTGGTTGCTTTACCTGTATCGATGGATACTAACGCACCTTGGTGACGTCCGCCGATTTGGCCAGGAAGCATTGGCAAGTATTGATCAAATGTGTGGTTCATGATTCCGTAACCACGAGTCATTGATAAGAACTCTGTTGAGTAACCGATCAATCCACGAGCAGGTGTCAAGAATGTCAAACGAATTTGACCATTTCCTGTATGGACCATGTCTTGCATTTCACCTTTACGTTGGCTCAATGATTCGATGACACTACCCATGTATTCTTCTGGTGTGTCGATTTGAACACGTTCAAATGGTTCACATTTTACGCCATCGATTTCTCTTTCGATAACTTCTGGACGTGATACTTGTAATTCATAACCTTCACGACGCATGTTCTCGATCAAGATCGATAAGTGAAGTTCACCACGACCTGAAACTGTCCAAGCATCTGGTGAATTCGTTGGTTCAACACGAAGTGAAACGTCTGTTTGTAATTCTGCCATCAAACGTTCTTCGATTTTACGTGATGTCACGTATTTTCCTTCGCGTCCAGCAAATGGAGAGTTATTGACTAAGAAAGTCATTTGTAATGTTGGTTCATCGATATGCAAAATCGGTAATGCTTCTTGATGATCGACTGGTGTAACGGTTTCCCCAACGAAGATATCTTCCATTCCTGAGACAGCGATCAAGTCACCAGCTTTAGCTTCTTGGATTTCTAAACGTTGTAAGCCAAAGAAACCAAATAATTTTGTCACACGGAATTTCTTCACTGTGCCATCAAGTTTGATCAGTGATACTTGGTCACCAACTTTGATTTTTCCTCTGAAGACACGGCCGATACCGATACGTCCAACATAATCGTTGTAATCAAGTAATGATACTTGGAATTGTAAAGGTTCATCGCTATTGTCAACTGGTGCAGGGATAGCTTCGACAATTGTATCAAAGATCGGTGCCATTGTTGGTTCTTGGTCCGCTGGATCATCGGATAAGCTTGATGTTCCGTTCAAAGCAGATGCGTAGATCACTGGGAAATCCAATTGATCATCGTCTGCGCCTAATTCGATAAATAATTCTAAGACTTCATCTACCACATACTCAGGACGAGCGGATGGTTTGTCAATCTTGTTTACAACTACGATCGGTGTGATATGCTGCTCTAAAGCCTTTTTCAATACGAAACGTGTTTGAGGCATGGTGCCTTCATAAGCATCTACAACTAAGACAACACCATCTACCATTTTCATGATACGCTCTACTTCACCACCGAAGTCCGCGTGTCCAGGTGTATCCATGATATTGACGCGAATCCCTTTATAATCAACAGCTGTATTTTTCGCTAAGATTGTGATTCCACGTTCTTGTTCAAGTGCGTTTGAGTCCATCGCACGTTCTTGTAATTGAGTGTGGGCGTCTAATGTGTCAGATTGTTTTAATAGTTCATCAACTAATGTTGTTTTTCCGTGGTCAACGTGGGCGATGATCGCTACGTTACGGATGTCATTTCTTTTATTCAATTTAAGTAACTCCTTTTTTATCGATTCTTTATCACAGGGCAATTTTACTCGACTGTTTATTATACCAAACTTTTTTCATGAAATATAGTGAAATGTTTTCATTTTTTCGAGAAAATTAATAATTCGCCCTTTTTCTAATCAAAACAGCACGAAAAATCCGAATTTATGTAAAAAAAGAGCTATTACAAAACTCTTCCACTAGCATATTCTACAAATGAATATTCCGATACTATATTTGACTAAACAAATAAGCGAAGGACTAGGTTGCTTAAAAAGCAATTTTATCGTCCTCCACTTATTTTATAAGAGCTATTTGATAGGCATATCTCAAACTCAGAAAAATAATCAGTCCAGTTGAAGCATGTCTAGTATGGTCTCATAGGCTGTTGGCGTTGCGGCTAAATAATATTCTCTGCCACTGAAAGTCAATGGCGCACCGGAAAACCCACTATATCGCATACCGAACTCTTCCAAAAGAACATTGCCAGCTGCGTAATCCCAGGGACTTAGATTAGAGATATAGCCGATGTGGTTTCCTTTTAACATCGCAATCAATTCTAAGCCTGCACAGCCACACATCCGAACGCCGATACTTTGTTCACCAATCGCATGGATATTGAATCGATCGTGACCGAAGAGATAGCTATTGATTGCTATTAATCCTTTATCTAATGGAAGGTCTTGCGGTTGTGGTAATTTCACATCATTTTTGTAAACACCGATCGTTTTACCGCCCCAGTATAATTCATCTCGCATGACATCATAAATGAATCCTAGCTGTCCCACTCCATCTTCGTAATAAGCAAGCATGATACAAAAATTTTCTCCTTGTACCACGAAGTTCAACGTACCATCGATGGGATCAATAATAAAGACTTGACCACTCAAATCAGATAAGTTGTTGTATCCTTCTTCTTCTGCCAAAATTTTTGCTTGAGGATAGGCAGAATGGATTTTATTGATCAGAAATGCTTGAATTTCTCGATCCATGTTTGTCACTAGATCTTTACGATTTGTTTTTTCTGCGACTGTTAGTTGATCATTTTGTGCATGAAGGATCTTTTCTTTTGCTGCTACCAACCAGCCAATTATTTCCTCAATCATTTTCTCCATCGTCTCACCCATTCATTTTTAGCATTTTGTTGGAGTTCTTCTTTGCCTCTTGAATAGTACGGTATAGCGAATAGCCAGAAGCTTTTTCAAATTCGCGTCCTAATCGTTTTTCTTCTCCGATCGATTTGATCACTGTTTTGAATTGTTGATAGGTTGTTAGAAATTCCTGATTATTGATCCCTTGTTCATTCGCTTTTTCGAGGGCCTCCCACATGTTCATCACGATGACCATTTCTTCAGTGGTCCAGTCCAAGTCTAATGGATATTGATACTCATTCATAGATATTATCTCCTATTCTATTCATCCCTTTCAGTTTATCATAGAAATAAGACTTCTTCCAAGTGGTTTTGCTCTATTTTAGTTTACATAATAATTTTATAGTCGCTATTTAGAGTATAAAAAAACACAACTCTCTCTTCTCAGAGAAAGTTGCATTTAGTTGAATGATTAAATATGAATCGGTAAGCCTAAAGCTAATTCAGCTGCGTCCATTGTGATCTCACCTAAAGATGGATGTGGATGGATCGTCAACGCGATATCTTCAGCGTTCATACCTGATTCGATTGCCAAAGCAAGTTCAGAAACCATATCACTCGCTCCAACTCCACCGATTTGCGCACCGATGATGACATTGTCTTCATTGGTTGTCACTAACCGGATAAAGCCTTCTGTTTTACCTAATGATAATGCACGACCATTCCCAGAGAATGGGAATTTATAAGCAGTTGCTTCTAGTCCGGCTTCTTTTGCTTCTTTGATCGTCATCCCTACTGATGCTAATTCAGGATCAGTAAAGGCAACAGCTGGCATAGCTTTGTAATCAACGGCTACTTTTTTGCCAGAGATTGCTTCTGCGGCGATTTTTGCTTCATAGCTTGCTTTATGTGCTAAAGCAGCGCCTGGAACGATGTCGCCGATTGCAAAGATGTTAGGTACGTTTGTACGTCCTTGATTATCAACTGGGATCAAGCCACGTTCACCGATTTCAACACCAGCTTGTTCTAAGCCCATGTCTTCAGTATTCGGACGACGTCCAACAGTGACCATCACGTAGTCAGCTGTTACTGATTCTTCTTTTCCGTCTACTGCATATTTTACAGTTACGCTATCACCATTGTCGATTGATTCTTTAGCCATGGCATTTGTAATGACTGTTACGCCTTTTTTCTTGAAGTCATCTTCCACTAATTTCACCAAGTCTTTTTCATACGTAGGTAAAATTTGTGGTGAACCTTCAAGGATCGTTACTTCAGAACCTAAGTTTGCGTAAGCCGCACCAAGTTCAGCACCGATTACCCCGCCGCCGATGATGACGAATTTCTTAGGAACTTCTGTTAGGCTCAATCCACCTGTAGAATCTAAGACACGACCACCAAATTTGAATCCAGGGATTTCAATTGGACGAGAACCTGTTGCAACGATAGCATGGTTGAATGAATACGTTTGAGCAGAATCCGGATGGATCACACGTAATGTATGATCATCTACGAAGAATGCTTCGCCTTCGATCGTTTCAACTTTGTGTTTTTTCAACAAGTAGCCGACACCTGAAGTCAATGTTTTCACTACTTTGTTGTCTTTCCACTCTTGTGTTTTTGTAAAATCAAGTGAGACATTTTCACTTGTTACACCAAACATCGATGAATCAAGTGATTCTTGATAATGATGACCTGCTGCGATCAACGCTTTAGAAGGAATACAACCAACGTTCAAACAAACGCCGCCGATATATTCTCTTTCAATGATCGCTACTTTTTGGCCCATTTCAGCAGCGCGGATGGCAGCGACATAGCCGCCAGGTCCCGCACCGATTACAACTGTATCTAATTCAACAGCAAAATCTCCAACTACCATTTGTTTCTCATCCTTCCATCATTAATAGCTCTGGATCAGCTAATAAACGTTTGATGTTATTCATTGCTTGTTGTGCTGTCGCACCATCGACGATTCGGTGATCGAAACTCAATGATAATTTCATCACACGGCCAACAACGATTTCTCCTTCAGCATTGACGATTGGTTGTTGGGCAATTGTTCCTACACCTAGGATTGCTACTTCAGGGTAGTTGATTACTGGTGTGAACCAGCCGCCGCCAACTGAACCAATGTTACTGATCGTGATCGTTCCATTACGCATATCGTCTGCCGCTAGTTTGCCATCATGTGCAAGTTTTGCTTTCTCGTTGATTTCGTCTGCGATCGCAAACATTCCTTTACGGTCAGCATCTTTCACGTTTGGCACATACAAACCATGGTCTGTATCTGTTGCGATACCGATATTGTAATAGTTTTTATAAACGATTTCTTGTTTTGCATCATCGATTGACGCATTCAAGATTGGGAATTTTTTGACTGTTGCAGTCAATGCTTTGACAACGTAAGGCAAGAACGTTAATTTCGTGCCGTTAGCAGCTGCCACTTCTTTGAATTTCTTACGGTTATCCCAAAGATTTGTTACTTCAACTTCATCATGTAAAGTGACATGAGGTGCTGTTTGTTTGCTGTTGACCATCGCTTTGGCAATTGCTTTACGTGTTGGTGTCAATGCCACACGTTCTTCTAGATCGCCTAAGTTTGATTTGAATGCTTTTGCTGGAGCAGCTTTTGTTTCAGCTGGTTTTTCAGCAGATGCTTCTGTCGGTGCAGCTGATTCAGCAGGTTTGCTTGCAGCTGCTGGAGCGCCTCCGCCAGATAAGAAGTTTTCAATATCTTCTTTTGTCACACGTCCGCCTTTTCCAGTTGCAGAAACTTGGCTGATATCCACGTCTTTTTCGCGAGCGAATTGACGAACAGATGGCATTGCTAATACGCGTTTATCTGGGTTTGCAGCTTCAGGGATACTTGAAGAACCTGAAGTTTCCACTTTTGCATCAGAAGTTGCTGCCGCTGGTTTGCTTGCAGGTGCACTATTGTGTCCTGGCGCGTCGATCTCAACCAATACGTCACCAACATTTGCGACTGTACCTTCAGAAACAACGATTGTTTTCACAGTCCCTGTTACTGGAGATGGAATTTCTTCCACTGATTTGTCATTTTGCACTTCTAATAATGTATCGTCTTCATTAATCGTGTCACCGGCTTTAACAAACCATTTAACGATTTCACCTTCTGCGATACCTTCACCGATATCAGGTAATTTGAATTGGAATACGCCACCTTCAGAAGCTTCTGCTGATGCAGATGAACTTTCTGTTGTTGGTTCAGCAGCAGGTGCTTCAGGTGTTTGCTCAGTAGCTGCCACGCCTTCGCTTCCGCTGTCTTCGTTTCCTTCATGTCCTGGTGCATCGATCTCAACTAATACGTCACCAACATTTGCGACTGTACCTTCTGGAACAACGATGCTTTTCACTGTTCCTGTCACTGGAGATGGAATTTCTTCCACTGATTTGTCATTTTGTACTTCTAATAATGTATCGTCTTCATTGATCGTATCGCCTGGTTGAACGAACCATTTAACGATTTCACCTTCTGCGATACCTTCACCGATATCAGGTAATTTAAATTGGTAAGCCATGGGTTTTTAACGTCCTTTCTTTCCTTAAAATTCTGCGATTTCTTTTACTTTTGCTTCGATGTCAGAAGCATTTGGCAACCAGATGTTTTCTGCTTGACCGAATGGGAAAACAGTATCTGGTGCAGAAACGCGTCCGATTGGTGCTTCTAATGAAAGAATTGCACGTTCAGAGATTTCAGAGATTACTTGAGTGCTTACGCCTGCTTGACGTTGTGCTTCTTGAACAACAACGACACGTCCTGTTTTTTCAACAGATTTGATGATTGTTTCAACATCTAATGGAGCAACTGTTCGTAGGTCAACGATCTCAACAGAGATACCTTCTTTTTCAAGATTATCTGCTGCCTTAATGGCTTCACGTACCATTGCACCGTAAGTGATGATCGATACATCTGTTCCTTCACGAGTCACTGCGGCTTTGTCTAAAGGCACTTCGTACGCTTCATCTGGCACTTCCTCACGGAATGAACGGTAAAGTTTCATATGCTCCAAGAAAACAACAGGGTCATTACTTCTAATAGAAGCAATCAATAATCCTTTTGCATCATATGGGTTTGATGGAATCACTACACGGATACCAGGAGATTGAGCAATCAATCCTTCTAAGTTATCTGAGTGTAATTCAGGTGTATGAACACCACCACCAAATGGTGAACGGATCGTTACTGGAATATTTCTTGTTCCACCCATACGGTATCTTGTACGAGCCATTTGTGCTACAACTTCATCCATTGCTTCAAAAATAAAGCCAAAGAATTGGATTTCAGGGACAGGACGAAATCCTTCAAGTGCTAAACCGAAACCTAATCCGGCAATACCTGATTCTGCTAAAGGAGTGTCAAATACGCGGTCTTCACCGAACTTTTCTTGCAATCCTTCAGTTGCACGGAATACGCCTCCGTTTTTGCCGACATCTTCACCAAAAACGAGTACGTTTTCGTCGTTTTCAAGTTCAAGTGCTAAGGCATCTGTGATTGCTTGAATCATTGTTTTTTGTGCCATGGTTATTTCGACTCCTTCGCTTCATAGATTGCAATTTGTTCTTTGATTGTTTGTGGTGTTTCTTCAAACATATTTTTCAAGAAATCTGAAACTTTTTGTTTTGGAACTTTATCTGCTTCAGCAATTGCTGCTTTGATTTCTTCTTTTGTTTGTTCAATGACTGCTTCTTCTTTTTCTTCGCTCCATAATCCTTTTTCAGTTAGGTATTTACGGAAACGGATCAATGGATCTTTTAATTGCCATTCATCATCAACGTCTTTTTCACGGTAACGCGTTGGGTCATCGCCAGATAATGTATGTGGACCGTAACGGTAAGTCAATGTTTCGATCAATACAGGTCCGTTACCAGAAACTGCCCAGTCACGTGCCATTTTTGAAACAGTATATACAGCTAATGGGTCCATACCATCCACTTGGATACCTGGGATACCAGCTGCTACTGCTTTTTGCGCTAATGTTTTTGCTGCTGTTTGTTTTTCACGAGGTGTTGAAATCGCAAATCCATTGTTTTGGATGTAGAATACAGCATTCGCATGGTAAGCTCCAGCAAAGTTGATTGCTTCATAGAAGTCACCTTGAGAAGAACCGCCATCACCTGTATAAGTGAAAACAACATTTTTCTTGTTACGTTTTTTAAGTCCTAATGCAACACCTGCTGCTTGGACGTATTGTGCACCAATGATGATTTGTGGTGGTAGAGCTTTCAATTCTTCTGGGTAGAAGTTTCCAGCTGCATGTCCACGAGACCATAGAAATGCTTGAGATAAAGGTAAGCCGTGTTTGATCAATTGTGGAACATCACGGTAACCTGGTAATAGTACATCTTCTTTGTCAAAAGCGAATGCACTAGCTAATTGACTTGCTTCTTGTCCAGCAGTAGGAGCAAAAAATCCTAAACGTCCTTGACGGTTCAATGCTGTTGAGCGTTGATCCAATACACGAGACCAAACCATGCTAGTCATCAATTCTACTAACTCTTCATCTGTCAAATCTGGAACAAGATCAGGGTTTACTACTTTCCCATCTTGATCAAGTGCTTGGTATACCGGAAAATCTGAATTGACTTCTTCAAGCAACGCTTGGAAGTCGATAGGTGTTTTCTTGTTTGCCATTTATCACACATTCCTCTCTCATCTATAAGAAACTCTCTTCATTCCGCGGTTGAAACAGCGACGATATCTGTATCACTATTTCTCCGGCTTCACTAATAAATTATCACGTATTCCTCCGAAATACAAGCTTTAAGCATAAATTTTCACCATTAAAAAAAATTATAACAATCCCTATCTCTGTTAAAATAGTGAAGGTAATCACAAGATAGTAAGCGGTTTACATTTTTTCTAAAAAAACATAGAGATGTTTCTCCCCTTTTATAACAATCGTTTCTTTTCTGTATTCAAGTTGTTACAACCTTTTACCAGTCACTGTATTAATTTTTTTCTCGATAGTGAGTGATTACACAAATCACTTATCTTAATTTTATCCTTAACATAGGCTTTTTTACAAACAATAAGCCTGTACAACTACATATTTCTTTTGATTGACAGGCAATACGTCAACTTTTCCAGAAATTTCTTCACAAAATAAAAAAGAAAAGAAAAAATAACAAAAGTTACTCTTTCTTTTCTTGCTATTGCTTCTCTTTCTCTTCCAACCATGTTTGTAATTTGTCCATTCGTGAAGCGAATAGTGGCAGGTCATCAGGGCTCATACGGCTATAGTTGATTCTTAAACCGATGTCTTCGCCAAAAAGATAACCTGGCGCCACACCTAACCCCTCACGCAATAATCTTTCTGCTAATACCTTCGTGAACTTTTCACCCTCCCAAGTCAGCCAGCCATAGTATCCACCTGCAAGAGGGGCTAAATGAAAGAAGTCTTGCGAATCGACCCAACTACGTAAAAGCTGACTGTTCTTTTCTAGTCGTTGACACAGACTTGCCATGTTTTGGTCAAAAGAAGATTCAAAAACAGCAGTTGCGGCCATTTGTGTAAAGATACTCAAAGAGACATCCATCATTTTTTGTGCCTCAGACAATCGTTGGATCAAAATCGCTGGACCGACGATCCAACCAATTTTAGTCGTTTCCCCTAACAAGCGCGATAACGAACCGACATACAGCACATTTTCCGGATCAATTACATGGATCGGAGCGATCGAAGCTTTTTTTTCTGGAGAAAAGGCTAGATCTGCAAACACATCATCTTCTATGATCGGCAATTGGTATTTGCGGCACAGCGCGACTAAACGTTGGCGGCGTTCAGCTGCCATCACTGTACCTGTCGGATTTTGAAAATTTGGATTGACTAAGACCGCTTTGATCTTATGCTTATGAACGGCTTCTTCCAATTTCCCTAAATCAATCCCTTGATCATCCATTGGAATACCGAATAAGCGGGTACCAAGTGCTTTAAACAATGGCAAGCGGTAGAAAAAGGTTGGGGATTCCACCGCAACGGCATCTCCTACGGACAAAATCGTTTGTAAAATCAGGAAGATTGCTTGTTGTCCCCCACCCGTGATCAGCAATTGACTTTTTTTAAACGAAAATCCGTTATTTCTGATCAAGCGTTCTCTGATCTGCGCCATCAACGGTTGATACCCAAACACGGAAACGGCTTGTTCTTCTTTTAAGATACCTTCTAATGTATAATTGGGCATCTTCACATTAGGTAATACATCAAGCGGCATTTCACTTGAATATAAATCTAAAAAATCGGATTTCCGACTTGCATCTTTGACTTTTTCTCCGTAACTATCAACGATCTTATCGTATCTTGCAGAGATCAATTGACGCCAATCGATCCGTGGCTCTGAAAAATCACCCCAAGTCACCGAAGAAATAAACCGACCACTCCCTTGACGACTTTCCAATATCCCTAGTCCACGCAATTCATCTAACGCATGCACAACAGTCGTACGATTCACTCCAAAATAATCCGCAAATAGTCTTTCCGAGGGTAGTTTATCTCCTGGTTGCAATTGTCCATTTTCGATGTTCTTCAAGATTTGGTCCATAACTTGTTGGTAAACAGAACCTTTTTCTTTATTTATTTTCGTCCACATAACGATTCTCCAATTGTTTACTTTCTACTATTGTAACGTAGTTTTTACAGAAAGGAAAATGCCAAAAAAAGATTGGCAAGATTTCTCCTACCAATCTTCTAATCTTTTAAATTAAATCGTATCTCCGTTGAAAATAGAGTTTTTAACGATGACATAATCGACTTTACGAATTGATTCTAAGTCACGACCACCGGCATAAGAAATCGAAGATTGTAAGTCTTGTTGCATTTCAACTAACGTATCTTTCAGAGATCCTTTGTGTTGGATCCAGATTTTCTTACCTTCAACATTTTTCTTTTCGCCTTTTTGGAATTCAGAGGCTGATCCAAAATATTCTTTGTAAACGACGCCGTTCTCTACTTTTGTTTCTCCTGGTGATTCTTCGTGCCCTGCAAACAATGAGCCGATCATCACCATCGTCGCGCCAAAACGCACTGATTTCGCGACATCTCCAGGCGTACGGATGCCACCATCAGCAATGATGGGTTTACGGGCAGCTTTCGCGCACCATCTTAGTGCAGCTAATTGCCAACCACCAGTACCAAAACCAGTTTTGATTTTTGTGATACATACTTTTCCTGGGCCAATGCCGACTTTCGTTGCATCTGCTCCAGCGTTTTCCAATTCTCGAACGGCTTCTGGCGTCCCTACGTTCCCCGCAATGACAAACGTATCTGGTAAATGCTTTTTGATATGCTGGATCATCGCGATCACAGCATTTGAATGTCCATGGGCAATATCAATTGTAATATAATCTGGTACAAGCGATTTTTCTGCTAATTCTTCTACAAAAGCATACTCGTCCTTTTTCACGCCTACACTAATAGAAGAAATTAAATTTCTTGCTTTCATTTTTTCGATAAATGGGATTCGTGCTTTTTCTTCAAAACGATGCATGATATAGAAATAACCATTTTCAGCTAAAAATTCCGCAATCGTTTCATCAATGATCGTTTGCATATTTGCTGGTACAACCGGCATTTTAAATGTATGTGAACCTAATGTCACAGTTGTATCACATTCTGAACGGCTGTTTACGATACATTTATTAGGAATCAGTTGAATATCTTCGTAATCAAATACTTTCATCATATCGTCCTCTCGATTTCATATTCGCAAAAAACACGAACATTATCTGCTTTTTACGTGCTTATTTTTAGCACCTCAAGTAATTTAACGTAATTTCAATAAAAAATCAAGCTTTTTTGTTATAAAAAAGTTTCACTTTACCTTTAATTAAGTTTTCGTACAAAAAAAGCGAACGTTAAAAAAATGTTCGCTTTTTTTGATTTTACTTTACTTATTTGTTTGTGAAATCACAATGATTCCTAACGACTTTTTTCGTGGTTGCTTGTTGTTGGGCGATTTTGTTGGAAATCTCCCGCCATTTTTTTCGCACGATTCGCACGGTCGGCGAAAGAGCCTTGTGCTTTTAGCTGAGATACTTGTTGGAGTTTTCTGTCCGTCTGTACATGCTTATCTACATCAACTGTTCTTAGTACTCCTGCACCTAGACCACGTACATAATCGATCGCTGACAGCACTTTAGGAGTATAATATTCTTTGCTTATTGCTTTTAGATCAGTTAGTGCCTGACCACGCTGGTAATTCAAGCTTTTCAGCGTATGACTCCCATTGACATACTGCTCTTTCCCGTTGATTTGCGCTCTGGTCTCAAAAAGTTCTCCCTCTTTTTTATTTAAATGGATCAAACTTTCTGCGTAATTCAACATACTTGAATGTAGTGATTCGATCGAATTGATGACGGGTCCTGCAATATGTTCAATGGAATGATGCGATTCCAAGCCTCTTTTAAAATCCATTCGAAAATCAGGATTTTCTAAATCTTCACGATGCTTCAACACTTGTTTCGTTAAAGTTTTCAAATCATTTTTCCATTCATTTGATTCTTTATGTAGTACTTTAAATTCAGCTGACAAACGATCTTTACGTGTTTGTAACGTTTTTTTACTTAGGTTTAGATCAACCGATTGCGGAATCTTTGCTTCACCACGGGCGAAAGTGACATTCTGACCAAGGAAGGAAGTAATATTTGAAATCAATTGTTGAAACACCTTGGGATAAAACTGTTCATTTCGTTTTTCAAGCATGATTCTTGCCGAATTTTCCTGATAGCCCATTCTTTCGAAAGCCTTGCTTGGCTGAGAAAAGCCCGCATGTAGTTTTAATCGAATAGATTGGATATGCTTCTCCATTTTTTCCATCCGCATGGCGTTGGCTACCCACATTTCGATCTTATTTTCATAAGAATTGATTGGGTCGATAAGTTTTTTTGCTTGTGTTCCATTTTCAGGAAATTTATTCAATAAGTTATTTTGTTCTTTGATGATTTCATTATATAGTTTTTGTTGCGTTTTATGTAATGTACTAAAATCGGCGTATAAGTATTTTCTCTCATCTTGTAATAGTTTCCTTAACTGTTTATCCATTGATTCTCCTCTTTTCTTCGATACTGTTCATCGTTTTTCTATTTTTGTAAAAACCGACTCTCTTTCTCATAAAAAACAGAGAGTCGGCTAACGATATCTTTTATTTTATGGCAAAATGTTGCCAGCAGCACGATACAATGCATACCAATCTTCTCGTGTCATATCGATCATTGATGCTTTCGCGATTTCTTCAATCCTTGTCAGATTCATCGTTCCAGCGATCACTTGCATATTTGCAGGATGACGTAAGATCCATGCTGAAGCTAAACCGGTTGGTGTCGTCTGATATTTTTCTGCCAGTTCGTTTAACGACTGATTCAATTCCGGAAATTTTTCATTTCCAATGAATACACCTTCAAAGAAGCCATATTGATAAGGCGACCACGCTTGGATTGTCATCTCATGCAAACGAGAATAATCTAGGATACTGCCATCATGGTCAATACTTGCTTGATCCGTCATGTTCACATGGATTCCCTGATCGATCATTTCGGAATGTTTCAGACCAAACTGTAATTGATTTGCCAGTAACGGCTGTTTCACATATTTTTTCAATAACTCGATCTGCATTGGCTTTTGATTGCTCACACCAAAGAAACGAACCTTGCCAGATTGTTCCAACTCATCAAACGCTTCCGCCACTTCTTCGGGTTCAACGAGCGTGTCTGGACGATGAAGTAACAAGGCATCAACGTATTCCATATCTAATCGACGCAAGCTATCTTCAACCGATTGAATGATGTGTTTTTTTGAGAAATCAAACATCTTTCCTGGTACGATCCCGCATTTCGTTTGGATAAATAATTCATCACGTTTTAGCGAAGTTTTTGCTAACGCTTGAGCAAAAATTGTTTCACAGTCCCCACCACCGTAAATATCCGCATGGTCAAAAAAGTTGATGCCATTTTCAAAAGCTGTTTCAATCACTTTTTCAGGTTGCTCAGAACCATTCAACCGCATACAACCTAAAATGACGGAGGATACGAGCTGGTCAGAAGTCCCTAAACGAATCTTTTTCATCAAATCTCATCCTTTCTTACCAACTCGATTTTACCATAATCACCATGAAAAGGCTTCAAAAAAAATAAAACTATTTTTCCTATTCAGCAAAAAATAGTTTTATTTCTTTATTTAGATTTTACTTTTGTACCAAGGCTTTTGAGCCGACATCCGTCCGATAGAATGTATGATCAGTATTCTTGACTTTTAAAACCGAGTATATTTTTTCTTGCGCTTCCTCGATTGTCTGACCACTAGCCTCCACCAAATAGATCCGTCCTCCTGCACCTACCAATTCTTCTGCTCGTTCCTCTACTCCAGCATAATAGATGGACACATCTGGATCAGTTGAAAAATCTGGAAGTAAGGCGCCTTTTTGGTAGTTTTCTGGATAACCTTCCGCAGCAACGACTACCCCTAAGCAAAACCCTTCTGACTCCCATGATAACTCGACTGCCTTTCCTGATAATAGACGGTCAATGATTTCTGCTAGATCACTTTTGAGTTGCGGCAAGACGACTTGCGTTTCAGGGTCACCAAACCGAGCATTGAACTCGATTACTTTTGGTCCTTCTGCTGTGGCAATTAACCCTGCATATAAAATACCAGTAAACGGACGTCCTAGTTCCTTCATTCCTCGCACTGCGGGTTTCAGCACCTCTTCGACAGCTTGATCAACCATGGTTTGAGGGATTTGTGGTACAGGTGTATAGGCACCCATTCCACCGGTATTTGGACCTCTATCACCATTATACGCTCGTTTGTGATCTTGCGAGATCACCATGGGATAAACTTCTGTATCTCGGACAAAAGCAAGTAAAGAGAACTCTTCACCAGACAAGAACTCTTCCACAACGATTTGTTGCCCACTAGCACCAAATCGATTATGTTCTAGCATCTCTGAAGCGGCTTCGACAGCGGCTTCGAGGGTTTCTGCCACAACGACCCCTTTACCAGCAGCTAATCCGTCTGCTTTGATAACGATCGGTGCGCCTTTCGCTTCAATATATTTTCTTGCTTCAGCAAAACGGCTAAACGTTTGTGACTCTGCCGTAGGAATACCTTGACGTGCCATTAACTCTTTGGCAAAGCTTTTTGAACCTTCAATCAAGGCAGCTGCTTTAGTTGGACCAAAAATCGCTAATCCTTCCGCTTGAAAATCATCAACGATCCCATTGAGTAGAGGGATCTCTGGACCTACAAATGTCCAGGCGATTCCTTCAGATTGAACAAACTCGATCAATCCTTCATGTTCTGTTTCAGCAAGATTTACCAAACGAATCCCATCTTTTTTCATCCCTGCATTTCCAGGTGCGCAATACACCGCTTCGACTAACGGACTAGCTGCAAGTTTTTTACTGATTGCATGTTCTCGCCCGCCCGAGCCAATCACTAAACATTTCATTTTATTCGCTCCTTCTTAATGTCTAAAATGACGCACGCCGGTAAATACCATTGCGATACCATGCTTATTTGCCATATCGATTGAGGCTTGATCTTTGATACTTCCTCCCGGCTGGATGATTGCTTTGATGCCATGCTTCGCAGCGTATTCGACAGAGTCATCCATCGGGAAGTAAGCATCACTTGCAAGCGCAGCTGTTCCGGCTTTAGCACCAGCTTGTTCGATTGCAAGCTTGACCGAACCCACACGATTCATTTGACCGGCACCAATACCGAGGGTTTGCTGTTGATTTGCAACGACGATCGCATTTGATTTCACATGTTTGACTGCTTTCCAAGCAAAAGCCATCGCTGCTTGCTCTTCTTTTGTGGGTTGACGATCGGTGACTACGGTCCAACTTTCGGGTTCTTCCATTGCACGATCATCTTGTTGGATCAGTAAACCTCCTAAGACAGAGACCATTTCATTAGCATTTCCCTCCACATTTGAGAAATCGACTTGCAACAGACGGAGATTTTTCTTTGTTTTCAGTACAGCTAGCGCCTCTTCACTGTAACTAGGAGCGATAATGATTTCTAAAAATAATTGGGTCATTGCTTGTGCACTAACCAAATCGACTTCCCGATTCAATACGATAATACCGCCAAAGATCGATACCGGATCAGCAGCATAAGCTGCTTCCCACGCAGAGAAAATCGTCTCGCCACTTCCGATACCACATGGGTTCATATGTTTTAGCGCAACGACCGTTGGTTCCGTGAACTCTCTCATGATACGTAACGCAGCATCCGCATCACGGATATTATTGAAAGAAAGTTCCTTACCGTGCAATTGTACTGCACTTGCAATCGAGTAGCTCGATGGTAATGCCGCTTGATAAAACGCTGCTTCTTGATGGCTATTCTCACCATAACGAAGGTCTTGTTTACGCGTGTAGGTAAGTGTTAGATTCTCAGGTTCTTTCTCACCCACTGCCTCTGTGAGATATTGTCCGATCAAGGCATCATAAGCCGCCGTATGACGGAAAACTTTTGCTGCTAGTTTTCTGCGCGTCGCAAGAGTCGTGTAACCTTCTTGCTGGATTTCTGCTAAGACGATCGCATAATCAAGGGGATCAACGATGGCTGTTACGAAGGCATGGTTTTTTGCAGCACTTCGCAACATACTCGGCCCACCGATATCAATATTTTCGATTGCATCTGCTTCAGTCGTTTCGGGTTTTAGAATCGTTTCTTTAAACGGATAAAGATTGACACAGACAATATCGATCGGTTGGATAGCTTCTTTTTCCATCGCCGCCATATGGCTTTCACTATCTCGACGTCCTAATAATCCTCCGTGGATTTTCGGATGTAAGGTTTTTACTCGACCATCCATCATTTCAGGAAAACCAGTTACTTCTTCAATGGAGATAGTTTCGATTCCCGCTTCTTCTAAAGCAGTTTTTGTTCCGCCTGTGGAAATGATCTCTATACCGGCAGCACGCAGTCCTTTCGCAAAGTCAATGACCCCAGTCTTATCTGAAACACTTATTAACGCTCTTGTCATTTGTTTACATCTCCCATATTTACTATTTTTGCGATTACTTCTGGAAAGATCTGATGTTCGATTTGATGGATTTTTTGTTCCAATGTAGCTAATGTATCTTCTTTTTCGATTACTACTTTTTCCTGACGAATGATCGGTCCAGTATCCACACCACGATCGATATAATGGACAGTCACACCTGTTTCTGCCACGCCTGCTTCAAAAGCATCGCGAATCCCATGAAGACCTGGAAAATTTGGTAATAACGAAGGGTGGATATTGATCATTTTATTTTCGTAAATAGACAATAAACCTTCACCAACGATTCGCATATAGCCAGCCAATACAATCAGATCAATCTCTCGGTTTGCTAATTCTTCAAGGATCGCTTGTTCATAGTCCGCTTTTGATGCAAACTCTTTCGGTGAAAAACAGGTGCTCGGAACTTGCGCTTTTTTTGCCCGTTGTAAAACATAGGCATGTGGCTGATCACAAAACAACCACTCGATTGTCGCAGAAAGTCGGTTCTTTTTAAAATAATCGACCAGCGCTTGAAAGTTACTGCCATTTCCTGAAGCAAAGACGGCAATCTTCATTTTTTCCCCTCTGCGATCACGACTTTTTGCTCCTCAAAAGGTACGACTTGCCCGATTTGATAGACTTCTTCGCCAGATTTACGGATTTGATCAATGATTTCACTCGCATGTTCAGGAGCAACTGCAATGACCATTCCAATGCCCATGTTAAAGATCTCATACATTTCATGTGCAGGGATCTCACCATACTTTTGTAAACAATCGAAGACCGGTAAAACTGGCCAAGTGCCTAGATCGATGCTGGCAGCAACGTTTTCTGGCAACATCCGTGGAATATTCTCAATAAATCCACCACCTGTAATATGTGCGGCACCTTTGATCTTCTCTTCTTTGACTAATGGCAATAAAGTCGAAACATAGATTTTTGTTGGTTCAAGCAACACATCTGCCAAAGAGGAATCCAACCCTTCGATCGTTTCTTCTAATGAAAAACCATGCTGGTCAAAAAAGATTTTACGAACCAAAGAGTACCCATTGGAATGGATGCCACTAGAAGGCAAACCTAGCAAGATATCACCTGTTGTGATCGATTGACCAGTAATCAATTGCGCTTTTTCCGCGATCCCTACCGCAAAGCCTGCCAGATCATAATCGTCCCCTTGATACATGCCTGGCATTTCTGCTGTTTCGCCACCGATCAATGCCATGTTTGCTGAAACACAGCCAGCGGCAACGCCTGCTACGACTTTTTCTAAACGTTCTGGATCATTTTTACCTGTTGCCAAATAATCTAAAAAGTATAAAGGTTCTGCCCCTTGTGCCAAAATATCATTGACACACATTGCGACACAATCGATACCGATCGTTTCATGGCGATCTGCAGCAATAGCTACAGCTAACTTAGTACCCACACCGTCTGTTCCGGAAACTAAGACAGGTTCTTTTAATTGGAATCCACTAAGGTCAAAGCAACCACCAAATCCTCCTAATGCCCCCATCACACCGATTCTTTCTGTTTTCTTCACATGTTTTTTGATGCGATCCACGACTTCATAACCCGCTTCTACGTCCACACCCGCTTTTGCATAAGCATTACTCATTTGATTACTTGCTCCTTTCATTTGCTCCGTTTAAAAAAATGATACTTTTTCTTTTAAAGATTCTTGGTATTTTTCTTCGTAGTCATATAGCGGTGTCGGATAATCGCCGTTGAAATAAGCCATACATAACCCTGAATAAGGGGCATCTTTTTGTAGGCCGATTGCGCCAATCAAACCTTCTTCACTCAAGAAATCCAACGAATCTGCACCGATACATTCTCTGATTTCTTCGATTGAATGATTCGCTGCGATCAGTTCTTTCCTCGTTTGGATGTCGATCCCATAAAAACATGGATATTTCAATGGTGGAGATGCAATTCGTACATGGACTTCCTTTGCTCCGGCTTCTTTTAATAGATTGACGATTCTTCGGCTAGTAGTGCCGCGAACAATCGAATCATCGACCATAATGATTTTTTTTCCTTCAACAACTCCTCGAACCGCTGAAAGTTTCATTCGCACACCTTGTTCTCTTAATTCTGGCGTTGGTTGAATGAACGTACGCGCCACGTATTGATTTTTCACCAAGCCGATCTCATAAGGGATTCCACTTGCTTCCGCATACCCACTGGCTGCTGACAACGAAGAATTCGGCACACCAACCACCATATCTGCTTCGATCGGCGCTTCAGCCGCTAAACGTCTCCCCATATTTTTGCGTGCTGTATGCACATTGATCCCTGCAATATCAGAATCCGGACGTGCAAAGTAAATATATTCCATCGAACAAATCGCCAGTTGAGTATCTGTCGTGTATTGCTCGATCGTATAGCCATCATCATTGATGATGACGATTTCTCCTGGCAAGACATCACGTACGAAGCGCGCACCGATTCCTTCCAGCGCACAGGTTTCAGAAGTAATGACATATGCGCCATTTTTCATTTGACCAATGGCTAATGGGCGAAAACCATTAGGGTCCAGTGCCGCAACCATGGCGTCTTCTGTCAGTAATAAGTAGGCAAATCCGCCTTTCACCTCAGCTAAGGCTTCTTTTAATCTGTCTAAAAATGTTTCTTCATTACTACGACGGATCAAATGCATCAAGATCTCTGTATCTGAATTTGAATGAAAGATAGCACCATCTTTTTCTAAAGACGTCCGCAAAGAGCGAGCATTCGTCAGATTGCCGTTATGAGCCAACCCAATCGATTGATCGTAAAATTTGAATAAAAAAGGTTGGATATTATCTACACTGCCATTGCCCGCAGTAGCATAGCGAACGTGACCGATCGCTGCTTGTCCAGATAAAGCTGCTAGTTTTCTTGGATCTTTGAATACCTCCGAAAGAAGCCCAAGATCACGGTGACCATATAATTTCCCATCATCATTAGATACGATGCCAGCGCCTTCTTGCCCACGATGCTGCAAACTATGCAAACCAAAGTAAGTGACATTGGCAGCTTGAGGATGTCCCCAAACACCGAACACTCCACATTCTTCATTGATGCTTCTTACTTCATAAGACATTCGATTGCTTCCTCCCAAGACTGTTTCGCCGAAGCGACTGCCAAGTCAACTCTTCCATCATTTGCTTGTACCACTAATTGTTTTTCTTCCGTCACGTGACCAAGAAATGTCACACGATCACCAGCTAGTTTTTCAAATGCTTGTTTGTTTTCTCTTGTTACTGATACGACAAAACGTGATTGTGTTTCAGAAAACAGATGAGCAACTGGCAGATCAATTGTCGTTGATATCCCAAATCCATTTGTAAACGCTGATTCAGCGATAGCTACCGCTAACCCACCTTCTGCACAGTCATGCGCACTTTGGATCAGTCCAGCTTTGATTGCTTCTAACACCAAGGTTTGGTTTTCTTTTTCGGTGGTTAGATCAAAATACTCCACCATTCCTTCGATCCTGCCAAGCTGCATCTTTTGTAATTCACTGCCGTTAAAGTCTGCAAACGTCTGGCCGATCACATAGATCAAATCTCCCGCTTGTTTGAACTCTTGGGTAGTGATATGTTCGTGCGCTTCGATCAATCCGACCATACCGATCATCGGCGTTGGATAGATCGCTTGGCCATCTGTCTCGTTATATAAAGAAACATTTCCTGAGATCACGGGTGTTTCCAACATTTCACATGCTTTGGCAATCCCATCAGCTGAGTACGCTAATTCCCAGAATACTTCTGGTTTATCTGGAGAACCATAGTTCAAACAATCCGTGATCGCTAACGGTTGTCCACCACTCGCGACGATATTTCTTGCTGCTTCCGCAACAGCGATCTGACCACCAATTTCTGGATCTAGATAAATATAACGAGCATTACAATCCGTCGTCATCGCTAACGCTTTTTTCGTGCCACGAATACGTAAGACTGCGGCATCACTACCCGGAGCAACGACTGTATTCGTTTGGACACGAGAATCGTAAGTTTCATAGATCGAACGTTTTGAAGCAATCGTTGGTTGTTGCAATAAATCTAGCAACACGTTATTTGGGTCATCGATCACTGGTTGATATTGCCCTAATTCACGGAATTTTGCCATCCGTTCTGGTTCAACCATTTCTTTCTGGTAGACAGGCGCATCTTCTGCTAAGGCATCTACCGGAAGATTAGCTACTTCTTTTCCATGATGATACAAACGGTACTGACCATCATCTGTTACTTTTCCGATCGTCACCGCATCTAAATCGTATTTTTGGAATAGTTCTTGGACGCGCGCTTCTGATCCTGCCTTCACACAGATCAACATCCGTTCTTGTGATTCAGACAACATCATTTCATAAGGGGTCATCTGTGATTCACGCTGAGGTACATCGTCCAAGGTCAATACCAAACCAGAGCCTGCTTTTGAAGCCATTTCTGAACTAGATGAAACAAGTCCTGCCGCACCCATATCTTGGATACCGACAAGAATGTCTGAGTGGTCAAAAATCAATTCCAAACAAGCTTCTAACAATAATTTTTCCATAAAAGGATCGCCAACTTGGACTGCTGAACGTTGTTGTTCTTCTTCTTGACTAAATTCTTCGGAGGCAAATGTCGCACCGTGGATACCATCCCGACCTGTCTTAGCACCCACATACATGATCGAATTGCCCACACCTGATGCTTGTCCTTTTTGGATATCTTTATGGTCGATCAACCCGACACACATCGCATTGACCAATGGATTTCCTTCATAACAAGGATCAAAGGCGATCTCACCACCAACCGTTGGTACGCCGATACAATTACCATACCCTCCGATACCAGCAACAACTTCTTCTAAAAGGTATTTTGTACGAGGATTATCTAATTCACCAAAACGCAGTGAATCGAGTAGAGCAATCGGACGTGCACCCATACTGAAAATATCACGAATAATGCCCCCAACACCTGTTGCTGCGCCTTCATAAGGTTCGACTGCCGAAGGATGATTGTGGCTTTCTGCTTTAAAAACCACTGCTTGTCCGTCTCCAATGTCAACGATGCCCGCACCTTCACCAGGCCCTTGTAAGACATTCGGCCCACTTGTTGGAAATTTTCTCAAGATCGGCTTGGAATTTTTGTAAGAACAGTGTTCACTCCACATGACTGAGAACAAACCGGTCTCCGTATAATTAGGCATCCTACCTAAGATGTCTTCTTCGATCATCCGGTATTCTTCATCCGTCAGTCCCCATTGCGTATAAATCTTTTGTTCTTTGATTTCTAATGCAGTTGGCTCCATCATTGTTTTCATTTATGCAGTCACCTTTCCGAAATTCTTCAATAGCGAAGCGAAGAAACGTTTGCCATCTTCTGAGCCAAGTAATGCTTCCATTGCTCGTTCTGGGTGGGGCATCATCCCTAACACATTTCCTTCTTTGTTTGTAATCCCTGCAATGTTGGCCACACTGCCGTTGATATTTTCTCCCTCGTAGGTAAACACGATTTGGTTGTTGTCAATCAGTTCTTGAAGCGTCTCTTCGTCACAAAAATAATTGCCTTCTCCATGGGCCACCGGCAACTGGATCACCTCATTTTTGTCGTACTCTGAAGTAAAAGATGTTTGATTGTTGACTTTCAATGACGCTGACTTACAGATGAAACGCAGTGAATCATTTCTTCTTAATACGCCTGGTAACAATCCAGCCTCCGTCAACACTTGGAATCCATTACATGTACCAAAAACAGGTTTTCCTTCTTCCGCAAAACGAATCACTTCATCCATGATTGTTGAAAAACGAGCAATCGCTCCACAACGTAAGTAATCCCCGTAAGAAAAGCCGCCAGGGATCAATACTCCGTCATACCCTTCAAGAGAAGATTCGTCATAACGAACATAGTCTGCTTCTGCGCCCATCACATCACGGATCGCCCAAAGCAAGTCCGCATCACAATTCGATCCAGGAAAAACAATCACGGCAAATTTCATGCTAAACTTCCTCCATTTTGTTGATTTCATAACGATACGTTTCCATATTGACATTTGCTAATAAACGATCGCAAATCGCTTCGATCGTTGCTTCTACTTCTTCTTCAATTGCAGAGACTTGGATCTCAAAATACTTTCCGATACGAATATCTTCAATGTTGTCGTAGCCTAAACGATGTACCGCATTTTTAACTGCCTCTCCTTGTGGGTCTAATACTGAGTCTTTATATGTTACGTACACTTTTACAAAATACATGATTTATTCTCCTTTATTTTCGAGTGATAATTGATTTAAACGATCGAGCACTTCTTGATAGACAGGAATGATGTTGCCAATCTTTCGCCGGTAGACATCTTTATCCATATGTTTGTTTGTAGCAATATCCCATAAGCGACAGGTATCCGGGGAAATCTCATCTGCTAATTCGATTTCTCCTATATCCGTTCGGCCAAATTCCACTTTAAAATCGACTAATTGTAAATCGATCTTTTTGAATAGTTTGATCAGCTGTTCATTGATGAGTAACGCTTGTTTTTTTAGTTCGGCGATCTCTTCTGGAGTTGCTAGCTTTAAGAAAGCAATATGTGAATCATTGATGAATGGATCATCTAATTCATCTTTTTTGTAGTAAAATTCAACGATTGGTGACGGTAGCACTTGCCCTTCTTCTACTCCTAGGCGTTTTGAAAAACTTCCAGCTGAAATATTTCTGACGACCACTTCTAAGGGAATGATCGACCGTTTTTTTATCAATTGTTCGGTTTTTGACAATTTCTCAAGAAAATGATTTTTTATTCCTTGATTCGATAAGTATTCAAAAATAGCACTTGTGATTTGATTGTTCAATTCTGCTTTTCCTTGCATCTGGTCTTTCATTCCACCGTTGAGGGCAGTCACTTGGTCTAAATACTCCACCCATAAGACAGTTTCATCATTCGTGTTAAACATTCTTTTTGCTTTTCCTTCATAGAGCAAATTCTGTTTTTCCATGTCTACGACTCCTTGTTTATTAACGTTTTTTTACAAACATACATTATTTGTTCGTCTTTTCACTTTAAATTTTACCAAGGGTCAGGAATCAAATCAATACAAAAGTGTACATTTCAACCATTAAAAACACTTAATGTTCGTCTTTCGTACTTTTATTAAGAAAAGTTGTTCTTCGCTAAGAAGCGTTTACACATTTATTAATTGGTGATATAGTAGATTTAAAGAAAACAGTTAGAGGTTTCAAGGAGGTAACTAAATGGAAGATCCAAGTATGTCTGCCCAACGCTTTTTACTCGATTTATCTGTTGAAGAAAAATCACGCTTGTACAATGATCTGCTTGCTATCAAAGATGTTGATGCCTGCATGAAGGATCGAAGTTTTTATACATTTAGAAAACTTCGTCGTGCAGCAAAACGACAATCGGAGTGTCGAAAACGAACATTCCATTACTTAACCCAAAACAACCATGAACTAGTGATCAAACAAATCCATGAGCAAAAGCTATTCAAGCATCATTACCGCTTGCTCGTGACCTTCGATCAACAAGAATTTGGCTATACATTTGTTGAAACATTATTGAATCTTCTACATTCCCAACATTTCAATTTGGGTCATCAAATGGCTTATGCTTAAACCAAAAAGAACATCCCTCAGAAGTTAGTCTGAAGGATGTTCTTTTTTTCTTTCATTAAAAAAATAGTTCTAGCTAGTGATTGTTCGTCTTTTCCTCGATCAATCGAGAAACATTGTTAACCGACATTCTTGCTGAGTAGTTTATGCTAAACCGACACGTTCAAAAATGACATCCACATTTTTCATATGGTGGTTGTAATCAAATGCTTCAGCGATTTCTTCTGGTGTCAAAACAGAAGTGATCGCTTCGTCTTCTTCAAGTAACGGACGGAAGGACACTTGGTTATCCCAAGCATACGCTGTCTTAGGTTGAACAAGATCATAGGCTTCTTCTCTTGTCATCCCTTTATCGATCAATTTCAACATAACACGTTGGCTATAGATCAAGCCAAATGTCGCATCCATGTTACGTTTCATGTTTTCTGGGAATACCGTTAGATTTTTAACGATATTGCCGAAGCGGTTCAACATGTAATCAAGTAGGATCGTTGTATCAGGCAGAATGATCCGTTCTGCAGAAGAATGGGAGATATCTCTTTCGTGCCATAATGAAACATTTTCATAAGCGGTAATCATATGCCCACGGATCACTCGCGCTAAGCCAGCCATATTTTCTGAACCGATCGGATTACGTTTATGTGGCATAGCAGATGAGCCTTTTTGTCCTTTGGCAAAAAATTCTTCGACTTCTCGTGTTTCAGATTTTTGAAGTCCACGAATCTCAGTCGCAAAGCGTTCGATACTGGTCGCAATCAATGACATCGTCGCAAAATATTCGGCATGTAGATCACGTGGTAAGACTTGCGTGGATACTTCTTGCGGACGGATGCCTAATTTTTCACACACGTATTCTTCAATGAACGGAGGGATATTCGCAAACGTACCAACAGCACCGGAGATTTTTCCTGCTTCTACGCCTTTTGCTGCATGTTCAAAACGTTCGATGTTTCGTTTCATCTCAGAATACCAAGTAGCTAATTTTAGGCCGAAAGTCGTTGGCTCAGCATGCACACCATGCGTGCGTCCCATCATGACTGTATACTTATGCTCTTTGGCTTTTTCACCAATGATCGCTGTGAAACGTTTCAAATCTTCGCGCAAAATGTCATTTGCTTGTTTGATTTGGTAACCATAAGCTGTATCAACCACATCTGTACTTGTTAATCCATAATGGACCCATTTACTTTCGTCGCCAAGTGTTTCCGAAACTGCTCGAGTAAAAGCAACGACATCGTGGCGTGTCGCTTGCTCGATCTCTAAAATACGAGCGATATCAAAAGACGCGTGTTCACGGATTTTCACTACATCTTCTTTAGGTATTTCTCCTAATTCTGCCCAAGCTTCATCAGCAAGTATTTCAACTTCTAACCATGCTTGATATTTATTTTGCTCTGTCCAAATATTGCCCATTTCAGGTCGTGTATAACGTTCTAACATCAACTATTCTCCTTTAATCCCAAATATTCGTTTTTTCGATTTCTTTTACTGTCGACTCGATATCTTCTGTCAAAATCGTGATGTGTCCCATCTTACGACCTTTTTTCGCTTGTTTCTTGCCATAGAAATGAAATTTCCAATCTTGTTTTTTCGCAATCAGATTGTAACTTTCTAATAGTTGTTCACCTAAAACGTTGACCATGACTGCATCACTTAACAATGGGACTTTTTTAGGTAAAGGCCAACCGCAAATCCCACGGATATGCGCATCGAATTGTGTCATTCCGCATGCTTCTAAGGTGTAATGGCCTGAATTGTGTGGACGTGGTGCCAATTCATTCACATACAATCCACCAGTCTTCGTCAAGAACATTTCGACGCCCAGTACACCGGACAAACTCACTGCTTCAGCAATCACTTTAGCAATTCTTTCTGCCTCTTCGATCACATCCGCTGAAACAGTTGCTGGCGCAATCGTTTCATGGAGAATATTATTACGGTGGATATTTTCAACAACTGGGAATGTCGTATATTGCCCTTGCCCATTGCCTGCGACCATGATCGATAGTTCTTTTTCAAATGGGATCCAAGCTTCTAATACGCAAGTTCCTTCTCTTAAAAGATCCATCGCAGGAGCTAAGTCTGCTCGACTCTTCAGTACATATTGCCCCTTACCGTCATACCCGCCTCGAGTTGTTTTCAAGACACAAGGATAACCGATACCATCGATTGCATCTTGGATATCTGTAGGACTGACGATCGTTGCATGTGGAGCGATCACGATGTTATTTGTTTCTAAAAATGATTTCTCTAGTAGACGATCTTGCGTGATTGCCAATAAATCTGTTCCTTGAGGAATAAATGACATCGGCAAAATCGCATTCAGTGCTTCCACACTCACATTCTCAAATTCGTAGGTGATGATCTCAGTTCGTCTTGCAAGTTCTTCTAAAGCAAACGTATCATCGTAGGAACTTTCAATGTGCCAATCCGCTACTTGAGCAGCCGGGCAATCATTCATCGGATCAAGTACACCGACTTTGAAGCCCATTTCTTTTGCACTGATCGCCATCATGCGACCTAACTGTCCACCACCGACGATTCCGATCGTCGAGCCTGGTAATAATGGTTTAACCAAGTTGATCACTACTTTCTATTACAGATTCAACCGTCATTGCGCGTCGTTTCGCTAATGCAGCCTCCAACTCTAAATCATACATTGAAAGCATCTGTATCGCAAGTAGACCAGCATTAATTGCGCCTGCTTTTCCAATCGCTGTCGTCGCCACAGGCACGCCGCCTGGCATTTGGACAATGGATAGCAAAGAATCCAATCCGTTCAATGTTCGGCTTTGAACAGGAACACCAATAACCGGTAATGTCGTCTTTGCAGCAACCATCCCTGGTAAATGAGCTGCTCCTCCCGCACCTGCAATAATCACTTTTATACCTTTTTCTCGAGCTTCTTCTGCATATGAAAACATCAAATCTGGTGTTCGATGTGCTGAAACTACTTTCTTTTCAAAAGAAACGCCAAATTCTTCAATGATCTCACACGCATGTTTCATTGTTTCCCAATCCGAGATACTCCCCATTATTACAGAAATTTTTGCAGCCATTCGTTTCTCCTCTCGATTCGTATTCACTTATATTTTATCAATCGCCCCTCTGTAAATCAAGATAAATTCGAATGAAAAATAGATAAAAAGGTTTATTGTTCGTCTTTAACAAATTGACTTTTACTTGTTGAAATCAAGTTTTTCTGATCCAAATCATTTGTTTTTTTTTAAGGATATCACACTTTTTCTTCATGTATCCAAAAGTAGGGAGAATCTGTTCATGACTATGCTACAAATAAAAAATTCGTCTGGGTCATTCGTCTTCTCGCACCACCTAAAACCAAACAAAAGGCAGGAACAAAAGTAATCTTTTCGAAAATAAGGCACCATCCACAAAAATTTGAAAAACAAATCTCGTGGATGGTGCCTTATTTCTGTAAGCTAAAAAAGTCTCTACCCTATTAAGTTACTAGCTATGATTTATAGAAGTGATCTATATTATTACTTCAATGCTTCTTTAATGATTCTCTCGTCTTGTTTTAGTCCGTTAAAAACTAAGTTCAAAACAATTGCTGTGATACTGCTCATAACGATCCCGTTTCCTGTGAACATTTGAACTGTTTCAGGTAACTGGCTGAATAATTCAGGCATCAGATTGAAGCCTAAACCAAAACCAATCGACACTGCAGCAATCAATAAATTTTTGTCATTTGTAAAATCTACTTCTAACAACATCCGGATTCCTTGGATCGCCACCATTCCAAACATGACCAACATCCCGCCACCAAGGACTGGTTCAGGTATGATTTGAGCCACTGCGCCGATTTTAGGGAATAAACCCAAGATGATCAAAAAGAAAGCGGAAAAGTAAATTGGTTTTCTTGTTTTGATTCCTGAAAGTTGTACCAATCCGACATTTTGTGAAAAGCCTGTATAAGGAAATGTGTTAAAAATACCACCTAAGATGACGGCTAACCCCTCTGCTCGATAGCCTTTTTTCAATTGCTCTTCCCCGACTTTTTTTCCAGTGATATCTCCTAAGGCAAAATAGACGCCTGTTGATTCTACCATACTTACCATTGAAATGATGATCATCAATAAGATCGACCAGATTTCAAATGTCGGTTTTCCAAAGTAAAAAGGTTGCGGTACGTGAAAAACAGGGGCTTGTCCAATTGCTCCTAGATCGATTCTACCTAAAAAGGCAGCTAAGACACTTCCTCCGATCAGACCGATCAGCACAGCGATCGATCGAATGAACCCTTTGCCTAATAATTGCACACCAACGATCAGTAGGATCGTGACAAACGCTAATAATAAATTCGTCAAATCACCAAAGCCTGGAGCAGCTGCACTGCCGCCACCCATTTTTTCGATGGCTACTGGAATCAACGTCAAGCCAATCACTGTAATCACTGTTCCAGTAACAATCGGCGGAAATAGTTTTTTGATTTTTGAAAAGAAACCAGCAACTAGCACAACAAAAATCCCTGACGCGATGATCGAGCCATAGATCGCACCGACACCTTCTGTGCTACCAATCAAAATCAACGGCGCAACTGCTTGGATCGCACAACCTAAAACAACTGGTAAACCGATCCCGAAAAAACGGTTGACAGTCAATTGCAAGAGCGTTGCTAATCCACACATGAAAATATCGATTGAGATAAGATAAGTCATTTGTTCTTGATTAAATCCTAGACCCGTACCGATCAATAACGGTACAGCGACTGCTCCCGCATACATCGCTAATAAATGCTGTAACCCTAAGACAGCTGCTTTTCCATTTTGAGTTTCTTTCTCCACGCTTACGCATCCTCCTCAAGAAAATCTACTTGACCATCAGAAAGTGATGCTACGCGGGCAAGTGAGACCACTTTTAAGCCCATTTCTTCAAGAAGTTGACGACCGTCTTGGAAGGATTTTTCAATGACGATCCCGATTCCCTCCACACTCGCACCTGCTTGTTGGCACAATTCGATCAACCCTTTTGCCGCCTGACCATTCGCTAAAAAGTCATCAATGATCAATACTTTATCTTCAGAAGACAAGAATTTACGAGAAATCGATATCGTGCTTGTTACTTGTTTCGTAAATGAATAAACGGATGCCGTCAATAATTCTTCATCCATCGTCAAACTTTTGGCTTTTCTTGCAAAGATCATGGGTACACCGAGCTCTTTAGCCGCAAATAAAGCAGGGGCGATACCAGAAGCTTCAATTGTCACCACTTTAGTGATTCCTTGTTCTTTAAATACTTCCGCAAAACGTTGGCCCATTTGTTCCATCAACACTGGATCTACCTGATGGGTAACAAAACTATCTACTTTCAACACGCCTTCACCCAAGACTTGTCCATCTTTATTGATACGTTCAACTAATTCTCTCACTTTATTTACTCCTTTTCTTGCTAAATTCATGCCACTCAAAATAGAAAAAAAACATCTCTACTGCTCATGTATAAGCAAAAAAGATGTTTCACTACTTTTTCACTTATAGTCCAACATTTACGGTGCTGGCTAGAAACTGTCATCCTTATTATGACGATATATAAGTTGTTCGATATTCGATTGATAAATGATATTTTTAGAAACAAAATAGTTTAATTTTTAAACGATGAAAACAGTCTAACACTTGTTTCTGAAACTTACAACTATATTTCTTGTTTTTCTCATAAAGGATTTATCTTTGGATTAGACTTGATAAACCGCATAGTTTCATCCTAGCAAACAAAATAGTATTTATGAAATAAAGCAACCTATCCCATAAAGGAAAAGGTTGCTAAAGCCAAGTTTATATCGATAACTATTATCTATGGTTGGTTGAATGATATTTATTTTCGTTTAGTACTCAATTGGTTTTCTCGATTTTTCGATACTTGTCCATTTTACGACTGAATAACTCTCCGCTACTAGGTGGTGTGTAGGTGATTGCATTGGCGCCAGCTTCAATCGTTTCTTTGATGCTTTCTTCCGTGGGACCTCCAGTCGCAATAATCGGTAATTCTGGGTACTTTTCTCGGAAAAAGCGAACAGTGTCTGCTGTATCTTTTCCCGCACTGATATTGATGATTGTAATGCCTGCTGCCAATTTTTCGTCGATTTCCGAGTATTTAGACGTGACTGTACTGATTACCGGTATATCAACCACTTGACAGACATCATGGACAGTCTCTACTGGTGTTGGACCATTCAAGACTACGCCTAATGATCCTTGCGCTTCTGCAAAAAGGCTCATATATGCCGAACGCATCCCTTGTGTCAAGCCACCACCGACACCTGAAAACACAGGGATATCCGCTGCTTCAATGATGCTTTTCGTAATCGCCGGATGGGGTGTAAAAGGATAAACTGCGATCACTGCATTTGCATTGGTGTTTCTAATGATCGCAATATCCGTGGTGAAGATAATCGAACGTATCAACTTGCCAAAAATTTTAATACCACTTGCTCCCATAATGACCTCTGGGACTCTCACGATATCCTTACGTAATTCTGTCATTATTTCTGGAACAAATAAATCTGCCATCCGTCCACTTCCGTTCTTTTCTGATTATTGATCGTATTGATTTAACTGGTAAGTTTCAATCACATGTATGATTTTATCAGCATATGTCGGATCTGTCGCATATCCTGCCGCCTGTAACGCATGAGCTGCTTCAATATAATTGGTCGCAGTGATCACATTCGCATACAATGCAGGATTCCAATCGACACCATTGACAAATAAAGCCGTGTGGTCATCCATTGATTGTTCCCACGAAGAATAGACTCGAAAGTCTCCTTGGATGGTGATCCATTCTTCATTGATATATTCTTTTGTTTCCAGATTGACTTTTTCTTCGTTCCCGAACGCTTTGATTCCAAACAAGTTCTTATATTTACTGGCAAGCGTACTATTGCCCCAATCAGATTCAAGGATGGCTTGCCCGATAATGATACTTGGCAAAACGCCATAGCCTTGTTGTAGTTCTTTCGCATGTGGAACTAATGCGTTGATAAATTCTTGATGAGTCAGTGTTTCTTGTTGCTGTGCTTCCGTAGAGTAGGGCGATGACAAACTTCTCAAAGAAAAAACAAAAGCCATCATGATCAACATACTCCCTAAAACTACAGCAAACCAGCGATTATTTTTACGCCTTTGTTTTTTCCATTTGTTTTTTGCCATCTCTTATTCCTACTTTTCTTTTAGTTGGTCCAAGTACTCCTCCATCGTTAAATCGTTTGATGTGATATATTCTGCACTTTCTTTGCCTACATAACGTAAGTGCCAAGGTTCATAAGTGATTTTTGTAATATCTTCTCGACCTTTTGGGTAACGGATAATAAAGCCATATTTAGAGGCATTGTCCGCAAGCCATTTCGCACCTGGTTCGTCACCATATTTTTCATCCAATACAGTATTGGGATAATTGTTATACCATGTTTCATCGACCACATCCACAGCTAAACCTGTATGGTGTTCACTGTAACCCGGTTCTGTCATAGTTTTTTTCGTAATCGCGGTCGCCTCTTCTTCAGTGACTCCCTGACTACTCATCACCTGTTGGACATTTTGAGCGAACACCTCTTGTTGTGTCGCAACGGAGCGGTAAGCCGATACCATAACTAAAGGAAAGCCCGCAGCTTTAGCTGCGTTAGCCAGTTCTTCATAATCAGCCTTAATACGTTTGTCGATCAAATAGCCATTATCTAGCGCAGCCAATTGGTTAGCTTCATCGATTTCTGTCTCGATTTTGTGATCAGGTCCGACCAATACCAGCGACCAATCATCCAACTTAACATCTGGCAAATCACTAGAGGTTGGTTTTTTTGTTGCTTTTTCTGTACTTTCTTCTGTCGCACTCGTCGTGTTTGTTTGTTCTGTCTTTGAATTATCAGCTTGAGCTTTCGTATCCGTCCGACTCTCACTAACAACCAGATAGCCCATCGCAACAATCATGATCACGACTGAGATAACGCCTAAAATTTTATTCACGTAAAAAATCCTTTCATTCCCTTTCTGGTTCCACTTTCTCACTCACGTAAGTTTCTTCCAGACTTTCATTTACCCAATCTAACAACTCGATTTTCTCCCCTTCGATTTGCTTTTGAACTTCTGCTGGTAATCGAAAGTTCAAAATGTCATCATAACCCCACTCATCATATTGAATACTGAATTTCAAGTCAAGATATCCATTGACAATTTGATCATTTTTTAAAGGGAGCAACTCTACATTCGCACTGCCACTACTTACCCATTTCTGAGCAATACGTGTTTTGATTTGCTTATATTCGGCTACTGCAACGTTTCTTTTTTCAGGGAAAATAATGGTTTGACGTAGAATTTTTTGCGTCAACATCCATTCATAGTCCGTAAAAAGATTTTTCACTTTTTGCATGGCCTCGGATGGTAAGTTTTGTTCACCACGCTTCCAAGCTTGCCAAGTTGTTTCATCCACCAATAGATAAGTATCTAAGAAATTTTCTTCTGTTTCAAATTGTTCGAGTAAAACACTCATAATAAGATCAACGTATACTTGATGCATCGCAATCTCCTCCTCCTTCTTATTCTACTTAAATTAAGTTAAAAAATCATCTATTAGAACATTTCTTTCACCTTTTTTTAGAAAGCAATTCTTCAAAACGATGGGATGTCCTTTTTTTGATATAATAATAGCGAAACCAAGAGTATTCAACTAAATACCCTTATATTAAATATATCACGTCAAGGAGAGATGAAAAATGAAAAAATACCAATGGGGCATTGTCGGTCTAGGATCGATCGCTAACGAATTTGCAGAAAACTTCAATCAAACATCAAGTGAATTGGTTGCTGTTGCATCACGAACTTTGGAAAAAGCACAGGATTTTGCTACACGCCATTCTATCAAAAAAGCATATGGCGATTATCATGAAATGTTGCAAGATGCTGAAGTTGATATCGTGTATATCGCCGTTCCGAATCGTCAACATATCGACTATATCCTTCCTGCCTTGGAAGCTGGGAAACATGTCTTATGCGAAAAAGCCATCACGATGAATAAGGCAGAACTTCAACAAGCCATCCAATTAGCCGAACAAAAACAGCTGATCTTGGCAGAAGCGATGACGATTTTCAACATGCCTTTGTATCATCAACTTCGTTCAATGATCGATTCAGGCAAGTTAGGTGCATTAAAGATGATCCAAGCACCTTTTGGCAGTTACAAAGAACCTGATCCGACCAACCGCTTCTTCAACCCTGATTTAGCAGGTGGAGCATTACTTGACATTGGAACCTATGCTGTTTCATTTGCTCGATTCTTTTTGAGCTCACAACCGGAAGTCATCGCCTCTCGTATGATTCCATTTAAAACAGGTGTCGATGAACAATCTGTAACGATCTTGCAAAATAAAGAAAATGAACTAGCTACGATCAACCTGACCTTCCAAGCAAAAATGCCAAAAGTCGGAATCGTTGCTTTTGAAAATGGGTATATCTCGATCAATGATTATCCTAGAGCTGACCAAGCCGAAATCATTTATACTGACGGTACAAAAGAATTGATCGAAAGTGGCCATCGTGCGCAAGCAATGAATTATGAAATTGAAAATATGGTAAAAATGATCGAAGGAGAACTTCCAAACCGTTCCCTGTACTTAACCACCGAAGTGATTGCACTCTTAGATGATATGCAAGAGCATTGGAAGAATAACAAATAAACAAAACAAAAATAAGACGAAGCGAGAATGGTCTCCTCATCGCTTCGTCTTATTTGTTCACTTTTCCGCATCCACTATCATCTGCTGAGAAAATTCTACTTTTATTTCAATAAAACTTTTGAATGACTGTAAAAACTGAAACAATTCCGCACGATCCTCAAATTCACTTCGAGTAGTCGGCAATGGCATTTGACGATACATCCCATAGACCTCTTCGATCCGTGTCAATATTTCTTTGCCATCATTTGATTCAGAAAATGTCTCAGCTGTATAGATCAACAAGCCGTATATATGGTCGCTATAAGGCACTGGGTCCTGGATATAAGCTAAATTTTCTTGCATATCTTGGATCACATTGATCTGAGCCCGTCGCATAGAAAAATAGGTTTCATAGTATTGATTTTGTCTAAGCAAGTTATTCTCTTGGTGATTCCGTGCATATGCTTGGCTTTCTCGAATATAAACTTGTAATTCTTTGCATAACCCTTGATTTTCGTAAGCTTCGCCAGAAAGCAAAAAGTCTGCCATGTTCTTCAAAAGAAGACGAAATCGCTCTTCGATGATCATTTGATTTTCCTTTAAACGTTTTTTACTATCTGGCATGTAAACATTAGATAACAAAGCAAAGCCTACACCAATGATCATCAAGGCTGCTTCGTTTGTGATCAATTGCCAGCTCATACTTTGTTCACTAAGATAATGAGTGATCAAGACTGAGTTTACAACGATTCCTTCTGTCAATTTGAACCGCACGGCGATTGGAATAAAAAATAATAGAAAGACACTGAAACTGATGATTCGATAGCCCAAAAGTGTAAAACACATATAGGCAATAAGTGTAGCGACAATAAATGCAGCGATTCGATAGATCCCAGTCATCAAGGTGGAGCGACGAGTATTCCCTACGCTTAACAACGCAATAATACCGGCAGATGGCCAGAATAATAAGGAAAAGTAGTTTGCAACCAACATGGAAGCAAATACACTGATGACCGTTTTTACCGTTCTCATTCCAATACGCATGATCGGCTCCTTTCTTTTTATTGAATTATACTAAATTCGTTCATGAAAAACTAGCAATCCAAGGTAAGTTTAGTTATGATATTGTAAAGAACGTAAAGGAGAGTATACTATGCAATTTGGACGCTTTCGACTTGGTATGCGTACAATGAAGAGTGCTTTAGCCGTTTTCTTATGTATTTTGATCTTTCATCTCTTTGATCGTGGCATTCCAATGATTGCTGCCCTATCTGCTGTTTTTTCCTTGCGCCAGGATTTGACTACGACCTTTTCTTTTGGTCGCTCGCGTATTATTGGCAATCTACTTGGTGGCGGATTAGGTATTTTCTATTTTTTTGTAAAAAGTTACTTCCACAATGATTTTTTAGTTGAACTGATCGTTCTCCCACTTTTAGTGATCATTGTGATTGTCTTATCTGACGGTATCAATAATAATTCTGGGATCATAGCTGCTATTGCAACATTATTGCTGATCTCTTTAAGTATCCCTCAAGGAGAGTCAGCCTTCTATGCGATTGAGCGGGTTTTCGATACATTTATCGGGACATTTATTGCTATCGGTATCAATTTTTGCTTGCGTCCGCCAGAAGTTGAAAAAAAAGAAGAGATTGTCGAGGACTTAGAAGAATTAAGAAAAAAAGAGCAGGCTTTACTTGAAAATCTGGAAGAAGTAAAGGCACAGATCCGTGAGCAAAATGAAAATAAATAGCGAACCAATAAAAGACTCAAAGGACATGATCCTTTGAGTCTTTCTTAAGTTATTCTTTCGGTTCATTTGTTCCTTCGTAGACATTCAATTGTCTAGAATTTCCATGAGTGGAAAGATTCTCAATGATATCTTTGATGTCCAATCCAGTTGTTTCTTTCAACGTTTCTTGTGTCGTCGACAACAAGTTTGTCGCATAGCTTGTCACTCGATTGGCGCCACCTGCTTCACCTGAGGAATTACCTGTGTCAACAACAGAGATTTTTTCGATATTGCCTAGCGGTTGTGCCGCTTCACGCATCAGTTGAGGCAACATTTCGATCACCATGCTAAGCACAGCGGCTTCTCCGTATTCTTTGAACGCATCTGCAATTTTTTGTTTTGCTTCTGCTTCCGCTTTCCCTTTTGCTAAGGTGGCTTCTGCCTCGGCTTGTCCAGCTAAACGAGTTTGGTTGGCTTGGGCTTGGGCTAAGGCTTCGATTCTAAATTGTTCTGCTTCTGCCTCAGTCACTTCTTTGACTTTTTGCGCTTGGGCTTCTTGTTCTTTGGCGTAACGATCCGCATCGGCTTTTTTCTTCACTTCAGAATCGTATTGTTTTTCACGACGAATGATTTCTTTTTCTTCTAATTCGATTTGTTTTTGACGTTCGACGACTTTTACTTGCATCTCTTGTTCGATTACTTGTTGTTGTTCTCTGGCACTTTCTAAATTATACGCTTGGTCAGCTTTTGCTCGTGCCACATCTTGTTCCTGTTTATAGGCAGCTAATTTCAATTCTTTTTCTTTTAAAGATTCGGCGATCTCTGTTTGGCGTTGTAATTCTGCGGCTTGAGATTCTTTCTCTGCTTCCGCTTTTTTGATACGCGTTTCTTTTAGTGCTTCTGCTTCTGCAATATCTGCATCACGTTTGACTTGAGCAATCCGTGGTTTCCCTAAAGAATCCAAATAACCATTTTTATCACGGACTTCTTTGATCGTGAACGAAACAATGATCAATCCCATTTTTGCTAGATCCACCGAAGCAACTTCTTGCACACTTTGGCTGAATTTGTCACGATTCTGGTAAATTTCTTCTACTGTCATCGAACCTAGGATCGACCGCAAATGACCTTCTAATACTTCACGTGCTTCATTTTCAAGTTCTTCTCGCGTTTTTCCTAGAAATTGTTCCGCTGCTGTCGCAATTTCTTCGACAGAAGAACCGATCTTGATGATCGAAGTACCATCACACATCACCGGCACGCCCTGCTCTGTATAAACTTCTGGGGTAGATACGTCTAATTTACTTGATAATAAACTGATACGATTCGAACGTTGGAAAACTGGTAGTACGAATGCACCTCCACCGCGGACGATTTTGATTTTATTGTTACTCTCGTCGGCATGGACATTTTTACTTCCTAAGTAACTACCACTAATGATCAATGCTTCGTCAGGCTTTGCCGTTTGGTACTTAGCAACAAAGACGATCAATAACATTAAAACGATCAACACTGCTAAAACAATTGCAACAAACACTCCAGATATTTCCATTTCTTCCACTCCTTTACATTTTCAACATACTTTCGTACGGTGTAACATAACAAACACGGTCTCTTACTTCAATGATCAAAACCTTTTCGCCACGTCCGATCATTTTCTCTTGGGGCGTATAAAAACAAGCAGGGCGACTGATTGAACCAGTAACACTTTTTAATTGGATTTCTCCCATTCCTTGGATCGGTATCGGGGTCACGACTGTCGCGATTTGACCTTCTAATGTTTTTTCAGAAGTTGATAGCGTCGATTCTGCGTGCTTCATCGGCATCAAGATATAAAAATTCAACAAAAAAACTAAAACGGTTGCAATAATCGCGCTGATCACGAAAATCACTAACGAGGACTGTTCGGTCAAGGATTCACCTAAATAACCTAATAAACTGGTAAAAGTCAACCAGGGAACGATCAGCATCGGATCAATAGGTCCATCGAAATCAAAGACATCTCCAAAAATAACAAGTAACACTGCAACCCCAGCGCATATGAGTAAAACGTACCAGTAAATCGTGATGATTGCGATTCCTCCTATCATCTCATTCGCCTCCTTTGTGTACAAGATTATCATATCATACTAACCTATATAATTAACCTACTTTGGATAAAGTTTTCACTTTTAGTCCGCTTGGTTTTGGATTATACTAACAAAGGAGGTGAACGAATGAAAAATTTAAAAAAACTATGGGGTACATTGATCTCTATAGTTGTTTTTGGCGCAATTGGCTTTATCGGAATGGATCTAGTGAATGTAGAACAACCGATCTCAAGGGATTACAGTGAATCTAGTTATACTGCTTCAATCGATAGTGAACCGGAAGTTTCTACTGACCAACAATCAAACATGCGTACATATAGTATGGAATCTTCTGATAAACCAGTCGAAAGTACAAGCAAAAGTGAAGCTACTACCACAAGTAGTATACCTGACTCATCTGAACCAAGAAACAACGGCTTACCCCAAGAAGAAGACTTAGCACCGACTGGAAACAATCCTGGGCCACAAGAATTAGGAACAGCTTCCTTTGATTTGGCTGAACTCTCAACAAACAAAGGTTGGATCGAGTATCATGAACTTGATCGATTAGGACGCCCCACTGGTGCGGATGCCTTATTGGAAAAATCAATGATCAATACAGGAACCAGCGCAAACCGTGACATCCGTCCTCCTGGATTTATTTCTGGACCCAGATATGATCATTCTCGCGGACATCTAATTGCTAAACAGTTCGGTGGTAGTGGCGATGACGAAAGAAATCTAGTTACTTTGTTTCAATTTCCAGTCAACGATCCTTACATGAACTACTATGAACTAAAAATCCGTAAGGCGTTGAATCATGGTGAAACTGTACGCTATCGTGTTACTCCACATTATGTTGGCGATGAACTCATCCCTGAAAGTGTCGAGTTAGAGGCAAAAGGAACAGGCAATAATCCAACGATTGATTTTACGGTATTGATACCAAATAAAAAGTAGGTGAAACGATTGTTTGAACAATTGAAGCAACATCGTACATTAGAAGAAACACTCGCATGGCTGGAAGAAAACGAGCTGTTCGATTATGAGGAACTTGTGTTTTTCCCTTCTTACCAACATTTCAAAGCTAGTATTCTGCGAACAATCGATTATACCTCACTGGATGAAGCGGATGTTGCGAATCTCCTTTCATCCTTGCACTTGGTTGCTCGCACGATCGATGGTGATTATCTCTTAGCAAATGAAAAAACGGTTTGTTTGTTTCCCCGCTCTCACCAAAAAGAAGAAATCCAGCGATTTAATGGGAGTTTAGCCGATCTACTAATAAGATACGCAAACTCTTCGAAACCAATTGTCGAATTTTTCAACTTTTCTACTAACTAAGGTTGCTCGCATTAACAATGACAGACTGGGGCTTATATTTGAACATTTAACAAAAAAACGTATCGCGCATGTTTAGGTTTATGAAACAAAATATCGTACAAAAAAACGAGAGTGGGACAATAGTCCTTTCTCAAAAATAGAAATGAGTCCAATTTTGATGTGTTTTGTCAAAATTGGACTCGTTTTTGTTTTTATTCGCACATTTCTCTCCATGTACTTCCCTAATTTTCTCAGATTTAATGCCATAAGTGCCAAACCCACATCAATCGTCGCTCCTTGTTTTCCTCGTAAGTGAAAACGATGGAACGCTAAGTGAGCCTTTAGATGACCAAACACTGGTTCGACATCGACTTTTCGCCGACGATAAATCGAACCGGTTTTTTCCTCCAAAAGCTTCTTTTTGCATTCTGCTTTGAAATAGCGCCAAGAATTATTTACTAGAAGTTGCCGCTTTTGTGTCCCTTTCGAACGGGTACACTGACTCCGGACTGGACAAGCTCGACAATCCTCGCATTCATACACTTTGAAATCTCGGACAAAGCCCCTTTTATCTTTTCTCCGACTATAGCCTTTGAACGGGACAGGTCGCTTTGCTGGGCAAATATACTCATCTTGTTCTTGCAGATAGCGCCAATTTTCTACGTTGAACGGATTCTCCTTGTTCTTCTTTTTGCTTTCTTTGTAATACGTACTGTAGGTGATCAAGGGTGTTTTATGTAGAACATCATGGATATACATATAATTTTGTTCGCTCCCATAACCTGCATCAGCTACAATATATTCTGGTAGCTCTTTATGTTGTTCTAAAAAACTGTCTAAAAATGGCGCCAAGGTTTTAGTGTCCGTTGGGTTTGGGAATAAGTCATAGGCTAAGATATACTGGTTTTCTGTCGCAATTTGTAGATTATACCCTGGTTTTAGCTGTCCATTACGCATATAATCGTCTTTCATTCGCATAAAAGTGGCATCTGTATCTGTTTTAGAAAAGCTGTTTCGTTCTTGGAAGAGACGACGGTATCGTTCATATTTTTGTTTTCTTGGTAGGTAATCCGCTTGTACTTGTCGAAGGTATTTTTTATAGACTCGTTTTTTTCTCTTTAACTGACTTTGCTTTTTTGGGGATTGTTCTTGAGCTAATTGTGTATTTTTTTCATGGAGTTCAGCTTCGAGATGATGAGCGACTTCTTCTAGTTGGTCGCTCGACAATCCATCGGATTGCCCTTCTTCTTTTAAACAAGGAAGGATCTCTTCTTGATAGAGGGTTTGGTAGAATGCTTCAGATTTTTCATCTAAAGCGCATTCGTATCGAGTAGTTGCTTTTCGCCAAACAAAGCTGAACTTATTGGCGTCCGCTTCAATTTTCGTGCCATCAATAAAAATCGCTTCATTATCGATGACTTGATTCGTAATCAACTGACGACGAAATAGAACAAAGGCTTCAGTTAACAGCTGAGCGGTTGTCTCATCACTCCGAAATCGGTTGATTGTGCGGTAGCTAACTTGTTCGTGATTGGCTAACCAACGCATTCGGTAGCTATCGTCTAAAAGAAATTCAATCTTTCGACCAGAAAAAACACGTTGGGTATAGGCATAAAGAAGAATCTTTAACATCATTTTCGGATGATAGGCAGGACGCCCAAGTTGTTGTTCTAATTCATCGAAGAGGTGTGGAGGGATTGCTTCAACTAAAGAATTGACGGCAAACGCAACATCAGTTTCAGGAATAAACTGTTCCATATCTAGTGGTGAAGTGGTTTGATTAATGGTATAATTTTTGAACATAAGGCACACTCCTTTTTGATTGGGTTTAGTCACTTTAATCATACAAGGTTGTGTGCTTTTTTGTGTTCCTTAAATTCAAAAATATGCAAAAAAAGTAGGACGATAATCAGCTTTTCTTCTGATTATTGTCCCACTCTCGTTTTTACTAACTTATTTTATAAACTAGTCTCTTCCAATGTTACTTGGGTTTAGTGTGAATGAAAAGCACCTAGTTACTTTGCTATCTTTATATGTTTCATTTCAATAATATGAATGATCAAGCACCTACCCTGTAACTTCTAGCTGATAAAACATATTTTTCAATTTCTACTAAGAAGAATAAAAGTAATCCAGGTAAAAGACTGATGACGACTTCCGTACTTGATAGTAGGTTTGTTCCTAAAGCCATTCGTAATGGTGGGAACCAGATCATCGCGGCTTGAAGCAAGATCATGATCCCAATTGAATAAAACAATGCTGTATTTTTCCATAATCCTCTATCTAAACTAAATTCGCTAATCCTACGACAATTGATCATATAGAAGGCTTGACCAAACACCATTGCATTGATCAACACGGTCTGACGTGCATCGTTTGAGACATATTCCATCGCAGTTAAGCCTAAGATCGTTAAGATCATCCCTACATATAAAATGCGCATCAACGCATATCGTGACAAAATCCGTTCATTCAATGGTCGTGGTCGTCGACTCATCACTTGTTTTTCTGCCCGTTCAAATCCTAAAGCATAGGACAAGGTGATCGAAGCAACTAGATTCAACCATAAGATTTGCACAGTCGTCAAAGGTAATGGGTAGTTTCCGATCAATGAGAAAAGTAACAATAATCCTTGCGCCAAACATGTTGGTAAATAAAAGAGAATCGTTTTCTTCAAGTTGTCGAATATCCGACGTCCTTCTTTGACTGCATAAGCGATCGTCTCAAAATTATCATCGACTAAAACCATATCTGCTGCTTGCTTACTGACATCGCTCCCTTTGATTCCCATAGCAATCCCGACGTCAGCTTTTTTCAAAGCTGGTGCATCATTCACACCATCACCGGTCATCCCAACAATTTCACCTTGCGCTTGTAGATAAGAAACGATTGCCAATTTGTGTTCTGGTGTCGTTCGCGCAAATACATCGTTTTCACTTACTGCTCGTTGCCATTGTTGCTCTGACAGTTGATTCAGCTCTTTTCCTGTGATTGCTGTTTGATGATTTTGCAATCCTAGTTGTTTTGCGATGGCTTTCGCTGTCAGTGGATGATCGCCTGTGATCATTTTGACACGTATTCCTGCCTGTTGCATCGATTTCACTGCTTCAATCGCTGACTCTTTTGGTGGGTCGATCACGCCGCATAAGCCAATCATCGTCAATGCTTCATCTAGTGAATCATGAGATAAGTCTTTATCGCCGATTTCTTTCATCGCAAAAGCTAACACACGTTGCCCTTGACTCGCTAATTCCTCATTTTTCTTATGCCAACGTTTTTTATCGATCGATTGGCTCATACCTCTAGCGTCCATTTGTTGCCCCGCTTTTTCGATCAATACATCCGGTGCACCTTTTACGAACAAGATATTCTTCCCATTGATCTCATGAACAGTCCCCATGTATTTATACGCTGAATCAAAAGGGATTTTGGCAATAGGTGAATGGATTATCGCATTTTGTGTATTTGTATAACGTAATAATGCAAGTTCTGTTGCATTTCCTGTTGCAGGACAAGCCCCATCTGCTAATTGTGTTTCTTGACAATTATGCATCGCTTGTAACAAATATTCTTCAACTTTTGTATGCGATACTTTCGCAAATGTTTCAGGCGTATACCAATCATTTAATGTCGCTATATGAACTAAAGACATTTCATTTTTTGTCAATGTTCCTGTCTTATCTGAACAAATAACCGTCATCGCACCTAAGGTTTCTACTGTAGGCAATGTTTTTACGATGGCATTCTTCTTTGCCATTCGATTCACGCCGATCGACAAAATGATCGTTAAAATCGACGGCAGGCCTTCTGGGATCGAAGAAACGATCAAAGCAATGATCGCCGTAGCAATATAGCCCCATGTCATACCGTAATAAAAATACGAAACAAGAGCAATTAACAAAATCAATGCACTGATTCCTTTAAATATACTTGTATTCATTTCCTTGATTTTCTTCAATAATGGGGTTTCTTGTTCCTCAACAGTAGATAAAGAATGGCTGATTTTACCGATTTGAGTATTCGAACCTACTTCAACAACTACACCTAATCCATTGCCAGATTCAACTTTTGTGCCCGAAAAAGCCATATTTACTTGTTCAGCTAGTTCTGTATTTTCAGGTAAGCTCTCAACAGTTTTGCTGACAGAATGTGTTTCTCCTGTTAAAATCGCCTCATCCACTTGTAAATTGAATGACTCGATGATTCGAACATCTGCTGGGACGATATCTCCAGCAGTCAAGACGACTTGATCGCCAACAACCAAGTCTGCCGGATCGATCTCTCGTTTTTTACCATCTTCTAAAATCACTGCTTTATCACTCAATAATCCTTTGATACTATCTAAAGAAGAAGCTGCTTTTCGTTCTTGGAAGTACCCGATCATCGCATTTAGAAAAACAACTAAAAAGATCATGCCACCTTCCATCAATGCACCAGTTGCTACTTTCAATATCGCTGCCCCTAATAAGATGTACATCAACGCATCATGGAAATAAGATAAGAATTTTTGCCATTCTGGTGTTTGATCTTTTTCTTCCATTTTATTTTTTCCATATTTTTGTTGACGTTCCAGCCGATCACTCTCTGTGATATATTCTGTGACTTGAACTTGTTTGATTGTTTCTTCCGTTGACTTGTTATACCATTCCATACTTTTTCTCCTCCAACACTGACTAATCTATAATCAGCTTACAGGTTAGAGTAACTCTAAGGTCAAGGATTTCGTGTAAATAATTTAAAAATACTCGCTTTTTTGAATCAACTAATAGTAAAATGAGGGACAGATATAAAGTATAAATAAAATCAAACGGGAGTGAATCGATTGAAAATCAATGAATTAGCAAAATTATATGATATTACCCCACATACTTTACGTTACTATGAAAAAATCGGTTTGATCCAACCAGATTATGACGATAACGGTTATCGAAATTATTCGTACAAAGAATTAGAACAACTAAATACGATTCGCGATCTGCGATATTTTGATGTTTCTTTGCCTGAGATTGTCGAATACCTGAATAATAAAAATATCGATCGAACAAAAAAACTTTTACGATTTGAAATTGACTCCTTGCATCGTTTGATTGCAGAATCAAAAGAAAAAATCTCCTTATTAGATGATCGCTTACAGTTGATCTATGAAGTAGAAGATACTCCATTCAATCAACCGATCGTGATGGAACATCCGTTACGTCAAGTAATCAAAGACGATGAAATGACGACTAGCGATGATGTCGATTACGCATTGAAACAGCTGCATAAAAAGCATGAGAAACACCTCAGTGCCAACAATCAAAATTTATTTGGAAGTATCTTACATGAAGAGTCAGATCCTTTTGCCTATCAAGTCTTTTATTTCTATCCAGAAACTGCCTCTTTGATCAACGAGGTGTCCACGTTACCATCCGGGAAATACTTGACCTACACTTACCAAGGAGCCTACGAGCAACAAGTCACAGGCATTCAAGAAATAAAAAAATATGCACAAACACATCAATTAGAATTAAAAAGTCCATTTTATGAACTCTATCTCGTAGATTTCCATGAAACCAATGACCAGAATGAATTTATTACACGCTTAGAAGTATTGATCCAGTAACCAACTATTTATCTAAAAAACAGCACAAAAAAACAGCCAAAAGAGAGTAAAGCTACGAGTTGCTTCTTCCTTTTGGCTGTTCATTTATGCTTTTTTACGCATGATAACGTTCAACACCATCTAAATAGGTGGCATCTAAGGTCATGTCAGGATTCAAGACGATGAAATCAGCATCTCTTCCTTTAGCAATCTTTCCACATGTATCGTCGATCTTACAGCTAACTGCAGGAACGTACGTAGCCATCATGATTGCTTGTTCTGGTGTAGCTAAGCCCCAATCTACGACATTTTTGATTGCTTCTTTTAATCTTAGGATACTTCCAGCTAGATTTCCAGATTCTAAGCGAGCCGTTCCATCTTTTACGACTACTGGGAACTCACCTAAATTGTAGTTACCATCAGGCATCCCACCAGCCATCATGCAATCCGTGATCAAAGCCACATGTTCATGTCCTGCTTTTTCCATCAGGATCTGTGCTGCATTTGGGTGGACATGGTGACCGTCACAAATCAACTCAGAAAATACGTGATCCAATGATAATAACGCGCCGACCATACCTGGCTCACGATGGTTCAAGCCGCGCATCCCGTTAAACGCATGAACAAATACACTTGCACCTGCTTCAACAGCTGCTTGTGCTTCATTGATCGTTGCATTACTATGACCTAAAGCAACGACAACGCCTTCATCTGTTACTTGTTTTACAAATTCTTCCACACCCGCGCGTTCTGGTGCTAATGCGATTTTTTTGATCAATCCGCCTGAAGCTTCTTGCCATTCATTGAAGACTGCCAGATCGGGGTCGCCAAAATAACTTGGGTTTTGCGCGCCTTTATGCTCTTCTGTAAAGAATGGTCCTTCAAAATAGATCCCTTTGATTTTAGCGCCAGGAGCTTCATGGTACATTTTTCCAATCGTCTCTGCCACATCTTTTAGACGTTCTTTACTAGAGGTTAATGTTGTAGGTAAAAAGGCAGTTACCCCACAAGATAATAAGCCTTCTGACATGGCTTTGATTCCTTCTGCGTCATTATCCATAACATCGTGATTCATAAACCCATGAATATGTGTGTCTACAAGTCCAGGGGCGATCCATTTACCGCTTTGATCAATGATCGTTACTTCACCTGTTGGTTTTTCTGAAAGATATTCGCCAAAAAGCCCATCAGTGATTTCAAGATATCCAGTGTTTTTCACACCAGATGCTAAAAAGAATTTGTCAGCATAGATATAAGTTCTCATTCTATTCTCTCCTTTGATGATCTACCTTTAAATTACTCTTATTTACGAAAGAAGTCAAGAATGGTCTACACCATTTATATACTTTTAGCAATCTTTTTTACTGCTTGAGCTAATTCTTCATAAAACAATGCTTTTGATAGTTCATTTTGCTGTTTGTAGATCAAACTTTTTAGAATAAATAAATCATTTAAATAATAATAGCTATTTTTTTCTTGTGCCCAACGAATCCCTTGATTCACTTGTTCAAGAGCTGCTTGGCGTTCTCCTTGATGAAATAGAAAACTACCATAATTATAAAAAATCTGCGTCAATTCGCTTTTGTTGTGCTCGTTGATCGTATCATGCAAGAGTTGGACACTACGACTTAAATAATATCTTGCTTCTGTACTTCTCCCTGCAACCCCATAGACTTTACCAATACAGCTGATCAATTGGATCTCGATATCACAGACATGTGTCCGATCTTTTTGGCTAGAGTAAGTCAATGCTTCTTTCAAGTAACTAAGTGCCTTTACTAGGTTTTTCCTTAATGTAAATTCACAAACACCTAAATAATAATAATACCGTTGAAAATCCTCAGCTGAATAGAGATTCTCTGTCACCTTCGCTGATTTTAGTTCTTGTTCTAATTTACGATAATCTCTTTTTAAAAAGTAAAGGTCCAGAAGATCAAACTGTCTAGTTGCTGCTCGCATCTTGTCCTTGGATAAGTTCATTACATAATCGATCGTTACACCAAGCCTGTGACAGATTTGGGCCATCACTAATACATTTGGTAACTCTTCGTTATTTTCGATTCTACTTAGCACACTTTGAGAACAAATGCCTTGTGAAAGCATTTGTTGAGTCATTTTTTGTTCTTTTCGGATTTCTTTGATGATCGTACCAAAGGAATCGACTAATGCTTCCATAAGTATCCCCCTCTCAAAAAAAATATGCGTATTCGCATGACTACATGTATTGTACTTGACTACTTTGTAAACTTCAAGAAAAGTCCAATAGCAACGAATCATTTTTCAAAAATTGACATTAAAAAAACGCCTCGGTATCCGGACGGCTTTTAGGTGAAGTCGTATTTACTTTATAAAAAAACTTGCCAATCACATCGTTTTTACTACTCGTTGGCTATTACTCGAAAATGGTTATTGCAGGTGTTAAGTGAGAATAAACCCCAGACAAAAACGGTTGATTTAGTGAAGTAAGCAAACGCCTATAAGAATCGTTGATTCCAATTTTTATAGTGATTCACTTACTTCATAAAATCTTGATTTGTCCCGTCAGTTACTCGCTTGCGCTTAAAACTACCTACTTAATACACACGCACAACAGCCAAAATATGACATTTCCTATCTTTGTTGGTAGGTTGTCAGGAATTCACGCATTTTTTTCGCCGTTACTTTTAGATCGTCTAATTTTGGTAAGTAAACGATTCGAAAGTGGTCTGGATCAGGCCAGTTAAAACCGCCTCCGTGAACCAGTAAAATCTTATGCTCGTGTAGAAAATCTAATACGAATTGCTCATCATTGGTAATATTAAAGCGTTTCGTATCGATTTTTGGAAAGATATAAAATGCTGCTTTCGGTTTAACTGCTGATAATCCAGGGATATCGTTGATTGCATTATAGATGTATTCTCTTTGTTCGTAGATCCGTCCACCTGGCAATAACAATTCATCCACACTTTGGTAGCCACCTAATGCAGTTTGGATGATTTGTTGTGACAGGACATTTGAACAAAGACGCATAGAGGAAAGCATATTCAACCCTTCGATATAGCCTTTTACATTTGATTTGTCACCACTCAACACCATCCAGCCGACACGGAATCCCGCCACACGATGTGATTTAGATAGGCCATTCAATGTGACAACGAATAGATCAGGTGCTAAAGTCGCAATCGGGATATGCTCTAAGCCGTCCATCACTAAACGATCATAGATTTCGTCTGAATAAATGATCAATTGATGTTCTCGTGCGATTTTCACGATTTCTTCTAATAACTCTTTCGGATATAAAGCTCCTGTTGGGTTATTAGGATTGATGATCACGATTGCCTTTGTTCGGCTAGTAACTTTGGATTTGATATCCTCAATATCTGGATACCATTCGGCTTGTTCATCGCATACATAATGAACTGGTTTTCCTCCAGCCAAAGAAACAGAAGCTGTCCATAAAGGATAATCTGGCATTGGCACTAATACTTCATCGCCATTGTCCAGTAGCCCTTGCATACACATCGTGATCAGCTCACTGACCCCATTACCAGTATAGATATCATTGATCGTCACATTTGGAAATTTTTTCAATTGACAATACTGTTCAATCGCTTTTCGTGCAGAAAAAATCCCTTTTGAATCCGAATAGCCTTCTGAATCTCTAGCATTCATGATCAAATCACGGATCACTTCATTTGGTGCCTCAAATCCAAATGGTGCTGGATTTCCCGTATTCAATTTTAAAATACTGATGCCCTCTTCTTGCATTCGCTCTGCTTCTTCAAGAACCGGTCCCCGGACATCGTAACTTACGCCTTCTAATTTGTTGGATTTTTCAAATTCTCTCATAGTGATCCAATCCCTCGTTTCAAAAAAGTTAGAAATTTCTGATTATACCTATTTATTTCCATATCATACTCCATTCATCTGGTTTTTGCCACCGTTTTAAAAAAATCCTAGATGAAAATCAACTTTTTTTACTTTTATCTTTCATGTCGATTGTTCCAAAGATTTGCTGCCCAATCCATAGCGATCCCAATGATCACACCTAAGAATATCCCCATGATCAATTGTCCGAATGCTGATCCAATGATCATGCCTGCCACCATTCCTAAAATGGAAAATTCTCCATCATATTTATTCATGATTTTCCTCTTTCATATCTTGACATCTATTTCGTTACTCGCTATGATTAAAGTGTTGTTTCTTGCAGACGTGATGGAACGGCAGACATGCCACTATTCTATAGTAGGCTTGTAAAGCAGATGTGTTGGAACTGGCAGACAAGCATGATTGAGGGTCATGTGAGCGCAAGCTCGTGTGGGTTCGAGTCCCATCATCTGCATATAATTATGTTCGTAAAGTGTCCGAACTTTGCGAACTTTTTTATTTCCTCAGAACTTTCTTCTACTGTTATATGATATGCATTGTTTATATCAATAATCCAACATCATATAAGGGTATAGAACCTGTAGTAAATTAGCTTTTTCTATGTATGTTATCTCCATAATATGATTGTATAACCTTTTACACTCCTTGCCCTTTTTTCCACTTGACAATAGTTGATTTAAGATGAATATCATTTTTGGAACTATTTATAAAAAATGAAATTATTCAATACCGATAGGTTCTAAATTTAATTTCTGATACAATGAATTTATAAAATTATTGAAAAGAGGAATGGATATGGGTTTGTTTAGCAGCAAGGCAGATAAAGAAAAGGCGAAACGTGAAAAAGAAAATCGCAAAGCTGAAAACGAAAAAATACTAGAATACTTTAAGAACCATAGTGACTACAACGTTGGCGACATGTATTTCGATGATAAACATGGTAAAATTTTTATAAAGAAATCTCTTACAATGAACAGATCACAAGCTGTATACAATTACGATGAACTAATTAGCTACACTCCTATATTTGAAGGTGGAAAAATAAAAAAACATCACGGCATTACTCGTGCAATAGTTGGTGGAGTTATAGCTGGTCCTGTTGGTGCTGTTGTTGGAGCTGGGACTGGTGGAAAAGAATTCGATACTATTAAGCGATTAGGTTTTATTCTTCACCTTACCGAAAACCGTTCTCAAAACTACATGCTTATTATTTCAGAATCTAAAACAGACAGTTTCTTAACAAAGTCTACATTGGAAGATTATAACAACATAGCAGCTAAACTAGATCAAATCATTTCTTCAAATACTAAAGAGTCCTTTCCCTCTGGAAGCGATGCCGATGAGTTACGAAAATTCAAAGGCCTTCTTGACGACGGAATAATCACTCAAGAAGAATTTGATGAAAAGAAAAAGGAATTGTTAGGTTAATAACTTTGAGCCTGTTCAACAGGCTTTTTTCTTTACCTTCTGTTCGCTTTACAAAAAGAACGTAAGTTCGTAAAATCGAACAAGGGGGAGAGAAATGATAATCCATAAAGAGGTAATGTTGTGGTTCTTTCATGATCCAAAGAAAAAATTCGAAAAAGAACTATATAAATACTGGAATTCCGAAATTGATTTCAAACTTGTAGAAAATAAGCTGTTAATCCACTTATACGAATCAGATAAAAACTATTTTATGCTACCTGCTTCTAAGACGAAAAATAATATGAAAGTATATTTTTTATTCGATATTGTCACAGATGTTCCTAATACAAAATTGCAGCATCGAAGGTATGATTTTAAGAAACGTTTGTTTTTAAATCCTGAGCTGGTCGAGTTGGCATGAGTAGCTGCCTGTTCAATTAAAAAAACACCCACTCGAAAAGAGCAGGCTAACTTAGGATAAAGAATGTTCTGAATGTGGATACTTAAACTTTACTATCATTTTAATTTAGATTCAAATAATATGTTCTTTTATGTACTCCGCTCCAAAGAGCGGTTTGTGAAAAAGCATTGTTGTTAGGTTGATATAATAAGGTTACTATCTTTTTATCAATTATTCAACTTATATAATCATTTTGTTGTCTAAATTACGTATGTTATAATTAATAAAGAGAGTATCGATATGCACGCTGTAGACTTCCCCAAAAGTTTTAGCCATCGATACTCTCTTTTCATAATTACGCCTACAATTAGTTTAAGGTTAACCTAATGTTAATGCAAGCGTTTTGTTTTTATGTTTTTAAGATTTTTCTATAAAAAAAAGACCCACTCCGGAGAGTGGGCGGGTATTAAAAAACGAATTCTTAGTATTAAGGATAACTTAAGGTTACTATGATTTTATTTATTGTTCAAGTCATGTGCTTTTCTTATCGCTTGTTCTCTTATAATGGTTAGGTGCCGATTGAAGATTTGAGCGAGTTACTACAATCGATTAAAAAACAAAAATTTCCTGTCTAACTAAGGACTGGACTTCTAGTATTTTTATTTTTTTGTTCTTTGCTTACTACGCTGATTACTTTTCTTCACTGCTTTTGCAGCAACAACGCTTGATAACAAACCGTCGCCCATTACTTTATCTGTAGCTTTTTTTGCACCTTTATATTTCACTGCTGATTTCAAAATACTCAATAGCACGCACCTCCTCTTATACATTCAAATAATATGATAGATTTAAGAATTTTATATGAAATTTGAGATAATTTAACTATAAATTGTAAAATATTGTTATATTATTTGAGATGATTTTTTTCTTAATTTTTATTCTATACTTTTTTAACTTTCACGATGTTTACAACCGATTGGATAATTTATCAGAAAAAACTTGATGTTGATCAATCGAATTGAAGCGTATTCATGATATATTGTATACTATTTTTGCTATTAATATTAGGCTTTGATTCGGAATAAAACGAGTTGCTACAATTAATTGAAGAACGTAAAAAAGACCTCAACCAAGAATGATTGGTTGAGGTTTTTACTATCTATAAAATATCAGTTATTACGATATCTTTTAAATGTTCTTTACCATTGATATCAACAAAAACTGCTTCAAGATGTAAAGTTCCATCCTCTCTTATATATCTTTTACTTACATCAGATAAATACTTAATATCTTCACAATACTTTTTTCCTACCATCCCAGGTTGAATAAATTCAAGTTTTGGATTTTCAACAAGTTGGCTAATTTCCTCAATATAATCATCTTTATCAGCACCTTGAGGTCTAATCCCCATAAACGAAATCGCAATTGGTTTTGCGCTATGATTATACGCATATACTTCAATACTACTAAATTGGCCATACATATTAATTCCTTCTGGAGATACTGTTTCTTTACGTAATTTTTTAACTACTATTGCAACTTTTACCTTTTTTTCATCAAAAACAATCCATAACGAAACCCATACAGCACCTATTGTCCCAACAGCACTTAACCATTCTGCAAGCAACCCTGACAGACTAAAATCAATACCAAATAGAATAAAAACTATGAAACTCCCCAAAATACCACATAAAAAAGATTGAAAATTATTATTTTTAAAAAGACTAACTATTTTATCCACAACATCACCTCCATATTATTATAAGCAATAATATGATTAAAGACGATCATTTTTATTTTTATATACCGACTTTTTATTACATAAAAAAAGACCCACTTCGAAAAGTGGGCAAATGATTAAATCCTTATCATTGGTTAGGTTTTGAATGGAAATATGGGCGAGTTGATACAATTAATTGTATAACGTAAAAATCAACACCAAGAACGATTTTTGAGTTTTTACAGTCTCAAATTTACATTTTATTTCTAATTTAATCCTTGAAAAATTAAATTATTAGTATATTCCCCAATTGAAATAATTTCTATATTAGGGGCCAAACAGCATAATTTTTTTTTAACAGAGTCCATAAAATCTTCATCATAAAATTCAGAATTCCCCATAACAACTTTGATGTTTTTTTTATAAAAGTAATCGTGATTTTCTAACATATCAATTTGAAATTTATTAATTTGATCAATTATATCAGTTTTCCTTTTATAATCGAAGCTCAATACCTTAACTAAAGTAGTGTTATACTCAAAATCAACTACTTCTCGTTCTGCCAAATCGTGTATCTTCGGTACTTTAACATGCTCTTTTAAATTCAAGTTTCTAAGTTCTTTACTCAATAATCGTTTAACTTCTGGTGTCGTAATCCTCTCTGACTTAGGTCTATCGTAATACAGATAAGTCCTTATTAAATCATTAATATCTTCTAATAAAGCAGCCCGAGAGGAAACGAGTTCTCTCACTTCTGAAAATTTAAATTCATTAACATAATATTTTGTTATATTAGAAATAAAATTATCAGAATGTATATTATCGAATCGTTCCTCATCATAATCTTCTAACTCCAAAGAAGGATAATCAAAGTAGTAAGAGAATGTCTCACTCATTAATTCCATATAATCTTTATCAAATTCGTCATCAAAAGATTTAAGCCTATTAATATTCTTAGTCCTATGAAATTTAGAATACTCTTCAGAAGGGCAGTGAATAACAATACCAAAAATTACGGATTCTTGTCGAATTATACTGGGAATATAATTACATATAGAATAATTTATTTTTATTGCGTCATTCATAATTATTACCCTCCTTTTCTTTTTGAGTACGCATTCTGTAACTGGATCGTAATACCTTCAATTTGTTTCATTTGTTCCCATATTAACTCAAATGAACTCTCTATTTCTTCTAGTTTTATTCCCCAATCATCGGGAATATCTTGAAATACAGATTGAACATCTGTTTTATTTAAATTTTTTATTTTATCTTTAGTATTATTATAGCAGTTGTAACCTGTAAGCTGTGAAGAAAATGCCCGATAATTTCTCCCAAGTAAATTATCTACCACCATAGGACTTTTTCCTTTTAACTGTCTAAGCTCGTTTGCAGACCAAATCTCTCCGTTAATAAATATGTGAGAATGATCAATTGCCAAAACTTTTTTCTCTTTTTTATCATAATACAAATTCCCATCATTTTTAGCTCTATCATTATTCAAAATTATTTGATCAAAAACTAAAATCTTAGAAATATCTGCTCCATTAATAGTGTTTCGTGCTAAAATAGGTGAAATTTTTGGAGTACCAGCTCTATATTCGCTTAGAAAGCAAGTACAAGCGAGGGCATTCGTTTCTAACAAATGCGGTGTTTTAGAAATGACGGCTTCAGATAATTCAGCAACCATACAATCAGGCATTGGAATTTCAAGCAATTTTCCAAGCCTGTAAGCGATCAACTCATTATATAAAATTTTAGCACTGCAAAAGTCATGTAAATATTTCATTACATAAACTTTTCCATCATCAGCCTGTACTCGAACAGGTTGTGTTACTCCATTTGGAATCCGCCCTAAATAATTCGTAACTTTTCGTATTGTACTCACCCGATTTCATCTTGTCAATATTATATTAAAAATTATAATATTGTTTAACATTATTAACAATACGGAACATATGTTTAAACTCAACATAGATTTTCTAGCTTGAATAAGTATTTAGATAATTTATATTTTCTATGTACCACCCCTCAATTGATATGCATTCCAAAAAAATTAGAATTAAATTCTAATTTAAAGTTATGTTCATCAGGTGAGAGGCTATGTTTTTTATCGCTTAGGAATCGTCAAAACATACTCAGGAAAACGAATATCCACTGTTTGTCCATTGATTGTATTTCCGTTCGGATCGTTTGTTCGTCGTAACATCGGAAAGACCCTTTTCCCTGCAAATTTACGGATATCTAGTGTGCCATCCAAACCAAATCGTAGGCCACTAGGTAATCCATATGCTGCATTCACATCATCTCTGATAATGCCCGCTGACCTACAACGACCAATTTCAACATCCGGATTGTCGGCATCCATCCAGAAGACATATCCTTGATTTAAATGAGCTGCACCATTGATTGGCACTAACCAAGCACCAATTCGAAAAATACCAAGAGATAGCTCATTAAACACTTCTAGCTTACCTACATAATTACCAACAGTTTTTGGTGGGCTCCCTAAGATAATTTGATCATGTGTCTGTGGTGTCGCTTGAATACTACCACTTCCGCTTGTGTTGTAGCCAAGCACATTCATCACCGCATGAATTGCTTGGTCCATGTTCTGATCTAATCGGCGCATGTCATTCGCATTATCGATAAAGCACCACTCGATTAATAGTACATTGACACCGCTATTCGTGTTCCTGTGGACAAATAAGCTAGTCGTTGCTTTCGCTCCTCTGTCCACAATGCCTAACGCTTTGGCAATTGCTGCGGATACTTCTGCGGCTTTCTTGCGAGCTTCTTCATTGCCTGCCCAATACCAAACTTCTGCACCAGTTGCTTGTCCATTGAACGCATTTAAATGATTTGTGATCGCCCACCCATTACCGGCTGAATTCATTGCATTCACTTGATTCTGTAAATTTTGATTCACAGTAGTTGCTGATTGGTCACTAGTACTAGCTACAGATGCTATTGCTTGCATTTTTTGTGTAATCGTACGAACTACATCCGCTTCACGTCTACCATTTCCAACTGCTCCTGGGTCCATCCAGTTGCTTCCACTTTGTCGTCCGCCGTGTCCGCCGCCATTTGAACGAATAGTCATTATTGATCACCTCTTCCAATATAAAACCAGTCAAGTAAACTCTCTTTCGGATCATCTGTTTTTTCTCGTTCCTTTTGTTCGAAAACAAATTTTTCATCTTTGTTAGTTGTGGTAAACTCCGCTGGCACTGTATAAATTGAATCAGTAGAATGGTTCAACGTATGCGCTGCATCTTCGACCGCCGTTTCATTATTTTGTAATTCTGGTTTAACTACTTCGTTGTAGTCAGAAATAAATTTTTCTTTATTTCTCATCGTCGTTTCCTCCTTGCTTTTCAGTAGAATCTTTTAATTTACTGAATCGATCTTTTACAAAATCAGGAACTGGAATTCCTAACTGCCCCAAGTTTTCAATGACAGAGATGCCATAAACAGCTATATAAGATAGAACGAATGCTGTTGCGACACCTTCGAAATTCATTATTTTTAGATATGGATAAGCAACCAGAACAAGCCCAACCACTAATAAGTGCTTCACTACACCCATTAATCCCTTTGTGCTGTTCGCTTCTTTCCCAGCTAGCCCTTTACATACTCCTGTTACAATGTCAGCAATAACAATCCAAACAAAAATCTGAATGTAAATATTGCTTACAAGGTTTTTGAACTCTGATAACAAAACTAAGTTGTCGATAATCACCATGTTTCCACCCTTCTTTCTGTTTTTGGACACACAAAAAGCGCACTCGTTTGAGTACGCTTTTCTAACTTTCTGTATTTACAATTCTGTCTGCTTCTTCATCTGTAATACACAGTGGAACGAACTGCCGGACTTGCTCATCGGTGAAATAACCCCAATCGTACATCGTTTTTACATCATAAAAACTAAACATTCTCTTCCCCTCCTTCATTCACAGTAAACTCTTCTTTAATTTTTGCAATCTCTTGACTGTTCTGGAGCGACACTAGCATCGTCTTTGAGTTGATTTGAGCTAAACTATCTGCTTTTTGTTTTAAAGAAGCATTCTCTTGTTTGATTGCTACATCATTTAGCATTAATTTAGAATTGAGCTGTTTCAAATCACTATTTTCTTGCTTTAACTTTTGATACATTACTTTTAGATTATTTAAATCATTGTGATCTAACACATTCGCTAGAACGATCCATCGGCTTTCTGTAGGATCAAACATTTGATCGTTAATCGATAGTGGTTCACCGTCTGGTCTTTCTCCTTCTAATGGTGGAACTTCCGTAAATGGCACTCGTACTAAAAAATTATCCGAGACTTCAAGTTCTACGCCACCTGTTCGCCCATATTGCCAAATTTTTTTCATAGTTTCATCCCTTTATGCTGTAATAACTTCTCTGATATATACTTGGTCAACACCCCAAGCCGAAATTGACTCACTCTTGACATTTGTTGATGTTACAAGTGTTAAAACATCACCAGCTTTAAATTGCCTCGTTGCAATCCATCCGATATCATTGCGCCAATTCAATCCACCTGCAACACCAGCCAACCGATATCTATTGGCCCCATTCACCAAGATAATTAAATAGGCATAGAAATTAGAATTGTCGGTTTGACAAGTAAAATTACCCGCAAGTTGCAAGGTACAGTTTTTTAATATAGTTAATGTTTTAGTGTCTTGTGATATCGTAAATACATCATTTGTTTTAGAGCGCTCGTTGTCATAAGCAAAGATACTTCCCCAGTTTAGTGCAGTCCATTCAGCGATTGGGACACCTGCCAAAAGTCCACCAGTTAAGGAAATTCCAAACTTTTCAGTTGATATACGTTCACCTTCAATATAAGGCTGTTCAAGAAAATCCTTTGTTCCTTCAATAGACTGTGGCTTTGTCAGACTTACTTTGTCATTCAACCTTTTTTCAGTGTACTCAGGTGTAACATCCCAGCTATAGTCGTATGGATTATTACTGCCTTTCAAACCTTCACCAAAGTACTTGTATTGTAAAATATTTGGTGTTGCTGTAGCGCCTTCTTCGAGTTTTAGCCATTCAATTACACAGTTCCCCACCGAAGCAGACGGATGTTGATAGACTCGTAAAATATCAACTGCTCCTGCATTGATATTTGCTTCTGTTATAGTAAATGTTATTCGCCATATGTCAGGCAAACCTTCAACTGGCTTCATATCACCAACTCTAATCGTCCCAGCTCCAAGATAAATGTCAAAACGTTGAACATTAGGTTTCGTACCTTTTATGCTTATTGTGTAAGTTTTTCCAAGTTCCCATCGCCCTTCTCGCCTGCTATCGTAAATAAGGTAGTTACTATTCGTAATAGGAAAAATCTTTGACTTGTCTGCTAAATTAGGTTTGAGTGTTACTTTACTAACCTCATAAGGTGATAGTAACAAATTAGGTTGTATCGGTGTAACTGTAGAACCTTTTTCTATTTTTAAATTTCTAAGCGAAATCGTGCCAGTGATCCGATTTGCTGTTACAACGTCTTGCAGTGCTAGATACCATTGGGTAGGAGGTGTTGTTGAAAAATTGGGAATCTGAGTACGTGAGATTTGTATCCACTTATCATGACTAGTATCTGCAATAGGTCTTGCTGTTTCTAAAGACACTGCTCCGCCAGGTAGGTAATTAAGTGTAAATCGTAGGTTGCTAACATCACCTACGATATCAGAGTCAAACTTGATTTCTGCACTAATAGTATAGGTTTCCCCTGGTAAAACCGCGGGCATTCTCAGAGTAGTGTTATGTCGGATAAAGGTATTTGATCCATCTAACGTGAATATAATCTCTCCATCTTCACCATCTTTAACAGTACCACCTGTTCCTAGAGTGAAGTTGTTTGCACTAACAGGTGGTAGCAGATTAGGATTACCAGAATAGTCATAATACCCAAAATCAATACTATTTGAGTACATTTTTTTCAGATTTCCAAGATCACCGATTTGCTTATTGACTTCGTCGACCTTTCCTTCAACTCGATTGATATTTTGCTGTACAGTATTCATCTGATTTTTTGAATCATTTACCATGTCCTCGATAACTTCGATTTTTGTATCTATTTCTTGCGACATAGTATCAATAAGTTGCTGAAAATCTTTGAAATAGTATTCACCGTTCAATTGAACATCGCCATCAATTGCTGATTTTTCGACGTTGAATGTGAAGGCTAAATTGTCTGTATGACTACCGTCTGGAAAATCAATATAAATAAAAGCATCAACTTTTCCTTCATAGGCTAATAACATATCAGGGATAGGATACTTAACAATGCCTTGCATGTAGCTTTCGGTAATGATTTGATTATCAAAAATCGGGAATAGTTGTTTCTCTTCCCCTTTATAAATGTACATAAAAAGACGTACAGTCGCCCCGAGTAAATCAGTAGGACTGCCGTCTTGATTTTTAATTTCGAATCTTAAAACACCAGAATTCTTATCGTAGGACTTAAAGGTGAAACCAGTAAGCTTTGTGGCCCTGCTAAAAGGTTGGGTCGGTACACCGATATTCGCTATTTTCCTCATTCCGCACCTCTCTCACACTTTCTATTTTAACTTTTAATTAATTCCTTTGATTACACCTATTGACACACTGCCAGGGACCTTTCCTTGTAAGCCAGCAGTATTTATGAATGTTTCGTCATTACGCCGGATAGTTAGTTGATTCGATCCCGTTTGCTCCAACTCAATTTCCCAGAAATATGTTGTTGAAGAATTTCCGTCGCTCAAGTTCAATCCTTGGAACGCCATTCGATTTAAAACAGGTACTTTGAAAATCTGTCCGCCATTACCATTTATAGTGATTTCCAAATTCCGATAATATCTGATTTCATCATTTAACTGGATTACTCGTCCAGGATCTGAGGCAGAACCAGTGAATAACGTTCTCTCAGTGACTAGTTTACGCCAACCTTGGGGGTTGTACCCATCATTATTTCCTTCATTAGGCGTAGTATGTGTATTTTTGTAGTAAGTATCCCCAAAATAGCCAGAAATCACTACGTACAACTTGTAAAAACTTGTCGCAGCATATATATGCAACTTGATGAAACTACCATTATCTACACCCGGCATATCATTGCTTCCCCAAGCCCAACGTGTCCAATATTTACCAGGCGGAATGTCTGACATATTCGGGTACTTTGCACCTAGGTCATTATCTATAAGATATTGACCTTTTGCCAAGCGAACAGTTTCAGGCGTAGCAAGTCCCGCATTGAATTCAGTAGCTAATAAATGAGGGTTTTGATCATCACCATCAAAATGAATTGCTGCTTGTCGCAAAAGCCAGTCAATTGACTTGTCCCTTTGTTTTTTCTCTAAATTCATCATTTCACCTCCGCCTAATAAGAAAATGTAAAGTCACTGCATCGACCAACGCCACGTGCATTAACTAAACGTTTCGTGACATCAATTTCAACTTTATAAAAACCTGTCTCAGTTGGTGTATTCACTTCTGTTGTCATTGAGCAGTTACCGATCACAACTCTTGTTGTTCCCATTTGTCTCAGACTAAATGCGTGATAATGTCCGCAGAAGTAACCTACAACGACTCCTGGACCTTTTGCGCTCATGTAAAACGTGTACTCACCTGTAATATTTGAATCATCAACTGAATCCCAATTTGTAAAATCGATTGTGACATTCCCACCTTGTTTGAAACCGTCAACTAGCATCTGTAGTTGAGTTTTATTTGCAACTATCGTTTCTTCATTGTGCAGTGGGAAATGACCTGCAAGCACTACATGATACTTACGATCGAGCTTTTCTAGCCAACGACCAAAATCAACTAATTGTTGTTTGTTAAAATTACCTTGTTTTCCAGCCCCAGCTGGACCTTGACCGTAAGCCTCCAACCATTTGCCATTTTCATCGACTTGGGAGCTAAAATCATCTGTATTTAATCGATAAACTGCTACATTCTTTTCAGGAAAAATTATCCCTCCGTAAGCACCTTCAAAGTTCTTAGCTAAATCGGCAGGTGCTAACATATTGAACTGTGTTCGATTGCCATTGTGAGGTACACCACCACGATCGTGATTGCCCCAACAGATCATCACCGGTTTACTTTGTAAAAAAGTAGCTGCTCGAGCGAATCTTTCAACAGTTTTTAGCGTTTTGTATCGGTTGACTACTCCATTACCTGGCACTTCTTGCGTAAAGGTAATACCTGAATCTCGTCCGTCTACATTATCTCCGCCGTACACCATTACGTCACATTCATTTCCTAATTCTTGGAATTGAGTGATTGCTTTCCAACGACGTGTAGAAACGAATTCTGTGCGTCCGTTGTCCCACAAATCGCCTGCCGGTGTCGGTACATGTGAATCAGCGTGAATATCAGTAATGAATGCCATGTTAAACTTGCTATCATCAATTGAATTAATGACAGCTTCCGCATCTCTTGGTTTTACTTCTTCGTAACTGTTGTTTGCTGTATCAAAAAAATTATTTGTCAGTCCATATTGAATCTGACTCGTTTCAACAGCAACATCAAACTCATTAAACTCAAATTCATTTAATCGCTCTGCTAAGGTCGCATGATCTCCTTTCGCATCATTCAGTATATTCAGAATCACACCACCTGGGTCCACACTATCTAATAATTCTTTATTATCTTTTATCCACTGTTCCCAGTCGTTTTGCCCACTGGTCATATACTCTCTAAATTTTCGCAATAAATCTTCGAAGGTCCACACGTAAGCTGAATCTCTAATATCACTTTGTGTAATCCCTGAAATCACACGATAATTAAAATCTTGTGTGCTGAACTGTTCGCTCCAAGTTCCGTCACCGTTTAGTGATCGGAAGCTAAAATGGGCCGTATTTTCACCGCCCCATTGCCAATCTGGTTCGCTTAATGTATAGATCAATCTCCCTTGACTTGGAGAAACTTCTTGCACTCTTTGTTCGACTGGTTGTTTTTCATGAAATTTTGTCGTGTTAATAAAAAATGGAACTAACCCACTAAATGGTTTTAATTCGCCGTTTTCGACTACTTCGACGATAAATTTCTGCGTCATCGTATCACCCTGCCTAATACGAATTAGATTGATTCCATTATTAGGTTCGGTTGTCGATAAGATAATTTTATGTTGTGTTTGTGTCATACCCTACCTCCTAAAAATTTATATAATTACGCGGATTATGGAACCGAGCGTTTGAAGAAGGATAAAATTCATCCATAAATTGAAAGTGAAGATGTTCTCCTGTAGATGGACCAGTTGTTCCCATCAATCCTAATTGTTGCCCTTGCGAAACCTTTTGCCCCACAGAAACGTCTACTCTACTTAAATGAGCGTAACCCGTGTAAATACCATCTGAGTGTCTGATGACTACATAATTACCGTACCAACTAAAATATTCTGCCCCTGCAACAATGACATCTCCCTCACTTGAAGCAAAGATAGGCGTATTCGGATTGTTATTCACTAAGTCAATTCCATTATGGAATTCTTGGGCACCGGTGATAGGGCTTTCCCGCCAACCAAATTCACTAGTCACTCGAACAGGTGCGCTAATTGGCGTAATATATCCAGCTGATTGTGGGATAGATAAATCTTTAAACCGGTTATACCAATTAGTTGACCAGCCGACTCTTTCAGGGTGATCATTTAATGGTCGTTCAAAGTTCTTTTCGAACGCTCTTGTTGCGGTAGCGATATCTGTTAGTCCCATAAATTGTGTCCATGTATAAGGGTAGGCGTTGGTTGCCATCCATTGGCCATTTGGTGCATGCCACATTAACAATTGAAATTGCGCTGTGATAGTATCAGGATTCTCAGTAATTCCGGCTTGAGTCATTAAATTGATCATATACACACGACCACTACTCGCCCCTGTACTATCTGTCCATTGCCATACACCATAACCGAATCCTGGCGCACCATTTCCTTCATCAGCAGTAGGGTTTGCATCAGATTCTCCTTGAGCGTTTCCTAAAAGGGCAGCAGCCGCTTGTTGTGTGAAACCTGCGCCGATTGCCATCGCCCAAATTTGCCAATAGCGTTTATCACGATCTGAAGTAATTTCTGGTGGGTACTGACCATTCCAACTACCGCCATTCCCGCCACCACTACCACCTCCGCCATTACTGTCTATCTTTACACCATTCACATATAATTCTTTCACATCTAATCTACCAGTCACTTGAACTTGATCGATTATCATATCTAGCCTTCTCTGAATCATAAATAGTTGATTCATCCCAACGATGATTCCTGTTCCGTTCCTCGCAGATAATCCAATAAATCGGTTATTTCCTTCAGTTCTTAAAAATATTGAATTCCCTTCAATTTTTTGTCCTTCTGGAAGAATAAGTTCTGGAAAAGGGTTGCCGATAGTGGACATGCCTCCAACTTTTGAGCCTTCATAAAAATATTCCATCCCATTTTTTGTCAACTCCATAATTTTTGCGCCATTGTTGATGGCTTGGATAATGCCATTAGCCATTTTCAATTGATCGCCAGCGCCATTGAACGAAGTTTCAAAGATATCTGCCCTAATCTTTCCAGCTTGAATAAAATTGGCATTAAACACACCCGCAATCGTCCATGCAGTTTTGAATTCATCAGTCCAGAAATCACCTTCGATAAAACCAATTCCATCTGAGTTCATGACTAAAAAATGGTCAGATGTATCAATACTTTTACCATTCATAAAAACCATCTGATACGGCTCTCTGCCGTCAGAAATACCAGTTTCTTGACCATTCATCAAAAGGATCGAACCACCATTTTTTCCTGCGCCACGCATGATGTCATCTTGAAATTTACCGATTTCGGTTGATTCATAGAAGGTCATCTTATTTGATTCCAGATTAGAAATACTGTTCGAAATCTGCGCTGATTGTCTGCGTGCATCTTTGGTTAAATTGTCACCTAACTCGATTGAAGTCTGGCCAGTTAAACGGTTAATTCTCACTTTGAAGATTCTAGTACGATAGTGATAATTACGATTATGTCTATGAATTGTCACTGTATTTCCAATGACGTCACTTCCTGTCACCTCAGCTTTAAACTGTGCTAAAGGTCTGGAAGCATCCACCAATGTCTCATAAGTTTTTTGTAATAGCTCTGTTGGATCTTCAATATCATCGAAAATCACAACTGTTTCTCGTTTCCTCATTGTTCCATTAGGTTGCGGAATACCAAATTTTGCTGTTGCTTCCGGATCTTCAAGCCAATTTTCTCCTAACGGTTTGTCTAAAGGTGCGCCATTTGATTTTTTCCATTCTATGTGCGCCATTTGATTTTTTCCATTCTATGTCCGCAAATTCGATTCTTCGACCATAACCATCGCCGACTTCTTCACCACGTCCTCTGCCAATAATAGAAGTCGCAATTGAGCTTCTGTCAACTTCTTTTACAACAGAGAGTGCTTTACTTCCATAAGTAAACCGCATATTCGAATGCTTCCCTATTTGTTTATGCGCTTCAATCCATTTATCTTTAATTCCGTCTGAGCTTAGAGAACAACGAAAAGAAAACTCCATACCGAATGTTTGTAATTCTTTCAAAGCCTCTCGCACAGAAACGTAATAAAAATTGGTAGTGATTGCTGGTAATGTAGGGGCTACATATTCAACACGCCAATTATTATCGGTAAATTCCATTAACCGATTTAGCAACAAGGACACTGGCTGTCCACTTGGCCTAATATCTCTGATAATATAGCCATCTAGCTCATCAGGCGCAAAGCCAATCCCCGTAAATTCCAACATTTCCTTTGGATCATTTGTTTTAATTATTCGATACAACGAAAATGACGATTCGCTTTCACGAACCGCCATAAAACGAGCATCTTCAATTTCTTTATCGTAAGCCACTGTTACATATAGAACGTCTTTCATTAGCTCACTTTGATCCTTCGTTATTTCCTTTTCTTGAGTGACTTCAATTAGTTTATTTTTGTTTTTTCTTTTAATCATTTTTTGTAGATGATCAAAAAAATAGACTGTTTCGCTCAAATTGTCGCCCCCCTGTAAAAAACACTAAGTTTTCCATTGTTGCAGACAACTTTTTGACCTTGTCGCAAAACAAAATTCTCAAAATCAGATTCTAAATCAATGACAGATGTCCAGTCTTCATCGTTAACCATTAGTTTTTCATCCGCAAAATCAAATACTAATTGATCTCCTGGTTTTATCGCTGCATTAGTCACACTAATTGTTTGTTCCCCATTTGTAATTCTTATAGCATTACTCTTTTCTAAAGTAACCTTTATCTTGGTTGGCGTTATTGGAAATCGCATCGTATTTCCAATATAACCATCCGTTACAACTTCTCGTGTGTACTTTAACGGATCTGCGCAATAGATGGTAAAAGTAGATATAATGGAATTAGAATCACCTGCAACTTTATCTGCCGTTGCGTAACGACCATAGTAGTAATAATCACTTTCATCTCGAAATCTGATTTTTACATCCTCTGTTCGATACAAAAAATTCAATAAATCTTTGAATTTGAATTGAAGCTTTTCTGGGTTGTTATCTTCTAACTTATACGTAACAGAGATTGTCCTTGACGGTAATGATTGATTCGTTATAATTGAGCCGATTTGGATTCCTTGTTGCTCAATTTCTAGAGACAACATCTCTCTCCCTTCAACCTTCAGTGTTTGATACCCTTCCACAAGATCTTCTAAGTACATTCCGTCATACATCATTGCAGAGGTAGGAAGGAAGCGGTTAGGATTTTCTCGGTTAATCGTTGTATCATTAAATCCATACATCTTATTCTCCCATTTCTCCATATTTCCCTCCTAAAATTCTAAATTAATTTCTGCACCTTCGCCCATCGCTTGCGCGATATCATCGATAAGCAGACGGAATGATTGTTTCCCAACATTAACATTAAATATCGCCGGTTTAGTTGAACCACCCATATTCACATTATGTTCGACCTGAGTAGAAATACTGCTATTGGCTTTTTGTAAGTTGGAAGCTAAGTCAATCTCCGGTGAATTATCAAAAGTGTCCGTAATGATACTAGCCATACTTTCAACGGTACTTTGAACTTCATCAAATCCCGATGTGAGACCTTTGTTTAAGCCCTCCATAATCGCATTACCCGCCGGAATCAAAAGTTTTCTATCATACTGTATCGGTCCTTTGTTTTCTCGAATCCAATCACCAATTCCGCCAACAAAATCTTGAACTGCTTTCCAAGTATTCTGTAACCCTTCTAGAAAGCTATCCATGATTGCTTTCCCAGCTTCCCACAGATTAATTTCTTTAAGCGTGTCAAACAATCCAGTAACTTTTCCAACGGTATCGTTAACGGCATTTACAAGTCTATCCCATATTTCTTGCGCACCATTGACCATACGATTAAATATGTTAATGGTCCCTTGTTTTAGATTTTCCCAACCTTGCACAACACCATCTTTTGTCTGCGTCACTAAGTTACTTATCCACTCTTTAAAGGAACTCCAGATGTCTTTTGCTCCTTGGACTGTATTATTGAATAAATCAATCGTACCTTGTTTTAATCCTGTCCAACTATCAATAGTCGTCTGAACGATTGCATCAATCGTTTCAAAGAACCATATTTTTAGATTTGTCCAGATCTCAATTGCACTATTTTTAGTGTCTTCCCATGTTTGAACAATCGATTGCTTAAGCCCTGTCCACATTTGTACGGCATTGTCTTTTATGGTTATCCATAAATTAGCGAAGAATGACTTTACTTGATTCCAGATATTATTTGCTTGATTAGAAACCTCAGTCCAGATGTTAATCACCGATTGTTTGAATCCATCCCACAATAGTAATGCACTATTTATGATGGTCCCGATATATACGGTGAATATATTTTTTATCGACAACCAAATATTTTGTACCGATTCGACCAGTGTTCCCCATATCATGTCTAAGTCATCTTTCATTTGCTGAAAGTCACCAGTAATTAAATTGATAATGAAAAGCAATGGTGCAGCAATCAATGCTTTGATAATTTCAAAAGCATTTAAGATAATATTTTTCACTTCGGCAAAAATTGATTTTACTGCATCGATGATATTAGAAAATACCTTAGAAAAGTTTGAGACAAAAGGCCCTATATATTTCAATATAAAATCAAGTGAGCTTTTAATTTGATCAGCTATTGCTTTCCAAATACTTGATGCTGTATTTTTTAAGTTATCCCATTGTTTATTGATGCTGGAAATCATCCCATCAACTATATTTAAGGTGCTTTGTTTTATGTTTTCCCATGCTTCAGACGCCGATTGAGTTATATCTGACCATAAATTGGTGAAAAAGGAAGTTAGCTCACTCCATTTTTCTCGGACAAAATTTGCGGCGTTTTCCGGTGCTTTTTGTATAGTTGCCCATGCTTTTTCTGAAACATCCTTAATCCCATTCCATAGATCACTAAACCATTCAGTCGTCCCGTTCCATGCTTGTTTGAACCATTCTGAAATGCCATTCCAAATATTTTGGATTGCTTTTACAGAAAAACTAACTATTTCCTTTATACTTTCCCATAAACCAATCCAAAAATTACGGAAATCGTCACTCGTATTCCACAGGTAAATAAACGCTCCTACTAATGCAATTACAGCTGATATAGTTATTGCAATCCAGTTAGCTTTCATTACTGCATTTAGAATTTTTTGTGCTATGGTAGCTCCTTCAGTCGCCTTTGTCCACTTTTTGTATGCATCCGCAACCGTATTAATTTTGTTTTGAATGGACACGACAGTTGAGAATATTGTGAAGTATCCAATTAGTGCCAAAATAGTTGGTATAAAAGGATCTAGCGTGTTCCATAGATTGGTTAAAACATCAATCGCTGGTGGTATGCTATCTGTAATAGCTTTGAAAGCTACATTTACCGCATCTTTTATTTTGTCAAAGTTCTCCGCAATCGATCCTAGACCAGCATTTTGTAATCCGTCATCAATTGCCCTTATAACATTTGTTAAACCTTTTACAACCGCTGTCTTGATATTGTCAAAAGAATTTTGAATACCCTCAGAGTTTTTCTTAGCCAAGTCGGCTCCTTCAGTCATATGACCAAATAATTCCACCAAATTACTATTAAACTCATCGAAGGTGATTTCGCCAGCTTTCAAAGCATCATATAACTCATTAACAGAGGTTACACCTCTATCTTCAAAAGATTTGGCTACCTTGTCCATAGCTACCGGCATAGTATCCTGAACCGAACGCCATGACTGCATATCTACTTCTCCTCGTGCAAGCATCTGTCGATATTGTTCAATCCCACGAGCTGCATCAGCAGATGAAGAACCACTCGCTAGCATCGCATTATTTAATGCAATTGCAGTATCTGTTCCTTTATCTAAGCTTCCGGTTGAAATTGCTAATTGTTGAGTGCTTGATACAATTTCATCTAATGAGGTAGGCAGACCGTCAATCCCATCAGTAAGCTTGTTCATAGATTTGTCAACTTCATCGGTAGAATAGCCTAATGCTCTCATAACGACTGGGTACTGATTTAAGGTATCAAATCGCTTAATGGCTCCATCTGTAGAATTTTTAACCATTCCTATTGCCGAATCGACCAATTTAAAAACCCCGACACCTTTTGCGATGTCGAGGATGGAAGTATTCGTTTTCTTAGTATTGTCGTTAAGGCCAACCATCGAGTTGTCTGCGTCCTTCATTGTAGATGTAAAATTTCTATCGACAGCGGATAAAATTGCTTCGAGGCTGTATGATTCCATAGTTTTCCTCCTTTCCTCAGGAGTTTACAAATCTAGGTGTTTTTTCATCCTTGCCCAAGATTTTGTTTTCAAGTTTTTCTTTGTTAAAGAATTTTTCAAAGGTATCAAATAAAGGAACCTCGTATTTACCCCTTTTTTTAGTAGCTTTGACTTGCCTATTCGCCCATGCTTGGTAATGTATAAGCTCTTGTTCATCTAACCTCTTAAGACGATAGGCAATAAGCCTTGTTTCATATTCCGTCATTGTCATTCGTTCGATATCTAGAAAGTCAGAAATCCCAAGATAACGTAGACAATTTATTTGGACAGTTGTGTAAAAATCTTCTTCTATTTGCTGTTTTTGATTTTGTTTTCGATCTTTAGTGTTTTTTTCTTTGTAAATTCCGACTTTTTTAATTCTTCCAATACCAAATCAAAGAGTTTATCCGAGCCAATTTCATCAACCAAGGCAATCAAATCTTTTTCAGCAACTCGTGGTGACTCTGTTGCGTTTGCTACTTTTAACATTTCAATCAATGTTTCAATTTCTTCGTTAAAGAAATTAACGAGTGTTGAATCCAAACCCAGTTTCATTGTCATTCCTTGTTCTACAACGGAATATCTGCGGTTCATTTCACGGATAAACCCAAATCCAAAAATAAAGCTATACTCTTTGTCGTTAATCATTAATTCCATTTATTCATCCTCCTAAAAATAAAAGCACTCAATTAAGAGTGCCTAGCCTTCTGGTGTTTGTTTGGTTGTGTCTGTAAATGCATACTGAACTTCATTTTGTTGTTCGGTCGTTAGTGTTGCATAACCATCTTGATGGATCATTTGCACAGCGTATTCCAATGAAACTTCTACATTATCTTCAGCAGAAGCCGTTTCTTCATAGCTTGAGATGTAGACTTGCATATACTTAGCTGCAAATTTCCCTGTGTCTCCTTCTTGTGGTTCGAGTTTGTCGATGATCCACGCTTCTACTAATTTGTTATTCATAAACGCATCGTAAAGCATTTTGAGTGTTTTGCTACCACGTTCATACAAAGCAGTAGAACTGAAATCATATTCAATTGCCCCTACAGTCTGTGCAGTGCCATCTTTAGTTTCAGTAGCATCTGTACTGCGTGACATACCAAATGTATGCTCGGTTTGATAAGTGACAGTTTTGGCAGCTTCTTCAGCTTGTTTTTCAAAATCCCGATAGACCAAAATGACGTCAATACCTTTTTTTAATGCCATTTAAATTCCTCCTATTAACCTAAAATTCAATTCAATAATCGCTCGTTTGAGCGGTGTGTTTGTGCTTGTATCTGTTACTGTCTGTATGTCGCTTGCGTTGGTGTCTAACGTCCAAGAATAAACGTCAGATGTATTTACTTGCATCGCTTGTTCAAACAAAGCAGAAGCCACCTCAGACACCTGTTTTCGCTTTGTGTGCAAACCCCATACAGAAATGACAATCACGACATTTCCCAAGACATGAGATTTGGTAGTAGAGTGAAGCGTTTGAGTATCTTCGAATTCAACAAAAGGATAGCTTGCAGAGCTTGCTGGCTTGTAATCATAGGTCGGGTAACCCAACGCAAGTGAGCGTTTGAACATTTCATCAAAGATCGATTGTTCCCTTGTCTTCATCTACTCCACCAACTTATTCATATCTGATTTAAACTTCGCCTTCTGTTTATTGAAAGCTGGTCGCATGAATGGTTGAGCCGACTGAAACCTTGTGCCGTATTCCAGATAAGGTGCATAATCAGCGGTTGGCTTCACCTTTCCTGTTAAACCACCATCACTCAAATCCATGTTGATCGATCGTCTCAAGTTACCGGTATCAACTGGCGCTTTACGCTGCGCTCCTTGTGTCAATTCCGCTGTGTTCTGCTTAACAACCTGCTTTACATCTTTTAAATTCGTATTAGCCTTTAGTTTTTTAGTTAGCTCGCTAACACCTTTAAGAGATACATTCTTCCTAACCACCAAAAGCCACCTCCTGAACAATAAAAGTATTTTTCAAGCGAAGGTTACGCTCAGTGATAATCTCGAATTTCTCCGTTTTTCTTCTTAGCTTGTTGAAGATTAAAACGTAATCCCATTCTTTTGTATAAGGTCTAAGCAAGCGAATGACTTTAGCTCCTTGTCTGATATCTCCAAACAAAGTCTTTGATCGATCAGTTCCTAAATCAGTAACATTAGCAAGTTTCACTGTTTTTGCTAATGTCGGTTCGAGATGTTCGCCCAATTCAGGATCATAATAGCCACCTTTTTCGATAACAAAAGTTACTTCTGTGTCATATCTCATAAGAACCTAGCCACCCCTCTACGAGGAATGCTATTCTCTCTTTGCTTCTCTTTGTATGCTGATATATCATCTTCAAACTCATCTAAAAGCTTTCCGTAAGAGATTGACTCACCTTCTTGCCCATATGAGCTCATACCTTCATTACCTTTGCGGTTAAATCGCTTGATCGTACATTCAACTACGATATAGTTTAAAGTTGCAGGAACACTCTCTAAGAAGCCCAAACGCACACATAACTGACTTGAAATTCGCTTGATAAAGTCAGCAAGTTGCTCATCCAATTCTTCGTTATCAACTTCGAGCGACCGTTTCACTTCTTCTAAGGTTTCGTTCATGACTGCCTCCTTTCAACAATAAAAAGGCTAGTCAAGTGACTAACCTTTCTTATTAGATGATTTCGTTGATTTCTTTTCTTGTTTATCCTCAGTTTCAATCGGTACCAAGAATCCACCGCCAGAAGCTTCAAGATTCTTCTCGATTTCCTCAAATCGCTCTTTCGTCAAATCAACTTCTTGGTCCAATCTGTAAGTTTCTTTCGTGTGAACGTCTTTGAAAACTTTAACTACTTTATACTTGGCCATACAAAATCACCTCACCCTTCTGGAATTGTTTCAAGAATGTACACAGCATTTGCTTGCTCAAAAGAAGGAAGAGAGATCATAGAAACTTTTGTCTCAACATTTACTGGATCAGCTTTCTTCATAGTCGTAACAGCTACACCAGTATCGACAACTGATACATTTGCTACATTCGGACTAGACATCAAGTCGGACTCTTCTGGAGTAGTACCAAACCATGTTTTGCCCAATGTTTGAGCTGGCAATAAAACAAACGTATTATCTGGGATAAATTTATTCGTGCCATTTGAATCAGTGTACACTTTATCGTAAATAACGATCTCTAAGTTAAACTCTTCTGAAATGTAATCCAACAAAGCTTGCTTCGATAATTTAGCCGCTTGAGCATTGGCGTTGTTCCCTAAAATAGTCGCTTTGATTGCTGCATTTTGACGTAAATAGCGGAAAGTCTTGCTGTTTAAAATGGCACGAGCCGGATTCACACCTTCTTCTTTTAATACAGAAATAGCTTTTTCAATATCTTCTACTGGATCAGCATTCGCCACATCACTCCATGCAACATCAGCATTTCCCTTGTGGTTTTCAGGTAAGTCATATTTGATTACATGATCTTGTCCATTTTCTTGGATTGTGATTGCTCCAGTGGTCAATAGTTGCATACGCATAATCTCACGACGTACTGCAGCACCACGCAACAAGTCTGTAATATCATCAAATACACGATTTACAACTACATCACGATACGCTGGGTTATTTGTCTGGTTGATCATATTCAACTCTTGGCGCAACTCTTCATCAATGTAGTAAGATTCTTTGAAGAAAATCATTTTTTGAATCAATTCTTCAAATCCGGCACGTCCACGTGGAATAACATCAGCATCTAATCCAGAAGGACGCAACGCTACTGGAGAGCCAGTCTTACCTTTCAACCAAGACAACTTCATGCCTAGTTGTTTATCAGCAGGGAACAACTCTTCACCAAGGTATGGTTGTTGCTCATTTACTCGTTCTGCCCAATAAGTGGCAATGTTTGGCGCCTGAACTAGATCAAAGATGTTAAGCGCTGCAAAGTACTGTAAATTCATTTTCATCAATGTTTCTTTGTGGATTTTCACTTTCATTCTTCGGTTCCCCCTTATTTGTTGCGTTTAACAAAGTAAACTTTGCCATCCAACGCTGCTTTTGCTTCATCAACAATTGTTAAAGTATCTTCTAAACGGAATTCATTGACCGTACCGAAGTATAGTAATGTACCGTTGGCAGTTGTAGCGTCTACATCGAATACGACGTCATGCAATAGCACGCCTTTAGTGCCTTCAGCTGCTTCTGCGGTGTTGGTTACCGTCACAACTGCTTGTTCGTTAGCGAATGGGTCGCCACCGCCTACTGGCGTACCAGCTGGGATATACTTTTTACCCTGTCCGTTTGTTGCTGTTACACCTGTTGCTCCAACTACTACTGATAAGCTCTTGTAGTTGCTTACATCAGCTAAAATTTGATTTTTTGAACCAAAAATTCGTTTTTCCATTTGTTAGTTCCTCCTAATTTTTAAAATAAGTTTGCTTTGGCGTTTCCACTGTCGCTTTTTTCGCCAATTGCTTGCCGTATTCACCTTGTACCGATCCGCCGGTTCCGCCATCTAAAGGTACTCGACCACCTAGTTTGCGCTCGTATTCCGCTTTGATTGCTTCACGTTCTGCTTCAACAGATGCTAAATACGTCTTCACGTTGCTTGACGTAGTTTCAGCGTCTTCCGACACAATCAGTCGAAGCATTTCTTTCGTAGGCTTAGCGCCTTTCTCAGACAGCATCTCACTTGCTTGTTCAGACATCTTGGATAGCACTTCTTTACGTTCGTACTCAGCCAACTTTGCTTCAAGTTGTTGCTTCTCGTAATCTGCTTTTTCCTTGTCGTCCATTTCGGCAAGTTTTGCAGCTTCGTCTTTTTCAGCACGCCATTTTTCTTCAGCAGCAGTGACTGCCTTCTTTGTTTCAGCAGCGATCATTTTTGCTACATCGTCACGAGAAAATGTTTTGCCAGTTTCTTCTTTTTTTCCATCTTGATTATCATTGTCGGTATTTTCTTTGTGCTGACCTTGTCCAGAATCAGCAGCACCTTGATCGCCACCGTCATTGCCATCTTCTCCAGCAAAGTATTGTAGGTTCATAGGCATTAATAAACGTTTTTTCTTCATGATTTAGTCCTCCACGGTTACGCCGCTACCCGATAATTTAACTAGTTACGCCAGTCAGCCGGAACAGCTCAATTTATATTGCCCCGAGCAGTAGAGGGCATAATAAAAAGATGTTATTGTTCCCCTACACCGTCTGAAGGTAAAAATTTCACGCTGATATCAAACGATTTGATATCGTCTTCCCATTCGCTATCAGTTTCAAGGGATACTCTTAGCACTTTTTCGTTTTGTAGAATATGATTTAAGCTTGCGACGGCTCTAACAATTGCTTCTTCGTTTTCCATATTCACATCTCCTCTCGGTCATAATAAAAAGCCTTTAGTTAACAAACTAAGGCTTTAATTAATCTAAAATTATATATTTTTTCCTGATATTCAAAAAATTAGGCGGTTATCTCTGGTGTACATGGGCGAGAACGCTAGGAATCGAACCTAGGTGCCGCCTGTCACCTACCAAAGCCCCCGATAATAAAAAAACTTTGACTAGAAGACTAAGGCTTAGATTGAACTACTTTCACATACTTACTCTGGTTTTCTTTAAAATCTGAACTGAACCATTCTAACGTCCTTGTTGCTAGATTCATGTTAAAAAGACTTTGAAATTTAAATTTAAAAAGATACCGATGAAAAGGGATCTTAAATTTTATTTTTAAACAATAAGTTTTTTTATCCATTTCGTTACTCCTTCCGTCTAATGACTTCGGTATTTTCTACTTGGTTTGTAAGGTTTCTTAGGTTCTTTCGCTTCGAACATATATGGGTTAGGATTGACTATGTTATCTAATCCATCAACTTTACAAATTAGCTTGATTGTCACCTCTGATAAGTTATCTACATTAGACTTGATATCTACATCTGTTAAATAATCAATTCTTTTATCGTCAATGTAAAGCCCATTATTTAATTTGACCAAATGCATTTTATACTCCCCTTCCCTTTGATTCATCGCTTTTTTCTTTGTCTTCTCTGGTGTAGGTTCTCCACAAAAAATACAGGTCTTGCCGTCTTCGCTCCAATGTATATAACACATGTGCTATAACCCTCTTTCCTTCAACGACTTCTCAAAAACAGCACGATCAACGATTGGATAAGTCGAACAACGATCGAAAGGATGAACAGGCATCATGTTTACGCCGATTTCCATTTCGCTTACTAAATACGGACCTCCCGCAGCAATGCTTTTACATAGCCGACAAGCGTTTGGCTCTGTTACCCATCCATATTTCTCGATATCCGCATCGAGATAACTTTCCTTCTGCACACCACTTTGAACTCTTGTTGTTTCGGTTACCATCAAACGTTGCGTATTGAACTTAGTATTCTCTCGTCCTTCTTCTGTAAGGAACTTGCTTAATTCTGGCGCTAACTGCTTTGGATTACGCCCCATCGTCACACTTCGAACAAGCAGCTTATCCAAATCTGCTTTTAATTCTGCTTGATACATCCATAGCCGTTCACTAAACGTTGCAAATCCATCCGCTCGAAATGAACTGTTTATCACTTGCTCCACTAATTTGGCATAACCACTTTTAGCAATCGTCATTTCTAGGATGCCTGCTTGGCGTTGCAATTCTTTCATCCCAGCGCTGGTAAGCTCCCCTGAAAAATACTTATCCATGTCGTTAAACGTGGCTATCAGCTCAAGTCCAATATTCGCCTTTAGCAATTCCAATCGATTGACACGCATCGTAAGGTTGTATAGCTTCAATTCCTTGTTTGCTGTATGTGAGAAGTCTTTCTCTTTAACATACTTCTTAGCCTTTCGAGCAAATGCTTTTACATCCATTTCGTTAGCTCGCTTCATCGCTTCGCTACGAGTGATTTTCTGTCCATTGGAAAAACTGTCCCACTGTGCCTCTATCTCTTTCTGTATCGCATCCTGAGCGTATTGTAGGCGTTTCTTAATCTCATTCATACGTTTCTTATCATCTTTAATCTGCTGTTCTTGCCAAGCTTTTTCACGCTTAATGAAGTAATCTTGTGATTTCACTTAATCACTCCTTACCAAGCAAATCTAACTAGCTTTAAACCCGCTTTTTCTGAGTGTACATCGGAATAGTCTTCAACAGTAAAACCACCCTCTTGAAATTCTTTTCGAATCTCATCACTGATTTGATCTGCTCTATAATGCATCTCAGTTTTTCCAATTTTCATCGTTGCAGCGATAGCCTCTTTAAGTGTTTCAGTATCTTCTTTAAGCTTTTCAATATCTTCTTTTTGGTACTCATTCATCATCTGTTCTTTGAGATTCATCTTCTTCAACCTCCGCATCAGTTTCTTTATCACTATCAAACACACCAGAACCAGCTTGTTCCTTCAATCGTTTCAGTTCTTCTTCAAACGGAACACCAGTCAATCGTTCAGCCATTTCGCACAACGTTTGATCTGATACGATGCCAACCATTCCTGCAATAACTTTCATGATTTCTTCATCTGATTGCGGAACATTCGGTGTAAATTGAATTTGGATTTCGTTCACTTTGTTGTATAGTTGCTCTTGTTGCTGTTCATCAGAAACAAAAAAGGCTTTGACTGTATCAATCAAGCCTTGAGGTTTATTCAATTCATCTTTGATGCTCCATGAGTGAGTGAGCAATCGTAGACGGCGCATAATAGCTTTCTTGACCATACGCTCTTTATTCTTGCGATCGTTGTCTGACCCCCAACCCTTGAAACGGAATCCGATGCCTGACTGGTTGGACCCTATGTTCTCATCTGTAAAGTCAATAAGAGATGTGAAGCGAAGGATATCTGCAACCGTACGACTATCGTTAGCTTCCATTCCGGCAACGTCATACTCTTTCTTTAGATAATACGCATCAGGTTCAGCGCCTGCTACATTACCGTCATATATCTTCTTATCGCCTAAAACAAGCATTCTCGCTCGCATCATAGCTTGGAGTACATCTAACTTGCTGTTCTCACCTTGTTCATCATCTGCAGTATCAGGGTTTCCTTTAATCACCAAGTAAGCTTCTGATGAATCTTGTTGGAAGTTGGCCATCTCTGAACGTGAAAGATCATAGGCATCAATAGAATCTAGTACACGCTCAAAGTCGCTCAAACGTTCTTCGTTGTTGATCCATTCATTAACTTGAACCGAATCGAAGTAACTTTCAATACTTTCACCATCTTCAATTTTGACATGTTCTAAGTCATCATTTTCTGCGATGAGATAATAATTGAATCCGCTGTTTGTATATAGTTCAACTCGTGTCCACGACTCATCTAGGTACTTTTCTTTATAGTAATGAACTCCGCATAATGAGTTGCGATCTTTGGTGTTGTCATAGATGACGAATGTTTGTTCTGCGTCAAACTTAGCTAGTGTTTCCTTACCGTACTCATCACGCCCAATCCATTCATACGCTCTACCTAATCCAATCATATCTCGACCCACCAACTGATTGTGGTAGTCTTCATTCGATTGACTAGCAAATGTGTTGATTTTTTCTGCAATCGCCTGGTTCCCACTATATTTCAATGGGTTCCCTAGCAATACGCCTAACTTAAATGAGACGATAAAATCTGCAAAGCCACTTGCTATACGATTGTCCGATCTGCCTTCTGGTTTGTTCGGACGATAATTGATGTTGTTGTCTCCTAACATATAGCGTTTCAGTTCCTGCAACCTTGGCACTTGTTTGGCTCGATGGTGTTTGATGAACTCAACGATCATCTTCCAAACGTCTTCATTTTCAAAGTCAATTACCTGTTCGACTTCGCCAGTACGCTGATTCAGCATCTCTCTTTTCGGTAATTGGTTAACCGGCACTTTATAAATAAGGTTCGCTTCATCATCAAATCGCTTGCCACTTAAAAGCTGAATATTCTGTCCCACTGTATCACCTCTACAATCCTAGTTTTTTAAATGTGTCGATTGTCTTCATGACATCTATTTTTTCTGTTGTGTTCGTGTTCATTGTTTCGGCGATGCCTGTTGTAGCATCTGGAGCATCATCATGTTTGTTCTTTCCTTCTTTCTGATAAGTAGTCATCGCCTTATAGTAATCAGGAAATCTTGTTCTCCAGTCACTAGGCATTCGTACATATTGTTCAATCCAGTGGCTATTGGAATAGATTCTCGCTTCTTTATTGGTGCTTTGAAAGAAGTCGGAAATAGCAGTTGCACATTTTCCTTTTACTTTCTCTCTTACAGAACGAGCAAAAGACCGACCGCCGTTGTTGCGCTCGATACGTGATGTATTCACTTTGAAGTTAATCAACTGATTTGCAACTGCACTCTCTGTGTATTCCATTGGCTGTTGAGTATAGATGACGTCTAAAACGTCCTGATAGCCATCTAGCGTTTCTCCCCAAACGATCGAACAAAGGTAGTCCTTGCCAGTATCCGCAGTATCGCAATAATGCCAAATCTTCTTATAGGCGGATCTATTGCTATAAGTCTTGAACTCACCGTACAATCTCCCTTTAATATCGATAGGCTCTTGTTGGTAGTTGGCGCTAGCGATGTCCGCACCCATCGTTTTAACTTTACGCAGGTAATCCTCATAAGAAAGAACATCTTCGCAAAGCATCCGATCGTTTTTTTCATCATACGCTTGAAAGTTAATATGCTTAACCTTATACCCGCTAAGTGGCAATTCCTTTAACGCTCTACCTGCCAAATCATTGCTATGCCATCTAGTCATGTTAATAATGATTTTACCTTTGCTCTCAAGACGGGATAGCATAGTGTTTACAAACCATTCCCAGTGCTTATCCAAAACCGCAGCATTGTTAGCTTCATCCGCATTCTTGATAACGTCATCAATGATGATGATATCTGCACCAAAACCAGTAGCCGTACCTGTGGGCGATGTAGCCAAATAGTTATTGTATCCATCTTCCAAACTCCAAAGATTCATAGCTCCATCACCATATTTGATTCTCGCATCAAAAATATCGGAGTAAACTATCATATCTTTATCGGCTTTTACTTCTTGAATTGTATTTCTCACATTCTTGGAAAACACTGTTGATAGTGTTTCGTTATATGAGCCGGTCATGATTTTCTTGCTATGATCATTCCCTAATACCCATTCAACAAACCGTCCAAGTGTTAAGGACTTACCGTGTCTAGGCGGCATATTAAGCACAAGCACATCGTGTTCATCGTCATTAAGGAATGACTGAAACTCTCCGCATATAGAAACAAGATAATCTCTGTCTAGCTTATAAAACGATGGCATAATCAAGTGGCAATAATCAAAGAAATATCGTTTTGCTAACTCAAGTTTGGCGCCTAAAGCGATTTTATCCATCACGACTCGCCAACTTCCGCAATTCTTCTTCGGAAAGATTAGCAAATGGATTGCTGACTTTCATATCACCAGTAATCTTAGTTTCTTGTTTCTCAGCATAGATACCAGCTATTGTAAGAATCATTTTTCTGTCTTGGTGACCTTTTTCAGTAAGCGCGAAGTTATATGCCGCATTCAAGACATTAGCAGCCTTCCCCTTAATAAGATCCATTGTCGTCTTATTTACCAAATCAACAAATTCTTGTTTCTTCATCGCATCATAATACTTATTTCTACTTACACCAGCGAGATTACATAACTCTTGAACAGACTTGCCAACATTTTCAGCATTTAATAAGACTTCTAATAGTTTTTTCTCAGCTGGAGTAGGTTTGTATTTGTCATTTTTTGTCATGCAATCTCACCTTCTTTCTAAAAGCCTTTTTCTTAATGACTATTTCCAAATTCATGTGGTTTGAAAATTAGTAATTAGTCTGAATAACTTCGAATCCATCTCGCTCATAGCTTTTGACAGCCTCTTTTAAATTCGGCAGAGTCCTTGATACTAAAGTGAGGATCAATTCCGCTTTACCTTCTTCTTTGCTTTCTGTGATATCTACATTCGCATAACAGCCACCCCAAACTGGTTTCACGTTAGTGGTAGTTTTTCCATTTATAGTAATTGGATTTTCTACCCACTTACGCCCATTCTCAATTTCCAATGCTTTCTTATAAGCTTTTGATAGCTCTTTGCTTACATTAGTTTTTAAAACCGCTTCATAAAAATTCTTCATGATAAATACCTCCATATATTTTGTTGGATATAATCATCTTTCCAATAACCATGACCACAATAAACAAGTTTGCACTTATCAATTTCTTTCGGTGTAGCTTCTCTAGTCATTTCAACGATGGAGTACTTCTTTTTGATTTGAACTGACTGGACGACTCTAACCGGATCATCTACACTCGGATATGGATAGACATTTGACAGTGACACATACCAAAAATTTCTCATTTGACCTTTCTCCTTTTGCGAAAGGGAATAACTTCATTACTTTCCTTTCGTTTATATGTATCAGTTTTTAATGGTCTTCTATGCTCCCAGACTATCCTGTCGCTACCACCATAAACAGTGATTACTTCATACTTCTGTTCTAAGTATTGTGGTCTATACATTATCGTTCCCCCTTTCAGTGCAAAATAAAAAGACCACTCAGAAAGTGGTCTCTAAAATTTGGATTATAATTATAGATTTGCCTTTTCAGCCATCAGACCGATCAAATCTACAGTCGATTGATTATTAGGTAATTTCCAACTATATGTTTTACATGGCTTACCAGTTTGATCAAGAACAATATTTTGAAAATCATTGTACATTTCCTGAGTAGTCAAATGGAAAACTTTATTCCCCCATACACCATAAACTTCTGGTCTACCTTCTAACTTATATGCGAACATTTTCATCATTCCTTTATCATTATTTTTCGAACCTTCATCTGTTGAATCACCAGACGTTAAAATTGGAATTGGATTTAACCATGTTCCATCATCGATATCCCAGCTTGAAAGAGCAGTTTGCCAGTTCTTTTTCGTAATACCTAAATGTAGGTGAGTACTAGTCAATGTTCCTAAAGGCTGTCCTGCAGTTACTTTATCACCAACTTTTACAAAATAAGTACTACCAAACTCTTGGTACATTACTTGGTAATCGGCGATTTGTAATACGATTGCATATCCTATCCCTGAACCATAATATCCCGCATAAATAACTGTCCCGTCATTTACTGCTTTAAAATTACCGGAGTACTTTGCCGAACCGAAGTCATAACCATCGTGGAAATATCCTCGTCCACGGGGATAAGAAGTTTGACCAAATTGCTGTCCTTCTTCATACGGTTTTAATACGCCATCAAACGGAAGACGCCAAATCCCCATTCTTTTCAACCCCCTTATTTTTAATTAAAAGGTATACGTCTATACCGAACATATGTTCTATTTATTCTATCATGAATAATCATTTTTTCAAATAAAAGATAACTACAAAATTAAAAAATATTATTAATTAATTTTTCTAATATAAAAGATAAAATGACAATCATATAGAAAATGAAATGTTTTCGAATTGCTTGTAACTGTTGTCTGTTTACTAACGATTTAATTTAAATAGACAACAACATATGAACTAACTGTAGGAGCTGAACCCCACATCCTTTAGTTTATTTGCTGCTGTCTATCGAAGCTTAAATACAACGATGAGGGAGATTTCCTCCCTTCAAATAGTTTTTTGTCGATGTCCTGTTTCCTAATCTTTCGACACTATCATAATAAATCATTTTCTAGGTAGTTGATTGGTATAAAAAAGGTATAAAAAGGAAAGCATTTGGGTAGTAAATGGGTAGTAAAAGTGTAAAAACTGGCTACTTAAAAGCAACCAGTTCTAAGGAAGAAGCAAATTGAATGATGATTTTGTTCGATTCTACTTTTACAGATTCCTCGCTCGTATTATTTCTTTGAGCAGTTACATAAATCGACATACCGTAGATATAACGATCATAGAATATCTTTTTCCGTCTTTCCGTTACATCAGGTTTATGCGGATGCTGAATCGCGGAATAACCACGAATGAACAGTTTATGCAAATACTCAAATTCTTCTTGCGCTTCCTCTTTTTCAATCACCATTCGTTCTGCTTCAAATGTATTATTTGCTGTAGAAGGTGGAACCAAGGAGTAAGATGCTGTTACTTTAGGCTCCCGAGGTTGACCTATCCTACATCTAGCTGACAGATATGCTGAAAGAAAAACACCAACATTATGTTTTGTGCGATCCATATCCACATCTTTTGCCTCTGGTGTCTCATACTTCTTTACATCGAAAAGTACCATCCATTGATTCCTCCATTTATGATATAATAATTGTGTCAGAATTATTAATTAAAGTCGGAGGAATCCGGCTTTTTTTGCTTACAAATCTTTTCAAAGTTTTATTTGAAATATTTTCCTGTTTTATCCTTATAATTTCATTCTTCTAAAAAAGGAAAATGCTATTATCTTTATCGTGGGGGAACAGGAGTGAGTTGTTTGATAAATTTGAGTATGTTTTTGTTTTTGATTCCTTTTTTTATTTTTATTGTTGTTTTCCTATTCTTCCATAATTGGAAAAAATATGACACCATAGTTCTTCTATCTTCTTTACCTTCGATTTTCTTTATCTTAAAAATTGTATATCATTCATTATCAGATCCTATTTACTTGTTCAATTTCTATTTAATAGGTTTAATAATCACATCTATCTTCTACATAATTGTTCTTTTAATCATTTACAGAAGAAAGTAATTAGCCAACCGAAAGGGTTGGTTTTTTTGTTATCCACAGTATCCACAGCTTTATCCACGATATATTGTAGGAACATATTTTCGCATACTATATATTGTATTTATCGTAGAACTTCCATATCCACTAATCGAGTAACCGCAATATTCGCTTTGCTCTTCGCTAGTTCTTTGTCACAGTCCATCGTATTCTCAATACGAATAACTGCTGAATGATTGTACACACGTTCTACATACCCTCTAATTGGATAAATGAACTCTTCCGCTTTGCAACGAACCATATCGCCGACTTTAATTTCGGATTCCACTTGCTTAATAGGATTTTTAGTTGGTAGATCCATCATCAAGCCACCAATTCCATAAGTATCAGTGTAAAATCCGTCTTTTAGTTTCATTACGTCTCCTCCGCATCCATCGCAATAACTATCTCGCTTTCAATTCCAACTCCATCACCATCGGGATTTAATTTGAATTTCGATGGAGTCATTAAACACTTTTTACCATTTGAAATTACCCAAAAATACAACATTGCTTCTCCTGGCATGTCTTCTAATAAGTCTAAAGCTTCATTTACTTTCATTTGATTTCCTCCTGCTCTAACGCATAGCCAGCAATATTATTAGTGTAGAATACTGCCTTCCGACGGACTTGGGTGCTAACACCAAAATATTCAAAAGAAATTTGTTCTTTTTGCCATTCATCTCGAAAATTGGTTACTTTCTCAAATTTCATTGTTGATCCGTCTTTATTCCATATAATTAAACTTTTATATTTTTCCATTCCTACTCCTCCTGTTCCGAATACTGTTTTAAATACTCACTTACCAATTCCATTTTTTGTTGATTGTTTAAACTTTGGTAAGCTGCTTCCAAACAACTTAATGGTAAATCAAGGAAATACTTACTTGGTGTGCCATTCAAAAACAAATCTGATATCGACTCTAGCGGATCATTCGTTTCACATTCGTTTTCTTGCATCCAGATGATTAAGCTTTGCTGATTATCGTTGAGTTGCGGTTGATTAATTTCTTGATACGTATCAATGGTCTCAAGCAAAAAGTCATATTGCCTTGCTAAACTCCCTACAACTGCTGGTGTTCCTCCGAGTTCTACACCATAGCAAAGATGCTGTTGTTCCTCAACGTAATCTCTGAAGTCATTCATTTCACTCACATCCATTCCTCGCTTTCTTCTTCGATTGCAGAACACACTACTAAAAATCCATATGGATTATCTAATTCTGAATCGCCGTCTTCGACAATTGTTGCGGATACTATTGTTCCATCAGAATCAATTACTGCTACATCCATATTGTCTGGATATTCTTTTAGGAATACTTTAAGTTCTCCGACTTTCATGATTCAGGCCTCCAATCTAACCGCCAAAGTCCTTGCTCTTGGCGATTCTGCTCTATTTAGTTTTTTGATATCTTCATTTGCTAGTTTTTCTGACCAGTATTCTTTAGCAAATTTCCTGCTAGCGCAAAATACAGGGTTTCGACCATTCCATTCACGAAAATAGACTTTCTTAAATGATTGATCGGTTAAATCAAGAAAATGGAATGCAATTCTCATGTACTTCCTCGCTTTCTGCTATTTCGTCGAATCATTCCCTGTCACGACTATCTAGATAACAATTGATTAAACATATTAGTATTCCATCAGCCATGAAACGATTTTTACCACTTTTGTCATAGCAACGTATGCTCGGGAATAAGAATGATACTAGAAATATGATAGTCACAATATGATTCATCACTCTTCCTCCTCCAACTTCAACCCAACATATTCAGCTTTTTCAAACCACTTATCAAAATCTGGATGAACTCCTGTAATTTGATTAGGGTTCTTTTTCACTGCTGTTTTCGTTTGATAGAGCAACATTCCCCTAGGATCTATTGCCAATAAAAATCTATGAGTGTTTCCTTTTCTATACCATCCTCGCTTATACTTCTGCTGTAATCCTTTTAAAAATTCAATTGATTCCATTGGGATTCTCCCCCTGTTCCAATCCCCATTGAGCGAATACAGTTAGGACTTCGAATTTTTGTTTTTCTTTCAGTTTGTCCCATGCTTCTGCATGAGGTAACAAGCTAACGCCTATTTCTAATCTTTCATAGATATCTTCTGTGAAACTCCACAACGTATATTGAAGATCATCTCTTTTGAATTCATTTTTTAGAAAATCAAACACGATTTTTTGATTTTCATTGAGTTCTATTTCTTCGGACAACTGAATATTTGCCAATGCATAATTGAAGCCGTCTAAAAAACTATGATTTACTGTTCTAAATGGGTCATCGTTTTCATTACACTCTTTTTCAAGTCTATCTGCTTCTGCTTCTAGCCATTTCAACGCCTTGCTCATCCTTCTACCACCTCATACATTTTTTCAAATACATCTGGTTTATATATATGGAAGTTCCCAAACTCATCTTTTACAATGTAATCTCTATTAGTAAGTTGTTTTATCCCATCATCTGTGGAAACCCAAGGTGTTCTTTCGCTTCTATTTTTTTCACGCCAAGTTTCATCAATAAAATTACGTTCGCCACTAAAACCACCGATGAAACCATGACACTCTTTCCAATTTTTCGAATAACTAGAGTTGAACTGCACTGCTTCTACAATTGCTGGTCTCTTTCTACATTCCATGATTCTCTGACACCTCTTCCACTGGCACAGCAAACGCCCAGTACCTTTCATCAATTGCTTTGATCTCTGATTCCGTAAATTTCATATCATCAAAATCATTGTTGTCTGCAATTGTTATATTTCCGCAATCACCTTTCATTAGATACGTCTCTAAATCACAATGATTAAGATACGCAACTGGCAACTTCACATAATACAACGGCTCTTTCTCTATCTCGTAGCCGTCTTTCATACGAATAATGATGCTTAAACACTTGGAGGAATGGCCATATAACCAGCCTTGGAAATCTGTAAACTTCTTATCAGGCTCGCTGAATAAATACACAATTTCATAAAATAAGTTATTTTCTAACGCCTCTCCTTTACGTTCCTCAAACCATTCCGCCACGAACTGCGGCACCACTGGCTTCTGCGATTTGCTAGCTTTGCCAAACACAGCATTATCTAGAGTATTTCTCAAACACTGAGGCGAATCCGGATAAGCCTCTGCGATCTTATTCCAAGCTTGTTCATCTGTAATCGGCGGTCCATCTAGTTCTTCGACAATTGATATAGCACCTGCCGCTCCTATGGAAATCCAATACCCCATATTTCTGACATCTATTGTCTGTTTCGGATCAGTTGCTAGATCGAAAAGTTCTGTCCTTAACTTTTCGATCTTTTGCAATACTTCTTGTTTACTCATCTTGCTCCCTCATTTCGCATAAATCTTCGTAAAATTCTTGTGCTTCATCTAAATTAGCGAATATTCGATATAGCTGATTTGCGTAGTATGGCTTTTCAAGTTTAGTAATACAAATGCTCACTTGATAGGCTTCGCCATCTGCGACAGATAACAACATTGCCTCAGTCTCGCGACCGAGACTTTTCTTCTGTAGTATTTTTAAATTCATCGCTGTTCCTCCTTCATAAAAACCAACCAGTGTGTTTTTGTTCACTTGCTTGAATATATCTGAGTTTCAATCTTATTATTCGTCTCTAAATCTCTAACGTGTTAGCGTTAATTTGTGGGGGATTTAGGGGGTGGCTCATTTGTTTATAACTGCAAAGGTTATCTTTTGGGTGATAGTTATTCTTTTCGTCCTAGTTATTTGTAGATTTGCAAAATGTAATGCTCAATGTTACACAATGTTTCTTTTTGCAAGTCCGATTTTTTATTTTATATCTAAAATCTTTAACTATGGACTTGACCAATCGTTATCTATTTTTATTAGATATTTGATTGGCCTATTTCTCGCAGTTGTTACTTTTATCGCATATCTAATCTATCGCTTTAAAAAGTAACAACTAAACCAGTCTAAATGGCTGGTTTCTTACGTCTACTCCTCTAATAGATCACTATTCTCCCAAATATTCCCGATTACCTCTTCTTCGCCCGTCCAAGAATAGCCATTATTTAGTCCTGAAAGATACCATGCTGGCATACCACCGATAAACGTCCCGCCATACTCCTCTAACCAAATGACTTCATGAGGACAACCACTAGTACATTTGATAATATCGCCTTGATAAACGTCTACACCGTTCTTATCCTTCAGTCCTGTAGATTGCATGAGTATGGTATCGACTTCAAAGCTGTACCAATCACCTCTACCGTCTTCTATCGATAAATAGCCTATATTATCAATAAAATCTATTAATTCAACTTCATGCATTGTCTTGTTTTTCTTATCCCATGCCCGAAACTTCAGTATCATCTGCTGTCTTCCTCCATATTTTCCAAAATAGTAATAGCTTTCTCTATGCCTTTTCGCTCTTCGTTAGTAGCGCATGCGTATAGATAACTTCTTAATCGACGAATGGCTTTACTGATCGATATTCGTTTCATTTGCTGTCCCCCAATAACTCTGGATTCTCGTATATATTGCCTAAAATAGTTATATCATCAGCTGTTAAATTGAATGCGTGCAAGAATACCTCTTCTAAATCATCTTCGGTTGGTAAACTTCTTGAGATTGACATTCCATCTATTTCGTTTGGTATTGTCTGCGGATTGTGATAATCATATTTAGCCTTGTTAATTATCCAAGCTGTTCCAGTTTCATTTAAATCAACAACTCCCATCAAATGATTTTCTTGGTAGAATCCTGCTACATATTCCTCCCAAAAGATATCAATTACATCGCCTTTAAAAACTTCTTTCTCTCCGTCATCATTGAATGAATCATCCATATATCCTTTCAGCCCTGTGGATTGCATGAGTTCAACTTCATCAAATTGGCGGTCAATTCGTCCACCTTCTAAATCCACCAATTCATTAAGCCAATCGATAACTAAAACATTTATTAATACTTGTGTTTCTTTATCCCACGCTCGAAACTTTGGTATCATTTGCTGTCCCTCCTACTTATTTTCTGTAATGGTGAAAGGCACAATGCTCTCAGGCATATAGTTGACTTCGTATTTGTATTGGTTCACTTCAGCGCCTACAAGATCTTCTATCACGTACATGTTGAACTGAGTCATATTGATTAAATGCTTTTTATAAACTCCTTCTTCCGTTTCGACTAGTATCTCAAGTTTTTCAGAGTTACTAGTATTTACCGAAATTCTTCCAATAACCTCAAATTCTACTGTGTTAGATAATGTGTTCATAACAGCGACACGGCGAATTACATTGAAGTTATCTGCTTCTTGGCTTACATTATGAGACACTTTCGTAGCTTGACGACATGCTGATAAGCTAAAAACCATACCTATAGTCACAATTAACATTATTAGTTTTTTCATTTTTCTTCCTCCAAGTATTTGAATGTTCGTTTCTTAACGTCTGTCGTTTCCCTTTTCGCATACATATATATCGTGCTGGGCTTCAACCCTAGCTCCCGACCGATATCTTCACATAATCCCTGAACTAAGATTTTTCCATCGTGATATACGGCGATTCTTTTCCTTTTTTGATTTCTTTTTATATACTGATTTTTTTCTTCATCTGGAATATTTTGTTCACGCCACTTGGCCCAAACAGAACCACCAACGCCAAGTGCTTCTTTAATGGCTTTGACAGTGTAACCAGTTTTTCGTAGTCTCTTATAATCTTCATAGGTGAATGTTTCAAAATTCATCTTTTGCAGAGGGTGTGAGTCGTCCATCGTGTCATAATCAATGAAACCTCGTATCACCTGAACCTTCTTAAGCTCCTCGTCTGTTAGATCCTCAACGGATCGACCTCTCATTATCTGCATCATCTTTTTTCGATATAAACGTTTTTCTTGCTTAGATAAACTCATTCGATCCTCCTTCGATTGTGCATACCTCTTCAAACTGTCTGGTGATACGCTCAAGTGCCTTTTTATACTCGATAATACTTTTTATCACGCGACCTTCTCTCATCACGTAGTCACGCTGTATGGCTCTTAAACACATAGTCAGTGTTTGATAGTAGCCAATAAAGGAAGTCGCTTCTTCTTGCTCGCCTTTAGCATTTTCGGTATATTGGATCTTTTCAGACTCATCACGTACGACACGTGAGAGAACGATATTTTTGCAATCGCTTGTAGTTGTGATCCGATAGTCCTCTATTCGCATATCTAACATTCATCCTGCGCCTCCTTTATTATTTTTAGTACTTGATCAAGTGCGCTCTCACGTCCGCCGTGAAATGTATTTAACCATTTGTCTTCATACGATGCGCTTTGCCTCATCGCTTCTTTGTGCATTAGCTCCACTTGGGCTTTCAACTCATTAATCTCCATGACAGTGACCTTGTCTTTCTAGTTCTTTTAAATGCGCTTTTAGTCCTTTGATACATTCCCAAAAAAGCAATTTCATATAAGCTGTTTGCCTTAGTTTTGTACGATCAATGTAAAAAGCATAATAATGTCTTAATTTCGCCCAACATCTACGATCATTTTTGATCTGTTCGAGATTAACTGCTACCAGTTGGTCATGTACGATTCCTAAAATGTCATACTCCTCATCTTTTTTGTACTTAGCGATTTCTTTGATTAATCCTAAGTAGTCAAAATTAATATCCAAATCTTCTCCCCCTTACGCTTCATCCCATCGGGGCTTATTTGATCGTTCTAGCGCTTTTTTCTTTTGATAGGCTTCTTGGTCGATTGCCCATTCTGGGAGCGTCTCTCGTCTCCCTGTGCGCTTGTAGCCATTATTCATTTTCTTCTTAGGCTCACTTTTTTCTTTCCTTGCCCAGCTTCGAATAGTGGCCAAGTAGTTTTTATAAGTTTTACCAGCTGATTCACAATACTCGGATAACCGTTCAATCCGTTCTTGATAATCATTAGGGAATTCTGTTTTGAGTTTCTCCATTTGATCATCTGACAAGAGAACATTTTTATACTCTCCGTATTTATGACGGATAGGCTTAGCCTTCGATTTTTTCGAAGGCGGTAACTCTCTTATATATTCTTTTGTATTATTAAATGTATTATTAATAGATGTATTATTATCTTGATAGATTTCTTGGTGACCCCCCACCAAATTTTCTTGGTGACCCCCACCAAGAATTCTTATATACCTAGCCTCGATTTCTTTACTACCCTCTTTAAATTTAACTTCTCGGTAAATATAGCCTTTTTCTTCAAGTGACTTTAGCCAATTCTGAATTGTTGGCTTACTTACTTTGTATTGATTGGCAAAGTATTCATTACTAGCCCAGCAATAACCTTTTTCATTACACAAAGCTGTGATTTCTCCATAAAGAAGTTTTGCACTAGGTATCAATGAATCGTCATATCTAACATTTGCAGGTATGATAGCGTAATATCCTCTGTGATCCACTTTTTATCCTCCAATATTTAACTTTTTGATCGTTTCTTGATTTAACTTAATCCCTTTGATTTGATACTTATTTTTAAAATTAGTCACACCTAGTTGATGTTTTTCTGTGTGGTGTATTCTACAAAGTCCTGCATAAGTGTATTCTGAATGATCAATTTTCTTACGTTTTCGTCTACCCAATGCTTTATCGAAGTGATCAATGTCAGCTCCTGTTCTTCCACAGATACAACAGACTCTTTTCGTAATACACTTATAGAAATAGTATTCTTGATTCGCTGGTAAGATTTCATACCCTTCTTTAAAAGGAATATGATGTTCAAAGATGAAATCTAAGATGATATTTGCTAGGGTGTTTACGTCACTTACAGTTGTATCCGATTCGTCCTTGAGGCTTATTTTTCGACCTGTGACACCTTCAAAACGAAAGTAGAAGAATTCCTTCCAGAAGTCAGTTGGTGTGCCTGTATCGATGAAGATATCGCCTATAAGCGCATAGATGAAATTTCTTTGCTGGGCTGTGAAGCGACGTGGATCGATGAAACGCACTTCAATAATCCGATCGCCTTCATAACCTTCGTACATCGTTTTAAGTCGTTCGATGTTTACTTCTTCGTTGATCGTTGCACCAATGTCGTTACCTTTAAATTTCTTTAGTACCGCAGAATAAGAGTCTATTAATGGTTTAAACACTCATATCACTTCTCTTTGACTTCTTCTTTGTATTGGTCTTCTAACCAGTTAACACCTCGTTTCAGAACACCTAGATCACGTTTAGTCCATTTGCTATCATCCGCTGTAATAGAAGCCGCATCAGTCAACGCAACAATTGCTTCATCAATTGTTTTTTCATACTTATTAGCAATAAGCTGTAAAGCATCCAAAAATAGTTTTTTACTTCGCTGACTCGCAACTTCTAGCATTGAAACATCCTCTGGCATATCTTCACCGGCAAAGATATATAAACCAAGACCGAACATTGCGAGGTTTTTTACTAGACAACGCATGATTGTCTTGTTGATATCGAACATAGTTGCCGCTTCAACTCTCTTTTTAACTTTTCCAACAATTTCTTTTTTCTTCGTTTCGTTATTCCATTGATAGTCATTAACTTCATAGGTGTACGGCTCATCTTTCATTGCCTTGTTTGCTCCGTCCATCACTGGCAGCCACATATCACGCTTTACTCCATTGACTGTGATACTGGTAAAGACCATGTACCCTGTTTTTTCATCAAAGAGATAAGGACGATTTGTTTCTGGATCACGATAGATTTCGTAGTCTACCTCTTCACAGATCTTGCTGACTTCTGCCCACGCCCATGCCCAAGATAGATAAGTCAGTTTATTTCTTTTTTCGACCACATCATTGACGGTTATCTTGTATAGGCTATTGAATAATTTGTTATCGTTGCGTTGCGTTCCTTCACTCATCGAATTCTTCCTCCATTTCAGCAATGTATTTTTTCCCTTGTCCGTAGTATGAGATATCGATCAAATTTCCCCTCTCGTACTCTTCAAGCGCATCAATCAAGCCATCTTCGATGACGTAGATATATTCTGGTTTATTTGAATGTTTTGATAGATGGATAAGATAGACATGGTCATAGATACTCACAAAATTCCCCAGATCATCTTGATCACATGCTAGTTCTTCATCCGTCAAAAGATTTCGTCTAATTTTTCGGTTATTTGTTCCTTTAATATTCATTTTTCCCCAATCAGGGTCAGTCAAATATTGATCTAGAGTGGAAAGTTCTTTTTCCATGTGTTAACATCTCCTTAGATGCGTTTTCTTTAGTGACTCTATGCTTGCAGGCGGAGTCACTTTTTTGTATTTTTTCTCCACACTTTGGACAATACGGTCCATCCCATGGATGACACTGTTGTAGTAAATTATTGTTAAAACGTAATGTATAGCGCCAATCCGGACAATTAAAAACATGTCTGTAAAATAGATACTCTTTTATTTTTTGTCTTAATTTCATTTAATTTCCTGCCATTTCTTTTGTTTGTTGATTACCTGTTGACTTAAGATAGTTGACTTATTGTCATACCACCATCTATCAGCAATCATTTTTCCTTTCTTCAAAACTTCTTTTCGATCCATACGTTCTCCTTTCTTTCGAATCTAATAGGTTTATCAAAACCATTAAACTTGCGAAAATACTTCCTCCCACTACGCTGTAGTGTGCTACTAGTACGAGTAAACCTAAAATGACTCCGATAAAAAGCGTGTCTGTCTTTTTCATAGTCTTATCTCCCTATTTTTAATTTCTAACTTGCGTAAATCTTCAAGCTCAGTCTCAATCAGCTCTGCTTGTCTATCTGAAAGCTCATCGGCTTTTCTGAGTGCTGCACGATCATCTTGTAATTCTTTTCTACGTAGCCTAATAAGATTGAGAATTTGATGTTCTTGTTGTACTGTATAAGTCATCAACTTACCTCCTATACATCCTCATTCAAAAATTTATTTATAAAGTATTGCTGTCCTTTACCAGTAACTAGAGGCGTGAACTTTGTCACTAACTCACCTTGAGAATTCGTGCGTACATGCTCCCTCACGTCCATAATTCCTAAATCCATAGAACGTTGCGTTGGTTGATTCTTACGTCGTCCGTCTCGACAAAGATAACCATTCTCTCTTAACCAAATGAACAAACGATTTTGCCCAATATTTATACCGTTTTGTTTTAGAATCGTGGCTAATTCTTTGATCAAACATGAGTTAACGCTACCTCTTACTGCATCTGAGAATAATGCTTTAGGCTGCATTTCTTGGATAACCAAATCTTTTTGTTTTAGTTGTTCACTTGCTTGTAACAACAGATCTGCTAGTGAGTTTGGATTGTGTGTAATCTCATACGCTTTTTGATCGGTTAGGTATGCGCCGTTCTTTCTAATTGTTGGTAGAACTTCACTCGTTACCCATCGTTTGAACTTTTTAGCACTTGGCAGCTTGGATTTAAGTATTAAGCTGTATAGCCCTGATTCGTTGATGATCGTCATGTTTTGTTTTCCTCCAAGGGTGTCCCATTTCGTTACCCCCTTGTCTTCTTCATCCACATGATTTAGGATTGCTTTTTGAGTGTTGCTATATCCTAAGACTTCTGCAACGTCTTTACCTACAAAATATGGTTCGTCATTTACTAAGATTGTTCGAACTTCGTTTTGTTCGAAATTAAAAATTTGTTGTGTATTCATAATTTTCTCCTTTCAGATCAAATAGTAATTTAAAATCAGTACCACTAAAAATAACGATTCAAGTAATAAATTAAAATAGGCGATCTTTACTAGCATAAAGATCATGAACTCAATAATAGACACGTCAAGTCATTACAAAATCTCATCCTCATATTCTTAATTTCGGGTACTCGTAAATTTTCTAGCTCGTTCGCAATTGTTTTTACTCTGTAATCAGAAAATTTATTACCTATTATCAAAGTAGAACGATTATCTTACAGCTTTATCTACCGTTTTTTGATAAATCCTGTAATCATATGCTCTGGTTGGTTTGTATATATCATTTCTCACTATCATCTTTAAATACAGGTTCCACTACAACTCCAGTCCTACGGGTAATGCTCTTTGCAATAACCCACCAAGCTCGTCGAATCGCTTCAGAAGAAGGTTTGTTTTCTAGTACAATAATTAAGTCTTCTTTTGGCATAATTCCCCTCCTATCATTAAACTCGGTTTCTCACTACCTTCGAATTCGATAGTCACGAATAATTTCTAGAATAGTTTTATTCGCTTTTGGACCACTCCAGTGCCCATCAATAATTTGTTGCATACGAACTCGTGTATACCCATATGCAGTTGCTAAATCGTCCATAGTGATGCTGTTTTTCTTCATGAAAGCTTTGATTGCTTCGCGACCATTATCAAGATTCGACATGTGCTCCCTCCTCATTTCATTAATTATGTAAGTTAAGATGATAGAAATTTGTATAAAAAAGTTGACTTAAATTATACATTCGTATACTATATAGACATAGATAAATACGCCTATAACAAAACCTTTAATTCGCACTTGGTCGCCAAACTTTATGCTATAAGGTGTGTTTTAGTTTGCTATTTTTCTATCAAATTAACTTACAAACAAATAATAATACATTCGTGTACTTTAGTCAACCTTTTAGTTACATTTTGTGTACTTTTTATTTGTTTAGAATTGGGGAAGTCTTATATGACACTGTTTGAAAGGATAAAAAAACTAGCTGCAAAACGTCAAAAAAGCATGAAAGAAGTTGCTGTTGAATTAGGTTTTAGTGAAAATCTTTTTTATAGATGGAAAACTACTGAACCTAAAGCTAGAGATTTAGAAAAAGTTGCCGACTATTTTGGAGTATCTGTCGATTACCTCTTAGGTCGTGAAGATAAAATATCATTAGCTGAGAAACATGGAATTTTTGCTTTTGACGGTGGTGATATAACTGATGAAGAAGTAGAATTTTTAAGGTCTGTTTTAGCTGCAAAGCGAGCTGCCGAAAAAAAGTAAAGTGATGTGATGATTTTGTGTAGTGACATTAATAGACATTTATTAAGCTTAGTATCTGACATGGGTTTAGAGTTGCATTTTATTGAAATGGAAAGAAGTGGTTTTTATTTGTCTGAGGAAAAAGCAATATTGTTAAGTAAGAAATTGCTTGATAAAAACTCTGATTTCGAAATTTCGCATGAGCTTGGACATTGTATAAAGAAGCATGAAGAATTAACTGCATTTTACAACGCAACTGATTCAGCTAGAAGAAAATTTGAGTTTGAAGCGAATAAGATTGCTATTGAAATCTTATTGTTCCTATGGTCAAACGAATACGATTTTGAAAAAGAGCATCTAAATGCAGTAAAATTCATGGAATACTATCAAATTCCTTGGAACTTAGAAAACTGTGTTCGAGAAACTATGAGCAATTTTGTATAAAAATAGTCCATGCTTCATCACGAGCAATATATCTGTTTTTCGCCTCTTACATTATAATATGAACGGAGAAATAAAAAATGAAAAAGTTATATTTAGGGCTTGCTATTCTAGGAGTATTCATTTTAGGTGCATGTAACGCTAATACTCGTTCTGATTCAAGCAAAACTTCAAATAGTTCTACAAAAGAAACTAAGATAAGTTCAACAAAAACTAGCTTAAGTTCCACCTCTGAAAGTTCCATAAGTACATCTACTACCTCAAAGGCGCAAGAAACATCGGATAGTAGTACTAACTCATCGTTAACAGCTGATACAACTAGCTATCAGTCCATCTTAAGTGAGTATACACTTAAGATTCAAGATGCTACACCAGGATTAATTCAGGAGTTTAGAAACGAAGTATCAACAAATACTAGTGGAATTGATGGTCTAGCAGCAATTTCTAACAATAAAGTCGAAAAACTGGCCATAATCTCGACTGACGGTGTTAATCAAATGGCAAATTTACATTATTCACTGTCTGATGATTATTCTATCTATGAATCATGGGCAAATCAACTAATCACCATCTACACTGAAGAATCACAAAAAATTATAGGAGAATATCTAGCTAGTTCAGCAGCAACAAATAGCGCTCATACTGGAATAACAACTAGTTCTCCTGATACTCAAGCACAAACAACGCCTTCATCTGAGCCTACTGTAACGACAACTGTCCAAGCAGGAGAAAGCCCACAGGATATAGCTACTAGATCAGGAATAAGCATGGATGCATTATTCAATTTGAATGGAATGGATCTAAACAACTACATGCTTTACCCTGGACAGGAACTAAGAATAAAGTAAATATAAAAAAACAAAACACGTCCCACCGACCAAAGTAAGTACGTGTTAAGTAATCAAAAACCTAGCAATAGGCTCTTGCTATACAGTCTATTGTAGCAAAGAAAGTGAGTAATTACACTATGAAAAGAGCTGCATTGTACATCCGAGTTTCCAGCGATCAACAAGCAAAATTTGGTGATAGTTTAAGAGAACAGCAAGATACACTTCAAGAATATGTAAAAACGCAAAAAGATATGATCGTTCATTCAATTTATATTGATGACGGGATAAGCGGTCAGAAACTAGAACGAGATGAATTTAAGCGCTTAATGAATGATATTGACTCTGGTTTAGTTGATATTATTCTATTCACAAAATTAGATCGTTGGTTTAGATCGTTAAAACACTATTTAAATACACAAGAATTACTCGAAAAAAATCACGTCCATTGGATTGCTGTTTCTCAACCTTACTATGACACTACTACAGCATATGGGAGAACATTCATTAATCAAGTTATGAGCTTTGCCGAACTTGAAGCGCAAATGACAAGCGAGCGTATGAAATCTGTATTTGCAAACAAGGTGAAAATGGGCGAAGTTATAAGTGGCTCTACCCCGCTTGGTTACTCTATAGATGATAAACGCTTAAAGCCGGACAATCAAGCGCATATAGCGCAAGCTGTATTCGCATACTACAACGAGCATGCTAACCTAAATAAGACAGCTAAATTCCTTTTAGAAGAATATGGTATATCTCGCACCATGCAAGCTATTCGTTCCATGCTAAGAAATAAAAAATATATAGGTGAGTTTAGAGATAACAAAAATTTTTGCGAACCTATTATAAACCAAGAACTGTTTTTTTCTGTTAACCGGCAATTGTCCATGAACCAAAAATCTAATGTCAAAAATATGTATTTGTTCTCAGGTATTTTAGTATGCGGTGAATGCGGTAAAAAAATGAACTCAGGTCAAAAGTCAGTCTGGGGAAATAAAAGAAAAGATGGCACACGTATCAAGTACCCTCCTAAATCTATGTATTCTTGCCGATACGCGTACCAACATCCTAAATGTCTGAATACTAAGTCAATACGTGAACACGTATTAGAAGCACGTTTGTTAGACAATATAGACGATCTTATCAGTGTGGAAATAAATGAACTAAAATCAGTCAAAAAAAAACTGCCTGACAATAAGTATAAACAAAAAGCTATAGAAAAGAAAATTGATAGATTAAAAAATGCTTACCTTAACGAAGTTATCAGTTTAAACGAATTTAAACACGATAGGCAAAAATTATTAACTGAACTAAGCGAGCTTACTTTAACATCTGAAGAAAATAGCACTAAACAAAAAATCGAGAACCTTGAAACTCTCCTAAGTATGAATATTAAACAAAACTATAGTAATATGGAAATGTATGAACAAAAAACGTTCTGGCGATCATTTATAAAAAATATTAAATTCGACTCTTCAAAAAAAATTACAGTTAATTTCCTATAATTAATGCAGACCTACTAACGAATAGTGTCAGACATGCAAGATTGAGGGTCTTGTGAGCGCAAGCTCGTGTGGGTTCAAATCCCATCGTCTGCATAAATAAGTAAAACTCATGGTTTATGCCATGAGTTTTTTTGTTTTTATTTGAAAAACAAGGCAGTTCAACGAGTCAATTTACATTTTTTTCTACCTATATAAGAGTAATCCATTCGTCATTGCTATCAAACATTGTTTTTGTTCTCTCATTTGATGATCTTCTGTTTAGGGAAGAGACTATTTTCAAAAGCGACAACAATGTTTGGTTTTTCTAATACCGTGTAGTCTTTGACGACAAATTGCTTACGGTTATTATAGTAGCCTTTCACAAATATCTTCATTCCTTCATCGACATCGGCAATAAAATTAAGACTATGATTAGCAATCAAGCAATTCTCTGACCCTAAAGTAAAACGGATCAGTGGTCGTTCCCCTAGTTTGATCGTTCTGATTTTTGAGACCGTGCCATATTTTCTTTCCATTGTCATCTCTCCCCTCATCACCATTATACGAACAAACGTTCCGTTTTTCAAGTGATTTTCCTTGAAAAAACAACTCTAAAAAAAGTATCTTTAACGTCTACTTATTCACTTGGCGATCAACTATTTGTTGAGATTTTTCCGCCGTTTGCTTTGCATCGTTTCTCGCTTTTTCTAATTGTGCGATATAACTTCTCAAATTACTATTTTCTGCTGAAATAGTTTCTAATTGTTTCTTCGTTGTTGCTAAATCAGTTTGTAAATTTGTTTTTTCTCGATTTAATTGGTTGATTTGCTCATTTAACTGATTGACAGTGCTTTGCATCTCTGTATATTTGCCCTGAATCTCTTGGAGTCTAGTATTCCATTGACTATTTAGGGTGTTGATTTCGTTTATTTTTTGAGTGATTTCATTGATCTTATTGTTGATTTCGATTTGTTTGTCATTTAGTTGGTTTTCTTTACTGGTTAATTGGTTTTGTAAATTTGCATGTTCAGCAACCAATTGGCTTTTTTGCGTTTCCAAGTCAGTGATCTTTGTTTGGTATTCTTGCGCTTTTGTTTGTATGTTTTGAAGATCTTGATTTTTTATTGCTAATTGACTATTCAAGTCAGTGATTTTTTGGTTATGGTTTGTTAACTGTTGATCAAGTTTTTCTAAATTTTCGTTGATCTTAGTGATATCAGATTCCCCACCCCAGAATAAAACTTCTCCTGCAAACCGTGTGCCTGTATAACCAATAGCCCCTAGCAACAATGCAATCAATCCAGTAATCATCCATTTTTTTTTCATGTTCTTCTCCTTAATAAATATTATTATTTTATAACCAGCTAAATCTAATCTTTTACTTATCTATTGTCAAGACATATCTATTTTTAATTTTCAAATTCTATAAAACGTTGAAATGAAAGGACTATAAATTAAATTACAGGCAATATTTTAGTACAAATTCTTTAATTGTTTTATAATAATAGTATGTCATATAGGAAAGGGGTAATTTCAATGAAAACTTTAGATATGATTGCTTTAACATTGTTGATTGTTGGAGGATTGAACTGGTTATTAGTCGGTTTATTAGAATTTGATTTAGTTGCGACGATTGCAGGCGGCTCTACGACTATTTTAGCTAAAGCTATATATATTATTGTTGGGATTTGTGCTATTTATTGTTTGAAATTCTTTCCAATGATCTCCAATCGTGTAGAACATCAATAATTGGGATTTGATTTTTTTAGAACATGGGGCAAACATTTGCTCCATGTTTTTTTATTGATTAACTTCTTCGTATTGTCGTCTATAGACTTAAGAATAGCTATTATGATTGATTGATATCCAGCCATTTTATCTTCTACAATAGAAAAAACATATTTATTGCCCGCTTAATATTTTCTTAACTAATTTTTCTTATCAAAAAACGAGAACATACATTCTTTTAATTAAAGGAAAGAAAGCGTTTTTCGGTTACATATGTTTCGTTAAATATTACAAAAAAGGTAGCTTTGTCATAAACTGTTACGTTTTTATCACCTATGAAATGTCTCATCATGGTAAAGTATTACTCGTTAGCGAAAACAGCTAATCAAAATAACTTTTTAAAATACGAAGGAGATCTTTCATGAAATCACTTAAAACTATTCTTTTTGGAACAACTTTGGCCGCCGGCGCTGCATTATTTATGGGTACTTCTGCACACGCAGACGAAGCCTACACTGTTCAATCAGGTGATACTTTATCAACGATTTCTCAAAAATACGTTGGTGACAACTCCTTGATCCAAGCAATTGCCGAAGCGAACTCAATCTCAAACATTCACCTGATCTTTTCAGGTCAAGAATTAACTATTCCTACTGGTGAACAAGCAGCTGCTCCTGTCGCTACTCAAGCGCCTGTAGAACCTGTTCAAGAAACAGCTCCAGTTGTGGAAACACCTGTAGTGGAACAAGCTCCTGTAGTAGAAGAAGCGCCAGTTGTGGAACAAGCACCTGCTACTGAAGTAGCTGTTTCAACTGGTACGAACGATGCCAAAGAATGGATTGCACAAAAAGAATCTAGCGGTTCTTACACAGCAACAAACGGACGCTATATCGGCCGTTACCAATTAGACTCTTCTTACTTGAACGGTGACTACTCTGCTGCCAATCAAGAAAGAGTAGCAGAACAATATGTTGCCTCTCGTTATGGCTCTTGGGAAGCTGCACAAGCTTTCTGGTTAGCTAACGGTTGGTACTAAGAACGATTTAACATTGAGTTAAAAGCAAAATAAATAAAAAATTGGAAGGCTCGAAAATAGATTATCTATTTTCTGAGCCTTCCATTTTTTATTTATGTTAACTTCAATCAGCGATCAACTAATATTGATTGTACCATCGATCGTTGTTGTATTGACCAATTTTTCTTCGTTATAAATATTGTATAAAATTCTAACATCATGACTGCCAGCATCAGGTAGATTCTCAAAAGGGATAGAGTCTATTCGGTTGTTTGGAGGAATCAATCCTGATTTATACAATTGTTTATTATTGGATGCTAGATAGTATTCTACTTGGATATTGAATGCATTCTGACCATTATTACGTACATCGACACTCGCTTTTCCTTCTTTATCAACCTCTATATCATGTTTCAAAAGAATACGCATTTTGTCTTTATCCACTTGATCTTGCATTGCTTTTAAAATATCTTCATTACTCAATCTTGACAGATTATCATCTAAATCAGGCAACCCTGCCACTACTTGAGGAGGAGATTGATTAAAATAAAAGTATCCGCCAATCCCTGCTACAAGACATACGAGTAGCAAAGAAAACAAGATATAAGTTCTCTTCTTTTTACTATGATTCTTTTTTTCAATATTATTACTATGTGCCATTTTTCTCAACCTCCTTTCTCAAATTATAAGTGAAAAGTCTGTCATTCAGACTCTTTCTACTAAATTAGGTAATGGAATACTTATCAACTTTGCTAAGATTAGTTAGCCAATGCAGAAAAATGGAATGACATCGTGTATGCAGGTGTCACAATAACATCTTGTTGGAATGGACTAGTGATTGCTCCTTCAAATTTCAAGGATTTTGTTTGGCCTGTCCCAATAGTTGTCAAATAAGTACGAGTATCCAAGAACTGTCCAGAAGCACTTTGCAAACGAACCGCTGCTTCATTTAATGGTGTAAAGAACAAATCTTGAGTGATCCCAGTTGAGCTTGTCTCCGCAAAACTTTCTACTTCGATCATCACTCTATGTGAAGTTGAATTATTTGTCATTGCATATAATGGTGAAACGATCTCTGGTTGAGGCGTTCCATCTTCTGCCATCGCATTTGCATATCTTACAGTCGTAGGGATCGTGATATCGATATAGCGTTTATCTTCTGGATCAACTGGATCCCATTCTCCGATCCACCCTGAAACTTGAACATCGGCTTTGTCATCACCTTTAATCGTTTGCCCCGGTGTATTATCTGGTTGTCCAGGAATCCATCCCAAATCATTGGCAGCAGCGTTCATTGATCCAAGTCCCAAACCACTTAATAAAATTGTAGATACAATCGCTAAATTACTTAGCTTCTTCATATTGAATTTCTCTCCTTGCTGAAATAACCTATATTATTTCACTAAATTTTTTGTAGTCGTTCTTCTTTTTGATTGAACGTATAAAACAATCCTATCGAAAAAAGAGTAAGCAATAAACCGATCAAAGCAATTCCATTGGTCAAACGTTCCCCAGTTTGTGGGAAATTAGAGGAAGAACCTTCACTTTTGTTTGATGTTGGACCTGTAGCTTGCTGTTCTTCATTTTGGGTACTCTGCCCTGTGTCGTCTTGATTTTCGGAACTATTACCTAAATCACCGATCGTTGCTTCGACATGAACTGTTTGTATTTCTGATTGTTGAGCATGATAGACAGTTGGGCTCATAACGCATAACAGCAACACACCTATCATGTAATACATCGTCTTTTTTATCTTACCCTTCACCTCCTAATATAAACGACACGATTCCCACAAAACAATTATCCTTAAAAAACCAACACTTTTAAAACCAAGTTTTACCGCCAGTTTGGTAAATAAAATAAGAATATATAGTTATTTATTTTAGTAACAAATACAAACAAGACTTACACTTATTGACTAATACCCCATATATAACAGTGATAAGATAGCATTATAGAGTCCATATGAAACCAAGAAAAAATAAATAACATATTATTTTAACCAACCAGTCTGAACTTTTCTTAATAATTCCCACCAAAAGAAATAATTGAGTAAGATATCGCGGAATCGAATAACTATCCTGAAACAATTGCCAACTGATTTTTGTATAGTAGATCAAATCTCAGCAAGTTCATCCACTTTGATGTGATAGTACTCGACCAATTTATCAATGATCGCTTCATCTAAATAGTTAGAAATCCCAAGAGTAGGCACTTCAAAGTAGTCATTGGAATATATATCTGTCAGAAGACAATCAAACTTTTTTAAATAATCATTTTGTATTTTTGTCGCAGGGTTGAGAATCTCTATATTGATATTATGTCGAAAATAAAATTTGATTTCCTCTTTGAGCATACGCATATGATCATAAGAACTATCTAATAATAGTGCGACATGGAGTTTTATCTTTTGCTTCCGTACTTGTACCCATAGCTCTGACCAGGAAGTCAACAACTTGAAGACGGATTGATGGATCATTTCATCTAGATAGCTATGAAATGCAGATCCTAATGTCTGATAAATCTCAAAAAAACGTTCTTCTAGATCTTTAACTAGTGTGGGACTGTCTCTTTTTACGTTTTGAAAGAATTCTCGTTTCTTATTATGTAAAATATAGGTGGGTCTTACCATATTCATGGTTGTCCAATAAATATCATGAATCAATTGATCACGATTTTCACAAACTATACCAAACTTATTTTCTAAGTATTCTATTACTTGATTAAGTTTATTTTTTTGATTTACTGCATCAACTTGGACATTTAAATATTGTAATCGTAAAGTTGGATGAATCGGTTGATAAAACTCATAGAAAAGTTGTTGGAGGTTTTCTTCTCTTAGATGGACAGCAAAATTTTCATCGATACGTCCTAAAAGTTCTGTTTCATTTGCGAAATGTTGAAAAATAAACGGTACATTTCCCGATATCAACTTATAATCTTGCTTTAAACGAATAAAACATATAAATAAATGAAATTTCATATTTCCTAAAAACAAGTGGCTGTCATTATTGACTAATGCCCAGATCGTATTCTCTTTTACAAATACTTCGATGATATCCGTGATCAGAGTGATATCATCGATTTTCATTAGATTCTCAGGTAAATTATATTTTTCTGCAAAGAAAGCAGAAAAAAAATCTCTAATATTCCCTTCATTACCTACAATATCGAGATGATTATTGATTTTAAAATCATACTTACTGATGACTTGATTAATTCGATTAATAATACGTGATACTTGTGTTTCAGATATATATAAACTATCACTTAGATCATCTTTTGAACTTACTTTTCTAAAAAATAGTGTTTCAAGTAAGGTGTATTCCAAACTCTTACTCAAAATTTTTGAATAGATGAATGCTTTCGGTGTTTTCAGATTTTTCTTTAGCAATACTCCTGATCTAAAGGAGGTTTCAATTGTCAGTGGTGCAATCATCTCATTGATTTGCGAAAGATCATTTCGAGTTGTTTTTTCTGAGCTTTCGATCATTTCGGCTAATTCAGCTGTCGTCATCCACTGAGTATCCCATAATATTTCCAAAATCTTCAACTGACGTTTCAAACGTCCATCTAAGATTTCTCTCATTTCGTTTCCACCTCTCCAAACAAAAAATATTGAACGTCTACATTATTTTTAACATAGTGATTTATCTAAAAATAATCTCAATCTACCGACTGCTTGGTAAAATAACGATAGAACTTATAGGGAAATGTATTGAAAATATCAATAATTCCATCATTAAAAAAATTGGTATAGTTGAATAAAGATAAGGTATTCTCATTTATTCAGTGATTGCTCTATTTACAACTATTTTCAAAGTGAGTATTTACCAATGGTTTATTGGATTTTTATTAATTAAGAACAAGAAAAGATATGCCAGTTTAGGCATATCTAATAAATTGGATTATTAAATAGATTGCATCACAAGTTCTTTTCTAAATAACTGGATACTTTCTTTTCTGTTTATAATAAAAGTATGCAATTTGTGAATGAACTCATTATCGAAATAATGGGGAATACCAATGACCCTCGATTGTTCGACGGACCCTCGGATTGTACAAACATCTGTCAACACACAGTCATATTTTTCTAATTTTGCTTGGCTAAACAGATCAAATGGTGACAAGATATCAACGGAATATGTACTTCTAAAATGCATTTCGATTTCTTCTTTTAACATACGCAAATGACCGATGGGTACATCCAAGATCAATGCGGCTTTGATCTGATGAGTCTTTTTCATCTCGATCCTAAAATCAGACCACTGCGTAACCAAACTATAAATCGATTGATACACCATATTTTTCTTATCAAATGCTTTAAGTTCAAGTTCTTCATATATTTCTGCAAAACACTCTCTTAATTCAATCATGATCGTTTGATTTTCACCCATTAATTCCAAAACAAATTCTTCAATCACATTATTCAATATAAAAGTCGGCCCAGTGATTCGAAAACTACTCCATAAAATGTCAGCAATCAATGTATCACTATGGGAACACTCAATATTAAATCGTTGGGATAAATCTTTGATCAGTCGTTCAATTTTACTATGTAAGGATGATTGGAAAATACCTAACTGTTGACAAGATCCGGTCACTTTAAAAGGTTCGCAATAGTTGGCAAATAAGTTGTATAATACGTCTTCATTCAGTTTAATTTCAAAGCATTCTTTGCATTTACGTTTTAATTCTTCATCATTCAAAATAGTTTTGTAGCTAAACACAGTTGCTTTTTTTTCAATAAAAGCACCTTGCTTACATCGATATAGCGCAGCAAGTACTTTTAAATGTATTTTATTTAATAAAAAATGATGTTGGTCATTCGCTTCAATAATCGTTATGTTTTCCTCATAAAAACATTGGATCAATCGATCGATTAATTCAAACTCTTCTTTTAAAAGAAGCGTTTCCGCTGAAAGATATTTTTCATACATCAAACTAGCAAATAATTTACGAATATTTATCTCTGAACCTTCAATCGTCAATTCGTGACTGATTTGTATCGAAAATTTATCTAAAACTGAATTTAGCTTGGTCAGTAAGCGGTTCAACTGTGTCTCTGAAATAAACAAGCAATCACATAACTCACCTTTAGTAAGATTCGGATTGATAAAAATTTCTTCAATGATCTGACATTCGATGCAGTTTTGTAAAAATAAAGAATAAAGATGTGTCTTTGAGACTCCGAGTGTTTTATCCAAGAAAACACCATGTTTAAAAGATGTTTCAATTTTAAGCGGTTTGATTATTTCATTCAAATGTTTGATATCCGTTCGTATCGTCTTTTCCACTCCCCCGATGACTTGAACAATTTTTGATACGGTCAACCATTCATTCTCCCACAGCAATTCTAATAATGCCAATTGCCTGGTACTTTGTTTATTTAATATTCCTTTCATTTTACTCCCCCAAATCTAATAAAAAAGCACAGTAATAAACAAAAAAATAACACCCCGACTGTGATTTTTCCATTTTTTTCTTATATGATTATTCAATTTTTATTTAAAGTTATCATTGAAATAAGATTTCCCCAAAAATATATGTACTATTACTTAATCATAATTTTAAAATATAAATCACCTTATGTCTACAAGAAAAATGAAGATAACGTGAGATATTTTTAATTTTTGACTAAATAATATCCGTAATGATAAATGATCGAGTAAAAGCATCCAAAAAATTATGCCTTTATTCGATCATTTCTTTATTTGTTATTCTAATACGTTTTTAAATAACTTTTATTGATTTATACCTTCTTTAGTGCAGTTATCTAAATAATTCATGGATCACATATCTAAAACATCCAAATGAATCAAATCTGCTTCCCACTTAAAAATGCAAAGACATTTTCTCTAGATATCTCTCCAATAGGTATTTCTTGCTTGTAGATGTTGACTTTTTCGACTTTTTCTAATTGAGCAAATAATTGTTTTAATGGTGTATCAATCTGAACCACTCTTCGTTGTTCAGTGATCTCTTTCTCAAAAAAGCCAGCAAGAATAAGTTGTTCAACTGTCTGGTCATTGTCTTGGATCGATTCCTCGAAGAAACTACGAACAAAGTCATTTTCAGGATGCATCAATAATCGCTCTGGTGTATCACATTGGATCAATACCCCTTCTTTCATCACAGCGATCCGATCCCCTAATTTGATTGCTTCTTCCATGTTATGGGTAACAAAAACAATTGTCGTACCTAATTCTTTATGAAGTGACAAAACGAGCTCCTGTAAGGAAGTTCTTGATAGAGGGTCCAATGCACTGAAAGGTTCGTCCATCAAGATCACTTCTGGATTTGCTGCTAGTGCCCGAATGATCCCTACACGCTGTTGTTCTCCTCCAGATAATTCTTGTGGCATTCGATCACGATAGACATCGGGATCTAAACCAACTTTTGCCAGTAACTGATCCGAAGTCTCGGATCGTTTCTGTTTTTCCCAGCCTAACATTTCAGGGATCACTTCGATATTCTGCTTGACAGTCATCGTTGGAAACAATGCGATCTGTTGCAAGACATACCCCATTTGCCAACGCATTTTTTGCAAGTTATAGTCCTTTAATGATTTACCTTTGAAATATACCTCCCCCACACTTGGTAAAGACAGCCCATTGATCATTTTTAGTGAAGTTGTCTTGCCACTTCCCGAAGGACCTACCAATACAAAGATCTCTCCCTCATTGATCGAAAGGTCTAATTGTCTAATTGCATATTTATCATTAAAGATTTTCTGGACGTTTTTAAATTCAATCAGTTCGGTCAATTGTTACCCTCCTTCACTAACCCTTGGTCAACCAGAAATTGTCTTGCCACTTCAGCTGGTTGTTTTTTCTCGACATTTACTTGATAATTCATCGTTTGCATCTGTTCCTCAGTTATTTTACCGCTAAGTTTCTCTAGAGCAGCCACGACTTCTGGATGGTCATTGGCAAAATCTTCATTCATCAACGGTGCGCCTTGGTACGTAGGGAACAATCCCCGATCATCTTCTAGGACGACTAAATCGTATTGTTTCAGTTCACTGTCGGTCGAATAGGCATCCACAACATTGACATCACCATTATTTATTGCTTGGTAACGTAAACTAGGTTCCATGCTTTGGACACTCGGAAAATCTAACTGATAAAGTTCCTGTATCCCTTTGTACCCATCCGCACGATCGATAAATTCTAACGTGAATCCTGCCTTGATTTGATTCTCGATTTTAGCTAAATCAGAAATTGATTTTAATTGGTGTTCATCCGCAAAGTCACGTTTAACAGCAAGAGCATATGTGTTTTGATAAGCCATCGGACTTAAAAGTGTCATTGAGAACTGTTCATTTAACAGTTTATTGGCCTCATGATAAGTTTCTTCTTTGGTTAATTTTTGGTCCTTGACTGATTCAGGAACTGTAACCAAACTCTCTAATACTGTTCCAGTAAACTCTGGATAAATATCGATTTGTTTGTTTTCTAAAGCACTGAATAAAAAACTCGTTTTGCCGAAATTCGGTTTTAATTCGACTTCCGCTTCGGTTTCTTCTTCGATCAACCCTTTGTACATCTGGATCAATATATCTGGTTCTGCACCAAGCTTACCGGCAATCGTGATTTTCTCTTGTTTCAAGAAACCAGTTTGATATATGGAAGCACCTGCGACTAAAGTCAAAATCAAGCCTAAAGTGATCATCGTATAACGAGGTTTCAAGTGTTGTAATAGACGGATCAAGCTACTGAAAACAATGGCTAACAAGGCAGAACTGATTGCGCCGATCAAAGTTAAAACAGGTGTATTCCGATCGATCCCTAACAAGATAAATGTTCCTAGCCCGCCTGCACCGATCAAGGCTGCTAATGTCGCTGTCCCAATGATCAATACCAACGCAGTGCGGATACCTGAGATTATGACAGGCAGCGCGATGGGTAACTCTACTTTGATCAATCTTCGAAAACGAGACATCCCAAAAGCAACTGCTGCTTCTTCGATTGATGGATCGATTTCTGCTAACCCTATATAAGTGCTTTGAAATATTGGTAATAAGGCATATAAAATCAAGGCGATCAACGCCGGTAAAGTGCCGATCCCTACAAATGGAATCAATAATCCTAAAAGTGCAAGTGAGGGAATGGTTTGCAGTACACTCGTTACTTGTAACAAAAATTCTGCCATTCTTTTATGGTTGACTGCCCAAATAGCAAGTGGGATCGCAATTACTGCGGCAATCAATAATGCAATCAATGAAATAGATAAGTGCTGAAATGTTGCTGCGAATAATTCTTCTTTTCTCTCACTGAGCGTTTCGATAAACGTATTCATATGACCTTCCTTTCTGTTCTCCTTTAAGTATAAACATAGCGAAGTAAATCCCCAACTAAGTTGTTTTAAAAAAAACTTGCAATCGACTAGATGGTGAGAAGTGATTGCAAGTTTTGTTTTTGTATTTAGTTATTTTGAATCATACGTAGCTCTATGTTGATAGAAGGTTTCTTCATACCTGCGTTTTCGTTCATTTTGTCGATACTTTTTTTCATCCCACATCACAAACCATAATACAAACGAAGGTAAAAAAATCAATAATGCTGTTTGTAACCCATAATTACCTATAATAATTCCAAAAAATAAAATCAACAACATCGCACCAAAACGTCTCATTGATTGCATCTCTGATCACCTCTATTATTTTATACCGAACAATTGTTCGCTCTTTTATTATACGAACAATCGTTCCCGTTGTAAAGTAGAAGTTGGAATTTTGAACAAAAAAAAACAGCCAGTAACTTTTAAAATCTCGTGGGGGAGATACTTGTTTACTGGCTTGTTCAATAATTATTATACTTTAAGTTGTGTGTCAGTGACCAAAAAAGTAAAAATCGGTTGTTTTAACATCATAATCGTTAAATTTGATAAAATAATTTATGTTTTTTTATCTTTAAATATTTTTTTTTATTTATCACGCTCTTTTATTCACTCTTTTTTTATCCCCTAAATTATGCACTACATCTTTTTACAGAGAATCATTTTTGATTTAAATGATTGTTTTACTAGGAGTGATTGACCGAAATTAAATATGCTTCATTATGTATATTTTTTTCTATTTACCTATTGAATTTATAGAGTCGTTCAGTGTAATATAAAGATTGCTGAAAATTTTCAAAAAGAAAAGAGGTTAGAGATGAAACAAGTAAAATTTTTATTAGACTTATGTGGAATTATTTTGGGGGCTGCTCTTTATGGATTAGCGGTAACCGGAATCAATCTCCCTTCAAAATTAGCTGACGGTGGTGTCACAGGAATTGCTCTTTTACTTAATCATTTATTTGGCTTTGCGCCTTCCATCACCTCACTGATCATAAATTTACCTTTATTGCTGATTTCCTTGTTTATTTTTGGAAAACATGCATTTATTCGAACGATCGTCGGAACATTTTCTCTAGTCTTCTTCTTGCATGTATGGGAAAATTTAAATGTCCACTTTGCTGTTGGAAATCTTTTAGTGAATAGTCTAATGACTGGCATTCTTTCGGGAATCGGTTGTGGCTTAGTTTTTCGTTTTGGGGGCAGCACTGGCGGAACAGATATCGTTTATCAAGCAATTGAAAAATATTATCATGTGAATATCGGGAAAAGTCTATTTGTTATCACGTTTGGGATTTTAGTTGTGTCTTTGTTGTATTTGGATTTTACGCATTTTGCCTATACTCTTTTGAGTTGCTCAATTTTATCTTATACATTGAATAAAGTGAAGTACTTCCGCTTCGCTAATCCTTTCAAAAAAATCACAGCTCCATCCCCAACAGTCAATCAATTAGAGCCTCTGGAAGATTCATATATAGATTGAACCATTATCATAAAAAGCAACTACCTTCTCAAATAGTCTTCTATTTTGAGAAGGTAGTTGCTTTTTATAGTAATCCTTACTAGATGTCTTGTAGATCCAGTGAACCACTGGTTTTGAACCCACCCGACAGAACGACTTTTCCTTGTTGGCCACCTTCACTCACCAACTTCATCGCTTGTTCAAGTGAAGCTCGGTTGATACCGTCTGAGTAAACAGTTGTTACGTGGCTATGAAGTTTATTTTCTTCAAATAACTTTGTCAATGTCTCTAGGACCGCGCCTTGTGTTGCGATTTCTTTATTATGATCTGTTTTTGTGAAAACATACTCCCAATGGAAGCTGATTGAATCATTTTTATATTCATTCCAATCGATTTTCTCTTTTGTATTGACGATCATGCCAATATGCCCTAAAGGTTGAATGATTTTTTTTATTTCTGGTAGGTAGGATTCAATATCATACAACACTGCGATATAGTCAACACCATCGCTCCCAGCTTGTTTTAATTGGTCATAAAGAGAATGATGGTAATCAATTGGAACGTCTACGCCATTTTTTTCAAGCCATCCAAAATTTTGAGGACTAGCGGTAGCATACACTTTCATCCCCGTCCACTTCGCTAGTTGCGTCATGATCGAACCAACACCACCTCCCCCATTGATCACCAAAAGCTCTTTCCCTTCATTCGCTTTTTCTTGAGGAACTAATTGAAACTTTTCAAATAGCAATTCATAGGCAGTAAGTGCAGTCAATGGAATCCCAGCAGCGGCTTCGTCACTAAGATTCTTAGGAGCTTTCGCAACGATCCGTGCATCAACGATTTGATACTCTTGTTGACTCCCTTCACGTTGAGTCGTTCCTGCATAATAGACACGGTCATTTAGCTTGAAATCCTTTACAGCCGAGCCCATTTCCCGAACATAACCCACGCTATCATAGCCGAGTACGGTAAATGTTTTTTCTTTGACGATTTCTCTTCGCTTCGTATCTACAGGATTGATCGAAAGTGCTACAACTTCGATCAATAAGTCGTGTTCGCCAGGTTTTGGTACCATAATATCTTCTTCAATCAATTGCGGATAAGGGGTCTCACAAGTAAAACCAAACCTTTTCATTGATGAGGGTCTATTTATCATTTTACTATTCCTTTCTACTGCAATAATATAGTCGGTCAAAAAAAAGCTGTTCCACTCCAACCTCCAGACATTTTTTCACAAGTCCTGCTTGTTTCTTATTTGTCTGAATGTTTGAAGGAACAACTTTTTCTCATACTTGAGTAGTCACTACTTATTGGAAATAACCATTGCCTTTCAAGGAATTACCTTGGTCATTGATCAGGCCTTCCAACGAACGATCTAATACTCCGTGAGTTTTCTTACTTGAACTTTTCTCTTGGTTCATTGTTACACCTTGTTTTCCATCATAGGGTGTATTTTCTGTTTCAAATAAAAGATACGCATTCTTTTCTTTTTTGATCGAAGCGAGCAATTCTTCTTCAGAGATTTTATTTTTTTTCGGATCAGGAATGATCGAAGCTGGTACGTACTTAGGTACAAAATAAGAACGTTCTCTTCCCGAACGATTGAATACACTTCGTGATTGGCTTGTTTTTTCCTGTGTTGGTCTTTGCTCTGAAGGACTGGCATGACGAGTATAGCCGAAATTCGTCTGACTGTTTCGTTTTGTTTGTGTTTTTTTACTCTGTCTATAGTCTGGCAAATTTTGTTTATGTTTTGCTAGATTTGCTTTTTGTGTCGAAGCATGCCGAACATTGACTGTCGAATGAGGATTTTTTTCATTTTTTGAATAATCTTCAAAATGAAATTCATTGATTTGTTCGAACAATGGTTTGTCGCTTGTATCGGTCATCAGATCATCTTGCCCGTCAAACAGCACACGTCTATTTTCATTTTTTAACTTTACCCCTATATGATCATCGTATGCAGGAAAGCGAAAATGTTTTCGTTTGATTTCTGTCATGTAAACCATCCTTTTTAAGTGGACTTTCTCTTATAATAGCACAAATCGTCTATTTTCTATAGCTAAGCGTTAGTCTTATTTAACTTTCTTGTCGTTTCACGAATGATCAATTCTGGGAAAAAGTGGCGATATCCTTGGCTTGCTCCTTTTTCAGTAATTTTCTTTAATAACATTTCGCCGCACACTTCCCCCATACGAATGATGTCTTGTTTAACGGTAGTCAGTTTTGGGGAACTGATTTGATCAAGAAATACGCCATCAAAACCAATGACGCCAAATTGATCGGGTAACTGCCCACCAACTTGTGTGATGCCACGAACAATACCAAGCGCTAAGCGATCAGAACTACAAACAAAACACGTTTTATCTGAAAATTCATCCCAATGTTCTGTGATATATTTTTCTGGTGTGGTGGAATGATTATCAAAACGCAGCATTTTCGGAGTTAGCCCAGCCTCTTCCATCACTTTTAGATAGCCCGCTTCTCTAGATAGTTCAAAAGGTTCTGCTTCATCGATGCCGATATAAACAACCGTTTGATAACCAACTTCTAAGGCATATTGTGTCGCTTTGGCGGTTCCGTATTGATTATCGCTATCAACATAATCATAGCCCATACGATTTTCACCAAATAACACAACTGGCTTTTCTAGACGATTGATCCAATCAAAATCTCTTTGACGCACGCCAGTGATGATATAACCATCGCAGGACCCAACATCAAAAGCATCGTTGGTCACTAATTGCAAGGAATAGTGCTCTTTACCAATCCTTTTGGCAATCCCCATAAGTAAATTCATATAATAGGGTTCCGTGGTATCGATTTCCTCAAGAATAAACAACTTGATGATCTGTGAACGGTTTGAAACTAACGCTTTTGCTGCAATATTCGGACGATAATCCAATTCAGCCATGGCGGTAAAAACTAGTTCCTTTAGCTCATCAGTGACTTGCTCTGGATGATTGATCACCCGAGAAACCGTCATTTTTGAGACATTTGCTCGTTTCGCTACATCTGCCAATGTTGGCATAAGATCTCCCCTTCCATGCCTAATTACATAACTATAGTCATTATAGCAAAGATTCGTGCTAAAAAAGAGCAACTCTCAAGTAGTTCTGAAAAAAAAGTCTACCAAAGAAAAAATTTTCTCTTTGATAGACGTTTTACCTAGTTAGACCTCTTACTTACTATATAGACACAGACATCATTTGGCTCAAAAAATCCGCTGCTTCCTCCATCAATGGGACTTCTACCATATGACGTTTTTCCGAAGAAGCACGAAAGACGATTCCCTTACCATAAGACTTATCTTGGTTTTTTTCGACAAATTTAGACACTTGTCGAAAAGGAATCTTTTCATCTTTTTCACCATGCCAGAAAAATAAAGGACGACCTGCTAGTTTTTCTGGTTGTAAAGATAGATCATAATGGTTGACCCATGAAATCAAGTCAAAATAATCATCTGGCACCTTATATTGAAATTCTTGCGCTCTGCGTGAAATTTCATTGCCATATTCAAGTGGTGCTGGTGATCCCATCAAACAAATTCCGCCAGTGATTTCTGGGTGTTTGGCTAGCAATGCACAAGTGGTCATTCCACCCATTGACACACCACCCACAGCTAATTTATCTGAAAGAAGTTCACGTTTTTTTAGATGTTCGATCAATGTATCAAACTCGAATAGATTCCCGTAGATACTACTCCAAAAAGTAAAGGAAGGAATTTTTGAAACGGGTTGTTTACGCTCGCCATGATTCATCGCATCTGGAAGCAAAACTCGCATCCCTTTTTTAGCCAGTTTTCTACCTTGAGTCAATACAAGCTCCTTGCTTGTCTGCCAACCATGATAGTAGATCACTACTGGGATTTTCTCTGTCTTCAACTCTTTTTGGACAACTTCTAATACGGGTATGTTTTTGATGGTTCGTTTCAAAATAATTGGATTCACTGATTGATTCACCTGATTTTCATTAGATTGGTTGACCGTAAAGACAACCATAAACTTAGCATGACTTGTACAAGGCATAGTAGCCCAAATGCAATAGTATAAAAATCCATCCTTTTGACAAAGAATAACATGGCGAATATTCCTATGATTCCTAATCCTATGGATAAGGCTGGAGAAATCGACATGTTAAAGAAGCTAGCCACACTACCAAAAATATTACCAATAAACACCATTAGAAAAAGAAAAATACTTAATATTACCCCATCAGTTAGTGAGATTGGGAATAACAAGGAATTCGCTTCAATGGGTTGTTGGATCGCATGGGTCCCTAAATACATACTAAGAAAAATACTACATATATGACTGACTCCAATGACCCTGTTCATTCGCTTCATCGCGCTCACCTGACTCTCTTTATAATTCTATTATAATCATTTTATCATTTTTTTAAAGTAATAAACGTTTATTCTTTTCTTCAATCGCATTATTTCTGATATGATGAACATAGACGCTACTGAAAGGAGTTCTTATTATGTTCGATCCAAAAATGTTAGCGATGATCTTTTTCATCAATTTCGCTTACATCACATTAAATACCTTACGCTTTATGTTGACCATGAAAGGCTATCGCTACATCGCTCCATTAGTTAGTATGGTTGAGATCACTATTTATATCGTTGGTTTATCTCTGGTTTTAGACCGCTTAGATAATCCATTGAATTTGTTCGTTTACGCGTTAGGCTATGCTGTTGGGATCAGTGTTGGGATTGCCATTGAGGATAAATTAGCACTAGGATATATCATGGTAACGACGATCCTACCAGCAAATACTTCAGAGGATAAAAATTTGCCGATCATTCTTCGACAAAATGGGTTTGGAGTGACACAAACATCAGCAACTGGTTTAGAAGGTGAACGGTTAGTCTTAGAGATTTTATCTCCACGTAAAAGTGAACGTGAGCTTTATCGCTTGATCAAAGAAGTCGAAGAACGTGCTTTTATTATCTCCTACGAACCAAAATATATTTCTGGCGGATTCTGGACAAAGAAAGTGCGCAAACGCCGAAGCAATGTGAAATGAATATACAAAAAATAAACGATGATCCGATGAATTTATTTCATCCGACCATCGTCTATTTATTTGTTTTATTAAAAACCATCGACAATTCCTCATCATTTTGTTATTATATTGTATATCATTAAATTTATGGGAGTACTTATGGAAATACAACAAAAAACAACGACCTATCTACATTGGGGATCTGTTTTTGCCGTTTTGAATGCTTTGCTTTTTTTCTTTTATGCTTATTTTAAGACTTCAAGCATCCCTTGCAACTCATTTGGCTGGTTATTGCTTGACCACTCCGAGCTAAACCAATCGACTGACAACCCAACATTCTTGATTCTTTCTACTTTCTGCGGCCTGATCTTCTCGTTATGTTTCGCCGCCTATTTTGCTAAAAAAAAGATGAATACATTTAATGAAGTAAACGTTATTTTCGTAATACTGAAATCACTGAACCTTTTAACAGCTATGCTCTATACGTTTAATCAAGATTCACTTTTTTTCTTCATTATTAACGGTTTAGTTGTGATTTTAACGATATTTACTTTCTTTATTTTTTCATTGATCACCAAGCAATTAAGAATGCCGATGGTCATACAAACCAGCACCTTTTTCTGTTTTTGCTATAGTCTCGTAGCACTATTCATCCTAGCCTTTGCGCCATCGATCAATTCTGCTAATATCCAAATCACTAGTAATATTCTAGATATCTTGTTTATTGGGAATTTGGCTTATATGATGTGGCATTTTCGTAAAACAGCATGATCCCAATGAGATCTGGACAGGAGTGTTTAGCCTCTTGAAATCAGGCAGCATCCACAAAAATTATTTTTCTAATTTTTGTGGATGCTGCCTGATTTTTCGAAGAGGTTACTTCTGTTCTCACTTTTTTTCGGTTTAGTCGGTGGGTTCCCCGACAATTGTTGAGGTCATATTTTCTTGATATAAGAATAAGATTTTAAATCCAATTGCCCCATGACTTCGACTAACGCTTGTTCTTTAATAAAGGCGGCTTGCATCGGCGTTTCCGTTGAAGGTTCATATTTTTGTAGCAATGCGTCTTTCCTATCCTCTGTTATAGGCAGGAGTAATCGATACTGCTCTTCCTGAGCAACAACCCTCGCTAATAATAAGGCATCTAGAAAAATCGACTCACGGCGTTTTTTGTATTTGTTTTCACAAATCCGTTCGATAATTATTTCTATTTGGTCAAAAAAATAGGTTTCATTCACATCGCCAAGCAACTGTCCTAGCGCCTGAAATTGCTCCGATAGCGGTGTTTGCTGTTTTTGAAGATGGAAGTACGTTGGTAAAGATACCACTTCTTCTCCTTGGGTGAGCGTCCTGAAGCGATAGTTCTCATTCCCTGCTTCCAACCGCACAATCGTAGGGACTGAAAAAGTAGTTGCATAAAAATAAGGAGACGTTGTTTCATGACAGAAATCCCAAATTTCTTCTGATAAGAAGAGATTTCTGCGGTGTTCCGGTTGTTTCATTAATTCATTGATTAATTCTTTAGTCAGTTGCTTGATCTCTGTTTGGAAATCTCCTTGGTCATAGACCGGAAAAGCACAGCGGTAACGGCGATTTTCTCGGATGATCAATCCACTATCGATCATTTGATCAAGAAAGTGTTCCATTTTCTTTTGAGGAAATGCTTTCTTTAGTTGGCGTAAAATCACCTCTTGTGAGCCTTGTTCGATCAAATAGTCGATCATTGGTTGGAAGAGCGGATGCTCAATTAGTTTTCGTTTGTTCTCTAAAGAATAAAAATATTGCATGTCTGTTTACCTGCTTTCTATGTGACACCTTGAATGAAAAAAGCGGGAGGTCCCAGTCAACTGGTTACACTCCCACTCCCTTCTTCCAATCTCATTGCCTAATTGAAAACTTCTGTTAATTGAGGTACCACTTGTTTTTTACGTGAAACGACCCCTTGTAAAAATGCGCGATTGTTTTCTAACTTCACGCCAAAAGCTTGTTCAACTTGTTCTTTTCTTTCGCCAGCAATCAATAATTCTGAGTTGCTGTTCAAGATGTCTGTTACAACAAGAACAAAAAGATCATAACCATTCGTCGCAATCTCTGTTTGCATGGCAGTTTCAAGTTCAGCTTGACGATCCATTACTTCATTTAGATCAACTGTATTGACTTGAGCGATACGAACACTTGCTTCACCCATAGGGAAACTTTTCGCATCTAGATCAAGTAATACTTCTGCTGGTTTATCACTTAGATTTGTACCTGCTTTCAACATGTCTAAACCATACGCTTCTAAGTCCACACCAGAGATTTCAACTAGCTCTTTTGCAGCCAATTGATCTGCTTCTGTTGAAGTTGGTGATTTGAACAACAATGTATCTGAAATGATTGCTGATAACATGATTCCAGCGATTTCTTTCGGAATCTCAATTTGATTTTCTTTAAATAATTTTAGAATGATCGTACTTGTACATCCCACTGGTTCAGCACGATAATACAATGGATTCGCTGTTTCAAAGTTGGCGATACGATGATGGTCAACTACTGCTAAAATCGTCGCTTCCGCAATATCTACCACGCTTTGTTGGAATTCATTATGATCGACAAGCATGACATCTGCTTGTTCCTCTTTGATCGATGTGATCACTCGAGGCGCCTCTAATTTGAAGTAATCTAGTGCAAATTGTGTTTCTTCACTTGGCGTGCCTAAAGCGACAGGCTCAGCGTTTACTCCTAATTGATTTTGCAAATATGAAAATGCAATCGCTGCTCCAATTGCATCTGTATCAGGATTTTGATGACCAAAAACTAAAACTTTTGACATTTGACTCGCTCCTTTTTGTTTTCTCCTATTCAATAATAGCAAAAAAACGGAAAGAAGCAATACTTATCTTCCTTCCGTTCGCGTCTATCTGGTTAAATACTTTGTATAATCTTCGATATGAAGAAGACGTTTTGCATTTTCTACTCGTTCTTTTGTCGGTGGTTCGATTCCTTCTAATGGATACGTCAAACCAAGCGTTTCCCATTTGTATTTACCCATTGTATGATAAGGAAGGATTTCCACACGATCGACATTATCAAGAGTTTTGATGAATGCATCAAGGCGGATCAAATACTCATCATAGTCACTACGTTCTGGGACTAACACATGACGAATCCAGACAGGTTTCTTGATATCTGAAAGATACTGAGCCATTTCTAAGATATTTTCATTGCCCCAATGAGTTAATTTTTTATGTGCTTCGTTATCGATATGTTTGATATCGAATAACAGTAAGTCCGTATAGTTCATCAACTCTTCAAAACGAGAAAAGAAAGGCTCATCATGGCTAAATGGTTTTCCACATGTGTCGATTGTTGTATGAATGCCACGTTCTTTCGCCTTTTGGAATAATTCGATTAGGAAATCGATCTGCAATAAAGGTTCACCACCACTAATCGTGATCCCTCCTTGTTTACCCCAATAAGAACGGTAACGTTCTGCTTGGTCTAAAATTGCATCCGCGGTATATTCTTTTCCTCCACCAATATTCCAAGTGTCTGGGTTATGGCAAAATTCACAACGCATGCGACAACCTTGCATGAAGACGACAAAGCGAACGCCTGGTCCATCTACAGACCCAAATGTTTCAATCGAATGGACATAGCCTTTAGTTTGTTCTTCCATTTTAATCACTTCTTTTCTTTAGTTTCTTTCGTTATGAGCCACGGACAATGTTGCGACTTCTCAACACGCTGTGAAGAAAAGATCTATCTACTCGCCTCTAACACTAGATATATGCTTTTTTCATATAGTTGTAAAAAAGGAAGACAAAAGCTCATGCGGAACTTTTGCCTTTCCTTTTTACACTGCATTGATTGTCTTACATTCTGTCGTGTGACGTTCTCATTAATACGTCTAATTGTTGTTCTCTTGTCAAGTCACGGAATTTAACCGCATATCCAGAAACACGGATCGTTAAGTTTGGATATTTCATTGGGTTTTCCATTGCATCACGCAATAAGTCATTACTGAATACGTTGACGTTCAAGTGGTATGCTCCTCTTGAGAAATAACCGTCTAAGACGTTACGTAAGTTGTCGATTCTTGTTTCTTCATCTTTCCCTAAACCAGAAGGGTTGATTGTTTGTGTATTAGAGATACCATCACGAGCGTGTGCATAGTTGAATTTCGCAGTTGAGTTCAAGCTTGCAAGTAACCCATTTTGTTCTGCTTGATAACTTGGATTTGCACCAGGTGCTAAAGGTTTACCAGCTTCACGTCCGTCAGGTGTATTCCCTGTATTTTTTCCGTAAACGACATTTGATGTGATCGTTAATAATGAAGTTGTCGGAGTTGAATTACGGTAAGTTTTATGACGTTTGATTTGACCCATGAAGTATTCTAAGATCCATTCAGCGATCTCATCGGCACGATCATCGTCATTACCATATTTAGGGAAGTCACCAGTTACTTCAAAGTCAACTGTGATCCCTTCTTCATTACGGATTGGTTTAACTTGTGCATATTTGATTGCAGACAAGCTATCTGCTGCGTGAGAGATACCTGCGATACCTGTCGCAAATGTACGTTTCAAGTCAGTATCCATGACTGCTAATTGTGCTGCTTCATAAGAATATTTGTCGTGCATATAGTGGATGATGTTTAGCGTATTGACATAAAGCTCAGCTAACCAGTCCATGATGTTCATGAAGTTGTGTTTTACTTCTTCAAAGTCTAATGTGTCGCTTGTGATCGGACGATACTCAGGACCTACTTGTGCGCCTGTCATTTCATCCACACCACCGTTGATCGCATATAACAAAGCTTTAGCTAAGTTTGCGCGAGCACCGAAGAATTGCATATCTTTACCAACAACAGTTCCAGATACACAACATGCGATCGCACAGTCGTCTGAACCCCATTGTTCACGAAGCAAGTTATCATTTTCAAATTGGATCGAAGAACTTTCGATCGCAATTTTACTTGCATACGTTCTGAAGCCTTCTGGTAAGTTTTCTGAGTATAAAACAGTCAAGTTTGGTTCTGGGGAAGGTCCCATATTTGTCAATGTGTGCAACATACGGAAATCATTTTTTGTGACTAATGAACGTCCGTCTAAGCCCATACCAGCGATTGATAAGGTTGCCCAGATCGGGAAGCCAGAGAACAATTGGTTGTATTCAGGCGTACGTGCAAATTTCACCATACGTAATTTCATTACTAAATGATCGATCAATTCTTGTGCTTCTTTTTCAGTGATCACACCGTTGTCTAAATCACGTTGGATATAAATGTCTAAGAATGCAGAGATACGTCCGATCGACATAGCTGCACCATTTTGAGATTTGATTGCTGCTAGATAACCAAAGTATAACCATTGAACGGCTTCTTTTGCGTTGGCAGCTGGTTTTGAAATGTCATACCCATATTTTGCAGCCATTTCTTTCATTTGAGCTAATGCACGATATTGTTCTGAGATTTCTTCACGAAGACGGATGACCTCTTCACTCATCGTGTGGTAGCCTGTATTGTCATGGTCTTTTTTCTTTTGAGCCATCAAATAGTCGATTCCGTACAATGCGATACGACGGTAGTCACCGATGATGCGGCCACGTCCGTAAGCGTCAGGAAGTCCAGTGATGATCTTGTTTTTACGTGCAGCACGCATTTCTGCTGTATAAGCATCGAATACACCTTGGTTATGTGTTTTTCTCCAGTCTGTGAAAATGTGTGTTAACTCTTCTTTTGGCTCATAGCCGTTACTTGTTAACGCATGATTCGCCATGTTGATGCCACCAAATGGCATGAATGCTTGTTTCAAAGGAGTTTCAGTTTGTAGACCGACGATTTGTTCTAAATCTTTGTCTAGGTATCCTGCTTCGTGAGAAGTGATTGTTGATACGACATCTGTATCCATGTCATATACACCATTACGTTCAAATTGGATATCGTTTAATTTTTGTAATTTTTCCCACAAATTTTCTGTTGCTTCAGTGGGTTTTTCTAAAAAGCTGTCATCACCGCGGTATTCTGTATAGTTGTTTTGGATAAAGTCACGTGTATCCACGCCTTCTTTCCACTTAGTTCCTTTAAATCCATTCCATTGTTCCATCGTATGGACCTCCCGTTTCTGTTTTATGTAACAGTTTTTACGTGATAAGTATAACACATGTCACCTCCAATGCAAGGGTTTTCTTGTTTTTTTGTTAACAAATAAAGCGAATATAAAATAATAGTCGTTATTAAAGTTGTTATATAGGCATTTATCTATTGTGAATCTATTCATATTTTGTTTGTGCAAGTCTTAATTTTATGTTAATAAATAAAAATAGCTGGCAACTGTAATAATACAGTTGCCAGCTATTTCATAAAAAACTATAACAGTTATTCCTTGATATCCATCGTTGGAGAATCAATCACCATTTGGACTTCTCCGCCTTTTTTCTCATCTAATACAAATGAACCGTTGGACGTACGATCACCGATTGGGTAATCCGTCGGATCGATTGGTAATTCTTGTCCTTTTTGATTGATCAACGTCATCGTTTTGGCGTGGCCCTCTGACATATAGATCACCCGATGTGGTTGTTTCTTCAATTCTCGCAATACAGTCACACCTCGTTTGGCACGTGAAGTCTGGCTGATTTCTTGTGCAAGCATTCGTTTTACTGCCCCACGCTGACTAACGATAACGACAGGCGTATCCCCTTCTGCCAAGACAAGTAAACCATTAACGACATAATCTTCTTCTTTCAAGTTGATCGATTTGACACCTGCAGCCTTCGTTCCAACGACTGGCACTTCAGTCAACGGATAGCGTAGGCCCATTCCTTGATGCGTAACAAGGAAAACATCACGATCTGTTTGTTCTTTTTCAAGATAGACAGCCACTAATTCATCTTCACTGGCTTTTAGCTTCATGCCACTCAATGGACGACTCTTATACGTACGCCATGGTTCAAAATCTGTCATCCGTGTCTGTTTGATCAAGCCGTTTTTACTGATAAATACAAATGTTTTTTCGGAATCGATCTTCTGATAGGGGAATACCGCTAAAATCGATTCATCAACAGCTAGATTCACTATCGTTTGTGAGATATGCTCACCGGCATCTTTCCATTTCAAATCTGGTAGTTCGTGGACTGGTCGATAGATCACATTGGCTTTATTGGTGACCAGTAACAAATGATCTAACGTATTCAGTTCCCCAGCATATAGAAGATAATCTCCTTCACGCATACCGATTTCTTCTGGTTTTGACGCACTATAGGAACGAAGACTTGTTCGTTTCACATAGCCTTCACGTGTAACACTGACAATGACATCCTCTTGCGCAACCAATACTTGAGTATCGATTTTGATTTCTTCGATTTCATCTTCGATCATCGTCAAGCGAGAAGAAGCATATTTCTTCTTGACTTCACGTAGTTCTTTTTTCATGACAGAAAATAATTCTTTATCATTTGAAAGGATTTTATTTAATTCAGTGATCAGAGCAATCAATTCTTGCGATTCACGACGTAGTTCAGTAATGTCTGTATTCGTCAAACGATAAAGCTGTAACGTCACGATGGCTTCAGCTTGTTCTTCTGTAAATTGGAACATTTGGACTAAATTGTGCTTCGCATCTTTTTTATCTTTACTCTCACGGATCGTTGCAATGACTTCATCTAAAATCGATAGAGCTTTCATCAGCCCTTCAACGATATGTTGTCTTCTTTGCGCTTTCTCCAAGTCAAACTGACTACGTTTGGTGATCACTTGCTTGCGGTGTTCGATGTAACTACTTAAAATATCCTTCAATCCTACTTGATGAGGGGTCATATGATCGATTGCCACCATATTGAAGTTGTAGTTGATCTGTAATTCGGTATTCTTGAATAAATAATTCAAGATTCCTTGAGCGTTAGCGTCTTTTTTCAATTCCACAACGATCTGTAGACCCGTACGATCACTTTCGTCACGAACTTCTGCGATCCCATCGATTTTCTTGTTCAAGCGTATCTCATCCATTTTTTTGACAAGAGTCGCTTTGTTCACTTCGTAAGGAATCTCAGTGATCACGATTTGTTGCTTGTTTCCTTTGATGGATTCAATCGCCGTTTTCGAGCGTAAGATCACTTTTCCACGACCAGTTTCATAAGCTTTCTTGATTTCATCTTTTCCTTGTAAAATGCCCCCAGTTGGAAAGTCAGGACCTGGAATGAATTCCATCAATTTGTCTAAGCTGGCTTGTGGATGGTCGATCATATAGACCGTTCCATCGATGACTTCTGCGAGATTATGCGTTGGTATCTCAGTAGCATAGCCCGCAGAGATACCGGTTGATCCATTGACTAATAGATTGGGGTATCTCGCTGGTAATACAGTCGGCTCTTTTTCAGTGTCATCAAAGTTCCACACAAGGTCGACCGTATTTTTTTCGATATCAGCAAGCATCTCGCCGCTCAATTTCGATAAGCGTGCTTCTGTATAACGCATTGCCGCTGGTGGGTCTCCGTCCATACTTCCGTTGTTTCCGTGCATTTCTACGAGTACTTCTCGTAGTTTCCAATCCTGGCTCATACGAACCATTGCATCATAGATACTGCTGTCACCGTGGGGATGATAATTACCCATGATATTCCCGACAGATTTTGCTGATTTACGGAATCCTTTATCAAACGTATTGCCGTCTTTATTCATCGCAAATAAAATACGACGTTGAACGGGTTTCAGACCATCACGGATATCCGGCAAAGCACGTTCTTGAATAATATATTTCGAGTAACGTCCGAAGCGGTCACCCATCACTTCTTCTAACGTTAATTCTTGGATTTCTTGACGTTCTTCCATTAGGTGACCTCCTATTCTACCTCTACTGATTGTTCATTTTTGTTTTCTTCTGCGCGTTCTTCTTCTAATAGGTCATTAGAAACAGACGCGGAAGTCTCAGTTTCTTCTTTTTTGTCTAGAATACTACGTTCTTCTTCTAAGCTGAATTGGACATGATTTTCAATCCATTTACGACGTGGTTCGACTTTATCCCCCATCAAGGTGGTTACGCGTCGCTCTGCTTGCGCAGCATCATCGATCCTCACCCGGATCAAGGTCCGAGAGGTTGGGTCCATCGTTGTTTCCCATAACTGCTCCGCATTCATCTCCCCAAGACCTTTGTACCGTTGCAACATATAGCCTTTACCGACAGTCTTAATGACTGCAGCTAATTCGTCATCGGTCCAAGCGTACTCGACTACTTGTTTTTTTCCTTGGCCTTTGGACACTTTATATAGAGGCGGTAAAGCAATGTAAACTTTTCCTGCTTCGATCAATGGTTTCATGTAGCGATAGAAAAATGTCAACAATAAGACTTGGATATGAGCACCATCGGTATCCGCATCGGTCATGATGATGATCTTGTCATAGTTACAATCTTCCAGTGAAAATTCAGGGCCAACGCCGGCACCGATCGTATAGATCATCGTATTGATTTCTTCATTTTTTAAGATATCTTGCATTTTTGCTTTTTCGGTATTGATGACTTTTCCTCGAAGTGGCAATATCGCTTGGAATTTCCGATCTCTCCCTTGTTTAGCTGATCCACCGGCTGAATCTCCTTCGACAAGATACAATTCATTTTTCTTAGGGTTTCTCGATTGTGCAGGTGTCAATTTTCCAGAAAGTAATGATTCGCCCTTTTTACGTTTTTTCCCGTTACGGCTTTCTTCTCTGGCTTTACGAGCGGCTTCCCGTGCTTCTCTCGCTTTGATTGCTTTACGAATCAGCATTTGGCTCATCTCACTGTTTTCTTGCAAGTAGAAGCCCATTTGTTCGCTCATGACATTATCAACGACGGAACGAGCAATCGGTGTACCCAGTTTTTCTTTTGTCTGTCCTTCAAATTGTAGCAAATGTTCAGGTACCCGGATCGACAAGACTGTCGCAAGTCCTTCACGGAAGTCACTACCTTCTAGGTTCTTGTCTCGTTCTTTCAACAAGCCTACTTTACGAGCATATTCATTATAGGCTTTGGTCATTGCTGTTTTCATGCCGACTTCATGCGTCCCACCATCTTTTGTTCGCACGTTGTTAACAAACGATAGGACATTTTCAGAATAGCCATCGTTATACTGATAGGCAACTTCTACTTCGATTCCTTCTTTTTCACCAGAGAAATAGACTACTGGCGTCAACGTATCTTTTTCTTCATTTAAATACGCAACGAATTCTTTGATTCCTTCTTCGTAATGAAAGACTTCTTGAACTGTTTCGTCACCTCTTAGATCTGTCAAAGTGATTTTCACACCTTTTAACAGAAATGCAGACTCTCTTAAACGTTCAGATAACGTATCATAGGAAAATTTCGTGGTTGAGAAAATACTATCATCTGGTAAGAAATGAACAGACGTCCCATTGGCTTTCTTCGTTTTGCCAATTTTTTTCAACGTTCCGTCTGGTTTTCCACCTTGTTTGAATGTTTGTTGGTATTCGATACCATCTCGGACGATCGTCACTGTCAGCCATTTAGATAAAGCATTGACGACACTGGCACCTACACCATGAAGTCCACCAGAAGTTTTATATCCTCCTTGGCCAAATTTACCACCGGCATGTAGCACAGTGAAAATAACTTCGACCGTTGGAATCCCTGAAGCATGCATACCTACAGGCATACCACGTCCACTATCCGTAACAGTCACACTGTTATCCTCGTGGATCGTCACAGCGATTTCATTTCCGTAGCCTGATAAAGCTTCATCTACGGCATTATCAACGATTTCATAGACTAAATGATGCAAGCCTCGGCTATCAGTCGACCCGATATACATCCCTGGTCGTTTTCTTACTGCTTCTAATCCTTCAAGAACTTGGATCGAGGCATCATTGTATTCATTTTTAATTTTTTTTGCCAAGGCAAACGCTCCTTCAATAATACTTGCGATATAACCGCACCACGCTTATCATACTAGAAAAGTCCTCAAAAAAAAAGAGGGAAGGTCAGAATTACAAGAAACAACCAACTCTCCCCCTTTTTTCATTCTTCTCTCTCTGCATGCCCATGGTAACGATCAATTACTCTTTTTTTGATAACAGGTCAAAACATTTTTTCATCACCCAGCTAACCTATTTACCAGTAAAAGTGGCACTGAGTATCAGGATATGTGCTTCTGTTACTCCTGTTGTTTATTGTTCCATTTTTGCTAATTCGATCTTGATGCAGCGATCCATGACGATATCATTTCTTCCAGCTGCTTGGAGCATTTCAGCAGCCTCTTCATTTTCAATGCCTAACTGTGCCCAGAAGACTTTCGCATCTGTTTTCAGGAAATCTACTGCTACTTCTGGTAAAAACTCACTACGGCGGAAAATATCCACGATATCGATAGGTTCATTGATATCTGTCAACTGTGCGACAACGGTTTCGCCCAATACTTCTTCCCCTGCTAATACCGGATTGACTGGAATGATACGATAGCCATGTTCTTGTAGTAATTGTGCCATCTGATAACTTGTCCGTTCGGGTTTATTACTTAAACCAACGACCGCGATCGTTTTTGCTTCTTGAAGATAGCGAAAGATATTCGCTTGTTCTGGATTTTTAAATGACATGTGGATGACTCCTTTCGAGCGTTCGATTTTTTCGATTGTTTGAAGCATTCTTTCATGCTAAAATATACATTAGTTTCAACTTGAAAGAGGTTAAAAAATGAAAATAATCTTATTGTTTATTGTAGCATATCTTTTGGGTTCCATTCCATCTGGAGTATGGGTTGGTAAAATCTTTTTTAAAAAAGACATCCGCGAACACGGTAGTGGAAATATGGGAACGACCAATACATTTCGTGTTTTAGGTAAAACCGCTGGAACAGTGGTATTATTCATGGACATCTTAAAGGGAACATTAGCTACTGCCTTACCCGTCATTTTCCATGTCACTTCTGTCAATCCGCTATGGTTTGGTGTCTGTGCGATCTTAGGACATACATTTCCGATCTTTGCTAAGTTCAAAGGTGGCAAAGCAGTGGCGACAAGTGCCGGTATGTTATTAGGCTTCAATCCACTGTTCTTTCTTTATTCATCAGCAATTTTCGTGATCAGTTTATACTGCACGAGCATGGTAAGCTTAACGAGCATGATCAGTGCGGTCTTGATCACTTTATCCACCATCTTCTTACCATACATTGCACCAGCGATCTTACCAGAACCAAATTTACTTTTGACGTTGATTGCTTGTGGTGTCTCCGCTTTTATTTTTTACCGTCATAAAGACAATATTAAGCGCATCAAAAATAAAACAGAAAGCCGAATCCCATTCGGTTTGAATAGTAGCAAAAAGAAATAATCTTTTTGATGAATGATAAAAAACAATGCCTTCTAAACAAATGACTGATCGATTGCTCAACAATTCGTTCATTTGTTCAGAAGGCATGTTTGTTTCATCGAACTAGATCAAGAAAACACATGTAATCGACTTGTGTTTACTTGACAGTGATCGAATATTTCGTCTTGAATAATTCGTGAGCGCCTAATTGATTGATTCCTGCCTTTTCGTTCAACTGCCCATTACTATCAACAGTATCTGCGATTCCAAACCACGGCTCAATACAAACAAATGGTGCTTCTTTAGGATATGGCGACCATATCCCAACGTAAGGCATATCTTTGTAACTGAGGGTGACACTGTGACTAGACTTTTCACTACGGATACTGTAAGCATTCAAACCTCTTGTTTCAAATACTAACGCATCTTGGTCAAACAGCTCCCGAAATAACGCAAGGTTGGTATTCGTTTGTCCAATCGTTTTTTGTTCCATGTCGATGAACGGTCCAGCTAATGGTAAACGCAAACGTGATTTTCTAGGAGAGAAAGCCAAATAAAAGTCTTCAAAAGTTAAACCTTCTTCTAATGGCACATTGAATGCTGGATGACCGCCAATCGAGAAATACATCTCTTCTTCCCCAATATTTTCAACTTGATAATGAACAGTGATCCCGTCTCCCCCTAATTCATAAACAAGTACCAATTCAAAATCAAACGGATAATTCTCTTTTGTTTCAGGGGTACTTTTTAGGACAAACTTCGCACGTTCTTGTTCGTGCTCCACCACTTCAAAATCCATATCACGAGCAAAACCATGTTGACCCATTGAATACGTTTTTCCTTGGTACACATATTGATCGTTTTTCAAACGTCCAACAATAGGGAAAAGAACGGGGGCATGTCTTCCCCAATACTTAGGATCGCCTTGCCAAATATATTCTAGATCATGTTCTTTTGATTTCAAACTGATCAATTCTGCTCCATGTTCGGAAATTTCAGCAATCAGCTGATCATTTTGAATAATAACAGTCATCGTCATCCTCCATCTTTTCTCAGACATTCACTTCTTCGAGTAGCAAGCCTCTGAAAAATCTTCCTTTTAATAACTATGCTTCGTCAGCTCATCTTTAAAACGAGCATTCAATACTTTTAAATACGTGCCTTTCATTCCCAGAGAGCGGGATTCAATGATTCCAGCTGATTCAAGTTTACGTAAGGCATTTACGATGACCGAACGAGTAATACCGATCTTGTCCGCAATATTTGAGGCAGTCAATCGGCCTTCATTACCTTCTAAAGCATCAAAAATGGCTTGAACTGCTTTTAATTCACTGTATGATAACGTATTGATCGCCATTTGGACAGCGGTCGTACTACGAACGTCCGCTTCGATATCTCGTGATTTTTGATAAAGGATCTGCATCCCTACTACTGTTGCGCCGTATTCTGCTAAAACAAGGTCTTCATCGTTAAAGGCTTGTTCCATTCTTGCTAAAATGATCGTCCCTAAGCGTTCACCTGCGCCAAAGATCGGCACAACTGTCGTCAATCCAAAAGGATATTTTTCACGACTTTCAAATGGAAATGCCGTCATATCGCTTGTGATTGGGATATTGGATTCTGTTTTCGTGATCATATCGACTGTTTCTGTGTAGGCATCAGGAAATTGTTTTTGCACAAACATTGTTTTCACACGATCATTGTTCACATCGTGCCGTTCATTATAACCAAGTAAAACCCCTTCACTGCCAATGATATACGTATTGCTGTCTAAAACAGCACCTAAAGTGACCGCCATTTTATCGTAAGGTAAATCCGCCTGCATATCAAACGTATTTTTTTGTTGCAATAATTTGTTTATCTTTCGAGTGTTCGTCAACAAATCCGTCATTTTTTTCCTCCGATTTTATAATATATAGCGACTTAGATCTTCATTTGCCGCAATTGATCCTAATTTATCATTGACATAGGCTTCTGTAATGGTAATTTCTCCCATTTGCATTTCTGGCGCTTCGAATAACAAGTCTTCCAACAATTTCTCTAATATTGTGTGTAAGCGTCTTGCCCCGATATTATCGGTATCACGATTCACATCATAAGCAATTTGTGCAATACGTTCGATTGCTTCTTTAGTAAACGTGACAGTCACATTTTCAGTACCAATCAATGCAATATATTGTTTGACTAACGCATTGTTTGGTTCAGTCAAGATCTTAACAAAGTCTTCAGCAGTTAGGTCATCTAACTCGACACGGATTGGGAAACGTCCTTGTAATTCAGGAATCAAATCGCTTGGTTTTGATAAGTGGAACGCTCCTGAAGCGATAAATAAAATGTGGTCTGTTTGTAAGGTACCGTATTTTGTATTGACTTGTGAACCTTCAACGATCGGCAAGATATCTCTTTGGACACCTTCTCTTGATACTTCCCCAGATTGTTGCGATTTAGAAGTGATTTTATCGATTTCATCAATAAAAATGATGCCGCTTGATTCGGCTAATTTGATTGCCTCACTGTGGATATCCGCATCATTGACTAATTTTGCCGATTCTTCTTTGATCAATAATTCTAACGCTTCTTTGACTGTCACTGTTCGTTCGATTTTTTTCTTTGGCGTCAACGCACCAAGTGTTTCGTTCAAATCGATCCCCATTTGTTCAAGTCCATTGTTCATCATCGGTGCTGGTTTCTTTTGATCTTGGACTTCGATCGTCACTTCTCGATTGTCAAGCAAACCTTTTTGCAATTGCTCTAACACCGTGCGACGATTCACTCGAATCTCTTCCGTTACTTCTTCTTGTGTTTCTGCTGGTTGTTGCGAAGCATTGAACATATTCATCATTTGCTCAAACTGGTTGTTTGATTGTTTTTGTTCTTTTTTGATACCTGGTACAAGGATCTTCACTAATTGTTTTTCCGCATTTTTCTTGGCTTGTGGGCGAACACGAAGATATTGATCTTTTTCAACGATCTGGATTGCGTTTTCGACAAGATCACGAACCATCGATTCCACGTCACGTCCCACGTAACCAACTTCAGTAAACTTCGTTGCTTCAACCTTAACAAAAGGTGCGTTGACGATTTTTGCCAAACGACGAGCGATCTCTGTTTTACCGACCCCAGTTGGCCCGATCATCAACATATTTTTAGGTGTGATATCTTGTTGCATCTTTTCATCTAATTGAAGACGTCGATAACGATTTCTAAGGGCAACTGCCACTGATTTTTTTGCTGCTTGTTGGCCAATGATATATTGATCTAATTCACTGACGATTTGTTTTGGTGTTTGTTTTAATTCATACATGTCATTCACCTCTATAATTCTTCTACAATAATGTTGTGATTTGTAAAGACGCAGATGTCTGCTGCAATATTCAACGCATTTTCAGCAATCTCTTTTGCACTCATCTCATTTTGTGCATAGTTTTTCATTGCTCGTGCGGCAGCTAACGCAAAGTTTCCACCAGAACCAATGGCTAAGATCCCATCATCCGGTGTAATCACTTCACCTGTACCAGAAACGAGTAACATTTCTTTGTCATTCATCACGATCAACATCGCTTCTAGCTTTTGCATCGACTGTTGTGTACGCCATTCTTGGGCTAATTCAACGGCTGCTCGTTGGAGATTTCCGTTGTATTCATTTAGCTTACCTTCAAATTTTTCTTCTAAAGTAAAAGCGTCAGCAACGCTCCCTGCAAAGCCAACGACTACTTCATCGTTGTAAATGCGACGTACTTTTCTCGCACTGCCCTTCATCACGACAGATTCGCCCATCGTTACTTGGCCATCACCTGCCATCGCAAATTTCCCGTTTTTTTCAACTGCACAAATGGTTGTTGAATGAAACTGTGATTCTACCATAGATATTTCCTCCTAATAATGTGATCACGCTCGTGGATGGAAAGAGCGATAATTTTTTTGTAAGCTTTCTTTTGTGACATGCGCATAGATTTGAGTCGTTGATAAATTTGCATGACCTAAAAGTTCTTGCACTGTACGCATATCGGCACCATTATTCAATAAGTGCGTCGCAAAAGTATGACGTAACATGTGAGGATGGATATCACTATCCAAACTACTCTTTTTTATGATTTGATTTAATACATATTCGATTCCAGTAGGTGTGATCGGTTCTCCATGATGATTCACGAAGACATAGTCATGTGACTTATGGTATTTCGTCATTAAGACGCTGCGCCCTTTGGCAAAATACTCTTGCAAAGCATCTTGCGCAAATGAACCCAACGGCGCATAGCGTTCTTTGTTTCCTTTTCCATGGATCAACATCACCTCTGAGCCTAAATCGATGGCAGACATCGTCAATTGGCTACATTCACTCAAACGGATACCTGATCCATAAAGTACTTCTAATAATGCCCGATCTCTTAGTGCTAAAGGACTATCCCCTGTCACACTTTCGAATAAGCTTTGCATCTCATTCTCATAAAAAAAACGAGGAAGTTTAACATTTTTTTTCTTCAAATGAACATACGAAAATGGATTTTCAGCGATTTTTTCTTCACGAAGAAGGTATTGATAAAATGAGCGTAAACTCGCAATTTTCCGACTCACCGAATTTCGACTGTATGACTTATCAGATAGATAGCTTAGATAAACTCGTACATCCAAATAGCTGACTTTCAGTAGATCAGATTCCCCCGATTCCGCCAAGAATCGTTGAAAATCATTGATATCTTCTTCGTAGGCAGATTTGGTTTTTTCTGAATACCCGCGCTCTATGATTAAATAACGCAAAAAATCTTCTTGTAAAGTTGGCTTCATTCTTTTTACACCTACCTTTAGATCCCAAAATAAATTTAGCATAGCCCCAGAGAAAAAACAAACAAATTGTCAGAATTTAACTAATATTTCTAAGTTTGTTCACAATTCAATTCGTTTGCTTGACAATTAAGGGATAAGCTGACCAGAACCAACGTTAAAAAAACCATAGTTATTATATAAATTGGCGTGAGTTCAGTCAATAACCGAGAAATAAGCCGAAGTACTCAAAAATGGCAATCACCATCCTGAGACACTTCGACTTATTACATAACATCCATTTAACGAGAAGCAAATTCTTTATTCAAGACTTCTTGCTTCACTTTTTCATTGGCTGCTAAGGCACGTTGTGCAATTGCTTCATAACGAGATTTTTTATCACGGATTCGTTCAGGTAATTCTGGGAATAATCCGTAGTTTGCATTCATTGGTTGGAAATGTTTGCCTTCCGCATGTGTGATGTAGTAAGCCATACTTCCCATTGCTGTTTCTTGTGGCAACGTCACAGGTTCCAATTCTTTCGCTAAGCGAGCAGCGTTGATCCCTGCAAGCAAGCCACTTGCCGCGCTTTCAACATAGCCCTCTACACCCGTCATTTGTCCTGCAAAAAATAGATCTTCGCGTTTGGTCGATTGATAAGTCGGCTTCAAGAGTTCTGGTGAATTCATGAAACTGTTGCGATGCATCACACCATAGCGGACAAATTCTGCATTTTCTAATCCTGGGATCATGCGGAACACGCGCTTTTGTTCGCCCCATTTTAAATGCGTCTGGAAACCAACGATATTATAAAGAGAAGCGGCTGCATTATCTTGTCTTAATTGGATGACTGCATAAGGTCTTTTTCCAGTTTTAGGGTCTTCTAGGCCGACTGGTTTCATTGGCCCAAATAGCATTGTCTTAAAGCCACGTTGCGCCATTACTTCGATTGGCATACAACCTTCAAAATATTTTTCTTTTTCAAAAGATTTTAATTCAGCCACTTCCGCATTGACTAAGGCTTCATGGAAAGCTTTAAATTCTTCTTCGGTCATCGGACAGTTTAAGTAAGCTGCCTCGCCTTTGTCATAACGTGATTTTAAATACACCTTGTCCATATCGATCGTTGATTTGTCGACGATCGGTGCCGCAGCATCGTAGAAATAGAAACCGTCTGAGCCATTGAATGCTTTGATGCTTTCTGCTAAAGGATGAGAAGTCAGAGGTCCTGTAGCTATCACCGTGATTCCTTCTGGTATTTCAGTGATTTCTTCATTCACCACTGTAACTAAAGGATGCTCTTTGACCTTACGAGTGATGGTTTCAGAAAATGAATCGCGGTCAACTGCTAAGGCACCGCCTGCAGGTACAGCTGTTTCATCTGCTGAATGGATGATCACTGAATCTAAGCGACGCATTTCTTCTTTCAATAATCCAACTGCGTTCGCCAGACTATTCCCTCTTAGAGAATTGGAACAGACTAATTCAGCGAAATTATCTGTATGATGCGCTTCTGTCTTCCTAACTGGTCTCATTTCATATAACTTTACAGGTACACCCGCTTGAGCGATTTGCCATGCTGCTTCGCTTCCAGCTAGACCTGCACCTACTACATTGACGATTTTCAACTAAAAACCTCTTCTCATTTCTTTATTTTTGAACATCTTCTTCGTAATCGCCATTCGTACAAACCACTTGTTTGCCGCCTTTGACTTTTTTCTCGACCAGGTAATGGTCACATTTCGGGCAATTTCTGCCGATTGGTTTTTCCCAAGAGGTGAATTCACATTCAGGGAAACGAGAGCAGCCATAGAATAGACGATTTTTCTTAGATTTACGTTCGATGACTTGTCCTTCATGACACACGGGACAAGTGACGCCGATTTCCTTGACGATTGGTTTGGTGTTTCGGCAATCTGGAAAATTACTACATGCATAGAATTTACCATACTTCCCTAATTTTATCACCATCGGATGCCCACACAAATCACAATCAAAACCAGCTGGTTCATCTTTGATCTGGATTTTCTCGATTTTTTCTTCGGCATTCGATAATTCTTTTTCAAATGGTTTATAAAAACGATCGACGACTTCGATCCATTCTTCTTTCCCTTCTTCGACTTTGTCTAAGTCATCTTCCATTTCAGCTGTAAAATGGATATCTACGATTTGTGGGAAAAACTCACAGATCAACGAATTGACGATCTCACCTAATTCGGTTGGTTCAAAACGTTTTTGTGTCAACTTCACATAATATCGTCGTTGGATCGTATCTAACGTTGGCGCATAAGTCGAGGGACGACCTACCCCATTTTCTTCTAATGCACGGATCAACGTCGCTTCACTATAACGTGCAGGCGGTTGTGTGAAATGTTGTTTCGGTTCGATATCGACAGATTGCACCGTATCGCCTTCTGCTAACTCTGGCAAAATGTTTTCTTTGTCTTCTTTCCCATCGTCCCGGCCTTCAACATACACTTGCATGAACCCTTTGAATTTGATCTTTGAGCCATTCGCAATGAATCTTACATCATTTTGTTCCAACGTGACTTTCATCGTATCCAATACAGCTGGTGTCATTTGACTTGCAACAAATCGTGACCAAATCAACGTATATAGTTTCAATTGGTCTTTATCCAAGTATTGTTTCAACTCATCTGGTGTACGTAATGCACTGGTTGGACGTACCGCTTCATGGGCATCTTGTGCCCCTTTAGAGTTCGTTGCTTTACGTTCCGAATGACTGGAGAATTCTTTTCCGTATGTTTCTTCGATGAACGTTGCGACTTCGGCTTTAGCAGTATCGGCAATCCGTGTAGAATCGGTACGCATATACGTGATCAACCCGATCGTGCCTTGTTTGCCAAGTGAGATTCCTTCATACAACTGTTGCGCCACCATCATGGTTTTACGTGTTCTGAAATTCAATTTACGAGCGGCTTCTTGTTGCAAACTACTTGTCGTGAATGGGTTCGCAGGATTTCGCTTGCGTTCTTTCTTTTCGACTTTTGTTACTGCAAACTCTTTACCAGTGATCCGGTCAGTCACTTCTTTGACAGTTTCGGCATCAGACAATTTTTTCTTTTTGCCATCGACTCCCCAAAAATTTGCTTTGAACTTCTTACGTTCTTTCTTAAAGTTTCCGTCAATACTCCAATACTCTTCCGGAGTAAAATCACGGATCTCTTTTTCGCGTTCAATGATGATTTTCAATGCGATCGATTGGACTCGACCAGCACTCAAGCCTTTTTTTACTTTACGCCATAAGATCGGACTAATCGAATAACCAACGATACGGTCAAGCGTTCGACGTGCTTGTTGCGCATCGACAAGATCCACATCGATCGTACGTGGCTCTTTAAATGCTGCCTTGACTGCATCCTTGGTGATTTCATTGAAGACAACACGATTCTTATCGTTTAGATCCAAGCCTAACAAATAAGCCAAATGCCAAGCAATTGCTTCCCCTTCTCTATCCGGGTCACTTGCGAGGTAAACTTTTTGCGCTTTTTTTGCCGCTGCTTTTAGACTTTTGATGACGTCGCCTTTTCCTCGAATCGAGATATAATGCGGTTCATAATTATTTTCAAAATCGATCCCCATCTTACTTTTAGGTAAGTCACGAATATGTCCTACACTAGCCATTACTTTATAATTACGGCCAAGATATTTTTCAATCGTCTTGGCTTTTGCAGGTGATTCTACGATCACTAAATATTTATATGCCATTCCTGAATGGACTCCTTTCCATTTTCGGGTTCCTACTATATATATGTTACAAGGACTTTTACAAATCGTAGCTTATCATATCCATTCAGAAATCGTTTGTCAAGGAAAGCAATAATAAATCAATCGTTATGATTCCAATTCATTAAGGATATCTTGTCCTGAAAAGGTACATATCGCTCCATCTTGGATCAATTGGTGACAACCAGTGGATTGACCTGTCAAAATATTCCCAGGGACAGAAAAAATCGGACGTCCAATCTCTAAGCCTTGCTCTGCTGTGATCAATGAGCCGCTTTTTGCTTTTGCTTCAATCACACAGATTCCACTTGATAAAGCGGCAATCAGACGATTTCTCATAGGAAAATGAAATTTTTGTGGACCAACATCTGGTAAAAACTCACTTAATAAAAGATGATCTCTAGCAATCCCTCGTTGCAACTGCTGATTTTCTTTCGGATAACTATGATTGATCCCCGTACCGATCACTGCAATCGTTCTGCCTGAACAGCGGATCGCTACTTGATGCGCATAAGTGTCTACGCCTTTCGCACAGCCACTAACAACTATATAGTCTTGGTCAATCACAGGAGTGATCACTCGCTCTACGATTTTTCTCGCATAACCAGATGTTTGTCTACCACCAACGACAGCGATCATTTTTCGTTTCATCAGCGAAAGATCACCTCGATAAAATAATAAGATCGGGGGATTTGCCAAATGAAGCAATTGTGAAGGGTAGATTGGATCAAGAAAAGTTATGTATGGATTCTCTCCTATTCTGTTCCGCCAAGTATAGTTGATCTGGCTCCAATAGTCATAAAAACTTGCTCTAGAGCGATTGAAGTGCGAAACTGTCAACATATCATCAACCGACAACCATTCTTTCTTTTCACTCAATAGATGACGGATCACACGCCATTTTTGCTCTCCGCTCAGTCCTTTGACCAATGCCAACTTTGTAATAAATTCATTGTATATAACCATAAAGCGCCACCTTTTCTAATCTTTTTTATAAGATACGTGAAAAGTGGCGCATCGCTTATGATAAATATTGTTTGACTGGTGCAAAACTTTTACGATGGATTGGCGTGATGCCATGTTGTGCTAATCCTAAGAGGTGTTCCTTTGTTCCATAACCTGCATTCTTGGCAAAACCATAGCCAGGATATTGTAACTCGTATTCTTTCATCAAACGGTCACGATAGACTTTTGCAATGATACTGGCAGCAGCAATCGAAATTGAACGGGCATCTCCTTTGATCAATTTATTTTGTGCAATCGGCAGATCTAAAGTCATCGCATCGATCAATAAATACGTAGGCTCTGGTGTCAATTCTTTAACAGCTTCACACATCGCTAATTTACTTGCTTCGTAAATATTGACACGATCGATCGTCTGCTCATCGATCACACCAATCCCGATGGAGAGGGCTTTTTCTTGAATCTGTTCATACAGTTCTTCACGTTTTTTTTCAGATAATTGCTTGGAATCGTTCAATCCGTAAATCTCTACACCTTTAGGTAAAATAACAGCTGCGGATACTACAGGGCCAGCCAAGGGACCTCTTCCTACCTCGTCGATCCCTGCAATCATTTCATGTCCTTGAGCATATCCTTCATTTTCGTAGAAGGACATCGTCTCATATTTTTCACGAAGCAAAGCTTCCTTTGCTAAGCGTTTTTCAAAAGAGCCTAATGCTTGTTGGACACCTTTTCTTGTGTCTAATCTTAGTTGTGTGACTATCGGATCATCAAGCGTTGTGATTTGTTTCAGTTTTTCTTTGATACTCTGGATCGATTCACTCATGAGTAGTCTCTTCCATTTCTTCACAGCGATCTAAAGTATAGCGACCTAGTTTCCCTTGGCGAATATCAAAAACAACTACCTCGCTCCCACGGTCATAATCTTGTCGATACCCTCTCCGTTCCGTGATCGTCATCAATAACTCAGGTGCAACTTGTTGCTCTTCTTCTATTGATAATCCATAACGTTCGCTGATTTTATTAGGGTAGTAACGGGCAAAGAAATCTAAGCCGTAAATTGCTAGATCATCAAGGTGTACCAATTGGTCTTTGATTGCACCAGTCAAGGCTAGTTTTTTACCGATTTCTTCATCTTCAAACTTAGGCCATAAAATACCAGGTGTATCTAATAGTTCTAATTCACTTCCTAAACGAAGCCATTGTTGTCCTTTCGTTACCCCAGGCTTATTCCCTGTCTGTGCAATTTTTTTGCCCACTAAACGATTCATCAATGTCGATTTCCCTACATTAGGAATTCCTAGGACCATCGCGCGGATTGCTCGAGGTTTGATGCCACGAGCTGCGTCTCTTTCTCGTTTTTCTTTCAGTGCTTCTTTTGCCGCAGGGATCAACGCTTTGATTCCTTTACTTTCTTGAGCGGTGATTGCTAGGGCTTGATGTCCTTGATTTCTAAAGTATTGTTGCCATAATTTCGTTTGTTGCGGATCAGCTAGATCAGCTTTATTTAATAAAACAAGTCTTGGTTTTTGTTGGATAATTTGATCTAACATTGGATTACGTGAAGACAAAGGTAGTCGTGCATCAACTAACTCAAAGACGATATCAACATATTTCATCTTTTCTGAAACTTCACGTCTGGCCTTCGCCATATGTCCTGGGAACCATTGAATAGTCATTGGTGTTTCCTCCTCTAAAACTTAAAATCTAAAAATTTGCTCTTTTACTTATACAGTACTTGAATGAACTACACTTCTAGGAGTATACAAGAAAAAAACTAAAAATCAAACGGCTTATTCTCAAGTTTCTTCATTTTGCAACTTTCTAAGAATCTTTTTCTCATTATCGAGCAACCATTGACTATCTTGCTCGTATTTTTTTAGATGGCCCTCTTGAATATTTGCTTGAAAATTTGTTTCTCCGCGACTTGCTGCGTCAGTGATGAAATCTATCATATAAGAAAGTCGTCTGATCATCGTGGGGATCAAATCTGGATACGCAGACTCATTTAGTCTGTATGCTTCAACAAATTTTTTTAAACGATGACACGTTTCATCCGTGATCGGATCTCCTTGATTTGCCGCTAAAGGTACCCAGCGATAGGCGGCATAACTTACATCCCAGATTCTTGGTCCTGGTGTGATCGTGTCAAAATCAATGATACCAATGGCTAGACCATTTTCCGTTGTCACGTTGTATGGCGCAAAATCATTGTGACACATTACCTCATGCTCTCCGAATGAATGTAGCATCCACGGTTCTGTGCCACTTAAAGAAGTAAGGTATCCTTGATTCTGGTCGTGGAAGTTTCTTAACAATCGACCTGCTGAACAAATGGCACTGTCCGTCAACAATTGAGGGGGCAAAGGATAATCATAGACCTCACCTGCGAGATAAGATACCACTTCATTTCCTTTCTCATCATAGCCTAGTGGTTCTGGCACATAAGTTATACCTTGGTTCCTTAGGTAACTTAAAAATTTTTGGACCTCCTCCGACCAGACTTTCTTAGGACGAATCACCTGCTCTTCTTGGATCACTACACCGTCTCGTCCTTTTGGTTTCTTTTCGATCATCTAGCTCCTCACTTTCAACTCTTTTCTTCAGTTTATCATATTGATTCCACCTCATGTTCAAAAAATAGAAAGAGAGACATCCATTCAACAAGCAGGTTTCCATCTGTTAAAGTCAATCAAGGAGAATGTTTACTCTCCTAAAAATATTTACTATTGATCCAAGTCTTCATTTCATTCTTATCTCAGAAAGTGTAACGACAGAGGATGAGAGACTTTGGAGAAGAAAATCCATGCTTAATTTATGGGGAATTTGTTTAAGAAAGGTGAACTACAGAAGCTGCAATCAAGGAAGTGACTGATGGCGTGCTTATTGCAAGTCAAAATATGCTTATTCAGACCATACAATGGACAAAAATATTTGATGAGGATGGAATACCTTAATCATGATAAAATACTTTGTCCGATCTACTCACAAGAGGAATACTTCATGTTTTTGATTCCTAGTCGATCTTTTAACGTACGTCATGAGTCAGTTTTTGAAAAAGTCAAACGATCAATCAGCCCATGATAGAAAGAAATCAATGTAAAAAAGAACTTGCATAGTAAAGAAAAAAAGCAAGCTCCGTAAAACAATCGACTAAACGATTCGTTCCATGAAGCTTACTTTTTTAACCTGATCCAACTCGAAGTATACAGCTCGTTGACAAGAAGATTCACCTGATTTCTAAAAGTTTTTTAGAAGATTTTTATTTTGCCATAATGACCTTTACTACCGATAGAACACCTTCATTTGTCCTCATACAGCTATTTTTGAATACTTCTTGCAATACGCTTTATTTTTTATAATTCACACTAATTTTATTCACTTTTGAAAACATATCTAAATCTACTTCAATCAGTCCATCATGGACTAATTTCCGCTGATTGACATCAGAATTAGCAGTCTTATATATATCAAGATTTACAAATCCTTTTTGATTACTTCCGTCGACATAGTAGCCAACATATTCACTGTCTTTAGGTATAGTAAAAAGAATAGTCATTTTCTTGTCTTTGAGAGTAATATCTTTGATATCTTCTTTGTTAAAGAGCGCTACATCTTCTGAATGGGCGTTTTCAACTGCATTCAAGACAATCGTCGGTTGATTAGAAAATGAAAAAAATAAAATTGACATGACTAAAACAATCGAACACAGTGCTACTACAAAAAACAATTTCCCTCGCTTTTTTTTCTGATTCACCTCAATTTCTTTAGTAGTATCAATCATCGTGTCAGTCATAGTAGAATTTTCCAATAGTTCGTCTAAAGACACACCTAAGCTTGTCGATATTTCCACTAGTGTATGTATGTCTGGGTAATTTCTGCCGATTTCCCAATTAGAAATAGCTGAACGACTAACATTTAATCTCTTTGCCAATTCTTCCTGTGTAATTCCTGCTTGATGCCTTTTTTCTTTTAATATTTTACCAAAATCCACAACATCGCCTCCTTATTCTATCTCTCATTATAACCATTTCATAAAAGAACTTAAAAGCGAATTATTGAAACGAATCGATATATTTCTTATTATTCGATGTCACAATCTGTGACACCTTGTAAAACAAGGATTCTTGCTATTGAAAATGTGAAACAAAACACTTATTATCAAGAGGTGAACGTTCACTAAAAAATAACAAAAAAGGAGTACTTATGAAAAAATTATTTATGTTCTCTACTATTTTCTTATTATTTGGTTTGTCCATTCCACAACAGTCAGTAGATGCAGATCAATTAAGTGTTGAAGCCACAAATACAGAATCAAGTTTAATCAACTTGACCCCTTCGTTGGTCAGAGGAGCCAATGTGCCAACGGCAAACTGGAACGTAGCTTCGTCAGGACGTTGTTCAATATCTGGCACTTATAGTGGCAAATATTATTTATATTCTAACTACAATATATTAGGAAAAAATACGTATAATTATTCCTTCCACAATCAAGGTCGCGGAACCTTAGAAATTCGAATGAGAAATTCTGCCAATCATGCCGTCTTAAAAACACACTTCGTTCCAGCTGGCTCTACGATTTCTAGTACTCTTAGTATGACAGATCAAAGTTCAAGATTTTATTACGAATTTTATAGTACTGTTGATTATACTTTTAGCGGATACGTCCAATAAAATAAAAAATTCTTCCCCAAGTTAAATACTTTGACAACGCTTACCGACGAGCGCATGATAGAGGAAAATTGAAAGGAGCTGTAGCAAGATGAACACAATGGTTTTTGTCAATTTCCCTGTGCAAGATGTTGGTCGCTCGGTCGAATTCTATACAAAATTAGGATTCAAACAAAATAAAGAATTTTCGACTGAAGAAGCAAGCGCGATGGTTTGGGATGACACATTTTGGGTGATGCTCTTGACACATGACTTTTACAAAAAATTCTTAAAAGACAAAGAAATCGCTGACACAAAAAAAATGAGCGGTGCACTGATTGCTTTTAGTTTAGCAAATGCTGCTGAAGTCAAACGTTTTGGTGAAATTGCAAAAGAAAATGGTGGTAGCTACCATACAGTCGATATGGGAATACCGGAAGAAGAAATGTATTCTCTTGAAGTACAAGATCCTGATGGAAATACATTGGAACCAATGTGGATGAAAATATAATCAAAAAAGAAGACTTTCCAACATATAGTTATTGGGGCTCTATAATTTATGGGACTGATGAATCAAAATTGATTCTTCAGTCCCATTTTCATTTTAGGTATTAAAAAACATATCGTTCTCTAGTATGATTAAATCACCACAAAATAAACAACTGAGAGGACGATATGCTATATGAATGATTCTATCAAAAAAATGCTGAGATTAATAGATAAAGATTTGATGATTACTAAGATCTCTTACGAGATCTTTCATAAGGAAAAGACATTGGTCATTAATGCCATTCTCTCACCTGATCCTCGTACCTGTAGAAGTTGTGGTTCTACTGTGGTAGATGGAAACGGGAAAGCAATTGTCGTGAAAAATGGGAAGAAGGAAATCATTGTCCGCTTTGAACAATACAATCATATGCCAATGGTTATGCGCTTAAAAAAGCAACGCTATACCTGTAAAAACTGTCGAACCCATTGGACTGCTCAAAGCTATTTTGTCCGCCCAAGACATTCAATTGCGGATCATGTCAGATATAAAATTGCTTCTTTACTGACTGAAAAAGTCTCTTTATCTTTTATTGCGAAAAGCTGTCAGGTATCTTTGACTACCGTTATTCGTACATTGAAAGAGTTTAAAAGCTATTTACCAAAGCCCACTAAGAGGATTCTCCCCAAAGTATTGATGGTTGATGAATTTCGTTCGCACACTTCCATAGAAGATAAAATGAGCTTTATTTGCGCAGATGGAGAAACAGGTAATTTAATTGATATCTTACCTACGCGTAAATTACCTCGATTAACAAACTATTTCTTGGGCTGCATCAATCCAGAAGAAGTAAAATTCTTAGTCACAGACATGAACGCCGCCTACTTCCAGCTTACCAAACGCGTTCTGCCAAATGCGAAAGTAGTGATTGATCGGTTTCATATTGTCAAACACATGAATCAAGCTTTCAATGAGTTGCGTATCCGTGAAATGAATGAACTGCGTAAAGCAGGACAGAAAAGCCATGCAGAAAAACTGAAAAAGAACTGGCGCTTTCTGCTAAAAAATCGTGCAAACATTAACCACTATGAGTATAAAACATGGAAAAGTTTCCGAGCACCTAAATACCCATTTCTTACTGAAGCAATGATGATTGATCGATTGCTTAGCTTTTCTACGCCCCTAAAGGAGGCATATCCCTTTTTCCATGAATTAGTTGAAGCTTTTCGAGACAAAGACCCTGACTTGTTTTTCTCCTTATTGGCAGAACTTCCCGAAACGTTAGATGACGGCTTTCGTGAGAAACTTCAAAACCTTCTGACCTACGAAGAAGGCATCGCCAATGCGATGATTTATCCTTACTCCAATGGAAAAATAGAAGCAAAGAATACCCACATAAAAACGATGAAACGAGTATCCTACGGTTTTAGATCATTTGAGAACATGAAAATTAGAATCTTTTTGACCAATCGATTAATCAATGTTAGATAACAAAAAATCTGAGCCAGAATGAGGTTCATTCTGACCCAGATTTAATTTTTCGCAACTCATCAGTCCTTATTGACAAAGAGCCGTTATTGGAGAGTCTTCTTTTATTTTATCTGATCCATTTGATTTCATTCAATGGGTAATACACAAATCTCGCTTTTCCTAAAATTTCATCTCTAGATATTGTTCCAAATGAACGACTATCTTTTGACACACGGCGATTATCCCCCAAAACAAAATAGCTATCTTCAGGTAATTCTGTATATCCTGTCAACTCTTCCAAGGTAAAATCGGTAGTATAAGGTGCATTTTCGTGGTCCGAACGGATATTTTTACTTAAATAAGGTTCTTCGATTAGTTGGTCGTTGATTTTTAGTTGATCCTTTTCATAACTAATGGTTTCTCCCGGTAAACCAATGACTCTTTTGATATAGATGGTTCCATCTGAAAGTTGGAAAACGACCACATCAAATCGTCTGATTTCAGAGAATTTTTCCATAACGACCATATCCCCTTGTTTAAGGACATTCTCCATCGAGTTCCCTTCCACTGGTACTGGGATCAATATAAATCCTCGTAAAATAAATGCAATCACTATGGAACAAAGTAAAAATTTAATAAATAACCAAAAACGGTCAATATAAAGCTGCTTTTTTGTCAAAGCCCATCAATCCATCCCTCGTAAAATCTTAACCTATTACCCTCATTATATAGAATAACTACAGAAAAAGCGAATGGTTCAATGATCATTTACAGATAGGTGCGAAAAAAGACGGACAAACGTACTATGTTTTAGAAATAATTGAATAGTCCAAAATCACTCGACCAAATAGGGCTATTCAAAAATATTGCCAAAGCAGTACTTGTCTCGTCTTTTTTTAAGTCATACTCTTCATACCAAATTCCATTGATCAGGCGAGATGATTATTCTCTAAATAATGATCCCAAGCCGTATCAAAGATATCCATAGAGGGCAAATAATCAACATTCATTTCTAAATAATCAGAAATTTCTTCATAACTTGTACTATGTTTCGGAAACTGGATATCTTTTCCAGCTTCGGTTGCAAAAGTTGATAACGCATCAGAAGATTTCCCTCCACGAAGAGTCATCAGATAGTGATAGAAGCTGCGATTCATTGATTTCCCTCCCAATTGGCAGCAATAAATGCTGCACGACGCGCATGATTACGCTCAAAGTTCTCAGGATTTTTTTTGTAGTAATCTTGATGCTCATCTTCTGCTAAATAAAAGGTCTCCGCTGGCTCGATCGTCGTAACGATAGGGTCAATAAAGCGACCACTTGCTGCAAGTTGTTGTTTGCTTTTTTCAGCTTTTTGACGTTGTTCTTCTGTAGTATAAAAAATCACAGGTCGGTAATTATCGCCTCGATCTTCAAATTGACCAAAAGCGTCTGTAGGGTCCGTTTGTTGCCAATAAAGCTCAAGTAATGCTTCGTATGAGATCAATTCAGGATCATACAAGATTTCTACTGCTTCAGTATGTCCTGTTGTTTTGGCCTTCACTTGTTCGTACGTTGGATTTGGTACATGCCCACCAGTATAACCGGACATGATCGTGTGGATGCCTGGTAATGTATCAAAAGGCTGGATCATACACCAAAAACATCCTCCTGCAAATATTGCTCGTTCCATCATTGATTCCTCCCTTACTCTCGAGATATCACTTAATTAGTACTAGATTCGGTCGTTTCTTCCGTCGTCGAGGAATCTTTTGGTAAATACAAACTAAAGCGAATATCGTCGTTGACTAAATCAATTTTGTCCGCTTTGATGTACATTCCATTTTGCATACGGAATTGATCTAATCGTAACATGATCGTTAAATCCTCTGTATTGATCTCGATCCATTCAGGTAGTTTGTAATTTCGCTTGATCATGTTCATCACATCTCTGATCGGCAGATTCAATGTACCGATCGATAGACTTTTTGCTTTTAACTGAACATTGCCATTTTCCATTACATACGGATCAAAATACAAGTAAAAGTCGATAGGGAATCCTAACACTTCAAACGTACCATTAAGCAATGCTTCATTTTCTAAATAAAATTTATACTTGATATCTTGTCCTTCTTGGAAATCTGTCAAGAAAAAGCTGATCAGTTGGTTGACTTTTTCTTTTTGAGTATTGATCGTCAATACCGGGTCGCCTTGTCTTTCTGTAATCGCTGGTACTTCTGGCAAATCAGGTTCACGATTGGCGAATATCCGCGTACCTAAGAAAATCGTCGAACCAATGATCAGGCCTAATAAAATCAGAAAGGCGTATTTCCAATAGTTATGCCTTTTGTTTTTTTCAACTGTTGAACTTCGTTTATCCATCCTTGTTTCCCTCCTTGACCAGCCATTTTTCATGCGTTTCGATCAATTGATCTCTCACAGCATTAGCCATCAATTGATAGCCTAAGTTATTAGGATGAAAATGATCTTCTTCATATAACACATTATTTTTCGTCCCGTTCGAACTATCACTAGAAGTTGACTGATCAGAAGCTTCAGTAATTCCGACCTCTTGATTTAATCCTTGGTACAATAGATCATTGATCGGGATAAAATAGCTATTTTCTGCTTCATTTACTACTTGCTGTGTTCCTTCATTCCAGTTATCCACAATCGTTTGCATATCCGTGATCTCAGGGAAGTTCAAATAAAATGGATTGTAGATCCCTAAAATATAGATAGGTACCTCTTTATTTAACCCTCGTATCTCTTCAATGATTGCTTGGACATTTTCTTGATAATTCTTGATTGGTTTATTGAATGAACGAATACTGATACCAAAAAGATTATTTTGGATCACTTTCATTAAATCATTCCCACCAACAGTCAATGTAATAATGTCTGCGGTTTCGATATTCTTTTGGATTTCTTCATTTTTTTTCAATCTTTTTAATATTTGATCACTTCGTTCGCCATTTACACCGTAGTTTTCAATTTCAATGGCTGTCAAACCATATCTGTCTTTTATGTCATTTGCGACTAACGGAACAAAACCACCTTGTTTCGTCTGGTCGCCTACTCCTTCAGTTAATGAATCGCCAATTGCTACATAGTGTAACTTTTCTTTTTGATTGCTTTCAGAAGTAACCGACGCTGCCGGTTTTAACAAAGGCTGTGCTTTCGGCACACTCAAAGAGAGTCCGACAAAGAGAAAAACTGCAGTGAATAAAGGGATCAAAACAATCAACCACTGTTGTTTCATTCGTTTCATTGTTTCACCTCTAGACCATGATTGTTTCTTATATTACCAAAATTCCGATTAAAAAAATAGCCCTTTTCTGAAAAAAAGAAAGAGGCTGTTTCTCATCTGCTAAAGGAAGTGGAGCATCTCAAAATGTCTTTTCCTCCTCACTTCCTTATGCTAGTAGCACTTGAACGAATAAAAAGACAGATCACAAAGAACACGTCTATTGGTCTTCACATGATCTATCTTTCTATTTCTTATTTTACATTCATCAATCGGTATAATACATGATTGCAAAAGCATTTTCCCCTGTATGGGTAGCAATCACTGGATTTGTATGCAATACTGGGATGTCCATATCGGGAAACAATTGTTTCAAGCCTTCTTCAAACTCTCGAGCAAGCTCTGTCGCACCTGCATGTGAGATACCGATCTGACGAACGTTCGGTAGAGCCTTCAGTTCTTTCTTCAAGCTATCGAACCACTTGTCGAAAGTCTTTTTCCCACGACCTTTTGTGACAGGAATCAGCTCTGAATGAGCAAAGTTCATCACCACACGAATGTTCAACATACTTGATAGTAAACCAGTTGCACGACTGATTCTCCCACCTTTTACTAAGTTATCCAATGTGGAGATACCGATATAAAGTTTTGTATTATTTTTGATCTTCTCGATTTCAGCAAGGATCTCTTCTGCTGATTTACCTTCTTTGGCCATTTCAGCCGCACGAATCACTTGGAAAGATAAACCTTGGTCAGTCGTATCACTATCAATGACTGTGACGTTTGTTTTCGTTAGGTTGCTTGCTTGTCTTGCAGCTTCAACCGTTCCACTTAACCCTTTCGTCATATGGATGGAAATCACTTCACTACCATCTTGGCCTAATTCATCATACGTTGAAATGAATTCGCCGATCGGCGGTTGACTTGTTTTAGGTAATGCTTTTGATTTAGCCATCATTTCCATGAATTTCTCTCCGCCTAGTTGATCGTCATCAGGATATACAACGCCATCGATCATAATTGATAATGGCATAACATGAATATTCAAATGATCTCGTACTGCTTTTTCCATTGTACAAGAAGAATCTGTTACTATTTTTACGTTTGTCATTATTTCACACTCTTTCTTTCACAAAGTGCCTAGCATTTTTCAGGCAGGTCCACTTTCAGTATACCAAAGAACTTCTGTTTTTTCATCAAATTCAGTTATAAACAAGTTTAAAATAAATTGTTTGTTATGATAACATGATTCTATTCAGTTTTCTTTATCTATTCTACTTTTTTTGATGGAACGACAAAATAAGCGGAAGAAACCTGAATGATAAAAAAATCCATTTCGGTTTCTTCCGCTTTAAATCTATAGGTTCAACGAGACATTATATCTCTTCGGTTGTATGTTCTTCTTTACGTTTATACGTCTCAAACTGATGTGCATAACTATTTTTTTCATCTATTTCTCCCGGACTGATATTGATCAATGACCATGCTTGCCAGTCTACAGCAGGAAAATACGTATCTCCTTCGAAAGAATGATGGATCACCGTACGATACAAAATCGTGCAGTAAGGTAAAAATTCTTCATAGATTGCTGACCCTCCAGCAACAAATAAAATTCCATCTGCTTCTTTTTCATACGCTAATACTTCATTGACATCATGCATCACTATTACGCCCTCGGCTGTAAACTCACGGTCTCTTGTCAAAACAATCGTTTTACGATTAGGTAGTGGCTTACCGCCCATCCCCATAAATGTTTTTCGTCCCATGATCAATACATTCGCTTCAGTCATTTGCTTAAAAAATTTCAAATCATTCGGCAAATGCCAAGGAAGTCTATCTTCTTTTCCGATCAGGCCATTTTCATCTTGTGCCCAGATTGCAGCGAACATTTTCTCATCCTTTCTTAGACCGCGATAGGTGCCTTTATTGAAGGATGCGGCTCATATCCTTCAACTTTGATATCATCCATTTCAAAATCAAACACAGAGTTTTTTTCTGTATTCAATACTAGCTTCGGAAATGGACGAACTTCACGAGACAATTGTTCTTTCATTTGCTCTACGTGATTGGAGTAAAGATGCGCATCGCCTAAAGTATGGATAAATTCACCAACTTCTAATCCAGTTTCATGTGCAATCAGATGTGTCAATAAAGCATAGCTAGCAATATTGAATGGGACACCTAAAAACACGTCAGCACTTCTTTGATACAGCTGACAACTTAGTTTATTGTCATTTACATAGAATTGAAACATCGTGTGGCAAGGAGGTAAAGCCATACTTGGCACATCTTCTGGATTCCATGCTGAGACGATCAGTCGTCTTGAATCAGGTGTCTGCTTGATAGCATCGATCACTTCTTTGATTTGATCGATGAAACTACCTTCTTTGGTTTCCCAATGACGCCATTGATAGCCATAAATATGACCAAGATCTCCATGTTTTTCTGCAAATTCTTCATCTGCCACTATCTTTTCACAGAATTTCTTGCTTTCTTCTTGATAGACTTTATTGAATTCTGGATCAGTCAAACTACGATGTCCGAAATCTGTCATATCCGGTCCTTGATAGTCCTCACTTTTGATATACCGTTCAAATGCCCATTCATCCCAAATATGGTTATTATTTTGTAAAAGATAACGGATATTCGTATCTCCTTTTAAAAACCATAATAATTCGCTTTTGATCAAACCAAAAGGTACACGTTTTGTCGTCAATAACGGAAAGCCTTTTTGCAGGTCAAATCGCATTTGATAACCGAATAAACTAAATGTTCCTGTTCCCGTACGATCACCTTTTACATGTCCTTCAGATAACAACTTTTTCCCTAGATCAAGATATGCTTGCTCCATCTTTTCCCTCCTAATTATCTGCCCATTCACTTAAATATTCCCAACGTGACATTTTTTCTTCCAGCAGTTCCTCAGTTGTGGTCACTTCTTTTTGTAATTCTTGCAATCGTGTGAAATCATCCCCTTGATGGTTCATCTCCTCTTGCAATTCATCCAAACGATTCTCTAGTTCCGCAATCTCATCTTCGATTGTTGCCCATTCTTTCTGTTCCATATAAGAAAGCTTTTTCTTTGGCTCAGATTTTTTTTCTTCTATCTTAACTTTGACTTTTTCTGGTTGAATCTGTTGATCTTCTTTGCGTTTGGCTAAATAGCTAGACATATCGCCATAATAAAGCTCTTGTTTGCCATCTCCTAGAAAAACTAACAGTTTATCAACTACCTTATCTAAGAAATAACGGTCATGAGAAACGGTGATCACCGCTCCAGGGAAGGTTCGGAAATAATCTTCCAAGATCGTTAAAGTAGCGATATCTAAGTCATTGGTTGGCTCATCCAGCAATAGAACATTTGGTTGCTGGATCAATAATTTGAGTAAATATAAACGACGCTTTTCCCCACCAGATAGTTTACGGATCAGTGTTCCGTGCATAAATCTAGGAAACAAGAACCGCTCCAAAAGTTCGGCGACACCGATTTGCGTTCCATCCGCCGTTTGGACTTCTTCTGCCGCTTCTTGCAGATAAGCAATCATTCGTTTGTCCGGAGACATTTTTTCATTTTCCTGTGTATAGTAAGCTAATCGAACAGTTTCGCCAATCGTATAGATGCCACTATCTAAGGATAATTTCCCTGCTAAGATATTTAACAACGTTGACTTTCCAGCACCGTTCTCTCCAGTGATTCCTAGACGCTCTCTTGATTGGATCAATAGATCCAAGTGTTGGAGCAAAGGTTTTCCTTCAATCGAATACGAGCCATCCTTGATCTCGATCACTTTTTTACCTAAACGTTGTGTCGCGATATTTAGTTCGATATCCGTATCATGATTGACTTGATATACGTTTTCTTTTAAATCTTCAAAGCGATTGATACGTGCTTGCTGTTTCGTCCCACGAGCTTGTACTCCCGCTCGCATCCAAGAAAGCTCCTGCTTATACAGGCGTTTACGCTTTTCTTCTTGTTCGACTTCGACACGATCTCTCTCGGCTTTTTCAATTAGATAAGCTTCATAATTGCCTTTATATTCATAAAGATTCCCAAAGGCAAGTTCAAAGATCCGATTCGTGACACGATCTAAGAAATAACGATCATGGGTCACCATCAATAAGGCACCCCGATATTGTTTCAAGTAAGATTCCAACCATTCGATCGCTGCATAATCTAAGTGGTTTGTCGGCTCATCAAGTAATAAAAGATCAGGTTCATCGATCAAAACCTGTGCTAAGCTCACACGTTTTTTTTGTCCACCCGAAAGCTCACCGATTTTCTTTTCTAGTTGGCTGATCCCTAATTTTTGCAAAATGATCTTGGCATTTGTATCCGTCGTCCAAGCGTCCTCTTTATTCATTCGCTCTTCTGCCAATGCATAGCGTTTTTGGACTGCTTCATCATCGCCATTTTCAGCTAATGCAATCAAGGCTTCCTCATAGAGTCGTACAGTCTGGATCAATGGACTATTCCCTTGAAAAACAGCTTGTAAGACCGTATCATTTTCTGAAAATGAATCGGTTTGTGATAAATAACCGATACGGTAATCATTCGGATAAAAAACTGTCTGCTGATCACCATCTCCACTGTCAAGTCCAGCAATGATATTCAAAAGACTTGTTTTACCAGTTCCATTAGTACCAATCAAACCGATGCGATCATGTTCATGGATCAAAAAGGAGATCTGATTAAATAATTCTTTTTCTCCATATGTTTTTTTGAGGTCAGTTATTTTTAGCTCTTTCACCAGTACTCCCCCCTTATCTTGGATATTGTAACATAAAACAATTGTTTAAAAGATAGTTTTTTTCGAATATTCTTTTTTTTTAGGTAGCATTGCAGATACGTATTCTCTCATTTCATATAACTGAATATCCAGGATTCACAAACCTGACTTCCAGGATAAACTTAATTATTAAGGTTAAACGACTTCTGTCACAACACCATAAAAAAAGAGGAGCTGTGCTTTGTCACAACTTCCTCTTTTGGTCTTGTTTCAATTGAAATTTCTTTGCTTTCGCTTGGAAAGCAAAGCGAAATGAAAAGCGATCTGTCGGCTGATTCATTGTATAGGACTCCAACAGGTTGATATTTCTTCTGTATTGATTTGCAGAAAAAGTCGTGATTGCTTCTGCTACTTCATATTCATCAATGACTTTTCTTTCTAAATAATAACCTCTTAGCATTTTTTTCGTAAATAAACGATCTTGCTGGATCATCCAAGAGGAAATCAGATTACCACTCATCATCCGAATCCCTTGAGCTTTGCGTTGTTCAATGAAGAATCCAATCATCGATTCATCATAAACATCCGTTAGATTCTCCAAACTTTCAATGATCAACTGAGTATTCTTTTGATACGTCTCTCGAATTTCTTGAATATCTTTCTCAGAAATCATGGTTTGGCGATCACTTTGCCGTCGTTGCCAAAACATTTTTGGATGGAGAATGATCCGCATCAGTCGACGTACTACGATGAACCAAAAACCAATGAATGATAAAATTTGACTTGTGATCGACTGTTCAAAGTTAGCCAGGAATCTTGAATAAAAACGATAGCCATTAGAAGACAGCTTCCCAGAACGATATCTTTCATCCAAGCCATCTCGCTCAATCGATAAAATCAACGCTTGGATTTCTTGGACTTCTTGCTTTTCATCGCCACTCAAATCAGATAAATAGAGCTCACTGATTCTTTCTTGGTAAGTCTCAATCACCGCTTCTATCGCTAAATAAGCTTTTGATCCTGATTCTTCCGCTTCTTTTTCTAAGCGCAGTGTTTCAATCACTTCTTCCAAGATCATCAAAGCTTTTAAATCAGTTGTCGCTGCTTCTTCTGTTTCAGTCAACATTGGCAATACAATGATCCCGATAATCAACGTGACTAGAATAACACCTGCGGTCAAAAACAGGAGTAATGAACGCTGATTGAATGCCATTTGGTTGATCGTGAATGGTAAAATAAAAATAGTCGCTAAACTGACGGTTCCTTTTACGCCTCCAAATGTTAAGATCAACACTTCATTCAGTTGTTTCTTAAGACTTTGGAAACCGCCCTTGAATATATAAAACAAGCTGATTGAAACGAAGCGAATGACGAACAGCATGATCGAAATCAATAAGATAATCATTAGCAACAAACTATTCGGATATAAACCGTCACCCCAAACAGGTGTAAAGACTTGTGTCAGTTCGATTCCTAAAAATATAAATACCAGTGCATTCAATGTGAAGGCAATCGTTGTCCATGTACTATTCGACAAAGTTGACAACTCCGCATCAAAGACTGAGATTTTTTTAAATCCTGAGGCTTGTAATACCCCTGCAACCACAGCTGCAATAATTCCTGAAACATGAAAGACTTCGGCTAAAACATATGCTAAGAAAGGCAATAACAATTCAATCAACAAGTAGCCTGTCACGTCACGTGCCGACGCTTTCTCAATCAGACCAATAATTTTTCTTTTCATCCAGACAAGTAAAAAGCCGACGACTGCCCCGCCAATACTTGATAAAATCAATGTAACGCCTGCGTTGACCGCAGAAAACGTTCCAGTGATCAAAGCGGCTAAGGCAAATTGGAAGGCTGTAACGCCAGATGCATCATTCAGTAACCCTTCACCTTCCAAAATATGCATGGCTTTTTTCGGAATGTTCACACGATTGGACAGCGAACTGACTGCCACCGCATCTGTCGGACCTAGTGCTGCACCAAAAGCGAAACACGCGGCTAAAGGGACACTTGGTAACAGAAACGATAACGTTGCTCCGACGCCAATCAAAGTCAAGATCACCCCACCAAAAGCGAGAAACAATATCGTATCGAAATTTTTCAAAATCGAGGCGATATCCGCTTTTTCTCCTTCTCTAAAAAGCAAAGGGGCAATGATCATCACTAAAAATAATTCAGGTTCAAAATTGATGGATTCACCCCATTCGGTCAATCCTAAAATCACGCCAAGAAATATTTGGATCAGTGGTGCAGGGATCATCGGCAAGATACGACTTGCTATGTTGGATAGCGTGATCGTGACTGCAAAAACAATCACTAACTCTGCAAATTCCATGCTTGATCCCCTTTATTTTTTATTTTGTGCAAGAACTTTCAAATATTGCTCTTTTTTCTTTAATATTTTGTTTTCAACAACTTCCGCTTGGGTCACTCGACCATCTAACTCACATTGCACACGTTTTGATTCTAAACGGAGCAATTCGTGTTTCAAGCGTCCCAATTGACGATACATCAAGATATTTCTTTTACGCAACTTACATAAGATTTGACGACGATCTTCCATTGAAAAAGTACCATAGTGTTCAACCAGTCGTTTCTTTTGTTCTTCAAAACTCTCTCTCATTTTCAAGATCTCCTATATTCAAACTGCACCAATTATAGCAAAAAGTTCTAAGAATGCAACTAAAACCTTTTTACTTTTACAGTGAAGTGTTTGTTTCAATCCCAGAAACTCATTCTAGTCCAATCACTATAAAATATCAACTGGAATCATAAAATTAAGACAAAAGAAAAACACATGCAAAACCTATTCAAAAGTTTTGCATGTGCTATTTTTTTAACGTCATTCGATCTTATTCGAAATATTCGCCATAAACATCGTCAACACGTTGTTCTGGGTTGATCACAATGTATAAGTTCCCAGTTTTTTCACTGATTTTTGTTGATTGATATTGATTATCTAATCCCTCTGTTCCTTTGTCCAAGTAAGGGAAGTATACTAGATCAGGTGTACCATTGCGATACAAGATTTCCATACGTTCAATATCTTCATATTTCAAAGCACGATTGAACATACCCATTTCCAAACCACCTAGATTGATATCATGAGTAGCTACTGAATCTCCCTCATGGAAGATCTCGATTTTAAAACCGGCACATGGATGGATCTCGATAAATTCGCTTCCATTGATACGACCAAAACTTGTTGTGATTTGTTTGATCCAAAGGTCGCCGATGTGACGACGATTGATCGTCCATGTTTCGCCGTTACGGAAATAAAATTTTAGCGCTGTCATTTCTTTGCTCATTAAAAAAATCTCCTTTTTTGACGCATTATATTCTGTTTCATTACTAGTTTAGCATAAAACAACAAAAGCGGTCATCTCTCATGTTTGCTTTTCTGTCAGCTTTTTTGATAACAATCCTCCTATAAAAGAGAAGAGGGACATGAAAAACATGCTACAAAAAAGCCAAACGCTTCTATAGATAACTCTCATGCCCTTACTTTAGCCATGTCAGTATATGAATAGCCCGCCAATCAAACGTAATTAGTGATTGCCACGGTTTCATTGACTACCCTTGTTGCTCTTTCAGATAGGTTAATAACGCAGCTTGTTCATTCGGTACCAGTCCGTTCACTACCGCCGACTCCGCAAGTGCTAATGCTTCACTGACCCATTTACCTGGTTTTTTTTCACTCGTAGCTAATAACACCTTTCCATCAATGGACAACTCACTCATTGTCTTGATAGGAAGTGCGTGATAAATGTCTAGCACAGTTGTTGTGTCAGGAGTTTGTTGGAAGTAAATCATTAATTCCTCCACATCCAACGATGCGTCTTTTCCAAGATGATAAATCTCCAATGGTGTTAATCGTCGTTCTTGTCGCTTCGCCAATCCTTTGACCAAACGTTGGACTTCTCGAATCATTTGGTTGGAACATTTCCATGCTTTTAAGAAAGGTGCCACCTCTTGCTCTGCTCGACCGAGCTGGTTGAGCAACAATGCCCAAGCTTGACTTTCTTTTTTTAATGGAATAGATGGTAAATCGGCAAATCGTAGTAATGCCTCACCATCTTCTTTTAATTGTGGACAATAGATGTAACATTTTGTTTCAACAAATGCGACCAAGCCATGATTACGAAAATCCCCTAAAAGCATTTTGATAAATTCAACATTCATTCGTTCAATAGAAATTTTCTCCAATAAGGCATGGTTGTCTTCGATTGCCTTGGCTGTTTCTTCTTCTAATTTGAATCCTAACTGGCTCACAAAACGAAGGCCACGCATCATTCGCAAGGCATCTTCATGAAATCGTTCAAAAGGCCGGCCAACTGCTCGTAAGACGTGATTTTCTAAATCAGCCAAGCCGTCGAATAAATCGATGATTTCACCATCTTCTTTCAAAGCAAAAGCGTTGATCGTAAAATCTCTTCGCTTTAGATCCTCTTCTAGTGTACGAACAAATGAAACACTATCGGGTCGTCGATAATCTTGATAAGTCGATTCCGTACGAAATGTCGTGATCTCATATTGCTCCTCTTCATGCAAGACGAGAACCGTTCCATGTTCGATCCCAATGTCTATCGTTTTTGGAAACAATTGCTTGATTTCTTCTGGAAACGCACTAGTAGCAATATCTACATCATGAATTTTTTGTCCGAGTAACGTGTCTCGCACACTACCACCAACAAAGTACGCCTCAAATCCAGCTGCCTCGATTTTTCTTATTACTGGAATTGCTTTTTTATATTCGATCGGTAATTCACTTAGTCTCATTTTTACTCCTTCTATCCTCTCACTGTTCCTCATCTTTTCGGGCAAAACGATGATGGTCCCTTCGATTGAACTTCTCCATATTTTTTTCAAATACCGTCGTCAAATCAATTCCTAACGAGTTTGCCATGATCATCGTTACAAATAGAACATCGCCTAATTCTTCCGCCACTGAATTACTAGGTTCTGTTGCTTTTTTACTTTTTTCGCCATATGAATGATTGACCTCTCGGGCCAATTCACCTACTTCTTCGGTCAGACGTGCCATTTGCGCCAATGGCGAAAAATACCCAACTTTAAATTGTTGGATGTACGCATCGACCTCTTCTTGCATACTTTTTAGTGAACGCTCTTCTTTCATTAAGAACCCTCCAATCATCTCTTCCTAAAAAACTTTACAGCAAAACCGCAAGAAGTGCAATTGTGAAAACAAAGAATACATGCTACATTATGTTAGGTATACTTAATAAATTCTTAGCATCAAGCCAACTTGGTCTATTCTATAACTATAAAAAATGAATAACTAGTTTCCTAATCCCTAGGTTTATATCTAGGATTTACCGCTTGTTGCATAATGAATCATATCAATAGTAGAAAGTGGGGATTCGATGACATCATTGAAAACAATGAAAGAAGTTTTTTTTATTATTTTAGGAACAAGTATTTATGCTTTTGGACTAGTCTATTTGAATATCGCAAACCAGCTAGCTGAGGGTGGAGTTTCAGGTATTACCCTGATTTTGCGTGCTCTTTTTCATATCGACCCAGCTTATTCTACTTTATTGATCAATATTCCATTGATCCTACTAGGCGGAAAAATATTAGGAAAACGCGCGCTCGCGTATACTGTCTTAGGCACTGTCTCGCTTTCTGTCTTCTTATGGATTTGGCAAAGGATTCCCTTACAAATCAACTTAGAGCATGATTTACTGATCGTCTCATTACTTGCAGGACTGATTGCCGGAGTCGGCAGCGGGATCGTTTATCGTATGGGAGGTACTACAGGAGGAAGTGACATCATCGCTCGGATACTTGAAAAAAATCATGGAATCTCTATGGGACGTTCCCTTTTAGCTTTTGATGTGATAGTTTTACTTGCTTCATTAACTTATATCGATTTGAAGCGGATGATGTACACGTTAATCGCTTCCTATGTATTTAGTCGTGTCATCGATTTTATCCTTGATGGCGGCTACTCTGCCAAAGGGATTCTTGTGGTCTCAAATAAAAGTGAGGAAATTGCGCCTTTATTGATGACTGGCTTACAACGTGGTGTCACATTCTTGCACGGAGAAGGTGGTTTTTCTGGTGTCGATAAAAAAATGATCTATATGGTAGTAAGTGCCAGGGAATTAAATGAAGTAAAACGGATCATTCATGAAATTGACGAACATGCCTTTCTTTCGATTCTAAATGTCCATGAAGTAGAAGGAGAAGGCTTTACGTATCTCAAACCACAAACGAATCGGTTTAAAAAAATGATAGAATGATTTTGAATCAAGCAACCTGATACTGAAGCTTTCTACGTATATAGAATAACGTGGTTCTGTGTATTCCGCGATCAAGCAGTTGCACATTTCTACCTAGAAATATTCTCAGTTCATTCCAAAGCACTTGGGTGATTAGTTATTTTGTGCTTCCTAAAACCGAATATATAGTATTCGACAAGTTTACCTTAAAAATTATTAATTACGCAAGGTACTTAAAGCTTGTAAATTTACTCCCCAAAAAGTAAATTTACAAGCTTTTATTTATCCAGATATTCTTAGATTTGATCTCCACTTAATGACAAACAGTTCTTAGCAGAGTCTGTCTCTTTCTCTTTGTAGGAAAGTGTGATCTTATTCTCACTTTCTTTAACTGGTACTAACAGAATCTTGTCATCTTCTTTTGCTACTTTATATTCTATTTCTTCTCCACTACCATCAATTTTTCTAATTAATTTATTTCCTTTTAAGCTATATTCAAATTTGAATACCATTTCTTCTGCCATTGATTTTGCTAAATCTTTATCTATCTCTTTCCACCTACCTGTAGCTATATCAATATTAAAAGTAAACACATGATCCGAAAAAAGGCAATCAGCTTATGCCCCACTTTGTCATCCAATCCTTCCGCCATCCATTCATTCGCTTTAAGATCCTTTACTGTAATCAGTTGCTTCTTCATTTACCTTTAGATCCATTGCTGTTTCAATGTTCGTCCATCCATTAATGAATATCAAAGATGCGAGTATCCATAGACCACAGACCACAAAATAATTTTTTTATTTTTAGACAAATTTCCTAGACTTAAGTTAGTCATTTTTTCTTATAAGAAGTCATTAGATGACCGCTTGAAAAATCTTTAATCAATCGAAATTCCAACCGACACAATGCTTCATACACTGGATTTTCTTTGGTGAAAGATGAAGTGATTTTTTATTCTATAGATTATTAATGCACTGAGAATAATTCCGCCAAACACAGATAACCCCCATGAAGTTCTCGTTCCTGTTTTAGGAAGTCTTCTTTCGTAGACGACCGTTTTTTTCCTAAAGTCTTCATCGCTTAGTTTAGTCTCATCTGTATTATGACTATTTTCGATTGTTTGCCCGATTTTGCCTTCTACAGGTAGTTCAACGCTCTTGATTGATTCTGGCTGTTGGAGGCATATAATGCTTATAAAACATACCAAAACAATAATCAATATTGTCTTAAAACTAATCTTATTCAATAGGCTCTCCATCCCAGACATTAGCTCCATTAGGTGTTAGTGGCGTTAGTTTTATGGTCAGTTCATGTTCTGCAACTATACCTTCAGTGATTAAGGGAAAAATACTTCCTATTACCCCGCTAAATTGAAATGTTGTATCTTTTTTCCAACCCAATTGGTCTTCTAAAATCTCATTTTCAGTCACATTAGTTGGATTTGATCCAGCACTTAATTCCATTAGTACATTATTCACCGCCTCTAACGCTGAAGCAGAGCCTTCACTAATCAGTTGTATCTGCTCCGCACCAATACCGTAATTGGGTGTTACTAAATATAAATTTTCAAATAATGGAAAAGTGTCCTCCGTCTCTTTCTTATTGCTATATTGGATTACTTCTACTCTTACTGGTAAAGAAGAATTATTTTTAATCTTATGATCTGCAGAACTAATCTTTTCAGTTTTTGTCGCTCCAAAAAAAAGTTGTTCAGGCAGATCAACTGAAATCATTAACTCTGGCTCTATTGGAAATGTCGGTATTGGATCAGTAGGATTAATTGCCTTTTCACCAATTTTCCCCTCGACATCTATAGTTGCTTCTGAATTTTGTTCATGTGTTTTTGCTTCAACCAATGCACTATTAATTGATAAACCTCCTGCGCCTAATAGTAATCCACTAAATAATGTAATTAAAATATTCTTTTTTAACATTTTTGCTCCTCCTAAATTTATATATTTATCATAAACATTATGTTTAATCTCTATTTTTATTTGCTTAACTTATACTACTTCAATGATTGTCGCAACTGCACCCATGCTACTATTGAGTAATTTTTTATCCAGATCATAGCTCTCTATCGTAACTGTTGCTTTGTATTTTCCAGATTTCAAAGGTTCAGACAATTTAATATTCTCAATAAAACTTCCTGGCTCTATTACTCCGGACTGATATATGATTTTATTACTGTCATCCAATCTGATCACCGCTTGTTGACCGATTTGATTGTCTTTATCATTGTAAAAATACCATTTCCCTGTTTGTCCATCCGCCTCTATGCTAATCAGTGCATATGCAGTGATATTTTGTGTTTCTTGTACCACTTCATCTAGGTTTTCTATTGCTTGGTCACCCTGAACAATTTCTGGCATAGTATCTTTGGAGTATACTTCATTTGTTTTTTGTGAATAATACAATATGGTAAGTATCACTAAGCATCCTGTAAGAATGATCAGTAGGATTATCTTGCGCTTTCTTTTACTTTCATCTTTATACTTTTTGTTCTCCATTGCTTCTCTCCTCATTTGTTATATATATTTCCGTTGATTCGGTACTTTTATTCATTAAAGTTTTGAATGCTGATCCTAGACCCAATAATCTTAGCTTCCCCATATATTATTACCATCCGCTGTTAAAGGAATAAATTTTAATTTCAATTCATGGTTGACTGTCCTCAAGTCATTCTCATTAAATTGATCTTCATATATGGCACCATCAAATTGAAAATTCCAATTATTTCTCCAGCCATTTTGTATCAATTCTTCATTTTTTTCCGAGTCGATTACATTAATATTTTGTTCTGAACATAAATTAAATAATGTGGTTTCAGCAGATATATCGCCGTTTCCTTTATCAATTAACGATACATCGTTTCCTTCACTATATTCATCAATTTTTAATTTCAAAGATTGAAACAAGCTGAAAGAAAAATCTGTATCAACATATTCTGTAACAACAACTCGCAATGGTAATCTCGAATTATTAGCAATATTAAATTTATTTGAAACAATTTTTTCGCTAGTTATTGCGCCAAACGATACCTTTTCTGGAACATCTACAGAGATCATCATACTTGGATCGTAACCACTTGCGACATATGTTCCCGCCATATTATTTCCATCATAATTTGTCATTAATTCACCGTTAGAATAGACTTTCCCATTTGGTGTGTCCTCGTCCCCATCTCCAATAGCCTGCCATAAATCCTCATTTTTTCCGTTAAAAGCTGGGGGCAGCTTCCCATCCATATTGTTATTAAAACTAAAATTTTGTCCTAAAATAATCTTTCCCAATTTACTTGTCTGAAAAAACATATGAGATAAATCTGTTACATGGTTCATATCAAAGTTACTTAAATCTATACTTGTCAAACTACTCGCTCCGCTAAACATACTAGACGTATTTGTTACTTTGTTAGTATCAAAGTTACTTAAATCTACACTCGCTAAACTACTTGCTCCACTGAACATACTAGACATATTTGTTACTTTGCTAGTATCAAATCCACTTAAATCTACACTAGTCAAACTACTTGCTCTGTTAAACACGCTAGACATATCGGTTACTTGACTCGTATCAAATGTACTTAAATCTATATTTGTTAAGCTCTTAGTATTCATAAACATATGAGCCATTTTTAATACTTTAACTTTTTCATCTGCTTCATAAAACTCTACTTGCTCAAGGTGCGTCGCATGTCTAAACATGCTGTTCATGTCTATATTTTCATTGCTTAGCTTCCCAAATTTTACTGTACACAGTTGACTCTCATCTATAGTCCCGTCATTATTTTGATCTGTATACTGATCTTGAAACATACTAGACATGTTTGTCACCTTTTCAAGATTTAAATTTCTTAAATCTATATTCGTTAAATTTCGTGCATCCTTAAACATACTAGACATATTTGTTACATTTCCTGTGTCTAATTCATTGATATCTAAGTTGTCACTACTTAATCCCGTACCATAAAACATGGCAGACATCGTAGTTACGTTACTAGTATCCAAACCAGTAATATTCAATTCCTTTAAACTACTAGTTCCTAGAAGCATCGCAGACATATCAGTCACTTTACTCGTATTTAGCCCCGTTAAGTCTAGTTCTTCCAATGCACTAAGACCATAAAATGTGCTATCCATATTAGTTGGATTAACACTGCTAAGGATTAATTTATCTAATCCCGTTATTGATTTACATTTATATAAATTTCTAAATGCACCTGCCAGACTAGATCCTACCGTAATTTCAGAACTGATTTCTATACTAGTAATCTTTTCATTCCAAGAAGCCCATGGTGATTTTTCAACATCAAAATTACTAGATTCCCATTTTCCACCACTTGTCATTTTTAGTTTCCCATCGTCATAAAGTTCCCAATTAACAGTTCCAACCTGTCCTTTTGCACTTACTGCTTTTTCTTTTTGGACATCTTTTATATGTGTATATGTTTTAGTGTTGTCTGTATTATTTTTTTGCTCTTCTTGTGTACCATTAAGTCCGCTTGTTTCTGTCGTCGAACTTGTCGGAGGTCCTTCTTCTACGCTCTCAGTAGAATCTTCTACACGGATCTCCTCTTCCTCAGATGACTGCATACTTTCATCTAAAGATTCTGATGAATCCGTAGTACTTTCTTCTGAGGAATCCAATGTAGCTTGTGAATAATCTTCTTCCAGACACATTACAATCGGTGTAAAGTTAGAAAGTAAAAGATTCATGAGTACGAATCCAATAATTGCAAACTGATATGTGCTTTTTCTCTTCTTATCCATCATTCATCGGTCTCCTCTCCGAAAGTTCATCTACACATAACGTTTTAATTTGTACGTTGCCATTTATTGTAGCTTATAATCAACAAATAACTGATCACATAGACAGTGCCAAAACTTGTGATATATGTTGTCGCCAACAGCCAAATAATTTTCCACATATCAAAATAGTGGAAGAGTATTCCATGATTACTCTCATTTGATCCTTTTATCCCTAAAATTTCAGTAATCGCTAGATAATAATCGAGCTGGAAAGCAATGATATAACTTAAACAAAATGCCCCAACAAACATCAGACTCAGGAATACTATATTTTGTAATCTTTTAATTTTCATCCTTTATTACTCCCCCATTGCTCGTTTCACATTTGAAAGCTTAACACCATTTTTTATTTATTCTCTCTTACCTACACAAACAACGAAGAAGTCTTCCTAAACAAAAAAAAAGATACGCTCAGGACATCCTAAACGTATCTTCCACTTTATTCATAAAATTACTTGGTCATCCAAACAATAGCTTTTGAACAACACTTTAACCTTTATTTTTTTGTTTATAGATCATTAGCCCAACCAAGACAGCCCCTAATAAATAGATGACAGCGGCCACCATTTCTTTAGTGTTTAAGACCATTTCCTTATTTGCTGTAAAACGATCATTTTCTTGATCCCTTAATATTTCCATCTTCTGGATTTCTGCTATCGCAACCTCTTGATTATTTCTAAATAATAGAAAAGATAAAATCAGAAAGCCTACAAAGAGAAGAAACAGCACACTACAAACGATTAATAATTTTTCATGTAATACATCCTTTTTTTATTAAATAAGACATTTAAACTAAATCCATTGTTGCTACAAACTTAAAATTTCTTAACTGATGTTTCACTCATAAAAATCAGTGAGTATGGTGGCACTCCTTTTCTCTCATATCCGCATATTTCTAGATTAAAAGATACATATTCTTTTTCGATCAGATGAATGATTTCCTCATCTGTATAACCGAATCGCTCTCCATTTAACCAGATATCTGTCAATTGTATTTTTACATCTAAAGCAATTGCTTTAAAAAAAACGGATTGTAGCGTATCTTCTACTGGCAGATTCATTAATCGAATTAATTCTTCTAACTTATCCTCTGCATAGTGACATAGCGAAGGATAGAGTGCCTTATACTTATTTAAAATTTCAGTATAGTAATTTATGTAATTTTCAAATGATAGTTGATCCATATATTTGCTTCATAACGTAGAATAAAAATAATCAGTCTATTCTTGTCTGACGTTACGCTCCCCTTATTTTATATTTTTTCAAACCTATATGATTTAAGAAGTATACTTTTCTTGTATTGATATTCACCCTCTTAAACTAAAAAAAAAACTGCTTACCAAAGAAATTAAAGCTGATACTAAAACAAAAGCAGAAAAAGTTGTATAAAACACGCATACTATAAATATCACCCAGATTCTACTAATAAAATTTGTCATCTTCTTCCCTCCCTTTACTAGTACTAGTTCCTCAAGTTTAACAGACGTGATCTATCTTTAACTTCTTATAATTTATTATTTTAAGATAGATATTTCCCATAATGAAAGTTATTTCCTAAAGCATAAAAAATAGAAACCAAATCAACAAAAACAAGCACTTAGGAATTCCTAAGTGCTTGACTAAGTGATTGATACGTTATTATTCTTTTACAATTTATTTATTGCTCTGGAAGAAACTAAACAGATTTCCCCGTTTTTCATGATAAGCTCCCGATTGGTTTTATCAATTTCTGTAATATTATTTTTATTAACAAGAAAAGAACGGTGACAACGATAAAAGGCATCTACTTGCTTTTCAATGTCATTTAGACTTCCGTAAAACTCAATTTGCCGATTTTGCGCGTGCATGATCACTCGATGTTTATTGCCTGACGTTTCAAAAAACATGATATTATCCAATTCTTCTGTGATAATGCGATTGTTCAGTTCAATTTTAAACGTCAAAGTTTCATTGACCAATTTTTGGTACGAGTGGACATAATCGATATTCTCAACGATTTGCTTTCTCATTTCCTTAAACTCACCTTTATTGATGAAATCTAATGCTTCTAATTTGTGTTTGAACGTATACTGCATCAATTCAACATGGGTAGTGACGAATACGATAAACGAATCCTTGTCTTTTTCTCTGATTTTTGAAGCCATTTGTAAGCCATTGATTGTCGTATTCAAATCAATATCAATAAAGTATAGGCCACTGGGCTGATGTTTTTCTACATAGGCTAAAATCTCCTGAGGGTTGTCTGTTGCTAAGGAAATCCTCATATCATATCCTTCAGCATTTATATAGTCATGGATGAAATTTGTTAATTTTCTTCTCTGATCTTTTTCATCTTCACATATAAAAATTTCTATCATAGGTTGCTCCTCTTTAGTAGTTAATCGAAATTTCTTGAAAGAAAAAATGTTTTTCATCGTCCACATACGTATTAAGACTCACATTCTCACAATCAGAGAAGATTTCTCTAAGATTACTTAATCCTAACCCTCGATTTTCTCCTTTTGTAGAAAAGCCTTGTTTAAAGATCAAATGTATAGGGGGAGTCTCTCGATACGTATTTTTAACGAGAATAAAATGCTCATTCTTTTTTTCCACAAAAGATAGATCCAATTGAGGTTCCTCGGATTCTTTCGCTGCTTCCATGGCATTATCCAAGATAATTCCAAGTGCACGACTTAATTTCAGTGTATCCATATGAAAATTTTCAACTGGATCAACTATATCAACGATCAAACGAATCTCTGATTTTTGTGCTTGCAATAGTTTTGTTGCTAAAATAGCTTTGATTTCTGGGATTCTTATATAAGTCAAACGTCCTAGTTGTGCATCATTTTTTTCGATTTTTTCTCCCAATGGTCTGATTTTATCAGAAAAGTAGACTTGCAATCCTTTTACATCTTCTTGTTCTAAATATCCAGACATTGTTGTCATGATATTGAGATAATCATGGCGTATCTTTCGAATTTCATCATTTTGTTTTTCCAACTCTTTCATGTATATACTGAGTTGCTGGTTTTGTTTTCGTTCATTCTCGATTTTCAAGTTATTGAAAATCACTCTAAAAAGGATGAACACAACGAGTAATAGAACGATGCTAAAAATTGTAAATAAGATGATGTTTCCTCTAATCCTGTCATCATTTAAAAAATCATCAATTTTTATGAAATAAATGTTTATTGAAAATATGATTTCCCCAAGTAACGGAAATAATATAAATAGGATTCCATACTTTCCATCTAATAAATCATCGATCGAATATCTTCTCATAAATAATCTAGTGATGAAGGAACCAATGATGACAATTGCTGCTGATAGGAAATTTTCGATTACTGTAACCATTATTATTTGTGAAGATTCCTGAATGCTATTTATATCATATATTTGCCATAACAATAATTCTGCAAGGAAGATCGAACTCGTTTGTAAAACCATTGGAATAGAGCAGATAAAAATACTTTTGATTATTTTTTTTGTCTTATAATAGCTGATCAGAAAGAATAAAATGAACAGTATTATACTCAACCCATTAATTTTCGGGAAAGTTATTTTCACAAAAAATAATGGAATAAAGCTAACAGTCATCAAGCTAGTTAACTTCCAACCTAATCTACCTTCACTTAAAATGTATATCCCTATAACTAAAGGGAGAGTTTCAATAACCCAAAATAAAAAAGATAAAAAATCCATGATTATTACTCCTATAATCATTATAGCGCTTACTTACAGCTGATATTATTCAACTAGGAAGTATGCTTTTTAAAGCAATTATTCGTGAATGAACAATCGAGGAACGCAATTTCAAATAAAATACTTTCATTTCAAACGATTTGGTTTTCTCAAAATGCTTGAGCTGCTTAAAAAATCCTCAATAATCCTCAATATAAAACCTCTCTACATTATACATTACATTTATTGATGAAGCGATGTCTTAAAAAATAACCTTCCTACGAGAAGTCCATAACGCCATATTCAAACTTCATTTTAGCTTCATTAAATTATATAAAAGCAGTGGATAAAGTATTCAAAGAATACCTTACCCACTACTATCATTTATTTTTCTAATAAACTCAGCTCTTACTCTTCTGTGGCGCTTGAAGGATCATGCGGTTCACTTCATCTGATAGTTCAAGAAACGCATCTTTATCGCCTTCTTCTAATGCCTGATCGATCTGTTGGTAAAGCATGCTTAGTTTTGCTGCTTGCTCTTTTTCTTGGAAATAATGCTCGATTAATTCTGTTGATTCTTCACTGATTGCATCTTCCCATGAGGCTAACGGATTATCTTCGATGATTGCTAAATATTCTTTCGTTTGCCACGCATTTTCAAAAAGGCATTCGACATAAAGTGGATTTTTCCAGTTCAGACGGATTTCATGGAAGATCTGATCAGTATCAGTAAATTCCTTTCCATCTAAAAATAGCTTCATCGGCTCACCTTCATATGAAAGATCGGTGATCTGTAAACCACGTCTTGTTAAGTTTGCACCTTCAACAAAACGCACATTGTGTAAGATTGCTTCATGATTTGCCAGATAGTTCAAAATCCAAAATACTTCTCTGCGACTGAAAGAGACATGGTTAACCATCCAAGTTAAGAAATTCTTCTTTTCTTTAACATCAATCAACATATTCATCACCTCTCTGTTAAATCATCTAATAGCGACAAGACCTCCATATCCCCCGGTTCATAAGTTAAATATTGTTCCAATAATTCTCGTGTTTTTGCTAATTGACCCTCTTCACGTAAGAATAAAGCATATTCTTTCAAGAAATCTGGTTCATGATCTAATTCATGGGCTGCTTGTTCATAATGGACTGCTGCTACCGCAAAATCTTCTAATTGATTATAGGCATGAGCGAGGTTCCATTCTGCATATGGATTAGCAACTTCTTCCATTTGGTTGACTGTTTGAACAACGTCTTCATAACGTTCTTGATCCAAGTAAAGATTACTCAACGTCAATAACGTTTCATCTTGTTTGTCACCGACGGTCAATGCATCAAGTAGTAACTTCTCTGCTTTTTCTTTGTCATGTAGACGAAAGGCATTTTCCGAAGCTAAGTGATAAAGTTCTACTTGGAATGGGTTCTCTTTGATACCATCTTCTAAGACTTGTTGTGCTTCTTCGATCATCTCTTCTTCTTGAAGGGCCTGACCTAGATAAAGGTATAAAGATTGATACTGTGGATTCAATTCCCGTAATTCTTGCAAATAATTGATAGCTTTTTCGTTCTCATGTAATTGTAGATTCGTGAACGCTAATTGGAACAGACGATCATCTGTCCGCTCTTCGGCTAAAGCAGCTTCCAGTGGTGGGATTGCTGCTTCAAAATCCCCTTGCATACTCAACGATTGTCCTAAGCGTTCTTGCATGGAAATACTAGAAATTTCTTCTATACCATTCGCTAACAACATTTCGTAAAGTGCGGAAGCTTCATTAAAGCGGTCAACTGAAAAATACAATTCAGCTAATGCAAATTGAATCAATGGTTCTTCAGGTAATAATGTTGCGGCTTCTTTCAATTTTGCTTCACTTACTTCAGGAATACCGATTACTTGATACAAGTCGGCGATTGCTAATAATGCTTGCGGATAGTATTCACTATCTTGCTGGATTTTTTCTAAATAGTCAAATGCCTGATCGATCTCATTGTCTTCGATCGCAATTTCTGCCAACGGAATATTCCATTCATCATTTTCAGGCGATACAGTTAGCAGATGCTCAAAAATTGCCTTTGCTTCTTCTAAAAAACCGATGGCTAATAATTCTTCTCCTAATTCCTGTAACACATCAGCCGGATCTTCTTGGAGCGCTTTTGCCAAGTATTCATTTGCTTCTGTCAAATTTTCGTCTGCTAATGCTTGTAGCATTTTTTCACTATTTGTCATTATCTAAATCCCTCTAATCTCTTGAACGATCCTTTCATAGGACGCCATTGTTTTCAATAGTTCTTGTTCGTTTGGCAATTGATATCCATCTATTATACCAATTTTTTCCAAAACGAGAATTTTTTTGCTCTTTTCCGCTAAAACCAGCACATTTTCTAGATAATCCATTTTTGATATCTCTTCAGGCCAAGTAATCGGATAACCTAGATGTTGCAGCCAGATAAAAAAATTCTTCAATTGGAAAGAAAGCGACTTGATTTCTGAATTCCAGATAAGTTGCATCAAGATACCTAAAAATTTTTTCATACTGGCGGAAAGCAAATGACTATTTTCAGTCAGATAAAAAGCTTGCTCAAATAGTTTACCATAATTTGTCACTTGTTCAGCGTCTTCTTGATAAAAATAAATGATTTCTTCTAGCATACCAGCAAAAGGACGATTGAATAATTTTTCGCGATTCGGATAATTTTTGTAAAGATTTTGAAGAAACGGATGATCACAGACTAACCCGCAACAGATAAAAATCAAAAAATCGATTTGTTTCCCTTCGATTTGCTTTTCACTGATCGTCCGATCATAAATGATTCGTTCTGGAAGGTTCGTCGTTTGAAGAGCCGATTCGTTAGGCCCGTGTAATATCTCGCATTGAGGATTCAGTGCCCGTGCCATGGAGCGGATCGAGACGGGGATCAACCAAAGTGTAGTCTGAAGATACGTATGTTTTTGAAAGAAGCCCGCCAACTCCATAATTCCCTCATTGCCAAAACCTATTACTAAAAGCGGTCGATTTTCGGGATAGCGTCTCGCATAGGATAAGAGACTATGCAATTCAGACAATTGATTACACTGCGTATTGCCACAAATATACCAATCAATCGCTAACTTGTTCGTGAATGACTGTGTCATTTTCTCAGCGTATAGATCATAATAACGTTGGTTCGTCAAAAAAAGAATCGCTTGATCAATCGATTCTTTTTTCAACTGACTGACAAATGTTTCCCCATAAAAGATTGTTGTTTCTTCTTGTTGGTAGCGATAGGATAACTCCATGTTGCCCTCCCCTTTTCTTTTATTTTACCATTAGTAAGTAAATTAAAAAAAGAATAAGAAAAACTAGTATATGGACCCATGCCTTTTTTTGATCGACTCTATTCTTTTATTTGATATGTAAAGAGTTCCATTCGGTTGCTGAACTATTTGGTTGTCGCCTTTCTACTGCTTTCCGCCACTTTTATCCATATCCATCTATATAAAAAATAAAGCGCCTGTAGCCGTAGCCACAAGCGCTTTTTTCAACTGTCTTATTTAACAGCGTCTTTCAATGCTTTACCTGGTTTAAATGCAGGTACTTTGCTAGCTGGGATTTCGATTTCTTCACCAGTTTGTGGGTTACGTCCTTTACGAGCCGCGCGTTCGCGTACTTCAAAGTTACCAAAACCGATTAATTGAACTTTTTCGCCGTTAGCTAAAGCATCTTGGATAGTTGAAAATACAGCGTCAACTGCTGCAGTTGCGTCTTTTTTAGTTAAATCTGTAGCTGAAGCAACTTTTTCGATTAATTCTGCTTTATTTGCCATGGATAGATTCACCTCCTCCAACAAGAGATATGATAGGAACATCATTTTAGTTTAAAAACTTTCTGAGTGGTCCAGAAGTTTATAAGAAATATTGATTAAGTTTCAATATTCTGTTATCACGATATCATATGAATCGCTTAATAGCAAGGTTTTTGGCATTATTTAAGCGCTTTTTTTAGTCATAAAAACGTAATACAAAAATATGCTTATTTTTTTTGAAAAAAACGGACTACTATGGTAAAATGCCTATTTTCTTCGACGTGGTATAATTCGGATCGAAGTTCCTTCAAACGTAAATGCTTTTCTGATTTGATTTTCCAAAAAGCGTTCATAAGAGAAATGCATCAATTCTTCTTCATTAACAAAAACAACAAAGGTTGGCGGTTTGACTGCGACTTGTGTTGCATAGAAAATCTTTAATCGTTTACCTTTATCTGTCGGTGTCGGATTGATTGCTACGGCATCCATGATCACATCATTCAAGACTGCTGAAGAAACACGTAAGTTTTGGTTCATACTCACTTCTTCGATCATTTCAGGCAAACGTTCTAATCGTTGTTTGGTCACAGCTGAAACAAACAGAATCGGCGCATAGTCTAAGTAACGGAATTCTTCACGGATCTCTTGTTCGAAGTCACGCATCGTATTCGTTTCTTTTTTGACTAAATCCCATTTATTGACAACGATGATCACACCACGGCCAGCTTCATGCGCATAGCCAGCTACTCGTTTATCTTGTTCACGGATGCCTTCTTCTGCGTTCAAGACCATTAACACGATGTCTGAACGGTCAATCGCACGCATGGCACGCATCACGCTGTATTTTTCTGTGGTTTCATAAACTTTACCACGTTTTCTCATACCAGCTGTATCGATCATCATGAATTTTTGACCGTCTTCTGAGACGAAGTGCGTATCGATAGCATCACGTGTCGTTCCTTCGATGTCCGAAACAATCACTCGGTCTTCACCTAGGATCGCATTGATCAAGGAAGATTTCCCTACATTCGGGCGACCGATCAAACTGAATTTGATGGTATCATCCTCTTCTTTTTCTGCTTCTTCATCAAAGAATTTCACTGCTTCATCTAAGATGTCGCCGATCCCTAATCCATGACTTCCAGATACAGGGTAGGGATCACCTAGACCTAGTGCATAAAATTCATAGATATCATTTCTCATTTCAGGATTGTCGACTTTATTAACGGCTAAGATCACCGGTTTATTGCTACGATATAAAATTTTTGCTACGACTTCATCTGCATCAGTGATGCCTTCACGGCCACTGACGACACAAACGATTACATCTGCTTCATCGATTGCGATTTCTGCTTGGTGCTTGATTTGATCCATAAATGGTTCATCGCCTAAGTCGATCCCACCAGTATCAATAATACTGAAATCACGACCTAACCATTCCCCTTTAGCATAAATACGATCACGAGTAACTCCTGGAGTATCTTCGACAATCGAAATACGCTCACCAGCGATACGGTTAAAAATCGTCGACTTACCGACGTTTGGGCGACCAACGATTGCAATTGTTGGATTTGCCATATTTTTTCCTCCTCACATGTTTCCAATCTCACTTAGTGTACCGAATACTTCGCGAACTTTCAAGCTTAGATCGGTGAACATTCAAGTATTTTTCTGGATCACTGCCTATTACAAAAGAAAATGGTCTGGGACGTAATCCCCAGACCACTTGTTTTACACATGTACAACTTCCCTTGATGCTGTAAATTCGCGCTTCGGGAACGATCATTCATTTATTTTTCAGAATCATCTGTTGCTGTTTCTTCTACTTCCCCTTTTAAGGCTTCGCCTAAGATGTCACCCATTGTAAATCCTGTGTTTTCTTCAGGTAACTCATAAGACTCAACTTCTTTTGGTTCTTTATCAGAAGCAGGTTTTTCTTCTAATGCTTTGATACTTAATGCAATCCGGTGCTCTTCTGGATTGACTTCTAAAACTTTCACTTGGACATCATCGCCCTCATGCAACACTTCATGTGGTGTCGCGATGTGTTTATGTGAGATTTGTGAGATGTGGACAAGCCCTTCCACTGTTGGAAATACTTCAACAAAGGCACCAAAGCTAGTTAATCGTTTCACTTTACCTTCAAGTACAGCGCCTACTGGAGCTTTTGTTTCGATATCTGTCCAAGGTCCAGGCAATGTGTCTTTGATCGATAATGAGATACGTCCTTGTTCTGGATTGATTGAAAGAACTTTGACTTTCACTTCATCGCCAACAGCTAAAACATCACCCGGTTTAGCAACATGTCCGTGAGAAATCTCAGAAACGTGTACTAATCCATCGATGCCGCCTAAATCAACAAATGCACCAAAATCTGTGATACGAGCAACGCGTCCTTCGATCACGTCATTTTCTTGGATAGTTGATAGTAATTCTTTTTTCTGTGCTTCTTTTTCTGTTTCAACGACTGCTTTGTGTGAAAGGATCAAGCGATTTTCTGATGGTTCGATTTCAACGATTTTGAATGTCATCGTTTTTCCTTTGTATTCAGAAAAATCAGCGACAAAATGATCTTCTACCATTGATGCCGGAACAAATCCACGAACACCGACATCGACAACTAAACCACCTTTAACTACATTTGTCACTGGTGCTTCGATGATGTTTCCAGCTTGGAAATCTTTTTCGATATCCTCCCAAACTTTTTTCGCATCTAAGCGTCGTTTTGATAAAAGGTAACTTCCGTTTTCTTTGTCTTTACCAATCGTGCTGATCACGACTAGATCTAACGTATCGCCAACCTTTACCACTTCGTTGATATCTTCAACCGGTAAAGTAGATAATTCTTTTGCAGGAACTACGCCTTCAACACCCGTTCCTTCGATTCCAACGATGGCTTGTTTGTCTTCAATGACTAAAACTTCTCCTTTGACGACATCGCCAACGCTCACTTCTTGAACGCTATTCATTGCATCTTCCATAGATTGGTCTGTCTGATTTTGTTCAAATTCTGTCATAACACTTGTCCTCCTAACCAACATTCTGCCGTTAACTACGGTACTGCCTATAGTTTAATTGATTATTTGAAAAAAATAAAGCGATTTCGTTTGTTTTCCATTAAAATGGTCGGATTCTTCGCTTTTTTTCTATTTAGTCAAGAAAATATCCTTTTTGTTGAATCACTTCTTTGATCGCTTGGACAACTTCTTGAATCGTTTTACCGGTTGTATCGATCCGTATCGCATCTTCTGCTTGCTTCAGGGGTGAAACTTTTCTAGTAGAGTCATATTCATCACGTGCTTGTATTTCTTTTGTCAATTCTTCTAAGTCTGTCGGAATATTTTTCTCAAGGTTTTCTTTGTGTCGTCTTTGTGCCCGTTCAGATACGCTGGCTACCAAGAAAATCTTCACTTCGGCTTTTGGTAAAACAGCGGTACCGATATCTCGCCCATCCATGACGACACCCCCATCTTCACCGATTTTTTTCTGGATCGCAACAAGAGCTTCGCGTACTTTTGAATGCGCAGCTACTTCAGAGACCGCTCGTGTAACGTCTGGTTGTCGAATATCTGAAGTAACGTCTTGCCCAGCTACAAAGACATGTTGTCCATCTGCCATTTGCTCAAATGAAATAGGGTTTTTATTGATCAAATCGACTAACTCTGTTTCATCTGAAAAAGCAATGTGATGTTTGATTGCCAAGTAAGTGACTGCACGATACATCGCGCCCGTATCTGTATAAATGTAGTTCAATTCATTTGCGATGATTTTAGCTACCGTACTTTTGCCTGAAGAGGCAGGACCATCAATTGCGATACTAATTCGTGTCATTTTTCATAAACTCCCTTTTCTCAAAAAAAAGGGGCTGTGGCTCAAGCCACTGCTCCTTATTTAATTACATTTTATGAAGATACTCTGAGGAAAAACAACTCTTCAGTATTATCTTTTTCACTCCATTTATTGGACTCTAAGTTCTTGTCCTGGATATAACATGTAGTTGTTTGGATCGATTCCGTTCAATTGGAACAATTGATCGACTGTAATGCCTGCGCGTTCTGCTACTTGTCTAGGACCTTCACCCGCTTGAACGACTGTGGTTGAACCTGAAACACCTGCGCCTGCCTCTGGTGTTGAAGTAGGTGTTGTTTCTTGTGGAGCCACACTGCTTGGTGTTGTTTGTTCTGGCTCTGTTACTGTTGAAGATGGTGTTGTTTCTGGTGTCACAGCACTTGTTGGTGTTGTTTCTCCAGCAACTGATTGTGTATCAGAAGTTGGTTCACTAGAAACTGTCGTCGATTCTACAGTTGATTCTACAGTCGAACTTTCTACGATCGATGAAGTCGTAGAGGAAGAAGATGCAGCGGTAGCACTGTTACTTGATCCGTTTCTGATCCAGAAGTAAGCTCCGGCTGGAATCGCAATACATAAAACTAATAAAATCAAAAATAGTGATAAGAACAGAGTGTTCCCTTTCTTTTGCTGTCTTTGCGTACTTCTTGAAGATGCTTCATCCTCTGTATCGTAAATTGGTTGTTCCCATGGTTCTTGTGTTTCGTTATTTTCTGATGATTGATGTCTATCTTTTCTACTCACCTTATTGACCTCCTAAATTCTTTCCTAGTTATTATACCATAGGATAATCTTGATTGTACGAAAAAAATACCTCGCACCATTTTTTTAAAATAAATTTAGTAAAATCGTTTGCCAGTCTTTTACTTCTACGGTTGGACTTATTTGCCCTGTTTCAGTTAGAAATAATGATGCGCCATCTCGGTCACAGCAGTCTTTAGGCTTCTCTTTGAGAGTTTCATCGAAATAGTCCATCAGACGTTCTCGTCTACAGGTCGTTTCATGGATATAAGCAAGCATCTGTTGTAGTTGCTTGATTTTCACTTGTTCTTGTTTTTTTAATTGCAGAAGCCATGTATCAGGACTTTGTATTTCATTTACTACCATCAGCCATTTTTGCTGGATCTCATCGAACTGAGGCGCCTCTGTTTGCCCAGTTGACAGATGTTCTTCGAAAATCTGGCGTTGTTCTTTAGACAATTGTTGGAAAAAGTAATGGATCCCTTCATCTCCTGGTCGGTAAAGCAACACAGCGCTACTAGGTCGCTGATCTCGGCCTGCTCGACCAATTTCTTGCATATAATTTTCCAAGCTATCTGGTAGATCATAATGGATGACATACCGAATGTCTGCTTTATCGATCCCCATACCAAACGCATTCGTCGCAATCAAAAATTGCAGTTGATTTTGACTGAATTGTTGTTGAAGTTGGCGGCGTTGTGAGGCATCTAGCCCTCCATGATAATACCCCACAGCATAGTCTTTGCGAAACAGTTGATAAAGACGTTCGACTTCTTTTTTAGTCGCACAATAAATGATCATTGCCCCGTCTGCTTGTGCCATCAGCTGACGTAATTGCTGGTCTTTTTCATCTGTATGAAAGACAAATAATGAGATATTTTCTCGATTAACTGAATGTTTGACGATGACAGGTTTTGTGCGAAAGAGAATGTGTTCGATCTCTTCTTGTACCGGTCGCGTGGCTGTTGCCGTCAAAGCTAAGGTAGTTGGTGATCCTAATTCTTTTGCGACTCTTCCGAGAGATTGATACTCCGGTCGAAAATCAATGCCCCACTGTGAGACACAATGAGCTTCATCGACTACGTACAACGAAATTTTTTGTTGCTTCAGCGCATGAAGTACTTCCGGTTGCTGCAACATCTCGGGACTGACAAAGACAAATTTATATTCGGATAAATGAGCTAACACATACTGTTTTTCACTTCTAGTAAGTAAGCTATTATAGGCAACCACCCTTTTCTCTCCTCGTTTTTGCAATTGCCCTACTTGATCTTCCATCAAAGAGAGTAAAGGAGAAACGATCAAGACCATCCCATCTTGCAAATAGCCAGTCAACTGATAACATAAACTTTTGCCATTACCAGTTGGCAGGATCGCTAAAACATCTTTCTGATTCAATAAGGTGGAAATAATCTCTTCCTGTCCTTGGCGAAAAGAGGAAAAACCAAAATACTGTTTCAATGGATCAAGCAAATCCATTTTTATCCCCTCCTTTAAATGTCTCGATTTGTACCAAACGAAATTCTCCGTAATCGATCGTTTGTTCTTCAAGGTATTTATATCTTAGTGTAAGAAGTGGTCGCTCCAACAAAGCTAAAGATTTTCTTGTCTCGGAGTGGATCAGTCGTTCAAAAGGAAAATCATCAAAAAAGATGGCCCACTCGATCAAATGATCATTGATCGTCCCTTTCTTCAACCCTCGCTTGCTCATCACCTGATCCACTGAATCTCCAGATAAAATCATTGCTCTTGTCGTCAACATGCTTTGATTATAATTTTGTCTTAGCAACGGTGCCAGCAAATCGTATAACAAGAAATCTGAATGCTGTTCGATAATCGCTAATAAGCGATGGATACATTGATCTTGGAATAGTTGCTGTGCTACGCCATCTTCAAGAGTGGTCAGCTGGTACGCGAGTAAGCCTGTTTGCTTTTTACCAGAAAATTGGTTTGCTAAGAAGTTCGCCTGTTCGTCTGGCATCAGAGTAAAAATAGTAGAAAGTTCCTTTGATACTTGAGCGACCAGCTCCGTTTTGGTACACGTTGCTTCTTTCAACCATCTCTTCACTTGGTACGCATAAAAAGGCCCCGTCTCTACTGGTAAATAAGCTGTTTCATTGGCGGATAAGTGAGAGACGACTTGTACAGAGAATTTCAGCAAACGCCAACTAGTAGTAGCTGTACGTCCATACTTATCATAGTGTAGTCCGGTGAGGGATTCTTTTTTTCTTCGCATTTCCCCTTTTTTCGTCAGTTGCAACTCTCGGTCTTCCCACTTTAATAATCCCTCATCTATCATCTGTTGAATCTGCGTATCAAACGTTGCTTGTTCAAGTGAAGGAAAACAACCATGCACAACTAATAGTCGCTGAAAAAAGCCAAAAAGTAGTACCGAGGATGTACGCTTGCCACTTAATAATTGATAGAGTGAGCTTGCTCGTAACTTGTCACTTGAAGAAAATAAAGATAAAATAAACTCAGTCATAGTAATCCCCTTATGTTAGGATGGTGAATATGTCATTATTATGTAAATTAGTTCCTGAACGTTGTATCGCATGTGGTCTATGTCAAATCGAGGCACCTGATATCTTTGATTATGATGAAGAAGGAATCGTCTTATTTGCACAAGAACCAGAAGCACATCAACAATTCGTTCAGCCTTTAGAAGAAGCCAACGTAACCAAAGCTTATCAAAAATGTCCGGTTCGAGCAATCTTATTGGAAAAAGAAAATTGACCGCTCTCTTACAACTAACTTTTAGCAGGACTGTCCGATGATCTACTTGTTTTTTCTATCTCACAAAAATAGATGAGGTAATCGTATTCCCCTCAAGTGATAAGGCGTCATCCACGAAAATAATTCTTAAATTTTTTTGTGGATGACGCCTTATTTTTCGAGGAGCTTCCTTTGAGACGTCTGTATCCGCCGATCAGCTTGTGAAATTTTCAATTATAAACGGATCATTTCTTTTCGTCGTTCCGAAAAGTGACGCTCTTACTTGATTTGGTTCAGCCAATCCATCATGGTCGTGACGATTGCTGTTTGTTGGTCTTCATTACTGATTGTTGCTTCACCATCACCTTTTTGATGACCATAACTACCAAATCCGCCGTGGTTCCCTCCAGCGATGGAAACAAATTCTGTTTGTTCAGGTAAATAAGCTTTTGCTTCATCAGCTGCTTCTTGGTTCATGACTTTGTCTTCACTTCCGGTGATACTGATGACCTGTAAATCAGTTTTTTCCAATGTCCCCTTTTCATCCGGATAACTTGCCATGAAATAAATACCTTTTAATCGTTCGTCATCCAGATTTGCATTAGCATAACGACTTGCCATCACGCCACCTAAAGAATGTCCCCCAATCACAAAATCTTGATCTTTGAAATCCTCTCTGATTTTGTCTGCTTTGTTGCCACTCAGGATCGCCAGTTCAAAAGGCATTTTAGCAATGGCTACCGTATAGCCATTTTCTGCTAGTTGTTCTGCCCATATACTATAACTTTCTGGTTCAACGAGCGCACCAGGATAAAAAATCACCATTGGATGTTCCGCCGATTTTTGCGATTCGAATAATAAATAATCCTCTTTATCTATTCCTTGTTTAAATGATTGCTCTGCTTGAGTCGATGGTTCGTACACACTTTGTTGCCAATAAAAATAACCTCCGATAGCACCTAATCCCAGTACGATCACTAATCCTATCAGGACTCTTTTGAATATTTTCAAAAAACATCACCTTCCGTCAACTTTCATTTGATACTCTTATACACTAAATAAAATACGGTAAAATTGCAAATGATTTTATGTAAGATGTTATTATTGGATATCTTTGTAAGGAGGAACAAGTGACAATGAAAATCCACCACTACTTTGACAAAATTTCTCAAAATAGTGGTGGTTTCTTACATTGTTATATTAAACTCAATTTATGTATTCACTGTTGTGCATGAACTCGCCTCATTTACTCTAGGAAACGATTAATCAACTGGAAAATCGATGTGGGAACTACTTTGGATTAACTTTTCCTGACCGAGTTAGGTAAGTCGAGACAGTTCGTTTTAATTCATCAAATTCTTTTTTACTAGTAGTAATATCTAAAATGAATTTAACTGCCTCTTGCTGGGTAAAAGTTGTTGTATATCCATTCGCTTGCAAAAATGTAATCATCGATACAAATGCTGTACGTTTGTTACCATTATGAAAAGGATGCTTTGTAGCTAAATTGATTGTAAGTATAGATGCTTTATCAAATATCGTAGGATACAAATCTCTGCCAAAAACTGACTGTGCAGGTTGATTTATTGCCATATCTAGTGCAGTTGCATCTTTTATACCGATTGTTTCACCTTGAGAATATGCTAAAATTACTTTAGCATTTATCTTTATGATGTGTTTTGAAGTCAAATATATCATAGGTCGACCAAATCTTTCAATGCTTGATCATATTGATTCATCACAGAGTCGACAATAGTATCAATATCAATTTCCTCTTGTGCTTTTACTATTCTAACTGCCCCATCTTTATCAAATATATAACTAATGGACTCTCCAGTTTTAACTCCAATATACTCTTTTACTTCATTTGGTATTGTTGTTACATCACTATTTCCAGATTTTCTGATTTTGTATTTACGAATTTTATCCATTAATTTTTTCCTTTCTGTTTATAATATATTCAATATGTAGATACATATTATCATAGTATCTACATTCCAACAAATTTCTGAGTATGTGAAATAGCTATTACGCTTGTTGCTTAATTATGGATGTTTAGATGGTGAAGAAATCCACCACTACTTTGACAAAGTTTCTCAAAATAGTGGTGGTTATTTTTTATAAATCTTATTCGTTTCTTAACTAACTATGGTTTACTTTCCACACAAGCGATAAACCGCTTCTGCGTAGATTTCCATTGCTTTGTACATGCTGCTTAATTCCCATCGTTCATTGGCTTGGTGCATGAAGTCTGGTGTATCAGGGAACATTGCACCGAAAGCGACACATTGGTTCATCGTACGGGCAAAGGTTGCTCCACCAGAAACAAATGGCTCAGTCATGTCCCCTGTGATATCACGGTACGTTCCTAATAAGTTTTGGATCAATTCGCTCTCCAAAGGAACGTATAATGAATCCAAGAAATCAAATTCTTCATATGATAAATCGTATGCTTTGATTTTTTCTGTCATTTTTTCGACAAGCTCATCTTTTTTGAAGGTGACAGGGATACGCATGTCCACCCCGATTTTTGTTTGCTCAGGTGTGATTTCTAAACTAGCGAAGTTCATCGTCAACTCACCAGATTGTTCGTCAACAGTCTTTCCGACTACTTTTTCACCAGTCGCATTTTCTTGGACTAATTCTCCTAAAAACTTGATTGGCGCAAAATCAAAAACTTCAGATAAAGCGATCGCTAAACGAGAAATCGCATTGACACCTTCTGCGGCATCCTTTGCGTGGATACTTTTTCCTAGCACTGTGATCGAGTCACCTTGATCTTCAAAATCGAAGTTGTGTTTCGTTAACGCTGCTTTTACTTCTGCCAATTTTTCGCCCGAATATGGTGCAGAATCCGGCACTACATTTAGTGCCCCACCAGCATTTACAGAAAATTCATTTGTGCCAGGACCTGTCAAGTAAGCTTGTAGCAAGCCTTTTTCTGCATAGATCAAAGGAAATTCTGCATCTGGCGCAAAGCCTTGTGTGATTCCTTCTTCTTTTTCATTGTATTTATCTAAACAACGCCAAAGGTTTTCTTCGTCCGTTCCGAAGATGAAACGAATGCGCATATTAAATTCTACCCCTGCATCCATCAATGCTTTCACTGCATACATCGCAGCAATCGAAGGTCCTTTATCGTCTTGAGAGCCACGGCCAACTAGCCAGCCATCTTTGATCGTTGGCTCAAAAGGTTTAGATTCCCAGTTTTTTTCATCGCCTCCAGGGACAACGTCCATATGGCATAAGATACCAAATAACTCGTCTCCTGAGCCTACTTCTGCATAACCATAGTAGCCTTCGGGATCTTTAAATGTTTTGAAACCTAATCCTTCACTGATTTCTAACACTTTATCTAAAGCTTCTACAACTTTTTTGCCAAAAGGATGTCCCTCTCCAGAATCAGATTCATCCAACACAGAAGGAATTCTGATCAACTCACTTAATGATTCTAATGCTTGTTCATGATGTTGTTCTGTTACAAATTGTTTCATCAACTTTGCCTCCTAATTATTTAAAAAAAAGATGGCGGCAGAAAATACTACTTTGATCCACATGTCCATTTGCTCGAGTGCAATAGGACACTGTTTACGAAATTTTCTGTGTAAAAGCCAACGCCTTCGGAAATAAGCGACAAAACCCAAAATCCAAGTTTCGGGTTTTGTCGCTTATTTCTTGGAGCTGGATTCTTCAGTCACCATTTCATCAACAGAGTAACTCGTTTTTTCAAAGGTCTTATTTCTACCGACGATCTCTTACATACAAGTGATACATCGTACATGGTGAATAAAGGATTCATATCTCTTTATTCAGTCAATAGATAGTGTTTCTTCATTTATCATAGAACTTTGGCTGTCATTTGTCTAGAATTAGAACATTGCTGCTACACCTAAGATCACACAGATGGCAACAAATAAGATGGCAATCAACTTTCCAGTGAATTTCCACCAAACGGAAATATCAAAGCGGGCAATGGCGATTGCACCCATTACGATAGCAGAAGTTGGCGTGATCAAGTTCACTAAACCAGATGCTGATTGGTAAGCAGTGATTACTAGATCTTTACCGACACCGGCAAATTCTCCCATTGGTCCCATGATTCCCATTGTAGCAGCTGCTAAGCCAGAAGTTGATGGAATCAAGAATGACATAGGGATATAGAAGATAAATGTAAGGATCAAGAAGACACTTGATGATAATGAGCTTAATCCTTGTTCTCCCCAATGTAAGATCGTATCTGTGATCAAACCGTTGTTCATCACTACTTGGATCCCACGAGCAACAGCAACAACGATTGCTACACCGATCAAGTCTGAAGCACCTGCTAAGAATTCTTTGACAAAATCAGATTCTTTCATACCAAAAGTGATTGCCACAACGATTGACATTACTAAGAATAACATTGTGATTTCAGGGAAATACCAATCGCCTAGAGGCAACATGTTTTTACCTAAAACAGTTCCAATTACAGGTAGGCCAGTTAACCAATTTGTCAATGACTCAAAAATAGTGAAGTTTTCATTCAATGTTGTCCACGGAATCAAACTAATGATCATGATACCAAAAGTAAGGAAGAACAATACATTCACATGTTTTTGTTTCTTCGTGATCATTTCTTGACGATTGATTGCTTCGATATCAAAGTGTTTCATGTCTTCTTCGCGCTGATTATATACTAAAGATTTGGTTGGATCTTTTTCGATCTTCGACGCATAGCGATACACATAAATAATAGAGATTGTTAGTAAGACAACGAACATAAAGAAACGTAACCCAATTCCTTCACCCATTGAAATACCAACGGCTTGTGATGCAACTCCTGTCGCAAATGGGTTAACTGTTGATGCCAAACAACCCACTTGAGATCCGACCAACACGATGGCTACTGCTGTGACAGTATCAAAACCAACGGCCATCATAACAGGAATCAATAATGCGTAAAATGGAATCGTTTCTTCCGCCATTCCATAAGTTGATCCACCTAAAGCGAATAAAAGCATCAATACAGGGATCAACATTTTTTCTTTCCCTTTGAAGCGTTTCACAACAGTTGCGATCCCAGCATCTAATGCGCCAGTTTTATTGATAATTCCTAAGAAACCACCAACAATTAAGATAAAGAATGAAATTGGAATTGCCGCAGGTGTTTCTTTCGTTAACTCACCCGCTGGTACACCCAACATCCCGTTGACTGGAGCCATAAAGATATCCCAAAGTCCTTGTGGATTTTGTTGGACTCTTTCGTAAGACCCTGCAATGATATTACCGGCTTCATCCACACTGTAGTGTCCTGCTGGGATGAACCATGTAAGTACAGCGATAATGGCAATAATAATGAATAAGACCGAGTACGCTGAAGGCATTTGAAATTTCTTCTTCGTTGTTTGTTCCATTTTCTTCTTCCTTTCTTGTTTCAAAAATCTTTGACACATCGGTATTTTATCAAAAAGATGATAAGAACAAAAATAATAACTAGTAGATTCGATAAATTTTATTCAAAACCCTCGTTTATTGTCCCTCCTTTAATTATTTAATTGAAATGCTTTATTCATACTAATTGTAGCGTTTCCGTCGTCTATTATATCAGGTCCATCTAACAAACAAAAGGAGAAGAATTTCACGTTAAAACGTATAAAATACATTTTTATACAAAAAGGCAAAAAATACTCAGACACGATTTATAAAACGCTTACACAATGTCGGTTATTGAATTTTTTTTCATAACAAAATATTAAGAATAACTTTAAAAAAATATGTGTTAGCTATAAGAATACCTATGATTGGTCATTTGTTATCATCCCAAAAAAACTATCTAGGCTCTATATAAATAACTGGAAATGCCCTTTTTAGTAAAAAAAAACTTGAAAGTAGGAATTACTACTTTCAAGTTTACTTGTATTTTCTGTATTATAATATATCGTAGTTTTTTAAAAAGAGTCGTTTACTTTTATTTTACCACGCTATGTCGTTTTTCTAACTGGTGTTGTTTTCTGCTCAACCAAGGTAGTAGTTTAGCGTGTAAGACAAGGAACGCCACACTAACGATAAATCCTTTGATCAAGTTAAAAGGTACGATACCGATCAGAATGTAATTTGCCAGTGGCATACCTAACATTTGGGTTGCATTCAGGCCTAAAAATGTTAAATAAAGAGGGGTGATCACAAAATAGTTCGCAATACTCATGAAAATGGTTAGTGCAAGTGTTCCACTGATCACGCCTAAAATTTGATTTTTTCCTTTTTGGTATTTGTTTCTTTTGAAGATGTAGAAAATCGGTAAAGTAAAGACCGCTGTTGAAAAGAAACTAGCGACGTCGCCAACTAGATTCTCCGGACTAAAACCGGTCATGATCAAATGTAAGATCGAACGTAAAAACGCGGTAACGATCCCCGCTAACGGACCAAATAAAAACATGCTGATCAAAACTGGGATATCACTAAAATCGATTTTCAAAAAGCTAAATGTTGGCATGATTGGAAATGAGAAAAATTGCAAAACCAATCCGATTGCAGCAAATAATGCGACCGCAACCATTTTTTGTACTCGGGTGTTCTTCATGTTGAAATCCTCCTGTTGGGATTCCTCTTCAGCGAACTATTCAACCACGTAAACACAAACAAAAAAACTCTATTTTCGCAGGGGAAAATAGAGTTAGAGTCATTTGTACATACGTATGCCAAATAAGCTCTATCTTCTTTATCCAGACTTTACTGTCGGTATCGGAATTTCACCGATTCAGCTACTCGCAAAAGTAGGTCGTGGACTATAACCACCGGTCGGGAATTTCACCCTGCCCCTGAAGACGAACCATATCTAATTTTTGTTTACCATTTTATTATACTTATTTCATAACAAAAAAGCAAGGTATTTAGTCTTACAAAAAGTAAGTTATTTATTTTGATTGATTCAATAACTGACTGATTTCTTTTTTATTGAGCTCACGATACTCACCAGGACGTAAACCTTGCAAGGTCAATTCGCCATATTTTTCTCGTTTTAATTTTTGCACAGGTAACCCGACGGCTTGTAGCATGTTTTTTACTTGGTGGTTACGGCCTTCATGGATCGTTAATTCTACGATACTATGATTCGTGTGAGGATCAACAGATAAAATTGCATACTTTGCAGGTGACGTTTTCTTTCCTTCAATTTTGATTCCTTTTGTCAATGGGTTCAGCGCTGACTTAGTGGCGATCCCTTTGACTTTGGCAACATATACTTTATCAACTTCATGCTTTGGATGCGTCAATCGTTGCGCAAAATCACCATCATTCGTCAATAAAAGTATGCCAGAAGTATCATAATCTAGACGTCCAACTGGATAGATACGCTCTTTGACCATTGGTAATAGGTCTGTCACTACTTTCCGGCCCTTGTCATCTGCTACAGCAGAAATGACCCCTTTTGGCTTATAAAGTAAATAATAGCCATATTCTTCTTGATAGATCGGCACTTGGTCGACTTCCACTGTATCGTGTTTGCCAACTTTTACGCCAAGTTCTTTGACGACTTGACCATTTACTTTTACTCGACCAGCCAAAATATATTCCTCGGCTTTACGGCGAGAGGTAATTCCTGCGTGAGCAATTACTTTTTGTAATCTTTCCATTATATGTTTTCTCCTTCATGCACGCCATCAAAAAATAAATCAAGGGGTGCGTCTTCTTCCAGTGAACGTTCGATATCTTGAATATCGGGTAACTCATTTAGCGATCTCAGACCAAAATAATCTAAAAAATGACTTGTGGTCCCGTAAAGGATCGGACGACCTGGTCCATCGACTCGCCCTTTTTCTTCGATCAGTTGGTGTGCAGTCAAGCGTTGGATCGCGCCAGAAACTTGAACACCACGAATCAACTCGACCTCACTTCTAGTGATCGGTTGTTTATATGCAATGATTGCTAGTGTTTCGACTGCCGCTTGTGACAAGGTATTCGATGTCCCTTGCGCGTATCTTTTGACGATCGGCGCTAACTCCTTTTTGGTAGTCAGCACGATTTGTTTTTCTGTTTCAAAAAGATGTAACGCTGTGTTGTCATTTGCTTCATAACTAGCTGCCAACTCTGCCACTAAAGCAGTCGTTTCTTCTCGTGTATAGGTCAGTAAGGCACTCAATTCTTCGATTGTCGTCCCTTCTTCTCCTACTATAAATAAGATTGCTTCAAGTTCACTTAATTTCGTCATGTTGTGTATCTCCTACTGCTGGATAAAGCATGATTGATTCATAATTTTTTTCTTGCTGAGCCACGATCTGTCCATTTTTCATCAATTCGAGGATCGCCAAAAATGTTGTGACGACTTCGTTTCTAGAAGGCGTTTCAAAAAAAGATTCGAACAAACAGCCATTTTTTTGAGAGACGATGCGCTGTTGGATAAATGTCATTCGTTCTTCGATTGTCGCATCATCAGGTGCGATCGTTTTTTCTTCTTTTTGGGCAAATTTCTTTCGTTCTAAAATTTTCTGCATGGCTTGAAATAAATCGATTTTTTTCACTTGTCCACGCTTCAATGGTTTTTCTTGACCCAATAACTCATCGATTGCAGAAGGTTCTTTTGTGAAATACAAACTACGTTCTTCTGCCTTTTCAGTAAGCTTCTCTGCTGCATATTTGAATTTGCGGTATTCTAACAGCTGATTGACTAATTCGTCACGAGGATCTTCTTCCCAAAATTCTTCTTCGTCATTGCTCACTTCTTGGATAGGCAATAAAGTCTTGCTTTTGATTGCCATCAGTGTTGCCGCCATGACGAGGTATTCTCCTGCCACAGCTAACTCAAGCGTCTTCATCGTATGGATATAGTTCATGTATTGTTCCGTGATAGTGGCGATCGGGATATCGTAAATATCGATCGACATATCTTGGATCAGATGAAGGAGTAAATCTAATGGACCTTCAAAGACATCTAATTTGATATTGATTTCTGTCACATCATTCACTCTTTCTTATTTTCCTTGATCCATCTACTTAAATAAGCTTCTGTGATATCCGTTGGATGGATCAACACATCAGGGTATTTTGCTTGCAATTCATTCAACATTTGAAACCCGATATTCTCCCCCCGGTAGGAAGGATTCAACGAAATATCGTGAATCGTCATCTGATCTTTATCATTCCAATGAACACCAATGACTCCTTGGATATTTGTAGAATCTTCAGGTGTATAGAAAAAAAGTTCATAATCCTCAGCAGATTCATACGTATCGATCTCTTTTAGTAAACTTGATTCTGCATTTAACTTTTTATGAAAGCTCAATAGTCCCATCGCGATTTTTCGGTTTTCTTTTCGATAATGTGTTAACATTTTCTCACCATCCTATAAACTAAGCCCTTGGGAAATGCTGCTTGTAGACATCTGTCATTCTTTTTTTCGTGATATGTGTATAGATCTGTGTCGTTGAAATATCTGCATGACCTAATAGTTCTTGAACGGTACGTAAATCCGCCCCATTCTCTAGTAAATGTGTCGCAAAACTATGCCTCAATGTATGAGGGGTCACGTCTTTGTAGATCCCTGCTTCTCGAACAAGTTGTTTTAAATTTTTCCATATTCCTTGTCGAGAGAGACCTGAACCATGATGATTCAAAAAAACGTGGGTTTCAGATGGATTTTTGACTAGTAAAGGACGAACCTCATCCAAATAACGTTCTAACCATTGAATCGCATAATCGCCTAAAGGGATGATTCGTTCTTTATCTCCTTTACCTAAGGTTTGGACCAGCCCTAAAGACAAGTGCAAATCGCCTAACTTCAGTCCGACTAACTCACTCACACGCATCCCTGTTGCATACATGACTTCTAAAATAGCGCGATCTCTGATCCCTAAATTTTTCGATGTATCAGGTGTTTCGATCAGTCGTTCTACTTCCTTTAAAGACAACGTACTTGGCAACTTTTGGGCTTTCTTCGGTGTCTCGATATGTTGCATTGGATCTTGTTCTGTATACCGTTCTTGTCGCAAAAATTGATGGAATTTTCTTAAACTTGTGATCATACGTGTAATCGTTGCAGAAGCCTTATTTTCCGCATGCAACGTTTCTAAGTATTGGATGACGACAAATCGATCAATTGTTTGCCAAGAGGTTATCTCGTGTTCTTTCAGATAGTGCAAGTATTGATTCAAGTCTCGTTCATAACTTTTTCGAGTATTGAACGATAATCCACGCTCGATACTTAAATAGCGAAGATATTCATTGATTTCTTCTTCCATCATTCTCACCTCATGCTTCTTTATCATATCAGATAGCCTTTGGTTTCGGTAGTCTATTTTTTCGTAGACACTTCAAAGAAAAAGCCGTCTATCAATTCAGACGGTCTTTCTTTCTTTTTTCTTATTATAGCATTCTTGGCAGATACCATGAAAGGTCAAACGATGATCTTTGACAAAAAAGTGGTAACGCTGTTCGATCACTTGTTCAACTTCACTTAGCAGATCTTCTTCGACTTCCTCGATCGTTCCACAATCTAAGCACAGGAGATGATGATGAAAATGTTTGGCTCCTTCTTTTCGCAGATCATACCGAGCCACACCATCATTGAAGCTGACTTTGTCGATGACTTTTAGATCCGTTAGAATCTCCAACGTCCGATAAACGGTGGCCAAACCAATCTCAGAGTTTTTCTTTTTGACTAGAAAGAAAACTTCTTCTGCTGACAAGTGTTCTTTTTCGTTCTCTAAGAGGACGAGCAAGGTTGCTTCGCGTTGTGGGGTCAGTTTAAACCCAGATTCATGTAGCTGTTGTTTTGTTTTTTTCATTACTGACATTGTATTCATGCCCATTTTTCTCAACCCCAACAATTTATAATGATTATAATTAAGATATCTAATCAACCGTTCTAGATTAAAATTATTATAAGCTAGACGAGAAAAACATGCAAGTCATTCTCAATTAGATTTTTTTGCTAATTTCGTCACGCCATCCTCTTGTTTGATCAATCCTTGTTTCAATAAATTACCAATCGCACGCTTAAATGCTCCTTTACTGATTCCAAACGCACGCATGATCTCATCTGGATCTGATTTGTCAGTGAATGCGATTTGTTGATCTGCCGAACGTTCTAAAATCGTTAAGATCATTTGTGCATCATCAGAAATCGTTTCGTGTGCACGTGGTTTCAAAGAGATATTCAACACACCATCAGGTCTAGCCCCAACTACGCGTCCTTCTACTTTTTCACCTAAACGTGGTTCGCGGTAACGTTCTGAAGGATGGATGAACCCAATATAAAAATCATCCGTCAGCAAATACGTTCCCGTCAGCTTCAAACGATAAGCGATTCCTGAGATGTTTTTATTTTTCAATTCTTCTGAGCCTTGCTTACTTAGTGATTTGAAGATTCTTTCTTCTGCTAAACTTCCCCAAATGCGATCTTTCGCGTCGACACGTAAAGCGATCATCAACTGATCACCTTTTTTGGGCCACAACTCAGTCATCGTAGGTAGCTCATCCAGTGAAACAACAAAATCTTTATCCGGTAAACCAATATCAACAAAGACACCTAGATCTTTTCTTGAAGAAGTGACTGTTCCAAAGGCATAATGTCCGATGCGACTCTTCGGGATCACCGTTGTAAAACGATTTTCTTGTTTTTGATTCTGGTAACCAAACCCTTCGACTGCTTCGCCGATCGTATGCTCCCCTTCCTCTTTACTTAAGCGGAAAGTTTGTCCATTTTTCTGGACAAAATAATTTTTTTCATTTTCGTCAATCACCATTGCGGTAAAGACATTTGCTAATAATTCGTTCATCTTTTTCTCCTTTTCTAAAAGGCCTTTGTATTCCAACATTTCTTTGCTATCATAACATAACGACATGTTTATGGATAGAGATTCTCTATAAAAGGTTGAGACGCAAGCGTTCAACTGAAATAGGCCATAAAACCCGAAAATATCCTCATATTTTTGGATTCTAAGGCCTATTCTTGACGTTATGATAGAAAGAAAAATTGTTTGTGGACCATTGTTGTTTCGCTTTGAGGGAATAGTAAATTAGGTTGATAGAACTCTCTGTCATGCTAAAGCAAACTAACACTCATCTAGTTGCTACCGTTCCCACCAAACCAACCAGTTTTACAATTGATCGTGACGATATAAAATGGTAGTGCACTTTCGCCGATGCCACTCATCAATGACGATTTAGTTGAAGTCGCATAAAGGTTGTAGTAACCTTCACCGTTTTCGATGCGAGCTTTCTCTAATCGATAACCACCTTCAACGATGTATCCTCGTGCAATACTTGTTGCGATCACACTTTCTTTGACTCCTGGCGCCCAATCCCAAGCAGGATTAGATGCATCTGCGACATCACTGGCTCTTGTTTCCATGATTGGACGGTTTGCGGAATTTGTCGCTGGCGTTGTCTGTGTCGACTCAGTTTGTTGAGCAGCTGCCTCTGCTTGTGCTTGTGCTTCAGCCTGTGCCTGCGCTTGTTTCGCTTCTTCGGCTTTCTTCGCTTCTTCGGCTTTCTTCGCCTCTTCTGCTTTCTTCGCTTCTTCTTTTTTCGTCAAAGCTTCATCGACTTTATCCAATTCAGTCGCAAGTGCTTGGACTAATTCTGCATTTTTTACTTTCGCCACTTCTACTTTTGCTGTCTCGTACTGCTCTTTCGTTGCTGAATCTTTTACTTGACCATCTGCATAGATCACAGCAGTTTTTTCTTTTGCTGTTTGAAGTTGTTGATACTGTTTGGTTGCTTCATCTGTCGCTTTGTCGATCAATTGACCAAATGCTGTATCTTCTGTTTCAAAACTTTGGATTGCTTGGTCAGCTTTCAATTTGGGTTCTGCGATCAGTTGATCATCTGCGATAACTGGTGTAACAAACCATTCATTGACCGTTTGGATCTGTTTGATCTTTGATTGGATATCTTCAAAGGTTTTTTCCAGATCTGCATAACCTTTTTCATCTTTGACCTCATTCAATGATGCCCTTAATTTTGACAAGTCTTGATTGATCATACTTGTACGAATGAACTGTTCATCATCATCTAAATAAAACGCAGCTAAATCTGATTGTAAATCAGCCATTTTATCTTGTTTACGTTGGGTTTCAGCAGCGATTTCTGCTTGTACTTTTTGCTGATGATCATAATACATCCAACCACCTGCACCAAGTAAAAGCACTGCCGCACTCGTCAGGTATAATCTTTTTTTGGATTTCTTTGATCCTCGATCATTTGGCAATTCTTCTTTTTTGATGGACGCATTGCTTGTTTCTTGTTCCTCAACCTTTGTCTGTTCCGGCTGTGTTTCCACCAGTTCAGTTGTTTCAGGAGCTTCTTTTGGTTGCGGTGCATCTGTTGAAGCAGCTTTCGTACTCTCAACCTTAGAACTTTCCTCTTCGATCGGTTCAGTCGGCTCTACAGGTTCTTCCGTAAAAACTGGGGCAGTTTCTTCTATATTTGTAATTACGTCTACTTGTTCTTCTGTACTTGTTGAAGAATCTTCGACCACAGTATCTTCAATGATCGTTTCTTCTGTTGGTTTTTCCACTGGTGACTCTTTCATTGCATCCTCTTGAGATTTTTCAGGAGAAACTTGCTCCGTTGTATTTTCCGACAAGCGAATGTCGACTGAATCCTCACCCGTTGCTGCCGCCGTTTCGATCATTCGAAGCAGCTCTTTTGCGTGTTCTTCAGTCGTATCTTCACGATGCGCCTTGATGTAAGCAGCTAGAATGGAATTTTCTTCTTCATTGTTTACTGCTTCTTTTAATTCAGCTACTCGTTTTTTCTGCTGCGCTTTTTCTCTTTGCTCAGAGGTAGCAGAGTGATCTGTCTCTGTTTTTTCTTTGTCAAGATTGGTATTTTCTTTTTTATCTACTTGATCATCCTTTGACTCAGTGCTCGTGTCACTTGAGTCAAACAACTCCATGACAGATTCCAATGGTAGATCTTTTAGTTCTGACCATTCGATTGGATCATTCACGATACTGTCTGGATAAACTTCCTCAGCTGTTTCGTCTAATGATTGATTGTCATCTGTTTGCGGTAATTGTGTTAGTTCATCTTGTTGTGGTTCAAAGTCACATTCTGGACATTTTGATTGATCTTTGATTTTTTCTGATCCACATTTTGGACATTTTTTTATCACTTAGCGATCGGCTCCTTTACTAGGTTTTCGCTACCATTAAATCTACCATAATCTAATCCACACGCCAATAGGATATCCTAAGGATTTTATAAAAAAACAAATAAGTCCTTCAGTAAAAAATAAATAACGACCGTAATGAACTACTCTGTTTAAACGATCCTTTGTTGAAAACCAGTTGAATCATTTGATAAAAAACAAACCCTCAATAGCTGGAGAGATCTCCTACTTTGAGGGTTTTCTATCATTCAAGAAAAATGATCTGTTTTTTTGTTTAAAAAATTATTTCTTGATTATTCCAAGAAATCTTTCAATTGTTTTGAGCGTGATGGGTGGCGAAGTTTTCTTAATGCTTTTGCTTCGATTTGTCGAATACGTTCACGAGTCACGCCGAAGACTTTACCTACTTCTTCCAACGTACGTGTACGGCCATCATCTAAGCCAAAACGCAAACGTAAGACGTTTTCTTCACGATCTGTCAAAGTATCTAAGACATCTTCTAATTGCTCTTTCAGTAATTCATACGCTGCATGTTCCGCAGGACTAGTTGCTTCTTGGTCCTCGATAAAATCACCTAAATGCGAATCATCTTCTTCACCGATCGGTGTTTCTAATGAGACAGGTTCTTGAGCGATTTTTAAGATTTCGCGTACTTTTTCTGTAGGAAGATCCATTTCAGCACCGATTTCTTCAGGCGTTGGTTCTCTTCCTAAGTCTTGTAGTAATTGACGTTGGATACGGATCAATTTATTAATGGTTTCTACCATATGCACTGGAATACGAATCGTGCGGGCTTGGTCAGCAATTGCACGTGTGATAGCTTGACGGATCCACCAAGTTGCGTAGGTAGAAAATTTGAACCCTTTACGGTAGTCAAATTTTTCAACAGCTTTCATCAATCCCATATTTCCTTCTTGGATCAAATCTAAAAATTGCATCCCACGACCCACATATCTTTTGGCAATACTTACAACTAAACGAAGGTTGGCTTCAGCCAAGCGTTGTTTCGCTTCTTGGTCACCTTCTTCGATCTTCAATGCTAATGCTACTTCTTCTTCTGCAGTTAAAAGGGAGACGCGGCCAATTTCTTTGAGGTACATCCGAACAGGATCATTGATTTTGACGCCTGTTGGTGCAGAAAGATCTTCTGTTTTAGCTTGTTCTGCTTTTTTCTCAGCACTTTTCAGACTGTGGATCGATGGTTCACCATTTTCGTCAACGACGCTGATACCTGCGTCCTCTACTTTTTGGATCAACTTATCCATCTCATCTGCATTTAAAGTGAATGGTGTCGCAAGTTTATTTGATAGATCATCATAAATCACTTGCCCTTTTGGTTTATTTTCTTTAATGAACGCTGCCACTGCTGCTTCATATTTTTTAACATCTGTTCCATTTGCCATAAAAGAAGGCCCCCTTTAAGTAGCTATTCGGCTTGTTTTAACTGTTTCGTTAAATTAATGATCTCAATCGTCAATTCCAATTCTAACTGTTTGTTCCCGGTACGTCGTGCTTCTTGCTGCATCTGTTTTTTTGTTATGATTTCTTCAGCTAAGCCCGATTTACTGATCACTCTCAGTAAGTCTTGGATCTCACGCGGCGTACTTTCTTCCGCCATTCGCATGTATTCGATCTCAACCACTATCCGCCTTAAATTTTCATCTTGCAAGAAGTCTAAAAACTCCGCAAGTTTGAATTCTCCATTTTGAGATACAAACGCATCAAATAAAAAATAGATTTCTGCATAAGTATCATGAATAAATTGAACGCCTTGTTCCTTGAGTAGATTACGCACAGCAAGTTCTTTGAACGCGCGATACAATAGCATTTGTTCTGCTTTTTCAACCTGAGATAGTGGACGTTTTTGTCTGATCGTTCCAGATTTTACGGACACCTGCTCTGTCGTTGGTTGAGCTTGTTCTTGCTTGGTTGGTTGATTCTTTCGGCGCAGATCACGTATTTGTTTTTGCATCGTTTCTCGACTCAGCTGAAATTCTGCTGATAACTGCGTTAAATACATGTCTTGTTCGATTGGCGAAACAACTTTACTCAATTCACTTAGTACCGCTTCAAGATATTCAATTTTATCTTTTTCATTTTCCAGATTTTTTTCTTGCTTCAAATAACGCGATTTAAAAGCAAAAATGGTTTCTCGTCCGTGTAAAACTAATTCTTGAAAAGCATCTTCCCCATACTTTCTCAAGTACTCATCTGGATCGAGTTTTTCTGGGATCGCTACGACAGATAATTGCATTCGACTATTTTGACGCAATAGCTCGATGCCTCGGTTCGTAGCTTCTACTCCCGCACGGTCACCATCATAACAAAACACTAATTCTTTTGTCAGTTTTTCCATCTGCTGGATCTGTTGAGTCGTGAGACTTGTTCCCATGGAGGCTAAACCAGTCTTGACACCCGCTTGCCATGCAGCGATAACATCCATAAACCCTTCGAATAGTAAGATTTCACCCGACTTGCGGATCTCACTACGTGCTTTGTCTAAGTTGAATAAGACTTGTCTTTTGTTGAACAGATCCGTTTCAGGACTGTTCAAATATTTTGGTTGATCTTTTGTATCGTGTTCACCAGCCAAGTAACGACCAGAAAACCCGATCGTCCGACCTTGACCATTACGAAGAGGAAACATGATCCGTTGATAAAAACGATCCGACATCCGTCCATCATCATGGGTCACAAACAAGCCGGACTGCTGGAATACTTCCTCAGAATAGTCTTCATTTTGGAATACTTGTTGTAAAAATGAGCGTTCATTTGGCGAAAAACCGATCTTGAATTCTTCGATCAACTCGGTGGTCAGACCGCGTTCGAGTAAATAATTTAACGCTGGCTCACCTACTTTTGTGTGCAACAACATATGATGATAAACTTCTACTGCTTTTTCATGAGCCGCAATCAATTTACCAGTAGCTGAATCTCCGGTTTGAGCAGTTGACGTTTGTTGTCGCCACTGATCTTCGAGTTGGATCTGTTCTAAATCAGCGACCTTGACTACTGCTTCTGGAAAAGACAGACCTTCTAATTCTTGAAGAAACGTAAAGACATTCCCACCTTTTCCACAACCAAAACAATGGAAAATCTGCTTATCTTCCGCAACCGAAAAAGAAGGCGTACGTTCTTCATGGAAAGGGCAGAGACCTAAATAATTCTTCCCAGATTTTTTCAACTGGACGTATTGCCCAATCACCTCAACGATATTCGTTTGATTACGAATCGTCTCAATAGTCTCTTGAGGGATCCTTTGAGCCATATTCTCACCCCCTGCATTAGTTGATATCTCATACTCATCGACAAGACATTTCAGGAGAATAACCGGTAAAAAATCGCACTAACGAAAATCAGTGCGATTTTAAAGGACACAATTATACATGTTTCATTGTACCATATTCCTATACTTTTTCAAGTGATAGATACTGGATTATATGACATTTTCTTCCACATGAGTATGAGGAGTTTTATTTGCATTTACTTTATTCAATAATTTGTTTTGTATGCCTAATTTCCAATACGCTAAACGTAATAGCACATTCAAACCCATAAAGCCAACAAAATATGGCCAAGTATTTCCTAACCCAAGATTGACTTCTAATATATGATGGAAAAGCATCGCAGCGACATAAATACCGACCACTGTGGTGACTGCTATGAAAATCCGCAATGGATTGAATGGCAAGCAGGCTTTGATCACTGCCAGACAGCTGATCCCGATCAATAAATAATACATCAATGTCGTTGTTTCACCAGATGTCCAACCTTGGTTGTGACCGATCAGGTAGATCGCCACAGTATTGAAAGCAACAAGCAATGCATTAGGTAATGCATTGACTAGCGCAGTAGGCAGATAGCGATAATCGACTTTTCGTTTATCATTCTCAAATGATAAGAAGAAAGATGGATACCCTTCAATAGCAAGATCGATCAACGTGATCTGGATCGGGATAAATGGGAATCCGATAGCCGTCACTGCACATAAAATCGATAAGATAAATGAATAGATTGTTTTAATAAAGAAAATACCTGAAACTTTCGTTACGTTATTCACGACTCGGCGTCCTTCAAACAATACTTCGGGCAATGTCGTAAAATCAGAATCTAACAAGACAAGATTAGCAATTTGTCGTGTTGCTCCGTCTCCTTCTGCCATCGCAATACTACAATCAGCTTCACGCAAAGCCAATACATCGTTTACGCCATCTCCAGTCATTGCAACTGTTCGTCCACTTGCTTTTAGTTCGTTGACTAAGAGTTTCTTTTGTTGCGGACTCACTCGCCCAAAAACTGTATATTGATGCGCCGCTTTTCTGACTTCTGCTTCTTCTGTCAAATCAGATAGATCAACATACGATTGATAGTTGGGCAAACCAGCACGTCGCGCAATATTTGACACCGTAAAAGGATTGTCTCCAGAAATCACTTTCAAGTCTACCCCTTCTTCGTGCAGATAAGCTAAGGTTTCTTGCGCGTTTTTACGGATAGGATCATCGATTTCAAACAAAGCAATCGGTTCAACCCCTTGAGGATCGCCTGAAGACAACGTTTGATTAGGAGCAAGACCTAACATCAATACACGAAACCCGTTGGCCTGGGCTTCCACTAAACTTTCCGGCAACTGATCGTCTGCCACTAACCGTTCCGGAGCCCCGACATAGACGACACCTAGTTCAGGAAATTCCATTGCGCCCCATTTGCGGTCAGATGAAAAGGCTAATTTTTCTCCGACATCGTAGCGATTAGAAATCTCGAAATACTCTCTCAAAGCACGCATCGTGACATTGTTATCGCTACTTTCAGCTAAATATGTTCCCATAATGGTTGGAATCATTTTTTCATAGGTTTTATTTAAGGGTTCGACTCGTTGGATGCTCATTTTTCCTTCGGTGATCGTCCCTGTTTTATCAAGACATAATGTATCTACATGTGCCAGTGTTTCGATAGAATACATATCTTGGACTAAGATTCGTTTCTTCGCTAGTTTCGTTACACCAGTCGTCAATGCGATACTGATCAATAACACTAATCCTTTTGGTAACATTCCCAGTAAGGCTGCCGCAGAAGCAACGACTGATAGTTGGATCGACGCATTTCGAATGAACAAAGCTTCCAAGAATAAGATGATCCCTAAAGGAATGATCACAAAACTTGTAAACTTAGATACTTTGCGGATCGATTCCACAAGTTCCGAATGAATTTCCTTGTGTGTTTTTGCTTCGTTGGTCAAGCGGACAGCATAATTATCTGCCCCAACACGAATAACTGTAGCAAAGACAGAGCCACTAGTCAGGTAACTACCTGACAGTAATTCTGCTCCTGACTCTTTGATGATCAAATCAGATTCACCGGTCAGTAAAGCTTCATTTGCCTCTGCCCGACCACTGATCACTTGCAAGTCTGAGGGAATCTGTTCACCCGCACCGATTTTGACAAGATCGCCTAAAACTAGTTCTTTCGTTGCGATCATCTGTTCTTTCCCATCACGAATGACGGTTACTTCCGCCTGTGAAACGATTGATAACCGGCGCACAAGATTACGCGCATGGATTTCCTGATAGATCCCCATGGTGATATTTACAAAAATAATTGCTAAGTAAGCCATGTTTGAATAAGCACCAACTAGTAATAAGCAGAGTCCTATTCCTAAGTTCAAAAAATTGAATAATGTTAAAATATTATCGCTGAAAATTTGTTTCGTACTTTTTGTAGCATCCTCTTGGTAATCATTCTGTTGACCAGAGGCACGTCTTTGACTCACTTCATTTTCTGTAAGTCCCTTTAATTCTTTCATTTCCATATCACGCCAACTTTCAAAAATAATCACTTCAATTAGTCTAGCTGTTTCTACGATTAAAAACAACTCGTTTTTTTTATTTTAAAAAAAGATAGAAAAATCAAAAAACAGCGGATCTGTTTTCTATTTTTCTATCTCACCATATACTTCACCTAGAAAAATCACAGAAGAGAATCGTTTCTTCGAACCATCTATCAAGAACTTGGATAATTGAATACAACGATCACGTTACTTTTCTTCTTGTGCTTCTTCTACTTATACTGCTCTTCTAAACGGCTCATCCACCAGCCTAGTGCAGCACCAGCAACGAATAACACTGGACATGCCAAGATACCTAAAATGCCAAGTCCACTATAATTTGTAGGAATGATCATGATCGTGGATGCAAAAACAATGCCTAGAATAAAATGGAATAATTTGCTATAAGCTTTTGAGAAAATAAAGTCCATTACTTTGGAAAGACCTAGCACACACACGATTCCACCGATTGCAATAGGAATGATCACTTCTAAACGCACTTCTTTAAATCCATCAGCCATCGCTTTATACAGTCCCATGTAAACTAAAAAATTCGACGGACTTAATCCAGGAACGATCATTCCGAGACCAATCAAACCGCCTGCCATCATCCAGGTATAGACATTTTGTTCTACTTGCCCATCAAATAAACGGGCACCATATAACAAGAAAAGATAACCTAAAATAAATGTCACAACCATAATAATGAGATCTGTATTGTTTCGGCCTTTTTTCCCTGACTCTTTCCATAAAGCGGGCACCGTTCCAGCAATACATCCCACAAAGAACCACAAAATCGTTGTTTCATAGGCCCCTAGTAAAAAACTGACTAAAAAAGACAGCAAGAATACGCCAGTGACACCACCTAAGCCGACTGGTAAAAAGAATAAGACGTTTTCTTTAAAGTTTCTAGTGATATGTGCTAAGAAAGAAATCAGCCGCTCATACATTCCAAATACTGCTGCTAAAGCTCCTCCGCTCACTCCCGGCAAGATAAATCCTGAGCCGATAAACATTCCTTTGAAAAATCTTAATCCCCAATCTTTCGTTGTATTCTCTCTTTTCTCCATTACTTTTTGATTTTCTTCCACTCGTCCAAGCACTCCTTCTTTCCATTCATTGTATTCATTATTCGTCTTGCTTTGATTTGCAGTTGGTTCGATCCAACAGGCTTAAAAAATATTTTCATACCATTCAAGAAACTGTTGGTTCATCTTCACTACATCTGCATAAAACATATTACCACCATTATGGTATAAATACCCACCATTATACAATAATGACTGGATTCGCCAATAGCGATAGGTTTTTTTGTTGTCATTGCCTAAAAGCGGACTCAACACATCCCTAGAATACTCTTCGGCTAAACGGACCGTGTTCTTCCCGCCTCTTTCGTTGACGTAAGCAATATAGTCTTTGCCAAAATTGTACGCTTGGATCGCTGTCGCCAGATCGCAACCTAATGCTTTCGCCTCAGCTATCATCTCTGAGAGGTATTTGACTCCTTGGTCAATACTTCCTTCTTGTGTCGTGATCGCCCCCATCTGTCCATAGGCACTTTCCGAACTTTGCATCAAATCGACACCATTTCCTCTTGATTCAGTAAGTATGATTGCCTTCACTAGATTCTCATGTTCTTGCATTTGATACTTTTCTAATGCTGACGAAATCTCTGGCTGATAATTTTCGACACGCTTGATCGATTGATATGTTCTACCGAATAGAAAAAGAATCGTTGCCAGAATCGTGAAGACAAATAGACCTACGATCATACGGGAGATTGATTTTCTTTTTTTCTTCATCCAAACCCACCTAGCTATTTGACATCTTTTTTTATCTTACTATTTCTTTTCATTCTTGGCTATTTTTTCTCTGTTTTTTCTTATTTAATTTAATAAAAAATGAATGTTTCATTTTCCCTTTCATCTTACGAAAATGATCGTTCGTTTTATAGAGTTTCGATTTCTAAAATAGATAAAGAGCGTTATAATTCAAAATAGTAGGTGATAAATGTGAAAAGAGAAAAGAAATTTGCAAAAATGGCAGATGGTACTGACATCTATTATGAAAAAAGTGGACATGGATTTCCCCTCTTGCTACTTCATGGAAATGACGGGAGCGGTGATTTCTTTTCAGAACAAGTGCCCGTTTTAGAACAATACTTTACGATTTATCTCATCGATAGTCGCGGGCATGGACAATCGACAAATCAAGCAGGAGCATTGAATTTTCGTTTGATGGCAGATGATTTATTGACAGTCATGCTGCTGGAACAAATCTCACAAGCGAATATCTTGGGATTTAGTGATGGAGCCAATCTTGCCTTAGTTTTTTCAAGCAATTATCCAGATAGGGTCAATCGCTTGATTTTAAATTCGGGTAATACACGGTTGAATGGGGTTCTCTGGTCCTCACGACTACTCAGTGCTTTTCACTATTTCTTTGTTTGGTTGCGCGCACTGTTCCAGCCACATTTACGTCAGCATTTATTGGTCATCGATTTATTGCTTCATGATATTGGCCTCACGACAGAACATTTAGAAAAAATCAATTGCCCAACACTGATCATCGTCGGTAAAAAAGATGTCATCAAACTGAAACATTCGCTTTATTTAGCGAAAACGATCCCTAATGCTTCATTTGTTCTCGTCACAGGACAAGGACACCAATTAGCTCGCCAAAACCCAGAACGCTTCAATCAAGAAGTTTTAGACTTCTTGACAAAATAAATTTGAAAATAGTAGGTGATTTTTTGTTCAAGCCAATCATTCAGTGGTTCAAAAGCCACTTGAGACTTATCAAAACGATTTTTTTGATTTCTGTATTAGTGATTATTATTCGTGAATTGATGACAATCAGTACTTTGTTATCTGCGGACCAACTAGCTCAAACATTTTCCACGATCCCACTCTGGAAAATTGGTGTCATGTTTTTGATTGGGTTGATTTCTATTCTACCCATGATTGGATATGATTTGATTTTCAACAAGTTACTAAATCAAAAGCAAAAGCCATTATATTTATTTGAAACAAGTTGGATGATCAATACTATTAATAACATTGCTGGATTTGGTGGCTTTGTCAGTATCGGTTTACGATCCGAACTCTACGGTCAAAGAAAAGATAGCAAACAAGTCATGCAAGCTTTATCTAAAGTATTTTTATTTTTGATGGCGGGTTTATCTCTGTATAGTTTAGTCTCGTTTTTTATGGTCTTCTTTACTCCTGTCGCTCCGTTTCTTAAACAGTATTGGATTTGGTTGATTGCCGGTGGTTTGTATTTCCCCATCGTTTTTATTTTTACCACGATCAAAAAAGAAGGCTATGTTGGTGGTCTTTCAATTAAATCCCAAGGGCAATTGTTACTCGTTTCCTTATTGGAATGGACGGGTGTCTTAGGAACCTTTCTTGCAGTCGGCTATTTGATGGAGATCCCCATCGATCTATGGCAAACAATCCCTCTATTTATCGCTGCTTCAGTTATCGGGATCATCTCAATGATCCCAGGAGAAATCGGTAGTTTTGATGTGATGATGATCTTTGGTTTATCAGCTCTAGGTATCCCTAAAGAAACCGTTGTGATCTGGATCTTGCTTTATCGGATCTTCTATTACTTTATTCCATTTTTCATTGGATTAGTTTTCTTCTTTAAAAATGTCGGTGTATCGATCGACCAACGATACTCTGGTATTCCAAAGCAATTAGCGACCCAGATTGCTCGGAAGATCCTGGTGATCTTAATGTATTTTTCTGGCATCATGTTGGTTCTTTCAGCAACGATCCCGCAAGCATTTACTGAGTTTCGTTGGTTGCATCATATCAATCCTATAAAGATGCATTTTATTATGCAATTTCCAAGCATATTGTTAGGCTTCTTGTTTGTTATTATGGGACGAGGCATCGCAGCCAGAGTCAAGCGTGTCTACTGGCCAACCATTTTTTTGATCCTTGTTTCATTAATTTATGTTGGGCTGAATGATCTAAGCACTACTGGCATTATTTTCTTACTATTGCTATTAGGTATCGTGATCGCTTCACGTAATGAATTGTTCAGAGATCAATTTATCTACTCGTGGGAATGGTTGACGATCGATGGGTTGATCATAGGTGCATTGACCGTTTTATATATCGTGATCGGTGTTTATAATATGCCCACTTTCCCACATCGTAATCATCGGTTTATTTCATTTTTTCTATTTCCATCAGAAAAAATTTGGTTGTCTGGTTTTCTAGCAATTTTAGCAGTAGCCTTTATCATGATTTTATTTGTCCACTATCTCCAAGGTAAAAAAGCACAAGTTGGACAAGAGTTAGATGAAGCGGTCGCCACCACGATTTTAGAAACTTACGGCGGTAATTCAGATAGTCAACTGATATTTTTGAAAGATAAACGGATGTTTACCTATGAAAAAGACGGGGAAGCAACCGTCTTGTTACAATTTGCTAGTTATAACAATAAGTGTGTGGTGATGGGCGATCCCTCAGGCAAAAAAGAAGATTTTCCAGAAGCGATCGAAGCCTTTATCGCAGAAACAGATCGCTTATGCTACTTGCCAGTCTTTTATGAAACGAGCGAAGAACTGGTTATGATCCTTCATGAATTTGGCTATGATTTTATCAAAATGGGCGAAGAAGGCCATGTTTCGTTAGCCGACTTCACGACTTCTGGGAAAAAAATGAAAGGCACACGTGCGATACTGAATCGCATCGAACGAGAAGGATTCACGTTTGAGGTACTTCAGCCCCCATTTTCATCCCGACAAATGGCTGAGCTTAAAACCATTTCTGATCGTTGGCTAGGCAGTCGCAAAGAAAAAGGCTTCTCATTAGGTTTCTTCTCAGAAGACTATTTACAGCGAGCACCGATTGCAGTCGTCAAAAACGATCAAGGTGAGTTGGTCGCTTTCGCTTCGATCATGCCGACTTATACGAATGATAAGATCGGAACGATTGATTTGATGCGCTATGATCCAGATACTGCCCCTTCCGGTAGCATGGACTATTTATTCATCCATCTTTTTGAATATATGAAGGAGGAAAATATCCAATGGTTCAATTTGGGTATGGCTCCTTTGTCTAATGTGGGGACCTCAAGAAAAAGTTTTATCCAAGAACGGATTGCGTACTTGGTTTATGAATTTGGGTCACATTTTTATTCATTCCAAGGGTTAAGAGAATACAAAGATAAATATGCCACCAACTGGAGATCTCGCTATACACTTTATTCAAGGGATAGTTGGATCGCTTATGTAATGATCACGTTATTGATCATTGACAATGCGCCCGTTGATCAAAAAACAAAACCTTTGAATGGCTTAAAAAAATGGTTCCGTAAATAAAAAAAACGCCTGATTTTGCTGTTTTAGTCAAAATCAGGCGTACTTTGTTTATTCATAAAACATTTTTTCCTTCTGTTATAGATCATCGATCGTATATTCAGAGTAACCTTCATAAAATAACTCACATCGATCCCTTTCATATAAAGTTCACGATCGGAAATCTTATCTGTCAACGCGTTAGAAATCAAATAGCTGATTTCTAAGTCATTGATCGGACTACGTTCCATTGCAGATAAATAATCCGACTTGTCAATTAGATTCCAGTCAACCACTTTCTGTATCTCCGATTTTAACTTAATTCAGGCAGAAGTCGCCCATCCTCTATAGGTGGGTGATGAATGCCGTTCGGTATGAGGGTTACCGTTGGTAACTCGAAAACCGACATGTAATGCATATTGCCTTTTTATTTTGTACTATGTTATAATCAGTCTATATAAGAAATGAGCTGATATAACAATGGAACTAGATACTAATAATCATTCAGTGTTTCTTCTCTATTATCATCTTGTACTGGTAACTAAATACCGTAGACAAGTGATTGATGATGAAATATCTGAATTTGCTAAAATAACTTTTGTACGAATTGCAGAGTCATATCACATCACTCTCGTTGAGTGGAATCATGATAAAGATCATGTTCATATTATGTTCAAAGCACAGCCAAAAACAGAGCTGACGAAGTTCATCAACGCTTATAAAAGCGCGAGTTCACGCTTGATAAAGCGTGACTATCCTAGAGTAAAACAATATCTTTGGAAAGAAATGTTTTGGTCTAAAAGTTTCTGCCTGTTGACAACTGGTGGCGCACCAATTGATGTCATCAAAAAGTATATTCAGAATCAAGGTAATAACCACAAATAGAGAGTAGGTGAGTCTTATGGAGCGACTAAAAGCATATAAATTCAGAATTTATCCAACAGAAGAGCAGGAAATGTTCTTTGCTAAGTCTTTTGGTTGTGTCCGTAAGGTCTACAATCTAATGCTTGATGACCGAATGAAAAATTATGAAGAAACTAAAAATGATTCTTCTATAAAAATGAATTTTCCAACACCAGCTCAATATAAGGAAGAATTTCCGTTTTTGAAGGAAGTAGATAGCCTGACTCTAGCGAATGCACAACTTAATTTAGATAAGGCATATAAGAATTTTTTTAGAGATAAATCCGTTGGGTTTCCTCGATTCAAAAGTAAGAAGAATCCTGTACAAAGCTATACTACTAACAACCAAAAAGGAACAGTAGCTTTGATTGATAATAAATTCATCAAAGTTCCTAAGTTGAAGTCTTTAGTCAAGATTAAACTCCATAGACAACCTAAAGGAATTATCAAATCTGCCACAATCTCACGTCATCCAAGTGGTAATTACCATATTTCTTTGTTGTGTAAAGAAGAAATAGTTGAACTTCCTAAAAACGATTCTTCTATTGGAATTGATCTTGGTATAACTGATTTTGCCATTCTTTCTGACGGTCAAAAGATTGATAATAATAAGTTCACGTCAAAAATGGAAAAGAAACTAAAACGTGAACAACGTAAGTTGTCAAGACGTGCATTATTAGCTAAAAAGAAAGGTGTCAATCTCTTTGAAGCCAAAAACTATCAAAAACAAAAACGAAAAGTAGCGCGGCTACATGAAAAAGTAATGAATCAGCGCAACGACTTTCTAAACAAGTTAAGTACAGAGATTATCAAAAATCACGATACTATCTGTATTGAAGACTTAAATGCAAAAGGTATGTTACGCAATCATAAATTAGCTAAAAGTATTTCTGATGTATCGTGGTCTAGTTTTGTAACTAAACTACAATACAAAGCTGACTGGTATGGATGTGAAATCATCAAAGTAGATAAATGGTTCCCATCTAGTCAACTCTGTTCGGATTGTGGTCATCAAGATGGCAAGAAAACGCTCGAAATACGAGAATGGACTTGTCCGGTTTGTCATGCTCATCATGACCGTGATATAAACGCAAGCATCAATATTCTGATCGAAGGTCTCCGAATAAAACAATTAGCTTAGATAAAATCAAGAACCGTAGGAACTACGGGGATAGCTTGGCAAATAAGAGACACCGCTGTTAGTAAAGAAATACACTATCAAGTATGCTCTATTCCCAAGAAGCTCCCACTTCAAGCGTTAAAAACCGGTAGGTTTAGCTAAGTGGTGAGTAGTTCACAATGAGATCTAACCAAATTCTAGTACTCCTACCGGTTCCTTCACGAAAAGGATGAGCGATGTTCATCTCTACGTATTTTTTGATGATTTCTTCAAAAGTAGACTGTGGCATTTGGTCAATATTTTTTAGAGAATACTCCAAATACATGACCGGCGCAAACCGAAAATTCCCCTTTGCACTATTTACTGAGCGAATTTCCCCAGCAAAATCATAGATTTCAGAAAACAAATAGTCATGGATTTCGCTTAACCCTTTGAACGTTCCAATTTCTAATTCATCTATTCTTCCAGAATCATATAATTTTTTTGCTTTTTGCTTACTGATTTTTTCTTCCGCTTTTGCCAACTCAACTTGACTGGTCAAGCCTAACTTATTTTCTAAAATCATTGAATCCCCTCTTAACTTTTTGTCATAGTTTTTAGAAACACAGATAAATTTATTATAACTAATTTATAGACATGGTAAAACAAGAAAAATCGATGGAAACAAGCAGCAAGGATACTAGTCGTATTGCACCTACTAAATTCTCATAAAATGTTGTTCGAAGATTCCCCCACAAAAAAAAAAGCGAGAAACCCAAAAATATAAAAAAATTTTCGAGTTTGCTCGCTTATTTATCGGTGCTTAACACTTCTATTACAACCATTGGACAAGATATTCAAGTAAATACCTTGTCCACAGGTTTTATATTTTTTTTATAAAAATACTTACGCTTCGATTTCTGTTACCATTCCTGAACCGACAGTTCGACCACCTTCACGAATAGAGAAAGTTGTTCCTTGTTCGATTGCCACTGGATGGATCAACTCTACCTCGATTGTTACATTGTCACCAGGCATGACCATTTCTGTTCCTTCTGGCAACACAATCGTACCTGTTACATCTGTTGTGCGGAAATAAAATTGTGGGCGGTAGTTATTGAAGAACGGTGTATGACGTCCGCCTTCTTCTTTCGTCAACACATAGACTTCCGCTTTGAATTTTGTATGTGGTGTGATTGAACCAGGTTTCGCAATCACTTGGCCACGTTCAATATCTTCTCTTTGAATACCACGTAACAAGATTCCTACGTTATCTCCAGCTTCGCCATAATCTAACGTTTTACGGAACATCTCTACCCCTGTCACAACCGCTTTTTTCGTTTCAGGTTTGATTCCGATGATCTCGATTTCATCACCGACACGAACAGCTCCACGGTCGATCCGACCAGATGCTACAGTGCCGCGACCAGTGATTGAGAAAACATCTTCAACTGGTAAAAGCAATGGTTTGTCGGTATCACGTTCTGGGGTTGGGATATAGTCATCCACTGTTTCCATCAATTCATTGATCGCAGCTTCTGCTTCAGGGTCACCTTGCAATGCTTTCAATGCAGAGCCTTTGATGACGGGTGTGTCATCACCTGGGAAACCATATTCATTTAGTAATTCACGAACTTCCATTTCTACAAGATCGATCAATTCTTCATCATCGACCAAATCAACTTTATTCAAAAATACAATCAAATATTTTACACCAACTTGACGTGACAAAAGGATATGCTCGCGAGTTTGAGGCATTGGTCCGTCTGTCGCAGAAACAACTAAGATCGCACCGTCCATTTGAGCTGCACCTGTGATCATGTTCTTCACATAATCCGCATGTCCTGGTGCATCGATATGCGCATAGTGACGTTTATCTGTTTCATATTCTACGTGTGCTGTGTTGATGGTGATCCCACGTTCACGTTCTTCTGGAGCTGCATCAATGCTTGCATAATCTTGAGGATTTGCTAAGCCTTTTTTCCCTAATACTGTCGTGATTGCAGCAGTCAATGTGGTCTTCCCATGGTCAACGTGCCCAATGGTTCCGATGTTTACGTGTGGTTTACTTCTATCAAAATGTTCTTTTGCCATAATTAACAAACCTCCTAAATAGTCTTATGCACTGAATGATTTCAGCTCATCGTCCATAACATTTTTTTCAGCATAAACTCAAAAAAATCATCTACACTTACTTTTTGTAAGTTATGAACAAACCCTATTATACGTCAAAATTGGTCAAAGTCAATTAAAGTGTTTCGATACACTATTTCAATAAAAAGTGAGTAGGACATTAGTCTTCACGCATATTCTAAAAGGGAATATACAGCGGGGACAGAAGTAAACTCTTCGGAAATAAGACGGCAGCCACAAAAATTTGAAGAACAATTTACGTAACTGTCGTCTTATTTCTCGAGCATAAATACTTCTGTGCCGACCTCTGTCATAACGCTATTGTTATTATTGACAGCGTTCGTTTTCTATTAGTAATGGTCATACTCTCAACTTTGTAAAGTATCGGTTTCCATATCGAATTCTAATTGTTTTGCTGCATTCAACTGATCACTGTAGTAACTTGCAAGTTCTTCTGCAGAAGCTTGTGTCAAATTGTTAAATGAGAAAGTCGCATATCTCCCATGATTTTCTTTACATATCGAATTGATTCTAAGTCCAGCTTTCTCATCCATAAATAAATAAGCTTTCCCAGGTGTAAAAGTAGGAGTAACTAATTTTTGGGAACGAAGTCTAAATCCGTTATAACTCATTTGATACATCTCAAATGATTGGGATAGATAACTTAGTTGTTTCTTTGTTACAATGCTCAATGCTTCACTGTCGCTTTCAATTGTTCGATTTTTACCAATCAAAATCGCATAGAATAATCCATAGAGGTTATACACTGACCATAGAAGTGTCACAATATAGCCTGTTTCATATCCTTCTCCTCGATAAAGTCGGTACAATGCAACGATAGATGCGAAAGCGATCCAACCAAATAGTAACATGTGAGGAAAAACTGTTCGCCAATCAAATGATTGACTGTCAACAAGTTCCTTTTTTGTCACTTTGAATTTTTTTTCCGAATGAAAGAACTCTTTGATCAATGCTCTAGTATGGATCGGCGCGACAAAACAATCATAGATATGCGAAGTAGTAAGATTCCTGATTTTAGGAACATACAACCGAAACGAAAGAGAAATCATGACAAACGGTGGTAAAAAGAACAATAATAACTGATTGTTGTTACTTCGAACAATAAATATATCAAAGACCATAAAAAGAGTTGGTGCTAATAAAAAAATGATTTTTTGAAATGAAGTAAACCAGTACAAATAAGAATTATAGTAACACAATTTTTGCATACGAGATAACCCTTTAAATTTACGTGGTTTAAAATGGTCAAATATTTGCTTTGTACCTTGGGCCCAACGTGTCCGTTGAGAGGACAGCTCTCGAGCTGTATAAGGCGTGATTCCCAAAGCATAAGCTTTATTTATGAAAATCGTTTCATAACCAGCATTTTGCAATAACATCCCTGTTGCCATATCTTCAGTAATGCTTTTTGTTGGGACGCCACCTATCTCCTCTAAAGCACTGCGTCGAATGATAGCGTTGGTCCCGATATGGATCAACGCATTTTCACGTGAAAGAGCTGGTTCTAAAAAACGCATAAATAATTCCTGTTCATTGTAAAATGATTTTCTCAATAATTGGAAGGGATCTTTATTATAAAAAGTTTGAGGATATTGAATTAACGCAACCTTTGGATTTCTAAAATAATCGATAGCCTCGTAAATAATATTTTTCTTAACGATGAAATCAGCATCTAAAAGCAAAATCAAGTCGCTACTTGTTTGTGAAAGTGCATAGTTGATATTTCCTGCCTTTGCGTTCTCGTTACCTTCTCTTGTCAGATAACCAATATGGTATTTTTCTGCAAGTTCTTTCAATTCCTCACGATGACCATCATCACAAATATATATTTTCTTATTTGGATAACGTAACGCTTTGACAGCCAAAGCAGTCGCGATCACTAATTTATTATCCTCATTATACGTACATATAAACGCTGCTACACTTGGTTGAAATGGCTCCTCATCGTAATGAACTCTCACGGAGTCTTTCGACAACTTATTAGAAAACAAGTAAATAAAAAAACCATACACAAATAAACCAATAAATTCTGCCACATATAAAATAAGACCGAAAGTTAATGATATCACGCCATCATTTGGGATCGTGTAGAAAAGACGCCAGATCAAGTATACAACCAAAAATGCTAAAGTTAATTTGGAAAAGAATGGTTTTATCTTATTGTTTCTTTTTGCTAACACATAAAGTCCAAAAATTATACCAAACAAACCAACTAAATAATACAGTTCCATTTTAATACCACCTTTCATAACATTATTATATAATTTGTGTTTTTTTAAGCAAAGCAACTAGCTCTCCTAAAATTCGATTATCGTAACCTCAACTTTGAAAAATGTTCTCACAGAAAACTTAAGTATTTTATACATAAAACGGCGAATATGCCATTATTATATATAAATACGATAAATTTTGGACTTTCGATAGACGAATAATAGATTTTGTTGAATAATAGTATCCGAGGTGAAAAAAATGATAAAAAAATTGATAGCATTATTGATTGTATTGGGAATTTTCCTAGGAGGAAGCTTTATCGCTTATGATTATTTCTATGGCGGTGAAACTTATTATACAAAAATCACCACTAACGGAGAAAAAGAAGTTGACTCAGCAGACAATGACATGGACGTTTCTATTTATGTATACGACCAAAATGCTTACAACGCACAAGGAGAAGAAAAAGCAGTCACTTTACGTGAAGCGAGAGAACGTCCTTTAAAAATGGATGCTTATTTAAAACTAAAAGTCAATTCACGTAAAGGCGTCATCAGTTGGGAAGAAGTAACAGCTTCTCAAGTGCCGGACAAAGCGTTAGATCAATTAGATCAATGAACCAGTTTACAATAAACAACACAAAAAAGGCAGTCAACACCCACAAGACTTGAAAAACGATCTTCGTGGATATTGACTGCTTTTTTACTATTCACTTTTATTTGGTTTCTTTGATTCATCTAAAAGAAACTATAGACGATTCAATACTTCGTCCACATTTTTAATCATGACAGAGATCGTACCATCAGGATTATTGACAAATTCAATCAGATCCGGGTTACGATAAACGTCTACTGGTACAATCAATTCAATGCCATTTGATAAACGGAATTTTTGCTTTCCGAATTTTTTCTCTGAGATTTCTTGTACTTCTTTCACTGGTGGTGCTTCTGGAATAAAGCCTTGTTCTTTGACTTCTTCTTGGAATGCTAACTTGGCAGTGATATTTTCTTTGAATACTTTCTCCGCGATCATTTCATGATCCAATCTACCTTTTTCTTCGATCGTATCATACACAGCTTCTTTTAAGTCCGCCATGATATCGAACTCTTCTGCTTCAAACTTCTTGCCTAGCTGCTTCGCCACTTTTTTTATCACTTTGACGTTGTCTTCCAAAGAAGGTGCCGGGACGCTCTCAATCACTTTTCCCGAAAAGTACCATTCTTTTTTACCAGAGAACTCATAGCGTTTTTCAATCAACTCATACGTCAGATCTGTCAGATTGACTGCTAATGCTTCATCTGCTTTTTGAGATTTTGAGCCAAGGATCGCTCGGTTCAAAATCAAACGGTTGTCAATACCGGCTTCATCTGCTTCCACATAGTGGGTATAAGCATCACGATAATTCACTTTCAATAAAGCTAAATACATCACAGTGTCTACTTCATACAAGACAACGAAAACATCTGCACTAGGTGCTTCCTCACTTTCTGCATAGATGTCAAACCACCGTTGGACTAAACGCTCACTTTCTTCGACAAAATTTTCTTGACACTGTTTCAAGTTTTGAGAAAATAGGCTTTCTTCAGTGAGTTGCCCTGTTTTAGTTTGTGCAGAAGAGATTTTTTGGATCTTCTTTTGTAGAAAGTCCCTGACAAAATCTTTCGTAAGATCTAGTTCTTGTTGTGAAAATACAGGAGATCCTGTTTCTCGATCAATAATATGCAAAATTGCTTTTTTTAAATAGATATCCATCGTTTCATTCCTTTCTGCTCTAGTTTACGGAAAATCAAACAAAAATACCAGCGACAAAATGGGACGAACAAAAAAATATTTTATAACAAACAAAATACATTTCTTTTTTTAGAAAATAAGCTACACTTAAAGTGTACTAAAATCAAAGGAGCTGAAAGTATGAATTCACTAACATCTACTTATCGTTTATCAAATGGCTATGAAATCCCTGTTGTCGGTTTCGGTACTTGGCAAACCCCTGACGGAGACGTTGCTGTTTCCTCAGTTAAAGAAGCATTAGCTGCCGGTTATCGTCATATTGATACCGCTCAAGGGTACAAAAACGAAGAAAGTGTCGGACAAGCAATCAAAGAAAGTGGTGTTCCAAGAGAAGAGATTTTCTTAACGACTAAACTTTGGAACGAAAACCATAGCTACGATCTAGCAATGTCCTCTTTCGAAGAGTCTTTAAAAAAATTACAAACAGACTATGTGGATCTTTTCTTGATCCATTGGCCTAATCCAGTTTCTTTCCGCGAAAATTGGCAAGAAGCGAATGCCGAAACATGGCGTGCGTTTGAAGAGTTATACGAAGCTGGCAAAATCAAAGCCATTGGTGTCAGCAACTTCTTACCACATCACTTAGATGAACTTGCAAAAACAGCAAAAATCATGCCAATGGTCAATCAAGTATTTCTTGCTCCTGGCGAATTGCAACCACCTGTTGTTGAGTACGCGAAAAAACATGATATGGTCCTTGAAGCATATAGCCCTCTTGGCACTGGTAAAATCTTCGACGTCACAGAAATGCAAGAGATTGCCAACACACACAATAAGAGCGTTGCCCAAGTAGCGCTACGTTGGTCATTACAACATGGTTTCTTACCATTACCAAAATCTGTCACACCAAGCAGAATCAAGGAGAACACTGAATTATTTGATTTTGAGCTATCAGAAGAAGAAATGAAGACGATCGACCAATTAGATGGTGTCGTTGGCAAAGCAAAAGATCCAGATACTACACAATTTTAAAGGTAAAGGATAGTGATATTCTATGAACCCCGTGGACCGCTTAAATCGTTTATCTGAAAAAGTGACACAGACATTTGATCCAGATTTCATCTTTTTGATCCGCCCAGAAAAAATCCAGCATTTTCCTGCTCGAAATTGGTCAAGGGATGAAAAAATTGCGGAAATAAAAAAACGCTTGGATCATTCATTGATGACGATGAAATGGCAAGGACATGAGGTCATCTATTCACCAGAACTAGTCACCTTTGCCTTATTGCCAAAAAAATAACTAGATGAGGGAGCATTAGTCAATGGACTTTTGCTCCCCTTTTTGAGAGGTCGGGACAGAAGTATCTAGCCTTATTTCCGAGAAGGTGACTTCTATTCCCACCGTTTATTAGGTTTTAGAATATGTAAAAAGTCGAATATCCCACTTAATTTTTTGTTTTTCCATCGAAGTAATAAAAGTTTTTTCTTGATAAACCTTTTCATTTGCTCGTTTTTTTCTTATAATCGAAAGGGTATGAATGAAGGAGAGTATTTATGAAGAAAAAACAAAAACAAAAATTATTAAAACAATTCCGTCCTTCTTTAGATGGAATTCGCACGCAATTATTCCGTTCATTGGAAGAAGAAAGTTTACGCCGTTATGGTCTACCATTGCAAGTCATGCTTGATCCTAAAAACCGTCAAGTCTTAATCATTGGCTTAGCAGGACAAGCAAATGAAGATACACGCATCAATGTACCAATCGACGATAACTTTACTGCTGTCTTGAAACGTATTCGTTCTGGTGAAGCAACGATTTTTGAACGTTTCCGTGACAACCTATTGATTGAGATCGTTTCTTACTGGAATGATCAACGCATGAAAAAAGATCAACCAACGGCTCAACCTGTGGCGACACCAGTCACTAATGACGCGTCCGTAAAAGAAACACCAACAAAAGAAGTTGAAGAAGTTGAGACAACTTCTCAATCAGTCAGTAAAGAAGCAACAACTGACAAGAAAACAAGTGATGAAAAAGTAGCGACAGATTCTTTGACTTTCGATGATTTTGCAAAACAAGTAGCAGAATATCCGAAGTTCACTGCTGAAAAAACAGCAGATGCTGTAGTGATCAATGAAACAGTCAAAGACGACACACGAAAATTAGCAGAGATCTCTATGTCTGCTGTCAATGAATTTACGATCGAAAAAGCTTTAGAACGTAAATACAAAGTGAAATTGACATTCGTGCCATTGATCGAACAATTTGCCGCTACACCGATCAACGAAAGATAAACGCAAGCAAATAGATTGCGTGATGATTTTTACCTAAAAAAGCAGCTGAAATGACGATCATCGTTCATTTCAACTGCTTTTTTTATCATTTATAAATGTAAAAAAGAGAAGATCAATTGTTCCTATTGTTGCGCTGCGTTCTTCCCTGTTGTTTCTAATTGCTCTTGCACCAACTGCATCACTCTCATCCGTTCCTCATCGGGTATCTTCTCGTAGTAGATCCCTGCTTCTCCCAAGATGCCATCACCAATATATTGTTCACCTTTCAACTGATGGTTCGTGATATTGGATAATGCCGAATGGTATTCATTCATCATTCCGAGCATTTCATCTAAGGACATATCCGTTGTCCCATTTTCACCGACTACCTCTAAAAGCTGGCGATAATTGAATAAACTTTTCACAGATAAGAACTCATTGACTAAAATATTGACGACTTCCCTTTGCCTTTTCTGTCGCCCATAGTCATCCTCAGGATCTTCTGCTCGCATGCGCGCATACTGTAATCCTTCCCAACCATTTAATTCTAGTGTACCTTCTGGATAATGGATGTCTTCTGCTGTAAACTCAAACGCATTATTTACAGTGATTCCTCCCACAGCATCGATCAACGCTTCTAATCCGTCCATATTCAACGATACATAGTGATGAATCGGTATATCAAGATATTGTTCAACCGTATCCACCATCATATCAATCCCACCGTAAGAATGGGCATGGTTGATTTTATCGACCAATCCATCCATATTGGCAATTTCTACGAAAGAATCTCGAGGAATACTCGTGATCGTCGTTGTTTTCTTTTGATTATTCAATGTAACCAACATGATTGTATTTGCACGATAGTCCGTTTTTCTAATTGAATTATTGGCGATACCTAAAACTAAAATGCTGACTGGCGTATCTTTTTCCCGCTGAACGGTTTCTCTTTGTAGCGGTTGTTGCATCGAAGTCACTGTCTGTCTTGCATCGTAGTAAAAGCGAACACCATATGCAACTGCAGAACCTACTAATAAGAAAAGAAATGCCATAATAGACAATAAAACCTTTTGTTTTCTAGTGAATATTCGTTTTTGTTGGTGCTTTTTTCTTACTGTTTTTTCAGTGATAAAAGAGAAACACAGACTATAGCATAAGAAAACAACTGAAAAACTCAGTAAAAAACCTGCTAAGATATCGCTAGGATAATGTACTCTCAAATAAATTCTAGAACTAGCAATCAATAAGGGATAAAGAGCCCCCACCCATACTAGTTTATTTACCCTTTTCTCACGATAGATAATGTACATGGTGATCAAAAATACTAAGAATAGCGTCATAGACAAAATCGAATGACCACTTGGAAAAGAGTAAGAAGATCTAGGAATCAATTGCTCCACATCAGGTCGTGTCCGCTGGATAGCTTGTTTCATCACGTAACCAATCAAACTAACTGTCAAAACCATTAAGACTTGCCAAATGGCTAATTTATGGTACTGTTTCCGCCAACTAAAAATTGCAAGCAATCCTGTGAAAAATAAAGTAGGAATAATCGTTGCTAGTTTTGCAAAATAACTGAAAAATGTTGTTAATACTGGGAGTGCGATCAATCGCTCCTGTCGATAAATGGCTAAATCGAGTTGGTTGAATAAGGTGTTTTCTGTCATAACTAGTGTGGTTAAAGTCGTCAATAAGACGAATGATACGAGTGCTACCACCAATGTTCCTTTTGGTATCTGTTTCATAATAACTTCCCTTCTACTTCTCATTCATACTTTTTAAATCCTAAAATAATGCCTAAACCACAGCCAATAACCAAGAGAGAGGTTCCTCCTTGACTTAAAAATGGTAAAGGAATCCCTGTTAACGGGAGTAGACCGATCGTAGCTCCAATATTTTCAAACACTTGAAATAACAAACCAAATACGAAGACAATCGCAAAATATACATTCCCTTTATTATTTGTTTCGATTGCACTATAAATGATTTGATAAAAAAGATAAAAATATAAAAAGAGCACAGAAACACTTCCTAAAAAGCCAAATGTTTCAGCAATCACCGTAAATACCATATCCGATTCGCGAACAGGAACGTAAATTGGATTGATTGCTTCAGACCTTCCACTAAATCCACCTGCCCCGATGGAAAGCAAACTTTGTGATTGTTGATACCCAATCGATTGGCTATAAGCAAATGGATCAACCCATGCGCGTACTCGATCTAACTGATAAGTCTTAAAATTCAGACGATATAAAATCTGGTGTCCGTATTCAGTAAAGACTAAAGCAATCAAAATGGCCCCGAGAATAACTAGAATCGCAGTCATTGTCGTCATGATCTTCCAATGGACCCCAGCGATCATGAATAATGCCCCCAAGCATATGACAAAAACCAAACTTGTTCCAAAATCTTTTTGCATGTACATCAATAAAAAGGTCGGCACGCTAACGAGTAGAATCTTACCCACATAAAGTAAATCCGATTTGACAGTCCGTTGCTTTACATTTTGTTCATAGATCAATGTCAGATAAACGATGACTAAAATAAAGGTCAATTTTACTAGTTCAGATGGTTGGAAAGAAAAACCACCGATCCTAAGCCAACGTTTTGTTCCTGTGATTTGAAACATCGCAGGATCATAAAAACGATGTAGTAATGCCATCACTACTAGAGAAAACCCATAAAAATAAGGGGAGTATTTCAAAAAAACAACTGTTTTCACACGTTGGGTGACTAACAACAGCCCTAAGGACATCAGACAAAAGACGATTTGTTTGAAAACGACACCTCTGACTGGGATTTGGTCATATACCGCTGCCCCATATTGCACAGCGACACTTAATAGATAAAATAGAAAAATCGGTAAAAACAATGCGTAGTTGAATTCGTTAAATTTAAATTTCATTTTGCTTACCTCGTGAGGACAGTTTCAGGCAAACGCCCAAAAGCATGGATAAAATCAAATAGCTTGATCCTCCATAACTAATAAAAGGAAGCGGAATACCTGTCATTGGGATCATGCCACTGATACTTGCAATATTGATACTTGTCTGTAGCAATAACAGCATCCCTGTTCCCAAATAAATCAACCCGATCTGCTGATTTGGTTCATTCGCACTCAAGACAAATAAGCGCAAAATAATCGAAAATAACATTGCTAGAATCAGTAAGCCCACGATCAGGCCTAACTCTTCTAAAATAATCGAAAAAATAAAATCAGTCTCGGCTACTGGTAAATAGCCCTTTTTGGTAATACTATTTCCCAGTCCTAATCCAAAAAGCCCACCGTTGTACATGGCATAATAAGATTGACTCATCTGAAATCCTTTTCCATAAGGATCTAAAAAAGGATTAAAAGCAATGCTCAAGCGATCATAAGTATGGGCAAAAATACTTGGTAATAGATCATTTTGGCCTAGTAAATAAATGATGCCTCCAAGGAGCAAAAGGAGACTGAACAGTCCTGCAAAAAACAATAAAATATAGCGAACTGGTAATTGAACAGTCGTGATCATGATTGCAGCTAAGATGATCAACAAGATCGCACCAGCTACTTTTGGTTGGAATAAAATCAGCAGAGAACATAAAGCGATGATAAAAAAGGGTTTTTTTAATTCATTCAATGATTGCTTGGGTTTTCTAAAATAATAAGCTAAATAAAAAATCATCCCGACATTGACAATTTCAGCAGGTTGAAATTGAAAACCTGCAATGGAGATCCATCGTTGCGCGCCACTGATATTGACACCAATCCCAGGTACCTTAGTCAAGATCAGCCCCACAATACCGATCCCCATCATTATTTTTACGATTCGATGGTTGAGTATGAATGCAGGTTTCACTCGGTAAATGAAAAAAATCATTGCCCAACTAAGCACTACAAATACCATTTGTCGAACTAAAAGTTGATTCGTACTTTGATCGAATGACATCAAACGAAACGTACTCGCACTATAGATCATTAATAATCCTATTACACTGATCAACAGATATGGTACGAGCAAATACAAATCTATTTTTCTTATGTCTTTTACACCCATCCTATATTTCTCCTTTGTGTTACAGCGGAGATACGTCACTTACCCATCTTGAATAAAAAAAGCCAAACGAAAAAAACGATTGGCTTTTCAGTCTCATCGTGTGAGTTTTGACACTAAACAACGTAAAGATTTCTCTTAGCTATCTTATGAAGAGCCTTAATCCGACAATTCCTGTTTTACACATTGGCGTCTTTCGACGTTTCTGCGCAATAGCCTATGTTTGTTTAGGAGTCTCGCCTAACAAGTTATTCTATTTGAGGAAAAGTATACCTGTTAGATTATTTATTCACAAGAGAACCTCAAATAAGCTTAAAAAACTTTAGCTTTTTTTAATGTTATATAAATTATTTTTAAAATTTAATAATATACGTTCTATAATTTTTAGTTCAGAGTATGTAAAAAAACGTAACAGAAAACCTTTAATCTACAAGGTCTGTTACGTTTTGTTTAATATTATACAACTTCACAAAAAAATGAAAATAGCCAAAAAGACGTGATAACCATTTATGAAAAAAATAAATTTTAGATTATAGATCCTTCATACTTAGCATAGGTATTTTTTTATGTGTTTTGAGAGGCACGTTATAATAATGAAAATTATTTGTCACCTTTCCTCAGCTACTACGACTATTTCGCAAATTATTCCTAGTTTTTGCTCTCCTGGATAGCTGCTAAGGCAGCTAGTGCGCTTTGTTGGTTGATCGTTCCTGATTCTCTAAGCTTTGCGGCAACTCTCTCGATTTCGTCCCCTTTGGCACCAACTGTGATTGCCAATGCTCTCGCTTGTAAGGACATATGTCCTTTTTGAATACCGTCACTAACAAGTGCACGCAGTGCCGCCAGGTTTTGTGCTAAACCAACAGCTGCAATCACTTGTGCCAATTCTTGTGCAGAATCAATTGCTAACATATCTAAAGAAGCTTTCGCTTTCGGTAAGACGCGGGAAGCGCCCCCTACTGTCGCAACAGCTAAAGGAACCGTCAATTTCCCTACCAAATGATTTTCCTTGATTTGCCAGTCAGTCAACCCTTGGTAACTACCATTTCGAGCAGCATAGGCATGAATAGCCGCTGCGGCTGCTCGTGTATCATTTCCTGTAGCTAAGATGACCGCTTCGATACCATTCATGATTCCTTTGTTGTGGGTCGTTGCCCGATAAGGATCCAACTTTGCGTATTCACTCGCTTGACGAATCTTTTCAGCAATCAGCTGACCCGTTTCTTTGTCCTTTGCCAATCGCTCAAAAGGAATCATACAAGTCGCGATCGCTAAAGATTCCGTCGCCAGATTACTTAAGATACTGAACAAGATTTCTTCTTCAGGGAACCATTCTTTGATACGAACCGCAACTCCCTCCAAAATCGAGTTGATGATATTCGCACCCATCGCATCTTTGACATCCACTAAAAAATCAAGTGAAAGATAGGCATGCTCGCTCCCCATAAATTCTCGAGTAGAAATTTCTCGAACGCCTCCACCACGATTGACGATCGAAGGATAACTTTCGTTTGCACAAGTGACCAATTCTGGTTTTCTTGCTTCAATGACTTCCTTGATTTTTCGATAATCACAACGACCAGTCAAGACGATTTGCCCACGCATCAATCGTTGTGGTATCTGAACGCTGATATCGCCACATATTCTTGCGCCATTGCTCGCTGCAGCAATTACAGAAGGTTCTTCCGTTGCCATAGGAATCCATTTTTTTTTACCGTTCACTTGAAAATTCAATGCGACACCTAATGGGATCTCTACTTGGCTGATTTGATTTTCAATCAAATGGTTGGCGATATCTTCTGTTAAAACAGATTCTTTAAAACCTGTTGCTTCTGCTTGAGAAACCACTTTTTCTTGAACTAATCGCTGTCTACGTTGTTCTGGCGTTAGTTCATAAAACTTTTTTTTTTCGTTATCACCAGTTTCTTGCAAATTAGCTTCCAAAAGAACAGCTAATCCAAGACCGCCACCAATACATAATGAAGCTACGCCGTATCGTTGGTGCTGCCTTCTTAACGCATAGCCTAAAGTAGTCAAGATACGAGCGCCACTAGCACCAATCGGATGGCCTAACGCAATCGCACCACCATAAATATTGACTTTCTCTGATGGGAGATTCAATTCACGATTCACAACGATCGATGACGCAGCAAACGCTTCGTTAATTTCAAATAGATCGATGTCATCCAAGGAAAGCTCTGTTTTCTCCATCAAAGTATTGATTGCTTTGATTGGAGCTACCCCCATGATACTTGGATCGATCCCAACTTCAGAGACTCCTTTAATCGTAGCTAAATACGGTAAGTCATGAGCAATCGCATAGTCTTTAGACGCTAAGATCAGTACAGAGCCACCATCGTTCAAAGGTGAAGCATTTCCAGCAGTAACTGTGCCGTCCTCCGCAAAAACCGTCCGTAAGGTGCTTAATTTTTCTAATGTACTATTTCCTCGCACTGCTTCATCCGTTGCAAATACTTCTTCATTACGTGAAATTGGAATGATTTCTTCCTTGAAGATCCCTGACTCGCTGGCTTGTGCTGCTTTTAATTGTGAAGCCAGTGCATATTGATCTTGCTCTGCCCTCGTCACAGCAAATTGTTTTGCCACATTTTCTGCTGTCAGTCCCATATGAGTATTGGAAAATGCATCGGTTAATCCATCATTGACCATACTTGAGATTTCTTCGATTTTCTCGTTTTCTGGATCGCTCACTTGGATCATCGGCGCTCTAGTCATGCTTTCAACACCACCGGCTATGATCAGGTCCGCTTCGCCTAGTTGGATTTGTTGACGCGCAAGGATCACTGATTTCATCCCAGATCCACAGACTTCATTGATTGTCATTGCCGGAACACTAACAGGGATTCCGCTATTGATCGCAATCTGCCGTGCAACATTTTGCCCATTTCCTGCTTGAAGCACATTTCCAAAAATGACTTGATTGATTGCTTCTTTATTTATCCCTGTTCGTTCAAGGATTTCTGTTGTGATGAATGTTCCCAACTCAACAGCAGAATAACTGCTTAAGCTACCACGATACTTTCCAATCGGTGTTCGTGCAGCATCTATAATAACGACTTCCTTCAAGTTAAGCCACCCGTTGCCAAAGTCTATAAATTTACTCATCCACGTATTATAAAAAACGCGACGAATTTATAGGTGTTACAATCTTTTGCGCAAACGGATTCCCTCCTTATTTCTCTTGTATTTGCGAAAAACATCACGCTGTAACCGACGAGACATTCTTCAAAACGTTTGTCTATATCAAATGGATAGAACAATCTGAATGGTTTCGTAAAAATTAAAATACACTTCTTATTAAATTGTATAAAAGATGGACAGTTGATTATTTTCTAACTGTCAAGTATCTCCTACAAAAATATACCATTCTTTACCGGAAATACAAATATATCATACACCTTTTAAAAAAAGCGCTATATTTTTTTACAAATCCTTAAAAATTAGCTTTTTTGTATTTCTTTTAGCGATTTTGTGATACTTTAATAAAGTAAGTTTTTTATCATGAGTAAAGAGGTGTTGAAATGAAAATAGGGATTGATCGTCTTTCCTTTTTTATTCCTAATTTATTTTTAGATATGACTGAATTAGCAAACAGACGTGGAGATGATCCTGCCAAATACCATATCGGGATCGGTCAAGATCAGATGGCTGTCAATCAAGTTTATGAAGACATCGTCACGCTAGGGGCAAATGCAGCGAGTAAAATCGTCACAGAAGAAGATCGTGAGAAAATCGATATGGTCATTGTAGGTACCGAATCAGGCATCGACCAATCAAAGGCAAGTGCTGTGATCATCCATCATTTGTTAAAAGTTCAACCTTTTGCTCGTTCATTCGAAGTAAAAGAAGCTTGTTACGGGGGAACAGCAGCTTTGCATATGGCAAAAGAATATGTCAAAAATCATCCAGATCGTAAAGTCTTAGTGATTGCGAGCGATATCGCCCGCTATGGTTTAGCAAGTGGTGGTGAAGTGACGCAAGGTGTAGGTGCGGTCGCTATGATGATCACACAAAACCCTCGGATTCTGTCTCTTGAAGACCACAGTGTCTTTTTAACAGAAGATATTTATGATTTTTGGCGTCCAAGCTATAGCCAATATCCTGTAGTAGATGGACCATTGTCCAACTCTACCTATATTGAGTCTTTCCAAAAAGTCTGGAATAGATATAAAGAAACAACAGGTCGAACACTTGCAGATTATGACGCACTTACCTTCCATATCCCTTACACAAAAATGGGAAAAAAAGCGTTGCAAAGTGTGATCGAAGAAACAGATGAAGCAACGCAAGAACGTTTGATGGCACGTTATGAAGAAGGCATCACCTATAGTCGACGAATTGGAAATCTATACACTGGTTCACTTTATTTAGGGTTGATTTCTCTGTTAGAAAACTCTCAAGCATTGAAATCGGGTGACCGTATCGGATTATTCAGCTATGGTTCTGGTGCTGTGAGTGAGTTTTTCACTGGGTATTTAGAAGAAGACTATCAAAATTTCTTGTTCAAAGAAGAGAATCAAGCGATGTTAGATAACCGTGAAGCATTGACGGTTGATCAATATGAAGAAATCTTCAATGAAACATTACCTGGACATGGTGAAACAGCTGAATATCATTCAGATCTACCTTATTCGATCTATAAAGTTGAAAATGATATTCGTTTTTACAAAGAAAAATAATCAATGCAAAAAACTGACCTCGATCGTTGACTAATAAATAGTCAATAATCGATAGGTCAGTTTATTTGTACTCTGAATTGTCTCACTGTTTTTAAATAATTCTTGGAGAGCTGACTGGAAACGTGGATCATCTTGCATTTCTTCATAGTAAGCCTGCAAAAATGAAGCCGTGACTTCTTCCTGTGAATCATAAGCGAATTCCTGTCTCTTATAAGGAAGATGTTCCTTTGACAAATACTTCTCAAATTGGTCCATTATAACCGGCGATGTGTGAGGATCAGATACCTCGATTCCTAAACGCCTTTCAAGAGGTACGAAGACATTATCTTCTGAGGCGACTACTCTTAGAATCAAACATGCTTTCGTCGCTTTGCTACGCAATTTTTCCAGTTGTTCACAAGTAACCAAGGCAGGATTTGCCGCTGAAAAAACAAGGTCATAAGTCTTCTCTTCATGTAAAAAATTAGTAAAATCTTGCAAAATGAATTGGCAGTTAATTAGCCCCAGTACTTGCGCTTCATGTTCAGCATACACAAGCATTTCTTCTGAAAAATCAATCAACTCGTATTGTTCTATTTCTTTTGCTAACGGCAGATAACGCCCTGCGCCACCGGCAACATCTGCGAATGATCCAGCTGGTAATAAATCCTCGCTTCTTAGATAAGCAACGACATCCTCTACGATCGTCGTACTGGATTCTTTTTGTGATTCGTAATAGTCTTTCGCAAAGGTATTCCATTCTTCTTTGTCCATTTGGATAATTTTCCTTTCGTTTTCACTTTTCGGAATAAATTTTTTATGAGAGAAACGATGAGCTTTATTTCTTAGTATAAATCAAAATCCACGAAAATCGAAGAAACGATTCTCGTGGATTTCTTTTTGATTCGAAAGGCTTAAAACTATCACATTTTATTGTTATTCGTAAGTGATAGATGAACTATTTTGTCTTTAATAATTATTTGTTTCCTTGTACACGTACCAAAATCATTTTAGTGATTTCCATCAATACAACCGTTACAAGCGCGATTCCAATACAAGTGAAGACTTCAGTCAACCCAAACGCTGCTGGGATCGAGAAGACTTCTTTTAGTCCTGGGATCATCGCAATACAGTAAAGCGCACTACATACAGCAACTGCTAATAGGACACTGCGGTTTGAGAAGAAACCAGCTTGGATCGCTGTTTGTGTATTTGAACGGGCTGGGAATGTTTGCAATGTACGACACCAAATCAACGTTGTGAAGGACATCGCCACGCCAAATTCAGGTGAATGTTGCATTCCTAACCATTGAGCAAAAATAACCGCAATACCGATCAATACGCCACGATATGTCACAGAGATCAATGTTTTGTCCGTAAAGATACCTGAATTTGGATCTCTTGGTGGACGTTTCATTGTCGCTGGCTCTGCTTTTTCAGTTCCTAACGCGATTGCTGGTAATGAGTCGTTAACTAAGTTGATGAACAATAATTGTAAAGCTGTAAATGGATTTGACCAATCTGCAACCAAGGCAAAGATGATCGCGATGATCGCGCCTAAGTTTCCTGAGAACAAGTAAGAGATGGCTTTTTTGATATTATCAAAGACATTACGTCCTACTTCCACTGCGCTGACGATCGATGCGAAATTATCATCTGTCAGAACCATTGCTGCAGCATCTTTGGCTACGTCAGTACCTGTACCCATTGCAATACCAATATCTGCTTGTTTCAAGGCAGGTGCATCATTTACTCCGTCACCTGTCATCGCAGAGATATGACCTTTTGTTTGCCAAGCACGCACGATACGGATTTTATTTTCCGGAGATACACGTGCATAAACCGTTACTTTTTCCAATACTTCATTCAATTGATCTTCTGATAGCTCATCTAATTCTGTACCAGTCAAGGCTTGATCACCTTCAGCAAAAATACCGATTTCTTTTGCAATAGCAACCGCAGTTGTTTTGTGGTCACCAGTGATCATGATCGTTTTGATCCCAGCACTTTTTGCTTCTTTGACTGCTTGAGTTACTTCATCTCTTGGCGGATCGATCATTGCCATGATCCCAACCAAGATTAAATCATCTTCATCATCAAATGATAATTCTAGGCTATTGATTGGACGATAAGCAAAGGCTAATACACGCAATGCGCGTTTTGAGAATGCTTCGTTTTGTTCTTGGAATTTTTTTCTTAACTCATCTGTCATTGGCACGACTTCACCATTTACCAATGCTTTTGTACTGCGACCAAACACGATATCTGGTCCACCTTTGACAAATAAAAATTGTTGATTGTCGATTTCATGTGCTGTTGACATCAATTTTCGATCCGAGTCAAATGGTAATTCTGCTTGTCTTGGATACGTTTGGCGGATCTCGCGATAAGGTTGGTTCATTTTTTCACTGAAGTCAACAAACGCTACTTCTGTTGGATCACCTAGTTTAGAACCATCTTCACTGATTGACGCATCATTTGCCAAGACACTGATCTCAATTAAACGACGCTCATCGACAGACCAGTTTTTTGGATCATTTGAAAAATCACCAGTTGCCCCATTAGCTAAATAATAGTCAACAACAGTCATTTTGTTTTGTGTCAATGTACCAGTTTTATCCGTACAAATGATACTCGTTGAGCCTAACGTTTCTACGGCTGGTAGTTTACGGATGATTGCATGTCGTTTGGCCATTTTATTGGTTCCAAGTGACAAGACGATCGTCACGATCGACTGCAATGCTTCAGGGATCGCTGCTACGGCAACCGCAACTGCAAACATGATGGCACTAACGATATCTGCCGTCATATCTCCTGTTCCGCCACCCATATAGATACGGAATAATTGGATACCTAAAATCACCAATGATAAGCCTAAAATGGCTAAACTTAACTTCTTACTGAATTTATCTAAACCACGTTGTAATGGTGTCACTTGTTCTGTTGTTGATTCTAATAAACCAGCAACTTCACCGATTTCTGTATTGTTTCCTGTAGCAGTTACTAAGAATTTCCCACGACCGTAAGTAATGATCGTACCACTAAAGACCATATTCAAGCGATCACCGATCGGCACAGTCTGAGTAATTTCTACTACTTCTTTTTCTGCTGATGTCGACTCACCTGTTAACATTCCTTCGTCAACTTTTAATGAACCAGCTTCTAACAAACGTCCATCTGCCGGTACATAGTCACCTGCATCAAGTAAAACAATATCCCCAACCACTAATTCATTTGCCGGAATCGTCATTTCTTTTCCGTCACGAATCACTTTTGCATCTGGTGCAGAAAGGTTTTTCAATGCTTCAAGTGAACCTTCTGCTTTTTTCGTTTGGATCACACTGATCACTGAGTTCAACATCAACACGGCAAAGATAACGAAAAATTCGATATAGTCACCCATCACCATTTGAATCAATGCAACAACTAATAACACAATTACCATAGCGTCTTTAAAAGTTTCGAGAAACAGTTTCCAAGTTGGCTTCTTCGGTGCTTCCTTCAGTTGGTTCAAGCCGTCTCTTTCTAATTTTTCTTTTGCTTGCGTACTACTCAACCCATCAGGTGAGCTTTGCGTTTGTTGCATCAACGTGTCGATCGATTCTTTGTAGACCGTTGATTGTGCGTGTTCCTTGTTTTCCAAATTTCATCCCCCATTTTAGTTATTGTTTCCGTTATCGCCTGAAAAAAAAGAGACCTAAGACAAATACGGATTTGTCTTAGGTCTCACCATTTCATACAATACCAGAAAACCAATTGGTTAACTTACTGTTGATATTATCACAACAAATGTTGTCGGTTACTCCCCTAAGGAGATATTCAACTGTACTTTTATCCTACATGATTTATTTTTAAATTGCAACAACTTTCGCTTATCCTCTTGATATTTTCAAAAAATTTCCACCTTTGTTTTCTTGTGAATATGCTTCTCTCCTTTCTCATGCTATACTAGTGTTATTATATAAAGGAGGATTCACTCGTGGTAGGAAGTATTATTACTTTTTTATATGTACTGAACGCACTTATTGCTCTTGTAACTATCTTGATCAAACCTCGTGACGTCGCAGCAATCTGGGCATGGTTACTTGTTTTATTTGCTTTACCTGGTTTTGGTTTTATTCTCTACCTTTTCTTTGGTCGTGGCTTGACCGACAAGAAAAAATTCTATCTGCGTCAGAGTGATTTAACCGAACTGGAAAATTTCCAGGATTTCAAGGGAGATACCTTAGAACATTATGATCCCATCATCCAGAATGAAGATCATCAGCATTTCGTTGATTTCTTTTCATCCTTGAATCAAATGCCACTCACGCGAAAAAATGCCGTCACTTTACTGACAGACGGTCAAGAAAAATTAACAGCCGTCCTGAAAGATATCGAAGCAGCTGAGCATTCGATCCATATCGAATATTATGCCTTCGTTACTGACAACATCGGCCAACAAATCTTGAAAGTATTGGAAAAAAAAGCAGCGGAAGGTGTCGAAGTCCGTTTACTCTATGATGCCTTTGGCTCCCATGGCACAAAAACAAAAGATTTTAAAAAGTTAGTCGAAAATGGCGGTCATGTCCACACGTTCATCACTTCGCAACGGGCACTTCTACGCTTTCGTCTAAATTATCATGATCATCGGAAAATCATCGTTGTTGACGGCAAGATCGGATACACAGGTGGTTTCAACATTGCCGATCAATATGTCAACCACACCAAAAAATTTGGCTATTGGCGAGACACGCATATTCGTATGTATGGGGCCGCTGCCTCTTTATTACAGCTTCGCTTTTTGATGGATTGGAATGTCTCTGTTCCAGATCAAAAAAAAGTCGGCTATCATTTAGATTATTTCTTTAAAGCAGAGAAAGAAGATCAGGATCAACTATACCAAACATCGATTCAACTTGTGTCTAGCGGACCGAACAACGAACGGGAACAGATAAAGTTATCCTTTATCAAGCTGATCAGTTCAGCAAAAAAACGTGTATGGATCCAAACACCTTATTTAGTGCCTGATGAAAGTGTGATTGCCGCGTTAAAAATCGCTGCCGCTTCTGGCGTAGAGGTGAAAATCATGATCCCTAACAAACCAGATCATCCTTTCATCTACCGAGCAACTCAGTACTACGCTCGCCAATTGATCAAAGAAAATGTACAGATCTTAGTTTATGAAAATGGCTTTTTACATGCGAAAACATTGATCATGGACGACGAAATCTGCATAGTCGGATCAGCTAACCAAGATATTCGTAGCTATCGTTTGAATTTTGAAAGTAGTGCAATCATTTATGATCCAGCTTTCTTGCAACAACTAGCCGACCAATTTGTACTCGATGAACAAGCAAGCAAACCGATGACTACTGAAACAGTCAAAGAAATGTCTAATTGGTTGCTGTTCAAACAACAAATCTCCAGACTATTCTCACCGATTTTGTGACCTATTTTTCCTTCAATAATCAACAGTTGTAATGACAACCTTATTTCATTGATAGGATATTTCAAGAAAGAAACTCCCTTAGCAGATTTCTCAGAGTCTGCTAAGGGAGTTTCTTTTGTTGAGCTGTCTTTACAGTATTAAGAAAAAAAGAGACCCTTCAAAATTTCCATTGAATTGGAACGATCATAGCTGGATAGCTACACCTTTATAGACTCCTTTATCGTAATTAGCATGATAATTCGCTTGATCAAATCGAAGTAAAGCTTGAGTTGTTAACACAAATTGAAAGGATTCTTCTACTTTTTCTGCATCGACCGTGTAGACATATGTAAGCGTCGTTTGCTGTTGAGGATCTAGTACCTGTTGCGGAAAGTCAACATCACCTGTATTGTAATAGTTGTAGCCACTAAATAACCGACTTTCTTTCAAAATTGCCAAATCCTGGGCATCCGGCGATATATTTTTAACGTTTACTGTAACTGTCACAGGCATAAACTCATATTGGTCCATCGGGTTCCCACCATCATAATGATAGGACTTTCCTTTAGAATAGTTTAAAACAGTGAGTTCTAAATCATTTAAAGAGACTACGTCGTTCAAATGGTAAGTGGTAATTGCAAATGATTTGGGTACTCCACGATTGATTTCGATAATACGAGCAACTGCGACTGCTAAGATTATTGAACCGCCCAGACAAAAAAAGAAAATTTTACTTTTTCTCATCATTCGATACCTCAATTCTTGAAAAACTTCCACGATCAACTTGATAAAATTTGGTGCAAACTCTTTGCAAATCTTCGTTTCGATGACTTGTCAGCAAGACTAGCTTATTTCTTAACTTCAATTCTTCAATAATCTCGATCAACAATTCAATTCCTTGATTATCCAACCCATTAAAAGGCTCATCTAAAATGATCATCGTCGGATCACCCATCAACGCTTGCGCAATTCCTAAACGCTGTTTCATCCCTAAAGAATAGTTGGTAACCTTAACTTTCTGTTTATCCAATAAACCTACGAGTGTTAATAGTTCAACAATCTCATCTTTTTTGACATTATCGGTCAATAACGACAAGCTATATAAATTGTCAAAACCTGTCATCGAACCAATAAATCCAGGATTTTCAATCAACATTCCTGTATGAGAAGGAAAGTCTACTTCTTTGCCGATTGTTTCTTCCCCTACCTTGATCTTTCCTTTTGAAAGACGAATAAAGCCACAAATTGCTTTAAAAAGCATTGTTTTACCCGAACCATTTTGACCGATGAAACCTACAACGTCACCAAGCTCAGCTGAAATCGTTGCCTCATTAAGGATTCGTTGTTTTTTTCTTTCAACGGTTACTTCTTTTATTTCTAAAAATGCCATGGAAACCCTCCTAAAATATGTGCCTACGAATGAAAAATAAAATACCAACCAAATAACCTAACAATAATCCCAACTGTATTCCTAAAACCACGAATAATGTAGGATGAGTCAAATAGAAATGAATATCATTAGTTAGAATCAATGAATATTTATAAGGCATAAACTTAAAATTGACTAGACTTGCAACAACCAGCATGCCCATGCAGATCAATAACGAGAAGATACCGTTTGAATAAATAAAATAAATGAATACGGCTAAAAAATTAAGCAAGATAACCGTCGAAAATAATAGAAAGCTATAATGTATAACAGCCAATGACCAAAAATCAGCGGAATAAAAAATTAAAAAAAGTGCGCTGAAAAAAATGAGAAGATAGGCAAAACAATCCACTATGATCGTAAGAAAAATCGAAATTGCCAATTTACGTCTACTTTTGATCCGGATCAATAAAAAAATACTTTGTGTTTCCAATAATTCAATAATCGGGAAAAAGATAAATAGCAATGAGAACAGATGAAACAAAAGCCAAAGATAAGGAAGTAAATAGTCTGTATAGTTATGAATAGGATAAGGACCTTGAAACAAGAAAGTAAGGATACTTTCTCCATCAAAAAGGATCCTAGGATACATATACTTAATTGCTAAAAGGTAACCTATCAAAAACACCCCAGTAGAGATCCACCATTTTTTCCCATAGGTAAAGGTAAAACTGATCATCCGTCTAGTGACTATCATGATCGAGGTAAGCACCATTGGTTGGACCTCCTTAGTAGAGTGACTGTATATTTTGCTGCAAAAAGCAAAAGGTTCAGAGAAATCAATAAACCCAGCCAAGCGATAAATGTACCTTGAGCCGTTATTTGTTGTCGATTAACGATAAACACGAGATTAAAAGCCGGAAATGAGTCAACTAAGTTTATAATAAATACTGTCATAACCATTAATACAACGACTAAATAATTTCTAATTACTCTATTTAATAAGAGAAAAAGATGTCCTATAAATAGAAATTGTAAGTACTTGATGGCTGCGATCTTACCAACATTCAATAAAGTTAGCTCTGCCTCCACCAATTCTCCCTTAACGAGAGCGTACATGATGAGGTAGGCGAAAATAAATCCCAGGAAAACGAAAATTATGTAGAGGATCAGACTCAAAACCATGATTAGATCCTTACTCACCAATAGTTTCAACTTTGTTTTAACATGTAATAAGTAAAAATTTTCTTCTGTTTTTTTATCTAAGCTATGGATAAAAAACAGCCATATCATCAAATAAATAGAACTGATAAATCCATTTATTCCTCCATTTAAAATACCGTATGGTCCATAAAGCAGTAAATCTAACTCGTCGTATTGTTGTCCCATCTGATTATACTGATAAACTAAATTACCCAAACTGAAGATCATCCCTATGAAAAAACATCCCCAGATTTTCTTATGTGAAGTAAGCGACAAATAATAGCAAATAGTTTGCTTAAATCTCATTCTTCTTCACCCCATAGATCACCGTCATGACTGCAAATAGCAGTATAGTTATGACAAACAAAACGCCTGTCAACTGAAGACTTTCTGTTCCAATAAATTGATCACTCAAACTATACTTTGCAGCACGCAACACACTGATCGACATATCGCTGACTAAAACAAAAAACATTGGAATCAAGATAGCAAGGTAACGATTATGTGTTAAATAAGCGCAAATACTAGCAAATAAAGAGAGACAGCCACCATACAAAAAGAGAAAGGCACTTCGCACTAACAAATAGATGCCTGGATGGTCATAATACAAATGGGGCATGAATTCATCAGAAGGGACCAAAAACATACTATAAAATCGATGCAAAGGCGTCACAGGAATAAAAAACAGGAGGCTAATAAAATTAACAAGGACAGGAATAACCACTAAGCACCCACCAATGAGAAAAGCCAACAAAAAATGATTGATCAAATACTTTTTTAACGTGATGTGAGACACCATCGATTTCATATAACCACTCTGGCGATCCTCCGCTAAAATATCCCCGATTGGAATCGTTGCAAGCAATGAAAAAGAAAACTTAAACGTTATTAAAGTTACTGCCGGAATAACAAGCATATGTAATGAATAAAGACTGGTCGGTTCGTCATACCCTCCCTTCCATGGGTATTGCCCAATGATACCATATGTAAACAAGCAAGATAAACCTAGAACTACCATAAAAGCTAACATATAAATAAATTGACGTCTTCTTAGCACACGATATAGAATTGCTCTCATAAACCTTCTCCTACTAAAAATTATTTTTTGTTTGCGCTCTCTAAAAACCAAGACATACTAACCACGTAGCATATAATAACACAAAAAAATTAACAAAGGATGTAATAAAGATGAAAAACGGGTTATTTTATGAGGCTATTTTGTTAGAGGTGAGTTAGTTAGAGTCCAGACAGTGTTTAACTATTTTTCAAAAAACAGCTACTTATTTTTCTAAAGTTATCTACTTAATCAACAAACTCCCCTGAGAACCACCAGAATCCATTAGGATGCACTAGTAGCTATCAGGGGAGTGCTGTTTAAAATCATTTTTGCTATCAGTTAGTCGATCGTACTTGCCGCCCAATGATTGATTGGGCCATATTTATGTCCAATAAAAAGTTCTTCTTTGATTGCTTGATTGACATATTGTTTCGCAATACGGATGGCTGCTTCCACCGTTTCTCCTTTTGCTAATTCAGCAGCAATACACGCAGATAAAGAATCACCTGTTCCATTGATGCGATCTGTTGCATAAAATGGTGCTTCTAACCAAAATGTTTTTCCTGAAGCTAAACGAACATAATCCCTCACTGTTTGTTGATTGGAATCACTAGTATGATGTCCTTTGATCAAAACATTTTTGGGTCCCAGCTCTTGGAGGATCTTAGCCGCTTTTTCATAATCTTCTTCTGTTCTCAATTTGAGACCAGTCAGTTTTTCTGCTTCATAAAAATTAGGAGTAACTACTTCTGCCAATGGCAGTAATGCTGTTTTTAATGTAGTCAATGCTTCTTCTTCCAATAATTGATTGCCATGTTTCGTCATGATGACTGGATCAACGACCAAGGGACCGAAATCATACCTTTGAATATTTTTGACCACGGTATTGATCAATGTCGCATCTGCTAACATCCCAGTCTTTGCTGCTTTGACTTGGTAATCATCTGCAAGCAGTTCAAATTCTTTATCGATAAAATCCGTAGGTAAAGGAACACTTGCACCGATTCCATAAGAATTTCCAGCGACACAAGCAGTCAAAACAGCTACCCCATAGACCTTTCTTGTAAAAAACGTATGCAAGTCTGCTTGCATCCCTGCACTTCCATCGCTATCTGATCCAGCGATCGTCATTACTTGGACATATTGTTGTTCCATTTCATCCATCTCCTATTTGAAATACGTTTGTCTTGTTTATCCTACCGCATTTTCTGCTGAAAAACAGGCTCTATAATTTATGGGACTGATGAATCAAAATTGATTCTTTAGTCTCATTTTCATTTTAGGTATTAAAAAACATATCGTTCTCTAGTATGATTAAATCACCACAAAATAAACAACTGAGAGGACGATATGCTATATGAATGATTCTATCAAAAAAATGCTGAGATTAATAGATAAAGATTTGATGATTACTAAGATCTCTTACGAGATCTTTCATAAGGAAAAGACATTGGTCATTAATGCCATTCTCTCACCTACTCCTCGTGCCTGTAGAAGTTGTGGTTCTACTGTGGTAGATGGAAACGGGAAAGCAACTGTGGTGAAAAATGGGAAGAAGGAAATCATTGTCCGCTTTGAACAATACAATCATATGCCAATGGTTATGCGCTTAAAAAAGCAACGCTATACCTGTAAAAACTGTCGATCCCATTGGACTGCTCAAAGCTATTTTGTCCGCCCAAGACATTCAATTGCGGATCATGTCAGATATAAAATTGCTTCTTTACTGACTGAAAAAGTCTCTTTATCTTTTATTGCGAAAAGCTGTCAGGTATCTTTGACCACTGTTATTCGTACATTGAAAGAGTTTAAAAGCTATTTACCAAAGCCCACTAAGAGGATTCTCCCCAAAGTATTGATGGTTGATGAATTTCGTTCGCACACTTCCATAGAAGATAAAATGAGCTTTATTTGCGCAGATGGAGAAACAGGTAATTTAATTGATATCTTACCTACGCGTAAATTACCTCGATTAACAAACTATTTCTTGGGCTGCATCAATCCAGAAGAAGTAAAATTCTTAGTCACAGACATGAACGCCGCCTACTTCCAGCTTACCAAACGCGTTCTGCCAAATGCGAAAGTAGTGATTGATCGGTTTCATATTGTCAAACACATGAATCAAGCTTTCAATGAGTTGCGTATCCGTGAAATGAATGAACTGCGTAAAGCAGGACAGAAAAGCCATGCAGAAAAACTGAAAAAGAACTGGCGCTTTCTGCTAAAAAATCGTGCAAACATTAACCACTATGAGTATAAAACATGGAAAAGTTTCCGAGCACCTAAATACCCATTTCTTACTGAAGCAATGATGATTGATCGATTGCTTAGCTTTTCTACGCCCCTAAAGGAGGCGTATCCCTTTTTCCATGAATTAGTTGAAGCTTTTCGAGACAAAGACCCTGACTTGTTTTTCTCCTTATTGGCAGAACTTCCCGAAACGTTAGATGACGGCTTTCGTGAGAAACTTCAAAACCTTCTGACCTACGAAGAAGGCATCGCCAATGCGATGATTTATCCTTACTCCAATGGAAAAATAGAAGCAAAGAATACCCACATAAAAACGATGAAACGAGTATCCTACGGTTTTAGATCATTTGAGAACATGAAAATTAGAATCTTTTTGACCAATCAATTAATCAATGTTAGATAACAAAAAATCTGAGCCAGAATGAGGTTCATTCTGACCCAGATTTAATTTTTCGCAACTCATCAGTCCTTATTGACAAAGAGCCGAAAAACAAAAAAGGATGCGCAATGAATCATGCAGCATCCTCAAAAACGGATAAATTATATGTTAAAAGTAAATAGTTCGAGCAAAATCTTTTATTTTACTACTAATACATTGCATTTCGCGTGATTTACCACATAAGAAGTCGTTGAACCAACCAATGCACGTTCAACGGCGTTTAACCCAGTCGCCCCCATGACGATCAAGTCAATTGGCTCTTCTGACTCGTTGAAGTTTGCGATCAATGTTTTAGGATAACCGTATAACACATATGTTTTAATATCCGTCAAACCTTTTTCGATCGCTAGATTTTGATGTTCCTTCATTTGTTTGTCTGCCACTTCATCTAACTCTTCTTGTAAACTTGTTGTGACAAAAGCAAAGTCACCAAAATAATTTCCTGACACCTCATTTACATACAAGATGTGTAATTTTGCTTGATTTCGTTTTGCTGTTGCGATTGCTTCAATAAATGCTTTTTCTGATTTTTCTGAACCGTCGATTGCTACTAAAATATTTTTATACGTGTCTACCATTGAAACCGCCTCCTTCTTTTCTTTTAGTGTAGCACGATTAGAAACGAAGAACAATTCTTATGGATATGGTTCAAAAGCCCCTGGCTCCAACAGAAAAAATAAGGCAGAAAATCTGATTGTTAGATTCCCCACCTTATTTCAAAATAATTTATCCCATTCATTTAGTTATAAAATACTTGATTCTTTTTTTCGAAGTCACTGATCACGCTTCAAAACCATTATTTGCTGCTACTTCTTTAAACCAGTGTCCTGATTTTTTGATCGTCCGTTTCCCATCTTGTTCTAGATCAACTGCGATAAAGCCATAACGATTTTTATAAGCATTTGTCCATGACCAGTTATCCATACATGTCCACATATGATAGCCTAAACAATTTGTTCCTTCTTGAATAGCTTGATGCACATATTTCAAATGATCTGTCACAAACTCGATACGATAATCATCTTCGATCATGCCTTGTTCATTCACGTAGCGCTCTTCCCCTTCGACACCCATGCCATTTTCAGAGATAAAGCATTTGATATTGCCATAATTTTCTCTCGTATTCGTCAAGATATCATAGATACCTTTCTCATAAATTTCCCAACCACGATAAGGATTCATTTTTTTATTCGGCATATCGTAGTTATCGAAATAATCATCTGGTAACGGCGCACGATCTTTGTCGATCGGTGTTTCTTTCGCTTTGATCCGTCGGGGTTGATAGTAATTGATTCCTAATAGATCCACTTTATTTTCTTGGATGATCGTCAAATCGCCTTCTTCCATTACAGGCATGATATCCAATTCTTTGACGATATCGATCAACTCTTGTGGAAATTCACCTTTTACTGCTGGATCAAGGAATGAGCGATTGAAAAAGGCATCCGCAATCGCCGCAGCTTTCACATCCTCCGCATTATTTTCGTCACGTGGATAACTTGGTGTCAAGTTCAAGATAATACCGATCTCTCCATCTTGTCCTGTTTCATGGTAGATCTGAATCGCCTTTGCACTTGCTAAGTTTTCGTGGAAACCCACTTGAACTGCTTCTTTGAAGTTCACATGATTTGGATAGTGGAACTGATAAAGATAGCCACCTTCTACAGGGACGATCGGCTCATTGTGCGTAAACCATTTCTTCACAAGATCGCCGAATAACTCAAAACATGTTTTGGCATACTCAGCATAAGCATCAACAGTCTCTCTCGCTAACCAGCCACCTTTTTCTTGTAAAGGCATCGGCATATCAAAATGGAAGAGATTGACGAAGGGTTCAATACCATTTTCAATCAGTTCTTCAAAGTACGTACGATAGAAAGTGACTGCTTGCTCATTTACTTTCCCTGTACCATTAGGAAGCAAACGACTCCACTGGATCGATGTTCGGAACGTATTATGACCAGTAGCTTTCATCAATGCGACATCCTCTTTATACTTCGTGTAGACTTGAGAAGTCTTGCTTGGTCCTACTTGATTGAAAAACTTCTCAGGCTCCAAGTCGTACCAATGATCCCAAATATTTTCTCCTTTTCCATCTCCTGCTACACGTCCTTCTGTTTGTGGTCCACTAGCAGCTGAACCCCACCAAAAATTTTCTGGAAATACATAATTTGTCATGTTTAGTCCCTCGCTTATTTTTCTTTTGATAACGTAATCATACCAAACCTTAAAAATAAATCAATACTTTTTAAATAAATGACTAGACATTTATCTAAATTGAAGTTATACTCATTTTGTAATCGATTGCAAATTATAATAGAGGTGAATAAAATGAACGGTTTTATGGATAAACTTGCTCAGAAAATCATGCCTTTAGCGAACCTACTAGGGCAAAATCGTTACTTGACAGTGTTACGGGATGCATTTATGTTGTCGTTTCCTTTAACAATGTTCGGATCGATTGTTGTCGTTTTCAATAACTTACCTTTCTTTAGTGATGCGACTAAAGGAACGTTGTCTAGCTTATTTGGAAATGGACAAAATGCAACAATGAGTATCATGTCTGTCTTTGTTACTTTTGGTATTGGCTATTATTTATCTAAATCATATGATGTAGAAGGTATTTTTGGAGGTGCTGTCTCATTTGCCAGCTTCTTGATCTTAACACCTTTCGTCATGACAACTGTCGGTGGCGAAGAAGTATCAGGTGTGTTGACTCTTGATCGCTTAGGTGCAAAAGGGATGTTCATCGGGATGATCGCAGCTTTCATCGCAGGTGAAATCTACTGCCGAATCACTAAACGTGGTTGGCAGATCAAAATGCCTGCAAGCGTGCCACCCGCTGTGACAAAATCATTTGCGGCGTTGATACCAGCAGTTGTTACTTTGACCGTTTTCTTGATCATCAATGCTGTAATGACTGGTGTCTTCCACGCAAACTTGCATGATGTGGTTTACGAAGTTATCCAAAAACCATTGACTGGTTTAGGAAGTAGTTTACCTGCAACTTTAATTGCCTTGTTCTTTGTACAATTCTTATGGTTCTTTGGTCTTCATGGTCAAATCATTGTCAACTCTGTGATGGACCCGATTTGGAACACCTTAATGCTTGATAACTTAGAAGCTTACCAAAATGGTCAAGAATTACCACACATCATCACAAAACCATTTATGGAAACATTCACTGTCGGAATCGGTGGATCAGGTATGACTTTAGCAGTTGTATTATTGATGGCCTTTGTTTTGAAGAAAAAACAATATCGTGATGTCGGTCGTTTAGCTCTTGCACCAGGAATCTTCAACGTGAATGAACCAGCAATTTTTGGTTTACCGATCGTATTGAATGCAACTATTTTGATTCCTTGGGTTGTCGCACCATTAGTCGTAACAACGTTCAACTACCTTGTAATGGCAGCAGGTATCGTACCAGCGCCAACTGGTGTCTCCGTTCCATGGACAGTGCCAATCATCGCAAGTGGTGTCTTAGCCACTAACTCATGGTTAGGTGGCTTACTCCAAGTGATCGATTTTGTGATCGTCGCAGTTATCTGGTATCCATTCTTGATGATCTTAGATAAACAACCTGATTTGGATGTTGTTTGATCTTATACTAAAGGAATGTAGTATTTGAAGTTGAAATAATCATATTCACGAACAATAATCAAAGAAGCATCCACGAAAATTTGCTCGTTGCATTTTCATGGGTGCTTCTTTAAGTTTTGAAACATACATAAATTGGTATTTCATTGATCGCAATGAGCAACTGTCCTCTATAAAACATCAGTCAGCTATTTCCTGTACCAAAATTAAAAAATAAATTCTCTGATAAAGCTATCCGCGCTTCTCATGCTTTTATTGGTTGTCGGCGCTATGATCTTTCGTTATACTCAAAGTGAGGTGAAAAACGTGCCAAAATATGAAGAAATCGCAAATGTCCTAAGAGATCGAATTCGTTCAAAAAAATATCCACCAAATAGTTTTTTACCAAATCAGGTGGATCTAGTCGAAGAATTCAATGCTAGTCGAATGACGATCAAAAAAGCCATCAACATCTTAGCCATGGAAGGACTCGTTTATTCCCAAAGAGGGTCTGGAACTAAGATTTTAAGCCATCCTTATTTAAACAAAGATACTTCTCCAGCTAATGAATACGAAGGATTAAGTTTACAAATGAAACGCCGACAACGCTCGCTGACAAGTCAGATCATTCAATTCGATGTTGAGTTTCCTAATGCTTTTATTCAAGAACGCTTGATGATCGATGCGGAACAGCCTGTGTATAATATTCATCGCCTACGTATCTTAGATGATGAACCGTATATTCTAGAACATACTTTTATGCCAGTGCAACTTGTTCCAGGATTAAAGAAAGAGCATCTCCTATCATCGATCTATGATTATTTGCACAAAGAACTCAATGTCCATTTTGCTGGAGCCTATCGCGCGATCTCAGCAGATAAAAGCTCTGCGTTTGATCAACAATATTTGAATTGTGCAGAGACCGATCCAGTTCTTGAAGTCCAGCAAGTAGTCTATCTCAAAGATGGTCAACCGATCGAGTATTCCTCAAGTCGCAATCGCTTTGATGTCCGCAACTATTCACTTTTGGATGTCCGTGGAAATCAGTAAGTATTATGACTTTTCCTATCGTCATTTCAACTAAGCAACGTCTACGATCCTACTATCGTGAGCGTTGCTTTTTTATATCGTTTTAGCTGATTACACCCCCTCACACTCATTGAATCGAGTGAACAATATTCCAGAAGCAACCTCTCTTTCAACTAGTAAGACATATTTATTGCAAAATTTTTGGTAACGTCCTATACTAACTTTAATAACGTTTACTTACTTTTTGTAAGTTAAAGGAAAAGAGGATAAATTATGGATACAACAATCAGAGGCGTCCACCATGTGACAGCAATGACATCTAGCGCAGCAAAAATCTATCGCTTCTTTACAGACATTTTAGGCATGCGTTTGATCAAAAAGACAGTGAATCAAGATGATATTGAAACTTACCACTTATATTTCACCGACGAACATGGCTCTGCCGGTACAGATATGACCTTTTTTGATTTTCCCAACCAGCCAAAAGGAACGAAAGGAACGGACACGATCGCGCGCACTTCTTTTCGTGTTCCATCCGATACAGCATTAGAGTATTGGTTGGCTCGCTTTGAAAAATACCAAATCACTCATTCTGAGATCAAAGAACGTTTTGGTAAGAAATATCTTGAATTTGAAGATTTCGATGAACAAGCGTATCAATTGATTTCGGATGAAAAAAATAGCGGCGTTCCTGCGGGTATTCCCTGGAAAAACAGTAGTATACCGACAGACGTGGCAATCACTGGACTTGGTCCAGTCATCGTACGTGTGAGTGATCTTGAGCCGATCCGAACAGTATTGCTGGCCTTACTCGGTTTTAAAGAAATCGAACAAGTGGATGATTTTTATTTATTTGAAGTCGGTGCTGGTGGAAACGGCGCTAGTATCATCGTCGAACATCGTGCCGATCTACCCAAAGCCATCGAAGGGTACGGCAATGTCCATCACCTCGCTTTACGTGTAGCTAATCATGAAGCACTGCAGTTTTGGATCAATAAAATTAGTCAGACCTCCCTACCTAGCTCTGGATTTGTTGATCGCTTTTACTTTGAATCTGAGTATTTCTTAGCTTCTACTCATGTCTTATTTGAATTAGCCACCGATGGCCCTGGATTCTTTGGAGATGAACCCGCTGAAACAGCTGGAGAGATCCTTGCTTTGCCACCATTATTGGAAGCAAAAAGAAAAGAAATCGAAGCGTATGTTCGACCTTTTGACACGCGTGATGCGAACCAAAAACGGGTAGATTAACGACGACAGGAGTGAGTCATTTGAAGTATCTTTATAGACAAGGAAAAGCAACACAAAAAAAATTGATTTTACTTCATGGAACTGGTGGCGATGAGCACTCACTTTTGGAAATTGCAGCGTTTCTTGCACCTGAAAGTACTCTTTTATCCTTTAGAGGGAACATCAACGAGCAAGGCTTGAATCGTTTTTTCAAAAGAAACGGCTTGAACCAATTCGACTATGATAGTTTAGCTGAAGAATCTACAAACCTATATAATAAAATCAAGGAAATCAGTCACTTACAAGATATCCCATTAACTGATTGGATCGTTGTCGGTTTTTCAAACGGAGCAAATATTGCCGCTCATATCATGTTGGCTCAACAGACAGAACTAAAAAAAGGACTCTTCTTTCACCCGATGTCCTTAGATGACTATCAGGAAAAATCAGAACTCCCTGACACTTCTGTCTGGTTATCCTTTGGCGAAGGAGATCCAATCGTTTCTAATACTTCATTTAGTCAATTAGTTCGCGAATTTGATTCACGAGGCGCCAAAGTAACAACACAAATCACAGATCAAGGACATCAATTGACAATGGATGAGTTGACCCATGCCAAGCAATGGCTTGATACTATAGACTAATGCATAGCGTGTTTTTTGAAACGAAATCCATCATCCAACATCGAAAAAGAACTTGGGAAAACAAATCGTTTTCTCAAGTTCTTTTTTACATTTTAACTCCACTTATTAGACAAGGTAGCTTGGGGTTCGGATAAATCAATTATAAAAAGAAACATAGAGTGAACAGCCCGCCAAACTAACACTTATTATTCTTGTGATAACACTGACTTATTCAAACACTTTCAATTCTTTTTCTTGTTCATCGAATACTTCTATTACCTTTTTGGCAAATCCTCCTTTTAAAGAATTTTCTAACTGATCACGACTACTAGAAAATGAATTTTCCGCTTCCTTTACCGCATCCTTATGGGTTTTATCCGTCGTTTTCTTTTCTGCCGCTAAATTTCCCTGCATGGCAATTCCCACAGTTTGGACATTCCATCGCTCTAAAGTTTTTCTTAATTCATTTAACAAATCTTCTAATTCATCCATGACTTCCCGTTGCCAAAAATCTATAATTAGTTCCTCAAGATAAAGTTATCTAACATCTAATTTATAGAGATTATATATTTTGACAAACTAGTTTCCTCCTTATCTACCTCTTACTTTTGAGAGACTTTACGCTATAACCAACGAAAGCGCTCCTCAATCATTCTTAAATTCCTCTTCTGATTGATACATTTTTATAGACTAATCTATATGAGAAAATTGCCAAATATAGAAAATTCGAATTTCAAAACTCCACTTTCATTGAGTAAAGCAGAATTAACTTTTAGCTGTTTATTGTACTCGTAAAAAGGTATGATTTCCCCTCAATCAGAAGATACGTGCGATTGTTCCGATTCAACGACATGTTGGTATGTTTTTATGTAATGATTGCTCTTTTATCACTGACTTAACTTTCGATAAGCCGCTTGATACTCTCGTTCTAAATCATCGAATCGTTGATGTAACTGACGTCGTTCTGAATTTAATGCTGTCTTATATTTCTCTTCTGCAATTTGATATTGTTTCCTTGCTCTCATCAACGGTTCGTTATCACGGGCTAAACCATTTAGACTTCGCCTTAACAGTTGTTCAGATTGTTCAACTACTTCTTCTCCTTTTCGGTTGAAATATCGCAACAAGTCTTCCTCTTCTTCTAGTTTGATTCGTTTTCTCTGATAGTCTGCTTGCAACTCTTCAATCGTCATTTTCTTCCCTCATCCCTTTAGTTGATTGGCTAATTCTTGATCTCGTGCGACTAAATCATCGATTTTATTTTTGATTTCTTTCGCCAATTCGTCATAGCGTTCGCCTTTTCGTCTGGCTTTTTGGATTCTTTGTTGACATTTTTCCTTTGGCGTCATTACGTGTGTTTCCCATGTCACGCCAACAGATGCCAATGTTTCTTTTACTTCCCAAGCACTTAAAGAAGGTGCAGCATGTTCCGCTCTTCGTACCTCTTCTGCCCAATTCATTTCGATTCGTTCAATACTACTCTGATTGATTCGAATGACTTCTTCCATTGCACTTTTAGTTTTTCGTCCCATTGTTTCTACAACTACCTTTGTTTGACTATGATTCAAATAAATTCGCTCATTCGCTGATAAATGTCCTCCACTCGCAGTAAACTTCTCACGCCATTTTTTCAACGTACCCAAATGACTTGAAAAATCACTCATTGCTTTATGTTTTTCCTGTTGTATACTTGCTTTCGTATTATAGTCGTTCTCTGGAATGATCAGATTTCCGTATTTATCAAACCTCCAAATATCTAAACCATGATAATCAAACGGATTCATTAACCCCATTTCCATGCTTATTTTTATTTCTGCGCCTGTTCCATCTCCCATGAGATTGCCAAGCAATTCATCCCCACGATTACGATAATTCGTCAACATCCCCGGATTTTCCTTTATCCATTTTTTTGCTTCTGGAGATAATAGTTCGTAAGGATCTGGTCCATTGAACCCAACATTTTTCCATTGGTTTTCAGCTGCGACATACAAGGCTAGATACTGTCCTAATGAATGTCCCGTTGTAGAAATTTCGGCATCTTTATACTCATTCTTTACCTCTTTCGCAAACTCAGTTGCTGACGTCAATTGCCCTGAAACACGTGCTTGACTAGGTGTCATAGAAAAACCCGGACTAACTGTTTTATCAAAAAAACCACCGATCGTTCGTATATCTGTTTCTATATCCTTAAAATCTGATGTATTTGTTCCTGCATAAGAAATCACTACTTGGGAAGTATCAACATTCCCTTTTTCATCCAGCGGAGCGACTGCCATAGCTTGCATGCCATCTGTTTTCGAGTTTTCACGGAGTTTTAGTATTTTGAATTCAGCCCCACCGAAATTTTGAATGATCCATTCCTTTAAATCAATATTATATCTAGGATGTTTAGGATCTAGCCAGTATACCTGCTCACTTATTTGATTATAGTTTTTATCTGTAATTATCATACATAATCCACCTTACCATTGGAATGAATCACTTTTACTTTATTTTTAGTAATTCCTTTTACTTGTACTGTTCTATCTATAACTCCATAGCTACCAATTTCACGACTATGGTTTCCAAAACTATAGGAAAAACAAACAGACTGGCCTTTAGTATTTGTTAGAGTAACGCGCATGCCATAAGCCCCCGTCATGGAAACATTGTCATATCCTGCATCTTCCATTTTCACCTCTAAAATATCCGCAAATATATTCTTCAAAGCTTGGACCGATTCTCTTTCTGCGATTAATAATTCTTGCACTTTTCTTTCTTCTCTCTTATCCATGTATACTTTCCCTCCGATTCCGATCATTATCAAACTGATTATTGCTGTGATGCCTATTAACAGTTGTTTATTCATTCGTATCCCTCTCGCTTTTAGACTATCGCCAATACACCAAACTACTATTTTACCAAAATCATCCCTCTTCCTCCTGACCGTTGGAATAAGTTACTTTTACTTGGGTATAGGTTATCCCTTCAATTTGTACATGTCTATCTACAATTCCATAATCATCAACTTCTTGACTATGATTTCCAAATCCAAAATCAAAATAGACGGATTGTCCTTTTGAATTTTTCATAGTCACTACCTTTCTGTATGAAACTGTCACACTGTTATATCCTGTTTTTTCAAATTTCACTTCTCCAATATCCGCAAATGTATTTTTTAATACTTGCACCGATTGTTTCTCTACTGCTAACAATTCTTGTACTTTTGTTTCTTCTCTCTTATTTATGTATGCTTTCCCTCCAATTATGATTATTACCAAACTGATTATTACCAAACTGATTATTACTGTGATACCTATTAATATTTGCCTTTTCATTCGTTTATTCATTTTCAATATCCTTAATATCTTATATATTTGTTCCTGCATAAGAAATCACTACTTGGGAAGTATCAACGTTCCCTTTTTCATCCAACGGAGCGACTGCCATAGCTTAGGTGCCATCTGAACCAAAGTTCTCTTGAATCTTTAAAATTTTATATTTTTTATCTATTTTAAAAATAGTTCCCTCTGTCATATCTGAATCATATTTCTTATCATCATTTTGATCTAACCGATATACTTTATCACTAAATTCTTGATATTCTTTATCACTAAATGTCATAGTTTACCCTCCATATTATTTGAGAATACGATATGGATCGGTTCTTTTGTGATCCCTTCTTTTTGAACATTTACATTATTGATAATATATGAACCAATTTCATTTCTCTCTTTCCAAAAAGAAAAAGAAAATGAGTCACGTTCCCCTTTTTTATTTTTGATTGTTACAAATAGGGTGTATGAACCTGTCATTTCATTTTTAGCAGAACGTTCAAATTTAACTTCTGCAATATCCGCAAATGTATTTTTTAATACTTGGACCGATTGCTTCTCGACTGCTAACAATTCTTGCGCTTTTCTTTCTTCCCTGTTATCCATGTATACTTTCCCGCCGATTCCAATCATTACCAAACTGATCAGCACTACTATACCCATTAAAAGTTGTTTGTTCGTTTTCTCATCTCTCCCTCTTTTCCTTTCAAAAATAAAGTTTCGCTTCTCTATTTAATAGATACGTCAAAGACAATCAAAAAACGAAAAACTGAGAAACATCCTCTAAACAATTTATCAGCTACTTCTCCATCAAAATAAATCGTTATTTAATAGTTGCTCATTTTTGGAAAATCCAAAATCAATGCGGTTGATTCATCTTTATATTTAAGGATTCAATTTCACTACTATCTCTTAGATCAATTTATTACGCAACTCATCCTATCATTTTTACATTGTTATTTATTACATTCCTAATAAAAGATCTTTTTAGTATCATAATCGTTTGCATGAGTACTTCCCTCCTATTTGTTCTTTACAAATTTTTTTAGATATGATAAATTCGTGACAGCAATTAGGACACATTCTCCGAAAAACCCTTTTGGGCATATAAATTGTTAAGCACATGATTTATATCAAAAGGGAGAGAATACAAATGTCAAAAATTATTTATGATGAAAAGAATTGGAAAACGAACATAGCATACTTACTAACATCGCAAGCCATCTCAATGATCGGAACGATGTTGGTACAGTATGCTATTATTTGGCATGTCACATTATCAACCCAATCAGGAACGATGGTTGGTTTGATGAACGCTATTGGCATCTTACCAATGGTGCTGGTCATGCCTTTTGCAGGAACACTTGCTGATCATTACGACCGAAAAAAAATCGCTATTTTATCTGATAGCTGCGTTGCACTTGCTTCTTTGTTCATGGCGATTTTATTGATGATAAACAAAGAAATGGAGCATAATCTTTTCTTATTATTGGGACTGATATTCATTCGCTCTGTAGGTCAAGGATTTCAAACGCCTGCTGTCTCTTCGCTCATTCCACAAATTGCCAAAGAAAAGCACTTAGTACGGATCAACGGCATTGATCAAACGATCCAAGCTGTGATGATGCTTGCAAGTCCTGCATTAGCAGCAACATTACTGACAGTTTTACCTTTAGAGATGATATTGATGATCGACTTTGTGACAGCGGTTATCGGTGTGACTATGCTGTTTTTTCGAGTAACAGTTTCCCCAATGAAATCTCAAGAAACAAATAAAATAAACGTGTTATCCGAAATAAACTCAGGTATCAAATACCTCCGTACTCATAAAATCCTGCTCGCACTGATCCTTGTTGGTTTTATGGGCAGTATATTTTCTACACCTGCTGCAAATTTAGCGCCTTTACAAATCACTCGTAATTTTCATGACGGACTATGGCAGCTATCAGCCATTGAGATTGGTTTTGCTGCTGGGATGTTAGTTGGAGGATCTGTGATGAGTACTTGGGGAGGTTTCAAAAATAAAATCAAAACGATTGCTTTAGGCTATTCATTGTTGGTCATCCCTTTTATTTTGTTAGGTCTGACATCAAATTTCTGGCTGTATTTCGCCATGATGGTAGCAATTGGTTTTGTTGTGCCCATCTCACGAACTGCTATGGTTTCATTCTTCCAAGCAAAAACCGATCATGCCCATATGGGGCGTGTCATGAGTTTAGTAACAATGGCAATCAGTATTGCTTCACCGGCTACGATGTTGATTTTAGGTCCATTAGCAGATGTCATCTCAATTGATTGGATCATGACTGCAAGCGGGCTGTTCCTGATACCACTTGTCCTATGGCTATTGGTTGGAAAAAGCTTTCGATTCTAGTATCTATTAAACTTTCCCCTATATCTTCGTGGCACTGATCAATGAATATTATTCAAAATGAATATTATTCAAAATGATTAGCCCCCAAAAGTTAGATTTTTGGTCTCACTTTTGGGGGCTGGTTGTTTTTCAAATTTTTTATTCTTTAGCGTCTACTGATTTTGACTTAAATGTCGATAGGTCTGCTTACAGTTCAAATAAATCAAGCCTAGAAATAAACAGGGAGTGAGTAAGAAACCAAATTGGGGCTTAACGACCATCACGATCAGCAAAAGAAACACCAAAATAGTATTCAATAAACTAATGTACCACTTTTTCAATACATAATAGAAAGAGACGTGGTAGATTTTTCGTATGGAGATTTCTGGATTTCTTACTTGGAGATAAAAGTTATTCGCGATCAGACTAATAGCTAAGATGATCAATAAGAAAAAGAAAGGAATGAGCCATTTTCCGATTGGTTGGTGCATGAAAAACAGGATATCGACAAAAGAGATCACGATTACAAGATATCCTGGACCACCTAAGTACATACTTTTTTTCCATGCCCGGCGATACAATTGAAAAAAAGTTTTGACTGGAACTTCGTTTTCTTGGATTCCCTCAACAAACCAGGCAAAAATTGTCATGGCGGCAGGTAAGAAAAAAAACAGACTTCCTAAGAAAATGAGGCTATTCCTGATATCGATCGCAGTAGTTACTACGACTAAAAAAAATGGGAGATTCACCAGTAATAAGCATAGATTGCCCGCCAGAAAACTATATGCTAAACGAAACAGCTTCATGTAAACATTCGTTTCAAATGTTTGCTTTTTAAACATAGCCTTTCCTTTCTATCCTTTGACCCCAGAAGAAGCAATACCTTCAACAAAATATTTTTGCATGGCTAAAAAGACAATCGCAACTGGTAAAACAGACAACACAGACGCTGCCATGATCAAGGCATATTCCGTATCATACAATCCGACGAACATTTTTAATCCTAATTGGATCGTTTTATTTTCTGTAGATGACAGATAAATAAAAGGTCCCATGTAGTCATTCCATGTATTGACAAAAGTGATGATCGTCAAACTAGCCAAAGCTGGTTTAGTCAATGGTAAGATGATCCTGCGATAGATGCCCCATTCGGATAATCCATCAATTCTTGCACTTTCGCAAAGTGAATCGGGAATACTACTATAGTATTGTTTCAATAAAAATACCCCAAATGCACTAAATGCTTGTAGCAAAATCAAAGAAAGCAACGTATCTGATAAACCTAATTGTCTCATCATGATAAATTGTGGGATCATATAAGATTGCCATGGAACAGCGATCGTACCAATATATGCAAGAAAAAGGAGGTTTCTTCCTTTAAAGTGCATTTTGGAAAATCCATAAGCAGCAAAGCTTGATGTAAATAACTGGATCAACGTGATCACGATACTTAAAATGGCTGTATTTTTGAAAAAGGTCAATAATGGAATGCGTGTCCAAATGACCGAATAGTTTTCTGGATGCCAGGTTTTAGGTATCCATTGGATCGGAACCGAAAAGACATCATTGTTCGTTTTGAATGAGGCAGAGATCATCCAGATAAAAGGGATCAAAGTGAGCAGTGAAAAAATTAGAAGTAACGTAAATACTAAAATTTTATGAAATGAATTTTTTTCTGATCGATTATTCATCCGTTCTCCTCCTTTACACTTTCTCTCGGATCTGATTCCATTTAAACTGGATAACTGTAATCACAAGGACGATGACAAACAAGACCATAGCGATCGCTGAAGCATAGCCGAAATTGAATTTTACGAACGCTTCACTATAAACTTGGTAAACTAACACATTAGTCGCACGCCCCGGTCCTCCATCGGTCATCACTTGGACAAGGTCAAAAATCTTGAAGCAGTTGATAACCAACATGATCGTTACAAAAAAGGTTGTTGGGCGCAATGCAGGCACGGTGATGTGGATGAATTGTTTCCATTTATTCGCACCATCCATTGCAGCTGCTTCGTACAATTCTTTCGAGATCCCTTGTAAGCCAGCTAAGTATAAAATCATGTAGTACCCCATCCCTCGCCAGACACTAACGATAATGATCGCTGTCAATGCCCAATCTGAACTAGACAACCAACCTGGGGGATTTTCGATAACCATACGTAAAAACTGGTTGATCGGTCCCATGGTGGGATGGAACAACATGCTCCACACCACTGCGATTGCCACTAATGATGTGACATATGGAAAGAAAAAAGCCGTCCGAAAAAATTTGACTCCTCTTATTTTCTGATTCAACAATATGGCCAAGCCCAATGAACAAATCAATGTCAACGGAACAACACCGATCGTATACAAAAAGGTATTTTTAAGAGAGATCCAAAATGTATCATCCGATAACATGCGAGTGAAATTTTGCATACCAACAAATTCGGGTGTACTAAAGGAATCCCATTTCATAAAGGCTAAAATCAATGAAAAAACAACAGGTACTAAAGTAAAAATTAAAAATCCAATAAAATTTGGCGCAATAAATGACCAAGCAATCATCGTATTTTTACGTTTTAATTTACGTGAAGCTGACTTCGTTACTTCCATAGCTTGATGTCAAAAAAACCAATTGGTTCTTTTAACGCTCCCCCTTTCATTAAAGGCAATTACAGGTATTCCTGTTAGCTATATACTGAAGGCGTAGAGACAGCTCCTTCAGCATATAGTTGACAAGATAGCGGAGGAAAATCATTTATCCCCCTTATTTATTTGATATGAAAATGAAAGAAATCTTACACCTTCAAGACAAATCGTCTCACACCTTTTTATTCACTTTCTTGTTTTACTCGTTTTTCCATATTACCAACTGCTTCTTTTGGTGTTTCGTCTCCTACTAAAATCAGTTCATGTTCTTCTTGTAAAATCTTATCGATAGCTGGTCCGTTTTCATCCACTGGAAACTCAATGGCGATCTTCTCTGGCGTGAAAGCTGTTTGTGAGACTTCGTCATTTGGCATTCCCTTACGGCTAAAGTACAACTCATTGATCGCATCTGTGCGATAAGAAGGTACTACACCTACTTCTGCTAACACTTTAGCTCCCGCTTCACCCGAACAAAAATCAAGGAACTTTTGCGCTAGTTCTTGTTGTTTCGAGTTCTTATTGATCGCAAAGGCTGTTGGTGACCCAAATGTTTGGATTTCCTTTCCTTTTTCATTTTGTGGCATTTGAGAAATCCCCCACTCCACATCTGTTGTTCCAGCATCAATATTTGTCAATAATGCGCCCATGTACCAAGAACCCATGTACATCATGGCTGCCTTGGAGTTTTCAAATTGAGATTGATAGGTCACATTCGTTGATTTAGCTGTACCAAAGTCCATCTGTGCTTGGTCTTCTTGCATCCGCAATACACGGTCATAGTACGCACCTAAAAATCCATAATCTGGCTCGACCAGATTTTTATTATTTTGCGCAGCAGCAATCGCTTGGACAGTCGAGCGCCAAGTATGTTGGTAAGCACCGTATACTTGCTCTTCTGGTTTTGAAAGTTTTTTCGCCAAGTCTTCGTATTCTTCCCAAGTCAAATTATCTGGATAAGGTAACCCTGCTTCATCAAATAACTTTTTGTTATAATAAAGTACCCAAAAATCGGTACGATAAGGTTGTGCATACGTTTTCCCATCAATGTCATACATCTCATAGGTCTCTACAGCAGGAGCCGTGTCTAAGTCGTTGATATGTGAAGATAGATCCACCAATTGATCTCTTAATGCATAATTTGAATAAGACAAGAGATTTTTCATCGTCAACACGTCTGTCGAATCTCCGCTGGCTAACATCGTGGTCAATTTCGTATCATAATCATCTGAAGCAATATCGACTGGTTTCACCGTTACCCCTGGATTTTCCTTTTCAAATGCCCGAAAAAGTTTGTCAAATTCTGGCGTAGTATCATAATTCCACGTACTGACCGTCAACACCATTCCATCCGTTTGATCTTGTGCTTGGTTTTCATTTCCGCAGGCCCCCAACCATAGCCCCCCACTAACAAGTAATCCAGCAACTAAACTTTTTTTCCAAAACTTCATATTCCAATTCCCTCCATTTCTTTCATCTTAGTTTTTTACCAGTAACTGTACCAAACTTTTTTCAGTCTTATCAGGGCTTCTACATAGTAGTAATCCCCCCAGATCATGCACTCCTTCACTCCTTTATTTGATTTTTTGTCATAGACTCCTTCAAGTAACAAGCCGTTCGATTGTGGCGAATCCACACTTGTATAATTAGTTGATAACGTTTTCATAATTGCGATAGCAACAGTCTGATAATATTCTTTTTTCGGATCGCTTAATGGCAGTTGCTTCGCCAGTTCCAATAAACCACACACTGCGATTGCCGCAGCGGAAGTGTCTCTTTCTTCACCACTGCCATCATGAAATACTAAATCCCAATAACAGATAGTGTCTTCTGGTAAGCAGTCGATGAAATAGTCAGCTAGTTTTTTGGCTGTTTCTAAAAACGTGTAATCACCTGTATGATTATAACTCAGTGTAAAGCCATAGATTCCCCATGCTTGCCCACGCGCCCAACAAGAATCATCTGAAAACCCTTGTTGTGTCTTACCACCGATTGCTTTGCCAGTTTTCGGATCAAAATAATACGTATGGTATGTCGTAAAATTATCACGAACGATGTAACGTTGTGTTTGTTTGGCATGGGCATAGGCAGCTTCTTTATAACTGCTCTCTCCCGTCATATTAGATGCAAAATACAGAAGCGGTAAGTTCATCAGACAATCGATGATCATACGTCCACGTTGGTGCTCATCCTTTAAATCTCCCCAAGCTTGAATGATCTGTGTATTAACGTCATAACGCTTCATCAGCCGATCCGCTGCTTGAATTGCTAATTCTTTTGAAGATTCCCGTCGGTTCACTTGATAATCAGCGACTGCTGAGAGTGTGTACAAAAAACCGATATCGTGCGTTTCAAGCGCAATGTCATTTTCAAGGCGTTGACGAAAAGATACCAATTGTTTTTCGATCGTTGCATCAACCGCTTGGTCATTCGTCAGTTCTTTTACTAGGAAGAGCATCCCTATCCAAAAACTAGCTGTCCAATCCGTGTTCTCCTCTGGAACGTAGACAAGGTCTACGCTCGCAGCAGGTGGTACGGTATCTTGAAAAAGTGTCAGATTTTTTTTGACTTTATTAGTTACAAAATCAATTTCATGTGTCAACCAATCAAATTGTGTCATTCCTACCTCCATTATCTAATCGTTAGTTCGATCGTTTGATTCTTTTGTTGGATCAGTAATTTTTGTCCTTTTTGCTCAATAACTGGCTGGATCACTGTTTCACCAGGTAAAGTCCCTGAAACAAGGGATACAAGCAAGTGTTTGCCTGAGGAGATCTCAGCTGAGACAAAAGGTAACATCGTACGTGGGTAAAAGAGATTCGTATTTGGTTCCGTTCGCACGACATCTGCTTTTTCATATCCGATGATTCCTTCGATCTTCGATATTCCGATACTTGTTTTTGCTTCGATACTTAACGCATCTCCTTTTGGTAAAGTCTGTTCGAGAGGGACACTAAAACCTCCATCATGTGCTTGTATAGGAGCAGTTGTGTCAATTTCATGGACTCTGACGTGACAGTTTTCCAATGGAACGATCGTGGAATAGATTTTGACGTCTTCCCACGGAGACCATTCATGGATGATACGATCAGGTAGAACAGAAAAATCTAGGTCTAACCCTTTCGGACGGAAATAATGACCATCTTTTGCCAAAGCTAACGTACTGTCGTAAGCACCTTCGTAATACCAATAATCAGATTTTGGGACACTGAAACCGAAACGTGTCGAATAGACGAATTTACTATATTTGGCATGTGGGAAGCTTTGCTGATTGACAAACTGCCCAGCTGGGAAAGCTTGAAGATGCGTCAATGAATGATTGTATTGGTAAAAATTTTTACTTTCCGGCAACGCTAGCGTCTTTTCTTCAATTTGTAGTGGACATATTTCTGCTTGCCAATACGGATGATCATCAGGTACAGCCAATAAGAGAAAACTCTTCATTGCCCAATAAGGAGAACCCGGTCCGTTATACCCTTCTCCAAACACTAGATTTTGATAATGATATCCAACAGTTAGAAGCCCATCTGTCGAGAAAATCTCTTTATCCATCCAGTTTTCTAAATGACGACTAAGCAATCCTTTGATCTCACCCCAAGGGAGTGCTTCCACATCCGCGAACACCAAGGCACTGAAAAAGCTCGCTTGGGCAAAGCGGTATGTCAAGCTACGACCAAAAGGTAATGCTTCGCCATTCGCATCAAACCAATATTTAAATGTTTGAGCAAAAAGAACGGCCCGCTCTTTGATCCGTTTTGTGCGGACTGGATCTTCCTCTGCCATAAAATGGGCATATACTAAGCTGTAATAATGGATCGCAAATGAGACGTAGTAATCATATTGCGTATCTGCCCCATCAAAATACCAACCATTGTCATTGTAAAAATGCTCGATCACTTCAAAATCTTGATCGATTTGTTGCTGTGAATAGGATTTGCCACATTTTTTCAATGCGATATTCACCAAGATACGGAAAAAATACCAATTATTTTTAGGTATCTTACGCGAATTCACTGTGAATAACCATTCTGCCAAGTTCGTCTGTTCCATCGAAGTTAAACGTCCCCAGATTTTTTCAGGATTCAAGAGCAACGTCGTACTTATTGAAGCCATCTCGACAATCAACTGGTCATAGTCTGTTATTGTCCCCCAATACTCATCACTCTGTGGATCAGTCCCTGCAACGATTCCTTTCAGATAATCAGATGCTAATTCAGCATCATCTTCGTCGACCAGATAAGGACCAAATCCCCAGAGTGGTCGTAAAAATGCTTCAACTTCTCTTGTTGCCTCTGAATAGACGGTGCCATGTGTTCCTAGTTTTAATTTCCCCGGTTGATTTTTGTAATAAGGACGTAACGGTGCCATTAACTGGCGAAAATTTTCTTGCCATTGTTTTTTTGTACGAAATTGTTGCATGTATATTCTCCCTTTCAATTAAAAATCCTTTGATAAACCCATAATATTCTCCGTAAACGATCACTTCATCGCCCACATTGATTGTTGTTGCTTGTTCATTGAATACTTGGTAATCACTTGAACCACTTCTCAGAATAAAACGATCGCCTTTTTCTATTTGTTCTTGACCATCTGATCGTATAATTTTTCCTTCGATTTTTACCCACTGATGCAATGGAACCTCTGCTGACTGATATTCTTTTTCAGTAAAAACACGCGCCTTTTGCTGGATTTCTTCTTTGATTTGATTTTCAAAAGCCTTCTCTTGTTGTCGGCTATTTATTTGACATCCTGTACAAAAACTAACGATAAAAATGAATTGTAATCCGAAGAGAAATCGTTTGATTTGGCTCCCCTCCTAATGAAATCGTTTTCTTTTACTAAATTTTACCTAAAATTAGTAAAAAGTCAACATTTTTTTTGGTAAAAAATAAATATTTTTACTTGCCTTTTTACTGAAATTACCTATACTATAATTAATAAAGTCTATTATCCGGAGGTAGCTTATGGCGACGATCACCGACATCGCAAAGGAAGCAGGCGTATCGATTTCTACTGTTTCACGCGTTTTAAATTATGATGATACACTCTCAGCAACAGAAGAAACCAAACGTAAAGTTTTCGAAATTGCAGAAAAGCTGAACTACACTAAATATAAAAAGAAAGCAAAAAAAAATGGTAATTCCCACTCAGCTAATGAACTGTTGAAAAAAAAAGGTGTCCTTGGTTTGATTACTTGGCGCACGAGTGACGAAGAACTAGAAGATATTTATTACATGTCCATTCGTTTAGCTGCCGAAAAACGTGCGGTGGAACTTGGCTATCACGTCATTAACTTTTCCCAAAACGAACAACATCAAATCCAAGCAGTCGATGGCATCTTAGCAATCGGTAAATTCACGCAAGAAAAAATTGATGAATTAAATACTACTGCGCCAAATCTATGCGTCGTCGGATCAAATTTTCCTTTTCACGATTATGACTGTGTCAATACTGATTTTGGTCAAGCCACTGAAGTCGCACTTACTCATCTCTTAGATTTAGGACATAAAAAGATTGCCTATATCGGCGCAGAAGAAAGTGCCAATCTCTACGGGTATCGAACCTACAAAACACCAACGACTAATACGTATATCGATATGATGAAACATCATCAGCTATTCGACGAAAATTATTTTTTCGTAAAAGAAAATAGTTCTCTTGACGTCAAAACGAGTGAATCACTGACAGAAAAAGCCTTAGCACAATGGCAAGACGATCTACCGACTGCCATTTTAGCCGCAAATGATGCTTTTGCTATCGGTATCATCCATACATTGAATGCTCATCAGATTCAAGTACCTAAACACATTAGCGTGATGGGTATCAATGATTTATCGATTTCTCGCTACATCACGCCACCCCTTTCAACGGTCAGAGCTTATACAGAGGAAATGGGCGAAACAGGCATCAATCTTTTACACGAACGTATCCACTCCCCTGGTATTGCGAAACGAATCCTATTAGATACAGAATTAATCGTCCGTGGCTCAACTACCCCACCAAATAAAAAGAACTCATGATAGATAGATGAACTTCCGATAAATAAGCTAGAAAACCCGAATTTTTAAAACTTTTGGGTTTTCTAGCTTATTTACGAAGGAATTGCTTCTGAAACACCATTTATTCGGTTGCGAGGATGTGTGTGTCACTACCTTATTCCATTAAACAAGGCGCACGCTTATCGCTGATAATCACGTGTCCTCATTTACTTTTGATCACAATCTCGATCTGGATTGTTTCTTCTTTCAGCAACTGATAAGTCGCTTGGATCAGCGTAGCTTCATTTTTTTGGCCATAGTGATCGAAATAACTTTCTCTGATCAACTGCACAGGTTTTGAAAAATACATCTCACACTTTTCTTTTTCTCCTGTGATACATACCGTTTTTCCTATAACTTCCACTGGATTTGTCGTTATAAAATTTTCAATAACTAACTGATTTTCTTTTTCGAATGTAAATGCATCACTCAAAACAAGTTGTCGTTTCGAACGATCCACTTCTATTGTCCGATCCATCTGGCGTAGTCCTATCTGCGAAGGATACGTGGAAGCCAATTCGGTCTTGAAGACTCCACCAGTTCTCGTTGATTGAAAACTCGTATCTTCCGCTGAAACAGCTCCAGGTAATTGGTAACTGTTCGCAACGATAGGTATGCTATGCCCAAGCGCGCTGTTCACTAAGAAAAGATAACGTGTTTTTTCATCAAAGTAATCTTTTGTATATTCTCCCGCCCCAAGATCGGTAAGAAATAAGTCTTCTCTCGTACCAAATACGAAATGACCAATATCTATATGATTATGGCTTTCATCATTTCGTCCTCCCTTTGCTGCAAAGACCAGATTTTCTTTCGGAGATCTAAGAACGCCCCATGCCACATCCTCAAAATAATGAATGATTTCGTTTTGATCATTCAAAATATGCTGGTTTGACCAGAGTAAATTACGTAATAAAGGGGCAAAACGATAACAATGATCAAAATCTAAATCATTGATTCTCTCAACTTCGGGAATGGCGACATGAAACCTTTCCTGACAGAAACTCAATAATCCACTTGGTAAATCCGCTGGGTGGTAGTCGGAAAACGGTATAGCCTCTGTTTCAGCGAGCATCACATAATTAGGGAAAGCCGCGATTTTTTTCACTTTATCACCCAACAGATAGCGGTCATCATCATAAACTTGTTGGTACTTTTCTGCAAAATAAATATAATAACCAAATCCGTATGCCCAATAACTGACGCCTTCCTCACATGCGCCATCCATACCAAAACTTCGTAAATAAGAGGCCATACAACGATCTACCTTCCTCAATATCTCCGCTTGTAATTCATCGCCTTTTTCTTGTATATCCAAGGCAGCCATACCAATCGAACCACCTACAACCGCACTCCAATTGTTTTCAAATGATTCAAACGGCCATGTGTTTGTTACAAAAGGAACGAAGAGTCGTCGATCGATTTCCGACCGGATTCGAAACGTCAAGAGCTCAGATAATTCTTTCTCAAACAGCTTGACTATCTCTGCTAACATTTGTCCTGTCTCAGCTGCAAATAAATCGATCCATGTCGGTGCATCCACACGAAAGTGATTCGCTTCAATTGGTAAATGAGCTGGTAAACTCCAACTATACTCATTGCAGATCTCCCATAAAACTTGTTCTAACCCTTCAACTACTTTGGCTTCTTTTTTTTGCAATAAGGACAACGCCAAGACAGTAGCATGTTTACGTCTTGCAAAGTAAGCCTTCTCAAAAACCAATCGCTCTCCAGTCGTCAAAAACTCTCTATATCCCGATACTGGCAACTCAGGAACTACTTTATTCGTAAGATACTCTTTTTTGGCTTCCAACAGTTGCATCAAAAAGTATTTTTTCATTGCTTATCCTTTCATCGGCTGGTCATTCATGCCCCACAGTTCAATTTGCGTCAATGCAGGAAACGGCGACGGGTCATTCGCTTGAATAAGATCACAAAAGCGAATAGCTTTGGTCTTTCTTGCACTAAATGAAAAATATTGTGGTTGAGCTGTTTTTTCGGTCGCAAACGTTTCACTTGTTCCATCATCAAACTGAATCGTCACGTTCGTCCAGTAACTATCATGGGGAAAATCTGCTCGCCATGTAAAGCCAACTTTATCCAATTGAACTTCTCGACCAAAATCAATCGTCAAAGCTGCATCAGCTTGCTGATTGATGCCCCAAGATTGAAATGGGTATGAACCATGAGAATGATTCGCGTATACGCCATCGATCGCATTACACGAAAAGAAAGTGGCATCATTCCTCGTTTCCACATTTGCACTCGCATGTGGATACGCACCGGTTTCTTCTTTTTGATCATGCGGATTCAATGCTAAATTACGATACATCTTCACTTCCTCTTCAGAAGCACAACGAACACTCATATAATGACGTCCCCCAGAAAAACGAGTCTCCGGTCTGGCTTTGATACGATTGGAATGAAATGAAACTTCATAGGTCCATTTATTTCCCGGTAGATAGATCAGTGAACTTTCTAAAGTTTCATCTAGTTTGACCCATAAGTACCTCCCAGACTCATCCATTTCGACAACGATTTGATCTCCTTCTTGGTACTCAAACTTTCTCATAGACAAATGCACAAAATTTTCTGCTGTCACAACCAACTCTTTTTCTATTTCTTCTTCTCCTTGAAAACTTTTTCTTGGAACTCTTTCTTTATCATAAATCGCTAATGTTAACTTCGCCATTTCACTATCCCCTAGTGATCATTTTTATCTATTATAACGTGACTGGTAAGAAAAGAAAACGATTTATTTTACTAAATATTTAGTAATTTAATTTTCGTTATTTAGTTAGAAATACTATTTCCATTTCTAATAAATTCAGAATGAAACTTGCTACTACTAAAACTCAGTCTTACCAACTGAATATCTCACTACATATTTGCATTCATAAAATAAGGTTTTATTTAAAATAAGATTAGATTAAACAAATAAATAACTTCTTATCACTAACTAAAATTACATAAAATCAATTACATTCATTATTAAATTTAATTAAAATGAGATTCAACATAACGATTTATCTATTTAAAATAATATTTCATCTAATTTACAAATGAGTTTAATCGCTCAAAAATAAGCATTATCAAAGATAATATATAAAAGAGCCAATTGAATCATCGCTCATAGACAACAGTTAAATAAAAATGTGAAAATAATGATAAAAAGATTGATTAAATTTTAAATAACTAATACACTATTAGTAATAACTATATTTTCATCTTCTAAAGTGTACTTATTTTCAAATTCTATATTTGTCTTAAAGAAAGGTTCCTCTCATGAATAATTTACCTATGACATTACAATTAGATAATCAATTCAAACGACAGTATAACTTACTACAGTTTATACGTACGCACCAAAGTAAAAATTTAACCCTTAGTGATCTATCACAAAAGTTAGGAACATCAAAACCAACTTTACGAAAAGATATCGATATTATCAATCATTCCTTACCTACGATTGACTTTCAGATTACTTACAATGAACAAGGATTCTTACAAATAGATCCTCAAGAAATCTCTGTCGATTCAGTCATTACTATACTAGCTAAAGATACAACCATTTATCGGATGATGGACCTATTGCTTCATAACAAAACGTATAGTACAGAACAATTATCAGACCACTTGATGATCTCTCGTAGTTCAATTTTCAATATCATTCGTCATATGAATGAAGTACTGAAAGAGTATCGCATATCGATAGCAACCGGCCCGCTCACTTTTATTGGCAAAGAAGAAGATATTCGTTTTTTACTCTTTTCTTTTTATTCAAGCTTTGGTGATAGTCAAATCATCGATTCTGATAGCAATCAACACGCGCAATCAATTATCGCTCATGGTCGAAAAAGTGGGATAACTTTCCTGCATTTTAGCCATTTTCGTTTTTCGCTTTGGTTATCGATTGCTAAAGTTAGAGGGCAGTCTAAAAACTTTTGTCACTTTAACACTAGCACCATTGATTTAGTCAAAAAAAATCGAGGCTACCAACTGATTGAACCTCTGATTGCCTCCTATTATTCTTCACTCTTCAAGCTAACGATTCCTGAATCAGAATCACTATGGCTGTATCTCGTTTTTTTACATTGTGTTTCTTATTCAAATGGGCAAGGATTAGATGAAGAACGAACCTACGCCTTCCGTTGTCAAGAAGATGCAGTGGTGGTCGATGCAGTCCAACGTTTTTTATTACAGGTTTTTCCAAAACAGATGCTGGATAATGGTGCTTTAGACAAAATCGAAGCCTTCTTGATCAATACAAGATTACTCTCAAAGATGAGCCCGTCATATGAAATGACTTCTGTAGCTTTGATTGATTTAATGAAAGAAAAATACCCAGAGCTTTTTCACCTTTGGCTTCAGCATTTAGAGCGATTAAAAGTCCATCCGATGTTTGAGTTCACACATCTTGATCACTTAGCAGCTAGCCTAACCACGTTCCATGCAACGATTTTAAGGATCAAGTCACAACAACCTCTGAGGGTCATCGTAGCACTACAAAGTTGCCCCTCGATGGACGATTATATTATTCAAGAAGCAGAATTACTCTTCTTGCGACAAATCTCAGTCAAATTTTTGATTGAACAACCAGTGACAAAAAAAGAAATCAATGATCATCAAGCCAACCTGATCATCTGCAACTATGATCTACATGTGAACGAAGATTTCCCATGTCCGATTCACCGTTTGCCTAATATTCCTACACAAGAGGATTGGACACTTCTAATGGATAGAATCACCCATTTAAATTCAGCCACTTCCACAACAAACTATACAGGCTATTTTTAATCACTTGGATATTTATTTATAAAAAATACCCATTGAATTATTTTGAGATTTCAAATAATTCAATGGGTATTTTTCCTGGCGTATATTATCCGTTCGTATATATGCCTCAATGCCGATAACGTCTAACAAAGAAAAAAGCACCAACGTATAGACTACGTTAGTGCCAAAATACCGGCGGCCGGGGTCGAACCGGCACGATCGTGAGATCACTGGATTTTGAGTCCAGCGCGTCTGCCAATTCCGCCACGCCGGCAAATAAATAGATAAAAACTGGGGTAGCTGGATTCGAACCAACGCATGAGGGAGT
>NZ_JBIOLO010000001.1:795000-1070000 GCF_051710905.1 Enterococcus sp. DIV0806c | reverse complement strand
ACAATCCGAACTGAGAGAAGCTTTAAGAGATTAGCTTAGCCTCGCGACTTCGCGACTCGTTGTACTTCCCATTGTAGCACGTGTGTAGCCCAGGTCATAAGGGGCATGATGATTTGACGTCATCCCCACCTTCCTCCGGTTTGTCACCGGCAGTCTTGCTAGAGTGCCCAACTAAATGATGGCAACTAACAATAAGGGTTGCGCTCGTTGCGGGACTTAACCCAACATCTCACGACACGAGCTGACGACAACCATGCACCACCTGTCACTTTGCCCCCGAAGGGGAAGCTCTATCTCTAGAGTGGTCAAAGGATGTCAAGACCTGGTAAGGTTCTTCGCGTTGCTTCGAATTAAACCACATGCTCCACCGCTTGTGCGGGCCCCCGTCAATTCCTTTGAGTTTCAACCTTGCGGTCGTACTCCCCAGGCGGAGTGCTTAATGCGTTAGCTGCAGCACTGAAGGGCGGAAACCCTCCAACACTTAGCACTCATCGTTTACGGCGTGGACTACCAGGGTATCTAATCCTGTTTGCTCCCCACGCTTTCGAGCCTCAGCGTCAGTTACAGACCAGAGAGCCGCCTTCGCCACTGGTGTTCCTCCATATATCTACGCATTTCACCGCTACACATGGAATTCCACTCTCCTCTTCTGCACTCAAGTCTCCCAGTTTCCAATGACCCTCCCCGGTTGAGCCGGGGGCTTTCACATCAGACTTAAGAAACCGCCTGCGCTCGCTTTACGCCCAATAAATCCGGACAACGCTTGCCACCTACGTATTACCGCGGCTGCTGGCACGTAGTTAGCCGTGGCTTTCTGGTTAGATACCGTCAAGGGGTGAACAGTTACTCTCACCCTTGTTCTTCTCTAACAACAGAGTTTTACGATCCGAAAACCTTCTTCACTCACGCGGCGTTGCTCGGTCAGACTTTCGTCCATTGCCGAAGATTCCCTACTGCTGCCTCCCGTAGGAGTTTGGGCCGTGTCTCAGTCCCAATGTGGCCGATCACCCTCTCAGGTCGGCTATGCATCGTGGCCTTGGTGAGCCGTTACCTCACCAACTAGCTAATGCACCGCGGGTCCATCCATCAGCGACACCGTAAAGCGCCTTTCAAAACGAAACCATGCGGTTTCGATTGTTATACGGTATTAGCACCTGTTTCCAAGTGTTATCCCCTTCTGATGGGCAGGTTACCCACGTGTTACTCACCCGTTCGCCACTCCTCTTTTCCCGGTGGAGCAAGCTCCGATGGGAAAAGAAGCGTTCGACTTGCATGTATTAGGCACGCCGCCAGCGTTCGTCCTGAGCCAGGATCAAACTCTCATAAATAAAAGTTAGAACAATCTTTCGATTGCTAAGCTCAATTGTTTGCTAGCATATTGCTTGCTTGTTAAAAATGTTTGTTGTCTTGAATTGAATCAAGACGCCCTACACATTTGGTTTGTCTTACTTTGTTCAGTTTTCAAAGGTCTATTCTTTCTTATTTAACAACTTTTATATCTTAACATTTCTTTAAGAAGTTGTCAACAAGTTTTTCTTTCTTAACTTAGAAAGTTGTTTGTCGTTATTTCTTAGCGACTTCATTAATATACCATCTTGCTTGTTATTTGTCAACAACTTTTTTGTTGGTATATTAAGGTTTTTACCACCTTGTTTTTTAACGACTTCGTTATTATAACATAGCATTAAAACCTCGTCAACATTTAAATTCAACAATTTATCATGACGTTTCTTACTGCTTTGTCAGAACAAATAATAATATATCAAGGACTTAAAAAAATTGCAATAGAAAAAATGCTTTTTTCAACGATTATTTTCAAAGCCGAATATTCGTATAAGATGTTTAAAAATCAACAGTTTTTTGATGTTATTTAATTGTATTATTCTAGTATTTTACAATTATAGTTCGTCTCTTTTTAGGGGAAGGGCTACGTAAGAACTTCTTAGAAATCAATGACCTAGTGAAGCTTATCGATAAATACATAAAAAAAAACAAGCAAAGTCATCACTTTACTTGTCTTCTGTTCGTACAATTGGTACAAAAATTCTAAAAATCGTCCCTTGCCCCACTACGCTCTCTGCTAATATTCTGCCTTTATAGCTTTCTACAAGTTGTTTGGCAATCGACAATCCTAAGCCATTTCCACCTTTTGTTCGTGCTCTTGCTTTATCTACACGATAAAAACGATTAAATATTTTCTTCAAGTCCTCTTCAGGTATTCCCTCACCAAAATCTTGGATCGCGATCTCAAATTCACTAAGCGTGGATGAAATCGAGATATGGACTTCTTTTCTTGTCGTTGAATACTTTACTGCATTATCTAAAATGATGATAATCAATTGTTCAAAATGATTTCTAAAAATTTGTAGTGTTACTTCTTTAGCTAAGTCATCATCCAGTGTAATAACATAATCAGGATAAAGTAATTTAAAATTATTGAATACTTGGTAAGTCACTTCTTTTGCATTCGTCGTTTCGTTGGCATAATAAACATCTACTTGCTCTGCACGTGATAGATCTAACATTTCTTGTACTAAGCTTTTCATCCGACTGATTTCTTGCATACTTGCAGTTAGGGATTCTTCTAAAATTTCGGGATCATCTTTCCCCCAACGATTTAATAAGCTAAGATGCCCTTCAATAATTGCTACAGGTGTTCTTAATTCATGTGATACATCTTCCACAAATTGTTCTTGTTGTTCGATATACAGACGCATACGATCTAGCATTTCATTGAAGATCTCAGCAAGGTCTGCTAACTCATCATCTGTATCAATCTCTGGCATATGAATATCTGATTGTGGATCTTTACGGATCGTATCCATCGTATCTCGTAATACTTTTAACGGTTTTAAGAAGTAGGAAGATAGGAAGAAACCTAAGATACTACTTAGTATCAAGGAGACGATTTCTAGCACGATCAAAGTCAATAAAAGATTATTTCTTATATCATAGAAAGATGAAAGTTCATAAAATGTTTGAGTATAGCCGATTTTTTCTCTTGTTTGTTTAGAATAAATAGGTTGGATCGATAAAAAGCCAGTTTTCCCGTCTAGAGTAACGATCGTTGGGATCTTCCTGGTCGTTTGAATCAATGAACGACTTTTTTCGTGTGTTTTAAAAATCAATTTTTCATCCAGATCATAAACATACAGATCCATCGATGCTTGACCAAGCTCAGAAATAAAGGAGTCGATTTTCATCAAGTTCCCTTCAATGACCGCGGTATCATCTCCAGTGCCGCCGGTTTGGTCAGCGTTCGTTAAGTTTCGATAGGCATTGATCAATGTCAACTCCTCATCTGAATTTGATAAACGAGAAGCCGCTTCAGAAATCGTATGTTCGACATTTGCTCTTTCCTTAGCTACGATTAGATTGATCGATGATTTATAGGTGATCACTGCAAAAATCGTAAAGACGACAAATATGAAGAAAGAACTTGCAAAGGCCCACTTGATCGTCAAGGATGGACCTTTAAGTTCTCTTTTTTCGGTTTGATTGTAATTGCTCACGAGCGCATCACGTAACCAGTTCCACGTACTGTTTGAATATAGCTTTCTTCACCAGGAACATCGATTTTATTACGGAGATAACGAATATACACATCCACTACGTTTGTTTCCACTTCGGTTTCGTAGCCCCATACTTTGTTTAATAAAACATCCCGTGCAAGTACCACGTTGACATTTTCCATCAAAGTAAGTAATAGTTCATATTCACGCTTCGTTAATTCAATGACTTCATTGCCACGACGTACGACTCTATTTTCTTTTTCGATCGTTAAGTCGCGATAAGTGATCGTCGTTTGTTTTGCCACATTTTTATCTCCTTCGATGTCGATGCGGCGCAATAAAGCACGTAGACGTGCTAACAATTCTTCGATTGCAAATGGTTTGACGATGTAATCATCTGCACCATGATCTAAACCAGAAACTCTATCAATGACAGAATCTCTCGCAGTCATCATGATGATTGGTGTATTTTTCGCTTGGCGTACGCGACGACAAACTTCAAGTCCGTTCAATTCAGGTAACATCAAGTCTAATAAAATTGCATCCCACTCATTATTCAAAGCAGCATCCAGACCTGTTCGTCCATTGTAATGTACTTCAGCATTATACCCTTCATGTTTTAATTCTAACTCGACAAATCGGGCTAAGTTTTTCTCATCTTCAATGATTAGAATATTACTCATTCAATTTTGTCCTTTCTCTCCTAGGCTTCTAAACTCCATTATTATACCAATAGTTAATTTAAAATCTATAATCATTTTATCATGGAATACTATTTTAAAAAAGAGCTGAAGTCGCCCTCTATAAATTGACCTCAGCTCTTTCATTTATTACTTATTTGTCTAGCATGTTGAAGAATAAAGAAGTTGATTAATCTTCGTTATACCATGAGTAATGGAAGATTCCTTCTTTGTCAACACGTTCATACGTGTGTGCGCCAAAATAATCACGTTGTGCTTGGATGATATTTGCAGGCAAACGTTCGGCTCTGTATGAATCAAAGTAAGCAATCGCTGAAGAGAATGTTGGTACCGGTACGCCTGCTTGAACAGCTAACGCAACAACTTCTCGTACGGCTTGTTGGTATTTCTTAGTGATCTCAACAAAGTAGTCATCCAATAATAGATTTTCAATGTCAGGATTGTTTTCGTAGGCATCAGTGATTTTTTGTAAGAAACGAGCACGGATGATACAGCCGGCGCGCCAGATTTTTGCAATTTCACCGAATGGTAAATCCCAGCCATAGTCTTTCGATGCGACACGTAGCTGTGCAAACCCTTGTGCATAGCTCATAATTTTGCTGAAGTATAACGCTTCACGAATTTTTTCGATAAATTCTTTTTTATCGCCGTTGAATTCAAAATCATTCGTATGTGTCAAGATTTTGCTTGCTTGTACACGTTCATCTTTGTATGCAGAGATATAACGGGCAAAGACAGACTCTGTGATCAATGGAAGTGGTACACCAAGGTCTAAAGCACTTTGACTTGTCCATTTCCCTGTTCCTTTATTTCCAGCAGCATCAAGGATCACATCTACGATCGGTTGACCTGTGCCTTCATCGTCTTTACGTGTCAAAATGTCCGCAGTGATTTCGATCAAGTAGCTATCTAATTCACCTTCGTTCCATTCTTTGAAGATATCAGCCATCTCATCGACAGATAAACCTAAAATATTTTTCATCAAGTCGTAAGATTCGGCAATCAGTTGCATATCACCATACTCAATCCCATTATGGACCATTTTGACATAATGGCCTGCACCATTTGGACCAATGTAAGTTACACAAGGCGTGCCGTCTTCTGCTTTTGCAGAAATTTGTTCAAGGATCGGTGCAACTAATTCATACGCTTCTTTTTGTCCACCAGGCATGATCGAAGGTCCTTTCAACGCACCTTCTTCTCCACCTGAAACACCAGTCCCGATAAAATTGATACCAGAGTTGGCTAATTCTTCATTTCGACGGATCGTATCTTGGAAGAAGGTATTCCCGCCATCGATCAAAATATCACCTTTGTCTAAATGTGGTAATAATTCTTGGATCGTTGCATCTGTTGCTGGTCCTGCTTTGACCATCAAAAGGATACGACGTGGTTTTTCGATTGAATCAACAAATTCTTCGATCGTGTATGTTGCTTTGAAGTTTTTGTCTGGATGCTCTTCTACCACATCTGTTGTTTTTGCTCCTGTACGGTTGAATAGTGCAACAGAGTAGCCGCGGCTTTCAATGTTAAGGGCTAGATTTTTACCCATGACGGCCATTCCGACAACGCCGATTTGTTGTTTTGACATATAAACTCCTCCTACATATGGGATGTTCTCCCTAATCTCTCTCATTATAGCTTAACATAGCTTACTTGCAAACCAAATAAGTACGAATCGATGATGTTTCTTACTTCTTATCATTCCGAATACAATCGTTATTTCAGAATCAAAAAAATAAACCTCAAGGCTCCATGGTTAGCCTTGAGGTTTTACATTTTCTAAATAAAATGTATTAAGCTTCTTTAGACATTACGTCCTTACCATCGTAGTAACCACAACTTGCACATACGTGATGGCTTTTTTTCATTTCACCACAGTTTGGACATTCGTTCAATCCTTTGATTGTCAATTTGTAATGAGTACGACGTTTTGCTTTTTTAGCTTTCGATGTTCTTCTAGCTGGTACTGCCATTTTGCTACACCTCCTTGTAAAGTCTCGTATCAAGATTTGATACAATATATTCCAATCTTACGCGTTATCATCTTCTTCTGATGCTGAATCAAAAAATTCTGATAGTTTTGCAAGACGAGGATCTACTTTTGTCTCAGCTTCTTCCGTTTTGCGTTTTTCGTACTCTTCTTCGGATAGCACTTCCCAATCATTCCCTTTCGGTAATTCAGTGGAATGCTCTTCTTCTTCTGTGAGTACACGCATCGGAATCGCCAATAAAATGTTGTCTTCGATCGACTCTGTCACATCTAGATGCGTTCCTTCGATTAAGAGGATCTCTTCTGAAGGTAACTGAACATCTCTACGTTGGTATTGTTCCATCGTCATAAACAATTCATCCACAGACAGCTTGATTGGTAATTCAACTGGTGTCAATGAACGAGTGGACGGAACAGTCAGTGTCGTCTGCGCAGTGTAATGAACGAGATAGCCTTTGTTATCTACTGAGACTAGACCTTCGACTTCCACAGGCGCAACATCTAAAATTGAATCGTCTCGCTTCATAAGAGCCTTTTTTACGTCAAGGGTCTCATGAAAAGTTAACGGTGTCTCTTGGTATTTTCTCAATTCCAATAAAGACCATTTCATAGTTTCATCACTCCTAAGCAACAAAAGCTATTATACAGGGCAAAAAGTCGGTTGTCAATGAAATTTTCTTGACACCTTACACTTCATAAAAAAACACAGAGCGTTTTTCTCATCTACGTGAGATTTATTCGCTCTGCGTTTACTTTGTCGCTAGCTACCACCGTTTGATCAGATATCAAATGTATTGGATCAATTGCATTAAAATAGGTACAACGAACACAAATAGCAGGGTACTCGTCGTGACAAGATTCGTTGCATACTTCACATCACCGTGGGCTTCATTTGCAAGTATTGGCAAGACAGCTAGCATAGGTGTAGCTGACTGTACGATCAACGTTTGTTTCAGTAGAGGGGCTAGTTCTGCACCAAAGGCATATTTACCTATTACCATCAGTCCAATCAATATAGCTGGTGCTAAGATAAATCGACCGATCAAAGCCACGATCGTATCCCGATCAAATCGAATACTTTTCAACCCTGCATCGTATAAAACAATTCCGATATAGATCAATGATAATGGCGTCACGATCCCGCCTACATAATTTAGTGTTGAATTGACAAAATCAGGTACAGGGATCTCTAACACCAAGAAGAAAAGCGCAAGGATAAAACCTAATAAAGGCGCTGGTAAAAGCTTTTTCCAATTCAGCTTCGTTTTCTTTTCTGTTCGATCTTTTGTCGGGTCATCATTAGCGATCAAAAACACACCAAATGCCCATGTCGATACGGTATTTGTCACATAATAAATTAAAAAGTAAGGTAAAGAGGCTTCGCCAAAAAGGGCAATATTAAGTGGCAAGCCAATAAATATCGTATTGGCATTCACCACTGCATTCATAAAAATCCCCCGTCTACCTGGTTGTATCTTGAGTAATTTTGTTAGCACATAAGCAATCAGGTAGGAAATGATCACTGCAGCGATCGGATAAATCAAACTTCCAGATAATTCGATCAAACTGCTTTTAGTTAAATTCTTCATAACTGAAACGAAAATCGAGGCGGGTAAAGCTACTTTAGTGATCAAGGAAGAGATACTTCCCCCAAACTGTTCATCAAACCACCCCAAGCTTTTTAGTACATAGCCTAATCCAATCATCAAGATGATACTGATCACACTTTCAATTGATTGAAAAAATACCATTTCTTCCATCTCCTCAGTACCCATTTAGTGAAGCAATCTCTTTGTAGATAGGAGCTAACACTGCTTAATCATGTTGCTTCTTCTATTTTTTGTTTTAATCTAAAAGACGATTTGTGTGCCACTAGCCTAGCAGATTACTTATTTCTTTTTTAAGTGTAGTCTTTTAGGTTTGTTATAGTCAAAATTATCGATTACAATAAACATTATTTATATGTCAAGGGAGCGAATCGATTCATGAATACGAGAGATCTTGAATACTATGTTCAAATCGTCAAACAAAAAAACTTTACTAAGGTGGCTAAGTTTTTTGACGTCAGTCAACCAACGATCACTTATGCCTTACAACGCTTGGAAAAAGAAATTGGTGCCACACTGATTACAAGAGATCGTTCCCATCATGAATTGATCATCACTCCTGCTGGTAAGCAATTGTTGATCCATGCACAATCCGTCTTACAAGAAATTACACTTGCTAAGGCAGAGATTGCTCAGCTACAAAAGAAAAAATTGCGCTTTGGCATGCCACCTATCATTGGCAATGAATATTTTCCCAAATTATCGAGCTATTTTATCAAGCATCAATTAATGGGTCAAATCGATATCATCGACGGTGGTTCTCGTGATCTATATGGCATGATTCATCAAGGGCGGATTGATCTTGCGATTCTTGGATCAACACAACCGATCGTCGATCAAAAGCTAGAAGTCGAGCCATTGTTGGATAAATGCTTCATGATCGTTGTGTCCCCTTCACACCCTCTAGCAGATCGTACAAGCGTTTCTTTTAAGGAGCTAGTCAACGATCAGTTTGTTTTATTAAATGAACACTACGTCCATCCTGCTGCGTTTACAAAGCTTTCTAAGCAAACGCATATCGTACCTAAGATCGTTTATCAGAGTAATGACTTAACGATTTTGAAAAGCATGATCCGAGAAAATATCGGGATTGGCTTTCTCACCGAGATCGCGATTCATCCTGAAGACAATCTTGTAGCTATTCCTTTAGCAGATACTGCTCAACCACGGTTTTTGATTTCATTAGCCACTCGCGCACAGCAGTTACCAACGGTTTTACATGAAAACGTGATCGAAGTCATCCATGAATTTATGAAAACACAAAAATAACTTGCTCACACAAAATACAGGATAAAAAAAGAGTGCTGAGATTTCTCTCAACACTCTTTTTGATTTTGTTTTCGATTAGATAGCTGTTGTTTCTCCGCGATAAACGATACCACGGCGAGCGTCAACAGTGATCAATTCACCATCTTTGATTGTTGAAGTTGCATCTTTCGCACCAACGATTACAGGAATATCTTGTGCAATTCCCACAACTGCTGCGTGAGAAGTCAAACCGCCTTCTTCAACAACTACTGCTGCTGCTTTTTCGATTGCAGGCATGAATTCTTTATCAGTTGAAGGAACAACTAATACCATACCATCTTTTGCTTTTTTGATAGCTTCTGTTGCTGATGAAGCAACTACAGCGTTTGCTACAACAGATTGTTGACCAATTCCTTGTGCTTCAAGCAATTTTGAACCAATCATTTGAATCTTCATTACGTTTGTTGTTCCACGTTCACCAACTGGTACACCAGCAGTAATCAAGATCAAGTCACCTTCTGAAGCGAAACCTAATTCGACTGCTTTTTTCGCAGCTAATTCAAACATTTCGTCTGTTGTTGTTGGTTTTTCTGCAACTGTTGGATATACACCCCAGTTAAGCATCAAACCACGTTTTGTGCGTTCGTCAAATGTGACAGCTAAGATATCAGCATCTGGACGGTATTTAGAGATCATTTTTGCTGTATAACCAGATTCAGTTGCAGCAACGATTGTTTTTACGCCTAAGTTTTTCGCAGCACGTGCCACTGATAAACCGATTGTTTCTGTTACATCAGTTTTGTCAAATTCATTTAATTGGAATGAACCTAATTCTGCTAATGCTAATTCAGCTTGTTGGTCGATACGAGCCATTGTTGCAACAGCTTCAACAGGATAGTCACCATTTGCTGATTCACCTGATAACATTGTTGCGTCTGTTCCGTCAAATACTGCATTGGCAACGTCAGATGCTTCCGCACGTGTTGGACGTGGGTTTTCTTGCATTGATTCTAACATTTGTGTTGCAGTGATTACTGGGATACCCGCAGCGTTACATTTTTTGATGATACGTTTTTGAACCATTGGTACTAATTCAGCAGGGATCTCAACACCCATGTCTCCACGAGCAATCATGATACCATCAGAAACTTTGATGATTTCATCAATGTTGTCGATACCTTCTTGAGATTCGATTTTAGGGAAGATTTGAACATGTGTCATGTCTTTTTCTTCTAAAATTTCACGAATATCTAATACGTCTTGTGCTTTACGAACAAAACTTGCAGCGATGAAGTCGATGTCGTTATCTAGTCCGAAACGGATATCGTCTGCATCTTTTGGTGTGATACCTGGCAAGCTGATTGAAACGCCTGGTGCGTTAACACCTTTACGTGATCCTAGCATACCTGCATTTTTTACTTCTACTACTAATTCACGTGTTGCTTCATCTTTTTCAATGATTTCCATGTCGATCAAACCATCATCGAATAAGATATGTCCACCTACATGAACGTCTTCAAAAAGACCTGGATAAGTCACTGCGATTTTTTCTTTTGAACCTACATGTTCAGGGTCCATTGAGATGCGTGTTTTGTCGCCAACTTCAAATTTGATGTAGCCTGCACGGCCAAAATCTTCTTCAGTTGTGCCTTGAACTGTTGTACGGATTTCTGCACCTTTTGTATCTAAAAGGATGCCGACATCTTTACCAGTTTTCTTCACTGCTTCGCGAACCATTACCATACGTGATAATTGTTCTTCATGATCACCATGTGAAAAGTTGAAGCGGAAGACATTTGCTCCAGATTCAATCAATTTAGAAATAGTTTCTACTGAATTACTGGCTGGTCCTAATGTACTAACGATTTTCGTTTTTTTCATTTTACAAAACTCTCCCATTCAAATTGTTTATTTAAAGCCATTCAAAGCTTAAATATCTGTTAGATATTGGGAAGACCTGCTTCCCACTCCCATATATATCTATTGATTTATCTGACTACTTTTCTTTATTAGAAAGAAAGTGAGTTGTTCAAGTCATATAATGATAAATCTGGTTGGTGTTTGTTATTTTCTAGTGTGTCGATGATATCAGCCTCAACGATATCGTTGTCGCGAATACCGATACACAAACCACCTTTTCCTTGTTGCAATAATTCAACAGCATGTGCGCCAAATTTACTTGCTAATACACGGTCGCGTGCAGTTGGTGAACCACCACGTACAACGTGTCCTAAGATCGATACACGTGTATGATAATCGCCATATTCTGACAATTTTTCTGCAAATTCGTTTCCGCCCATTACGCCTTCTGCCAAAATGATCAAGCAATGTTTTTTGCCACGATCGCGGCCATCTTGGATTTTTTTGGCAACAACTGCCATATCAAAATCATGCTCAGGAATGATGATCTCATCCGCTCCACCAGCAACACCTGACCATAAAGCGATATCTCCAGCATTACGTCCCATTACTTCGATCACGAACGTACGAACGTGTGAAGTTGCTGTGTCGCGGATACGGTCGATTGATTCTAATACTGTGTTGATTGCTGTATCAAAACCGATCGTAAAATCAGTTCCTGGAATATCGTTATCGATCGTACCTGGTACACCCACTGCTGGGAAACCACGTTTAGTCAAAGCCATCGCGCCATGGTAAGAACCATCGCCACCGATCACGACAAGACCTTCGATACCGAATTTTTTCAATTGTTCGATTCCTTTTAATTGTCCTTCTTCTGTTGCAAATTCAGGATAACGTGCAGAGTATAAGAATGTACCCCCGCGTTGGATCTTATCACCGACATCTGCAACATCTAATCGACGGATATCTCCGGCAACTAATCCAGCAAAACCATAATTGATCCCGTAAACTTCCAATCCTTCATATATACCTTTACGAACGACTGCACGAACTGCTGCATTCATCCCAGGAGCATCTCCACCACTAGTCAAAATTCCGATGCGTTTCATATTCATCTTCACCTCATTAAATTACTTTATCCTAAGCAAGACTTAGGTTTATAACCTTCTTTGTATTAACCACGACTAACATTCTAACATTATTTTGCTCACTTGTCTTGATTTCCTGATAAAAAAATGAAAAAAAATGAAAGCAAATAGTATCTTTTACCGTAAGTTATTTGAAAACAACATTTTCTTCATTTAAAAGGTAAGCTAATTGCTTCTTGAGACTGTCTGAACCATCGAGCCAAAAGGCTTCAGATAACACAACTTTTCGTTGGTCTTTTTCATGATACATGACAACAGGAATATATCCTGGGAATTTTTTGAACAAATCTTGCAGTTGCTTCATCGTATCTGGTTGATCTGCCTCTTCCCTGATTCTCAAATAACACGTTTGTTCTGGATACTGCTGTTGCAATTCTTCTGGATCAGCGACTACTTCTGCAATCAGCTGCAATTCTTGATTGTATTTACTGATTTCTGAACGACCTTGCACGAAAATCACTTGATTTTCTTTGAATAATGGACGCGCTTGTCGATACAGCTCTGGAAAAACGGTAATGGCTATTTCTCCACTACTATCTGTCCCGCTGACAAAAGCCATCAACGCTCCTTTTTTCGTACGGATCTCTCTTACCTCTTTGACCATCACTAAAACATTTGTGGCTTGTTTAGGTACGATTTCTGTGACTAAATGGACTTTTTTTGCTAATTTAAGTCGCTCATACCCTTCCGTTGGATGACCAGATAAATAGACACCTAAATGCTCTTCTTCTAATTGAAGCTTCTCTTCGAGGCTATAATCTGCGACTTCTTCCTCTTTTAAAGCCATGATATCTAAAAGGTCTAAACTACCACCACTATATAAGATGTTTTGGATCTTACCTTCCAGATCCAACATCAACTGTCTGCGGTTTCCTACTAATTCATCAAAAACACCTGATGCAACTAATGTTTGTAGCAACTCCAATTTGAGCCAACGTTTATTGATACGAATCAGAAACTGATCAACAGAACGGAATGGACCATCTTCTTTTCGTTCACGAATGATCTCCTCAACAAAATCTCGACGAACACCTTTGATTGCTGTCAATCCAAAACGGATGGTTTCTTTATCCGTCAGCTCAAAACCATAAAAACTTTGATTGATCGAAGGAGGGGTCAGCTTTATTTTATACTTTTTTGCCTCAGCAATATACTCTTTCAACTTTGCCGTGTTGTGACGGACGGAATTCATCAAACTCATAAAAAATGCACCAGGGTGATGAACTTTGAGATAGGCCATTTGAAAGCCAACAAAGGAGTAAGCAAACGCATGGGAGCGATTGAACCCATAGTTAGCAAAGCGTTCGATATATTCGTACACTTCATTGGCCTTTTCCTTACTGTACCCTTGTTGGTTGGCACCTTGAACAAAATGATCTCTTTCTTGATCAATCACGTCTTTTTTCTTTTTACTGATTGCTCGCCTCAAAATATCCGCTTGTCCAAGAGAAAATCCAGCCATGGTTGAAGCAATCTGCATAATTTGTTCCTGATACACAATGACGCCATACGTATTTTTCAAAATCGGTTGCAGTGAATCGTCGGGATAATGGATTCTTTCCTTCCCTTTCTTACGAGCGATAAATGTATCGATATTTTGCATTGGTCCAGGACGATACAAGGCGTTGACAGCGGCAATGTCTTCAATGTTTTCTGGTCCTAATCTCCGCAGGACATTCCGAATCCCTGCAGATTCGAATTGAAAGACCCCTGTTGTTTCGCCACGTTGGAAAAGCTGTAAAGTTTTAGGATCATCTAATGGAATTTCTTTGAGCTCGATATCTTTGTTTTCGACACGTTTGATTGCTTTCACTGTGTAATCGATAATAGACAGATTTCTTAATCCAAGAAAATCCATTTTTAACAACCCAATAGCTTCGACATCATTCATTGTATACTGAGTCAAATATGCTTCATCTGATCCTTTTTGTAAAGGAACTAACTCTAGTAGATTCTTATCACTTAAAACGACACCAGCTGCATGAGTAGAAACGTGTCTTGGCAAACCTTCAAGTATTTTTGCAGTATGGAACAACAATTGATTTTTTTCACTCGCTTGTACTAATTCAACCAGCTTTTTAGAAGTTCGATAAGCCTCATTCAACGTCATTTTCAATTGATTAGGAATCGCTTTAGACCAACGATTTGCTTCGCTTTGTGAAAGGCCAAAGACACGTGCCACGTCTCTTAGCACCATTTTAGCTGCCATGGTTCCAAAGGTGGCGATTTGTGCCATATGGTATTGACCATATTTCTCACGAACATAAATCAGCACTTCTTCTCTGCGATTATCAGGAATGTCTAGATCGATATCTGGCATCGTGTATCGTTCTGGATTCAAAAAACGTTCAAATAGCAAGTCGTACTCCAATGGATCTACATCTGTGATCTCCAACACATAGGCGACTAATGACCCCGCAGCTGAACCACGGCCAGCACCAGTAACGATGTTGTTTTTATGAGCAAAAGCCATAACATCCCAAACGATCAAGAAATAATCATCAAATCCCATCTGGTGGATCACTGACAGTTCATAATCTAAGCGCTCTTGATAGGCTGCAGTGATCTTTTCCACACGCTTGCCTAATTGCTTCTGACAAAGTTCCTGTAAATACTCTCCTGCACCTCGATTTTCTGGTACCGGATAATGTGGTAGTAATTTCTGATGGAACTGAAATTCAAAAGTTACTGTTTTAGCTAATTGCTGCGCATGGTTCAACGCTTCTTCCAATCCTGCGTTTATGAATCTTTGTCGTAATTCTGCTTCGGGAAGTAAAAAACCTGTTGCTGAATCACGAGTCGTTTGTCGTACTTCATCAAAAGAGAGTTGCGTTCCTTCACGCAGATGTTTCATTGTTTCCAAAGAAAAAAGTTCCTCTTGGTGCAAACTAGCAATCGGATGTACTGCACAAAGTTGAAATTGATTTGCTCGTAAATAAGCGAGCCATTCTGGAGCTTCTAGGGGCGTTTCTTCTGTGACACCTACATAAAGATGAGAAGATGCTATTTTTTCTTGCAAGCTTTGCCAATGGCTATCAAATGATGCTGACACACCGTAGTCATCAGCAATCGATTTTTTGGTTGGTAAAACGACAAGCAAATGATCGAGTTCATCGATCTCGTGAAGCTCGATTTTTTCTCGGATCATTTTCTTGCTTGAGAGCTTGATCAATTGTTGGTAGCCGATTCTATCTTTTGCGTAGAGTAGTAACTCATAATGACGTTCTTGAAACTGGTAGGTCAAGTTCAGTCCAATAATTGGTTGTATTTTTTCATTCATACAGATGCGGTAAAATTCCGCTGCCCCAGATAGCACATCCTTATCTGTGATTGCTAATGTCTGATAGCCTAGTTTCTTTGCTTCTCGAACGTATTCGTTTATGCGAATCGTACTTTGCAACAAAGAATACGAGGTGATCGTATAAAGTTGTGGAAGAAACATTTTTACATACCACCTTTTCCATTCACTTTCTTTTTAGGGGAATATTCGTAACATCAACTCGTTATCTTGTATGACTGGTTACGTGTATTCGTCTTTCTTCATGCTTTTTCATCCGACGAACGATTTATACTTTTTATACTATCCACTGACGTTGAATGCCTGTTTCTCCCTTTACATTCAAAAAAAATCTGGTAAACTGAACATAGAAAAGAGGTGTTTGATATGCGATATATCGTCACATTATTTTGGGCAGTCATTTTAGGTCAAGTGGTTGGCTATATCGGTGGTGCATTGTCTAGTAGCCCATATGATTTTACCATGACGACTATTATTTCATTGGTTGCAGGATTGATCGTCATTTTGATCAGCGCTGTTGCAACACCTAAAAAAGAAACTTCGTCCGCTTCACATTCATAAAAGCCGAACAGATTGGAGAAATACTCCAATCTGTTTTTTTCTTGATCATAGTTTTTGATGAAGTACTTTTCTAAAATTAAATAGTGATAAAAGAATATTCGTCAGAACAAAGAGACTAGTCACAATAAACACTGTACTGTAATTGTACGCATGAGCGACTGTCGAACCTAACATCGGTCCTAGTACTTGACCAAAGTTCGTAAACATTTGGTTATAGCTATATACTCGACTGACACCTTCTTCTGGTGTGATCTTGCTGATCAATGTATTGATCGATGGCATCAACGCACCTGTCGAAAAACCTAATATAAAACGTAAGATCCCTAATTGTAAGGGCGTAGTCACAAATGCCATTGGTAAGTAGCAACAAAACGAAAGTACCAAACCTGCTAACAGCACCTTCTGATTTCCTATCTTATCCCCTAATTTCCCCAGTCTTGGAGAAGAAAATACTGCTGAAACACCTGATACTGAAACAATCAATCCACTAACAAATAAGATATTTGATGTATCACCACTCAATTCCCGAATGTACAATGTCAAGATTGGACTGATCGTGGTGATCCCTAATTGTAAGATTAGAGTAGTAACAAATAAACCGACTAACACAGAGAAGTGATCCATTTTAGCAAAAACTTCTTTGGTACTGATCATATCTTTTTTCTCTACCGGTTGGAAATCTTCTTTTACCATGAAAATCGTTAAGATCGTGGTGATCAGTAATAACCCTCCAGTAATCAAGAAAACATTTTCCATTCCGAACCATTGCGCCAAAGCGCCTCCCATTGACGGACCAATCAGCGTCCCTGCCACTGCCCCAGTAGAAAGCGTGCCTAACGCCCAACCACTTTTCTCTTTAGGCGCTTGTGAAGCAATCATCGCTGTCGCATTAGGTATGTATCCAGATAAAATCCCATTAAAGAAACGCATGACTAAAAGCCAATAAGCATTTGGGACAAAAGCTAGTGATCCCATAGTGATCGTCATACCGGCTGCTGCCCGGATCATCATCATTTTCCGTCCTTTTCGATCGGCTAGATTTCCCCAAATAGGCGCAACGATCGCCGCAGCAAAGGCTGTTACTGAAATCGCTAATCCTGAAAATAATTCAATTTGATCCTTAGGTGTACCTAGTTGTTCGACGTAAACTGGAATGAACGGCATGACTAAACTGATACTTGAACCAGTAAAAAAGCAGCCTATCCAAGCTACGAATAAATTTTTTCTCCATTGAACCTTCATCTATCACCCTTCTTTCGTCTCTATTATCATACCTATTTTTGTACGTGTGTGCAACGTATGTGCCGGTATCGTTCGTTTTTGCAAAAGAGGAAGAATACCAAAAAAATAGAAGCAAAGAGTTAGCTTACTCTTTACCCCTATTTTTTGTCATTTAAATGATTGCTAAAATAACGAAGTTGAGGATGAATAAAATATCAACAACCCATAAAGCAAATGAAATCTCACTAGTTTTGCCTTTGACTACTTTCATGATCGTATAGAAGATAAATCCAGCAGCGATTCCGTATGAGATGCTGTAAGCTAATCCCATGAAGATCGAAGCAAAAAAGGCAGGTAATGCTTCTTCCATATCTAACCAATTGATATCAGCAAACGAAGCCATCATCATCACACCAACTAAGATCAATGCTGGTGCAGTCGCTTGTGCTGGTACAATAGCAATCAGTGGAGAGAATAAACTACTCAAAGCAAATAATGCAGCTACGACGACTGAAGTCAAACCTGTACGTCCACCAGCACCGATTCCAGCTGCCGATTCAACATAAGTCGTAGTATTCGATGTTCCAAAAATCGCACCGATCGATGTGGCGATTGCATCAGCAAACAACGCTTTATCCATTTTTGTTCTAAATCCTCGACCGTCTTCTAAAGCTTCTTCATCTTCTTTAGAGAAGATTCCTGTACGTCTACCGGTACCGATGAATGTTCCGATCGTATCAAATGTATCGGATAAACTAAATGCGATGATCGTCATCAGTACTTGTGGAATCTTAGAGCTATCACTAAATAATGATTGCATCCCTTCCGCACCGAATGCCGCACCAAAGGTTGTTCCCAGTTCATTGATCGAATTCCCCAAAGAATTTTGTTCCCAGTCGATCGCTCCTAGATCAACGACCCCCATCAAAATCCCGATGATCGTCGTTACAACGATCCCGATCAAGATCGCGCCACGGATATTTTTAACCACTAAAATCGCTGTCAATACTAGCCCGATGACTGCTAATAAGATTGGCGCATTATTGAAGTTTGCAAGTTCTGGAACGATGCCACCATTGATGGTCACGTTGGTTACTTGACCGTTGTCAACCACAGAGCTAGAAATCGCTGATTGATCTGCAGAAAAAGACAAAAATCCAGCATTTTTGATCCCAACGTATGCAACAAAAATCCCGATACCACCGCCAATTGCATGTTGTAAACTCTCAGGAATGGCATGGATGATCATTTTCCGAATATTTGTTACTGTAATAAATACATTGATCAACCCACAAATAAAGACCATGGCTAATGCTTCTTGCCAAGAATAACCTAATCCAAAAACAACTGTAAACGTGAAGAAAGCATTCAAACCCATTCCAGGGGCTTGTGCATACGGCACATTAGCAAATAATCCCATAACTAAAGTACCGATGATCGAAGCAATGATCGTCGCTAAAAAGACTGCCTGAAATGGCATGCCAGCAGCTGACAAGATCGTCGGATTAACAAATAATATATAACTCATGGCAAAAAATGTCGTGACACCCGCCATTATTTCTGTTGGTACATTTGTATTATTTTTCTTTAGTTGGAAAAACTTTTCCATAAAAATTTCCACTCCCTGATTTTTTCTAACGGACTATATAATATGTAAAAATAAATCCAAATATAATTTTCCGTCGAACATTTATAAATTATATAGACATTTCATTCGTTTTTCAACATAAATCTTTATGAAATACCATTTTAATCTTTTAATGTTCGTGTTTAGGTTGATTTCGTTTCTTATTTTCTATTTTTGCTTCAAAGCAATTATTTTTCAGAAAGATCTGCACCTTGTTTATTCATTGAAATATGCTAGACTAAAACAAATCGTTGTTTGAAAGGAATGACAGCATTGAACAAAAAATTGATTGCGATCGACTTGGATGGAACAACGTTGAATCCTGAGTCGATCATTACTTCTAAAACCCAAGAAACATTGAGAAAAGCCATTGATGCTGGCCATCATGTCAGTATTGCAACAGGACGTCCTTATCGAATGAGTTATCAATATTATCAACAGTTAGAATTGACAACACCGATGGTCAACTTTAACGGTGCGCTTGTGCATATCCCAAACCAACAATGGGCTGGGGAGCAAGAAACATTGATCAATAAAGAGATTGTTTTTGAGATCTTAGCGCAAAAAAATCAATTGAATCTAGATTTTATTGCTGCGGAGAATCGCGACACTTTCTTTATCGATACTTTTGATTTTTTTGACGCAAAATTCTTTGCTTCACCAAATCCTAAACCAGAAAACCTACTGTCTCCACGAAATCTAACAACTAACCCTACGTCCTTATTGGTACGTACAGAAAAACAATATGCTGAACAAGTTTCTGCCGAACTAACACGTCAATTTGGGAAGCATGTCGATGTAAGGACTTGGGGTGGCCCAATGGCGATACTGGAGATTGTTTCAAAAGGGATCGAAAAAGCGAAAGGAATCCATCAAGTAGCGAATTATCTATCGATCGAACAAAAAGATGTGATTGCTTTTGGTGATGAACACAATGACTTAGAACTTCTTGAATATGCGGGCTGGGGTGTGGCAATGGCTAATGGGACTGAGCAACTAAAAGGCGTAGCCAACGATGTCACTGAGCAAACAAATGAAGAAGACGGTTTGGCGAATTACCTTGAAAAATTACTTTCATTATAAAAAATCCGTCTGGGGCATTCGTCCTCTCGCACCACTTAAAACCAAATAAACAGTGGGAGCAGAAGTAAGCTCTTCGAAAATAAGGCGCCATCCACAAAATCTTCGTGGATGACGCCTTATTTCTTGAGGCTAAATACTTCTGCTCTGACCTCTGTTATCTGTTTGCCATGAACATATCGTAATAAGCATTCATGATCTCTTTGGCTATGACCGAATTCATATGGTCTTTTTCATCTAGCAGGTTTGGTAAGACAACACTTACCGCAATCTCAGGATTTTCTGTTGGTCCGTAAGCCACAATATTACTATTGACTGTTACGATATCGGGATGACCTTCAGCGACTGTTTCGGCTGTCCCTGTTTTAGCAGAAAGATCCATTTTTGCATCTGCTAATGATCGAGCAGTCGTGTAAGCATTTGTTCCATGAACTACTTGATGGAATCCTTCACGTAAAAGAGCCATCTCTTCAGGAGACACGTCTACTGTATTTTCGACAACTGGTTCCATCTCTTTTTTCACTTCACCTAAGTTACCATTCTCGTCGTTTCCGTAAATGCCTTTGACAATGCGTGGTTGGATTCTTTTTCCACCGTTCGCCACCGTTGCAGCATATTGCGCTAACTGGATCGGGGTATACGTATCAAACTGGCCAAATGCCAAGTCAGTAAAGTTTCCTGGTGTGAACCAGTCTTGTCCGTTGTCTGCATTGAATTTCTTCATGTATTCAACAGAGTGTGAGATCCCCGCAGACTCATTTGGTAAATCGATCCCTGTGACTGTTCCAAGTCCAAATTGTTTAAAGCCGTCACGCAATTGTTCATACGCTTGTGCCTCTTCACTTAGACTAGGTAAGCCCATATTTGGCACGTACTCTAACCCTAGCATCTTCAACGCTACTTTGATCATATAGGTATTTGATGAAAGCTCTAACGCTTGGACCACATCCAACGGTACAGATCCAGTACGATTGAAGACGGAACTTTTTTCTGAAGAGCCCTGTAATCGAATCGGTTCATCTACTAATACTTGATTACCGCTGATCACGCCACTTTGCCAACCGGCGGCTAACGTACCTGCCTTTACAACAGATCCTGGAACAAAGGCATTCGTGATCGTACCAAGGGCATTTTCAGTCAACTCTTTTGAGCCTTGCTCATGGCTGAAACCCGTCATCGCTAATACTTCACCCGTTTGAGGATTCATCGCGACTACATACGCACCTGGTGAGTATTGGGCTTTTCCATTATCGACTAATTTTTGATAATTGTTTCTAAGAATTTCTTCGACCTTCGCTTGGAACTCTGCATTGATCGATAACATCAAATTCGATCCTTTTTCTCCTGCATACAATTCTTTTTGTTGGATGACATTTCCATTGTTATCTAAAGTGATTTCATATTGTGTCTTTGTGCCTTGTAAGACATCTTCATATTGTTTTTCTAAATAGCTTTGGCCTACTCGGTCATTACGTGAGTAGCCTTTTGCCAAGAATTCTTCCACTTGATCGGCAGGTAAGCCTTGTTTTTCTGATGTTACGCTTCCTAGAATACTCTTGATGGAATCCGCCGCATTATACTGGCGTACCCAGTCAGTTCCTGTTGAAACACCTGGCAGGTCTGATGCATGTTCTGCCACGATCGCCAATTCTTGATCTGTAACACCAGAATTTTTGATGAAAACTGTATTCAGTTCATACGCATTATTCATTCGTTTAAAAATCGTTGCTGCTTTCAATTGTTCCTCATTGAAATTGATTTCCTCATCTGTCACTTTATCTACAGTTGCTTGGTATTGTCCACTCGTGCTCAAGCTTTTTTCTTTTGCCGATAGGCGTTCAGTCGCAGCTTTCAAATGATCGGGATCTGCTAACCAAAAATCCTTCTTATCACGTGTAGTCAAGTTTTCATCCACTGGCATATCGATCAACTGTGTCAAGGTATTTGCTGTTTTCAGCAAATCCTCCGCTGTCATGTTTCTGCCTCTCGTGAATGTGATTGCTTGGTTGGCTTGGTTTGTCACCAAAGCTTTCCCGGTGGCATCGTAGATCATGCCTCGGGGTGAACTTACTTGTACCGTTAGAGACGAAGATGATTTGACTTTTGCTTCTAGTTCCTCACTGTTTACGATCTGCAAATAACCTAATCGAGCAATCAATGACACGAACAACGTAAATATAATGAAAAAAAGGAAATTTAAACGAAAGGGAACATGTGACCGTCGAAACGTTTTATTTTTTGGTTCTTGTGTTCCTTTTTTTATTCGATCTAACCAAGAATTATTTGTATTTTTTTTCATAAAACTTTTCATCATTCCTTCTTTTTCGCCTACTTATAGGCTCCATTGTACCTAAAAAAAACAAAATTAAAAAGTAAAATCCTGATCCGCAAGAAATTCTTTAATTCTCGACCCAAAAAAGACTAGTTTGTTTCACAAACAAGCAATGTGTCACACAAATAGATTCTAAAAAACTTTAAAAAATATGGTTATTTTTGAAAATAAAGTTTTCTTTTACTGTGAAACAATGGAAACAAATATGACATTGTGGAAAACTATCATCTGTTATTTCATTTTTGTTTGACATAATTTTTGATCACTTCTTTGGTTTGAGTGACTTTCTCGGTTAATTTTTCATTCTTTGCCATATAAAGATAAAAAATGATATCAATCGTTGCAAATTGAGCCAATAATGAGTTAGTTGCTGCACTTCGGTTCGTGATTTCTTTTGGTCTTGATGTCTGGACAACGACATCCGCCAATTTACTTAATCGGTTATTTCCAAATTGAGTCAATGCGATAATATCGATTCCCATTTCTTTGGCTAACTGTCCGATCATCACCACTTCTTTGCTGTTTCCTGAGTTAGAGACAAGCCATAGCACTTTTTTTGTTTCATTACTCACTAATTGTGGCAATAAGACGTGGATGTCTTTTTCAAAAATGATTGGTTTTCCTACACGAGACCATTTTTGGAGGATATCCTCAACGACTAAAGAAGATGCGCCCACACCATATAGATAAACTGTTTGTGCTTCTTCCAGACGCTCAACGACACGTTGGATCATCTCCTCTTCTAAAATATCCACGGTTTCTTTGATCGCCACTTGCGCATTATTCCCTAATTTATGTTTGATCGAATAAAATGATTCATTTGGTTCAATATCACTGAATCCTTCCACGATACCTGCTTGTAGTTCGGTGGAAATAGTGATTTTAAAATCCGTTAAACTTTGAAATCCAAGTTTTTTGGAGAAACGAACAACTGTGGGAGCGCTCAGGCCCGCCGCTTCTGCTAGCTCATTGGCTGTCATCGTTGGTATTTTTTCTACATGTGTTACGATATAATCTGCTAGTTTTCTTTCGGCAGAAGAATAGTCATTCATCATACTTTCAATGCGACTCACTACGCTCATCTCATACACATCCCTTTTTCTAAATGTCTATGTCATTATATCATACTCAAAGGCAAACAATTCTCATACTAAACAAGAAAATAGAGAATATCCTTTGCAATAGACTCCCACATACACACCAAGACATCTGCTAAGTCTGGGAGAACCGTTTCTTTATAATGTATTTTTTCTTCATATGCTTGATGAAACAGATGATGAGGTTGGATCGGTTGATACATTCTCTACGTTCCCCCTTATTTATCTAATACTTTTATTTTAGCATGATCAAGCGTTTTGACGTATGTAATGAGTGCCTCATAAAAAAACAGGAAGGAACAATTCTTTGTTGTCCTTCCTGTTTTTATTAAATTAGGCGTTGGTTCTCTTACGAACTCGTCTTAACGGCTGTAATTATGAACCTCTTCTGCCATCGCATCGACAAAGATATTCAAGTCCTCTACGGCAGTTTCTTTACTACCGTATCGGCGGATATTGACTGTTGCATCTGCCACTTCTTTATCTCCAACCACGATTTGGTATGGGATTTTTTGCGTTTGTGAAGCACGGATCTTATAGCCCATTTTTTCATTGCGATCGTCGACTTCTACACGCAAGCCTTTCATTTGTAGACGTTCTTTGATTTCATACGCGTAATCTGAATGAGCATCAACTGAAACTGGGATGATCGTTGCTTGGATCGGTGCCAACCAAGTTGGAAATGCGCCTTTGTATACTTCTGTCAAATATGCCACGAAGCGTTCCATTGTTGAAACGATGCCTCGGTGGATAACGACCGGGCGATGATTATTTTCGCCATCTTCTCCTACATAAGTTAAATCAAAGCGTTCTGGTAACAAGAAGTCTAATTGGATCGTTGATAATGTTTCTTCTGTTCCCAATGCTGTTTTAACTTGGACATCTAATTTTGGTCCGTAGAAGGCTGCTTCTCCTTCCGCTTCGAAATAGTCAAGTTCCATTTCATCCATCGCAGCTTTTAACATGATCTGTGCTTTTTCCCACATTGCGTCATCGTCAAAATATTTGTCTGTGTTGTTTGGATCACGGTAACTTAAACGGAAGCGATAGTCTGTAATATTGAAATCAGCGTAAACTGCGACCATCAACTCCAACGTACGTTTGAATTCATCTTTGATCTGATCAGGACGAACGAATGTGTGTCCGTCATTCAATGTCATTTCACGTACACGTTGTAATCCAGACAACGCACCTGATTTTTCATAACGGTGCATCATACCAAGTTCTGCGATACGGATCGGTAACTCACGGTAAGAATGGATCGTATTTTTGTAGACCATCATGTGATGTGGGCAGTTCATTGGGCGTAGCACGAGCATCTCGCCATCTCCCATATCCATTGGTGGGAACATATCTTCTTGGTAATGATCCCAGTGGCCTGAAGTTTTGTATAACTCTACGTCCCCCATGATCGGTGTATACACATGTTGATAGCCTAAACTGATTTCTTTGTCTACGATGTAACGTTCGATCGTACGACGGATTGTTGCACCTTTTGGTAACCAGAAAGGTAAACCAGAACCAACTTCAGGTGCTACCATGAATAATTCTAATTCTTTTCCTAATTTGCGATGGTCTCTTTCTTTAGCTTCTTCGCGCATTTGGATAAACTCTTTTAACGCCTTTTTATCAAAAAATGCTGTTCCATAAACACGTTGCATCATTTGGTTATTTGAATTTCCACGCCAGTAAGCTCCTGCTACAGATAATAATTTGAAGACTTGGATCCGACCAGTTGAAGGGACATGTGGGCCACGGCATAAGTCGATGAACTCTCCTTGTTGGTAAGCCGTGATTACTTCGTCTTCTGGTAATTCACTGATCAATTCCACTTTGTAAGGATCACTTGCAAAGATTTCTAATGCTTCTTGTTTTGATAACACACGACGTTCGATCGGCAAGTTTTCTTTGACGATTGCCATCATTTCCGCTTCGATCGCTGGTAGATCTTCGGCACTGACTTGGCTTTCACCATTGTCTGTATCGTAGTAAAACCCTGAATCGATTGCTGGTCCTACACCAAAGTGGATATTTGGATATAGACGGCGCATAGCTTGTGCCATCAAGTGAGCACTTGAGTGACGAACCAAACCAAGTGCGTCTTCATGATCAGGTGTCACGATCTCGATCGAGCCATCCTCTTCGATCCCGCGGTTCAAGTCGATCAGTTCGCCATTCACTTTTCCAGCCAAGGCTTTCTTTGCTAAACTTTTAGAAATACTTTCTGCAATTTCTGCAGTAGTGATCCCTGGCGCAAACTCTTTGACTGCACCATCAGGAAATGTCATTTTTATCATAGGGGTTCCTCCTTTAAATTTCTGTTTTTAGCTTCGCCACCAATAAAAAAAATCCTAGTATCTATACAGATACTAGGACGAAAAATTCGTGGTTCCACCTAATTTTGAATACGACATACGTACTCCTCAAGCGTGATAACGGTACGACCGCCTCTGTTTCAACAAAGGTTTCGAAAGTGGTCATCCTTTGGTTTTCTCCTGGAAAAGTTTCAGCCTAGCTTTTCCTCTCTTATCGAAGACTCTCAAATTCAGTTGTCTTTCTCATCAATCATCTATGTGTTTATTTAACCACTATTATTTCAAAAAATCAAGCCTCGAATCCACTTATTTTTTCCATTCACCATTGACACCATATGTGCCTTTTTTCATTTCGTTGATAATCACATGAATGTGTTCTTTTGGTGCTTGCGTATTTTTATGGACAGCCTCGGTGATATCTTTCATCATGTTCTCTAATTGTTCTGGGCTACGTCCTTCGACTAATTCTACGTGTACGAATGGCATATTCTCAACTTCCTTTCATGGTTTGCTCTTTTATTGATCAAGTGTTGCTTCTCTCTTTGCATCATACCGCAAAAAGATTTTGCTGAAAAGTCTCTTTTATCATTTTGCCTTTAATTTTGTGTGATCATGGAATGTTGTTTTTGTTTCGCTGACTTTTTTGCCCGTAACGCACTTAAAATGGAAACTGTATCAACCACTTCTTGAAGCATTGCGCCAAACAACGCTGGAATGACTCCTGTACTGGCAACGATCATCAAAAAGACACAAACAAAAATACCGATCAAAACAGATTGTTTCGCTACTTTCATCGTTTCCCGAGAAATCATCACTGCTTCTGCCACTCGTTCTAAATCATCCTTTAAAATGACGACATCTGCACTTTCACTTGCAGCAGTTGAGCCATGTGCGCCCATCGCGATGCCTACATCCGCGACAGTCAAGGCAGGAGCATCATTGACACCATCTCCTACCATCGTGACAGGCCGCTTTTCTTTGGGGATACTAGTTAAAATCGTTAATTTATCTTGTGGTAAACAACGTGCATGAACTTCGGTCAAGCCAACTTCCTCGGCAATTGCTTTTGCAACCGTACGACCATCCCCAGTCACCATCAGTAAGTCGGTGATGCCTTGAGCTTTCAAGTTTGCGATTGTTTTACTTGCTTCTGGACGGATCGTGTCTGAGAAGTAAATCGTTCCGGCATATTTTCCATCAATTGACACATAGATCGCAGTCGTATCTGTTTTAGCTTCCGGAACATCAATAAAGCGTGCATTCCCTACTTTAACCTGCATGCCATCAACCGTAGCTGTAATCCCTTGCCCTGAGATTTCTTTTAAATCAGTGACTGGTAACAATTGGGGAACTGCTTGAACTAAGGAACGGGCCAAGATATGGGCTGAGCCTTGTTCCGCACTCGCCGCTACACGTAATAATTCCACTTCTGAAAACCCATCAACTGGAGCGACACCCGTTACTTCAAGTATCCCTTTGGTGATCGTTCCTGTCTTATCAAACGCAATCGTTTTGGTCTCTGCTAATTTTTCCACAGCGGTACCAGTCTTGACAACGATCCCACTTTTACTTGAGCGACTCATTCCCGCTACTAGAGCGACAGGTGCAGCCAAAATCAATGGACATGGTGATGCTACAACTAAGACTTGCGCAAAGCGCACAGGATCACCACTGACCCACCAAGCGATCCCACCGATCACATAAGCGATCAGAGTAAAGGGAACAGCATAACGATCTGCTAGACGGACAAAACGTGCGGGTTTTTCTTTCGATTCCTCTACTAGTTTGATAATTAATTGATACTGGCTATCTTCTGCCCGTTTCTCAACCACCATTTTGACAGATGAGTCCCCATTGACCGAACCGGACATCAATTCATCACCGACTTTCTTGCTCATCGGTTTTGCTTCTCCAGTCAATGACGCTTCGTCAAAAGTAGATTCCCCCATGATCACTCGTCCGTCAGCTGGAACGATTTCCCCTGGTTTGATCACCAGATGATCGCCGATCTCAAGTGTGTCTACCGCAACATCCAGTTGTTGATCTCCTTGCAATTTATGGGCAGTTCTTGGCGTATTATCTAATAGGGATTGCAATTCCTGACCTGCTTTTTTTTGTGCATAGTCTTCCAAACTTTCGCCACCTGTCAACATGATCAAAATCATCAAACTCGCCCAATATTCATTGACGAGCAATGTCGCAACAATAGCTGTAATTGCTAAAATATCGACCCCATATTTCCCTGAACGTAGCGTTTTGATCATTTCGACAAACATCAAGAAGGCGAGTGTACCACCGGTGATAGCAATGATCATAAACGCAAGGCGAGGACGGTCGAACATAAACTCACTGATGAGGGCCACCGCTCCAATCAGTAGTGTCATCGCAAATTTTTTAAAATGTGTCATTTCGTTCAGCTCCTTTCTCCACATTTAGAATACCTGTTCTCTAAAGCCATTTGAACTAAAAACCCCTAAATGAAAACAACTATCACTCTCATGTAGTTTGACGTTTATTTTTAGTTAACTCACTTGTGTACCTTTTTTAGTCAAACTGTGCTATACTTTTAATTCGTTATTTACGGCGGAAGGAGTAAACGATGCAATGAATGAAAGACAATTAGAACAACAGCATGTGGAAGAAACCACACAAATGATCCAACTTGAACAACGCCTATTGAATCGCAAATTAAGCGACTTGACTGAAAAAATGAATGACTCCACAAAAGAAACAGCTAATCACAAAATACGTAGCGGCTCCAACGAGTCTTTTTATGAGTCAGTGGTCGAATACCGCCAACATGAACAAGAATTGCTTTTAAAATACCACACATTAGAATCTCAGCAAAAACGTCTGCAAACATTAGAAGTAATGAAAGACAGTCCTTACTTTGCTCGTATCGATTTCAAAGAAGAGACGGAAAAAGAAACTCTCTATCTTGGCATCGCCTCATTGAGAGATACAGAAGAAGAAACCATCGTGATCGACTGGCGTGCACCGATCGCTAACCTGTATTACGAAGGAGAAATCGGTCCTGCTTTTTATGAAACAGATGTCGAAAAAATCGACGTCGAACTTCTCTTGAAACGACAGTTCAAAATCGTTGAAGGAAAAATTGTCTCTATGGTCGATACATCTGAAGTCATCAATGATGATTTTCTATTAGAAATCTTGGATGACGCATCAAGTGCTCACATGAAAAACATCGTTTCAACGATCCAAAAAGCACAAAATGCCATTATCCGTGACACCAACAGTAAAGTGATGCTGATCGAAGGAATTGCTGGAAGCGGTAAGACTTCAGCATTACTTCAACGTATCGCATTCATCCTTTATCACAATCGGAAATGGCTGGATGCTGAGAACGTCTTATTGTTCTCACCAAACCATCTGTTTTCTGATTACATCTCCACTGTTTTACCATCTCTTGGTGAAAGTGGTGTTCCGACACAAACCTTCAAAAATTATTTACAGCAATTGGTTCCTGAATTTGAGTTGACTGAAGAAGAACAACAAGAAGTCGGTTTCCTTTCTGGTGCTGATGACCCGATAAAAACGTTGAAATCCGGATTGACTTTCGTTGATCATCTTGAGACTTACATCCAGACGATCACTGATTTTGGTCCATTGTTCCGTGAGATGAAAATCAATGGTCGAAAGATCCTATCCAAAGAAGCGATCCGAAGATGGTACCAAGAAACCAATGAACTACTTCCATTGCATCAACGTCTATCTTTATTACAGACAAAGTTATTGAAAAAATTGGGCGGCCTGCAAAAGGATGAAACCCGTCAGAAATGGGTCAAAGAACTTGCAGAAGAACAACTTCAAGAACTATATGCAACCGATCCAAATTTAGAATACACCGAACAAAAAGAAAAATCATTGCGTAAAAAACTCACGAATCAAATCGTGAAAAAAAGATTCCGTAAAGTTCACCGAGGAATTTTACATTATCAATTCGTCAACTTACCGAAACAGTTTCTTCACTTTTTACAAACGATTCCTAAAACGATGTTAACCGCACATGGAATCAGCGAAACTTCTTGGAACGAACATCTTCAAGAAGTCAAAATGAACTTACGGAAAAGAGAATTGCCGCAGGAAGACGCCGTCTTGTACTTCCTATTGATGCGTCGAATCCATCCTGTATCAGTCACACAAAAGGCAAGGTATATTTTCATTGATGAAATGCAAGATTTTGCTCCTTCGCAGGTCGCATTGCTGCAATCAATCTATCCAACTGCCAATCTAACATTTTGTGGGGATCTGAACCAAAATGTTTTTGGGAACGAGACGATCACTGGTTCGCTAGAGTCGCTTTTCCCAGAGAAAGAAGTGACCCAATTCCAATTGACGACGAGCTATCGCTCCACGAAGCAAATCACTGATTTTGCCAATCATTTCTTAGCTCACGACAATCTTGTAGAAACAACGGCTCGTGAAGGTCGCCTACCGTTGATCGTCCAAAGTGATTCATCTGTAAGTAAAATCAATTGGTTGGAACAAACGATCATTGACACGAAAGAGCAAGCAAAATATTGGCGTACTGCGATCATTGGTAAAACGATCGCTGAATGTGAAGTACTCTATGAACAATTGCCTAGTTCGCTAAAAGATCAAGTCCAATTGATTGCGGACGAGTCTGATTTTATGAAACGTTCAATTATTCTTCTTCCTGCTTATCTAGCAAAAGGATTAGAATTTGACCGAGTCTTTTTATGGAATGTCGATGATGCACATTTCAATTCAGGTCATGACAAACAAATCTTATATACGATGTGTACGCGTGCTATGCATGAATTGATCCTCTTCACATCAGCGAAAGACGCTTCTTTTCTACAAACATTGGCTACTGAAAATCATGAGTCTCTCGCTTTAGATTGATTCGTTATTAAAAATAAAAAGCATCAGGAAAATCAGTCCTCTCCCACCACTTTAAACTGAATATACGGCGAGAACAGAAGTAACCTCTTCAAAAAATAAGGCGCCAGCCACAAAAATTGAAAAAACAATTTTCGTGGCTGGCGCCTTATTTCTCGAGGCTAAACACTTCTGTCTCTGCCTCTTTTTATTCATCTATCGGTCACAACATCAAATCTGTGTTTGGGTATTTCAAACGAACAAGTGAGACGATCATTCGCAATTCTTCGATATTTTCGGGATATTCTGGGTCAAATACTTTACTATGGCGACCAATCCCTCCATTATCGATCAGACGATAAATACGATTCCAATCCATGAATTGTTCGACTGTTTGGAAATTACTGATCGGGTAACCCCCACTATCCAATATTTCTGATACACGAAAAGCCAAATAAGCTGTATCAATGACTTTTTCTTTTTTCGTATCTACTTTTTGACTTGTCTCAATCAATATCTTTTCTGGTTGATGCTTCAGACTCCAGTCCAATAATAAAAAGAAAGCTTCCATCCGATAATCTTCTTCAAACAACTGAAATGCTGAGTCAGAACGTCGAAAAAGCAATGGAATCAAATATTTTTTTTTATAGATCAGCATGGGCGCGCGATCAACCATACATTCTAGGTAACGATTCAAATAGCCTGTGCCTATATAGTTTCCTAAACGATAGCCTTCTACCCCATAAGGTGCATATTTTTGTGCAAGCTTTGAGCAATCGGTGATATTGACTGCCAACTCTTCTACTTTTTGGTAACCGCTTAGAATACGTTCGAAAGGCTCTAGATTAATTTTTGCTTCCATTATTCTTTCCCCGCCTACATCAAATTACTATTCGTTTACTCACGATACTTTAATAATAACACAGGTTGAAATAGAAATGATAATAAATCACAAAAAAACTGTAACAAATAACACAGGATTTTTAATTTAGCTACTCTGTACTTGTTCTCTTTCTTTCACATCGTATGACTATACTTCATTTTTAGAATCGACAAAAAATCCCTTTACGAGAAAAAGTTGGATAAATAAAAGATCAAAAGCAAAACATGACAATGGCTTTTCAAACAGAATAACGGCTGTTTGTTTTTTAGGAAAATAAAAAAGTGTCTGGACATTCATCCTCTTACAACACTTAAAACTGAACAAACGGCGGGAACAGAAGTATATCTTCAGAAATAAGGCGTCAGCCACAAAAATTTGAAAAACAATTTTCGTGGCTGGCGCCTTATTTCTCGAGGCTAAACACTTCTGCCATGGCCTCTTCTATCCGCTTTATTCAATTAATCTTCTAAGGCAACATTATGGAAGACATGTTGGACATCTTCTAGATCTTCTAATACATCGATCATTTTTTCGAATTGTTCCAAGTCTTCGCCAGTCAACGTCACTTCATTTTGAGGGATCATTTGGATCTCCGCAATTGAAAAGTCAGTGATGCCTTTTTCTTTTAGTGCTTCTTGGATACTGTGGAAATCTGGCACTTCTCCGTAAACGATGATTTGGCCATCTTCTTCCATGACATCACGCACATCAATGTCCTTTTCCATCAAGTATTCTAAGATCTCATCTGCATCTTCACCGGCAAAACCAAAAATCGCGGTATTGTCGAACATATAAGATACTGCCCCAGAAACGCCCATATTTCCGCCGTTTTTACCGAATGCTGCACGCACATCAGCGGCTGTTCGGTTGACGTTGTTGGTCAATGTGTCTACGATCACCATTGAGCCATTTGGTCCAAATCCTTCATAGCGCAATTCAGAGTATGTTTCATCCCCTGAACCTTTTGCTTTTTCGATTGCTCGGTCGATGATATGTTTTGGTACATTGTAAGTTTTAGCGCGTTCAATGACGAAACGTAGTTTTTGGTTAGCGTGTGGGTCAGGGTCACCTGATTTTGCTGCTGCATAGATTTCAATTCCGAACTTCGCATAAACTCGGCTGTTATTTGCATCTTTAGCTGTTTTTTTAGCTACGATATTGGCCCATTTACGTCCCATAGTTTCACTTCGCTTTCTGATTTGATATAAGATAGATTCTTTTTGATTCGTGCGGGAACACACAAAACGTCCTGTTTCATTATACTTGTGAATCAGGTTTATGTGAAGCTTTTTTTCTCTTCGATCGTTTCGATAAAGACTGGTTTTCGCCCAAATACTTGTTCCGCTACCTCGCCACCTAAGCGATAGATTTGATCACTGCGAACGAGTAGTTTTGCCACTTGCGCTTCTTTTTTGCCGATTTTCGCAAAAAGGGCTAAGGTTTTTTTATTTTTGAGACATGCTCTACCTGCTGTTGTAAAGCCCAACACATGGATGTATTCTTGCATCTGTTGCTCTCTCATCTCTTCTTTTTGGATATTTAATAACACGTAGCATGACAAGCGCTGGATCCTCGTCCACGTATAGCGTTTTGTTTTGACTTGTTCGACAAACTCGTAAAATGTATTAGCTGTCTTTGCCGCTTCTAACATCCTGATCTCTAAACCTTCCGTCATCTGGTAGATTTTTTGCAACGAGTCAACGGTGGAAGAAAGAAGACGGTATTTTAGCAAGGGCCAATAGGATGTCCAAGTTTGCAAACTTGCTATTTTTAAAAACGTCTCTGTCTCTGATGGAACTGTTGCAGAAATCGATCGACTTTCAGTTAGTGCTTTACGAATCGCTGTGGCACTGGCTATTGTTTCTTCTGATAAGTCTTCATCATGATAGCCAGCCCCTTTACGGTTGATCGGAACTAATTCCATTGGATGTTCATACGTAGCATTTTCTTTTGCATAGCTCAACCCTAGAATATGATTGGGTGAAGAAAAGTCAAGTGAGATTTCTGGGTAGACATGTTTGAATACCTGTGTCATCTTTTGCGGATAACTCATTGTCTGATCAGGTAATTCTTGAAAAGCTTTGGTGATTTGATCCTGATGGTGCAAAACAAATTGACCGAATGCTTGATAATCGAAGGTCGCTTCATCTTCTGTTCCAAAACATAAATAGTCACAGTTTAATTTTTGCAACAGTTGAACTGCTCCTTTGGCAAAATAATCAGCAGATTGTACTGCCCACTCGATTGGTAATTCAACTACGAGATCCACTCCGTTTTGCAAGGCTACTTCTGCACGTTGCCACTTATCTAAAATCGCCGGTTCACCTCGCTGCAAAAAATTGCCACTCATCACCGCAATCACTACATCGGCACCGGTTCGTTCCCGTGCTTGTTGGACATGGTAAAGATGACCATTGTGAAAGGGATTATATTCAACAATGATGCCACATACTTTCATTCGCTTTTCTCCTTTCGCCTAGTAAAAAAGAAGAGACTAAGCTTTTTAATCCAGCCGTCTCTCCTTTTTATTGTTTGCTACAGTTCGTCAATTTCGCCTTCTTCTTTCTGGGCGACAAAAAACCAACGTCTGGATTCTTCGTTAGGTGTTTCGTCTGTAAAATCAGCGAATACTTCTACTTTAGCAAATCCGCTATTCTCTAACATCCGCAAGTAGTTTTCTAGTGGATACGTACGTTCTTGATGTAATTCATCCTCACGTGTGAACGTACCGTCTTTTTCTTGTGATTCGACAAAGAATGTCAAATAATGTTCAATGCTATGTTTTTCTTTCCCCGTATAACTGTCCCAAAGAAAGGCAAAATCGTCTCCTTGGTAATGATAACTATACTCCGGAAATACTTGATCGATTTGATAAACGGAATGGACATCAAACAAGAAACGGCCGTTTTCTTCCAATGCCTGATAGACTTCATCGAATACTTGTTGTACTTCTTGATCGTTTTGCATATAGCACAAAGAATCTGAGAAACAAGTGATGGCTTGGTATTGCCCACTCTCTGATAGATCTAACATATTCCCTTCAACAAATTGTACCGTTGCTTCTTCTTCATAGGCACGTTGACTGGCGATCATCAGCATTTCTTCTGATAGATCCAAACCAGTTACATTGTAGCCGTCTTTGGCAAAAGCCACAGCTAATGCTCCTGTACCACAAGCTAGTTCAAGGATGTTTTTAGTTGTTTCAGGCAAATGGCGTTTAGAAAATGCGAGCCATTGTTCATAAAGCCCGTCATCCATGACTTCATCGTAAATAAAGGCAAATGTTTCGTAGGCCATGCTAATCCAACCATTCAGTCAAATCGACAAGTGGCGCATCCGACCATAACTTCTCTAAATTATAAAAACCACGTTCTGGGGCATGGAATACATGGATGATCAAATCACCTAGATCGATCAGAATCCATTTGCCGCCTTCTTTTCCTTCTACGCGTTTTACTTCGTATTTGCTTTCTTCTTCTTTTTCAATGATTTCTTCCACGATGGCATTGATCTGACGTTCACTGTTTGCTGAACAGATCATAAAGTAGTCAGCTAATAGCGACACTTTACGGACGTCTAAAGCTAAAATATCTTCTGCACGTTTTGAATCTGCTGCTTGGACAGCGATTTTTAATTGTTCTTTACTATCGATGATGATTTCCTCCTAATGGATCAGCTATTTTGCCACCCAATGATTATATGTTTCAATTGTTTTTGGATAAATTTTGCTTTCTTGCGCAATCAAATGTGCTAATGTATGTTTGGTTTCGAATGCAACTGCTTCATCTAAATCGATCATGGCAATCTCACGGGCTTCTTTGACACCTGGAAAAGAACGTCCTGGTTCGATATAGTCAGCCACATAGATGACTTTATCGAGTAAGGACATCTCAGCAGCTCCTGTCGTATGGAGACGGATTGCTTGTAAGATCTCCTCATCAGTGATGCCTAATTCTCGTTCAACAAATGATGCACCGACTAATCCGTGCCAAATTGCATTTCCATAAGCTAATAACTCTGGGTCAAGTTGCTCACGTTCGATGAATAAGATAAACTCATCGTCTGGTCGTTCTTTCGCATAATCATGTGTCAATGCGGCGATACTCGCTTTTTCTGGCGAGCAACCATACCTTTCAGCAAGTGCAACAGCTGTTTGTTCTACACCCAAGACATGTTTGAAGCGTTGTTCACTCATTCTCATTTGGACTTTTTGCATCAAAATTTCTCGAGTATAGGCCGTATAATCTGTACTATAATTCATGTTGATACAATCCTTCTTTCTGAATATAATCCAAGACTTTATCTGGGATCAAATAACGGACGGAACAACCTTGTTGAATTTTTTGACGAATCTTTGTCGAACTTAGATCAATCTCAGGGACATCGACCCAGATCACAGGATACGGGGTTTCCACTTGATACCCACGTCGATGGATACCGACAAAGTGGACCATTGTCAATAACTCGTCGATTTTGTACCACTTTGGTAAATATTCGACCATATCACCGCCGATGATAAAATAGTAGTCCGTATCAGGATTATTTTGAGTCAAAGCCTTCATCGTGTCATACGTATAGCTTTTGCCGCCTCGTTCGATTTCAATCGTTTCAATCGTTAGAAAAGGATTGTCTTCGATCGCAAGTTCCAGCATGTTTAAGCGATGTTCTGCCGGTATAGTTGGCTTTTCATCCACATGAGGTGGTTGATAGGAAGGCATTAAACAGACATGGTCTAGTCCTAAATTCTGTCCTGCTTGTTCTGCCATCACTAGATGGGCTAGATGCACAGGATTGAAAGTTCCGCCCAAGATCCCCACCTGTTTTCTTTTCTCATAAAGATGGGGCATTTCTTTTGGAAATACTTGAGGTCGAACAAAGGATTTCGCTTGCGATTTCATCTTCGTCACTCCTTAGATTGCATGTACTTCTTTAGATATCCGTTGGTATTTCTCTTTAGATGATGCTTTGTATAAAACAAGCACGCGTCCGATGATCTGAACCACTTCACATGCGATGGCTTGTTCTAATACTTGTGCCACATCTTCCGCGATCTCATCTGTATTTTGCAACAATGATACTTTGATCAATTCTCTTTTTTCAAGTGCTTCTTCGATTTGGACGATCATTGCTTCATTGATCCCACCTTTACCGATTTGGAAGATCGGTTGAAGATGGTGTGCCTGACTACGTAAAAATCGTTTTTGCTTTCCTCTTAAACTCATGTTTTTCCTTCTTTCTTAAATCAGTGCTTTTCTTCTTAACACATGTACCCCTTTTGGCGCCCAGCCTGCGATGACTGCTGGTTCCGTTACCGTGATCCAACCTAGTCCTGCAAAGACGATATCTGTCTTTTCTTTTACAGAAAACTCAAAGCGAACAAGTTCAGGGAATTCACTGACTTCATTCGGACGTGGTGGTTGCAATAAGCCGCCTACATGTTTTTCATAAAAAGCATCGGCTTTTTCTAATTTTGTCCGATGTAAATTGACATCATTTGATACATAAGCAATAAATGAACCTCGTTTGCCACTGATAAAGTCGAATCGAGCTAATCCTCCAAGGAAAAGCGTTTGACCTTCATTCAGCTGATACACCTTAGGCTTGATTTCCTTCGTCGGTGCGATGATACGTAAGTCTTTTTTGCCTAAATAGTGGGCCATTTGATGACGATGGATAATTCCTGGTGTATCGATCAAAAATTGGCCATCATCCAATGGGATCTCGATTTTGTCTAACGTTGTTCCTGGGAACTGCGAAGTCGTGATCACTTCTTGGACACCTGCCGTATTTTTGATGATCTGATTGATCAATGTCGATTTTCCGACATTCGTCACACCAACGATATATACATCTCGACCCTCACGATATTTTTCGATTTTCTCTAGAAGTGTTGTCATTTCAGGTGCTTTTTTTGCGCTTGTCAACAACACCTCAACAGGTCTTAGCCCTGCTTCATGGGCACGCTCATTCATCCATTGGATCATTTTTGATTTTTTCAATGATTTAGGTAAAATATCGACTTTATTTCCTACCAAAAGAACAGGATTATTGCCGACAAAACGATGTAAACCAGGAATCAGTGAGCCGTTGAAATCAAAGATATCAACCACATTGACGATCAATGCGTCTTTTTGTCCTAATTCATTTAGTAATCGCAAGAAATCATCATCTGTCAATGATACATCTTGGATCTCATTATAATGTCTCAAACGGAAACAACGTTGACAATAAACATCCCCTGTTGCTAACCCTTTTTCGAGTGCTGCTTTTGGTGTATAGCCTAATTCATCAGGATATTCTGTTTGGATCATCACGCCACAACCGATACATTGCAATTCTTCGTTCATTCAATGCCACCTCGCCAATCCATATCTGGATGTTTCTTTACTAAATAACTCATGATCTTACGTTCCCAGAACCGATTGAATTTCGTCTTCCAACTATCAGTCTCAATGATTGGTTTAACTAAGACACTACGGATACCGGCACTATTCGCGCCACGAATATCGGTCATGATCTGATCACCGATCATGATGATCTCTTCATCTGCCAGATCCAACATTTTTTTTGCTTTATTGATTCCCACTGGCAAAGGCTTCAACGCTCTTGCAACATAAAGTAGCTCAAATTTTTTAACTGCACGAGCTACGCGTTCTGAGTTGTTGTTAGAAACAACGACTACTGGTATGCCCGCATTTCTCATTTCTAAAATCCAAGTGAACAATTCTTCCGTTCCATCTGGATTATTCCAAGCAATCAGTGTATTATCAAGGTCCGTCAAGACGGCTTTGATCCCTAGTTTTTTCAGTTGTGCAGGGGTAATTTTATAGACGGCTTCTACCATCCATGTAGGTTTATAATTTGAAAACATGTTGTCTCCTCATCTGCAAAAAATGAAGGAGCACGATATGTACTCCTCAACCCCATATTATACTGTAAAATCTAAAAAAAAACTACCTCTATACATTAAACCTTTTAATGGAGGGAATAACAGAAGGAACCAACTCCAAAAAATAAGCAACCAGCTCATAAAATAGATTCTTCTATTTCTGGAGTTGGTTGCTTATTACTGAAAGAGTTACTTTTGGAACATCATTCATACAATTTTAGAAAAACCTAAAGAACTGAAATCACTATCCATAGGTAATGTTGGAAAAAGAGCGCCATTCCTTATATCTTAATTTTTACTACAGTACTTTGGCCAAAAAATCGATGGTCCGAGGCTGGCTCGTCCGCTCCAGCACTTCACTAGGTGTCCCCTCTTCCACGATCTGTCCTTGATCCATAAAGATGATTCGATCACCCACTTCTTTCGCAAAGCCGATTTCATGAGTGACAATGACCATCGTCATCCCTTCTTGTGCCAATTGCAACATAACCGAGAGTACTTCACCCACCATTTCTGGATCAAGTGCCGAAGTGGGCTCATCGAACAACATGACGTCTGGTTGCATTGCCAACGCTCGGGCAATCGCTATCCGTTGCTGCTGTCCACCTGATAAAGAGTAAGGATAGGCGGTGGCTTTATCTGACAAGCCAACTTTTGCCAATAATTCCAAAGCGATCGCCTCGGCTTCTTTCTTAGGCATTTTTTTCACTTTGATTGGTGATAAGGTGATATTTTCTAATACTGTCATATTGGGAAATAGATTGAACTGTTGAAAAACCATGCCCATTTTTTCTCTTGTTTTAAAAATATCGTGTTGCTTGTGTGTGATATCCGTTCCCTCAAACTCCACCGTACCAGCTGTAGGGGATTCGAGTAGATTCAAACAACGGAGAAACGTACTTTTTCCTGAACCTGAAGGACCGATGATCACCACGACCTCCCCGGCGGAAATGGTCGTAGTAATTCCTTTCAATACTTCTGTTTCTGCAAATGATTTACTTAGCTGTTTGATCGATACTATTGATTTTTCCATACGACATTCTCTCCTAACGTTGATACCCTTTTCCGAGTTTTTTCTCCCAACTACTCAACAACCGCGATGTTACAAAGGTCATAACGAAGTATAACCCTGCGGCAATAAAATAAGGTTCCAATGGGATATAGGAGTTTGAGATAACGATTTGAGCAGATCCCATCAATTCATTGATACCGATCACTGTCAGTAAAGAAGAATCTTTGATCAACGTGACAAACTCATTTCCTAATGGTGGCAAAATATTTCTCAACGCTTGTGGGAAAATGACATAACGCATCGCCTGTACAGGACGTAAGCCTAGTGAATACGAAGCTTCTGTTTGTCCCATATCAACAGCCGCAATTCCTCCACGTATGATTTCAGCAACATACGCCCCAGAGTTCAGTGATAATACGATGATTCCTGGTATCAAACGCCCTAAGTCGATCGTTAAAATCCCCACGGACCAATCCACCGCTGGAAAGAAACGTTGCAATAAGATGAATCCGATCATGATCTGCAATAACATCGGTGTGCCTCTTAATAATTCGATATAACTATTAGCTAACCAATTCAAAGGCTTGATCTTTGAGCGCTTCAATAATGCCATGGCTAAGCCGATCATTGTACCAAAGATGACAGTCAAGATCGAAATGACGATCGTAACGACCGCGCCGGATAAAAAATAAGGTAAGTACTTATCTAAAAACGAAAAATTCACACTGCGTCCCTCTATTCTGTCGCTGTTTGTTCAGCTAGTTCATGATTTTTTTTGATGAATTCATCGATTTTTTCCTCATCACTTAGTTTTTTGATAATTTTATTCAACTCTTCTTGTAATTCTGTACTCCCTTTTGGTAAGGCAATAGCAAAAGCTTCATCGTCTGATTGTTCTAAAGGAATATCTGCAATCATCAAGTTGGGATTTTGAGCGATATATGCTTCGGCAATCGTTTGTTCAACGACCATGCCATCCAGCGAACCTTGATTGATCTCGATCACCATATTTGGTACTTTATCGATCGTGACTACTTTAGCTTCTTTGATTTGTTCGTTGATCACTGCTTCTTGGATCGAGCCTTTTTGCGCCCCTAAGCTTTTACCTGCCAAGCGATCAATGCTTGTTAACGTGTCTTCATCTTTTTTATTGATCACGAGAACTTGTGGCGGATTGTAGTAATTATCGGTGAAATCAAATTGTTCTTTCCGTTCTGCAGTCGCTGAAATTGCTGAAATCGCTACATCGACTTTTCCTTCTTTTAAAGAGGCTAACACTGTATTGAAACTCATATCTGAAAGCTCCAGTTTCACACCAAGTTCATCTGCAATGGCATTTGCTAAATCAATGTCTGATCCGACGATTTGATCTTTCCCATCGACGATCGTATGAAATTCAAACGGCGCATAATCAGCAGATGTTGCTACTTTCAATACACCACTTTCCTTGATTTCTGCCAATTGATCGTTTGATTCTGCTGCATCCCCATTACCACACGCTCCTAATGCGAATGTTGTAACTAAAAATAAAATAATTCCTGAAATCTTTTTCATTGTCTCGCCCCTTATTCATTTTGTTCTGTCATTATAGCATGAAAATTTCAAAAATAAACCATTTTTTTGTATATTTATTTATTTTATTTCACTTTTATGCTTTAATAATGAATAATAATCACGAATTAAGAATATTTATTTTAATATTTCAAGGGAAGAAATGAAAAAAAGCTGAGAACCAAGTCTCAGCTTTTTTTATTTGATTTTCAGTCTATTTTACTTTGTTTTTCAAGGCCAAACACCTCTGTACCAAGCTTATTTCTTCCGCTGATTTACGCTAAATCACACAATTAATATCGTTTGCCATCTTGATTTTTTTCAATTCTTGTAAACTATTGTTTTCTTTCTTGATTTTCAATTTTGATTATATTTTGCATTAGATAAGCAACTCCGTTAACTGTATCTGCAAATGAAATAGAATTCGCAAAAGAATTAACTGAGCGATATTTGTCCCATAGTTTTTCCAAATAATCGCTCCCTTTTATCTTTTCGATTTCCCTTTCATAATAAAAAGATAACGGTTTGTTGTCTCCACGTTTTGTAAATGTATTTCGGACACTTATATATAGCTCTTTCATATCAATATTTTCTAGTTTTGGGATGGCAAATAGGTCGTAGTAATCTTTCAGTCTCGAATTGTCTGTCCCAAAGCTAAATGTAGCACTCAGCTTTTCTGCAATAATCTGTTCAGTTGGATAAGCTGGAATCTCCACTTTTTTATCTTCAAACATCAATTGATGATGATGTATATCTACTTCAGGATAAATAGAATCTCCTGTTGTTACATCCAATTTAAATGGGACACGTATTTTTTCTAAATGAGCAATCACTTTAATTTGAAACCCAGGATAAAAATCAATTTCCCTTGTCTCTTTAATCTCTTGAACAGAGAAAACAATTCCCTCTTTCGTAGGTTTACTAGTTAATTCTTTAAAGATGTTCTTCAATTTTTCTTTAGTTAATTTACTATTTCTAAATGTCGTATCAATATCAATTGTTGTTCTTCTATCAATTCCATATTTTGAACCTAATAGAAAACCACCTTTCAAAATAAAGTCATTTTTATACTTCGATTCAGAGATTTGTTCAACTAAGCGATCCATCATAAAATGCCTTTGAACTAACTGTGCATTTAATCCTATACTTTTTGCAAGATTTCTTGTTTTTGCTGTAAATTGTGTAGGGGTCATATTTTCTCTCCATCAATACAAACTCTGCATATGATATTTCATTTCTTTTTCTACATGTAGTTTTGTCATATAATCTCTTAATTTACTTGGGTCTCTCATAGGATCTCTCATGTACTCTTTTAAAGCTTCTAATTTCATTTCGTATTCAATTTCATATCTCGGATTCCAAATATCACAAAGAGTTCGTTCCTTATCGTATATAATAATAGGATTTCCTTGAAAGGAAGTGCCCTCCACTTTCCCTAACTCGTATACTTCCTTCTTCACAAAATGAAATTGTAACTGTTGCTCTTTCGTAATTGAACGATTCACATTATAACCATGTGGAAAAGTCAAATGAATGAAATTCGGCATGTTTGTAGAAAGTTGATATATATCTAATGTCGTTTCATGAGAAAATATTCCTCTGGAAAATCGTTGCTGAAGACAAAATAAATCATCGATTCCATGACCAGTCTCTACATAATAACCACGATCAACTTTCATCAAAATTCCTTGATTCACCAATCTTTGTACAGTAGTTGCTGAAATTCCTAATTTTCTAGCTTCCTTCATAGATAAATTTCCATCGCGAATACGCAACAACGCTTTCAGCTTATCTTGCATTTAATCCCCTCACTTACGTTACAAATACACTACATTAAACTTATCATAATAGTGTAATTGTAACAAGGCATTCTTTATGTGGGAAAGAAATGGGCGATTACTGTGTAATGGATGTTTCGCGAATATCTGGACAATATAACTTCCTGAAAGCTATACCAAGACGATAAGATACGTTAGCAAGTTTATGCACACACCAAGAACGCCTTACACTATAACTATTCAGATGGCCTACTTAAATAGTTAAGTACCAATATCCAGCACTAAAAAGAAATACCTATGGTTTCAACAACTTTTAAAATTTCAAATCAAAAATCCTGATTCGGTACAGCAAAATATTTTTAATCAATTAAAAGAACAGGGAAAAGATGGTGCCCCCCTTCTTTCTGTTCAAATTATTCTGAAATTCCTCTACTTCAATAATCATTATGCAAGAAGCATCGTTTTTTAAGGCTATTCCTTTACTCAACTATTCCTCATTCCCTGACACAAAACTATATTCAATCTTATGTGAGTCAGATAAACGATTTCCACTTTCACCTACCCAAGAAAATTCTTTTCGATAATCCTTTCCGACTAATGTTGTCGTTTTCTTCTTCTGATTTACTTCGACTGTTACATGTTTGATTTCTTTAACAAACGTTTGAAAAAGTTCAGTCGTTTTTAATTCTTGTTCTTCGGTTGTAAAATCAGGTGTCAGCAAACTTTTGATTTCTTGTTCTTCACTGCTTGATAGTTTTAAATCTGCGGGATCTTGATCAAGGCTTTGTGCCAGTTGGATTTCTTTCATGATTTCTAAATTGCCCTCTTTAAGAGTATAACTACCTCTGTTTTGTATCGTCCCAGCATTCGTTAGTTGAACGATCTCGGCGTTTTCTAATTGATGATCATCCGATTTAGAACAGCCAGGCAAAAATAGCGTTACCGAAAGTAACACTCCATAAAAAAAGAACATTCGACAATTTGTCCAACACTACATCAACTCCTTTTAAACAAAGATATCATATACATTAAAAATAACAAAAATATGTTTTAGAATACTATTTTTACATGTATTCTGTATCGACAATAATCAATACTTTCCATTATTTATTGACACACAAGCAACCATCATTCTACTAGAGATTAAGCTATTTGTTCATACACAAAAAAACTATAGAGGAATCCCTCTACAGTTTTTCATTTACATAAGCGGAGCGTGCATATGACGCGTTACCTTTAATATTTACGAAAACGTTGGTAGCGTTGTTCGATCAATTCTTCAGTTGGTTTCTGACAGAGTTCAGTCAGTTTTTCGATCAATGCTTTTTGCATCATACGCGCAACTTTTTCTTTGCCTAAAGGCTCTCCATTGAATGTTTCGGGGATCACTCGATCGATGACGTCTAACTCTAATAATTCACCAGCAGCGACTTTCATCAATTCAGCGGCTTCGGCTGCTCGGCTGCCGTCTTTCCAAAGAATCGAAGCAAAGCCTTCTGGTGATAAAACAGCATAGATCGTTTGTTCTAACATCCAGACTTCATCGGCTAAGGCTAAGGCTAAAGCCCCGCCACTACCGCCTTCACCAATAATGATACTGATGATCGGTACCTTCAAATCCGACATTTCTAATAGATTACGGGCAATCGCTTCCCCTTCGCCACGTTCTTCTGCACCGATTCCACAATAGGCACCAGCAGTGTTGATCAACGTAATGACCGGACGGTTGAATTTTTCTGCTTGTTTCATTAAACGCAGTGCTTTACGATAACCTTCCGGATGAGGAGAACCAAAATTCCGGCGAATATTTTCTTGTAAGTCACGACCTTTTTGGATGCCAATGACGGTCACAGGTTTTCCGGCTAGTTTTGCCACACCTCCGACAATCGCTTCATCATCACCAAATAAGCGATCACCATGAAACTCTTGGAAGCCTTCAAAAATCGTTTCAAAAAAATCAAGACTTGTCCAACGATCTTTTGCTCGCGCCAGTTGGACGATATCGTGAGCAGTTTTATTCATGGTTGATCCACCCTTTCTGCGTATGCAATTCTAGTAATTGATGGATCGTATCCTTGAGTTCTTTTCGTGGAACGATTTGATCCACAAAGCCATGTTCCAGTAAAAATTCTGCTTTTTGGAAATCTTCTGGTAGTTCTTGTTTGATTGTTTGTTCGATCACTCGGCGGCCAGCAAAGCCGATCAAACTTTGGGGTTCAGCTAAGATGATATCCCCTTCCATCGCAAAGCTGGCGGTAACGCCACCTGTCGTCGGATCTGTTAAGACAGTCAAATAAAATAGCTGTTTATTGCTATGACGTTTGACCGCTGCGGAGATTTTGGCCATTTGCATGAGAGAGAAGATCCCTTCTTGCATCCGGGCGCCCCCTGAAGCAGTGAACAATACGACGGGTAATTTTTTACTCGCCGCACGTTCAAACAAACGAGTGATCTTTTCCCCTACGATCGTTCCCATACTTCCCATGATAAAATTAGGGTCCATGACACCAATAGCAAAAGGAATGCCTTTAATAGTCGCTTGACCAGTTAGAACTGCTTCATGTAAGCCAGTCTTTTCTTGCATCTTGCCGATCTTTTCTTGATAATCAGGAAAATCAAGAGGATCTTTTGTGACGAGATCCGTATCCCATTCCTCTAAACTTTTCTCATCAATGATCAACGCTAATCGCTGCCATGCGCCGATCCTAAAGTTATAACTACAGTGTGGACATACTTTTTCTTCCCCGATATCTTTCGTGTAGATGATATGTTTACAATTTGGGCATTTCGCCCACATATTGTCAGGGACCGATGGTGCATTCGTTGGCTTGATTTCTCGATTAGGATTGATTCGAATGTATTTTTTCTTTTTGAATAAAGCCATCTTATTCGTCTCCTATCTCCGTCTCGGGAATCCAGTTTGGTAAAAACTCTTCTTGTAAGAATGCGGTACTGTAATCACCAGCAATCACTGCAGGGTGACTGATCAGATCCATTTGGAATTCAGCATTCGTGATCACGCCATCTATTACGATCTCGCTCAATGCCCGTTGCATTTTCATCAACGCATCGAAACGTGTATCGCCATGTACGATGACCTTAGCAATCATTGAATCATAATAAGGCGGAATCGTGTAACCAGAATAAACCGCGCTGTCGACCCTTAATCCCATACCACCAGCTGGCAGCAACAAATTCTTGATTTTACCTGGTGAAGGCGCGAAATGAAATGCTGGATTTTCTGCATTGATCCGGCATTCGATCGCATGCCCTTGGAAAATGATATCTTCTTGTTGGATCTCTAGTGGTCGTCCGGCCGCAACCTCAATTTGTTTTTTGACAAGATCGATATTTGTGACCATTTCTGTTACTGGATGTTCAACTTGGATGCGGGTGTTCATTTCCATAAAATAAAAATCACCGGATTCATCCATTAAAAATTCGATTGTTCCTGCATTTTCATAGTTCACTGCCTTTGCTGCTCTAACAGCTGCTGCACCTAAGTGATTTCGTTTTTCTTCAGAGATCACAACAGATGGTGATTCTTCTAAGACTTTTTGATTATTTCGTTGTAAGGAACAATCACGTTCACCTAGATGCAGAACATGACCAAATTGATCACCTAATATTTGCACTTCAATATGTCTTGCGGGATAAATGATTTTTTCCAAATACATATCATCGTTACCAAAAGCAGCTGCTGCCTCTTGTTGGGCGGATGAAAAATGTTGTGGTAATTCTTCTTTTGACAAGACTTTGCGGATTCCTTTACCGCCACCACCAGCGGCGGCTTTGAGCATCACTGGATAGCCAATTTTTTCTGCCACTTCCACTGCTTCTTCAACAGTCGATAGCACACCATCACTACCTGGGATCACAGGAACATCTGCTTGTTGCATCAACTGACGTGCGTTGATTTTATTTCCCATATCATCGATCGTTTTGCTTTTAGGTCCAATAAAGACGATATTACATTCTTCACACATCGAAGCAAATCGACTGTTCTCTGATAAGAATCCAAATCCAGGATGGATTGCTTCTGCTTTTGTAACGATGGCTGCACTTAGAACTGCTTGTACATTCAAATAGGAATCTGTTGCTCTTGCAGGACCGATGCAGACGGCTTCATCTGCTAATTGTGTGTGTAATGCCTCCGCATCCGCTTCAGAATAGACCGCAACGGTTTGGATTCCAAGCTCACGGCAGGCACGAATGATCCGTACGGCTATTTCGCCGCGATTTGCTATCAAGACTTTTGAAAACATAACTCACCTATCCAATCATAAAGGTTAATTCAGCTTCAGCAACTTTTTTGCCGTCCACTTTTGCAATTCCTTTGCCTATTCCTGCAGAAGACTTGATTTTAGTGATTTCCACTTCTAATATCAACGTATCTCCAGGAGTCACTTTTTTACGAAACTTCGCTTTATCTAATCCGCCAAAGTAAGCAGTTTTTCCTTTGAACTGTTCCAATGATAATAGAGCTACTGCTCCTGCTTGGGCCATCGCTTCTACGATCAAAACCCCAGGCATCACAGGTTCTTCTGGAAAATGTCCTTGGAAAAAAGGTTCATTGATCGTCACATTTTTTTTAGCAACGATCCGTTCGCCTTCGACGATTTCTTCCACTCGATCAATCAGCAACAGCGGATAGCGATGAGGGATGATTTCTTTGATTTCTTGTATATTCATAGGTCTGGTTCTCCTTGGCGTAATTTGGTTGGATGATAAAGAGTGGTTGTCCGTATTCTACGACTTCTTCATTGTCGATCAAGATCGCAACGATCTCACCATCGACATCACTGGTTACTTCGTTCATCAATTTCATTGCTTCGATGATACAGATCACTTCACCCTTAGAAACTTTGTCTCCTACTTTTTTGAATGCTGGCTTGTCAGGAGATGGTTGTAGATAGACGATTCCAACGATTGGTGATTTCACTTCAGTCCCATCAATTGTCGGCGTAACTGCTTCCGGTTGAACAGCATGGCTTTCTTCTTTTGGTAAAGCCGGTACAACTTGTTGAGGTTGTGGTTCAGAAGCACTCGTTGGTGGTACTGTTTGCCCCATTCCCCGACTCATTTCATTTTTATTCATATATAATTCAAATTGTCCGTCTTTCAAGTCAAATTCTGTTAAAGTTGACTGATCAAATTGACTGACTAATTCTTTGATTTCATTGATCTTCAACATTATTCCTCCCAGCGTTTCATACATAGTACAGCATTATGTCCACCAAATCCTAATGAATTACTCATGGCATAAGACAGTTCAGCTGGTTTACTTTCGTTGATCACAACGTTCAGATCGATTTCAGGATCTTGTTTTTCAACATTGATGTTTGGTGGAATAAACTGATGCTCTAACGCCATCAAAGTGGCAAGCGCCTCAATCCCACCTGCAGCACCTAATAAGTGTCCAGTCATTGATTTCGTACTGCTGACATAGGTTTCTTTGAAAGAGTCTCCTAAAGCGATTTGGATCGCTTTAGCTTCTGCTTGATCATTTGCTGGTGTACTTGTTCCGTGTGCGTTGATATAGCCCACTTCTTTTGCATCGATCCCGGCTTCTTCCATCGCCAATTTCATTGCTTTTGACGCACCAGAACCATCTGGTGTTGGAGCTGTCATATGGTAAGCATCACAATTTGAACCGTAACCCACGACTTCACCATAGATTTTTGCGCCACGAGCTTGTGCATGTTCCAGTGATTCAAGGACTAATACTCCTGCCCCTTCACCCATGACAAAACCATTACGGTCTTCATCAAATGGCATCGAACCACGTTCAGGATCTGTCGATGTTGACAAAGCAGTCAATGCCGCAAATCCGGCGATCCCCATTTCACAGATTGTTGCTTCTGTTCCACCTGCAAGGATGATATCGGAATAACCATGTTTGATGTTGCGGAATGCTTCACCAATCGCATTCGTTCCACTGGCACAAGCGGTCACGATCGACGTACAAATTCCTTTCGCCCCTACACGTAGCGCAATATTACCAGCTGCCATATTGGCGATCGACATTGGAACAAACATTGGTGATACACGATTTGCTCCTTTGTCGTGCATGCGGATGACTTGGCTTTCGATCGTTGGTAACCCACCGATCCCAGAGCCAACGATAACGCCAAAACGATCTTGGTTGATCGTTTCTTTTTCAATTCCACTCATTGTCAATGCTTCCATTGCAGCATAAATGCCGTAGATTGAAAACATATCCATACGTTTGCTATCTTTTTTTACAAAATATTTATCAAAAGGAAAGTCTTTTACTTCACCTGCTAAAGTGATTCCTGTGTCTGTTGCATCAAATTTTGTGATCGGTGCAATGCCATTTGTCCCAGCTTTTAAACTAGCTAAAAAACTATCTGCATCATTACCGATCGGTGAAGTGACTCCATAACCTGTAATTACTACTCGATTCATAAATTTTCCTCCCTATCCGTGCATGACCAATCCGCCGTCAACATTGATGACTTGACCTGTGATATACGAACTTTTCGCTAAGAACAATGCGGCTTCCGCAATATCTTCCACTTGGCCGAAACGTTGCATTGGAATTTGTTTTTCTGCTTGTTCTCTTACTTTTTCGGATAATACATCTGTCATATCTGTAGTGACAAACCCCGGAGCAATCACATTACATGTGATTCCTCGTGTGGCAACTTCTCTTGCCACAGATTTAGTGAAACCGACAACCCCTGCTTTACTTGCTGCATAATTGGCTTGACCCAAGTTACCGATCAATCCTGAAACACTTGAAAGATTGATGATCGCGCCTTCTCTTTTTTTCATCATTTTCTTTAGCACGTGCTGTGTCATATTGAAAGTTCCTGTTAGATTGATATCCAAACATTTTTTGAAATCATCTGCATCCATACGTAGGACAAGTTTATCATTCGTAACTCCCGCATTATTGACCAAAATATCGACAGAACCCAACTGCTGTTCTGCTTCTTTGATCATCTCTCCTGCTTTGTCATAATCGGAGATATCACCTGTGATCCCTACACATTCAACCCCATGCGCTTTGATCGCATTGATTTTTTCGGCTGGGATCTCTCCACGACCATTTAAAAAGATGTTTGCGCCTGCTTTGGCAAAGGCTAAAGCGATCGCTTCACCGATTCCTCGTGTACTGCCTGTAATAAATACATTTTTTCCAGTTACGTCCATAACTTGCCTCCTATGACAATCGATTGATTGTTTCTTCAAATGTTTGTTGATTCTCCACACGTGCAACGGCGATCGACTTGTCGATTTTTTTCATAAAGCCACTTAATACTTTACCGGGCCCGACTTCGACCACTTGATCGATCCCTAAATCTTTAAGTTTTTCGATACTTTCGTAAAAACGAACGGGTTTCATTACTTGTTGTTCAAGTAAACCTGGAATTCTTTCTTTCGTCATGATCTCTGTCGTGGTGTTGCTGATCACAGGTATTTCAGGTTCTGAAAAAACGATCTTGCTTAGTTCCTCCGCTAATTGTCTAGCAGCAGGTTCTAAGATTGCTGTATGGAAAGGGCCACTTACATTGAGTGGAATCATTCGTTTGATCCCTTGTTCTTGTAATAGTGCCACCGCTTGATCCACTGCTTTTTCTTCCCCTCCGATGACGATTTGCTGAGGTGTATTGTAATTTGCGGGGGAAACGATCCCCGTTTCTTCCGCCTGCTTACAACAGCTCTCGATGACATCCACCGGTGCGTTCATCACAGCTACCATTTTTCCACTACCGGTAGGTGCAGCGTCTGTCATAAACGTGCCTCTTTTTTCGACCAATGCGACTGCTTCTCTAAAGGAAAGCGCGCCACTGGCTACTAAAGCAGAATACTCACCTAAACTAAGCCCTAAAACGGCTTGAGGAGTGATCCCACGTTCTTTTAGCAAACGATAGCACGCAATGCTGACAGTTAAAATAGCTGGCTGCGTATAGATTGTTTGATCCAAACGTTCATTTGTTGAAAAACAAAGCTCCGCCATATCATAGCCCAAGATCTGACTAGCTTCATCAAAAGTCTGTTTCACAATGGGTTCATGGTAGAGGTCTTGACCCATTCCTTGGTATTGTGCACCTTGTCCGCTAAATAAAAATGCTGTTTTCATCATAGTCTCCAATTTATATTCAGGATAGATAGCTTTTTGTTTCATTTAAAAAAAGGCTAAGACATTCCTTTTTCGGAAAATGTCCCAGCCCCCAACCTAATCTTGATGATTATGCAGTTTGTTTTTCAACATAAGTGACTAAATCTTGAACTGTTTTGATGCCGTCTTCTGTTTCGATTTTCACATCAAATTCATCTTCGATTTCGTTGATGATTTGGAATAAATCCAAGCTATCTGCTTCAAGGTCTTCTTGGATGTTTGTCGTTAATTTGATTTCTTCTGCGTCTTTCCCTAATTCTTCCGCAATGATTTCTTGAATTTTTTCGAATACCATATGATAATTCCTCCGATATTGTTTCTTTATTTTATATTTTTTATTTTTATCAGTTTATAGTTCCATGAGGATACTTCCCCATGTCAATCCTCCACCATAACCTGTAAATACCACTTTTTGTTGTTGACCTAAGGTAATTTTTCCGCTTTCTATCGCTTCATCTAAAAGAATCGGGATGCTTGCTGCGGAAGTATTGCCATATTTATCCATGTTCGTTAGAAATTGCTCCTGGGGAATTTTTACTTTGCGAGCAATCTTTTCGATAATTCGTAAGTTTGCCTGATGCAAAAGCAGATAATCAACAGGTGTGTCTTGAATGAGTTCCTTGATGTTCATCGCAACGTCTCTTACAGCAAAGTCAAAAATATCCCGTCCAACCATTTTTAAATAGTAAGAACCTTCTGAATCTTTCGTGTATAAAGGCGATCGATTTGGTAGATAGCCAGAAGTAAGGGATTGCGCACGCGAACCATCTGCCGCTAGCGATTCTCTCACTAATTTTTGATTTGAGCCAGCTTCTAACAAAACCCCACCAGCACCATCACCAAACAAGACAGCGGTTGAACGATCCGTCCAATCGATCAGTTTAGATAATGTTTCGCCACCAATTACTAAACCTTTCATTGAGCCACAGCGAATCAGTTTCTCTGCAACACTCAAAGCATAAACAAACCCTGAACATGCGGCGCTGATATCAAATGCGATTGCTTTGGTTGCGCCGATCCTTCCTTGAACTAAAGTTGCTACAGAAGGCGATGTATAATCAGGCGACATCGTAGCAACGATAATAAAATCGAGTTCCTTTGGATCGAGTGTTTTTTTCTTTAGTAATTTTTCGGCAACGAGGTAACACAAATCGGAAGTCTCCTGCTCGGTCACACAATGTCTCTCTTTGATTCCTGTACGGGATGAAATCCATTCATCCGAAGTGTCCATCATTTTTGAGAGATCATCGTTTGTGATGATTTTTTCCGGTAAGAAACTTGCCGTTGCTGTGATCGTTCCAAATTGTTCCATTAAACTTCCTCACTTGTAATCTCGCAAGAAATCATGCAAGTTTTTCAATGCAGACAGCAAAGCTTGTTGTTCGTCGGTAGCCATACCATCCATAATGTTTTTGACCATTTCACGATGGAAATGCTGATGCACGCGGTAAAGTAACTTACCTTTTTTGGTCAACCCCAGCTTCACCACTCGTCGGTCGTCTTCACTACGGATACGCTCAACGTAGCCTTTCCTAACTAACTTGTTGATAGCAGTGGTCAAGGTCCCAACAGTAATCGACAGTTCTTTGGCTACTTCTGAAGTTGTCTTTTTCTTGTACATACCGATTGCCTCGATCGTATGCATCTCTGTAATCGACAGATCTTTGAATTGTGACTTTTTTAATTCGGATTCTTCGATCGTCAAAATATCATTGAAGACACTAACGAGATAATCATTTACTGTATTAAAATCAGGTTCCATGTTCCACCATCCACTAAAATTAGTTTGATTATCAAATCTTTTGATGTTCAAACTATATCTTAACTTTTTTCAAAATGCAACCTTTTAACTAGATTTTTTTGCATTATTAATTTTTTTTAATTTTAAACTTATGACAAAATGCTTTAATATCAACCTTTTAACCTCTAAAAATTAAAATAAAAGAACAAAAAAAATATTTTGATTATCAAAGTATCTCTCTAATTTATTTATAAAATATAATCCCTTTTATTGTTCATTTTTTTAAATCTGTTATAATCTTTTTAGTTCAAATTCAATTAGGGGAGCGCTTATGCACTTAAAAGAGAAAGTAAAAAACCTACCTTTATTACCTGGTGTTTACTTGATGAAAAATAGCGATGGAAAAATCATTTATGTGGGTAAAGCTAAAAATTTAAAAAATCGCGTAAGTACGTACTTTCATCAAAATAAACAACACTCGAAAAAAGTCTTGCGCTTGGTTCGTTCGATTGCAGATTTTGAGATCGTTGTCGTTGATACTGAACTAGATGCCTTATTATTAGAGTGTCAATTGATCCAACACTATCGCCCTATCTACAATCGTCGGATGAATTATTTTGACAACTATAACTATTTACATATTCAATCCGATGGTCTTTTTCTCACGAATATTCCTACCGCAAGAACTTACGGACCTTTTCGCCTTTATAAAAAAATGCCTAGTATCCTTCGAATCATCGAAGAAAACTATCAAATGCCTTGGCTTTCTGAAATCAGTCATTTGGCGTTACAAGTCCAACTTCCTGAAATGAAGACACTGAGCTTTGAACAAAAAAAGAAAGAGATACAAGGTCTATTGCAAGGAAGAAACAAAAAATTGTTAGGCTATTTAAAAAAACGACAATTGCATTTTATTGAACAGCTTAATTTTGAGAAGGCAGCTATTCTACAACGGGATATCGAATTGATCACGTACTTTACTGGTCGGATACAAGAACAAAAAAAATTTTTACGAACACCGAGAATCACATTGAGCATGCCGTTAGCTAGCGATGAGACCAAGATCAAGCATTTCTTGGTTTCGTACGGTCAAGTGGCTGACACAACGATCACAGCCCCTGGACAAGCACCTCATTTCTATTATGAAAAGGACAATAGGTTGTCACTCAAGCGACAACTGTCTCAAGAAGAAATCGATCCTGTTCAAATCTTGATCAGCTACCAACGTAAACTGACAAAAGACGAACAGGAAACAAAAAAAGAGTCTGGAATCCAACCGATTGGTTGAATCCCAGGCTCTTTTAGCTAGCTCGAAATCTTATTGAATCAAATCATAGATCTCCATCGCAACGATATCGATATTGTCGAATTCGTATTGTTGATGTGTGTCTGTTTCAGTTAGTTCAAATGTTTCTGTCGCTTTATCATAAGTTACGGTGCATTTTTCTACGCCCTCTTTTTCAAAGCGACGAACTTGCAGCTCATTGTCTGCTGATTCGACCATAGCCTCCAGTCGTTTAATGATTGCGACTAATTGTGAATGTGCCATCGGAGGTCCTCCTTTTCTTAGTTCTGTTATATTGTATCAAAAGCATCGTCGACTTGCATTGATTTTCTCCAAAAAAACTAGTTTTTTAGGATTTTTTTTTCGGCTGTCTACCATCTTCCCACCAAAGCTTGATCAATGCTTGCGTTCCATCGTTCTCGAAACCCTTTTCTGCTAACTGTTCATATAGCTTTCGGGCTTCTTTGGTCGCTGGTAAGTCCAATCCTACTTTTTCTGCTTCGGCTAAAGCAATCTTCAAATCTTTGATAAAATGTTTGACAAAAAATCCTGGTGTATAATTCTCTTGTAAAATACGAGGTGCATAATTACTCAATGACCAATTTGCCGCACTACCGCCTGAAAGCGTCGCAATCACTTTTTCTAAGTCTAAGTCAGCTTTCTGTGCATAAACGAGCATCTCTGTCATGCCAGTCATTGTTCCGGCAATCATGATCTGGTTTGCCATTTTTGTGTGTTGTCCTTTTCCGGCTGAACCATGCAACGTAAATGTTGTTCCAAACTCACGAAATAGTGGTAATACTTGCTCGTAGACATTCTCTTTTCCACCCACCATGATCGTTAAGGTGCCATTTTTTGCACCTAGATCGCCTCCTGAGACAGGGGCATCCAAGGCTTCTGCTCCAAGCTCTTGTGCGCTTGTTGCAATTTTTTCAGCAAGTGTTGGCGTACTTGTCGTCAAATCTATGACTGTTTTCCCCTTTACGCCTGCTTGGAAAATGCCTTTCTCACCATAATAGATTTCTTCCACATCTTGAGGATAGCCAACCATTGTAAAGATGACTTGGCTCATCTCAGCTACTTCTTGTGGACTATCTGCCCATACTGCTCCTTCTTCCATAAGTGGCGCAGCTTTTGTTTTCGTACGATTATAAACAGTCAGTTCATGGCCAGCTTTTTGTAAATGACGAACAATCGCGCTTCCCATAACTCCTGTGCCGATAAAACCAATTTTCATCTTTTGCCCTCCTAAACGATAAAATCCTTGTTTCTATGCTAGTATACGCTAGAAACAAGGATTTTTTTAGGATTATTCACTGTTTTTTTATTTTTTGAAAGAATTTAATTTAATTTTAATCCGCTCAATGGATGCTTCTTCTTCTTTTTTACGCATCTCTTCTTTGTAATACACAAGCATATCTTCATAAAATTCGATCATTGATTGACCAAAATGAGTAGCAGAGATCTCGTAAAGTTTCTTTTCAAACACTTCTGGATTTTTTTCAACTTTGCTTTCAATATAATCAATAAGTGCAGGTGCAAAGTCTTCATCTCGTTCAAATGTTCGGCCAAGGGAAGCATGATCAAATAAACGATTCAAATAATCATTTCCTTCAACTACACATGGTGTACCAGCTGCCATTGCTTCTGTATACGTCAATCCTTGTGTTTCCGATGTCGAAGCACACACAAAATAATCAGCCGCCCGATAATAGAATGCGACGTCATTGTTATCGACTTCTCCAGTAAATTGAACCACATCAGCTAAATCCAGCGACGTGATCAGTTCTTTTAGTTGCTCAACATAAGGCCCATTTCCGACTATGATTAGTCGTGCATCTGGATAGTGTTTGATGACTTCTGGAAACCCTTGGATCAACGCTTGGATATTTTTTTCATAAGAGATTCGACTTAAAGATAAAATCATCAAGCCGTTTTCCTTTACTCCTAATGAGGTACGTAATTCATTGATTTGTTCTTGTGTGATTTCTGGACGTTTAAATTTTTCGATATCGATCCCTGTTGGTATCACTCGTAATGGGGCTGTCACCCCATAGCTTCGCAATGTCTCGATCACACGCTCACTTGGGCAAACCACACCTGTCGTATGGTTCACAAATAGACGAGATAAGTATTTGACATGGGATTGTCGAATCACTTTCCCTTTTGCAATATAATGCAGGTAATCTTCATACATCGTGTGATACGTATGAATCGATGGGATTTTTAATTTTTTTGCGACCATCTTGCCAAGAACCCCCGCTCCAAACTCAGTGTGAGTATGGATAAGATCTAACTCTAATTCTTTTGCCACTAAATAGGCGTACCACATTCCTCGTACCACTACTCGACGTTCTTTGAATGATACAAAAGGAACACTTGGCATACGAATCACATCTTTTTCTAACTTGTCTGCATTGGGATCTGTTGTCGTAAATATATATACGTCATGTCCCATTTTTTCGAGTTCTTCTTTTAATGTCTTGATCGATGTAGCTACACCACTTACCTGTGGAAAATAGGTATCGGTAAAAAAGCCGATTTTCATCTTTTTTCGCCTCCAAACTACCTTTATTTTGATTCTTGCATTTGTTCATCTGAAGAATCGGATGCCTTTAGCACTTGTTGATAAACGGATTGAAGTTGTTGACCAATTCTTTTGATACTTCGTTCTTCAGCCGTTTGATAGCCAGATTCAACTAAACTAGGTACTTCATGTTGAATGATTTTTTGAATGAGTTTTGAAAACTCTTCATTGTTTCGCCCCATATAACAATTTTTTTGGTCTTCAAGCCAGCCATCATAGACTGGAATATCACGTACTAACACATTTTGTTTACTTGCTAAAGCTTCCAGTACCACAATACCTTCCGTTTCTTCATAAGAAGGGAAAAAGAACAGATCTGCTCCTGAGTAAGCTCCTTCGATGATTTCTCCTCGAATATAGCCTGGAAAAATGACATTATCGGGATGATCTTCTTTCACGATTTTTCTGATATTACTTGGGATCGAGTACATCGGCACATGACCAAACCAGATGAATGTATATTCTGGTAATTGTTTGGCTATTTCAACAAAATCAATGATTCCTTTTCTTTCAAAGAACAGTCCTACACAAATAATCACTTTTTGATCAGGTGAAAGATTGAAGTACTCCCTGAATTTTTGTTCTTTGACAGGGTCTGGTTGGTATTTTTCCAAATCGATCCCATTGGAAATCGATTGAATAGGTAAATCGATGCCATAACTTTGTAACAATTTTTTTGAATATGGAGTTGGTGTAATCAAGTAATCTGCCTTTTCATACAACCCGACTAAATATTTTTTTACAAATGGTGCTAATTGATTCGAACCGATAAAGGAATTACGAAAATCCTCCTCCGTTGAATGCGCATGATAAATAATTTTTTTACCGTTTCTACGCGCTTTGTTGACCATGTTGTGACTATTGATACCATATGTATTGATGTGCAAAATATCATAGTCTTCTTTACTATCTAAAGTATAGGAGATCCCTACATCTTTAAGCGCACGCTTTTGGTGATCAAGTGCACGACCAATGCCGGACTTAGAAAGTATCTTCTCACTTTCAAAATATAATAATACCTTCATCTACGTTCCCCCTCACTCTTATATTATAACACAGCGTGAAAGCTGTCACTCAACCTTAAGTCCGATTTTTTCCCAACAAACTTGTAAGTTGGAACGGAATTTTATTTATTATTGCAAGAAGACAAAAAAACAGGCACAGCAAAATACTGTGCCTGTTCTGAAAATCAAGCTAGATATTCATTGACAAGTTCTACGACTTCTTCCATTGTATCGCACTCATTTAGGGCACGATCCGCTAGTTCCGCCATTTTGCTTGTATCTAAACGTTTCATCAAGCTACGTGTTTTTAAGATCGATGTTGCACTCATTGAGAACTCATCTAATCCCATACCTACTAGTAAAGGAACAGCCATTTGATCGCCGGCCATTTCTCCACACATACCAGCCCATTTACCTTCAGCATGTGCTGCATCAATGACGTTTTTGATCAAACGTAGAATTGATGGGTTGTATGGTTGGTACAAGTATGAAACACGTTCGTTCATACGGTCAGCTGCCATTGTGTATTGGATCAAGTCGTTTGTTCCTACTGAGAAGAAGTCTACTTCTTTAGCAAATTTATCCGCAATAACGGCTGCAGCTGGAATCTCGATCATGATCCCTACTTGGATCGAATCAGAGACTTCAATGCCTTCATTTACTAATTTTTGTTTTTCTTCTTCAAAGATTGCTTTTGCACCACGGAATTCTTTTAGTGTAGCAACCATTGGGAACATGATACGCAAGTTTCCATGTACAGAGGCACGTAATAACGCACGCATTTGCGTACGGAACATATCGTCCCCTTGTTCTGACAAGCTGATACGTAATGCACGGTATCCTAAGAAAGGATTCATTTCATGCGGCAATTGCAAGTATGGTAATTCTTTATCTCCACCGATATCCATTGTACGAACAACGACAGGTTTTCCTTCCATTCCTTCCAATACTGCTTTGTAAGCAACGTATTGGTCTTCTTCAGTAGGAAAATCTGGTGAATCCATATAAAGGAATTCAGTACGATAAAGTCCAACTGCTTCACCACCATTGTTGTGTACACCAACTAAATCTTTAGGTGTACCAATGTTGGCTGCTAATTCAAAGTGTTTGCCATCGGCAGTCACTGTCTCAGCATGTTTCAGTTTTTCCCATTCTGCTTTTTGTGCAGCATAATCTGCACCGATTTTTTCAAATTCGGCTTTTTGTTCTGCTGTTGGCTCAATGACTACATCGCCTTCGATCCCATTAACAGCTAACATTACGCCTTCTTTTACCTTCGCAGTGATTTCTTTTGTTCCAACGATTGCTGGAATTTCAAGAGAACGAGCCATGATTGCAGAATGCGATGTACGTCCACCGATATCTGTTACAAAAGCTTTTACGAAGTTACGATCTAATTGAGCAGTGTCACTTGGTGTCAAATCATGCGCCACGACAACAACTTCTTCATTGATCATTGAAGGGTTTGGTAAAGTCACACCTAGAAGATGTGCTAAAATACGTTTTGCAACGTCACGAATATCTGCTGCACGTTCTTGCATGTAAGCATTATCTTCCATTGCTTCGAACATACCGATATACATATCCGTTACTTCTTTAAGAGCTGATTCAGCATTTACACTGTTATCTTTGATGTTTTGTTTGATTTGACCTATCATTTCAGGATCTGAAAGAACCATTAAATGTGCGTCAAATACTTGCGCTTCTGCTTCACCTAAGCTTTGCGCTGCTTTTTCACGAATTTGTTGTAATTCTTCAGTTGATTTTGCTAAAGCATCATCTAAGCGAGCTTCTTCAGCTGAAGTATCCTCAACTGTCGTCTTACTGAATGATAAATCCGGTTGAACTAGCAGGTAAGCTTTTGCAACGGCTACTCCGTCACTAGCGGCGATCCCTTTTAGCATTTCAACCATTATTCAGATAAGCCTTCTTTCTTCATTGTTTCAACGATAGCTGCCATAGCGTCAGCTTCGTCAGCACCTTCAGCAGTGATAGTAACGTCAGAACCTTGACCTACACCTAAAGACATAACGCCCATGATAGATTTTAAGTTTACTGATTTACCTTTATACTCTAAGTTTACATCAGAGTTAAATTTGCTTGCTGTTTGTACTAATAGTGTAGCTGGACGTGCGTGGATCCCAGTTTCTGCTACTACGTGAAATTCTTTCTTTTCCATATTAATCGGTCTCCTTTAAGTGAGTGTTGTTTTTATGTGAGGGTTTTCTTTTTTAGCAATCCATGATAGAACTAATCAGATGAACCCTTTCATCTGTAAAGATTACCATTTTTTTTCCTTAGATACAACAGTTTTCATTTAAATTGAGAGAAAATCCAGTAAACTATTCTGTAGAACTGTTTCATGTGTAGTTACGATTATTCCTGTTTTAATAAATTCCATGTTTTTTTATATCTAATAAACCGTCTCGCCCCTCAGTGATTGTCGAGTGGTTGAACCATTCATGAGATTTTAGCTATATTCCCCTACAGATTCGACGACAACTTGAGACTCGTACCCAAATGTTTTGTCACATTGCCTGAACAAAAGAATCAATTGCTTGCGTCTATTCAAAAAATTAGTATAATAAAATTAAATGGTCAGTAATGGTCAACAAGGTATGACTTTTATAAGGTTTGTTAATCGAGTGTTATTCTTTTACCCAAAGATAGGCGCGATGTAAAATAGACTTAATGACCAATGTTTGAAAGGACGTGAATGTTTTATGCTTTGTCAAAACTGTGGAAAAAATGAAGCAACGATTCACTTGTATGCGACTGTCAATGGCCAACGTACACAACTTGACTATTGTCAGAGCTGTTACCAAAAAATCAAAAATCAGCAAAATGGAGGTCTAACAAGTATGGCCCAAAATGATCCATTTGGCTTTGGGAGTCTGGACGATCTGTTTCGTTCGATGTCTCGTCAAATGCAACAACAAGGAAATTATGAACAAACTCCCCCTACTCAATTTGGTGGGAACAACAACTTCAATGGTGGACAACCTCCACAAGGACCCGCTTCAGATGGTCTTTTAGGCGAATACGGTATCAATATCACAGAAGAAGCGCGCCAAGGTGAAATCGATCCAGTCATCGGTCGAGATGATGAAATCAAGCGCGTGATCGAAATCTTGAATCGCCGTACAAAGAACAACCCTGTATTGATCGGGGAACCAGGTGTCGGTAAAACGGCTGTGGTTGAAGGACTCGCTCAAAAAATCGTTGATGGCGATGTTCCACAAAAATTACTAGATAAAGAAGTAATTCGTTTAGATGTTGTTTCACTTGTCCAAGGCACAGGAATCAGAGGACAATTTGAAGAACGGATGCAAAAACTGATTGAAGAAATCAGACAAGCAGAAAATGTCATTTTATTTATAGATGAAGTTCATGAAATCGTTGGGGCTGGTTCAGCTGGTGATGGTAACATGGATGCCGGAAATATATTAAAACCCGCGTTAGCTCGTGGCGAATTACAAATGGTTGGGGCAACAACATTGAATGAATACCGAATCATTGAAAAAGATGCTGCGTTAGAGCGCCGGATGCAACCTGTTCGTGTCGATGAACCTTCTGTAGATGAAACAATCAGTATTTTACAAGGATTGCAAAAGCGCTATGAAGACTACCATCACGTCAAATATACAGATGCTGCGATCGAAGCTGCGGCTAGATTGTCCAATCGTTATATCCAAGATCGCTTTTTACCGGATAAAGCCATTGATTTACTGGATGAAACAGGATCTAAGAAAAACTTGACGATCCAAATCGTTGATCCAAAAATGATCGAAAAGAAATTAGAAGAAGCGGAAGAACAAAAGTTGTTGGCTTCTAAAGAAGAAGATTTCGAAAAAGCAGCTTATTATCGCGATCAAATCAATAAATTGAAAAAAATGCAAGAACGTCAACTTTCAGAAGAAGAAATCCCAGTGATCTCTGAGAAAGACATGGAAAAAATCGTTGAACAACGGACAGGCATCCCTGTTGGTGAATTAAAAGAAAAAGAACAAACCCAATTGAAAAACTTAGCAGACGACTTGAAAAAACATGTGATTGGGCAAGATAATGCGGTTGATCGGGTAGCCAAAGCCATTCGTCGTAATCGAGTTGGTTTAAGTAAGAAAAACCGTCCAATTGGTTCTTTCTTATTTGTTGGTCCTACTGGTGTTGGTAAGACAGAATTAGCGAAGCAACTAGCCTACGAATTATTTGGATCTGAAGAGTCAATGATTCGTTTCGATATGTCAGAATACATGGAAAAACACAGTGTCGCAAAATTGATTGGTTCTCCTCCAGGCTATGTCGGCTATGAAGAAGCTGGTCAATTGACTGAAAAAGTACGTAGAAATCCGTATAGTTTGGTTTTGCTTGATGAAGTAGAAAAAGCACATCCAGATGTCTTACACATGTTCCTACAAATCTTAGATGATGGACGTTTAACCGATGCGCAAGGTCGTACAGTCAGCTTCAAAGACACGATCATCATCATGACAAGTAATGCAGGAACTGGAAAAGTAGAAGCCAATGTTGGCTTTGGTGCTGCTCGTGAAGGTGTGACTCGTTCTGTCTTGAATCAATTGAATAACTATTTCACACCAGAATTCTTGAATCGTTTTGATGGAATCATCGAGTTCAGTGCTTTATCAAAAGAAAACTTGATGACGATCGTTACTCTCATGCTTGATGATGTCAACCAATTGTTGGCGGCTCAACAATTACATGTGGACGTTCCTACGAATGTCAAAGAAAAGCTGGTTGATCTTGGTTACGATCCAGCAATGGGTGCCCGACCATTACGTCGGACGATCCAAGAACAAATTGAAGACGGCATTGCCGAATTCTATCTTGATCATCCAACGATCTCAGATCTTAAAGCAAAATTAGATAAAGACGACAAAATCGTCATTACGTCTAAACCTGAACGTTTAGTCAAAGAAGCAAACAACGAATCGACAGAATAATTCCATATTGGAATGGTAGTAAAAATCGAGCGGAGAGTTTGCCACTCTCCGCTTTTGTTTTTATTTTTGGAAAAGAAAGTAACGATTTTTTCTCTTCCATTCAATTTTAAGAAGACAAAATGCTGTTCATTTTACTAAAAAAAAATTATAATTAATGTAAGTTATTTCTTAAATACATAAGAGAGGTGAGCGCCATGAAACTAGTTAATGTAACAAACAGCCATTCACGATTAGTTTTGAATCAGTTGGAAAATACAGATGCACATATGGTCAAGGTGTATACCGCAGGAAATACAACCGTTATTTATACAGAAGCTCCTGAGCACAACGAAATCGTTCTGATGAATGAAAATCGCAATATCCAACCAAAGGAAATTGAAGAAATCCAACACTACTTCTTAAAAAAAATCCATGACGCTGAGTACCATCCTGAAGACATCCAAGTGATCGAGTTACCGGGATTAGTAGAAATCTCTATTCCAAAAAGAAATTTAGATGCACCAATTGCTATGTAGATATAAAAACTAAATCATGAATCAAAAGGGTTTTGTCGACGGCACTTGGCATTCCCTTTTTTTCTTTTTCCTATTTCCAACTTCCCTCCCCTTTACAGGTCGATCCGCTTGGATGATCGAGCGGATTTCTTTGACGATCCGTTCATTTTTTTCCCAGTTCTCAATATCCAACATTTGACATACTCGACGCATTTTTGCTTTTTTTCTTTCAATACGCTGTTTTTTTTCGATTTCTGTTTCCATTTGTTCCCTACTTTCTTTGCTTATTTTATATATACATACGCAAAAATATTCTAATCTATTTTTTTATTTGATTATAATTGATTTTTTCAAAATAACCAAAAAAACGTTAAAATCCAAAACAAACACACGACAATTCACTGAAAACATGAATCGCCGTGTGTTTGTTTTTTATTTATATGCTAAATGAATATTTTTAAGCTTTATGTTAAAAATAAAGCAACTGACGAGTAACGAGAATCACTGATTACATCAAACTTTTTAATTTTACGTTTGGATACTTGTCAGCAAACCAACGCTCTGCAAACTGGTTCTCAAATAAGAATAGCGGTTGATCAAAGCGATCTCTCGCTAAGATATTACGACTCGAACTCATTTTCTCATCCAGATCTTCTGGCTCGATCCAACGAGCAATCTTGTTACCCATTGGCGACATGATCACTTCTGCATTGTACTCATTCAACATCCGATATTGGAAAACTTCAAATTGCAATTGTCCAACAGCCCCGATGATGTATTCTTCAGTCACATAGGTTTTATATAATTGGATGGCACCTTCTTGTACCAATTGATTGATTCCTTTGTGGAATGATTTTTGTTTCATCACATTTTTAGCCGTTACTTTCATGAAAAGCTCAGGCGTAAATGAAGGTAATTCTTCATAAGCTACTTTTAGTTTTCCTTCATATAATGTGTCGCCGATTTGATAGTTTCCGGTATCATATACACCAATGATATCTCCTGCTACAGCATTTTCAACGTTTTCTCTGGCATCTGCCATAAACTGCGTGACATTACTCAATTTCAATTTTTTGTTCGTCCGTTCCAATGAAACGTCCATTCCACGTTCAAAAGTCCCTGAGCAAATCCGTACAAATGCAATACGATCTCGGTGAGCTGGATTCATATTGGCTTGGATCTTAAAGACGAAACCAGAAAACTCTTGTTCATAAGGGCTGACTACTTGATCTTCACGGGTTTTGTGTCCGTAAGGAGATGGCGCCAAATCAACGAATGTTTCTAAAAACGTCTGAACACCGAAATTAGTCAAAGCTGAACCAAAAAATACTGGCGTCTGCTCTCCTCGTGCAATTTTTTCTTCATTAAAGGAATCCCCGGCTTCTTTTAACAGCTCTACTTCTTCTAATACTTGCTCGTACAATGAATTATTTCTTAGGGGATGATTTTCTGGCAAGTGGCCCTCTTCATCTAATTGAGCTAAGCGTTCATCTTGATAATTCTCAGGACGATAGAATTCTACTCGGTTATGATGGATATCGTATAATCCTTCCAATCCTTTACCCATACCAATTGGCCAATTCATTGGGCAAGATTCGATATCTAATAACTCTTCTAATTCTTCTAATAGATCAAGCGGTTCTCGACCATCTCGGTCCAACTTATTGATAAAAGTGAAAATAGGGATACCTCTTCTTTTAACTACTTGGAAAAGTTTTTTGGTTTGTGCCTCGATCCCTTTTGCACTATCAATGACCATGACTGCACTATCGACAGCCATCAACGTACGATACGTATCTTCTGAGAAGTCTTCATGCCCAGGTGTGTCTAGAATATTGACTCTTTTACCGTGATAATCAAATTGCATCACGGAACTAGTAACAGAAATCCCACGTTGTTTTTCGATTTCCATCCAGTCAGATTTTGCAAAATTACCTGTTTTCTTCCCTTTGACCGTTCCTGCTTGGCGAATCGCACCACCGAATAAAAGCAGTTGTTCGGTGATCGTTGTTTTCCCTGCATCCGGATGGGAAATGATCGCAAATGTGCGTCGATTGTCCACTTGCTGTTTTAATTCTGGATTGTTCATAAATTTACTCCATTCTTCATTTGTCTATTGCTTCATAAAAGAGAACCCCTTCGACTATTCGATAGTTCCTCTATCCTTTTCTTCAACTCAAATAGTATAGCATGGATCTTCAATTTGAAAAAGTAAGCGAAACAGTTTTACTTTTTCTTTTCATTCGATATCTCCAAAAAAAGAACAGATACATCACTTCATACAGCAAGTGATATATCCGCTCTTTGTTTCGTTAAAAGATCATCGAAGGTGCTTTATCTTCGAGGTTCGTCATCTTCAAAATCTTTTTTGAAATAGCGACGTTCTTCTTCAGGTTCAGCTTCTATTTCTTCTGGATCATGGAAGATCACACGAATTTTAAGTACTCTTGAACCTTCCATTTCTTCAGAAATCAAGGTAATATTTTCAACATCAAATGAAAGTTTTTCTCCTTCATCGGGAATCATACCTAAAGCTGTGATCAAATAGCCGGCCATCGTATCCACATCACTCATGTGAAGATTACTTTCAAACGCCTCATTAAATTCATCGATCAACATGCGACCTTGGATGATATACTCATAGTCACCGACTTGTTCGTAGAGATTTTCTACTTCGTCTGACTCATCATCGATTTCTCCAACGATTTCTTCAAGTAAGTCTTCTAATGTCGCTAAACCTACGACTCCCCCATATTCGTCTAACAGGATCGCCATTTGATTTTGTGTTTTTTTCATTTCATATAATAGATCATCAATAAAAATCGTTTCTGGAACAAAAAGTGGTTCCTGAATGATTTTTTTGATTTCTAAGTGTTCAAACCCAAATTTATGGGCAGCTTTTAATAAATTTTTCGTATGAAGAATTCCAACAACTTTATCTTTGTCTTCATTATAAACAGGAATTCTTGAGTAATTCTCCGATAGTACTTCGTTGACATTTTCTTCAATGGAGTCATTAATGTCGATCATAAAAGCATCTGTTCGAGGAACCATTACTTCCCTTGCAACTTTTGTGTCTAAGGAAAAGACACCTTGAAGCATTTCCAACTCTTCGTTGTTCAATACCCCTTCGTTTTCAAGCATATACCGCATTTCGTCGCGGGTCATCTTTGAATCTTCATCATCAAAAGTCATTGGTGTTATCCGTGCCAACAAGCTGGTAGATGCAGACAATAGCCATACGAAAGGTTTCGCTACGACACCAATCATTCGGATCATACCTGAGGTAAAATTCGCTACCTCTTCTGATTTATTCAAAGCGATCCTTTTCGGGTATAATTCTCCAAAAACAATCGAAACATAGGTCAAAATAGCCAGTACGATAATATTTGCAATACTTCTTGCTGCGGCACCGCCACCTAATAGTGGGGCTAATCTTACGGATAAAGTATTAGCTAAAGATGCACCAGATAAAATATTGACCAAAGTGATTCCTACTTGGATAGTTGATAGGAAGTTATTTGGGTTCTGCAATATTTTTAAAAGCTTTTTAGATTTAACATCTCCTTCTTCCGCTTTTTGTTCGATCCGATTTTTATTGATCGATACAACTGCAATTTCGGAAGCTGCTAAAAAAGCATTGATCAATGTCAAAATGATCAATAATAAAATTTGCGCTAACAGCGACTGACTCTCAGGGTCAGCATTCATAATCGCATTCTCTCCTTATTCATTTATATTTTTATTTTTTTAAAGAAAAAAACGTGGCTAAAGGTAGCCACGTTAAAATGGTATCATAAAGCGATTTTCTTTGCAATAAAAATAGCCATTCGATCATTAAGATTCAAGAGTCGTCGCTATTTTTTTCTTGTTCTCGTTTTGTTTATCTTCTTTTACGATCTTGACAACATAAGAAATGATTGTTTTACAGATCGCATAAAAAGGTACACCCAGAAAAATCCCAAGTAATCCGGCAATGTTTCCTGCAACAAGTAGAACGATAATGATCGTTAGTGGATGGATCTTCAATGATTTACCAATGACATTCGGATAAATGATATTTCCGTCTAGTTGCTGAACGATCAAAACGACCACACAACACAGCAATGCTTTGAATGGATCATTGAATACTGTCACTAAAAAGGCAGGAGCTAAACCTAAATATGGGCCTAAATAAGGAATGAGGTTGGTCAAACCAGCAATTACTCCGAAAAGGAAGGCGTAATCTACGCCTAATGCAAAATAACCTAGAAAGGTGAATGTACCAACGAATAAGCATTCAATTGCTTGGCCACTAATATAATTAGCTAACGTTTTATTCAACTGTCCTAACAATTCAACGATTTGCTCTCTTCGTTTTTCTGGGAAGAAACGTTTGATGTTTGGTACAAGTTTTTCGCCATCTTTCAACATGTAAAACAAGATGAACGGCGCGGTAATAATAACGATGGTCGCTGAAGCAATCGTTCCAACGATCGAACCTAAGCTATTAGACAAGCCACTCAGAAATTGTTGGATGATCGTGCCATATGAAATATCCAATTGCTCAAAATATTTATTGATATCGACATCTTTGAATACGGACCATTGCGCAACTTCTGCTAACCAAGTCTCTACTTGGCGAATAAAGTTCGGCGTGTTAGAGGCCAAGGAAGATATTTGTTGGACTAAACTTGGGATAACACTTAACAAGATCCAGACCAGAGCGGCAACTAACAATAACAGTACAATTGCTACTGCCCAGATCCGTTTTATTTTTGTTTTCATCAATAATCCAACGATTGGATTCAAAATATAATACAAAAAACCAGCAATCAAAACTGGTGCAAATAATGTGGAGAAGAATGTCCCGATTGGTTGGAAGACAAAGCTGATTTTCGAGGAGACTAAGATCAATGTTGCTAAAATCAACAATTCGAATGACCAGAACATCAACTTTGATTGTTTTAACTTATCGAACAAATAATTCACTTCTTTCCTTTTTTATGATAGTATATAACATTCTTTTGAAAAAATCTGTTATTTTTGATTTTATTTTATGCACTTTCCATTCCGATCACTTTACAGTATACTACTGAAAAGAAAGGTGGCTGTTTGATGAAAGTAGTTCATACAAAAGATACGATGAGTCCGATCTATCTCGATGCTGTACGTATCAGAAACCAAGTCTTCGTTGTCGAGCAAGGTGTTCCCTTTGAGAGAGAAATCGATCAGGATGAGGCACATTGTATCCATTTCGTCCTTTATACAGATGCACAGGAGGCGCAAGGTACTGTTCGTTTACTGCCACTCGAAAATGGCCAGATAAAAGTCCAACGTATGGCGATCCTTGCTGAATACCGTCAACAAGGTTTGGGGCAAGTCTTGCTAAGAGAAGCAGAGGCTTTTGCTAAAAACCAAGGCTTTGATACGATAAAATTAGGCGCTCAACTGACCGCTATTCCTTTTTACGAGAAGCTTGATTATCAAGCCTACGGTGAAGTCTTCGAAGATGCGGGCATCCAACATCTCAACATGAAAAAAAACTTGTGAAGCATCCAAGTAAAAACAGTAAGCAAGATGAAGATTCCTTCACTTACTTACTGTTTTCGTTTACTTTTGCGACAATTGCTTGTAACGGTCATACCAAATATCAATATAGCCTTCTGAGAATGGGCCATCTCCATTATTGATCCAGTCAACCAAAATCTTCACGTTCTCTTTTAAAATGAAGTCAATATCACTTGGATAATTCATCATTTGACTATGCATTTCATATTCATCGACATCTAACAAGCGCTTCTCGCCATCAGGAAAAACCTTGATATCTAAGTCATAATCAATATATTTTAATGCTTCATCATCTAATAAAAAAGGTGAAGCCAGATTACAATAATAGGAAACCCCCTTTTCTCTGATCATTGCTATTACATTGAACCAGTATTTTTTGTGAAAGTATACAATCGCTGGTTCTCGCGTCACCCAACGTCGTCCATCAGACTCTGTTACAAGAGTATGATCATTGACACCGATCATTGAATGTTCGCTTGTTTTCAATACCATGGTATCGCGCCACGTTCGATGCAATTTGCCGTCGTGTTTATAACTTTGGATCGTTACAAACTCTCCTTCTTTTGGAACTCCCATCGCAATCCTTCCTTAGCAACATTTTGTGCTTTGTGTTGGGGTGTTCATTACACCGACATCGTAATTATTATAGCAATAAAAATCATCTTTGCCTAGAAAGGATTACTATTGTTTCGATTTTTATCCAACTGCTGGATGAGCTTCATTTGCACTTTTGGGAAAACTACTTGTTCAAATGCTTCTGGTATCAGCCACTGCGTCTGTTTGCCAGTCTCAGATAGGTCTTTTTCAGTCTTAGGCAACCGACCATAAAATAATAAAACATGCCATTTCAAATGACTGAAGATATGCGTCACTTCCCCTAAGTGACGTTTTTGCCATACGACTTTGTCCGCATGAGCAAAAGGCAATACTGAAGCACCATCTTCAGCGACTAAAACCTCATCGAATAAACTGATTTCGTTCTTAGGTTGCCAGTCTGTTTCTAGTTTTTCGTATACCTCTTTCGTTACTTCTACCATCGGAAATGTCCACATATCAGCCAGTAATTTTTGTTGATCTCGTTGTTCAAAATAAAAAGCACTTTCTGCGTTTTCAATCGCGGCACAAACATAATAAACATCTCGCGGCTTTGCTTTTTTTGTTTTGACAGGATAGGCGGTTTGAATCCCTTTTTCTTTTGCTAAACAAAAAGCTTGGATCGGGCATTCCTCACATTTAGGCGAGGTCGGCGTGCAGATTGCTGAGCCAAGATCCATCAATGCTTGATTGAACTCACCCGGATGCTCTTCGTCAATGATTTTCCGCATGGCTTGATCAAATACTTTGCGACTTGATGCTTTCGCAATATCTTCTTCAATACAGAACAGCCGACTAACCACACGCATGACATTTCCATCGATCGCTGGTTCAGGTACCCCAAAAGCAATACTTGCGATTGCCCCTGTCGTATAAGGACCGATCCCTTTTAATGTACTGATTTCTTCCGGTGTTTGTGGCATCTTTCCGTCAAAATCTTCCATGATTTGTTTTGCAGCAGCTTGAATATTTCTGGCCCTCGAGTAGTAACCTAAGCCTTCCCAAGCTTTCAACAGTTTTTCTTCAGGTGCTTGCGCCAACGCTTCGATGGTTGGGAACCACTCCATAAAGCGATAAAAATAATCAATGACTGTATCGACTCTGGTTTGTTGCAACATGATTTCTGATATCCAAATACGATAAGGGTCTTGATTATAACGCCAAGGGAGATTTCTCTTTTCAAGCTCATACCATTCAATAAAACGTTCTTGAAATTCTTTTGTTTTTTCTAAGGACCAGTTTTCCCATTCTCTACTCACTTGCTTCTTCTTCCTTTTCTAAAATAAAGCGCTGGATCATCTCAAAATCAAAGCCTTTTTGATAGAGACTCTGCTTTACTTTCATCTTTCTCTTCTGAGGTTCAAAGCGACTATTCTTACGCCAGATTTTCTCCCCTTGTTGTACTAAAAGCTCGTATTCAGCTTCTGGATCGGTTTCTTGGGGTAATGTTTGCATCGCTTCTTGGATCACATCATTGGTAAATCCTTTTGTCATCAACTTCTGTTGGATATTCCGTAATAGATCCTTTTGACTTTTGGCACGATTTTTTTCATAAGTCTTTTCTGCTGTTTGTCGCGCATTTTCTACTTGCTCGTCAAATGGATACTGGCTTAAAGACTGCTCGATCACTTCTGGTGATAGCCCTTTTTGTTGCATTTGTTGTGCCAATTTTTTTGGTCCTTTGTCACTCAAACGCATATTCGTACGGACGTAACTTTCACCAAATGTCAGATCGTCAATCAGGCCTAATTCTTTTAATTTTTCAACGATTTTATGACGGTCTTCTTGTCCTATTTCTTTGTCTTTTAAATAGATCCGAATTTCTTTTTCCGTTCTTAGTTGATAACTCAAATAATTCAATGCTTGCTGTAAGCCAAAATCATAACCTGTACTCTTTTTGATTTCAGCTAATTTATCTTCTGTCAATTCTTGTCCTTTTAATAAACGATAGCGTACTAAAATATCTTCTGATACTTGTAGTGTTTCGCCATCTGACAGATCAATCTGATAAAAAGGCCCCTTGCCTTTACTGATTCTTGCAATAGAAAGCAAACTATCCCTCCTCGAACATATATTCCTATCATAACATAGAAAATCCCCAACTTTCGCTATAATATGTTAGAATATAGCCACATAATGATAAAAAGGGAGATACCTATGCCAGAAGCAATTGTTAAAAACGGCCAAACGATCACATTAAAAATCAAACGTTTAGGGATCAACGGAGAAGGAATCGGCTACTTTAAACGCATGATCGTTTTTGTTCCTTATGCCCTTCCTAAAGAAGAAGTCCTAGTGAAGATCACCAAAGCGACCCCTCGCTATGCCGAAGGACAACTCGTTAAAGTCAAAAAAACAAGTAGTGACCGTGTGACTGCTCCATGTCCAGTCTACTATGAATGTGGTGGTTGCCAATTGCAACATTTAGCGTACCATGCACAACTCGATTTCAAAAAAGATTTGCTTTTGCAATCCTTAGAAAAATTCAAACCCGCCGGTTATCGTGAGTATCCACTTTTACCAACGATTGGAATGGATGATCCTTGGCGTTATCGGAATAAAGCACAATTTCAATTGAGAAAAAATAAACAGACAGACAAAATCGAAGCTGGGCTCTATCAAGCCAATTCTCATGACTTAGTAGCGATCACTGATTGTTTAGTGCAAGAGCCTGCGACACAAAAAGTGATGAATACAGTCGTCGATTTATTGAATAAATATGATTTACCGATTTATGATGAACGTGCGGATAGCGGGATTTTCCGCACGATCATGGTCCGAGTGGGTATACAGACAGGTGAGCTACAAGTTGTTTTTATCACTAGGAGTCAAAAATTCCCACAAAAAAATGCCCTGATTCGCGAGATCAATCAACAACTCCCTGAAGTCGTTTCGATCATGCAAAACGTGCAGCCTTTAAAAACCTCTCTTGTGATGGGTGACGAAACAAAACACCTTTGGGGAAAAGAAGCCATTGAGGAACGGATCAATGAAGTAACTTTTGATCTTTCACCTCGTGCCTTTTTCCAGTTGAATCCTCAACAAACAGAAGTCTTATACGGCGAAGGAATCAAAGCTTTAGCCATCCAACCAGAAGAAACGATCGTAGATGCTTATTGTGGTGTTGGGACAATTGGTTTGAGTGTGGCAAACAAAGCAAAAGAAGTACGCGGAATGGATACCATCCCTCAAGCCATTGCAGATGCACAGAAAAACGCACAACGTTTAGGATATGAGAATACTCGTTATGAAGTGGGAACGGCGGAAGAGCTCTTACCAAAGTGGTTGAATGAAGGCTTTCGTCCGGATGGGATCATCGTTGATCCGCCACGTACTGGTTTGGATGATCAGTTGATCCAAGCAATTTTAAAAAATCCACCGCAAAAATTAGTTTATATTTCTTGCAACGTTTCGACTTTAGCAAGAGACCTCGTCCAATTAGCGAAAGTATTTCACGTCGAGTATCTACAGTCTGTCGACATGTTCCCTCAAACAGCACGCTGTGAAGTCGTCGTGAAATTAACAAAAAAATAATTCAATAGCGCCAGCCAGAATCCTTAAAAAAAATAAGCATTTCTCTCTGCTTAATAGTCAAAACTATTTCAGAGGTCAATGCTTATTTTTTATCCGATTATTTCTGATCAAACCTTATTTCATTTGTTTTTTTCGTTTCAATAAAGTAAAAAGTGTTTGAACTTGCCCTTTGAAAGACATGACATCATCAAAAATATCTTCGCCATCATTCAGCATTTTTACTGTGATCCAACCTAATGACTCAGTGATCGTACTAGCGACTGTTGCGTTGATCGCTGCACCAGCCACTGTACCTACTGCCGGAATGATCTTAATGATATTCCCTACTGCACTTCTACCTAAACTAACAACGATCAACTCTTTTGAGACACTTTTACCTAATGATTCAGACCATGATTGTCCAAATAACTTGTGGAGACGTCCCATCATCGTTAGCTGAACTGGTACAAGTAAAAAAGCATCTGAAAAAGGGATCGGTGAACAACCGATGATCGCCGCTGTCAAAGAGGCCGCATGAATCGTTGCATGGCATTTTCTACGTAAGGGTTCGTCTACCCCTTTTAAGAATTCTTCAAATAGACGGTCGAACTGTGTTTTACTCTTTGCTAATGTTTGTTCCGCTTTGCTTTTTGACGAATCAAAATTTCGTAAAATAGCCGCGGATGTTTTTTGAGGAAGTCTTTTCATTGTTTCAGCAAAAAAGGAAGCAAATTCTTTTTGTTCCTCAGGCGTTTGCTCCAATGTTTCTTCTACTTTTATTTCTTCGTTTTCGATTACAGTATCTTCAATCGATTCTTTGTTTTTCTTTTTTTTTCGTAAAAATTTTTTCATTTGATTTCCTCCGTAACCCTACCCTTTTGGTGTCCTTATCTCTATCATACAATACAACCTGAAGTTCGCCAAAAAATGGGATCATTATCGAACCTCGCTCTTTTTATTTTAGATGGTTCGAACATACAAATAAACACCCATGAAGTGAAAATGAGAGTCACTTCATGGGTGTTCTTTTATATGATCAGTTAAAAAGGTTTCTCTTCAAAGTTTGTCTATTGAACATTGACATCAATTACTTGATAGAACGCATTTGTTGTATCTGAAATATTCCAAACAGCTAAAATCACGTTGTAGCCTTTTCTATCTTGAGGAACAGTAATTGTTTGATTTACTGTTTTTGGTGGAACTGTTGCTTTATCATCGATTTTTGTGATCAATTCAAAATCGCTGAATTTCAAAGGTTGATTTTGGTTCCAACCTGGTTTTGTAATATAGTAATCCCAAGTACTTGTACGATGTTGTGCAGTTAAGTTCCAAGTGATATTCAAAGGACCAGCATTAATTACACTTTTATGCCAACGATTTGCTGTCTGTTCATCTAATGGTTCAAACCCGCTAACACCTGCACTTGCGATTTTTCCATCGATAAATGTATTTTTAGGCGCTTCAATACTTTGTGGTTCCCATTGTGCGCGTCCAACGTTTTGATTCAAATTACCTGCAGCTGCTGTACCGAAATAGGCACGACTCCCTGGAGATGTTACATAACCATGTGCATAACCAGATGTACCAAAGCCAAACAAACCTAACATAACAATTCCTACGAACATCATAACACTAAACTTTTTCATAACTGAACCTCCTATATTTGATAGGTTCATTGTAAACGTTTTCTAAAATAAAAACAAACGTTATGCTTTTATAACTTTATTTTAGTTGAAATGATTTCAAAAAAAGATTTAAAGATTGATTTAATAGGGTTTCATTGACACTAAAGATAGTTAATCACCTAAATGATTTTATTATACACTTAATATTTTCTTAATGTTTCGTTATGCATATTGTTTTTTCAATAAAAAGAAGAGAGCTTATTTTAGGCTCTCTTCTTTTACATATCTATATCAATAATAACTTAAATATCATTTTTTAATACAAGTTATTAATATTTTTTACAATTTATCATTTTATTTATGGAGTAATATGAAAAATACAGGTTATTTAGTTACAAGTTTCCAAGGACCATACGGACCAGATTCACTTGGAATATCATTTTGCGTCCAGTAGTTCGCTTCATAGATCAGCCCTTCATATGTAACACGCTCTCCACCTAAGTAAACTGTTGCAGGGTCCCAAGCGGGTAGAGTAGATTCTGATTCTTCAAGCGTAGTAAAAGTATAAGTTGCTGCATCCGAAACATTTCCAGAACGGTCTTCTGCAATCACTTCAACTGTGTAAGTCGTATTGCTCTTCAAGTTTTCAAAGGTATGAGACACAGCCATCGTTGTCGCTGATACTGTTTCGCCTGCACCAGTTAATTTAAGATTATAACGAGCAATGCGGTCATTATCCGTTGACGCTGTCCAATTGATACGCGCACGCTGTGTCGTAATGAAATCTGAACCTACATTTGTCGGTGTTGATGGGTTTTGTGTATCTTCAGGCATTTCAGAACCATCTGTAAAACTTTGACCGACAGTTAAGAATTCATATTGGTTTTTCACTTGCCCTTGTCCGCCGTCCACTTTTGCATCACGGTTCATAGACCAATATGATACCATACCGATTTTGCGTTCTTTGGCATGTTGTACAACCAAGTTGAACATATCTGTTGTAAAGTAAGGATGTTGTTCATTTTCAAAACCTACAGAAGGAGTCGTACCTAATTTTGCATAAGCTTGCTCATCCGTTAATGTTTTACCAGCGTATTGTTTGTAGTGATTTTTCAATTGGACCATTGTATTGTCTACCGCATCTAATGAACCTTGCGCATAGTCCGTCACACTTGATCCATAACACATCGTCATGATATTCACGTTAGTTAAGTCAACACCCGCTTCTAAATAAGCTTGCAAGACAGATAATCCTGTTGAGATCAATCCTGTAGGCATAACTGGTAATGTCAACGTCACATCAACCCCAGTTGCATCTTGTAATCGTTTTACTGCTTTCGCATTTGCTAAATTTTCGTGGTACCCCATAGCAGCCGCTTCTACGTCAAAGTCAATACGTGTAAAACCATAACCTTGGATTACTTCCATGTAAGCATCATAAAGCATATCTTCATCTTGCGTTACTTCCCAGAAGGCACCAGAATTTAATCCGCCAAATGACACAGCTGCATCTCCGCCTACTTCTCTTAACTCACGGATCGATTGCTTGATTCCTTCATATTGCCATTGGTCACTATCACTTTCACTTAAACCATTGAAACTTCCCCAAGCCCAATCAAGTTTACCATTTTTGATTCCTCTAGCTTGCATAAACCCTAGATTAAAGAAACGTTGACCTGTTTCTCTAGTAATTGCTGCCATATTCAAGGCACCTTTATTTGACAGCACTTCATCTGAAGTATACGCCGTGATATCTACAAATGGTGCTACGACTTGTTCTGGCCACTCGATCCCTTGACCTACACCAAAATCAGGTGTTGCGCGAACTGTTTGCTCTGTTGCCGCTCCTTGCTCTTCATTTAAAAACAACGGTGCAACCAATAAGCTACACAAAGCCGCTCCAGCTAATAATCTTTTTATACTTTTTTTCTTCATTTTTTTAAACTCTCCCCATTCAACTAATTCATTTCCCTTGTTCGTAATCGATTACAAATTTTATAATATCAGATAACTCAAAATAATATAACAAAAACAAATAAAAAATTAAGGTTATTTAATCGTTTTATCTCCGTTTTATAGTTAAATAAAAAAGTAAAAACGAAAATGTTCGGTATTGCAACAACGTTTTAAAATCAACTTAAAATAGCTTTAAACAACGATTTAATCACCCCGTTACTAATTTATTCTGGTCAATATGTACGCTATATTAACATTTTTTAAAATAACTTAAAAAATTACAAGTCATAAATAGGTGATGTTATAAATAATTATGTTAAACTGTCTAAAGAAAGGAGTTTTTTTTATGGTATACACTATCAATCGATTAAAAGATTATCGTTTGTGGGTTTGCATTATCGGAATCGTTGCTCTAGGATTTTTATCTGGCATTCTTAGCGGCAATCCAGGAAGATATTATTACTCGTTACAACTCCCAGCTTTTGCACCACCTAGTTGGATTTTTGGTCCTATGTGGACGGTCCTCTATATTTTAATAGGCATTTCTTTGTACTTTATTCTAAATACACAAAATCAAAAACACCGCTCTAAACTACTATGGCTCTTTACTATTCAATTCATCTTCAACCTTTTATGGTCAGCTTTATTCTTCAACCTTCGAAATACTTTGATTTCAGCAATCGATATCACTTTATTAATGATTTTCTTAACAGCTTTGGTCTATCATTTATGGCTGCACAATCGCACAGCAATGTGGTTGACGATCCCTTACTATTTATGGGTGTTTTTTGCATCTATCTTGAATTACGCGATTTTTATTTTGAATTAATAAAGCCTATCTAGCAAAATGTTGAATTGGCTCCCGTCAAGTAGACAGTGAAAAAAACAAACTGCATGAAAATAGGAATCGAGTGTCTCGATTCCTATTTTCATGCAGTTTGTTTTCTAAACCCCTTCCGAGAAAGCGCATTTAAAGATTCCGAATAGCGGTAGTTATTATAGTACCGCATATATTTACTTACAGATTTCTTTTCCTCTTCAAAGCTCTGATAGCTTTCTTGATGAAACTTTCTCTCTTTAAATGTTTCCCAACAAAGTTTCAATCGGTTGATTATCCAGACAACACCCCATTCGAGAAATACTTTTGTTGAACTTATATTTTTTTCAAGTTTCTTATAGTCATAAGACATGTATTGAAATCCGCGATCACTATGAGGGAATGGTCGTACACCAGAGTTCTTATACGTTGCTTTTTTATCGTATTCCCGACAAGTAAATTATTGTCTGAATGACCTAGTTCCCAAGAGATAATCGAACGATCATAGAGATCGACGAATGCACTTAAATAGGCTTTTTCCCATCTCCATCGTGCAATTTGATTACGTCTGTACACCATTTTCGATTGGATCCATCAACACAACTTGACGAAGAGCCCATTTTTAGCTAATCACTTCTGTCATATTTATTTTTTATTGATCAACAGTTCGAACTTATTATGTAATTACTTAACAATTCATCGCTTTTTACTATTCAATACACGCTTCCATTCAAGTGATACTTCAAGAACACAGCGAGACCTATACTCCTTATGCATCAGTTAATAAAAACGGTGTCCTTCTAACGTTTATAGGTGGCATTATAAGCTGATTTTGCGTTACTGTTCTAAATGTCATCCAAGGCTTATTTGCATCGGATCCACCCAACTCCAAATATGTAGGCAACGGAAACCCTAAATTTGAACTAAACGTCATACCACCGATTCCTACTGAACGATCTCGGGAATTCCCAACTAAATGACCGATTGGCACACGTCTGTTTGTAAACCAGACTGAATTAGCTAAATAAGAATTCGTCACATCCCAATAGACCCAACCACCCCAATTTGAACTCGTTGATCGAATAGCTATTGGATCATTTGAATCAATGAATCCCGTTTTCCCAGTTGTGCTTTCAATAATAATCGGCGTTCCACCTCGATAACCAGGCCTTGTATAATGACCGAATATTGCGTAGTCATAGCTCGCCCACGCTTCAAATGTCACAGGATTTCGATGAGGTAAATTCTTGTCTCTTAAACGATATGGCGTATTATAGCGAAGTCGATTCCCATTTGTACTTACAGGATGTGAATTATCCGCTTCCGCATTGACATTTATCGTAAAAAAAGCTCCTCCTAAAATGAACATACCAATTAATAAAACAATTTTTTTCATCTGCAATTCCTCCTTGCGATTTTATTTTTTTGTGATAGCTATCTCACACATCCATCATAGCAACGAAATAACAAAAAAGTAATATCTTTATTTATAATATGAATGTTTTATAATTTTTATATAACCTTATTTTAACCTATTTAGAGTTTTTTTAATTTAGAAAAACTGAAAAAAGTTATTAAATAGGGTCTTAATATAATTTCATTTAAAGATAAATAATAATTATCAATAAACATTTGTTTTAGATTAAAAAATAATTAAAATGAATAATAACCAAAAAATATAAATAGTCCGATTTTTATAGCCTTTACTTTAGAAACAACTGATGATTTGGAGATTCAAATATAATGTCTAAAAATTCGGATTTCTTTTCCCTGTTTACACTTTTTTTAAAGTTAGAGGAAATTTCTTTATTCACTTTATTCGATAATACCGACCTCAACTATATAAAATTGGGTGTAACAGACTTATTATTAGCATAAAAAAAGCTACGTGAGCAATTCACGTAGTTTTTTTATTAACTATTAATTGGTATTTTATCCAACCTGTTTCCAAGGACCGTACAATCCAGATTCGCTTGGCTTGTTGTTTTGTGTCCAATATTGCGCTTCATAAACGATCCCATTATACGTCACTCGATTTCCTTGTACATAAACTTTATTCGCTTCCCACGCGGCGATCTCATCGCCACCTTCTGGCGTTCCTGAAATCAATTCCCAAGGACCATACAAACCTGACTCACTTGGAATACTGTTTTGTGTCCAATATTTGGCACGGTATAATGCACCTTTATAAGAAACAACATCACCACTTAGGTAAACTTTTGTCGCCTCCCATGCAGGAGCTTCTCCTGGTTCGCCCGGCTCCCCTGGATCTACTACATTCGCTAAAGTTGTGAATGCAACTTTTGCCGTATCCGAAATATTTCCAGAACGATCTTCTGCATTGATTTCTACCGTATATTCTGTATCATCTTTTAAGTTTGTAAACGCGTATGAAAGAGAAGTAGTCGTAACATTGATCGTTTGTCCATTCCCTACTAATCTCAAGTTATATTTTGCCACACGGTCATTGTCAGTCGCCGCCGTCCAGTTGATATGCGCACTATTTTTTGTGATGTTCCCAACAGAAAGATTTGTCGGAACAGATGGTTTTTCTTTATCTTCCGGAGTTTCGCTTCCGCCGCCCTCATTACCTTCAGCAAATGCTTCACTCACTTTCAAGAATTCAAATTGGTTCTTTATTTGCCCTTGTCCACCATCTGTTTTTGCATCACGGTTCATCGACCAATAAGAAACCATTCCTATTTTACGTTCTCTTGCATGTTCGACAACTTGATTGAACATTTCTGTCGTGAAGTATGGATGTTGTTCGTTCTCAAAACCAATCGAAGGAGTTGTACCTAATTTTGCATAAGCTTCTTCATCAGTCAAAGTGATACCAGCATATTGGCGATAATGATTCTTCAATTGGACCATTGTATTGTCGACCGCATCTAATGATCCTTGTGCATAATCAGTGACACTCGGACCATAACACATCGTCATAATATTGACATTGGTCAAATCGACACCCGCTTCTAAATAAGCTTGCAATACGGCTAGTCCAGTCGAAATCAAACCAGTCGGCATAACAGGTAATGTTAATGTTACTTGCACTCCTGTAGTATCTTGTAGTCGTTTGACTGCTTTCGCATTGAGTAAGTTTTCTGTATAGCCCATCGCCCCTGCTTCCACGTCAAAATCTACACGAGTAAAGCCATATCCTTGAACCACTTCCATATAAGCATCATAAAGCATATCTTCATCATGGCTGACTTCCCAGAAAGCACCTGTGTTCAATCCACCAAATGAAACAGCAGCATCTCCACCGACCGCTCTTAATTCACGGATTGTTTTTTTAATGCCTTCATATTGCCATTGATCACTGTCGTTCTCACTCAATCCGGCAAATCCGCCCCACGCCCAATCGATCTTACCATCTTTGATTCCTTTTGCTTGCATAAATCCTAAATTAAAGAATTTTTGCCCTGTTTCCTTTGCGATCGCCGCTAGATTCAACGCGCCATTATTCGATAACTCTGTACCTGACGTATAAGCCGTCATATCGACAAATGGTGCAACGACTTGTTCTGGCCATTCAATACCTTGACCTACACCAAAATCAGGTGTTGTTTTGATTGTTTGTTCTGTTGCTGCACTTTGTTGTTCATTCAAAAACAACGGTGCTACTAGCAGACTGCATAATGCAGCACCAGCCAATAATTTCTTTAGACGAACATTTCTTTTCATTAGTATGTATATCCCCCATCAACAATTTTATTTCGTGCTATGTATTCCCCTCTTGCACAACGATATCATAACAAATAAAAACTAAAAATATAACATTTTTAAATAAGAATTAGTGTTTTTTAATTTTGAGTATAAAAATCAAAATATAAAAGATTACTCGATTTTGATTTAAATAGCGTAAAACATCTAATAAACAAATGCTTTTAAGACATTTCTGCAATCAAAAAAATCCACCAATGATTCCAAAATGTTTTTTTGTTATAAGAAAAACATTTAAAACAAACGAAAAATAACTAAATAAAAAATAAAATAAAACAAAAAATATCGAAAATAAAGGATATATCCTTCATTTTCGATATCTACTTGTTTTATTTATTGGATAAATCATATGAACAAAACTTGTTAATAGCCATTGCCTGTCCAAGTTTCTGTGCTTTGATCATTTTGCTGACCGCCGTATGGGTCATAATCTTGTTGCTGGTTATACTGATTCGGGTCGTAGTATTGAGAGGTGTCTTCTGAGTAGACCGACTGCTGACCATACCCATCAGTGCCATATTGATTGTACGTATCTTGTGAATACTCAGATGTCTCACTGGTCGTGGTATTAGCAGTGGAATCTCCATCACCATTTTCTGAGTCATCATAAAACATCATATAGGCATTATCATTTTTTAAGTTAGGCAACGTATCACTTGGTTTGATCTCTAATTGTTTTTTCAATTGGTTTTGGATCGATAATAAGTCATTTTGACCTAGTATTTGGTAGTACACATCATTGATCGTCGTGTCTTTTCCTTTTAGTTGGTCTTGCTTGATCGTTTGGAAAGCAGAGGTATAATTTGTTGCAATATCTAGCATGTCATCCCAATCCAAATCAGTAGTCACATTGTTGCCTGCCGCATCTAAAAGTTTTCGATAGTTACTTACGCCATCAAGACTGACTACTTTATTGACGATTTTCGTCACAACTTCTCGTTGACGTGCTTGTCGACCAATGTCACCTTCAGGATCTTCATGACGCATTCTTGCATACGCCAACCCTTTTTCACCATCAACTGTTTGTTTTCCTTCTGGAACATGGACGCCATCTAAAGTAAAGTCGATTTTATTGTCGATCTCGATCCCACCTACTGCATCGATCAAGTCTTTCATACCATCCAAATTGATCGTGACATAGTGGTCAATAGGGATATCAAGTAATTGTTCGATTGAATCCATCGCCATCTCTACACCACCAAATGCATAGGCATGGTTCAACTTATCGACCGTCCCATATCCGACGATATTCGTATAGATATCTCGGTCCAAACTAATGATCGTTGATTTCTTTTGTTGTGGATTGACGGTCACGACCATCATCGTATCGGATCTCCCTTGTTCTGTTCGTCCAAGGCCTCCTGTATCTAATCCTAATAATAATACTGAAAAGGGTTCTTGATCATCAATGCTTACTCGATCGTCACGTTTTGCTGATACACGATCAGATTGTTTTGAAATCCGATTGACTGTTTGGCTCGCTTCACCCATAAACTTGATTCCATAAGCTGAAACTCCGCCGATGAGAAGTACGATTATTCCCAATAAAGTCAATATCACTTTTTGCCACCGCTTCATACTACACCTCTATCATACATATTCTTGATTATTCTCTCATACACCCAATCATTCAGCAATCCAACTACTTAATCCTAATAAAACTTTAAAAAATAGTGTTTATCTTCGTGATTTATATGTATTTTTTGTAAAATTCTTAATTATCATACCATAGGGCGCATAAACAGAAAAGAAAGAAAGCGATTCTTTTTATACGTTTTATTGGATTTTTATGATTTTTTGTTCAATAAATTAAAAAAACTAGTTTTTTTAACTTTGTTTATGCCTTCCTATTAAGCATTTCCAGCAAAAAAAAGCGGAGAAATCAGGAAATAAAACAACTTCTCCGTTCTCTCCGTCTTTTTTTATTTGTTGTAAGTGATTGTTCAAGTAAATATTGTTAAAACATTCTAGTAGCTCTCCATATGCGAGAGATCGAAGCATTTTTAGTCATTGCCCCACCCACATTTTTTGATAAAGAGATCAAAGTGAAATTAGAAAGTGATTATCCACTAAGTATCGAATTATTATATGTAAAAGTTTTACAAGACCAATTACGTTTGTATTTGAATGTCCTTTTCACAAATGAATTATTGCTAAATCCTGACTTGATTATTCGTACAACTGAAGCCCCCACCAAAATAATCAGTTATGAAGATGAAATTCCTTATATTACCATCCGCAATGACCTTTCTGCTTCAGAAAATAAGCACTTAGTCCAAAAAATCAAAGAAATGATGTATGGTGATAAGCAAAAATAACTAATTTTTCTTGTAAAACCATTTTTTCCAGAAAAAGAAAATAAAAAAACAAAAAGAAGATACGGCAAGCCGTATCTTCTTTTTTCGTCAACATGATCTTATAATTTAGATACTTCAGCAGCTTGAGGACCGCGCGCACCTTCAACGATAGAAAATTCTACTTCTTGGCCTTCTTCTAAGCTTTTGAAGCCATCGCCTTGGATTGCTGAGAAATGTACGAATACATCGTCTCCACCGTCTACTGTAATAAACCCAAATCCTTTTTCATTGTTGAACCATTTTACTGTACCGTGTTCCATAAATATATAGCCTCCAAAAAAGTTCTTGCAAGTAACCCTTGCACAAACATTATACCGAATTTAGAAAACGCTCGCAAGCATTGCCCCGTTAATTTTCTAAATTGCATGGCAAATGGAAGAAAGCTATTTTATCCTGCGAAATGCTTGTTCACTTCATCCCAATTCACAACATTCCAGAAAGCTTCAATGTAGTCAGGACGTACATTTTTGTATTTCAAGTAGTAAGCATGTTCCCATACATCTAAACCTAGAACAGGTTTCTTGCCTTCCATCAATGGTGAATCTTGGTTGGCAGTAGAAGTGATGGCAAGTTTGCCATCTTCAAGTACTAACCAAGCCCAGCCAGAACCGAAACGTCCTGCTGCTGCTTTTTTGAATTCTTCTTTGAATGTTGCAAAATCGCCGAATGTTTCATTAATTGCGTCTTTGATTGCTCCTGTTGGTTCGCCACCAGCATTTGGTGCCATGATTTTCCAGAAGAATGAATGGTTCGCATGTCCACCACCATTATTACGTACAGCAGTTTGAATGTCAGATGGAATAGCATCCATGTCTGAAACCAATTCTTCTATTGTTTTTTCACCTAGTTCAGGATATTTTTCGATCGCTGCATTTAAGTTTGTCACATAAGTATTGTGATGTTTGTCATGATGCAAATGCATCGTTTCTTCGTCAATATATGGTTCTAATGCATCAAATGCATAGGGTAGATCTGGTAATGTGTAAGTCATAAAAAATTCCTCCTCATAGTTGTTGGGTCTCTTTACACTAAAAGAGTAACAAAGTGAGGGGAATTCTTCAATTGTTATGCCTAGTCTTCCAATTTTTTACTGGTTTCTACTGGCTCTTCGATAATTTCTGTCTTATTGAAAATAAATAATTTGCTAAAGACATAATTTGCCAATACGACTAAAACCTGTGTAATGATTTTAGCCACATAATCATTCATTTCCAATCCTTTGATCATCAAGAACATGGCGCCCATGTCTAGTCCATAAGAAACGATTCGGTAAAAAACAAATTTTCCAAACTCAATAAACAAATGCGTATAACTAGGAGATTTTGATCGAAAGACCCATACCTTATTGGTGACAAATGCAAACAGAACAGAACAAATCCAAGAAATCGTATTCGAAATGGGCATCGATAACTGGAAGATTTGTTGCGCGATTGCATAACTGACAAAATTGACAATCGTTGCTAATCCACCAAAAAATAGATAGATGAAAACTTCCCAATACCCTTTACTTTCTAAATAGCTTTTAAATTGAACATAAATCTTCATTTTTCTACCTACCTTATTTATCATTCTTTCCTATCATACTCTATCTGCTAACAATTTTCATCTCTAGAAAACAATGAACAATAAGAATATAACCTTATCTATCGTGAGAGAATGTTTTAGAACTCTTGTAATTCATAGCATACTCCGCTAGAATTGCTAGTGATGACAATTCTACAGAAGGAGTAATTATGACAACAAAACAATTAATCATTAGCTCATTTGCTCGATTCACCGAGCTTAAAAATGCTAAAAACGTATCATTTGGAAAATCATTAGTCTATCTTTTATGTTTAAGTATACTAATGGCATTACCTATTTCTTACCAAATTTTTCAAGTGCTAGACACGATCAAATCCGATGGTCAAAAAATCGCATCTGAAATTCCAGATTTTAAGATTCGTGACGGACAAATCGATTCGCCAACAAATGATGGTTTTATTTATCAAACGGATTCGATCATCTTTACCTTTGATCCCGAAGGAAAACGTACCCCTGAAGATATCTCTTCAGATTTGATAGGGAATTTCCTAAGTGTCGGTCTCTTAAAGGATAAATTGGTATTAGCTTTACCGAATACTGGCACGACTTCGGCATTGTTGAACAACAATCAATTTGAAATTGAGTATACGAATAATACCTTAAAAAATCTAACAGGTGAAAGCTTACGTAGTACATTAAGTGAAGCAACGATCCCTTTTTGGATCAAAGCTTTAGTATTTTTGATTTCCATTTATCCTAGCTTTTTAAATTTGATCATCACTTTACTTATGGCCAATTTTGCAGCTTATGTTTACGCAAGATTACGTTTGGCTAAAGTAACTTTTCTCGATTGTCTAAAAACAATGATCTATGCGATTTCATTACCTACTGTTATTGCAACGATTCTGATGATTTTTGTACCAACTTTTGATACAACAGCGTTTATTGCATTTGCGGGTATATTCATTTTTGCTCAAGCAGTCAAAGGCTGGCCAAAAATCCAATTGCCAAAATAAAAGAATCTCTGGGAGAGGTAGTCACTACATACCTCTTCTAGAGATTCTTTTTCATTTAATAACCTTTAATAACCTTCATTCAAATCGATTTCATTTACTTCTAATTCTGTTTTTTCTACGTAGGATTTTAAGTTTTTTAGAAAAATATCCATAAACTTTGTTTGGAAATGTGGTGTCTGACCTGCAATGTGTGACGTGATCAATACATCTTCTCTTTCCCATAATGGACTATCTTTCGCTAATGGTTCTTCTTCAAACACATCTAAAGCCGCAAAAGCAAGTTGTCCATCGTCTAACGCAGCTATTAAATCAGATGTTTTTACAGAAGGCCCACGTCCTACATTGATGAATAGCGCTTCTTTATCAAAAGCTTCAAATACTTTTGTGTCAAACAATCCTTTTGTCTGATCTGTCAAAGGTAAGATATTCACCACAATCGTTGCTTTCGGCAAGATTTCTTTTAATTTATCTAATGGATAAGTCTCTTTGAAGCCCTCTACTGGATGTCCAGATGTGTTGATGCCGATACATTCCAAACCAAATACAGCTGCATGTTGTGCCAATTTTTTTCCAATATGTCCAGTTCCAATAATTAGTAATTTTTGATCTGCCAATGCTTGATAATGGATCTCTGATCCTAGCCAATCTTTATGGAACTGCGCTCGTTGGGCTTGAAACAATCCACGTGAATAGCCTAAAATAATGCCCATCACATGCTCACTAATCGATTCTACATGGATACCACTTGCATTGGAAAGTAAGATATCTTTTTCGGCGAATTCGTTTAATGGAAGATTATCTACCCCGGCAGAAATCGATTGGACCCACTTTAAGCGATCAGAAGCGAATATACCTTCTTGATAATCGCCGTTCCAACCGATACTGATTGCTATTTCAGAAAGTTCGTCGGATGCTACTTCCGTTTGAAATGAATATTCTGGTGCTATTTCTTTGATCTTTTCGATAAATTCTTCACGAAACGAACGTACTGAATAAATTATTTTTTTTGTCATCACACCCATCCTCTCTACTTATTAGTCTAGCTTAAACCCTCAAAAGAATGAAGTATGATGCACTTTATACCTTGAACGACTTTTTTCTATAATGAACCTAGTAAAAATGAATCAGCGTTTGACTGTCTAAAAAAAAAAGCCTAACAATCCGAAAGTAAGTAAAACTTACTTTTCGTTCGTCAGGCTTATTTTCCTAAAGATAAAGACTATCTCTCACCTTATACATCTGCTGTTTCTTGGAAATGATACGTTGGTTCCTCTAATTGTGGATCATAATCAACAACCAGATCATAGCCTTTGAAGAACCAATCATCGGCTTCATCAATAAAGAATAATAGACCATCGATCGTTTCTTGTTTCATCGGACGTTCTGGTAACTCCACAGACATACCGATTGAAAATCCCTCATGTACTTCTGTTTTGCCATATACTTTCCCAAAAAAACGGATACCATAATTTTCAGGTAAATCTACCTCTTCTTGAAACCATTCTTTTGCTTTGTCCGTTATTGTTAATTGCATGTGATGAGCCCCTTTTTATTGATTCATTTTGTCATCAAGTATATCTACATCTTCTGTTTCTCCGATAACAAGTAAATTATCATTTTCACGTACATACTCGTCAGCGGCTGGTGACACCACGACAGAACGATCGAAACGCCGGATGGCTACTACAGTCAAATCAAATCGCTGTCTGAAATTTAGTTCTGCTAACGTTTTATTAAAGAACTTAGGGTTGGATACCCGAATCTCAGCGAGCGAAAATTTGTCTGACAGCTCTAAATAATCCAAAATATTTTTAGAAACAAGATTATGTGCGATCCGTATCCCCATATCCCTCTCAGGATGAACAACACGATCTGCACCGATCTTTTCAAGAACACGAGCATGATACTCATTTTGTGCTTTCGCTAAGATATTCGGAACACCCATTTCTTTGACCATCAGAGTCACTAAAATACTTGCTTGGATGTCTTCTCCAATTGCTACGATCACATGATCAAAATTTCTGATTCCTAAAGACCGTAGAGTCATTTCATCTTGTGCATTCGCAACCACTGCATGTGTTGCGATATTCATATATTCATTCACGCGATCTTCACTGCTATCAATGGCTAAAACTTCTTGACCAGCTTCGACTAACGTACGACAGATACTGCCACCAAAACGTCCAAGTCCTACGATTGCAAAATTCTGTTTCACTTTTCTCCTCCTTTTTCCATTCCATTTCAAGTATAGCAAAGCCACTCTAAAAACAAAAGCAACCCTGCTTTTCTTTACGGAAACCCCTAATTTTTATGGAGGATCAAAAGAAGGGCTACTCTGGTAGATCATAGAATATTCCTTGATGTTTCTACTAAAAAGATATGCCTATAATATACTAATTATTCCTACAATAGGTAGCCTAAGAATACGTTAACTGAAATAAAGTAAATAAATAACCCAGCAATATCTTTGATCGAGGTAATGATTGGTGCAGATCCAGCAGCTTGATCAATATTCAATTTCAATAAGATAAAAGGAATCAAAAAACCAAGGGCGGCAGCTAAGGTCATTGCAAAGACCAGAGAGATCCCCACAGCTACACCTAACAATGGTATCCCTTGCCACACAGAAGCAACTATTCCAGATACGATACCTACAACAATCCCTAAACTTAGACCAATACCTGTTTCTTTCAAAAAGTGCTTGATAAACGTGTTGAGATCAATATGTCCTAAAGATAATCCGCGAACAAAAACCGTCGATGATTGCGTCCCTACATTCCCACCCATATCCATGATCAAAGGAATAAAAATAGCAACAGCGGCCACTGATTCTAACGTTTGTTCAAACTCATCGATCACTAGACCAGCTAACATCCCTGCAACTAATGTGATCGCTAAGAAAGGCAAGCGGACTTTCCAGATTTGCCAAAGACTGCCGTTAATCAGTACTGTACTACGATCAGCTTCTACAGAGGCGACGTCTGCTAAACCAGCAGCATTGAACATATCCTCGGTCGTTTCTTGCTCTAAGACATCGATGGCGTCATCCACTGTCACAATACCTACTAGTCGTGTTTCTTTATCCACGACAGGAATAGCGATCAAATCTAACTCTTGTAACAATCGTGCAGTTTCTTCCTGATCTGTATCTGTGGTTACATAAGCGACGTGCTTGATCATGATTTCTTCAATCCGTTGATCACTTTCTGCAATGACTAGATCCTTTAATGATAGTACTCCTTCAATTTTTTTCGCCATATCTGTCACATACAAAATATAGATTGTTTCCATTTCTTTCGCTAATTTTCTGATTTTATGCAGTGCTTCTTCAACAGTCATTTCTTTTTTAATTGAAATAAATTCAGTCGTCATGATCCGCCCAGCCGTCTCATGTTCATAGCCCATCAATCGATTCGTTGTTGCTCGCTCTTCTTCAGAAAGCTCTGCCAATAGTTTTTTAGTTACACTTGCTGGTAGTTCGTAAAACAACCTTACCCGATCATCTGGAGCCATCTCATTCACAAATTCAATCACTCCATCATCCGTAAACGAACGAAGCAAATCTTGTTGGACAGACGGTTCAAATGTTTCAAAGATTTCGAGGGCTTTGTCTTTTGATAATAATCGAAAGACCAGCACTTGTTTATCTAAAGGTAGCGTAACAAATAGTTGGATCAATTCCACTTTCTCGATCGTTGCTAAATAGTTCTTCAATTCTTCAAGCTTTTTTTGCTCAAGATAATTAAGAATCTTCAATTGTGTTTCTAGGTTATTTGTATCATTTAATGTTCTCATCTCGCATTCTCCTTTGTTACATCGTTTTTTCGATATAAACTTGTTGGATGGATTCGTTTAGAAAAACAGGAAGTGCATAAAAAAGACGGCCTCCAAAAGAAGCCGTCTCATAAGATCCCATCAAAATGGTACCAATGTTTACCTGAACGAACTTCTCGTCTGAGCTTTAGCACTAAAAGACGTAATTCTGGAAATATAATCCAGATAGCTACGTTAAGCACGCCTTAAGCCGACGTTGCCTGTTATACCCTGTGGCGTCTCTCGACGTTTAAGGGCAGTAGCCTGTGTTCTTTTAGGAGCCTCACCTAACAAGTTTTTATAATTAAACCCTACAGGTAAAATTGGTTTTTGTCAATAAGAGGATTAATATTTGATAAAAATAATCTGTAATATAGTTAATCGTATCCCAATATAGTTGTACATTCATTATTTTGCTTCTTTTTACTTTACCAACCCATGTTTGAACGCGTATATGGCAGCTTGGGTACGATCTTCCACTTCTAATTTCGCTAAAATATTAGAAACATGTGTTTTGACTGTTTTCAAAGTAATAAACAACTCGTCAGCGATTTCTTGATTGCTCTTTCCTTCAGAGATCAACATAAGAATCTCATTTTCACGATTCGTCAAATCATCGTGCAAGATTGGCTCATTACGTCGACTCATTTTTTCCATCATTTTAGAGGTTACTTCAGGTTCAAGCACTCGTTCACCTCTTTGAGTCGCACGGATCGCATCGGCGATTTCATGGGCCGTCGATGTTTTAAGTAAGTAGCCTGTTGCGCCAGCTTCAATAGCTGGATATACTTTCTCATCATCAATAAAACTCGTAACAATAATGATTTTTGCTTCTGGCCAATCTTTGAGGATTGCTTTTGTAGATTCGATCCCGTCCATTTCTTCCATGACTAAATCCATTAGAATCACGTCCGGACGAAGTTCCATGGCTTTTTCGTAACCTTGTCGCCCATCTTCTGCTTCTCCGATCACTTCGATATCTTCTTGGATCGACAAATAGGAAGAAACCCCTAAACGTACCATTTCATGATCATCGACTAGTAATACTTTTATCATTTTTCCGCCTCCTTTATTAAAGGAACTTTGATTTCCACACTTGTCCCTTGTCCTTTGAAACTAATGATTTTTACTGTTCCACCAATACCTGCTACACGTTCTCTGATATTGTTTAGTCCGTAGCTACCGGTTTTTGTTTCATTCATATTGAAGCCAGTACCGTCATCGATCACTCGTAATAAAAGGTTATTATCGATTTTATGCAGATACACTTCTAATTCATTTGCTTTTGCATGACGCAACGTATTTGAAAGTAGTTCTTGAACGATCCGAAAGAGATGATCTTCAATCGAATCAGACAAAGTGATATCTTCAATATCCCATTTCAATGCAATTTGTATCTTGTTTTTTAATTCTTTTAATAATTGTTCAATCCCTTGTTTCAAACTTTTCTCTTCAAGGTTGACTGGTCGCAAATGTAGTAGCAACGCACGCATTTCAGATTGTGAAGCATTGATGATATCTGCTACCATTCTTAGTTGTTTACGAAACATTTCAGGCGTATCACTTTTTTCGGCTTGTTCCGTCAAAGCAGACATCATCATCATCGCTGCAAATAATTGCTGGGAAACCGAATCATGTAGCTCACGCGCTAAACGATGTCTTTCTAATTCTAAGATTTCTTCTTTTGTTTGTCCATCAACGTATTGAGGTCGACTCGTCAATATTTGAAGTTCACTTGATACTTCGATCATTTTTTCTTTGATTTTAGTGATTTCTTTTTCAATTTCTTTGACATATATATCGTCAGATGCACTTGGTAAGGAATCATTTAAAACTTTTGCTTCATAGTTACCGGAAGAAATTGCCCGTAATTGTTCTTCGATTTTCCCATAACGTGCTTTTTGTAAAAGAGAGACAATCAAAAAAACAATCAAACCGACACCTGAAGAAATCGCTAATAAGTGAAAGATCAATGGTACATATAAAATTCTGGCACTTAATAAAGTACGCCAAAAATGAGTTTGATTACTTGCGTAAAAATAAGTAAAAAATGAAAATAAAATGACGATAAATGAGGCGATCGAAGCATAAATAGCTAGCATCGGTCGAGAAAGTTTCTCAATCATGCTCGAATCACCTCAATATCCCCAAGTAATGTGTTCGTAATGATTTTTAAACGACGTGGATTTTCATCGTAATCGTTACTATAGATTTTAATCGACTCGTTCTTCAATGCAAATTGTTCTTCTTCAAATTGTACATTTCCTACTAACGTTGCATGTTCGAGACTGATTGCAATCCCTAATGGAACTAAAATGCGTGTCCGACCGATTCCTTTTCTGACGATAACGATATTATCGTCTTTAGGTAACAAGGTGTTCCCTAAATCGATGATCGTATCTCCTGAAAGTAGAGCGATATTGATATCATCCCATTCATACACATCATTACCAATTCGCTGATTACCGAATAATTGTTGTTTTTTTCGTTCATTATTGTGGGACTTCACTTGCTCTGTTTGAACCATAATGATTTGTTTTTTTCGCCAAAAAGCATTTTTTGTTAGATCGATCCCAGAAATCTCTACACCTTTAAGACCAATGAACAAGACAGCAAAGACTGCCATTACCCACAGCGCAGGACTATTGATCAAACTGAAAAAAATAACTAGTCCACCTAGTACAAATTGAAAATTTTGAAACCCCGATCTCGGTGATTTTCGCAATGCAAGATAGATATTAAAAATACCAAATAAAACTAATAGTAATAATTCAACATTATTTACGATTTGCCAAACTGCAAAGATCAATAGTAAGGCTTCTACTACTATAAAAAAGCGCCAAGAGCTATTCATCGCTATTCTCCTTTCCTTTTCATTCTCTTTTTTATCATACCTATTTTTGTTTTGAGATGCTATAGGACTTTAGATGTAACTATCGCTTTCTACAGTAAAAGGCCTGGGACTTTGTGTCATGGTCCCAGACCTTCTTGTATAGACAAACCAATAATTGATTATCTGTGTCTACATTTCAACTTATGCTTGCGCGACCTTGACGATTTTTACTTGCATATCGCCACCAGGTGTTGAAATCGTTACTTCATCATTTTTATATTTGCCGATCAAAGCTTGTGCGATCGGGGAATCATTTGAGATCTTTCCTGAGAAAGGATCTGCCTCAGCACTTCCCACGATCGTATACTCTTCTTCTTCACCATCTGGTAACTCAATGAACGTCACTGTTTTACCAATAGATACTTCATCCGAATCAACGCCATCATTGTCAATGATCTGTGCAAAACGGATCATATTCTCGATTGTCGTGATACGTCCTTCTACGAAAGCTTGTTCATCTTTAGCTGCTTCATATTCTGAGTTCTCAGATAAATCACCAAAGCCACGGGCGATCTTGATTCGTTCAATGATTTCTCCCCGTTTAACTGTTTTTAATTCTTCTAATTCTTGCTCTAATTTCGCTTTTCCTTCAAGCGTCATAGGATATACTTTTTCTACCATGTATAACTCTTCTCCTTTTTCTATGGAATACCGCAAAAGGTAATCTTTTACGGACTACAGTCCAAAAAAGATTACCATGCTTTTTCTAAAATGTAAATGTTTTTCTAAAAATAAATAAAGTTACAGATAACGCTCAATTTTAATTATTTACGTATTTTTGTACTAATTCCATATGCTCTTCATATGTTTTTGCAAAATAAACCTCACCTGTAGAGATATCTGCGACGAAATAATAATAATCATTCTCTGCAGGTTCAATCACAGCTTGAATAGCTGCTTCACTTGGGCTGTTGAATGGTCCTGGCCCATATCCCTTATTTGTATACAGATTATATGGTGAATCGACTGCCGTATCTTCATAAGAGACAAATTCTTTGTGTTCGCCTAACGCATATAAAATAGAAATATCTGATTGTAATGGCATCCCTATGTCAATCCGATTAAAGAAAACTCTAGCAATATTTTTACGGTCTGATTCAGATACGCCTTCTTTTTCGATCAATGAAGCAAGTGTCATGATTTCTTGAACCGTATGATTTTGCTGCTTGATCGTAGAGAAGTATGGTTGTAACACGGTATTCGTTTTATTGACCATCTGAATGATCAAATCTTTGAGTGACATATCTTTATAGTAATCATAAGTCGCTGGGAATAAGTAACCTTCTAAGCGATACTTGGTGTTTTCTGCCTTAGCTGCACTTTCTAATAAATCAGGATATTTTTGAGTTAACTCAGTGAAAAAGGCTTCATTTTTTAGTAGATCTAAAAATTCTTGCTTGTCTTTTCCAGTGATTTTAGCTACTCGTTCTGCAATCTGCTCTGCATCATATCCCTCTGGTATCGTGATTTTCCCATCTGCCACTTCTGTAGGTTCTGAGGTTCCACCTTCTTGGAGCTGTTTACCGATTTCATCTAACGTCATGTTAGGGGCTAATTGGTAGAAGCCAGCCTGAAAGCCAGTCATATTTTTAAATTTTGTATAATAATTAAATACGATACCGCTCTTGATGATATGGTCTTGTTCTAAAATCTCTCCGATTTGCTTATTTGAAGAGCCACTAGGGATTTCGATCGAAACCAATTGTTCATTCTCTGGGTCTAAAGGTTTTAAGCCACTATCGATATAGCGATAGACCGTAAAACCAAATACACATCCAATAATTAGCAACGTAAGCGCAATCACTAAAATAATTTTTCCTACGATTTTATCTTCTTTTTTACGTAGGTCTTTTCGCTTACTGACTACATCTGTCGAATCAGTTGCATTCTTTTGTCGTCGTCTCTTCTCATCTGGATGTTGTTTGTTTTCTGACAAAACAACTCCTCCTTACTATCAACTTCATAACTTTATTCATTATACATGAAATTCAGGCAGAGGTGAATTATTTTTAACAATTCTTATGTCAAAATTGTAAGTAGTAAATCGATTCTCTTCGGCTTAAAATAGAAAATAAAATGATTCTTATTTACTAAATAACAATAATCTGCTTCATTTAATCACTAAGCTCTTAGACAGGAAGGATTGATATACATGAACAAAAGGAAACATTTAAGAAGAAAACAAGCTTCCCATTTTTCTTTCTCTCAAAAAATCTGCTTATTCATTTTAGTCGTCACTATTGGAATCATCACTTGGTCTACCTATGAAATGGCACAGTCAAGAGTATCCGCCTCGATTCAAGTGGCAAACGATTCCCTAGATTTGACCAAAGACGAACAGGTCCTTGCCGATCAAATCGACCAATTGTTACAAAAAAATGATTATGTTGGATCTGTCTATATTCGTAAAAACAATCGAGTGATCCTTGAAAAGGGCTACGGATACGCTAACGAAGAAGCACAGCAACCAAATACTCCATCTCTGTATTATCAAATTGGTTCGATCCAAAAAGCAATGACTGCGCTACTGATTCTAAAACAAGTGGATATAGGGAAACTTTCTTTAGATACAAAACTGGCTAAATTTTATCCCCAAATCAACGGTAGCAATAAAATCACGATCAAAGATTTATTATATATGCGATCAGGATTGAAAAAAACAGCTTCTCCGACCGTACCGATGAATGACCAAGAGGTGATCCAGTTTGCCATAGACCATCTCGAATATACCAATGATCAAAGTTACAAATATGAACCATTGAATTTCACATTACTAACAGGTATTTTAATGAAATTGACCCATCAGCCATACGAAAAGTTGGTGTATGATCAAATCATCACTCCCTTACAATTGAAACAGACGACCTTCTATGACCAAGTCAAAAACACTTCAGAACACGCAGTCTCTTATCAAATGAGTCCAGACGATGATTATCATCAAGCTTTGACTGAATCTGAAACAGATATACGTAATGAATTAGGAACTGGGAATATCAGTATGTCCGTCTATGATTTGAATGAATTTTTTACAAAAGTATTAAAAGGGCAATTGATTCCAAAAGATTTACTTTTTTCTCTATGGGGAAAGAATTTGAGTGGGCGTCCATATAATGGTGGGGTCTATAGTGGAAGGGATACAATATTTGCTCAAGGAAACATCAATCGTTTCCATGCGGTATTAGCAATGAAAAAAGATACCTCTGATGCAGTTGTGCTAGAAAGTAATATCCAAGCCGATAAAAAATATAAAACAACTGCCACCGACCTTAGAGATCAGATTTATAAATTGATGGGAAATGATGAATAAGCAATGTGTTGACCTGTCATCTGTGATAATTGAATAAGAACGAAGAAAACCTTGTATAAGCAATTTGGCTTGATACAAGGTTTTCTCTGTTGTTTCCTGAATAAAGAAAATTTATTATTTTGTCGTATTTATTTCTGTTGCTAAATATTTTCTCATGCCATCAAGTATGCTATGTTTAGGTTGGTAACCTAGTGCTGAAAGCTTAGTGATATCAGCTAAAGAGTCGTGGATATCTCCTACTCTCTCCTCTTGATAATCTAACAGTAATTCAACTTCAAGAATCTGATTGATTGTCTGGATCAACTCAAGTAAAGTTGTACTGTTCCCCGTTCCAACATTGAATTGTTGCCCTAGTGCTTTTTCTTCTTTAGAAACAAGTAATAAAGCTTGCACAACATCTTCAACATAGACAAAATCTCTTGATTGACTGCCATCGCCGAATAAAGTAAATGACGCTTTTTCATCAGCAAGTTGCTTTTTATAGCGATCCACTAAAATCGAGATCACCCCACTATATGGCGAATTTGGATTTTGATTTGGACCGTATACGTTGAAGAAACGTACCGCAGTTCCTGGCACATCATACAAATGGCAATAATCAAGTACATATTGTTCAGCGGCAAATTTATCAATAGCATAAGGCGTCAACGGTCGAATAACTGACTCTTCTTTTTTAGGTAGTGTTGGTTCATCTCCATAAACAGCTGCAGAAGAGCTAAATACAATACGCTTTAAATTTGGCTGATACTTACGAATCAACTCAAGTAACATCAAGACACTATCAAAATTCACTCGATGAGTTTCCAATGGACGTTCAACGGAATCAGCAACACTAGCTATAGCAGCTAAATGGAAGATATAGTCAAACTGGTGATTGTTCAATAGCTCTTCCATTACTTTTTCATCAGCTACATCCTCCTCAACGAAGACAATGTTTTTGGTAGAATCAAGATTTTCTTTATTTCCCATAGATAGATCGTCAATAACGACCACTTTATTATTTTCACTCAAATGATTGGCTAGTGTAGAACCGATAAAGCCGGCTCCACCAGTTATTAAAATAGAATTCATTTGAACTCACTCCTCTATTTTTGATATTTTTATTTTCTTGAATGTACCATGCGTTTACCAGTCTTTAAAAGACCTTTTACGATGTCCATATTAACAAATAATAAAGCAATTAAGCAAACTAATTCTAATCCAATCAACAATAACCCATCGAATAAAAAGATCAATGCAACTTGGGCGGCCAAAACTACATGATTTAATACGATATTCCATACATTTATATTTACAGTGATAAATTTACTTGTATCATAAATTCGAATCATCCAACCAACAAACAAGCTGATCATCGAAGCAAATCCAACCCCTATCAAGCCAAAAGATGAAATGAAAAGAAAGTTAAGTATGACACTCAGTAAACCGGAAATCAATGAAGTATTCATCAATCCTTTTGTTTTCTTTTCTGCAATATAAAACTGTCCATAGAAACCGATAAATCCAGAATAAATAGCAGAAATCAATAAAAACGGAGTGACTTGCCAACTGATAAAAAATGAACTTTGGACTAAATTACCTAAAAGCCACTTTAAAATCACCATGATCGATGAAGCTGTAAAAAATAGCAAAAATGAATAATATTTAAAAATATTTGCATGAAATTCTCCACGAGATTCTGAGTCTCGCTCGTCAACAAGAGAAATCTGCCATGCTTGTGAGAAAACAGACTGCATCATAGAGATAACAGAAGGTATTTTATTAGCGACAGCATAGATTCCGTTTGCGCTTACTCCAAGAAAATACAAAATAAAGTATCGACTTGCACTATTGACAAACCACCATAAGACATCATTAGGAATAGTCGGAATCGAAAAAACTAGCATCTCTCTCATAAAAGATTTATTAATAAGTTTAACAGAAAAATCTTTAAAATATGGTGTTGTACATGCAAGATAAATGAAGGAAATGATTTCCGCAAGTATCAATGATATCAAATATCCATTCAATCCCATTTTTAATACTACCAGGAAGTAAATATTCAATAATCCGATCGCTAGAGTTTTGATCATACCATTAAAAGCAAAAATACGAACTTGTCCGTTACCTCTAGCAAATTGTGCAATGATTTGTGTAAATACTTGAAATGCCAGTAAAAACATAAATGCTAGAAGTATTTGATCAAAAGCACCAGTCATTGCCAATAATGGGTAACATAACGCTGTAATCACAATCCCAATTATTGCAATGATCGTAGCATTTGTTACGACTGATTTTTTATCTACATCTTTGTCCAGTGCAAATCTTAAAACAGCAACAGATATTCCTCCTGAAACAATTGGGATCAATAGGCTGACAGTTGTCGTAACTAAGTCAACCTTCCCATATTCTTGTGTAGTTAGATAATATGTATAAAGTGGAACCAATACGAATGATATTAGTTTACTCCCTAAATTACCTACTGCGAATATGAAAGAATTCCCGACTAATTTTTTGTATTTACTCATACTTCTTTTACGACCTTTCAGAATAAATTTGAGTTTGATATCGTGCCAAAAGTATTCTGTTTATTTCCGAAGAAACTACTTCTGGCATGCCCTTTGACCAAGTTTAAAAAGCCCTATGAACCTCTATTTATTCAGTTTTAGAGGTCCATAGGTGCCTAAATTAACGTTTGTAACAACCCCAAACTCTGTCTTGTCTATAACTAACTACTTAGACATCTCAATCAACAAACGATCTCCTAATGTTTTACTTGCATGACCAGATTCGGAAATATTCAAGCCTTGTTTAAATTCTTCCATTTTAGCTAGATACTCGTCCAAATCAAAATTCTCAATACCTTCAATGAATGTTTCTTGACTTCTAATCAACGGAAATGGCAAGTCTGCTAAATCCATTACTAGACCTCTATTTTCTAGATATTGGTCATAATCATACGCATAGATAAAACACTTTTTGTTAGATACTAATGCTTCACCGATAGTTGAAGAATAATCTGTGATCAATACATCTGTTGCGCACAACAATTCTTGCATATCATTATAGTCAGAAGCATCAATAAGAGTAGAGTTATCTAATTCTCCTAAAATCTGTTTTTTATTCTCCGTATCATTTGGATGAAGACGGATAAGCATCTGATAGTCGATGCCAAATTTATCTGAGAAAGCTTTTCTAACTTGCTCCAAAAAATCTGGACTGACTTTTATCAGTTCTCCTGCTCTAAAGGTCGGTGCGTATAAAACAATTTTTTGGTCTGTTGGAATTTGATAATACTCATACACTTTACGGATGATAGTGGGATCGTTATTGACGATCACGTCATTTCTAGGAACACCTTCTCTAAAAATTTCTCCCTCATACCAGAACATTTTACCGATATCTTTAAATAGATCAGAGCTTTCAAAAACCAATAGATCGCACATTTGAGAATCTTTTTTGGCTAATTTTACATATCTTGGTTTTAATTTACCAGCTGCATTATTCTCGATTCGCTTGAGTCCGAATCCAGCATGCCAGGTCTGGAGATAAAACTGTCCTTTTCTTTTGGGTGGATAAAAGCTTTTACGACAATTGTCGATCCAAATCTTAGCCGTGAACATCTCAATCAATGCTCGAACTGATTTATTTTTCACTAACCTTATCGTATCTGGAAATAGATCTGCTTGATGTTGAAGGACTTCTGGCTTACATAACCAAACAATGTCTAAATCATTTTTTTGGGATAGTAAATATTCACAAATATACTTAGGATTATCTCCATAACCTTTTCCAAAATAGCTAGAAACAACGATTTTATTTCTTTTTAAAGGTTGCATGACTAAAAATGGATAACAACAATAAAAAACAGCGTATCTTCCTACTCGCAAGAAGAGACTTTTGACTACAAAAATCATCCGATCGATTTTATTTTTAAGCGACGCTATCATATAACTTTTCCTCACATTCTTATTGATTCATTCCATCGCTTGCTTTTAGCTTCCCGATTACTTCACCAAGTAAAAACCAGAATAAGAATGCGCCAGAAATATTCACAAGAATCATTTCATTATGGAAAAATCCAGAAAATGCTAATGCAAAAATACCACAAATACAATAAATCATTCGTGTACCAAATAAATTAGTGATTGGTTTGAATAAAAGGGTGATGATACGAGCTGCTTTACTAACGATGAAAGCAACAAATGTTAGACCACCTAATATCCCAGTAGATGCTAGAGTATTCAAATACGCATTGTGTACAGAAAAATTACGTTGTGCAATATAAGTATTTGGTAAAACATCTTGTGCATAAGCAATCATATTTTTAGGGGAAGTACCAAATAACCAACTTGATTGAAAAATCTCTACAGCACTTTTCCAAATAGTAAAACGTAAATTAGATACATCTGTACTTTGTGCCACATCGGGCCTTGTTAAGTTGACTCTACCTGCTGTAATTCCAGTTTGTTTTTTCTCAAAAAACTGTGGAAAATATGACCATCCGATTTTGATCAACTGAGCTCCGCCAAAAACAATGGCCATAACAGCCACCCCACTTACTATTGAAAGCAAGATGTTTAAAAGAAGGTTCATTTTTTTCTTTAATTGATACTGATACATCGAAAAGAAAACAAAAACAAAAGTTGTCACTAATAAAGTAATCAAGCCATTTCTAGAACCTGATAAAATGATGTAACTGATATTTAAGAAGATTGAAAAATACACACCTGTCAACAACCATTTGTTTGAATATTTCTTACTAAAGATATAATACAAGCTAAGAAAGATCGTTACTACACACATCACGGAACCATAGTTTGGATCAGAAAATACACCAAATAGTCTACCTTCCAACATACCTATTCTAAGGGGATTGACTCTGCTTAATTGGACTGAATAATTGTACTGAGTCAAAAACATCCCTAATGAAACGACTACTAAACTAGTCCAAATCACTATCAATGTTCCACTTATGATCGATAATAAGTGATCGGCCTTATTTCTATCACTGCTGATTCCATTGTCATAGACAATAAAGAAATATAATGCTTGCCATACAATAAATTTGAGATTACCAAATATACCGTACTTCATGTTTATCAAGCTAGAAATACACATGATAACGATAAATAAAAGTAGCAAGATATCATATGTCCAACGATTTTTTTTCAATACTCTAGTAAAAAAATCAGCTAATAATACAATTGAACCAAATATCGCTAATATCGAAAACAGTACACTATCAATTGTAGAAGGAAGTAAACTGTACGCACCAACTGCTCTACTGATGAGCAGGACCAATAACCCTACTATAAAAATATTTTTACCTTTTTGAAGATAATCATCTTTTTTTGTTTCCATAAAACTCATTCTTCTCCTGTCACATTCATTTTTAAGCCATCAACTATTTTTCTTAGTTACATAATTATATTTTATCTTGGCTAATGTATCATAACATAAATTACTTATCATTAATGCAAGCATCGACAGTTTTCGACTTTTAGTGAATATTGGATTTTTCATTACAAACATGAAATTCGATTTTAAAAATTTCACTAGCGGTTTTCTGATTTCTTTTGATTCACTATTATCACTGATCGCTATCTTATCTAAAACATCAAAATATGCCCAACATATTCTACGATGGATCGAATCTGAAAGTTCTGGGTAAGCGTTCTTCACTAACTCACCATTTTTTTCCCATGCTTCAATCACATCAAAATTTTTAGTCGAAAAAGACAATCCAGTAATACTGTCATTTCTTCGATAATAATAATATTTTTGTTCAGTATTAGTAACTATCCTATCACATTGAAGTAATAGATCCATAATTATAAAAGCATCTTCTACAATTTTCCCAATAGGATAGCGTACAGTGTCGAAAAGTTCTTTTTTATAAAGTTTATTGACTGCATACGCGTATACATCTGTACTATCTAGAACAGCTTTTATCGCATCTTTTTGATCTAGAACTTCAACTAATTTTAAGTTATTGACCTTTGTTTCTTTGTTTTCATACACATCGATCATGCCTATTGTAGCTATATCCGCATCATAATCCAGTAACTGATCATACAATATTTCAAACATATCTTCAGCAATATAATCATCACTATCAATAAATCCTAAATACTTTCCTTTAGCCATCTCAATACCCGCATTACGAGCACTACTCAATCCGCCATTTTCTTTATGAATGACCTTTATACGTTTATCTTGAACCGCATATTCGTCACATATTTTCCCACTATCATCTGGAGAACCATCATCGACTAAAATAATTTCAATATCAGTAAAAGTTTGTGCAATAATAGAATCAACACATTTTTTTAAATACTTCTCTACTTTATATACAGGCACGATTATACTAATTGTACACATTAAACTTCATCCTTAACTAATTTTACTGTGTGAGCTAAAGATTCTTCAAGTGTAAATGCTGAATTCCACCCAGTTTCCTTGAGTTTTTGATTGTCTAAGATTGCTGTATTTGCTTTTGAGAAACCTTTTTTTTCAGTTTCATCAGGCAATTCAAAGATAACTTTTTTATTGTTTATTTCTGCCAATTTTCCCGCAAGATCTCTTAATTGCATGTCAAAAGCCTCTTCTGATACATTATACGCTTCTCCGTTTTTACCGTGGATCATCAAATGGAGGATGGCAGAGACTGCATCACCAACATAAATATAAGAAAAATACTGTTTGCCTTCACTTTTTAAAACGATATCTTCTTCTCGAGCTGCATTCAAAATAAATTGTGAAGAAGCTTTTGAATCAGATAATAACATCGTAGGTCCAAATGTACGGCATAATCTTGGTATGACAATATCTAGATCATGTTTAGCGATATACGCTTGACACAAGGATTCACTGACTCTCTTACCTTCAGGATAACCGGCTCTTAGCGTATTACAATCGATATAGCCACAGTAGTCTTCCTTAAATTTATCTACATCTCCTCTATTTTCCCCATATATTTCTACAGTAGATAAAAATAGTGTGCGTGTAGCATTCGTAGCTACTGCGTGCTTTAAGACTTGTTCCGTGCCAGCTAAATTAGTCATGATCGTCCCAATAGGATCTGTCGCATAGGCTCTAGGATGCGTATTACTAGCTCCATGAATGATGTAATCAGCTTTGATAGAAGGATCTAAAGGTTCAGTAACATCCCCTTCTACGATTTGAAAATTATTACTTGATTGATACTTTTCAAATCGTGCTTCTAGCTTCTTACGATTTCTCCCCATCGCATATACTTTAATATCGATTCCTAAATGATCATTTGCTAACATGATCGTATCGACTAAAAACGATCCGACCATTCCAGATGCACCAATCATCAAAAGTGATTTTCCATTTAAGTCTTTGATACCCTCAACGTGGTCGATCACTTTTTGCAAATCATTTATATATAGCGGATTTGTATTTAAAGCCATCTATCTCACCACCTAGTCTTTCATTTTTAAGTATGCTTTGAATAAATCTAAATCTTCTCTAGTTGTCAATTTGATATTTTTGTCTGAACCAGCAGCAAAATAAAGTGTTTCACCTAGATCCACCATCATCGTATTTGTATAAGAAGAATCCGTCATACCAATATTCTCTTTTACTGCTCGATCATATGCAGCTCGCAATTTACCATACTGATATGCTTGTGGTGTCGAAACACGTCGCAACGTATTACGATCCACATATTGTTCCGTCGTTTCTTCTGTTTTTTTGATAAAAATCTGTTCATTATAAGGAAGTGAAGTGACACCATTTCCAAATTCCTTACATTTTACGATGACATCAGACAGAACAAGTTCATCAACTAATGGACGAATGCCGTCATGAATGATGATCGTGTCATCGTCCTCAGAATAATCCCTTAAGAATTGTACACCATTATTAATCGATTCTTGACCTTTTGAACCACCAGTAATCACCCACTGAACTTTACTGATATTGAATTCCTTGATGTACGCCCACATCGTTTCTTCCCAACCTGATTTACAAACCACTAATATTCGATCAATTTGTGGATGGTGTTGGAATGATTCCAAGGTATAAATAATAATCGGTTTTCCTTCAATATTGATAAATTGTTTTGGGATATCTTGTCCCATTCTTTTGCCCACTCCACCGGCGATAATAACAGCTGTAATCATTCGATTTAAATTCCTTCCCTTTACAAGTACATGAAGTATTTGTCATATTTAATGTTCTAATAATAATCCAGTGTCAAACTGCATTCAACCTTTTACATTTTCTCACAACTACCAATAAGTTTCAATGTTTTCTATATTATGCCAGGTAAAATGTCCTAACGACAAACATTTATCTAGTTAAATTTTTACGCACTAGAAAGAACCAGGAACATAAAATAGTTGATCTTTTCATGTCCCTGGTTTTATTGTATTAGTTTACTTTTTTTACATAGGCTTGATTTGCTGTAATGTAACCATCCGCTGTTTTCAATCTTGGCATACCTGATGCGGTATATTCAATACCTTCGATTGTCAAAATCGTCCCTTTTTTAATTGCATTTCCTTTTTGAGTAAAGTTCAGATCCTTATAATAATGGTCATCTACCAAAAGTTGCACTTTATTTGGATTGGTCACAAAGTAGTTGTTATTGCTATTTGCTGCAGCTGTCACATATGTTTTATTTGCTGTGATATACCCATTGGCAGTTTTTAATCTAGGAACTCCTGTAGTTGTAAATTCTACACCTAATACATCGATTACTCTACCTTTTGGAATAGTCGCCCCAGGATTATTAAAAGCAAGATCCGAATAATAACGATCCTCTTTTAACATAATGATTTTCCTTGGGTTTTCTATGAAATAGTTATCACTATTAGAAACTAATGTCATAACATAAGATTTATTTGCTGTCACATAACCTTTGGCTGTTTTTAAACGTGGGATGCCACTAGTAGTGAAGACGATATCTTGCACTTTGATCACTTCATCTTTTAAGACAGGATCGCCTTTTTGGCTGAATGAAACATCTTTATAGTAACTATCGTTCTTCTTCATGACTACTTGATTGATATTGCTATAGTAATAATCGTTGATGTTACTTGGCACTTCTTGTACGTAACTTTTATTCGCAGTTAAATAGCCTTTTGGTGTAATCAAACGTGGGACTGCATTTTCACGATATTCAACCCCGGTTACATTTACCAAGGTTCCTTTATTGACCGACGCTCCTTTATGCAAAAACTCAGGGTCCCGATAATAGGCGTCATTTGCTTTTAAAACAACCTGTGTCGGACGCATCGTGTAGTAATTATCAATGCCAGATACTGTAGCGATCACGTAGTCTTTATTAGCAGTATAATAGCCTTTATTTGTCTTGAGACGAGGAATCCCACTTTTAGTTTTTTCGATACCTGTTACTTTTATGACTGTACCGGTTGGGACAGATTCACCTGCTGTCGAAAACTCAACGTCTTTATAATATTGATCATTTTTTAAAGTAATGATTTGACCAGGATTTGCTGTATAATATAAATCTGACATTTCTAAAAATTGTTCAACTATATTTTTATTAGCTGTTAAATAACCATTCTTTGTTTTAAGACGGAAAATGCCTGATTGGGTATACGCTAGATCCTCTACTTCTACAATGGTACCTTTTGACACTTTATTCAAACGTTGCTTGAAGTCTGTGTCTGCGTAATAATAATCATCTGCTTTTAAACGAACTTTTTTAGGATTCGTTGTGAAGTATGAATCGATATTGCTCTGAGCCGCAACTACATATGATTTATTCGCCGTTAAGTAGCCTTTATCTGTATACAATCGAGGGATACCGCTAGCAGTTGTCTGAATACTTTTTACAGTCACAAGAGTATTTTTTTTGACTCTAAGACCTGGATCAGTAAAATTCACATCATTGTAAAAGTTATCATCTTGTTTGACAATGACTCTACCTGGATTGGTTGTATAATATTTACTTAGATCTGGACCGGGATTAGGCGCACTGAAAAATGCACTGTAACTCATTGAGATATCAAATGGTCTGTTTTCATAATTAGCAATCCCAGGGAAGTGCATATTAGAAGACCACTGCCACGCGCCATGGTCATTGTTCCATTGCATTGATTGATCTGGTGAATAAGGGTATTGCGCTACCCATACCCGATCTTTACCGAAAGCCGAAGTATTGATATATCCGTTAGTGATCCAATATTTTCCTATATATAGAGCTGCATTAGAAAAACCTTTTGCCTGTAGTTGTCTGTTAAAAGCTAGCGAATTATTATGTGCGTCTCTTCCGTTGTTAATCAACGTAGGGTCTTCTGCGTCGTTGAACATGATCGTATTCTTATTTAATCCCAATCGATTTGCAGCATCAGCAAAATAATTTGCTTCGGCTTGTGCAGTTTGGGCTGATGTATATAAACTGTAATGGTAGGCAGAAACTGTCAAGCCAGCAGCTTTTGCATTGTTAATTTGATTCTCAGCATAAGGGTTAGTGTATGAAGTTCCTTCTGTTAATTTCACCGATACAGATGTCACACCATAACTTTTTATTTTTTGGTATTCAGCTACTGAAATATTTCCATTCCAACTAGCTACATCTATAAAATGTTTACCTGGAAGATTAGGATTGTTCGCATAAACTTTGTCAATCACTGATGCTGCTCGCAAAGATATCCCACCAGATTGCATTGCATACGTACCTTTTTTATGGTTTGTTCCTTGTTTACCAACTTCGACATCTTCAGTTGATTGTTGTTTTGCAGCCTCATCAGTTGATTCTGTCGTTTCTTGGTTTGTAGAGCTACTCTCGGTTGTTGAAGAACTATCTCCAGTTTCTGTTGTAGTCGAACTATTTTCTACGGACTCACTTGACTCATCCGTAGTGGTAGAGCTCTCTGATATTGTTTCTGTAGTAGCAGTACTCTCTTCTACATTCTCAGTTGAGCTGCTCGATGTACTTCCCGCTGTATCTTCGGTAGTGGTATCACTTTGTTGGACAGCTGAAATATCTTTACCTGTTTTGGCTTTTGAAAACTGAATTTCATTTGCAGACATACTAGGAGCAAAACCATTCAATAGCATTGTGCACAAAAGTGTTCCTGACAAGATCTTTTTAATGCTGATTTTTCTGGGCAACATTCTTGTATTTTTCTTCACCATTTAATTCTCCTTATTTTTATTATGTCTTTTTTTGTATGATACTTTTGTATCAAGAACAACAGCCTCGTGATGGGGTTGCCGATCTTCTATTGGAGGTAGTTCCATATATTCTCCAAAAACTTGTTTCAAATAGCGATCATAACCGATTGGAATCGGCATCTTGACATCTTCAAAAGGGACAAAAACTGCAGATTTAAAATCATCCAACTTATAAATATTACCCATATATTTTGGCCCGACACACAACTCTGTCACATACTTTGTTGAACCAAATGGATATTTACTCATTTGTTTTTCAGCGAAACGCCAAATCTTATATCGTGCTTTTTTAGAGCTAAAGATATTCAGAAGTACTCTGCTTCCAGTAGCTAAAAGCCCCCCATGTTTTTCTGGTACTACTTGTGAGCAGAATAAAGCATAGATCAATGCCCATATTTTTTGAATCTTTTGTTTATATCTGCTTTCTGGTGCACCATCTAATGGAAAAATGTCGATAGGAATACCATGTGGGATATCCATATTTTCTTGGTACGTTTTTACAAACGTTGTTTCTGTATCACGAATAGTCATAAACGAATTATGATCATTGTAATCTAATGAAGCAAATAATAACGGATAACGATCCTTATTTGCATGTTTGTTCCAAAGGATCTTTAGTTTCTCGTAGTCTTGTCTAGGCATAAAAAAATCTAAGTCATCATCCCAAGGTATGAATCCCTGATGACGAATCGATCCAATACAGCCACCGCCACAAAAATAACATACCAATCCATTCTCATTACAAAATTCAACAAAGTACTTTGACATTTCAAGTACGACTTTTTGCACATTTTTTAGTTCTACATCATTACTATACATTATTACAGCCTCATCCATTTTTAATTTCTTATATATTTTCGCACAAGCGTGTGTTTTTTACAAGTTGCCATTTGGTTAAAAAACATTACGAAAAAGCACGCTCAACTGATTGAGCGTGCTTTTTAATACGATCGTTTTAAGAAAGCCATCAATCCTGGCATCTTTTCTTCTACAAAACTACCTATTCTAACAGCCGATAAAAAAATCGGTGCAGGTAATTTATACAGAAGCTTCGTAACCTTTTTAGCCGTTGAATCTGTCAAAGCTATATTTTTAGCTTCAAGAATCACCGGATCAGCTAAAACTTTTTTTGCTTCTCTGTTTTTTTCTTTAGATGTTTGATCGGAATTGCCATAAATAGAAAAAATCACTGAAGTCGTTCCTTTTAATAAAAGTGCAGCCATTCCGGGTTTGTTTATTTGATTTGTTACATCGTTTGCTATCAAATAAAATTCTTTGAAGGTTTGAAATTTATTAGGATAATATTTATTAGTGATACCCTTTCCTCCAACGAATTCATACGTATATTCAACGATTGGATTCATGACCACATATTGGCAATGTTGATAGTATTCTAAATTAAAGATACGATCTTCGCAGCTACGGTAATTTCTAAATCGAATATTTTGTGCTATGACTATATCTCTGCGATAGCACTTATTCCATACCACATACATTAGTTGTTGATTCATCAAATGATACATGTCTTCTAAAAATGTTTCATGGCTTCGATAAATGGAATCAGGTACCTGATTCACTTTTTCGGATACTACTTTTTCATTATCCATCGTTCTAAAAAGAAAAGAGCTGACTATCAAATCTGTCTGCGGATGATTGGTAAGTAGTTGATCATAGTTCTTTAAAATCGATTTGCTCGGTTCATCATCGGCATCAAATAATAAAATATAAGAACCCTTTGCCTGTTCAATACCAATATTTCTTGCAATACCTGGGCCATTATTCTCCGTTGTTATCAATTGAAAAATTGGATTTCCTTCAGTCAATGTGACAATCATTTTTTCAGTATCATCTGTTGAACCATCGTTGACGATGATCACTTCATAATCATCGTAGTCCAATGTCTGTAATGTTTTGATCGTTTTTTTTATCGTGGATTGCGCATTATAGACTGGCACAATAATGCTAAATTTTGGTTCTATCATTTTATGTGCCTCCCGATCTAGCGATAAATTCGTTCTTTTGGAAAATCTATTTCCTGCAGTGAACTAGCATTTTCATCCTCTTCTAACCCTTGGGAAGACATTTTATCAAAAAGGATCTTGATCGTTTGCAATAAAATCTTTAGATCCATCATTAACGAATATTTTTTGATATACAACAAATCAAAGCGTAACTTGCTGTTATAGTCAGAAACATATTTTCCATAAACTTGGGCATAGCCGGTGATGCCTGCACGGACATTATGTCTCAAATAGTAATAAGGATTTTCTGCATTGAATTGATCCACAAAAAAAGGTCTTTCTGGGCGTGGTCCGACAATCGACATGTCGCCTTTTAACACATTAAAAATCTGTGGCAATTCATCAAAACGTACAGCACGGATAAATTTACCGACCGGTGTTACTCGAGCATCATTACTTTTCGCTAAGACAGGCCCTGATTTTGCTTCCGCTGTCGCTGTCATTGACCGGAATTTATAGATTGAAAATTCTTTTTGATTTTTAGTGATACGGACTTGTTTATAGATCACTGGTCCTGGTGAAGTCACTTTGACTAGTATTGCTGTAAGCAACATGAAAGGTGATGCAAGGATCAGTAAGATAAAGGAGATGATAATATCGAATAATCGTTTGAACAATTCATCTTCTGGTTGTATCTTGAAACCAGATGCTTCAATGATACTTTCATCTTCAAAGTTCATGATATTTGGATTGATCATTGTTAAGTTCTCAAAAGTCGTATTCAAGAATAATTTTTTTTCTTTCTTAGTGATCAATTGATAGATTTTGATTTTTTCATTTTCTTCAATATGTGATGACAAGTAGACGATATCGATCGTATCGATCATCTTCTTGATGTTCTCATAATAGTTATCGATAACGACCGCTTCAACTTTATGTTTATTATTTTTTTTAGATTGGAAATTTTGGATTGCTGGAGCAACATCTTTTTCAAGTCCAACGATCACTACTTTTTTGTCTCTACTGACTTTCAAATATAATTTGTAGACCAAAATACGGTATAAGCTCAGTAAAATTGTTCCAACTACCAAAGATAAAAGAATAACTGCCCGTGGAAAGGCAAACCATCGACCAGCGAAAGTTACCACCATTACGCCTAAAGACATCAATACTTGCCCTATTACGGTCACAAATATAATGTCACTGATCATTCGATTATAAAAGACGTATGCCCCTAATAAAATATTTAAGACGATAAAGATAATAGATATAAACACTGCAGAATGTTGAAAGGTCTCAAAATTCCGTGTGGGAATTTCTCCTTGAAATTTCAATAAGAAACTTATATATATTGCTGCATTGTAAACTAAGACATCCAGCATGATAATGAATATCCGACGAGCAGCATTCCATTCTCCATTTTTATTCATGTATACACTCCTAACCACAAAATAATACCTCTATCATCTTACCATAGCACACTTTAAAAACATAGTGGATAACCAAATTGTAACCTAATTTCAAAGTTTCTCTTAGTAGCTTTAGCAACACTGTTGTGTCAAAAACAGTCCCCATAAAATATGCCTTCAACAAGACTTGATGAGGTATCAAGTTTTGTTGAAGGCATAGCATAATATGCAAGAATCATTCTGGTCGTAATGAAAAATCGCCAATTCCTTGTTTTGTCAAATTGTCATTATAGAAAGGATCATGTGCGATATATTTGGGCCATTTATCTTGCATTTTTTTGATTTCACCCGCAAAGCGTTTCTGCTTTTCTGGCGTATCTTCATACCCGCGAGATTTTGACTCAAAGTGATAAAGCTCAACTTGGTGAGCATATACATTGTTTCGACCCAATTCATAGACTTTAAGACATAAGTCTACATCATTGAAGGCAACTTTTAATGTCTCATCGAAGCCACCCACCGCTTTGAAATCATCTGCTTTGACCATCATACAAGCGGCAGTCACTGCTAAATAATCGACGTCGATCACTAATCGTCCGAAATAGCCACAATGTGTGCGGTCATAATTATTCAACGCATGACCAGCGACGCCACCGATTCCAACGAGTACACCCGCATGTTGAGTCGTATCATCTGGATAGTAAAGTTTGGCGCCAACACAGCCGATCGAATCAAACTGAGCATATGAGACCATTGTTGTCATCCAATTAGGAGCAATCACTTCGGTATCATTGTTCAAGAATAAGTAATACTTTCCACTAGCTTTTTCAGCCGCAAGGTTATTGATGCGAGAATAGTTGAAGGGAATATCGATCAACTCTACAATGAAGCGTTCTTTCAGTTGTTCCTTGTAGGAGTCAAAAAGATTTTGCATCTTAGGATCAGTACTACCGTTATCAGCTACAATGATCTCGTAGTTAGGATAGGTCGTTTTTTCGATGATCGAATCAATACACATTTTCAAATCGTCATACCCATTTTTGGTTGGGATGATGACGCTGACTAGCTCCTCTTGTAGGACATCATAATTGATCTCATAAAACCCTGAGATTCTTCCTGGACGCACATTACCTTTGATATTCCTGCGAGCTAATGCATCCGTCAAAGCTTTCACACCAGAATCGTAAATATAACTTTTAGCTTCACCACTACTAGCTGTTGATCCTGGAATCGTACGCCAATGGTAAAGGACACGATCGATATGATAAATATGATCTGCTGGGATCTTTTCTGTAAAACGGAGAACTAGGTCATAATCTTGTGAACCTTCATAGCCTTTTCGGAAGCCACCTAGTTCTTTGACGATACTTAATCGATAGACGCCTAAATGAGAAATATAGTTATTTCCCATCAACGTATTAGGTGACCAGTCTGCTTTAAAATGAGGATCGAAGCGATTGCCATCAGCATCGATCTTATCTTCATCACTATAAATCAAATCAAGTTCTGGCCGATCATTCAAGACATTGACTACTTCAAACAATGCATTGACAGGAAGTTCGTCGTCGTTATCAAGTAGTGCCATGAATTCTCCTTCAGCGATCTCAAGTGCAGAGTTCGTGGCTAAACTAATATGACCGTTTTCTTCACGAAAGACAACTTTGATCCGTGGATCTTTTTGCTGATAACGTTCTAAACATTTATGGATTTTAGGATCGGTAGAGGCATCATCACTGATACACAATTCCCAATGGTCATATGTTTGAGCAATCACAGAATCGATACATTTTTCTAGCCATTTGATTTCTACGTTATAAACTGGCATCACGACAGAAATCAATGGACGATAGGCAAAGGCTTGCGCTTTTGTTTTTTGTGCTGCAACGTCAATTTGTTCATGCTTAGCGATCCATTGCGCATAGTCGATGGAACCTGGTTTCAATTCCATTTTCACACGACGTACAGCCTTTTTTAGGCCATGCGTCCGAGCATAGTTCAAGCCTTTTTTTAACAATCGTTTTTTCTTTTCCAAACTCGACTCGATGCCATCATCATAAGGATAGCGTCCATTCAATTTGACGGCTATTCCATTTTGATGATCTTTCGTTTGAAAATCTAAAATTGCTTTCCCCTTCATCTTTCCAGATAATCGAAGATTAAAACCACTTTGCGTCTTTACGTCCAAATCATAGAGATGATTGATATCTAAACGCACGACTGGTGTATTTTTTGCTATAATATTTTCTTTTTCAACTTGGATCGTCGGTATTTCTTTCGTTACTTCATCGATTGCCCAACCAACGATCAATAAATCGCCGGTCGCCCGCTCACGAGTGATTTTATCGATAAATACAGCAATTTCTTTTTTTTGCACTGGTTTGGTACTCCTTTACCTAATAAGTTATTTATATTTCAACTAGCCAAGACTGCCCATTTTCTGCAATCAATTCGATCAAAAATGATTTTTCTTGTTCACACGCTATCTGGATCTCAAAACCAGCTTTTGTGTGGGGAGGAAGTTTTTCGGCTTCATTCACTTCGGTTCGCTCAATCTGCTGAACCTCGAAGAATGGTGATTGATCTACAGACAACTTATAAGATAAAGGTTTACGTTCCGCATTTGAAATTCCCCATCCAATGATTTTGAGTACTTTTGTTTCTGGATCCCAATTTTTTTCGTCGACACAAAGAGAAAGTTCTTTGGCTTGGATTTTTTTTGCCGTTTCTTTTGGTCTCACCAATCGTCCTTTTGGCTTTATTGCCCAATTGTTAGGTTGCAACAAGTCAAAATATCGATCAGTCGTAGTCTTCAAGACTTTCGTCTGCTCTTTATTCTCTATTTGTAAGTGCTGGTTTTCTTTTGTTAATCTCTCGTTTTCAGCAGATAGTTCTTTTTGAACAGCAGCCATAGGTTTGATTTCTCTAAGGACTTCAGCCATCGTTGCTGGTAATTCACCAATGAATCGATAATGGCAAGAGATTTTGATCGTTTCTCCACTTATATCGGTCAATTCTAGTCTTGGTGCTTCTGATCCATCAAAGATATAACAGTCTGTCGCTGTTTTGATGACCGCATTCGATGCGATAAAATCATGCTTTACTCCGTCTACTTCAACACTGAACTCAAGGTAACTTGGTTGCTTTTCAAATTGAAAAATAAAACTTGCCGGTTCTTCTGTCAGTGGAAAAGTCAATACTTGGTTTTCTCCCGTATAATTATTGAACGGGATCTGTAATATTTCTTCTTGCGTACTCTTTTTGATGATTTCCATCATTTTGACATAATTTGAATTTTGCGGTGAATTGATTTTAGCTTCCACATTTGGGTGTTTTTTCAATGAAAAGAAATACTGATACACTTCGCCAAATGGGCGCATTTTGAAATCATAACGAACTGCTTCTGGTAAGTCAGTATATGCTGACTTCAATTCAGTATCCCCTACTGCTAGATATAAATAATCTTCAATGTTGATGTGCAGATCAGCGTTTGCAAATACTTTTTGGAAGCCTTCGTGGGTATAAAATGAATTATGTGTTTCATCTAATAGCCCAAACGAAGCCCACGGCAATTCGTTATTAAAGAGGTGAATCAATACAGAGTTATGCACGAGATTAGGGAAAGTAATCAAAATCTCGCCTTCTTCATTTAGAAATTCTCTGACTTTTTTTAATGTCTTCAAAGGATCCACTAAATGTTCCAAGACATCTGCAAATAAAATATAATCAAATGTTTGACCAGCATAATATTTTGCCCATTCAAAACTTTCAATGTCGCCATAAAAACCATCTTGTGCAATTTCATTGACGTAATCAAATAGTTCTTTGTCCAGTTCAACGATGCTTACTTCACAGTTTTTTGCACCAATCAAATGTTTCGTCATGCGTCCATTGCCAGGACCAAATTCCAAGACTTTACTTCCTGGTTTGATTTGTCCGACAATCTTACCTACGCTACTTTGTTCATCTAAATCCATCTCGAAATCATACTTCATTGTTTTGATCTCCTTCTTTCCACTGGTGATCCAAGACTACGATCCCTTCACCAATATAAGAACCCGTCACAAATAAGTTCATATACTTCGTTTTATACACTAGTGGGACGGTGGCATTTTCTTCAAAAACCGCCACATCGAAATAGTATTCGCCAGCAAGTAAGCCTAACTTCTTATACTTGAGATAAAAGACGTTTTTTCCTTTTTCCCAAGGAATTGTGATATCGTCCAGTAAAGTATTCAAGCCACAGACATAGAAATTATCGACCGTTCGTAGGGCAATCCCTAACACAGGTTTTTTGATAGTATCATCTTTCACTTCATAGGTGACCTTTACATAAAGATCTTCCCCTTGTTCTAACATATCGATCGGTTGCTTGTTTTCATCTAGTAATTCAGCACTTAACACATCGACGATATCTGGGGCAGCAAAACGCTCCACTTGATTTTTGTTACGATCCACTGTTTTTACTGATTTTTTCTTTAAGAAGTTTTCGTAATTGGTTGTCACATCCATCGTATCTCCAAATTCTACAACTTCACCATTTTTTAGCCAGTAAGAGCGGTCGCAGAAACGACGGATCGAGCTGATGTCATGGGAAACAAATAAAATCGTCTTCCCAGAATTTTTGATTTCCGTAAATTTTTCCATACATTTCAATTGGAACTCCAAGTCACCTACTGCGAGTGCCTCATCAACAATCAGAATATCTGGATTGACATTGATCGCTACCGCAAAAGCTAAGCGCACGAACATCCCACTTGAGTAAGTTTTTACAGGTTGATAAACGTGGTCTCCGATATCTGCGAAATCAATGATGTCATCCACCATCGCATCGACTTCTTCACGGGAAAAGCCAAGAACCATTCCATTTAAATAAATATTTTCATATCCAGAATATTCTGGATTAAAACCTGAACCCAATTCAAGTAAGGCAGAAATCTTTCCTTCGATCTCCATGGTTCCACTTGTTGGAGTCAAAACGCCTGTAATGATTTTGAGCATCGTTGATTTACCAGAACCATTTTCACCGACAAAACCGATCATTTCACCTTTTTTGATCTCTACATCAATATTTTTCAATGCATAGAACACATCATGGTACGATTTCTTGAACGGATTCAAAGCTTCTCTAAAACGATCCGTCGGTTTCGCATACATATTGTATGATTTAGTGATGTTGTTTAATTTAATTGCGTATTCTGTCATAACTATACTCCTTACAGCACATCTGAAAAATGTGGTTTCAATCTACGGAACACCAAGGAACCGATTACGAACATGATTAATGTAACTACCCAAAAATAGATTGTATAAGTACCATGTTCCCAGAACCAAGCTTGACTTAAGAAGGATTCACGGTAACCTTGAACAACATAATACAATGGGTTTAGTTTTAAAATCTTTATGATTGCTGGATTAAATTGACTTGGACTCCAAAGAATCGGCAATGTCCACATAATCAGCTGTAGTAAAATCGTGATAAATTGCATGATATCTGGTATAAAAGGTTGAATCGAGGCGGTCAACCACGTCAATCCGGTCAAAAAGGCGACCATACAAAATAGATAATAAATCAATTGTAAAGACATGACCGTTGGAAAAATACCATGTCCCATTGTTACGACTAAACCAATCAAAATAAAGAACATATGTGAGTACAGGTTTGAAAGGATTTTAGTTGTTGGTAAGATACGGATATTGAATACCACTTTTTTCACTAAATAGGTGTATTCTCGGAAAACAAGTGTTGTAGAGGTAAACGCATCTGAGAAAAAGAACCATGGGACCATCCCTGTGATCAAATAGACGATAAACGGATACTTCCCATCAGTCATCGCCGCTTTCAAGCCGAAGCCAAAGACTAACCAGTAAATGAGAACCGTAAACACGGGATTGATGAACGCCCATAAAATCCCTAAAAATGAACCCGCAAAACGTGATTTAAAATCGTTTAACGAGAATTGAAGTAATAGCTTTCGATTTTGATAGATATCCTTCATAAATAAAAACAAATCTTTCAACATTTGTGTTCCTCCAAGCAGTTTCAATTAATTACAGTCAACAGCCATTTTACCACATATTGAGCCAAGGACTGCGATATTCGTTGTTTCTTAATTTTCTATTAAGTAAACTTTTTATCAACGTTACTATTTTACAAAAGATGATACTTAATTGCAATGAAGCAAAAAACGTGGGCTTGCCTGAAAAAGGCTTACCCACGTCTTTATTTTATTGATTGAGGTTGAGACAGAAGTGTTCAGCCTTGTTTCCGAAGTGCTTGCTCCTGTTCTCACCATTTATTCGATTCTAAGGTGAAAGACGAAATTGATTGTTACTGTTGTCTCACACCCCTTATTTTCAAATTCAGTGATAGCGTGCAAGTCTTGAAGTTGACAGTTGATTTTCCTCTTGTATTTTTATTTGCTTACCCTGTGGCTGATCGTAACGATGACTTGCCATCGCTAACAACAAGTAGCCGATAGGTACCCAAGGGAAAGAAGTCAATGTATCTTCCATAAACGATTGGATCATTACTGCCATGAATGCCCATAAGAACGTAAGCTGTCCATTCGAATAATCTGCTTTCAGTGTTAGTCTTCCAATAAAAACAAGTAATAAAATCCCTACAATTGCGATTCCTATCAATCCATATAAATTCAAAATAGAATTATAACTATTGTGATTACCTAAAACCTCATCTCCACGAAAATAAAGAAAAGGCTTCATTCCAACCAGTAGTTGCTCCGTACTCTCGGAAATCGTTTGATAAAATTTCAGCCATATGCCTTCTCTTCCAGTGAAAAGATTGATCTCTTCAGAAGTGGCAGCTAAATAGGATATCGGTAGCGCCAGACTAAAAATAGCTAAATAGCCGATAAAAGGTGCACGAATAAATTTAAAGAATCTTTTAGGCCAGATATCTAATAAAGCAAAAATGATGATCGCAATCAATGCCGAGCGTGATTGACATACCCAGATTCCTAAAAATGCAGCGACGATCGCTGGTACCCCAAGAATCCGAATATACCAACGTTCAAACGAACTGGCGAAACCACTGATCAGTAGTCCAAGCATCATCAACGAGCTACCGATCGTATTTGTATTGATCCAAATATCGGATAATTTATTATCTTGGTTCCATATGCTTTGTCCTTCAGGTACTTGAATCTCTGTAAATACTCGATATACCGTAACAGCAAGGAAAAATGAGAAGACAAGCAAATAAATCCCTCGATCTACTTTGTCAAATTCGATCCACTTTACACTCAATCCAATCAGAATCAGGATTGGGATCAACAGGTTACCTGCCAAAGAACCATCTCGTATTCCACTGAAATACGTATAGAAACAGAAGATGACAACTGCTGCTCCTAGATAAAAAAAGTCAAATCCTCTTGCTTTATAGATATTAAGTCCTGTTAAGACAAAGACACCAAAAGTGACGAACTGTGCGCTATGTTCATATAAAAATAAAGTAGCTGGTGTCCCTATACCGATCGTCCAGACAGAAAAAAGAGCGATCAGCATCAACAACAAGATCCCAGTACTCATTTTATTTATGAATTTTTCGACAAATGTTTGAATGGTTTCCACCTCCTCTTCTAAATAATACTTTTTAAGAATGGATGATTGGATCAGCGTAACCAATAAGGTCTCTAGCTGATCCAATATCTCCATTTTTAGCACACATCTTCTTCAAACTACAAATTTTTATTGACCTGTTGATTGGGTTTGCCAAATAGCATAGTTTGGATAGGCTACTTCATAGATCATGTGCCCATCGTCGTCTGGTCCATATAATTTAGTGAACTGCGCTTCATTACGCTGGTTATAGTCATCTAAAGGACGCTTGGTTACGACATATTTGATGCCTAACTTTTCAGCATCATCAAAATTCAAAGTCACTGAGAACATGTCTGGACGATCTAGCTTGAAGGCTGTATCTTCTTTAGCAATAAAGGCTCTAGTATGAGCATAACGATTGTAAAAACGCTCATATTCCCCTTCTGGATCAATCAATTGCCATGCAGCTTTGTCTGGATAAAAGCGGACCGTATTGAACGCCTTCACTCCTAAAGCCGGTGTGAAGTTATAGAGCTCATCTTCGGTTAACCATACTTGACCTGGATCTTGTTGGTCGATTTTTTGGATTTCCTTAGCTAACGTTTTTTCAAAAATCGCACCTGTTCCTTGGACAACTGGATTCACAAAGAAGCCAGAAGCAATGATCAATGCACTAAATGAAAGGTAGAAAAATACGCGTTGTCGAAACAATGCAAATGCTAAAAGAAGTGTTCCCAAAACAATCACACTGATCAGCTCAAGGTCAGAGAAATACCCTTCCATCTTGGAACCTTGTAACGCATAGTAATAGATACCTGCATTAGCAATCAATAAGACAAATTTATACCACGTAGGGATGACATCGTGTTTCCAAATGTACGCGATAAACCAAATCGATAATAGAAATGCCGCAAAGCTGAAAGTCAAGATCGCACGAAATGGCGGGACAAATGATAACAAGGTCAATTGAGCCATCGTTCTAGGTAAGCCAATGGTGATCCAAAAGATCGCGAATAGACAAAAGAACATTAAGATCCGACCAATAATTTTTTGATCGTCGTCTTTTTTCCCAAACAAGACAAATGGACTTGCTAAAAAGACAGTTGGGAAGAAATGGTAAAATAGTGCTACTTCTGAATTATTTGAGAAACTGATATCCTCGAATGGGATTTTCCAGTTCGTTAAGAAATAGAAAAATTCACTAAATTTCCATTTACCACCTGTACTTACTCTATTCCCAGGATACAACGTATTCAAAGAGGCGAGTAACGCATCTTTAGAAATTGACCAAAAATGCCACATGACAATACCAATAAACAACAACGCAGCAGTAATCAATACAGCGTCAAACCAATCCCATTGTATTTTTTTGCGGTAATAGACCAGTAAACCGACAAAATAAAAAACTAATAGATAGGCGAGCATCACTTGATGGGCCGGATAGATGACTAAGATAAAGCCGAGACCGAATATGACCACTAGTAACATCATCAATGCGCGCAGCCACTTTTTTTCATGTTGATAAAAATAATGATAAAAGGCGACCATTAAACCAATCGTAAAGAAAATCAAATCGCCAACGTGTTGCATGAACCACCATTGAACAGCTGGTGAGAAGGTCAATGCAAATGAACCGATCAACGAAAGTGGCTTGTTTCGTTTCGTTAAGATCATCAGTAGTTCAAATCCTAACAGGACCATGACTACCAGTTTCATTGCCCAATAAAAAGATAACCCTCGATCCCTTCCTAAAAAGAAGAATCCCCAGTTAAATGGTTTACCGATAACAGTGATATCTTTCACTGGTGAATTGTAGGCAATGATCATATTTTGACCATTCAATGAATAATCTTCGTTGATGACCGGATAGCCCGATTCTGCTTGAGAGAAATAAAAAGGCGTTTGGACTAGCCATTCATCTGAACGAACTTCTCGATTTTGACCAAAAATCACATCCGTCTTTTTCCCATCATCTCTTTGTGACACATAGTTATCCCAACTGCCGATCGAACTACCATTCAAGTTGAATGTCACAACCATAACGATCACCAGTAAACCAATCACATAACGCAATTTCAATAGGATATCTAAAAATGGATGCGTCTGTTCTATTTCCGTTTGTCGTGATTTATCTCGCCTTGCACTTCTTGTTTGTTTTTCCATAAAATTCTCCAATTTCTTCGTTGTTTCTTTTTTCTAAGGAAAAACCTTATTTGTTTAATTTTTCAGAAGCTTGTAACATTTGTTCAAGTGCTTCTTGCCACGTTGGAATAACAAAACCAAGATCTTCCGTTTTTTTCAGGCTCATCACTGAATATTGTGGACGTGTTGCTTTTTGTGGATATTCAGCTGAAGTAACAGGTGCTACTTCTACTGCTGTATCTTTTAAGATTTCTTTTGCGAATTCATACCATGAACAACTATTCTCATTTGATAGATGATAGACACCATATGGTACTTTTTCTTCGATTACATAGACCATAAATTCAGCTAGTGTGCGTGTCCATGTCGGACGTCCAAATTGGTCATTGACCACTGTTAATCGATCATGGGTTTGTGCCAAACGTTGCATCGTATAAACAAAGTTATGACCATATACGCCAAATACCCATGACGTACGAATAATATAATAATCTTCTAAAATTTCCTGCACTGCTTGTTCGCCTAGTAGTTTTGTACGACCATATTCGTTCAATGGATTCGTTGCATCATCTTCTAGATATTCTTCATCTTCTTTTTTACCATCAAAGACATAATCGGTACTGATATAAATCAATTTCGCATTCACTGCTTTCGCTGCCAATGCAACATTTCTCGTTCCGTCTACATTGATTTTTTCATCTAATTCTTTTCCTTCGTCTTCTGCTTTATCGACAGCAGTATAGGCTGCACAATGGAAGATGACTTCAGGCTTTAAGTCTGTGATATAAGTCATTGTTTTTTCTGCATCCGTGATATCCAGTTCTTGGGCGTCAGTCGAAACATAATCTAACCCTTTCTCATCTAATAAATGACGTAACTCGGTACCAAGTTGACCATTTCCACCTGTTAATAAAAACATAACGCAATCGCTCCTTGATTTATTTATTTTTAAATTATTTTTGTAAAAATATCATTAGCTATCTTGTTGTCTTTAATGAACGCTTTATCTTTTGAAGACGATTCATTCAACTGTTTGTTCAGAGTAGCGGACAAAAATAACGGTATCTTTCTCTCCCCTTACCCCAAAACAACGGCAGAACAGTTATGTTCTAACCACGTTCTAAGAACCAAGCTTATTCTACCATATCGGTTCTCGCTTTTCGAGAGGATGAGCATCCATCAAGCGCTCTTAAAAACTTTTTCATGAAAAAAGGGGCAGCGTCAGTTAAACGCAGTGCCCCTTCAATGACTATTTAAAAGAGGTTGAGTCTCTCAAGCTATCTATTCAAGCAAGAAAAACATCCGATAAGAGGAAGTCTTTGACTCTTATCTACGCAGCTTGTCCGAGGAAGCTTGGTTGCTCACCTCTTATTGTCCATTTTTAGCGTAAGCTGCTTCAACTGCTTCTTTCTCTTTTTGCCACCATTCTTGGTTCTCTTCGTACCACTTGATGGTTTCTGCTAAACCATCCCGGAAATTAGTGAACTCTGGTTGCCAACCCAGTTCTTGACGAAGCTTGGTTGAGTCGATCGCATAACGCAAATCATGGCCAGCACGATCTTTGACATGTTCATAGGCATCTTTAGGCTGACCCATCATTTCTAAGATCATTTCCAACACGGTTTTGTTATCTTCCTCGCCATCAGCGCCAATCAAATAGGTTTCCCCAATATTTCCTTTGGTTAGGATCAACCATACGGCAGAAGAGTGGTCATTCGTATGGATCCAATCACGAACATTTTTTCCTTCTCCATATAACTTAGGTTGGATACCACTTAAAATATTAGTGATTTGACGTGGAATGAATTTTTCAATGTGTTGATAAGGTCCGTAGTTGTTGGAACAATTTGAGATTGTCGCCTTTAGTCCAAATGAACGAACCCAAGCTTTCACTAATAAATCAGAACCAGCTTTTGTTGAAGAATAGGGGCTGGACGGGTTGTAAGGTGTTTCAGCAGTGAACTTCTCACCTTCACCCTCGCCATGACCTGGTAAATCTTCACGTAATGGTAGGTCACCATAGACTTCATCCGTAGAAACATGATGATAACGAACATCGTACTTACGGCAAGCTTCTAGCAATGTATACGTACCAATGATGTTCGTGTGTACAAATGGAAACGGATCTTTAAGTGAATTATCATTATGTGATTCAGCAGCATAATGAACCACTGCATCTGCTTTTTCCACTAATCGATCGACTAATTCTGCATCTGCGATATCTCCGACAACCAGCTCCACACGATCAGCTGGCAATCCTGCTAGATTTTCTTTGTTTCCTGCATAAGTTAATTTATCTAAGACTGTCACATGTACTTCTGGGTGGTTTTGTACAACATAATGTACAAAATTTGATCCAATGAAGCCTGCTCCACCAGTAACAATGATATTTTTCATTTAATATTTCTCCTCATCAAATGTTAGATTTCACCATAAACAAATGGGTTTTCTGCTTCAAATTCTTTCAGTGTAGGATGATTATGATCTTTTTCAGACATGATTGCTTTTGAAAGATCGATCGGCCAATCAATCGCTAACTCTGGATCGTCAAATGCGATCCCACCGTCTGCTGCGGCATCATAATAATTATCGCATTTATAAAGGAAATTCACATTTGGTGTCAACGTCACAAAACCATGTGCGTATCCCTTAGGTACAAGTAATTGACGATGATTGTGTTCAGATAAGATATAACTTTCCCACTGTCCATAGGTCGGACTATCTTTACGAATATCGACGATCACATCTAAGACTGCTCCTGAAGTGACACGGATCAATTTTGTTTGAGCGGATGCCCCTTTTTGAAAATGCAAGCCACGAATCACTCCCGCTTCAGCAGATAAAGAGTGATTGTCTTGGACAAAATCAAAATCTAATCCATGTTCCGCAAATTTTGCTTTTGAATAGCTTTCTGTAAAGAAACCACGATGGTCCCCAAAAACATCCATTTCGATAATTTTAACATCTGTTAATTTAGTATCCGTCACTTTCATCACTAAAAACTCCTTATTCAGCAGCCAATCTTAATAAGTATTGACCATATTGATTTTTTTTCAGTGGTTCTGCCAAAACAGCTAATTGTTGTTTGTCGATATAGCCCATTCGATAAGCCACCTCTTCTAAACAAGCAACTTTTAAGTTTTGACGCTTTTCAATCGTTTCAATAAAGGTAGAAGCTTCAAGTAAAGATTCATGCGTGCCTGTGTCTAACCAAGCAAAACCACGTCCCATAATCTCTACAGAAAGTTTTCCTCTTTCTAAATATGCTTTGTTGACGTCAGTGATCTCTAGTTCGCCACGCTCAGATGGTTTGATTTCTTTTGCAATTGAAATCACATCGTTGTCGTAGAAATAAAGTCCTGTGACAGCATAATTTGATTTTGGTTCTGTTGGTTTCTCTTCAATAGAGAGAGCTTGCATATTTTCATCAAATTCGACCACACCAAAACGTTCCGGATCATTAACATGATACCCGAAAACAGTCGCTCCACTTTCTCTAGAGGCAGCACGTTGCAACATTTTTGATAGTCCGCCACCATAGTAGATATTATCTCCTAAAACAAGACAAACACTATCATCGCCAATAAATTCTTCCCCAATGATAAAAGCTTGAGCTAAGCCATCGGGACTCTCTTGAACCGCATATTCAAGGTGAATACCTAGATCATGCCCATTTCCAAATAATTCTTTAAAGCGTGGGGTATCTTGAGGTGTTGAAATAATCAATATCTCCTTGATACCTGCCAACATCAAAATAGACATTGGATAATAGATCATTGGTTTATCGTAGACTGGCATCAACTGTTTCGAGGTTGCCTTTGTTAGTGGATACAAGCGTGTTCCGCTTCCTCCCGCAAGGATGATTCCTTTCATGAATATAAGCGCTCCTTTTTCTTTGAATTTTCACTTTCGTTATTATCTCATCAATCCTGCTATTTGTCATGGATTTCTTGAGAATTTAACAATATCTTTTAGGGATGTTTTTTCCATTTCCGCTGTATAAGTGCTTGGATCAAATGGATCCGCCAAGCGATTTTCTGGCGCCAACTACTCTTCGTTTCAATTTCACTTGCATTAAAATCGTGTCGCCGATAAAGAGTCAAGGGTTCTCGAATGAAGCCCGCATGATTTCCCGCCAGCAAACCAATCCACATGTCATGCATCGGTACATTGTCAGGTATCGGTAAGATCGTCTTTTTTAATGAAGAGCGAAAAGCCATACCCGCACCGATATAGTTACTACGAATCAAATTCGTCAACCAGCCTTCTTTGGATCTTCTAAAGGTAAAGTATGAGGAATGGATCTCATTCAACTGGCTATCTACGATCACTAAATCTGAAATAACTACTAGTTGTTTTGGATGAAGACTAAAGTATTGTGTAATTTTCTCTACTTTTCCATCTAACCATACATCATCTTGATCTGCTAAAAATATCAGGTCTCCCTGAGCTTGTTCAATCGCAAAGCCAAAATTTTTGATCAGCCCTTGTTTAGGACCTTCAAAAAGTTTGATACGTGGATCATTATTTGCATATTCCGTTAAGATCGACCAAGTATCATCGACTGAACCATCATCCGAGATAATCACTTCATCTTCTGGAGAAAGTTGCTTTAAGATACTATCCAATTGTTCTTTTAAATACGCGCCACCATTAAAGGTTGCTATACAAACCGATCGCATCATTTCACACCTTCCAATTATCAACAAACGAACTTAAAGTCATTCGCCAGATTTGACGATTCTTGACAGTCAAAAATTGCTTTGTCATTCTTAATACTAACTGCTTCCGATGTTGCATTAAATGCTGACGGTCGTATTCTTGGTAAAAGATCGACTCAGCAGCCAATATCGACTGATAGCGTGTTACGTTGACTTTTTTATAATCTAATACTGAGAGATCATGAGTCATTATAGTGGGTAAAACTACAATTTCTTTGTTTAATTGTTTGATTTGCCAAAAAAGCCAATGATCTAAAAAATCGAGTGGGAACACGGTATTATAGCCATTGATCTCTCTTAAAAATGCGAGCGAGAATGCCGCACCAGAATTGATTGCCATAATCCGCTGACGTGTGACCACTGGCTCTTCGATCACTTCGAAGTGGCGATTGATATAGTGGTCTGCCCACACCGGAGAGATTTGTTTTGTACCAGAAAATACTAAGGGAACCGCAGCTACTCGTTCTGTTGTCCAAGTGAGTTCGGCTACGGTTTCTAAATAATCAGTACCTAACTGAGTATCCTGATCTAATGTTATAAGTGTCTGTACCGTATCAGAAATGTGGTCAATTGCATAATTGTAAGCAACCGCTAGGCCTGGATTTGCTGGATCATGATGATAATGGACATTCTTTTCTGAATAAAGCACATCAGCATGTGCAACAGGACTATTATCAAAAATAACTAACTCCACTGTCCCAGCTTGCGTAGCTGTTTTTAAATAATCGTAAGAAGGCGATTGGCTGATTTTTTGGTGATACAATACGATCACTACTGCTATTTCTGGTGTCATTAGAAGAAAGTCCACCCCCACTTATGGAAGAATTTCATCATTGAATTTAAAAAGATTCGAAAAAGCTTGAAATTACGATGTGCTCCTTTTCCATATAGATGGATGACACTGTAACGTGGCGTATAAAGGATTTTTTCGTTTGCTTTTTCAAAACTTAAACAAAGATCATTATCTTCAAAATACATAAAGTAGCGAGTATCAAACCCATTGATTGATTTAAATTTCGCAACATCTACTACCATAAAACTACCAGAAATCATGCGAACATAAGAATCACGATCCTCCGGTAAATCACGACATTCAAAGCGAGTCAAGCGCCGATCAAACATTTTTTTGACAAATTTGAAAGGAATGAAACGTAGTACATAGTCGAATAGAGCTAAACGCTGTCTAATCAAGTATTGAGTCGTCCCATCTTCATTCAAGATTTTAGGTGCCAACATCGCACATTCAGGATGCGTTTCCAAGAGCGCAACCAGATCGATCACCGTCTGCTCGTCAACTAAGATATCTGGATTAAAAATCACCGCATATTGTGCAGCGCTTTGGAGCAAGGTATGGTTATGACCAAATCCAAAGCCTCGGTTTTCATTATTGAAATAAATATTCACGAACGGATATTTTAAATATTCGCGTAATCGATCTTGGTATTCAGGTGTCGAGTTATTATCAAAAATTTGAAATTCAATTGCCGGTTCTTCACCGATCGTCGCAATGATCGTATCTAATGTCTGGAATATTTTTTTACTATTTGCTGTCACAATGCTAATTAAAATCGGCATTTTTTTATTGTTCTCCATTAAGGTCTTTTCCATTTCTTAAAGTATTTCTGCATCACTTGTGTACGGTATTCTTTATTCCCTAAAAACCGTAATGTTTTTAGAATAAATTGGTATTTTTCATTGATCAATCCGATCAATTCAAATAATAAAATAGCAGCAAATAGCATCACTAAGAACAAAGCGATCGTTCCAAGGCTTCCCGTATAATTCATGATCATTGCAGTAAATGAAAACATCAAAGCAATGGAGTAGATCGTCAAAACAGCTCCTTTATGCGTAAAGCCTAAAGCGAGCAATCGATGATGCAAATGCTTCTTATCAGCCGTAGAAAATGATACTCGATTCGCTTTTCTACGAATGATTGCAAAAAAAGTATCTGTAACAGGTACCCCCATGATGATCAACAAAGAAATCGATGAAACAAACGTAACATTCTTTAATCCTTGTAAAGATAAAACCGCCATCATAAAGCCTAAGAAAAGTGCACCTGTATCTCCTAAATAAATCTTGGCTGGATAAAAATTATAAGGGAAAAATCCGATGATACTTGCGACTAAACAAAAAATAACTATAGGTATATATACTGTTGAGGCATGTAAAAAAAAGTAGCCAATAATACCAATGGTCATCAAGCCAATCAAAGATATCCCTGCTGCTAAGCCATCTAAACCATCAATCAAATTGACTGCATTAGTAATCCCAAAAATCCAAAAAATGGTAACAGGAAAACTAAGCCAACCTAATTGGATATAACCTAAGAATGGTAAGGTAAAAGAATCGATTCTGATATCAGCGATGAAATAGACGATCAAAGCCGCTAATAAAATGCCAATACTTTTTTGCTTAGGTGAAAGTTCATATTTATCATCAAGTAATCCGGTCAACACGATGACGGATGCAGCCAATAATATAGGTAGAATATAAAATTTAGGGATGATATCTTTGAACAAAAACAAACTAGATATCACGAAGGAAACAAAGATAGGTAAGCCACCAGCTGAAGGCATCGGCACTTTGTTTATTCGTCGTTCATTCGGTTTATCGACCATCCCAGTTTGTACTGAAATTATTTTAAAAATGGGGGTCAATATCAAAGACAATAAAATTGTCAAAAAAATCCTTATTACCATACTAAAAGAAACCAGCATACGGGCACCTACTTTATTTAAAGAGTCATTAATAATTATAAAACACTGTCGCTATTTTACAATAAGAACTCGTGTTTCTAATTCTTTTTTTGAGAAAATTTATTTTTTAGTTTACCAAGCCATGTTGATGTGATGCTTCTTCGTTCTTTTATTTCGTTTCCTGTTATGTACTCTTGCACAACAGCATTGATGATTCCACCAAGAATAATGATCGTCGCAGCAAAGTTTAACCAAAGCATCAAAACGATAAAACTTCCGATGATTTGATAACCGCTCACACGCGTTGCAAAATAACGAGCATAAATCCCAAAAACTTGTGACAACAACATCCAACCAGTCGTTGCAAATACAGCACCAGGAATCACTGCTTTAAATTTCAATTGCGCATTTGGTACAATCCAATAAATCATAAACATGATCACAAATAAAGCCACCAAAGTAATCGGCCATTTCAATGTTTGGAATTGGTCAATAAAGTTTACAGGTATTTTAAAGATCGGTTGAATCGCCTCTAAAATCATTTGTCCTAATCCAAGTACTAAAGTGACACCACTAATCGCAATCATGAACAAGATGATAACTATTAAGGAAAAGAAACGGACAATGATGAAATTTTCTCTATTTTCAACTCCATACGCTTTATTCATGGCAATCTGTAATGCATTGATACTCTGACTAGCTGACCATAAAGCTGCAATAGCTGACAATGACAACAAACTACCAGAACTTTGTGTCAACAAATTTTTTACCGCCGGTCCAATAAACTGATAGATCGTTTCAGGAATCACTTGGCGAATATAAGTCAAGACAGTTTCTTGATCGATTTGAAGATACGGTAGAATATTTCCAAGCGCAATAATCAATGGAAACAAAGATAAGAGTAAATAATAAGCCACAACTACTGAAGTCGTTCCCATTTCAGAATCAACGATCCTCTTTTGCGTCGTCTCAATAAAACGCATTAAATTCTTATGTTGTTTTATTTTATTCAAAATATTCATAGTAATCTCCTGTTCAAGGTTGTGAAAAAGCCGCTTAGCTCCAAGTATTAAGAGCAACATCGAGAAAATAGCTTCTCATATTTTTTCGATGTTGCTCTTAATATCGTAGGAGTTGGCTTTTGAACACCGTTTATCATAGGTTGTGAGAAAAGCGCTTTGACCTGAGCAGTAAGATAGAAAATCAGAAAATAGCTCCCCATATTTTTTGATTTTTTAGCTTAATGTTGAAGGTCAACTTTTCGTACACCGTTTATCAAGGTTGTGAAAGAAGCGGTCTACACTGAGTAATAAGGCAGAAAAATCGAAAATGGCTTTTTCATTTTGGATTTTTTTTACTTATTATTGAAGTGTTGCTTCTTGAACACCGTTTATCATAGGGTGTGAAAAAGCCGGTCAGCTCCAAGTATTAAGGTAGAATTTGAGAAAATAGCTCTTCATATTTTTTCAAATTTTGCCTTAATATTGAAGGAGCTGGCTTTTGAACACCGTTTATCTAGGTTGTAAAAAAAAGCTAATAACACTGAGGAAAAGGGTGGCAAACCAGAAAATAATAGACATATTTTTCCAATTGCCACCCTACTATCTTAGTTACTAGCTTTCCTACAACTTTTATCCATTATTTGAAGAAGAAAGTCATCTACAACTTTCTCTAGTTAATCAAACAGTTTGAAAACTGTTCACGGAAAGAAGAACTTAATAAGTTCCTTCCTCACCTTGAGAAGTCAAGATTTTTGGACCATCTTTAGTGATAGCCAATGTGTGTTCATATTGGCAAGATAACCCACCATCTCTGGTATACGCTGTCCAACCATTTGGGTCCATTTTCATTTTCCATGTTCCTGTATTGACCATTGGCTCGATCGTAATGACCATACCTTCTTTTAATCTTAGCCCTTTGCCAGGTTCACCATAGTGAGGAATAGTTGGTTCTTCATGGATCGTTGGTCCTACCCCATGTCCAACAAAGTCTCGTACGATTCCTAGATTTTCTCCTTCGACGTACGTTTGGATTGCATGACCAATATCCCCAATACGATTACCAACTTGTGCTTGCTCAATGCCGATATATAGTGCTTTTTTTGTCACTTCCATCAATCGATCAATTTCAGGTGTGGATTCACCGACCACATATGCCCAACAAGAATCAGAGATTCCGCCTTTTAAGTCGATACACATATCTACTTTCACTAAGTCACCACTTTTAAGTGGTTTTTTTCGGGGAAACCCATGACAGATCTCATCATTGATGCTGATACATGTCGCATATTCGTATCCTTCAAATCCAATTTGGGCAGCGACTCCGCCATGACTTTCAATATAATTACGCACAAATACTTCGATATCCCAACTAGTTACTCCTGGTTTAATGAAGTCTCGCAGATTTTTATGGACATCTGCTAATAATGCACCAGACTCTGCCATTGCTTCGATCTCACGTGCTGATTTTAATGTTATCATCTATTCTCGTCTCCTTTTTACAAATCCTTTTTATTTTAACATAGTAGGAAGTATTTAGCCAAATCCCATAGTACCTTTATAAATCTCGCTTCCTTTTTCTCAAACTTTTGGTATAATTGGTAGTTGTTGAAATGCTATTCATTAAAATTTAGGAGGCGCCTTATGGCTTTAGCAAAAATCGTTTATGCAAGTATGACTGGTAACACGGAAGAAATCGCCGATATTGTTGCAGAGGCTCTGGAAAATATGGATATCGATGTTGAAATCAATGAATGCACACAAGTAGATGCAGAAGACTTTCAAGAAGCAGATATTTGCGTAGTTGCTACTTATACATACGATGACGGTGATCTACCGGACGAAATCGTTGATTTCTATGAGGACTTACAAGAACTTGAATTACCTGGAAAAATCTACGGAGTGTGTGGATCTGGAGATACTTTCTATGATGAGTTTTGTAAGTCAGTGGACGATTTTGATGCTGCCTTTGCAAAAACTGGTGCTGTTAAAGGTGCCGAAAGTGTGAAAGTTGATTTAAACGCTGAGGAAGAAGATATTGAAAATCTTGAAGCGTTCGCGAAATCTCTTGTATCCATGTTATCTTAATCACAAAAAGAAGGATGTGTTTACCACATCCTTCTTTTTGTTTAGAAGCATTACGTTTTGTAAATCAAGGCATTACTATCAAATGGGGTCGATCAATTTTTCAAATAAGCAGATCAGTCTACTTCAATCGGATCTTTTAAGCTTAAAATGGCATTGATGCTGTCTTGGATCATCTTTTCGATTTGTGTATCCGTCGGATGGATGATATTCGATGACATCAAAGCTGCGATACCTGTTGCAATGATCCAAGTCCCATTGTGAAGCGAGACTAGTTTATCATCTGACAAGTCCATGTATTTTGGATCTTCTTTCACTACGTCCATAAAGTAATTATAGGAGAAATTTTGCATCTCTCTTCCGCCGCCATACTCTTCCAAGTAAAGTGAGCTATATAATTTCTTTTCACGATTTGCGAAATGGATGTAATTCAACGCTAGATCGACAATCGTATTGCCGGTATGTTCTACAGGAAAGACTTCGTATTTTAGATAATCGTAGATTTGCTCAAATAGCGCGTGTTTCAAATCATCCATATTTTTAAACTCTAAATAGATTGGTTGAGTAGAACAGTTCATTTTATTTGCAATGTTTCTCGCAGTGAATTTTGAAAATCCTTCATTGGCAGCAACTTCATAGGCGGCTGCCAAAATCTGCTCCTTTGTTATCGTTTTTTTTCTTGCCATAATTTTCTAATCTCCTTGAAATTTTTTATAACGCTTCCACCATTGATTAATACTATTGTACCATTTTTTTTCAATAAGCAAAACTTGTTTTTTTATTTTTTACAAATTTTTCTGTCATTATACTCGGATATCAATGCTTTTTTCTGTTTTCTAATTAAAAACAAATGATTATTTTATCAGATGTTTATTTGTTTCACTTCTAATAAAATGTTATCATACAATGAGGAATTACAAAAAATATGATGAGGAGGAATTTAATTATGTTAGCTGATTTTAATGTTAATTTAAAAAAATACGCCCGTTTAATTGCAGAAACAGGGGTCAATGTATCGAAAGGGCACACAGTAGTCTTACAAATCAATGTAGAGCAAGCGGAATTAGCCCGATTGATCACGAAAGAGGCTTATCAATTAGGCGCAGATGAGGTGATCGTTCAATGGACAGACGATATCATTCAAAAAGAATTCTTGACTCACGCAGCAGATGATCGAATCACTACAGTTCCACAATATAAAATCGATCAAGCAGATGATTGGATTGAAAAAGGTGCGAGCAGAATCAGCGTTGTTTCTTCTGATCCAGACGCATTCGCAGGAGTCGACAATGATCGTGTAGCCACTTATCAATCAGCAGTTGGAAAAGCATTGATGAATCTAAGAAAAGCGACACAATCAAACAAAGTAAGTTGGACAGTTGTCGCAGCTGCTGGGAAACAGTGGGCAGCAAAAGTATTCCCTGATCTACCAGAGGAAGAACAAGTCGACGCATTGTGGGATGAGATTTTCAAAACGACACGCATTTATGAATCTGATCCTGTAATTGCTTGGAAAAATCACGATGAAAAATTAGCGACAAAAGCAGAAGAATTGAACAAGGAACAATTTACAGCTTTACATTATACTGCCCCAGGGACAGATATCGTAATTGGCTTGCCGAAAAATCACTTGTGGGAAGGCGCTGGAAGCTATAATGCTCGTGATGAAAAATTCATGGCAAACATGCCAACAGAAGAAGTCTTCACAGCACCTGATAGTCATCGCGTTGATGGATATATCTCAAGTACGAAACCTTTAAGTTATGCAGGAACGACCATTACTGGAATGAAATTTACTTTTAAAGACGGCAAAGTCGTTGATTTTTCAGCGGAACAAGGACAAGAAGTCTTAGCAAAACTACTAGATACCGATGAAGGTGCACGTCGTTTAGGCGAAGTTGCTCTAGTTCCTGATCCTTCACCGATTTCACAATCTGGTATCATCTTCTATAACACATTATTCGACGAAAATGCTTCAAACCATTTAGCACTTGGTTCAGCCTATGCGTTTAGTGTGCAAGGTGGAACAGAAATGACCGATGAAGAATTGGCAGCTGCAGGCTTGAATCGAAGCCAGACGCACGTGGACTTCATGGTTGGTTCAGATAAAATGGATATTGATGGCATCCGCGAAGATGGCTCACGCGTACCGATCTTCAGAAATGGCGACTGGGCGTAATAATAAAACAAAAAAAGATCTGAGATTCCCAGATCTTTTTTTGTTATTCCACAGATATGCTTATAATAAATCTTCTTTTTTAGTAAACGTAAATTTGCGACTTTCTTTTTCTACAGGTTTTTCTTCTTCGTGTTTGTGGATTGCCTCTTTCGTAATTTCTTCACGTTCTCTTTTTGCTTCATCTAAACGTTCTGCAATTACTTCTTCTTTTGGCTTATCAGACATAATCAAAACCCCCTTTATCACCATCATTCTACCACTCAGGATTCCTTTATTGGAAACGTTTTGCTCTAAAATCAGCTTGCATGTATGCCTTCAAAGCGCTAAAATAATAGTATTGATGCTTGTTCCTGTAGCTCAGTAGGATAGAGCGATCGCCTCCTAAGCGATAGGTCGCTGGTTCGATTCCAGTCAGGAACGTCTTAGAACTTATCACGAGTTTGTGATAGTGATGTTCAGCTCCGAGAAATAAGCCTGCTCCCCAGAAATTGGTTCTTGTATTTTGGGGGGCGGGCTTATTTCTTATGAACACTGTTTATTCAGTTTTAAGAATCATGAGATGCCATAGGTCACAATCCCCTATTATATTTCTGCTCTTTTAAAAAAATAGCAACAAAAGTAAAACTCCATTTTTCAACTTATTACCAAATACATTATGCGAAGTCATTTTATTCAATTATGAGGTAGCATCCATTTTTTGCTATTGGAATAAACTTTATTGATGTTTCCACCTTTTTAAATCTGGGAAAAAGTGATGCATGAATTCACGCGCTTCTTCCTTTGTCTTGCCTTGTTCTTTCAGCATGCCTGATTCACTCATGTGCTTGACACTCTCTTCAATCATTTCATCCATTGTACAATCAGTTAAAAATGCGCCATCTTTGTAGCAGTAAATGCAATATTCTTCACTCTTGCTATTGTTTTTATTTGTCCCTAAAACCTCAACTGAATCAAGTGGCATCCCACAACTTTGACAATATGTCATTTCTTCCATTTCTATGATCCTCCTATCATCTGATTATCTTCACTCAGAAATAATCATTGAGAATTGGTTGTTGGCTAGGCAGTGCTTGACTAAGTTCAGCCACCAATACGCCTTCTACTTTGATTTTTTCATGGAAATCAAGCGCTTCAACTGTTTGATATCCTAACAATAATTGTGTCATACTTTGAATCGTTCCACTGACCACAGGTAATTCTGTCTGTTGGACTTTCTTCACCTCAAGTACTCCATCGACATAAGAAATATCAAAAAATCCTTCGTTCCATTTTGCATACGGATCTTCCGTCACTTGAATAGAAAAATTGATTGCATGTCGGAATGGATAAGTCTGCATAAATTTCTCAATATCTACGATTCTCCCCATCATATAAGGTGTGATCGTGGTTTTAGCATATGGATTATCCAATAAATAATTTTTGCTATAGCCAGAAAAACCACATGTATACTCAAACGAATCAAATGCGCCACTATGTGAACCAATAAAACGCATCAAGCCTTTCAATGCTTCATGATTTAGATAACCCATTTCGACGACTACAAACGTAGGGGCGGCTAATTTATAAACGACATATCCTGTAGCATTTCCCTCACGGTCGTAATACAGTGCATAATGATTCTCTTTTCGTTGCTTGAACTTGTAAGAATACCACCATTCTTCTCGTACCAAACCGCCTCGCATACTCTCAGGCATACTTGTATAAATGGATTGTATGGCATCCACTGATTCTTCAAAACTTGTCCGTTTCATATAACCAGTTGTTTTCTTTACAGCTGGCATATCACGGCTCGCCAACTCATAGCTGATCCGGTCAAATAATTGTTCATACCCATAGCGACGATAAAAAGGATAAGAAAATGGTGCTAGATAAGACAGCGTGACATTTCTTTCTCGACAGTCTTCAAGGATTTTTTCCATGATCCGATTGATACCACCTTGTCCTCGTGCTTCAGGATAGGAAGCAACGTAGCCGATCCCAGCCATCAAGTAGTTTATTCCATAGAAATCCACTGAAAAAGGTGTGGCCATTACTTGACTTGTCAAATGGCCCTCTGGATCTAAAAAGCCGTAGTTCCATGAATTCTCAACAATCATTTTAAATCGTTCACGTCGTTCGTCTGTATCTTGTGAATTAAAAGCATAGGTTGCTAAAGTGTACATTTCTTCTAGTGCTTGGTTCCCCAATTCTTTTATAACATTCGTCATACTTCCCCTTCTTCCTTTAAATATCTATACCAATTGTACTATTTTTTTCTTTATAAGAATAGCAGGCGGACCTTCATTCCTTTTCAAAAAGTAGTCTGCCATAAAAAAATGATTTAAAAAAATAGCGCTAAAAAGCCAAAATAGAACAAACGATTTTGGTTTTTAGCGCTTCGTTTTTTTGATCCAAACGTTGTTTCCACAACTTATTCTCATTTTGATCATTAGTTATCCTCTTGGAATGACGGTTTGATTTGCAATCCTCTTTTAATAGGATTCTTCAATCATCCCTAGCATCTTTTTAAAACGTCTCTTTTTAAAATACATCAACATCGTCCCTAAGATCATATCATTCATTTTCTGCAACATACCATGTGATTCCATTTGTTCCGTGTAGTGGACTTCACACGATTTTTCATCAATTGGTTTGATTTGATAATGAACGACAAAATCATTTTTAGTCGTTGAGGTACGAAATTTATAAGATTGGTTATCAATGACTTCCTCAATGATAATGCGTGCACGATTATTTTGAGAGAATTGTTTGACGTATTCAAGATTCTTTAATTGTTTGCGTGTCACTGATTTCCCAGTGGCTTTGCGGACATCGAAAAGAACAGAATCCATCACTTTATCATAGAAAAACGATGCCGGAATATTTAGTGTTTTAATTATTTCCATTAGTTCTTTTTCTCCTTTGCTTCTTCTTTCTTCTTACCTTTTAAAAAGAAGTAAATCCCTAGTCCTGCAAAAAACAATCCAGTGACCATACTATAAATGTCATATTGTTGCGTTCCCGGATTTAAACTATATAGTATGATCAGTGAACCAATACTACACAAAAACAATCCATTTTTTATCATTTGAACCACCCTTATCTTGTTTCTTAGACTGCTGCTGCTTGGAAATATAATACTGTGCCCCATGGTTGGGCTTTGATCAATTCTTTTGCTGTTTTGGCAGCTGCTTCTTTATCTTCTGCACTTGTTTCAAAGAATAATTTGATTCCTTGTTTTTCTTTGAAAGTAAAGGTCATGCCTTCTTCGTTGTATCCTTCTAACAACTCTTTGATTGCATCTTGTTGCATAGCACTAGCGATTGAAATCATTTATTTTCCTCTTTTCTTTTTTTATTGATTACTTTTAGTTTTACTCGAATGAAGCGAGGGCTAGGGATTTGACGGATCGTCATCGCCCATAGCCCCTACTTCGACTGTTTATTTCGGTTCGCCTGCTGCTGGGTCCATTTTATTTGCTGACATCACAAATGGTGCCCAAATCAGGAAGGTCACGACCATACATACTAATGTAACGATCGGTGCCCGCCAGTCTGCTCCTGTTGCAAGGAACGATAGCAAGAACGGTGGAACGACCCACGTCACTTGTTGAGATACCGGTGCGACTAATCCTAGATAAGTTGCCACCCAACCAATCGTTGTCGCAACAACTGGTGCGACTAAGAATGGAATAAACATGATTGCATTCAAGACGATTGGTAAACCAAACATGACTGGTTCATTGATATTGAAGATACCAGGTCCAATCGATAGTTTTGCTACAGTCAAGTAGTCAGCACGTTTTGATAATAGTAAGATAGCAATCAATAGAACGATTGTTCCACCTGACCCACCAAACCATGCAAAAGCATCAAATGAGCCACGTACCCACATGTACGCTTTACCATCTTCAATCGCATCTAATACTGCAGGTGTTCCTGTTTTACCATTGTAACCCTTTTGGAAGATATCGATGTTGATCAATTGTGCTTGACCCCAAATACCTTCTAATACTGGTGCTAATACGTTCGGACCATGGATACCAAAGAACCAGAAAATCTGAACGAAGATCGTAACGATCAATACAGCACCAAGACCTTGTGATAAGCCCAAGAAAGGTTCTGCAATATATTTTTGTACTAAATCAATGATCAGTTGACCATCTGCCACACGTCCAACAACATAATTAATGATAGCGATGACATATAATGAAATCGTTGCTGGTAGGATTGCTGCAAATGCTTTAGAAACTGCGGGTGGTACTGAGTCAGGCATTTTGATCGTGATATTAGCAAGCATCAATTTACAGAAAATGATAACAGAGATTGCACCCATGATCATTACTGTAAAGTAGGCGTTACCATTTAAATGATCAAGCTTCAACCATCCCCATAAACCAACTGATAGAGTGCCGTCAGCAATCGTTGCCCCGATTTCCGATCCATTGATCGCATCTGCCACATTTTGTGGAACATTGACATTCAATGCAGCTGATAACGACGGGCCAAAAGCGATTCCTTGGATCAACGTTGCTAAACCAACGATCCCTCCTGCTAAGTCATTTACGCCATAAGCACGGGCTAAATTATATCCCCATGAAAAGGCAAAAATCAGTCCTGCAATTGCTAGTGTACCATTCCAGACGAACCCATTGATGCCGATGATCACATTCAATACGGCAAAAAAACCTTTGTCTGCTGCTAAGCTGTCAGCATACGTACTAATAAATTGCTGTGGTAAATCACGAATAATTGCATTGATCATTACAGCTACTGATCCAGCCATTGTTGCAGGCATCGTACCGATAAAAGCGTCACGCAATGCCACTAAGTGCTTTTGCGCGCCGATTTTGCCGGCAACTGGAAGGATGTATTTTTCCATCCAACTTGTTAATCCATTCATTATTACTTCCTCCTATAAGTTTTTATATAAAGAATGACTCTTTATATCAAATTAAAAAAATCCGTTCAAAAATTTTTTTCTTCTTCCGTTCAAAAAAGAAGTGTTTTAGTTATTCAACGTAAGTTCTACGATATAAATCAATGATTTCTTTTGCAAGGTCTGTAAATGCGATCGATGTCATCAAGTGATCTTGACTATGCACAGTCAACAGCGTTACTTGCATATGATTTCCTTGTGCTTCTTGCGTGAGCATTTGAGTTTGTGAATGATGTGCTTCTACCAGAGAGGCTTCAGCATCGCGGATTTTTTGCTCCGCTAAATCAAAATCTCCTTTTTTTGCCGCAGAAATCGCTTCCATTGCATCGCTTTTTGCATTTCCACCATACATGATCAATCCCATGATGGCTTCTAGATTTTGTTGATCTTCCACTATTCTACCTCCAGCTTCACGTTTGATTATTTCATTAATTTTTCAGCTTGCTCAAGTACTTTTGCACCGTTCATCATGCCATAATCTTGCATGTTGATAACATCCAATGGAATTCCTTTTGGCGCTAATTTTTGTTCAAATTGTGCTTTCATAAAGCGAACTTGTGGACCTAATAATAGAACATCTACATTTTTTGATTCAAGGTTATTGTCAGCATCTGAAGCTGAAACCGCGAAGATATCTGCTTCCATTCCTTTTTCTTCTGCTGCTTTTTGCATTTTTGTTACTAATAAACTTGTACTCATTCCTGCAGAACATACTAACATGATTGTTTTTTTCTCCATTTTTTCCACTCCTTTAAATTTGGTTTTACACTATAACTATAATGCAAGAAGCATGCCAAACACTAAATAGCTAAAATAGCGTTTTCATAACGCTGATCAAATAAATACAGTGCACACACTAATGATTAGTGTGTGCACTGTGCAATTTCAATCATTTTTTTATTTTATTTTCTATAAACATTTGTGTGATAAAAGCAATCTCATGTTCCGGGATTTTCACACCATATTTACGTTCGATCCCAATCAAATTCGTTCGAACGATATCCATTTCTAAGCGATACATTTTTGCAAAAATCGGGAAATCATCAAATGTACGTAATTTTTCATGTTTGATCAGACCATCAATCAAAAAAGCAACATGGATCACGATACCCGTATCCACACCTGGTTCAACAATGATCGATAAGTCTGTTTGGATTTGTTGGATCGCTTTTTGCAAAGCTTGGATCAAACGCTCAACAGATGATATCGCATTCAATGAGTCTTTTAATGAATCAACAATTTTTGCTGTCGGAACTTCGTCATCTGCGATGCGTTTCAATGTATTGAGTTTTTCATCATCGAATACGTCATAGGCAGAAAAGAATGGGATATTTTGATAATCTACCTCAACAGTTCCGGCAATCGCCTTGATCTCATATTCTTCCAATAACGCATCAATGTGGCGTTTAAATGATTCACGTTCCAAAAACTGCATTTGGATCACTTCAACTTTATCCTGATTGATAACGGGTACGATTCGTTGATACAGTTTTGCGGCCACTCCTTCTCCAGTAAAACAAGTTACGATCACTGCTTTTTTCCGTTCGTTCAATTCCTGCTTTTCGATTTTAAATTGATCTTTGACAATCGATTCAAAAGACATTTGGATACTTTGGTAGATATCTTCTAAGCTTCTACCAACATTTGCCATCCGGATTGCTTCGATGACGATCATGGTACTGGTCATCGTGATTGCTTTTGTACGTATCCCCGTCTCTTCATAGATCAAATCGCTGAATGTATTCAGTGAACCCATATCAGTCAGTAGAATCAAGCCATTTGTTAAATTGCTTTGACGATTTTTTACATATTTCAATACTTCTTCATACATGGATTGAACTTCCATCTCTAATGGCATATTGAACGCTTGACCGATCGTTGTTCCGAGTAAAGCTTGTGCCATCTCCAACATACTTGAAGCAGTTTGTCGCCCGTGCATCAAGACTAACACGTCGACTTTATTTTCTTTGACTGGCTCACTTTCTCCGAGATTGATCGATAAAAACATACTGATAAAACCAATTTCATCAAATGGGATCTCTACTTGTTGATCTTCTTCAATGATCGTAGATAAATCGATCGCAACTTGAAATTCTTTTTTGAACTTCTTTCGTATATTATTCAAGTCAGGATGAACGATCATGTGACCATCTTTGACACGATCTAATGTACTTTGCAAATGTAAGGCAAACGCAAAGCGTGCTTTTTGGTTATAGATTCGATCTAATCGTTTCTCAGCGACATCATATAGCTCATTTGTCAAACGCCAGATGTCTTCTGGAAGTAAATCTTTAGGAATCGTACTTTTCGTCAATTCTTTGACGTACGTTTGAAAATAGGCATCGACATCTTTCGAGATCAACGCTTCAAGATCAATATTTTCGCCATCCGATTCAGAAAGCGACATCACCTTTTCTTCAATGTCATTGTACACTTGCATGTTTCTTTCTGGGTCCCTAGACCAAACCACATCAGCGAATCCTGGCTCAAACGTCAAATATTGACTCTTACTATCCATGAAGCGATCTAATCGTTCAGGGACTTCTTTGATTCGTAATAATCCTTTTTGGACTTGCAGGGATAACTCTTCTTTTCGAATGACTAATTTTTCTTCTTGGTGCATACGATAATGAAGGAATGACTTCGCACAGACTAATTTCAGGTCACGTTTTACTTGCCCGATATTTCCCTCTGCGTCGTATAGCATAAAAGCTAAAATCGCTTCTTTTTCAATATCGATCCGTTGATTCAAGCGATTGGCTTCTTGCTTGATAAACAAGGAAATGATTTCATACCGCTCATCTAATGAACGAGAGGCCAGATTTGGCAAAGTGATTGCCATCGGTATCCTACGGTTAAATGTCGTCAAAAAACTTTCAGATGATTCTGTCGTTGCTCCGATGATCTGAACAGACGCCTCATGGACTTGTGCGCTCTCCCCTAATGGGCGATAAACCCCTTTGTCGATAAACGTGAAGAGCATCTCTTGCCCTTCTGGAGGTAAGCGATGGATCTCATCTAAAAATAAGATCCCCCCATCTGCTTTAGCCATCAAACCTTGGCTATCTTGTGTTGCACCTGTATAGGCACCTTTTTTTATTCCGAAGATATGCCCAAACAACAACTGTGGGTTTTGCGCATAATCCGCACAATTAAATGAAATAAAGGGGGCATCTGGAGAAAGCATTTCCGAATCGATTGCAAAATGGTACATACATTCAGCAAACATCGATTTTCCAGTTCCTGTCTCCCCAAATATAATCGTATGCAATCCTCTTGGCGGATATAAGATCGCTGCTTTTGCCTGTTGGATACTTACTTTTAATGATTCATTCTCCCCTACTAAGGTTTCAAAAGTGACTTGTGTAGAAGCGTCCACATGAACTTTATCTGAAGCTGTTTTTTTGGGAGGCATAGAATAAACTACAGGTCTGCCAGTGCTTTTCACGATGTAATGCGCTTTATATAAATCACTTAGATAACGGCTTGCATTACTACGATCAATCTCTAATTGCTTCGCAACATCTGTTGCTGTCAATCCTTTATGATTTTCCGTAAGTAAATCCAAGATTTCTTCCTGTCTTTCGTTCATGCTAACTCTCCTTTAACCAAACGACCTGTTTCCATTTTCAATATAATAACACAAAAAGGCGCTTATTTGCGCCTTGCTCCTTTATTTTTATCTTTTTTATGCTTGTTTTTGTGTTTTGTTTTCGGAGAAGAAGCAACTTTTTTTGTTACTGTTTCACTTGCTTCTTTTTTTCCTAATTCTTTCTTTTTTGGGAGCATTTTTGTTGGGGCTTTTTCAGGGGCTTCTGTCTGTAAGCCTCCCCCATAAATAAATAATTCAGTGAGTTCTGTTTCTGTTTGTCGAGCAATTTTTTTTAAATCTCTTAGTGTATGTTCATTCACAAAGGTGATGACTTGTCCTTGTTGCCCCATTCGACCAGTTCTACCTGCACGATGCAAATATGTTTCTTCTGTCATTGGCACGTCGACATTGACAACATAAGGAAGTTCAGCGATATCTAGCCCACGAGCAGCTACATCCGTTGATAACAACATGCTGATTTTGCCTTCTTTGAATTGAGTTAATGCCGCTTTGCGTAATAGCTTGTTTTGGTCAGATGCTAAACTCGCCACGCGGATTCCTCGATAACTCATTTTTTCTTCCATCATGCCTAACTCGCTCAACTGGTTGAAAAAAACAAGACCTTGGAAACCTTCCACATGCGCTAATCGTCTTAGATAGTCCTCTGTTTTTCGAGCAGGGACACGTATAAAATAGTGACTAAGTCCTTTCCTTGAATCATCCATTTTTGTAACGTCGACCACTTTCAGCGATTGTTTTGTCAATGATTCGATTTGCTGGATGGAACGATCGGCTGTTGCTGAAAAGAAAGCTAACTGGTAGTCCGTTGGCGCTTGATGAACGATTTGATCAATAAATGGTCGATTTCCTTCATCAAAAAGTTGATCTGCCTCGTCAAATACGATTGTTTTGATTTGATGAGCCTTTATTTTTTTTTGTTTCATCAACTCTAATACACGACCTGGTGTGCCTACCAATACTTCCGGTTTCTTTTTTAGTCCTTCAATTTGGCGTTTGACATTTGCGCCGCCCACAACAGATTGGACAGAGATTGCTAAATCTTTTGCCCATTCTCTAGTGACCTCTGCAACTTGGATCGCCAATTCTTGAGAAGAAGCAAGGATCAACAAAGTACTTGCCTCACCTTTTTTCACATTCAATAGCAAGGGCCATAGATAAGCTAAGGTCTTACCAGAACCGGTTGGAGAAACAGCAATCAAGCTTTTACCTTCTTTTAAGTCAGTGAATACTTCTTGTTGGATAAACGATGGGACAGTGAACCCTTTTTCTTCCCATTTGTTTTGCCAATTAGTTGGAAAATGTTTTACAAAATCAGTCATTACTCAGTTCCCTCTTTATCTGCATCGAATTCGATCCCTCCACTGATTCGCAAATCATAAACGACTTGATTCACGTTTCGTGCAAGTTCGACCCATTCTTCATACTGTAATCCCCATTGTGGATCTTTAGGGTTCATGATCACATTCGCAAAATCTTCTGCCTCTTCACTCATTGGATTTTCAGAAGCAACGATCTCTAATTTTTCAATTTGTTCGTGGTTACGATCATGGTATTCTGCTTGCTCAATTGCATTGACGCCATTCATGATCACCGTTCCACTATCAAAATAAATCTCGGAAGGTAGATATGAATCACCGATCTTGCCCGGTTGGATCGCCACATCAAAAGTAGCATATCTTAAAATTCCCCAACCTAATCCATCAACGCCTGTGGCTATTTTTCTAGGGAAATAATGAACTTCTTGCGGCTTGCCAAACCAACCTACAGCTGCATAAACGAGGTAAACGCCGAGATCCATCATTGCGCCACCTGAAAAACGCGGAGAGAAAATATTCGGTTCTTCCCCATCTAACACTTGATCATAACGAGAAGAATATTTCATATAGCTGAAATTCGCGCCAATGATCTCATCTTTCAAAGGTAAAAATTCAGCAATTTTTTTAAACCCAGCTTCATGGATATTTCGCGCGGCTTCAAAGAAAAAGACTTTCTCTTGATTGGCTAAATGAATGATCTCTTCCATTTCTTTTGGCGTACTAAATGCCGGTTTTTCTACAATTACATTTTTTCTAGCCAAAATTGCTTGCTTCGCATGTTGAAAATGCAAACTGTTTGGCGAAGCAATATAGACGGTAACCATATGTTCTAACTCAAAAAAAACAGTTAAATCTGTTGCGAATGCGATATCGCCTTCATATTCTGCGCCAAATTGTTGCGCCTTTTCTAAATGTCTTGAATAAACAGCTGTTAATTCATACTTACGTGTCGCTAATGCTGCTTGAACAAATTGATGGGTAATCCAATTTGTGCCGATTATACCTAAATGGATCATCTTTACGCCTTCTTTCTATAAATTAGGATCTTCAAAAACTGTATTTAGGTCAAATGGGATTGCTTGTTTCAATACCACTTGTTTTTCTGTTACTTGACAATTATATACGATTACTTGAACACCTGCTTGCTGAGCCAAACGAAAAGCAGTGGCTAATTCTGGTTGCATCTGCTCATGGATCGTTGCTTGATGCAAGTGTTCAAATTGTGCAATAAAAAGAATATAGGCCTCATAGCCTTCTTGATGCGCGCGGATCAATTCATTGACGTGTTTAAGTCCACGAATGGTCGGTGCATCGGGAAAAGCACCTATTGCTTTGTTTTCCAGAGTCATCCCTTTGACTTCTACAAATGCTTTTTGTCCGCAACTTGTTTCTAAATAAATATCGAATTTAGACTTGCCAAAGGTCACTTCACGTTTGTAGAACACAATATCACCATTTAAATTTGGTAAGTGGATCGTCCCATCTAAAATCCCATCAACCGCTAATCGGTTTGGTAACTGACTATCGATATTGAACCACTGCTGCTCTTTTTTAACAGCAATCAGATCATACGCAGTTTTACGCTTTGTTCCAGGAATGTGTACTAACGCCACCTCTGCACCAGGAAGCAATAACTCTTTGCCTCTACCTGTATTCTTAACATGGGTTTTGACTACTTCTCCTTTTTTGTTCAAACAAAAAGAAATAAAGCGATTTGGTCTTTCAATGAAGTAAGCAATTTCAACATCTTGGTACTCCAATAGTGATCACCTGTCTCCCTACTACTGTATCCTACCATATTTTTACTAAAAACACTTGAAAAACCAGTCGAAAGTCTTAGAGAAATCATGCACGTTCTTTAGTAAACTATAAGAAAAGGGACAATAAGCAAAATATGCTTTTATCATAAATGAAGACAAAGGAGTGGAAAAAATGAAAAAAAGAATCCTCTATATCCTACTTGCCGGTATCGCAACACTTGCTGGAAAAAAAGTACTCGATCATAAAAAGAAAGAAGCACAGGTCGATCATCTGGATAAATACTGTGGAACTTGGTCATTTACAGATACCAGCCAAACACACCATGAACTGACCATTCATTCTGATTATTCTTTTTGGCTTGATGACCGTTCTTTAGGAACACTATTAGTCGAAGTTACTTCCGAAAAATTGATAGTTAGAGATCAGTACGGCTTTTACCTAACGTTTTCTTACAACGACATGTTACTGTACGATGAAGCAAACGATTCCGCTTATTTGTTATCAAAAAAATCATGATTATCCTAGCTTAGTAGATGATACACTGCCAATTACTTCATTAACGTACTTCTTTTTTATAAAAATAAAACGAAGGGTTTAGAAAATTGCTGTTTTCTAAACCCTTTGTCTCGTTTTACAAGTTTCATCCATGCAACTTCCTCTAGGTCACAACGATCGAACAAATTATGCTATGATAAGATCAAAGTACTTTTCAACTAGTGGCTATTTGATCACTGCACATCTCAAACAACTACTTGGAAAGATGGACGAACGATTGAATACGAAAAAAAAACCGACATTTCCGTCCTATTTTTTTCTCATAAAATAGTCAATTTGTGTTTTTTTTGTTACACTTACAAGTGATGGTTTCTTACCATGAAAGGATGATCGCATATGACACCAAACCGAGAAGATTATTTAAAAATCATTCTGGAATTAGGCGGTGACACAACTAAAGTCAACAATAAACAAATCGTTTCTAGCCTAGCAGTGTCACCTGCTTCAGTAAGCGAAATGATTTCTAAACTCGTCAAAGAAAAACTAGTCGAACACTCTCCTTACCAAGGTGTACAATTGACTGATAGTGGACTGATAAAAGCAAGTAGCCTGATACGTAAACATCGATTATGGGAAGTTTTTTTAGTCGAACATTTAGATTACAACTGGAATGAAGTCCATGACGATGCAGAAGTACTTGAGCATGTGACTTCTGAACAGCTTGCGGATCATTTAGAAAGTTATTTAAATCATCCTAAACATTGTCCTCACGGAGGCATTATTCCTGAAAAAGAACAGGTTGTCCATGAAGAGCGTCGTCAAACACTTGAATCCTATCCAGTCGGTACAAAAATTCGGATCGCTCGTGTCCTTGATGAAAAGGAATTATTAGACTATTTAGTCACAATCGATGTCAATATTGATGAAACTTATGAAATCACTGATGTAGCGGCCTATGAAGGACCAATCACCATCCAAAATAAAACCAAAAAAATTCCTGTCAGCTTTAAAGCCGCCAGCACAATTTTTGTCGATAAACTGTAAAGGAGATTACCCAAATAATGAATGAAAAAAACGTATTATTTACTATATTTGGCGGTACAGGAGATTTAGCACAACGTAAATTGTATCCTTCACTTTTTCGTTTATACAAAAAAGGTAACTTGAGTGAACATTTTGCTGTGATCGGTACAGCACGTCGTCCTTGGAGTGATGAACACTATCGTGAAGTGGTTAAAGGAACAATCGAAACATTAAATCCTTCTGCCGAAGAAGCCGAACGATTTGCTAGCCATTTTTATTATCAATCTCATGATGTCAATGATTCTTCTCATTACCAAACATTAAAAGAATTATCTGATCGTTTAGATGAAAAATACCACTTGAATGGTAATCGAATGTACTATTTAGCTATGGCTCCTCAATTTTTCGGCACGATCGTTTCACATTTGAAATCTCAGAAAATCATCACTGAAACTGGCTTCAACCGATTGATTATCGAAAAACCTTTTGGTTCTGATTTCAATTCTGCATTTGAATTGAATGAAAAAATTCGACAAGCCTTTCCAGAAGACGATATTTTCCGTATCGACCATTACTTAGGTAAAGAAATGATTCAAAATATCTCTGCGATTCGCTTTGCCAATAATATTTTTGAGTCTCAATGGAACAATCGTTACATCGACAACATCCAGATCACTTTTGGTGAAAGTTTAGGTGTCGAAGATCGTGGCGGCTACTATGACCACAGCGGTGCGTTAAAAGACATGGTCCAAAATCATATCCTTCAAGTGTTAGCATTACTCGCGATGGAACCGCCTGTTGCCTTTTCCGAAAAAGAAATCAGATCAGAAAAAATCAAAGCGTTAAAAGCTATTCGTATTTATGAAAAAAAAGAAGTCTTAGAAAATTTTGTACGTGGGCAATATGCTGCAGGTCAATTAGATGATCAGACATTCAAAGGCTACCGTGAAGAAGACAACGTTGATCCACAATCGACAACTGAAACATTTGTTGCTGGAAAATTTACGATCGATAATTTCCGTTGGTCTGGCGTACCGTTTTATGTACGTACTGGGAAACGTCTTACTGAAAAAGGTACACGAATCAATATTGTCTTTAAACAAGTACCTGTCAATGTATTTAAAACATCGATCGACGAACCTTGTAATGATCCAACGTTACCACCAAATGTTTTGACTATCTATATTCAACCAACAGAAGGTTTTTCATTTACATTAAATGGAAAAAAAGTTGGTCAAGGCTTCGCCACCGATCCAATCAAACTGGAATATCGCAATAGTGCTGAAATGGTCGAAAATAGTCCTGAAGCGTATGAAAAGCTTATGTTAGATGCATTGAACGGTGATAGCACCAACTTCTCTCATTGGGAAGAAGTCGCACAATCTTGGCATATCGTTGACGTGATCCGCCAAGTTTGGGATCAAGTACAACCAGATTTCCCAAATTATAAAGCTGGTTCTATGGGTCCTGAAGCAGCATTCGAGCTTTTAGAAAAAGACGGTTTCGAATGGATCTGGCAACCAGATCATTGGTACCGTGAACGCGGTAAATTGGATTAGTGACCAATTACTTGCTATTCGCTTAAAAATACTCTTTGATGTAATCATAACCACCCTTCAAAAGGGTGGTTTGCTCTAGGGCTATAAGCCCTTAACACCGGCCAGCGCCTAAAGACGCTGGCTTTCTCATTTCATGTTCAAGCCATATTGCCTTTGTCACTTTTGCCTACCTTTAAAAAGGTTTTTGTTCTACTCTCTAACCCTTAAAAGGGTCCTCGTATTCTCGAACGCTCAATTTATCTAGCGCTATATCATGTTTCTCTTGTTCTTGAATGTATTTCCTTATGGTCGCTTCATTCAATCCCACTGTGCTTACATAATATCCTTCTGCCCAAAAATGTCGATTGCCAAATTTATATTTTAAATTTGCATGTTTATCAAAAATCATCAATGCACTCTTTCCTTTAAGATAACCCATAAAACTTGACACGCTTATTTTTGGTGGGATACTCAATAATAGATGGACGTGATCTGGCATCATATGTCCTTCCAAGATTTCTACTCCCTTATACTTACATAGTCGTTTGATAATTTCTTGAATACTTGCTCGATATTGATTATAGATGATTTTTCTTCTATACTTTGGTGTGAATACAATGTGGTATTTGCACAGCCACTTTGTATGGGCTAAACTATTTGCTTTATTAGCCATTTCTTTTCCCTTCCTTTCGTTATCAATATGACCTGAACAATCATATTTTAACGATAGGAAGGGCTTTTTGGTAGAACCTTTTATTCCCCACCCGCATAGCAGGTGGTTTTCTGTTTCACTCGCTTTGCGAGCTCAACTTGGTCTAAAGACAATAATAAAAACAACCAAACACAAAATGTGTTTGGTTGTTTTTTACTAACTTTTATTCAAAACCTTCTGCGACTGCTTCTGGATAAAATTCTTCAACAAGTTGTGCGCAACGTCCGCATAAGTGTGGTAATTTTTCATCAGTTCCAACATCTTTACGGATTTGACGGCAACGATCACACGTTTCACCTTCTGCTTTTTCGACTAAAATCGCTACATCATCAAAGACTAAAGCATTTTCAGGCGCTTCAGTGTTTTCTGGCATAATCGTAAAGTAGTCTGGTGAGACGATCAATAACTGAGGAATGTCCGCAGCAACTGCTGTCAATAATTGATTCACTTGTTGATTCGGATAGATCGTTAATTTTGCTTCTAATGATTTTCCGATCAATTTACTATTTCTTGCTTCTTCTAGTGCTTTTAAGACTTTATCACGGAAATCCATGAAGGCCGCCCATGTATCTAACAACTCATCTTGGTTCGCATATTCAACATATCCTGGTAGCTCACTTAATTGAACATAAGCTTCTTCTTCTTTTAAGAATGACCAGATTTCCTCTGTTGTATGAGGAATGATTGGTGTCAATAATTTTGTTAATGAAACAGCTGTTTCGTAAAAAACAGTTTGCATACAACGACGTTGATGATCATTTTCTGCTTCAATATAAACAACATCTTTTGCAAAATCAAGATAGAAAGAAGAAAGATCAACTGTTAAGAAATTCATCACTGTGCGATAGATTTGCATAAAGTTATACTTATCATATCCTTCTTCACGAATTTCTTTGATGACTTGATTTAAACGAACTGTCATATATTTATCAACTGAACGACGATCTTCATACGCTACTGCATCTTTCTTAGGGTCAAAATCATCCGTATTTGCTAATAGGAAACGCATCGTATTTCGGATTTTCCGATAAACTTCAGCAACTTGTCCTAAAATATCCATAGACACACGAACATCTGCTTCGTAGTCCACACTAGATACCCATAGACGTAGAATATCCGCACCAAATTGTTTGATCACTTTATCTGGAACGATCGTATTGCCTAATGATTTACTCATTTTTCGACCTTCGCCATCTAACGTGAAGCCTTGGGATAAAACTGATTTGTATGGCGCAACACCATTGATCGCTACACTTGTAGTGATACTTGAATTGAACCAACCACGATATTGATCTGAACCCTCAAGATACATATCTGCTGGGAAAGATAACTCAGGGCGTTGACGTAAAACAGCTTCATGAGAAGAACCTGAATCAAACCAGACGTCCATGATATCTGTTTCTTTAGTGAATTCGCCATTTGGCGATCCTGGATGCGTAAAGCCTTCAGGCAGTAAATCCTTCGCTTCTTTTTCAAACCAAATGATTGAGCCATGGGCCGCAAATAATTCAGCGACATGTTCAATAGTCTCAGGTGTAATGATCGCTTCGCCATTTTCAGCATAAAAAATTGGTAGTGGGACGCCCCAAGCACGTTGGCGTGAGATGACCCAATCGCCGCGATCACGTACCATATTGTAAAGACGTGTTTTTCCCCATGGAATGATCCAATCAACTTTTTCCACTTCATCAAGAATATTTTGGCGGAAATCATTGATTGAAGCAAACCATTGTGGTGTTGCACGATAAATGACAGGTTTTTTAGTACGCCAGTCATGTGGGTAACTATGGGTGAAGAAATCCAATTTCAACAAGGCACCTTTTTCTTGTAATAGATCCGTGATCATTGGATTTGCTTTGTCATAAAAGATTCCTTCAAATCCAGGTGCTTCATCCGTAAATACACCTTTAGAATCAACGGGAGAAACAACAGGTAATTTGTAACGATTTCCTGCAATATAGTCATCTTCCCCATGTCCAGGTGCGGTGTGGACTAATCCAGTACCTGCATCCAAGGTCACGTGATCTCCTAAGATCACTAAAGATTCACGATCATAGAATGGATGTGACGCTGTCATGTATTCCATCTCTTGTCCTGCAAATTCTTTTAAGACTACGACTGTTTCCCAGCCAATTGCCTGTTGCACCGTTTCCATCAAATCTTTGGCAACAACAAATTTGCGACCATCAGCTTCTACTAAGACATACGTAAATGTTGGGTTTACAGCAATCCCTTGGTTAGCTGGCAATGTCCATGGTGTCGTTGTCCAAATAACGAAAGCAGTATCTTCTTCCAAAAGACCTTTGCCATCCTTCACAGTGAAAGCGACATAGATAGAAGGAGATTTGACATCTTTATATTCAATTTCAGCTTCAGCTAATGAGGATTCACTAGATGGTGACCAGTAAATTGGTTTTAATCCTTTGTAGATATACCCTTTTTCAGCCATTTTACCAAACACACGGATCTGTGCAGCTTCATAGGAAGGATCTAAAGTGACATAAGGATTTTCCCAATCACCAGCAACACCTAAACGTTTAAAGTCTTCCCGTTGTTTGTCTACTTGTGAAAGGGCGTATTCACGACATTTTTCCAAGTATTCAGCCATCGTCATTTCTTTTCTTTTGATTCCTTTGTTCGTCAATACTTGCTCGATTGGTAAACCATGCGTATCCCAACCGGGAACGTACGGCGCACGAAAACCAGACATTGATTTTGAACGGATGATGATATCTTTACTAATTTTGTTTAAAGAATGCCCTAAATGGATATTTCCGTTTGCATACGGAGGCCCATCATGAAGAATAAAGCTTGGTTTGCCTTCATTCAACGCTTGTCTTTGTTGATAGATTTGATTTTCTTCCCATTCTTTTTGCCACTCACCTTCACGGTTCGGCAAATTCCCACGCATAGGAAAACTTGTTTTTCCTAGTTGCAAGGTTTCTTTCATTTTCATACAAACACTCCTTAACTATAGTTTACAGAACGCAAAAAAGCATGTTCATCCTAGGGACGAACATGCCGTGGTACCACCCAAATTTAGTTACGATCGTAACTCTCGAAGACCGATAACGAGGTCAGCCGCTATTTCTTACTGTCGTTCAGAAATAAAGCAAGTAGAGGATCTTTCACTTTGCAGGGTCTTACCAATCTTACACTGTCATTGGCTCGCTTTAAGAATGTCAAAATGCTTTTCTGTTCTACTCTTCTTCGTATTCTCCAGGAATGATCGAAAGATCGATTGCTTGCGTATCAAAAGCAGTCACTGGAGACTCGTATACTCCTGTTTCAGAGTGTACATCACTTTCAATTTCATTGTCAAGCTGTTTTGCCAAAACTTCTTTGATTACTTCATGGCTGTCTGTTACATAACTCGAGAATGGTTGTAAGATTTCATCCCATTCTGGACTTTTCACTTGTTCAAGTTGTGATTCCAACATCAAGCTGATTCGTTGATGGAATACACGTGTTTTCTTTTTCAAATCTTCTGTTTCTGTAGCCAATTGTCTTGCTTTTTCAGTCGCATCTGTCAAGATACGGCGGGCTTTTTCTTCTGCATCCGTTGTTAATTGGTGTGCGCGTTTTTCAGCGTTTGCTACCATTTCGTCTGCTTTATTTTGTGCAGAAGTCACGATCACTTCTGATTCTTTACTTGCGCTTGTTTTTACTTTGTCGGCTGTATCTTGTGCCACGATAATCGATTGATTCAACGCATCTTTCAGTTCATTGAAGTATTCAAGTTTTTCTTCTGAATGCTTCACTGCTTTTTCTAACTCACGATTTCTTTGTGTTACTTCTTCGTAATCACGAACAACTAAATCTAAGAAATCATCTACTTCGTCTTGATTATATCCCCGCATTTTTGTTGGGAATGTTTTATTTTGAATATCTAATGGAGTTAAAGCCATGAGTAAACCACCTTCTTGTTTTATTTACGTAATACACCAAACAACACCCTGCACTTGTCTTTCTTTGTTTTCCCCTCAAGGTCTTGGATTTGTATTCTACCATATCCTCTGATCGAAACAATATCTAATAACTCAAGCAAAAAATCCGGTTTTGTATTTTCTGTCCAATTAACTTTTACTTTCCCCGATTCGATCAGCTGCTTTGAACGCTGTCTTGAAATATTATAAATTTCCGAAATCACACTATCCAGTCTAAGTGAACTGACCGTACCTCTTTCTTGAGTCCAGCTGTCTTTTGGCAAGATCATATCTGTGTAATTGATCTCCTCTAAGCGAACAGCCACTTTCCCGATTTTAGTCACTTGATTAACGACAAAATGATCGATTTCGTCTGCAATGAAAACTTGCCATCGGTCATCATCTGAAATAATATCACCGAAGTAAGAACGTTTAATCCCTGTGCCAACTAGTGTACCTAAAATCTTTCCATGACTCAAACTGGCAAATTTACTTGGGTAATGGATTTCATATAACGACATTTCAAAATCATCGTCAACTGGTTCATAGTAGTCTGGGAAAATCAAGCATCTTTTTCGTTCTGCTTGCTCATAGCCACCGTATAATTGAAAACGCAAGTCACTATTTTGGCGAATCAAGGTCTCTAAGATGTAACATTGTCTTGGATCAAGAAATTCTGTCAGATAAGGTGCATACTGACTTTGGACCTGTTCGATCCAATCTCCGACAGAGTCAATAAACGGACGTTCATCTACTCGGAAATGCTGATACACATTCGTATCCACTTGATTCCCTCCTATATATCCCTGGTTGTTCTACACTAAATAGCGAACGTAATCATCCATAAAACGATATGCTGCAATCCTTGGACAGCAAGATTTAAAATGACAATTGATGCTAAGACAGTAAAATCCATTGGTCCAAATCTTAAAGGCAAACGATCGAATAGGCTGATATATGGTTCACAAATCTTTGCTAATATACGTCCAAGGCTAGATTGATACCCTCCTGGAAACCAAGATAGTAACGCATAGACTACTAGGATCATGCTATAAAAGTATGCAGCACGTGAAATTAAATTAAGTAACATAAAAAGAATATAAATGTTTGCTCCTCCTCTTTACAGATCAAACATACTTCCATCTGCGAAAGATTGAGCCGTTGAACTATCGATTTCCAGACCAGCTGGTGTGCAAAGGAAAATCTCATCACCTACTCGTTTGATATCGCCGTCTAACGCATAGACTGTCCCTGTTAGGAAATCCACGATACGTCGAGCCTGCTTTTCTTCTACTAACCGAAAGTTGACTAATGTTGCTTCTCCCGCAATGATCCTTTTAGCAATCGTCATTGCTTCAGAGTAGGCACGAGGTTCCATCACTGTGATTTTTCCTGCTAACTGTGTGTTAGGTTGAACAGATGGTCTCGTTTGTCGTTGGTCTTTTTGCGTATTTTTTGTAGAAGTTTGATGTAATTCGATGACTTTTTTTGTTTCGTTCGTCGGCGCATTCTCACGACCAACCGGACGAGATGTCGTCGTTGGGCGTTGTTTTTTTTCAATCGGCTGTGAAACAGCTGGAGAATGTTGTTGATACTGTGTGTTTGATTTAGTTGGTTGCTTAGCAACCTGTTGTTGTTCAGGATAATCTTCGTATTCGTACTCTTCTTCATCAGCTAATCCGAAAAAATTAGCAATTGCTCCCCTGTTTAAAAGTGGCATTATTCTTCCTCCTCGTCTTTGAATAGCGCTGTTCCTACACGGATAAATGTAGCTCCTTCTTCAATTGCAAGTTGAAAATCTTGGCTCATCCCCATGCTCAGTTCGGTACATGGTGCATGTGTGTATTGTTTTGATTGGGCAAGATCACGCAATTCTCTCAGCGTTTCAAACACTTTACGAATTTGTTCAGCAGAAGCGTCCTTCGGTGCCATAGTCATAAGTCCCACTACCTGTATATTTGGATAGGCTGCTAAAGATTCTAAGAAAGGTAGAAGCTCCGCTGGTGAGATACCGTGTTTCGATACTTCACCAGACACATTGACTTCCACAAAACAAGCTAATTGTTTTTCTAATCTTTTTTGGATTTCTTCTGCTAATTTCAAACTGTCTAACGCATGAAAGTAATCAATTTCATTTACAATCAATTTTACCTTTCTGCGTTGTAAATTACCAATTAAATGCCACTTCACTTCAGAATATTTAAGCAAATCTTGTTTTTTTTGCAACAATTTATCGACACGATTTTCTGCACAATGTGTGACTCCAGCATTGATTAATTCTTCAGTTTGGAGTGATTCTACAGATTTTGTAACAGCTACTAATGTCACTTCTTTCGGGTCACGATGAACAAGAGCACACGAATCCTGAATGTCTTGCTTGATATTCTGCAAGTTGTCAGCAATCATGTGCTCTTCCTCCTTTTATTTTTTACGACGGAAAAACGGCGGTGTATTCAATTCGTCGTCACCTTTTGTTTTTGTTTCTTCACGATTGAATGTATCAAATTCTTTTTTCTCAATAGTTTCGTAATTAGACTCATCCACTTTTGGACGAACATTTTGTTCGCGACGGATGTCCCAATCACCAAAACTGCTTTCATCTTCAGCAGTAATTGGTTTTGCTTGGTCCATGTCTAGTCGATTGCTTTGAGCAGAAGATTGCGTTTGAGTTGACGTTTGTCTAGCTGGACGACTAGACTTTCGTTCCTTTTTTGTTTCATCAATACCTGTAGCAATGACCGTTACACGGATTTCATCGCCCATTTCTTCATTGATCGATGTACCTAAGATGATATTTACATCGCCAGTTGCTGCATTTGCTACGATATCTGAAGCATCTTGTGCTTCGAATAACGTCATATCCAAGCCACCAGTGATGTTCAATAGGACTTGTTCTGCCCCATCGATCGATGTTTCTAATAATGGAGAAGAGATTGCTTTCTTCGTTGCTTCGATCACGCGTTCTTCACCGCTTGCTACTCCGATACCCATCAAAGCAGTACCTTGGTTTGCCATGACTGTTTTTACATCAGCAAAATCCAAGTTTACGTAACCTGGTGCAGTGATTAGATCAGAGATACCTTGCACACCTTGGCGTAAGACATTATCTGCCTCACGGAATGCTTCAAGCATTGGTGTCTTTTTGTCAACGACTTCAAGAAGACGGTTGTTTGAGATGATCAATAATGTATCAACATTTTCTTTCAAACGTGCGATACCTTCCGCAGCGAAACGGCCACGTTTTGGTCCTTCAAATGTAAATGGACGAGTGACAACACCTACTGTCAATGCGCCTAATTCTCTAGCAATTCCAGCAACGATCGGTGCAGCACCAGTACCAGTTCCACCACCCATACCAGCAGTGATGAAGATCATGTCTGCGCCTTCTAATGCTTCACGTAAAGATTGTTCACTCTCTTCAGCTGCTTTTTGGCCAACTTCTGGTTGTGAACCTGCTCCTAAACCACGTGTGTATTTAGGGCCTAATTGGATCACTGTTTCAGCTTTTGAATTTTTTAATGCTTGAACGTCTGTGTTGGCAGTGATAAACTCAACACCTTTAACGTTTTCTTCAATCATACGGTTTACAGCGTTTCCGCCTCCACCACCGACGCCGATTACTTTGATGACTGCGCCGTCATTGATGTTATTATCAATTGAGAATTCCATGTTTTTTTCCTCCCACGATGATTAATCAAATATATTGGTAAAAAATCCTTTGATTTTACTTGTTACGTTTTCGCCAGAATTTTTTTCTTCTGGTTCTTCGTTATACATTGTTTCTTCTGCCACATCGTATTGTTCATATGATGTGTGAGCTTCCGGCTCATTGGTTGTATAATGAACAGGTGCTGATTCCCCCATAACAGCGATTTTAGCTAATTGGTATACTTCACTTAAATTCGCAGAGTAATCAACGATACTGATCACGTTTGTAAATACCGGATTTCTTAGACCCATTTGATTTGGTACATAAAGTTTCACGTTTACGCCAAATATTTCCTGTGCCAAATCAACGACACCTGGAAGGCTTGCTGCCCCACCAGTTAACACGATACCACCAGGCAGCTCTAATGCTTCGATTTGATCTAATGCTTCTTTTGCTTTATTGAAGATTTGTTCCATTCGAGCAGAGATCACTTCTGATAGGTAATGTTCATCGACTCGAACAGGTTCTGTTTGGCCAATCACATCTACCGGAAATTCTTCTTGCTCTGAGGTACGTTCTGGATAAGCATCCCCGTAATTTATTTTTAATGCTTCTGCATTGTTGAAGGAAGTATTTAAAACAATGGAGATATCTTTTGTGACAAATTCGCCACCTTCTTGATCTAGGCTCGTGAATTTCAACTGTTTGTCATGCATGACAGCTGTTGTTGTTTGTCCACCACCCATATCGATAACGATTGTACCAAAATCTTTTTCTCCATCTGAAAGAATTGATTCAGTCAACGCTAAAGGTGTGATCACTAATTCATTGACGATCAATCCCGCATTCTCAACACACTTACGAATGTTATGAATGATTGTTTTTGGTCCTGTAAATAATAGACCATACATTTCTAATCTGACACCGATCATCCCACGAGGATCTTTGATGCCTTCGAATCCATCTACCGTAAAGTCCTGTGGTAAAATTGACACGATTTGACGTTCAGGAGGTATTGAACGAACCAGTGCAGCTGAAGCCACATTGCGGACATCTTCATCGGTGATTTCTTTTGAATCTCCGTTTACTGCAATCATCCCTTGGCAGTTTTCTACTTCAAGCATGTTTGCTGGTAGACCCACGCTTACACTTTTGATTTGAATGCCGGCTTTTTCTTCTGCCTGACGCACTGCTCGCTGTATCGCTTGTACTGTTTTATCGATATCAACGATGATGCCTCGGTTAATCCCTTCTGATTTTGCGTTCCCTACTCCAATAATATTCATTTGGCTGTCGATATATTCAGCCACGACAACTTTGACAGATGTCGTTCCAATATCAAGGCCTACGTACATTCCTGTTTTTGCCATGAATGGGATTCCCTCCTACTTAACTATTCCATATACATGCGAACCAATAACGTCCGTTTTAAAAATATACTTTATAGATATATTCACTGTTTCCAATTTTACCATAAATTACCAGTTTTTAGAAAGTAGATTATCACATTTTACAGTGGTTTTCTTAATTTTCATCTAAACTTGACGAAGATGGGGTCGTATTTTCATTCGTTGGATTCATTTCGTCTTGATTCTCACTTATTTGAGGATCATCAACGCCTGTTTCTGGAGTAGAAGTTTGATCCGCACTTTGCGCACTTTCATCTGTACTTTCTTCTGATCCTTCTTCTGCTTCTTCGCTATTATTTGAGTAAGGGTAAGAAAAAATCCCTACTTCCATATCGATCACACCATTTTCTTTCATTTCACTAGCTACTTGCGCATAAAAATTCATTTGTGATGCTAAGTTAGTAATATTGACGATCACTTGATTGCCATCGTTCATATTCAGCTGGATCAAATTTTGATTCGTATTACGTGGCGTATATTTGATTTCCGAAATGGCTTTTTGTAACTCTGGAGATAGTTTATTATATTCTATTGCTAAATCTTTGATTTTTGTTGGGTCAGTAAATCCTTCTAGGATCGGAAGATTTTTTGTTGGACTTTCAACGGTCTCATCCAACACTGTTCCATCTTCGATCACAGGGCTATATTTTCCGTCCGTTAAAATCAAAGCAATCTCTTTATATTCAGTGACAGACAGATCAAATGTATTGACACTACTAAAACCGATCGTAGCAGATTTTATTCGAGGTTGCTCTTTTTTCAAATGATCGATGTAACTTTGGCGTTGCCAATACTGTCCCCAAATATGTTGATTCAATGCTAATTGCGTATCCTTCAATATTTCTTCTTTCGAAACAACTTCATTTCCGGAAATAGAAACACCCTCTAATTTGCTCAACGGGGAAACGTAATAAATCAAAAATAACAAAGGAATCAAAAGAATGGAAATGATTAAACTCAGCCTTTTGTATAAAACTTTGTTTCGATAATTTTTTAAATTAGGCAAGCGATCGATAAACGAACCATTATACGGTCCTCCGTCTTTCTTATGTTCGATTTCTTCATAGTCTAATAAATCATCTTCTTCAACAAGCAATTCTTCTTTTTCAGAAGAAATAGGATCTTTTTGTTCTTCTTCATGCTCGCTTTTTTCACTTGTTCCTGTCTGATGATCTGTTTTTTCTTTATGTTCTTCTAAGTATTTTCGGTTGGCCATTTGCCAAGGTGTCAGCGAGTTTTCATCGTTTGACTTCTCAGGCATTTTTTTTGTTTCTTTTTTCTTACTCATCTATGACCACCACCTTATTCTATGATTAACGATTTTGCTAGTTGGTACAAGCGCTCAGACGCATCCGGGATACCTAATGTTTTAGAGGCAGTTGACATGCTTTTTTGCAGTGTTTCATCTGTCATGATCTCATTTATCGCGGCACCCAACGAATCACCATCCAACTCTCCATCCGCAATCATCTTAGCCGCCCCAACTCGAACGAGACTCATCGCGTTTTTTGTCTGATGATCGTTTGTCACATAAGGACTTGGGATAAGGATCGCAGGTAACCCAAGTGCGGTCAGCTCAGCAATGGAGGTTGCCCCTGCTCGTCCGACCAATAGATCACTTGCCGCCATCACCGCTGCCATTTCATTGATGTAAGGTTGAATACTGATATTTGCTTTTGTTTCTCCTAACTTTTCCTTAATGCTTTGATAATAACGTTCTCCTGATGCATAAAGGATCTGATAATCCGTCGCTTCAAATGTATCCAAATAAGAAGTAACAGCTTGATTGATTTTTAATGCCCCTTGGCTTCCTCCAAAAATCAAGACTGTTTTCTTCTCAGGATCAAGATCAAATTTTTTTAGAATATCTGTTTTCATCGTATCTGCAACTTCTTGTGCTCGCGGGTTACCAATCAAAACTGATTTGTCCTCCGGAAAAAAGGTCGCTGCATCTTTAAAAGAAAGCGCGATTCGATCCACATAACGACTCAAAAATTTATTTGTCATCCCCGGCACACTATTTTGTTCATGGATGATTGTCGGAATCCCTAACTTAGCTGAGGCATACACAACTGCTCCAGAAACATAACCACCGGTTCCGATCACGATGTCTGGCTGAAATTCTTTTAGTATTTTTTTCGCTTGATGGATACTTTTTAAGAATAATTGGATCGTTTTGACATTAGCTAGTGAAAACTTTCGCTGAAATCCTTGGATCTCTAAGGTATGAAAAGGAATCCCAGTGGTTGGAACAATTTTGTTTTCCAAACCACGTTTTGCACCTACATACATAAACTCGGCGTTCGGCTCTTGTGTTTTCACATAATTGACGAAGGCTAGCGCGGGATAGATATGTCCACCGGTTCCTCCACCTGTTACCAAAATTTTCATAGTTATTATCGCTCGTTTCTACTTTTCTATTTTTAATTTTCTAACGGCTTCCATAAAGCGATCGCCACGGATCTCAAAATTAGGATATTGGTCCCAACTTGCATTGGCTGGTGATAATAAAACCACATCTCCTGGCTCGCTATTTTCTAAAGCTACAGGAACCGCAGCTTCCACAGACTCTGCGGTGCAGATCGTTGGTATGCCCGCTTTTTCACCAGCATCCTTCAATTTCTCTTTGGTTTCACCAAAAGTGATCAATCCCTTCACACCTTCAAGTGATGGAATGAGTTCATCAAAGCTATTGCCCCGATCAAGTCCACCGGCGATCAGAATCAATTTTTCTGGTTGAAATCCGCTTAATGCCATCTTGGTCGCTAAGATATTTGTGGCTTTCGAATCATTGTAAAATTTACGTCCTTGGACCTCACCGACATATTGTGTACGATGTGGTACGCCATGAAAATGACTCAATGTTTCTTTTATTTCTTCATTTGAGACATTATATTGTTTTGCAACAGTAATAGCTGCTAACGCATTTTCGACATTGTGTGCTCCTGGAACACCTATTTCTGAGATTTCCATGACTTTTTCTTTGTCGTAATAAATAACTCCCTCAAAAGAATAAGCACCTGTCTCTAAGACTTGATCTGTCGCAAAAGGTAACACTTTCGCTTTTGTTTTTTTACTTAGTTCCTGTAATTCTTTCTGATTCCAATTCAGTACAAGATAATCCTCTGACGTCATGTTTTTTTGCAAATGCCATTTAGCTTTAACGTAGGCTGGACGAGAGCCATGATAGTCGATATGTGCTTCGTAGATATTGGTGATCACTGCAATGTGGGGACGAAGATCAGTAATCCCCATCAATTGAAAACTTGAAAGTTCCATAACAATCTTGTCTTCCGGATTTGCTTCTTGTGCCACACTACTTGCAGGATAGCCAATATTACCAGCTAAACGAGTGATACCTGCTGATTTCCCCGCATTCAACAATAACCCAGTCATTGTTGTTGTCGTCGTTTTTCCGTTGGTGCCTGTTATGCCGATAATTGGGCATTCCGCTACTTCGTAAGCCAGTTCAACTTCCGTAATTACCGGAATACCCATTTCTTGAGCTTTTGCAACGAATGGATGTGTGTAAGGAATCCCTGGATTTTTGACCAGCATTGAAAATTTTTCATCTAATAATTCAATTGGGTGACTACCAGTCACTACTTTGATCCCTAAAGAAAGTAATTCTTGCGCTTCAGGATTTTCATCAAACGGTTTTCCATCATTAACGGTGACAAGTGCGCCCAGTTCATGTAATAACTTGGCCGCACTGAATCCACTTTTTGCTAATCCTAATACAAGGACTTTTTTATTTTCATAAGTTGTTATTTTTTTCATTCTCGTCATCTCCTACCATACGATCCACAATGTGATCAACGAAGTAATTACACTTGTTATCCAAAAGACAGTATCTATCTTCCATTCAGACCAACCACTCATCTCGAAATGATGATGGATTGGTGACATTTTAAAGATTCTTTTACCAGTCAATTTGAAAGAAGATACTTGTAACATCACGCTAGCTGTTTCGATGACATACATCAGACCGATCAATAGTAATGTCCATTCCTGATTGAGCATGATCGAGATTGCTGCTAATAATCCTCCTAATGCTAAGGAACCGACATCCCCCATGAATATTTTGGCAGGTTTGCGATTATAGACGAAAAACCCTAGTAAACCACCTAAAACACTCAAGCAGATAATTAAGACATCATACTGCTGTTGGTGCCAAGCGATAACTGCGTAGGTCAAAAAAGAAATACTTCCTAATCCAGCTACTAAACCATCAATACCATCTGTTAAGTTAACAGCATTGGAAAAACCAACTAACCAGAAAATCGCGAATAATCCGTACAACCAACTTAATGGAAGATCAATTCCAAAAAAATTCAGTGTTCCAGGGTATCCTTCACCACGATAAACGAGATAAAAGATGATCCCCCCAACAATTTGGCCAATCAATTTTTGCTTCGAGTTCAATCCCATATTTCTTTTCTTGAAGATTTTGATGAAATCATCTAAAAAACCAATTGCTCCGTATAGGGCAAGTACAAAAAGTAGGATGAAAAGAGTAGGCGTCAGCTGTTGTTGCCAAGCGCCTACCCAGATACCTGTCAAGAGCGCACTGACTAAAAACACCAATCCCCCCATCGTTGGAGTTCCGGCTTTTACATTATGCCATTTAGGTCCTTCCTCACGAATGGCTTGGCCTTGTTTTTTCATTTGAAAATAACCAATAAATAACGGCATTGTTGCAATCGTCATTGCACAACTACTCGCAATGGGAATTAATGTTTGTGTCAAATCCATGCTCTCTTCTCTCCTATTATTCTTTTAGATGGAAACTTAATGTTTCATCAGATATTTTTTCATAAGGTGCGAGGCTTTGTTCTGTACAGTAACCATCACCGTGGAACGTCACTTCGACACCAAGTATTTTTCCTAATTTCATGATATCTGCCTTTGACCAGCCTGTCACATCAGGCATCAATGCAGTACCACCACTATATAAAATCAATTTTTCTCCCGATATCAGCTCATCCCCATTTGCTGTGGATTGCGCTTCTACCTTATTTCCATCGCCGATGACTACTGGTTGCAAACCGCTCTTTTGTGCATCAGCAGCGGCAATATCAGGATTCAAATTACGATAGTCAGAGACAGTGATATTTTCCGTCTTTTTCTCTTCTGGCGTAGCTGTTTCAGCTTCTTTGAAATCCATTGCTCGTTTCAGTAATGGGTTCGCAATTTTTGCTAAAGCTGTGCGGTCATATGTCTTAGGATGTTTCATTGTCAGATAAAGGACATATTCGGGATCCTCAGCTGGTACCATTTCGACGATCGAATACAAATACGCGGTATCACCTGTTAGATAACCTCCTGTATCAGAAGCAATCTGGGCTGTTCCTGTTTTAGCTGCAATATTGTATCCCGGAACATTATATACTCCGTAAGCACTCCCGTAATTTTCATTTTCTATGACATCACGCATATACTCACGAACTTTTTCTGTCGTTTCTTTCGAAAATGGCTGTCCTAACACTTCCGTTTCAGTAGAAACTTCTTCTCCAGTATTTGGATCAACGATCTTACTGATATAACGTGGTTGGATCATCGTCCCGTTGTTGGCGATCGCGCTGAAAGCTTTCATCATTTGGAAATTCGTGACACCAATCGCTTGGCCATACGCACTCATCGCTTGGTCAACGATATTAGCAGTGGGTAAAGCACCCGCAACTTCATCATCCAACCCAGAGTGAGTACTTTGCCCAAATCCTAGTTTTTGCAAATAGTTATACCACTTACCACCTAAACGTTGTTCCAGCATTACCATTCCCACGTTACTAGACCATGAAAGAGCTTGACGCATGGTCAGTATTCCTTTTTTACCAAAGTCATGGTCATTGATCGTGGCATCAGCCACTTTGATCTGTCCGGATAGGAAAGATTCATTTTCATCAAATTTACCTTCTTCGATCGCTGCTGCTGTCGTGAAGACTTTGATCGTTGAGCCTGGTTCATAAGAATCTTGTACAAGGATGTTACGCCACACAGCATCTTCACCAGTCAACCCTTCCATCGTCTCAGGATTGAATGTCGGGCGTTGGCTCATCGCAGTGATCTCGCCTGTTTTAGCTTCCATCAATATCGCAGTCAATTCTTCAGGTTGGTATTCTTCATTGACTTGATCCATCAATGTTTCTAAGTAACTTTGCAGACGACTATCAAGGGTCGTATACACATCTTTACCGTCTGTTGCCTTTTCTTCTTCTGCTACAGTACCTGGTAATGGGTTTTGGAAATTATCTTTTTGATAGTAGATCTTTCCGTTTTGTCCACTCAAAATATCATTATAAGCAGATTCGATCCCAAGTCGGCCAACTAAACCATTTTCTTCTTCATCCGGTACCGCATAGCCAATAAAATGGGAAGAAAATACCCCACTAGGATACATACGTGCAGGATGGTTATCGAAATAAAGCCCAGTCACATCAGCTGCTTTCATCTCTGCTTCGATATTTTGTTTCGTTTCTTGGGTGATATTACGTCCATAATTCCCAAACTCTACTTGGTAGAGATTTTGCTCGGCTCCATCGCGTAGCACCTTCAAGGCTTTACTTTTTTCCATTGAAAGGTTTTTACTGATAATATCCGCAAGTGTATCGAAATCTTTTTCTTGTGCATATAATTTTTTGTTTCCAGTCGTGTATGTTTCGGAAAGAATCGCTTTGATCGAGTAAGACGTGGCATCTTCTGCTAGTGCCACCCCATTACGATCAAAAATCGTGCCTCGTTTTGCCTTGACCTCTTCACTACCTTGATAAAGCTGGTTCGTTTTTTCTTCTAGTGATGTGCCAGCCACATGTCCACCGATCACGATGTATGCAAAACGAACGGCAAATAAAAAGAACAATCCAATACTCGTAGCAAATAAAATGATACCTACTTTTTTGCGATTGTTCATCGGATTTAGATTTTTCTTTTCCATAAACCGCCGGAATTTATTTTTAAGACTCATTTACTTCACTTTCCTTAAATTGTCGTCATTGATTGACAACCCTTTTTCTTCTGCGATTTTTTTAACACGCTCGGTACGAGAAAGTTCACTTTTCTCTTGTTCCAAACTGATTTTTTCTTGATTTTTTTCATTATATTCAACCTGTAGCGCACCGATTTGCTTTTCCATACCACTGATATTGGTTCGTAACATCACTGTTAATACGCAAAGTGCGATGACAGAAAAAGCAATACACACTACTGCAAGCTTTTCAAAAATAGAGATTTGCTTCAAGCGTTTTGCTGGAGATTGAGGAAGAACGATTTCTTTCTCTGAGGGTGAATCTGGCAGAGGTTGCTCTGGTAGTTCAATTTCTTGTAAATCATATGGATATTGTTGGACTTTCTTTAGTTCTGCCATTCTTCTACTCCTCTTTCTCTCGTATTTTTTCAGCGATACGCAATTTTGCACTACGAGAACGATTGTTTTCTGCCAATTCTTCTTCAGATGGCAACATCGGTTTTCTCGTTATCACTTTTAATTCAGGTTGGAACTCATCAGGTACGACCGGCAACCCGGGTGGTAAATCTTTGACCGTACTATATTCTTTGAACATGTTTTTGACGATCCGATCTTCTAATGAGTGGAAAGTGATCACACTGATCCGGCCACCGACCTTCAATAAGCGGATTGCTTGTTCTAAGGAGGCTTCCTCCGCACCTAGCTCATCATTGACTGCAATTCGCACAGCTTGAAAAATGCGTTTTGCGGGATGACCGCCTTTTCGTCTTGCTGGGGCAGGAATCACCTGTTTGATGATTTCTACTAATTCCCCGGTTGTTTCAATCGGATGATCTTTTCTCACCCGTTCAATTTCTCTGGCAATTTGTTTTGAAAACTTTTCTTCTCCATAACGAAAGAAAATCTTTACTAATTCGTTGTAAGGATATTCGTTGATCACATGATACGCTGACAAAGGTGCCGATTGATCCATTCGCATATCCAAAGGCGCATCTTGATGATAACTGAATCCACGTTCTGCTTCGTCTAATTGTGGCGAAGACACGCCTAAGTCGTAAAGTATCCCATCGACCTTAGGTACGTATTCAGTCAAGCGCTCTTCAAGCTCACGGAAATTTGCTTTGATAAAAGTGACCATACCTTTTTCGACATACTCAGCCAAGCGGATTTTTGCGTGATCGATTGCTATTTGATCTTGATCAAACGCATAAAGATGACCCTCTGTATTCAGTTGGCTTAATAAGTATTCGCTATGCCCGGCTCCGCCGAGTGTACAGTCCACATAAATTCCGTTCGGTTTGATTGCAAGTCCATCTACCGTTTCTTTTAACATGACTGTATAGTGTTGAAATGTTTCAGTCATTGGTCAGCCTCTTCCTATTTCTTATAATCCGAAATCGATCATATTTTCAGCGATTTCATCAAAGTTTTCTTCCGCAGCTTCTGAAAATTCTTGCCATTTGGCTTCATCCCAAATTTCGATTCGGTTTGACACACCAACAATGACACACTCTTTCGTTATTGTTGCGTAGTTTCTTAATGTATTAGGGATGTTGATACGTCCTTGTTTGTCCAACTCACATTCTGTAGCTGCTGAGTAGAAAAAACGGACAAAGGTTCTAGCGTCTTTCTTTGCTAGGGGCATATCATTGAGTTTCGACTCTAATTCGTTCCATTCGCTCATCGGATAGCCAAAAAGACAGCCATCTAATCCACGAGTCAACACGAATTGTTCGCCTAATTCTTCGCGCAGTTTTGAAGGCACGATCAAGCGACCTTTTGCATCAATATTATGCCGAAATTCGCCCATTAACATCGAAACTACCCCCAATCCTCCACTAACTAAAATCAGTCTACCACAATCCCCCACTTTCTACCACCTTTTATGGGAAATCTGAGAATAACTTTTTGATTAGTAAAAAAAATTTTAACAATCAGGCTGCTAAAAGATTTTTTAAAGTCTTTTAACAGCCTGATTGCGCCATATTAGAGAAACGAAAGGATGTTTAGGACGATCAAAACGAGATACATGACTAAGGTCACCAAAAAAGTAAGACGCCAAGTCATTTTGAAATAACGTGAATACACAAGTTCGTCATAGTAATAAGCTTGGAATATCGCGATACAGATTGCCATTAAAAGGATGGTGATCAATAAAAAGGGCAAAAATGAAGACGTAGCGGTATTACGAGACAATGCGTGGATGCCTCCCCACAAAAAAGGAACGGCTAAATCAGGTGCTTTGACTTTGAAACGACGAGTCAATGCAAATATTTTTACTAGAAATTGACAACCAAAAATCACGATTGCCGGAAAGATGTACCAAAACAATACAAGTGGTGAAAAACTGCCCATTCGACAAATCTCCTTTTTTATCGTTGCGTTCAGTATACGTGATTTAGTTTACACAACGATTTCATTTAGTTTAAATTTATACTGTTTTATTATTTTGTTGCAGCCGTTTTTTGACAAATCAAGATTGATAATCAGTGGGTAGTCTCTTTCAATGTGTTCTTTTCAAGAATTGGTTATAATAGAAGAAAGAAGTATTGAGGAGGTTCCCAATGATAAAGTATTTCACACTTGAAGACCAGAAATTGGTTGATTCAATGGAAGAAACGGCTGAAACCATTTGGTATTGTGTCGAGCGACCAACAGAAGAAGAAATCAATCAATTGATCAAACAGTTCCAAATACCTAAAGATTACCTCACGTCTGTCTTAGACGATGCAGAAAACTCCCGGGTAGAAGAATTTAATCAAGAAAAGCTTACAAAACCAGCATTGGTATTATTGCAATACCCTTTTCCAAAAACTAGTCCTAGCGGATATTTCCAAGTAGATACTTATCCGTTTTCGATTATTCTCACGCCCAAAAAGAAGCTTATCACAATTACGAATCACGAACCACTTTTTTTGAAAAAAGTCTTTCATCAAACGTTTCAAAGAAACGATCTTTCGACAACTCTAAATATTTTTATGCAGTTACTTTGGCAGATCACTCAGTCCTATAACACTTATCTCTCTACCTTACTTGCACAATGTGATTTGTTGGAGACACAACTAAAAGTTTCAACTGAGAATAAACAATTGTATCAAATCATGGATATCCAAAAAAGCTTGGTTTATTTCAAAGAAGCGACTGCCTCGAATCTTGAAGCGTTGCAACAATTAGCCGAGAACCAATCGGTAAAAAATAATCACGCGATGATGAATCACCTCAGAGACGTGATCATCGAAACAGAACAAGCAAAGACCACCGCTCGTATCCGCTTGAAGCTTGTCGAACAGATGAACCAAACTTTTTCTGCCATCATTTCAAACAACTTGAATAATATTATGAAAATTTTAACTTCTTTAACGATTATCCTAACGATTCCAACAATCATTGGAAGTATTTATGGTATGAATATTAAACTACCAATTGCCGAAAGGGATGATGCTTTTCTTTGGTTGATACTATTGACCGTGATCATTTCACTTCTGACTACTTATTATTTGAAAAAAGGTAAGTTTTTATAGAGATGCCCTCTTGTAGAATCAGTGAAAAGCATGTAAAATCAAGTTAACAATAATAAATCGAGGTAATCACGATGCGAGAAAAAAAACAAACAAGCACTTTTGCGAAAGTCACAAAATTAGTGATTTGGACAATGTTGATTTTGACAATCGGTTCAGTCGTTCTAACTGCTGTAATCAGTGTCATGTAAAAATAATGGAGGTTGCGCCAAATTTGGCGCAACCTCCATTTCCTGTTATTAGCTATTATCATCAAGAGTCTGTCACATTGGTTACTACATACTTAAACTAACCTCTTTTTTGTTTGTTCTTGGTTGCTGGCTTGCTTGATTCGATATATTTTTATGTTGGCTTTTTACTCTCGCATCACTTGTTAGCATCGCAAAACTTTTCTTATTTTCATTATGAAATCTGGTCACTGACTGTGTAGACTGACTCGCCTGTTCTTCTCTCAATCTAAACTCTGAAGTTGGACTGTCTTTGGTCTGGGATGAAGGAGCTTGCTGTAAATCTTTCAAAAAATCCTTCAATTCTGCGGGAAAATTCTGTCCATCCGATGATTCTATCATTTTTAAAATATATTCACCTGTCGGCGTATCTTTTAAATCAATAGTTTTTTGATTCGCTAAGCTGTTATACAGATCCTGTGATTTATTTTGAGACGGTTGCGTAGGAATCGCTTGTTGATATATTGTAGCCTTAGAACGATAGAGCTGTGCTTGCTCTCTGAACTTGATTAGACTTTCTCCTACACCGTGTGTCAAGCTTTCTTCGTTTTCACCTCTTACATTTTTTGCTTCAAATACAGGATTATCATTGAGATTGCGCAGTTTAACTGTGTCAACTTCTTTTCCTCCATGCGTTGTAAAACTGACCTCTGAATTCGGATCATCTTTTGTTTGGGATGAAGAGGCTTGCTGTAAACCTTCTACAAATTTCTTTGTCATTCCCTGATTTTCCATATAGGTTGTCCGATTACGTGAGTCTGTTCCCTGATTTCGCTTGGATGGTCTTGCTTCAAACTTAGATATGTGATCATTTTGAATACTCTTCAAACTTTGCATTGCCTTATCCTGTAGTTCAATCGTCGATTTCTGAGTTGTATCTACACCTTCCTGTGACAAGTGATTCTTTCCTTTTTGCCAGGACGCTATTCCAGTGCTTGTTGGCTCATTTTCTTCTCGCAATCTAAAATCTGAATTTGGACTATCTTTTGTTTGCGATGAATAGGCTTTTTGTAATCCATCCAAAAATCCCTTTAAAATTTCCTGATTTTCCATATTGGTTGTTCGATTACGTGAGTCTGTTCCCTGATCTAGCTTGGATGGTCTTGCTTCAAACTTAGGGATTTCATAAACAAAAGAAGTCTCATCTTTTTGAATTCTACTTGTATGATTTACTATCTGATCATGTAGTCCACTTGCATCTTTCTTAATTGCATCTACATCTTCCTGTGACAAGTGAAACTTTTCTTCTTGCCAGGAAGTCATCCCATTATTCGTTAGCTCATTGTCTTTTGTTTGGGATGTCTGCTCATGGTTGGATGATCTTACTTCAGACTTAAACATTTCATCTTTTTGAATACTATTCAGAATTTTTACTCTCTGATCATGTAGCTCACTTGTGCCTTTCTTAATTAAATAGGAGGCTTCCTTGGAGAGCGCACGGCGATGTCTTGGATTGATCTGTCTACTTCCATTTAGGGATTGTTGCAATACATCACTTGTATTGCGAGATGTATTGCCCTTATGTTCACTAGATTCTTTACGTTTAAATTTCAATGCCTTTTTAGGAACGTACTCACTATTAAAATGTTTAGGAACCGTACCTGTCACATTAGCTAGCCCATTTGATGCTAGAACGTTTTGATCTATACTGACTTGAGGAATTCTCTGTACTACATTACGATAGCTTTGAGTTGCATTTGCTCTAGTATTTAAATCATACGAAGGACTTTCTTGATTTCTTTCTCCAAATGAGGTGCGCGCATTTCCTGCAACTCGATCATTCCTTTGATTAATCGGCTGTAGTGTTGTATTTTGAAGAATACCTGTCGAATAATAAAGATAAGTAACAATTGGGTTTGCTCTCACATTTAGGGATTCATTCCCCATGCGAATAGCTAATCTATTCAGATCTTTTTGAGTATTTGTCTTATTAGCGTCATGCATTCGATTAATGAACTTTCCACCTGTTTCTCTGAAATCAATTCCTGGCATATCTTACACTCCTCGCATTTTTATGTATTTGTTTTGTTCCATTCCTTTTTCTTAGAAAAACTTCTAAAAGTGTACGTTCCTAAATCACCCATTTACAAAAAATTTTTAGATGAATTGTCCCTTCCTCCCTTTCTTGTAGGTATTCTCTATGAGTAAAAATACGACGTAACCACCATTGGGACAAAAACAACGAACAATAATCATTGAGTTTGCTATTTCTATAACAAATAAATCACCAGCGGAAACGAATCATTTACATAGACGATATGACGATACTTTTAATACAATACTTTAAGCGAATCAATGATAGCTTTTATTGATCTAAGAATATTCGTATTATTCATTTACTGATCTATTACATTCTTACAAACCTATCTTTTATCCGTGGTAGTTACACAGATAATATTTCTTGTTTATTTACAGAAATACTTTAGACTATTTATGACATCATTTTCCTACTAACCTCAAGTATCTGTTCTTAGCGTTCAAAAAAGAATTATTTTCAATAATCATACGTTTAAACTAATTTATGTGTAGTGCTTTTTTTTCAAACATAATCAAAAACTGGGAAAACATTACTACTGAATTTATCTTTTCATCATTGACCAAAATTTTTTATGATTAAAAAAATATACCTTTGTAAGCGGATTAACTATTGATTGACTATCGACAGCTTTTGGATTTAAAAATCTCATTCTCAAAATCATAAAAAAAGTATAATAAAATACAATATAAAAATAACCAATTATTTTTTCTGTTGGGAAAGATTTCAACTGTTTTTTTACCTCTATTCCCTAAAAAAGCAAAATAAAATCACCCTAGCCAATGTAGGCAAAGGGTGATTTTTATTTTCTATTTATTTTTTCGCCAAACGTAACAACTCTTTGGCGTGTTCGATCGTTAAAGGCGTGATTTCACTCCCCGCTAACATTCGTGCGATTTCATTTTCTCTTTCAGCTGCGGCTAATTCGGAGACGGATGTTTGTGTTCTTCCGCCGACGACTTTTTTTACAATGTAATATTGATAATCCGCTACAGCAGCCACTTGAGGGAGATGCGTGATACAAAGTACTTGGGAATACTTGGATATTTTCAATATCTTATCCGCAATGGCTTGTGCCACTCTGCCACTAACACCAGTATCAACTTCGTCAAAAATGATACTAGTCACACCTTGTTCAGAAGAAAAAATGGTTTTCAGAGCAAGTAATACTCGTGACAATTCTCCACCTGATGCTACCTTGACTAGTGGCTTCAATGGTTCTCCTGGATTTGTCGTAATATAAAATTCGACAATATCAAAACCTTGCTCATCTAAGCGTCCATTTGCTTGCGTTGAAAAACGAACTTCAAATTCGGTGTTTTCCATATAAAGACTCTTTAATTCGCGCAGAATCGACTGTTCTAAGTCACTTGCGATCGCTTTTCTTGCTTGATGGAGTTCTTCTGCACATTGAAACGCCCACTCTTCTTTTTGGGTCAGTTCATTCTTCATTTTATCAAGTTGACTTTCTGTAAAATCCGATGAATCCAATTCTTCTGTGATTTCTTCATAGTAGGCTAAGATGGCTTCAACTGAATCGCCATATTTACGCTTCAATTGACGAATCGTTTCCATGCGTTGCGTCACTTCTTCCAAACGATTCTCATCCAGTTCAAGCAGATCGATTTGCCTGCTCATATCCCCTACTGCATCTTGCAATAAATAATAGGCACTCTGGATATTATCAAAAATTGCTTCATACTCTGAATCAAGATGGGCAATACTTTGGATCTCGGAAACAGCCATTCCCACCCCATCAAGACTGCTTTGTTCACCTTCACTAAGCGCCCCATAAGCAGTAGCTAAACCATCGACGATTTTTTGATAATTACTTAATTTATCGCGCTCTTCTCGAAGTTTTTCTTCTTCACCAACTTCTAATTGAGCGGCTGCGATTTCTTCTTGTTGGAAATTCAACATATCAATACGTTGGACATAATTTTTTTCGTTTTGTTGGATCTTACGTACTTTTCTTTCAAGTTCACGATACGCTTGATAAGCTTCTTGGTACGCTCTTTTTTTCTGTTGGAATGTCGAGTCCCCAAAACGATCAAGTAACACAAGATGTGACTCAGGTTGTAATAATTCCTGATGCTCATTTTGACCTTGGATATCCACTAAATAACTGCCAACTCGTCGCAAATTCGCTAATGTCACGATATGTCCATTGACTCGACAAACATTCTTACCTGCTAAAGACATATCTCGACGGACGATCAGATTCGAGCCATCAGACTCGATCCCTAACTCTTCCATCAGCGCTTCAAAACCTTCTTGTTTAGGCCACTCAAATAACCCTTCCAGAATACATTTATCGGCACCTTGACGAATATAATCACTTGATCCACGACCACCTGCTAATAAGCCCAAAGCATCAATAATAATTGATTTACCGGCTCCGGTTTCTCCTGTTAATGCTGTCATTCCTTCATGAAACGACAAACGCAATTCAGGAATAATCGCAAAATTGGTGATACTGATTTCTTGTAGCATTGCAATCACTCCTTAGATTAAAGGTAATGCAGAAAATCTTTCTTTAATTGAACAGCATCTTCTTCCAATCGTGTGATCATCAACACATTGTCATCATCGTTGATGATCGAGAACAATTCTTTTTTGTAACGTTTATCGATTAAATTTGCAGCTGCAGAAGCATTGCCCGGTAAAGTCTTTAAAATAACAAATTTTTCCATCTGGTCAACTGCTACAAATGCGTCCTTCAATAGTTTTTCTAGCTTTGTGCTCACATCTTCACTTGTTTCAGCAGGCAGACTATAGCGATAGCCACCATCAACTGCGGGAACTTTGATCAATTTAAGCTCTTTGATATCTCTTGAGATCGTTGCTTGTGTAACAGAAATCCCTTTATTTTTTAATATTTCAACAAATTCTTCTTGTTTACGTATATCTTGTTCATTTAGTAATCGAGTAATCAAACGATGTCGATCTTTTTTTCTCATGCTCAATCCGCTCCTTCACCAATCCTTCTTCTTTCAATGATAGCTTATTTTAAGCGCTTAATAAAGAAGAACTCATAGTCTTTTTTGTCAATTTCTAGACTACCGCTTATGCGTGAATTGTTCATGAGCCATTTCAACGATGTGAGCTGGATCAACGTTCGCATAGATCGTTCCTTTATCTGATACTTTTTTTAAGTGCGCTAAAAATTCAATATTTCCCTCTCCACCTGTAATAGGAGAGTAACTTAGATCTAATACATCAAACCCTTGCTCTGTGGCAAAAGTCAAAATTTGTTCGATGACTTGTTGATGGGTTGTCGCTTCTCGAACAATACCATTTTTACCGACCGCTTCTCTACCTGCTTCAAATTGTGGTTTGATCAATGCAATTACTTCACCCTCTGGTTTCAAAATTGCATGTAATGGCGGTAGCATCAGCTTCAAAGAAATGAATGATACATCAATGACAGCGACTTCTGGCACACCTTGATCAAAGTCTTCAGGTTTTGCATAACGAAAGTTGACACGTTCCATCACGACCACTTTTGGATCTTGTCTGATTTTCCATGCTAACTGATTGTAGCCTACATCTAAGGCATAGCTCATTTTTGCTCCATTTTGTAAGGCAGCATCGGTAAACCCTCCTGTGGATGCCCCAATATCAAGCAATACTTTATCTTTGACTGTTAGATCAAATTGTTTTAATGCTTTTTCTAGTTTCAACCCACCACGAGAAACATACGGCAATTTTTTACCTTTGACTTTTAATTCACTACTAACGGGGATTTTTTCTCCTGGTTTATCAAAACGTTCATTTTTCTCATTATAGATCAATCCTGCCATCACGGAACGTTTTGCTTGTTCCCTTGTTTCAAATAGCCCTTGTTTGACGGCTAATACATCTACTCGTTCTTTTTCCATCCTCTTCCTCACTTCTCATCAAATCGTTTGACCAACTGACGAAGAATCTCTCCATCAAATGAACAAACTTCTTGTTCTAACTCGGCAATGATCCTATTGGCGGAATGGATTTCTCGTTGTAACGCAGCTCTTGTCTGCTCGATCCCTAATAAGCGTGGATACGTATTTTTATCCGCTCGTTCATCCTTGCCAGCTGTTTTTCCTAATGCTTCTGTCGTACTAGTCACATCCAATAAATCATCACGGATCTGAAAAGCTAACCCAAGATGAGCGGCAATTTGTTGCAATTGTAACAAAACTTCTTCTGGTTGTTCTGCTAAAATCCCACCTGCTAGCAAAGCATAACGTATCAAACGTCCAGTCTTTCGTTCATGGATCAATGCTAGTTCTTCTAGCGTCAAATCTTTCGTTTCTCCTTGGATATCTGCCGCTTGTCCTGCAACCATGCCTTGTGTCCCAGCACTAACAGCCAATTGTTGCAATAATAACAATTTTGGTGAGTTCGCTAAGTGGGTCATGCTGATCAACTGGAAGGCACCCGTCAATAATCCATCCCCTGCTAAAATTGCGATTGCCTCCCCATAGACTTTATGATTGGTTGGTTTTCCTCGACGCAGGTCGTCGTTATCCATTGCTGGAAGATCATCATGGATCAATGAATACGTATGGATCATCTCTAATGCTGCTGCCACTTGATAAGCTGAAGTATCGATCTTGGCATCAAAAGAAGCCACGGTTGCTAATAAAGCAAGTGGACGGATTCTTTTTCCTCCTGCATGGATCGAATAGATCATACTTTCTTTTAAGCGTTCATCCGAAGTATATTCCGTAATGAAAGAAACCATTTCTTCTTCTACCAAAGGAAGGTGAGTCGCAGAAAAATCGGTTAGATTCATTGTGTCCCCTCTTTCTCGTCAAAAGTGATCTCTTCATTCGTCTCAGTCATCATTTTTGTGAGGGTTTCTTCTGCTTTAGAAAGAGTATCTTGACATTGCTTACTTAATTCCATCCCTCTTTTGAACGCATCTAACGCTGATTCTAAAGGAACATCTCCTTGCTCTAATTGCATGACGATTTTTTCTAATTCTTGCAATGATTCTTCAAATGTTGGATTTGCCATCTTATTCTGTCTCCTTTTTGATCTGTTCCACTTTACCTTTGACCTGTCCATCTGCATAATGAATGACTAACTCATCACCGACTTGGATCTCATCGACACTTTTTGCCACTTGATCATGCAACGTGGTGTAACTATACCCTCTACCCATGATTTTTAAAGGACTAAGTAAATCAAGTGATTGAACCGTCTGTTGAAACTTTTGTTGCTGTTGTTGCATATATTGGTACATTTTTTCTTCTAGTCGTTTTTCTAAGTAGCTTGTTTCTTGCTTGGCTGATTTCACTCGATAAATTGGTGCAACTTGTTGCAACTGATGACTTAAGGTCATGGTTTGTTTTTCTTTTGCATGGTAAATTTGTTGCGTTGCTTGATACAAGCGTTGCCGCAATTGATCTAGTTTGATCGTTTGTCCCTCGTAGAGACGTTCAGGTTGGCGAAAGACATAGGATTGTCTTGAGCGGGCAAACCGCTCTTGTTTTCGTTGGATCTGGCGTAAAAACCCTTGCTCTAAGCGGGCTTGTCTTTCCTTGATCCGCATCAACTCTTCCGATAATACTGGAACAGCCAACTCAGCTGCTGCTGTCGGTGTCGCTGCTCGAACATCAGCCACTAAGTCAGCAATCGTCGTATCTGTCTCATGACCGACAGAAGAGATGCTCGGTGTTTTTGCTTGATAAATCGCACGAGCCACCCGTTCTTCGTTGAAAGGCCAAAGATCCTCGATCGAACCACCACCACGTCCGATAATCATTGTATCAAAATTTCCTAACACTTCAACGCGTTGGATATTGCGGACGACATCATCTGCTGCTTGGTTTCCTTGCACAACAGTTGGGAACAAAACAAGTTGCGCGATTGGGTAACGGCGTTTGACCGTCGTGATAATATCACGAATGACCGCACCACTAGGACTTGTTAAAACGGCGATGCGTTTTGGAAATCTCGGCAATGCCATTTTAGGTCCAGCAAATAGACCTTCTTTCATCAATTTTTCTTTTCGTTCTTCTAGCTCTTGGTATAACGCACCAACACCATCTGGCTCCATATGTTCCACGTAAATTTGATAAGAACCGCTGGCTTCGTAAAGGGAGATCCGACCAATCACCAACACTTTCATGCCCTCTTTTGGTTGAAAACGTAACTTTTGGAAAGCACCTTTGAACATGATCGCAGAGATTTTTGCGTGATCATCTTTTAAACTGAAATATTGATGCGCATTCGCTCGCATACGGAAATTTGAGATTTCACCAGTTAGATAAACTCTTTCCAGATATGGGTCTGCTTCAAATTTTCGTTTTAAATATTTGGTTAAGGTGGTAACTGTTAAATATTCTTGCGTCATAACTCTCCTCGCTCTGCTTCAGCTGATTGGACCGTTTGTGCCATCAACATCGTGATCGTCATTGGACCTACTCCTTTAGGGACAGGCGTGATATAGCTTGCAAGAGGAGCGACTTCATCAAATTTGACATCGCCGATCAGTTTTCCATTCTCATCACGATTCATCCCCACATCGACAACTACCGCCCCTGGTTTGACAAAGTCTTTTGTCACAAAATGGCCACGCCCAATAGCCACTACGAGTATGTCTGCTTCACGAGTTAACGCTGCAAGGTCTTTCGTTTTTGAATGAGCAATGGTGACCGTCGCATCAGCCATCAACAAAAGTTGCGCCATGGGTTTACCGACAATATTACTGCGACCGATCACTACTGCACGCTTGCCAGTCAAATCAATATCATATGCCTCAAACATCTTCATGATTCCATAAGGCGTACAAGGGATCTTATCAGGATTCCCTGCAAATAAACGTCCTAGATTCAATGGATGGAAGCCATCAACATCTTTTTTAGGATCGATTGCTAATAACACTTTCTCTTCATCAATATGTTTTGGTAAAGGCAATTGTACAAGGATTCCATGGAACCGTGGATCCTTGTTATATTTTTCAATTTCATTTAGAAGCTCATCTTCGGAGATTGTTTGACTATAACGCTCTACTTTTGAATAAATACCTAATTGATTCGCAACTCGTTCTTTGTTACGAACATAGACTTGACTTGCTGGATTTTCTCCAACTAATAAAACAACTAATCCGGGATTGATCTGTCGTTCGTTAAGCTCTTTTACTTTTAACGCAAGTTCTGCTTGCATTTTTTCTGCTAATTCTTTTCCATTCATCAATTCTGACATACGATCACTCCCAGATATTTTTGCTTTCATTCTACCATATAAACCACTTGTAACATAACCAGATTTACTAACTATCATAGAAAAAAGCTAGGACTTACGCCCCAGCTTCTAATTCTTTTAACACATTCGATAACATACCATTTACAAATTTACGTGAACGGTCGTCACTGAATGTTTTAGCTAACTCGATTGCTTCATTCAATGCAACAGTTGCAGGCACGTCATCCACGTACATCATTTCGAAAATCGCGATTCTTAAAATAATCAGATCCATTTTGGAAATGCGGTTGATCCGCCAATTATTTTTTAAATGCTTTTCGATGATCGTGTCTAACGATGCTTTTTTTGCACAGACGCCACCAACTAGTGTGTCTAGATATACTGGAACAAATTCTGATTGCTCTTCATTGATCATCTCTTGATGGTCCAACTCGATCGCATTGAAAATTGCATCTTCTTTTGTCAGATCAGTGTTAAAATCTAATGGGAACAATGCCTGTAATGCCATCTCGCGGATCTCGTGTCTTGATAACTCTTTATTCATTTTCTTCCTCTTCGTCCTCAAAAAGTTCATCGATTGCTGGTTGTTCCAATTTTTCTGGTACAACTGCTACGACATGGATATTGACTTCAGCTAATGCAATGTCGGTCATGAACAGTACTTCTTGGTGAACACGATCCTGCATTTCCATCGCTACTTTTGGTACTGATACGCCATATTCTAAATAACAATATAAGTCAACTTTCAAACCTTCTTCGTCATTGACTAAATATACACCTTTACCATGCGCTGCGCGACCTAGCAATTCTGTGACATTGCTAGCAAAAGTCCCACGCATTCCGTAGACCCCTTCGACTTTAGAAGCTGCAATACCGATAATGACTTCGATCACTTCTGGTGCAATCACGATTTCTCCTAAATCTTGATTAGCATGTAAGACTAAGTTTTTTTCGTCTGCCATTTTTATTTATTCCTCCTTTTGCCTACGTACATCTTTCACTTCAAAAGCGATGTCATGTACCTAGGAAAACTGTCGCCTGTAAATCAGTCATGCGTGAAAAAACGCGCCGTTTACAATCGCTTGATTTCTCTTATAGTGTATCATTAAATGAGCCCATTTTCTATAACAAAGTCTGAGTTTCGACATTTACATTTATTGAAAAACGCTGATTATCATAAAATAATCAATTCTTTTGGTGAGTGAGTCAATACCCGGTTTCCTTCAGCAGTGATCAATAAGTCATCTTCGATCCGGACACCACCGATTCCTGGTAAGTAGATTCCTGGTTCATCTGTAATGACATTACCCACAACAAATGGTTTCTCTGCTCGCGCAGATACATTAGGACCTTCATGGATCTCTAAGCCGATACCATGGCCAGTGGAATGCCCAAATGCTTCCCCATAACCGTATTTGCTGATGTAGTCTCTTGCTACTGCATCAAGTTGGATACCTGTCACTCCAGGTTTAGCCGCTTCTAGAACTGCCAATTGGGCATCTAAAACGATTTGATAGATTTCTTTCAATTGTTCTCCTGGATCGCCGATTGCAAACGTACGTGTCATGTCAGAAACGTATCCTTCATAGTAGCAACCAAAATCGATCGTGATCAAATCCCCTTGTTCAATGATCTTTTGGCTAGCCACTCCGTGTGGCATTGCTGAACGAACACCACTTGCCACGATGGTTTCAAAAGACACACCTGATGCACCTAGTGAACGCATATAGAAATCTAATTGATTCGCGACCTCGATCTCTGTCATCCCTGGTTGGATCATTTTAAGGATATGATCATAAGCCATATCAGCGATGCTACAAGCTTTTTCAATAACCGCTAGTTCGTCCGCATCTTTTACTTCACGCAATTCTTCGATCATATCAGAAACTGGGATCAACTCTGCATCAAGTAATTCTTCCAATACTGAATACTCTAAAAATGAAACTGTGCGTTCTTCAAACGCTAGATTCTTCAATCCTTCTTTTCGAGTCAAATCAGCGACTTCCTCAAAAATTGGTGCAACATTTTTGATGATCTCAAAACCTTGCGCTTGCGCAGCTGCTTGTTCTGTATAACGGAAGTCCGTAATAAAGAAGGCTTTCTCTAATGTGATGACCGCTAACCCAGTGGTTCCTGTAAAATTAGTCAAATAGCGGAGATTGTAAGGACTTGTCACTAAAAATGAATCTAGATTCGCTTCTCGCATTTTTTTGCGTAACTTTTCTACTCGTAACATCATGTGTAAATTCCTTCTTTCTTTGCACTCTTTTTATCATTATAGCAAACTTTCTTTTTTAAAGGCATAGGAAAGATAAATTCCTTCAATAGAAACGAACAAAGCGTTTTGGCTTGAGCTTTCCACCCAAGTCAAAACGCTTTAGACTTTCATTTCTAAGATCTTTTACCAAAGAAAAATGAGACAACTGCAACTAAGATCACTGCCCCTAAAATAGATGGAATAAGTGCCATACCAGCAGCGCTTGGTCCCCAGTTGCCAAAAATCGCTTGACCGATCGTTGAACCAATCAAACCAGCAATAATATTTGTGATGCATCCCATTGAATTTCCTTTACTTGTGATTGCTCCAGCAATCGCTCCAATGATTGCACCAACAATCAATGTCCATAACCAACTCATCGTATAACCTCCCTCTTTACTCTTTAATTTTATCATAAGAAATAAATAGCAAGCAAACGATGAGGGCTAGCTACAAATCATTTACGCTTGAAAATACCGATTACGCCTCGCTTGACTACGTCGATCAAACTTAAAGAGCGAACCATGTGACTTGGGTCAACATACTTACGGATTGCTCGCAAAACTTCCTTGGGATGTTTTGCAGAAAATGAATAGGTTCCGTTTTTCTTTGTGCGAATCGCAAAACGTGGAATCCATTTTCCTTTGAACATCACCGAGGCAATCACGACATCCACCTCTTCCCATGGAATTTGGACGAATTTCCGCGCATCACGATCATTATAAAATTCAAAACCTTTGTCACCAATCATGATCTTCCCATATTCTGCCACACCTAGATAAGATGTCGCATTCATCGTTAAGTCAACTTTTGTGTTCAGCGATTGTACCATTTCAAGCACTCCATTTCTAATCAATCTAAAGTTACGGTAATCAAAAGTCGTACCGTTTCAATGATTTGGCTATTCGTTCAGTTTAGCCTTACTCTTAATTTCGCGTTTTTTACTTCTATATCAAAGACATCTTATCATAAATAGTATGCCTTTTCGAGCATAGATACTACCTCTAACAAACGGTTCTCCACAATCGTCCACCATTTGATCAGAAGAGAGATGAAGTAAAGTCTCGTCGCATTCTATGAAAAAAGCTGCAACAAAAATCAATGATCGATTTCTGTCACAGCTTATTTAGTCTTTTATTGCCTTAGATTACATTAATCCGATCAAGTGGAATACAATACCCACTACGAATAATCCAAGAATGATAACGATTGGTGAAACTTTTTTCTTCAGTAACCACATACAGAACAATGTTAGTAACAACGCAGCTAATCCAGGGATCAAGCTGTCTAAGTTGTCTTGTAATGTTGTTACTTTGTAGTCAGATAGAGAAAGTCCAGCTGCTTGTTGTTCCAACGCACTCTTGATACCTTCTGCACCTGCAGGTAAACTACTCCAATCAATGTAAGCACCTTCGTCAAGTTTAACGCTTGATACTACTGGCGCAAAGCCAATTGATACCCAACGGTTAACTAATGAACCTAAGATGAACATACCTAAGATCGAAGCACCTTTAGTAATGTCTTGCAACAAACCACCAGATAAATCTTCTGTGATTTTAGAACCCGCTTTATAGCCGAATTCTTGTGTGTACCACATAAATGCCATACGGATGATATTCCAAGCGACGAAATAAATGATTGGGCCTAAGATATTTCCAGCCATCGCTAGAGAAGCAGCTAGAGCTCCAAGGATCGGTCTTACTGTAAACCAGAAGACTGGATCACCGATACCAGCTAAAGGTCCCATCATACCAACCTTAACCCCTTGAATCGCAACGTCATCAACAGGTGCGCCATTTGCACGTTCTTCTTCCAGTGCAAGAGTCACCCCTAGAATTGGTGAAGCAACATATGGGTGAGTGTTGAAGAACTCTAAATGACGAGTCAACGCAGCCGCACGGTCTTCTTTTGTTTTATATAATTTTTTGATCGCTGGGATCATTGAGAATGCCCAACCACCATTTTGCATACGTTCGTAGTTCCATGATCCTTGAAGGAAAGTCGAACGCAACCAAACAGAAATACGATCTTTTTTAGATAATTGAATTCTTTCTTCTGCCATTTCGTGAACGCCTCCTTTAATAGTTATCGATGATATCGCCTAGTGGGTCACCAGTATTTGAGCTTCCGCCGTTACCTGAACCACCTTGTTTAGAAAGTGCCAAGTAAATAAGAGCTAAAGCAATACCGATTGCGCCTAGACCGATAAGAGTGATTTCTGATACAGTTGCCAATACAAAACCGATTGCAAAGAATGGCCATACTTCTTTTGTAGCCATCATGTTGATAACCATCGCGTAACCTACAGCAACGACCATTCCACCACCGATAGCTAAACCGTCTGTCAACCAAACAGGCATAGATTCAAGTAAGCTTCTTACTGGACCTTCACCGATTGCTAAGATCAAACCAGCAGGGATCGCAATACGAACACCTTGCATACAGATAGCAACGATATGCCATAATTCAACTTTTCTAAAGTTACCATCTTTTGCAGCAGCATCCATCAAATGAACAAACGCTGTCGCAATCGTACGACAAATGATTGTTAATAATAAACCAGCAACAGCAAGTGGCACAGCAATCGCGATTGCTGAAGAAACGCCAGCTGAACCTTGACCACCTAAAACTAAAATAATTGCAGATGCAACAGATGCCAATGCAGCATCGGGAGCGACAGCGGCACCGATATTTGCCCAACCTAAAGCGATCATTTGTAATGTACCACCCAAGATAAGACAAGGAACTAGATTTCCAGTTACTAAGCCGATCAACGTACATGCAACAACTGGTTGATGGAATTGAAATTCATCAAGAATTCCTTCCATACCAGCTAAAAATGCAACGATGATGACTAAGATCACTTGAATAATATTTAAATCCATGATAGTAATCCTCCATTTTTTCTGATAATTAATTAAGCACGATTTTTTAATTCATCTTGCGCTTTTTTCAAAATTTCATCCATGTTTCCTTTAGAGTCATTCGGTACTTTACGTACATCGAATTTCACGCCAGATTCTTTCAATTTATTGAATGAATCAATATCGTCTTGACTGAAAGCAAGTACTTTATTTGGTTGTACTTTACCTGGAGAATGCGCCATTGATCCGACGTTCACTGTTTCTAATGGTACGCCACCTTCAACTGCACGTACGACATCTTGAGGATTTTCAAACAATAGCAATGCGCGTTGGCCGCCAAAATGTTGATCATCTTTTGCAAGTTTGATCATTTGTTCAACTGGTACAACGTGTGCTTTTACACCAGGAGGCGCAGCTTGTTGAATCAATTTTTTGCGTAACTCATCTTTTGCTACAGCATCAGATACAACGATGATCCGTGTTGGATTTGTTGTTTTTGTCCAAGCAGTTGCTACTTGTCCATGCAACAAACGTGAATCAATACGTGCTAAAACATAAGTGAACTTACCAGGTGTTCCTGAAGGTGCAGCTTCTTGTGCCGCAGCTTTTGTTTCTACTACTGGTTCTAATTCTTCCGGTTTGACTTTCACGCCTTCTTTTGCTGTTTCAATGATATGAGCAGCAATTTCATGTGCTGATTCCATTGAAAAACGTGAAGCATATGCTTCGATCAGCATAGGCAAGTTCAAACCACTTACGATTGCCCACTTATCTTTGTGTTCTTCAAATAATGTGTTTGATTGATTGAACGGTGTTCCGCCCCATAAATCAACTAAGAATAAGACTTCGTCTTGGTTATCGAAGGAAGCGACTGCTTCTTCTAATTTGGCTCTCAAGTCATCTGGACCTTCACTCGGTTGTAAAACAACAGCTTTGACGTTTTCTTGTTCGCCAAAGATCATTGAACCCGACTGTAAGATTCCTTCAGCAAATTGCCCATGACTTGCTAGGATAATCCCTACCATATTTATACCTCCTACTTCTTTTTGTTGTAACAAAATCAAAAATAAAAATAAGTGCTTGCCTTTGACAACAGATACATTTGACCGTTACGCAACAACAATTTTATGCTTTCTTGGCTTTGGTCAGTAATTCCATTAAAAAGATTTTCCGATCAGCAGGCACCTTCCGAATCTCCAACTCCACACCTTGACCATCCAAAAAATGAAAGGCTTCGATATCTCGTTGATCGACGGACACAAAATTTGTGATCATGGTCTTCCCTTCAGAAAAACTCATTCCCCCGATATTTAGAGAATCAATTCGGACACCACTTCGGACAATTTTCTCAACGTCTTTAGGATTAGTAAATAAAAGCATCACTTTCGTTCGCGCTAAGAGTCCACTCTCAAAGATCTGGATCATCTTTTCAACAGTGATGACATTTGCCATGATCCCTGGTGGAGCAGCTTCTTTTAAAAGAAACTTTCTTAACTTGTCTTTCGCTACTACGTCACTTATGACGATGATACGTTCAACGCCAGTCAATTTAGACCAGACAGTTGCAACTTGCCCATGGATCAAACGATCATCTATACGTGCTAATCGAATATCCATTCGTAAATCTCCTTTTTATTAAATCACTACTCAAAACATCTCCCCACTTCTGTCGGAAGAATTTCCGTTAAGCACACTTTATTAAAAGCAAGAACCGTGCCAACTTTTAAAAGATACACTGCTTTATTTAATGGTTTCTTATACAATACACAAAAACGATACACTAAAATAGTGTATCGTTTTTGTGTATATCTTCATTAGTGTATTCTTTTTTCTCTAAATGGTTAGTGATCATTTTCAATAGATAATACACTTCTTCTAACGGAAACTTGACTTTTATCTTTTCTTCTAAATCATTTAGTGGCTTAACAATTTTAACATAGAGCGGATCGTTTTTAATCGAACGATTATCTTGATTTTCTAAAGAGAGCGGTTCATTTAAGATGACACGCTCAATCATTCCCGCCGCATGTAGAACAAGGTTGATCATAAATCCGTATTCTTTTACATCAATGCTTGCTGAATCCATTAACCCATCTGCAAATTTCCATAGAGGATCGATTAACTTTTCTCCATTGATAAATGTAAAATTATCTGCGATAAATGACACACATGTACTTTTGGCTGTTTCTTCATTTAATAAAACATCTTCGGTTTCATCTAACTCTGACTCTAACAGTAATTGATCTAAAATCACCTCAATGTTTTGATCAATAAATCTTTCCAAAGGAATGAATGGTGCATCGATATGCGGGTCCGTGATCCCAGTCGTCGCGATGATTTGATAATTTTTTTGGATCTTTGGTAGCTTAGTTTTCAAATCGACGATAGACAAAGCAATCACTTCCAATTGAGCTTCTTGTCTTTTACTGACTGCACGCTCGATCAACGATTTGATTCGCTGTGCTGTTCCCTCTCCTGAGGCACAGATGGCCACTACGGCTTTTCGTTGCTTGTCGTCCGCTTCTGCAACATTTCCACTTGAGACTTCAGCATACCCACGGAAATTCTTCAAGGATTCATAAAGCAAGTCAAGATCTGTTCCCAACACCGACACTTTACGTACTGTTTCTAAAACTAAAGAAGTCGTGACCATATCGACTGTTCGGACAGGGATACCCGTATCTTGCTGTATCTGAGCATTGAAAGACGCAAGCGAACCCATGTCCACCAGAAGAATTGTTCCACTCCCCTCATCTACTTCTTGCACACTACGCTCAATCCGACTTAAAGCAGTTTTCGGGTCCATGTCTAGTGGCATATCCACCGCTCGGACGTTATCCGCATCTAGCAACTGTTGAACCACTTGGACCATACTGCTTGCGGTACTATTGCCATGTGCAGCCACAACGACCCCGATTCGACCACTTGCTTGATTGGCTCGTAATGAAACAAGCAATACAGTCAAATAGTAATCTTCACTTTCTGGGATTTCCACTTGGAAATACATTTCGATATGTTGCCGTACTTCTTTCGCCAGTGCGTATTCCTCAGGAAAATCAATGGCCATTTCTCGGATATTATCATTCGTATGCCGTTCTTCTCCTAAATGGATTCGTTTTAGAAAAGAACTGATATGCAGACTCATCGCATAAATAAAATTTTGTTGAAACTCGTATGGCAAAGATTGCTTCACCATGAGATAAATCTGATTCGTTACTTCAATGATTTTAGGATCGACAAATTCCGCCAACTTATTATCTGCATTAAATGAAAAACCGTGATCTTTATAGAATGACTTTAAATGGATATTGATATCTGTTGAGATAAAATGATTGATTGCTTCTTGGTCCAAACCATCTGACTTGAGCAAAGCAGCTTTATCACCAATAATGTCGTAAAGATTATAAGGCAACTCATAGGAGTCTGCCTGTAACTGCATCACATCATCGTTCGGAAAAACGGTGATTTTAGGATCAAGTATCTTGGATAACTCTGCCATCTCTTTTCGATTACTTGCTAGTTGAATCAACCCACTACGAATCCCTTCAGTTAAATCATCGATCGTAATCGATATTTCAGGTTTGTTCATATGGTTTAGAAATCCTCGCGCACATACCAATTGGATATTCGACTTCAACTGTCCAATGTTTCCATAAGTAACACTGCCTATTAGCGCTTTCACAACATCTTCTGTTAAAGAAATTTTTCTTTGCGTACGATTCGCTTCGTGAGCAATCATGATCTTGACTAAATCGATTTTTTCATTCGCTGGACGTCGATCAAAAGCAGGTAACTTGATATTGATCGGAATACGGCGCACAAATGTCTCAAGTAGTGCCGAACCTGGATCTTCAGTCGTTGCACCGACGATCCGAACATTCGCTTCATGAGATTTCGTTGTTTCGCCCAATCGGCTATAGGTACCATGGTCCATAAAATAAAAAATCATTTCTTGTCCTTCAGGTGGAAGTCGATGAATTTCATCCAAGAAAAGCATCCCGCCGTCCGCTTGATCAATGATTCCCATTTTCTCTTCTTCCGCACCTGTAAACGCACCTTTGACATACCCGAAAAGATGACTCATCAGTAATTCAGGGTTATTAGCATAGTCCGCACAGTTAAAGACGATCAACTCTGTGTCTTCTTCCACCACATGGTTGGTTTTAGCAAAATGAAACATCGCATGAGCAAAATAAGTCTTTCCAGAACCAGTCGGTCCAGTGATCAAACAGTTCAACCCTCTGGGAGGATACAAAATGGCGGCTTTTGCTTGTTCCACTGAGTTTTTCATACTACCATTCGCTCCAATGATTTTGGCAAAAATATCTTTCGTATCTACTTGAAGACTCGGTTTTTTCACGTGAGTCAATTCTTCTTTATAACTAGGTACGTATTTGGATAATGGCTTTTCAATGATTGGACTTTCTTGATAGACATACCGAACCGGACGACCATCGGTTTTCTTCAACTTTCCTTCACGCACCAATTTGTTGAGATCTTTACTGCTATTAGTACGCTGGATACCCAAAACTTCCGCAATCTCTTGGGTCGTTACACCTTGATCATTTTCTTCTATAGATAAATGAGCGGTCTTTTCTTTGACATACGTATAAATTCGGTCAATTCGTTTTGCCAATATTTTCGCCCCTCTTCTCTTGTCCTTAAAACCTAATACTATTGATTTAATCACTATTCGTCAACTATTTATATCAAAAAGAAAACAAGACACGCTCAAAACAAAAAAAGAACATTTGTTGTTTATTTATTAAGCAATTTAGACAAGTCTAAACGTGTACTATTTTTTCAGATAACAGAAAACGATTATCTCTTTTTTACTTTGCGGGATATCTTTTCCAGTTAGAACTAGCGAAAATAGTAAACCAACTATTTTTACAGCCAGTCATTCTCCCAACGCAAAAAAGCCTGACTCTGTTTGAGCCGGAAATCATTAGTAATTCAGAAAAAATGAAAAAACTCTATCCCTCGCTAGGCAAGGAATAGAGCCAACTGTTCATTAAGCTTCTTGAGCTACTGGATAAACAGACACTTGTTTTTTGTCGCGGCCTTTACGTTCGAAACGAACAACACCGTCAACTTTAGCAAATAAAGTGTCATCTCCACCAATACCTACGTTCACACCTGGATAAATTTTTGTTCCGCGTTGGCGGTAAAGAATTGATCCACCTGTAACTGTTTGTCCGTCAGCACGTTTTGCACCTAGACGTTTTGATTCTGAGTCACGGCCGTTAGATGTAGAACCGCCACCTTTTTTGTGGGCAAATAATTGTAGATTCATTGTTAACAACATGGTCTGCACCTCCTATTTATCATTAATTGTTTTTGTTTGGATATATTCTGGGTTTTCAGCTTCGATCGATTGTAAACCTAATAGGAGATTCTCCAATAAGATTTCCGCAATATTGTTTTGCTCTTGTGTCAATCGTGAAATTACTTCGACGTACAAATAGCCGCCTTCTTCTTCATTCATGTCAACAATCGGTTCAAAACCAGCTAATGATGAAATCCCATTGACAGTGCTGATCGCTAAGGCAGAAACACCTGCACAAACGATATCACTTCCGTAAGGACCGGCATCAGCGTGCCCAGTCAAAGTAAATGAAACGATTTGACCAGCGTCATTTCGTTTAAATGTCCCTTTGATCATTGTTTAGGCCTTCTTTCTCAAACGCAGATTAAGCGTTGATCGCGTCGATAACCACTTTTGTGTATGGTTGACGGTGACCTTGTTTACGGTGTGAGTGTTTTTTAGGTTTGTATTTGAAAGTAACGACTTTCTTTTGTTTGCCGTGTTTTTCAACTGTACCTTCAACTGTTGCACCAGAAACGGTTGGAGCGCCTACTTTCGTAGTTTCGCCACCTACTAAAATAACTTCGTCAAATACAACCTTTTCGCCTGCTTCAACGTCAAGTTTTTCGATGTAGATTGTTTGTCCAACTTCAACTTTTACTTGTTTACCACCTGTTTTAATAATTGCGTACATGCTTTAAAGCACCTCCTTATTTTCATACTTAGACTCGCCATCCAGAGTGACAGGGTGTCCTGTACTTAATCAAACTCATTCTGTGCGGTTGTAGCTGTGGAGACCACAATTACAACATTACTAGAATAACAAATCCTACTATATTAGTCAACAACTTTTTTATTTTGCCAATCATTCGTCAATTGAACGATTTCTTTCTATAATGGATGAGAATAGGAGTTGATACTATGGATTACCCAAAACATTTGATTGACGAAGCAACTCGGCGTATTCAAGGACACCGCGTGGAAGGATTTGTCGCTGGACAAGGCCCTATCCGACCCAAATTGATGTTAGTTGGCGAAGCCCCAGGTAAAACAGAAATTGAGAATCACATTCCATTTAGCGGCCAAGCTGGCAAAGAGTTGATGAATGCACTAAAATCAGTCGGGTTATCTCGGGATGAAGTGTATATTACTAGCGCTGTCAGAAGCCGTCCTTATCGAATCGTCCAACGCATCAATGGACGGACAAAAAAATCAGAGATCGTTTATCCGAATCGAACGCCAAGTAAAACGGAAGTTTTTGCTCATGCACCAATCTTAGATTACGAACTACAACATATACAGCCCTCTTTGATTGCCACGCTAGGCAATATTGGACTGCAACGTTTATTAGGTAATGGCTATACAATTTCAAAAAATCACGGAAAACTATATACCGGACCAGTCTTAGAGTTAAATCCACCGCATGATGCTTATCAATTTTCCACTAAACAGTATCGTGTTCTTCCACTCTTCCACCCAGCGGCCATTTTTTATAATCGAACGCTGACAGAAACGATTTTAGAAGATTGGCAAAAACTTGGAAAAATACTTGCTGAAAAAAAGTAAAGACAGCAAAAGAACCAACCAGTCTCACAAATCATGATCGATTGGTTGGTTCTTAGTTTTAGCGACTAGATCAAACTAAGATTGGATCTCCTTTGACTAAGTCTTGATTATAACGCGCGATTTTCTTTTGGAGACGTTCCTGACAAGCTTGCATCTCTGCAATTTTTTTTGCCAATTGTTCACTTTCTTCCATAAGAAGATCCCTACGAGCAAGGATTGTTTCATCACCGGCGCTATATAAACGAATATATTCAGTCAAAGATTCGATCGACAAACCCGCACTACGCATACATAAGGTGAAATCGACCCAACGTAAATCTTCTTCAGTATAATCCCGGATACCTCCGTTTGTTCGGTTCACCGGTGGGATCAAACCGATTCGTTCATAGTAGCGTAACGTATCCGCAGAGATTCCTTTTTCTTCACTCACTTGTTTGATGTTCATCCATTCCTACCTCCCAAACGTCTATAAACTTATTTTACCTTAGAACAGGCGGCAGTCACAATTTTTTTAGCGAACCAACTGACTATATTTCACTATCTAACATAGTTTGTTTGTGTAAAGAGGCCAGCGCATGAGCCACCGTAAGATGTTGTTCTGTCTTTTGTTTTTCCCAAAGATGTTGCAATTGCTTTTCCACTTCTGGTTGTAACGAGGTGTAAATAATCGTTTGTTCTTTTATAGCAGCTTTTTCTTGAAATTCTTCAAATAAACTTTGCGCCGTCAAATCAATACTTGGCACCCCGCGCATTGAAAAAATGATTCCTTCTTTATCTGTTAATTCTGTTAACGTCGCTTTCAATCGTTCGGCGGACATGAAGAATAAAGGACCACTGATATAAACAACTGCCCAATTATCCAACTTTTTCGTTTCCGGCAAACTCATTCGCTGCCAGTCGATTTCCTCCACTGAGATCGTGATGGCTGCACTCTTAACAATAAAAAATACACACCCACTGATAATTCCTATAACGATCGCAATACTAAGATCAAAAATCACTGTACACCCCATCGTCAAGAAAAATAGAAGAAGCGCTGACCAGTATCTTTTAGCGAATAGTTCTTTGATTGTTTCCCATTCATTCATACGCCAAGCAGTGACGATCAATACGCCTGCTAATGCTGGCATCGGAATGTTCGACATGATTGGTGCAAAAATAAGCATGGATAGAAACAATACGATTGCATGGGTCATTCCAGCTACTCTGGTTTGAGCACCGGATTTGATTGCGACACTCGTTCGAGCAATGGCTGCTGTAGCTGGAATCCCACCAAAAAATGGTAACAGTAGATTACCAATTCCTTGTGCTACTAACTCTTGATTACTATCTAACTGACAATTCGCCATTCGGCCTGCCGAGGCACCACACAACAAACTTTCGATCATACCTAACAGTGCAATGCTGATTGCTGGTACAATCACTGTTTGGATCGCTGACAAACTAAAATCACCAAGTACCAAACGGTTACTACTGATCAATGTTTGGGGAATTTCCCCTACGGTCGCAATTGGCCAATCAACGATCATCATCAACGTAGTTGTGAGGATGATTGCCAACAATGAGCTTGGTATCTTTTGCCCCCATTTTTTAGGATAGATCAGCATCCCAATAATGACCAAACTCCCCATTAAAATCGTTGGCAAAGAAATTTCAAAGCCTAAGTTTTGATAACTAGCCAATTTTTCCATCACATTGGCCCCTTCTGAGTGAACACCGAATAAATTATCGATCTGACCTAAAGCAATAATGATTGCAATACCAGAGGTAAACCCTGTGATGACAGGTGCAGGGATAAATGAAGTCAGCGTTCCTAATCGCAAGACACCCGCAGCGAGTAAAAGAACTCCAGCCAAAAAAGTAGCCAGCAAGACACCTTGCATTCCTTGTTTTGCGGCAATCGACATCAAGATTGCTGCCATCGCGCCAGTAGGACCAGAAATCTGATAGAACCCACCAGATAAACCACCAATGACTAGACCAGCAATTACAGCAGTGATCAGACCAGCAGCTGCATCTGCCCCACTTGAAACACCGAAGGCTAAAGCGAGTGGTAAAGCAACCGCCGCGACTGTAATACCTGCCAATAAATCTTTTTGAAATACCGAAAGATTATAACCAGAAAATTCTTTTTTCAATAAACCAATATAATTCTTTAACAACACTACTACCCCATTTTCATAAAAAATTGATGAAATGCACGTTACAGGATAGCATATTTTGTTGATTAAAGTAAGTTTTTTCACAAACTTTCATAATTTTTTCAGCTGTTTTTCTATTATATCCTAAAAGAATAATGTAATGAGTGCAATCGCTGCTAACCCACCTTGTTTGACGATGATCAAGCGATCACTAGTCAAGCTACCATAAGCAGCTACAAGTAAAATATAGATCAGCAATAGTCCCGTGATTTCTTTTGGTGCATTTGAAAAATAAGCACCGTATACTAATGCCACACCAAGTAAACCATTATAGATCCCCTGATTCTTAAATAAAGTCTGTACCGACTGACGTTGTAATTCTTCCTTCGGCATGTTGAATACTCGACTAGTTGTGGCAGATTCCGTCGCAAAAGTTTCAATATACATGATATAAAGAAATTCCAAGGCAACAAGTGTAACTAAAATTTGAGATAATAATGTCATCTATTTTCTTCCTTTCTAAAACCGGTGATTGATCGTTTTTTTAGCTGGATCATTGCTGTGATTGACCAAACGAAAACGATCTCTCTTTGATTATAAAGGAACTGTTGTTTTTTTTCTGCAACTTACTCTTACAAATCAAGCGTATAAAAATACAAATAAACGCCGACTCATCACTGAGTCAACGTTATACGTCGTCTAATCACTAGAGTTTTCGATCATACGGTGGTGCTTAGTAAGTAACAGGTCATTGATTCTCCTCCACCTAGATCGATTGGTTGGCGACCAAAAATGGTGAATCCTTTTTTTAAGTAAAATTGGTAGTTGCAGTTAGAGTCTGTATAGAGAAATATTCGCTTATTTTTATAACGTTTCTCTATTTCTTCTAACAAGCGTGAGCCAATCCGCTTACCTTTCAATGTGGGATCAACGGCAAAATAAGTGACTTCGCCTTCTGGATGATTAGATGCAAATTCATGATACATTGTTTGATTGGCTTGATCATAAATACCTATTGCATCTTGATAGCCGGTCAATCCCATCAATTTTTCCACTACGTTGATAAACAGGCGTCTTCCCCATGAAACAGATACTTTCGTTTCCCCATCGAAGCGAGCAAAAAGAAAGCCGACAAATTGACCGTCTAGATACGCACCTAATGTGACTGTTGATTTCATCAATGCACCTGTAAGTGCATACTGACGATAGAGATAAAGTGCGATAGGATTTTCTGTATAGCTCGAAAAATTCATCCCTTGTGCTGCAAATTCACTTGCTTTATTTAAGTCTTTTCTATCAATTGAACGAATCGTTAATTTTTCCATATCCATCTACTCCTTTTGAATCAAAACTTTATTTCTTTACGTAACTTTATTATAATTACTCAAAAAGCGACTTCCTATAGGCAATGATTCAACATCTGTTCAATAATGAACACTTAGGAAGATACTGTCTAAAAAAGGAGATACATATGGATCGTCGAAGCACCCGAACGAAGCAAGCAATCAAACAAGCCTTTTTAGATTTAACGAAAGAAAAACCCATCAATAAAATCACGATTGCGGAGCTTTCACAACAAGCAGATATCGGAAGAGGGACGTTTTATACTCACTATGAGGATATCTATGATTTGCGTTCAAAAATCATTGAAGAATCGATTTGTACACTGACAGATATCTTCGATCAAACTTACCCCAACAAAGAGCAATATGACTTTCGCCGATTCGTCCATACTTTAGTCAATCATGTAGATGAGAACAAAGCTGTTTTTCACTTTTTCTTCAATGATTTCATGGATGATGAACTCTCTGTCCAACTTACACAGATCCTGATAAAAAGAGTCATGGACGAAGAACAATTAGATATGAAAGATATCAAAAATAAAGTAGAAGTCCTTTTTTCTATTTCCGGAACTACTAGCGTCTTAGCCGAATGGATCAATGGTCATTTAAACGTGGAGAAAGAAGAATTGATTGCTATTTTAGACGACATCATCACACGGTTTTAATAAAAAAGAAGAACGACTATGCAACGACACTATCGTTGCTAGTGTTCTTCTTTTTTTCGTAAGTGATATCCTTACTCGAGTTGCGTCAAAAATTCTCTTTGTTCATCACCTAAAGGGATGATTTTTTTCATAATACGAAACCGCCAGTGCTTTCTACCAGCGGAAAAATGCCAGACCACGGATAATCCACCACCTAATGCTACTTGTTCCTCTTCGATCACTGTTCGCTCATACGTGAGATGATCAATGACTTTTGTTTGAAAAAAATTCAAAAACAAAATCGTCACTTTTGTCTCATCAATCAATAGAATTGCTTTACTACTGACACTGTCCATACTCTGAGATTCCGCAAAGCAGCGAAACATTCCCTGTGACTCGTATGGACGCGTCAAACGATCCATCCATTTTCTTGTGATTAACATTCGTCTTTTCCTTTGTCCTCTCCTGAAATATGCCGTTCGATGTTCAATTTAAGAAACGTTGGTCACACTATCTGATCAGACAGTTTCTTTTGATAGTTTCTTTTGATAGTTTATTTTATCATAGATGTCTGATTTTCCTAGATTAATCAAATGAAGGTATTTCAGAAAAAGTGAGCGACAAAAAAAAGACTTCTAATTGACAGAAAACTACTTCACGTTATTCCATATCTTACACTATCTCTTAGGAACACATTCCCAAATATTTTTTTTACGGCAAGCACTTAATCATGCACCGTGGAAATTGAAAAAACTGTAGCAAAGTCTTTAACTGACATGCTTTAGAAACAAAATCATCATATTCATACTCTTAGGATTTTTAACATTTTGGTTGGCACAAATTTGGCACAATCTACAAAAAAACCGCTAGAAACAAAAGTTTCTAACGGTTTTTTACGTCACAGGAGGGATTCGAACCCCCGACCGTCCGCTTAGAAGGCGGATGCTCTATCCAGCTGAGCTACTATGACAGCTTTAGCGGAACAAAAATAATTATAGATAAATTGAGAGCTTATGTCAATACAAAATAGTTATTTTATGAAACAAAAATTTTTATCGTACTTTTTTCTTACAGATTTCACTATAAAAATACAGCCACTATTTTCATATTGTACTTTTTTGCTGCGATCGACTTGTCATTTTAACATGGAACATGAACGTCTGTTTCGTTCAAAATAGTAAGGCAGAACTTGATTGGATTGATTCCCTACTTTCAACCTCTGCCTTGCTATCAATGAAATCGACTTAGCTAGTATTCTTTTGAATCTTTGCTAAAAAATCTGGCAATTATAAGTCGATCGTTTCTGCCTCTTTCGTGATCAAAATCACACCATCACCCAAAGGTAACAACGTAGAGGTCAAATCCGGATGTTCCATGACCACGCGTAGAAATTCATTCAATTTACGATGGATCGCTCGTTTTCCTCTTGGGATCTCTTCATCTGACAGAAGAATCGTCCCTCCTTGAAAAATATCATCAACCATCAAGACGCCACCTTTTTTCAACACACGAAGGCATTCAGGCAAGAATTCGATATATTTTGATTTTGCACTATCCATAAATATAAAGTCATAAGGACCAGTCAATGTTGGCAAAATATCAGCCGCTTGGCCTTCCAATAATGTCACTCGATCCGTCATCTCTAAACGCTCATACGTCGCTTTCGCTTTTCTGATCATTACGTCAAAGCGATCGATCGTCGTCACATGACCGTCTTTTCCAATAACTTGCGCCATCAAACTAGATGAAAATCCAATCGCAGCTCCGATTTCAAGTACTTCTTTTGGTTTGATCTGTCCTAATAAAAACTGCAAAAAGACGACCGTCTCATGAGGAATGATCGGCACTTCCGCCGCATGTGCTTCCTCTTCGACTTTCCCCAATTCTCCAGTTAACTGTTTTTGTTTTGTCCGCATAAAATCCAATAACTCTTCTTTTACAACGGGACGATGCATCATTTCGTTACGCATACTTCCCCTCCTCTTCCAAACATTATACGAAGAAACCTATCTTTCGACAAGAGGGAGAAGCTGGTAAATAAAAATATGATTATTGCATGTCAGAAAAAAAATCAGTTTCTTTCTCTCGGCGTTTTTTCAGTTCAAGGTAGGTATGCCAAGCTGTAATGGAAGACAAGCATACAGCGATTCCTAAGAATACCCATTTCATCCAATTGAACGCATGCCGTGAGAACAATAACCCTATGTACGGGATCTTGAATACAGGCGTGCCAATAATATTACGATCTCGTACTGCTTCAACTTCGATTTGCGTTTTTCCATCAGCTTTCGTGTAAAAATACTGGTGTTGATCTTCAATAGCAACGACCCTTCTTGTCACGATATGTTTACCTGAATTTTCATAGTAGGTGATCACATCTCCAACTAAAATCGTATCTGTCTTTCTTTTCTGTACATAGATCAGACTTCCTTCTGCATAAGACGATGCCATCGCTTGATCATCAATGATATGCGGTGTCAGTCCAAATACTCGAGGGAGCAGCACGACACACAAAATGATTGCTAGAAGAACCACTAACGAAATCGAACTGAAAAAAGTTATTTTTTTATAGATAGGCACATTGAACCTCCTTAAGAAACATTTTATTAAATCTATAATATAATAACGTAATTTTTTTTACAATATTAATACTCAGTTTGAGCATTCTCTATAAAAAAATAAAGAAACGAACAAAAAAACTATAAAAATACCTAAAAATTGACTGTTAAATGAAAAAAGTTTACTCTGGAATTAGATAATTTATTAAAGGAGATTTGTCTATGGTTCTTTTTAATAACGGACGTAATAAAATTATACCATTCTATACGAAAATCAAATGGAGCATACTTATTATATTTGCATCGTTATTTATAATAAGTATCGCTTATTTTTTTCATTACCTCTTCACACCAATTGACAATAAACAAATGTCTCAGATTGATGATTCATGGGTCTATTATTCCGAGCATGATCCTTATTTTCAGTTCGACAGTAACCATATCGACTACATGCCGTCCATCGACAAGAATGAACCATTTATAATGGAAACTACTCTACATAAAGAATTGGCGGATGCCAATCTCTTGATCAAAGGCAACCATCAATGGCTAAGTGTCTCATTAGATGACACGCTACTCTACAGTCGCTCCAAAGAAAGCGCACGAAACAATCCTGGATTGTCTTTATCGATCATCGATCTACCAGAATCCTATGTGGGCAAGACGTTGAAAATCGTTGTTTCCTCGCCTTATCAAAATTATGCTGGTCTGACACCCAAAGTTTATTTGGGAACTACCAGTCCAATGATCAGCTTCATTTTTTCACAATCGATCCCACAAGTCATCGCGATGATCTTGGCTTTCGTCATTGCCATCGGATTATTGATCTGGACTAGCTATATTCTCTACAGGCATAATAGATTAGATCGTTCATTATTGATTTTGAGCCTATTTTCTTTCGTGCTTGGATTTGAATCGATTTCGGAAGATATCTTGAGCGGTGTTCTTTTTGAACCAATCGTACATTCGATTTTTTCACACTTATTTGCAATCTTGACTTCTATACTGATTATTTTTTACTATCAGTCCAAAATGACGAACTATCAGAAATGGTATGGTTATTTCTGCTATTTCCAAACATTTGTTTTTGCCAACATCTTAATTTATGCATTATTTTCAGATTTTGAATTACCCGAATTGATGCCCTTTGCTAGTGTTGTTAGTGTTGTAAGCACTTTAGTTACTTCTATAGCAAGTATCGGTGAAGCATATAAACAAAATCGTTTTTTCACTGTATGTAGCCCTTGGATCGTTTTGATCGCTATCTTTCATTGTATGTTTTATATTCAAACTGCCTTAGGGATCGGGCATTCGATCATCAACTGGTCCACGCTCTTATTTGCGATTCTCCTGATTGTTATTGTCGGATACAACATCATGGAGAATATCATGAAAATCGATAGTTACCATAAAGAACGGCTTTTCTTACAAACTAAAACAGATCTGATCGAAACACATTATACAAAAATCCAAGCACAGATCCAACAAATCGATCAAGCAAAAAATGACTTTGTTGTACAAATGGAAGAACTGAGTCAATTGATTGATAAAAATGAACAAGCCGAAGCGAAAACTTACTTAGAACGGATCGTAGACGAAACAAGACGATTGGATTTGTCTCTTTTTCCGACAGGTCACCAACTAACAAATTTGATTTTGGCTAGATATCAAGAAGTCGCTGCTAAAAAGAATATCAAGGTTGATTTTCACACCCATATCCCAGCTTCCTTACCGATCCATGATGAAGATTTCACACAATTACTCATCCATATTCTAGAGCACTCGTTTCGCGAAACACAAGCCATTGAAAATCCTTTGCATCGAGAAATCTATTTATCGATCCAAGAAATCAATTCTCACATCCAGATCCACTGTGAGCACAGTACACACTATGAGAAAAATATTTTTTCAAAAGATGTGACAGAAGAATTGATACGACAGGAACAGTATGACTTGATGATGATCCAGAACACGCTCGAAAAATACAGCAGCACCTTGATCCAAGAAAAAGATAAGTGGGTCGATCGCCTAAAAATCAATATATCCCCTGGCTAAAAAAGACCTTCAAAAGCAGTCAACCGGCTGTTTTTGAAGGTTTTATGATCTATTCAAGATTTGTCAGGTCTGGGACATTAGTTATCTTATCCCCCTACAACCAAATAAATGATGTTCCAGAAACGGACATTCAACATCAAACTAAAAAATTGTAAAACATGAAAAACTATTTTTCAATTTTCTATCTTACTTCCTAGGTCAAGACGCTTCTGGCACAACCTTATTTAGTACAATAACTCCAATAAATCTTGTGCTTCGATCGCACCAAAATACTTCTTGATATCGATCGTTTCCACTGCGTCTTGTAAGGTAGCTTTATCATATTTTAACCCTGTCAACACTTGTTCAACATCTTTGATATCTCCTAGACCAAAGAAATCGCCGAAAATTTTTACATCCTCGATGATCCCTTCTGAGACATTCAGATGTACTTCGATCGAGCCAATTGAAAAGCGTTTTTGGCGTGAAAAGTTGAAATCCGGTGATTTTCCATAATTCCAATCCCAATTTCGATAATACTGCTCAGAAATTTGATTGATTTTTTCCCAATCTTTTTCTGTCAATTCATAAGTTTTTACTTCTTCTACTGAAGACACCCCAAAGATTTTCAAAAGAATGTCTTCACGAAATTCTTCTGTTGTCATTCCTTGTTTTTCCTCAGGTAAGAATGGTTTGATATTTGTAACTCGCGAACGAATCGATTTGATTCCTTTAGATTCGATTTTTTCTTTTTTGACTTTAAGCGCATTGACTACCTCATCAATGTCTGAATCGAACATGATCGTTCCATGTGCAAACATTCGACCATTTGTAGCATACATAGCATTCCCTGAAAACTTCAAGCCATCGATCACCAGGTCATTACGTCCTTTTAATTCGGCACCTGAAATACCTAATTCGTGTAACGCTTGAATGATTGGTTTAGTCACCTTCGCAAAGTCACGGAACGAATCCCCATCATCTGGCATGATGAAACTGAAATTCAAGTTACCAAAATCATGATACACAGCCCCACCACCGCTTAAACGACGTACCACATGGATGCCATGCTCTTCAACATATTCACGATTGATTTCTTCAATCGTGTTTTGATTTCGACCAATAATGATTGACGGTTCATTGATGTAAAACAGCAAGATTGGTTCTTCTAATGGCATCTCTTGCAGTAAAAAGGTCTCAATTGCTAAATTCACTCTTGGATCATGGTTTTCATTTGGTACAAAAATCATTCTGCTCGTCCTCCTATATGTCAAACACTTTATCGACTTCAGCTAAAGCAACTTCGATTTCTTCTCCAGCCGCTTCTTTTGCTTCATTCTCTAATTGTGTTAGGTCCCCAAATTGTGGCAAGTGTGTCAAAACCAGTTTTTTGACTTTTGCCGCTTTTGCGATCTCCCCGGATTCTTTTGAAGTGAAATGCGCTTTATGTCGCTCATTTCCTGCAAAAAGATACGTGTCCGCCAAAAAGAGATCCGCCTCTTTAGCAAATGGGATGAAACTCTCTAAATAGCCAGAATCTCCTGTAAAAACAAATACTTTTCCGGTGGCTCTTTCGACAATACGCATGGCATAACAAACCACTGGGTGAATCGTTTCCAAGAAAGTGATCGAAAATGGTCCGACTTCAAGTTCTTGGGTTGGATCATATGCCACCCCTTGGGACACTCCCGGCATTGTCAATTGTTCAAAATGACTGGCATCTTTCGTATGTCCATAGATTGGTAATATCTTTTCTTGATCTCTGTTTGGATGCAATTGCCACTCATATTGCAAGACACCTAGATCTGCGATATGGTCATGATGATAATGGCTGATGATCACAGCATCTAAAGCAAGCGGATCAAGATGGTCTTCCAATTTCACAAGCGTTGCGCTCCCTGCATCAATCAACAAATTAAATTGATCAGCTTGCAACAAATAACTCGTCGTTCCTTGTTTTTTATAAGGATATGCACCTAAGCAACCTAAAACGGTTAATTTCATGACTGATTCCCCCTCAAAAACTTATGCTACCACAATTTCTTATTTTCATAAGGAAAACTGCTTATCCTAAGTTAAAGTATTCCATTGGGCTACCTTTTTCAATACGGGCTTGTTCGTAAAACTGTGCAATCGACACATTGACGTAAGCAATCACCCAGAGTAAACCAAAGAATAGCGCAATAAATCCGAGAATATACCAACCAATAAAAGAAAGTTGTAGGAGAAGATAGGTACCAATACGATCTTTTAATAAAAACCAAGCATATTTCAAACTTTGGATAACTGTCAGTTTCGGATAGTCAAACTTTGTCCAAGCAGCAAATTGGAACAATCCTGCAACGATCGTCATCACAAATAGCGACACGACGAATAGTAAAGTTGTAAAGATTGCAAAACTCAGATCAATCGTAAAATCATTCATCATCCCTTGTGGTGAAGCATTTCCATTGAAAAGTAAATTGATATACGTATTGAACCCGCCTATCAAAAAACTAGGCAAAAGTATAATACCGTTGATCAACCAATTGAATACGGTATTTAAAAGATTGATAAGCAGAATCGATACAAAATATTCTTTTTGAAAAACAGCAAACAACAGATTAGATTTTGCTCGCCCACCTCTGACCACAACTAACGAGATATAATAGACCCCATAAGTAAAAGCAAAGATCAGTACGTGTTGGATCAAAAAATTGAGTATGTTTGCCTGTGTGCTATCTGTTGGGAAGATGCCCACAAAAAGCTGCTGGATGATCAACCCAATAAAGACTGAAAGGAAAATGATCCAAGCATTGATCCCCCACTGTCCTTCTAAAGATGCCCGGGCTTTTTTTCGATATTCAGAAACATTCTTCATTACTCATAGCTCCTGATTTCTGCTACTTTTTCACTATCCAAACGTTTGACTACTTCAGTAACTAACTTCACTGTATTGAAGTAATCTTCTTCATGGATGATCGATGTATGTGAATGCAGATAACGAACGGGGACAGTGATTGCAATAGATGGCACACCATTACGTGACACATGCATTTGGCCCGCATCTGTTCCCCCACCGGTGATGACAGTATATTGGAATGGAATAGCCATTTCTTCTGCCACTTGGATCACAAAATTCAATAATTTTTTATGTGGGATCATCGAAGCATCGAAAATCAAGATTTGTGGTCCTTTACCTAAAACTGAATCTGCCTCTTTCGGTGTCATCCCTGGTGTATCTCCAGCAGTACCTGTATCTAAAGCAATCGCTATGTCAGGGTCAACCAAATGAGTACTTGTGCGCGCACCTCTTAAACCAACTTCTTCTTGTACATCACTTCCAGCAAATAAGACATTCGGATGTCCTTCTTTTGCTAGATTTTCAAGTACACGTAAAGAAACAGCTGTCCCAATACGATTGTCCCATGCTTTTGCTAACAAGAATTTTCCATCATTCATTCGACGATATTCAATATAAGGAGTGACCATATCACCAGGACGAATGCCCCATTTCGTCGCTTCTTCTTTGCTTGTCGCACCGATGTCAATAAACATATCTTTGATATCATACGGTTTGTTACGAACTTCAGCAGTCAAGACATGTGGTGGTTTTGAACCAATCACGCCATGGATAATTTTTCCCTCTTGGGTCTTGATTTCTACTTGTTGTGCCAACATGACTTGGCCCCACCAACCACCTAGTGTTTGAAATTCAATAAATCCTTTATCTGTGATCTTTGTAACCATAAAGCCAACTTCATCCATATGTCCGGAGATAAATACTTTAGGGCCCTTGCCAGAATCATGTTTTGCGATGATACTACCTAAACCATCGTAAAAAATATCATCTGTGAATTGCTCTGCATATTTTTTATAGACTTTTCGTACCTCTTCTTCATTTCCTGGTACGCCACGCGCAGTTGTTAAATCAATCAATAATTGTTCTTCATTTTTATTCAAACGCTTTCCCTCTTTTCCATACTTAATAGTAGAATTATATCATTGTTCACTGATTTTGGGGCAGCATATTTGTTTGATTTATGCAGTCTTATTATCAAGCCAATCTTCGTTTTAGTTTTTTTGGATCTGCTAACATCTCAAAAACAACCCATAACATCCACTTTATTTGGAAGTTACAGGTCATTCCTCACATTTCTTTATTCGACTTTTATTTTGATTCAAATGCATCACTTATTTTTCTGGTAGTGTATCCGGGGTCTGCAATTGCCAATCTTTACTATAGAAAGCATCGTCCATCTGATAATGACTCACTGGCTGCTCCTCTTCTAAGAAGGGTTGGATGTACTGATCTGCAGTCAACCAGCCTTGCCAACCAAGATGGATCGTATCTTCCATAAAATAGGGAACACTAGCCATCTTGGTTAAGTCTGCGATATGTTGAAATCCTTGTTTCTTTAATTGATACTTGACTTTTTTGGCAAATCCTTGCAACATTTCTTGAGACAAACCAGTATAATCACTCCACTTTTCATTCACTGGTGGAAGAATGAATAGTGCTTCAGTATGTTCATTTGCTAGTTGTTGCAATAATAATTGAAAATCAGAATATTCCTTTGAAAAACGATAATCCCAGTCTTTCTGTGAGTCTTTCAACTCATCTAAATGGTGTTTGATTCGGGTATTGTAGAAATCATCTTTTAGAGCAAAAGGATTATTCTTAGTTTTACTAGCACCAATCTGCGTAGCGAGCTTATTTAGTTGTTCTTTTTCATAGCTCGTCGGTAATGGTTTAGTCGCTTGATCGATCTGTTTTTGTTTATCCGTCAAACCAATCCCACTAAATAATTCATCCTCACGCTTCAAGATGTTCCATTTATCTTCCAAGCCTGCTAATTCTTTATCATTGGGTTTGATTCCTTTTTGTACTGTACTTAAAATCCGCGTGATGTCCTCATCTTTCGAAACGATTGGAAAACTTAATAAACGTCGCGCGAAATAGCGATCTGAAGCGGTCACTTTTTTTATTGAAAACAGCCAATCCAATGTCTGTAACTCTGAATAGTGGGTACTGAAATAGTCTTCCTTCACCCCGTCTTTTACGAACCACTGAGGAGACACGATGACCACTACTTTTTTATTTCTGAGATCCTTACTAGCTGAGCGCATCATCATGAACTGGCTCAGCGATTGAGTCCCAGGGGCACCTAATAAAAATGGTTCGTAGCTCCGTTGATATTTCTGGGCTAAAACAGAAGGATGAAAAGGACTGATCCGACTCAATTCACTTGAACCAAGAAAAGGCACATACTTTTTTTCAGTAAAAGCTGTATTTTTGATTACATCCCCTCGTAAGACGTTGTCTGACATCGAACTGGCTGCTCTATGAATGATTTCTGGGTCAGCTACATTCACGCGATAAGATGAAGTGAAAAAAATCGCAATCAGTATAAACGCAAATATCACTGGACCAAAAATCGCAAACAGCTTTTTCTTCATCGTTATCCCTTCAATTCGTTGATTTGATCAATAATTTTATTTGGTGTTGCCCATTCTTCTCGGTCAAATTCTGAGACAGGAACTTGTACATCAAGTTGTCCATCCAGCTCAACTAATAATTGAACAGATCCTAGTGAATCCAATAAACCTTCACCAAACAAATCGATTTCTTTATTTTCTTTCACTTCATCTGTACCTGTAATCTCTGCTAAAATCGTTAAAACTTGTTCTTCCATATCTATTCTCTCCTTTAAACTCGTCATTTATTTAAAAAATAGTTGATCTAAAAATCCTGAAAAAATCAATAAGCTAGCACATACTGCTTGAAACGTCATGAAAACAGAAAATGCGTGGGTCAAGCGATTGGAAGGAAGTTTTTTCTTCCGTTTTTTCTTGTAGCGAATCCATGCATCTGTCACACAAATCAGCGTTGCATGATAGATACCATACAAAATGTAGTACCATGTCAAACCGTGCCAGACACCCATCAATAGAAACAATGCAAAGTATCCGATATTTGAAGTCACGATCCTACTCTTGAACCATTTTTTCTTCATCAAGAAGAACATCAACCGCATATACACGTAATCTCTGAACCAGAAGGACAAAGACATATGCCAACGATTCCAGAACTCTTTGATGTTCCAAGCTAAAAATGGTTTGTTGAAATTGATCGGGGTATCATAGCCCATCAAATAACTCGTACCAACCGCAAACAAACTATAGCCAGCAAAATCGAAAAAGAGATACAAACTATAGACATACATGTAACCCAATAGCCACCATGAGATTCCGCCATGAGCCCAGGCACCTTTTGATACGATGGGTAACAGTACCTGTCCCAGATAATGACCGATGATGAATTTGTATAAAAAACCCATAAACAAATGATGGACCCCTTTTTCCAACATTTCCAGATATTGTTCCTTTGTTGGTGGTTGGAGCTGATCTTTTTCAAATCTTCGATAACGATCGATTGGTCCTGAAGAAATGGTTGGAAAAAACAACAAGAACTGAATATAACGGTAAGGATGATAGGTTTTGATCATACCGTCTCTCATTTCCATGATCATTTGTACCGATTTGAATGTTAAATAGGAAATACCCAGAAAACTAAGCAGTGATCCCTTACCAGATGTTAGAAATGGTGTGACTTTCGTAATCGCTAAAGGTAGAATTGCTAGAACTACCGCTAGATAAAACCATACACTCTGATTTCTTTTTTTTCGATAAGTGCAATAACACCAAACAAGTATACTTTGCCAGACCACATAGCCAATCAAAGCAAGTCCTTGTTGCCAATACGTTCCTCCAAAGCTGATGAACAAGAAAAAGAAAGTTACAAGAACTTGATAAGTTCCTAAACGTTTCTGGAAAAATAGTAGAGAAAAAATGATTGGCGCTAACGCAAAACTCAGTAATAGAAAATAATACGGCTCCGCATAAGGAATCATATGTGGGAGACTCATCACCTATTCACCTCAGCTGTCAATGCTTTTCGATCAATTTTCCCATTGTTCGTTTGTGGCAATTGGTCAATAAACGCCACTTTTTGTGGGATCATATAGTCCATTAGAAAATCGGTCAACCTTTGTTTGATCGAACGTATCAACTGATAATTAGTATCCGGAATCGCTTGGTTCAGTACAACAAACGCCACTAATTGTTGGACTTTCGATCCTTGATATTTGGGCACAACGATTGCTTGTTTGATTCGTTCATCTTTAAGCAACGCATGTTCAATATCACCTAATTCAATGCGGTAACCATGTAATTTCACCTGTTGATCGATTCTTCCCTCAATAAAAAGCAAACCGTCCTCTGCTAAATATCCTGCATCTCCTGTTCGATAGTTTTGATGCCTAGTTACTTGAAAGAACACTTCTTTTGTTTTCTCAGGATTGTTCAAATAGCCTTTTGACACGCTAGGACCGCTAATCAAAATCTCGCCATGATCACTTTCGCCATTTTTCAAAATGGATACAGTAGTATCAGACTTGACATAGCCAATTGGTAAACGCTCATACGTAGCCAATACTTCTCTTGTGATCAATATACTAGAGATGGCTACTGTCGCTTCTGTCGGCCCATACGTGTTGTAAATTTTGGCTGAAGGAAACCGTTCGAGTAACGCTTGCGCCGTTTTTTTCGTCAATTCTTCGCCACAGAAAATGAACGTAGTCAGTTCTGGTAAATGTCCATCGTCAAAAGATGCGTCCATCAAGCAAATATCGACAAACGAAGGGGTTGATACCCAGATGTCCAGTTTTAATTGTGGTAAAACGGCAAATAGTTTTTGAAAATCTTGTACGTTTTCCTTAAATAAGGGCTTGATGATCCCACCGGAAACTAATGCTGGATACAAAGTGAATACAGATAAATCAAAAGAGAAAGGCGCTTGTGCTAAAAAAGCTTGTCCCTCTTTGATTGAAAAATCGCTCAAGACCCAATCGACAAAGCTCACTAAGTTATCATGACTGATTTGCACGCCTTTGGGTTCCCCTGTGGTGCCCGAAGTAAAAATCAGATAAAAATTTTCATCACCTTTCACTGCATGCTCAAATGGATAACCAACTATCGAGGCGATGATCGAGCGTAGACAATCTTTTTGGATGATTGGTAGATCTGTCTCAATCTCCCAGTCGCTTAAACTAATGATCATACTAGGTTGTGCGACACGTAAAATCGCTTCGATCCGCTCCTTCGGTGTATGGGCATCAATCGGTAGATACGCATGTCCTGCTTTCACTGCGCCCAAAAATGATACCACCATCTCAAACTCTAGATTGCCGAACACGACGATTGGCCCTTTCGTAGTCAAACGCTTCTCTAAGTAATAGCCTAATGCATCTGAGGAGTACTTCAATTCTTGATATGTGTGTCGCTCCTCTGCTGTCTGATATGCCATTCTCTCTGGGTCTGCTATTCCCCAAAAATCGATCGCTTCCACGATTCCTTTTTTCTTCATCGTTTCCCTCCTAGAATTCGTTATATATAAATGTTCCACCTTGAATATTTTTGTAATGATACAAATAAATGAGTAACAATAGTATCGTAGAATAAACAAGGGTTCGAAGCATAAAAGTTCGCCAATATCGAACCTGTGGTTGCTGCCACCATTGTTTCATCTCTTTTTCCTCCTATTTAGATCCTTAGTCAAATTCTACTCATTCCATCCACAAAAAAACATTTGTTTTACTAACAGAATGCGCTTTACAGCTAACAGTTTTGTCACTAACTAAAGAGAACAAAAAAAAAGAGCCGTACGAAAATAGATTCGTACAACTCGATTCTGTCTTTCGTTCAGCTAGAATAGGATACCCTTTTTGCTCTATTCTTCTTATTCCTCAATGATCCGACAATACAAACGGCTAGTCATAAAGTAAAAGAGTAGGTAAATGACGATCAATAAGCCACAGACAAAGTATGCCAACCAATAGTCTGCCCCTTCTACATATTGAGAAAACACATTGATGGCAAATACAGCATGAGTGATGCCCAAAATCATTGGTGGAAAAAACATCAACGCATTTTGTTTATAGATCATCCGATTTGTTTTACGTTGAGCAATCCCTAATTTTGTCAGCAATTGATAATTGGTTCGTTCAATTTCAGCTTCGGATAATTGCCGAACCATCAAGATACTACCAGTTGCAATGATCACGATCATCCCCACAAAAAGGGCAACAAAGATATTGATTCCAATTTGACGATCAGTGGCACGCAGTCTAGGATAGCGAGCATTATAATTCAAACGTGAAGCTTGACCTGTCAATTTATTTTCTGAGTATTCACTTTCCTCTGCTTTAGAAGCATCGGTATGGATCGTCCCAACTATCCCTTGATCGGTGATCTCATAACTATAATAAATCGTGTGGTTCCAATTAGTAGCTACTTCTTCATTTAATCGTTCGGTCAATTTTTCTTGATTGCCACCAGTTACATTCCAATTGATGATCTGAAAGTCTAATCCAGTTACACGGTCAAAGATCGCTTGATCAACGACCAAGGTCGGTCCATAATAGGTCATATCTTCATCTCCCAGAAATCCCGGAAGCACCTGTTGGATCAATAGTTCTTGCTGACCAGGTAGATGGATCTTTTTCCCGTAACTAGAAAAATTACGAAACATCGATTCTATTGCATCTAACATGACTGTATGATTTTTTCCTGTAAGTTTGATTTCTGGCAGACTAGGTTTGATTTTGCGAAAAGCGTGATACTCTTTTTCAGAAATCAAATTGACTGGCTTGATCTCATTGCCGGCAGATACCGAACCAATGCTCAAGTCATAATAGCTACCTACTACTTTGTAATGAAAAACGAATTCATCAGTGATCTTCTGATTTTCTTCTGCTAAGATCGGTCGAAGTTTGTTTGCCGTCTGAGTATCTAATTGATAAGAAACAGGAGCAGCAATCTCTTCACGATGTGCAATGAGTGTCGATATACCAGTCATCCCTCCGATCATTGCCAAAGATAGACCGATAACTAATGTGATTAACGAATTCATTCGCCAACTTTTTAAAAGATGGATCTGTGTGTTCCCAATCAATAAAAAATTGGTTCCTCGATACTTGAATCTCGAATCGCTCAACAAATGGAGCAACAAGCGAAAAGAATAACAAAAGAACAGATAGGTTCCTAATAAACAAACAAAAAATATCGAAAATGGGAAAGCAATCATTAATCCTAGATTTACCTTTTTTTCAAATAGCTGACTAATCGTTTCTCTAAAGTTCCATGCGGCGAAATAGCTACTAGAAATCATCAATAGACCGATTACGCCTAATAAACGATGCCTTGTGCGAATACGCAACATTGAACTTTCCACTTGTTCTCTTTCCCCAAAACTACGATTCATGGGATAACTCCAAATCTTCCATAGTGAATAAAGAGAAACTGCTGAAAGAATGACAAAAAATACCACGACGGTTTCAACAATGGACGGGATAGAAATAAAAAAACGACTAGTAATATCCATCTTCATCATTCGTACTAAAATCATTTGAAACAATTTTGAAAAAATACTTCCCAATAAAATACCTAACATACAAGCAAAAAAACCAATAGTCATCGTTTCCAACACATAGATCGATGAAATCTGGAATTTACTGATTCCAAACAATTGATAGATCCCAATTTCTTTTTGTCTCCGATTGAGAAAGAAACGATTAGCACTGAGTACGAAAAAGAGTAAAACAACGGTAATGATCCAACTACCAAGCTTTAAAATAGTATCTATCGAAACATCTTGACTTGCCCTTCGAATCAGTGATTGGTCATAGGTCATCGCGCTAAAAGAGTAATAGATCATCGTCGATAAGGTCAAACTGAAGAAATAGACAAGGTAGCCCCTCGATTGTTTAAAAAAACTTTTTGCGGCTAGTTTATAAAGCATTGATTTTACCGCCTCCTCCAATCGTCGCCTGCATGTCGATGACTTTTTCAAAGAATTCTTTTCTCGTTCCTCGGCGGATCACTTCTGAAAAAATCACACCATCTTTGATAAATAAAATACGATTGCAATAACTAGCTGTATAAGGATCATGTGTCACTAATAAGATCGTTGATTTTTCGACTTCGTTGACTGTTTTTAAATAATTCAACAATTCTGTTGCTGATTTTGAATCCAATGATCCCGTTGGTTCGTCTGCGAAGATCACCTCTGGTTCTACTACTAAAGCTCTAGCTGCCGCAATCCGTTGTCTTTGTCCAACTGACATTTCATCAGGATAACGTTTTAGTAATTCTTCGATCCCTAAAAGCTGGGCAACATGTAAAACTCTTCGGTCCATTTCATCTTTTGCCATATTTTCAATAGCCAAAGGAAGTAAAATATTATCTTTACCATTCAATGTATCGATAAGATTGAACGTTTGAAAGATAAAGCCAATTTTTTTTCGTCTGAAATCACTCAATTCATGTTTTTTCATTTTTGTGATTTCATTCCCTTGGATCATCACACTACCCATCGTTGGTAAATTGATCGTTGATAAGATATTCATCAGAGTAGTTTTTCCAGCCCCACTTGGCCCCATGATCCCAATAAACTCTCCTTCTTCAACTGAAAAAGAAACATTGTCTAACACCTTGACCGGTGATTTACTACTTCCATAACTTTTACTTAGATGTTTTACTTCGATTATTTTACTCATGCTAATCCTCCACCTTTATCCTTAATTGAATAGTAGCACATCCTTTCACTTTTTTCCCTTTTGATTTTGTCACCTGACCACTCGAAAAATTTATCCATGAAATTTTTTTATTCAATTTTTTTATTCAAAAAAAAATAATTCGTATTTTCCAAAAGCTGATACCATACGTTTTCACTTTTTTTCACAAGATAATATACACCATATATAGTATACTCATTCAATTATACAGCGATAAAACACTATATGTAGCAGATAATTAGTTGCTCCTTTCTTCAATTTGTTTTATGATAGACAAGAACTATTTTTGTAGGAGCTGAAGAAAATGAAACGAACAGATCAAGAAATGGCTGTACTAGAAAAACAGCCTGAAACCAAAAAAATGACTGTCATCAAACGCGACGGACGCGAGGTACCATTTGATGAACAGAAAATAAATGCCGCACTGATCAAAGCAGAAAAGAAAATTCACGGTTCCTTATCTCCTATTACGTACGAAAAGATCCAATCAATCGCAGAACTTGTGATCAAAGAAATCAAAGATCGCTTCGCAAATAACGTAAAAATCTATGAGATCCAAAATATCGTTGAACATATTTTGTTAGAAAAAAACGAATATGCCTTAGCAGAAGAATATATCCACTATCGAACAAAACGTGATTTTGCTCGTAGTAAGGCAACAGACATCAACTTTTCGATTGAGAAACTGATCAATAAAGACCAAAGTGTTGTCAATGAAAATGCGAACAAGGATAGTAATGTGTTCAATACACAGCGTGACTTGACTGCTGGGATCGTTGGGAAATCGATTGGGCTAAAATTACTCCCACCGCATATTGCCAACGCACATCAAAAAGGCGATATCCATTATCATGATCTCGATTATCATCCGTATACACCAATGACAAATTGCTGTTTGATCGACTTCAAAGGTATGTTGAACAACGGGTTTAAAATTGGGAATGCAGAAGTCGAATCACCAAAATCGATCCAAACAGCAACGGCACAGATCTCACAGATCATTGCCAATGTTGCATCTAGCCAATATGGCGGATGTTCTGCCGATCGTACAGATGAATTGCTTGCTCCTTTTGCACAATTAAATTACAAAAAGCATTTAATTGATGCCAAAGAATGGATCGACACACCAGAACGTCAAGAAGCCTACGCAAAAGCCAAAACAAAAAAAGATATTTTTGATGCCATGCAAAGTTTAGAATATGAGATCAATACACTTTTCACTTCCAACGGACAAACGCCTTTTACTTCACTTGGCTTCGGTCTAGGTAAAAATTGGTTTGAACGAGAAATTCAAAAAGCGATTTTACAAATCCGGATCAATGGATTAGGAAGTGAAAAACGGACAGCAATCTTCCCTAAATTGATATTTACACTAAAAGACGGAATCAATCTGAAACCCACTGATCCAAACTACGACATCAAACAATTAGCATTAGAATGTGCCACAAAAAGAATGTATCCAGATATTCTAAATTATGACAAGATCGTTGAATTGACAGGAAGCTTCAAAGTACCAATGGGCTGTCGCTCCTTCTTACAAGGTTGGAAAGACGAGAACGGTGAAGAAGTGAATGTCGGAAGAATGAATCTAGGTGTGGTTACATTGAACTTGCCACGGATCGCCTTGGAAGCAGATGGTGACCAAGAAAAATTCTGGCAATTACTTTCAGATCGCTTGTCGATCATGAAAGATGCATTAGTTTATCGTGTCGAACGTTGTAAAGAAGCGATTCCTGCAAATGCACCGATCCTTTATATGTATGGTGCATTCGGTAAACGACTATCTCGTACAGACGCCGTAGACGAATTATTTAAAAATCGTCGAGCAACTGTTTCATTAGGCTACATTGGACTTTATGAAGTCGCTGCTTCTTTCTTTGGCGGTGAGTGGGAAAATAATGCTGAAGCTAAAGACTTCACTCTGGATATCGTGAAAAAACTAAAAGCCAATGCAGACGCTTGGGGAAATGAATATGGCTATCACTTCAGCGTATACTCCACGCCAAGTGAAAGCTTGACTGATCGTTTTTGTCGTTTAGATACAGAGAAATTCGGTATCGTTGAAAATATCACAGATAAAGAATATTACACTAATAGTTTCCACTATGATGTGCGTAAAAATCCAACGCCATTTGAAAAACTTGAATTTGAAAAAGACTATCCAAAATACTGTTCTGGTGGCTTTATCCATTACTGTGAATATCCAGTCTTGCAACAAAACCCTAAGGCATTAGAAGCTGTTTGGGACTTTGCCTATGACAAAGTAGGCTATTTAGGAACCAATACGCCGATCGATCATTGCTATCAATGTGGTTTTGAAGGAGATTTCCAACCAACTGAACGTGGCTTTGAATGCCCAGAATGCGGCAATCACGATCCAAAATCATGTGACGTAGTCAAACGAACATGCGGCTATCTAGGAAACCCACAAGCCCGCCCAATGGTCCACGGCAGACACAAAGAAATCTCATCACGCGTGAAACATATGAAGTAAGGTTGTGAGAAAAGCGCCCTGACCTGAGCAGTAAGATGGGAAATCAGAAAATAGCTTCTCATATTTTTTGATTTTTCAGCTTAATGTTGAAGGTCAGCTTTTCGAACACCGTAGATAAGGTTGTGAGAAAGCCGTTCAGCTTCAAGTAATAAGACAGAAGATGGGAAAATAGTTTTCTATATTTTTTCATCTTTTGACTTATTATCGTAGGAGTTGGCTTTCGAACACTGTAGATAAGGTTGTGAGACAACCGTCCAACTCCAAGTCATACGAGAGATAGCACCCCTTCTTCTGGCTATTTTCTTATGTCTCCTACGACCTTCAAGAATTTTTTATAACGGATACCATTTTATAATGAAAGAAGTTTTACTATGAGAAATCCTAAACCTAAAGAATGGCTGGCTCAAGATTATAGTCATGACTATATTGCCGATTATAAACCGTTCAACTTTGTGGATGGTGAAGGTGTTCGTAATAGCTTATATGTAAGTGGCTGTTTATTTGCCTGTGAAGGTTGTTTTAACAAAGCCGCTCAGAATTTCCGTTACGGCAAACCATTCACTGCTGAACTGGAAGAACAAATCATGGCTGATCTACGCAATGATTACGTCCAAGGATTGACACTCTTAGGCGGTGAACCTTTTTTGAATACGAATGTTTGCCTACGTGTAGTCGATCGAATCCGGCAAGAATTTGGTCACAGCAAAGACATCTGGTCTTGGACCGGTTATACCTTCGATGAATTATTACAAGATTCGGAAGATAAACTAGAACTGCTCTCGAAAATCGATATTCTTGTTGATGGCCGTTTTGAATGGTCAAAAAGAGATTTCAAATTACAATTTCGTGGAAGTAGTAATCAGCGCATCATTGACGTGCAACGATCGCTTGCTGAAAAACAAGTCGTCATCTGGGAAAAATGTACAGATGCTACGCAAACATATGAACAAATAAAAAAACAAGAACTGATTTAACTATACTCAGTTTTGATTGAACACAATAAAGAATGCTCCATCTAAAAGGCCAAGACAGAAGTGAATTTCGCTTTTGTCTCAAAGTCTAAGATGGAGCATTCTTTATTCTATTTCTGATTCTATCGCTTGCGTTTCCCACAAAGGCAACACAATATTCTCATAAGTCATCGGATCTAAATTCGTCAGTGTGATACCTAATAAACGAATCCCTTTCTCTATCCCTAAAATCTCTTCCCATATCAGACTCGCTTGATAAAACAGCGCTTCTTTTTTATAAACATATTCTGGTAATGTCACTCGCTTCGTTACTGTAGAATAATCGGTATAACGGACCTTCAAGACAACTGTTTTTCCATGTTTCTGAACACGTCGGAGAGACTCTTCTACTTTCTCAGCTAGCTGACGTAATTGACCTAAAACTTCTTCTTCTGTTCTTAGTGGTTGTCCATACGTATGCTCTTTTCCGACTGACTTACGCTCGCGGGTGACATTGACCGGCGAATCATGGATACCTCGTACTTTTCGATACAACGAATACCCCATTTTACCAAACTGTTGGATCAACATCATTTCACTGCATTTATACAGATCTTCTCCTGTAAAAATACCTAATTCATGCATTTTAGGAACAGTTTTCTTGCCGACACCATGAAATTTTTCGATTGGTAATGCTTTTAAGAAATCGACTGCTTCTTCGGGGGTGACGACCGTCATTCCTTTAGGTTTTTGAAAATCTGATGCAAGTTTCGCTAAAAATTTATTATAGCTGACACCAGCCGAACAAGTCAGATGCACCGTTTGCCAAATATCAAGTTGGATCATGCGGGCGATCTTGATCGCTGATTTACAATTGATTTTATTATTCGTGACGTCTAAATAAGCTTCATCAATACTAACTGGTTCGACTAAGTCTGTATAGCGATAAAAAATCTCCCTGACTTCTTTTGATATCGCACTATATTTTTGGTGGTCTCCCGGTTTGAAAATCGCTTCTGGACAAAGTTCATAGGCTTTTTGGGCACTCATTGCTGAATGAATACCGAACTTACGTGCTTCATAGTTAGCCGTTGTCACTACCCCACGCCCGCCAGTATCACTCGGATGTCTGGCGATCACTAAGGGTTTACCACGAAGTTCAGGGTGATCTCGTTCTTCAACGGATGCAAAAAAGGCATCCATATCGATATGGATGATTTTTCTTGACGTATCATTATGTAAAGGAAACTGTAATTCCATCAGACTCACCCCACTATCATTATACACGAACTTTTGTTCCCTTTCAAGAAAAGATCTTCCTTAAATCCTGTGAATACGCGCTGTCTTTTCTTTGGCACACGTCTCTATTTGTGCAAGTCTACTTATTCGTTTGGAGACGCTCAATATTAAATAACAATTCTTATGATTTTTAAACATCATTATATTATGCTATTATCTGTTTGTAAAAGACTGGCCAGTCTTAATTAAAATTAAAGGAGAGTAACCATGTTAAATAACTTAAAAAATAACATTAGTCCCGTTTTAGAAAAAGAGTTTAAAGAAATCAATCAGTTCAGAACTAAATTCTTAAAAAAAAATTTGACAAAAACTACTCCCGATAATACTCTACCATCCAATCATATTGTGAATACTTCTGATATTTTTACTTTAACTCCTGATAGTGCAAAAAAAATTGGTATAGCGTATCAGCAAATCAAATGTCCTGATGTTCAGACTCTCAAACTATTGACTGGAACGCCAGATTTTCTATTTGAAAATGAGTTAACAACCGAAGATGAACGCTTCAAAGTACTACCAGATATCAATTTAAAAGAAAACCGTACAAGTCAAAATCTATGTACTGTTCTAAAAGCTTATGTATATGGTAATTCTAATGATGCTCAGGTGTACGAGGAAATGTTGAATCGCTTTATCTTCCCTATGACTCTCCAGCATTATGGCAGCAAGGAGCAAAGTCTCACAATCAAAGAAAACACTAGTTTTGTGATTGATTCTGGCGATACTGTCTCCCTTTCTTTTAAGTCGGTGACATTAGAAAAGAACGCTAGTCTCGTTTGTGCACACACACATGTCCACTTTCAAACTGAACAGATGACTCAATTGGATCATACTTCCTTGAATAATGGAATTGTCGTCATTGGGACACATGGAGGAAATGGCGGGAATGGCGGGAATGGCGCAGCTGGAGCAAACGGCGGAAACGGTGGTTCAGATATTAATAAAAAATTGGGCGGAAATGGGACTGAGGGTGCAGATGGCTCTCCCGGAACAGAGGGTGGCAACTCATCTGAATGTACGTTTTATATCAAAAAACTTACAGGAGATACTCCTTTTGGCAGCTATGGTGGGAATGGCGGAAATGGCGGAAATGGTGGAAATGGTGGCAGTGGCGGAGACGGCGGAGACGGCGAAGACTCAAAGAGCTGCACGGATGGCGGAAACGGTGGAAACGGAGCAAAAGGTGGAAATGGCGGAAATGGTGGAAAAAGTGGAAACGGAGCAAATATAGTTATCTATATAGATGAAGGAGTGGAATATATTCTTACAGGTACACATGACGTTTCCCCAGGAAGTGGTGGACACGGTGGAAATGGCGGCGCTGCTGGAAAAGGCGGGTCTAAGAAAAGTGATGGCAAGCCGGGCTCACCGGGAACAAGTGGCAGTGCTGGAATAAGTGGTAGCGCTGGGCAAGCCGGGCAAAGCGGGAATATCTCTATTTTACCTTATCGTGATCCTGTAGATTAATCCGATTAACCACTCTTATATCACTTAGATGCAATCAAACGAACAAGCTGTCAAAATAATTTCTGCATCATAAAAGAGTGGATTCATCGCAGTAAACTAAATAGCTGTATTGTTCCCTTCTACTCTTTTCAAAATACGAAAACTAAAATTTAAGAAATGATTCATCAATAATAAACGGAGAGACGAAAATCTAAACCTGATTTCCGTCTCTCCGCTTCATTTATCTAGAATAGTTGATGTAGCTTGTTCTTCTTATTTCGTTTAATCATCCAATTCATGGAACTGACGATAAACTTCTTGTTTTTTTATTCCGTTTTTGACTGCAATCGTTTTGATTGCCACGTTAGTTTTTTCTCCTTGCTCAATCAATTGTTGTACCTGTTCTTTTAACGTACCTTGAAATTGTTCACTTGGTACGACCTCTTCGTTACTTCCCTCAACAAGTAAACAGCATTCTCCCTTGATCGGCTGTTTTTCTAAATAAGCAAGTAATTCTTCAATGTCTCCGCGTAAATATTCTTCATGGATCTTCGTCAATTCTCGACAAAGCACAACTTGACGATTACCGAACACTTCTAACATATTAATCAACGTTGCGGCCACGCGATAAGGTGATTCATAAAAAATCAATGTTGCTGTTTGATTGCGCAACGATTCCAACATTGTTTTTTGTTCTTTTTTCTTTCTAGGTAAAAAACCATGAAATAAAAATGGCTGCGGTACGAGACCTGAAGCAATCAATGCAGTCATTCCTGCGGTAGGTCCTGGCAATGCAACGACTGGAATATCTTCCTTGATACAAGCAACGACAAGCTCATGTCCAGGATCACTGATAGATGGCATGCCTGCATCACTCACTTGTGCTATCGATTTTCCTTCTTTTAGCCAGTCGATCAATTGAGGAATACGTTCTTTATAATTATGTTCGTGTAAACTTTTTTGGGCAGTTTGGATCTCGAAATGATTCAATAGCTTTTGTGTATTGCGTGTATCCTCACTTGCGATCAAATCCGCTTCTTGTAATGTGCGCACACTGCGAACAGTCATATCCTCCAAATTTCCGATCGGTGTTGGAACGAGGTAAAGTGTGCCAAACACGTGATTTCCTTTAAAGCTCTTTTGGTTATACATATGATTCTCCTTCTCAAACAGAGTAAAGGAAGCTACTCTAATTAAAAAATTTATCCTGGTAGTTCAACGACGAATACCGCAAAACAAGAATGCTTTGCGGTATTCGTTGACCGTGATAGAAGCCACTAGATCCTTTGATTTAGCGTCCACTTTCTCGATAGATCACTTCTAAACAGAACGCACAAGGTTCATCATTTTCACGTCTTGAACCATACAAATCATAACAAACATGAAATCCTTCTTCATAAATCTTTTCAAGATTCATTCGGGATTTTGATAGTTCCTGTTTGGCATTTTCAGCTGGAGCTTGCGCCACTTGGTTCAATTCACGAAGATGTTCGCGTAGTCGTTGATTTTCCATCTCTAAGGTGGTATTTTTCTCAACGATCTCATGCAGTGCATGTTTCATCTCTACTAATTCAGTCAATGTATTTCGTAACTCTGACTCCAATTGGTTCAACCCATCATATAATGATCTCTTATCCATTCATCTCACCTACTTGGATGAAATTTTTTAGTTCATCCCATTCATATTCAACAGGATTCTCCCGTCCGTTCAGTCGCACACTAACTAAGCGACTAAGCAGATTCAATCCTACGACTTTCCCTTTACCATCAGGAGTTTCAAGTGTTTTCCCAAAGTCAGGGAGTTCTTTTTTTGCGGCTTCATATGCTTCACTTTCATACTGTAGACAGCACATCAAGCGACCACACAAGCCAGAAATTTTAGTTGGGTTCAGTGATAATCCTTGTTCTTTTGCCATTTTGATCGAAACAGGCACAAAATCTCCTAAGAAAGAAGAACAACAGAGTGGTCGCCCACAAGGCCCGATACTTCCGATCATCTTCGCCTCATCCCGAACACCGATTTGTTTCAATTCGATCCTTGTACGAAAAACGGCCGCCAAATCTTTCACTAATTCACGAAAATCAATACGTCCATCTGCCGCAAAATAAAAAGTCAATTTGCTTCGATCAAAAGTATATTCAACTTGGACGATTTTCATTTCTAGTTTTCGATCTCTAATTTTTTCTTTCGCAATCAAAAAAGCTTTTTTTGCATCTTCTTCATTTTTGTTGCTTTTTTTAAGCTCAGCAGTTGTTGCTTTATGCAAAATGGGATTGATGGTTTCAGGTAAATCTTCCAGATCAATATCTCTTTTGGGAATAGCAACCGTTGCGATATGTAAAGTTTGCTGAGACTCGACTAACACTTTATCATTGTATGCATATTCTGAATCTCCGGGTGTAAAATAATAGACATGACCAGCATCTCTATAACGGACACCTACTACTTCTACCATTTGTGGCCTCCTTGATTACGCAAAATATAAATTGACAAATCAAAAAATCGTTTGTAATACAAATTGCTCAGCGACGGCTTGAAAACTCACATTGCTACGTAGTTTTTGTTCTGCTAACAAAAGACGTTCAATCGTTTGATTCAGCCGTTTGACTTTACCATACTCCCCAGATGTTATCGCCTGTTTTTGAGCTTCCTGATAATAATACATTAAAATTGAAAAACCAGTAAATTGTTGATTTTTTTCTTTAAATACTTTCACCAATCGTTTTTGGACATAGATAAAGGCTTGTGTATCTCTTTTATCCAAGTAGACAAACCATTGATAAATCAAGTCCTTAGCCTCATTAAACCATTCATCTTCTGAGATTTCAACTGCTTTTCCTAAACTGTTTGTCAAGAATGACAAAAGTTTTGCTTTTTCCACAGAAATTTGCTGATCTTGTAATTTTTGAATCAATGAATCCTTTGACAATTCTTGGAAATGCAAGGTTTGACAACGAGATTGGATCGTAGGTAAGATCCGACCAATGGCTTCCGTTTCTAAAATCGCTAGAAAATCACCAGGTGGTTCTTCTAAAAATTTCAATAAACTATTGGCCGCACTCGCATTCATTTTTTCTGCTTCCTGGATCAAGAATACTTTTTTCCTTGATTCATATCCGCTACGACTAAACTCTGTCTGTAAGCGGCGGATCTGATCGACCTTGATCGACTGACCATCGGGTGCAAGAACGAGTACATCTGGATGTTCTTGATTTTGGATCCGTTGACAATTATTGCATCTGCCACAAGGTTGTTGGTTGTTCATCTTCGTACAATATAAATGTTGTGCTAACCAAATGCCTACCTCATGCTTTCCTGTACCTTTTTCACCTTCAAAAAGATAAGCATGAGCGAGACGCCCATGCTCAAAACTTCGTTGAAGTTGTTGATACACGAGAGGTTGCATTTGCGCAAGTATGTTTTCTTGAGCCATAGTTCCTCCTAGAAATGGTGGAATCCTTCAACTGGTAAGACAAAGACTGTTGCTCCGCCCACTTCTACTTCTACAGGATAAGGAACGCCACCGTCCATTGAAATATCTAACGTTACTGGAGTAGAAACAAATTGTTTTCTTGACTCACATGTTTTTTTGATGATCTCTAATGCTTCTTCGACGCGATCGTCCTCGATACCAACGATAAATGTACTGTTTCCCGCTTTAAGGAAACCACCAGTAGAAGATAATTTAGTCGCACGAATGTTTGCATCGATCAATTCATTGGACAAACGGTTGCTATCTTTATCTTGAATGATTGCTAAAATGATTTTCATTTACGTTCACCTTCCTGACTTTCAAAATATTGTGGAAATTGGTTGATAATTGCGTGGTAACTCAATTGTAACACTTCTTCAAAACTATTTCTTGCATCGATCTTATGGATGCGGTCTGGATGCTCCTCTACCAATTTCAAATAGGCATGACGGACACGCTGGTGGAACTCTAATCCTTCTGAATCTAAGCGATCGATTTGATTCTGGCGATTTTTAGCGATTCGACGTAATCCTGTGTCAGAATCCACATCAAGATAAAGAGTAAAATCAGGAGTCGTTCCTTCTGTAGCAAATTCATTCAGTTCAGCAATCTCGTTTACGCCGATCCGACGACCTGCACCTTGATAGGCCAACGAACTATCGACAAAACGATCACACAAAACGATTTTCCCACTCGAAAGTGCAGGTAAAACTTTTTCGACTAAGTGTTGTCTTCGAGCAGCTGCGTATAATAAACTTTCTGTTCGCTCGTCCATGCGATCATTTTTCGGATCAAGGATCACTGCACGAATCTGTTCAGCAATTGGTATCCCACCTGGTTCTCGAGTTTGAATGATCTCTGTTTTTGCTACTTGTTGTAAAAGAGGAAATAGTTCTTTGATGATACTCGTTTTACCTGCACCATCAGGTCCCTCGATCGTAATAAATAAGCCGTTCACACTTGTTCCTCCATCTCTTCTCTTGCTTTTCTATTGTATCTGAAAATCTTTGTCGATCAAACTAACGCGATCAGACTGGTGTCAAAAAATCATAGTTCACGTCTGCCTTCGACCGCTTTCATTAAAGTCACCTCATCTGCATATTCGATATCGGAACCAACAGATAAGCCATGAGCTAACCGTGTGACTTTGATCCCAGCAGGCTTGATCAATCGTGAAAGGTAGATTGCAGTTGCTTCTCCTTCAGTGGTCGCATTCGTTGCGATGATCACTTCTTGGACCTCTGCATCATGCAAGCGTTGTAAGAGAGGAGGAATATTGATATCTTCTGGACCCGTGCCTTCCATTGGTGACAATACACCATGTAGCACATGGTACAAGCCACGATACTCACGCATCTTCTCCATCGCCATGACATCTTTTGGTTCTTCAACGACTAAAATGATACCACGATCTCTCGATGGATCTTTACAGATCTCACAAGGATCTTCTTCTGTGATATTTCCGCAAATACTACAAAAATGTAGATCACGTTTGACGCTCAATAAAGCTTTGGCAAATTCATTGACCACTTCATCCTTCATATCGATCGTATAAAAAGCTAGTCTTGTCGCTGTTTTTTGACCAATACCTGGAAGTCTCATATAACTGTCGATCAGTTTGGCAATTGGTTCTGGATATTGCATGTTCATTTCCCCTTCAGGAAAATTTAAAAGGGTAAGCCCTTAGTGTATTTTCCCATTGTTTTTTCTGATTCTGTATCGATTTTTTCTAATACGTCATTGACAGCCATCACGATCAAATCTTGTAGCATTTCTGTATCTTCTGGGTCAACTACTTCATCATTGATCTGGATATCTTTCATTCGACGATTACCAGTAAAAACGACTTTGACTAAGTCATTCGTAGAACTGCCAGTAAATTCTGTTTCATTTAGTTTTTCTTGGGCTTCGCCCATTTCTTTTTGCATTTTTTGGACTTGTTTCATCATCCCTTGCATATTTCCCATTCCGCGCATCATTAGTATCGCTCTCCTTTTCTAATCATCGATTACTGTGACTGCTGAACCGAAAAGTTCTTCAGCTTTCGTCACTACATTTTCTTGGTTTGTTTGTTCTTGAGGAAGCAATTCGATCTCGTCTGATTCATCATCAGATGCAAAAGATTCTTCGGCTTCTCCATCCTTTGCTTGGACGAGATAATTTTTTCTTAGACCGGGCCAACTTTCCCGTGTGATATAGACAGGCTCTGGCGCATAATCTTTGATCATGCGACTAAGTTGGTTGTGGATCGCTAATTGAAGCTCTTCGTCATTAGCTGCGCGCTGACAGACGATTTCATAATCAAAAGCAATCACTAGTCCATTAGGTCCTGCCGCAACTGGTTCACTTGCTTTGAGCATCGCTCGCTGGGTCACTGACAAACTCATCAAAAGATCATCCCAGACTTCTTTTACTTCATTCAAGTGTTTCCTTGTCGCCTCTTTTAGTACATTATACACCCGTTCCGTGGGAATACGGTATGTACTTGGCTGTTTTTTCTGAACAGGTGATTGCGTCGTTTGCTGATTCGCAGTGACTTTCACCGTACCATTTTTGATTTCTTTGATTTCCTTTTTCAGCTCTTGGATCTCTTGTTGCAATTGTCTTACTTGTTGCTGATCGATCTCACTAGGCACTTGCTGACTTTCATTTGCTGAAGATTGAGCTAGTTTCACTGTGGCAACCTCTAAATAAATGGTCGCGCTATTTGTAAAACGCACCTCATTTTGTGTATCGCTCAAAATTTGGATCATTTGAAACAAGCGTTGTGCCGGTATTTCTTTCGCCAATGTCGTGAATGTTTCTGTTTTGACATGTGAGGTTTCCTCTAATAGATTTGGCGCTTGCTGATACATCAATAGATCACGGCAATAAGACAACAGATCTTCTAAAAAGCGCCGTGATTCTTTTCCTGCCGCTAAAATTTGATTCAATTCTTGTAAGGCTTGTGGGATCTCTTTGCTAAAGCAAGCGGATAGATACGCATCCATCATCTCATTTGTCAAACTCCCCGTGACTTGCATCGCATCATCCAACGTGATCGTGCCATCACTGAAAGAAATCGCTTGGTCAAGAATACTTAACGCATCCCGCATCCCACCTTCTGCTGCTCGTGCGATGACAGTCAACGCAGGCGCTTCATAAGCAATCTCTGTTTGATCCAAGATATATTCTAAATGTTCGGTAATATCTGCTGCATTGATCCGTTTGAAATCAAAACGTTGTGTTCGAGAGATGATCGTTGCAGGGATTTTGTGCGGTTCAGTGGTTGCTAAAATAAAAATTACACTTTCTTTTGGTTCTTCCAGTGTTTTCAGTAAAGCATTGAACGCTCCAGTCGAAAGCATGTGGACTTCATCAATGATATAAATTTTGTAAGCGGCTTTTGTTGGTGCATAATTTGCTCGATCTCTGATGAAACGGATCTCCTCGACACCATTGTTACTTGCCGCATCGATTTCAATGACATCTTCTTGTGTCCCAGTCGTGATCGACTGACACATCTCACAATGATTACAAGGTTCACCATCTTTGCTGTTTGGGCAATTGATCGCCTTGGCAAATATTTTTGCCGCACTTGTTTTCCCTGTCCCTCTTGGTCCTGTAAACAAATAGGCATGTGAGGTTTTATGGGAAACAATCGCATTTTTCAATGTTTGTGTCACAGCTTTTTGTCCAACGATATCTTCAAATCGCTGTGAACGCCACACACGATAAAGTGCTTGATATGCCATAAGGATCCCCCTTCTTTTGAAAAATTCACTAACTTTTATTATACGTGATTTAGCAAAAAAAAACTACTATACTTTATTCGGTTGTAACAGAAGTGAGCAACACTTAGAAATAAGTCTTAACATTCAAAAAAGCTGCTCGTATTTTGGGATGTTTCGGCTAAATACCAATTTCTAACATCGTTTGGCTAGGTTGTGAAAGAAGCCTTAAACTCTAGACTATTAGACAGAAACATTCAAAATAGCTATTTCATCGTTGATTTTTTTGAGCTGTGTCCAAAGAGTTGCGTCTTGAACAGTATTTATCCAGATTCTGAAAAAAAGTTCAGTTCTAAAATGTATGGCTGAACGTGGAAAATAGTTGCTCTGGTTTTCTACATCTTTCGACTGAGAGCATTTTCAGTCTCCTATGGTATAATACAAACATATACGTAGTAAAAAAATACTTGCTCACAGGGAGGACTTTTTATGGGACTTATTAAAGCAGCAACTAGCATGATCGGCGGCGGATTAGCAGATCAATGGATCGAAGTCATTGAACCAGACAATATGAGCGACACCACAGTTATGACAAAAGGTGTCAAGGTACGTAAAGACGATAAACGAGGATCCAATCGAAAAGGTACAGAAGATGTATTGACAGATGGCACAGTCGTTCATGTCTATCCGAACATGATGATGCTCTTGGTAGATGGTGGAAAAATCATCGATTACACAGCTGAGGAAGGCTATTATACGATCAAAAATGATGCTGCCCCTTCCATGTTCAATGGTTCATTGAAAGGTGCAATCGCTGAAACCTTCGACCGCTTTAAATTTGGTGGCGTGACACCACAAAAACAACAAGTATTCTATATCAATCTACAAGAGATCAAGGGAATCAAATTTGGCACAAGCGCTCCGTTGAATTACTTTGATAATTTCTATAATGCAGAATTATTCTTACGTGCGCATGGAACGTACTCTATCCATATCACCGATCCAATCTTATTCTATACAAATGCAATTCCTAAAAATAAGACGCAAGTTGAAATTGCAGATATCAATGAACAATATTTAGCAGAATTTTTGACTGCTCTTCAATCAGCGATCAACCAAATGTCTGCTGATGGGCAACGTATTTCCTATGTCCCATCAAAAAGTTTAGAACTAAGCAAATATATGGGCACAGCGTTAGACGATTCCTGGCGTGAGCTTCGTGGGATGGAGATTGTATCTGTCGCAGTTGCTAGCATCTCTTACACAGATGATTCGGTCAAACTCATCAACATGCGTAATGAAGGTGCCATGTTAGGCGATCCTAGTGTCCGTGAGGGCTATGTGCAAGGTTCGATTGCTCGTGGGATGGAAGCTGCAGGTAAAAATGATGCCGGTGCAATGACTGGCTTTATGGGCATGGGAATGGGCATGAATGCCAATGGCTCCTACTTAGCTCAGTCCTCACAAAATAATCAAGAACAAATCAAGCAACAACAAGAAAAACAAAACCAACAAACAGCGCAAGGCACTAATGATACATGGACTTGCCCTGTCTGTGGTACCGAAAACACTGGTAAATTCTGTTCAAACTGTGGTGGTGCAAAACCAGTAGCGAATAGTCAGCCAAAGCTCGAAATGAAATGTAGCGAATGTCATGAAGTAGTGGATCTTTCAAATGGAATTCCTAAGTTTTGTCCAAATTGTGGAAAACCATTCAAAGGTATCCCACTCGACTAGTTGAAAGGGGTGCCTGAATGGATGCTTTAACACATAAATGCCCCAATTGTGGCGGACCATTGACCTTCGATCCAAAAGATCAAAAATTTCATTGTGATTATTGCTTAAATGTTTATACAGAAGCAGAAGTCAGTCAATATGAAGAAGAACAAAAATCGGCCCGCGACATCAATGGGACTCAAGATCAACCAGTTCCAACGGATGACTTCACTTTTACAGCAGAAGAACAGCTCGATCAAATGGATGAAACAGAACGTCAAGCATTTGCAGATGCTGGTGGAACAACCCATACAGAGACAACAGCTGGACAGACGGCTACCGATGAGCAAAGCAACATGGAACTATTTTTATGTCCAAACTGCGGTGCAGAAATCGTCACAGAAGCCACTACAGCTGCTACCTATTGTTACTACTGCCATAATCCAGTCGTGCTATCAGGACGGTTAAGTGGTGACTTCTTACCAAATAAAGTCCTACCTTTTGCTGTGGAAAAAGAAGAAGCAATCAAACAGTTTCTCGCATGGACGAAGAAAAAATGGTTTGTACCAAAAGCATTTTTCAATCAGGATCAAATCGACAAATTAACTGGCGTTTATTTCCCTTATTGGGCAACCGATGCTGAACTAGATGGTTCCTTACAAGCCAACGGGACAGTGGTCAGGATCTGGCGTGTTGGTGATATCGAGTATACCGAAACAAAACAATATGCGGTTCACCGCGAAGGAAAGCTTTCCTTCAAAGAATTAGTAAAAAATGCTTTGTCAAAAAATACACAACAAAAAATGGTGGAGGCTGTCCAACCATTTCCATTAGCTAAAGCTATCGGATTCAAAAGTCAGTATCTTGCTGGTTTCCAAGCAGAGAAACGTGACATTGAGTACCAAGCAATCAAAGCAGATATCCAAAATGAGTTACGTGATTATTCCGAAAAATTGTTGCGAGATACAGCCAATGGCTATACTACTTTGACCGGAGTACGTACTTCTGCGGAAATCACTGGCGAAAAAAATGAATATGTCTTGTTACCGGTCTGGCTTGTTACTTACCGTAGCAACGATTCTAACAAGAAAGTCTATTATTATGCAATGAATGGCCAAACGGGTAAAGTTAGCGGTGTATTACCGATCAGTCATAAAAAACTCGCTTTGACCTCTTTTGGGATATTCACTGTTTTAGCGATCCTCTTTATGATTGGAGGCTATTTGATATGATGAGTAAAAAAAGTCTCTCCATTTTCTTTTTATTAGCTATTAGTTTACTGTGGACACCGATCGTAGGAGCTGCTACCCCAACAATCAATGACGACGCGAATTTATTTACAAGCGAACAAGTCAACACACTGAACCAACAAGCGAAAGAAATCAATGAAAAGATCAAAGGACAAGTATTTATCGTCACAACTACCTCAAATAGTTCAGAACCGAGAGATTTCGCTGACAACTATTTAAAAACCGCAATAGGAAATGATCAAAATGGTTCTGTTTTACTTTTAGATATGGGGCAACGAGAAATCTATATCTCCACTTCTGGAAATATGATCGACTATTTGACGGACCGCAGGATCGATTCGATTTTGGATGATGTCTATGATCAGATGACGAATGCAAACTATTATGCAGCAGCCCAAGCCTATTTGACCAAAGCTTCTACTTATGTAGATGAAGGAGTGCCTGGCGGTCATTATCGTATAGATGAAGCCACAGGTAAAATCACTCGGTATAAAGTTTTGACTACCGTCGAAATAGTGATTGCGGTGGCTTTGGCAGCTATCTTAAGCATCGCTTTTTATATGATCACCGCCTCACGATACCAATTGAAATCCGGGACATATAAATACCCATTCCGTGAAAAGGCAAGTATCAAATTGACGGACAAAACAGATCGTTTAACGAACTCCTTTGTCACGACTCGTCGTATCCCTAAAGCGCCACCCCCAGGAAGCGGTGGTGGTGGCAGCACGACTCATTCGAGTGGTGGCGGTACCTTTGGCGGCGGTGGCCGAAGTTTTTAATTCAATGAAAACAGAACACGAAACATGGATCAGACTATGAGGGAATCCCTCTATCTGGTTCATGTTTTTTTATACTATCATTAAATACTTACACACTTTCCCATACTGAAATAGGCATAGAAATAAAATTACGTTAAATAGATATATATGTTGATTTTTAATTTCATAAATGTATACTTGACTTATGTAAGCGTTTCAAAAATGAAAGGAGGTCGTACCATGAATAATAAAGAAACAGCTCCATCAATCATTCGTTTTGGGATGAAATCGGCTTGTTACTTGCTTCTTGCTTGTATCGTGAGTGGTATCTTCATTCCCTATTTATTCTATTTATTACACTGGGAAGTTCGACTGGGTGTCTTTCTCTTTCTTCCTCCCTCTTTAGCTGCTGTCATCACTGGCAATTATTATTTTATTTCAACTAATATAGGCTTTACTAAAGGATGTATCCGAACATTTCTTATTGCTACAGTCTGTCTCATGTCCGCCGCTTACTTATGGTTGTATCAAGGCATCATCTTCTAAATTCTATCGATAAAAAGGAGTGTCGAAATGTTAACAAAGTTTACAGAAATCATTGAGCGTTATTTGGCAGGTCCAATGGCTACAATTGCCAACCAAAGACATTTACGTGCCATTCGTGATGGGATCATCGCTACATTGCCACTAATTATCGTCGGTTCGTTTTTCTTGATCATTGCTTTTCCGCCCTTACCGCCCAGTTGGGGGATCTATCAGTTCTTGTCCGAAAATGCAGCAACTATTTTATTACCCTATCGCATGACCATGTATATCATGTCTCTATATGCGACATTTGGTATCGGTGCCAGTTTAGCCAAAACCTATAAACTAGATGTTGTTTCTGGCGGGTTACTCGCTACGATTGCTTTTTTGTTGACCTTTATCCCTGTCAATATTCCTCTTGAGGCTGCGGAAGCTGCTGGCACTTCTGGTTTTGTTTTGCCTATGGCCAATCTTGGCGGTGGTGGGATGTTTGTCGGAATCATAACTTCGATTTTTGCAGTCGAAGTGTATCGTTTGACGGATAAATCGAAATTCAAAATCACAATGCCTGAGCAAGTACCTCCTGCGGTTGCACGTTCTTTCGAAGCATTAACGCCAACCTTGATCGTGATTTTAGTCATGGCATCGATCAGCTATTATATCGGCTTTGATTGGCACACTGCCGTTTCAAAAATTGTCAGCCCTTTGATCAGCGCAACCGATACGTTGCCGAGTGTCTTGTTGCTGATTTTTCTAATCACTTTTTTCTGGGCATTCGGTATCCATGGCGTATCCATCATTGGTTCACTTGCTCGCCCCTTATGGTTGCAGATCTTAGAATCCAATACAACTGCAGCAGCTGCTGGTGAGGCGTTACCCAATATTGCAGCTGAACCTTTTTATCAATGGTTTGTTTGGATCGGCGGCGCAGGTTGTACGATCGGTTTAGCGATTCTGCTTGCCTTCACAGCCAAATCAAAATATGCTTCAAAACTAGGTAAGGCAATCATCACTCCTTCTATTTTCAATATCAATGAGCCAGTCATCTTTGGCGTACCGATCGTATTAAATCCGACACTGATCATTCCGTTTATCTTTGCTCCAATGGTTTGCGCAACCATCGCTTGGTTTGCGACTAAACTAGGCTTAGTCAGTGCTGTTACCATCACCGCACCATGGACGCTCCCTGGTCCTATTGGTGCTTACTTAGCTACAGGTGGTGACTGGCGGGCAGCCGTATTGAACATTTTATTAATCATTCTTTCCATTTTTATGTATTATCCATTCGTTAAGATTTATGATAAAAATGAATTAGCAAAAGAACAGGCTTTAGAAACTGAAACATCAAAAGAAACACCACTATCTAACTAATTTGAGAGATACTTAGAGTAAGATTGAGTCTACTTCTTTTATTTCATAAAAACAGCACCTACTTTCCTTAGAGAAAGAAGTAGGTGCTGTTTTTCATTACTGATTTTTTATTCTAGTGAAACTGATTTGTTTTAACTTATTACTTCAATACCCAGACACTGCTTGTTTCTGGATTGCTATTAGTATTCCACCATTTTGCTTCATAGGTCTTTCCTTTGTAGACAACTTGGTCACCACCAGAATATGCCTTGTTCGCTCCCCATTCTTCTGATTGTGTTTTATCTACTTTCTCCCAAGCCTGTGATGTATCAGGACGTTCTCCTCTGACCCACCATTTAGCACGGTATTGGATGCCGTTATAAATCACTAAGTCTCCTGCTGTGTAAATTTGGTCACTGCGCCAAGTATCTTGAATAACATTTTGCTCGTTGGTCTTGATTGTCACTGCCTGACTTTTTCCTGACTCATTACCTGCTCCATCATAAGCACTGACTTGGTAAGTATAGCTAGTATTGCTTGCTAGATTCGTATCAGTGAAATTCAAACCTGTTACTGAATTGATTTTTACACCGTCACGATAGATATTGTAGCCAGCCACACGTAGATTATCTGTCGCAGCAGTCCAAATGATCTGCGCGGTATTAGTCGTTACACTTCCCTGCGTCAAACCTGTTGGGATGCTTGGTGCTTCATCATCTTTTTCTTCTTGTCTTGTAACGACCGTCAAGAAGCTCGTTCTTTCTGATTCGTTCCCTGCTTCATCATAAGCGCTCACCTGATACACATATACTTCGTTACTCTTTAGATTTCCATCTAAATATTCAGGCTTATCCGTTGTTCCCACTTTTACGTTGTTCCTATAGATATTGTACCCTTTGACTTTCGTGTTATCTGAAGATGAGTTCCATGCTAATTTGACAGAATGACTTGTTACCTCATTCGCCGCAAGACCTGTCGGGATCGTTGGTGCTTCTTTGTCATTATTGTTCGTACCACCATCGATATCCCCTACTTCACCTGTCATCTCATCTCGGTATTCCCAGATTTTTTTAGTCAAGCTTGGTAGCTTTTCCATTTCGATTCGACTTTCAGCAGTCACTTGGATGCCCCATTTTTCAAAGAAAGGTTGCAAGTTTTGACCACTGATTTTTGAAGCTGCAACGACAAAATACTGACGTTTGTCTTGTTCCGTCGGCAGTGATCGTTGTTCGTTTCGATACATTTTATGTAAGTTTGGATAGAAATCTTCACCAAATGCTAATTCCAATTGCCAGAACATTCCTAATTTTGTCCAAACGTTTTGGCTATCAAATTGTTTTTGCCCTGTTCCATTCAAATAGTTGAAAATAGTTGGATAACGATTATCGCTTTCTAGACGACTACGCACGCCCAGTCCTTTTTCTGCACGCATAGAATAGATGTTTACTGTGACCTCCGTCAAGTCTTTCCAATTCATTCGTGATAATTGGTAGGTATGACCAAGTTCATGCCAAATTCCCCATTGTCCCCTAGTCGTAGGATTCAGTACTGCTCTCATTGCATCGGAGGTGCTGCTATAAGCTGTATGTTGGTAAAAAGCGTACATATAATAGCCAGACTGAATAGTTTCTCGCAAATGTTGGAACAACCCAACTGGCTTACGATGGACAGCAGAACTACCATCTAAACCAGATGTTTGATTATGGAACGTAATGACTTTCTCATGTGCATTAAGAATCGTCTCAGGATCCTTTGCATCTTGGAGTGTTCGATTCGATCCTGTCACTAACACACGGTCACTGACTAGTTCATAGCCTACTGCTGTCGGATTATCGGCAATCATTTTTGTCCATTCTTGCTGAGTTGTTTCACCAAGAATAAATCGAGGAATCGTTACCCCGCCTTTGATTTCAATACTTAGCTTTCCTTGCGCTGTTTGACCAGATTCATTACGAATGTGGATCAGACCGACTTGCGAACCAGAAATCACATTACGTCCCTTAACCAGTTGTGTTCCATTTGCCGAGCCTTCCGAAAAATTCGTTAAAGCAGGTGTAGTAACTGTATACGTCGGTAGTTGTGTTTGATCAGTTGATTCATCTACGTATATCTCGATCACATCATTCGCACGTTTATATATTCCGGTCGATTGATTAGTACTCGGACCATATGGATTATCTAAAATAGTTGATCTATATGTATTTAGATTCTCACTCTGTTTGAGTTCTAGTTTAGTAGAAATATTTTGATTGTTTTGTACGATTGCAGAAGTGGTAGCTTTTTCATTATCCCCCGAATGAATAACTTCCTCTGCGGTAGTTACATCAGAAAACATAACCATCCCTAAAAGTGCAGCGCTAAATAATAAACTTTTCTTCATTTTTAAAATAACTCCCCTAAAATCATTTTTTATTACAAAATAACTATAACATCCGCAAGAATGTGTTATTTACCAATTTTTCTTCACATCTGAAAAAAATAAAAAAATTTTTATTTTATTTATGTTTCTACTGACAATTACCTATAAAATTGCTGTTTATACCACTATCCTTACCAAACAATGATGTAAAAAATAAATAAACAACAACACGCTTGCCATATTTTCTCACAATAATAAAAAAACATGTTTAGGCTATTAATCCTCTCCCACCACCTGAAATCGAATAAGCAGTGGAAACAGAAGTAACACTTTCAGAAATAAGGCACCATCCACGAAAATTTGAAGAACAATTTTTCGTCAATGGCACCTTATTTATCAGGGCTAAACACTTCTGTCCCATCTCGTGTTAAAATAATACTAGTTTTTTCAAGCAAATAGATTTTTCTTATACTGACCGATGAGCGCCACGAGTATAAGAAGTATCCCTGAACAAAGATAAACAACTTTCACGCCAAAAAGATCAGCAATTTTCCCCATAACTAGCATCGCAGTCGAAAAAGTGCCCATATGGATTACTCCTGATATCGCATACACAGAAAGTAACTTTTCTTCTGAAGTCTTTTGCTGAATGATCGTTGCTTGCGGAATATTTTTTATCTGGAAAAAGATTCCGATCATAAACGTACAGAGCAAAACAAATGACGCATAAGGGAGCAACACGACTAGCAAAGTTGCTACACCACCCAAAAAAGAGCCTCCTACGATTGCTTTTCCTTTACTTTTATCAAAAAAGGCCGGACTTTTCATCACGATCAAACTTCCGAGTAACGCGCCAATAAAATAAGAAGTATTGATATAGCCCCACCAGTTAGCTGGTTGTTCCAATACTACCGATACAAAAACCAGCACAATAGAAGAGGCCCATGCTGTATTGGCAATTCCTTCTATTGTATCCATGATCACGACTATCCGTATCAAAGGCTCTCTCCAAACGTATTGCCAACCTTTTTTCAACTTTTGCCATTTTGAGTGCTTTGCTGCTTTTTCAACAGCTCTAGGTAGAAATAAAAATAAAACAGAACAAACTAAAAATAGTCCCACGTCTATCCAAACTAGCTCAGAAACAGAAAACCAGATAAGTAGAGAAGCACCTACCGCCCAACTGCCGATATTAACGACTTGAAGCATCGTGCTAAATAAGCTATTTGCCCGAATCAACTGATCTTTTTTGATATATCGAGGAATAAGTGCCATACTGACTGGTTCCGCACATCCATCTAAAAATGCAATACAAGCAATCAAAAAGTAAATCACGCCTAGGTTAATTGGTTTAGGCAGATAAGAGAGATAGGCTGCTAGAACGGTCAAAAAAATGGTCTTCATTATTTGACTCCATTTCAACATTCTATCAAGCGATATTTTCATGGAGAATAAGGGTGTCAAAAAGCTAGCCAACATCATTGCTCCTGTAACGACGACTGGTACAACGGCTGAAGCAAATGCTGAATTTGTCCAAGAAAAAACTGCACTGATGATTGCTACTGTATAAATCGTATCACCAATATTCGCTACTGCTTGACCGAACATCAAACACAAAAAAGCTTTTTTATCCTTCATTTTTTTCTCCTTTTTCTGCGCCTCTTCTCTTACATGTTTTTGTTGCAAGAGATCATTAATTACCAAGGAATTAATATGAGGTTTTGCCATCCTTTTATAATCTATATTATCACAAGTTAGACTTTTAAAATTAGAGATTAGAATAATAAAAATATTCGGGTCATAATTTGATTTACACCCAATTATTTGGTAGAATTAAGCAAACATTCGGGTTGAAAATACGTTTAAACCCAATTATTTGCCTAGGAGAATTATTATGTCTAGTAATTTATACAAAAATGAGCTAATTGATTATTTAAAAAATAAATCAGAAGTTTCCACACAAGAACTCTTGCTATTTTATCGGCAATTCACTCCCGAATTACCATTGAATACCTTACGTTGGCGAATTTATGCGCTCAAACAACAAGGAATCATATATAGTCCCAAAAGAGGTGTCTATGCACTCAATGAAAAGGAGACATTTGCTTTAGCACCTAATGATAAAATTTTACGCATAGCCAACCTTTTACAAACCAAGTTTCCGTATATGAATTTCAGTATATATTCTACAGGATGGATTGGGAATCTATCCAATCACATGTATCAGACAAATAATCTGATCATTGAGATTGAGATTGATACCTTAAATGCTGCCTTTCATTATTTGAAGGAACGGTTTCCAAATACTTTTGTATCTCCGGATCAAAAGATGTATGACTACTATATTAACCCTTCAGAAGAAAATATTATTGTCAATAGGTTATATGTTGATGCTCCTTTAAATAGGTTTGATGGAAGCTTTTATACTCCTAAAATAGAAAAATTAATTGTCGATTTGCTTGTGAACAATCCGATTATTCTTCCAATCAGTTCTTCAGAAATCCATACAATTATCTCTACTGCTCTAGATACGTACAATATTAATTATTCAACACTTACCCGTTACGCAAACAAGAGAAATGTACACCAAGAACTTAAAAAAATATTGCCTATATAAGGAGAAGAAGAATGATTCAAGAATCAAGTTTTACTACTGACTGGTATGCCTCTGTAGAAAATAACTATCAAAACTTAGATCATAACTTATTGGACAAAGTAACTCACGCTTTATATTTACTAGAAAAGCTTACAGATACTCAATTAGAGTTTATTTTCAAGGGTGGAACTTGTTTACTTTTATTACTGGAAAAAATCAAACGATTCTCTATTGATATTGATATTGTTATTACTGAAATAATCTCCAAAGAAAAACTTTCTGATACGTTACAAACAATTATTGACTGTTCTATTTTTACCCGATTTGAAGAACAATCACGCTATCAAACTGAGATTCCAAAGGTCCATTTCAAGTTTTTCTATCCATCGCCATTAGATGGTACAGAATCTTATGTGTTACTTGATATTTTATTTGAACCCTCTCCCTACAATCATTTAATAGAACTTCCAATCAAAAGTCCTTTTGTTGTTACTTCACCACCAAACAAAATAGTTTCCGTCCCAGATATCGAAAACATTCTAGGCGATAAGTTAACTGCATTTGCCCCAAATACTACTGGTATTCCTTACAATAAAGGAAAAGAAATGGAAATTATTAAGCAGTTATTTGATATTGAAAGTTTATTTGATCAAGCAATTGATTTAGGTAAAATAAGAGCTGCATTCATCAAATGTGCTAAACAAGAACTTATATATCGCGAATTAAGTAGCTTGAATCCTGAAGATGTTTTAGACGATATCTTAAAGACCGCATGTATCATTGGAGGGCGTGGTAGTAGCTATAAAGAAACATTCTTAAAATTAGAAGATGGAATACGTAGAATCAAGTCTCATATCATTAGTAGAAACTATATTTTAGAAGAAGCTGTGGTCAGTGCTTCTAAAGCTGCATATTTAGCTTGTCTGTTAAAATCTAATCATACTAATATTGACCATTACAATTCCTCTAAACCTTTATCTGAACTAACTGGCGTTCCACTCTTTAAAAAAATGGGAAAGATTAAAAAATTTAGTCCAGAAGCATATTATTATTTTGTGAAGGCTCAAGAAATTATTTAGATATAACAAACGAATAAACCTAACATTTAAGATTATTCGTAAACACATAACCAGTAATCAGAAGAAACAGCAAATCGTTTTGCAGTTTTTATGAGCTCTACATAAGAATTACAAAAGATCAAAAAAGCAGACTATCCTGATAGGATAGTCTGCTAAAACTTGACTTAACAATGTTTTTATTATTCCGCAGCGTTTTCGTCTTTGAGACCGTATTTTTTGTTGAAACGGTCCACACGTCCGTCTGCTTGTGTGAATTTTTGACGTCCAGTGTAGAATGGATGTGAGTCAGAAGTTACTTCGACGCGGATGACTGGGTATGTATTACCGTCTTCCCATTCAACTGTTTCTTGTGAAGTTTTTGTTGAACCTGACAAGAATTTGAAACCAGTTGTAGAATCCAAAAATACGACTGGATGGTAATCTGGATGGATATTTTCTTTCATGCTATTCGCTCCTTTGCCCTGCTTCATTTGCTGAACCAGAGTTGATTTGTCGATTTACAACATTTACATCTTACCATGTTTCCTATAAGCTTGCAATTATCTTTTTAAATTTCTTGTGGGATTTTTTTTGCCAAAAGAAACATCTTGGAAATCTTTAAAAAATTGTTGGTTATTTTTAGTTTTTCGCAAGAAACGGATCAATTGTTCCGTATATTCTAATGAGTCGCCAATCATATGCTTACGGAGTTTCCAGATTTCTTCTAGCTGATCACTATCCATCAACAACTCTTCTTTACGAGTACCTGATTTTTTGATGTCGATGGCAGGGAAAATACGGCGTTCTGATAATTCACGAGAGAGTTGTAATTCTAAGTTCCCTGTTCCTTTGAATTCTTCGTAGATGACATCATCCATCCGACTCCCAGTATCAACTAATGCCGTAGCCAAAATCGTTAAGCTACCGCCTTCTTCAATATTTCTGGCAGCGCCAAAGAATTTTTTCGGTTTGTACAGTGCAGCAGGATCGATCCCTCCACTCAATGTACGACCACTTGGTGGTACCACTAGATTATAAGCACGAGCCAAGCGAGTGATACTGTCCATCAAGATGACGACATCCCGTTTATCTTCAACTAAACGCATGGCACGCTCTAAAACCAATTCAGAAACCCGCGTGTGGTTTTGTGGTTGCAGATCAAATGTGGAAGAAACCACATCGCCTTTGACACTACGCTCAAGATCGGTTACTTCTTCAGGTCTTTCGTCGATCAATAGAACGATCAACTCCACTTCTGGATGATTTTCAGTGATCCCATTAGCGATTTCTTTTAAGATGGATGTTTTTCCTGCTTTCGGCGGTGCAACGATCAACCCACGTTGTCCAAAGCCAATCGGCGAGAAAATATCGATCATGCGTGTTGCAATTTGTTGCGGTGTCGTTTCTAAACGAAGTTGCTTCTCCGGATAAAGCGGCGTCAATGCTGGGAAATGCGGGCGCTCTTTCGCATCTTCAGGATCTCTCCCATTGACACTTTCAACGTGCATCAATCCGTAATATCGTTCTGATTCTTTAGGCGGTCTTGCTTTACCAGCTACTTTGTCACCGTTTCTTAAACTGAAGCGACGAATTTGGGAGGCAGAGATATAAATATCTTCGACACTTGGACCATAGTTGATCGGACGCAAAAAACCATAGCCGTCTTGTCCAACAATATCTAAAATCCCCTCCATATAGTAAAAGCCTTGTTTTTCAGCCTGAGCTCGAATAACAGCTAGGGATAATTCCTTTTTGTTCATCTTACTATAATAAGGAATCTTGAATTCTTTTGCATAACTGTAAACATCTTTTAGTGTTTTGTTTTCCAGTTCGGCCATTGTCAAATAATCGCTCATTCGGCTTCCACTTCCTCCACCATTTTGATACTTGCTCCAATTGCTGTTAATTTCTCGATGATATGATCATAGCCACGCAAAATATATTCGACATTATAAATCGTTGTCGTGCCTTCTGCCATCAATCCAGCAATGACTAAACAAGCACCTGCACGCAAATCTGAGGCAACGACCTCCGCGCCATGAAGTTTATTCGGCCCATTTAGGATGATCATATTCCCTTCTACTGAAATATCAGCACCCATTCGTGCTAATTCAGGGACATGATTCACTCTTTTGGAATAGATCGTGTCCATGATTTCAGCTGTTCCTGTAGTCATCAATAATAACGGTGTCAACGGTTGTTGTAAGTCTGTGGCAAAACCTGGATACGGATAAGTCATCACATTCGCGGCTTTTAAATTCTTTGAAGGATAGACTTCGATCTCGTCTTCACTGATTTTCATGCTCACACCGATTTCTTGAAGTTTAGCAATAAAACTTTCAAGATGCTCATAGATCACATTCTTGATTTTTATACCATTTCCTGCAGCAGCAGCTACAGCCAAATAAGTCCCTGCTTCGATACGGTCAGGAATCATGAAATGACGGCAACCATGCAGTTCTTCTACTCCTTCAATACGAATCACGTCAGTGCCTGCTCCACGGATCTTGGCACCCATATTGTTCAATAATGTCGCAACATCAATGATTTCAGGTTCACGCGCCGCATTTTCGATCGTCGTCTGTCCTTTTGCTTTCACTGCGGCTAACATGATATTGATCGTTGCACCAACAGAAATCACATCCATAAACACACGATTTCCATGAAGCGTTTTGTTTTCTGTTCGTAGGTACATCGCACCATGTTCATTTGTGACTTTTGCTCCTAACGCTTCAAATCCTTTGATATGAAGGTCGATTGGACGCGGACCAAGGTAACAGCCGCCTGGTAGACCAACAACTGCTTCGCCAAATTTAGCTAATAACGTGCCCATAAAATAGTAAGAAGCACGCAAGCTATTGATCTTCCCACTTGGCATCGGTACTGAAACGACACCGCGTGGATCGATTTCTAATACATTGTTTTCAAAACGGACAGTCGCGCCCATAATTTCTAAAATTTCTATCAATGAATGAACATCTTGAATGTCAGGTACACCTTCCAAGATCACAGGAGAATCTGCTAAAATCGCTGCTGGTATTAAGGCAACTGCACTGTTTTTAGCACCACTGATCGTTACTTCACCAGTCAATGGACGATTTCCTTCGATGATTATTTTTTTCATTTGTTCCCCACCTTGTTTATTCCTCAAATTTTATACATATGCTTGTATTTTATCATAGATGAAACGAAGAAACGAGTATCGTTCCTTTTATTTAAATAAAAAAAGAGAACAATCGCCGGATCGGCACATTGTTCTCTTCTATCAGTTATCTCGTTTGATCTAACTTTAATCGATTATGCTTTGTTAGCAGAACCGAACCAGTCGATATGAGATTCAGCATCTTTAACGATTGCTGCTTTACCTGGTGCTAATAATTTACGAGGGTCAAATCCTTTACCTTCGCGGTCTTTACCAGCTTCGATATATTCACGAGTTGCTGCAGCAAATGATAATTGGAATTCAGTGTTCACATTTACTTTAGAAATACCCATTGAGATAGCTTTTTCGATTTGATCTTGAGGAATACCAGATCCGCCGTGTAATACTAAAGGTACATCTGAACCTACAGCATCAGCAATTGCTTGTAAGTGATCAAATGCTAATCCGCTCCAGTTTTCTGGATATTGACCGTGGATGTTACCAATACCACATGCTAAGTAGTCAATACCTGTTGCTACCATTTGTTTACATTCTTCGATGTCTGCTAATTCGCCTGTTCCGATGATTCCATCTTCTTCTCCACCGATTGAACCAACTTCACACTCAACTGAGATTCCTTTAGCGTGAGCTTTTTCAACAACGTCTCTAGCTAATTTCAAGTTTTCTTCGAATGGTAAATGAGAACCATCGAACATAACTGAAGTATAGCCAACTTCGATACATTCTAATGCTGCATCGTAGTCACCATGGTCTAAATGGATTGCCACTGGAACAGTGATGTTCATTGATTCAACTAAATTAGTGATCATGTCTTTACATACTTTGTAACCACCCATGTATTTAGCTGCACCCATTGAAGTTTGGATAAGTACTGGTGCTTTTTTAGCTTCAGCTGCTTCTAAGATCGCTTGAGTCCATTCTAAGTTGTTTGTGTTGAACCCGCCGACAGCATAACCGCCTTTACGAGCAGCTTGTAAAAATTCAGCTCCTGATACTACTGGCATAATAAATTCCTCCTAAATTTTGTGAAAACTAAATTTGTTAAGATGATCCTTAACCAACGAACCTATTTTACCAAACATTTCACTAGTTTTCTACTAAAATCAATAAAAATGAAAATTTTCAAGACGCTTTTTTCATTAAATAAATAAAATTCACTGAAATATCGTAGGTAAAAGGTTCTCTATAAACATTTAAAATATTTATTAATAACAATTCTAATAATTTGACACCCGCTGATTTTGACGGATCAATTCCTAGTATTTTTTATTTTGATTCGCGTTCCGTTAACGAAGCACCAACAAATGCCTTGATCAATTTCTGTGGACGGTTCGGACGTGAGATCAATTCTGGATGGAATTGACATCCAACAAAGAATTTCTTCTCGGTGATCTCAACGATCTCAACTAAACGATTGTCTGGAGATACACCTGAAAAGACTAAACCATGTGCTTCAAATTGTTGACGATATTTGTTGTTGAATTCATAGCGATGACGGTGACGTTCTTGGACAACTTCTGCACCATCATAAGCTGTAGCAGTAGTCGTGCCTTTTTTGACTTTACATGGGTAAAGCCCTAAACGCAATGTTCCACCAAGATTTTCAACGTTCTCTTGATCTGCCATCAAGTCGATGATGTTGTTTGTCGTTTCTGGAATTGTTTCTGCTGAAGCAGCATCTTCTAGACCTACGACATTGCGAGCAAATTCAACACAAGCCATTTGCATCCCTAAACAAATCCCTAAGAATGGGACATCATTTTCACGAGCATAACGAATGGCTTCGATTTTCCCTTCGATTCCTCGATCACCAAAACCACCTGGTACTAAGATCCCATCTGCCTCTTTCAATCGTTCGTCCACATTTTCACTCGTCAATTCATGTGCTTTGACCCAATCCAATTCGATATCTGCATCAAATGCAAAGCCTGAATGTTTCAATGCTTCCACAACTGAAATATACGCATCAGGTAATTCAACATATTTCCCTACTAAAGCAATGCGAACTTTTTTCTTCAAGTTCAAGACACGATTTTCTAATGCTTTCCATTCTGTCATATCTGCTTCTGGCGTTGAGAGCTTCAAATGATCACAAACGATCCGATCCATTCCTTGTGATTCCAATAATAACGGGATTGAATATAGTGTATCTACGTCTGGTGATTCGATCACGGCTTCTGGTTCAACGTCACAAAATTGTGCCAATTTATTTTTGACATCTTGAGATACAGGTTGCTCTGTGCGCACGACTAAGATATTTGGTTGGATACCTAATCCACGTAACTCTTTCACGCTATGTTGTGTTGGTTTAGTTTTCATTTCACCAGCCGCTTTTAAATAAGGAATCAACGTTGTATGGATATACATCACGTTATCAGAACCAACATCAGCTTTCATTTGACGCAACGCTTCTAAGAATGGCAGTGATTCAATATCCCCAACTGTGCCGCCGACCTCTGTAATAATGATATCTGAGTCAGTCATTTTAGCTGCACGCATGATTTTTTCTTTGATTTCATTCGTAATATGCGGAATCACTTGGACAGTTGCGCCTAAGTACTCCCCTTTACGTTCTTTACGTAAAACTTCTGAATAAATTTTTCCTGTCGTCACATTGGAGTATTTGTTCAAGTTGATGTCAATAAAACGTTCGTAGTGGCCTAAGTCCAAATCCGTTTCTGCTCCATCATCCGTAACGAAAACTTCTCCGTGTTGGTATGGACTCATTGTCCCTGGGTCCACGTTGATGTATGGATCAAATTTTTGGATCGTTACTTTCAATCCACGATTTTTCAACAAACGGCCTAAAGATGCTGCTACGATCCCTTTACCAATCGATGAAACCACGCCGCCTGTCACAAAAATGTATTTTGTCATATGTTCAAAAACTCCTTCTTGTTTTATCTGCAGGAAAAGTCTAAGAAAATAAATAAGGCTCCCTATCCTTCTAAAGAATAGGGAGCGTTGATTTCTGTAAACTTCTGACCCTCTAAAAGGGTGCCCAAGGTGTATATTACAAGCTATCTAAACGAAAGTCAAGTATTCAATTGTGATTGAACAAATTCACTAAACAAGGATACACTCACTTTCGTAAAAGACTTTGATTAGTATTCAATTGATCAAAGTAAGAGGGAAAATGGCAACATAGGAAATGTTACCGAAATTTTAGGAAAATATAGGCAGAAAATGTTACTATTAATATTGAATTAAAAAATATATCCAGAAAAGAGGAATATTTATGAAAGAATCTTATTTTGATGGTGGACTTGCTACTTATATTGGTACATCGATTTTAGCTTCACTTATCACCATATTAACGTTAGGTATCTGCGCACCTTGGGGATTTTGTTTTTTGTATAATTGGAAAATCAAACATACTGTAATCAACGGAAAAAGACTTTATTTCGATGGTACAGCAATGCAATTATTTGGTCATTGGATCAAATGGTTATTACTCACTCTCATTACTTTAGGAATATATGGTTTCTGGTTAACTATTAAATTAGAACAATGGCGAGTGAAACACACACATACAATCGATTGATGTTTACATATGATATTAAATAAATAGCAGTAAATCAGTTCCTTAAAATTCATCGCAAAACTAATCAATATACTTACAAGAAATGCATATTCCGTAGATAAAAAAATGCCGAATCATGGATGTTACTCCATAGATTCGGCATTTTACATTTTTTATTATTTTCTACAAACTGGATCAATAAAGCTCTAAATATTGTTCTCTTTCCCATTCAGAAACGGTTTGTCTAAAGGCAGCCCATTCCAGACGTTTTGCCTCCACAAAGTTTGCAAAGATATGATTGCCTAACGCATCGATCATTACTTTGTCTTTGCGTAATTCTTTGATGGCATTGTGGATCGTTGATGGCAGATCTTGGATTTGTGCTTCTTCACGTTCTTCTTCGTTCATCACGTAGATGTTACGATCAACAGCCGGTGGTGGTGTCAATTCATTTCGGATACCATCTAAACCTGCTTGTAATAAAACAGCCATTGCTAGGTATGGGTTCGCTGCTGGATCGACAGAACGTAATTCTAAACGAGTGGATAAACCACGAGATTCCGGTACACGTACCAATGGCGAACGATTACGTCCACTCCATGCCACATAAACAGGTGCTTCGTAGCCTGGAACTAAACGTTTATAAGAGTTGACCGTTGGATTGCAGACTGCCGTATACGCGCGCGCATGTTTCAATAAGCCACCTAAGAAATGATACGCAGTTTGACTTAATTCTAAATCTCCGTCTTTATCGTAAAAGGCATTTCCATCTTCATTGAATAGAGACATATTGCAGTGCATGCCAGAACCGTTGATCCCGAATAATGGTTTTGGCATGAAAGTCGCATGCAAGCCATGTTTACGAGCGATGGTTTTCACGACTAATTTAAACGTTTGGATATTGTCACAAGCATCAACGACATCCGCATATTTGAAGTCGATCTCGTGTTGTCCAGGAGCCACTTCATGGTGAGAAGCCTCCACTTCAAAGCCTAAGCTTTCTAATTCCAATACGATATCTCGACGGCAATTTTCGCCTAGATCCGTTGGTGCAAAATCGAAGTAACCACCTTTGTCATTCAACGTCGTTGTGATGCCACCATCTTCATCTAATTTGAACAAGAAGAATTCTGGTTCAGGTCCTAAATTAAATGAGGTAAAGCCAAGTTTTTTCATATCATTTAATGAACGTTTCAGATTGCCACGAGGGTCACCAGCAAACGGAGTACCGTCCGGATTATAAATATCACAAATCAGGCGCGCCACTTTGCCGTGGTCGCTTTCCCATGGGAAAATCATCCAAGTAGAAAGATCAGGATACAAGTACATATCACTTTCTTCGATTCTGACAAATCCTTCAATCGAAGAACCATCAAACATCATTTTATTCTCAAGTACTTTGTCGATTTGACTCACTGGAACTTCAACATTTTTGATTGTTCCTAATATATCTGTAAACATCAAACGTAAAAAGCGTACGTTCTCATCCTCAATGATTCGTTTAATCTCTTCGCCTGTGATTTGTTTCTTTACCATGGTATCCCTCTTTCTTTTTTTTATTTCATTCAGTCAAAGTATTGACGTTGTTGCAAGCCTTGTGACTGATAATGTCCTGTTTTGGCTAACCCGCCTTGAGCTAATATCTCATCACGGAAAATTTGACGAACGTCGTGATCGGTCAGCGGTTTTTTACTTTTTTCTTCTTGTTTTTTCGCCTGTGCCATTTCATAGACCCGTTTGATTCCAGCCATATTCAATCCTTCTGAAAGATAGTCTTTGATCTCTAATAAAATATCGATATCATTCAGTGAATACATGCGTCGATTCCCTTCACTTCTCTCAGGGTGAACAAATTCCTGTTCTTCATAATACCTGATTTGTCGAGCAGTCAAGTCTGTTAGTTTCATAACTGTACCAATTGGAAATACTGACATTGAACGACGTAATTCCTTTTCTCCCATCTGACGTCTCCTTTCGTCCTATCAATTGAATAAAGTATACCAATCACAAAAAAGACTGTCAACCTCTCATGTTAGGTTTCCTTACATAAGGAACGATTTTTTTTATAAAAAAACTTGATCCACTTCTAAATGAAGTCGATCAAGCTCGTATTTTCTTATTATTTCATTTTTAAAATAACTCATCTTTTTTTAGCCATTTTGAATTTTTATTCGCAAACCCACGTACTTCATAGCTATTTTGTTCTTCAATGAAGTGTTCATCTAATACAAGTGTCTGCCGTCTCAACTCACTTAATGTTTGTCCTTGGTCACTCGGCACAAGTTTCGTATAAGGAAGCATCAACTCCATCAACTGCCGTTTGATGGCCTCGATCAAGCGTTCTTTCCCCTCTTGTGTCTGAGCAGAAATCAAGACATTCGGAAATAAAGTCGGTGTAAAGCCTGCTGTATCGATCTGGTCTGATTTATTATACACAGTCAATACAGGCATTTCTTTCATATCTAACTCATCCATCAACTTTAAAACCGTTTGTTCTTGCAAGATTCGATCAGAAGAACTTGCATCGACAACATGAAGCAAGAGATCCATCCCTTGACTTTCTTCAAGGGTTGAATGGAACGCATCAATCAACTGGGTGGGCAGATCTTGGATAAAACCAACGGTATCCGTTACAGTCAATTCGAATCCTTCCGCAAAACGCCATTTTTTCGTCAGCGGATCAAGGGTGGCAAATAGTTGATCTTTCGCATATGATTCAGCTTGCGTCAATAAATTAAGGATTGTTGATTTACCCGCATTTGTGTAACCGATCAAACCAATTTGAAACACTTCGCTACTTTGTCTTTTTTGCCGATTACGTTCTCGATGGGCCTCCACTGCTTTTAGCTCTCTTTTTACGCCTAAGATCTTGTTACGGATATGCCGACGATCCGTTTCCAGTTTCGTTTCTCCTGGTCCCCTTGTACCGATCCCACCACCAAGACGAGAAAGCGACTCACCTTGTCCAGCGAGACGAGGTAGTAGGTATTGCAATTGCGCCAATTCGACTTGCAGTTTCCCTTCTTTAGATCGCGCACGCATCGCAAAGATATCCAAGATCAATTGGACTCGATCAATGACCGGCGCCCCTACCGCATCGGTAATCAGCTGACTTTGACGCGGAGTCAATTCGTGGTTGAATATGACAAGATCTGCCTCATAAGCATCTGCTAATTGAGTCAATTCTTGAAGCTTTCCTTTACCGATCAACGTTTGACGATCCACTTGCGGTCGTTTTTGCGTGAGTCTATATACGACTTCACCAGCTGCTGTATCGATCAATTGTTCCAATTCTTTCATTGATTCAGCAAAATATCGCTGATTTTCTTCCGTTTCCACACCAACAATGATTACTTTTTCTTTTGCTTCTCTCATGTCCTCACCTCTTTCAGCCAACCTTCGATGGCATTTTCGATCTCTGCTAGATCTGTCGGTTTTTTCAAGAGATCGAACCAATGCGCCGTCAAGCGATTACGAAACCAAGTCAGTTGTCGTTTGGCATAGCGCCGAGAGTTCAATTTGATTTGTTCGACTGCCTCATCTAGAGTGATATTTTCTTCAAAATAAGGAAAGAATTCTTTATAGCCGATCCCTTGACTGGCTTGAACCGCCCCTAATTCATAGACCTTTCTTGCTTCTGCAATCAATCCCTCTGTGAGCATTTGATCCACTCGTTGGTTGATTCTACTATAAAGGAACTCACGCTCCGTATCCAGACCGATCATATAATAATCATACAAGCACTCAGGTCTTTCTTTCGGTGCCATGATACTGTAGCCTGTTGTCTCAAATACTTCTAATGCGCGAATCACTTTTCGCTGATTATTCCAATGGATTTTTCCCGCCGCAAGCGGATCGCGTTCATTCAAATAAGCCCAAAGTTGTTCTTTTCCTAGTTCTTCAGCCATTTTTTCATATTTCTCTCGAATAGCAGAATCCGTTTCTTCATTTGCTCCTAATTGAAAATCGTACAATAACGATTGAATATATAAACCGGTGCCACCGACGATGATCGGCAAATGTCCTCTTTCGGTGATTTCCTTGATCAACTTGCGACCTGCCTGTTGAAAATCCGCTGCCGAATACTGCTGGTCTGGCTCGATCACATCAATCAAATGATGAGGAATCCCCATCATTTCAGCTGGCTTGATTTTTGCCGTACCGATATCCAGATGTTTATAAATTTGTAAGGAATCTCCACTGATGATCTCGCCGTTGAATTTTTGGGCAAGTGTCACACTTAACGCTGTTTTACCAACTGCTGTGGGTCCTACGATCACTAATACTTTTTCCATATGGCTCCTACTTTTTCATTAATTGTTTAACATACCAAGCACGTTCAGGAAAGTCTGTGATGAGTGCATCCACAGGTTCCTTTAATCCTCTTTCAAGCTCTTCTGTCGTATTGACTGTCCAAAGACGAATACGCTTTGGAAACTCTTGTATTTCCTGAGGATGCGCAAATGCCCAAGTTGCTTTAGGGTGAAGACCTTCAATAAAAGGTAAGGTCTTAGCTAGATCTAATTTTTTCATTGAATCACTCATTAAAAGATCCAGTTGTGCGTCTGGTTCGATGACGGATAAACGTTCTAATGAACGAAGGTTGAAACTACAATAAGCATGACGAAACGGCCACTCATTTTTTGTCATGAGTTCAGACACTTGTGCTTCGATCCCTTCATACTCATACTTGTCCGTTTTGATTTCAATCATCAATGTTCCTCGATAATTTTTTTGGAGAAGTAGCGAGAGTACTTCTTTTAGCGCAGGGATTTTCGCTGCTGGGAAATCTTTACTAAACCAACTACCTGCATTCAATTTTTTCAGCTCTTCGAGAGTCTTTTCTCGAACAAGGCCTTTGCCGTTGGTTGTTCGATCAACGGTTTCATCATGGATAACGATTACTTGACCGTCCTTACTAAGATGGACATCTAGCTCGATCCCGTCCGCCCCCACTCTTACTGCTTCAGAAAAGGCGGGCAATGTATTTTCCGGATGGGTTCCTTTACTTCCTCGATGTGCATAAATCTGTACCATAGTCCTCACTCCGATCATCCCTATTTTACCACAGGAACAAAAAAGAAAAAGCTTGGACTCCTTGTAAGTTCCCAAACTTTTACTTTATCAAAATGTTTAGTTTCTCTTATCCTTGAATAAACAATATGTTTTGTTTAGCTCCACACATCATCTTTTGAGAAAAAGCCGATTGGTTGTCTCGTCGTATTTTTCAACTGGGATTTTTTCTCATTGATCATTGCGGTCAAATTATCTGTAAAGTTTTCCAAAATGACACGCCCACCTTTGTAAGCATAGCCGCCGATCTTCATCGTTTCATCCGGTGAAAGAATCACTTTGCGATGAGCGATATTTTGGAATAATTCATCTAAAATATAATTTGGTAAATAAAAATTATTTTGTGCAGAAAATGATTGCAGATACGCAAAGTCATCGATTGTGATATAACAATCGTCAAAAGCATCAAAGCTGACATATTCTTCCAACAAGCTCGCACGCTTTTGGAGAATCTCATTGATTTTTTTATTTAATTGATTCAATGTTTCGATTTCTTTGACTTTCAGTTCCAATTCGCGTCTACGTTGCTCTTTATTCTCAAGATGACGCATTTGGATCGCCATCCCTAAATAGACTAAGATTGCTCCTACTAATACACCGATAAAACCTGTGATAGCAATTACCAATTACGGTTCCTCCTTCTTATTGATTTCTTTTTTATCATAACATAAACTCACTTTATGAGACTAGCTCTCGGAAAGTTTTTTCATTTGACCTTTATTGACCAAAAATGTATACTACTTTGTAGGTAATCAAAATCAATTTATGTTACACTATTTCTAAACAAATCAAGGAGGAACCTTATTATGAATTTAATTCCTACAGTTATTGAACAATCCTCACGTGGGGAAAGAGCCTACGATATTTACTCACGTTTACTGAAAGACCGCATCATCATGTTGAGCGGACAAGTAACAGATGATTTAGCAAACTCAATCATCGCACAATTACTATTTCTAGATGCACAAGATTCTGAAAAAGACATTTACATCTATATCAACTCACCTGGTGGTTCTGTGACTGCTGGAATGGCCATCTATGACACAATGAATTTTGTCAAAGCAGATGTCCAAACAATCGTTATGGGGATGGCTGCTTCAATGGGAAGTTTCTTATTGACTGCCGGAACAAAAGGGAAACGATTTGCTTTACCAAATGCTGAAATCATGATCCACCAACCACTTGGTGGCGCACAAGGACAAGCAACAGAAATTGAAATCGCTGCGCGTCATATCTTACAAACCCGCGAACGTTTGAATAAAATCTTAGCGGAACGTACTGGTCAACCAATCGAAGTGATTGAAAAAGACACAGATCGTGACAACTATATGACTGCTGAACAAGCCAAAGCATATGGCTTGATCGATGAAGTCATGGAAAACAGTGCTTCATTAAGCTAATCAACCTATCAAGATCAAAAAAGAAGGCCTTCATCCTTGGATGACAGACCTTCTTTTTTTGCTGTAAAAACATGTGTTAAAACTATTGTTGCCATTCTTTGAAGAATCCTTCTGCATGTTTTTGTCCCATTTCGATATAATGCGTGATATTCTGTTTATTTTTTTGGATTTCTTCTTCTGTTAACGGACGGATTACCTTGGCTGGTCGACCAAAAGCTAAAACATTCGGTGGGATGATTTTTCCTTCTGTCACCAGTGAGCCTGCTCCGATCAAACTATTCTCCCCGATGACTGCATGGTTCAAAACAGTCGCTCCCATACCGATCAACGCACCCTTTTCGATTTTACAACCATGCAGCATACATTGGTGTCCGACTGTGACATTTTCAGCAATCTCAACTGGGGCATCATGATCAACGTGTATGACTGTTCCGTCTTGTATATTGGTTCCCTTACCGATCTTGATCCAATTGCTGTCGCCACGAACCACTGCTTGGTACCAAACTGTGACATCTTCTCCTAATTCTACATCACCGATAACCGTCGCATTATCTGCTATAAACCTTGCCATCTTTTTCCCTCTTTTCATTTATTGAAGAAAAAAGGTCCTAGAAGGCTGTTCGCCCCTAGAAACCTCTTTTCATTATTCCGCTGCTTCAGCAAATTGGCTGTTATAAAGTTTCTCATAGAAACCGCCTTTTGCTAATAAACTTTCATGTGTTCCTTTTTCAATGATTTGACCTTGATCCATCACTAAGATCAGATCGGCTTCACGGATCGTCGATAGACGGTGAGCGATCACAAAACTCGTTCGTCCTTCCATCACTTTATCCATTGCTTTTTGGATCAATGCTTCAAGTCTCGTATCAACGGAACTAGTCGCCTCATCCAGAATCAATATCTTCGGATCGGAAACAACCGCACGAGCAATCGTCAGCAATTGTTTTTGTCCCAACGAGACATTATCTCCTTCTGAATTGATCTCCATTTCATAACCATCAGGCATCGTTCGGATAAAATGATCCACATTCGCTGTTTTCGCTGCATCAACGATCTCATAATCCGTTGCATCTAATTTACCAAAACGAATGTTGTCGGCAATCGTTCCCTCATACAACCAAGCATCTTGCAGTACCATCCCAAACATGGAACGAACATCACTTCGGCTCATCGCTTTCGTATCAATACCATCAATTTTGATCGCGCCATGCGTCACATCATAAAAACGCATCAATAAGTTGATCAATGTTGTTTTCCCAGCGCCCGTCGGTCCGACAACTGCCACCATTTGTCCAGCTTTCACCTCAAAGTTCAAGTCTTGGATCAAAGGTTTCTTCGGATCATAAGCAAAATCGACATGTTCAAACGAAACATTTCCATGGATCGTTTCTGGCAAAGGAACATCGGTCTTGTTTTCTTTTTCCTCAGGTTCATCTAAAATCTCAAATACCCGTTTCGTGGCTGCGGATGCACTTTGCAATACGGAAGATAATTGCGTCACATTACCCATTGGTTGGCTGATTTGCCAAATATATTGGATAAAGGCTTGTAATTGCCCAACCACAATGACTCCAGAAATCACATAAAAGCTTCCTAAAACTGCCATACCGATATACGTAGCGTAGGCAGTTAATTGTACTAACGGCATCATCAATCCTGAAATAAAGGCTGCTCGAAACCCAAAATGTTTCAAGCTATGGTTGACCTTATGAAATCCTTCAAATGTTTCTTTCTCACGACCGTATACTTTTAACACACTGAATCCAGTCATGTTTTCCTGAACATAGCCATTTAATTCACCTAAAGAATTTTGCATTTCTTGGAAATATTTTTGAGAAGCATTGATCACTCGTTTAGAGATCCAAATCGATGCTGGGATCATGATCATTGAGATCAACGCCATGACCGGTTGGATATAAAACATCATCGCTGCTGCCATCGTAATCCCTAAGATTGCATTGACGATACCGATAAAGGCTTGTTGCAAGGCGCCACTAACTGCATCTACATCATTCGTGACACGAGATAAAATATTTCCTTGTTGATTTTTATCGAAATAAGAAACCGGCAAACGATTGATTTTTTCTTCAATATCTCTACGCAAGTCTTTCATGGCACTCTGAACAACATTTGTCATCAATACCCCAGAAAGCAATTGAGAAATACTATAACCTGTACCAACCACCGCGATCCAAATCAAACAGTTGATGATATAAGAAAAATTGATTGCCTCATTATTCACTAGATTTTTGCTGATTTCTGTTGTTGGAAGCCCGACGACATAAGGCAATGCCGCATTGAAAGCCACCGTTAAAAATGTAAATAGTAGCACGAAGATAAACGTCAATCGATAAGGACGGATATAGCGAGCTAAACGTTTAAAAGAAGCGAAGGTTTTTTTCATGCTAGTTCCTCCTTCGATAATTGAGAAGCGGCAATGTCGTAATAAATCGGACAATTTTCTAGTAGTTCACGATGTGTGCCCATGCCTACTACTTCTCCTTCATTCAATACGATGATCTTATCGGCGTGCATGATCGTACCCACACGTTGGGCAACAATCAATACGGTTGATTCAGTTGTTTCTTTTTTCAATCTTGCACGAAGTTTTGCATCCGTTTGATAATCAAGTGCTGAAAAACTATCATCGAAAATATAGATTTCTGGTCGACGGATGATTGCCCGAGCAATGGCTAACCGTTGCTTCTGCCCACCTGAGAAGTTTGCGCCACCTTCAGAAAGATGTTCATCATAACCGTCCGCTTTTTTAGAAATAAAATCAGTCGCCTGCGCAATATCAGCCGCACGTTCCATTTCCTCTTGCGTTGCATCTTCTTTTCCGTATCTCAAGTTTTCAGCGATCGTCCCAGTAAACAATAGTGCTTTCTGTGGAATAAACCCGATTTTTTGTCTTAGTTTACTCAACTTGTACTTACGCACATCTACACCGTCAATCAGGATCTCACCATGAGTAACATCATAAAAACGTGGAATCAATTGGATCAATGTAGACTTCCCGCTACCTGTACTACCAATAAATGCCACTGTTTCACCAGGTGAAGCAGTAAAGCTGACGTTGCGAATCACTGGTTCTTGCGAATGTCCAGGGTAAGCGAAGGTCACATTTTTAAATTCGATGTAGCCTTTCGTTTTTGTTTCTGATATGCCATTTGGATCTTCAACAATAGCAGGAGTAGCATTTAAAGCTTCTTGGATACGACTAGCAGAGACTGCTGCTCGCGGATACATCATAAACACACTCGCAAACAACATAAATGAAAACAACGCGTGGAAAATATACTCAATAAAAGCAATTAGATTCCCTACTTGCAACTGTCCATCTGCAATTTGTAGCGTACCGCTCCAAATAATCAAAATCATCACGATATTGAATAAGAAGAAAAAGCCAGGTTGAGCAACCGCCATCAAGCGAAAGAGGCTTTTAGAACTTGAAGCATAGTTCTCGTTGACTTTTTCAAATCTTTTTTCTTCGAATTTTTCATTTACAAACGCGCGGATAACGCGTAGACCTGATAGGTTTTCACGTAAGATACTATTGATCCTGTCTAAATTCTTTTGTTGGATTTTTGATAAAGGTTCAGAAAACTTAGCAATCCCAACAACAGCCAATAATAAGAATGGCAATGCACCAATTACATATAAACCAAGAGATGGACTTGTTCGCATAACCATATACAAACTAACAACAAACATCATCGGTGCCATAAAACCGATTCTTAAAATATTTTGTAGAAACAACATGATTTGATACGCATCATTGGTCGTACGAGTGATCAATGATGATACGCCTAGTGTTTCATACTCTTGATGTGAATACGTTTGGATATGTTTGAACAGATCATCACGAATGTCTGCAACGATATTCGTCGTGATCCTTGACCCAAAATAACCTAAAAATATATTCATTATGATCCCGATCACAGTAATCACGATCATCAATAGTCCTTGTTGTTTCACATAGTCAAAATCATCGTTGAGGATTCCAACATCGATCATGCGTGCTAAAATAGTTGGTAGACCTAGTTCGATCAGAATAAAGCCGAACACACAAATAAAATTCAACACCAAATATTTTTTGTAGCGCATGGTGTAATGCCACATTAACTTCACTTTATCATCTCCTTTAAATATTCTATCTTGCCATTACTTTCAATAGTAGCACAATCTACTACTTTATAGAACACTACATTTTTTAAAAAGAATTTTTTCTGAAAAATATTTTCTCTTCGTACGTTTTTTCATTTTACAGTGACCGTTTTCTATACTTATCTCTTGATTTATGCTAGAATAGCAATTAACTATTGTATGTTTCATACAGAGGATCCGAGTAAAAAATATTCCAATTGGATAAGCAAATGCGAGGCTTGTCTCTTTAAGGAGAATCAAGTATTTTTCTTAAAGTATAAAAAAACATAGGTGGCTTGTCCCCTCGTTTTGTGTTGTCCAAAAAATACGCTAAATTACTGCTTTAAGCAGATAAAGGAGACATAAACCATGATTTACAAAGTTTATTATCAAGAGTCAAAAATCCGTAACCCAAAACGTGAAGAAACACAATCGCTATACATCGAAGCAAACAGCGATGTTGAAGCACGCCAACGAGTGGAAGAAAATACCCCATACAATATCGAATTCGTACAACTTCTAGAAGGTAACCATCTAGAATACGAAAAAGAAAACCCAGCATTCACATTAGTGGAGTTTTAAGATGAAACTTTCCATCAAAAATAATGAGACAGGTGTCTTTGCGATTGGTGGATTAGGTGAAATCGGGAAAAATACGTATGGGGTACAATTCCAAGATGAAATCATTATCATCGACGCTGGAATCAAGTTTCCAGAAGATGAACTGCTTGGCATTGACTACGTCATTCCTGATTACAACTATATCGTACAAAACATACACAAAATCAAAGCATTAGTGATCACTCATGGACACGAAGACCATATTGGTGGGATACCTTACTTATTAAAGCAAGCAAATATCCCGATCTACGCTGGCCCTCTAGCTTTAGCTTTGATCACAAATAAACTGGACGAACATGGCTTACTTCGTGACGCTGTGCTAAATGAAATCAATGAAGACACTGTGATCCGTTTCAGAAAAACATCCGTCAGCTTTTTCCGAACGACCCATAGTATTCCGGATGCTTTAGGTGTGGTTGTCAAAACACCTTCTGGTAACATCGTGGCTACTGGAGATTTCAAGTTCGATTTTACACCTGTAGGAGAACCAGCAAATTTGCATAAAATGGCTCGTATCGGAGAAGAAGGCGTTCTTTGCCTCCTTTCAGATAGTACCAATGCAGAGATTCCAACGTTTACGAAATCAGAAAAAACGATTGGCCTTTCTATTTTGAAAATATTTGAGAAAATCGAAGGTCGGATCATTTTTGCTAGCTTTGCTTCCAATATCTTCCGTCTACAACAAGCAGCGGAAGCCGCTGTAGCAACGGGTAGAAAAATTGCTGTTTTCGGGCGTAGTATGGAAAATGCGATCGTCAACGGACAACGTCTCGGCTACATCAAAGTGCCTGACGGTACCTTTGTCGATGCGCATGAAATCAATCGTTTGCCTGCAAATGAAACAATGATCCTATGTACAGGTTCGCAAGGTGAACCAATGGCTGCATTGAGCCGCATTGCGAATGGTACCCATCGTCAAATCCAAATCCAACCAGATGATACGGTGATTTTTTCTAGCTCACCGATCCCAGGTAATACAACAAGTGTGAACCACTTGATCAACTTATTGTCTGAAGCTGGTGCTGAAGTAATTCATGGAAAAATCAATAATATCCACACATCTGGTCATGGTGGTCAAGAAGAACAAAAATTGATGCTTCGTTTGATGAAGCCAAAATATTTTGTACCGGTGCATGGTGAGTTTCGGATGTTGAAGATCCATGCCTCTCTTGCACAAGACACAGGTGTACCAGCTGAGAATTGTTTTATCATGGAAAACGGTGATGTATTAGCATTGACAAGTGATTCTGCTCGTTTAGCTGGAAAATTCGTCGCTGGCGATGTGTATATCGATGGCAGTGGAATCGGTGATATCGGTAATGTTGTTTTACGAGATCGTCATTTACTTTCAGAAGAAGGACTCGTTCTTGCAGTGACAACTGTCGATATCAAGAAAAAAGAGATTCTAGCTGGACCAGATATCCTTTCTCGTGGCTTCGTCTATATGCGTGAATCAGGGGATATGATCAATGAAGCACAACGTATTTTGTTCCACGCATTGCGTGATGTGCTAAATGCCCCCGACTGTTCGGAGCATAAATTAAAAGAAGCGATGGTCGGTGCATTACAACCTTACTTGTTCGATCGTACAGAAAGACATCCAATGATCATCCCTATGGTGATGACACCGGATCAAAACTAACTTAAAACCGAGGTTGCGACATAAGTGTTCAACCTCGATAAACAAGGCGCCAGCCACGAAATTTGTTCTTCAAATTTTTGTAGCTGGCGCCTTGTTTATCGAAGCGGTTCTTCTGTTCCCGCCGTTTATTCGGTTTTAGGTGGTGAGAACTAATGTCCTACTCCCAGATTTTTATAGAAAAAAAAGCGAGACCCACAAAAATGTGAAAGAACAATTTTTGTGGGTCTCATCTTATTTTTCGAGGGAAACACGTTGGTTTCAACCTCTGTCATCAATTATTTGGTTCGCTCCATGACGAAGCAAGCCTCATAACAGTATATTTTCGTATAGATTACGCTTTTTCAACGTTTGTAGCTTGTGGGCCACGATCTGAATCTTCTACGTCAAAAGTAACTGCTTGACCTTCTTCTAATGTTTTGAATCCGTCACCTTGGATTGCTGAAAAATGTACGAATACGTCGCTTCCATCTTCACGTGAGATAAAACCAAATCCTTTTTCAGCGTTGAACCATTTAACTGTTCCGTTTTCCATTAATAATACCCTCCTCGTGCCAAAGCACTTATTTGATTGTAACATTGCTCGTGTACGATAGAGGTGCAACAGATGTTTCAACTTCTATTCCCAAACAAAATTACATTATAATTGTACACTTGGTTGTTTTTTTTTGCAAGAAAGCTACATCATTCTTTTTCCATTAATCCTTCTTCGCGCAAACTAAAGTATTGTTTGCTGCCAATGATCAGATGATCAAGTACCTCGATCCCCATCATCTCTCCACACTCTTGGATGCGTCGTGTCAATCGCATGTCTTGCTTGGACGGAAGAACGTTGCCGCTGGGATGATTATGAGCAAGTACAAGCCGTGCTGCTGAATAGCGGACTGCGTAATGGAACACTTCACGTGGATGTGCGATTGTCTGATCCAATGACCCGATGAACAAGGTTTTCTTTAGTAAGATTTGATTTTTGGTATCGAGATAGATGCAAACTAAATGTTCTTGTTTTTGATCTTTTAGTTCTAGGATCAATTCTTTTGCTAATTCATAACTCGCATGGACAGTCGTCGTTTGACGCAACTGATCGACTTGTATCCGTCGACCCAGCTCGATCAATGCTTTGATCTCTAAGGCTTTGACCCGACCAATCCCACGAACCGCTTCTAATTCTGCTAGTGTTGCTTGTCTCAAGAGCGCTAAACCACCAAATTTCTTCAATAACGTACCCGCAACTTCTAATACGTTATACGGATGCTGACCAGTCCGAAGCAAAATGGCTAAAAGCTCTTGATCTGATAACGCATCCTCTCCATAAGTCTCCATCCTCTCCCTTGGTAGAGACGTAGCGGGTACTGTTTGAAGCAAATTTTTTTCCATAAAAAACCTCCTTTCCCGTGCGCTCAAAATAAGATACGGAAAAGGAGGATATTTATTTTATTTTTATTTGATCAATGCCGGAACTTCGTGAAGTGAAGAAACAATCGCTGTTGTCTTAGCGGCTAATTCATCAGAAGGTGCTAGTAAATCTGGCACCATGATTACTGGAATTCCTGCACCATACGCTGCTAATACCCCATTTTGTGAATCTTCTAATATCAATGTCTCCGCTTTTTCAGTACCTAAAAACGCATGGGCATGTAAAAAGATTTCTGGATCTGGTTTTGCACGTTTGACATTTTCAGCTGAGACGATCGTATCAAAACGATGACGTAGATTATTTTTTTCTAGCAACAGTTCAATGACATGTCGCTGATTACTTGATGCGACTACTTTTGGGATATCTTTTTCTTCCAAAAAGTTCAAGAATTCTAAAACACCTGGTTTTAATTCAACTTGACCTGAAGCAAAACGATCAAGCGTTTCTTGATAGGAATCGTCGATAAATTTTTGGACAGTTTCTCGACCAAAGCTTGAAAAAATAGTATGGTAGTTCGCCCAAACTTCTTCATCAGAAACGCCTAAAAATCGCAAGTAAAGCTCTTTGTCATAGGGAAACCCCATCCGATCGGCTACTGTTTGGGATGCCTCATAATAAACGATCTCTGTATCAAATAATAAGCCATCCATATCAAAAATCACTGCATTAACTTTCATTTTTTCCTCCCAACTGTACAAGCAAACGTCGCACTTCCGAAATAAAATAGAGTGAACCTGTCACTACAAGAACATCCTCAGCCGTCATCTTCTCCAAGATCTCTGCAAGCCCAAATTGCCACATTGAAACAATCGTAACTTTCTCATCAGTCGTTGCTTGGATATCCGACAACTCGATTGCTTTAGGATAATCAAAAGTAGTGACGTAGATTGTTGCATCTGGTACTTCTTGTAATTGGTGTAACATTTTATCAACCTCTTTTGTTCGTAAAGCAGAGAACAAAAGATGGACATGATAGCCTTTGAATTCTTGTTTAAGATTTTGGACTAAGCGTGCCATCGCATGGGTATTATGCGCCCCATCTAAAATCACTAAGGGTTCTTCACTTAATCGTTCCATACGACCTGGCCATTGCGCCTTTTTCAAGCCATTGATCACGTCTTTTTCACGGAATGGAAGATTCATCCGTCCACAATAGATTTGATACATTTCAATCGCCATACCCGCATTTTCAACTTGATGTCTCCCGATCATATGGATCGTCAACTTAGGGATTTTGCCAAACTCATTTTGGAATGAAAAAATTTCGCCCCACTCTTCTGCCGGATGTTTGTAACTGACTGTGTAAGCCTCTCCCCATGCGTGTTGTGTAGCATTTTTTAATTTTGCTTGTTTTTCGATCACTGCCAAGGCTTCAGGTACGATATTTCCAGTGACCAGTGGCACATTTTGTTTGATGATCCCTGCTTTTTGAGCAGCGATTTCTTCGATCGTGTCGCCCAAAATATCTGTATGATCCATACCAATCGTTGTGATACCCGTCAACAAAGGTTTCGCTACGTTTGTTGAGTCGAGTAAACCACCCAATCCCACTTCAATGATCGCGACGTCCACTTGTTCTTCCAAGAAATAATCAAATGCCATAGCAGTCAACGTTTCAAATTCGGTAATGCCAGCTACTGCTTCAAATTGATCCATCTGCTCAACTAGCGGTTGATATTTCTTTACTAGTCGAATCAATGATTCATCAGGAATGCCTTGTCCATTGATCGAAATGCGCTCATTGAAGGATTCGATATATGGGGAGGTAAATGTTCCGACTGTCAAGCCGGCTTCTTCTAATAAATATCTTAAATAAGTCACTGTTGAACCTTTGCCATTCGTCCCTGCAATATGGATCGTTTTGACTTTTTCTTCTGGGTGTCCGACTACCTCTAATAAGGCCTCTACTCTGTCTAATCCAGGACGTGAGCCAAATGGTAATCGGCTATGGATCCAATTGATTGCTTCTTCGATTTTCACGTTACTATCCCCCCATTCCTCTTCATTATAACAAAAAAGCTTACGTAGGAAACAATGAAATCCAGAAGAACTCTTTTTACTTAAAAAAGAGAGGCAACTTCCGTCACCTCTCCCTTTCGTTTTATTTGATTGATTTTAATTGCGCAATACGTTCATTGACAGCTGCTTGTTTTTCTAAATAATCTTTTTCTTTTGCACGCTCTGCTTCAACTACATCATCCGGTGCATTCGATACAAAACGCTCATTACTTAATTTTCCTTGTACACGTTTCACTTCGCCTGTCCATTTTGCTAGTTCTTTTTCTAAACGTTGGATTTCTTCTTCAATGTTGATCAGCCCTGCTAAAGGTAAGAAGATTTCTGCGCCAGTCAAGACCGCTGACATTGCTAGATCCGGTGCAGTTACGTCACTTGAGATCGTCAACTCTTCTGGATTACAGAAGCGCTCGATATAGCTAGTGTTTTCATTTAAGAATTGATCGATCTTCGGATCATTTGTTTTGATCAGTAACGTGATTGGTTTTGATAATGGTGTATTCACTTCAGAACGGATATTACGTACAGAACGAATCAATTCTTTCAGTACTTCCATCCCTTTTGAAGCAGCTTCATCATCGTATTCCGGTTGCACGACTGGATAGTCAGCAACTACTAAAGATGTGCCTTTATGAGGGATGTGTTGCCAGATTTCTTCTGTGACAAATGGCATGATCGGATGCAATAAGCGTAAGATCTGATCCAACGTATGGATAAGAATACTACGGTTGGTTTGTTTCGCTACTTCATCCTCACCGTAAAGTGTTTCTTTACTCATCTCGATGTACCAGTCACAGAAATCATCCCAGATAAAGTTATACAATTGGCGACCTGCCTCACCAAATTCAAATTGTTCAAATAAGTCAGTCACTTTAGCGATTGTTTCATTCAAACGTGTCAAAATCCAACGATCGGCTACAGTTTTCTCACCTGAAAGATCAATATCTTCTACGGTCATTCCTTCAACATTCATGATAACGAAACGAGAAGCGTTCCAGATTTTATTGATGAAGTTCCAAGAAGCATCCATTTTTTCGTAACTAAAACGTACGTCTTGTCCTGGTGCTGAACCATTGGATAAGAACCAGCGTAACGCATCAGCACCGTATTTTTCAATGACTTCCATTGGATCGATCCCATTTCCAAGAGATTTACTCATCTTGCGTCCTTGTTCATCACGAATCAATCCATGGATCAGTACATTCTCAAATGGACGACGTTCTGTAAATTCCAAGCTTTGGAAAATCATTCGGCTTACCCAGAAAAAGATGATATCATAACCTGTTACTAATGTACTTGTTGGGAAGTAACGTTGGTAATCTTCATTGTCTTCGTCAGGCCAGCCCATTGTTGAAAAAGGCCATAGCGCTGAACTGAACCAAGTATCCAACACATCGGGATCTTGTAACCAGTTTTCACTGTCTGCTGGTGCTTCCATGCCCACGTACATTTCACCAGTTTCCTTATGATACCACGCAGGGATCTGATGTCCCCACCATAGTTGACGTGAGATTACCCAGTCATGAACATTTTCCATCCAGCGTAAGAAGGTTTGGTTGAAACGTGGTGGGAAAAACTCAACTGCATCATCAGTTTCTTGATTTTGGATCGCCTTTTCAGCTAAAGGTGCCATTTTTACAAACCATTGTGTTGATAAACGAGGTTCAACAACTACCCCTGTACGCTCAGAATGGCCTACATTGTGGATCATCGTTTCGATTTTGATCAGACGCCCAAGTTCTTTTAGATCCGCAACGATCGCTTTACGTGCTGCAAAACGGTCCATTCCTTGATACTTACCTGCTAATTCATTCATCGTGCCATCTTCATTCATGACATTCACTCGTGGGAGGTCATGACGGTTACCGACTTCAAAGTCATTTGGGTCATGTGCGGGCGTGATTTTTACAACCCCTGTTCCAAATTCCATGTCGACATATTCATCTGCTATGATCGGTATTTCTTTATTCACTAGTGGTAAAATGACTTTTTTACCAATCAATGCTTGGTAACGCTCATCTTCTGGATGAACAGCGATCGCCGTATCACCAAGCATCGTTTCTGGACGAGTCGTTGCAATTTCCACCACACCTGAACCATCAGCCAATTCATAGCTCATATGATAAAAGGCACCTTCGATTTCTTTGTGGATCACTTCGATATCAGAAAGAGCTGTGCGTGCTTGTGGGTCCCAATTGATGATGTATTCGCCACGATAGATCAACTCTTTTTCGTATAGGCTAACGAATACTTTACGAACAGCTTCAGACAAGCCATCATCTAAGGTGAAGCGTTCACGGCTATAATCCAAAGATAAACCCATTTTTGCCCATTGTTCACGGATATGACCGGCATATTCTTCTTTCCATTCCCATACTTGATCAATAAATTTTTCGCGACCTAGATCATAACGAGAAACACCTTGCTCACGTAGTTTTTCTTCTACTTTTGCTTGCGTTGCAATCCCTGCATGGTCCATCCCCGGTAACCATAACGTATCATAGCCTTGCATTCTTTTTTGTCGAATCAACATGTCTTGCAATGTTGTATCCCAAGCATGACCTAAATGGAGTTTACCAGTCACATTGGGAGGTGGGATAACGATTGAATAAGGTTTTGCTTTTTTGTCGCCACTAGGTTTGAACAAATCTTCGTCTAACCAGTTTTGATAACGCCCCGCTTCAACTTCTTGCGGATTATACTTTGTCGATAGATTCTTTTCTTCCGTCATACTGTCTTCCTCCTTTGAAATAAAAAAAACGCCCTAAATACTTTCGTATTTAGGACGTATAAATTACGCGGTACCACCTAATTTGTAATAGTTGCCTATTACCTCTCAAAGTGAGTTAACGATCACTACTCGTTCATCTCTACTCGATTCAAGACAAAAACTCCCAAGCTACCTTCACTAGCTTTCGCTAAGAACGTTCCACCATTCGTTCTCTCTCTCTAAACGTCGGACTAGTTACTCCTCTTGATCAACATCTTGACTCATTTTACAATGGTTAGTAGCCAAAGTCAATAAAAGCTCTTGATGAATCGCTGTTCGATTCACATAAAAACGCCACTTTTGCACGATCTTCCCGCTTAGTTTTTACTTGGAAGGAAAGACTTGCGAATAATTTTCATCAAAATAGATCAACGTCTGTAGTTCAGTTGTCAGATCGATGTATTGCATATGGACATGTGGCGGAACGTTGACACGATCTGGTGCAAAGTTCAAGATCGCAGTAATGCCTCCTTTGACGATTTCGTCGATGGCTGCTTGTGAATACTTACTTGGCACAGTTGATATCGCCACTTTGATTCCTTCTTTTTCAACGATTTCACTAAAGCGATCCATAGGATAAACCATCACACCTTCGATTTCTTTTCCGACGATGGCTGGATCATTGTCAAATACACAAACAATATTCAAATTTGCATTTCTTCTGAAATTGTTGTGTTTCAATGCTTTTCCTAAATTCCCAAAACCAACTAAAGCGATTCTTTTTTCTTCCTCTGTGTTCAAAATTCGATCAAATACTTCAATCAAATAGGGAACATCGTACCCATAACCGCTTCGTCCTAATTCTCCTAAATGAGAAAAATCTCTGCGGATCGTGGCAGAAGGTACTTGTGTGATCTCACTAAATTCATTTGATTTGATTCGTTGAACACCAGAATCATTCAACATATTCAAATAGCGCAAATATAAAGGCAACCGTTTCGCTGTTGCTTTTGGTAACGTTTCTGATTTTTCTCGCATATCGTTTCTCCTTGTTAATCATTTCACATAATTTCAGTTTAGCATGGAACAAGGAACCTCGCAATAGGAGGAAGCTTAACTCCATGAAAAACAAGAAAAATAAGGTACCATCCACAAAATTTGACATACAATTTTTGTGGATGGCGCCTTATTTCTCGAGGCTAAACAATTGTCTCGTCCTCTTTCACCTGTCTACTTCTTGAGACTGGATCTTTTATTACGAATGATCGACTCGTACAAGAAGTACAAGTTCCTTCGTTTAAAGTAAATCAGAAAATTCTTCTACTTGTTCTTTTGCTGTTTCTGTGTGGATCGTTTCGATCTTTAATCCTGCCACTGCACGTTCGATCATCCCATCGATATCCAAACGTTCTTCGTATTGATGCACTTTTTCTAGTCGTGGACGAGTTTTAGGCTGTGGCGGTGCAAAGATCGTGCAGCAATCTTCAAATGGTTGAATGGACAAATCAAACGTATCGATTTGTTCAGCCACTTCGATGATCTCTAATTTATCCATCGTCGCTACAGGACGAATGATCGGTGTATTCGTGACCTCATTGATTGCCACCATACTTTGGAGTGTTTGGGAAGCCACCTGCCCTAATGATTCACCATTTAAAATCACTAGTCCATGACGAATACGGCGGATCTCATCTGTCAAACGAAGCATCATCCGACGTGTGATCGTCATCCAGTAGCCTTGGGGCACCACTCGTTTGATCTCTTCTTGCACTTCTGTAAACGGTACTTCGATAAATTCGATTTTACCAACATAGGGTGTCAGCTTCACTGTTAAGTCTTTCGCTTTTTGCAAGGCTTGTTCACTCGTGTAAGGTGGACTAGCAAAGTGGACAGCTTCAATTTCTACCCCACGTTTCATGGCATAATAACCGGCAACTGGAGAATCGATCCCTCCAGAAAGCATCAACATACCTTTTCCACTTGTACCGACAGGCAGACCGCCAGCTCCTTTGATCGTCTCATAGGAAAGATAAGCCCCATCTCGGCGGATTTCCACACGCAACGCAATATCTGGCTTTCTCATCTGTACTTGGATATCCGGAAAAACATCGATGACTGCATTTCCTAATGCTTGGTTTAGTTCGTTGCTGTCCAATTCAAAGCTATGATCACTACGTTTTGCAATGATCTTGAATGTTTCTTTTCCTGTATAGATTTCTTGCATGATTTCCTGAACCGCTTGTTTTAAACTTTGTACTTCTTTTTCTACTCGCACGCTAGGTGAAAAGTTTTGGATTCCAAATATCTTCGCTAACTTAGGGATGACTAAGTCTCCGTCTACACCGTTCAACAGTAGATGCATCCGATCACGCTCTGCGTGGATCTTGATTTCAGGAAAATCGCTCAATGCCTGTCTGACATTTTGTGCCAACTGCATAATAAAACTTCGACGATTTTTTCCTTTTGTTGAAAGTTCACCATAGCGAACCATGATTTCACTGTACTTCACAAAAACACTCCTCTGTTTCTTAATTGATGACTGAAAATTTCTTGTACAACTGTTTAAAGATGATCATGAATTGTTCGACTTCTGCCATCGTATTGCTTTCATCTAAGCTGACGCGAATCGCTGAAGTAGCTAAATCATTGGGTACTTGCATCGCATGCAGCGTACTACTTGCCATGTGCTTTCTAGAAGAACAAGCGCTTGTCGTAGAGACAAATATTTGTTTTTCTTCTAATGCATGGACCAATACCTCACCACGAATACCTTTTAATGAAAAACACAAAATATGGGGTGCGTAATCTTCACCTTCAGAAAAAATCGTTACTTTATCATACGTATGTAAAGCTTCAATCAATGCTTGTTTAAGATAGGCAGTTTGGTTTGGTTTTTGTGCTTTGATATCTAGAGCTAAACGCAGGGCTTTTGCCATCGCGACGATTCCCGGCACATTCTCTGTTCCACTCCGTTGATTTTTCTCTTGTCCGCCTCCAGTGAACAGCGGTGCTAACCGGCGGCCTTTTTTCCAATAAACAAAACCAACACCACGAGGCCCGTGGAATTTATGGGCAGAAAAAGTGGCAAAATCCACACGTTCAGTCAACCATTCCTCTAAAGGAACTTTACCAATGGCTTGTACCGCATCCACATGGAAATGGATTTTAGGAAAATCATTTAAAAAACTACTGATTTCTTTGATTGGTTGGATCGCACCTACTTCATTATTTACTGCCATAACGGAAACTAAAATCGTTTCTTTACGCACTAATTTTTTCAACTCATCTACGCGGACGATCCCTCTTTTATCGACAGGAGCAATACTCACTTCGATACCGAGTTTTTTTAACTGCTCAGCTGTTTCACTGACAGCTGGATGTTCAACGCCTGAAATGATCATGTGGTTACCGTAACCTAGTTTTTCAAGCATCGTTCCTTTAAGCACCCAGTTATTTCCTTCTGTTCCACCTGATGTGAAATACACTTCTTCAGGGGAGACAGCAATCAGTTCAGCGATTTGTTTTCTCGCTTGTTGTAGCAGGCGGTTCGCCTGATTGCCTAAATCGTGTAGACTTGATGGATTCCCGATGATCCGTTGACTTGTTTTGACATACGCATCCAAACTTTGCGGATAAATCGGTGTTGTCGCACTATTATCGAAATATATCATATTTAAACCTTCTTTTTTTGAAATTCTTACCTATTATAACGGTTGTCCCTTGTGCTTTCAAGTGGCGTTTTCTCTGAGTTGGACTCTATAAAAAAATCGATCGAATCAACGTATTTCTCTACCCAATAGTTACTAGTCAATGACTCCCAAAAAAAGACAACACTCGGCACTTGCCTGTGTTGTCTTTTTTGATCGCAGGATTATACTAAATCAGGATGATTGAAGTAAAAATCTTCGATTCGTTTGAATGCACCTGGTTCTGTGCGCTCTAATGCTGTGCCGATCTCATCCAAAGCCTCTTGATAGTGATATTCTTTATTGAATAAGTAATAACTCTTTTCAATGGCTTCTTTCACTTCTTCATGTGTGTGACGGTAACGGTTCGCATATTGCAACATTTGCTCGGTTAATGCTGCTGCATCCACTAGATCGTGGGTTTTCTTATCAAGTAACTCTAGATCTTCTTCACATAATGCTACAAGACGTTCGACCTCATCCATGTTGACTCTGATTTTATTCAACACAGTACTCAATTCTTCGATACGTTCTGTTGCCACAAAGAAAAACTCTAGATAATCATTTGGCAAACCTGGTAATCGTTGTTTTTCAACAAACCGTTTAAGACTGCGCAATTTAAATTCGAATGTATCGATTTTTTCTTGCGCTTCTTTTTCACCTTTTCTTAGTTCGTGTAAAGAATCGCTGATTTCAACCTGTTGGTTTTCAATATCTTCTAATACTTTGAAGACTTTCTTATAGAACGTTCTTACTTCTGAGTAAGCCACTTCATGTTGTTGTAACTGTGGTTTGATTTGTTCGTTTTGGCGTTCGATTTCTTCCACTTCTGTTTGGAAACCACGTACACGCCCAATTTCGTTATGGTTCAATGTATAACTTTGAGCGGTATGATCTAATTCGATCAACAATTGACGATTGTTTTTTGTCGCATGTTTGATATATTGTTCGATCGTTGCTTGATTTTTAGTCACAAATGCTTGTGCTTCCATCTCACGTTCTAAAATATCATATAATGCATCGATCAGATTAGCCGTTTCACGATTTTCAAATTCAACAGTTTCAACTTCCGTTTTCTCAATATTGATCAACGAACGTTCGATTCGACGATTGATCGTTTCGATATCGCCAGACAGGTTTTCTTCTGGAAAAACATACTCCTCTTTGACCAAGCGGTCATAGGTCTCTTGGATCTCTTCCACTTGCGCCGGGAAAGTCGTATTCAGATCTTCAAATAATGGCGGGATTTTTTTCATTAACGCATCCACTTCATACGTGTGTTTTTCCGCTTTATCCAGCACTTCACGGGCTTCCACTGGATCACCTGAAGTATTTAACGTAACAAATTGTGTAAACTCATTTTCAATCGTTTTCACTTGCTTTTGTAACTCAGGTAAAGCTGGACCGTATTGCTGTTCTTCTTCTCGGATCGTTGCTTTTAGTTCCTCATAAACGTCTAAAGCTTGTTGAACAGCTAAGGAATTACGTTCTTCTGTTTCACGCAATTCTTTTAAGCCTTCACGAATCTCCGCAACTTCTTTTTCCATTTGGTTCATGGTTGCTTCGGCTTCTTCTACTGCTTTTTTTCCTTTTAAGAATCTAAAGCTCTCGTTGAGATTTTCGACTTCAAAGATCTGACTTTCTAACTCGGCAAATGATGAGGTAGAGATGTCATTCCATTTTTGACTCCATTCACGAAAGGTATTTTGGCTTTGCCCCACTAGATGCATTTTTTTGACATCGTCAACTTCTTCAATCACAGGCAAGTCGAATAATTCTTCCTTGCGTTTTTCTAAGACGTCCAATCGATCTTGGTTTTTTTTCTTCATTACGTAACTAACCAAAAAAGCCAGAATGGCGACTATAATGATTGCAATGACGATCCCGATGATAACATTATTTCCCATTTAAGGTTCCTCCGTTTTCAATATGCATCTACTGTCTCTATTTGTTTATGATCAGACGAATCTGATTTGCATAACATTGTAAATACGTCTTTCGTGCAAAAAGACATCTATTTTATATTATAACATACTATGTTCAGTCATACACTACCTACATAAAAAATCTTTTGGCCATCTTTCTACCAACTAAAATGAGAAGACCTTATCAAGGACCCGTTGAAGAATTTTCTGTGGCAAACTTTACTTGCTCTGCCTTCTTCATTTGCTCCTTGATTTCCTTGGCGATCCTTTCTTCAGGCGCGTAATCCTTTTGCCAATTGTCTGGCTTCAATACTTTGTTTGTAACAGGATCGTAGTGAGGTTTACCATCTGGAAATAGTTTACCCATATTCGCTTGATGGACAATATCAAAAATCCTCGTAGGATCAACGCCCAGCAAAGAAAAAGAGCCATACGTAAAATAAAGCAAATCGGTCAGCGCATCTACTTGCTCGACGAGACTTTCCTCTCCCCAAATCTGTTTTTTAAGAATCTTTTTTTCTGCTTGATCAATTGCATGATGCAAGTATTGGACGGAATCATGCAATTTTTTCGCATCACCGTCACTCGCTGCTGCCACAAATTCAACTAACTCTTCGATTTTGAATCCTGCTCGATCATCCGCATGTTCTTTAGTAAATGCAGTGGGTCGCTCTGGTATTCTTGGATCGAATGTCCGATGGAATTGTTCTACTTTTTGATAAGGTGTTTCTGGCTCCATAATGATTCTAGTCCTCCTAACTGACATACATTCAATCAACTATCCCGAAATGCTTCAAACCTTTATAAATACCATCCGCTTCATTTGATGCTGTGACAAAATCAGCTTGCTGCTTCACACCAGTTGGCGCATTCCCCATTGCAACACCGATTCCTACTCCTTTTAGCATTTCAACATCATTGTAATGATCGCCAAATGCCATGATTTCAGACAATGCCATTCCTTTGCTTGTCGCAAACTGTTGGATTCCTAACAATTTGGATCCCCCTTTAGGAATAATATCGACCGTATAAGGATTAGAACGTTGGAACGAACACTCTGGGAATCGTTGGATGAGTTTTTCTTGCTCAGATGTTTGGCTCAATAAAATGCATTGATAAATCGGTTCATTCAATATCGCTAAGGTTTCATACCGTTTACGTTGACGATGTGGACTGAACACTTGTAAGATTTTTTTCAACAGACGTACAGGGAATTTTTTTGGTAAGTGATTGACGATTTTTTTGATGATGATCGATTGTCCTAGCATCATCGTCGTTGAACCATCTAGTTGATCTCGCCCACCAAAAATGATTTGTCGGTGATGAGCATCTGAAAAGTGGACGATATCCGCTAATACTGTTTTATCAAAAGGATGGTCGACGATCGTTTGATCACGGTCAAAGACTAATTGACCATTGTAGACGACGAACATGTCTAGTTCAAGTTCATCGATCACTTCTTTGATTCTTACAGGGCTGCGCCCAGTGGCAACACCGCATAATATGCCCTTTTTTTGTAGTTGATCAATCGCATATTTAGTTGAAGCCAACGCTTTTGCTTGGTTGTTGACTAATGTGCCATCGATATCAAAAAAAACTGCTTTGATCATGTCGTTCCATCACCTCTTCCGATTATTATTTAGTAAAAATTTCTAGTTGAACAGTTTCAATTCTTATTGGTAAGGCGTGCGTGCTACTTTTTATATAGAGTGATTACAAAAGACAGGTCTTCAAAACAAATCGATTTGTTTTGGATTCAGCTCATCTGGTTCGATCCCTAAGATCTTTTGTAATGCCAAGGCATTTTCAGCCGCATCTCCACCAGAGTTATTATTGAAGATCACCCCAACATATTTTGTTGACCCGTCTACTTTTTTGATGGCTGCTGCTAATTCCTGTAACTCTTCTTCAGAATAGCGATACAACGTTCTTTTTTTTCGCCAATCCTGATCATTTGCTTGCCAACCTTGCTCATTTCTTCCATGAAAACGAAAAAGGGTAAAATCCGTATTTGTCACATAAGGATCGAAAGGAATCGTCGTATTCAGTAATTGTGGTTCATCAATGATTGCTAAGGAAAACATTGCACGAGTCATAAACTGTCTCGTGCGTGACAGAAATTGGTCGCTATACCAAGAATAGTCACGTAACTCAATAGCTACCGGATAGCCATTGAACCATTTTCTTAGTTTTCTTAAATAGGCGACATTTTCTTTGGTGCATTTAAATGAAGCAGGGAATTGAACTAAAAAACAAAAGAGTTTTCCTGACTCGCTCATCGGTGCCATCACATCCAAAAAGTGTTCAATCATCTCTTCTTCGGATTGATAATACTTCTGCCAGTCGCCTTGACCGCTAATTCCTTGGTAAGCTTTCATCACGAAGCGAAAAGATGCCGGTACTTCATTCACCCACTTCTCCACAGATGACTTTCTTGGGATACCATAATAGGCGGTATCTAATTCGACTAATGAAAGGACACTCGCATAATCGTAAAGAGTATTATTCTTTTTTCCTGTTAATTTGTCATGTTCTTTAAATGAAGTCAAGCCAATTTTGATCACGACGAATCACTTCCATTCGTTTAAATTCATTTTATCTTTGTTCTCAAGTTGTTCCGTTTGATTCATTCATAGCAAAACTCTTTTATATAGTATACAATAAGCTAGAAACCCTATGCAAAATTATTCGTGAGGAAGTTCTGAAAATGAAAAAAATTCTTATCTTACACACAGGCGGCACGATCGCCATGAAAGAAAATTCTTTAACAGGTGGCGTAAGTCCAGATGTGGCTAACCCACTATTAGATGCAGAAGTAACGATTCCAGAAAATGTTGATTTGATCATGGAAGATATCTTTAATCTTCCTTCCCCGCACATCATGCCTAAACATATGTTACAACTTAAAGAAAGAATCAATCAAGCCGTTCTTTCTGACATCCAAGGTGTCGTGATCACCCATGGGACAGATACGTTGGAAGAAACAGCATTTTTTCTAGACTCAACGATTGGCGATAAATTACCGATCGTCTTAACAGGAGCGATGCGTTCAAGTAATGAGTTAGGTAGCGATGGTCTATATAATTTTGAAAGTGCGATTCGAGTAGCAAGTTGTGAGGAAGCAAAAGACAAAGGTGTTTTAGTCGTGATGAACGATGAGATCCACTCAGCACGCTATGTCACTAAAACCCACACGACTAATGTCGCTACTTTTCGTACTCCTACGTTAGGACCAATCGGTTTGATCACTAAAAATCGTATATTGTTTATGCAAGAATTACTTGAAGCGCAAAGACTAGATATCGCATCAGTCAAAGGAACGATCCCAATCGTCAAAGCCTATGCGGGTATGCAAGGTGATTTATTAGAAGCACTTGCCCATTCGAAAGTCGACGGTCTGGTCATTGAAGCTTTAGGCGCTGGGAACCTCCCTCCGCAGGCATTAACAGCATTAAAGAAACTCTTGATCCAAAAAATACCAGTAGTCTTGGTTTCTCGTTGTTTCAACGGAATCGCTGAACCCGTCTATGATTACGAGGGTGGCGGAAAAGAACTCGCAAGTATGGGCGTTATTTTTTGTAATAGTATCAATAGCCAAAAAGCTAGAATAAAACTTTTGATTGCCATTAACGGTGGCTTGTCAGAAGAACAGTTGATCAAATTTATGACACAATGAAAAAATCGAGTAATACGGGTCTTGTACGTCTCATCATGTTGAGAACTCAATAGACGCTATAATCATATTGTTGATAAACGGAGTTCCAAATGAAACTCCTTCAGAAATAAGCGCGAAAAACACAAAAATTGGAAGAACAATTTTCGGTTTTTCGCGCTTATTTATCGAAGCAAAACATCTCACAATCTTATCTCACTCGATTTATTTTGTTTCTGCATTTTTCTCCCATGAGATATTTGCTGCACAATAAAGTTGCTCTTGCATTCTGATCTCATGTCTCGTTTTTACTTCTGTTCCAGAAACCGTTTGTTCATAATGACTCTCGATCTCATTGCCATATTCAACCTCTTTATCAAAACGGATCAACACATGTTTAGGTGTATGTGTTGTCAAAAAATCGTAACCTAAAACATCAATGATCCAGTTGAAATACATCGCATTGTTCACATGTTGATTGCTGTCAATATCATAAAATCGAACACGATATGGCAACATCAAGCCAGATTCGATTGGCTCGATTTTTTCTTGTCGTTTGATTTTCTTGATTTTTTCACTTTCAAAAGGTGCAATGATTTCTTCATTCACACTACTCATCTTACGGTTCACTAGATCCATCAAAACAAATACTGATTCGATTTCAACTAATTCATTTCCTTCCTCATCATGAATCCAAAAATTACGATAGCAAAAGAATTTATTATACTGCATCGCTTGTGTGGTAACATCGATTGTTTCACCTACATGAGGCAAGCGATTGATTTTCATCGAATAGTTCGTGATTACCCAAGTCAAGCCAAAGCTACTGACAAAGTCGGTTCCTCGACCTAAATGATCACTTTGTTCTTCCGAAGTCTTGATGACTACACCCAGCATGGACGGAAAAGTCATTGTTTTGTTGATATCACATTCATAATAAGATACTTCATGTTTTTTTGTATATTTTTGTGCCAAAAGAAAACCTCCAATTACTTCTTCATTAATATATGATCGACCTGTGTCCCATAACTCTCTCCAAACATATTGAGATGCGCCAACAAGTAATAGAGTTGATAGAGTGGCAAACGACTCTCCCAGCCCTCTTCCAATGGCCAGCTTTCTTGGTAAGCTTCCAGGAATTCAGGACGAAAGCCACCGAACAACTGACTCATCGCAATATCTTGTTCGCGATTCCCATAAGAAACTGCCGGATCGATAAACACTGGTCTTCCTTGCCTATCATAGAAAACATTACCACTCCATAAATCTCCATGCAAGAGGCTAGGCGTAATCTTCCGATGATCGTCACGATTTAGTAGTTCCTTTTTTAACCGCTGATACTCTTTTTCACGTGTTTCATTCCATCGATTGTTTTTCTCCGCTATGTCGATTTGAGCCTCCAAGCGATTTTTGAAAAAGAAGGTCCACCAATCTTCTTCAAATGTATTGAGCTGTGGTAAACTGCCTAGATAATTGTCCTTGCGAAAACCAAACTGTGGTGCAGTTGAACGATGGATTTTTACTAAGTCTTTTGCCAGTTCTCGAGGATCACCTTTCCCTGGTTCGATCCATTCCATCAATAGATAGGCACCTTCATTTGTTTCGCCTAACATATAAGTTTCAGGTACTCGTACATGTGGTGCAAGCTCTTTCAGACCATCCACTTCTGCTTCAAAAAAGCGTTTGGTCACATGAGGATGGATTTTTAGAAAATAGGATTTTTGCTGTTCTTCAATTCGATAGTTTTGATTCACATCTCCCCCAGTAATCGGTATCACCTTACCACTTAAACGAATCTCTGTTAACACTTCTTGGATATCCATTTTCACTCCTCCTTGCTATTTCACAAGATCGATCATTCATCGATCAAGTACACCCGCAACAACTCCTATATCATTTTAAAGTATAACACAGGTATTTATAAAATCCTGAAATCAAGAAATCAACAAAAAACAGATACAGAAAACTATTAAGTCTCTGTATCTGTTTTGATTGATATTGAAATTAAGCTAATGCCCCCATTGGGTCCCAAGGAGCTAATAAAATTGGTTCAGTATTAAATGCGGCCAGTTGTTCTTCCGTCAATAAATCTTTGCGGACAACGATTTGATACGTATATTCATCCATCCACTCATCACTCATCACAAAGAACCCTTTATCTCCGACTTTTTCTCCCCAGCTGTTTTCGACTTTCCATTTCGTTGATTTCCCATCAACTAAATCGACACCAGTCAAGACCATCGCGTGAGTCATCAAGCTTTCGCCATGATCTAAACGTTCTGCTTTCGTCATAGAAAAATCTAAATCGAATAATTCATCCATCTCATAAACATCTGTTGCCATGATGCCGCTATCTCTTGTAGAAGATTGACCAACATCACACCCAAACCACACAGATTCTCCTTGTTCCAATTGAGCAATCGCTAAATTTTTGAACGTTGTCATATCGACATTAAGATATTTAACTTCTTTTCCACCCACAACATTCCCTAACATTTCAACTGTATAAGAGCGATCATACGGTTTGTCTGCGGTCGGTGCATTGATGATACTTACATAATCATCTAAATTCACACCAATATATTTATCGTAAAACATTTGTGGAGTCAATTGTTGATCGATATGGTAATTTTTTTCTTCATCTCGGTATTCAAAATCAAATTCAGTTGGCGGAGTGCCTAAAGAGGTTGTTAGAAATTGATAGATCCCAGCTAACATCTTTTCTTTTTCTACTTGGATCTCTTCATTTGTTTTTCCTTCAGCCACCAATTGACGTAATTTGACAGCGTCTTTACGCAATAATTTATTCAAGTAGTTATTCAAATCACGAGAATTTGAACTATTCGCGCTTTCTGGCATCACTGATTTTGGTACGACACCATACTTTTGGAATAATGATACGATCATATCCCATTGTCCACCATCTTGTTGAGGAACAGCTAGTAAAAAAGCGACTTTACGGCTGTCTAATGCTTCATTGCCTGTTGCGAGAATATTTTCATAAAAATAGTTTGCTTTCTCGTATTTATCCCAAAAGAAAGTATAATTTTGTGATAATTCAAATTCCTTTAAGTGGAATTGATTCAACAATTTGTGACGGAATGTATTCAACGCCGCAAACATCCAGCAACGGCCAGATTGTTTTTGGTTTGAGACTTTCCCAGTCGCTAGATCTACAGAAAATACCGGTGTGTTTTTTGTATGTGAAGCAATATTTTCTGCTGAAGCTGTGATCCCATTTTTTACAACAGCATTTTGTAAAGCTTGTTGCTTTTTATTCGTTTGAAATTGATCGGCAAATTTTTTTGTCATATCTGGTGTAATCGCGTTCATTTAATCATCCTTCCCGATTGAAAATATACCTCCATTCTACTCTTTAACCCTTCGAATTACAATGTGCTATTCTGAAAATTCAGAACAATCATGCGATTCAATCTACGTATTTTCATTAGAAAACAAAAAAATCCAGAAGAATTCTTCTGGATTTTGTGTAGTACTCCGGCAGTAGGACTCGAACCTACGACATCATGATTAACAGTCATGCGCTACTACCAACTGAGCTATGCCGGAATCAAATTACATGAATATAATATCAATTTTCATCATATAACGCAATACTTTTTTTCGATTTTTCAAATAATTACTAATTAACCATCGTTATTTTATATTTGTGAAAAACAACTCAATTTCTTTTAAATGTCGTCTGTTCACAGAGAAAAGTTATTGACAAATGACTATAAATTAGTTATCCTATTTAGGTAGTAAAAATGCCGCTTTAGCTCAGCTGGTAGAGCGCTTCCATGGTAAGGAAGAGGTCGACGGTTCAAGCCCGTCAAGTGGCTTTGTAGAGATTGTGACAGAAGTATCCAGCTCCGAGAAATAAGCAGAGAACCCAAAAAAATTGTTCATCAATTTTTTTGGGTTCTCTGCTTATTTCTGAAGGAGTTACTTCTGGAACACCTTTTATTCGGTTTTAAGGACAGAATCAAAAATGGACTTTATTTTTGTACCATACATTAAAAAAAAAGATAGTATCTCCTTAAAAAGACACTATCTACTGATTTTAAGCAAATCGGTTTCTTTAATATTTTAGGCATTCTCAAAATAATGTGCAATGAATCTTTGATTTGAAACTCGATTAATCCTATTAGGTTGCCCTAGCTTAATGGAAGCTCGTGGATTAAATGGCGTTACAATTTGGTTAACCATACTTATACTTGTATTTTCAATGGAAACTGTGTTTCCTAAAGAATATATCCCGACTCTATAAATCCGCCATTTGTCACTATTAATATTCCTGCGATTATCTACTAAAGAACCCACAATTCTCTATTGCTGAAAGATTAGCAGTCCTATATCCCCCTCCAGCGTGTAAAGGATCACCAACAATTTGATAAGTATCAGCAACATTACTTATGAATCGATCGATTTTTAATTTGAGGGACTACTATATTTCCATCCGTACTTACAATATGCGAATCTAGCATTATACAAAATGTTGTAGCTAAAAAATTGCAAGTCGAATTTTAAGCGTTTCCTAAAATTCGGATAATAAATCGCTGACTAGTACCTCCATTAGCTACTTCAAGTGGTCTCAATATAAGCGGACTACCCAGCCAGGCAGCAGGATAAGTCATAATACGATTTTCACTCACATTTTGAATGTATACTGTATTTCCATTCGCATGTGATCCAAAACGGAAAATTCGCCACTTATCGCTATTGATATTCCAACGTGTATCAATATTCTGCCCATTTGCTGATAGATAAGCTGCTCTGAATGTCCCTCCAGCATTAAGAGGACCACCTACAATTTGATAAGTACCATCTTCATTGTTATAGAACATAACCCATCTTTGATTTGGAAGGCCCTGGTCTTGACGCATAAATACACGACTGGTAGTGAACATATTCCACTCTAGAACATTTCTCGGATTTTCTAACATCTGAATTGATACAATCCTGTGATGGTAGGTATTTCCTACGTTAGTAGCTCGATTTATAATTTTAGGCTCTGCGGTATTTTCATCCGCACTTACAGTATATCCACTAATTATTGCACTAAATATCGTACAAACAAAAATTCCAAAAATCAGTTTAGTAATTTTTTTCATAACTTAGTCTCCTTTATTCCGATTTGCTTAGATATAGTATCTCAGTTTTCTTAACAAAAATTACATTTTGATTAGCATTGCAACAAAAAAATACTTCGAAAACAAATTTTAAATTAATTTAATTTTAACAAATAAAGAAACTGGGACAAAAATCGTCTCGCACAATCAAAAACTGAATAAACAGCGGGAACAGAAGCAACCTCCTTCACTTGACTGAACTCATTAGCTCTTATTGACAAAGAACCAGTTTTCCAAGATTAATCCGGAACAAAAAAGAATCAATCTAAGCTTCTCTCTGCTTCGATTGATTCACGATGAAATTCTCTCAATTTGAATTCACCAAACTACTTGACGAAGAGCCTTTTTTTTATGTAAAAACAACAAAAAAACACAACAGAATCTGTTGTGTTTCAAGTACTCCGGCAGTAGGACTCGAACCTACGACATCATGATTAACAGTCATGCGCTACTACCAACTGAGCTATGCCGGAATAATAATACCAGCGTGGCGGCGTCCTACTCTCACAAGGGGCAACCCCTCACTACAATCGGCGCTAAGAAGCTTAACTTCTGTGTTCGGCATGGTTACAGGTGTATCCTTCTCGCCATCGCCACCACACTTGGTGTTATCTATATTGAGTAAATCTTGTTCACTCAAAACTGGATTTGAAGTATCAGTAAGAAACTCTCCGAGTTTTTCATTTTATTTTGGTTAAGTCCTCGATCGATTAGTATCAGTCCGCTCCATACATCACTGTACTTCCACTCCTGACCTATCTACCTGATCATCTCTCAGGGATCTTACTTTCTTAAAGAAATGGGAAATCTCATCTTGAGGTGGGCTTCACACTTAGATGCTTTCAGCGTTTATCCCTTCCCTACATAGCTACCCAGCA
>NZ_JBIOLO010000001.1:0-792500 GCF_051710905.1 Enterococcus sp. DIV0806c | reverse complement strand
TCTTTCTCTTCCTGCAGGTACTTAGATGTTTCAGTTCTCTGCGTCTACCTCGTATACGCTATGTATTCACGTATACGTAACATCCTATAAAAGATGCTGGGTTTCCCCATTCGGAAATCTCTGGATCATAGCTTACGTACAGCTCCCCAAAGCATATCGGTGTTAGTCCCGTCCTTCATCGGCTCCTAGTGCCAAGGCATCCACCGTGCGCCCTTATTCACTTAACCTTATCAACCTTGCGGTTGGGTTTTGATCTTTCTTCTAGCGATAGAAGTCCAATCAAGAAAAATAAGCAATTGAACTTATTAAAAAACTCATTCAACGCGGTGTTCTCGGTTTGTATTACTTACATTTTTACTTCAATATCCAGTTTTCAATGAACAAAATTTTGAGAGTAGACCTCTCAAAACTGAACAAAGTATCGACAAACGTGTGTAGTCTCCGTAATATTCCTTAGAAAGGAGGTGATCCAGCCGCACCTTCCGATACGGCTACCTTGTTACGACTTCACCCCAATCATCTATCCCACCTTAGGCGGCTGGCTCCAAAAAGGTTACCTCACCGACTTCGGGTGTTACAAACTCTCGTGGTGTGACGGGCGGTGTGTACAAGGCCCGGGAACGTATTCACCGCGGCGTGCTGATCCGCGATTACTAGCGATTCCGGCTTCATGTAGGCGAGTTGCAGCCTACAATCCGAACTGAGAGAAGCTTTAAGAGATTAGCTTAGCCTCGCGACTTCGCGACTCGTTGTACTTCCCATTGTAGCACGTGTGTAGCCCAGGTCATAAGGGGCATGATGATTTGACGTCATCCCCACCTTCCTCCGGTTTGTCACCGGCAGTCTTGCTAGAGTGCCCAACTAAATGATGGCAACTAACAATAAGGGTTGCGCTCGTTGCGGGACTTAACCCAACATCTCACGACACGAGCTGACGACAACCATGCACCACCTGTCACTTTGCCCCCGAAGGGGAAGCTCTATCTCTAGAGTGGTCAAAGGATGTCAAGACCTGGTAAGGTTCTTCGCGTTGCTTCGAATTAAACCACATGCTCCACCGCTTGTGCGGGCCCCCGTCAATTCCTTTGAGTTTCAACCTTGCGGTCGTACTCCCCAGGCGGAGTGCTTAATGCGTTAGCTGCAGCACTGAAGGGCGGAAACCCTCCAACACTTAGCACTCATCGTTTACGGCGTGGACTACCAGGGTATCTAATCCTGTTTGCTCCCCACGCTTTCGAGCCTCAGCGTCAGTTACAGACCAGAGAGCCGCCTTCGCCACTGGTGTTCCTCCATATATCTACGCATTTCACCGCTACACATGGAATTCCACTCTCCTCTTCTGCACTCAAGTCTCCCAGTTTCCAATGACCCTCCCCGGTTGAGCCGGGGGCTTTCACATCAGACTTAAGAAACCGCCTGCGCTCGCTTTACGCCCAATAAATCCGGACAACGCTTGCCACCTACGTATTACCGCGGCTGCTGGCACGTAGTTAGCCGTGGCTTTCTGGTTAGATACCGTCAAGGGGTGAACAGTTACTCTCACCCTTGTTCTTCTCTAACAACAGAGTTTTACGATCCGAAAACCTTCTTCACTCACGCGGCGTTGCTCGGTCAGACTTTCGTCCATTGCCGAAGATTCCCTACTGCTGCCTCCCGTAGGAGTTTGGGCCGTGTCTCAGTCCCAATGTGGCCGATCACCCTCTCAGGTCGGCTATGCATCGTGGCCTTGGTGAGCCGTTACCTCACCAACTAGCTAATGCACCGCGGGTCCATCCATCAGCGGCACCGTAAAGCGCCTTTCAAAACGAAACCATGCGGTTTCGATTGTTATACGGTATTAGCACCTGTTTCCAAGTGTTACCCCCTTCTGATGGGCAGGTTACCCACGTGTTACTCACCCGTTCGCCACTCCTCTTTTCCCGGTGGAGCAAGCTCCGGTGGGAAAAGAAGCGTTCGACTTGCATGTATTAGGCACGCCGCCAGCGTTCGTCCTGAGCCAGGATCAAACTCTCATAAATAAAAGTTAGAACAATCTTGCGATTGTTAAGCTCAATTTGTTTGCTAGCATATTGCTTGCTTGTTAAAAATGTTTGTTGTCTTGAATTGAATCAAGACGCCCTACACATTTGGTTTGTCTTACTTTGTTCAGTTTTCAAAGGTCTACGTGATAATTGAAACACAACCGTCTCAACTTATCGTTTGTGATTGCCGTAGCAACTTTTATATCTTAGCAAACTCTCGAATGATTGTCAACTATTTTTTAAAAGTTTTTTCGAACTCGTTTTTCACGAGGTCGTTTTAGCAACTCACTTATCATAACTCGTCGCATGTTATTTGTCAACACTTTATTTCGCTTTAAATTCTTACATACAAGCGTCTCACAAAGCGCTGAAATAATTCAACTTCGTTATATTAACATGGTTTCATCCAGCGGTCAATAGTTTTTTCGATGTTTTTCTGAATATTTTCAAAAGAACTTATTTTCGAATCAACGTTGTCTAATTTACCATGCTAACCACCTAGCGTCAATACTTATTTTTAAGTAGAAAAAAGACAAGGTTTCCAATTATTTTACGATCATTCGGATTATCCATGCATTTAATTGTTTATTTTATAAAATAAGTTAAAAATCAATTGAATCCTGAACATTCTCTTCTACTTTCCTTTTAAATAGACAAAAAAAGAAGTTTGAAAGATATTCAAACTTCTCTGAAAGTTTTGCTTGGCTCCAAAAAATGATCTCCTATTTTATTCGTCGATTCTCAAGCAGTCAACGATACACCTACGAACGGCATCCATTTCTCTTTGGTAGAGGTACTTGAATCAATTTAAAAAATTGGTACACCATCTACTTCATAAATCCCTAGTACCGTACGCATTTGTCCTGGATCTTCCCAATGATAACCTTCGCCTAACTGTTCTTGTTGATTTTTTTGTTCCGTTTCAAAAACAAAAAGTGGAACATTTTCTTGATTGATATGGGTGTTCGTCAACTCCATCAAGTTGATTTTACTCACATCAATATGAACGATTTCTTTTAAGAAACTAAGTATATTTGCTAAACCAGTCTTATCATTTGAGTGGTCTGCGCATGCGAACTCTAATTTATTCTCTCTTGAATGAACTAAAAATTTTTTAGATCCATCCTCCAAATGCAACATAATTGTACCAGCGACTCTTTTGTTTGCCAAAATTTCCACCTCGATCAACTTGTTTATGGCTTACAAGAGAATTTTAGCATATTTTCAGAAAAAATACACTTTTATTTCCTTGATTCTTTTTTATCTAATTGGATCAATGCTTCCTTGATCCATATAGGTAACTGTTTTTCAATCGTTGCAAACCCGATTTTTTTATTTTTATTAGTGAAGTATCGTTTTCTTCGGTATGGGATCGATGGTACTTTCTTTTCTAAGGTACGTAACGACAGACTGATTTTATTCGAATACTCATCAATATCAATGATTTGTACAGTCACCGGTTGCCCCACCTTCAATAATGTATGAATACTTTTCGTATAACCAGATTGCACTTCTGATACGTGGATCAACCCTTGTGTCTCTTCATCTAATGAAACGAACGCTCCATATGGTTGTATTCCAGTAATTTTCCCTTTGATTATTTCGCCTATTTTATAAGTCATATACTTCCCTCTCTTCGCATTTATCATTATACTGTAAATATTAAAAAAAAAGAAGTTCTGTTCTTGCATGTAGATATGGAGGTCTTATAGATGGAACAATTTGATGAAATAGTTTCAAGACTAAACACAGATAGCGTAAAATGGGATGCCATCTCACAAACTTATCGTAGGAATGATCTTTTACCTTTATGGGTAGCGGATATGGATTTTCCTGCACCTCATGGAGTAACAACAGCTTTTCAAAACTATCTGCAAAAAGGCATTTTTGGTTATTCAACCGTACCGGACAGTCTCTACCGATCAGTGATCGACTGGGAAGAAAGGCGCCATCATGTGACCCTAACTAAAGACCACATCCTTTTCACTAGTGGGGTCTTAGCTAGTCTCTCATTGGCGATTCAAGCATTTACAGCTCCAGGTGATGCAGTGTTGATTCATGATCCAGTTTATCCGCCATTTGGTGCAATTGTTGAAAGTAATGAGCGTCAATTGATTCGCAGTCCTTTAAATAAAACAGCCGATCATTTTGAAATGGACCTTCAAGATATGGAAGAAAAAATCGTCTCAAACAAGATAAAAGCAATGATTCTATGTAATCCGCATAATCCAGGTGGTCGTGTTTGGACCAAAGAAGAGCTCAAACAGTTAAGTGAACTCTGCTTAACATACGACGTCTTCTTATTTAGTGATGAGATCCATCAAGATATCGTCTTTTCCGGACATGACTTCACCTCGATGCAAACAATTGATCCTGCCCTTTCTCGATTATTGATCACATTCACTTCAGCAACTAAGACATTTAATCTAGCTGCAATAAAAAATTCAATGGTCTTCATTAAAGATCATGATTTAAAAAGTCGCTTTACGAAACAATTAGAAAAAAATCAACATCAAGGAATCAATACTTTCGGACTGCTAGGCACTCAAGCTGCTTACGAAACTGGTGAGGAATGGTTAAATGAGTTATTAGTTTATCTGGAAGAAAATGTCCAAGAAGTCATTACCTTCTTTACTAAGCATCTCCCTGATGTCAAAGTGATGAAGCCAGAAGGAACGTACCTTATATGGCTTGATTTTTCTGCCTATATGGACGATGACCTGCTACTTGAAAAGAAGCTGATTGAAAAAGGCAAAGTCGTCTTAAATCCTGGGATCAGTTTTGGACCAAGCGGTCATTGCCATATGCGTTTGAATGTCGCTTGTCCAAGATCAGTATTAAAAGAAGGACTTTTACGTATCCAACGTGCTTTCAGTTAGAAAATGGAAAAAGTCATTGGACAAAAAATGTTAGTCTTTCCTACTTTGTTACCATCCAAACAAAAAAAGCACCGAACAGCAAAAGTATTTTCTGCTTTTGCTGTTCGGTGCTCTTTAAGAGCTTAGTATGTTTAAAATTTTACTTTATTCAGAAATCTCAATCGTTTCGATCACTACATCATGTACTGGACGATCTTGTGGTCCACGTTGCGCATTTGCGATATCATCGACTGTATCCATTCCTTCAAGTACATGGCCAAACACTGTATGACGGAAATCAAGCCATGGTGTTCCACCATTTTTATACGCTTCAATGATTTCGTTAGGGAATCCTGCTCCTTCTAACTGACTAAGCATGTTTTCTGGCACATTTGTGTTGTTGACGATAAAGAACTGGCTGCCATTTGTATTTGGACCAGAGTTAGCCATTGATAGTGCGCCACGTAGATTGAACAATTCGCGGCTGAACTCATCTTCAAAACTTTCTCCGTAAATGCTTTCGCCTCCCATGCCTGTACCGGTTGGGTCGCCTCCTTGAATCATGAAATCAGGGATCACACGATGAAAAATCACACCATCATAGTACCCTTTTTTTGCTAATTCAACAAAGTTTTGGACTGTTTTAGGTGCTAACTCAGGAAATAGTTTTACTGTAATATCTCCGCGGTTCGTTTTTATAAGAGCTTTAGGCCCCTTTTCATTCATAAGATCAAGTTGTGGAAATGCCATTTTTTCTTCCTCCTAAAAAATTCTGTCTTCTTGTGTAATCATAACATATTCTATTGATATACGGTAAAGATGAGCCACAAGAAAATCAAAAAAACGATGTTGTAGAATGCAAAGACGAATAAATACTTTTTTCTCCATTCCGGATATTGCTTGATGACTAATTTGTAAGAGATCAAACTTGCCATTGAAGCAATCAATGTCCCTAATCCTCCCAAGTTCGTCCCAATGATCAAACCCTTGATATTTTCTGTATAACTTGATAATAGGAGCGCCGCAGGAACATTACTAATCAATTGACTTGCAAAAATGCTTGCACTAACTTCATGATGCGCCACACTTTTTTCAAAAAAGGCTTGGACAACATCTACTTGTTTGATATTCCCGATAAATATAAAAAGAAAAACAAACGTAAATAATAAGGAGTAATCGATTTGTTTAAAGAGGCGACGATTATTGCCTAGGATACTGACACTCACTAAGACCAATACGACATAATGAGGGATGATACCACTTACAGCTAGAAGGCATGTTAAAAATAGACCAAAATAAAAAATGAGTTGTGTTCGCTTTAACATTATCTCTTCTGTCTTCGCCAGATCGATGGTATTATTTTTGATTCTTCCATAGATCAACATCACCAATAATATGGCAGCAGCTAGTGTATATGGAAGCATCAACTGTAAAAATTCGAGCAGTTTTAATTGTGACTGTGCGAATAAATAAAGATTTTGTGGATTACCGATCGGAGTGAACATACTTCCTAGATTACCCGCAATCGTCATTAGAGTTACGACTAAAGGAATCAATGTTCGCATGCCGATCCTTTCTACTATCAATAGACCAAATGGTACAAAGATGATCAGTGCCACATCATTCGTAATCAGCATACTACTGATAAACGTGAGAAACACTAAAATCAAAATGATCCCTCTCGTATTTTTTGTCTGGGTGATCAAATAATTGCCTAGATAATCGAAAAACTGTTGTTGCCGTATCCCTTCTACAATCAGCATCAAACAAAAAAGAAGAATCAATGTGTGAAAATCGATATAAGAAAAATAATTGAAGTTTGGCGGGATGATGAACATGGTACCTATTGCTAATAGAAAAGACAGCGTCAATACTCCGTCTTCTTTTGCATTGCTTGTTATTCTTTTAATCATAAAATTCTACCTCTTAGATTCAAACACTTCGTACTAGTAAAATAACTCTTTTTAGTTAATATTGAAAGTAAATAAACTATATGTTAGATCACTCCTTATATTTTAGTAACTGCTCGTTCCATCATTAAACTATTTGAGAAGAATTCTCAATTAAATTCTGTTATAGTGTCACCAAGGGAGGAATTTCAAATGGAAATTTACGATATTACAATTATTGGTGCAGGGCCGGTTGGCATGTTTGCAGCTTTTTATGCTGGTATGCGCCAAGCGAAAACCAATATTATTGATAGTTTGCCTCAACTTGGCGGACAGTTAACTACCTTATACCCTGAAAAATATATTTATGACATTCCTGGTTATCCAGCAATCAAAGCAGTTGATCTTGTTAATAATTTAAAGAAACAATTGACCACTTTTAATCATACATTTCATTTAAATGAAGAAGTTCTCTCACTTTCCAGAGAAGACGAGATCATCGAGATCACTACTACGAAAGGTATCCATTATTCAAAAGCTGTGATTCTGACGCTAGGAAGTGGTTCTTTCCAACCAAGAAAGCTGAATTTAGAACATGCTGCCCTATACGAAAACCACGGGTTAGATTATTTCGTGAACGACTTGATGAAATATGCAGGAAAGAAAGTTGCCATTGCTGGCGGTGGGGATTCAGCAATCGACTGGGCACTGATGCTTGAACCTATTGCGAGCGAAGTTTATTTGATTCATCGTCGAGACGCATTTAGGGCTCATGAACATAGCGTCAATCAGTTGAATCAATCCTCTGTAAATGTATTAACGCCTTATTTGATTGAGCGTTTATCTGGTTCAAATGGAGAGTTGTCAGACATTCGTCTAAAAAAAGCTAAGACGGAGGAAACGATTGATCTCATGGTTGATTCATTGATCGTCAATTATGGGTTCACTTCTAACTTAGAGCATTTGTCTTCTTGGGGACTTGAAAGTTCCAGAAATGCGATCACCGTCCACTCCGATATGTCAACTTCAATTCCTGGTGTTTATGCTGCTGGCGACATTTGTAGCTATGAAGGAAAAGTGAAATTGATTGCCACGGGATTTGGAGAGGCACCGACTGCTGTCAATAACGCGTTACATTTCATCAATCCAAAAGAACGTACGCAGCCTGGTCATAGTACAAGTCTTTATGATAAAACATTTGGACCAAAATAACTCAGCTACTTTTTTTATAGAAGAAATGATTCTTGCTTTTTGTACGTACTACGTTACCATTATAGATAGAAAGAAGAGACGGAGGAATCAAAAATGGTCATAAAAACAGAAACCTTAGAAGAAAAAGCGCGAGATCTCCTAAAAGAACGTGGGGTAACAATCGAGGATATCGCTGAATTAGTCATGTTTTTACAAAAAGACTATATCTCAGATTTAAGCTTGGAGGATTGTGCGGAAAGTATTAACGCAGTCTTGACAAAGCGTGAAGTCCATAACGCGATCATTACTGGCATCCAATTAGATATCTTGGCAGAACAAAAACAATTGATGAGCCCTCTTCAACATATCATTGAAGATGATGAAGGATTATACGGAATAGATGAAATTTTAGCCTTGTCGATCGTCAACGTTTATGGAACGATTGGCTTTACCAATTATGGCTATATTGATAAAGTAAAACCTGGGATCTTGAAAAAGTTAAATAGTCACGATGGCAAAAATGTCCATACATTTTTAGATGATATCGTGGGAGCAATTGCCGCTTCTGCCGCAAGCCGTTTAGCCCACCAAGAACCGGAAAAACGGAGCCGTTTGACACAATAATCAAATAAAAATAAAAAATCATCCATAAAAATCGCAAAAGGATTTTTATGGATGATTTTTTGCTATATCCGAAAAAGCAATCAACGCGCTACCCGAAAGTGATTGTTTAATTGTTCCCCTTTTTCAATTCTCTTTTGCCAACAAGAACCATCAAAGCGAAAAATAATTCGATAAGCACAAAAAACAGAATGAAACAATGCATGAAGTATTGCTCAGGTAACACATTGATGATTGGATCAGTCTGAGGATCAAACAGCCAGTCATCATTATTGAAAAATGTTTCGTGAAAAAGAATAAAAAAACGATCAAAGCCAATCAACATGAAAAAGCCAAAAACAAATGGCAAGACCATGCCGATTTGAAAAGGACGGATCAGCCGCCACAAACGTTGGTCTCTTTTCAATTGACGAAGGAACAAACCGCTTGGGATCAATGTTAGTAGCAACACCCCATAATTGAGCATGAATAATAACTTGACTTCATAAAAATGATGTAAGCCACTCGCTGACATTGGAAAGTCAGGAAGTGCCAACACTTGCTCAAAAGGATTATTCAGATACATCATCAATTGATCATAATTTTGGAGTAATGTTGGTTGATCCACGGTGGTGTAATCCAAGATACCTAGATGTCCGATATCAAATACATAAAGTGGACGAAAATTGATCGTTATTGCAATTGCTAAAGTGAGCAACGTCAGGAACAAACTAACCATCCCCGCATACTCCACCCATTGCCATCGTTTATTTTTCATTGTTTTAGAAACTCCATTCATCTAACGATTGCAAGACAAAGGTTGCTGGTGTTGGTAGTTGTGGGATGTCTTCTTCTTTCGTAAAACCTGACAATACTAGCAAGGTGTCAATGCCATTACGAATCCCTGCTTGGATGTCAGTTTCATAATTGTCCCCTACCATGATGACTTCTTCTTTGTTCAATCCTAAAAGTTCCACTGCTTTATCCATAATGATAGCTTCTGGCTTACCAATATAGACCGGTGTGGTTTGTGTCGCTGTCTCTACAAAAGAAACAACCGAGCCAGCTCCAGGTAATAATCCTCTTTCTGTAGGGATATTTTTATCAGGATTCGTACCGATAAACGTTGCCCCTTTTTGGATCGCTAAGGTTGCGGTCACCACTTTTTCGTAAGTCAAGTGATTGTCTAGACCTACTACGACATAATCAGGGTGTTCTTCTTCCCATACAAACCCTGCCTCCAAGATCAAATCTGTCAAGCCAGCTTCACCGATCACATACACTTTATTTCCTTTAGCGTCTGATTTCATGAAATCAATTGTCGCTAGAGATGCTGTATAGATTGTTTCTGGTGAGACATGGATATCAAACTCAGTGGCTAAACGTTGTGCCACTGTTCCCGGTGTTTTTGTCGTATTGTTGGTTACAAATAAAAAGGGCGTCCCATTTTCCTGTAACTGTTCGACGAATCGTTTTCCTGCCGGTATCGGCTCCGTTCCACGATAGATCGTTCCGTCTAAATCGATCAAATAGCCTTTATAATTCATAGGATCATTCTTCCCTTTGTCTAATAGTAAAATTCTTTTTAGAAGTTGATTTTGTTGGGCGTTCTGACGTTTTTTCAGTTCCCTTTGGTGTTGCCTTAGTAGTTGCTGGTTTACGATTTTTGATCACAGGTTGTTTGCGTACTGATTCAACGGGCGCTTTTTTTTCATCGATATGCGCTTGATTATTGCGATTCGGATTTTTTTTCTTTTTGCGTCGTTGGGTGTTTTTTTCTTTTTTTCCACCAATACGTTCAATGACAAAATATGCGCAACCAAAATTACAATATTCGTATAAATAATCTTCTAATGCATCAATTCGCTGATCTGGGTGAGCACGTCGATTCGTGGCATCAAAAAAGCCTTTCAAACGTAGCTGTTCGTAACCCCAGTCACCTACGATGTAATCGTATCTGGAAAGCACTTCGCTATATCTCTCACCAAGCTTCTCAGCATTGAAACCTTCCCGGTAATCCGTTACGATACGATAAGGTCTATCACCAATCAAAAGATTCGTTTCATCTGTCAATGTGACGATTTCTCCCTTGACTTTCTCTGGCTTCGTTTCCTCGATTATTTCTTCTAAAACTGCCGTCACTTCTTCGGTCACCGTTTGTTCTTGTGAGCGATCGACCGTTTCTTGACTCTCTTTTTTGTCACTGTTGTGTTGTTTATTTTGTTTCGTCGACATGCTTTCACCACCTATTTTTCTATTATACCTTCTTTTTCATTGGTTGGGTAGTGAGCATTTAAGTAGTCTCCCACTACTGTGCGAATAAATTCGGGAAATAAAAAATCGACCTGTCCGACAATTTCGATGGTTGGAAAAAAAGGAACAAACATCAGATGGTCCACCGTAGTAACGGTATAATTCTTTTTCTCTTCGATTGGTTGTTTTTGCCACAGAACTTCTCGGTTGACCGCATCATATGTGATCCCATTATAGAAAATCTCACCAAATATCTGACCACGAAATCCCATTCCTTTGATAGGAAAATTCCGTAAGAAGAGTCGACTTTTTTCGATTTCCAACACTAAGCGAATCATATCCGAGCCTTTCAGTGTAACGTTGATCAAATGCATCGGATGAGGTAATGCGCTATGGAGTTGATCTTGATCTACCAGCCCTTTAGGTACGCTATTCAAAAAAAGCCCACTATTTAGAAATGATGCTTCTGTGTTCCCTCTTTCTTTTACCGCTTCTAAAGCGATTTGGATAAAGGAATGTTCATCAAATAAATCAAGTGATAAGTCAAATGGTAGATCTGCCACTTTCTTTTGAGCTAAAAGACGATGTCCTTGTTCAAGATAACCGGCGATTTCTTTCTCATCCTCTACGAATGCAGTCATGGTATCTGTCGGAATCGCTTTGGCGTAGTGTCCGACGATTTTTTTATTTTCCAATGAAAGATGTACTTCCCCTACATATTGCCCAAATTTTCCGGCAGCGGCTAATTGTACCTCATTTACGACTTTCCCATCAATAAAAAGATGATGGGTATGTGATCCTAAAATCACATCGATTGCAGGGATTTCTTTTGCAATCTGTAAATCATCTTGGATCCCTAGATGACTCATTAAAATAAGGACGTCTACCTGGGGACGCAATTGTTCCACTAGTTCGGGCAAAAGGTCATAAGGTTGGCGGATATCCCAACCATTTGGATTATATGTCAAAGGAAATGGCGCAGTAAAAGCAATTAGACCGACTTTTGTTCGTTGCTTTGTTTCGATGATTTTATATGGCTTTGTCCACACTGGTGGTTGCAAAGTATTTTTATCGAATAAGTTGCTCAGTAGCACATCAAAATTCGCGTGATCATATAAATGATTCAACTCATTCTTGGAATTACCTACACCTTCATTATTCCCTATAGTTGCTGCATCATAGCCGATTTGATTCATTAGTTCAACATTGGCATGACCATTCGTTGCTTCTGACAAAGGATGCCAACGATCAACGAAATCCCCAAGATCAACCGTGAGAGTTGTCGTATTATTTTTTTTCTCATTTTCACGCTTTTTTTGCTCAAGGAATCTTCTGATCCGTGGCCAGTTTTCAAGATGAGAATGTAAGTCATTCGTGTGTAAAAGAACGATTTCTTCCACTGTTTGTTCCACCTCACTTTTTTTCATCATACCATAGGGTTCCCCTTTGTTCACATGGAAAGTTTTTGCACAAAAAAAAGGTACTTAGACTTTTTTACAAAATCTAAATACCTTAAACTTGCCTCTAATAAAAAAAGCCCTTTAGGCTTAATAAATCCAATCAATCAGACACATGGCGGCACCTGCTTAGTGCTGCTTCCTTCCGGATCTGACACGCTTCACAAGCCCACCATTGTCCTAGCCTTTCGGCAAGGAATAGTATACCGCATTTTATTATCCTTGGCTAGTCCTTTTTTAATTTCTTTTTCTTTGCTCGCAAATTTCTAAAAAACACAGATAAAAGTTCACCACATTCTTCTTCTAATATCCCGCCCTCCACCTCGGCCTGATGGTTGAAACGTTCATCTTCAAGTAAATTCATCAATGTCCCTGCGGTTCCTCCTTTTGGATCATAGGCACCAAAGTAAACTTCTTTTACGCGAGAAAGAATCATGGCACCGCTACACATTGGGCACGGTTCTAACGTGACATATAATTGTGTTTCCTCTAAACGCCAACTTCCGATTGCCTTACATGCTTCTTGGATCGCAATCATCTCAGCATGTGTTGTTGCATTTTGTGTTGTTTCTCTCAAATTGTGTCCACGCCCAATAATCTGTCCTTGGTGAACCACGATGGCGCCGATTGGTACTTCTGCTAACGCTTCTGCTTTTTTGGCTTCTTCAATAGCCACACGCATCCATTCTTCTTTTGTTCGCTGTTGTTCTGTTTCTTCCACTTGTACTCCTACCTTTTTTAGATTTACTTATCTTCTCTATCAAACATAGTATAACTGGCTTTTTGGTGAAGTACAAAGAGTTTTTCCTTATCGCCGTGTCCTATGGTAAACTAGTGAATGAGGTGAAGTAAATGAACACAGAAAAGTTACTAGGATTATACCCAAATGCACAAAAAAAGAATACTCCTTCTTCTGATGATCGAATTCTTTCACTAGTCGTAGAAGATTACTTCTTGTGGATCGATAAAAGTTCCTTGTCCGTTCAAGAAGAGAAACTTTTGAAAGCGTTATTTCAGAAAACAAACACCTTAGACAGACATCCTTGGTATCAATATTTATTTGAGGAAAAGGGATATGTATGTGAAGAAAGCTGCCGAATCATTCAGTTACATTTTGAAAAGAGATCCGATTTCTTACAAAAAGAATGGCGAGAAACAATTTCTGGATTATTTCCCGAAGCTCTTGATTTTTTTCTTTACACAGAGACAGATGCGTTGATCATCGAAAGAAAGCATGCCAATTATTTGAATACGGCAGATCTTAAAGGTATCTTTTTATCTCTTGATGTCGATTTTGATATGACGACACAAGCCTTTGTCGGTTCATTCCATTCAGCTGGACAAAATCTAACCGCTATGTTCAATGAAGAACGAAAAATTTTCCTGAATAAACGAACACAAATACAAGTAGCCGACCAAACGACTTCCATACAAGAAATTGCCTTATATTATTATACAAAAGAATTAGTTACATCCAGTCAGCTAACAAATGAATATCAAGAAATAATCCGTAGTTTTAAAATGGAAGACATCATTATCGAACTGTGGAAGAATTTTGGGAATATCAGTTCAGCGGCTAAGCAACTCTTCATGCATCGAAACACTCTCCAATATCGGATCGAAAAGTTTGACGAACAAACAGGCTTCAATTTAAAAAAAGCAGATGACTTACTCTTTTGTTACCTCCTTTTGTTACACATATAAAAAAAGGAACAAGCAGCAATAAACATCGCCTTGCTTGTTCCTTTTTTCGATCAATCCAAAGAGAATCGTTTTTAGATCATTTTCTCAACAAGTGACATCAGACGACCTTTCGCATCTTCTGTCGAGTCTTTGATAGAGTCACCGTAGACAGAAATTTTCTTTTTGCCAGATTTAATCTTTGCTAGCATGCCCATCAATGAATCTAAATCGCTATCTGATAAATGGTCGACGACATCTAATAACTTTTCATTCCCATCAAATTTGTCATACACGAATTTTTTTACTTTTGTTCGGTTACTTAGATGATGGATTTTTTCGATCACTTTGCCAGAAACAACTACAGCTGTTGCCACACTTGCTGCTGCTGCGACACTTAATCCAATCGTTACTTTTGTTGATGTTTTCATAATTATCAGCTCCTTTTTATCTACTACAATCATATCACAGTCAAATAGATAAGCGAACTAATTGCTATGAGCCTTGCCCGATGAATAGCAAAAAAATTTACAAAAAGCAACTACTGTCTTGTTTTATTATTTGCTTTTGTAAGACGCCTCATTTGGCATTTTCGGTTTCAAGCAACCTTAGTTTGATGCGGTGAACTACTCACCACTTAGCTAAACCTACCGGTTTTTAACGCTTGAAGTGGGAGCTTCTTGGGAATAGAGCATACTTGCAAGCGTATTTCTTTACTCACAGCGGTTTCTCTTATTTACCAAGCTATCCCCGTAGTTCCTACGGTTTTTGATGATTGGATCTAAGCTAATCCCATAGAATGTAGTCTTAGACCTTCGGTCAGAATATTGATACTAGCATTGATATCTCGGTCATGATGAACATGACAAACAGGACAAGTCCATTCTCGAATTTCTAGAGATTTCTTGCCGTCTTTGTGTCCACAATTCGAACAGATTTGACTAGATGGGAACCACTTATCCACTTCGATAATTTTTCGACCGTACCAGTCAGCTTTGTATTGTAACCTAGTCACAAAACTAGACCATGAAACATCCGAAATACTTTTTGCTAGTTTATGATTACGCAACATACCTTTTGTATTTAAGTCTTCTATACAGATCATATCGTGATTTTTGATAATCTCTGTGCTCAACTTGTTTAGAAAGTCATTGCGTTGATTCATTACTTTTTCATGTAGTCGTGCTATTTTACGTTTTTGTTTTTGATAATTTCTAGCTTCAAACAGATTGATACCTTTTTGTTTAGCTAATAATGCACGTCTTGACAACTTACGTTGTTCACGTTTTAGTTTTTTTGACATTTTTGACGTGAATTTATTGTTATCAATCTTTTGACCATTAGAAAGGATTGCAAAATCAGTTATACCAAGGTCAATTCCAATAGCGGAATTAGTTTTAGGAAGCTCAGCTATTTCTTCTTTACACAATAAAGAAATATAATATTTACCGCTAGAATGACGTGATATTGTAGCGGATTTGATCAGACCTTTAGGTTGTCTATGGAGCGTAATTTTAACTAACGACTTCAACTTAGGAAGTTTGACAAATTGATTATCAATCAAAGCGATTGTTCCATTTTGATTGTTAGTCGTATAGCTTTGAACTGGATTTTTCTTGCTTTTGAAACGAGGAAATCCGGCGGACTTATCGCGAAAGAAGTTCTTATACGCCTTATCTAGGTTGAGTTGTGCATTTGCTAAAGCAAGACTATCCACTTCTTTCAAGAACGGAAAATCTTGCTTATATTTTGCAGGCGTTGGAAAACTCATTTTTTTAGAGGAATTTTTCCTAGTTTCTTTATAAGCTTTCATTCGGTCATCAAGCATTAGATTGTAGACCTTACGGACACAGCCAAAAGACTTAGCAAAGAAGGTTTCTTGTTCTTCTGTTGGATAGATTCTAAATTTATATGCTTTTAGTCGCTCCATAAAGCTCGCCTGCTTTCTATTTATGATTGTTTCCTTGATTTTGAATATATTTCTTAATCACATCAATTGGTGCTCCACCAGTTGTCAAAAGACAAAAACTTTTTGACCAGAACATTTCTTTCCAAAGAAATTGTTTGATTCTTGGATAATTGCGCTTTATCAAACGTGAACTAGCACTTTTATAGGCATTGATAAATTTTGTCAATTCTGTTTTTGGTTGAGCTTTGAACATAATATGAACGTGGTCTTTATCATGATTCCACTCAACTAAAGTGATATGATACGATTCTGAGATTCTTTCAAAAGTCGCTTTAGCGTAGTTAGATATTTCATTATCAATTACTTGTCTACGATATTTCGTTACTAAAACAAGGTGATAATAAAGAAGAAATACTGAATGGTTATTTGTGTCTAATTCCATGTTGTATCAACTCATTTCTTGTATAGACTGATTTTAACATGAGACAAAATAAAAAAGCAATACGCCTTAGTTGTCGGTCTTCGAGTTACCAACGGTAACCCTCATACCGAACGGCATTCATCACCCACCTATAGAGGATGGGCGACTTCTGCCTAATTCTGTTAAAAAAAGCACCTCCTTTTTGGAGATGCTTCATACGAACAACTAAAGTAAATTATCCATCCAAAGAAATGTAAGGTCAATTAACCGGAACGTATTGGATATTTGTTAGCATTTCAGGCAAATCATCTTCTAATTCTGCTAACTTATTCCAAATCAATGTCATTGTCTCAAAAAATTCCTTTGATGATTTATCTGAATTTAAACTTCCTAATGCGTTCAGCCAAAGAAGTTCTAATAAATACGCTTCTTTGATTCCCGTATGTTCTCTGACAAATTCTGAGAACGTTCGTTTGAACAACGAGGCCATGTCTAATTCGGATTTGATAACTACTCCTCTAATACTCTCATGAATCGAGAAAAACTCCTTCAATAAATGAACGACACTGAAAAAATCGTCAATAACGTATTCAGCTAAATATCGATCAAAACATATCGTGATCTCTTCGATAATTTTTTCTTTTAGTATACGGATTGATTTAAAATGTGCATAGATCGGGTAAGTAGAACAGCCACAAAAAGAAGCTAAACTTCTCGCTGTGATTGTCGATAACCCATTTTCTTCAGCATATACCATACTCTTAAATAGTAAATATTCTTTACTAAAATTCGTCACTCTTCCCACGAAACCATCCATCCTTTCCGATTATCTTATTCATATCCGGCAATGATTCTTTTTTTAATTTCCCATGACGATCCAGCGCATTCGCTAGTAGGAAAAACTTATGTAAACCATGAAGAAACAAGTTTTGATAAAAAAAAACGATAATAACATATTTCGGGGGTTAAAATATGTCTCTTTGTAATAGAAGCTTGATTTATCTAATGCTTCGCCAAAAATAAGATTTAAAAAATAACGATATCCTCAATTAAATAACATTGTATTCCCTTATCCAAGATTATTTAAATGATTCCAACTTGACAAAATAAGCAAAGAAATAAACAATAGAATAGATAACTGATTATCATTTCTTAAAATAACAAGTTATATAATCAAATTCTATTACTATGTGAGAATATCATACATTGAAAACACTTTCCACTCACATTTTATGTCACCACTAGTACACTAATTGTCAGAAAGGAGTCCATCATGTTAATCGATGCAAAAAAGAAAGAGTTATTAGTCCTCTATACGATCGCTCAAAAAAGTCAATGTACGTTAAAAGAACTTGCGGATGAACTGACTATACCTAAACGGACAATCAAAGAATTGATTCGAAAGTTGAATACTACGATTGAACAGCAATTGAGCATTTCTACTTTTATTTTCTCTACACACAAAGGAGAAATAACTATATCCGATGAATACCAAGAAATAAAAATGATGATTTATCACAAGCTCAAACTTTTTTATTTAAGAGAATCCAATCGTTTCAACTACTTATTGCTTATGGTCAATTATCCCAAAGCGTATGTTCCGAAAAAATATTTATTGGAGCAATTATACATATCCCACTCTTACTTAGAAAAATTAACACACCAATTGAATGAAACACTTCAAGATTTTGCAATCGAGATTGTTTCATCTCAGGGCTGTTATTTGTTCAAAGGAAACGAATTATTTATCCGACTCTATTTGTTTTTTATCCTATCTGATGCTTTTCAAGGGTTGGAATGGCCTTTTGACAAATTCAAATTGAGCCAACTAAAAAGAGAGCGGCGATTATCCAAAAAATTGCTCGTTTCAAAGCATTCATTGAAATATCAAGAAAACCTGTATTTGCTGATTGCTATCTTTACGCTTCGTACACAACAATCATCATTGATCACCTCTGAATCTAGTGAGGTCTATGCTATTTTAGAATTGCTACAACAGGTACAAGATGTCTCCGGTAGTTTTAAACATCATTTGTTTCATCTTTTACCTCATGAAATCGCCATTGATGAACTATTGCATTTTAATTTTTTGATTTATTGCTTTTTTCCTAATCTCATTTCAAGCCAGCAGAAGAGTTTGATTGGTTATACTTTGACAAATAAACGTAATCATCTATGTATGAAAATCACCTCACTAACAAAAGAGCTAGCTCAAACCTTTCCAGTGATTGCATCATCTGAAAAAAGGTTTTTCTACAATTACTATCTTATGCTTTCTTTAATTTCTATTTTGATATTGGGAAATACAACTCCTTTTTTCTACTCGTTGCATTTTCCTAAACCAGCACTTGAGATTGATGAATCGAATGAACAAATCCAACAAATACAACAAATTATCTCTGAAGTTTTTCATGACCATCCAAAAAAAACATTGATTATTTATTATTTGAGTAGCTTGATCTATAATCTCTTGCAGTCGGAAACAAATGAAAAATTATTGATCTATGTACAAATGAATAAAACGCTGACAGGGAATTATCATATCCAAAATCGATTACGACAAGTATTTGACGACAAAATGATTCGCTTGACAGAAAATCCAGAACAAGCAGATTTGATCGTCACCGATTGGTTTGATAAATTTCATCAAACGAGTAAAATTTTTTACCTTGATCCTAGTAAAGAAAAAGATTTGTGGGTAGATTTAGTCACAAAAATTCAACAACTCTATGTCAATAAAATGATTTGATTTAAAGAAAAGATAGGAGAAGCAAGCGTGTCTCCGTCTGAACTTTTAAATTAATACTAATTTTTCCAAAATAAAAAGTGAGTGGATCAGTCCAATCGACTGTCCCTCACTTCTATTGGTTTGTTCTAGTCTCGACGGTTGCCGCCAAAGAGCAAAATCAAACGTAGTAATTGTAAGAAAGTAGATAGCGCTGCAGCAACATAGGTCAAAGCCGCCGCAAATAGCACATGTTTCGCCATTGGCACCTCTTCTTCTGTCAGTAAGCCACCTTCACTTAAAATTTGGATTGCTCGTCTTGACGCATTGAATTCTACTGGTAGCGTAACAAGTTGAAACAATAGTGCCAATGAAAAAGCGAAGATACCAATATTGATCAACGTCGTATTCCAACTAAATAATACACCTACCATGATCAACGGAAACGAAATCATCGAGCCAAAATTTGCGACAGGCACTAATGAAGCTCTGATTTTCAACGGCGCATAACCAACAGCATCTTGCACTGCGTGTCCGCATTCATGGGCAGCTACCCCAATTGCAGCGACTGAGGTAGATTGTGCTGTAGCTTGCGATAAACTCAACATCTTGTTCCCTGAATTATAATTGTCCGTCAAATCACCGGCGATTTGTTGGACGCCAACGTTATTGATTTTCTGACTTTGTAAAATGAACTGGGCGGCTTGTGTACCAGTCACATTATTTTTGCTTCTGATTTTGTCGTATTTACGAAAAGTACTATTGACGTAAGCAGAAGCGATTCCGGAAATAGCTAATCCAGCAATAACTAAAAGAAACGTTGGATCTAAGCCATAAAAACCATATCCATACATAATCGTTTCACCCTTTCCTCATTGCTTTTATTTTACCATTGTTCGAGTAGAATAATTGTGAAAAGAGATTGAATATTTTAATTTTTTTTGACAAATTCTGATTTCAGCTTCATCGGACCAAACCCTTCGATTTTACAATCGATATTGTGGTCTCCTTCAACTAAACGGATATTCTTCACCTTTGTTCCTTGTTTGATAGGTGAGGAAGCTCCTTTTACTTTTAAGTCCTTGATAACGGTCACACTGTCGCCATCTGTTAAACGATTGCCGTTTGCATCAAGTACTACTAGGCCTTCTGCTTCTGTTTCTTCTGATGGTGTCCATTCGTTTCCACATTCAGGACAAATCAATAATCCCCGATCTTCATAAGCATATTCTGAACCACATACTGGGCAATTTGGTACTGTCATGTTGTTTCTCCTTTTTGTTCGTTATTGAGCAATATTATAACGGAAAAATAACAGTTTGAAAAGAGCAACTTATTATCAGAGTTCCTAGACTACCTACGCTGATTCAATCTCACTGACCTTGATTGCACATATCCCTGATAAAAAAGACAAGCAACTTCGATGAGTAAAAGGTTAAGGCAGAAGTAACCTGATCTCCGAAGAGGTCACTTCTGCTTAGACCATTTATTCGTGCAAAGGGAATAGATAAAAGAGAAAGTTACGTTTGCATAAAATTCTCGATTGACTACTTGGAGTACACTTTTAACGTGTATAATTGGTGCAAGCTTCTTGTATTTCTTTGTAGATCTCTGTCACTTCTTGCAGGTCTTTTGCATTTGCGCCACTTGCCAAAGGATGGCCGCCACCATGATGTCGTTTGGCGATCTCGTTGATGACTGGTCCTTTTGAACGTAAACGTACACGATAATAGCCCTCTGGTTGCTCGACAAAAATCGCCCAAGCTAACACTTCGTCAATGACACCTGGTAAAGAGACGACAGCTGCTGTCTCTGAATCAACGATGCCATACTTGCCTAACAATTCTTGTGACAAAATTACTTTTCCGGCACCTTTTTCGTCAACTTCGATCGTTTGATAGACACAACCGGATAGTTTCGCTACTTTCATGGTGATTTGTTCGATTTCACGATTCAATTTGCTTGCGTCGAAAGAATACTTTCTTAACTCTGCTGCTAGTTCTAACGTGCGTCCTGTTGTTGAAGGATATAAGAACCTTCCAGTATCACCAACGATTCCTGCATACAATAAACGAGCAGAGTCGCTGTTCATTTTCAGCTCATCAGGGAACAGCAAAGCAAACTCAGCGATCATTTCACTACAGCTGCTAGCTTTCGTATCTACCCAAAGTAAATCACCATATGGTTCATCATTCGGATGATGATCGATTTTGATCACTTGATCCCCTAAGGAATAGCGCTTATCATCAATACGTGGCGCATTCGCTGTGTCTGTCACGATGACTAATGCCCCTTGATAAAAGGCATCGTCGATTTCTTGCATTTCTGTTAAATAACGTAAGCCCTCAACGTCTTTTCCAACTTGACGAATTTCTTTTTCTGGAAAACTATTACGTAATAACTCGGCTAATCCCACTTGTGAACCTAAAGCATCTGGATCAGGTCTTTGATGTCGGTGGATCACGATTTTTTGATATTTTTTGATTTCATTCAAAATCTGTTCTTGTATGGTCATTTTCTTTCCTACTCTCTACGAACGTTCCATCACTTGGCAGACGACAATGGCTTTAGCCACGATCGTGTTTTCTATAAATACTTCTACATCAAGTTTAGCGGATCTTCTACCGATTTCTAAAACTCTTGGACGAATGTCTAACTCACTTTCGATCTGGATCAGACGAAGGTAATGTAGATTCATTTGCTCCAACAAGATATTCCTGCGTTGATTCATGATCATTGTTTTTTGAGCAACATCTGAAATGATTTCACTTAACACCCCAAAAGAAATCGTTCCAACACCTGTTACCATTTGTGGCGAAACCTCAAATTTGAACTTAGGCGTCGTCAATCGATTGCCTTCACGATCTGTATCGATCGTTTGGATCGCCCCTGAAATCTGATCAGAAATCGTATCAGCGATTTGCGGTTGACGTTGCACCAATTGCATCGCCTTCATGACATCTTGCCGTGTGATCAATCCTTCTAACGTCAAATCATCGGAAACGACTGGCATGACTTCTAAACCATCCCAAATCATTTGATGTCCGACAGAAGCGACGCTCATCGTTTTCTTGACACTGATGGGATCTTTGGTCATGACCCGATCAATGACTTGTGTCGGTGCTTTACCTACGACATCTTTTGCCGTAATGATCCCCATCAAACGCATGTGATGATTCACCACTGGGAAACGAGAATGTTGGGTTTCTTCTGAAATCCGTTGATAATCAGCCACCGTATCCGACTGTAACAAATAATGTGTTTTCTGGGCAGTCAAATAAATATCACCGACGAGCATGATATCTTTTTTGATCAGTTGGTCACTAAGCGCTCGGTTGATCATCGTCGCTACGGTAAAGGTATCATAGGTCGTACGTAAAATCGGCATAGCTAATTCATCCGCTAATTTGGCAATCTCAGGCGTCGTATCAAAACCACCCGTGATCAACACTGCTGCGCCATCCTCAAGTGCTAATTTTTGCACTTCTGTACGGTTACCAACGATCATCAATGAACCTGGAGTGATATAGCGTTCCATTGCGTGTTCGGTCATCGCACCTATGACAAATTTATTCAAGACTTTATCTAGACCGACTGCTCCGCCTAAAACATCGCCTTCAATGATCCGCACGACTTCGCCAAATGTCAATCGTTCGATATTTTTCTTCAACTTACGTTCGATCCGAATCGTTCCTACTCGTTGGATCGTTGACACTAATCCTACATTTTCAGCGTCTTTAATTGCTCGATAGGCCGTTCCTTCACTGACATTCAATTCTTTGGCAATACTACGGACAGATATTCGATTCCCCACTGGTAGGCTTTCGATATATTCTAAAATCAAATCATGTTTTGTCGCCATCTCTTTCCCCTACACTTCCAGCGTTTCCGAAACGCTCATTATTTTTCCTTCGGTATCTGCTAATAAATCGATGAATACTTGCGGATCTTGTTCAATGACAGGAAAGGTATTGTAATGGATCGGCACGACTTTCTTCGCTTTGATTCGCTTTGCCGCACGAGCCGCATCCTCAGGCCCCATTGTATAATTGTCGCCAATCGGTAAAAAGGCTACATCGATCATAAACTGTTCACCTAAGAGCGCTAAATCGCTAAAATCTGCAGTATCACCCGCATGATAAATCGTCTTCCCGTCTGCTTGGATCAGAATACCACTAGGCTCTCCCATATAACGCGAAACACCATCGATTTCAATACTTGAACTATGCTGTGCATGGACAAATTTGACTGTGCCAAAAGGAAACTCCCTTTTGCCACCGATATTCATCCCAAAAGAGTTCGCTCCTTGCTGTTGTGCATAATCTGCGATTTCGACAATACTGATGATGGTCGCCTTATTGTTCTTCGCAATCGGCAACATGTCTCCAATATGATCAGCATGTCCATGGGTGATCAATATCCAGTCCGTCTGGACTTCATCCACTTTTAAATCAGTCATAGGATTCCCAGTAATAAATGGATCTATCAGCACTTGTTGGCCATTTTTCATTTCCAGAGAAATACAAGAATGTCCATGATAAGTAATCTTCATCTTCTCACTCCTCAACATTTTGGTCACTGACTCTTTCGTTTTCATTTCGATCATTCACACAATTAGTAGTACAGTATATCCTATTCAATTGTAACAGATAATACAGGTTGTACCAAGTATCAAGTGAGCGTGTACTTACGACTGAATACCCAGATAAAAGAATGTTTCGTCTATGATTGACAGTTTCTGTTTATTGTTTGATCACTGTGAATAAAACCAGAATGACTACGAATCCGTAATGATGCTCAAAATAAAAAATACCAATAGTAGAAATTAAGGCTCTAGTTTCTACTATTGGTATTTTTATTTAAGTTGAAATGCCTTATACGGCTTATAAGATTGAACAAATCCACAACACTTTTTTAGATAGAGGAGTGATAAAAAATAAAAAAAACGAAGTTTGCTAACTATTTTGAAAATTTCTTCTTTTCCAGTTTAGTGATGGAGAAATTTTTTTAAGATATTCTCAGCATTTAGCAGACCATAATCTTTCATGTCTATCACTTCAATAACCTTTGTAGGATACTCTTTTATGATAGTTTCTCTCATAGAAGACAGCTCTGGAGATAATAGAATAACATCGGCAGCCTTTGCATACTGATCCAACTTAGAAATGCTATGCATGTCAACATGCACAAGTAAATGTTGTTTTTTTGCGAAGTTGTTCATCTTTGTTACTAACAAATTGGTATAAAGGGTACTATCTGTACTCATTGAAGTTACGCCAAAAACGATGATCTGTTTCTCTTTCATTTGATTATTTTCCAAAACAAATTTCTTTTCCATTACAGACACTTCCACCTTTCTATAATATATCCAATGCTCTCACTCCTATAAAATAAAAGCTATACCAAACATATTCATTATCTGAACATCTTTTGATACAGCTTTTCATTTTTTATCTTTTGCCGCGACGTTGTGTCGCTTCCATGATGACTGGTAAAATCACTGGGCGGCGTTTGGTTTGTTCAAACAAATAGCGACCTAATTGATCACGTATTTCTTGTTTCAGCTTGCTCCACTCGAAATCATCGCTTTCTAAATGTTTGCCTACAATGGTTTCGATCATGTTGCTACTTTCATTGATCAAATCACGACTTGCTTTGACATAAACAAATCCTCGTGAAGTGATTTGCGGTTTTGAGACAATTTTCTTTTCGCGACGACTAATTGTCACTACTGCAACAAAAATACCGTCTTCAGATAAGATTTTACGATCGCGTAAGACGATATTTCCAATATCGCCAACACCTAGTCCGTCGATCATGACATTTTCAGCACTTATCGTACCTGCCACACTCATCCGCTTGTTTTTATATTCTAAAACATCCCCACGTCCTGTGATATAGATATTTTTGTAGGGGATACCAACTGCATGGGCTAAGTCTGCGTGGGCAGCTAATTCACGATATTCTCCTTGAACTGGGATGAAATATTTAGGTTTCATGAAATTCAACATCAATTGTAAGTCATTAGGATTTGCATGACCGGAAACCCGCAGGTTGTCAGAGATTTGTTTGACTATTCCACCTGCTCGGTAAATGATATCTTCTGTCTTAGCAACCATCGTTTCCATCGCAATACTTGGTGTCGTTGTGATATAAACAAGATCGCCTTCTTTGATCTTGATATGACGGTGCGCACCATTCGCCATTTTTTGTAAAGACTTGATTGGTTCACCCATACGGCCTGTTTCTAAAATAATCAGTTCTTCAGGCTCATAGTTTTTCATATCTTTTAATGTGACCAATAGGTCCTCACTTGGTAATTGAAGTTTTTCTAAGCGCATAGCTGTTCGGATGATCCGTTCAAAGTCTTGACCAGTCAACACGACCTTACGTCCTGCTTTGGCAGCGGCGTCTAAGATTTGTTGGACACGTTGAAGATTACTTGCAACACAAGCAACGATGATCCGTCCTTCCCAATATTTGATGGTATCAAATACTTCATCAGCGATTTGGAACTCAGAAGCAACAGGGGTCGCGTTTTCTGCATTTGCTGACTCACTCAGTAAAGCTAACACGCCTTCTTTCCCAATCTCTGCTAAACGAGCGTAATCCGTTTGGTACATTGGGATCGCCATTTGGTCAAATTTGAAATCACCCGTATAAACGATATTTCCTTCTTGGGTTTTTAAATTGATCCCAACTGAATCTGGGATCGTATGGGTAGTGCGGAAGAAGCTAACGATCGTTTCACCGAAATCGATCTCTGTATGCTCATCTACTACATGAAAATCCTTGAATCCTTTTGCAGCATCATTGCGATTGACATTCAATTTTGCCAATTCGATCGTCAACTCTGTTCCGAACACAGGTACAGAAATCTTTGACAATAAATAAGGCAACGCCCCAATCGCATCTGCGTGACCATGTGTCAGAAAGACACCTGCTACACGATCGACATTATCTTCTAAATACGTAAAATCAGGAATCACAACGTCAATCCCTAATAATTCGTTTTCAGGATACTTCAGACCACAGTCTAAAATAAAAATAGCTTCCCCTACTTCTGCAATGTACAAATTTTTTCCGTTTTCGCGTACACCGCCTAAAGGGATAATCTTAATGGTACTCACAAATTTCACCTCTTCTTATGACATCTTCATTTAACGATGTCGATTCTCTATTTTATTTAAACGATCCATTTTCTGAGTGCCTGGTTTTCGGATGATTTCAATAAGTACTAAAATCCATCTTAATTTTACAGGCGTTTAGGATCTTTTTTTGACACAAAAAAATCGGGATTGCTTCAGTTGCTCGATCAACTGCTCCACATCATTATACAACAAATCAAACAAATCGCTAGCATGTACGATTGTTTCTGTCTCCATGTTTTTCCCAGACCATTTTTTCTTCTTTCATTTTAGAAGATACTTCGTCTATTTTACCATAAATTACTCAATAACTATAGAATGTTTTTCATTTCCTGCTCCATTTGACTTGTTTTTAGGCTTCAACTCTCTCTGGTCGTGGTCTCTTTTTAAGGTAGGCTTAAGCTACTCCCTTTATTCTATTTTTTGTACTCATTTCGAAAGGAGATCGAACCAATGAATTTTTTCAAACGAGCATTAAAAAGTACAAAAGTAAAATGGGGGCGTTCTTTACTATTATTAGCAGTTTTTACAGCAATCCTTGTCTTCGTTCTTGCTGGACTAACCATACGTAGTGCGGCTCAACAAGCCGCAGAGCAAGCTCAAAAAGATGTCGGCGCGACCGTCACTTTAAGTGCGAATCGTGAAGCGGCTTTTCAAAAACAAACGGAGGCAACTGATACTGAATCCGGTGGGCGACCAGATCCTGGAAGTTTCTCCCTCACACCTGTTTCAGTCAGCGATGCAGAAAAGATTGCAGCACTAGATAATGTAGCAAGTTTTTCCTTCGAAAGCTCTGCATCAGCTTTAGCCAATAGCGGTATCACTGCCATTTCAAGCTCTGATACCTCAGAAACATCAGAAGAAACTGAAACTGATACTACGACTGATGCTGCACCAAACGGTGAAAACATGGGTGGAGCTATGGGGGGTGGCAAACCGCAAATGATCCAAGCAGACTTTCAAATCAGCGGGGTATCCGATACAGCCCAAACCAGTAGCTTTACGGATGGCACAGCAAAAATCATCGAAGGAGAAGGAATCACTGATAGCGACAAAGATACGAACAATGTCGTGATCGACTCTACTTTAGCTAGCGCAAATGACTTATCCGTAGGGGATACTTTCGTTATTACTAGCACTGAAGATGAAGAAACAACTTATGAAATGACGATTAAAGGAATCTATGAGTCGAGTGAAACAAGTAGTAGCATGGGAATGAATTTCAATTTCATGAATCCAGCGAACACTTTGTATACTTATTATACGTTTGCTAATACATTGAATGGTTCTTCAGAAGATGACACAATCGACTCTGCGGTTTATACGCTGACCGATCCCAATAAAATGGCAGATTTTATCACTAAAGCAGAAAACCTGATCGATACATCAACGTTCAGTCTTCAATCAAACGATACGATGTTCCAAGCAATGCTTGAACCACTTAACAACGTGGCCAGTTTTTCACAAAATGTCGTTTTACTCGTTGCGGTGGCTGGAATCATTATTTTAACTTTGATCATCATGATCACGATCCGGGAACGCCGCCATGAATTAGGCGTATTGCTTTCATTAGGCGAATCCAGAAGCAAAATCGTCCTTCAATTGTTTACAGAAGTGGCCATATGTATGATCGTCGCGTTAGGTGTGGCTTCATTCAGTGGAAATGTCGTTGCAAATGCTGTCGGTCAACAGTTGCTTGATCAACAAACTGAAACGTCAACCGACTCACCTGCCGAGCAACAAGGAGAGCAGATGCCTGGTGGTGGCAATCGTGGACCTGGCGGACAACCCGGTGGAACTAGTAATCCATTTACCGTTTCGGAACAAGTAAGCGACCTTGAAATCACCGTTCAACCAGCTCAACTCGGCCTTCTAGCAGCGGTTGCATTCGGGATCAGCTTACTCTCCGTTTTTCTAGCCTCCATTGGCATACTACGATTAAATCCACGAAAAATTTTATTAAACTAAAGGAGGAATTGGATGTTACGTACAGAAAACTTGGGCTTCTGGTATCAGAATCCAACAGAAGCACTTTATAAAAACGTGAATTTATCCTTTGAAAAAGGGAAAATGTACGCCATATTAGGGGCAAGTGGTTCAGGAAAAACAACCTTCCTTTCGTTGATCTCAGGACTCGATACACCAAAAGAAGGGACTGTGTATTATGAAGAGCGCGCTTTAGCTAAAATAGGACTACGAAATTATCGTAAAAATGATGTATCCATTATTTTTCAAGCGTACAACTTATTGCCTTACCTTTCCGCTCTTGATAACGTCATTACCGCCATGGAAATTTCAAATACTCCTCAAAAAAATTATCGCCAAGTAGCACTTGATCGCTTGGCACGCGTTGGGATAAATGAAACTCTTGCAAAACAACAAGTCACTAAATTATCTGGGGGACAACAACAACGCGTAGCGATCGTCCGAGCGATTTGTTGCGAACATCAGTTGATCATCGCGGATGAACCAACAGGAAACCTCGATGAAACGACTTCACAAGAAATCGTTCAACTCTTCCAAGAAATCGCCCATAAGCAAGATCGCTGTATCATCATTGTGACACACGAACTAGAAGTGGCTAAAAAATGTGATGAAGTTTTTGAATTAAAAAACAAAACATTCGCGTCCATTGACATTGGATAACCGCTAAAAAAAGCGTCCACCTTATTGGTAGGACGCTTTTTTTTTAGAATTTACAAGTAGACTATTTATGGTCTTTTTTTGAAAATTTTTCTTTTACATCTTCAAAGCCTTCTTTGATTTCATCGCCGATATTACGAGCTTTACTCTTGATATCCGCACCTGCAGATTGGGCTTTACCTTTTGTTTCTTTACTTTTATCACCTGTTGCTTTTCCATAGGCTTCCTTGCCTTCACCTGCAACTTTGTCTTTCAAATCTTTAGAGCGTCCTTCTAAATCTGCCATAATATTTCCTCCTCTAAAATTTGTCTTTCTAACCACTTTTAGAGTAACACCAATTATAAAAACAAACAAACAGTATGCTTATCCTAACATTCAGCTCGTTGCAATCATTTGCTCAAATGTTCCCCAAACTTTCACTTGTTTTTCTTGGACCATGATCGTTCCATTAGCAATCACCGTATCAATTTCTAAGGTTTCTTTATCAAGTAAACAAAGATCCGCATCTTTCCCGACAGCGATTCTTCCCTTTTGGTCCAGTTTCAGGACTCTTGCAGGATTGGACGTCACAGCTCGTAAGGCAATCTCTAAGGGGATGTCTTCTTTTTGAACGGCTTCTTTGATGCCAACCAGTAAGGATTTCGCACTACCGACGCCCATACCGATAAAATGGTTCTCTTGGTCAAAATATGGGAGACTACCTTGTCCATCGGAGGTCAAGGTGAAGTTATCAAGAGAGACTTGTGCTTCCAATAACTGCTTCAATGCTTTACTGAAACGAACTTCACCATCGGTCTTTTCCCAAAAATCAGGATCTTCACTTGCAGTGAAATCGATCGTTCCACCTTTTTTTGCAAATTCGATACATGCAGCTAATAATTCAGTTGTCCGATTCGCATGCGTCGGATAAAACTGAGTAATAGGGATTTCTGTTTCTTCAACCACACGATTCAATAATTCCAATTTTCGACTTCCGCCACCTAAATGGACATTCATTATTCCTGCTTTACCTGATAACATGCCCCCAACACGAGCATCCGCCACTGCCCGAGCAAACTCGTCGAATGTTGGTTGAGAAGAGCGATGATCAGAGACAGCGATTTCTCCGATCCCAATGATCTTATCAATAGTAAGAAAATCTTTGATCAATGAATCAGTCACCGTTTTGACCGGCAACCGATAAGAACCAACATAAACATACGTAGTCAATCCTTCTGCCTCTAGCCCTCTTGCTTTACTGATCAAAGCAGTCATATCTCGACCTTCGCCATCTGTCCCGATACAACCTACGACTGTTGTCACTCCTGCTGTCGTTAGTTGACTAAGTGTGACTTCTGGTGTGCGATTATGATAGCCGCCTTCGCCGCCGCCACCTAAAATATGGAAATGGGCATCAATAAAACCTGGGGTCAAGAGTTTTCCTTCTCCTGAAATTTCTTCCACGATCAATTCTTCGTAACCGCCAGATAGTTGATCTTCCAAGGCAATGATTTTATTTCCTGCCACTAATACATCCTTCTTACCAAGATATTCTGGTGCATAGACATCGATTTGTCGAATGAGTTTCATCCGTGATCCTCCTCTTTATAAAATAGTCTGTATCTTTTCATACACACAAAGGGTTGTTTGAAAAGCAATCTAGCGATCCTACGTCGCTCTTTTAGAAATAAGCGAGAAAGTCCCAAAATATGAAGATACTTTCGGATTTTCTCGCTTATTATCTCAGCGTTACATATGGGTAGCACCGTTTCTTTGATTGCTATCAATCAGTTCTTATTTGTTTTATTGAAGGCCGATCGCGATCGCAATCATAATGAAGATTGTTCCTAAAACAAAGAAGAATCCTTGCATTTTGATTTGGAATCGTGCCCATTTTGCCCATTCGATCCGTGCCACACCTAAGACGCCGATCAAGCTAGCAGAAACTGGCGTGAACGCATCCATGAATCCTGAACCTAATTGATAAGCCAATACGGCAACTTGACGAGAGACACCAACTAAATCAGCTAACGGTGCCATGATTGGCATCGTCAATGCCGCTTGTCCAGAATTTGAAGTGACGACTAGATTGAACAAACTTTGGAACACATACATCGCCCATGCACCAATAACTGCCGGTACACCAGTCAGCGCTGTTCCTATACCATGCAAAATTGTATTAAGCGCAGAAGGTACAGAAGCATCTGATCCACCTAATACAAGCAAGATTCCTTTTGCCATCCCAACAACGATTGCTGTTCCAGCTAGATCTGCTGCCCCAGATTGGAAAGAAGAGGCAATATCATTGACCGTCATACCGTCTAATTTGAATAAAACAGCAATGATCCCTGCGACTAGTCCCATTACAAAAAATTGAGAGGCGATTTCTGGGATATAATAGCCTTTTTGAGTAACTCCCCAAACGATCCAAACTAAAACGATCAACATTTCCGCTAAAATCAATTTATGGCCTAATGTAAATGGTTTTTGTTCATCGGATGTTTTCTTCAAATGGTTACGGAAGTATTCGTCAGATTTATACGTTAATGAACTTTCCGGATTCTTCCGAACTTTTTCTCCATAGATCATTAAGTAACCAGCCGATAACGCAGTCACGACGACCCACATGATCAATCGGAAGGTGGCGCCTGATAAGACTGGAATACCTGCGATCCCTTGAGCAACGGCGACACTGAACGGACTCATCCATGACGTGGCATTCCCGACTTGTGACGCCACATAGGTGACTGTAACGGCGACGATCGAATCATAGCCTAAGGCAATCACAAAAGGTACCATGACCATTGAGAATGGAATGACTTCTTCAGCCATACCGAACGTTGCGCCTCCAAATGAAAAAGCAAAGAATAAGAGCGGTAAAGCTAAACGTTCTAGGCCACGTGTCTTATTGATAAAAGCATAAATACCTGCATCAATGGCACCTGTTCGCATGATGATCCCAAATGCCCCACCCACGACTAAAATAAGTGCAGCAATCCCGACTGCTGAACCATATTTATCGCCTGATACTAGACCTTCAAAAACAAAGTTCAAAAAGCCAAACCCACCGAAATCATCGGTTCCCCATAGTTTTGCTGTTTTATGCAATTTCTTTGAGGTATCATAGATGTCTTCACCATATTCATCGTATAAAACATCATCTGTCAGTGAGATTTCATCTAGTTTCTCTTGGGTCAAGTTTTTTTCACCAGCTGCCAAGACTTCTTCTAATCCTTCTTCAGGAACAGCTAGCTTTTCTCTTTCCTTTGGATCATTTTGTAATTCTTCCAGTTGATCAAATACAAAAGACTTATCTAATTCATAAGCATAACGAAACGAATCTTGGCGTAATACTGTTCTGGTACTAGTTTCTCCATTTGCATCTTTGTATTCTATATCTTGCGTACTGAATCTCCCCGCTGGTACGATAAATGTTAATAACCAGGCAAGTACAACTACACCAAAAATAATGACATACGTATGCGGGGTCGTCATTTTGGTAAAGTCTCGTTTTTTCTTTACTGAAGAATTTTTTCTCTTCAAAACTCGTTCTTCCTTTCTTGCTACGTTTTTGTCAATAATGAATAAGCAAATAGATTATACAGTAAAATGTTCTATACCACATGAATAAACAATTAAAAAAATCTATTGATTTTAGTTATCTTCAAGACACATTTTAATAAAAAAGCTGTTCTTAAAGCCATAGCACCTATAAAAATGGATTAAAATTCTTTTTTTATTTTTACAATGTAGCTATTTCCGATCATTTATTTTCATTTCTATTTACGTATAAACAAAGATTTTTTAAGAGATTAACAAATATTTATACATTTCCATCCGTACTCCTTTCCTATTTGAACCGATGTTTTTAATTGAATTTCTGCCTCTCTCTTACTCTCTTTTTATTTTCATTAGGTATCTTCATTGCAATATTCATAACAAATGTACTATAATTGGAGTGTAAAGAGTTTTGGGGAAGACTCTTTCATCAACGTGTATAAAGAGACAAGAAAGAATCATCACGATTCTTTCTTGTCTCTTTTTCGGGCTCTTATCCTTCTCTCTTTAGTCATTCTCCAACAAATAATAAACTGAAAAATAAACGATTTGCTGTAATAAAATTAAGGTGGCTAACGAAGCTGTGCCACATATAGCTGGCTCAAACTTAGGAACCGTAAGGACGGCATCGTCTATCGTTGCATAGTTATCTAATACTAGATCTGCATATTCATATAAGCGCAAACCACTACTATGTCTTGATTTGATACTTCGGGATAAATCAAATCCTGTGATCACGATCAATAGGTGACCTTGTTCTTTGACCCATTCCGCCAGTTCAATGATTGCAGGATTTCTCCCTTCATTTGATAAGAGAAGAAAAATATCCTCGGGTTGCGCATTGATTTGTTCAATGATTGCTTGACCCGTTCCTTCCAGTGACTCATAAATTCCCGCTGCAGGGTGTTCAATCAACTGAGTTGGCAAGATTTTTGGAGATTGTTGCCAAAATTCATAGGCAATACCTTGCAAGGTACGGCTAGCAAAAATATGTAAGCATCCTCCTCGATGAATCTGTGTAGCGATCCAACGTCCCGCTTGTTCCATCAAGGGTTCCTCGATCCTTAATTTTCGTTCAAGTTGTTGATAATAATCAAAATAGGGTAAGCTCATTCTTTTCTCCTCTTCTTCTGCTATTTCAGAATAGAGACAACTATCAAAAAGAAAAATACAAAAAGATGAGACGAAGCAATTGCTCAGTCTCATCTTTACCTTAACCACTTATTCATTACACTCCAGCGAAAGATCTGATGTAGCAGCATCTTGATGTTCTTCGGCTTCAGTGTAAAAGATAGGAACGATGTATCGCTAAAAGCAAGTCTTTCAAACGGATTAAACAAACTGCTTGCTTGAATATACATCTTTTTTGACATAGTAAATAAATCGCCTTGCTTCCTCCGCTTTTTCTATTCATAAGGTAGAAAATCTTCCTTAAATCAGGTACAATAAATGCGGTCGGTGCGCTGCATCGACTATGGCAAAATGATCGGTCAGGGTGTATACGTGTGACTGGTCATTCCTTGATAGTTAGTTGCCGCTAACTATCAAGGAGCCTTTTTTTTTAGTTATTTCTATCTGCATCTATTGTAAGGAAAGTGCGAAACAAGTGCAAGTATCAAAATATCAGCGGTCAGATCTTGTCCGTCTTTCTGAGACAGCCTTTGAGCGGTTCGGAGAAGCCGCATGTTTGCCTTTTTTGACGACATGAAATTTTTTGAGTAGATACGGGATATAGGCAAAAAGGTACAGCAAAAGAAAAGCTGCCGCAAAAAGAAATGCCTGTTGATCTCCCCACAAAAGAACGATGATCAAACTACCGATCGCCACTGTTGCTAAGTACCAAATAAAAATCAAAAAGGTTTCTTTTATTCTGACCATATAAAACATCGTAAACAAACTAATAAATAATACTGGCAGTAAAAACAGCCAATTATTTCCCTCCATCAACCATTTCAATCCATCAAGAAACGTTTGTGCAATGTTGATTAGAATCCCCATGTAAGCAATACACCTCATTTACTATTCTTTTCTCAAGATTTTATTTCTCTAATTGTTAAGTTTTTAGTCCAGAGAATGACTTAGATCAATGAGGTATTGTTTCAGTTGCTCGCTGATTTCAGGATGACCTAAACCGTATTCGATACTTGTTTTTAGATAACCAAATTTATCACCGACATCATATCTAGAGCCTTTGAATTCTCTCGCATATACGGGTTGCTTTTTATTTAATTCATCAATGGCATCCGTCAATTGAACCTCATTTCCAGCTCCAGGTTTTTGTGTTTCTAATAATTCAAAAATTTCTGGTGTCAATAAGTAGCGTCCAATAATCGCTAAATCACTCGGAGCTTCTTCAGGTGTTGGTTTTTCGACGAATCGTTTCACTTCATACAAGCCTTCAGATTCTTTTGTTTCTGGATCGATGATCCCATATTTTGACGTGTCTTCATGAGGAACTTTCATGACTGCTACAGTCGAACCTTTTGTTTTCTCGTAATCTAAGATCAATTGTTTTGTCAGTGGAATCTCATCTTCCATCAAATCGTCCCCAAGCATAACGATGAATGGTTCATCTCCAACAAAAGTTTTCGCTTGTAATACCGCATGACCTAGTCCTAAAGGATGGGACTGACGGATAAAGTGGAGATTGACATTCGTTGTTTCTTCGACTAATTTTAGCAAGTCGATTTTATTTTTTTCTTGTAGATTCAATTCTAATTCGATATTCGAATCAAAATGGTCTTCAATCGGTCGTTTTTCTTTTCCGGTAACGATCAAAATATCTTCGATCCCCGAAGCTAAAGCTTCCTCTACGATAAATTGGATCGTTGGTTTATCAACGATCGGCAACATTTCTTTTGCCATTGCCTTTGTAGCAGGTAAAAAACGTGTACCTAGACCTGCTGCAGGAATGACTGCTTTTCTTACGATTTTATTCTCCATATGCGTATTTATATACTCCATTCTGTTGATTTACTGAAATTCGTTTTCCATCTTGCCATCACGCAACATGATTTCTTTTGCTGCTTGTTTGATATCCTTCCCTTGATAAAGGACCTGATAGATTGTTTGAGTGATGGGCATCTCTACACCTAGTTGCTCAGCCAGCTCAACCGCCGCTTTTGTTGTCGATACACCCTCCACGATCATCCCCATATTTTCCAGGATTTGATCTAATTTTTGTCCTTCACCCAGCATATGCCCCGCGCGCCAATTTCGTGAATGGACACTGGTACAAGTGACGATCAGATCACCAACACCGCTCAATCCAATAAAGGTCAAAGGTTTCGCGCCCATCGCTACACCGAGACGACTGATTTCAGCTAATCCTCTTGTCATGATCGCCGCTTTCGCATTGTCACCAAAACCAAGACCGTGGATCGCGCCGGCACCGATTGCAATGATATTCTTCAATGCTGCACCTGTTTCCACACCGATCACATCATTATTTGTATAGATTCGGAAATAATCATTCATAAATAATTCTTGCACATAAGTAGCTGCTTTTTGATCAACACTTGCAGCAGTGATCGTTGTGATATCGTGGACCGCCACTTCTTCTGCGTGACTAGGGCCTGATAAAACAACGATAGATTGTCGTTTTTCTTCTGGGATTTCTTCGGCAATCACTTCTGATATCCGTTTATGCGTGTCTTGCTCTAATCCTTTACTGGCATGGATGATCACTGGTTTTGTCGTTAAATGTTGTAGCAATTCTTGTGCTACAGCACGGATTGCTTTCGTCGGTACGACAAATAATACTGCATCTACCTCTTTGACAGCTTCAGCCAATTCTGTGTAACCGATGATCGATTCTGGTAAATGTAATTCAGGTAAATAGTGTTTATTCGTATGATACGTATTGATTTCTGTGATTTGTTCTGGAACATTCCCCCAGATACGGACGTCATGTCCATTTTCTGCTAAGGTTTGAGCTAAAGCAGTTCCCCAAGAACCAGGGCCTAATACTGCAATTTTTTGTTTCATGGAAATTCCTCCAAAATTCATAGTTAATTTCTATTATAGTATACATTAACAAAATACAGGACTTATTTTCATTTTTTTAGCTTTTGTTTAAAAAGAGCTTGGGATAGAAGTGTTTAGCTGCGAGAAATAAGGTGCTATCCAACAAAATTGTTTTCAAATTTTTTTTGAATAGTGTCTTGTTTCCGAAGTCGTTACTTTTGTTCCCACCGTTTATTCAGTTTTAGGGGGTGCGAGAGGACAAATGTCCCAGAATCATTTAATTCAGCCATTTATTCCTTGATTTAACTTAAATAGAAATTATAATGTTGCAATACCATACAAGATGTTTTTTTGGTCTATTCCAATGATATAGTCTATTTATCAACAGTCGAACTAAAGGAGGTGCATCTTATGTGGTCAGTTACTCCACCAATGTAAGTGCAAGTTTCAAGAATAAACAAAATCCTCAAGAATAAAAAAACGAAAATCGTCGTTCAACAAGCGATTTTCGTTTTTTTATTTATTTTTCTAAAAAATCAGCTGCCTCAGCCCATCTCTTCTATTTATCGTAATTCTTTCTCGATGATTTTTTTATACATAGCGATATCATAACCAAATAATTCTTTCCTTATGTTAAACAATTCACAAAAATCAAAATTAAAGGATACCCTCATTTTGAAGCAATCAATTTGGGATAGTTTCTCATGGCTGATATTATATAAAATCACGTCACGTTTATTATAGTTGCTGGGAATGGTTTCCGGATTGAATTGTTGAATGTCCAGGGTGTTTCCAAATTCTTGTTCTAACATTTCCTGTGCCCATAAGAAGTCCGTACAGACACCTGTCAGTAAAAAGACTCTTTTTTCATTTTTACTCCGATAAGTCAAAAAATAAATTTTTGTTGCTAAATACCGAAAATGATCATCTGAAAATGCTAGGTTCAATCCTGAAAAATCATTCCAGTCCATAAAGATCTGCTTGATTTTCTCAAAGAAAGCTTGAGGAATCTCTGCCATATCTGTCCCTTCCACAACATGTTCTTCAGGAATCAGCTGTTGAAAATTAAAATGACATTTCCGCAAAAACATCAAAGTTAGTACTTCGATGGTTCGTTGATTATTAGAAAAGTTAGGAATATTACGTTCCATCTTGTCGATCAGATACTCATACTTGATCTCTGGGAACTCTTTAGTAAAAGCGATATAGCATTGATAATTCTTTTCATGTGCATTTATTTCATAAAAATTTTGGTTTAAAAAATTGAATACGATCGTACAATAGTTTAAGTTTCGTTCATCTGGGCTTAAAAACATTTGTTTCAAAAAGGCGACAAGACGATCTTCTATCTGATGATAAATAGGTGTGCATTTATACATCTCTAACTTTTTTATATCTAGATTGTCTTTCAACTTCATTTTTCGATCAAACATCAGTTGAAGTAAAATCTGTGCGTATTCTTTTGAGAAATCTGAAAATAAACATTTTTGTTCTTTTTCGATTTGTTGAAACAAATGATTTATTTTGTACTGACTTGTTTTTGACACCTTAACTACTTGAATACCGCTCTTCATTTGAAAAAGTGCAATTAAAAACCGTAAGCGATACTCATCTTCTACCTTCTTATCATTGAGGTCGATGCCATAAGAGGCGACATAGGACATCACCTCTTTTTTTAGTTGATATGCTTTGGAGGAAGAGATATATTCTTGCTTGGCAAAACCTAGGGGATTCGAAAAATCGGTTTTAAAGAAATACATACACGCTTTGATAAATGGTGAATATTGATAGACTTTCTTCATATACGTTCGTTTATTTCTTTTATACTTATGTCTGATCAAATACCCTGTTGGATTTGATTCAATCAACGGATCAGTCTCATCGAATTGTAGATTGATTGCTTTTATGTCTCCTTTTATCGTTGAAACAGAAACATTCAATTGTTGAGACATCTCCAGCGAAGTCAAACTTGATTTTTCCCATAATAGATTAATAATAGTTACTTTTCGAAAAATTTCTTTCTCTAAATATTTTCTAAACACTATTACTCCCCCACCCACCTGTTAAATTAAATGGATAATATCATTAAAAAATCAAGTTGAAGTAAAAGTTTCATAAAATTTAAAAAAATTTATTTTTTTGTAAAAAAAGAGGAAGAACGTGGCATCACTTCTGTTCTCCCCCTTTTACTTATTATAAACTAGCTTAGCTCTTCTCTTGTTCAACCAACTTCCTTTTGATTTTACCTATATAAATACACAGACCTAGAATAATCACTAATAAGACACACCCAGTTATCATCATCCATTTGTACTTTGCAAAAAAACTAGGCTGACTTTTTATCAATATATCTGTTTGGTTTAATTTTTTGCTTATGTTGTTTTTTACTGTGAATTTCCTTGTTAACTTCCAGTGATGTTCCCCTTCATCCGCTTCAAATGTCGCAACATACACTCCCGGTAATAATGCTTTACCGTCTAATGGTATCCTATAGTTCAATACCGTATTTGGAGCAATCGAGCCTTCCGGCTGGTTTGCTTGATACATAACTTCTTGATCATCTTCTTTCGTAATGATTGCTTTGATGTTGGTTAGCCGGATTAATTTGGGTTTAGGATTTTGGATTTTCTCTGTAAAAACATTTCGCGTATTCACTTGTTCTGCTTGCGCATCTAAAAGTTTTAATGTTGATGGAATTTGCTCCGGATCACTTGATTGCAAAACTAAACCGATTTCTCTCGCAAAATTATTTTGAATATTGCCTTCTTTGTTTGCTTCATTATTCTGAACTACCCGGATCGCTCCAATGGTAATCCCAGATAGATTCTTTTCAGGCATTTTGATTTTCACTTGTAATTCATGCGTTTGCTTTGGAAAAATTTTGATTTTATTTTCTGATATTTTTACTAGATCTTCTATATTGACTTGCGCGTTATTTGCTAAACCCTTGACCGATTTATCATACTCAATGACCCCGATACTGTTCGTATTTCCTTGATATAAAGTTGTGTCTAGCATGATCGTCTGATCCGAGATATTTTCGATTTTAAGATGCAACGTCTGTTCTTGTTTTGGTTCCATTTGTAAATCAAAATAGGAGACCTGTTTATTTATTTGATTGTCCGGCAATTGCGTGGACACCAAAAATGGAATATTCTGAGAAGCTGAGTTTTCATCACTAAACACAGGTACGTCACATAGATGAGACAAAACAAGTAAAAATAAAAACATGGCTATATTTTTTTTGATTTTCACTGGGCAGTTCCTTTCTGTCAAGGGCAGTTCTTACAATGTATCAGAAAACGTCCAAGTCAATTGCGCATGATAGGTATCCGCTTCTTTTTTTGCTGCAGCAGGAATACTTAATTTGTATTGATTGATTGGCAATGTTGAAATTCCTAATCCCTCTCCTGGACTCGCTTTGAATACTTCCACATCCACATCTGGAGTAATCACATAGTCTTGGGTGTTGATTACACCGCCTGTGGGTAGATCACCACCAATGTTTGTCACATTTCCTGTATTGATCGATAATTCTGCCCCTGCTAACTCAGCTTGATTGACTGAGGACGTAAATTGGGCAATTTGTTTTACTTTTAGTTTCCAACCTTTTGTTAGATCACCACGATTATCTGTGACTTGGATATCCGTAGTTGTTGGGTTAGATGCCTGATTACCATCTACTGTAGCGATTTGTTCGATGGATTGATCATATTTGATATTAGCAGTACCAAAATTCAGATTGGTTGGTAACTTGTTGGTTGCTAGGTTCAAATCTTCTCCATTTCCACCAGTTGGTGCTTGTAAAGTCACTGTGCCATCAGTTGTTGTATCGGCACTCACCGATGTTATACCTAAACTTGCTCCTACTAAGATACTCATACCTGCCATGACATATTTTTTTGTGATTACCATTATCTTATGCTCCTTTTCATTGTATAAAATATTTTATAGCTAGCCGACTTTGTTGCCACTTCAATTGTGATCAGTCTGCACGTCGTTCCTTTTCGCTTTCAGAAATGATCCATTGTGAGTTGTCTCTATCAACGATTGGCACAACGTTCTATGAATGAGCGCACAACTTAATCCTGATTCTTTTTTCGATCTCTCGTTTTCTGACTCCTCAGATTGAACATTCTCATGCTATCATTATCCATCGTCCGTTAGAGACTTATGGCTAGGGTGTTTCTGAAAGTGTCCAAGTGATTTTTGCCTGATAAGAATCAGCTATTTTCGGACTGTCACTTGGCAACTCCAACTTAAACTCGGTGAGTGGCAAAACGATCTGTCCCCGACTATTCCCTTTATCCACTCGAAATACTTCTTTTTCTTGCCCAACAGGAATATCAATTGTTTGATTACTTCCAGTACTTATCACTGCTCCCCCACTACTATTAGTTGCTGTCCCTGTTTCAAATTGGATGATTGACCCTGTTAATTGAAAGCCACTACTTATTCCAGTCAAGACATGGTCCTGAGTGACTTTTACTTTATAGCCGTCTCCATTGTTACTTCGTTTGTCAGTGATATCGATTTTCCCTGTGGCATTTGTAGCAATCAATTGATTGGTTGTATATTGGATTGGGACATGGCCAAAATCAAGTATGGACGGATAGATTGATTGATCATTGAAAAGGCTCTCCTCAACCGTCACATTCATACTTTTCGATTTATGCTTATACGTATAGGTGAGAACATACTGTCCTTCTTCTTCTGTCAATTTTTGTGGATCAATATCAATCATATTCGCTCCTTCGATTTTTTGTGCAGTGACACTGACGTTTGTCTCGAAAAACGAAAGAGATGAATTGCTGCTACTATCTGATTCGATGATACAATCTAATCCATCATATTCATTCCATGTATCTTTGGCATAGATCGTAGGCAAGGAATGAAGCTGAATATCAAATACATTGACTGTCGCCACAGACTCCGCATCATCACAAGTAAAAGTAATTTGATAGGTCCCTATTTTCTCTCCATCCGCTTCGCCTTGAATCGTGACATCATTGATTGTTTGTGGCTGTCCTAGCGCATTTGTTGCACTCACAAAGTTATATGGTGGTATCCAAACTTCACCCAATAATAGATCGATATCCTTGGTAATTACTTGTGCTTTACTCGTGAATGGACCACTAGCTATTTTTCTTACATTTTTAGACTGGAAATATTTTGGAAACATGGAATTATTAGACGTCACATTCAAGGTATTTTGAGCAATATCAATCGAAGTTAAATTAAAACTTGTCGTAATTGGTCCAGTATAGCCGATATCGGGAAGTGGGTCTGTGCCATTTAGCTTCCAAGTACCAATCCCACTATTTGAAGCGATCGTGAATGGTGCACTGCTATAATATGAACCTAAAGCACAGCCTGTGGAATTAGCAATCGAAAAATTGCTGGTTGCTGCTATTGACAGAGATTGACCGATTGCAATAGTTGCTGTTGGATTATTTGATTGTGCGCTAAAAGTTGTATGATCTTCTATGTTCAAGACAGTGCTGCTATTATTACCTACTACTGGATAGCTGTTACTCGTATTATTGAATGCTACATTTGCTCCATTTCGTATATTTAATTCTTTTACTTCACACACTTCTTGCGTATCTGATGAGGCTGTAATATTCTCATACAGATTCGCTGTCCCATAAGGCAGATAAATGAATTGTTGTCCAGAAGATGTGACATTTGTATAGTTGATCGTGACTCCTGAGAATTCGGACCAGAAAAACGAATATGGATGTTGATTGATTAGTGTGACATCAGAAATAGAGCAAGTCGTATACGCTAATGCAACGCCAACCAGTTGAAGATTAATATCAATCGTATGGTTATTGCCATAAATATTTTTTGGCGAATTGATATTAAAAGATGCCGTTAACTTGATATCTCCAGTTAAATAAATGTCTGTAATAGTGGGGTCCAATAAAGCGGTACGAAAATCATTGAAGTTATCCACACTAGCTATGCCTGAAGCTGCTGTAGGGACAGCTAAAACGGATTGGAAATCACTTTGTACAGTACTATTGGATGGTTCACTTATTTCTTCTGAAGAACCCATTTCCTTTGTCGTAGTACTTTCACTCGGCGCATTTTCACTACTCTCAGTTGTCGAATCAGCAGACGCATGATACGGTAGACTGATGGCTACTTTATAAAAAAAGAAAACGATACTTACTATACACATAACTACCTTTATTTTTTTTGCCAGCTTCATCTTTATCATCCTAAAAAACATCCCTTTTTTGTACAACTAGATAATTTGATCCCACCGATAGTATTAGGGTGATCATTCTTCCTTTCATGGTTCCCTGCTCAGGTGGATCATGGCTTTTCCATCAAAAGCTCAGCTTGAAAACAACCATTTACCTTATATTTATTTCTCATATATCAACCTCCTTTACCAAGTAATCACCAATCTATGTCTATATTATGCTTGATAAACTATGGAAAAAAATCCATAGATTTACCCTTCTCAGTGTAAAAATTTAATAAACATTTTACCTGTACGTTATGATTTCAATTCATTCATGTTACTTGATAAAATAAAAAAAGCCCTCTTAAAAGAGGACTTGGAATTTTTATAATAGTTGTTATAATATATGTTTTTTCCATGTTCTGTTATACAAACATAAAAAATAATTGAATTTTTATCATGCGTTTGCCCAATTGCTAAGATTCTCGTTAGACATGCACGAAAATCTTAACAATACTGAGCAAATCACTTATTCGTTGATTGATTCAGCATCAACGATTGCTTCATTAATAAAGACGGGTATGGATTGTTTAGCCAATCAATTCCCAAGGTCCCCATTGTTCAGTTCCAGGCTCATTGCCTCGTGTCCACCATTTTGCACGATATGTGTTGCCTTTGTGTGTCACGATATCACCTAGATCATAAATTGTATCTGCATCCCATGCTTCTACTGCTGGTGCATCCGCCGTTGTCACAACTAATGCTTTGCTTTCTTCTGAAATGTTGCCCGCTTCGTCAAATGCTTTCACTGTATAAGAATACTCTGTGTTAGCTGTTAATCCTGCGTCACTGAATGTATTTGTTGCTGTTTCTCCTACTTGCTCACCGTCACGGTAAACATAGTAACCTACTACACCCACGTTGTCTGTTGATTGTGTCCATGATAAAGAGACACTCTTGTCACTAATTGATGAAACCGCAATGTTCAATGGTACTGATGGAGCTTCTAAGTCAGCTGGTGGCTCTTCTAATGTAGAAATCACTAATGCTTTACTTTCTTCTGAAACGTTACCAGCTGCATCGAATGCTTTCACTGTATAAGTGTATTCTGTGCTGGCAGTCAATTTTGTGTCTGTATAAGCATTGTTTGTTGCTCTACCAATTTGTTCGCCATCACGATAAATGTAATAACCTGCTACACCACGATCATCTGTTGAATTTGTCCAAGATAGTGCGACAGTTGAATGTGTTGCTGTTCCTGCTAGATTGGTTGGTTGTGATGGTTTTTCTGTATCAGGTGTTTTTTCTTGGAATAAATCCTGATAAGACTTCGCAAATGATTCATTGTACTCTACTCCAGCAGAGTTTCTTCCTTCATCCCAGTTGATGCTCCAAGTCATCAAACCTTTCAATGGTGTTTGATCTTTTTCCATTTGTTCAAATACGTCATAGACTTTCGATGGCTCTTTTACGAAACCATTTGCTGCTGCATCAATGTTTGCTGGAATACCTAAAGCTAAACGATTCGCTGGAATTTGGATAAAACCACCGCTTCCTTCATTGAAAGCTTTTGAAATCCCATATAAGAATTCAAATTTTTTGCTGTCATTGTTTTGAGCGATCCATTCAGTTCCAACACTGATACCGTCACCTGCTTGGTTGTATAACTGTGGTGCAATAAAATCATATTCTTGTTCTAAAGCAGTAATGTATGGAACATATTTACCTTGTGTTCTTAAGTACGGAAACTCTGGCGCCATGGAGATAATAAAATGTTTTTGCTCTTTCTCAAAATGTGCACGGACGATTTTCAACGCATCTGGGATCACTGTTTTATTGTCGCCTGCATCTACTGCGGTTTGTTCTAAATCAATATCTAAGCCATCAAATCCATAAACTTCAACCAAACGGATGATTTCATCTGCAAAGGCTTGTTCTTCTCCTTTATGTAATTCAATATGTGAGTCTGCACCCCCAAGTGAAATGAGTACCACACGATCTTCAGCATTCAAAGTTGCTACTTTTTGTCTAAATTCAGTATCAGACATATTGTAAGGTTTGAATGTTGGGATACCTTCCCCTTTCATGAATGACACAGCAATCACATTATAAAAAGGATTTACTTTTGCCAAATCAGTATCTGCTGGACGGCCCCCTTGGTAACCAGCACCTTGTTCAGGCACCCAATTATGATAATAACCTACTGAAACTTGGCGATTTGAGATATCTGGCATCGTATCTGCTGCGTCTGCTGCAAACACATCTGTTCCGCCTCCAATCAAACAACCTAAAAGACCAACTGAGAATAATAAACTTTTTTTATTCATTTTTTCCCTCCTAAATTTGTATTACAGACCAGATTAAAACATATCTTATTCTTCAAAATTTTTTTTGTCTGGTATTGCAACAAAATAATTTTCAAACAAAAAAATCGCACTTTTTTAGCAAAATGGCGCATATATGAAAACATAACATCCACATAACTACATTATGCTATTATAGCCATGTACAAAAAACAGCTTCTGGAGGAAATGAACATGACAGAACATGCTGCTCTAATTCGAAAATTAAGAAAAGATCGTGGATTGACGCAAGAACAATTAACTGTAGGTATCTCCCAAAGAGGAACATTAGCAGCTTTCGAATCACGCGGAACAAAAATTGGTTTTGAACTATTAGTAAATTATCTTGATCGGATGAATATCACACTTGAAGAATATCAATTTTTATTGAATAGTAATTCATTGTCAAATAAACAAAAATTAACGAATTATTTGATTACTTCAAAAACCATTACATCTGCTCAAGAGCAAGAATTGCTTAATGAATTTGAAAAAACAGGAAACATTTATTATCGTTTGATCTATGCCCAAAGAAAATTGATTTCAAATTATCTGTATAGCACATCTTTTACCGCATCAATGAAAGAAGAAATCAGTGTCATTAAGAAGTATCTTGAAAAGATTGATACTTGGGGCCATTTTGAATTGACTATTTTTTCAAATTGTTTGTTTATTTTTGATGATGAATATATTGCCTATTCGTTCCAAAACAGTGTCACAAAGATGAAAGCTTACATAGATAATACCTATTATTCTGAGCTTCTTTCTAATTTTATTTTGAACGGTGTCCGTCTTTCTTTTAACCGTGAATCAATCACATTACGCAAATTATTTCTAGCTCAATTAAAAAAAATCGCTACGACACATAAGCAAACACTCGACCTTGCACATTACAAAGTATTTACTGCTCTAGATAAATTAGCTGATGGACAAAAAACAGCTTTAAAAGAAGTGGAAACGGGTATTGCATTTTTTGAATGGTTAGATCTTTCTACGAGTAAAGACTATATGATCAATCTAAAAGAAAAATTGTGCGCAGAGATATGTGATTTAACGCACAATGAGCACCACACAAAAGTTGTTGTTAAAAGTACGTGCGATCGCCTCTCTTCACAACGCCAAGCGAATACTGCCTAAAAAAACCGTGTATCTCCTCATCCCCAAATGAGAAGATGCATGGTTTTTAACTATCTCCCTGTAACGAAGAGTAATGTTGCCTCCTTCATTTATCTGATTCGTTCTCTACATTTACTCCACCACTTCCAATAAATTCTTTCGTTTCTTGTTCTATTCCCGTGCATAAGCGATTTCTTCAGTTGCAGTTGTTTTTACCAGCGACCATTTCCCTATAATCAAAAACACGACTAAATAGAACTATTCCTAAAAAAAAAACATTTTCGTGCTGAACGAATTTTTTTTGTTGCAATAACATACATAATTTTCACCTTAATAATATGTCAGTTATGATACCGATTGTAAGTTACATAAAGAAAAATTATTGGAGGAATCATCATGAAAAAAAGTACATTAATTGGTTTAGGATTCATTTTAGCTGGTATTGGGGCAAGCACTCTTACTTCTGTCGATGTTGCTGCTCATGGTTACGTTTCTGAACCAGCAAGTCGTGGATACCAAGGGAGCCTTGACAAAAATACAAACTGGAATGCTGCATTCAAAAAATACGGAGCTGTTATCAATGAGCCACAATCCCTTGAAGCACCAAAAGGCTTTCCAGCTGCTGGACCTGAAGATGGACAAATCGCTTCTGCAAATGGTGCGGTAGGTGATTTCCTATTAGATCAACAAACAGCCTCATTGTGGACAAAACAACAACTGACAGCTGGTGCAAATGATTTTACTTGGACATTCACTGCCAATCATGCAACAACGAAATGGCATTACTACATGACAAAAGCCGGTTGGGATCAAAATGATGCGTTGACAAGAGACGACTTGGAATTCATTGGTGAAGTAGGCAATGATGGACAACTAGCTTCTACTAATCCAACACATTCGATCAACATTCCCAATGACCGTTTGGGCTATCATGTGATCTTAGCTGTTTGGGATGTCGCTGATACTAAAAATGGGTTCTATAATGTCATCGATGTCGATGTCAAAGGCGAAACAGTTTTAGCTGACTTACAAAAATAAAAAATATTAATGACCGCAAGTCGCGAGGCAGAAATGTTTAGCCTCGAAAAAAAAGCACCATCCACGAGAGTTGTTCATCAATTTTTTGTGGATGGTGCTTTTTTTGTAGTTATTTTTTTACGATTTATGCGATTTTAGGAGGTGCAAGAGCGGCAATGTACTACGCACTATTGTGTATTTTCTTAAGTTTTACTAAAATGTGCGGATTATGAAAAGGCTTGTTCTCTTTTCATTCTAAATTTCATAAGCTACAATATGAGAGTACCTAGTTATATCATCGTTAGATTTCTCGCTGCAAGATATTTTTGTTGCTTTAAGGATATCTATTTATCATAAATCGGTTTTTTGCCGATAGACGTGCGAACAATATTGGGTAACTTGTTTTTAGGAGGAAATTTTATGATTCAGTTATTGCGCTATGCGAAAGACTATCGAAAACAAATCATCCTAGGTCCTGTATTTAAATTTTTAGAAGCAGTCTTTGAATTGATTTTACCTTTACTGATGGCTTCGCTGATCGATAATGGGCTAAAAATGAACAATCGTGAAGTGATCATCAACATGGGTATCTGGATGATCGTCATGTCGGTGATTGGATTGATCTGTGCCATTATTTGTCAATATTATTCATCCATTGCCTCTCAAGGGTTTGGAACAGAACTTAGAAACCAACTCATCAAAAAAATCAACTCTTTCTCCCATAGTGAATTAAATCATTTTGGGACGGATACATTGATCACGCGCATGACCAATGATATCAATCAGCTACAACTTGCACTCGCAATGGTTATCCGTTTATTGATCCGAGCACCTTTTTTAAGTATTGGATCAGTAGTGATGGCTTTTGTGATCGACTGGCAAGTCGGGCTATTCTTCTTAGCTTTATTACCAATTTTTTCAATCATTTTATACTTTATTATCCGTAAGACGATCCCCCTCTATCAAAAAGTCCAAGAAAAGTTGGATGGTCTAAATGAGACTGTTAGCCAAAATTTAAGCGGGGTTCGTGTGATCCGAGCATTTTCACGTACTAATAAAGAAATCGAAACGTTTGATGAAAACACGGATGTCTTAGCAAAAAATTATTTACGTGTTTCCAATATCTCCGCTTTGCTCTCTCCGGCAACGACATTGATCATGAATGTCGGGATCATTTGTCTATTGACTGTTGGCGGGGTCAAGGTAAATATCGGTTCCTTACAACAAGGACAAGTTTTAGCATTGATCAATTACATGAACCAAATGTTATTAGCCTTGATCGTTGTTTCCAATCTTGTCGTGATCTTTACTCGTGCAGAAGCTTCTGCTCAGCGGGTCAAAGAAGTCTTAGATACCGAAAATACCATTACAGATGCTGAGACTCCTAGTGAACCAGTCATGGATTCTGAAACAATTCTACAATTTAAAGACGTAGATTTTCGTTATACGCCAGAATCTGGTCTGTCATTACAAGGAATCAATTTCACTTTGAAACGCCAAACTGTCTTAGGGATCATTGGTCCGACCGGAAGTGGGAAGACGACATTGACACAATTGATCCCACGTTTTTATGATGTTAGTGAAGGCTCTGTGTTATTTGATGAACAAGACGTTCGTGACTGGCCATTAGATACATTACGAAGTCAGATTTCGCAAGTACCACAAACGGCTGTCTTATTCACCGGTACCATTCGGGAAAATCTTCAGTGGGGAAAACCTGACGCGACAGACGCAGAGTGTTGGGAAGCTTTGGCAATTGCCCAAGCGGAAGATTTTGTTCGCCAATTACCCAAAGGATTAGATACAAGAGTCATGGAGAACGGGAAAAACTTTTCCGGAGGTCAAAAACAACGATTGACGATTGCTCGTGCATTGATCGCCAAACCTGCCTTATTGATCTTAGATGACTCCTTGAGTGCCCTTGATTATCAAACGGATCTGAACTTGCGCCAAGCACTACAAACTTCCCTTAATACAACGGTCATCATTATTTCTCAACGCATCCGTTCGATTCAACAAGCAGAGCATATCCTCGTCATGGATCAAGGAAAAATCGTGGCCCAGGGTACACATGATACATTGCTTAGTCAATCTTCTGAGTATCGTGAAATCGTGGCATCACAGGAGGAGGAATAAAATGAAAACAAAAAAACTATCGTGGCAAACGCTCAAACGTTTTGTTCCTTATCTGACGGCCCATCCACGTGAAATTTGGTTAGCTGTCTTGTTGGGAATCGTCAATGGTGTTGCTACCGTCGTGATGACCTTACAGATCGGTCAAAGTATCGATCAAATGGTTGGTGTGGGGCAAGTCAACTTTACTCGATTGGTCCAACTTCTGGTGATGTTTGGCGGGATCGTTTTACTTAATGTCATCAGTCAATGGTTGATCCAAGTATTAAGTAACCGATTGGCTTACCTCTCTGTTGCTAACCTACGAAAAGATGCTTTTGCTCGTTTAAATCTTTTACCGCTAAGATACTATGATCAAAATTCCCATGGAAACATTGTCAGTCGTTTTACAAACGATATGGATAACATCTCCATTGCGATATCAGCGGCGTTCAATCAATTATTTTCTGGAGTGGCGATCATTATCCTCTCACTGATCTTCATGCTCAGCTTGAGTCCATTATTGACACTTGTCGTCATTTGTTCGACACCAATCATTTTCTTAGTCAGCTGGTTAGTGGCACGCGCTTCTCAAAATGATTTTGATAACCAGCAAAAAATCATTGGGAATATTTCAGGTTTTGTTACAGAACGTATCGGTAATCAAAAAATCATCAAAGCGTTCCAACAAGAAGAAGTCAATCAACAGCAATTCAGTGCCTTGAATGCTGACTTATATGAGAAAGGGCAGCGCGCGCAATTCTCTTCTTCATTAACGAACCCATCTTCTCGTTTTGTCGATCACTTAGCCTATCTCTCCATTGGTTTGATTGGTGGTTTACTTGCCTTACGAAGTGATTCAACGATTACTGTCGGGATCATTTCAAGTTTTACGATCTATTCAAGTCAGTTTTCAAAACCTTTTATTGAATTATCAGGGATCACGACACAGATCCAAACCGCATTTTCTGGTTTAGAACGAGCATTTGAATTGATCGATCAACCGGAAGAAACGCCAGATGAACCTTTTGCGTATCAACTTGATCCTCAAACGATCAAAGGCGAGGTCGCTTTCAAACATGTTTCTTTCTCTTATGAACCACAACAACGGTTGATCGAGAATTTCAGCTTTGTTGCCAAGCCAGGTCAAACAGTGGCAATCGTTGGTAAAACGGGAGCTGGTAAATCCACATTAGTGAATTTATTGATGCGGTTTTACGATGTCAATTCCGGGACGATCACGATCGACGATTATGATATTACCCAAATCGCCCGTGATTCCCTACGCAAAAGCTTTGGCATGGTTTTACAAGATACGTGGTTATTCGACAGTACGTTACGAGAAAATTTACGTTACGGAAAACCAGACGCCAGTGATGAAGAAATCAATGAGGCCCTAAAATCAGCCTATATGTATGAATTTGTCCAACGCTTGCCACAAAAACTAGATACACGCATTGGTGGACAGGGATTAAAAATCTCCGATGGGCAGCGTCAATTACTGACGATTGCTCGTACGATGATCAGTAATCCACCTATGTTGATACTTGATGAAGCAACAAGTTCAGTGGATACATTGACAGAAAAGAAAATCCAAAATGCCTTCCTAAAAATGATGGAAGGAAAAACTAGTTTTGTGATTGCCCATCGCTTGTCCACGATCAAAAATGCCGATCAGATTCTCGTTATGGATCAAGGGGCAATCGTTGAAATGGGGACACATGATGAATTATTGAAAATCGAAGATGGTAGCTATCGTCAACTTTATCAAGCGCAATTTACTGGATCGGTTGAAAAATAGTGAACATCGAATCAGATGATTTTTCTGATCTATGCAAAAAACAAGCAGTCTTCTGGGATGGGAAGACTGCTTGTTTTTTATTTTGTATGCGTCGTTAAACTCCGCAAAATTCTTTTATATGGCATGGCGCGCCCAATCACGTAGATCATCGTCGATTGGATCGGCAACCAGATAATGGCTTTTAATAAACGTGGTCCCCAGAATACCCAGTTCATCGGTACTTGATACATGATGACCAACCATAATGGTGTCAGAATCAAGCTAACGAACACTGTCACACTGAGCGTGGCTAAGATTGCATTTTTCCAAGTGATCTCTTTGCGATAGAAAAAGAACCCATAAATCGCTCCTTCAATAAAAGCATTCAACGTGAAGCCGATGAAAAAGACAGATTTAGGAAATAATGCCATACCCACAATATCAGCTAACACAGAACCGATCCCTGTCCAAAATGGGCCAAATAAAATACCCATGATTACTTGGGGAATGAACGTTACACTGATTTTGAGTAATGGTGTTTCAAATGAAACTAAGCGAGACAACGTGACCATCAATGCGATCAGCAGTCCCATGATCGTAATCATACGAGCATCTAAACGATTTTTCTTCATTTCTAGCATCTCCTTTAAGAGCTGCTACATGTTTCATGCAGCGAATGCGAAAATAAAACCGCGAACTTACGTCCTTCGTCCTAGAGGCAACATCCCATCCTCTAAGCACTTAACGCTTTATTTTCTACTCTGTTAATAGTGGGAACTTATCCCAGACAAACTATAGCATAGAAAAGGAAGAACTGTAAATAAAAAAGCTAATATTCTACGCGAAAACGATTGCTTAGTTCGTGATGTAACAGACATTCGCCTTGATCAACTGTCTCTATCTTCATAAAACCCGAATTTTAGATCTTATTAGGAAAAGGGATCTTACTTCCTTCTTCATGAATGACTTGTCGAAATTCCAAAAATCCGGCTTCAAGCCCACGTAACAAAACTTCTGCTGTCCCAATATTTGTTGCTAAAGGAATATCATACACATCAGCCAAGCGGATCAACGCAGTGACATCAGGTTCATGAGGTTGAGCTGCTAAAGGATCACGAAGGAAAATCACTAGATCCAATTCATCTTCTGAGATCATCGCGCCAATTTGTTGGTCGCCGCCTAAAGGTCCTGAATTGAACCGATGGACCGATAATCCTGTGGCTTCTGCAATCCGCTGACCAGTTGTCCCTGTCGCGAATAGTTCATGTTGTTCAAGTATGATTTTATAAGCTGTTGTAAATTTGATCATCAACTCTTTTTTACGATCATGTGCAATCAATGCTATCTTCATCTGTCATCGCCCCTTTTTATCAGTGTAACAAATTTTTTTGTGATTTGATATTTTACAACTCCCTATACAAACATATCAAGGACTTCTAGTACATCCACCCATGTTAGAATATCACATTGTTCAATTTTTATTATGTTTCTAGCGGTGTAGTCAATTGAACGCAACTGATGTGTAACAACTTGTCCAGAAATGATTTGTGGTTCTTTGATCTTAATATATGTATCAAATTTTCTTTCAGTTGATGTGATTGGGCAAATCAAACAAAAACCAGTGTATTGGTTGAAGTTATTCTTACTTACTACCAAACCTGGTCTTCGCTTCTGTATTTCCTTTCCTCTAGCTGGATCAAAATCCAGCCATACAATATCTTTTTGCTTTGGATAATCCATTTATAGTTCCTCCCCCTCAAGGTTCATCTCATCCCACTCTTTATCTTCTTGGGTGATTGAATCTCTAAAGCCTGCCCATGCCTCTGGAGTCTTGAAAATATCTTCTTTTTTGGGCTTTAATACATATGTTTCACCTATTTTAATAATCGTATATGTTTTTCCAACTTCTGGAGAAATATCTTTGGGAAAAATCGCTCCTACAGAATTTCCAATCTTTCTAACAGTCGTTTCCATTATTATCATCTCCCAGCTTATGTTAAATTGAGTTTAACTTAATTTAACATGAAAATCAAATTTTGTTTTCTTGGTTGCCTCCTTTTTTATATCTCTTAATATCTACAAAGTATTGCTCTAAGATAGTGAATACACGGTAAATCTTTGATAACTCGAGCAGTAAAAACAAAAAAAATAAATTGCCATATTGCTGGAGTTTGCTCTCATTATTGAAGGATCTGCTTCATGAACATCATTTATTCTATTTTGTAGGTGATGAGGTTGTGACAGAAGTGTTCAGCTCCGAGAAATAAGCCGAGAAACCCGAAAATTGTTTTTCAAATTTTTGGGTTTCTCGGCTTATTTCCGAAGGAGTTACTTCTGGAACACCGTTTATTCGCTTTTAAGGATAGAAACAAAAATGAATTTTATTTTTGTCTCACTTTCCACGCACTTTCCAATTATTTTGTACACATTGACGAAAGATGCCACGAATTCTTGTTCATTGTGACATTGAATATAGGTAGCGCTTTCAACTATACTAAACACATCAAATAAAAGAAAAAAGAAAGCGTGGTTTGTACGATGGTAGAAATGGCTCTGAAAAATGTATACAAAAAATATGACAATGCAGAAAACTATTCTGTTACTGACTTTAACTTGGCAATCAAAGATCGCGAATTTATCGTATTCGTTGGTCCTTCCGGTTGTGGGAAATCAACAACTCTACGAATGATCGCTGGTCTTGAAGATATTTCCGAAGGAGAATTGAATATCGGCGGTAAAGTAATGAACGATGTTGCTCCTAAAGACCGTGATATCGCGATGGTATTCCAAAACTATGCCTTATACCCTCACATGACGGTATTTGACAATATGGCGTTTGGTTTGAAATTGCGTAAATACGATAAAGCAGACATCCAACAACGTGTGGAAAATGCTGCGGAGATCCTTGGTTTGACTGAATACTTAAAACGTAAACCTGCTGCTCTTTCAGGAGGTCAACGTCAGCGTGTCGCTTTAGGTCGTGCCATCGTACGTGATGCGAAAGTCTTCTTAATGGATGAGCCATTGTCAAACTTGGATGCCAAACTACGTGTAGCCATGCGTGCCGAAATCGCGAAGTTGCATCAACGCTTAGAAACAACAACCATTTACGTTACCCATGACCAAACAGAAGCGATGACGATGGCAGACCGCATCGTCATCATGAAAGATGGATTTATCCAACAAATCGGTTCACCGAAAGAAGTTTATGACACACCAGTCAACATGTTCGTTGCTGGTTTCATTGGTTCACCTGCCATGAACTTTTTCAATGTAAAATTAAGCCAAGGCGTTATCTCAGATGGTCATGGACTAAAATTGAGAATCCCTGAAGGTAAAAATAAAGTGCTAGTTGAAAAAGGTTATGAAGGAAAAGAACTTGTCTTTGGTATCCGTCCAGAAGATATCCATAGTGAACAAGTTGTCTTGGATGCCTCACCAGAAACTGTTGTCAATTCAGAAGTCGTTGTATCTGAATTACTTGGTGCAGAAACCATGCTTTATACTCGCACTGGAACAACTGAGTTCATTTCAAAAGTTGACGCGCGTGACTTCCATAAACCAGGAGAAATGATCGACCTTGCCTTCAATATCAACAAAGGCCATTTCTTTGATAAAGATACAGAAGATGTCATCACGATCCCATAAACGAAACAGAACTTGATAACCAAAAAAAGACCCATCGATCGTTCGATCTTGGGTCTTTTTTTGGTTATTTTTCAGTCTTTATCTGTGGCATTGCTAAACGACTTTTTTGATCGTTCCTTGTACGATCTCTTTCTTTTGCTGTTTCTTGGCAGCAGTGAAAACTGGCACATCAAAGAATTTACTCAATGTTCCGGCAATGAAGTAAGCGATATTGTAATCCACCAAACTATGGATCAAGCCACCGATCCCCATCAAGATGAATACGGTATAGAAGTAGCCTTCTGCATAGTATGTTTCCGGCATATTCCCAATGAAGAAGAATACACTCACCACTAGCATTTCGATGATCGAGTGGATCACGCCGATCAATAAGTTAAACCCTTGAAAACGCCAGTTCATTAATGTGAATTGCCCGTCTTTTAAGACGATCCCTGGTTTTTTTTGTAAATACCATGCACCGATTAGAGCAAATACCAAATGAGACAATGCACGAAGCGCAATAATCACAGGTGTCGTCAAGAAGAAACCAAATGTTGTACCTAGCGCCACTGCAACAGCTACACCGGGTGAAAAAAACATTGCGATAAATAATGGCACATGTGAAGCTAGTGTAAATGAAGCAGGCGGAATTACGATCTTAGGCATGATCATCGGAATAAGAACGCCCATCCCGATCAATAAAGCGGAAATTGTCAATTTTCTTACAGAATTTGTTTTCATTTTTTTACTCCCTTGATGTGTCTTGACACATTTATTTTGACCTATTGTACCGCTAACTTTCTAATGTGTCAAGACACATAAAGAGAAACAGGACATCTGAAATGCCACCCTCTCTAAAATCGAATAATTTGATTTTGGACCTTATGTCCTAAAATAGTCAGGCACCACTTGAAGAATACCCAAAATGGTTTTCTCAAGTGATGCCTTCATGCTTAGAGCGAAAAGACTTTTTCAGCCTTCTATTCCTCATTTTATTTTTTTAGATGTTCCATGGCATTGCTCAAAGCAGCAAATTCTCCTAAAGAAAGTGTTTCTCCTCGTCTTTTCGGATCGATTCCTGCCTCCGTTAGACTTTCAGTTAACCAACTTTTTGTTTCTTCGTCTTTCCCATAGGCATGTTGCAAGTTATTCCATAAAGTTTTTCTACGCTGTTGAAACGCAGCCTTTGTCAGACGGAAAAAGGCTTTTTCGTCCGTTACGGAAACTGCTGGTGTTGCGCGTCTTGTCAATTTCAAGATGGCTGAATCCACGTTTGGTTGTGGTACAAATACTGTTTTTGGCACAATAAACGCCAAACTTGCTTCCATATAATATTGCACAGCAATCGATAAAGAGCCATATGCTTTTGTTCCGGGTTTAGCTGAAATACGATCAGCTACTTCTTTTTGCATCATCACGATCATTTCGTCAACCACTACGTCTGATTCAAGAAAGTGCATCATGATTGGTGTCGTAATATAATAAGGCAAATTAGCCACCACTTTCAATGGTAACTGCTCGTTGAATTGAGTATTGACTGCCTCTGCCAAATCAGTTTTCAAAATATCTTGGTGGATGACTGTTACATTCGGATATGGTGAAAGGGTATCTGCCAAGACAGGAATCAATCGATCGTCGATTTCAAATGCGACTACTTGTTTGGCATGACGCGCGATTTGCTCTGTTAATGCACCAATTCCTGGTCCTACTTCAATGACATTAGTCTGCTGATCGATTTGACCAGTTTCAATGATTTTTCGAAGGATATTCGGCTCTGTCAAAAAGTTTTGTCCTAAGCTCTTTTTAAAGGAGAAGCCGTGCTTCAATAAAATTTCTTTTGTTCTAGTGGGTGTTGCAATATCCCGATATTCACTCATAATGATCCTCCACTTTTTTCATTGCCTGCTTAAACTCAGCTAACGTAATTCGGAACATGTTCAACCGTTTTTCCAATTGTTTTCCGTTTGTATAGCCAATGCGTAATTCATCGCCTAGCATCTCACGCTTTTCTTTTGCTTGTGGTCCGGCAATCAATCCATACGCAACAAGCATTTGTCTAGTGATCTCTGGTACTTGGGTCTCATCATCGACTGGCGTAACGACCTTTTTCAACGCTTCTAATATCGCTTCGTCACTCGCATGTTCGACTCCTAAGCTTCCCTTTTTTTTCGGTACAGCTTGGTTCCTTGGCAAAAATGCATGTTTTGCTTGTGGTACCACTTCCATGATTGTTTTACGAATCTTCTCACCTGAGAAATCTGGGTCCGTAAAAATAATGATTCCCCTAGTTTCCTGTGCATGTTCGATCTGCATCAAGATTTCTTCATTGATCGCTGAACCAATCGTTTCTATCGTGTCGGCTTCAACCACTTCTTGTAGCCTTCTCGTATCGTCTTTCCCTTCGACAACAATGATTTCTTGGATCTTTAACTTAGTCATGCTCTGATAATCCAAATAAACGATGGGCATTTTTCCATGTTTGTGCCGCTACTTCTTCCATTGGTAGTTGACGAAGTTCAGCGATCTTTTCGACTGTGTAACGAGTATACCCTGGTTCATTTCTTTTTCCTCGATAGGGCATTGGCGCTAAATATGGAGCATCCGTTTCCACTAATAGACGATCCAATGGAACGTTTGTCGCTGCTTCTTGCACATCTAACGCCTTTTTGAAAGTGACGACACCACTGAAAGAAATGTGCATCCCTAAATCAAGGAAACGTTGTGCCCATTCATAATCACCACTAAAGCTGTGCATGATCCCACCAATGTCGCGAATGTCCTCTTCTTTTAAAACCTTATAAGTATCTTCCAATGCTTCTCTCGTATGGATACTAATTGGTAAGTTCATCTCTTTTGCGATGGCGATCTGTCTTCTAAAAATTTTATCTTGGACTTCTTTTGGATCTTCCATCCAATAATAATCCAGTCCGATTTCCCCTAAAGCAACCACTTTTGGTAAAGTCAATTGTTCTTGAAGTTTATTTTCGATTTCTTTCGTATAGCTACCAGCTTCGGTAGGATGCCAACCAATGATGCTATAAATGTTTGGGTAATCTTGACTAAGCATCAAGGACTTTTCGATCGTCGGTGTATCAAAGCCTACGACGGCCATTTTAGTCACACCTAGTTCTTCTGCACGCTGGATCGTTTCAGGAATGTCATCATTGAATTGTTCCGCGTTCAAATGAGTATGAGAATCAAATATCATCTTTATCTCTCCTTTTCATTCATTACTTTAGCATATAAGCAGGCGTTAAAGAAGTCTCAAAGACTAAAAAACATGAGATATCGTACAAAGAAAGACAAGAAATGACTTGATTCACTTCTTGTCTTTTCATTATCAGTTAGTTACTTTCAGTTTGTCTTTTTTTGTAGTAGAACACAGGTACACCTAATAATGTGACTAAGATTCCGATCAATGCCAAATTCGTTTGTGTGATCAGTGTCATCCCTAAAATAAAGATGGCTCCTAAAATCGCAATGATCGGTATCACAGGATACAATGGTACTTTATATGGACGAGGCATCTCTGGTGCTTTCTTTCTTAAAATAAATACGCCAATAAAAATCAATAAACTAAATAGCCACATGACAAAAATCAACATATCTGTCAGAAAATCAAATGAACCCAAGCTCATCATTATACATGCAATCGCTAGTTGGAACAATGCAGGTACATAAGGAACGGTGAATTTTTTTGAGAGCTTTGTCAACTGGTTACTGAACGGCAACTCATTTTCTAATGCCATTGCATATGGGACACGAATCCCAGTCAACGTATAACCATTCAGTGCGCCGTAGACAGAGATCAAAATACCGATCGTAACGATTTTCCCTCCTAGTTCACCGAAGATGACCGCTGACGCATCCGATGAAGCATTCAAGTTCCCAGCAATTTGATCAATCGGTAATGTTTTTAAAAAGACGAAGTTGATCAATAGATAAACGAATGTCACAAAACTCAATCCTAAAATAATCGCTTTTGGTAGATCCTTTTCTGGACGTTTCATTTCTCCAGCCATGGCTCCGACACCTAACCAGCCATCGTAAGCGAAAAGTGTCGCCAACAAAGCACCACTAAGTCCTTCTGCCCATGAAACACCTTGTCCGGCTTCTACTGGAAATAATTGAACAGTACCCTGTCCTGGTGTCAGAAGCCCCCAAATAATGATCACTGCAATTGGGATCAACTTGACTACCAATGTAATCGATTGAACGTACGCACCAACTTTGGTCCCTAACAGATTCAATCCAGTGATAGAAAGTGCTGTAATAATAGCAATCACTAATAAATAATCAGGAGATAGCTGTAAGAGATTGATCAGCTGTGTTGCAAAGATGATCGATAATGCCGCAATGTTGGCTGGAAAGTAAATCAAACTTTGTGCCCAGCCTAACAAAAAACTTGGTAACTTACCGTAAGCTGCTTCAATATACTTGACCGCTCCACCTGTTTCAGGAATGGCAGTGGCTAATTCAGCGACTGTTAGCCCCGCACAGATCGTTAAGAATCCCCCTAACAACCACGCGAGTAACGTCAAACTTGTTGATTGTGTACTTGCCACTACCGCTGCTGTTTTAAAAAAGACGCCGGCGCCGATCACAGTTCCCATTACTGTGGATAATGCACCAAACAAATTGATCTCGCGTTTTAATTTCCCCTTCATCCTCTTCCTCATTTCGTATTTCTTTTTTATTTTTTTCAGTATAACCGAGAACTTTTCATTTTACCATTCTTTTCAGAAATTTGTAGTGAAAATATCCCTCTAAAGACGGATGTATTCTTGTCTTGCTTCTTATAGAATGAAGCTACTTGAAATGTAAGGAGGTACCCTATGGATTTTCAATCGATCGATCCAAAACTAGCATCTTATCTAAAAGATAAAGGTACTACTTTCTTTCCACAAAAAGAACAAAAACAATCCAAGCTACATTGGTTATTGTTGATTTTATTTGGCTGGTTGACGATTGCGACATTGACACAGCAATTGCTATTGATGGCTGGTTTTCTTCTCATTGCCGCCTTGATCAAAGGGCCTGGGATGTTGTTGTGGGGAATCGTCTATTCCTTTCTCGTCGGCTTGTTTCCGCCCATTGCTTTTTTACTATCGGTCCTCTTTTTACTATTGAATGTTCAAACGATCGTCAAAAATTGGCGCGTCACGATGGTCGGGATTTTTTTCTACGGCTATCCTTTAGCTATGAACGCCTTGCGCCACTTGACTGATTGGGATACAAGATGGTTCTTTGCGATCAGCTTGCTCCTAGGGCTGGTGATCCTTCACTCGCTATTGACCAAGATTTATGCACGTTACGGCAATAGCCGCCTGATTGCTTGGTATATTCTATGTATTCCATTTTCAATCGTCGCAGCGCTGTTGCCAACGAAAGTCAAACAACGGCTAAAACTAAAAAAAGTCGGACGATGATTATCATCGCTCGACTTTTTTCAATTATCTATAAATCTATTTTATTGATGCACCGATCCTGTGAATTTCATTTTTTTTAAAAACTGTTCATACATATTTTGATTTATACCTAAAGTATCAAGTAAATAATTATTCTCGGTTCCCCAATTACTTAAACCTCTGTAGTAGAACTCACGATCAACATCTTTGATCACGAAAGGCATGATATTGTGCCTCAAGCATTCTTTGAACATGATCAAACGTCCCGTACGTCCGTTGCCATCTGCAAATGGGTGGATGCGTTCATATTTCACATGAAAATCTGCAATTTCAACTAAGCTTTGTTTTTTTGAGTTCTCATAGTGAGCAAGTAATTCCGTCATTTTTTCAGTTACTTCCTCGGGTGCTGTGGTTTCAACCTCATCATAACCAAAACCAATCATATTTTGAACAAGTTTAAATTCTCCGACAGGTGTTAGCGGATTGTTTTCATCAGTTGTTCCTCGTTTCAAAATTCGATGTAGTTCTTTGATAAAATCATTCGATAACGGTTCTTCGATATGATCGATCACGTAATCGAAACCTTTGAAATGATTTTCTGTTTCTTTGATATCATCTAGTTTCGTTGCCTCGCCACTTTCAGCAGGAGGGAGAATATTATTTTCAAATATTAAGGCGGTTTGCTTCTCAGAAATTCTCGACCCTTCTATTCGATTGGAGTTATACGCCATTTCTACTTGCGTCAAATGGTAAATTCCGCCATGCAGATTTGCTTTTTTTTCCAGTACAAATCGGGTAACTAAATCTAACTCAGCCACATTCATCTTTCGTCTCCTTCCAATAGATAGCATAGTTATCCTATTTCTTATCAAGCGCTAGCTAAGCCAATGACCTGCTCATTCGGCTTGGATCGTTTACTTACTCACTTTTCTTTCTTATTGTAACATGAATGAATGGTTTAATACTGCAGTTCCAAAAAATTTGTCACTCAATCAAAGTTATAAAAAAGCCGAGGAGATTCGTCCTTTCGTACCCCCTAAAAACAAATAAACGGTGTTCGCACAACCTCGTTAGTTTTATTTTTATAGATCCACGAAAAGTAAGCCTATCAAAAAAGAACTATTCTAAGCTTATTTGCTTAGAATAGTTCTTACAGTCATTGATTAGCCAACTTCAGAACCGTTTGGCATACCTTTTGGTGCTTCGATCACTTGTAGTGAACCATCAGCTGCTTCTGCTGAAAGGATCATTCCTTGACTGATCAGCCCGCGCATTTTGCGTGGTTTCAAGTTAGCAACGATCACTAATTTTTTGCCGATCAATTCACTTGGATCAGGATAAAATTCGGCAATACCAGACAAGATTTGACGGTCTTGGTCATCTCCTGCATCTAGACGGAATTGCAATAATTTATCTGCCCCTTCGACTTTTTGGCAATTGATGACTTCTGCTACTTTTAATTCGACTTTTTCAAATACATCGAACTTGATTTGTTTTTCTTTGGTCGAAACAAGCTCTGTTTCTTCTGGGTCCCATTTGACAGAGTCCTCATTTGTTTGAGTACCTTCTGACATTTTTGCTTGGATATACGCAATTTCTTCTTCCAGCTCTAGGCGTGGGAAAATCGGTGTACCTTTTGCAACGACTTTTGTCCCAGATGGGAATTCACCGAAGTGTAATCCTTCAAGGTTCATCGTCTCGGCATCCAACCCTAATTGATTGAAGATTTTAGTTGGTGTTTCTGTCATGATCGGTTGCAAGAGGATCGCAGTGATACGTAGCGATTCAGCTAAGTGGATCATCACGCTCTCTAACTCTTTTTTCTTCTCTTCGTCTTTTGCTAAGACCCAAGGTTCTGTTTCATCGATATATTTGTTGGCACGAGAAATCAATACCCAGATTTCAGCTAATGCAGTGTTGAATTCCATTTTTTCCATTGCATCATGATAACGACCTACCACATTCGCAGCAGTTGTTGATAGCTCACTGTCAAACGGTGTCACTAATGACGCATAGTCAGGAACCATGCCATCACAATATTTATTGATCATTGCAATCGTTCGATTCAAGAGATTCCCTAAGTCGTTCGCCAAATCGTAGTTCACACGTGACACAAAGTCTTCTGGTGTAAATACGCCATCTGAACCAAATGGTACTGCACGCAATAAGTAATAACGCAAAGCATCTAAGCCATAGCGTTCAACAAGCATTTCTGGATAAACGACATTACCTTTCGATTTAGACATCTTGCCGTCTTTCATCAATAACCAGCCATGTCCAAAGACTTTCTTCGGCAATGGGATATCTAATGCCATCAACATGATCGGCCAATAGATCGTATGGAACCGAACGATTTCTTTTCCAACCATATGGACATCTGCAGGCCAATATTTCTGGAATAATTGATCGTCCTCTGAACCGTAACCTAGTGCGGTGATGTAGTTCGACAACGCATCGATCCAGACATACACTACATGTTTCGGATCATTTTTGACATTGATTCCCCAGCTGAACGTCGTCCGTGAAACTGCTAGATCTTCTAAACCAGGTTTGATGAAGTTATTGATCATCTCATTTTTACGTGATTCAGGTTGGATAAACTCTGGGTGTTCTTCGTAGTATTCCAACAAGCGATCTGCATACTTACTCATACGGAAGAAATAAGACTCTTCCTTGACTAGCTCGACTTCATGACCACTTGGCGCTTTCCCACCGATCACTTTGCCGTCTTCATCTTTGTATACTTCTGCAAGTTGAGTTTCTGTAAAGAATTCCTCATCTGAGACAGAATACCAACCTTCATATTCACCTAAGTAAATATCGCCTTGTTCAAGCAAACGATCAAAGATTTTTTGAACTGCTGCTTTATGATAATCATCAGTTGTGCGAATGAATTTATCGTAGCTGATATCTAATGTTTTCCACAGTTTTTTGACATCTGCAGCCATTTTGTCTACATATTCCTGTGGCTCTACGCCTAATTCTTCTGCTTTTTTCTCGATTTTCTGTCCGTGTTCATCTACCCCAGTTAGATAAAACACATCAAAGCCCATCAAACGTTTATAACGTGCAACAGCATCACATGCAATCGTTGTATAAGAATTGCCAATGTGCAGTTTGCCACTTGGATAATAGATGGGCGTAGTGATATAAAAAGTTTCCTTTTCTGCCATGGGGTACTTCCTCCTTTATCGCATGGTGCGAATTCGTTTCCTTGCTAGTATACCATAAAATGAATACGCTGTTAGCTTTTTTTGATAACTCCCGAAATGTAAAGATGTCCTTTCCCTTCAAGAAAACATTTATAAAGAACCTACGTTATCGTGATGATCCACTTCATTCTCTACCCACACTCTCACTCCTTTTTCTTCAGGATCATCTACTCTCTCATTTTTACTTTACAAACATGCTATAATAAGCAATATCATATAAGAAAAGGTTTTGAGACTAATGACAAAAAAACACAAACGAATGATTATCAGCATTGCTTTACTTTCTCTCATCCATTTATTATTTAGTTTTTACTATTTACATCTGTATGGTTATTTCAATTTGCATGGACAATTAAATACGTTTCTTTTGCTCACTTTGATCCTTCGAGTGATCCTAGCAGGGTATATCGTCCTCTGTGGCTTTTTCGCGATTCGAGAAGAAAAACAGAAGCTTCTCCCTTTTTATTTGCTTTTCTTCCTATTTAATCTACTCTTACCGTTCCTTTTTCAACTCTGAGTTCGATTTATTTGTCTAGAAATCTTTGGTTTTCAGGGAGATTCTGCTACAATAAAGTAAAAAGTACCTTAACATCACAGGAGGTGAGAAAGTGGAACATTTTCATTCAAAAGAAGAAGAAAAAACATATTATGAACAAAAGGCCTCTGAAACTGATTTCTTATCTTGGTACCAAGACCAAGAACGTCCTGAATATGAAAAACCTTCCTTGACAGTCGATATCGTTTTACTCTGCTACAACAAAGAAGAAGATCAATTAAAAGTTTTACTTATCCAACGTAAAAGCCATCCTTACCGAAATTCTTGGGCACTTCCCGGAGGATTCGTCCAAAAAAACGAATCCACAGGTGCCAGCGTCTTGCGAGAAACAAAAGAAGAAACAGGCGTCATCATATCCGAAGAAAACATTGAACAACTGCATACCTTCAGTACACCGAATCGTGATCCTCGTGGCTGGGTCGTGACAGTCAGCTATCTCGCCTTTATCGGTGAAGAACCTTTGATCGCTGGAGATGATGCCAAAGAAGTGCAGTGGTTTTCACTTGAACGCAATGCAAACAAACTGCATCTATCGAGTGGGGATGTAGCAATCACTCTGGACTTGACGACGAGCGAGTCTTCTGGCAAAGACACATTAGCCTTTGACCATAGCGAGATCATTGTCAAAGCCTTCAACCGTGTCGTCAATAAAATGGAACATGAACCGCAAGTGCTTCAAGTTCTAGGAAAAGACTTCACGATCACTGAAGCACGCAAAGTATTCGCTAAATTCTTAGGGATCGATTTTAAAATGATCGATCATTCCAATTTCAAAAAAGCCATGTTACAATACTTCGATGAAATCGGTGAACGCCCTGTCGGTATCGGACGTCCCTCAAAGATCTATCAATTAAAACCTGGACATACAGAATAAAAAGAGGTGAAGGGCATGAATGCTCTTCTCCTCTTTTTTGGTTTGTCATAATTAGTGAGCTTCTCTGAAAGAAATTCCTAGAAACAAAAACAATAGATGTTTTTTATTAGCAAGGCGAACCCTGGCGCCCCTACCAGTTTTTTTATTCAAAAAGGACTTGCTTCCCGATTTCAACTAATTCCAGACTCTTTTTGTTTGTGGAAGGATTTGTTTGTTCTTTCATATCGATCAATACTAACTTTTTGCTATACCATTGCGATTTATATTGGAGCTTTGCTAATAGCTTGTGCCAGTCTTGGATAGAAAAATCACCTTCCGGACAATCTGCTGAAATCGATTCGACAAACAAATAATCATAATGACGGATCACCGTTCCTGAAATTTGTTCCAAATAGTCTTCTCGTTGAAATTTTTGTTTTAAATAAAGGTCTTTGATTTTCCTTTTTTGCTTTTGATAATTTTTTACTCTTTCAACGTGTGTTCGTCGATGCTGTGCTGATCGTCCTTTGATCACAAGCTTTCTCTTTGCCCGCAGGAGCTGTTGATCCACTTGTTTGAATTTAGGGATCGTGATGTCAAGCGGTGTGGACATCTCCACTAGACGATCTGGATCATAGGCTATCCCGATCCATTTATTTGACGCTTTCATCGTCTTTTGGGGAACTTCACAGAGCAAGGAGACATAAAAGATCTCGTTGTATCGAGATGAGATCGTTGCTGAACGAATCGTTCCTTCAATCGGACGATGTGCATGGATGCGAATTTTCTCTTTTAGCTTTGGCAATTTGAGGTATGTTTCTTCTAAATAGATTGTTCCTTTTTGATTATTCGTCGTATACGACTGCCAAATACTTTTTTTATTTTTTAGTTTGGGGAAGCTTGCGCGTCCTTTAAAATAATTACGAAATGCACGATCCAAGTTTAATTGGGCATTCGCTAAGGCTAAACTATCGACTTCCTTTAAAAACGGATATTGCTTTTTTAAAGAAGCTGGTGTCAGCGTATAATCGATCTCTTGTGTTTCTAAATAATACGCCTGTCTGGCTTTTAATAAATGATTGTAAGTGAAACGCACACAACCAAATGTTTGGATCAACCACTGTTTTTGTGAATCAGTGGGATAGATTCGAAATTTAAAGGCTTTTAGCATCGGCTTCTCCCCCTAGTTTGCGACTAGCAAGGCTTCTTTCTGCCGTTTTAATTTTTTCGCATAATAAGCAACTTCTTGTTCTGTTGCATATACAAAATGTTCAGGAGAAATTTCGCGTAACGTACGGATTTGTCCATCGTCTGGTTCAGGTTGATACTTGATCCGGCGACGTTGGCGTTCATGATCAGGGTCAGGCAATGGGATCGCTGATAGTAAGCTTTCCGTATAAGGATGCACTCCATGATTATAGATTTCTTCACTGGTTCCCATCTCAAGCAACAAGCCATTGTGCATCACACCAATACGGTCACTGATATGTTTCACCATGGATAGATCGTGCGCGATAAACAAGTAAGTCAATCCTTGCTCTTTTTGTAAATCTTGTAAAAGATTGACCACTTGGGCTTGGATCGATACGTCTAAAGCAGAGATTGGTTCATCACAAATGATAAACTTCGGATTGACTGCTAATGCTCGTGCAATCCCGATCCGTTGGCGTTGTCCCCCTGAAAATTCATGAGGATAGCGTGTGCCATGGCTGGGATTTAAGCCAACTGTTTTTAGTAACTCGTTGACTTTTTCTGCACGTTCTTCGGGTGATTTAGCTAGTCCATTGACATCGATTCCTTCTGCAATGATATCTCGTACTTTCATTCTTGGATTTAATGAAGCATATGGATCTTGGAAAATCATTTGGACTTCATGACGAAACTTTGTCATGGCTTGTTTGCCTTTTAATTTCGTCACATCTTGTCCATCAAATAAAATCTCGCCACCCGTTGGTTCATTCAAACGGATGATCGTCCGACCTGTGGTTGACTTTCCACTACCAGATTCGCCAACTAAGCCGAATGTTTCTCCTTCATAGATGTGAAAACTGATATCATTCACCGCATGGACTTCATTTTTCTTTCCTACATTAAAATACTGTTTTAAGCCTTTAACCTCGAGCAGTTTTTTGTTCATTGTTCAATCCCCCTTGGCCATGTGCTTTTTGCTTTTCTTGAAAAATCGCCCAGCGCCGTTGAATCTCTTCTGGCGGTGTCACTTTTGGCGCTTGTGGGGCTAATAGCCAAGTAGCTGCTTGGTGTGTTGGTGATAGTTCGAAAAACGGTGGTGCTTGTTCCGCATCGATTTTCAATGCAAATTCATTTCGTGGATAGAAGGCATCTCCTTTTGGCGGATTCAATAAATCCGGTGGAGAACCTGGGATTGCATATAAGCGGTCATTGCCACTTTCCAATGTAGGCATAGAGCCAAGTAAGCCCCATGTATACGGATGCTGTGGATTGTAAAAAATCTCTTCAGATGTCCCCACTTCAATGATTTTTCCACCGTACATCACTGCTACTCGATCAGCAACATTCGCTACGACACCAAGATCATGGGTGATAAAAATGATCGACGTGTCGATTTTTGATTGGATTTTTTTCAACAACTCTAAAATCTGTGCTTGGATCGTCACATCTAAGGCTGTCGTTGGTTCATCTGCAATCAAGATTTCTGGGTAACATATCAACGCGATCGCGATCACGATCCGTTGCCGTTGTCCCCCTGAAAATTGATGAGGATAGCTATGGATGCGTTTCTCAGCCTCCGGGATCCCTACAAGATTCAATAATTCTAAAGCGGCTTTTTGCCCCTCTTTTTTCGATACTTTATTATGCTTACGTAAAGATTCTGCTACTTGTTTACCAATCGTCATCGTTGGATCTAATGAAGTCATCGGATCTTGGAAGATCATCGCAATTTCTTTCCCACGAATCTTTTGCATTTCTTTTTCTGTTTTATCAACAATGTTTTGTCCTTTGAATAAGATCTCACCAGAATCAATCGATGCGTTACTTGACAGTAAACGCATGATACTTCTAGTCGTTACAGATTTTCCACTACCGGATTCGCCAACGATTGCCAATGTTTCACCTTTGTTCAAATGAAAATCGACGCCTCGGATTGCTTGGACTTTTCCAGCATAGGTATCAAAGGAGATTTGTAAGTTCTTTACTTCAAGAATTTTCGTCATCGTACTCACTCTTTCATTTTAGGATCAAAGGCATCACGTAAGCCATCTGCTAATAAGTTGAAACCAATCATGATCACCGATAAAGTTGCTGCCGGAATCCATAATAGGTACGGCAAGTATAAGAATGTTTTGTATCCATCACTCAACATCGTTCCCAATGAAGCAGAAGGTGGTGTCAAGCCTAGGCCGATGAAACTTAAGAAAGCTTCGAAGAAAATCGCTGATGGGATACTGAACATCATTTGGATGATGATCACACTCGAAATGTTTGGCAAGATATGCTTGAAGGCGATCTTCCATTTGGATTCACCTAATGTCATTCCTGCTAACACATACTCTTGGTCTTTTAATTTCAATGTTTGCGCCCTGACGATCCGAGCCATCGGAATCCAGTTCGTGATCGCCATCGCTGCCACGATCGAGAAGATCCCTGGTTCAAAGACGACCAACATCAAAATCATCACGACTAAGTTAGGAATACCAGATAAGACCTCTAAGAAACGTTGCATCGCATTGTCCACACGACCACCTAATAAACCAGAGATCAAACCATAGGCAACACCGATCGTTACATCTAGTAACGCAGCGATGAAGGCAATCAGTAGAGAGATACGTGTTCCCATGAACAAACGACTTAACACATCACGACCTAGACCATCTGTTCCTAAAAAGTAGTTCACATCTGCAGGAACATTGGCTTGCGCATATTTATCGACTAACTCACCAGCAACCATTGCTTTTCCGTTTAGTCCGTCGATATTGATACCAGGAATACGTGGTGGTAAGTTGATGTAATCGACATTTTGAGCGGTTGGATCATGGGGTGAAACGAAAATCGTGATGATCGAGATAAAGATGATCACAATCAATAATCCCATGGAAATAACTGCCGCTTTGTTTTTCTTCAATCGACGCCAAGAATCCTGGATAAAATTCAGTGAAGGAGCTTCGATTTTTTCACGTTCTTCTTCTGTGTTTTTTTGTAACGGTAAAAATTCATCTGCAGGAATTTCTGCAATTGTTTCGTAGCGTTTTGGTATCAGTTCCATCTAGCTTCGACTCCCTTCAGAAACTCGGATTCTCGGATCAACTAGTCCGTACAATAGATCCACGACTAAAATAACTAAGATTAACATAAATGAATACAAGATCGTAACAGCCATGATCGTTGGATAGTCATTTGTTGTGATCGACTTAACGAATTGCTCACCGATCCCCGGAATAGCAAAGATATTTTCAACAACTAATGAACCGGTCATCAAAGCCACTGCTAATGGGCCTAACAAGGTCATCAACGGGATCAAACTATTACGTAGACCATGTTTAAAGGCAATTTCCCAACGACTCAAGCCTTTTGCTCGAGCCAATTCGACATAATCACTATGCAAGACTTCGACCATTTCTGTTCGGATGAATCTGGCAGAGTCGGCTAATGGCGACATGGCTAGTGCAATCGTTGGTAAGATCGTATACATGAACCCATCCCATTTTGCGATCGGCAATACACGAAATTGGATGGCAAAAATGTATTGTAACAATACAGCAAAAACAAAGTTAGGGATAGAACGTCCTAAGATCGCGACTAATGTAGAAGACGTATCGACCCATGTATTTTGTTTCATTGCTGAGATTGTTCCTAGGATCGTTCCAAAGAAAGTTCCGAAAATGATTGCTTGTAGACCAAGCTGTAATGAAGGTCCTACTCGTCCTGCTAATAAGTTAGCAACTGGTTGGTTTTTGAATTGGAAAGAGATACCAAAATCTCCTTGGATCAAATTAGAAAGATAGATCCCATATTGAACGATGACTGGTTTATCCAAACCAACTTGTTTGTTCAACATCTCAATTGTTTCAGGACTTAAACGTTCCTGGTTTGTGTAAGGTGTACCAGGCAATAATTGCATCAAAAAGAATGTGATGGTTGCAATCAACCATAGTGTGATCACCATAAAGAAGACGCGTTTTAATACATATTTTATATAACTATTCACGAATGTTTCCCCCTAGCTTTTGACTTCTGATCAATGTTTCGCTACATTATTTAATGAACCAATGATAAAGGAGCAAAATAATGAAAAAAAAATATCGTCCTTATTTGTTTGCCGGTTTAGTGATCGTCCTCGTGTTACTTAAAAATGTTTTGACTGATCAGTTGACCCTTCTTCAATTATCCAATGATTTATTTTTATGTGCGTTGCCGTTTTTGATTATCGGCGGATTTTTATGGGTGTTCTCCTCAGGTTTCTTTGATCACTTTCAACGTTCGTTTCACTTAGCACGAACAAGAAACCGGAAGGAAAAACCAGAATTTACTTCCCTATCTTCGGTCAGCTACGGTATGTATACCTTTTGGCTGATCATCGCTGGAATTTTGCTTGTGTTTTCGATTGTCTTTGCGCTCATCTCACTTGTCTAAATGAACGGCCAAAAGAATAACTAGGATCAGAAAATTGAGAGGTCTGGGATTTGTCAAACATCCCAGACGCTCTTTTTTCTTTTTAGGACAGATTATTCTTCAATATATGTCCATTTGTAATCCCATGATGCGCCAGCAGCATGATGAACGATACCTTTGACTTTTGGATTAACTAAATGACCTTCAGCTTTTTGATAAACTGGTGCGACACCCATATCTTCAGCGATGATTTTATTCGCTTCTTGTAAGTCAGCCCAACGCGCTTGTTCGTCACCTGCATCTTTAGAAGCAGATGCTTCAACGGCTTTGTCATAGTCTGCATTTGACCATTGACCACGGTTGTATGAATTGCCTGTTACAAATAAGTCAGTAAAGCTACTTGGGTCAGCATAGTCTGCGCCCCAACCACCTAATACTGTATCAAAATCACCAGATGATGAACGATCCAAACGAACTGAGAATGGTACTGGTGTAGGTTTTACTTTCACACCGTCAAGGTTTTCTTGGATAGAGTTTTGGATATATTCGATCACTTTTTTCGTTGAGTCATCATCTGATGCCATCAATTCAAATTCTAATGAGTCGATTCCTAATTCACTCTTCGCTTTTTCCCAATATTCTTTTGCTTTGTCTTGATCATATGATACTAATTCGCCGGCTTCTGCTGCGAAATCTTCATTTGTTTCAGGGTTCTTAGTCATGTCTGCAGGAATCAAACCTGTTGAAACAACTGAACCATCACCCATAACTTGTTTCACTAATGCTTCACGATTGATTGAATAAGAAATGGCTTTTCTTAAGTTCACATTTTTGAATGGTGAATCATCTTCTCTTTGATTGAACTCGATATAACTTGTACGTGCTTCTTTGACTGACGTATAAGCTGGATCATTCGCATTTTGTTGTGCTAACTCGCCTGATAAGATGACATCATCTGCTTGTCCATCTTTGAATAGATTCAATGCAGTAGAAGATTCTTTTACGACACTGACTTTGATTTCTGATAATTTAACTGCATCTTTATCCCAGTACTCTTCGTTTTTCTTGTACGTCCATTCAGTATCAGTACCTGGTCCATCAAAATCAGCTAAAGTAAATGGTCCATTGTATACTGCGTTGTCACTTGATGATGCGTACGCATCTCCATGTTCTTCAACCACTGCTTGACTTTGTGGGAAGAATGAAGGGAAAGCAAGTAAGTATTGGAAGTATGGTGTTTGTTTGGCTAATTTGATTTCCAATTCATAATCACCAACTGCTTTGATGCCTAATTCTGATTTGTCTTTGTCGCCTGCTGTGATTGCTTCAGCATTTTCAACTGGTGCAAAAAGATACGCATATTCTGATGCCGTCGCTGGATCTACCGTACGTTGCCAACCGTAAACATAATCAGCTGCTGTGACAGGCTCCCCATTTGACCATTTTGCGTCTTCACGCAATTTGACTTTATAAGTCAATCCATCTTCACTAACTTCAGCCAATTCACTCGCACCGGCTGGTTGAGGTTTACTATCTTCATCTAAACGATAGATTCCTTCATACACATTATTTAGTGCAGTAAAACTGATTGTATCTGTTGCAACCGATAAGTCGGCCGACGGCATTTCTTGAGGTACTACTAAGTTGAAGACGCCTCCTCCATCTGCTGATCCACTGCTTGAAGAACCACTACCACTTGTATCTGCACTGCTGCCACCATAACAACCAGCAAGTACAAGCCCACATAAGGCCACAACACCAAAAGTTAAATTCTTTTTCATCTTCCGTACCCCTTTATCGAAATTTTCAGAATAATTAGTATTTTCTGAGTTGTTTATGAGTTTAATGAATAATTATTAAAATTGCAACAGTTTTTTTCGCTTTTTCTAAAAAATAATGACTTTTCCATGAACGTTTTATTATTTTTTTCTGAAAAAATGAGATAAATCAAGGATTTTTATCTAATCCTCTTTCGAATAAAATAATCATAAAAAAATGGTCGTTATAGGAACGTTCGATATGAATGTTCGGTTTTTGCCACAAAAAAGAGCCTCCACACTAGGGGAGGCTCGCATGTTTTATTCGATTTAAAAAAAATCATTTTGGTGCTTCATTCATTGGTTTATTTCTCCAAGTCGTTTTGCCAGGATGATATCTGGTTGATTGATCCCATTTGCATCAGGAATCGCTCCAACGACTTGATAGCCCATTTTTTCATAAAATGTATAAGGATGCTTGTTGAAGGTTTCGATTGATTTCAGTTTATCTAACGGATGATCAAAAAGATCCGTATGACTAAGACTTGTGTCTCCATCCGTATCATCTGTTCCTAAATAAACCATCACACCACCTTTAGAGGCGATTTCTTTCTCAACATAATCAACTAAGCGGCTACCGATATACTGCTTTCGATAAGAAGTTTCTACTACTAGAGGGTGAATTTCCCAACCAGTCATTCCATACTGCGGAATCGCACCGATAAAACCAACCAAACGATCTTGTTCAACCGCTGAGACGGCGATTCGATCCGTCGCTAGTAGTTGCTCGACTTCTTTCATTGGTTGTTCACCGTAATCCTTCGGCCAAGTCAAACGCAAAAGGTCAGCTAACTGATCCTTCAATCCGATATTTCTACGATCAAATTCACTGATGATCATCCTATTCCCCTCCATTCCAATTTCAGCCTATTCTATCAGCCAAACGAGAAAAAGAGAAGGAAAGAAAACTTAACTTTAAGAATATTTATTTTGCTACAGTTTTTTCTTTTTTCATTTGTTTGCTACGCAATTGCCCACAAGCTGCATCAATATCTGTCCCATGCTCTTTGCGAATCACACAATTGATGCCGTTCTTTTTCAACACATCATAAAATTTCAATACATCCGCTTTTGGACTTCTTGAATATTGATCATGTTCACTTACTGGGTTGTAAGGAATCAAATTGACATAAGTTAATTTTTTCTTGTCTTTCAACAGATCAGCCAGTTGTTGCGCGTGTTCTGGACGATCATTTACTTGATTCAGCATGATGTATTCAAACGTGATCCGGCGATTGGTTTTCTCCAAGTACTCATCCACTGCTTCCATCAATTTTTCAATTGGGAAACGGCGATTGATACGCATCATAGACGTACGGACTTCATTATTTGGTGCATGTAATGATATCGCTAAGTTGACTTGTAATCCATTTTCAGCGAATTCTTTGATTTTGTTTGCCAACCCACTGGTTGACACCGTGATGTGACGAGCACCGATTGCTAAACCTTTGGCATCATTGATGATATGCAAGAAATCCATCACATTGTCGTAATTGTCGAACGGTTCACCGATCCCCATCACCACGACATGGGATACTCGTTCCCCCAGTTGACGTTCATCAAAGTAATGTTGGACCATCATGATCTGCGCTACGATCTCACCGGCTGTTAAGTCTCGGTTTTTCGTTAATAAACCACTGGCACAAAAAGTACAGCCAATGTTACATCCGACTTGTGTAGTTACACACACAGATAAGCCATATTCTTGTCTCATCAACACCGTTTCGATCATATTTTTATCTGGCAACTCAAACAAGTATTTGACTGTCCCATCACTTGCCTCTTGCACGATCACTTGTTTCAATGGATTGATCTCAAAGTTTTCTGATAGTTTTTCAATTAAACTTTTTGAAAGATTTGTCATTTCTTCAAAGCTTGTGACGCGCTTTTGATAGAGCCATTCCCATACTTGTGATGCACGGAATTTCTTTTCACCATGTTCTAAAAACCAAGCAGTCAATTCTTTATTTGTTAAGCCATAAATGGATTGTTTTTCCACGATTATTCCCTCTTTTTTTCAAAGTATCGCTACATACTATAACTGATTCCCTATATTAATGCAATAGTTCACAAAAGAAACTAAATAATCGTTAAAAACTTGTACTAAATCTTATTTAGGTCATGCATGAGTATCATGCAACTCATCGTATTCTTCTACTGATTTTTCTGGATCTAAAATCATCCATTTAATAAAGATAAGCCCTAAAATCAACAAGGTTGCTGGAATGATCAAGAAAAAACTGAATAGCAGTGGGGAACCATAACCAATAGCAGAAATGATCAACCCGACTGTTTTTTTAGAATCTACTGCTTTTGAAAGCAATAAATATAAGGTTAAAGTGAAGCCGATCACGCAAATCATACTTAGGATCGACCAAAAAATAATTCCATAAAAATTCCCCCATAGACGTGTCACATAGACGAGAGGAACCAGACCTGACTGCTCTGCTACTCGGTTAAAGAAACCAAAAAGATAAATCACTGTTTGAACGATATTCAATATAAAAATAGTTTTGATCATTTTTTGATGCATATTGTTTTCTCCTTTCTAGTAGTAATAACCATCATAAATGTAAGGATCATAGTTATAAGAATCCCGGATAAAAGAATCACGAATATACCATAAGCTAGAAAGAATGAATACGACGAAAACAAGATATAAAAGGATGATCACAATTTGAATAATAAACATCGCTATGCCAGCTCGACTCCAAGTTTTTTGGACTTGTTTGAATGTTTCTACATCCGTATAGTTTCCATCTCTCCATGCCCACTCATTGCCTTTGAATCCGCAAATAAACACCCAAACAAGATTAAATAGTGGAATCAAACACAGTAATGGAAGATACGTTTTGTTCCCGATTCCCCAAATGATATTTAGAGAGAATGCTCCCCAGTTCCATTTTTTGATTTCTTGCGGTACTTCCTGATTGCCCCTTTGAAACTCAGAATTTGCCAAGCCGACTTGGGGTTCATCAAGCGTTGTTTTTTGTGTTTGGCTTGTTGATTGTATTGGTTCTTTGATCGGTTCTTTGATCGGTTCTTCGATTGGTTCTTCGACTAGTTCTTTCACTGGTTCTTCGTTCGGCTCGCTGATTGGTTCTTCGACTAGTTCTTTCACTGGTTCTTCGTTCGGTTCGCTGATTGGTTCTTCGTTCGGTTCGCTGATTGGTTCTTCCTGTAGCGCATTGACAGGTTTTTCGGGCACTTCATTCATTGTTTCTGTCAATTGTTCGTTCGTCATTTTTTGGGAAGCTTCATTTGATACTTGTTCAACCTTTTTGGTTTTCTCATCGTTCATTCAGTGAATCTCCTTTCATCTAAAAAACTATTGTGACTTTAAGCTTATCATTTTTTTAACATGAATAATTTTATAAAAATCGTTTTGTTACTGCCTGTTTTTTTCCATGAAAGATATTTTTTTGGACTAAACGCAAAATAAAAGCAAAAAATCCATTCGATAAGAACAGATTTCTTGCTTTCATTTTATATTTCCTGATTTTCAGATAATGGTTGCTCCATTGACTCTTCCACTTGCTCAATAAAAACTTTTCGAGGCTTACTGCCTTCTGAAGGGCCTACGACGCCGTGGGCCTCTAATTCATCGACTAAACGAGCTGCCCGATTGTAGCCGATTCTAAAACGACGTTGCAACAGAGAAATACTAGCGGTTTGCATTTCGATAACTAATGCTTTTGCCTCTTCAAATAGTTCATCTTGAGGTTGTTCAGCTGAACCAGCTGATTCAACTTCATCCGTTGGCATCATTTTTTCTTCGTAATTGGCTTCTTGTTGATCGGTGACAAAGTTAACCACACGTTCCACTTCATGGTCTGAAATGAAGGCGCCTTGAACACGGATCGGTTTGTTCTCACCCATTGGTAAGAAGAGCATGTCCCCTCGTCCTAAGAGCTTTTCCGCCCCATTAGAATCAATGATCGTTCGTGAGTCTGTTCCGCTGGAAACAGCAAACGCAATTCGTGAAGGCACATTGGCTTTGATGATCCCGGTGATAACATCCACACTTGGGCGTTGTGTCGCTAAGATCATATGGATACCTGCGGCACGAGCCATTTGCGCTAAACGGATGATTGCATCTTCGACTTCGTTGCTTGCAACCATCATTAGATCCGCCAATTCATCAACAATGACGACGATAAATGGTAAGGTCGGATGTTTGGTTCCATTTTCCAGATTTTTTTGTTGGACAAATTCATTGTACCCAGAGATATTTCTCACACCAGTTGCAGCAAACTTCTCATAACGTTCTTCCATTTCCTGAACGACTTTTTGCAACGCTTGTGCTGCTTTTCTAGGATTGGTCACAACTGGCGTCAATAAATGCGGAATACCATTATACATATTCAACTCAACCATTTTCGGGTCGATCATCATTAGTTTGACTTCATGAGGTTTTGCTCGCATCAAAATACTTGTAATGATCCCATTTATGGCTACAGACTTCCCACTACCAGTCGAACCAGCAACCAGCAAGTGAGGCATTTTCGATAGATCAGCCGTTTGGACACGACCCGAAACATCTCGTCCTAGAGGGACTTCCAATAGCTTGTCTGGATGATCCGGTTGGGCTTCGATGATCTCTCTAAACGAAACCATACTGATCTTGCTGTTCGGCACTTCGATCCCGATCAATGATTTCCCAGGGATCGGTGCTTCCATACGAACATCTTTTGCGGCTAAAGCTAAGGCAATATCATCCGTTAAACTAACGATTTTACTTACTTTTACTCCAACAGCTGGTTGGATCTCAAACTTCGTCACAGATGGTCCTAAACTCGCTTTGACGACTTTCGCATCGACACCAAAACTTTGGAAAGTTTGTTCTAACACGCCAATGTTCTTTTCGATTTTCTTGTACTCATCACTTTGATCCACGGTTTGCGCAGAGTCTAATAAATCGATTGAAGGTAGTTCGTATGCTTGATTTTCTTCTTCTGCTTCGATCTCAAATTCTAATGCAGTGCCATCATCTTCAAATAACTCATCTTCGGACGACTCTTGTGCTTGGGTCATTTCATCCTGTTTAGGAGGTTCCATAACAGGAGGTTGGACATTTCCTTGGAAACTGTCAATCGGCACAAAACTCAATTGTTCAGGTTCACTTTCTTCATAAATAGGAGAAGTTTCCTTTTGGACTTGATTCTTTTGACGAGTGGCTCGCTTTTGTTCCATTTCCGCAGCTTCAGCTTCGGCTGCTTCTTTCGCAGCAAGACGTTTCGCTTCCTTCGCTTCTGCTCGTTGCTTTTGCCGCTCTTCTTTCGCAGCTTGTTTACGTGCCTGTTTTTCTGGGTCGCCTTCTAACAGTTCTTGGAATCTATCTCCCATGACTTGTAAGGCATTCAATAATTGATGACTCTCAACATTACTAAATAATACTGCTCCGCCAAGAATCAATAAAACAGCTACGAAATAACTTCCCGGTTGAGCAATCAAAAAGAATGTCAGATTATAAATAAATGCGCCTAACATACCGCCACCGACATTCGTGGTGATTTGGCTTTGACGAATATCTGCCGATAGTAGATCCCAAGTCGTTCCAATGATATTGGGTTCTCCGCTGTCCAATTTTCCAAAAAGATTGGCATGTAAAAAGAGTAAGATACCTAAATAAAACAGACCGACTCCCAGCCAACGACGACTCTTACCCATCGTGAATTCTCTATTTTTGACCATGATCCAAAATCCTAAAACTGCTAATAATACACAGAGGATCTGATACGTATTTCCAGCGACTATGCGAAAGCCATTCGCCACTAAAATGCCTAAAAAGCCTAATTTCAAAAAGCCAAAGACGGCAAATAGTATAAAAGCAAAGCCAACACCGATCGCAATCATTTGCTCCTGCTGCTGTTTCTGTTTTTTTGTTTTTCTTTTCTTTTTAGCAGGACGTTTTTTCTTTGCCATGATTTATCCCTCTTTTCATCAAGTTCCATTATACAAAAAAAAGCAAGCGAACAAAAGTTTTGTTTGCTCGATTGCTGATTTTCTTTCATGATAAAAAAGAAGAGCAGGACTAAAGTCCTCTCTTCTTCTTCCATTATTCATCTTTTTATTGAGGGAATGGACAAAAGATACCCTCTACTCACCTATATTTGCGCCATTCTCACGAATCACTTGTTGGTACCAGTAATAGCTATCTTTTTTGTAGCGATCAAGTGACCCTTCTTGTGTTTCATCCTGATCTACATAAACGAAGCCATAGCGCTTTTGGTAGCCATTTAACCAGCTCAGCAAATCTGTGTATGACCATGTGCAATAGCCCAAGACTTCTGCACCATCTGAAATAGCTTCTTTGATGGCTTTGACATGACTCTCCAAGTAGTTGATACGGTAGTCATCGTGGATCTTTTTATCCTCTGTCAATTTGTCATATTCACCTAAACCATTTTCCGTGATCAACACAGGGATACGATAGCGACTCGTGATTCGTCGCAAAGCAATACGTAAACCTTCTGGATCGATTTCCCAATCCCAATTTGTACGTTCGACAAATGGGTTTTCTACTTTTTTGTACATGCCAGGCACGCCGGTTTCTTCTGATGAGCCTTTTTTACCTGTAGTATTCATCTTACCAGCGCCGACACCATCTAATGGATTAAAGGCGTTCGTTGCTGTTTGGTAGTAGTTGATGCCTAAAAAGTCAGGTTTCGCAGAGGCTAATAGCTCCTCATCACCTTCTTCGATCGTTGGCGCCCACCCTTGTTCTTCCAAGAATTTCATCGCAGCGATTGGATATTTGCCCCACATATAAACATCCATCCAATAATGTGCCATCAAATCTTCCGCATTTTCAGCAGCCAAAATGTTCTTTGGATCACTGTCGATCGGATAGTTTGGCGTATACGCAAAACTTGGTCCGATTTTCCCAGGCATATCCATTTCATGGAATGCATTGATCACTGCTGCATTAGCTAAGTTGGCAATATGGTTCACTTGATACATTCGTTTTGGATCAGTCACTCCTGGAGGATGTACCGCTAATAAATAACCGAGTGAAGTGAAAATATTTTGCTCGTTCAAACTCACCCAATAGTGGACTTTGCCACGAAATGCTTCGAATAAGGTTTTTGCATAGTTCGTAAAATCTTCGATGATCTGACGAGATTCCCACCCTTGGTATTCATCTTGCAACGCTTGTGGCAGATCCCAATGATACAATGTCAACATTGGTTCAATGTCGTGTTTGATCAATTCATCGATCAAATCCATATAGAAAGCTAAGCCTTCTTGATTGATCTCGCCGCGGCCATTTGGAAAAATACGTGTCCAAGCCACAGAGAAGCGATACGTTTTCAAACCTTGTTCTTTCATTAAGGCAATATCTTCTTTATAACGATGATAATGATCAACAGCTAAGTCGCCATTTGTTCCTTTAAATGTCTTACCTGGAATACGAACAAAGCGATCCCAAACGGACTCACCTTTTCCGCCTTCTTGCCATGCACCTTCTACTTGATAGGCAGCTGAAGCAGATCCCCAAAGAAAATCATCAGGAAATGCTGTTAATTTTTGGTGTTCCATGAACATCTTCCTTTCCTAGTTCAATCTTTACCTCTTTAGAATAACACGAAACCCTTTTCATTACCAAGTAGATTTTTGACATTTACAAACAAAAGTCTAGTCATTTTAAAAATAAGTCAAAAACAAACAAAAATAGTGGAGCAGCAGATGCTGTTCCACTATTCTGACTTCCCCTATGATTCGATCCTTCCTGTCATCCTGTCACCTATTCTGGTGTGACATCTTCACCAAACCACTTCTCTGAGATCTTTTTAAATTTTCCGTTTTCAACCAATTCGGCTATGCCATCATTGACTTTTTCCACAAGTATTTCGTCATTTTTTCGCGCACCGACAGCAAAATCTTCTCCATCAAAGTCCCCTTTGATCACATTGAAATTATCTAATTCGTCTCGTATGTTCAAAAAATACTCGGCATAGACTTTGTCGATCAACACACCATCTGTACGGCCACTTTTCAAATCGATCAATGCTTCATTAAAGCTGGCGTACAAAACTGCATCTTGATTTTTCACATAGTCTTTGAGTATTTCTGGATGTCTGACAAACATATCATAACCAGAAGAACCGTTTTGTGCACCTAAGATTTTGTCTTGCATTTGTTCAAAGCTTGTAATGCCAGAAGTTTTTGGTGTGATCAACACTTGATCATTTTTCATATATGGTTTTGTAAACAAGACTTTTTCTTCACGTTCTGGCGTTTTTGAATACCCGTTCCAGATCAGATCAATTGTTCCGTTGTTTAATTCGAATTCCTTCATTGACCAGTCAATTGGTTGGAACTCAACAGTAATGCCATATTCATCAAAGACAGCTTTCGCTAACTCAATATCAAATCCTGTCAGTTTGCCATCCTTATCACGAAAACCCATTGGTACAAAGCTATCGTCTAGCCCTACGATAATCTTTTTTTCTTGATTGATTCTTGACCAGCTTTCTGTCGCTGTCCGCTCATTCGTGCAGCCAGTTAAAAAGAAAAAACCAATCAAAGATAAAATCAAAAAGCTGAATTTTTTCATTTTCTCCCCACCGCTTTCCTACTTACTTGGCATAACTTTGATCAATTGATCCCCAACGTTTTCAGCAAAGACTAAATCGTGGGTCACGATGATTTGGGTCACGCCTTCTTCTTTTAATGAAAGAATCAACTTCTCTACTTGTTGGCGTAACTCCGGATCTAATGCACTTGTCGGTTCATCATAAGCTAACACTCGTGGGTTCATCGCTAAGGCACGAGCAATGGCCACACGTTGTTTTTGTCCTCCAGATAATTGATAAGGATAATTTCCTAATAAATCACGAATCCCTAATGAGTCCGCTAATTCCTCCGCCTTTTTCGTGTATTCTTCTTTACTTTGTTTCAACACCATTTTAGGCGCTAAAGTAATATTGTCAAAAATACTCAAGTGTGGGAAAAGCTGGAAATCTTGAAACACGACGCCTACCACTTGTTCTTCTGTTTTCAATTCAAAAGGGTCAAATTTCGTGCCATCTAGGTAAAACTCACCACTGTCAGCTTTTTCTAAACCGGCTAAAATCCGTAACATCGTTGTTTTACCGCCTCCTGACGGTCCGCCGATCGCTAATGTTTGTCCTTCCGGTATTACTAAATCAAAATCTTTGATCACTTGTTTGTCACCAAATGATTTACTAATCTTTTTTAATTCAATCATCGCTGTTCCCTCCTCGTTTCTTAGCGGTAATAATTTAATTTTTCTTCAATTTGCTTCAACACGATCGTCAGCACTCCTGTTAGTGCGAGATAGATCAGTGCCACGCCAAGCAATGGAAGTAAACTTGCATCTCTCTCCATCGCGATCTTACCAGCTCGCATCACATCACCTAAACCTAAGATGTAGATCAACGAAGAATCTTTCACTAGATTGATGACTTCATTGCCGACAGAAGGTAACACGATTTTTGTTACTTGCGGAATAATGATTCTTGTCACTGTTTGGAAAGGACTCAACTGTAAGACTTGAGCTGCTTCATACTGCCCTTTAGGGATCGACTGGATACCACCGCGGAAAATCTCAGCAAAATAGGCAGCATAATTTAAAATGAATGCGATCAAAGCAGCTTCGAAGCGATCAAACACGATCCCGATCGTTGGCAAGCCGTAGAACACGAAAATCAATTGTAATAATAGCGGTGTTCCTCGCATGATCCAGACATACGTTTGTAGGAAATAACGGATCGGTTTAAAATGTAACGACAACCCTAAGGCTAAAATAATGCCTAATGGCAAAGAACCAATCAAGGTAAAGGCAAATAATTTCAAGGTTGTCAGCGCCCCTACTAACAACTGTGGCATCACTTCTAATAAATCATTCATTTTCTTTTCCTCCTCTTTTCTTTAAAGGGGTACATTGTTAGCTGTCCCTTCCAACCACATGAAAAACAAAAAAAGTCCTTTGATCCGAAGACCAAAGGACGCAAAATACGTGGTTCCACCTTTTTTTATTAGTTTCTCGCAAAACTAACCTTATCTGGTCGTCTAACAACGACCGCAGCTATAACGGGCTTCCCGGATTTTCTTACTGGCTGTTCAGAAAATCGACTCCAAGATGTGTTTCACAATCAGTTATTGCCTCTTCTCACCAACCAGAGACTCTCTTCAAACACTTAATTGCTACTCTTCTTTTCGATGTCTTTTATTTAACTTAATGAGTAATTTACCTGATTCATTTTTATTTGTCAATCTTTTTTGTGCTAAAATAAATAAAAAATGAATGGAGGATTGTTTTTTATGTGTCATGCCACGAAACAAGAGGCCTATGAATTGCTTGATCTATTGGCAATCAATTACCAAGAAGTGAATCATCCAGCCATTACTTCTGTCAAAAATCTATCTTTTACTTTACCAGGTCCACAAGTCAAAAATCTTTTGGTCAAATCAAAGAAAGGCAAACAAATTTATTTTGTCGTCTTACCTGATGAAAAACAAGCCGACTTGAAATTATTGGCAGAACAGTTGAATGAAAAACGATTATCGTTTGTGTCAGAAGAACAAGTCAAACAGTTGTTGCATGTTCCGCCAGGCACCGTCAATCCATTTGCCTTAGTCAACGATTTAGAAAACGAGATCCAAGTAGTAATTGACTCCTCGATCGATCGCAAAGATACCGTCGGCTTTCATCCAAATAGCAACACCAGCACCATCATATTTCCCTTTGCAGATTTTGAACGACTACTCGCTCATGTGGATCATCTGCCAAGGTATGAAGTCTTGTAACTTAATTATCCTTCATCGCAGCTTTTAAGGCTGCTGCTAATGGGCTTTCTTCCGGTTCTTCTGCTTGAGAATATTTCTTCATCAAACGACGTTCTTCATGTTTTGTCATTTTTTTCTTCTGCTCTTTTTTCCCTAGCATTTTCTCTGTCGTCCCGTCAAATTTACAACGGAAGTAAGCCCCATTCTTGCCTTCAATGATCTCCATTTTTCGGTGACATTGTGGGCAACGATGGTTAGAGACTTTCGGATCTTTCCGACGACGATAGCTACAATCTTGATTCGTACACACATAGATTTTGCCATCTTTTGTGTTCTTCTCACGAAGATTCGAGCCACAATCCGGACATTTCTTTTGGGTAATCGAAAAGTCTTGGTATTCTTGCTTACTTGTTTTGATTTCTTGAACAAGTCGCTTCGTTTCTTTTTCGATGGATTGTAAAAAGACGTTGGCTTGTTTTTTTCCAAGCGCGATCGCTTCTAGATCTCTTTCCCAACTTTCAGTCAAATCTGGTGTCACAAGCGATGGATTGACCAGTTCTAACAACTGCTTGCCCTTCGGTGAGACTTGTAAGCCTTGCGGTGTCCGTTCCATTAATTCGGATTTGATCAACTTTTCAATGATCTCCGCACGAGTCGCGGGTGTGCCTAAACTGTGTTTTTCCATTAGGCCTAAAAGACTTGCTTCCGTCAAAGGTTTCGGCGGTGCTGACAATTCTTTTTTGATCGTAAAATCAGGTTGGATGCGCATGTCCTTTTTCCAGTCAAACGAATCCACATGACTTTCCGCAGACGTTTTCCAGCCAGCTTCCAACACCCGATTTTGGCGGAAAACAAATTGTTCGTTACCAAATACGACAGTGATTTTCGTTTGACTGATTTTATATGGTTCTGCAAACAAGCCTAAGAAACGTGTCACGATCATTTGATAGATTTTTTGTTCTTCGTTGCTTAATTTTTCATAGCGTGGACGATTTTCCGTCGGCAACAAGGCATGGTGATCTGTTACTTTATTATCTTGGAAGACACTTGTTTGACGAACCACTGCACCATTTTTCAAATAAGTTTTCACTTCTGGTGCAAAATCGCTGATGGCTTGAAGTCTTTCTTTCATCGTACTTTTCATATCATTCGTCAAATATTTACTATCTGTTCGTGGATACGTGACGATCTTGTGCGTTTCATATAAACTTTGGACAAGACCCAACGTTTTCTTTGCAGAATAGCCATAACGTTGGTTGGCTTCTCGTTGGATCTCCGTTAGATCATAAGGCAGAGGAGCTTTTTCTGTCTTTGTTTTTTCTTCAATGTTGACTACTGTTCCCTTACTCTGACTAAGGGTTTTAACAAACGCTTGGGCTTCTTCATGGGATTTCAAAGCAAATTGGTTTTTTTGGACCATTTTTGCTTGTTCATTGCCGACTGTCAATGAAATCGTAAAATACGTTTGTGGTCGGAATGATTCGATTTTCTTTTCCTGATTACGCACTAAAGCTAAGGTTGGTGTTTGTACCCGACCCGCTGATAAATTGTCTTGATATTTTACTGTCAGCGCACGTGTCACATTCAATCCGACCAACCAATCTGCTTTTGCCCTAGCCAAAGCAGACTCATAAAGCGCATCATAGCTTTTAGCTGGTTTCAATTGGCTGAAACCTGTCTTGATCGCTTTGTCCGTTTGAGAGGAGATCCACAAACGTTTCACCGGCTTATTGAAGTGAACATATTCCAAGATCCAACGTGCAACGAGTTCTCCTTCACGTCCGGCATCTGTCGCGATCACTGCTTCTGAAACATCTTTACGACTAGCCAATTGCTTGATGGCTTTCAATTGATGACCAGTTTTTGGTAATGGTTTGATCCCTAGTTTTTTAGGGATCATCGGCAAGGTTTCCATCTGCCAGCTTTGCCATTCCTTATTCAGATCTTCTGGCATCTTTAGACCTAATAAATGACCAAGGGCCCAAGTCACGATCACCTTGGGTCCTTCGTAATAGTTTTTGTGTTTTTGATTAGCACCAAGCACCTTGCTTAGGTCTTTCGCAACGCTTGGCTTTTCCGCTAGAATTAGTTGTTTCATAAAAATCCTTTCTGCTTTCCAAAGTGATCGGTTGATAATCTTTCAGCAAAGCAAGTCCTTTGTATTGCTGTAAATCATCATCACATTCTTCACACCAGCGCTCATCGCCATCATTCCAAAAAGCGCTAAGAAAATTATTTTTGGCATGGATATACTCATAATTGTTTTTAATGGCTAGCCATTTTTCTTCATAGTTCTGTTGTGCCTCTTCAAAAGAGGAGAAAGTTTCCTCCATTTGAATATCTTCTTGCCAATCTTCAAAGAACCACCAAGGTTCATTGTCACCGAACATTGTAATTACTTGATACATACATGCGCTCCTTTTCTCAGGTCATCTTAAAAACATATTAGTCACTTTCCCAAAAAGTTGCAAGAAATTTTGCTTAAAAGGGGCATTTTATGAATGTTCAGAAAATTAATTTAAATTAGAGATATTATTTAATTGGTAAAGTCGCGATAAAGTCATCGATCATCCAGACATAACTTTCTTCTGGAGAAACATCCGGTTCATTGGTAAAGTACCCTAAAAAACGTAACGAAAGGTACCCATGGATCATGCTTCGCAGTTCTCGACTTCGGTGAACTTTTTCTTCTTTCGATAAAGAAAAAGCGTCAAATATTTGCAAAATGATTTGGTTCGTTTCATGTATTCCTTCTAACAAAATCTCTTCGTTTGTATGCGGTACACTGATCAGCAGTTCATAGACTGCCTGATTTTCAAATGCAAATGACTGATAGGTTTGCGCGTACGCTTGGATCGCTTCTCCCTTACTTTTCCCAACTAACACTCGGCGTAATTGATCATTCAGCTCCGTTAAAAGTTTCGCAGTCAATGCCGTTTTCACTTCCCGAATATTTTTGAAGTGGTTATAAAGCGACGGTGATTTGATATTCAATGCCTTAGCTAAATGTTGGAAAGTGATTTGCTGTACAGTCATCTCTTCTGCCAATTCTCGAAAGCAGTCGATGATTTTCTCTTGTGACAGCGTTCGTTTTTTCATTTGATTTCCCCTCTTATGGAATAAACTCAATCCCTTTAAGTTTACCATGAAAGGCGAAGAGAAAAAAGACTTGTTGTTGATAAACTACACGTTGTAGTTTATAATAAATGATTGTAGATGAAAATTTTCAGAAAGAAGGCTTTAATTGTGGTGTCAAGAGTAAAAGAGGCAGTATTCAGAAAAAGAGAAACTTGGGAGAAAAACCTAGTTGTTTTGTGGTTTGGTACATTTATGGCAGGGATTGGGTTTAGTCTAGTGATGCCTTTTATGTCGCTTTACATAGATACGTTAGGAAATTACAGTACGTCACAATTGAACTTTTGGAGTGGCTTGACCTTCTCCTCTACATTCCTTGTTACTACCTTGATTTCTCCATGGTGGGGACGACTTGCCGATCAAAAAGGCCGAAAGTTGATGCTGTTGCGCGCTTCTCTAGGGATGGCGGTAGTGATTTCCTTGATGGGTCTAGTAACCAGCGTGTATCAATTAGTCGCATTACGTCTGTTGCAGGGGATTTTTTCCGGCTATATCAGTAACGCTACAGCTTTAGTCGCCACTGGTACTCCAAGAGAAAAAAGTGGACAAGTACTTGGCACTTTGGCGACTGGCTCTGTGACCGGAACATTGCTCGGTCCTTTACTCGGTGGACTTTCTGCTTCTGCTTTTGGGTATCGCCCTACCTTCTTTATTACTGGGACAATTTTGTTCTTCGTTTTCTTACTTAGTTTATTTTTTGTCCATGAACAATTTATTCCCGTAGAAAAAAGCGAGTTGGTTTCTGCTAAACAAATTTTCCGTGACCTGAAATACCCACATGTCGTCATCGGTATGTTCATTACGACAATGATCATCCAAGCATCAAACAATTCGATCAGTCCAATCATTAGTTTATATATCCGTCAATTGTTACATGGACACGGCAACGTCACGTTAATCAGCGGGATCATTGCTTCTATTCCCGGCATAGCCACCCTGATAGCCGCTCCTCGTTTCGGACGCTTAGGCGATAGGATCGGAAGTGAACGAATCTTAGCCATCGGATTAGGCTTCGCTTTGATCGTCTACATCCCAATGGCTTTCGTAACGAATGTATGGCAACTTGCAGGACTACGATTTTTGATCGGGATCTCAGACGCTTGCCTCCTTCCTGCGGTCCAAGCATTGATCACTAAATACTCTCCCCCACAAGCTGCCGGAAGAATCTTTAGTTACAACCAATCCTTCCAAGCCACCGGAAATGTCGTTGGCCCATTGATTGGTTCAAGCGTTTCAAGTATCTTCGGTTATCGTGGTGTCTTTTTATCCACCTCCTTACTGGTACTTGCAAACTTTGTGCTGGTTCGCCATAATACGAAGGAGATCCATAAACAGGAAGAAACAAGCAATGGTCATGCTTTCGTCAATAAATAGCAAAAAAGCCACAGGATTCGTAAAAAAATCCTGTGGCTTTTTTAGATTATCTTAGACGTATTGCAAAACTTTCGCTTCTTGATACGCATGATCGATCAATCCGCCCCCTAGACATTCCATTCCGTCATAAAAAACAACGGCTTGTCCTGGTGTGATTGCGCGTACGGGTTCGTCGAAGATGACTTCTGCCCGATTATTTTCTAATAAGCGTACAGTTACCGGTACATCTTGTTGGCGGTAACGGAATTTCGCTGTACATTTGAATTCTTTTGGCATTGGTTCATTTGTTGTAAAATGGATTTCGCTTGCATCCAAACTGGTTGCATACAATGCAGGATGATGGAACCCTTGTCCAACATATAATGTATTCGTCGCAAGATCTTTACCCACCACGAACCAAGGTTCTTGTGAATCGCCACCGCCGCCGATACCTAAGCCTTGACGTTGTCCGATCGTGTAGTACATCAAACCAGCGTGTTCCCCTTTGACTTCACCGTCAAGGGTCACCATATTGCCTTTTTTAGCTGGTAAATAGTTACTTAAAAATTGTTTGAAGTTCTTTTCGCCAATAAAACAAATACCAGTTGAGTCTTTTTTCTTCGCAGTTGCTAAACCGGCACGTTCCGCAATCGCACGTACTTCTGATTTTTCCATACCGCCTAACGGAAACATCGTTTTTGCTAATTGTTCTTGTGACAATTGGCTAAGGAAATACGTTTGGTCTTTGTTATTATCGACCCCACGCAACATATGTGACACGCCATTTTCATCACGTGTGACTTGCGCATAATGGCCAGTAGCAACATATTCCGCTCCTAAGTCCATTGCATAGTCTAAGAATGCTTTAAATTTGATTTCCTTATTACACATTACATCTGGGTTCGGGGTACGTCCTGCACGATATTCTGCTAAGAAATATTCAAATACACGGTCCCAATATTCCTTTTCAAAATTGACCGAGTAATAAGGAATCCCGATTTGGGCAGCCACTTTCGCTACATCCTTATAATCTTCCGTCGCCGTACAGACACCATTTTCATCGGTATCATCCCAGTTTTTCATAAAGATCCCGATTACATCATAGCCTTGTTCCTTTAACAAAAGTGCTGTTACAGATGAGTCAACACCGCCACTCATCCCAACGACAACGCGTGTTTTGCTGTTGTCTGTCATGGTATCACCATCATTTCAATTAGATTCTGAAACATCTACGAGTTGAAGGTCGCAACTTTTCAGTATTTTACATTATACGTCATCTTTCTGAAAATTTCACCCCTAAATATTCAATTTAAAAAAGCGACGTTTTTTAGTTGGCCCATTCTGTACTTTTCAGATACCAAAACTTTGCTATGAGAGGCGTTTTATTCATGATTTAGTTTCTTACTACATTCACCAAAAACAAAAGTAACAGCACAACATTGAAATATGTAGAAAACAAATAATTGATAAACAATAAGTAAAATTTTCGCCGGCTAGTTTCAAGCTTTGTTGCGGCGTATAATCCAATCAAGCCAGAGATCACCATCAACATAAGCAAAGGAATCAAATAATAACTTTCGAATGAATGACTTTGAAAAATAATCAAATAATGAGCATAAATAAATGCGAGTGTAGAAATAGACATCGGGATGATCAAGCCCATGATAAAGAATGCTTTCTTTTTCTCTAACTCATGAAGCGCGCCCACAATCAATACGTACGCAACAGGGAACAATAAATACTCCACCTTACCAAAGCTGACAAAACCTAATAAAGTTCCTAGTACAATACCATACATCAAAACAAGATGAATCCCAATGAGCACTCTTTTTAAGAATGCTGAGGGGATTCTAGTTGAGTAAAACAAACTGATTCCACTAATGATCCACCAAGAATATTGGACTGTTCCAAATAACCAAAAAAATTTGAAAACAAAAACTAAACTTCCTAATAGAAAACAAAGCGCCAATAGATAGAACGAAATATATTTATTCGGCATACTTTTTTTTACAAACATTCCACTCACTCCTTTTAAAACATACGATAAAATTTCTAAATTTTTTTGAATTGTTCAATTAATACATAAAATAAAATGTACTAACTTGTAAAAAACTCTATCCCGAAGACTTGTAACCAATAAATTACGATAATCAAGACAGTACTATAAGTAGCGAAAAGGTAATTCAGCCCTAGCAGTAACCATTTCAACTTCGTCTTTTTTATTTTTGTCGAACAATAAAAACCAATCAAACCCGGAAAACTCAAACCTAATGCAAAAAGAATCCCTTCAATTTCTCCACTTAAATAAATATGTATATAAAATAGACCACTGATACATGCAAGCATTGACAAACATAAAACGACTAGATTCAATGCACGTTTCATTCTTCTTTCTCCTCCTTATCAACATCAATATTTCTCACTAAAAACAGAAATAGCTTCAAAAATTCAAAGAAAATTGGAAAATCGTAGATAAAAAGACATAGCCAAACACAAAATTTAACGTAATCAACGTCCTTTTCAAGTATCTGTCTGCGATTCCTAGCGCAAATACGATACTCCCTCCATTGATGACCCAACAAATCGAAATTATAACTATAAACAGATGCGGTTGATACTTAAATGAATCAAACAAGATGGGACTAGCAAAGATACACGTAATAAATACAAGAAAAATTGACAATATCAATAGAACTACTGATTTTTTTGTACAAGACTTATTTTTTAGAAAAGACATTTATACGCTCCTTTTACTATTTTTAATTATATGTCTACCTTATAAACACACACATATCTGACATTAAGATTCGTTGCAAATAAATAATTCGCGACGAACAAAAAAGATTTTAGATGTTTATCCATAGTGATTTTAGTTGTAACATAGACTCCAAAAAATCCTGTAATAATTGTTAAAAAACTCACAACAATCCAATGGGTCCACGTCCATCAATCAGCGAACCAATAATACACAGAATAGATAAGGACATTGACATACACAAGCCGATTTTGTATCCATTCATAAGCTACTCCTTTCTTCGCTTCATTTGAAATAATCGAAGTTATTTTTGGATTAATAGAAAAATTATACATCTAACAATCAAAAACCAATAAAAAGTTATTTAAAATAAAATTTAAAATAACTTTAAAATAAATAAATTAATTTACAAATCAATAATAAAAATTCTTCACGTAAACTTTTAAAAACAAATATAATTAGATAAAAGTTTTTCCATAAACCCATATAAAAAAACATAAAAAATTAAAAAAATAGGTGTTTTTATAAATGTTTGTATGTTATTATTTTATCATAAAATTAAGGAGGAAATATCATGAAGATCAAACTTTTTTTCACAACTTTTTTATTAATCGTTTCACTTCAATTCTCAAGTATGCAGGTACATGCCGAAGCGGACTCTTATCAGTCTTTAGAGGATTATTATGAATTTTTCGAAAATGAATACGCTTCCTTCGAGCAGACTTTCGAGGAATTTTCAGCTGATTATTACAACCAAGCATCTTATTTAGATGAGAATCAATTGAAAGAATATGCACGTTCAGTCAATGATATGTATTTAGTCGAGGAAGCAGAGCGATTAGCTAAAATCCCACCACTTTGGTCCTTTAATATTGGAAACTCTCTAGATAATATTACTTTTGAAAAAAAGCCTGAATATGGTACTTATGACTTGTTGAATACGATCCAGCCTGGAGACATTATTTTTGAAAAAAATAGAGCTGAAGTTCCAAGCTTTGGAGTCATTTTCCTTCATCATGTAATGATTGTAGAAGACATCGTTGAAGAAACTCACGTTATAAATGGAAAACATGAGACTTTCAAATATATTCGTACGATTGAAGCGACTAAATATAATGGTGATCTAGCCAACAAGGCTGGAGGAGTCGTTTATGGTGTTATAGACGATGAACGTTTTTCCTATACAGAGGCTAGTATATTAAGAGTATCAGAGGCTACTTATTTACAAAAAAAAGTTGCTACTGCATTCATGAAAAATCAATTGGCAAAAGAGTATGAACTTGATATGATTCTTCCTAATAAAGATCGCACATCTAGCAGACAAAATTGGTACTGTTCTATGCTTGTCTGGGCCGGCTATATGAACGCAACCCCAGATGGTCAGCTTGATGAAGTGACAGATAGATTTGACCCGAATTTCAAAGGAATTGATTTAGAGGCAGAATCTTATCCTTTTGAATGGAACGTTGTGTCACCAGATGAAATAAAATATTCCAATAAAGTTGAATTTATTAGTCCTTCGTTTCCCGAACACATTGATTACACAAAAAACATCACTTGGACTGGGGCCGGTTCCCCAATGGAAGGTGAAGACTTTATTTTCAGTAGAAACTCTAACCTCTATTACCTTGAAAACGACTATCATTTCTTAGCAATCGACCAAAACAACCAACGTCCCTACACCAACAAATCTCTTACACTCGGTAGAAATGCCAGTGGAAATGTCGTAGCACAATTAGATTTGTTCACCAATTTTGCTTTGACTGATGAAGCGAAGCAAAAATATGCAGATAAAAATATCCCTGTTGTACCTAATGGTATTGAACTTGCGGATATCCCAAATTACGTGATGAATTGGATCAATCGCTATACTCAGTGTAGCTTTGATATTGTTTATTCAAAAGATATCACGACGGATAGTAATCACCTACGCTATAATCCGACTTATTCAAAAATCGATCAAAAAGCACATCCTTCATATGGCTATTTAGTTAGTCAAGTAGTACATACTCCTCCAGCATTTACTCAAAGAAAATTTGATTACACGGAGAATTTAAGTGTCTATGAAAATTATGATCTAGCCTATCCGAATCCATTGAATTATGATGTATCCTACACGAAGAACCGTCCGACTTGGTATTATTTCTTTAATAATTTCCATGCATTGATCAAGCTAGAAAATGGCACCTATCGCTCCGCTACTTATCTACGATTCCATGGCTCTTTCACTACACCTGCTTCTCAGAGAAACGGGTATGGACTGAACCATGACTTTACCATGATTGATGAAGCCAAAACGATTTACCAAAACTATTACTATCATATCGGTGTCAACCAATCTGTGGATTACGCGATTGACTGGTTGAATCAATATACAAAAGAAGAGGTTCTTATCGTCTACTCAACAAATATCACGAATGATCTTAAACGTTTGAATGATGGGACTGCTTCCGTGGGTAAAGGGCTGAATGATCAAGGAAAATGGGTGAACTGTATTATATAGAAAAAGTAACATTTCTTTAGCTAACTCATCTACCGACAATAAAAAGCATTCAAGTACTCTCCTTACGAGTAGTATTTGAATGCTTTTTCAACTATCTATCGACTGACCGCTTTTACTACGATCTCGTACTTGCGGTTACATTTTCTTCAACGGTTCCAGTTCTTCTTGTTTTTTCTGATAGATTGCTTCAATATTATTTTCAGATAAGGGAGTGCCAAAAGGTAATGATTTTGCCAACAGTTCTCGCTCTGGCGCATCTACTCCTACATTGACGTCGTTGCCGATGGGTACGCTGTAGTGATGGATATGTCCATGAAGATTGCGTATTTTATCGTTGCCTCCGAGCAACAATGGATAATGGGTCAGATAGTATTGTTGGTGATTGAATTTTATGATGACACCTACATCATAAAAGTGAAATTTTTGCTTTCCTTCCTTTTTCCACGGATCATGTTGTTCCAAGTAGTTGAAAAAGGCCCGACTGTCATGATTCCCTTTGATAAAGTGGATCGTGCCATTCAGTTCTTTGACTAAGGAAAGAATTTCTGCGCTACCTTTTTCATACTTAGGGTGCATCGCGAGGTCTCCTAGATGATAAACATGGTCGGATTCCTTTACGACTGCATTCCAACTAGTGATTAATTGATGATGCATGCGGGCAATATTTTTAAATGGTCTCGGCGAAAAATCACTATTACCGAGCAACCGTTCATGGAAAAAATGCATATCGCTGATAAAATAATTCATCTAAGCTCACTCTCCTTTATAAATATCGTATGTGAAAACAAAAAAATAGGCAATCAATGCCTATCTTAAAAAAAGAAATCTATTGCTTTGTCTTAGCTATGTTTACTTTGTAATTCTAAATCGTAGTTTCTGGCTGAAGGAACCAGGTACAGTGCAATTGCGCAAAGTAATGTACCGACACCAGCAATCACAAATAGTTTCTCCACACCAATGGCATCTGCTAGTGGTCCAGCAAAGATCAAACCGATTGGACCAGGCAGAGACATCAGTGAATTGAACACACCCAACACTCTTCCTAAAATACTTGGCTCAAAACTTTGTTGGATCATCGCCATGACTAATGTATTGTAGTAAGGCGTAGCCAAACCGGCAATGGCATTCAACAGAACAAAGTAAATAAATCCTTGTGAGGTTGCTGGCAATAAACCACTCGCTGTGATGGATACCCCTAAGACGATATAGGAGATGATCACTAGCTGCATTCGATTCTTAAAATGACCAGAAAAACCAATGATTGCGCCTCCGACTAACATTCCAACGGCGTAAATGACTTCGATCAATCCCGCTTGCCCAACTGTGCCATTAAAATAACCCATCGTCATCAGTGGATATAAGCTTGCGGCAGGCATGAACAACAGCATGAAAACTGCCCCATTGAGCATAATATGCCATAACCCTCGCTTCTCATATAGTTTCTTTACTCCAAATTTAGTATCAGCTAACAAATGAACCGCTTCTCCTTGGATGTCCATCTTGGGAATTACCACAAGAATCAACAGTCCTACACCAAGAATGGCGCCTAATACATCCAAAAGAATCAAAGCATTCATCGGTACCGCAGCAAATAAAAAAGCACCTAATCCAGGAGCAACGATATAATTCGCTGATTGCACCATCCCCAATCGCCCGTTGATCCTTGTTAATTCTTCTTCTGGAACCATTGTTGGTAAAATTGATTGGATCGTCGGCATTTGGAATGTCTGTGCGACCGAACGAATAAATAAAGAGACAAACACTAACCAGAGCGGAAAGGTCGACATCACTGTTCCTACAATGGATAAAATAAGTGCAAATATCGCAACAATGATATCCGTATAAATCAATAATTTTTTCTTATCCCAGCGATCGATCAGCGGCCCAACAAATGGACTTAATAGAACCATCGGCAGCATTCCTAATAATGTGGCAAAACTTAAAATAGTTGCAGAACCTGTTTCTTGCGTCAAATACCAAATAATAGCATATTGAACGACCATACTTGTGATTCCTGATAAAAATTGTCCCATCAAAAATAAATTAATATTCTTTTTCCAGTATTTCTGCATAACGCCTCCAAATTTTGTATTCTTTCTGTATTTTACCATTCATTTGTCTTATATTTTTTTATAATTATGATTATTTTATTATTGCTTGAAAAACATGGTACACTGTAGAAAAAAACGGGAGGATACACCTATGACTAAGGTTAGTTTTCACACCACGATCACCGCTTCTGAAACACAGATCCAATTAGAGGAAGAACAAATCCAACTCTCTATTTGTTCAAAGCCAGTAAAAGAAATAGAAAATTCCTTTTATCTTTATTACTTAGATAAAAAGTGTCTGGCAATTGGTACAAAGATCCGCCCAAAATCCTTTGACCAAGTCATCACTATCCATTTACCATGGGATCTTGAAGCAGATTATTTTATGTATCTAATGAATAATCAAGCCACCGAAGCTGGTCTAACATTAGAAAAAGACAAAGATTTCAAAGAAAAAATCCCAGTTGAAGCAACGAAGAAATTAGCAACAAATATTAAAAAAGTAACGACTGTGTTGACGACCTTCGGCTACGGATTTGCTCCGCTTACTGCAACGAAAAAGAAACCTGCCAAAGCGCGTCATCGGTGGACAAAACAAATCAGCGAGATTCCTTTTACTGTGGAATTTCGTGGTAGCAAGGCAACCCTTTACTGGATCAGTCGCAATGAGATGTTGATCAAAGCTGGCGCTACGTTATTACTTGATGCCCCTTTGAATAAAGATGGTTCGGGTAGTTATGCCGCGAAATATGGAGATAAGATGCGGGCTGACTACCAAGAGCAGATCAAAGATGGGAAAGTTGTGGAGGATATCATCGTCAAAAGTGTGAATGAAGCTAGCCTATTACTGTATTATGGCGGAACAAATAGTTGGTTAGAACTAAAAGATGCCCAAGGAAAAACCTTAGATGAATGGTCAAAAGTTGAATGATCATTGACCGATAAATAAAAAAGTACCCAAGCGCTAGGAAGGACAGTTACGCATGCTCGCCGTCACATGAAGACGATACATGCACTTGTTTTCCTAGTGTTCGGGTACTTTTTTGTTTTTCTTTGTTGTGTCACATGAGTACTTAGCCTTCTACTTTTTCAAATAGTCCACGACTGATCATGCTATCCATCAAGAAATAAAACTTATCTTGACTCATTTTTTGCTTTGGATCTTTAAAAATATCGACTGCACGCAAGCCATTGGCTGTCGTGATCGACATCTTCATTGTCTTGATGTCTTTTGCAACCGTGATTTTTAATTTAAAACCCTCTTTGCTTTGTGGTGTTGCATCAAGCGGACGAATCAATTGATAGTTCCCGCCATTTGTTTCTGTAAAGCCATTGTCGCGTAATGTGTATCTTTTTGCATCTGGATGTAAACGGTAGCTAACTGGAGAACCGAGTACGGACGCTGTTTGTTCAAATGCCATCTTTTTCACCTCAGTAAGTTTAGTTTCCTCTTTATTATAAAAGTTTCTAACTCGTTTTACTAGGTTTTTTAGCGCTTAGATTGCTTTGACTAAACCATCAGCAAATCGTTGGACTTCTTCTTCTGTATTCCCATAGCCAAAACTGATGCGGATGGATTCTTTCAAGAATGGTGTTCCTTTTCCATACATGGCTTCTAGTACATGAGAAGGTTCGATATTTCCAGCAGTACATGCCGAACCGATTGAGATCGCAAAGCCTTGTAGATCCAATTTCATCAATAATAGATCGTTGACGATCCCTGGAATACGTAAATTCAGTACATGAGGTAATTTATTCGTCAAATCACCATTGATCGCATATTCAATCTCATTCTCTGCCAATTTATCTAAAATCAGTTGTTGGAAGCCCAAGCATTTTTTGTTACGTGCTTCTCTTTCTTCCAGCGTTAATATTTCTATCGCTTTTGCTAATCCACAGATCCCCGCTAAGTTTTCTGTACCGGCACGGCGTTTTTCTTCTTGTTCTCCCCCTAAAAGCAAAGGTGGGATATTTACGCCATCTCTTTTATATAAAAAACCGATTCCTTTCGGTCCATTGATTTTATGACCAGATATGCTCAAAAGATCGATTCCTAACTCTTGAGGATGAATCGTTTGATTACCATAAGCTTGAACAGCATCCGTATGAAAATAGGCTGGATGTTCTCGTAAAATTCCACCGATTTCTTTGATTGGTAATAAATTGCCGATTTCATTGTTCCCGTACATGATCGAGACTAGAATCGTGTCTTCTCTTAAAGCCGAACGGAAATCAGCAATCGAGATATTTCCTTTTTGGTCAACTGGTAGATATGTAACCTCAAAACCTTTTTTTTCAAGATACTTCATCGTATTTAAGACTGCTGGATGTTCAATAACTGTAGTGATTAGATGTTTCCCTTCATTTTGACGTGAGAATGCTGTTTCAAGAATCGCAGTATTATCACCTTCCGTTCCGCCACTGTTAAAAATAATCTCATGCGGGCGGACGTGCAAACTATCTGCCACGATTTGTCTAGCATTTTCTAATTTTTCATGAGCCATCCGACCAAATCCATGAATGCTCGAAGGATTGCCAAATGTCCCTTCCATGATATCCATCATTTCTTTGATTACCAACGGATGCATCGGCGTCGTCGCTGCATGATCTAAATAAATATTGCCCAATGTATTCATCCCTTTCAAATAGAGCTAGGCACATTCTAGCATAGAAATAGCCAGTTACCAAAAATAAACTTAGGCAAAAAGAGGATTTTTTTAGTAGATATGTCCAAGTTCCTAGCAAAAAACACCATAAAATGACCTAAATTCCGTCATTTTATGGTGTTTCACTTTTTTATCTAAAGCTCTTCTCTTCCAAACGGAACAATGGGCTCATTGGCGTGTTTTCATGGATACGTTTGACAGCTTCACCCATCAAGTTTGAGCAAGTGACGATCGTCAAGTTTTCTGGGTGACGGTCTTCTGGTGTATAGACAGAATCAGTGATACAGATATCTTTGATTGGCGCTTCGTCCAAGATCTCTTTTGCAGGCTCTGACAACAAGCCATGAGAAGCACAAACATAGATATCTTTGGCGCCATATTCTTTCAAGACTTTGGCTGCTCGAGCGAATGTCAATCCAGTATTTAAAATATCATCAACCAGTATACACGTTTTTCCTTGAACATTTCCGATCACGTAACTTGCTGCTGTTCCTTCGACTTCTTCGTCCGCATGATCAACGATTGCTAACGTACTATTCAAATACTCTGATAAGCTACGCGCGCGTTGGACACCACTGTTCTTTGGTGAAACAACGACAATGTCATCACCGACCAGACCAAGTTCACGGTAATAATGGGCAAATAATGGCATTGTAAATAAGTTATCTACTGGAATATCAAAGAATCCTTGTACTTGCACCGTATGCAGATCTAAGGTCAATACACGAGTCGCTCCTGCTTCTTCAAGCATGTTCGCAATCAATTTTGCTGTAATTGGTTCATGGGGCTTCGCTGTCCGGTCTTGTCTCGCATAACCATAATAAGGCAACACCACATTGATCGTTTTGGCACTTGCACGTTTCATCGCATCGATCATGATCAATAATTCCATGTAGTAATCATTGACTGGTGCATTGGTCGATTGAACGATGTAGACATGGTCGCCACGGATACTTTCTTCAATGTTGATTGAAATTTCTCCATCACTAAATTGTTTGACTACACTTTTCCCTAACTCTGTTCCAAATACTTTGGCGATTTTTTCTGCTAACGGTCGATTCCCATTCAAACTAAAGATTTTCAACGTGTCGTCCTGATACTTTTTACTCATGACATCCTCCCAAACTTCTCTATTCTTCGATAGTTTAACATATTTTGTTCCGTATTTCTGGTATTTTCTGAAAATAATCAAGGAAGTGAGACTGTTCCATTTCCCCAACTTGCAGGAATCACTTTATTTGTGTTTCCCCAATTATCATGGACTTTATAATAACGCTCACCAGAAGCTGATTCATAGTAAGCATAAGCAGTGACCCAATGATTGCCGTAGGTACTGCCTAGCAATCTTAAAATACCGATCATCACAGGTTTTCCTTCGCGAATCCGCTTTGTTGCTCGTTGCCAAGAACCGACTACTGTACTTCTGGCATAAATCGGTTGCTGTTGTGTTCTAAAAAAGGCTGAGATTCCTGTACTTACTTGGATAGGTACGGTAGGCAAGCCTAAAGGTTGGATCGTTTTACGCAGTTTTTGGATCAATTCTTTCGCATCGCGGGAATCTTTTCGGCGAATATCTGAAGGAATCAGATTGGGCATACAATAATCTTGATAGTAGGCAAGTAACACTGCTGCCGCATAAGTGCCACAAAGATAACCAGACGTTGTTCGCCACTTTTTATAAGTCAAGAAACGTTGCTCTGGCAAGCCTACCCAATAATCAACTAAATGAGTCGTTGGCGCTTGTTGCGCCCACTTTGCCCAAAATTTATCGATCAGCTCATCGTCAATTCCTTCTGCATTTATACTGGCTTCTTGCCACATAGTGGATGTTGAAATACTTTTTGAATAGGCGTTTACCGCTGTAATAAATTCGACTGGTTTTCCTTGAGGATCAACAATCAAATAACTCTCATTTTCAAAAATCACTGCTAAATAGTGTCCATTTTCGTGTTTCCTTTTTAGCAGACGAAACTCACTGATTCTCTCGGTTTTTCCATTGAGCAAGACTTCTTGCCATTTCCCACTTGCTTTTTTCAGAACTGATCACCTCCTTCCTCATTATAATGGATAGTCCTAAAAAAATAAATCAGATCGACTAATGGTTGATTGCTCAATCTGATCATTTTTCTTGATTCAGATGTCGAGTGTTTTTGCACCTCTCTCATCCAAGAAATCGATTACACATTTTATTACTCGAAAATAGATTTTACGTTCCATTTGTTTATTCTGCTTTTTTGTTAGATAATGGGCACACGGAACTAAAAAGGAGCGATGATTCAATGAACCAAGAACGTTTGAAACAAGATTTTTTTGAAGCAGTAAATGAAGAATGGTTAAAAACAGCAACAATTCCTGCCGATAAGCCAGCAACTGGTGGGTTTCAGGATTTAGTTGATGGCATTGATCAACTAATGATGCGAGATACAGGTGAGATGTTAGCTGATCCAACAAAAGTTACATCTGATAAAATGCGTCACTTCCTTGCTTATTATCAACTAGCAAATGATTATGAATATAGAGATCAATTAGGTGCGACACCTTTACAACCAATCCTCGAAAGGATCGAGCAACTCACTTCCTTTGACGAATTAAATCAGCAATTTCCCGAATGGACATTGGACAGCTTACCGTTGCCTGTTGTCTTAGATGTGGATGCAGATATGAAAAATGCGCAGGTCAATGCTTTTTTTGCTTCACCACCCTCTTTATTTTTACCAGATAAAACTTATTATGAAGCAGAACATCCAAATGGTGCTCAATTATTGTCCGTCTTTTTTGATATGATGGTCCAACTTTTAGAAATGACAGGCAGAGAAAGAAGTCAGGCAGAAGCAATCGTCGAACAAGCGATCCAATTCGATAAATTGATTGCGCCCCATGTTAAAAGCGCGGAAGAAAATGCAGATTATAGCCAAATGTACAACCCACGTGCCTTTAATGAATTTACGGCATATACCGATGCTCTTGACTTAACTACCTTGACTACTGGCTTGATCGGCACACGTCCAGACCAAGTGATCATTACTGACCCTGTCTACTTTGAACATTTAGCTGAACTTTTGACGACACCACATTTCCGACTACTTAAAAGCTGGATGATCGTAAAAACGGTGCGTTCATTAAGCAGTTATCTATCTGAAGATTTCCGTCAAGTCAGCGGGATCTTCTCTCGGACTTTATCAGGAACCGATGAAGCAATGCCCCAAAAGAAAGCAGCTTACTACCTTGCTTCTGGACAGTTTGATCATGTGTTGGGCGATTACTACGGAAACAAGTATTTTGGCGAAGCAGCGAAAAAAGATGTCGAACAAATGGTCAAGAAAATGATCAATGTTTACCAAAAACGACTCGAAACGAATGAATGGTTAAGTGATGCAACCCGCGAAAAAGCAATCGTCAAATTGAACAAATTAGGCATCCAAGTCGGTTACCCTGATAAAATCCCTGCCTTGTTCGATGCGTTCCAAACAGTTCCCGCAAATGAAGGTGGTACCTTGCTTTCAAATGCGTTGAACTTTAGTCATCTAACCCTAAAAGATCGTTTCAGTAAATGGAACAAGCCCGTCGACCGTGATGAATGGGAAATGAGTGCTGATACAGTCAATGCGTACTATCATCCATTCCGAAACGTGATCGTTTTCCCAGCTGCGATTTTACAAGCACCATTTTATAGTTTGGAACAATCTAGCTCGGCAAACTTCGGCGGAATCGGTGCAGTCATTGCCCATGAGATTTCCCATGCGTTTGACAACAACGGCGCGAAATTTGATGAATTCGGTAACTTGAATAACTGGTGGACAGAAGAAGACTTCACTCATTTCCAAGAAAAAGCGCAAGCCATGATCGAACAGTTTGACGGTGTACCTTTTGCTGATGGCACAGTCAATGGAAAACTAACCGTTTCTGAAAATATTGCAGATGCTGGCGGATTAAGTTGCGCACTAGAAGCTGCAATGACCGAAGACGATTATTCAGCAGCCGATTTCTTCATGAATTGGGCGACAATCTGGCGTACAAAAGCGAAAAAAGAATACCAACAATTACTTTTACAAATCGATGTTCATGCACCTGCGAAACTTCGGGCGAATATCCAACCGCAAAACTTAGCAGAGTTTTATGAAACATTTGCGATCACTGAAGAAGATCCGATGTATCTAGCACCTGAAAAACGTGTGCATATTTGGTAAATAATTCACTAACAAACTATGCGTATGGGGCAAAAAAATAAATTCATTTGCAAATTCATTTTTGTTTCTGATTTAAATTCAAATAAACGGTGTTCCAAAAGCTAACCTTAGTTAAATAACAAGTCAAAAGAGTATAGAGCAGACACACCAAAATGTTTGCTTTATACTCTTATTTTTAAAGTTATATTTCATTGTATTAACGTCTTATAGTTAATAATCAGCAAAACTAACGTCGCAAAAGCGATCATCAGTTGAATTGCTTCAAAAAATCGACACTTGTCTATTTAATATTTGCGGGGGTAAAATTATTTTGCTATACTATGATTAACAAAATGAGCTATGCGCTAACATAGCTCATTTGTAGAACCGTTAAAAAGACGGTAGCTTTTATTAGTTTGATATTCTAACCATCTAATTACTCGCCAAAGTGGATTAGATGGTTACTTTTTTTGGTCTTTATGGTCAATAATCAGCAAAACTAACGTCGCAAAAGCGATCATCAGTTGCATTGCTTCAAAACTTGACACTTGCCTACCCCCTCTATGAACCATAGGCATCACCCTTTTTTCAAGAGATTAGCCACCATCTTTTCATTTCTCCTATCAACCACAAACAGAAGTCTGAATCTGAAAATAATGGAAAATTACCGATTCTTCTTATTTATTATATTCTTCCATCCCTCATTAATAAATAAACACCAAAAAAGGGAGTGATACATTAGTTCACTTCCACCACCTAAAACCGAATAAACGGTGGGAACAGAAGTGTTTTTATCTAATCTTCTTTTAGTGTAGGGAGACCCCTTTTTTGTTTTTTATAATCAATCTAGCAAAAAAAATAATTAAAAGGACTCCTAAAATAATAAGATAAGGTACTAGTGTAAAAGTTATTTTTTCTAATCCTAAAAGATCAAATGATTTTTTCAGTAAATAATCACTCAAAAAGATGAAAAAAAGAGATTTAAACGTACCCCAGCCTTTATGAATTGGTATCAATCCAATCACAATACCAACAACAATCGGGACTCTAAAATAAATTTCATCGAGAGTAAATGAATGATTGCCTTTCCAAATAAATTCTAAGATTCCTCTTAAAACAAACAATAAGAGAAATACACCTACGATATATCGGGAATCCAGTTTTTTCATTATTTCACCTTACTTACATTGTTTTATTTTATGTACATTACGTAATAAATAGTCTGTGAAGCATTGCTTAGTTCACCAACCTATCATCCAATCCAACCATTTCCACTTGTGTCTTACGCTCTAGCAATAGCATCTTCAGTACTAAAACCTTTTGCAGTTAATCCTAAAATACCTCAAAAAGAAACTTCTTCCCTAAATGAGAGATCAGTAAAGAATGCAAATAAATCTATTTCTACTACCAAACTTGCAAATACTACTAACAGGCTCAGTCACCAGATTCATTTCTACTCCCCCGTAATAGTAGAAATAAAAACACTACTTGTCGAAGAGCCTTTTTCTGCTTACTGCATATTTTTTTGGTATTTTTAATTTGAATCTATGTATGATTTTATATTCCCTTTACCTATCAACTGATGCTACTCCTACTAGTCTCTGCTCAGATATGAATTTAAAACAATTAACAGAGAAAAAAACATACTAATAAATATAGTGACGAACGCTTGTAACTCTCCCAGTTTTATAGTTAGAATATATGCTAATAACAGTGAAAAAATTATAATTTTCAGTAAGATACTTCTGGTTAAAACTCTTTCTTTCGTAAAAAATTCTTTCAAACCTTCCCCATTTTTTGTTATCCAAAAAAAGCCAAACAAAGAAAATAATGCAAAGAGCGAAAATAACCCTGAGAGATTTGGTAAATATCCTAAAAAACCTAAAATTCCCAGCAAACCTAAAAACCCTAAATTCGCTTTCCCTTTTCTCATACCTATTCCTTCCTTTCACGCATAAACGACTTTATGTACACCCCATTGATCAATTTGTATGTATCTATTTCCCTTTTTTCAGTTGATGACCAATAGAAATAGTGGATAAAGTACTCAAGAAATGCCTTTATCCACTATACTCACTCTTTTTATCCCTTAATGATCTCCGCACCAAGGGCTGTTTGAAAATGTTTCAATGCCCAGTCATGTCCGATTGGATCAAAGCTGGCAACTGCATCTTCGTAAATAAATAATTGATAGCCTAGGTTATAGGCGTCGACTGCTGTATGCAAGACACAGATATCTGTACAAACACCTGTCAAATAAATCTCTGTAATCCCACGTTCTCGTAAACGAATGTCAAGATCTGTTCCACTGAAGGCAGAATAATGACGTTTATCGATCCAATAGACATTGGCTTGTGTTTGATGTTCCGCATAAATCTCTTGCAATGAACCATACAGATCCCGGCCACTCGTTCCGACTACATTATGTGGTGGAAACAATTGGTTTTCCGGATGAAAAGCATCTTCGGGATCATGTGCATCGATCGCAAATACGACAAATTCTTTCTCATCAATAAACTTTTTTGTATACTTTGTTAAAGCTGGTTCAATTGCCTGACCGCTCTTTCCAGTCGTCAATTTCCCATCGTCTGCCACAAAATCATAGGTGTAATCAATCGAAATCAATGCTTTCATTCGGTTCACTCCTTATACAAGATGTTTGACAAATTCAATCACCATTTCAGCTGAACGTTTCCCTGCTTCTTCGATGAATTCGTCAAAGCTTTGTGTCGCTGAATGGTCCGCAGTATCACTCATTGCTCGCACGATCAAGAAAGGAATATTGAATTGTTGCGCCGTTTGACCGACTGCAGCCCCTTCCATCTCACAAGCAAGTGCTTCAGGGAAATTGCCTAGGATCTCTTGGACTTTGACTGGCGAATCAACAAATGTATCTCCTGTGACGATCAAGCCTTCTTTTGCATTCAAGTTGGTTGCTTCTGCGGCTCTTTTCATTTCTGAACGTAAATACGTGCTTGCTTCATAATAAAGAGGCATGCCAGGTAATTGTCCTGGCTTGTAACCGAACCCTGTAACATCTGCATCAAAATAGGCAACTTTGTCAGAGATCACTACATCCCCTACACGTAGACCTTCACCGATGCCGCCAGCTGATCCAGTATTGATGACCATGTTGACACCATATTGTTGGATCAATAGGCTTGTTGTGATCGATGCCAAGACTTTCCCGATACCTGAACGTACAACAATAACTTCATGATTGCCTAATGAGCCTGAGATAAACAGAGCACCTGCTCTTTCCCATGATAAGGGTTCTCCTAGTTGTTCTCTTAAAATTTTTACTTCTTCTTCCATTGCTCCGATGATTCCAATTTTCATTTAGTTGTTCCTTCTTTCTATATAAATGCAACTGCCAGAAAAACGATGGCTAACAATAAAATGACGATAACCAAGCCTTTCATCAAAACAGCATTCCATTTACGTGTTTTTTCTCGTTCGCCCGCTCTTGTTTTCGTGATTGGCTTATTTTTCTTTTGTTCTTTACGATAAAAACTCGCGATCTTTTTTTCTTCTTGTTTGTACGTAGCTTCCGCTTTTCTTTGTTTTTTTAATGATTCTTGTGCTTGTTCTTGCTGTCGTTTACGGATTTCGCTACGTGTGACTAGCGGTCCTTTGACCATCAATCGATCCCTCTACTTTCCTTTGTTCATTGATTCCCAGTATTGAATCGCATAAATCGTTTTTGCATCGCAAATGACTTGATCTGACATCGCTTGTTTTGCTTCTGCTAAAGTCAACGCATAAAGTTCCAATACTTCGTCCTCATCTTGTGCGAGAGGCTGTTCCACTTTTTTGATATTTACTGCATGATAGATATGCAGGATTTCATTCGCAAATCCTGGTGACAAATACATAGAAGTCAAATGCTCCAAACGCTCTGCGCGGTAACCAGTTTCTTCTTCTAATTCCCTAGCAGCAGTGATCTCAGGCGCTTGTTTTTCTCCTGGATCGATTTTACCAGCTGGTATTTCGAGGATCACTTTTTCTAAAGGTTTGCGGAATTGTTTGACTAATAGCAGACGATCCTTTTCATCAAAAGCAATGATTCCTACACCACCGGGGTGAAAGACTAATTCACGCTTTCCGATATTTCCATCTGGTAAGCGAACATCATCCACAGCGACATCAATGATCGCTCCATGATAAATTTCTTTTCGTTGGATCGTTTTTTCTTCAAACTGATCATATTCAAGCATCTTTTCCCCTGCTTTCTTTTGTCCTATAATAACTACTTTTTTTGATTTTTTCAATTTTCTTTTTGATTTCTTACTTAGTTTACCATATCCAAACCTTAGAAATTCTATAAACTCATAAAATCCACCTTTAGTCCGATACTAATTATTAAGAAGGTTGTGCTAAAATAAAGAGGTAGATGAGCAGAGTGGACAATGAATATACACGGAGGTTTTTAGGATGATTAAAAAGAATTGGAAATGGATCGTAGGTTTACTCTTAGTGATACTGTTCTTCAGTTATAATGATGTATCGATCATATCAATGATCTTGTTAATTGGCGCAGTTTTGCTGATTTGGGGGCTTTTTGGTTTTCGTAAAAAACCTAAGGACAAAACAGCTTTACCAAATCTATCTGACAAATTAGCGGCCCATTATAGCGAAAATGGCATGACACCGAGTGAAATCTCTTTTTTCAGAGAAACGATGAATCAAACAAAAAATGAAATCGAACAACTAGAAAAAAATATGTACGAAACGGCAAAGCTTAAAGCGATCGATCTTCGTCACGAACCTGTAAAAGCAGCAAAAGGTTTGTTCAAAGAACTCGTAAAAGAACCCACTCGATTGCACGACGCAAGTCAGTTCCTTTACACCCACTTGCCAAACTTAGTGGATTTGACAAACAAATATATTGAGATCAATGAACACGAGATCAAAAACAAACAGACCTATCAAAAACTGGAAGAAAGCACCCAGATCATTGATCAACTTGCTTCATTAGTCGCGAAAGACTATCAAGATTTCGTTTCGGAAGATTTGGAAGATATCGATGTAGAGATATCTGTTGCGAAACAAAGCTTAAAGCGTGATAATAAAGATGTACCAGAAGAATAAGCACGTTTATTTCTTGGACTCGGAACGCTTAGACATCGTCTGATTGTTTCGGGTACTTTTTCTAGCTTAATCGATAAGGAGGAATTTTAATGGAAAATAATCCACATGAACCAAAACACGAAGTAACCCCTGTAAATGATACTTTAGAAGATTTATTGAATAATCCTTTTTCGACACCCGTCGATAAATTGACTCAAACACAACAAAATGAAATCAATGCACTTCAAGAACAGCAAACTGCTGCTCGGTTGATTGATAAATTACCTGCTGAAAGACAAGAACAAGCCAAACAATTGGCTGAAAAAATCGATGTCACTGACTCTCAGTCGGTCATCAGCTACGGTTCAGCTGCTCAAACAAAATTAGGTGAGTTCTCACAGTCGATGTTGAATCACGTACAAGCACAAGATATCGGCCCAGTCGGTGATTCATTGACTGAACTGATGTACCGCCTTCAAGAAGCAAATCCAGATGAATTACGTGCAGGAGAAGGAAATATTTTCCAACGTGTATTCGGTAAAGTCAAACAATCGATTTATGAAGTCACTGCCAAATACCAAAAAATCGGTGCGCAAATCGACAAGATCTCAGTCAAATTAGACAAAGAAAAAGATGGCCTATTAAAAGACAATCTGATGTTAGAACAACTTTATCAAAAAAATAAAGATTATTTTGATGCGTTGAACATTTATATCGCTGCTGGCGAATTAAAAATGGAAGAATTGCAGACAAAGATCATTCCAGAGGCCATGCGAAAGGCAGAAGAAACTGGGGATCAAATGGATGTACAGATCGCCAATGATTATACACAGTTTCTTGATCGCCTGGACAAGCGCACTCATGATCTACGCTTAGCCAGACAGATCACGATCCAACAAGCGCCACAGATCCGTTTGATCCAAAATACAAACCAAGCATTGGCAGAAAAGATCCAAGCATCGATTGCTACAGCCATCCCATTATGGAAAAACCAAGTGGTTATCGCATTGACCTTGCTTCGACAAAAAGATGCAGTTACAGCACAACGACAAGTTTCTGAAACAACCAATGATTTATTGAAGAAAAACTCAGAAATGTTGAAAATCTCTGCCATCGAAACTGCGAAAGAAAATGAACGTGGCATCGTGGATATCGAAACATTGCAAACCACACAAAATGATTTGATCGAAACGATCCAAGAAACACTTCGTATCCAACAAGAAGGAAAAGAAAAACGTCGTCATGCAGAAGTCGAACTTGGCCATATGGAAGAAGACTTGAAACAAAAATTACTCGATTTAACGCAATAACAAATAGAATGAAAAAACCTTGTATCAGCAACGCTGCTTGATACAAGGTTTTTTGTTCATTTGTTTATTTTTCGGTATTCATCTTACTGTGTTTGTAACCATAGCCAAAGTAAATCACTAGGCCGATCACCATCGTAATCCCAAAGACTAACCAAGTCACCGCTTGTAAACGTGACATCAAGACTAGACAAGATAAGATCGAAATGATTGGTAAAATCGGTACCAATGGCACTTTGAACTCGCCTGCTTTTGGTTTGCCAAACATTTTACGTAATTTCAGTAAGCCTAGACTAACTAACATTAGATAAGCCAATGCCATGATGTTCGTCAACTCTGCCAAGATATTCAATGGGAAGAATCCTGCGAAGAATAATGCGGCGATACCTGCTGCATACGTCGCTTTCTTCGGTGTGCGATGTTTCTTGTCGATTTCTGTCATGAACTGTGGTAACAAGCCATCTTTACTTACTGCAAATAATAACCTAGCTAATGAATACATCATAGAGATCGTCACAGTCAATAAGGTCAAGATCGCGCCAACGGCGATGATCGCTCCTACTGTACCATGTCCTACATAACGCATCGCGAATGCCACAGGATCATTCACACCTAATTCTGTATAAGGCACGATCCCTGTTAAAATCAATGTCACGATGATGTACAACACGGTTGCGATCAAGATCGAGCCAATGATTCCACGTGGTACATCTTTTTGAGGATTTTTTACTTCCTCCGCAGCCATCGCTACCGCATCGAATCCTAAGAATGCGAAGAAAACTAATGCTGCACCATCTAGGACACCTTCAAAGCCAAATGGTGTGAATGGTTGCCAATTCTCTGGTTTAACAAAAAAGATTCCTACAATAATAAATAATGCAATGATTCCAAATTTCACATAAACCATCATGTTGTTCAATCGTAACGCTTTCTTCGCTTCCAAAGAAACAATGTATGTGACGAAAATCACAACAAGCACCGCAATTAAGTCGATGTATGTACCATTGGCTGGATTATATCCACCTGTTAGCGCCGTTGGTAAGCCAAAACCAAGACTTTCAATAAACCCTTGTACATAACCGGACCAACCTGACGCAACGGATGAAACGGCCAATAAGAACTCACCGATCAATAACCATCCAGTCAACCAAGCGGCAAATTCACCGAATACGACGTATAGATACGCATATGGTCCGCCAATCACTGGTACCCGCGATGCAAATTCTGCAAAGCTTAGACCAGATAAAATCACAACGATCGCTGCTAAAACAAACGATAGTGATAGTGCCGGACCTGCATTTTGGTTTGCTGCCACTCCTGTTACGACAAATATACCTGTACCGATGATCGCGCCAATGCCAAGCATGATCAAATCGGATGTTTTTAGTTCTTTCTTCATCTCACTCGTATGATTGAGACTGATTTCTTTCTTACGAAACAAATCCATTAAATTCCCTCCCCCTTATTTTTGAGTATATAAAAAAACAGCTTTACGCTGTTTTCATATACCCTAAAAGGATACCACCAAAAATAACTAAAAGGCAACCTACAATTACAAATATAAGCTCTTTTTTTGTCTTTTTCTCCCCTAAGATAAAAATACCACCTAGAGTGGAGATGATGATCCCCATTTGAGAAAGAGAGAATCCGACTGCTAGCCCTAATGACTTAACGGTCAATAGCATACATACATTACCGATTCCCCATAATAACCCGCTTGCCATGTTTTTCCAAACATATTGATCAACTTTTACTTTTCGGAATGCAAAGAAACTTGCCCCTAAGATCATACCGATACTTTGCGGTAAAATAATCGACATCGCATCTAAATTCGCCCAGTTGACGATGATCGTATAGACACCATAACCTAAAGTAGAATAGATCAATGCTCTGAATCCTTTACCAAAATCAAGCATTTTATTATCTGTATCGACTTTGCCTTCATCATCTTGTCGAGCAGTCAAATACGCACCGCTTACAAGAAGAATCAGCGCTAAAATACCATAAACGTAATCTTTTGTTTGAGTCCATTCATGGAAAAAGACAGCGCCCGCAATCGTATTCAAAATCAATTGAAAACCAGTCGATAACGGTAGACCTACAGATACTCCCATAAATTTCATCCCATGAAACTGCCCATTTTGTCCGACACTCCACGCTAGACCAGATAAAAAGCCAATCAATGTGATCCATGGCGTGATCGTTGGATTAACGATGAAAAAAGCAACGAGTGAAAAAAGAAATGCACCGATCGTCATTCCTAATGTTTGTTGATTGGCATCGCCACCGATCTTTCCACTGACTAAACCAATACTTCCCCACGCGACCATTGGGACTAATGCGATTAATAATTCCATAAACATTCTCCTTCTTTTAAATGTCACATGTTATAGAACATATCAACGAAAACGTTAACAACACAAGAGTTATTTTTTATTTCTCACTTTTTTCTAACTTAACTTCATTGACCTTTCTATGAAGTTCAATCAGTCACTAATAAATCCATAAACAAAATCAACTGTTCCCTCGAAAATTCTTCTACTTTCGGGGCAACAGCTGATGTATAACTATATTAAAACTTTTCCAATCATCATCTAAGGTCAACACATTTCTATCACAACCAAATTAGACAATGTTCAACCGGTAGTTCTTTCAGAAATAAGCGTGCACATGTCGCAATCCCATTTTTTCAGCGTTCTTCTTGGTAAAAACTCAAGATAGGGAAAAACAAAGACATGGTCGTCCCTTCTCCTTCGATCGAGTCAACAGTGAGAGAAATCCCTAATTTTTCAGCGAGATTTTTCGCGAGATACAATCCTAAGCCAGTAGAGTGGGTTTTGCTCAGACGGCCATTCGATCCTGTGAAGCCTTTGTCAAAAATCCGTCCAACATCTTCTTTCGGTATACCGATGCCTGAATCTTTGACAGAAAATTTTACGCCTTTTGTCGTCTTCTCGATCAATAGTTTGATCTCGCCTTCATCTGGCGTATACTTAATGGCATTACTAAGAATTTGTTTGAAAATAAAAGCCACCCATTTGGAATCAGTCAAAATCGTTTGATCTTCACCAATCACTTCATAACGTATTTTCTTTTGGATAAAATAATTTGCTTGGCTACGAATGACGGGTTGGATGATACTCTTGATACTGTATTCTTGGATCAAATAGTCTCTTGAAAAACTATCTAAGCGTGCATAATACAATACTTGTTCCACATACTCATCGATTTTAGACAACTCATTTTCTAGCAACGTATACTTTTGATCATCGATATCAAACTCGATCGATCGTACTAACAATTCTGAAGCCGCTACGGGTACTTTGATTTCATGGACCCATGAGTCGATATAATCTTTTTGATCTTGCTGGTTCGTGATGGCTTCTTGCATCACTTCCTGATGTTCACGTATCAGTTGATTGATATAATCTTCTATCAACTTCTCTTCCTCTGTATGTCCACCATCTAAATAGTTTTGCAAGGGAGAATTTTTTTGTAGATTTGCCAATTTTGCCCACCATCGACGTTTACTCAAGTAACAGACAAGTAAAAAAAAGATTAAGAAAACACCTTCGATCAATGTTAAGTAAGCAATCGTGGCCCAATCAACCGTAATATTAGGGGCTAACCACATCACAAAAATCGTCAATAAAATAAAAAATACCCAGCCGACGATCAGCGACCATTGATCTTTCAAATACTTAAAAAAGTTCATAGTTGTATTTCATCCTTTCAGGGAACAATATACCCCTGGCCGACTTTTGTTTCGATATAATCGGTGATCCCTGCCTGTTCGATTTTACGACGTAAGCGATTGATGTTGACCGTCAGTGTATTGTCATCGACAAACCGTTCATCATCCCACAACGCACGCAATAACTTTTCACGAGTCAAAATTTTTCCGTGTTGCTTCATTAAAATAAATAACAAGCGATACTCATTCTTGCTCAAATCGATCATTTCCCCATTAATCTCCATACTGCCATTATCAACGTTCAACGTGATTCCATTATGGGTCATCATTTCACTCGACAACTCACCATAATTATATGAGCGACGCAACAAAGCATTGATTTTAGCAATCAAGACATCGATTTGAAACGGCTTCGTCACAAAATCGTCTGCCCCCATGTTCATCGCCATGATCATGTCCATATTCGTATTACGACTTGAAATAAAAATGATTGGAACTTTGGAAATTTCTCGTATTTTCTGGCACCAATAATAACCATCAAACACTGGTAAATTGATATCTAAAAGAACAAGTTGTGGTTCTTCTTTCTCAAAATCAGCAAAAACCTGATTGAAATCTGACGTTCCATAAGTTTCAAATTGCCATTTCTCCAACTCTTCCATAATCAGCTGACGAATGATCTCTTCATCTTCCACTACCATAATTTTAGCCATGATATACCTCCGATGTTTTTCTTGTACTAACCATATCAAAGAAGCAAACATTCTACAAGTAACAATAGGTTGTGAGAAAGCCGGTCAGCTCCAAGTATTAAGACGGAAATTGAGAAAATAGCTTCTCATATTTTTTCATTTTTTGGCTTAATATCGTAGGAGTTGGCTTTCGAACACCGTTTATTGTGGTCGTGAAAGAAGCGATCAGCACTAAGGCATAAGCAAAAAAAAAGCGAAAATGGCTCTTTCATTTTTGATTTTTTTTGCTTATGACCGAAGTGTTGCTTCTTGAACACCGTGGATCAGGTCGTGACAAAAGCGTTTTGTCCTGAGCAGTAAGATGGACTTAAAAACAATAGTTCTTTGATATGACCCTCTCTTCTTTCTCGTTACTTACTTTCCGTTAACAAAAATGAGAATACTATTGGAAATTATCAATAGTTATCATTTATAAACAAAAATATTTCATTGAGCAATTCCTAATCTTTTCTTTTAACGAAGTCATTCCCACAGAATCAATCCTTGTTAAATCAACGTTTATAAAATAACTTAAATATCTAGAGCGTTTTCTTTGAATTTTTTTTCATTACATATAACAATAGTAATGTATTAAAAAATGATTAGGAGGAGATTTGATGTTTAGACACCAAAAAGAATTACAGTTTGAGGCAAAACCAGATCGTCCGAATCCATTAATCGCAAAATATTTACAAGAATTGATTGGCGGACAGTATGGTGAAATGAGTGTAGCGATGCAATACCTTTTCCAAGGTTGGAGCTGTCGTGGGGAAGAAAAATATAAAGATATGCTGATGGACATTGCAACAGAAGAACTTGGACACGTTGAAATGTTAGCGACAATGGTTGCTCGCTTACTTGAAGATGCACCTGTTGAAGATCAAGAAGAAGCAATGAAAAAAGACCCAACGATTGGTGCGATCATTTCCGGCATGAATCCTCAACACGCTATTGTAGCTGGCTTAGGACCTCGTCCTGCGGATAGCGTTGGTAATCCTTGGAGTGGTGGTTATATTGTTGCTAGTGGGAATCTACTTGCTGATTTCCGTGCGAACTTGAACGCAGAATCTCAAGGAAGACTACAAGTAGCTCGTATTTACGAAATGATCGATGATCGTGGCGTAAAAGACCTACTATCAGTTTTATTAGCTAGAGACAGTTATCATCAAAACCTTTGGGCAGCAGCTGTCAAAGAATTAGAAGAAACAGAAGGCGGTATTCTTGTTCCTACGACTTTCCCAAGAGAAGAAGAACGTAAAGATATTGCTTATGATTTCTATAACTTTTCAGAAGGTGACGAAAGTAGCGAAGGTTCTTGGGCAAAAGGTAAAGCTTTAGATGGTGAAGGGGAATATCAATGGTTGGAAGAACCTAAGATCGAAGGCAAAGCACCTAAATTAAAACCAGTAACACCTAAAATGTACGGTACCCCTCCCAAAAAAAAATAAATGAAAATTAAAAACTGATGCCCAAAATTAATGGGCATCAGTTTTTTCTATTACTCTATCAACAATATTCCGTCTTCAACGATCTTACCAAAAAATAGGAAAATACTACTGGTGAACAACAATGTCATGTTCACCCCAAAATAGATTGCAATTTTTTCTAGGTAATTTTTGATCTCTTTTATTTTAATATACATAAATGCCAAAAAATTGACACCGTAAACTAAAATCGTCAAAAAAATGATCATGTTTGTCATCACTGGACTGCTCGCCCCTCTTTCACTGTATACTTGTTCAAATTGATTGGAGCTTTAGAATGATCCAGATTGTAAAGACACCCTTCCAATCATTACGTACCATTCTTGCAAGTCCAGTATCCATGGAATTTAGTACGATTTACACAACGTCAATATGTTTAGCGCTTCCATTGATCATTAGACTAAACGTGAGCTATTCTCTCATTTGCTCTAATTTTTCAGCGAAAGCCTGGGCTTCTTCTTCTGTGCGACAAATAATAATGAACGTATCAACGCCGGCAATCGTCGCAGCCACTTCTGGATAATCCACTTCATCTAACCAGTTTGTTACCACATCCGCACCATCTTTTTCGGTTAAGACAACGATCATGAATTGAATCCGTTGAATTCGTAATACTTCTCGTTTGACCGCACTTCGCAAGCGATCTTCCATCAAAGAATCCGCTTGTTGATTGAACAACGCATAGCGTATTTGTTTATTCTCATCTTGTATTTTCACAAGTTTCAACTCACGTATATCGCGTGAGATCGTTGCTTGAGTTGCATTGACACCATTCATCTGCAAATGATTCAATAATTCCTCTTGCGTACCGATTGCATGTTCAGTAATCAATTGGCGAATCAAGGATTGTCGTTGATTTTTTTTCATACAAAAAACACCTCTTCGTATCTATTATAGCAAAAAAACAGGGGATCTTTCTCTTATTTAGTTGATGTCTGACACTTCGACTGATTTGTCTTGTTCAACGGTTACTCGCAAAATCGTCTTTAATTTTTCTGGTGCCGTCCTTCTGGGATCACTCATATAGATTTCTTTATGCTCTTTCGAAGTTCGGCGATAGCCTTTTTCTTTGAGAAAGAAAGCCAGCTTTTCAAATGTTTCTGGTTCATCGTCGTAGGAACCAATGTGTAAGATCTGTGCCACAAGACCTTCTTCAATCGTCCTAAAAACGAGCTGACTCGCTAGGTCTTCTGGAATTTTGGTTTTCGCTCGCGCTAACGCCTCTGCAGCAACTTGAGGAGTCACAAAATCCGGTTGCTTGATCATCAATTGATACGAAAAATGCTCTTTCAACATCACTAGCTCGTCCAAAAATTTTTCTTGTAACCCCCACTGACCTTCTAAAGGATAAACCGTGTAAGGCAAATAGTCAGGAATCAGCCAATCATTTTTCGGTGCCATTCGGATCGTATAGCTAACAGCGTATAAACAACCTACACGGCGCTTAAATTCTTCTCCATTTGGATCACCTATTCCGTTGATACAAAAAAAATTTTGCGCAGGAAGTGTCATTAATTGTGGTTTCTTTGACATACGATAACTAGGGTCGGTTTTTCTCCATTCGATTTTTTCCATAGGCCCTCCTTGTTTTCTTCTTCACTACTATCATAACTCTTTTGCATTGGATTGGCTAATCTGGTTGACACTATTTTTAGACTTGTGCTAGAATAAGCCGAACGATAAATCGTACAGATAACACGCCTAGCGTGTCGAGAGAGAGGCGGTTTCTATTTTCGAATAGAAATCTCTCTCTTTTTTTACGAAATAATTTAGAGGTGAAAAACATGCAAAAACAAAAACAACTACAATTAATTCCTGCTGTACTTGCCACAGGGATCATGTCATTTGCAGGCGTTTTGATTGAAACCGCAATGAACGTGACCTTCCCAACACTGATTCAGGAATTTCAAATCAGTACCTCCCAAGTACAATGGGTAACAACCATTTACTTATTAATGATTGCGATCATTGTGCCACTTTCAACTTATCTGACAAAAAACTTTAGCCTGCGAACTCTTTTCTTGAGTTCCAATTTACTATTTATTGCTGGTTTATTGGTCGATTACTTTTCCCCTACCTTCTTGTTACTGCTTTTAGGGCGGGTACTCCAAGGTGCTGCGACAGGGATAGCCTTGCCACTGATGTTTCATATCATCTTGACTTTTGCTCCTATGGGAAAAAGAGGAACGATGATGGGTCTTGGTACTTTGACAACCGCCATTGCACCAGCGATTGGTCCTACGTATGGTGGGATCTTAACTGCTAATTTCTCATGGAGTCATATTTTTCTCTTTCTATTGCCAGTGCTACTCCTTTCACTTGCGATTGGCTTATACGCGATTCCTAAATTTAAGGTGGAAAAATCTGGCCGCTTAGATTTGCTCAGCGTCCTTGGTATTAGTCTGATGTTCAGTGGAAGCTTAACTTTTCTAAGCATGTTCAGAGACTGGATTGGCTGGGCATCCTTAGTCGTCGCCATTTTAGGATTCATTCTTTTCTATCAACGAACAAAAAAAGCCGATCATCCTTTGATCCGACTTGAGATTTTTAAAAATCATACGTTCCGCTTATTCTTATTTAGCTTTTTAGTTTATCAATTTTTATTACTTGGTGTTTCTTTTGTCCTACCGAACTTTGTCCAAATCGTCCAAGGGAACAATGCCTTTGTCGCTGGTCTGGCAATGCTACCAGGTGCAGCTATTGGTGCCCTCTTATCTCCTTTTTCAGGAAAGCTACTCGACCAACATGGACCTAAAAAACCAATTTTCATCGGTCTCTTGTTTTCACTTGTTGGCTGGACCGTCCTTGTGCTGATTTTAGGTCACGCATCATTAAGCTTTTTGATTGCCTGTCATTTCTTCTATATGATCGGTATTGGTTTGTCTTATAGCAATATGATGACTACTGGAATGAATGCTTTATCGATGGAATTACAAGGTGATGGCAACGCCGTATTCAATACGTTGCAACAATTTTCTGGAGCTGTCGCTACTACGTTGGTGGCTGTGATCATCAACTTTTTCCAAGATCATCGTTCAGATAGTTATGAAGCAGCAACAACGTTAGGATCAAAAGTTGCTTTAAGTGTCCTACTTGGCTTGTTGATCATTAGTTTGATCCTATTTATCCGCTATATGGTGCAAAAGCCTAAGCAAATAAAAAATTAATAGATAAGGAGGTGTGAGCGAATGAAGCTCACTCCTCCTTGTTTTTTTGTCTCTAACTTTATCAATAATCAGTTTTCGCTATACATTCGTTCGTATGAAGTAGAGAAAATCCTTGGATAAAATATTGTATCTCTAATGATTCTATGAGATGGTAGATAAGTAAAGGAGGTTTTTCTATGGAAAAAATTGCTATTATCGGTGGTGGCATCATCGGTATGACATTAGCCAACTATTTAGACACCTCTAAATTTGAGGTGACCTTATTTGATGCAAAAGAAGGACAAGCCACTCGCGCTAGTGCAGGCATCATCTCGCCTTGGCTTTCAAAAAGACGAAATAAACAGTGGTATCAGTTAGCAAAAGATGGTGCGGCTTATTTCCCAAAACTAATCCAGGATCTATCACTTGATGATTCCATCTATAAACAATCCGGCACACTAATTTTTCGCCAAAAAGAAGCTTTGGAAGATCTTGCTGCACTTGCCGAACAACGAAAGAAAGACGCACCTGAAATCGGCGATATTTCGCTGTTACAAGCTGAAGAAACAGCCCAAGTTCTCCCATTGCTAAAACCAACACCTGCTTTATTTGTGACTGGAGGGGGGCGTTTAGACGGTCATGCCTATCTATCTCACCTTGCCACACGCTTGGAGAAACAAATGGTCAAAGTAATCTCTGAACGTGTCCAGTTACGCAAAGAAACCGTACACTGGGTCATCTCTGGTACTTTTGGACAACTTGACTTTGACCGAGTCATTCTAGCGCCTGGCCCTTCATTGAAGCCGTTACTGGAGCAGATTGGCTTTCATGCTGATATTCGTCCACAAAAAGGACAGCTGATCGTTTTTCAAACACCTTATGCGAACAGCCAAGAATGGCCTGTTGCCATGTTAGAAGGGGAAGCCGATTTTATACCATTCAACGATGGGACTATACTAGTTGGCGCAACCCATGAAAATGATGCGGGTTGGGATTTGGTTCCTACCGAATCTGCTTATCAGCAATTGATAAAAAGTACAGTGCCATTTTTAGCTGAACCCGATCAGCTTGCTACATGGAAACACACCATGCGAGTAGGCACCCGGGCGTACACCTCCGATTTTGCGCCGTTCTTTGCACCTGTTCCAGATGAACCAAGCTTGATCGCCGCAAGTGGCTTAGGCTCCTCTGGTTTGACTACTGGCCCTTATATCGGCTATTTGATTGCAGAGTATCTCAACACAGGGATTTGGCGAGGCGACCATTATCAAAAACCAATTGATACGTACCTTTCAAGATTATAAAAGAAGTAAAAAAAAAGAGGCCTACTTGCGTAGCCCTCTTTTTTGGATTCATGATTGATGGTTATCTTAGTACCAACCGTTTGCTAACCAGAATGCTTTTGCAGCATCCCATGAACCATAGCGTCCAGCAACGTATTCTTCTACAACACGTTCTTGGTTCGCTGGTGAGTAGTCACCGTTCAAATATGCTGAATCTAATTGGTAGCGTCCGATGTAACGGCCGTTTGTTGCAGTGTAAGAACCACCTGATTCTTTTTGTGCAATCCATTCTTTCGCAGAGTTGCTGTTTGTTGTTACAGTAGTTGTAGCTGGTGCTACTTCAACTGTTTCAACAGGCGCAACATATGTATATTCTTGCGCTGGTGTTTCTGTTACTACAGGAGTTTCTACTTTTTCAGTTGTTGGTGCTACTTCTGTTGTTTTTACTGATGAAGCGTCAGTTGGAATTGTTAATTCTTCACCAACGAAAATGCGGTTGATATCGTCAATCGAATTTTGCTCTGCAATAGCTTTGATCAGTGAATTGTCACCTGCAAATTTTTGTGAGATTTTAGATAATGAATCTCCAGCTTTTACTGTATAGACTTCATCTGCATGAGCAGTAGTCCCTACAAACATTGCAGTTGCTCCAGCGGCAACAGTTGTCCCCAAAACGATCTTTTTAATTGAATTCATAGTAAGCTCCTTTTTTTCTCTTTGATTTGTTTCAACGTCACTAACTTTATCATCTAGAAATATTTCATAGGTGAAAGAATTATGACATTTAATGACAAAATCGTCACATTTTTAATATTTGTAATATTTGATTTTCCGAAAAACTAGGACTAAAGTCGTAGAAGCTTTATAAATCAACGTTGAAATCGTTTTTCAATCCTTTCGTAGAAACTTTAAAAAAACTTACATTCTGTAATATTTAGAATAAATTTTTTTCAATTTATTGTATTTTTCTGCGAAATTCTTCTCATTTTTCCAAAAATTGATGCAATAAACACAAAAAAACCAGTAATTGTTACAACAATTACTGGGAAAAATGACGTATTTGAGTAAAAAAGTCATTTTTTAGGACTTTTTTTCTTTTGTAACAATTGGATTGCTTGGTTCATTTCATGGATTGCTTCTTCGTCTGTTTCTTTTTCCAGTGCGCAACTTAATACTTCTTGCCATTTTTCAGGATCTTTGATTCCTAACTTACCGATTGCCCACGCTGCTGTCCCGCGAATCACTGGACGGACATCACTTAGACACTCTTCAATATGAGGCAAAGCGGCACGTTCTCCTAAATTGGCTAAGGCAATCAGCGCATTTCGTTGAAGAGGTTTCCTTCCACGCCATGAACCAGCCAAATGACCGTATTGCTGTTTAAATTCTTTATTAGAGATTGTTAACATGGGCGTGAGTTTCGGATAGACTTCGTCTACTTTTGGTTCCATTTCTGGATGAAAGTGAAAATCTTTCCCTCTATTATAAGGACAAACCAACTGACAGATATCACAACCATAAATGACGTTGCTCATCTTCTTTCGATACTCCTCTGGCATCATGCCTTTCGTCTGCGTTTGATAAGACAAACAGCGTTTAGCATTCATTCGCCCATCACCTAAAAGTGCATCCGTTGGGCAAGCCGTCACACAACGCGTACATTCGCCACACCCAAAGACACCAGGAGCATCTGGTTCTAGGTCGATATTGGTCACGATCTCACCTAAATAGACGAACGAGCCAAATTCCTCTGTGATCAATAATCCGTTTCGACCGATAAACCCTAATCCAGCACGTTGCGCCACAGCTACGTCGATCAACTCACCTGTATCTACTTGCGGCGCCAAGCGCCATTCTTCTTCCTTTTGCCAATGTGTCGCTCGTGACTCAATAAATGAAATCAATTGTTGCAGACGATCCCGTAAGACATCATGATAATCGATGCCCCAAGAAGCACGAGCAAACTGTCCACGCTTTTCATCTCTAGGCATCTTTTCATGGATCTTTGTCGGATACGCTAAAGCAATTGCAATGATTGATTTCGGTCGATCAAACGTCATCTCCGGATATAAACGTTCATCGATATTAGGGTGTTCAAATCCAGAAGTATGTCCAGCAGCTTTTTGTTCTACCAACGATTCTTTCAAATGATCAAATGGCTCTGCTGTAGTAAACCCGATTTTATCAATCCCGATTCGTTTACTTTCTTGAATGATTTCTTCCTTTAATGTTAGTGCCATCATTACCACCCTCGATCAGACACGACTATATAATCCGTAATATAATCGTTCTTTTTTCAATTGAACGAATTGGATCTGTTGATCTGGGATTTTTCTTTCTTCCATCCAACGATTTCTAGCAGCAAAAACTTCCCAGAAATTCACAGATACCCATTTTCGACGTTGGTCTAATGCATTGAAAAAGTTCAACGAAACAGGTTTTGTGTGGAGTAGTTCATGTAAACGGAGTTGTTCTCTTGCTGAGAACTCAGATAGATCCCGTGAATAAACAACATCTTCGTATAGATTTTTTTGTTGCCCATAAGTGAACGTTTGTGGAATTTCTCCTGGACGAGCAATTTCTACTAAACGATTATAATACGTGTTCATTAGTTTGCTATTTGCGATAAATGCACTCTTGAAAAATGCGGATTGGATTTTTGGAATCACACCCTCTGTCCCTATCAAAGAAAACAATGCGGGCCATGCTTGAACCTTTAGTTCATTCTTTTGTTTGACTAATACGCCAGGAGTAAAACCGACGGATGAAAGAAAGACAAAGTAGCCAATGCCTGTTTCTTCATCTAATGGCTGAAAATCATCAAATAACCATTTCCCAGGGTATTCCTCTGTTTCCAATTCTTCTGGGCTCGCTATGAACGCTTTCGCCATTTCTGCTTCAAGAAATAGGAGATCTTGATCTTTCTCCTTATTTTCTAGTTGGTTGATTTTTTTTGTTATTTCTTTTGCAATCAATTGTTTGTCTTTGCTAGTAAAATTCATAGCTTCACCTTCCTTTCCTCTCTTTTAACTATAACGGAATTTCACTAAAATTGGTATCTTTAAAACAATAAACGAACGAATTTTTATTTGTATAAATTGCGGAAGCATTAGTCCTCACGTCTCCAAAACTGAGCAAACGGAAGGAATAGAAGGACTCTCTTCAAAAACAAAGCGCCATCCACAAAAATTTAAAGAACAATTTTCGTGGATGACGCCTTATTTATCGAGGCTACACACTTTTGCCTCTTTTTAGATTATTAAATCGATTAGTGATTATTTCTTTTCTTGAGACAGACCATCGTGAATCATTTCGATGTTCCATTTCATCATTCCATAATAAGAATCACCAGTTTCTCCTTCTTTTGCAATGGAATCAGTGAATAGCTCATCATAGATTTCAAGACCTGTTTCACTTGCGACACGTTCCATACTTCTCGGATCAACACTTGTTTCCACAAATAAGACTGGAACATCCGAAGCACGAACTTGGCTGATGATCGATTGCATTTGTTCAGGTGTACCTTGGCTTTCTGTGTTGATTTCCCAAATATACCCTGCTGGTAGATCGTATGCTTGTGAGAAGTATCTAAAAGCTCCTTCACTTGTTACTAATAGTTTTTTATTGTCTGGGATCGATCCAAAACTCTCTTTCGCTTGTTTATCTAATTCTTTCAATTTTTCGATATACGCATCTGCATTTTCTTCATATTGCGTAGCATGGTCTGGGTCTTTTTCAGCAAAGATGCGTGCGATTTCTTGTACATATTTGATTCCGTTTGAAAGGTCCAACCACGCATGTGGATCTGCTTCTGTCTCTGATTCTCCACCGGTCAAATAAAGTGGTTCAACTTCTTTACTTACTGCAAAATAGTCTTCATCTTCTTTTTTATTTGCCGTATCCATCAAGTTTTCAAACCAAGCATCCCCTGTTTCCAAGTTTAACCCATTATATAAGATGACATCAGCATCACTTGCTTTTTTGATATCTTCTGGCAATACCTCGTATTCATGTGGGTCCGTGCCAACTGGGACGATACTATGAACATCGACGTGTTCTTTTCCAACTTCTTTCGCCATGTCGGCGATGATCGAATTTGTTGCTACGACGGTCAGGTTTTCTTCTTTCTCTTCTGCTGCGGAACTGCCACAACCTGCAAAAATAAATAAGACAGCTCCCATTAACCATAAGATATTCAGTTTATTTTTCATGTACATACTCCATTTCTATTCGTTAGATTTTTTACGACTCGGCATTTTTTTTCGTTTTGTTTCTTGAAAAAATAATCCCTTTAGTCGGTGAAAATAAAAAGGCCAACGTAAAGAATACTGCACTGGTCAACACGATGGTCGCCCCAGACGGCCAATTATAACTATAACTATAAAACACACCGATGATCGCACTTAATACGCCGACTGTTGCCGAAATAAAAATCATTTTTGCCAATCGATCGGTCAATAGATATGCGGTTGCTGCGGGTGTGATCAACATCGAAATGACCAAAATCGTTCCTACTGTCTGTAAACTCACCACGGCAACCAGTGTTAAGAAGAACATCAACAAATAGTGAACAAGTGTCGTATTCAACCCATAAGCTTTTGCCATCATCGGATCAAAAGAAGTGATTTTCAGTTCTTTATAAAAAATAAATACAAACAATAAGACGATCCCACTCACTATGGCAGTCATCAACATATCACTTTCTCTAACTGCTAAAACATTTCCAAATAAGATATGGTACAGATTAGTTGCACTTTGAGCAAAAGAAATCAAGATGACACCTAATGCAAAGAACGAACTAAAAACGATCCCAATAGCTGTATCATTTTTCAACCGGCTACGCTGTGTGACAAATCCGATTATTCCAGCTGTCAACATCCCAAATGCAGTGGCTCCTAGAATGTAACTAAAACCAAACATATACGAAATCGCGACTCCAGGCAGTACCGCGTGAGAAATCGCATCCCCCATCAAAGACATCCCTCTCAAAATAATAAAAGAGCCAATCACCCCTGAAGCCAATCCAACTAACATAGATGTAATCAATGCATATTGTAGAAATTGATAATCCATTAACCCCTCAATAAACGATTGAATCATTTTTCCATTACCCCTTTAACTAATTGCCCAATGATCTCCCCATAAGCCAACTGTAGATTTTCTGAAGTAAATACTTCGTCAACTGATCCAGCTGCAATCAATTCTTTATTCAATAAAATTACTTCATCAAAATAGGCTTCGACTTTGTGCAGATCATGATGGACGATCACAATAGTTTTTCCTTCATTTTTCAGTTCATCCAAAATAGCAAAGATTTTTCTTTCACTGACCGCATCGATCCCAACAAATGGTTCATCTAAAAAAATCCATTCTGCGCCTTGAGCCAAAGCTCTAGCAATAAATATCCGCTGTAATTGTCCTCCAGATAATTCACTGATTTGTCGATTTTCATAATCTGTCATGTCCACTTTCGCTAAGGCTTGTTTTGCTCGTTCCTTTTCTTTTTTCCCAGGACGTTGCCCCAAGCGCAAGGATGGATAGGTTCCTAACAAAACTACCCCTAATACATCGATCGGAAAAGAAAGATCCAGCTCACTACGCTGTTCGACATAGGCAATTTTTTTGCGAATCGTTTTTATGGAGCGACCGTCGAAAGTGATTTCTCCGGAAATTTTAGGAACTAATTCTAATAAAGCTTTCATAAAAGTAGATTTCCCAGCGCCATTCGGTCCAATGATCCCTGTAAATTTTTGTGATTGGATAACTGTTGATACATGATTTAATACTGTCTTTCCTTGATAAGCAACCGTCAAATCTTTAACGGATATTTCATTTTTAGACACCTCTTACCACTCCTTTTCGGTGTACCTAACTTTTTATTCAAACTTAGTTTAACTAATATCAAAATCATTTACAAGTGTTATAGCTAATTTTTTTGATTTTTTAGATTTTTCTCGCAATTTTTGAAAATTTTCTGTAAAATCACAAACAAGAGCTATAAAGTAATGGGCGTTATTTATGTTTGCTAGTTATAGAATCAACTTATTTTTTACTTTATCACTCAACTTAAAAAAGGAGTTTTTGTATGGAAGAAGAAAAATTAACTCGTAGTCTCAGTGCACGTCATATTCAAATGATTGCGCTAGGAGGAACGATCGGTGTCGGTCTGTTCATGGGTGCTTCATCCACCATCCGTTGGACAGGACCTTCTGTAATGGTTGCTTATGCTGTAGCAGGCTTCTTTTTGTACCTGATCATGCGTGCCTTGGGCGAGATGTTGTATCTAGATCCCTCCACCGGTTCTTTCGCTAATTATGCAAGTGAATACATTCATCCCGTCGCAGGTTATTTGACGGCTTGGAGCAATATTTTTCAGTTTATCGTGGTCGGTATCAGTGAAGTCATTGCTGTAGGGGAATATATGAACTATTGGTGGCCAGACTTGCCCCAGATCATTCCAGGAATCGTTGTGATCCTTTTCTTGATGTTCGCCAACCTTGTTTCTGTCAAAGCATTCGGTGAATTAGAATTTTGGTTTTCTACTATTAAAGTGGTGACAATTATTTTGATGATCATCGCCGGTTTAGGCATCATTTTATTCGGATTCGGTAACCAAGGAGAAGCAATCGGGATTTCAAACTTATGGAAAAATGGTGGTTTCTTTACTGGTGGCGTGAAAGGATTCTTTTTTGCTCTATCGATCGTCGTTGCCTCTTACCAAGGAATCGAGTTGATCGGGATGACTGCTGGTGAAGCGAAAGATCCCCAAAAAACGATTGTAGACGCTGTCCAATCAACAATCGGACGGATCTTGATTTTTTATATTGGGGCGATCTTCATCATTGTCAGCATCTATCCTTGGAATCAATTGAGCGAACTAGGATCACCGTTTGTTCAAACTTTTTCTAAAATCGGGATCACGTTTGCTGCTGGTTTGATCAATTTTGTTGTCATCACAGCTGCGTTATCTGGTTGTAATTCCGGTATTTTCAGCGCCAGTCGCATGGTCTACACATTAGCCATCAACGGCAAAATGTCTAAAAAGTTTTTGAAACTTACACGTCATGGAGTACCATTTTACCCAGTAGTAGCCATCTCATTTGGTATTTTGATTGGGTTGATTTTGAATTATTTGTTGCCCTTCGTCTACTCCCAATCACAGGATTTATTTGTTTTTGTCTATAGTTCCAGTATCTTACCAGGGATGGTCCCTTGGATCGTTATTTTGATCAGTCAAATCAAATTCAGAAAAAAACATCCGATAGAAATGCTTGAACATCCATTTAAAATGCCCTTATCCCCATATACCAATTACTTGTCATTGGCCTTTTTGGCAGTGGTATTAATCTTTATGTTCATCAATCCCGAAACAAGAATCTCATTGATGATTGGTTTGATTTTCTTGATCTATATGACGGGTTACTATTTTGTACGCGAAAGAAAAATCAAGGAATAGTAGAAGAAACTATACAAAAAGAAGTCAGGACTGCGCGAACGTAGTCCTGACTTCTTTCAATCTATCACAACCTGATTGCACAACTGCTACTTACCAGGGACTAAATTTTCTACAAGAGTTTCTAGTACGTTGTGAGTTTTTTGATCATTTTGTTCTTACTATTTAGTGGTATGGTATAGTGTGGTTTTGTACATTCCAGTTGAGTGTGTAAAAATAAAAAATAAAAGTCCCTGGCAAATAGCAGTTGTGCAATTTGGCTATTAGCTTCGCTACCATCACAAAAATATCCAATAAATCTTGTGGCGACAGACCGTTTATCCTTTAGCGATACCATCGATCAATTTAGGCTTCTTCCACTAAAAATGACAGAAAAGCACATTCTGGAATTAGCAGTTGACTTGAATGAATACTCCCAGCCATATTTTTCAAAAAGTTGTTGTACGATAAACAATCCTAAACCAGAACCTCCAGTATCTCGACTTCTGCTAAAATCCGGTCGATAAAAAGGTTGGAAAATCTTACTTAATTCCTCCTCCGTAAGTATCTGATTCACTTCATTTTCAATCACTAATTGTTTACCATCAAAAAACAGACTGATTTCTCCCTCATGCTTCGTATATTTGAAGGCATTACTTAGTAGGTTATCTAAAATTTTATCAATATCATTTTTATTACCGATGATTTTCTCCCCTTTTAGATTAACGACTAGTTTTTTCTGTTCTGCTTCAGCAAGTATCCGGAAAGAAGTCAATTTATGTTCGATCATTTCTTTGATTGAGACTTCTTCATAGACCACATCATCTGAAGGCAAATTGTTTCTTGAGGCAAAGAGGATATTATTGATCATTTCTGTTTGTTCTTGCAAAATATTTTTACAAACTTCTAAATATCGCTCTCTGTCTTTAAATTTTCCGACATTATAGATCATGCCATCAATCAGCCCCATCAATGAAGCAACAGGTGTTTTCAATTCATGAGAAGCGATTTGCATAAACTCTGACTTTGCTTGTTCCAATTCTTTCGTTTTAGCTACTTCAAGCTCTAACACTTCAATTGTTTGGATCAAAGAAACATATAGATGGTTGATATCTTGCGCTAAAAGTGAGATTTCATCCGTACCTTTGACATCACAACGAATATCCGCATCTAATTCGATCATTTTTTCTGTTACTTTGGATATCTCTTTGATTTTTTTTGTCGAATAAATACTATAGTAGTAAGCGCCGATCCCCCCAATGATTAGTGAGACGATGATGATAAATGGATATAAATGAAGTAACACTTGACTTGCTTCTGCGACTGGTTGCATCGAGTATATGCCAAATAAATAATAAGTGTTACCTTGTTTGTCAGTAATCTCTTGAAAAATTCTCTTTTCATCAGATAAAAGACTGATGCCTGAATAGTCAAGATTCCCGTCAAAGAAAGGACCAAGAACTAGGCCATTATTATCCAACAGCATGATATCAAGATTTTGTTCTCTTTCAAGCCAGTATTGATCAACAGCGTTTTGCATTGTAGCTAAATCTTTGTTCTCTATACTCTTTGCCACTTGATTGAATTCCTTGTTTATTTCGTTCAGCTTCATTCGTTCATAGTAGACTGGCATCGTAAAATACAAGACAATCAACGAAAGAATCGAAACTAGAAAAATGATGATCCCAGAAAACAGAAAATTTTTCAGCATGATACTCATGGAGTGTCCTCAAGCTGGTAGCCTCTATTTTTGATCGTTTTTATTGATAAAAGTGGCATTTTCTTTCGGATATTTTTTATATGATTATCTAATATTCGATTTTCCAAATGATATTCATACGACCAAACTTGATACACTAATTGTTCTCGCGTGATGATTTTCCCTTTGTTTCTTATTAGAATCACTAAAATATCATACTCTTTTCTTGTTAAATGGATTTCTTCCTCTTGGTATTTTACAAGACCACCATCGAGATCAATGGCGTACTCCCCGATAGTGATGTGGGGATTTCCTTGATTCATCCGAAACACATTTTCGATCCGTTTGATCAAAATAAGTGGGGAAAAAGGTTTGACGACATAGTCACTGATCAAATGGGAAAAACTGAGCAACTGCGTATATTCATCATCCAAGGCAGTCAGCATGATGATCGGCACATCCGACGTTTCCCGAATTTTCTTTAAAACATCCGTCCCCCTTATCCCAGGCAACATAATGTCTAATAGGATCAAGTCAAATGTTTGATCAGCAAAAGCTTCCAATGCTTGTTCGCCACTTCTTACCGAATAAACTTCATACTTGCGTTCTTTTAAAAATTCCGTCACGATCTGATTGATCATATATTCATCTTCAACAACTAAAATTCTTTCCATATCACTCTCTCCTTATTCAAAGCGTAATGCCTCGATAGGGTTTAATTTCGATGCTTTCATCGCCGGTAATAGACCAAATATCACACCCATCAGGGAACAAAATACTAAGCTACCGACAATGGAAATCACGGATACGATATAAGGATAATCCAGTGATAGCGTAATGGCATAGCCACTTAACAAACCAACAAGCACACCTAGTACCCCACCAATCAAAGTCAGGACGACCGCTTCTACTAAAAATTGTTTTAAAATTACTTTTCTTCTTGCGCCTAGTGCTTTCTTTATTCCGATTTCTTTCGTTCTTTCCGTGACAGAGACCAACATGATATTCATCACACCGATTCCACCCACTAATAACGAGATACTTGCTATACCAGACAAAAGAATAAAACTTGACTGGTTCATTCGTTCCAATTCTCTGGCAAATTCTTTCAAATTCATCACCCCATACTCATAATCAGATGGTGGGATCTGTTGATTGAGGATCTCTGCAGCTTTTTCTGCAGCGCCTTGTAATTGATCGGTATTATTTGTTTGGATCGTGACAAGGGGAACAATATCCAACTCATCAGATAGTTTATGCGCTTGCTGTAAAGGAACATAAGCTCTTTTCTCAAAGCTAAATAGATTACTACTATTGGGATCTAACTGAAATACACCTTGAACTTTAAATGGCACCCCATTCACTTCGACAAACTGTCCGATCCCTTCTTCATTTGGAAATAATTCGTCATACAAGGAATCTTCCAGAAAAATTGCTTGTTGTTGCTCTTTGAATGCTTGGGCAGTAAATCCTTCCCCTTTGATGAAGTTTAACTGCTCCAAATCGGCTACAGAAGAAGTGACAGCAGAAACTTTGGCGTCGGTCCCTTTGGCTTTCCTGTAGATTTTCCCTTCCTTTTGATAAGACAAACCACTTGCTAAGACCTCTGGTATCTCATTGACTTTCTTTAGGACATCCTCGTCTAAGAATGGAAAATATAACGGTTTTTTCTCTTCCTTTCCAGATAAGATTCCATCTGACATAGTGTTCTGTTGGAAAGCACTTTTTCTGTCATATTGGATATTCATCGTATTATTGTTACCACCAATCATTTCTCGTTTCATTTTTTCGGTGTTTCCGCCGATGATGCTGAAAATCGAAATAATGGCAGCAATTCCAATGATGACACCTAGCATAGTCAATACCGAACGCATCTTATGAGCAAAAATCGATTGTAAGGCAAATCTGATTTCTTCCATTCTCGATCACCTCACTTCATTTTGTTCGTCGCTGATTATTTGACCATCTCGTAAAGTGATCGTTCGCTGACATAACGCTGCGATTTCTGGCTCATGGGTAATTAGAATAATTGTTTTTCCTGCTTGGTGGAATTCCTTAAAGAGATCCATGATTTGACTACTGGTTTTTGTATCAAGTGCCCCTGTCGGTTCATCACCTAAAACAAAACTAGGGTTAGTCACTAGTGCTCTCGCAATTGCGACACGTTGCTTTTGTCCTCCTGATAATTCCATCGGTTTGAAGTCACTTCGATCCTCTAATCCTACGAGTTGCAACATATCCAAGGCACGCTTACGCCGCTCTTTTTTATTGACTTTTTTATACGTTAATGGCATTTCCACATTTTGCGAAACGGTTAATTTTGGCATGAGATTGAAATTCTGGAAAACAAAGCCGATTTTTGCATTACGAAAATCAGCTAATGAATTGTCCGCTAACGTTTTGACATCCGTTCCTTCAACGATATAATCCCCTGATGTAGCTGTATCCAGACAACCAATGATATTCATCAACGTCGACTTTCCTGACCCCGATGGCCCCATGATTGCGACCAGTTCTCCTTCATTGATTTGCAAAGAGATATCTTTAAGGACTTTTAGTTCTTTCCCGCCTTGCCAATATGACTTCTGAATGTTGTTAAGCGTCAACACTTGCACCAACCTCCATTCCCTCGACCATTCCTGTTTGAGGCAAAGCAAGCTGATCTTCAACAGTCAATCCTTCGATTATTTCTGCGAGTTCATTATCCATCGGATTTACCTTTACTTCATGCTCTTTGATCCGATCATTTTCTACTTTCCATACATAATATTTTCCATCTTTTTCCATGAGGTATCTTTGGTTGATGATCACTTTTCCTGGCACAAAATCTTTCGGTAAAACATTGACATACACATTGGAACCAATCAGTGGCATTTCTTCTTTTGGATCGATCTTAACTTTATAAGGAAACTTAGATAAATTAGGATTCTCTTCTTTTTGGTCCTCTTGTTTTTCATCTCCAGTTAAGTTTGCCACCTGTACAATATTTCCTTGCCAAGTTTTCTCTGGGTCTTTACGATCCATGATTTCAACTCGCTGATCGACAGCGACTTTTTCACGATCAAATTCAGTGACTTGACCATCCACATACAAGTTCGAATCATCAAGGATCTCCATAAAATTATCTTCTTTTTGACGTTCTTTTGATTGATTGACTAAGTCACGATTCAACGATTTGATTCTTCCTGAGTGATCAGCTGTCACTGTGTCTTCATTCAGTCGTTCTTTTTCGTTTTCCTGAAGTAACTGTGCCCTTCTTAGTTCTGTTTCGGCATTCTTCACTTCATTGTCGCCAGCAATAGCTTCTGCATGTAGACCTGTGATTTCTCCTTCTAATGCTTTGATCGTACTTTGTAACTCTTCCGATTTTTCTTTTGCATAATCCTGTCTTGCTTTTCCAAGCTCTGCTACTTTTTGGTTATGTGCTGTCCATTTTTGATTTGCAGTCACTCGTGCTTGTTCTACTGCTCTCACTTTGATTTCTACGTCCATTTCAGCTTCCACAACTTTTCTCTGTTGATCCGTTTGGTATGTAAACAAAGGTTGCCCTTTTTCTACGACGTCTCCTTCATTTACCAGAATATCTTTCACTGTTCCTCGTTCTGGATCAATTTTGATTTTGTTGCTATTGTTTGGCATGACTTTTCCTGCTAAAATCAAATTCGCCGCTTTCACCTCATCAATAAGGGATTTGACAGACCGGGCTTCAATATTTGTTTCTGAATTTTCTTCTTTTGTTTTCCCACTAGAAGCAACTATACTGATTGCACCAACCACTAGTAAAACGGTGATGACTGCTACTGGAAAATACCATTTTCGGTTGAATTTTTTTCTTTTTTTAGGCTTCATGTACCTACTCCTTCATTAAGATCAGTCATTAAAAAAGCGCTTATATAATTCTATCCAAAGCTCATTCCTCTTCTTTTTCCGACACTTCTTCATCAAACATTTGAACAACCGTTCCATCATCCATAACTAGTTCCGTTCCTTCTTTTCCATCAATAGTCACTTTTCTTTCACTTTTCACCTTTGGCATCTCTGCTTCATCCCTATCTTTGGTCTCTGAGCTGCATGCTGCTAAAAGACCGACAGAACATACTAATACCAGATAACCTTTATACTTTGTTCCTTTTTTCATCATGAAAAACCATCCTCTTCTATTTGTTTTAGTTATGTTTCTCTTGTTATATTTACTATCATACATAACAGACCTATTCTCTTTCTAAAGCTAATCTGTTTTTTGTGTAATTTTTTTTGTAATTTTTTTTGAACAAAAAGATAGCGCTTAAATTTCAAAAAAAAAAAAAACAATCCAAACGATTGTTGGATTGCTTTTGGCTAAATAGAGATATTCTACTATTATTTTGATTTTTTATTAACCATTTGTTAAATCATAACTCTCTTTCAGCAGATAAAAGAGTTGCTTTTCTGCGACTGCGCCATTCAAAGCTACACTTATCCAATGGTTTTTGTTCATATGATAAGCAGGATAATAGCCTTTACTCTTTTTCAGGATGGAGATGATTTCTGGATCTGCTTTGACATTGACGAGGGGAACTTGACCTTCGCCTTCTATACCTAATTTATCTTTTTCAACAGATACGATCAAACCAAACCATTTACCTGTCGATTGATGTCGGAACACGATATAATCTGGGAATTTTCCAAACGGATGATCGATTTGGACGGCTTCCAAGGTAGTAGCAAAATCGATAAGTTTATCTGTCAAATCCATCGGTAAGTTCTCCTTTCTGCCAATAAACTAAATTTAGTGGTCATGAAATAATTCAACTATGCTCTAGGTTGATTCTAGGATGTATTCGATCAAATTGACTAATTTCTTAACATTGTTCGTTCTGTTTTACCTACTCAATCACCAATCCCAACCCAGCCGCAATAATGATCGCTTGTTCCTGATTGACGATCAGTCCGCGAAGTAATTCCATAGATAGATTGATTTGAGAAAATGTATTCGTTGTAAAATCTAATCCTTTCAGCGGCGTATTGACCCAATTTGAGCCTGAAAGGTCATTGTTTTCTACTACTAGATCTTTCCAATTGCTATCAAAAAAATCAGTATTTTTCAATTGATTGTCGCTAAACCTGACAAACTTCATATTCGTGTAGCTAAAAGAAGAGAGATTTGCTACACACTCTTCGAAAACACAATCACGCAAGAAGCTGTCTGAGAAATTGGTTCCGGTCAATTTGCATTGCTTGAAATGCACACGATGAAAGCTTGCACCAAACCATTCTAAATTTGAGAAATCACACTTTTCAAAAATGACATCGCTACATTCAAACCGCTCCAACCGAGATTTTTGCATCGCTAATTTTTTGATATGGCTATTCTTCAACACGATATTGCGAGAACTAAGATAGCTTTGGTCTTCCCCTTCAGAAAAAATACCTGAAAAGGTTGTTTCATCTTCTAAATAAAAGGTTCCCTCAACTAATTCGGGCAACTCTGGTGAAGCAATTTTCTTTGCCATACATTCAGCTCCTTTCTATCTGTTTGTTTTACTATCCTTATCATAACAGAATAAAGAAAAAACAACGTGATTTATTTCATAGATAAAATTGCTTTTACTCGTATCTTCTTGCGAGCTAATTGGCTTTGACCCCTGTAGGAATTTGACAATGAAATAGCTTTCACCGTACACTATAGTTAAAGAGTAACTTATTGATAAAATACAATATCTATCTTTCTGGAGGCTTATATTTTGACTAATTATCATTCCAAACCATTCACATTCCTACGCTTGGCATTATACACCCTTTGTAGTTTAAATTTATACTACCAATTCATCACAAATTCGATCTTTACTTGGGCACTTTATTTGCTTGCAATGGGATTTGTAGCTTATGACGTGTATGATATGATCAAGAACCGGAAATAATCTCTTAATTTTTATATGTACATGAGGTCGGGATAGAGATAACTTCTCTTGTCCCGACCTTTGTTTTTTTACCTGCAACTAGTGCGTTGAATTTTTTCTGCCTTACTGAGAGCAATCAAGCTCCCTCAAGATTCACTAAGATAAATCAACTGCCAAGGTACTGAGTGGTTCATGTCAAGACCTGTTAGCTCTCTATAAAAACATTTTTTATCTTTGGCGATCATCGAAATGATTTCTGATTCTGTCATCCCTAATTCTTCACATAAACTTTTGTTGGTACTTTTGATCAATTCTAATAGGATCTGTAGCTGTGCATCAATATCTAATAATGTTGCTAATTTAAGAAAAAGAGTGGCATCTGTTTGCTGATAAGTCATTAGGAATTTTGTTCGTAAATCAAGATAAAATTCAAACATTTCTGGATGTTTACTGATAAAAGAATGATTGATTACTCTCTGATCATAATAGGCCAAGTATTCTTCAGGCGTTTCAATTCTTTTCGTTTCCATTCGCTCCCTCCTTAAAACATTAAAACCTACATTAATGTTTCTTTTAAGATTTATTTGTCAGATTGACCAAATTTAATTACGCTTACATTTTGATACTTCACTCAAGAAAATAATTACAAAAAAATATATCTTTCTTCACAGATTATTTTTATATTTACTCATTAATGAAAGTAACAGATTCTATATTTTATGTGTTCCATAATAACATTTAATGCAGAGAACATCTTACTAGATCCAAATCAGTTTTCCCCATTACTTGAAAATTGTTTATGTGAGACTACCTTAAGAACAAGCCTCTTTCGTCTCAATAATTAACAAACAAATTGAACTAATAACACTCCTAATTTCTAACTTCTTCATGCAATTTTACAGTATTCAAATAATACTTCAATTGAATAATTTCATAGTTTTCTGAAATTTATAGATTGTTGTCATTAAGTTATTTTAATATAGTTATTAGGTAATATTAATTATCAATCTGAAAGCGATTTGTTTTTTTACCTTACGCTAGTGCAAAAGTGGATCGCTAAAAATAATAGAAAGGACGAATATCCGGTAATTAATGGTATTTGTAGCTCGTTTATCTACTGAACACTTTGAACCACTATCAAAAACTGATCATAGAAGTGAAACCAACGACCATTTGATACTGATTAAAATAACCATGTAAAATCGAACGCTCCAATAAGCAAATAAAAAAACATTAACCTTTCACTTAAAAAGATAACATAAGTTACTTTTAATTTATATGAATGTCCACTACTCAATTTAAACATTACTCTCATATTCAACATGTAAGAAACTTAGATCTAATGAGTTCCTAACTAAATGAATACTATGATAAAAGCAATTCTCCTTTACTCTTTTATTAAAAACATACATCTGAAAATATTCTAACTTTTTTTGAATTTCTATCTCACTTGTTAACAAATAAGAAATTGGAAAATTCCAAAAATATATCTTTAACTTTCGCAATGGATACAAGCCTATGTTCTATTTTCTATTCCCTAGAAAGATTTAGATAGGAGGTAAAAGTTCTATTGAAAAATTTTCAATTAAATTTTATAACAGATAAAGTAAAATTACGTTGGTTCCAAATCTTGAAAGAGTTAGAGTCTACTGGAATCTGTACGACAGCCCAACTGATTGGCATGACAAACAGTACAGCCAGGACATTAGTCAACGACATCAATTATTTGAGAGAATATTTCGAGAACGTCGCGGATATCCAATCCTCGAAACAAGGTTATTCTTTAAACATCCATTCTTCAGAAACCTACCTAGAAAAAAAAAGAGCGATTCTCGAAGATGAACCACTCTTTATTATTCTTGAACAAATTTTTTTCAACGAACTTCAGTCTATTTATGATTGGGCAGATTATTTTCATATCTCTGAGAGCACGATGATCACGTACGTTAAAAAAATTGCAGATCAAGTAAAAGAATTCAATATCACCCTTGAGCTAAATCCCGTCAATTTGATCGGATCAGAAGCCGATATTCGAAATTTTTATTTTGCTTTCTATTATGAATCAGATATTACACCCCACACGGTTTTCCCATCAATTGCGACGCAAGAAGTAGTGATTAAAATTGTTAACCTATTGGAGCGTCCTAATCAAAAAGTTTCTTCATTTGGTTATTTTAGTTATTTATTATACCTCTCTATTGAACGGATATTATGTGGTTGTATGGTGGAACTCGACCCTGAATTAAAAGATATTGTCCTTAATGATCCAGAGTTTCACCGACTTTCACCTGCCTATTCGATTGTGAAAGATTATTTTAATATTGACCTAACACAAGAAGAAGCCATTTTTATTTTTAGTTCTGTTTTATGCCGTAGAGGTATCGAAAATCCGAAACAGGAAAAATATTTTTGTGAAAGGTATAATCGATGGCCTAGAATAATAGCGCTTACAAGCGACTATTATCAAATGATCAAGAGAAATACGCACACACAAGCACACGAGTTAATCTTATTAGAATCTTTTTTCACGTCCATCAAGCTACGTAGTCTATTGTCTAAAAGTGGAAATAAAAATATCCAAGATACAAATGAGTATGCCAAAACCTTGTTTAGCAATGAATATAAAAAAAATCGAGCTTTTTTAGAAAAAAATCCCTCCTTCCATCATTTGTTCTCTGATGATCATTTGGACGATATCTGTGCTAGTTTAACGATATTCACTGAGTCAATCAAAGAAAAATATTGGAAAAACCCTACGAATATCGCATTTATTTTTGAAGGAAACGAGTATATCAGTCAACATCTCGAAGCCTTAGTTCGAAAATATTTAGGGGGATTTCAAAATATCTACTTTCTTCGTCCAAATGAGCTATGCGCCTCTTATATTGAAAATCATGAGATCGATCTCTTAGTCACGAATTACAATGAATACTTGACATTTTCTTCGTTAGGTCTAGAATGTCTTTTATTAAAAACAGTACCTGATGCCTCAGATTGGAAAAAATTACTAAATAAAATTGATCCTCAATTATTACAAAAATTTAGAACGCAACATTAGTAAAACTTACAGTTATTCATTTTTTCTACTGCATAATGTGGTGATCCAAACAAGTAAATACAATTCCACCGACTCGGAGTAGATGGTCTTCCGACGACTCTTTCAGTGCATTTATATTTATACTTATAATCATCACTTGCCACATCTTACATCTAAAAAAGGAATTCAATTGACCTTAATGTACCGATCAATTGAATTCCTTTTTATGTTTTTTTCATTTCCAGTCGATTTTAATCACCACTGACTGGTTCATTCTATTCGATTTTTAGGAGTGGCTTGAAACGAGTAATTGATGTGCGTCGTATAGTTTGTTGCTTTTGCATTTGCTGTATTCGGCACATTTAGAAAGATACTGCTCTCTTTATTCGAATCATCCCCAAAATTATAAAACCATGTTTGCTTCTCTATGAATAGATTGGCATCGATCAATTGGATACTATTATTATTAGGAATCAAGATCCCACTCGTGCGGATGATACCTAAATTATCTTCATTGCCGATTTCTCCAGTGCTTGAAATGGCTTGTCCATTTTTCCAACTAAGTTGTGCACCTTTCAATTCACCTGTTTTTTGATTAGAAAATTGTTCTTCTTGTTTGATGAACAAACTCCAGCCACTTATTTCTGATACCGGTCGCTCATCTGTCACCTGAACAAAATTCGGTCTGGAAGTTCCCTGCTCCGTACCGCCTATCTGACTCGGTAATGCATGGTACGTTTGTGTTTTAGTCGTAAGCGGTTGGGTCCCAAAGTCCCAATTACTTGCTTGATCGATCGTTAGCTCTCCATCGACCATACCACCGACAATCAATGTGGTAGCAGGAACAAACGTTGCATCCCGAAATGCTAGTGGCGTTTTCGGATTGATGTTTCCTACATGATTATTCGTCTCTGGTGGATTCATGACACCCGCTTCACTAGCAGAACCTTGGCGATCTCTTAAGAAGACTTGGATGACATCATCTACTGCTAAGTTTAATTTCTCAACAGCAATCCTGATATCCCCTTTATCATCTATGGTAATGAGGGTAGGATCGATTGTTTCTCCATTATGAGTCGCCGTAACCTCTACCTCAGGATCGTCGGAATGACCTGAAATAACCCGCGCATTTGCCGGAACTAAATGATTGGAAAAAGTCGCAGGTGAAGGTGGTATGATAGGAAATACGGTGACATCTTCCACTTCATACACATTTTCAAAATCGCCCTCCATTTCACCTGCTAAAACCTCAACATCTGTGATACGTACAAGATCGCCTGGTTGTAAATATTCGTCAAGTTCGATTTCAAAAACGCCGCCTTGTGGCTCTTCATCATAGATACTAATACCTGGTTTTTCCGCTGTGTGACCATGTGTCAAGGTTTCGTATGTCTGGATCACTGCCCCATCTCTTTCGATTTCCACAGTTACCTTCACTTCATCTTGCCACGCGGGGCGGCTGTCATGGAGACCAACTGGCATACGGATCAACCCGTGGATTTTTTTATCCGCATTCGTCGGTACTCTCAATTCATTTACAATTGCCCAACGTGCATTGTTTGAGCTGAGTCGAGAATAAGAAGTTAAACCCGATGAACCAAATGCATCAAAATCGAAACGTTCTGCTGGTTCCATTGAAGTGAGCGTAGAAAAGTTAGTGCCAGAGAAAGTATAATCCATATTGTTCGAGTGAAGATAGGGATCGGCATCTAAGTCTGTACCATCTTTCCAAACAGCAAAATCACTTGCAGTAGCAGTTAAAGTGGAGCTCGCAATATTACTAAAAATATTCCCGCCACCTACACGATTATTCCGATAGTCCATAAATAGCGGATTATCGAAATTCACAGTAGTTGAACGACCACGAAAAATACCTGCATTTGCGCTTGCCGTACGACCGGAAGCTTCAAAATAACCTAAATTACTCACTCTGATCTCACCATTTCCACCGACGGTATTTCCACCGGCCACTGTCGCATCACTCATATCCAATGCGGGACCATCATTCGCATAGATTCTTACTTCTGAACCCGGATCATTGACAGAAAACCCATTATTTGATCCCGCAGTATAATGGATTCCTTGGTTTCCACCACCTGTATTCCCATCGTGAGCAATACCAGTCCCCTCATTGACTACTAACAATCGCCCCGCATTACTAACAGTCACTTGATTATTACTGCCCCACATCCGGATTGCTGGCGCCATTTGCGCCGCCCCCCCTGCGTTACCTTTTCTCTTAGTCACGGTCATATCCCCACCATTGATATTAAATTGATAGCCACCGTGCGTCGTTCCTGTATTATTTGGACCGGAACGTAAGAATCTTAAAGTAGCATTCGCATTATTTGCTTCAAGTTGTCCAGAAGGACCTGAATCTAACTTTAATGTCGCCTTGCTATTTACATTGAACTGTCCATTGATTCCTTGCAAGACTAATGCAGAGGATGAGTTCGCCCAAAGTGTGATATTTGCTGAATCGGATGCTCCTACAATTGGCTCACGCCCAATTTTTTCTGTTTCTTCTTCGCCTAACTTCACAGTGGATACACCATTTACAGTTGTTGCGATATAGTTACTTTTCGCATTGATACTTGTCTCTTTATTCTCTGCGAGGAGTTTGACATAATCACCATTCAATTGTATCGCTGTTGCTGCTTGCGTTTCCGCAGTTAACTTTCCTCCTTGATTAAGTGATAAAACAGCATTCGCACCGTCTAAGCGAATCCCTCTCTTCGTACCCGAGCGGACCAATACATCTACGCTAGCTCCTCGAGTAATTTCCATGGTAGGAGCATTTCCTTTTAAATAGATACTATTATTCGTTATGACGGTGTCAGCAGAATTAGTACTTGGAACTGCGACAGATAGTTGTGATTGGTTGTCAACAACCATTTTTGCTTGATTTCCTTGAAGAGAGACATTAGCAATTGCTCCGCCTTCATTTTCTACACTCATATTACTTTGGTTATCTAGGGTAAATAAACTAGTTTCACCCGTCAGAAGAACAGCTCCACCGGTACTTGTTGATTTCGTTGTCAAGTCACTTCTATCTAAATGGACAGATGGCTCAGCCCCAGATAGTTCCACCGCTCTTCCTGTCACTGTCTGTATGTCAGCTTTAGAATCTGCAAATGTAATACCCGTTTTCTTTCCTTGTAAATATATGCCATTTCCTGTTCCACTGTTGACTGTCAGATTCAGTTGAGCATTTTCTGAAAGAGTTGCTTTTGCCTCTTCCCCATAAAGTCCAATCAAACTATTCGCACCTGCGGTAGATACTAACGCACCTTGAACGTCTAGCGTTGCACCATTTTGGATACGTAACGTAGAATTTTTACCTAATGTGGTGGTGCCGAGTTGATTGATATCCTCGGTTCGGTTCCCTGTATTTGTAATAGCAACAGCACTATTATCAACAGTTAACATCGCTTTTTGATTCAACAATCGAATACCTGCCCCAGTTGTCGCAGTCATCTTCAAATCACTGTCATTGATCGTCATTGTCGGCGTTGTACCAGTCATTGTCAGCCGATTGCCTGTACTAGAGTTGATCGTTACATTACTTGAGTCATTTACTTCAAAAGTTGCATCGTTTCCAGACATGACTAGACTATTTCCTGTAGTCGATTGGATTACCGCCGTTGATTTAGCTATGTTGAATGCGCCATTTGCACCTGTAAGGTTGATGGAATGCGCTGTATTCGATTGACTTTGCCATTGACTACCTGATGCCACATCAATTGTTGGGTTTTCCCCTGTCATGATAATTGCCTGTCCACCTGTAGTTGTCGCATTTAACCTTCCATTTTCCAGCTCAATGCTCGACTGATTCCCTGTCATCGAGAGCGCATTCCTACTTGTAGCGTCTGACGAAGTAGATGCTGCACCATCCGCTTGGATTTGTAAGTTACCGTTGTTTTTAACAGAAACTGTCGCATTGCTCCCCGTAAAATAGACGGAATTTTGCAAAGCAGTTGTTCCACTGTTCGTAATAAACAGTTCTGCTCCGTCTGCGACGGTCAGTTTAGCATTCGCTCTCGTAAATGCCAACGCAGAATTTTGAGTATTCCCCAGCTTCACGACTGCCTGATTTTCTACGATAAATTCTTTTGTCGTAAACAGCGCGCCTGGTAGATTGATCCTATTATCTATGGTTAACTCACCGCCAGTTATTCGTACCACTGCGCTTGAGATATCAGCTACTCTAAAATAATTGATCGATGAGCTGTCTCTTGAAACATCTTCCATTTGAAGGGTCCAATTTTCACCAGACGATTGCCCGATAACAAAGGGATTGGTATCTGTTTTATTAAGAAAAGTATTTTCAATTCTTAAAGTTTTGCTCTCAGTAGTCGTCAATAAACGCACTTGTCCGGTGCCGATATTCAAAGTATTCATTTGCCCATTGATTTTTAGTGAACGATCAATGTCCAAGTTTTCTGGACTGATAACTGAGCCTATATCGATCGAACGTTCCAAATTGATGATAGAAACCTCTGGATTGGCGAGTGCACTTAAAAATTCTGCACGAGTCGAAACCGGTACCGTTGCTCCTTGAAAGACATTTTCTTCGTCCTGTTTCTCTTCCGAGCGATTTCTTTCTTCCTTTGGTTCGTCGTTTTCTGACTTTTCTTCTCCTGAAGAATGGTTCGGCTCAGCCTTCGTGATTTCTACTTTAACAGTTGCCACTTCTCCTACAGTTACTGAATAGGTTCCTGCTTCTGCAAACATCACAGGTACGGTAAATTCCTTTTTCGGTGTTTCTGATGATAAGAGCCACTGGTCGAACGTTTCATCATAACTGCTACTCATCCCTGAGGACAATTCATCTTCAATGATCTCAGCAGTTGACGGAAGTTTGATTGCCACGTTATCCACTTCTTCTGTACTTATAAACGAAAGGGCAGTTACCGTCTTTTCAGTTCCCTTTATTACCGCTTGCTCAAAAGAAAAAGCGGGTGTCAACGACTGGGTATCCTTCACTTCAGATGATTTTGTCGGTTGACTATTACTATTTAGCGTGTTTAAAGGTTGACTCCCTTGATCGATTGTCTCCGCAACAGCGAGGAAAGGTATACCCAAAGTATATAGTGCAAAGATTGAAATACTTATTTTAGTCATCATTTTACATACTTTTTGACGCATTGGTCCTCCTCCTCTAGTCATCTGTTTTATTTTCTGAAAGGGTATCCATGTATTTTTCTTGCATTAGTTTTGCTTTTTTCTTATTTTTGTATGTCGTATAGGCGAGTACACTAATAATGATCACGATTAGAACGATTGCTGCAATCAACCACCAGTTGGTATCTTTAACGGAAACATCTGATTGGTTCAAGCGTCTTGCTTCGTCTGCTGTCACATCAAAAGTTTCTTCCCAAGTCCATTCATGTTCGCCAGAGCGAGCCGTCATATTCAGCACATATGTCCCGCTTCTAAAACGTTCGCCATTGAGTGAGATTGGAAAATTAAAATTGGAGTTAGGTGCCATTTGCATCATCTCCTCTGATGCTCGATATAAAATCGTATCAGATCCTTCTCTACGTATCGAGGCTTCCACACTTAGTTCATTCACAAAAGTAGGTAAGAAATTCTGGATCGTCGCACTAAAGGCGTTTCTATAATTGATTTGATCCGCAAATACATCTAAAAGCGCCAATTCTGGAACAATCGTTTGTGTACGATCATTACTCGCTACGACACCAATCACATAAGAAAAAGAATTGATGATCTGCATTCCTTTATCCTCAGAATCCTCTTCCTCTTCTTCTTGTGCCACTTCGCTTAGTTGTAAGCCACCGGCTAATAATCCTTCTACCTCATCCTGAGGCATAGTGAGGGTTGTTACGATCCGTTTTTCCTCTCCTGCTTCTAAACGAATGGGTTCATCTTCGACATCCAGTAAGTCCTTCATTTCCACTTTTAATGTAGGATCGGGCTGGTCAGTTTCTCCGCCATATTCAACCACACCATTGATATTTGTGTAGGCAGTATGAGCTGTGATCGAGAGATCGATCGGGATATTTCTAACATTTTTCACCACTAACGTGAGTTCTTCTGTTTCTCCTGGTTGCAATTCCACATCAAAGTAGCCTTTATCATCCCCAAATTGACTTTCAGGCGTAATGGTGCGAACACTAAAATTTAGTTCACCATTGGCAAATACTTCTTGAGAAAAACCAACAAACCCGATCATTACATAAAGCATAACCAGAAAAGATGCTGTAAACTTGTTCAATAAAGGCATAGTTATCTCCTTTCTAAAAAACAACGATGCTGACTGCATCGTTGTTTTTTATCAACCTTTCAAATCTCTAGCTAGTTAATTGATATTTGCCGGTGTTGCAGACAATGTCCATAATAAATTAGTCGTATATTTGGAATTAGCATCTGTACGTGTTGTGCCAGGTACATTTAATTGTACAGAAGGATTAGCCAATCCTCCATCTACTTCACTGTCTTGCACTAAGTTGGCTTTATCTCCCCACATGGCAGTACTTAGTCCATAGCCTATGTTACTTCCGGCAGTCATGATTACGCGGCTATTTTCCGGAATCAACGTGAAACCTGAATTTATCGTTGGTAATTCGTCACTTGTATTTTGAGCTGTCCCATTTGCAAACGTGACTTGAGCACCATTTAAGCTTCTTTCCCCATTCGTAAATTGTGCTTCTTGTTTCAATGCCAGATTCCAACCTGTTAGGTCTTCACGTAAGTCACGTACTTGAGCAAATTGTGCACGGGCTGCTTGATTTGTCGCTTCATTGACCCATGGGCTATTCATATCAGGATTAGGAAAGTCAGTTGATTCTTCATCGATGTCAAACCACCAAGCCGCAGCTGGATAAGATTGATCTAATGCTGAATTTTGACGTGAACCAAAATCATAATCGCCAACGTATGCAATTGCGAAAGCACCTTCTTGAGTGGGAGGTACGATGACTTCTTCTGGTCCTGGGTTTGGATCAATTGTTTCACCGTTCTCCTCGTCCGCTTCACGATATTGAATCTGTCCATTCGTTTTTAGTGTTCCATCCTGATCTGTATCGTCTGCATGAACAACCATACTTCCTGCTGCTAGACTTGCTAATAACACTGACATTGATACTAGTTTTAATGCTTTCATTTATTCGTTCTCCCTATTTGTTTTATTTTTTTGTAAAACATCTACTTGATAGTGCGACTTGCTCGTTTATTTTCTTATCTCTTCGTTTTAACCAAGTTCGAATGACCCATAAAAGAATTAGTAGACCCAGCAACCCGTAACTTGGTATCACTTGATTTAATTTTGGTAATTGTCCATTCACCTGTACATATTCGTCTCTATCTGAGGGTTGCGCCTGCTCTTCAGAAGGTGGTTGTGGTTTAGGGTCCCCTTCATAATCGATTTCTCCGTAAAACCCTACATTCTTATTCGTTTCTACAGAGGAGCCTTCTGCCGCAAAGATTTGAACTGGTTGATAAAACATCCCAAGAAACAATAAAATGGTCCATAACAAATACCAAGGCTTCTTTTTCACATTTATTTCATTCCTCCTATTCTAGATAACTACATTTATTTTCTTCTAAATAACATTTTTATGACTCAAGTTTGTTTTTTAGAAGAGTACATTATATACTTTAAACAACACACGTATTCTTTCGCAATTAGCGTTTTTCACCATACTCTGAAATTATTACTATTTACTAATTATACTTAACAGATATACTTTACTTAAAGTTAGCTACACCTAAAACAAAGAATCAACTACCCTAAACTAAACTGATCTATGAGAGGTGGGTACATTGAAAACATTCCAACTGAATTTCATTACCAATAAACCCCTGATACGATGGCTTCAAATCCTCAATGAATTTGAAAAGAATGCTTGTTGCAACGCGAATGACTTAGCAATACTTACTGAGAGCACTTCTAGAACAATCGGTAAAGATATCTGTCAGATCCGAGATTATTTTGAGGATTCGATCACGATTGAATCTACCCATCAGGGGTATGTATTCAAACAATTGAAATTAGTCACTTACGAAGAGAAAAAAACTGCTTTACTTGAGAACGAGCCACTTTTTTTAATTCTTGAGAAAATTTTTTTTGCTGAATTATATACCCTTGACGATTGGTCCGATCAGTTACATCTCTCTAAAACGACCCTCTTGAAATACCTCAAAAAAATCCAATCACAGTTAGTTCATTTTGATTTGGATATCACGCATGATCCCGTAAATATCATTGGTCAAGAAGCAGATATACGACATTTTTTTTGCACGTTCTTTTATGAATCTGAAATCACTCCGCACACCATCTTCCCTTCTGTTTCCGCTCAGCAAGCGGTGAATGAAATCAGTTGTCTGTATAAGAATGACTTCTATCGAAATACCTCATTTTTCTTATACACTTACTTACTTTATATCTCGGTTGAACGATTCATGCAGGGAAATACAGTGAACGTAAATAACCACTTACGCTGTGTCTTGACTGATCGGATGCAACAAGTACATGCCGAAAAAATAAATGACGTAATTGAAAAATATTACGGCATCCGTTTACCTGAAGATGAACTGATTTTCTTATTCTGTAGCATTATTACACAGAGAAAAATGAGTGATATCATTGTTGAAAAACAGTTTTGTTCAACATACAATCAGTGGCCAGAAAGCAAGCGACTTGCAGAAGATTTTCTAGAAATATTAGACTGTAGCGATGAAAATAAGCTCGTCAATCTGACCTTTTTAGAATCTTTTTTTACAACGGCGAAACTGAAAGAATATTTGTGCATTTCTGCTAATCGAAATACGCAAGATATCAATCGATTTATTCAAAAAATCTTCCCGAATGAGTGTCGTAAGTACCAACATTTTCTAGAAAACAGCTCGGCTTATCATTCGCTATACTCTCATGACTTTTTAGTAGATTTCACTTCTAACTTAGTGATCTACGTTGAAACTATTCGAGAACGCTACTGGAAAAACAAAAAAAATATTGCCTTTCTTTTTGAAGGCAATAATCATGTCATACAGTTCATTGAAGCCATATCGAATAAATATTTTATGGAATATCAATATGTGTTCTATCCAAACGCTAGTGAAGTAAACAAGAACTATCTTCTTAAAAATAAAATTGATTTTTTGATCACTAATCATCCTGAACATGTAGAAGAATTCCAAGAAGTAACAGAATGTATTCTTTTTCGGTCTATTCCTTCTGCTTCTGATTGGAATCGCTTACTCGAAAAAATCAATCCGAAAATCATCAATCAATATTTTTTAGCTGACAAAACGAGTTTTCCCTCTTCCATATACGAATGATAAATCCACCATATTCCAATGGCCTTTCGAATGGGTCCTTGCTAAGCAGATTCTAACTATGTCTACGTTTACTCCTAACCTTGGCTTACGATTATTTTATCAGCACCTGTATCATGAAATGCTTGTTGTTTAGATTTGCAAATATGTATTGATTGTTAAGATAAAAAAACTCCCTCAGATTGAAAAAATCTTTGAGGGAGTAAAAACGTGATAACGTTAGTCGTTCATTGATTCAGTTGAGGGAAATGTATCTGGGTACAGCTGACTAGCACTTCCAGCAGTATACTCTCGATAACCATTGAACCCTAAGAAATTCTGTGTAAAGCTATTGATGTTCGAAGAAACCACTTGACTCCCATTTGCACCACTTAACTGTGTTTGTAGATGGGCTGTCCAAGCATGAGTCGGTGTTGGTCCAAAATTATTATTCGCCCAAAAAGCATTTCGAACGGCATTGATCTGGATATTTGTTCCTAACGTATGGATCAATGGACTAGAATAAGCGGCAGAACCTGTTTGTCTTAAATGGATTTGGTAAGGATTATCAATTGTTAAATGTCCAGATCCAAGGACTTTTACTACTGGCTCGCCACCAGTATGATCTGCTTTAAATGTTGAGAATTCCCCCACATACATCCGACCATTTGTTGAAATTTGTACAGGTGATAAAATATTCGAATTGACAGTCAAACTACCGTTGTTGATCACATTCAATTGATTCGCCACGATGGCTTCATTCATGATCACTTGGGAGCCAGAGTCGATTTGCACTAGACCATCTGTTCGGATAAATGGTTGTTGTCTCTGTCTTGTTTGTTCATTCCCAACAACCAACGTATTCCCAGAAAAACTTACTGTTGAACCAGAAACACCTTGTACAAATGGTTGTCTGACTTGGTTTCCGTTTGTAACAATTGGTCGATTCGAGCTAGAGTTAAAATGAACATGTCCACCAAACCCTACATGTAGGGAATGATTATTATTCATATTGATAGTCGAATTATTGAGGAAATTGATTGTCACCGCTCGATTGACTGTGTTTAGACTAGTTAAAGCGCTATTGAAACTTGAGGTGACATTGATTACTGATACATTTGAATTATTGATGGCACTTCTAAATCCAGACCATGTTCTTACGGATGCAGTTGTACGATTTTGATTATCTACAAAAAATTCCACGTCCTCATCATTTGTAAATGTTTCCCCATACATTGATAACGTTTCCCCATCTTTCAGAAGAACACCACCAGCAGTTTCGCCTTCTGTCAATGATTGTGCTTCTGGTACGATTTCACTTGCAGCGACATTCGTTACTGAAATTGGGCCAGCAAGGAGCATACCGCTTAATAATAAGGTACTCATAAGAGTCATTCGTTTCATTTTCTTTCCTCCATTCATTTGATAATTTAAGATTAACGAAGAACTCACATTGAATCAAAAGTGTTTTTTCGTGACTATACGAAATTTTTTAATTGATTCTTTTAAAGTTTTTCATAACCTTTTCTTTCATTTTCTCCACTCATCTTACTCCGGAAATGTCTCAGGATATAGTGGCATCTCCATTCCAGCAGTATATTCTCGATAGGAATCAAATCCTAAAAAATGATTTTCAAAACTAACTGAATTTGAACGAAGAACTTGCGAACCATGGGGGCCACCAAGTCGTGTCTGTAATTGACTATTCCAAACATGAGTAGGACGAAAACTCATATTATAATTTTCCCAAAAGGCATTTCTCACGGCATTGATTTGCATAAGCACGGCAGAAGAATCGATCAATGGTGCGATAAGCCCACCAAAACCCGTCTGTCGTAGATGGATACTGAGTGGATTATCAAAAAAAATCTCCCCGCCAGTCATTTTGATCACTGAGTGGCTCCCCCCATGCCTCACTTTTAACGAAGAAAATTCACCGACTCTAATCGTCCCATTGATTCCCATTTTTATAGGTGTGATTTCATGTGCGCGTAATTCTAAATGACCATAGTTGATCACAAATAAATCATTCGCTTCGATTGCTTCATGTATCCTTACATTGGAGCCAGATGGAACCTCGATTAATCCTTCTGTTCGAATAAAAGGTTGCTCTCTCAGTTCAGTTGAAGCATCTCCGATGACCACTTCTCCATTCAGACGAATCGTACTCCCATAAGAACTTTGGATAAATGGTTGCTTTAATTGATTTTTACTAACAAATATAGGCGACTTGGCGTTCGCTTTGATTTCTAAAACAGAGTTCTTTGCCAATTTAAGTGCATGATTATTTTCCAAATCTATACGAGCAGCATTGATAAAATTGATCGTCAATGGGCGATCAATCGTATCCAACGAATGAAAGGTCGTATTGAAGCTAGCTGACACATTGATAACGCTGACATTTTGATCATTGATAGCATTTCGAAATTGGTACCACGTTCTTACCTCCACTGTTTTACGATTTTCTGTATTTAAGAGATAATACGCTCCATCTTCACTAAGAAAATGATGGTCATCATTGGCTAATGATTCACCATCCTCAAGCAGCCTACCTCCAACTGATCCTCCTTCCTCGTCCGCAGAAACATGTGTCGCTGCTTCAATTCTTGATGTAAATACAAAAGGGGAGTATATCATTTTTCCTAAACACAATACCAAACTGAACCACATGATTTTTTTCATAAATCCCACCGCTTTCCTTTAGTAAAATAATCATACAGGAAAGCTAAATAGAATAACAAAAGTGTTTTTTCTGCGAATCACGAATTCTTCTATTTTTTATAGCTAGAAGTTTTTTGGCTCTATAATTTATGGGACTGATGAATCAAAATTGATTCTTCAGTCCCATTTTCATTTTAGGTATTAAAAAACATATCGTTCTCTAGTATGATTAAATCACCACAAAATAAACAACTGAGAGGACGATATGCTATATGAATGATTCTATCAAAAAAATGCTAAGATTAATAGATAAAGATTTGATGATTACTGAGATCTCTTACGAGATCTTTCATAAGGAAAAGACATTGGTCATTAATGCCATTCTCTCACCTGATCCTTGTGCCTGTAGAAGTTGTGGTTCTACTGTGGTAGATGGAAATGGGAAAGCAATTGTGGTGAAAAATGGGAAGAAAGAAATCATTGTCCGCTTTGAACAATACAATCATATGCCAATGGTTATGCGCTTAAAAAAGCAACGCTATACCTGTAAAAACTGTCGAACCCATTGGACTGCTCAAAGCTATTTTGTACGCCCAAGACATTCAATTGCGGATCATGTCAGATATAAAATTGCTTCTTTACTGACTGAAAAAGTCTCTTTATCTTTTATTGCGAAAAGCTGTCAGGTATCTTTGACTACCGTTATTCGTACATTGAAAGAGTTTAAAAGCTATTTACCAAAGCCCACTAAGAGGATTCTCCCCAAAGTATTGATGGTTGATGAATTTCGTTCGCACACTTCCATAGAAGATAAAATGAGCTTTATTTGCGCAGATGGAGAAACAGGTAATTTAATTGATATCTTACCTACTCGTAAATTACCTCGATTAACAAACTATTTCTTGGGCTGCACCAATCCAGAAGAAGTAAAATTCTTAGTCACAGACATGAACGCCGCCTACTTCCAGCTCACCAAACGCGTTCTGCCAAATGCGAAAGTAGTGATTGATCGGTTCCATATTGTCAAACACATGAATCAAGCTTTCAATGAGTTGCGTATCCGTGAAATGAATGAACTGCGTAAAGCAGGACAGAAAAACCATGCAGAAAAACTGAAAAAGAACTGGCGCTTTCTGCTAAAAAATCGTGCAAACATTAATCATTATGAGTATAAAACATGGAAAAGTTTCCGAGCACCTAAATACCCATTTCTTACTGAAGCAATGATGATTGATCGATTGCTTAGCTTTTCTACGCCCCTAAAGGAGGCGTATCCCTTTTTCCATGAATTAGTTGAAGCTTTTCGAGACAAAGACCCTGACTTGTTTTTCTCCTTATTGGCAGAACTTCCCGAAACGTTAGATGACGGCTTTCGTGAGAAACTTCAAAACCTTCTGACCTACGAAGAAGGCATCGCCAATGCGATGATTTATCCTTACTCCAATGGAAAAATAGAAGCAAAGAATACCCACATAAAAACGATGAAACGAGTATCCTACGGATTTAGATCATTTGAGAACATGAAAATTAGAATCTTTTTGACCAATCAATTAATCAAAGTTAGATAACAAAAAATCTGAGCCAGAATGTGGTTCATTCTGACCCAGATTTAATTTTTCGCAACTCATCAGTCCTTATTGACAAAGAGCCAGTTTTTTCCCCTTTCGCACACACAACCCATAAAAAACGAAGAAACCAATAAGTACCTTTCACTGAAAGGCACTTATTGGTTTTTTTAGTAACTATTTTTTTTCGGATCGTTGTCACACGAACGCTGATTCTTTAAGATTGCGAGAACAAGCCAGCCTACCACAAGCAAATAGCCCAGCCACAAGAAACGGTGACTACTCAAAGCATTTGTCTTTGGCAGATTCCCTTGTTTTAGTTGTGAGATATCTGCGACAAGGGTGTGGTTTTTGTCCTCGTTTCCATGTGATCCATTGATCGCTTCATCTTTTTCTTTTGTACTAGCGCCTTCCCCGATTCGTCCGGTAACAGTTACTTGTCCTGTTATCGTATCTGCGACGACTACTTTATTCAGCAAACCGTTCGAGATAATGAGGAATAAACTCGCAATATAAAACAATTTCATTCTTTTTATCATTTGATTTATCCCTTCTTTTCTGGGATTTCAGTGATTCTTTTTTATGCTACGTTAGGTGAGAAACTCAAAACTAATTTAAACGTTGGGTTTAATTCCGCTGAAGCATTCACGGGTGTTGCTTTACCAGTGAATCCAAATTTCCCTGCATTCACTCCATCATTTCCTTGTAGTCTGAAAAGTTCTGATGCCGTTATCGTTGGTTCGCCATCTTCAAACAAATCAATTGTCGTCACATTTGGTGCCCCCACCGTATTTACGCTCAATAAATCTACTTCTTTCATATTCACTGGCGTCTCTACATCAGAAACTGAAGCAATCACCCCAACCGCAGAGTTGTTTGTAATCGTATGTTCAGGTGATGTGATTGTCGTATGGTTTGAGGCTTTGGTTGTGTAAAACAAGGCTTTTGTCGGAATTGTCACATTGATCCATTGATCCAATTCTTCAGGATTTGGACCAGGTGTCGTATTATCAAACTCACCGATGATTCCCCGTACAGTCACGTCTCCTGACGTCTCGCCTTCGCGTCCATCAACCACTTGCTCTGCGCCTGCGATTGTCCCAGTTACCATGATCCCTGCGATTGTTGCTGTACTTAGAAGTGCTGTTACTATTTTTTTCATCTAAATTCCCTCATTTTCTTTTTTTTAGTTTTTAACGATAATCATTACTTCCGCCTCAGTGACCCCTTGTTTTTCTTTCGTTTCAGGATCATAAATATTAACGGTGGCTTTAGCAGGATACTCTCCTTTAGTTAATTGTTTTTCCAATTTTACATTCTCTACGAATTGGTTTGGATGGATGGCACCCGAAGAATAAATCAACTCTCCAGTAGAGAGTAAAGAAATATCAACTGCGATCGGATAAACATTCGTCCCAGGATTGACAATCTCGATCGAGCCTTCACTCTGTCCGTTCTCAAAAACGGCTTCTGGATTGATTTGTAATGTAAAATAATTGGCATCGGCTACTTCTTGCGCTCGTTCCGCCAAGCGTTGATCAGAGGCATCACCAACTGCTGGTAAAAGATCCGCACTGATCAATGGCACCTGATCTTTTGATTGATTGAAATAATAGGCAAGACCACCGGCAATCAACGAAAATAACAAAAACCACAAGAGCCATTTACGCTTATTTTTATTTTGTGCTTGGTTCGTTTCCTCCAATGGCTTCACCTCCTTGTTAACTATTTTTTTCTTTAAATTCGTGGGACGAATCTTAACACGATTCGGTAATTAGGCACGAGCGTGTTCTCGTAATAGCCTCCTTGCTCAATCTCAGTATTATCAACCCACCGTGGATAATCCCCATAAAATTCTCCCGATAAGGAAAGCGGTGTACGGTCTCCTTCTGATAAACGAATCAGATGTTGCTCTGGCATCGTTGCGTATAACTGTTTTTTGACCTCTGGAGTTTGAATATTCAAGCGCAACAATGGCTTCGTAATATCCTCATAACTAGGATCCTCCACATCACTTTCTACATAGTCAAGTGGATCTTCCCCTTCTTTCAAAAGAACGATTCCAGCAGGATCATCAATAGCAACTTGGTTGATATACGTATCGACAGCTACCGAAGATTGGTTGTGGATCTCATAGGTTTGGCTCTCAAACTGGCGGTTCGATTCTTCTCCGTCATACAATGATTCAAAGATCATTTTGACAGGGATCGTTACCCGCAAATGTTCAACTTTTGAGGTCAGATCGATACCGATCGTCATCTGATATGCTTTATTGCCGACTTCAAGAATAGCGTAGTAACTTCCGTCTTCTTTACTATCTAACGAAAGATCTGTCTCAATGATGCGAAAATCATTGGTCATGTCTTCTTCAGATAAGATATTTCTTGCTTGCGCACGACTTTCTTGGAGAATGAGCGCATGTAATGCTTCAACAGTAGCTAACTCGTTGATCTTAGAACGATCTAAGGTAAAGTTATTGCTCCGATAATCAATACCTTTGATGACTGTTTGCTCTTCTGTCACATCCCCAGTTGTATCCCCAGAAGGCTTTGACAGTTGGATTTCGACCGTTGACTCCGTTTCAAGACGTTCCATTTCTGCTAAATTGATTTGGAAGGAACGAACTTTCTGTTGGTTATCTTGATAGTCTCCCCAGACAATACGAGGAGAATCTTTTTCAAGAACAATCGTATTTCCTTCTGTGTTTTTATAGGTAATCGTCAAATGATCCACCGATTCTGTGGCATGACCGTGAATCGCTACAGATTGGTCACTCACAGGGTCCAGTTTGGCAATGAGTTGTTCAGGCGGAACTGGCTCCCAGATGTAAGTACCTGGATAAGTGCCATCATAGTTATTCATAAACTCGGTTGAGTTTTCAAACGCGATAACCCCCGTTTCGCTCGTTAAACTTTCTTCTAAAACCCACCGTCCTGTATATTGATCAGTTATTTCAATCTGTGGCAAATTTGTCGAACCAACTGATGACGCGGTTAGGAAAACCGTTTTTTCTCCCAGAACGATTGTCTTTAAAGGTGTATTATTAAACATAGCTAAAACAAAAATGCTTCTTGCTATATCCCAATTACTGATATCTAATTTTGTTAAAGACGTTGCACCATTGAACATATACACAGTAGAAACTAAAGCGGAGGTATTCCAATTACCTAAATCTAGTTCTGTGATTGAGCTTGCCGATTGGAACATGCCACCCATATCTGTGACATTTGACGTATCCCAATTACGTAAATCTAATTCTCTTAGATTTGATGTACCGGAAAACATCATCTGCATGTTTTCGACATTTGAAACATCCATTCTATCAATATTCTCGATTATTTCCAGATTTCGCAAGTCTATAAACAGAGCCCGTGAATTTTTTGGTAATATTACTTGATCTTCCACGATGATTTGCTTAACTGAAGAATGGGTTTTCCAAGGTGCATCTGCTACTGCGCCTGCTTCCCCACCATATAATGTGATTGTTTCAGTTCCCTTCTCATATTCCCAAGGGACCGTTCCCCATAGATTCTGTTTAGGCTCGTAAGTATAGACAACCGTTTGTTCTTCAACCCTAAAAGTCCCAGAGGCATTTTCGTGAGTCTTGCTCAATTGCCAACCACTAATGCTTAACGCTTCGGTTGTGTAGGTTTGATCAACTAACCCAGTCAGCACTCTAGGATTGGCTAATTGATTCCCTGCCTCATCTTCATGCTTTACAGTAATATTCCCACCTGGAACCGATTCATAGACTGCACGAATCACAGAGTTTCCAGCTCCATTTTGGCTTACAGCAAGATCTGGGATATTTGGACTAAATATGAATATTGGACCTGAAACGACTTCCCATCGTAAAAATCGGTAACCGGGATTGGGGAACGCGTGCATATTACCCATGCTCTGTCCTACCTGGAGCCATACCACATTCGATCCTGACGAATCAGTTCGTCTAGGATTACCACCAGCTGGTGGACTTGCAACTAATTCTAAACGATACTCAGTCGTACGATTACTTCCCTCTTTACTATTTTCTAATTCTTCTGATTCTTCTGTCTTTTCTGGATGTTCCGAAATCGCTGTTACTTCATGATTATCAGAAGAACTTGACTGATCAGCCGCATAAGTGAGTTGAAACGGGAGATGGTGCAAAAGCAAAGCCATGATCAATAATAACTTTCCAACGATTTGGCTAATTGTATTTATGTTCATACCACTCCTCCTAGTATTTGACCTACTGCATTATTCTTATTAGAAACTTATAGCGAGCAACGTTTAGACATTCTTTTTATCAACTGTCATTTCTTGTGGGCTCGAAGATAACTCTTTTCCCAAAAATTCTGTAAGTCAATTTGCATGTTTATTACTTCACTAAGATTACATTGATTTTTTAATGAAATAAAATCATCTATTTCATTAACGTCTGAAATAAATGAAAAAAAACAGTCGCTATTTTTATTAGCAACTGTAAGAAAAACATTAATTATAGGTTTTACGATAAGGATTTATTTTTCTTTCTAGTCGTTGCCAATCATGATCATCTGGAACAGCTTTTAACAAGAGAAAATCGCTCTCAATGATGTAATCTAAAAGATAGCGATTGTAGTTTGTCACAATCAAATCAATATGTGCGGCGTTCAATACTTCTTCTGCTAGATAATAAAGCGGTAAAAAAACTAATGTATGTTTACTCCCAAATTGTTGGCGTACACGAGTTATAATTTGTTGACAAACAAAATGATCCCCTTCCAGAAGAAAGTAAATTGTTTTACTTGGTAAATAAAAATCGAAAATTAAATTACTATAAATCGTTAAACTCACACTTATATCTTCCATGTATTTTGAAGAAATAGAGTAGTTTTTCCTTTCTTTTTTTAAAAAACCTAAATTCCGCTGATAATTCTCATTATCTGAGCGTATAACTGCTTTTTTTATCTCTATCGCCTCTTTATTTAATACAGGTGATAACAAATCATTTATTTTTCTAGAGAGAAAAAACGAACGTAAGAATGTTGTGATTTTTTGATCAATATTTTGGGGGAAATCAAATTCCTTTAGATATCGATTCGTGAGTTGAGAAATTTCTGTGCCTTCATGAAAATCTTTATAAAACTTTTTCTCTGATTCTTCATGGTCTAGGGTACGTTTACAGATAGTGACTAAATAAATCCAAGCGAATTCTTCTTTTGATAATTCGACCTTATAAAGTTTCTTGAGGTCCTCTTTCAAAGAATGAAGGAGAGAGAAATTCTTTGCTTTGTATGCTAATTTCGCCAATTTTCTTGGAATCTCTATAGAAAAACCAAGTCCTGCACGTTTGATTGCGATATAAAAAGTATAATAAAAGGCTGCTGGCGTAGTTCCAGATCCAACCTCATCTTGGCCCAATTTATTGCTTAATTTTTTTAAAACCAATTCATGTAATTCAATATCAGGAACGAGCGTATAGGGGGTTTCTACCCCTTCATAATAAAAATCCTTGAAGAATTTTCGTAAATTTGCTTCTCTTCCTTCAATCGACACTGGATTAGATACCCACTCTAGTCCATAACTCTCTAAAACTGCGGTTGATCGGTTCAATAATCGCCGAAAGGTACTCTCAGAAAAATGATAGAAATGTGCAAGTTCATCGATATTTGACAATTCCCCTAAAAAAATATTGCCGATAATTTCAAATAAACATTCATTTTCTAATAATTGTTGTTTTCTTTCTTGGTATATCGAAGTTTTTTTTTCTTCAAAAAGGATTCCACTATTGCCTGACTCTAAACTGATACAATCATCAAAATAGTCTTTGATATACTTGATATCATTGGCAATCGTTCGTTGTGTAACTTGGATTTTTTCGGCCACTTCTCCAATCGTAAACAATCGTCTTCGTTCAATCATACTCAATATTCGAAACAAACGGCTAGTCGTCCGATTACTGATAAATGCCAATTGTAAGTCTTTCAAGTTTTCCACCTCATTTTTTAAATGAACACTTTTCTTTATACTTACATATAAATAACACAACCAATCGGAATGATAAACTATATTGTTTCTCCTTGAGAGAAAAAACGAATATAAAAGTGGCAGATCTTAACGTTCTATTTTGCTTCTTAAACCTTATGGTAGTTATGATTTATTCAATAGTTACACAACGCTTTCTAAATGATCATTCGTACCCATTTTTATAATTTTTTCAGGATTCCAAATGAATCCTACTGTTATAAACAGCGTTACCAACAAAGTCATTCTTTAAATAAAAAGGACTATTTTTGCCAATTGGCCAATCTTATTAGTTATTAACCATGGATGATCCAAAAAAGCTGATACCCCTTACATAAAACCAGCTTATTTATAACAATTTATTTATGTATTTTTGCTTATTATCCATACACTCAAGTTCTTGATCTCCCTCAAAATCCATTTGCTATTATCGTTTTTTGTCTTCCTTGCTCTAGTACCTTACAAAAAAATCCAATAAATAAAAAAACATATCTTTCTCCTTCGTCAGATAATACGTAGGAGAAAGACATGTTGAATATTTTTTTCATATCCGATTAAATAATTTATTGGGATCAACGTGGAACTTTCCATTTCAATGAACTATTGCTCCCTTCTCGCCCAATGCCGCCAACTCATCATTTCATGGAAGGCAACATGCACATCTAATTGCTTCTCCGACGCTCCACCATTTGCCTCATCTGCCCATTTCAGCGCATACTCTGGTACCTTTGCCAATTCAGCATGCATATAGTCTCTTCCAAATCCAATAAACTGAGCGTTAGCTGCTCTATCTGGTTCCTCTCCAGATAAAAAAACTGTGCCTGAAAGAATGATTGGTTTCCCAACATTTCGTGCATATGCTAAATGTTTTTTAGAAGCCTCTGCAATTGCATTTGCTGTCGTTCTAAAAGACATCACTACTGTCGTATTGGCTTCTTCGATCATTGCTCGGTAAAGTAGCGTTTCTTTGCCGCGATACGTTACTGGATATCGTTCACGATCCCACCACATTCCAGTCGACCAGTCAAAGGTCGTGTAATCTCCATATGCATCCGTTGCATCAACTGCAAAATCAATCAACTGTTGCATCATTCTTGCTTGTACGTCATATCCTTTATCCCAATAACGATCTCCCGCTCCATCTCTTAATTGATTCGGTTCAACATTCAAATGTACACCAGCAAACTGTGCATCTTTTGCTACATTTTGATACGCTAAATACCCTTTCATCAATTGATGAAAACGATTAGGATTGTCTAGCCAAGTTCCATGATTACTAAGGAGCAAATAGACTTTAATCCCCCTGTCACTCGCCGCTTGAATAAAATTTTGTGTGGGGATAACTACATTAAGCGTTCCAGAAGGACCAAAAGTGTTACTCGGATTTACCTCGCTTAACCTGGTTTGATTCAAATAAATCTCTGTTATCCCATTGTTCTTTGCATAGTCTAAATAACTTTCACTATGCGCTAAACTCAAATTACTCGTATCCCACCACCAGACACCTACTCGGTCAGTATTTGGCTTAAAAAGTGATTCATCTGCCTGTACGACGACACTAAAAAAAGTACTGAATGTAATAGCAAATAAAATCGTTACAAAAATGTTGACGAAGCTTCTTTTTTTCATTTGATTCATTCCTCCTGTATACGTAAAAGTAGGCGATTCTTCTTTATCAATGAATAGTGACAAAAAATAAGCCCTCTCCTTAAAAATCATTCGTCAAACTTTTGAGGATGATGGCTTATCTTTTAGTCATTTATTTGAGTAAACGTTTTTTTCCTAGTTATCTATGATGATTATGGCGTCGGCACAACCGCTTGGAATTGTAACACCATATCAAACGTTGGAACGATCACATCTGACGTATTTGTATTAGGAATCGCTGTTCCTGTAAAACCAAAAGTCCCAACAGGGGCTGTTCCACCTTCAGCTGTATTTTTTGTCAATGACATGAATGCTGCTGGATTACTTAGTGCCGTTCCATTTGTCACGATTGGAATCGTCGTATTCTGACCCACTACAGCTAATTCTAACGCTGATAAACTATCTAAGTTCGTTGGATTTGCTAAATCAGTGATATTGATATTCACGTCCCACGCTGAATTATTTGTTACAGTGTAGCTTGGTGATTCAACCGCGGTATGCCCGGATGCACCGGTTGTAAAAAAGATCGCCGATGTTGGCACAGTTACGTTGATCATTTCATCTGGATTTGTTGGTGGATTGACACCAGGATCGACGGTATTATCTAAACCAACACGACCTGTAACTGGAATATTTCCATCTGCCTGTCCATTAAATGTAGTGGCTGCGACAGAAGCAGCACCTGCACCTAATAACGTGCCCATCATTGCAACTGTTCCGAATAACTTCGTATACTTCTTCATCAAATTTTCTCCTCCATGTTCTATTGATTGATTGGCAAACAAGAAATCATCGTTCGCATCAGCTAGCAGCCACTTCCAATTCAGATGATCTTATCCAATACTTTCGACTTCTTCTATCCAGCTAAGGAAAAGTGATTTTATTTTGACCAACATTTACTGAGTTTTGGTATTTGTGGTGGATATAGGCTGGGCTGTTGATCAAAATAAATGGTCCGCCAAAAAAACAAACCGTTGCGGGTGGCTACTTCACTTCGTTTATTCGCTATGATCCAGCTGGATCATACGATCTCGAATTTGATAGAAGCTGCTAGTTGATACAGACGATGATTCTTGTTCATTGTGTTCAAATTGCATGATTCTTATAAATATTCCGATGGTCTTTAAACTTGTTCCTCTTTTTTCAGTAAAAGGAATCGGCTACTTAGTAAAATCAAAAGAATTCCAGCTAACTGTATCCATAAATTTCCTTCACTGCCGGTTTTCGGTAAGTTTGCAAGTAAACCCGGCTTACTCTGTGTTCGATTCGGTAGTTTTGATGTGTCTACGACTAAAACATCTCTATTATTTCCGCTTGTTCCATTACCTGCCCCTGGTCCGGTATTTGTTCCCGTACCTGGTTCTTGTGGTGTGCGCGTACTACCGATTTGCCCTTCCACGCGCTTGAAAAATGATTGGTTTTCTGAGGCATGAACAGCGTAGCTAGCACTTGTTAGAAAGATAACTCCTACAAACAATAAAAGTTGTGTCACTTTACGCATGAATGTACCTCCTTTCTTTAGATGATCATTTAACGTTTTTAATTGTTGATCGTGATGACAATCTCTGCTTCTGTCACTCCTTGTCGTTCATTCGTTTCTGGATCATAGATATTGATGCGGGCAATGGCTTGATATTCCCCTTTTTCAAGTGGTTTCTCTAGTTTTGCACCAACAATTTGTTGATTCGGATGAATCGATCCAGAAGAATAAATCACTTCTTCTGTCTCCGCTAAAAAGAGATCGACCGCGATCGGATACACATTGGTCCCCGGATTGACGATCTCGATCGTCCCTTCTGATTCCCCATTCTCAAACACAGCAAAAGGGGCAATTTGCAAAGTGAAATAATTGGCATCTGCAATCTCTTGCGCTCGTTCCGCCATTTCAATGTCGCTTGCATCTCTCAAACCTGGTAACAACTCTGCACTGACGGTTGGTACAGGCTCGTTTTCTTGATTATTGAAATATAAAAAGACACCCCCAATGACCAAGAGAAGCAACCCCAAAGCGATCCATTTCTTTTGATTTTTCTTTGCCATTCATCTTTCTCCATTTCTCTGATAAGATTATTGCTCCATTCGCTTAATATGAACTAATGTGACAGATTTGGCCCGAATCGTAGAACTAGGTTGAAAGTTGGTGTTGCATGGCTGCTCCCTTCAGGTAATTTTTCAGCTGCACCTGTAAATGTGAAAGTATTAGCTTCTTCAATCGCTAAATCGAATAATCGAAATGCCTCCGTTTGATAGCTACTACCATGATGGATCAGTAAATTTTCTTTCCCGTCCCCCACTATATTCAATGCTTCAACGATGTCCATGTTCTCAAGCTCTGTGGGTGCGACTACATCAACTGAAATAGCAAACGGAGATTCATTCCCGATCTCATAGTCCGGTGAAATGATTTGTCGATGGTTTGATGAAGAAGTAGTGTTGAAAACGGCAGATGTTGGAATTCTTACAGATAGTAACTCCCCCAAGTCTTCAAAAACCGCCACCAATTTAGTGTGCTCTTCTCCCATCATAAAAGTAGTCGTGGATTCTTTCTCATCTGCAATCGTCCCTTCACCGCTTTCGATACGCCAATGAGAAAATCGCCAGCCAGCATCAGCTGTTGCGTTGATATCGATTATTTGACCACTCTCAACACTTGCGACATCTTGGGAAACAGTTCCTTGACCTTCCATTCCAATAGTAAGACTTGAGAAGATCCGCGGTTGCCATACCCATGTATCAGCCATAGTCGTTCCATCATACGTTGTTGCTAAGTCTGCACTCGATAACACATGGGTGCCACGTGGGCGTTCAGATGTTCCTGCACCAACATTTCGCCAGAAAGGAAAATGTGTATCTGTCTCTCCAAGTTCAGCCAGCCCATGATTGGCAGGAAATTGGAAACCCGTTCCTAACGTCAATTTTTGTAAAGGTGCATCGCGAAACATCAAGGTAGACACTGCTGTGCTTCTGGAATCAAAATTTGCTAGATCAAGTTCTCTTAAATTGGCACAACCTGAAAACATCAATTGCATATGCGTTACCTTACTCGTATCAAAATTGGATAAATCGAGTTCTGTTAGTGCCGAAGCATTCATGAACATCCCCATCATATCGGTTACATTACTCGTATCAAAATGACTAAGATCTAGTGTCGATAGATTATCTAACTCACTAAACATTTGCGCCATACTTGCCACATTACTCGTATTAAAACTAGAAATATTCAAGTTCTTCAGGGACAACATGAAAATAAACATGTAGCTCATATTTGTGACATTACTTGTATTAAAACTGGATAGATCTAGTTCGGTAAGTGTGTCTGTATACTGAAACATACCCGCCATGTTTACTACGTTACTCGTATCAAAGTTAGAAAAATCCAGTTGATTGACCCTTCTCATTCCAGAAAATGTGCTCATCATTGATGTAACATTACTTGTATCAAGAGAGGTGATGTCTAGTTCAGTAACTAATGATAAATAATGAAACATGTAACTCATATCTGTCAGATTACTTGTATCAAGATGATGCATCCCCTCAACACGTTGAACTTGTTGCATTCCTTCAAAAAAACCTCGCGTACGACCACGTCCTCCGAGTTCTCCCCAACCACCTTGATCAGTATAATTATTCGTTCCACGTTGAGAGCCAACTAGTTGAATGTCTCCTGTTAAAACGATGCGATTAATGAACGCAGCTAAATGGGGTGCATTAAAGTAAGCATCTTGCTCATAATTTCCTACGGGATCGTTCACTTCATCAAAAATACCAGATCCTAATGTCAGTGTCCTCGTATCATCAATCACCCAAGGAATCGTACCAACTTGACCTGTATATACCGCATTGATCCCAGGCGGGAGTGCGATTTTTCCCATTTCGCTAGGTGCATCAGCCCCCTCTTCTTCCATTTCTGGCTGATCCACTACTGGTCTTGCTTCTTGAACTGGTAAGACATCTGCTTGATTCCCTTCGTCCTCCTCCTGATTTGCTTCCAAAGTTGTTTCCTGATGACTCTCGGATGCTACTGTTGATTCTTCTATATCAATTGATTCATTAGTAGTCACTAACTGATCATTCACTAATCCATCTGATTGAACATCTGGCGTGTGAGTATCGATTGCTAGTACTTGTCCAACTGGTAAAAATAGCATCATACTCGTTGTCAATGTAATCAATGAACGTTTTTTTAAAATAGACTTATTCGTCACGATTTTTACCCTCCTCCAACTGTTACCCCAATAGTATTTGATGATTGATTAAGATGATTTATTTTTCTGTAGAAATATGTTTGGTATATTTACCAATAACAAAAACCACAACAAAGCGCTTTGTTGATACACAAAGTGTAGCATCACATTATATTTTAATCTATTTATAATTTTAACTCGATCCAGAAAAAAATCTGTACTAATCATGTTAAAATTATCACCTTTGCACATTCGTTTACCAATTAATAGTTATTTTATTCCAACTATATAGTTTTTAATCTGATTTATTTTTTAGAATACTGAAATAGAAGTTTTCGAATATTATTTCAGCAAGGATAAATGATTAAGAATAGAACGTGGAAATTCATTACAACAACCATAGAATTTTTTGATGGTTGTTTTATCTTTAGAATCATTACAAACAACATAAAATGATGTTCGTTTTTTTATTTATTTTTTTTTTGATTTTTTATCATTTATCCGAGGATTGAATCAAAAAAACCTTCCGACCAATGAATGATCTGAAGGCTTTTTCTATCGTAATATCAGCTATCTTCTAATTCAATCGAATGAATAATTTCCAAATAAAAACGTTCGAGTATATAAGATTTTAACAGAATTAGGCAGAAGTCGCCCATCCTCTATAGGGGGGTGATGAATGCCGTTCGGTATGAGGGTTACCGTTGGTAACTCGAAGACCGACAACTAAGGCGTATTGCTTTTTTATTTTGTCTCATGTTAAAATCAGTCTATACAAGAAATGAGTTGATATAACATGGAATTAGACACAAATAACCATTCAGTATTTCTTCTTTATTATCACCTTGTTTTAGTAACGAAATATCGTAGACAAGTAATTGATAATGAAATATCTAACTACGCTAAAGCGACTTTTGAAAGAATCTCAGAATCGTATCATATCACTTTAGTTGAGTGGAATCATGATAAAGACCACGTTCATATTATGTTCAAAGCTCAACCAAAAACAGAATTGACAAAATTTATCAATGCCTATAAAAGTGCTAGTTCACGTTTGATAAAGCGCAATTATCCAAGAATCAAACAATTTCTTTGGAAAGAAATGTTCTGGTCAAAAAGTTTTTGTCTTTTGACAACTGGTGGAGCACCAATTGATGTGATTAAGAAATATATTCAAAATCAAGGAAACAATCATAAATAGAAAGCAGGCGAGCTTTATGGAGCGACTAAAAGCATATAAATTTAGAATCTATCCAACAGAAGAACAAGAAACCTTCTTTGCTAAGTCTTTTGGCTGTGTCCGTAAGGTCTACAATCTAATGCTTGATGACCGAATGAAAGCTTATAAAGAAACTAGGAAAAATTCCTCTAAAAAAATGAGTTTTCCAACGCCTGCAAAATATAAGCAAGATTTTCCGTTCTTGAAAGAAGTGGATAGTCTTGCTTTAGCAAATGCACAACTCAACCTAGATAAGGCGTATAAGAACTTCTTTCGCGATAAGTCCGCCGGATTTCCTCGTTTCAAAAGCAAGAAAAATCCAGTTCAAAGCTATACGACTAACAATCAAAATGGAACAATTGCTTTGATTGATAATCAATTTGTCAAACTTCCTAAGTTGAAGTCGTTAGTTAAAATTACGCTCCATAGACAACCTAAAGGTCTGATCAAATCCGCTACAATATCACGTCATTCTAGCGGTAAATATTATATTTCTTTATTGTGTAAAGAAGAAATAGCTGAGCTTCCTAAAACTAATTCCGCTATTGGAATTGACCTTGGTATAACTGATTTTGCAATCCTTTCTAATGGTCAAAAGATTGATAACAATAAATTCACGTCAAAAATGTCAAAAAAACTAAAACGTGAACAACGTAAGTTGTCAAGACGTGCATTATTAGCTAAACAAAAAGGTATCAATCTGTTTGAAGCTAGAAATTATCAAAAACAAAAACGTAAAATAGCACGACTACATGAAAAAGTAATGAATCAACGCAATGACTTTCTAAACAAGTTGAGCACAGAGATTATCAAAAATCACGATATGATCTGTATAGAAGACTTAAATACAAAAGGTATGTTGCGTAATCATAAACTAGCAAAAAGTATTTCGGATGTTTCATGGTCTAGTTTTGTGACTAGGTTACAATACAAAGCTGACTGGTACGGTCGAAAAATTATCGAAGTGGATAAGTGGTTCCCATCTAGTCAAATCTGTTCGAATTGTGGACACAAAGACGGCAAGAAATCTCTAGAAATTCGAGAATGGACTTGTCCTGTTTGTCATGTTCATCATGACCGAGATATCAATGCTAGTATCAATATTCTGACCGAAGGTCTAAGACTACATTCTATGGGATTAGCTTAGATCCAATCATCAAAAACCGTAGGAACTACGGGGATAGCTTGGTAAATAAGAGAAACCGCTGTGAGTAAAGAAATACGCTTGCAAGTATGCTCTATTCCCAAGAAGCTCCCACTTCAAGCGTTAAAAACCGGTAGGTTTAGCTAAGTGGTGAGTAGTTCACTTCTGCATAATCATGTGCGATCTTTGATAAACCTAGATTCTCTAATGTCGTTAAGGTGCGATCCATCAGTTCAATTGCTTGCTCCTTGTCGTGTTTCAACTGTGCTAAGCACCCCTCATAAAAGGGTAAAAGAACAGCCTGTTCAATATGTTCCTCACCAATGACACGGCTTTTCCAAAGATCAAAAAGTTTCGTTGCATAGTCCGCTTCACCGAATAAACAAAAAACGGAAAAAATGGTGATAAACGTTTGATACAAAATATCTTTGTTGCCTGGTACTTTTTCAAATCGTTCACTTTTATCATTTGCCATTTTTACATACTGCCATAAAAGTTCAGGTTCCATTGAAACGGCGATGCGAGAAAACAATTTTAATTCATACACTCCCCATGTAGTAGCATCAGCTAAATATTGCTTTGCTGAATCTAGAAGATGACTGTGTGTCGAACTGGCATCAAGCATCGAGACACCATTGAAAAAAGATTTTTTTGTCTCATAATTGAAACGGATCAATTGTAAAAAATGATCCAGCTCCAATGAATAATTATGATGATAGTAGGTTAGTAATTCTTGGTAGTTCGTTTTTAGTTTTTCTAATTCTTTTAATGAAGTCACATTTGCTGCGCGCATATACTTACTAATTTCCACGTGCAATGGTGAATGTGGACTTTCAGAATGTAACACAATAAATTCTTCAAATTTCACTTCTAACTTTGATAATATAAGATGGAACCTTTCACAAGAAATAGATAGCCGACCATTTTCAAATTGAGATAGCAAAGAAATAGATAGTTGTTCATCCACTAATTCTTTTAGTAGCATTCCTTTCGCTTTGCGTATCGCTTTAATGGTCTCTCCATAATTTTTCATCCACACACCTCTTAATTTTTTTTAATATAAAATTCACTATAATCTCATTCTATTATATTATAAAATTAATAGAAAGACACAATTAATTTAGCTAAAAAACACGAATGCAGATGTTCAAAAGCAATGATTAGACAATAAAAAGCTATCATCTACAAAACTCAATTTTTGTAAATGACAGCTTCATTTTCGTTTCTACGAGGCAAACTGGCTATTATATAGTTCACTATACATACCGTCTTTTTGCAACAGCGTTTCATGATCGCCAACCTCAACAACATTTCCTTCTTTCATGACTAAAATCACATCGGCATTTTTAATTGTCGAAAGACGATGAGCAATAACGAAACTAGTCTTCCCTTTCATCAGATGATCCATCGCTTTTTGGATCTCTAATTCTGTTCTCGTATCAATACTCGATGTCGCTTCATCCAATAACAGGATTGGCGGATTGGTCAATATTGCTCGTGCAATACACAGCAGCTGTTTTTCCCCTTGAGATAAAGAGGCATTCTCATCATTCATGACTGTATCGTAGCCATTAGGTAACGTTCGAATAAAATGATCCGCTCGTGCCATTCTTGCGGCATCTACGATCTCAGATTTCGAGGCACGATGACGCCCATAAGCAATATTCTCACTGACTGTTCCTTCAAACATCCATGAATCTTGAAGAACCATTCCAAACAACGAACGTAGATAATGGCGACTCATTTTTTTTGTGTCCACGCCATCCACTTTGATCGATCCGGAAGTTGTCTCATAAAACCGCATCAACAAATTGATCAACGTTGTTTTCCCAGCACCGGTTGGGCCAACAATCGCCACCTTTTGCCCAGCTTTTACTTCAAAATCCACTCCATCCATCAATAGTTCTTTCCCATAGCCAAATTGAACATTCTCAAAAGAGATATTCCCTTTTGGTGCTTTGATCCTACTGTTTACTTGACTATCTTTTTCCATTTCCTCTTCATCGATGATCTCAAACACTCGTTCCGCGGAAGCAATAGCAGATTGTAGTGAGTTGAATAAAAATGAAGCTTCAGTCAAAGGCTCTTGGGACATCTGGATATACTGGAAAAAAGATAAAATTTGACCAATAGAGATGCGACCTCGGATAACAAAGATAGCTCCTAATCCAGCAATCATGACATAACCGATTTGGTTGAATAATCGGATGATCGGCATGATTGCAAACATGATGAATTGTGCTTTCTTATCATCTCGATACAACTGATCAATCGAATTTTTTGTTTGTCCGATGACTTCATGCTCTAAATTAAATGCCTTGATTTCTACCTGTCCTGAAAAATATTCTTCAATCTTGGTATTAAAAATCCCAACAGAACGTTGACGATCTGTAAAAATCTTATTACTTTTTATCCCCACAAGCATGGTGATGACTAACCCGATCACTATTGCTCCAACGCCAATCAACGTCAACGTTCGATCAATGCGAAGCATCAAAATGACCGCTCCAACAATGGTGATTGCTGAGGTGAATAAGCGCATGATCGCATCCCTTAAAATTTCATTCACACGCTCTAAATCATTGGTGACACGACTTAAAATCTGTCCTTTTTGATTGGTATCATAGAAGTTCAAAGGAACCTTTGTTAACTTTTCACTGACCTGTTCCCTCAAAGACAACACTAATTTTTGAGATACTGAAGCCATCGCATACTCTTGAAAATAGGAGAAGATCGAACTGAAAAGATAAACCCCTATCAACAGTAAAATAACTTCAGATAACCGTCCAAAATCGATCGAAATCGCTGTACCCTCGCTAAATGACAACGCCACACCTTCAAAGATGATATTGATCGCATCAGCAAATATATTGGGTGCCCATAGATTCAGCAGCACACCTAAAGTAGCAAACAGAAAAGCAATCAGCATTAGCCATTTTTGTGGTGCCAATGCTTTGATCATGCGCCATAACGTTTTTTTACTATTTTTCGCATGATCGACCGAGATTCCTCCTCCGCTATCCATCACGTCATACGTATTATTGTTCTCTGAGCTCATTTTCCAGCTCCTCCTCACTCAGTTGAGATTTTGCGATCTCAAAATAGGCACTGCAATTTTCTAATAACTCTCTGTGTGTTCCTTTTCCAACAACCTTACCTTCATCTAAAACGATGATTTGATCCGCTTCTTTTATTGAAGTGATTCGTTGTGCAATAACGACCATCACCGATTTCTTTGTGACTTCTTTCAACGAGCGTCTCAATGCAGCATCTGTTTGATAATCCAATGCAGAAAAACTATCATCGAAAACATAGATTGCTGGTTTTTTCATGATCATCCGTGCAATTGACAACCGCTGTCGCTGACCACCAGAGAAGTTTTTCCCACCTTGCACAACGTTTGATTCATATTTTTCTGGAAGCTCATTGATAAAACTTTCTGCTTGAGCAATCGTGGCTGCCTGTTCCATATCTTTTAATGAAGCTTGTGGATGACCATGCTTTAAATTATCAGCGATCGTTCCACTGAATAAGAAAGCTTTTTGTGGGACAAACCCAATTTTGCTACGCAACTCTTCTTGTGATAGGTCTTTGACATCCATACCATTTAAGATAATTTCGCCACCCGAAGCTTCTAACAACCGTGGAATCAATTTCGCCACCGTACTTTTCCCAGAGCCTGTTCCACCAATGATTGCCGTTGTCGTTCCTTTCTCACAAACAAAATCAATATTTTGCAATACTGGACTTTCCGCATCACGATAAGAAAAGCTGACATTTTTAAATTCTAAGCGTACATCATAATGACCATTCAAATGCGCCCCACCGTCAGTGATTTCAGGTCGATAATCTAAAACTTCAAGAATACGATTGGCACATACTTTTGCTCTTGGCAAATTGATTGCTGAAAAAACAGCCATCAATAGATACATCAAGATATTCATTGCATACTCAATGATCGCCATGATATCACCGATCGCCATGTTTCCTGAATCCACTCTCATCGCACCAAACCACATGATTGCCACTGTAGAAAGGGACATGACCAACATCACGATCGGCATCATCACTGCAAACAGTCGATTGATTTTGATATTTAAATTCGCAAAATCAACAAACGAAGCATCCATACGTTCCTTCTCAAGTTTTGTCCGATTGAAGGCTCTCACCACTCGAATACCTGACAAATATTGTCCGACGATCCCATTGATTTTATCCAATCCCACTTGTGTTTTCTCAAAAAGGGGAAAAATCTTCAAAGTGACCCAGCCGAAGACAATCGTGAACAGAATAGCTGTGATCAAAATGATCAACGCCATATAACCATCTCGTATGTAAGCCAATATCAATCCAACGATCATTACAAAAGGCGCAGGAATCATCGTTTCAAAAAACATGCTGATCGTCGACTGCAACTGCTCGATATCATTAGTTGCTCGTGTGATCAACGAAGAACCGCTAAAATGCTTGAAATCTTGATACGATAACTGTTGTGTATGCTTGAACAAACGATCGCGGATATTTTTAGAAAAAGTCGTCGCAATCTCAGCTGAGTAATACGTGGCTAAAATAGAAAAAATACCTGTCAGTATCGCAACCCCCAACATAATAACCCCCGTCGTTTGGACATAATCCATATCTTGCATGACCACACCTTCATTGATGATATTAGCCGTCAAGGTAGGTAAATATAATGTTCCCAACATTTGTAGTGTGATGAAAAGTAGTAATAAACCTACCTTCAATTTACTTAAATGTGCCGTTTTAAATAGTTTTAGCACGTTGATCTCTCCTTTACTTCTTTCATTTTCAAACCTTTTTTTCTTCTTGTGTAATAGTACAAAAATAAGTATACAGTCTCCCATAATAGGAGAGTCAACGGTTATTCAACATGTTTTTTCACGTGGAGAGGAAAGGGCATAGATGGGAGGTTTTTAGAAGAAAATGTTGAAATAGAAATGAAGGAATGCACAACTAGAAAACTGTTTATAGGATAAAAAGAAAAAAATGTGACAAGCTCTTATAGATACTTATTACAGCTTTTCGCTTCTATAATATCTAGTGTTGATGACAAAATAAAAATAATCGTTTTCCCTACAAATTGGCTTACTGTAAAGAAAGAAGTAGGTATTATCTCCTACGTGATTCAATTATTATCGATCCATTTACGTAAACCGATCTTAAAACTAAAAAACTCGATACTAGTTAAAATAGTCAAAAACCTAGGATAAGAACCAGAGATCACTGTGGTATCTATCCTAGGTTTTTACTGTCTTCCTTGGTCATAATCATACATATTTTTTTCTTAGAAAATACACTCATTCGTGCCGTTAAAATGGACTCCATCTCTATTTGTCTCTTTGATTTTTATATTCATTTCTCATAAGCTACTTTTGATTCAGAAATCGAAGTGATCCACGATACATTGACCTATAACTGGGGACAAAAAGTGTTTCGTTTTTACGACTACGATAAACATATCGTTGAAGTTTCAGAAAGCATTCAAGGTGTCTTCAATCGTCTATATGCGCAAGGGTTGAGCCTTCCGGAAATCGCTGAACGCTTTGGTGAGCCACTCGAAATTGTCAAAGAGCGTTACAGCATCTCCTAAGCTCCAAGAATAACTAAATTATCTACCTCTAAGAAGTTTGTCTATTCTCAATAGATTTATAGGATATCTTAGAGAATAGGTTCATCGTTAGAAAAACTAGAATATTTGAAGTCAAGGCAAGTAAAAATTGATCAAAACCAAAAATACTCCAATTTAGCAGTATGACTATACCATCTATGAAAAACAAGCCTGTAGAGAGTTTTATATTGAAATATTTTTTTAAAATTATCGGTGGAATGGACGTTCCTCCACTAGAAGAATTTTGTGAATAAACAATGGACATACCTACAGAAAAAATTAGACTCCCCAAAACGATCGATAAAATTTTATTTTCAGTAAACATTATTTTAGGTACATAAGTTAACAATAACGGTAGAACTAAGCTGCCATATAAAACTTTCATAAATACTTGTTTACCTAAATAAATGATTGCTAATAGCAACATAACTGAATTTAGCGCAAGCACGATGAGTGAACGATCTACTTGAACAAGGTATTCAAGTAATATTCCTAAACCACTCGTTCCTCCTGCAGCAATATAATGTGGGCCAAAAAACATATTGATACTAATTGATAGTATCAACAGCCCCAAAGTAATCATTAAATATTTGAATAGATTTTTCATATGCGCCTCCTAATATTTTTTAATGTAAGAACACAAAAAGGGATTAGATAAGAATATTCTTATCTAATCCCTTTGGATCCTCCGAAACTTTAATTAAGTTAACACATCTATTTTAAAAAGTAAACCTGTTAATTTTATTTTTTAATTTTGACTCACAAAATTACACCGCTATAAACAGTTGAAACTAGTATCCGGCAGAACTCCTTTCACTAATTGGCTTTCGTGGCTCTGTGCACGATCTAGTCAAACTAAAGAGGTATCTCTCAAAAAACATTTTCAGGTTTCACTGCTTATTGCTTATAGTTGCATCTTTCTGTCTTCTTCAGATTTTCCAGTTAGTTGCTCGTTCATCTGACTCATATTCCATTTCTTACAATGATCTTTTCACTGTTTCAGATAGGTTGCATGAAAAGCAATATGTTGTTCTACAAATGTAGCAATGGTGAAGTAGCTATGATCATAGCCTTCTTCTTTTTGGTAGAAAACTTCGTGTTTCGCTGATTCTGCTGCTGTTAAAAAAGCTTCTTCATTGAGCTGGACTTCATAGAATGGATCAGCCGTTCCTTGTGTGATCAGGATAGGCGGTTGACTGGTTGTTTCTTTTTTGATCAGCTCAGTGGCATCCCATTCACTCCATGTCGCTTGGTCAGCACCTAGATAAGCGGTGAATGCTTTTTGTCCCCATGGTACGTTCGAGGGGTTCGAAATTGGTGCAAAAGCAGAGATCGAAGCAAAGCGTGCTGGATTTTTCAGACCGATCACTAACGAACCATGCCCACCCATGGAATGACCCATGATACTTTCTTTTCCAGAAAGATTTGGGATCAAGGAGTAGATGATCTCAGTCAGCTCTTTCGTGAGGTAGTCGTACATTTGGAAGTCTTTCTTCCAAGGTTCTTGTGTGGCATTCAAGTAAAAGCCAGCCCCTTGACCGAGATCCCAATCTTCACTGTCAGCAACAGCTCCCCGAGGCGATGTGTCCGGCATGACGAAGGCGATTTGCTGTTCTGCTGCATAGCGTTGGAATCCCCCTTTGATACTAAAATTATCATCTGTACTTGTTAAACCAGCTAACCACCAAATGAGTGGGATTTCTTGGTTTTCAACGGTCGTTTCTGGTAAATACACGCTGAATGTCATCTCACAATGTAGCGTTTCTGACAGGTGACGGTATTTGATTTGTTGCCCGCCAAACGACCGATGTGTTTCAATTTTCTGTAGTTCCATCCGTGTCACCTCCATAAGTAAGCATGGTGCGAATCGATTCACCACGATGCAATAATTCAAGTGATTCATTGATTTGTGTAAAATCCAAACGATGGGTGATGAATGAATCTAAATCGATTCCACCGTTCAAGTAATCTTCCACCATACCTGGCAATTGGCTTCGCCCTTTGACACCGCCAAAGGCAGAACCACGCCAGACACGACCAGTCACTAGTTGAAACGGACGCGTGTGGATTTCTTTTCCAGCTCCGGCTACACCGATAATGATGCTTTCGCCCCAGCCTTTGTGACATGCTTCAAGCGCGGAACGCATCACTTCCACATTGCCAATACACTCAAAACTATAATCTACGCCACCTTGGGTCATTTCTACGATGACTTCTTGGATCGGACGATCGTGTGTTTTAGGATCAACAAAGTCCGTTGCGCCCATTTTTTTAGCTAACGGCCATTTTTCAGGGTTCATATCGATTGCAATGATTCGTTTAGCATTGGCTTTTTTCAAGCCTTGGATTACTGCTAAACCAATCGCTCCTAGTCCAAAGACAGCTGTGACAGCACCTTCTTCGACTTTTGCAGTGTTTTCCACGGCGCCTAATCCTGTTGTTACACCACACCCTAATAGAGGAACGGTATCTAGAGGAGCATCCTCTGTGATTTTCACCAAATTAATTTCATTGACGACAGTATACTCACTAAACGTACTCGTACCCATATAGTGATAAATCGGTTCGCCTTTGTAAGAAAAACGGGTCGTACCATCTGGCATTAGACCTTTTCCTTGCGTTTCACGGACAGCAGAGCATAGATTGGTTTTTCCTGACAAGCAAAACTCACACTTCCCACATTCAGGTGTATACAATGGAATCACATGGTCCCCCACTTCAACAGAAGACACATCATCCCCAACTTTGACAACGATACCGGCGCCTTCATGACCTAAGACCGCAGGAAAAACACCTTCTGGATCTTCCCCTGATAAGGTAAACGCATCTGTATGACAGACAGAAGTGTACAAAATTTTTACCATGACTTCCGTCGGTTTAGGATCAGCAACATCGATTTCAACGATTTCTAACGGTTTTCCTGGTTCAAATGCTACGGCAGCTCTACTTTTCATTTTTCTTCCTTCTTTCTTATTCCGCTCGTCTGGTTCTTAGTTATTGAGCGAATCCGCAATCTTTCCACTTCATCGTATCATAGGCTGTGTTGAGAAACAAAACTGACAAACTTGTCAGTATCCTCAATTTCTTTACTTCCATTGGTGAGCTTTGTATAATAGCAACTATTGCTGTCGAATAAATAAATCAAAGTGAGGTCCTTTATGTATCAATACCATGAAAAAGAGTTTACCAATACAAAAGACTTAGCCATGCATGTCCTGAGTGGAAAATACAAGATCGTCTTGATTTGGTGTTTTTTACAACAACCAATTTTGCGACTAAGTGAGATCGAAAAAATGTTACCAGATATCAACCAACGGATGTTGATTCGGCAATTAAGAGAATTAGAAAGCGATCATTTACTCACACGTAAAGTCTATCCCGTAGTCCCGCCAAAAGTAGAGTATCAATTGACCGAGATCGGGCGTGAACTCTCAACGATCGTCCAACATATATGCGATTGGGGCGACCATTATTATGAAGTCGTTGCTGATCTTTCACCTGACACAGTAGATTGATTTTCTTATTTAAATCATCAATGACTATTGATTGTTTTATCAAATCGATGAATTTTTCACTGAAAAAAAACTCCCCATAAAGCTGATATTTGGAACGAGGGAAATTCCTTATCGACTCTATGGGGAAATGGGGAAGCTTAATAATCAAAAGTGTTGCGCCTACTTATCGTTTTATCCCAACGAGCAAAAGATAGTTAGGAAATCTCTATTCTACATGAAAAAATTTACAGAGTTATTGACAATGAATCCCTAGTTATTTATACATGTTTGTGTTTTCCCGACCTACATAAACGAAACAATATCTAGGTGATCATCGGATTCTAAACGAACATTTGCTCCTGACCCTGTATTGATATCTCCAACTGTCGCTCGATCACTCACGATTTGGATTTTTTCTTTTCTATCTGCAGATTCAATCACCATGATTTCTGCAAAAACAGTTGCTGTTGTTTCTGTTCCCATACCAACCATTGTGAACGAACCTGTGACCGTGCACTCTTCTTCTGCTTTATTAAAAATCTCTTTGACTGAATTACGAAGAACAGTGTCTTCGAGAGAAGCAGTAAATGATTTTTGATTCTGATAGTTATCATAACTATTTCCACTAGCTACACCAAACAAGCCTAACAACCAACTAGTACGGCTTGTGTTTTGCCTTGAATGTTGTTCTAGTTCTTCATGGTGTTCCGATTTGTAGTTCCTTGTGACTTGATTAACAATTTCTTTAAAATTTTCCTGACTGATCGTATGAACTTTGATATCGACTGTTAGACTACCAGTTACACCACGTGAAATTCGTGCACCACCCTGTACCAACTTTCCTTTTCCTCGCTGAACATGGATTTCTCTTAACTCTTCCGTATGAATCGATGAATTAACTAATCGGTCTTTTACTTGAAAATTTTCTAATATTCCGTCATCCATGATATCCAACATGAGCATTTCGTTCGATTTATCCATTGTTATAGGCTCCTATTCTCAAATTTTCCATTGAAAGTATGGATTTCTTAGAAAGTACGTTTACTTAAAATTCAAATGTCACCGCTTCCAAAAGTGTCACTTCATCTTGTAGATTTTTGTTGATTTTGTAAGTCACTAATTTTTCATTCTGAGTTGGGCCTAACATGTTGACTTTGCACAAGATCCAATAGTTTGTCCCAGTAACTACTTGTGTGCCTAATAGTGCAAAAGGTATTGCTTTACTACTGTCCATTAGCGTTTTACGAGCTTCTTCTACCAGCTTCTTGTGTTCATCAGTAATTGTTGGCGATTCTGGGATAGTGATCCCTCCGTCAATTCCAGTCATACATATCTCCTCCTAAGATTATTTAAAAAGCGCTTACCGCTTCTTAAAATAAGATTAATTTATTTTTAAAAAAACATCAAATAAAACAACCTGAGATAGTTTAACAAGCGTAAATAAGCCATTCCACTCATATCCAAACTTTTCACCATTTAAAATATCACTTACCACCAATAAAAAAATAGCAAAAAAACGTAAATAGACAAGAAATAAAGACCAAATATACGAATGATACAGACTACATTCAAATACTTATATAAATATGACCAACTTCAACTTTTTCTTTTTTTAACAAATAAATAACATTTAAATTTATTTTAAATAACTTAGTTTCAGAAAAATATGAATTTTTCGCTTTTATTATTTTCAAAACTGTCCCTACCCATTCTTCTGAAAAATCAAAAGCTAATTTTTTCGAGGATACACAAGTAAAATTATTTTTATTTTCTACATGTATGCTATTTGTTTCAGTCTGTTGCTCATCGATTACCTGTACCAGATAAGTCGGATTATAATCTTCCATACGAAATACCCAGTCTGTTTCTGAATCTATTAGAAAGGTACCACATAGATGGATAGAAGTATTGGCAGTTTCTTTGTACGAAACTTCTTCTAATTGGATATTATTAGTGAACAATTTAATTCTATGTTCCATTTGTTCTCCTCTTTTCTCCTAGGAATTTTCTGCTACTCTCTCATCTCTATTGATTAAATCATTTCATCATCTGTCAAGCAAATAAAAATCATCCATCCAACTTTTGATTTCATTTAGAAATCAAAAAAACACACGCCCACCTTCAAAGGTGTAGCAACCCCCAAAAGTTAGACCAAAAAAATCTAACTTTTGAGGATCACTGCAACCTTTAAAGGCTACGTGTGTTTTTTGTTACTCGTTCATTTATCCATTCAACAAAGCGCGTTCCAAGAGCGCTCCAGCTTGGTGCTGCCCTTCTAAGTTTCGTTCACCTGAAAATTTCGACACGCGATCCATGTTCGTGATCACAACGATGACCATGCTCTTTTTCCCTTGACTATGGATATACGGCAAATCCATTTGAGCAATTTTAGTGTCAACGGTTACCTGATCACCGACCTTTACAAGTACATCGAAACCTGCCCCATTCAAGTTGACAGTATCGATCCCCATATGGACTAAGACTTCTACGCCATTATTTGTTTTGATTCCTAACGCATGTTTGGAAGGGAAAATCGTAGTGACTTTTCCGCTGACCGGTGCAAAGATGGCGCCATCGATTGACTCGATTGCAAAACCATCGCCCATCATTTTCGTTGAAAAAACTTCATCAGGCACGTCTTCTAAAGGAATATATTCCCCTTTAGCCACAGCGTGTAGATTCACTTCGTTCGTGTACTCAGTATCTTCTGCTTGTTCATTTGGTACTAAGAAATAAGTGATCGCAAAAGAGGAAACCAAGGCAATCACTATCCCAAGTACCGCAAACACAAAATACTGACCAATATAGGCGGGTAAGCTAAAAATACTTGATAAAATATAGCCATAGATCCGAACACCGAAGAAACTGATAAACGCTGAAGCGATCGAGCTACCGATCGTTGCTGCCATAAACGCTTTCTTGTATTTTGATAAGATCCCGAAAAGTGCAGGTTCAGTGATTCCTAATAGACCAGAAACAGCAGAAGATAGAACCAATGATTTTTCTTCTTTTGATTTCACTTTCAAGTAAATAGCCGCTGTCGCCCCAGTGATCGCCATGTTTGCCATAAACATCATCGGCATCAACATGTCATAGCCTTGATTCGCAAAATTTTGTAAGGCAATTGGGGTCATCGCATGATGCAATCCAGTAAAGATTGCAATTGGACGGATCGCACCGACCACGATACCAGCTAACACTGGCGAGATTGAGAATAACCATGCCACACCAGCTGCTAAGAGGTTACCTAAATGAATACTGATTGGACCAATCACTGTTAGTGTCAATAATCCTGCAACAAACAGGGAAATGGTTGGTGTGAACACCGTCCGTAACACTTGTGGCAACAGCTTATCCACCCAACGATAAATGTAGCTGAGTGCTAATACCGCAAAAATGATCGGGATAACTGTTCCTGCATAATTAAAGACAGGAACTGGAATGATACCAAACAGTTGGAAAGCAGAGATCGAACCTTCAGCAACCGCTGTCGTCATGGTGGGAAATTGTAAAGTTGCAGCGATCGCAATCGCTAAATATGGATTCGTTTTGAAGATCCGAGCGGCAGAAGCAGCAACGAAAAATGGCAAGAAAGTAAATACGCCACTCGCAATCATATCAATGATCAAATACGTATCCGTCTGATTCGAAATGACATTCAATGCCACTAAACCGGCCATCAAACCCTTGATCATTCCTGCCCCAGCAATTGCTGGTACGATCGGACCAAATACACCGGAAACAGTATCCATAAATAAGGATACGACTCCTTTTTTCTCTCCTTCACTTCGTTCACTTGTTTCATCTAACCCTAATTCTTTCGCAATTGGTGCAAAATAGTCAGCGACTTCTGTACCGATCACAACTTGCAGTTGTTCGCTTTGATATTTTGTCCCCACCACTTTAGGTGTTTTTTCCAACGCAGCATAATCCACTTTTTTCTCATCTTTTAAATCAAACCGTAATCGTGTCATACAATGCCAAGCGTTGTTGATATTACTTGCTCCACCCACATGTTGTATGATTTGTTTTGCTATTTCTTCATGCTTCACTTGTTCTCCCCCTTATTCTCATCAAACAATAATTCCTGTTTCCGCTTTCACCCAAATAGTAGCATGTGGAACGCCACTTGTAAAACCAGTCCTTTTTAGTAAATAACCATAAAAAAAGCTTTAATATCAACGTTTTAAAAAATAGTGACGTAAAATTGGACTGATTTTTAGTTGGTTTAGATGTTTTTATTAGACCAAATTGACAGGATGTTCTTTCCCATGTTTCAATGAGGATGCACATGATTCATATTTATGTATATTGGAGTGAAAAAAATGACACCAACGATCATTACAAATATAAAAAGTTACGCAATCAAACCAGATCGTCACAACTTGTTAGTCGTAAAAGTTGAAACAGATAAAGGCGTGACCGGTTTCGGTTGCGGCACTTTCCAATTCCGTCCTTTGGCTGTCCAGACCGTAGTTGAAGAATACTTAAAACCTTTACTGATTGGACGCGATGCGAATCAAATCGAAGACCTTTGGCAAGTCATGAATGTCAATTCTTACTGGCGGAATGGGCCAATCACAAATAACGCCATTTCAGGTGTCGATATGGCGCTCTGGGATATCAAAGGGAAAATCGCTGATATGCCATTGTATCAGTTATTCGGCGGAAAAGCTCGAACAGCAATTCCTGCGTATACGCATGCTGTCGCAGATAATCTAGAGGACCTCGATCGTGAAATCGAAACATTTCTCGCACAAGGGTATCGCTATATTCGTTGTCAATTAGGTTTTTATGGGGGAAATCCAACGAATTTAGCAACACCTGAACAACCACTTGCTGGCTCTTATTTCGATCAAGAAGAATACATGTCTACTACGCTATCCATGTTTGAACATATCCAAAACAAATATGGCGATCGTTTCCAAATGTTACATGATGTTCACGAACGCTTGCATCCTAACCAAGCGATCCGTTTTGCAAAAAAAGCAGAAAAGTACAATCTTTTCTTTTTAGAAGATATTCTACCGCCAAACCAAAATGAATGGTTGGCTCAATTGCGAAGTCAATCAACGACTCCGATTGCTACTGGGGAATTGTTCAATAATCCAATGGAATGGAAAGAATTAGTTCGCAATCGCCAAATCGACTATATGCGTGCCCATGTCTCACAAATCGGCGGGATCACTCCTGCCTTGAAATTGGCACACTTTTGCGAAGCGATGGGGATACGAATCGCTTGGCATACGCCATCTGATATCACACCAATCGGCTTAGCAGTGAATACGCATTTGAACATCCACTTGCACAATGCGGCGATCCAAGAAAACATCGATATTCCTGAAAATACGAAACAACTTTTCGGAAATATCCCCACACCAAAAAAAGGCTTTTTCTACCCGATCGAACAAAGTGGGATCGGTGTCACATTCAATGAAGAACAGGCGGCAGAATTTCCAGTTGTCTATCGTCCACACGAATGGACACAAAGCCGTACACCAGACGGAACGATCGTGACACCGTAATTCAAAAAAAAGCTATCCTTACACGAAACATGTAAGGATAGCTTTTTTTGGTTCCGCTGTATACCTATTATTACAATAATGAATACACGTGTAAACCTTAGTAGCTTTTTATGTAAAACATAATTCTCAAAAATCAATTTCTAAAGAATAATCTAAAATCTGTTTGACTTGAAGAAAATCGTCTTCTCTTATATGAATTTGTGTTGCGTTCACTCTTCCACGTATCTTGTAATCATTCAAAGAAACATACTTTGGAAATGAGTGAAAAAGAGCAACAAAATAAAAGAGTTTATGAAAAAAACTGCTCGTAGCAATTACATTCCTTCTCAGCTAATTTCATTAGGCTTTTTATCCTAAAAACAAAACGGCTAATACTACATCTATAAAAACAATAAGACATTTTTTATTCTTATTGTCGTTCTTTTTTTGTCTTTATTTTTTACTTATATAACACATAGAAACCGATACTTCACCTATAAAGTCGTTAGGTCTGTCTCATTTTTTTGAAAAATTTTTTTCTAATCTAGTTAACCATTTTTTTCTTTTACTTTCGGAACTTGTTTTCACTTGATTAAAACTAATCCATCGTACATTCTTCAAGCCACTTTTTTTCAATGTCCCTCTAATCATAGCTTTACTTATTGCATTCCCATAGATAGTACTATACATCATCTTAGGCGTATTCATTGTAGTAATCACTGTTGTTGACTTTATATTAGATAGTAAAGTTGTCATACCATAGCCAGATTTCGTATAGTTATACGCTGACCCTGGAAAAATAACTTTATCTATAAATCCTTTTGTCATGGCTGGCATGAGTTCCCACCAAATCGGGAAAATAAACACTAAATGATCGGCTTGCTTGACACGCTTAATATAGTCTTTAGACTGCTGATCAAGCATTTCATGATTTCTAAAAGCAAGTAAATCTTGATCTGTCATTACTGGATTAAAGTTGTCCTTATCCAAATCGATTATATCAACCGTATGCCCGGCTTCTTCTATTCCTCTTTTTGTTGCTTCAAGTATAGCGTGACAAAAACTCCCTTGATAAGGGTGATTATAAATAATAACTGTTTTCATATTTCTTTGCTCCTTAAAAATTGTTATCCCTATTTTAAAAAAGAAAAAAAGAGTTGAAATTAACATAAGTTAATTTTTCAACTCTTTTTTTACTCTTTGTTTTATTCGGCTATATGATACTGGGGTAATTCCTAGATAAGAAGCAATATAATAATCAGGAACTCTTTGTAGAATTATTGACTGTTGTTCAAATAACTCTAGATAGCGTTTTTTTGGAGTGTATTTTATTCTAGATAAAAAAAGCTTACTATATTCCATAAATCTTTGAGTGACAATTTTAGTAAATAGCTGATTCAGTAGAGGATATTCTTTTAATAGATACATCCATTTTTCTCTACTTAGAACGTAATAGTCAGTTTTTTCTAAGCTTTCAATTGAAAACATACTTTCTTCTCTTGAATAAAAGCTCTCAAAAGAAGAAACGATTTGACCTTCAAAGAAAAATTGTAGTGTAATATCTTGTCCATTATCATTATGCCACAACCTTAAAGCTCCTTTTTTAATAAAAAAAATATGATTAGAGATTTCTCCTTCATAAAGTAAAGTAGTACGTGAATTGACTGTGTGAGGAACAAAAAAAGAAGAGACATCTTCCCAATCTATTTCTGCTTCTTTCAATATTTCCTGAAAAAAATAGCCCATGATTTCACCTCTATTTATTTTTTTCTCAATTATATACCTACATACTTTAAACGAATAGATCATGCAAGAAAAAGCGAATCTGATCAGTTATCAAATTTGATTATAAAATTACTTATCATGCTCTCTCTAGGTTTACAGAGTTTTTTTATACGTAGTAACAGAAACTATAAATTTGGTATTATCTTTACATACAATCAATCAACAATAGCTCAAATAGTTGAAAGACTTATTTGGTTCATACTTATTGTAAGTTATTTTTTTGTGTTTTATATTTTCTATTATAAATAATAGATATAACTTACTTCACTTATCAAGCATTTGTAAGAAAGCACTGATGATTTCGTTTTACGTTTCATCAGTGCTTTCTTCACAATTACTATCAACTAATTCGTTTTAATGTTTTCTCCCTTACCTTTCAAAAAAGCTATATTTTTACAGAAGTTTTTTCATTAAACTATTTTGATCCTACTCAACCCCTCAATCAATCCTCGACCGATGGATCTCACGGTCAAAGGGGCGGATGTAAGTCACTGAGTAGTCGATAGCAATGATGCTGCTGTATTCATAGACTTGTCCATCTTCTAATATGGCTCGGTTCGTGATTTGCATGGCTGGTGTACCGCGTTTACATAGCAATATTTTTGATTGTTCTTTGGAAGTCGTGATCGGGTCATAACTCGTGATATAGTGAGAAATTCGATAGCCTTTTTGTTCCACATATTTTTGGATGGAATGTTCGATGACTTCCTGGGACAGGTCGGGAAACATTGCAACCGGCATTTTTGACATTTCTAACTGCTCGATTTTATAATCAACGATTCGAATACGTTCAAATGTCCAAACTTCGGCGCCTTCATCAAGTTGAAAGATTTTTTGCTCATCCGCCGTTGCTGATGCTTTGTTTAAACTGATCATTTTTGAATGGATCCGATCATAAGGGGTACGTGTCAAAGAATTGAAGATCAAGGGATTTTTGACCCATTTTTCATGGATAAAGATACCTGATCCTTGAACGACACGGACAATACCGATTTCTTCTAGGTTTTTGATCGCTTGTTGGATCGTAAAGCGAGAAACATGATAGATTTCCGCTAGTTTTCGTTGATTCGGTAATTTTCCATCTTTGAATTCTTCTTGATAGATCTTACTCAATAAATCTTGGACAATGAATTCTCGTTTTTTCATGATCTTCTCCTTTACGGCTTACATTCACTTCTTTATCTTAACAAAAAAACAACCAATCACAACCCACTCATGATGAGCCAATGGAGAACGAAACGTATTTAGAACAAAAAAGCCACAAAAATTGGCAAAAAAAACCATTTTTGTGACTTCATCTAATCAATTGAAGTTGAATCTTTCTTCTTGATTTTCCTAATTCAAACGTAATTCTTGACCAGGGTTAAAGAAGAAATCATCCATCGTCATGCCATTCAAGGACAAAATCGTCTCAACTGGTACACCAGTCCGTTGCGCAATTTGATTTGGACCTTCGCCTTCACGTACAACGGTTGTAGCTGCTTGATTGGCTTGATTGCTCGTATCTTCTGTGGACTGTGCCGTGTACTGATTGGCTTGTGACTCCGACGTTTCTGTTGTTTCTGGTGTCGCTTCTGTCGAAGGTGTCGTCTCTTCCGAAGAAGATTCGCTACTAGGTGTCGCTGCTTGAAGTTCCGCACTTGTTCGCAGATAAATATCGGAGATCCGAGCGACCTGTGCCGTGTAACTTGCAGATAGCTGATTGATCATGGTATCTAGGTCGATATCCTCTTTGTTGGAAGCATCTTGGTACATCCCTCTTAATTTACTGATTCCTTCATCCGATAAGGCTTGAAGTTCTCTAGCTTTTCGATTGGCAATGACCGAAAGACCATTGACACCGTCTTGATTGTTTTGGATCTCTGCCTGGTATTCTTCGATCAACACTGGGGTTTTATCTTCGATTTTTTTCGAATAATCTGCAACGACTGCTTGTAGTTGTTCAGAAATAGCTCCTGAAGGTTCTGTTGCTTCGCTACTTTCTTGTGTTGCTTCGGTTTCAGATGAAGCAGTAGTTGAAGCTGTGGACGATTGCGTCGTTTCACTCGTCTTTGCTACCGAGTTTTCACTGGCATTGTTTCTACTATGGAGATATAATCCAGTACCTGCACCAACCAGTAGTAAGACTACTGCAACAGCGGCACCGATTTTCATCATACGCATGCGTGATGCTTGTTTCTGTTGTTGTCTTCGAGCTGATCGAACATTGCCACGCTGTTCATTTTCTTCATTCATTTCATTCACCACCTGTTATTTCTGTAAAAAAAATAGCGTTACCAACTTTCTTGTAGTTCCATTGTAGCAAATAATAAGCGTTATGAACATTTTTTATTCTGTTATTACTGAAGAAAAATCACCATTTTTGATGATTCCAAGATTCTCCATCGATTTCTCCTTGCAACTGCTCGATCCGTTCATTGATTTCGACAAATAAGCGTGACATTTCATAAAGTAAGGCTTTGCCCTCATAATCCGCTTGCGTACTCAATTCGGCTAATTGTTCTGTCAACCATTGATCCATTATAAGGTCCTTCCTTTCATCTCTTGTAGTATAAATGTCAGATCTTCAATGTTTTCTTTGGCTTCTTCTAACATCGTTTCGATCATCTGCTGCTTCATCGGTGCTTTATCCTTGATGCGTTCATTTTGCGCAAATCGTTCGATAAACCAATCGATCCGATTGATCAGTGAAGGTTTTTCGACTAATGTGAGATATTGCTGATAACTGATCAGGCGTTCAAACCGTTGTTCTTGAGTTAAGTACATGAACTGTGCTAAAACAAACGGAGGCAAAAAGGTCATCTGGAATTTATGGGCAATTCGTTGATACGGACGCAAATACTCCGAGATCGTATACTCTTCTTTCCCACCTGCTTGGTATTCTTTTTCACTCACGCCGGTTGTTAAGACGATCCCTAATTCTTTACCTGATAAGACTGCTGTTGCCGCTTCTAACACTTGGTCTTGCCACATTTTCAAATGGGCTGGCGCGCTATACCAATAGAAAGGAAATTGGAAGATGATCCGGTCATGCTCTTTCAATAAAGCAAGTTCTGCTTGAAGATCAATTTCCCCATCTGGATAACAAGCTTCTAGATGATGCCAAGTAGTCGATAGCTGGCTGGATGCTTCTTTAAAAAACTGTTGGTTCAACGATGTGTCAATTGTCGGATGGCTGACAATAATCAATGTTTTCATAGCTTTTTCCTCCCGTTTTCTAGTCTAGCATATCCCAAGAAAAACCCAGTCAACGATGCCTTTATGTCTTAGGTTGCCCAAGAAATGATGGCTTGTTCTTCTAATTGCTTTTTCAATTGTTCTGCGGAAACGCCTTTGATCTTTTCGTTATTCATTCGTCTACGATAGTTTGTCGCCGTCTCACCAGTGAATTTCTTGAACATGCGGCTAAATACGACCAAACTATTAAAGCCCACTTGATAAGCGATCGCTTCCACGGATTCTTCCGTCAGAGATAAGAGAAACGCTGCCCGATTGATGCGAACACCGATCATATATTCTTTGATACTGATCCCCATGTGATTTTTGAACACACGAGAGAGATGACTTCGGTTAACGGATAATTTTTGGGCGATCTCCTCAACAGTCAAACGCTCGCTGTAATGTTCTTCGATATACTGTACCGCATCAACAGCGAGGGCTGAATAACTTTTTTGTTCTCCTAAATGAACATAGCCACCATCTTCTAATAAGAGCGCGAGCAATTGATACGTCAACGCATTTAATTGCAGCTCATCGACTAGATTTTTTGTCGAGTAATTCATACATGCTAAGATAATCTCCACATATCTAGCAATTTCTGAAGAAACCATCGTGTATTGATCATCTTTAAATAAAGAATGTTGAATGATTTTATCGGCTACTGACCCACCGAAGGAAATCCAACAGTAGACCCAAGGATCTTCACCATCCGCCAAATAAAAAGTAGAATCTCCCGGTCTAATCAAAAAAAGATCGCCTTTTTTCAATTGATATTGCTGATTTTTTACGCGATAGACCCCTTTTCCTTCCATCACGATATGCAAAATATAATCTTGACGAATGGCTGGTCCGAATGAATGAAAGGGCAATGTTTTAGAAAAACCGCAAAAATCAAAGTATAGTTCTTGTGAGATGGATTGATGTTCTTTTTTCAAAAAAATCGCTTTTTCCATTGACGTACCCTCTTTCGTATTTTCTTTATTCTACTATAGATGCAACAAAAAGTTAAATACTGCTCACAGAAATACATTCAAGTAAGTGCTCTTCTTTGATATGATTGAATGGTAAAAACAGTAACTACCTTATTGTAAACGCTTCATTTAATGGTATAGTTAATTTGATTAGGCGTAAACTGCGCCTACACCAACTACTAATCCAGCACCAAGAAAGGACTACTTAAATGGACATTACTAAAAAAACATTTGGACAATCTGCACAGTTGATTACTTTAACCAATCAACAGGGCACGACCCTCGCTGTTACTGATTTAGGCGCACGGATCGTCAGTTTGACATTCATGGATAGAGAGTTGATTCTAGGTTTTGATTCAGCAGAAGAATATCTCGAAAAAGATGCCTTTATCGGAGCAACGATCGGACGAACTGCTGGACGGATCGATGCAGGCAAATTCACCCTCGGCGGTCAGACGTATCAACTACCTGTCGATCCCGCAACTGGTCACTCCTTACATGGTAGTGCGCCAAGTTTTGAAGAAAAAATCTGGCAATACGAAATCATTGATGGCGAACAAGAAGCCACTGTGATCTTTACCACGACTAGTCCCGAGAAAGAGCGTGGTTTTCCAGGGAATTTATCCGTAGAAGTTCGCTATACCCTTACAAAAGATAATATTTGGCGTGTCACAACGAAAGCAGTCAGTGATCAATTGACACTATTCAACCCAACCAATCATGTTTATTTCAACTTGAGTGGTGATGTGACGCAACCAATCGATGACCATACGCTGTGGGTCAACAGCCACGCCTTTGCTGAATTACGACCGGACAGCATTCCGACAGGTGAACAAATAGAAGTGACTGGAACACCTTTTGACTTTCAAACACCAACAAAACTCACGACTGTTTTCACCAGTGACTTTCCACAAAAAGAATTATTTGATGGAATCGATCATCCGTTCTTCTTAAAGGAAACAGGCTTAGATAAAACAGCCGCTTCTCTTTTAAGTCCAGATGAAACAATCAAAGTCAGTGTCAGGACGGATGCATCGAGTATCGTCATTTTCACTGCCAACTTTGGGGAAGATACACCTGACATGCGCGGGCAACGTTTAGCGAACCATGGCGGGATCACTTTTGAAACACAAATCGCTCCAGGAGCAGAACGTTACCCTTCTTTCGGCGACATATCTTTGGCACAGGAAACACCTTTTGAGACGATTACAGAATTCAAACTTGAAGCAAGAGAGGAACAAGACAGATGAATAAAACAGCACAGATGAATAAAACAGCACATTTAACGACGAAATTCAACGAATTATTTGGTGAAAAACCAACAACAAACTATTTTTCACCTGGGCGAATCAACTTGATCGGTGAACACACGGACTATAACGGCGGACATGTTTTTCCTGCATCGATCACTTATGGCACTTACGGAGTTGCTGCACGTCGAGAAGACAACAAAGTATTAGTTTACTCAACAAACTTTGAGGAAATCGGCGTGATCGAATTCACGCTTGATGACCTGACATTTGATAAAAAAGACAATTGGGCAAATTATGTCAAAGGCATGATCTTGAAACTAAAAGAAGCTGGCTATACCATCGAGAGCGGTTTTGAATTGGTGATCGAAGGAACGATCCCTAATGGTGCCGGCCTTTCTAGCAGTGCTTCGTTAGAATTATTAGTGGGGGTTGTTCTGGAAGATTTGTTTGATTTAGCGATCGATCGTTTGACACTCGTTCAAACCGGAAAAAAAGTAGAAAATGAATTCATTGGTGTCAATTCAGGGATCATGGATCAATTTGCGATCGGTTTTGGTGAGATCGACCATGCCATCTTGCTAGATACGAATACATTACACTATGAAATGGTCCCAGTTAAATTAGATGGCTACGCTGTGGTTATCATGAACACGAATAAGCGACGTGAATTAGCAGAATCGAAGTATAATGAACGCCGCAGTGAATGTGAAGAAGCCTTGAAACGTCTACAAACGAAGCTGGACATCAAAGCTTTAGGCGAATTAGATGAAGCGACTTTCGAAGCGAATACGGACTTGATCGGTGATGATACACTGATCCGTCGTGCACGTCACGCCGTCACTGAAAATCAACGAACATTAAAAGCAAAAGCTGAATTGGAGCAAGGAAACTTAGAAGCTTTCGGTCTATTATTGAATGATTCTCATTACTCACTCCGTCATGATTACGAAGTCACAGGCATCGAATTAGATACACTTGTAGATGCTGCACAAGCGCAACCTGGTGTATTAGGCGCACGAATGACAGGCGCAGGATTTGGTGGCTGTGCCATCGCTCTAGTCAAAGAAGAGGAAATCCCCGCCTTTAAAGAAAATGTCCATGCACGTTATTTAGAGGTTGTAGGATATGAGCCAGAGTTTTATGTAGCACATATCGGAAGCGGTACGACGAAAATTTAGTTAAAAACAGAAACATGCGTCTGGGCTTGGCAAACAACCAAACTCAGGCGCATATTTTATTGAATCATGATTTTGAATCTAGGTTAAATAATTTTGAAAAAATGTAAAAATCAGCTGTTGATTAGTTGCATCTTATTTTAATTATACATTTCTTTTTCAGTTAAAAAGACAGAAAGAATGTATTTGCATTCTTTCTGTCCCAATCATTCTAAAATTCTTTATTCCTCGTATCACTATTTTGACTTGCAACGCTACAAAGTGTTCAGTCGTTTAACCTAAGATCTCAACAATCGCTTTGTTGAATTCAGGCAAATCATCTGGTGTACGGCTAGTGACTAATTGATTATCGATCACCACTGCTTCATCTTTGACATTCGCGCCAGCGTAAGCCACATCTGGACGAACAGTATCGTAAGCAGTCATTGTTCTGCCTTCTGTTAGACCGGTTTGGATAAACAATTGTGGGCCATGACAGATAGCAAATAACGGTTGGTCATTTTTCAAGAAGTAAGTAACGAAATCAACAAAACGTTGGTCCTTACGTAATTGATCCGGTGAGAATCCTCCAGGGATCAAGAGCGCATCGAAATCTTCAGGAGAAACTTCATCAATGCTGCGATCGATCGTGAACTCGCCACCTTTTTTGCCTTTGATCGTTTGGTTTGCTTCAAAACCAATCGTTGTCACTTCATTCCCCGCATTTTCCAATGCTTCTTTTGGTGAAGTCAACTCAATATCTTCGACTAAATCAGTTACGATTGCTGCAATTTTTTTTGCCATTTTTCCTCTTCCTTTCTTATCGCTTGATTCTAGCCTAAAGGATTTCAGAAAAGTGTGCAAATCATCTGTTTATGATTTATAACTTATTTTATTTAAAAGAAAAATGTTAGTTTCTCTTTTAAAGTTAAGCACCTAGTTTTTCACGAACTATGGCTTCGGTCAATGTCTTTGAAAAATTTAGATGCATTTCTTTACCTAACTTATCTGCCCATTTTGGGATCGTTAACGTCTTTTTTATAGGTTCCTCTGAGCCTAAATATTCTGTTAGATCTACAGAGACCATTGAAATAAATGATTTTTCAGCATCATATTCTAATATGAACTCGGAGTCACTTTTAAAAGGGTTATTTTCTATAAGTGACAATGAACTGATAAGAGATGGTTCAGGTAATGTTCGGTCTTCTTCTATCTCAGCCGCCAAAAGAATACCTAAGTAATCAGAGGCATTTTCGAGCGCTTCAGGAATGTCAGATCCGCTTGTACCAGCCATCTCCGGAAAATCTGGAAAGAAAACAGAAAATCCCGAGTCATAGCCTTCACTTGTTTCTAAATAGAATAATGCCGGATATGAAACAAGCATGATTCTCCTCCTCTCTCAAGAAGCAGGAACAGAGCTATTTTAACCCTGCCTCAGTATCGCATGTTCTGTCCCTCTAGGTAGCTTGGAAGGAACAATGATTGGTCGATTTACTCCTAGCAGTTTCACTTTTATATGAGAACATTTTCCACCTTTAACTTTTAACCCACCTATGGAATTCAAGAGTTTGACCATTTCCTGTTGTGTCATTGGCATTGTTACAATACCTCCTGACATATCTATACTAACACGTGTGACACGTGAAGAAAAGAAAAAAAACACGTGCTATACGTGTTAACTTAATATATATCTATTTACCATCATAAAATAAACAAAGAAAAATTATCCAACAAAAAATAAACCAAAGCAGCTATCGAAGTTTGGCTGCTTTGGTTTATTTTCTTTGGAGCGACTGACTATTCTCACGGCTACGGTACACTGGATATTCTCCAATCAATTGGACTGGAAATGCTCGCTGTTCCAGTAGTTTGATTGCTTCGTTCAATTTTGTATCTGCTTGTTCAATCTCTACTTCGATCACGAAAAAGTATTCACCTAACGAGGTTTTTTGCGGTCTAGACTCGATTTTGGTCAAATTAAGTTTTTGTTCTGCAAATACCGCAAGTACTTGATATAACGCACCTGGGCGATTTTCTGGCAAGTCTACAAATAGTGTTGCTTTGTAAGTACTGACTGGTAACTTAGATGACATCGGTGAGGAACCTAGTAGCCAAAAACGGGTTTCATTGTTGCGGATCGATTGGATATCTTGCTGAACGATGGTCAAACCAAACTGTTCCGCAGCTTCTTTAGGTCCGATTGCCGCGATTTTTTGTTCAGGATGCTCGGCAACTTGTTGGGCACCTTGGGCAGTCGAACCCATTTGCTCGATTTCCACGTCAGGGAACTGTTGCTTCAAAAATACTTGCGATTGTGCCAACGCTTGCGGATGACTACAGATTTTTGTTACCTCTTGCCACGTCTGTTGATGCTCAGGATGCACCATCAATTGTTGCTTGATGGGCAAAACGATTTCTCCTTGGATCGTTGGTAAGGTTTCATAGACATGGTCTAATGTGGGTAATACGGAACCTTCGATGGAATTTTCGATCGGTACCATCGCATAATCGATCGCATCGTTGATCTGGGCATCAATCAAATTTGTTAAAGCTTGATACGGAGACCAATCGCCTTCGTTGAAATAATTCTTTACTGCACTATATGTGAAGGAACCTTTTGGGCCTAGATAACCAATTTTCATCGATTCATCACCTGCTTTATGATTTCTGAGACAATTTCTGCTGGTGATTTACCAGTTGTTTCTATCGTAAGATCTGCTAATGTTTCATAGTGTTTTTTCCGCGAAAAAAATAATTCTTTTAACTCTGTATCATCATTATCGAGTGCCAACGGACGGGCTTGTTTGTGATCTTGGCGGATACGTTTGATCAAAAGATCGGGATCAGCTTTTAAGTAAACCACCAGATGATCTGTCAGCAGTCGTTGATTTTCTTCTTGTAGGATAACTCCCCCACCTGTCGCAATGATCGCTTCTTCTTGCAACGAGGTTTTCAACAGGTTCGTTTCTTCCTGTCGAAAGGCAGCTTCGCCATGTAATTCAAAATACTGACTGATCGAACAGCCAAACTCCTCGACTAGTTTTGTATCCATATCGATCAATGGTTTCTTTAACTGCATAGAAAGCTTGCGACTGATCGTTGTTTTACCGGCGCCCATAAAACCAATCAGCACAATCGCAGCCATTAGTTTTTCTCCTTGATCAGACCAGCTAGATCAGTGAAGAAGTCAGGATAAGAAATATTTACCGCTTCTGGATGGTTCAATTCAACTGGCTCATCGGTCAATAATGCGGCAATCTGTAACATCATGCCAATGCGATGATCCCCATGACTATCAACAATTGCTCCATGTAAAGGTGTTGGACCATGAATGATCAGCCCATCATCTGTTGTTTCGATGTTTGCGCCCATTTTTATCAATTCTTCCGCTGTCGCATCGATGCGATTTGTTTCTTTCACTTTTAATTCTTGTGCGTCCCGAATGATCGTCGTGCCTTGTGCTTGTGTCGCAGCTAATGCCAAAATCGGTAATTCATCGATCAAGCGAGGAATGATTTCTCCTTCGATCGTACACGCCTGCAAGTTGGCAGAACGTACCATTAAGTCAGCCGCTTGATTTTGTTGATCGATCTGCATTTCTTGGATCGAAGCACCCATTTCGATCAATACATCTAAAATCCCTGTTCGTGTTGGATTGATTCCTACTTGTTTCAATAAGACTTCACTATCTGGCAAAATACTTGCTGCGACTAGATAAAAAGCTGCTGACGAAATATCCCCAGGTACCGCCACGTTTTGTCCAACTAACCGTTGCCCGCCAGCAAGTGTGATCACTTTATTTTCTACTCTTATCTCTCCGCCAAATTGTTTGATCATTTCTTCTGTATGATTCCGTGATCGTTCTTTTTCGATGATCGTTGTCTCACCATCTGCTTGAAGTGCTGCGAATAAAATCGCTGATTTGACTTGCGCACTGGCAATCGGCATCTCATATTCGATTGGTTTCAAAGGCCCACCAGTCACTCGTAAAGGTGGTAGATCTGGATGTTCGATCCCTTTAAGATCCGCACCCATTTCACGTAAAGGATTCATCACTCTCCCCATCGGGCGACGATTCAACGAGTCATCTCCAGACACTTCTGCCGAAATCTTACTTCCAGCTAAAATCCCTAAAAGTAAACGGATCGTTGTACCAGAATTACCTGCATCTAAACGTTCTGTGGGTGTTTGTAATCCCTCTACGCCATGACCATAAACATGGATTTTCTCTTCTTCCTCTTCTATTCTCACACCTAATTGTTTAAATATGGACATCGTACTCAAGCAATCTTCTGCTTTTAAAAAGTTCGTTATCGTCGTTTTTCCATGACTGATTGCACCAAACATGATGCTGCGATGAGAAATCGACTTATCTGCTGGAACCGTTAGCTCACCTTTGATTCCATGTGTCGCGTTAAGTAATTTCATTGTCTCAACTCCTGATCCAACAGTGAAAATTTTCCGCTTGAATCAATGCTTGTCCTTTTTCTAAATCGGTTTGATTTTTGAAGGACAGTTCAAGGACTCCGAAAATATCTTCTCTAGTTTCTTGTATTTTTAGATTGATGATTGAAATATCGGCTTGGCTCAAAGCCGTTGTTACCTTAGCAACTGCACCGGAAATATCCGGAATATCAACGTATAGATCATAGAATGCTGGAATCGTTCCTTGTCGTTTCTTCGGCAACTGATCTCTTGTCTGCTTCGCTTGTGCAAAAAATCGATAAATGGCATCTTCATCATTTTTCGCAAGTTGTGTTTTCAATGTTTCCATGGAGGATTGCCATTCTGCTAGTAAGGAGAGCATGATTTCTTGATTTGTCAATAAAATATCTGTCCACATTTTGGGGTCGGAGGAAGCAATTCGGGTAATATCCCGAAATCCTCCGGCGGCAAGTTGGGAGGCTCTTGGATGTTTCTGATTGAGTTCCTCACTGGTTTGCACTAAACCAGCAGCCACGATATGAGGCAAATGGCTTAAAACACCCACAATCTCGTCATGATTTTTGGCTTCCATCAACACAAATTTTGCTCGAGTCGGTTCTAATAGTTCCATCAGTTCAGCTACACGATCACTCTCATGATCATTGGTCAATATATAATAAGCTTCCTCGAACAAATTGGGATTGCCGGCTTTGACTCCAGATTTATGCGAGCCTGCCATTGGGTGTCCACCAATAAAAGTAAAAGGTAATTCCTTAGCCGCTGTCATGATTGCTGCTTTCGTACTGCCAGTATCACTGACCAATACAGTTTCCTTTAGCGGAAGTGTCGCTAATTGTTGCAAATAGTCCAAACTAACTTGTACAGGAACCGCTAATAAAATAACATCCATTTGACTTGCTTCTTCGATCCCAGACACCAGATGATCCACTAATTGGACTTCTTCTGCAATTTTTCTTGTTTCTGCTGAATGATCCCATCCATAAAGAGTCACATTCGATCCTTTGATGGCTCGGCAAAGCGAAGCACCAATCAGACCTAAACCTAAGACAAATACCTTTTTCTTCATATCAGTCTCCTCACTAAAAGTCTTGGATCATCTGCCGATGACTGGCAACAGATTTTTTCAGCTCACTCATATTATCCGCTGGGAAATGTTCAAGGATCTCCACGGCAAGTGCTGTTGCAATGACGTGCTCAGCCACCACAGAAGCTGCTGGCACAGCGGTACTGTCGGAACGTTCGACACTTGCTTTATAGGCTTCTTTCGTGTCGATATCCACACTCATCAATGGCTTGTAAAGTGTAGGGATCGGTTTCATCACACCACGAACGATGATTTGTTCCCCATTTGTCATCCCACCTTCAAATCCACCTAAATGGTTCGTTGTCCGGCGGTAGCCTTGTTCTTGATCCCAGGTGATTTCATCCATGACTTTAGAACCTGGTAAAGTCGCTGCATCAAAACCGATCCCAAATTCTACCCCTTTGAAGGCATTGATACTCAGCATGGCTTGTGCTAATTTTCCATCTAATTTTTTATCCCATTGGACATAACTACCCAAACCAGCCGGTACATTTTCAACTCGGACTTCGACGACACCACCTAAGGTATCACCTGCTTTTTTCGTCTCATCGATCAATGTTTTGACTTGTTCTTCGATCTCAAGGTCTACCATATTGACTTCGGAGATCGTTGTTTTTTCCTTGATCACCGCCACAGGTAGCACTTCAGGAATCGTTGCTTTGACCCCTCCAAGAACTGCTACGTGACTGGCAATTTCAATATCTAGTGCTGCTAGGATCTGTTTTGCTAAAGAGCCGATTGCTACACGCATGGTCGTTTCTCTAGCTGAAGACCGTTCTAACACATTTCTAAGATCTTGATGTTGGTATTTCATTCCACCAACTAGATCCGCATGTCCTGGACGAGGTTTGGCTACTCGACGACGTGTGACATGTTTTTCTTCGATTGGCTCGACTGACATCACCGTCTGCCAATTCTTCCAGTCTTTATTCTCCACGATCATTGTGATTGGCGAACCAAGCGTTTTACCATGTCGAATACCTGAGGTGATTTGGACACGATCTTTCTCGATCTTCATTCTGCCACCACGACCGTAACCCCCTTGTCGCCTCGCAAGATCTTCATTGATTTTTTCAAGTGAAACTTCTAAACCTGCCGGGATACCTTCAATAATGGCAGTTAACTGTGGACCATGAGATTCTCCTGCTGTTATAAAACGCATTTAGTTCCCCTCCTTTAAATACTCTTTCACGGACTCAAGCGGAATTTCTTGGATTCTTGCTTGTCCGATTTTATCTAATAAAATAATTTTCAATGTCTTTCCACGTGCCTTTTTATCGTGGGTGATCGCATCATAAAGGGATTGCTCCTCCCAAGGTTGGTACTTGATCGGTAACTGATACTTTTCGATCATTTGGATCAATTGCGCAGTGATACCCACTGGTGATTGTCCCATCCTTTCGGCTTGTTTGGTGATTTGCACCATACCGATCGCTACGGCTTCGCCATGACTGATCTGACCATAACCAGCAGTATTTTCGATGGCATGTCCGATCGTATGGCCAAAGTTCAGTAACAAACGATTCCCGTTATCGAATTGATCTTCTTCAACAACTTGTTTCTTCACACGCAACGCCTTTTCAATGATTTTTTCACTATTAGCCAGTAAGTCAGCAACTCCTGTTAAGCTTGCCAAATCTTGCCATAGCGTTTCATCACTGATTGCGCCACACTTGATGATCTCAGCAATTCCCTCTTGGATTCTACGCTCTGATAACGTCATTAACGTCTCTGGATCGATCAATACCCCGTCTGGTTGTGCAAATGTCCCAATCATATTTTTCGCCATGGGTGCATTGATTGCTGTTTTTCCTCCAATGCTTGAATCGACCTGTGCCAGTAGGGAAGTCGGGATCTGGACAAATGAAATCCCTCGCATATAGGTGGAAGCAACGAAACTGGCTAAATCGCCGATCACTCCTCCTCCAAGCGCAATCACCGCATCACTACGCGTAAATTGTTCTTCTGCTAAAAACGCATAGAGGTGAGCTGCCATGTCGAATGATTTGCTGCTCTCCCCAGCTGGAACAACATAATGGACGACTTCGTAGCTTGCCCGCAACTGTTGACAAATTTTTTCGCCGTATATCGGAAAAACATTCGTATCACTGATAATCGCGATTTTTTTATTTTTCCAGATTCCTTCGATCCACTCAGACACATGATCGAGTGCATTTCGTTCAATGATGATCTCATAGCTTTTTTCTGGTAAGACAACTTCTAACATGACGCTCCTCTTTTCTATAAGGCTTTGATTTTATTCATTGCTTCAACTAAAATCTCGACTTCTTCCATCATTCTTAGGTAGTTCTTTTCATTCAATGATTGCTGTCCATCTGACCATGCGTGGATTGGATCAGGATGGATCTCTACGATCATCCCATCTGCGCCACTAGCAACACCAGCTCTTGCCATTGGTGATACGAGATCCCAAACCCCTGTACCATGACTTGGGTCAACGATGATCGGGAAATGACTTAATTTTTTGATGATCGGTACAGCACTTAGATCGAAGGTATTACGTGTCGCTGTTTCGTAAGTACGAATACCACGTTCGATAAAGATGATGTTTGGGTTGTTTTGTACCGCAATGTATTCCGCCGCATTCAACCATTCTTCGATCGTCCCTGAAATCCCGCGTTTCAAGCCAATTGGTTTTCCTGTTTTCCCAACTGCTTCTAATAGACGAAAGTTTTGCATATTTCTGGCACCGATCTGAATGATATCTGTGTATTCGCAAACGACATCGATATGGGCTTCATCCATGACTTCAGTAATAACTTTTAAGCCGTAATGATCCGCTGCTTTACGCATCATTTTCAGTCCTTCTTCTCCTAATCCTTGGAAAGCGTATGGTGACGTTCTAGGTTTGTAGGCTCCTCCACGTAGGACCGTTGCCCCACCAGCTTTCGCCATACGAGCAGTTTCCATGATTTGTTCTTCGCCTTCTACCGAACAAGGACCAGCCATCGTCACAAAACTACCATCACCGATTTTCAAACCATCCACATCAACGACTGTATCTTGCGGATGAAATTCTCGAGAAGTCAGTTTGTACGTATTAGAGATTTTTACTGCACGCTCCACCATGTCGTATCTTTCAAATGGTACACCTTGGATAATTTTTGGATCACCGATCAATCCTAAAACAAGACGATCTTTGCCATGGTTGATCTGGACGTCCAAGCCCTCTTCCTTGATACGTGAAAGTACTGGTTCTAGTTGGTTTACTTCAATTCCTGGTTTAATAATTAAAATCATAAGATAACATCCTTTTTTATTTTTATTTTTTTATCACTGTTTGAACACTTGATCGACAATGGAAAATCGTTCGTTGTTTACTTAAAATAACTCGTTGGAAAATGAACTGATGTGGTTCTCCTTTCGTTAGGTATAAAAAAAGCCCGCCGTAGACAAATCTACAGTGGGCCTTCACCAATTCTAACAAAAAAGCCACTATAGATTTTCATCTATGTGGCGGACAAGTCATCTCAAACATCCTTAGCCATCATAGATACAAACGTTGTGTTTGCACCCATGAATGTCATGAATACAAACCTATCTAAAATAGCTAAAGTAATACGTATTCAGTTGTGAATTCAATGTGATTTTCATAAGAAATCGCTCCAAACTGATTTAAGATTGGTTTAAGTATAGATTTCTTTCTGAAATAAGTCAACTACTTTTTCAAATCTTTTTCTCTTTATGCCAATGATCCTTTAGAAGACCGATGTTTTTTTAAAGTTCCTGTTGATTTTTTCGTTGACAAAAAATACGAACATGTGTTCTAATCATGTAGAAGAGGTGACTGTTATGTTTAAAAATCAAAATCCTGTATTTGACTATCATAAAGAACCTTCTAGAGATATTTTATGTATTGATTGTAAGTCGTTCTATGCTTCTGTTGAATGTGTCTCACTTGGATTAGACCCTTTAACAACCAAACTAGTTGTTATGTCGTATCCCGGAAATTCATGGGAAGAACGTGGTAGCGGGTTGATCCTTGCCTCTAGTCCAGCTGCAAAAAAAGCCTACGGGATCACGAATATCAGTCGTGCGCGTGATTTGCCCTTTCCTTATCCCAGTGATTTATATATTGCCCCACCACGAATGGCTTATTATATGGAGAAGAACAAAGAAATCAATGCGATTTATAAAACCTATGCAGACGAAAGTAACCATCATGTCTATTCGGTCGACGAAAGTTTTTTGGATATCACAAATAGTTTGAATTTGTTCGATGCTCCTGATGCCCGGGCACTTGCAAAAAAGATTCGTCAAGACGTTTATGATCAAACAGGGATCTATACCACGATCGGTATCGGTGATAATCCACTATTGGCAAAATTAGCTCTGGATAATGAAGCCAAGGATACCCGAGACATGATCGCCGAATGGCGTTATGAAGACGTCCCTGAAAAACTTTGGCGGATTCCTCAGCTGACAGATTTTTGGGGGATCGGTCGAAAAACAGCGATTCGTTTAAATAAAATGAACATCCATAGCATCTATGAGCTTGCACATGCGGATTACTATCGTTTAAAAAGTGCAATGGGGGTAATTGGTACACAACTTTATGCTCATGCCTGGGGAATCGATCGAAGCTTTCTTGGTGAAGTCTACACCCCTAAATCAAAAAGCATCGGAAATAGTCAAATCCTCAATAAGGACTATACCCGCCGAGAAGAGATTGAAATCGTGATCAAGGAAATGGCGGATCAAGTAGGCACACGCTTACGTCGAGAAGAAGCAAAAGCACAAGTAGTTAGTCTATGGGTCGGTTTTTCTTTAGGCTACACAGATGTTTCAGGAAAAACCGGGTTTCACCAACAGATGAAAATCGAGCCGACCAACGTCAGTCATGTCTTAGCAGAAGCACTATTGATGATTTTTGATCGACATTATCAACGGCAAGATATTCGAAGTATCGGCGTCAATTGTTCTCGCTTAGTTTATGCGACTGGCTTGCAATTGAATCTATTCGATGATCCTAAAGAGCAAGTCAATGCGGCAAAGATTGACTTTGTCGTGGATAAGATTCGACAAAAATATGGGTTCAAAGCAATCGTCCATGCACATAGTTTACTGGAAGGTGGTCGAGCAATCGCCCGCAGTTCGCTTGTAGGCGGTCATGCTGGCGGAATGGCTGGTATTGAAGGTGAAGGACATGCGACGCACGAAAAAAGAATTTCTCGATTACAATGAATACCGCGATCGCCCCTTTGGCTTGAAATGGGGAACCGCTTTTGCCATGGATGAACTAGTGAAAGGGATCGAAGAAAATGCAGCAGCCGCCTTAAAAGACCTCCCTCCCCAATCGCAAATGACGAGAGAGGAAATCGACCAAGTACTATTACAGTCCTTTCTCTACCGACAAAAAGTGACCATCCAATTAAACACAAAAGATGAATTTGGTCGATATAGAGAAAATATCGAGGGCGTTTTCTTAGGTGAATGTGATGAAGAATATCTGACGATTGACCAGTACCATATTCTCTGGGAGAACATTCGTCACGTTGGTTTGAAACAAGAAATAAAATGGTTTGAGTTTAGTACCAACAAGACATATGACGAACAAATTTCCCGATCAATCGATTGGAACAAGCCAAAGCAACAAGCTGAACTGCAATTGATCAAAGATGAATTTTATCAATATTTTGAAGAGGAAAATGAATAAAAGGGAGGCGCTACCGATGACAATGGTAAAGAATCATTTCGAGACTGTCATAATCACTGCTTATATTGCCAAACAAGAAATTACGATCCAAACAAAAAAGGGAGAAAACTATCGAGGAACGATTCAAAAAAAGATGACAGAAGATGGCTTTTATGTAAACGAGGGCTTTATCGCTTGGGATGAACTTGATTCGATCGATTTAGAAGAGGAATATTTTCATTTTTGGCAAGAAATCGTCAAGCAAGCGGTTGAGTAGTTCAGCCAAGTATTGGATTCTTCGGCCACTATTGAATGTTATTTCTCTCAGCCTAAAAAGCGTCAACCGGTAAACATGTAAAAAAGATTTTACCGGTTGATGCTACTATTCTCAGCAAAGAACGATTCTATTCGTAAAGTTTGAAAGCTTTAGTTCAAATAGTTTGGGTCAGCCAATAAAGATTGGATTTTATTTGTATCAATAACGAATTCTTGTGTCCCCATAGCACCAGGTGCTACCTCGTATTTATCAAAGAAGATAACAAGCTGGTGTTCTTTATTGATATAAAAACTAGGATCTTTTTTTAATAAAAATGAGCCATGATCCTCTAGAGCAAAATAAGTTGATTCTGGATTTTTTTCCATACGATTTTTCATCTGTTCTTCAATTTCCTTTGAAAGTGCAATGAGATAATCATCATTTTTAAATAATAAAGGCAAAGACACAATTACCTCATTTTGTTTATCTAACGTGTCAAATTGATTGTTCGTTTGCGTACTCGCAATTGTCTGTTCGATTGAACGATCAATCACTAAAAAACGCTCATCATTGACCAATATGCGATATCCACCTGTTGTATCAATCTGTTGCCCGTTTTTCTTGATTTCTTTCATTCCTTCCTCATAAGCTCGTTGTCCCTCTGCGAGATATTTTCGATTCAACTGGTCATGGATTTCTTCTTTCCCCATTATTTTTGGTACAGCAATCGAGACACCTGCTTTTTCTTCTTGGAATGAATAGGTTTTACCAGTAATGATCGAAACCAACTCTCCGAGAACAGGGATTTCTGTCGCCCATACGCGAAAGTCTCTATTTTGAACACTTGCGAACAAAATAAGTGCTGAACAGGCGATCCCCAAGCTGATACGACTAGCTTTTTTCACTTGTCGTTTCACTTTCACTTTTTTCTTTGCAATCACAAAACGCTTAAAAAGTTCTTCTTCTAGTTGTTCAGGGATTTCACCCGCTTGATACGCCTGATTCATCATACTTATTTTTTTCTTTGTTCCTCCCATTTCGCTATTCACTCTCCTTTATTTTAAAATTTCTTTGTAATTATCTAGCGAGCGATACATTTTTGTTTTCACGGTATTTTCATTTAAATTTAAAATATGCGCAATTTCTTTCAATGTAAATCCCTCAAAAAATTTCAAGATAATGATCTCGCGTTCTGGGCTAGGCGTTTGGCTCAATAATTCTCGTAATTCCATGTAAGAAACATCATTTTGAAAATCGATGAATTCAAGTCCTGGACCGTCTTCCAATTCAAAATTCAAAGGCATTCGTTTATTCTTACGCCAATGATCAATTGCTGTTCGGACTAAGATCTTATAAAACCAAGCTTGAAAATGATCAATCTTCTTTACCTTTGAGAAATCCATCAACGCCTTTTGAAAGCTATCTTGGATAACATCTAGTGCATCCTCCGAACTGTGTGTATAACTATAAGCGATCCGATACATTTTTTGATATTGTGTCTCAATCAACTGTTCTAACTGAGATTCATAATATTTGACTCGATGCTTTTTTGCGATCCGATTAAAAATATTAGACACCTCCCTCTCTCAGAAAAATGATTTGCATTGATTGTTTCACCTCAAATAATATATATGACCCAGTATTTTCGTAAAATCCCTGTTTGCTTCCTTACTTAGTTGCGTATCTTCCCTTCTCTTTAATTCATTTATCTCTATTTCCTTTTGTTTTTCTTCTCTGATTGAAAATGTATCCATTGAATACATCAATAAAAAGAGGCTAGTAAACAGGAACAATAAGACTAGGAAAATTAGCTCTATCGTTAAAAATGAATAGTTTTTGTCATGTTTCATACGCTCACTCCGCTTTCTTTTTTTATACTTAATTAGACGATCGTTTTCTAAGAAAAGTTTCAAAAAAATCAACTTTATTTTGAGCATTCCTACATTTTGAATCACTAACTTTGCACAAAAGACAGTTTGTGAGATTCTGATAAAAGTGTTAAGCTCCGCTAAAAAGCACCAAAACCCCACAATTATTCATCAATGGATTTTGGTGCTTGTTTATGTAGTATTCACTTCTAGAAAACCATTTATTCGTTTTTAGAAAGAGATAGACCGAATGACCAGACCTTTTCAACTTAACATGGAATAAACGCTGCGAATCGAAGAAACCATTATCGACATAAAGAGGGACCCACAAAAATTTGAAAAGCAATTTTGTAGGTTCCGCCTTATTTCTCAGAGCTAAACCGATTGCGCCCCAACTAAATGCTATTTTTTTACTTTTTTTAGGACTCGTTCCAATCGTGGCCGATTATAGCGTTGGATCATAATGAATGGGACATTGACAAGAAGCGCATAAAAAACCATGACCCACCCCGCCCATTTTGGATTCCACAAAAAGAAAAGGAACGCTGGCGTGATCAATAGCCAATGCGTCAGCTCTGCTCTTTGTGTTTCGATGATGAATTTCTTCAGTGCGGCGGAATCAGTCTTACCAAGCCTAGATTTATCGAATCCTCGCTTAGCAATCACAGTACCATCTGGCAGCTTATCTTTCCATTTTTTTATCCGAAATTTTTTCTCCCAAATCACTCCTTGCTTTTCAAAAGAAAAGGAACGAAACCAACGACGCTTTCTTTCAAAAAATGAGTCAGCGATTTGGCGGACACCGTAAGAAATACCTAAATGGAAAATAAACCAGGCAAGAATGTCAAGCATCACTAATACTCCAGTGGTCAAATGGATCAGTGGCATAAAAACCTCCTAAAGTTTGATTTTTCTTCCTTTCCAAGTCACTGATTTCAAAAGATAGGTTTGGATCAACGACCACAAAAACAAGAAAAGAAAGAAGATAAAAAAGAACGGAAAAACGAACAAGAAAATCGGCTTGAAATTTCCTACACGTTTGGCAAATACAAGACATTGGAGCACATACAGGCAATAGATGACCAGTACAAGCGGCCATTGTGCCATACCAAAAGCCAACACCGTACCAACTCCGCCACTTATCCAGAGGATGACTCCTAACAAAATAAAGGGATTGGTTGCTCTAGAAGCTGTGGCAAAATCCTTTGTCCATCCTTGGATCAATTGCTTGAAACCTTCAGGATACATGCGAAAAGCAATCAACTCTTTCCCACCATATAAATGGATGGGGAATCCTGCCTTTTGAAACCGTTTGGCTAAAGCCATGTCATCTAAGATCCCACTAGGTATATCTTTATGCCCATCGACTTGGAAGTAATCGGTTTTCGAGCATAAGATACACGGCCCGAACGCCCCCGCTGCTTTTAATTTTTCACCTAGCACAGAAAAAGTATTCAACCCTACCAGAATGACCACATTGAAAACAAACGAGAGCTGTTCATAAAAGCGAACAGTTTGATGAAACGGTTGAAGCGACAGCAAGCCACTATTCCCTCTTTTTTCGTATTCATTCAATAGTCTTTCCAAACTATTGTCTGTCTGAAAAAATGTATCTGCATCTAAAAATAAGAAATGCTCACTTTGGGCCTTTGTTGCACCTAACCAACAAGCAGCCGCCTTTCCATGCTGTTCACGATCATTTGAGAAAACTGTTGCATCTAAGTTTTTGGCGATTTCTGCTGTACCGTCAGTGGAAGCATCATCCACGACGATGATTTCTCGTGGTTGGATCGTTTGCCTTTGGATCGATTGTAGCAATTTGGGGAGCGTATTTGCTTCGTTACGTACAGGAATAATAATTGAAACATTTGTGTCAAAACGTTTTGCAGAGGTTAGGTTTGTGATGAATGGCAGTCGATAAAAGATACACCAACCTGAAAGCCAAGCGACAAAAAGGACGATCATTATTAGTAACAAAATAAGCCTTCCTTCCTATACATCCGCTTCTCTTCGGGCAATCTTGTCACTCACTTGTTGCCCACTCAAAGTGACCATTGGCATACCGGCACCTGGATTGACTGTCCCACCCACAAAGTATAAGTTGTCATAGCGTTCACTATGTTTTGCATGTTTGAACCCATGATTTTTCTTGCGATCAGATACAGTCCCATAGATTGCTCCACGATGGGATAAATAATTTTTTTGGATATCTTCCGGGGTCCAACGATTTTCATAGACAATATGTTTTCTCAAATCCGTTAACCCCATCGTTTCTAATTTGATCAAGATACGCTCCCGAAAGGCATCGTATTCTGCCTCTGTAAATGGTTGATCTTGTAAATAAGGGATGTGCGGTAAAATCTTGATGTTCTCATGTCCTTCGATGGTTTGAGAAGGATCAGTCTTATTGACATTCACAAGATAGATCGTTGGGTCGTCTGGCAACTGATGCTGATGGAAGTTTTGATCAAAGTTTTCTTTAGAAGCATTCGAAAAGAAAAAATTATGATGGGCTAATTGTGGGTATTCTTTATTAACACCTAGATGCAAGACAAAACCTGAACTTGCGGGTTCAAATTTCTTTTCTAACTTCTCTGTAAACGCTGGTTTTTCATCTAATAATTGTTCATAAGCTGGGATCACTTCCATATTCGAAACAAAATAATCTGCTTCGATCACCGTCCCATCCGCTAGTCGTGCCGAACGGATCTGTTCATCCACTACATTTAGTTTTTCAACCTGACAGCCAGTATGGAACGCTACGCCGAGCTCTTTCCCAAGGTTGACGATTCCTTCAGCAATTTTATGCATCCCGCCCGGAACATACCAAATTCCTTGCTCATGCTGCATATAACTCATCATATTTAAAACCGCTGGCGCATCATAAGGAGAGGAACCGACATATTTGCTGAAATACCCTAAGATATCTTGCATTTTTGGATGACTCACACGTTTAGCGATTCCATCATGCATCGAAGAAAAATAATCAAACCCTTTCAACGCTTTGATCACACCATGTTCTTTTAAAATCTCCATTGTCGAATCAAGCCCTTTGTCAAAATAACCGACTTCTGTGGCCCCATAGATTTCCTTCGCATAGTCTAAAAAATCTTGATACTCCATCATGTCTTTTGCAGTCAGCAAAGGATTTTCTTGGGCCATTTTCGTTAAATCACTGTATAGATCAATCGTTGTGTGATCAGGAAAAAAAGAACGCCACTGCAAATCTAACCGTTCGATCGGAATGTAATCTGCCATCTGTTTGCCACTCGTGAGAAACAGTTTTTCAAAAATTTGGGGCATCGTCAAAATCGATGGACCTAGATCAAAGCCAAACCCATTTGCTTCTAAACGGTTCAATTTCCCCCCTAAATGATCGTTCTTTTCATATAGCGATACGTCGAATCCTTCTTGGGCTAAGGAAACTGCTGCAGACAAACCACCAAGTCCACCTCCCAGAACAATGACTGATTTCTGTTTATTTTTCACAAAATCACCTCTTACTTTCTAAGTCTCAAAGCACATTTTCACAGATGCAAACTCGTATGATCCAACTGTAAAAAAACACTCTATATCTATCTCTATAGTAGCATATCTCTAAAAAAACTTATTTTATTGCGCATTGTATTGTTATAAAACAATAAGAAAGGATAAAAGAAAAAACAGAAGAAACAAACACGTAAGAAACGCTTTGTCTATTCTGTCTTATGCTAATGGCAACTTCTTATGCGCTGATTCCGTTGCTTCTATCAAAGTATCGGCACAAACAAGCCACTGATCTTCTCTTTGATTTTCGTCCATGCACTTCGCCGTTGCCATTCGTCTTTTTTGACCTTTTCAGCGTGGGCTAAATCTTCTGTAAAATGGACGTTCAATTCATCGATCGTTTTTGATGGACCATAAATGAACATTGACAGTTCATGATTGAGATAAAAACTGCGAATATCAAAATTAGTTGATCCAATCGTTGCGACCACATCATCAACGATCATGTATTTACAATGGATAAATGCAGTCGTATCGTAGATCGACACTTCAACTCCTGCCGATAACAAATCATCAATAAACGAGTTCGTCCCATGAAATGAAATCCCGCGATCGCCTTTTCCTGGTATGATCAATTGCACGTTGATCCCACAGCGAGCTGCTCGTCTAAGCGCCCCAAGTGTTTCTTCATCTGGAATAAAGTAAGGCATAGCAATCTTGATCGAATCAACTGCTTTACCAATCAAGTCATTGAAAGAGTCTTTGATGATCCTCTCCTGATCATACGGCCCTCCGTAAACAACCTGTACGATTTCTGAACCTTTTGGTTGTTCCGTTTGTAAGGGAAAATACAGCTCTTGCTGGTTGATGAAATAAGTGATTGTTTCCGTCCCTTCATCGAGAAATAACCAATCATAAACGAAACATTCCTGCAACTCGAGTACAGAAGGCCCTTCGATTCGAACATTCGTATCCCGCCAATAAGAAAACTTTTTCCCGCGTCCACTATACTCATTCCCGATATTCATACCACCAGTGTGTGCAATTTCCCCATCGATCACAACGATTTTCCGATGATTGCGCCAATTGGCTTTGTTACTCAGCCACGGTGAATTCAATAGATCATAGGTTCTTACCTCTACACCATTTTCTCGCATCGTATCTAATAATCGATTCGGGAAAGCAATTGATCCGACACTGTCATACATAAAACGTACTTTGATTCCCTGTCGAGCTTTTTCGATCAAAGCAGCAACTAGTTCTTCGCCAGTTTCATCCCCTTTTATAATATAAAAGAAAACATGGACATGATGTGTTGCCTGTTTGATATCTTGCACCAATGAAGCAAAAGCATCCGTTCCTTCTTTTAACAATGTCAATTGATTGTCTTTTGTGGGATACTTTGCGGAAAGATGGAAAATTTCTTTGGAAAGATCGTGCTTGGCATGAATGATTTCTGAATGTTCCTGAAGAATCTTGGACACCGTTTCTTGTATGTTTCGTTCGTTCTCTAGTTGCTGTTTCGATAACTTGCGTAATCGTGGCTCACGACCAATCAGATAGTACAGCATGATCCCAACGATCGGTAAAAATAATAACGCTAAGATCCAAGCGATTTTAGAGGTTGCTTCTCTTTGATCAAAAATCACTAAATAGCCACAAAGAAGAAAGGCAAACATTTCCACGATCAACCACGCATAAATGATTTGATTCAAAAAAATAATCAGCGAAACAGCTACAAGAATCAATAATATCAATAATATTTTGTATTGTTGCAATTTATTCTTTATCATATTTATCTCCATATTCGCTTGCTTCGTTTTTTTTTACTTCTTTTTCTGTGCCGATCAACGTTAATGGTGACAGCACACCTTATATAGATTATATACGTTATAGTTACTCTAGTGTAAAGGGATCTCTCGTTTTCTTCCCACTTTTTACAGAAAGTTTTCTACTATATAATAGTACTTTTCCCCCTCAGTTTTAAGAGAATGAAAGAAATGAGATAATATTCGTCCTCTCACACTCTCTAAAACTTAGTAAATGTATTCAAAAAAGAATGTTAGCAAAAATAAGCCAGAAACCCTAAAAATCTTGGGGTTTTCTGGCTTATTTTTCGAAACTGTATATGGCTGTCACAACTCTTTTTCTTTATTGATTTTCTGGAACACTACTTAATTCCCATGTTAACGACGTTGTATATTGCTCAGCTTCTGGATACGCTCCTTTCGGTACATAGAGACCAACACTCTTATCTGCCGATTCTTGATCACCAAACCGATAGATCCACGTGCCAGTTCCAGATTCCTTATCTGCCTGTAATAAGATTTGTTTCGTATTTGGTAAAATCCTCTGCATGGATTCTTCCTGTAGCTCAGGCGCAGTTCCGCTTTGTGCTGTCGCCAATTGTTGATTACTCAATTGGATTTCCGAACCAATCAATTCATGACCATTTTGATTACTGAATTGTCCATTCTGGGTAACCGATAATTGCCAGCCACTTCGCTCATTGTCCGGTCGACGATCACTGATTTGAACATAATTTGGTCGCTCTTCGTTCTCTTTCACTGTCCCATCTTCATTCAACAATCGTTGAGGTTGGGCATAATAGGTTTGTTCATGAACAGAAATAGCTTGTGAGCCAAAATTGAAGGACGAAATAAAGTCAATACTTAGTTGCCCTTGATCTTCTGGCAATTCTGGTTTATTTTCAGGTTTCACTTCTAATTCTGGATCCAAAGGATCTACCGGTGAGAAAGGTCCTACATCCTCAACGATTAATGTCGTAGCCGGTTCAAAAGTTACATCGTGAAATGTTAAGTCAGCAGCTGGGTTGATATTTCCACGTGCGTTATTGGTTTCTGGCGGATTGATCACACCTGCGGCTTCTGCCGAGCCTTCCGCATCTCTTAGAAAGACCTGAATCTCATCGTCTTCTTTTAAAGTTAAGTCAGATAAATCCAGGATAAAGTTACCCTCGTTGTCTACCGTTACATCAGAAGTGTCAAAGATTTGTCCATTATGAGTTGCGGTTATTTCAACCTCTTTGTTTTCAACATATCCCTGAACATGTGTTGCTGTTTTTCCGATGGTATTCAAAGGAAACTCCACTGGTTTTGGTGGGATAATTGGAAAGACGACAACACTATCTATTTTGATATCGTCCGGTAAACTTGGAACTCCAACTTCACCAACACCGCGAAAAGCAGATAGAACGCTAATCCGATCTCCCTCATTTAAAAGATCCGGTAATTTTATTTCAAATATCCCCTCTCTATCTGCTTCACCATAGATACTATCTACTTTAGTAACTGCTCTATGTGTTTCTTTTTCTCCAGTAAGTCGTTCAATTTCTATCTCTAGTTCTACCTCGCCTTCAAACGCTGATCTATAGTCATTCCCTTCCGGAATACTTACATGACCAAAAATAGACTTATCTGCATTGGTAGGAACTCTTAATTCATCTACAACAGCACGTGCGTTATTTGCACTAATTCTACTATATGCAGTCATTCCAGCCGGTCCAAAAGTACTTGTATTAAATGATTCCGGATCGCTAGTCTTTCTAATAGTATTAAAATTGCTTCCCGTTAATTCAAAATCAATCATATTCCAATACTTTTCTGCTTCAAGATCAAAATTAGAACCATTAGCCCATGCTGCAAAATTAGAATTTTTCAAATCAAATATAGAGGATGCCGATACACTGTATATATTGCCTCCGTTTGGACGTGTATTTTTAAAATCAAAAAAAAGTGGATTATCAATAGTTATATTACTAACTGAACCATTAAATATTGCACCTGATGCAGTGCTCGATCTTCCAATTGCTGTAAAACTAGTTCCTTCCCTAACATTGATTTCCATCGAACTGTTTCCACCAATAGCAGGTCCAAAATCAGAGACAATATTTACTTCTGTTCCCACGCCACTCAAATCAAACACTCCACCATCATTAGCAAATTCTATCCCTTGATTCGCCGAATTATTAGGTGATCCGTTTCCACCATTGTACATTTGTAATTTACTATTTCCTTTTACAAAGAATTGACCATCCGCACGAAATCTTACTGCCGGAGCAGCTCCTTCTTCAGCCTCAATAATAACAGTACTATTATTATCTATATCAAATCGAGAACCTCGGCTTGCAGCCCCATAAAATCTAACTGTTGCATCATTTCCATTAAGAAGAGAAGAGTAAAGTTCCATTTTAGAGCCATTGTCTACCAAAATTCTTGAATTCGTAGCAGTATCATAAAGAAGCGCACTAGTTTGAGGGGCTTCTATTTTCAAAGATGCTCCATTGTTAACCTCAATAAGCGATTCATTTGAATCTAGTCTGATAACCCCTCCGTATCTACCAGAGCTTGTTGAAGTTGTATTAATAGAAACTGTAGTGTCTTCATCCGTAATTTGAACTACCGGTAATACGCCTGAAATTTGTGCTAACTTTGCTTGCAGGTCCATACTTACTTTACTTCCATTTCGAGCAAAAAATTTATTGACTCGGAAGACAGCATCATCACGCGCATTCATAGTCGACCTATAAGTATTTTCGCCACCTATATATCCTGCCTTTGCATTCGGTGCATTAACTAAACCAGATACATTCCCACTTCCTGTATGAACATTTTCAAAATTTAATGTCCATCTTTGACTGTTGGCTGCTGTACCTGTAAAAATTGCTGTAGTTCCCGGTTTTGTTATTGTTATATTTTTTAAAGTAATTGTCGTCTCTACGCTCACTGCTCCAAGTGTGAATCCAGCAGTATTATTGGCAAAATTTATCGACCATCCTTGTCCGTCAATTTCTATATTTCTGTTGATCGTTCCTGCCGCTCCAGCGTTTCTGACTATGTCGTTTTCCAAAATAATTTTTTGTACATCATCGTTACTTATGGCTTTTTGAAATTCTTCCCATGTTGAAACACTTACGAAAGGCTCTTTCTCCTTTGTTTGTTGATCCTGCGGAGCTTCTTCGGATGTCTGATCATCCTCTTGATTTTCTTCTATTATATGTTCTCCCTCTTTTGATTCCTTTTGTCCGCCTAGCTCCTCATCAGGGGAGTCACTTTCTTCAGCTGGAAGTCCATCACTGATCGCTTCTGGCTCACTGATTTTTAGCTGAGTCGTCGTTTCTTCCACAGACAGTTCATAGTTTCCTGTCTTGTCAAATACCAAAGGAAGGACAAACGTATTTTGCGCATGTTTTGACTGAACGATCCATTCATGAGGCTGCTCTCCTTGTTCGATTGAAATCCCTGACGACAATTGGTCTTGGATAAGCGTTGCTTCCTCTGGTAAGACCACTCGTGCCTCTGACACTTCTTGATCAGAAAAGAACGTCACTTGTAGCGGAACTTTTATCGTTCCTTGCAATTGAGATTGAGAAAAGAAAAAGTTAGGATTACTGGATAGTTCTTTTAAGGAGTTTTGGATAGCAGGACGTTCCATTGGCTCATGTTCCACATTGTCCATCGTGGTTTCTGCGTAGACCATGCCGATCGGTATAATTACTGTTTGTATCACTAAAATTGTCGTCCCTAAAAAAAGCATCGTTCTTCTTAATCTTGAGGGCATTGTATTCACTCCTTCTCATTACTCTTATTCGGTTGCTCTTTTTTTCTTTTATGGATTAGGTAAAGAATTATTCCAAGCAATAAAACAAGTAACATGATTGAACCAATCATCCACCAATTAATACTCGTATCGACCATAACATCCGCACGATTCAATGCTCGTGCTTCATCTGCTTCGATCGTAAAGGTTCTTTCCCATTGCCATTCGTCTTCCCCAGAACGCGCCGTCATTTTCAATACGTAGTCACCACTGCGAAAACGATCACCTTCCAAAGAAATCGGGAAATTAAAATTCGAATTTGGTGCCATTTGCATCTGTTCTTGACTGGCTTGGTATAAAATCTCTTCTTCGCCCACTTTTTGAACCGTAGCTTCGACTTCTAAGCGATTCACGAAGGTCGGGGTGAAGTTTTGTAGATTCGCACTGATCACATTGCGATAGTTGAGTTGGTCAGCAAAAACATCTAACAACTCTAAATCCGGTTGTACAGCATCTTGTTTGTTGCTCACAACCACACCGATGATATACGCAAACTCATTTTGGATGGCGACACCTTCTTCATTACTCGTTTCTTCTGTTGCTTCTTCTTTGACTTCTGACACTCGTAATCCACCCGCTAATAATCCTTCAAATTCTTCTGTAGGCATGTTCAAGTCAAGCGTAACGGTCTTTGTTTCATTTCCAGCAAGCTCAATGATTTCTGGTTGTTCAATCAACTCAGCCAACGAATGTTTGAGCGTTGGATCTGCTTCTTCCGCATCTTGTCCATATTCTACGACCCCCATCACGTTGGTATAAGCAGTATGTGGCGTGATTTTGATTTTCTTTGCCTCTGCGTTTGCGTTTTGTAGTTTCAACGTTAGCTTTTCTGTCGTGTCTGGTGCAAGATTTAATTGAAAATAACGATCATTTCCTGATTTTTGATTTTCTGAGAACTCAGGCGTTACATAAAAATTCAACGTTCCTTCTTCCGCTCCAACCAACATGGGAGCCATCAGGCTGACAACCATGACGAGTAATACGATTCCCACTTGTTGGATTTTATTTTTTCGATATGTACTTGTCTTTTTCATAAACTTACCCCTTTCTTTAAAGGAGGTAGCGCTACAAAATTGTAACGCTACCACATTCACTTCTATAAACTAAAATCGGTTGCTTCTTAATGATTATGATTCGTTATGTTACTCATATTTTTTATCTTGTTAATTTACACCACTAACATCAGGTGTATTGGATAATTCCCAAGTCAATGTTGATTTATATTGTGTCGCATCTTTTGCTGTAGAACCAGGAACAAACAATTGGATCGCATTATTTGTTACTACTTCAACTTCATCGTTCGCCTCTTGTGCATCTAGGTCTGCTTGGTTCCCCCAAACAACTGAAGATACCCCTGCGCCTTTTTCTTTTTCTGCTGTCATCACGGATACCGCAGAAGCATTTGGTATTAATTTCATTCCAGCTGGATGAGCTACTGGCGCATTACTAGCCGTGCTTCCTTCATACTGGATTCTTGGATCCAACAATGAAATTTCTGCACCGAGCAATGTATCATTTGTTGTATTCGTTGCTTTAAAGTCGGTCATGCGTACTTGCAGATTCCAACCAGCATTCGTTCCACGGACATCTTGTACTTGTGCAAAACTGACATAAGGGACTTTGTTTTCTTCACCAGTTGTTCCCTTTTTTTGTTGTTTTTCTGCAACCATATTGTATGTTCGATCTTGATTTGAAATGACTTGTGAACCGAAATCCATTGTGACAGCTTTCATGATCGATAAAGGTCCAGTTGTTCCTGGCACTTCAGGCTCAATCTCGACATCTGGTTCTTTTACTGGCGGAACAACGACTAGCTCTTCATCTTCATTTGGTGTAAATTCAATCGTTCCATTAGTTGTTACATTACGCACTTCTTTTGATGTGTCTGTGGAACCATCTTCTGCAAATACAGTCATACCTCCGGCAAAAACTGTTGATGATAAGGCTGCAATTGTTGCTAATCTCACTAATTTCATTTATACACGTCCTACTTTCTATGATTGTTTTTTCTTTTTGTATTTCCAAAACCAAAAACTAAGTGTCACTATCACAAGAAAAACCCCTAAAATTATCCAACTACTCATTTGTTGTGCATTCGTTTTTGGCAATCTTCTGTGACTGGCATCTCTCTCCTCTGACGGTTGTTGAGCGATTTCTTTTGGGAAATCTGGTTTGATTTCGACTTCTGGCGCTGGTACTGGATCTCCAGGCATTTCATACACGCCTGTAAAACCGACTGTCCCCTCTGTTTCAACCGATCGAACCTCTGTCCCGTATACAACCAACGGTGCATAACATTGAATAAGTAACATACTCAGGCTTAGTATGTATTTTTTTTTACGATTCATTTCCCTCCTCCTATAACCTTTCTCACATAATAGTAATTATCATTACTTTCTGCATAAATAAGATTAACGTAGCGCAAAAAGAAAAGAAATTCATATTTTTCACTAACTAGTGAAGTGGCTTGTTCCTACTTTCACTATGTGACTTTGATAGATTCGCTCTTTTAGTTGCACAACAAAAAATCGATGAAGAACCGCGGAGATCAGTTAATCTCTTTAGTTACTTCATCGATTAATGTCGTTTTTTACTTCTTACAGCATACTATTGAGTAAAGGATTCAACTGAGTAAAAATGTTGACCCAATCATTTCTATTAGGGACTCGATTGATCAACAAATAGTCCTTGTTCAACTGGTAATCCAATAAATAAGGACGATAATTCGTTACGATCAAATCAACATGCTCAACGTTCAAACGTTCTTCTGTTAATTCATGTAACGGAACAAACAGCACATGATGCTGCTTCGACAACAGTTGATTGGCTTGGACTTTGATCAACTGAACGAGTAAATGATTACCTTCCAAAAGAAACAACACTGTTTTCTTGGGTGAATAATAAGAGAACAAGATTTCTGTATACATCGTTAAACTTGCTATGATATCTTCTAAATATTTCTCTGAGAAAGACAGCAATGATTGGTTTTCATGAATAAATTGTCGATTTTTCTCATAGGCTAAACCATAGAGATCTTTGATGATAATAATTTCTTCACTTAACAATTTATTCAGTATTGGTGCCATTTCATTATTGATTTTCCTCCCCAGAAAAAAGGCAGAAAGAAAGGTGGATAATATGGGATCAGTCTTTCGGTCGATGTTGAATAATTGGAAGTAAGATTCAATCACTGGTTCTATTTCAGGCCACTGATTATACTTCTCCAAAAAGACAGTCTCTTGCTCGATATGATCAATTGTTCGTTTGCTGATTATGATCAAAAAAAGCCAAATGATTTCATCTTGGTGGATCGAAATACCATACTCTTTTTTGATCAGTGGAATCAATTCGGACATCAATAAAAAATCTGTCTCATTGCTAAAATCGATCTCTTTTATCCTACGAGGTAAAGAGATGATATGCCCATTCTTATTTCTGATCATCGTGATATACAAACAGTAATAAAATCCTGTGACCATGATCCCTGTTCCTATCTCATACTTACCAAGACGCTCACCTAACTTATCCAAAAACATTTGGTGGATACTTTCCGGGGGATAGACCGTATACGGTGTTGGTTCTCCTTCATAAAAAAAATCAAAAAAAAACTTGCGGATATTTCCTTCTTTTCCCACAAGGTCCACTGGTTTTAAGCTAAGTGAAAGCTGATATTCTTTTAAAACCTCTTTGATTTGAGCGACTGATCGTAGCATCGTACTTTCTGAATAATTATAGCGATCAGCTAATTCTCCGACAGATACTAGTTCTCCATAAAAAATGTCACTGATAATTTCAAACCAAATCTCCGATTGTAACAATGCTTCTTTGTCTTCATGATACAGTCGTCGATTTTTTTCTTTAAAAAAATAGCCAGTGGTATTTGACTCAAAAATCGCACTCTCTTCAAAGTAATTTTTCAGTTCACTGACATCTTTTAGGATCGTCCGTTTAGAAACACCAAGTTGCTGTGACAATCCGACAATCGTAAACATATTCTGTTGTTCGATCACATTTAAAATCCGCATCCACCTTTCTGTAATCGTATTTGTAATAAATTTTAACTGTAACTCTCGCATTTTTCACACCTCTTTTGCTTTTTATACCTATTCTTAAAAAAAAATAGATTGTAAACATGTATATCAAAAATTATGTGAAAATACTAATAATAAATAAGTGAATAAACTAAAAAATAACATGCTTATGATGACTTCCTATAACAAGTTGACAAGTTTAAACATATTATGTTACACTTGAATTAACAAATTGAAGGAGGTCACTATGCGAGAAACATTTTTAGCGTTATTACGCGATTCCACGCCCCTATTTACGACATTACAAGAAGAAAATCGTCAAGAAATCGTCAGTTTGCTAGTAGAAAAAGGTGGTTTAAGTGTGACAGAAATCACAGAAGAAATGTCTATTTCTCGCCCCGCTATTTCTCATCATTTAAAGTTGCTTTTACAAGCAGGGATTGTGTATGTCGAAAAACGTGGCAAAGAGCGGATCTATTATTTAGATGTTGCTTGTATCAAACGTAACTTGAAAGGATTTATGCAACTATTAGAAAAAATATAAAAAGGCTTCGGCCTTTCTTTTTAAATAAATAGGTTCATAAGTTCGAACATATAAATATATTAAAAGGAGAAAACGGATGATCAACCAACTTTTACAGGATCAACAACATTTTTTTGAAACAGGAAAAACAAAATCAATCGACTTTCGATTAGCCCAATTAATCAAACTGAAACAGGCGATGCAAGAAATAGAGATTGAATTGACACAAGCATTATTCAAAGATTTGCGAAAACCAGCACACGAAGCATATGTCACTGAAATTGGTGTTGTCTATCAAAGTATTTCTGAGATGATCAAAAAATTAAAGAAATACGCCAAGCGAAAAACCGTTCATACACCGATTTATATGTGGGGGAAAAGTTATCTTGAGTATGAACCTTATGGACAAGTGTTGATCATTGCTCCTTTCAATTACCCTTTTCATTTAGCTATTGAGCCACTGATTGGGGCAATTGCTGCAGGGAATACGGTGATTTTGAAGCCAAGCGAATTAGCACCAAATGTGGCTAAAGTTCTGACAAAGTTGATTCATTCAACTTTTGACAAAACATACATTGCCTCGGTCGAAGGTGGTGTGGACGTAACGACTGAATTACTCGCACAAAGATTCGACTATATTTTCTTCACTGGTAGCGTTCCTGTCGGAAAGATCGTGATGAAAGCTGCTGCCAAACACTTGACTCCTGTCACTTTAGAATTAGGTGGAAAAAGTCCCGCGATCGTTGATGATACTGCTAATTTAAAAGTAGCAGCAAAGCGCATCGTTTGGGGAAAATTGCAGAACAACGGACAAACTTGTATTGCGCCAGATTATGTTTTAGTGTCCCGTAAACGAAAAGACACATTGATCAAAGAAATGATTATTGCCACGAAAGAATTTTATGGTTCTGATATCCGAAATAACACAGACTATGGCAGGATCATCAATGATCGCCATTTTATCCGATTGCAACAGATGTTAGAAGCTGACCACTCCTTTGTCGTATTTGGTGGTGAAACAGATCGGGAAGATTTATATATTGAACCCACCATTTTAGATTTACCTAGTCATGATGCCGCAACGATGCAAGAAGAAATCTTTGGGCCGATCTTACCAATCTTGACTTTTGATACCATCGATGATGCGGTTTCTCAAGTTAAACAGTATGAAAAACCTTTAGCACTATATCTATTTACAACATCGAATTGGAAACAAGAACAGCTCATGGCCGCTATTTCATCAGGAAATGTGACGGTCAATGATGTTCTGAAACATGTAGCCAATCCTCATTTACCTTTCGGTGGTGTAGGAGAATCTGGTATCGGTGGCTATCACGGAAAATATAGTTTTCTTACCTTTTCTCATCAAAAAGGAGTCTATGAAAATCGTTCAACCTTCAACGTTCCTGGATTATTCCCACCTTATTCAAATCGGTCGTTGAAACTTTTAAAAAAAATACTGAAATAAAAGGAGAATTCAATGCTATTATCAGAAATCACTTTACCAAATCAAACAATCTTAAAAAATCGAATCGTCAAATCTGCAATGAGTGAAACACTTGCCGACAAAGAAAATAACCCAACTGAAAAACATATTCATCTTTATCACCGTTGGGCTCAAGGCGGTAGTGGACTTTTAATTTCAGGAAATGTCATGGTCGATCGTGATCATTTAGGTGAACCTGGAAATGTTGTTATAGATGAAAATACAGATAAATCAATTTTAAAAGCCTGGGCCAAAGCTGGAACAGAAAACCATACAAAATTTATTTTACAAATCAATCATCCCGGCAAACAGTCACCCAAAACAATGAACTCACAACCGGTTGCACCTACTGCTCAACCAATAGGTGAAGAACTTCAAGGATTTTTTAATCCTCCAAGAGAACTAACTACTAAAGAGATCAAAACACTGGTGGAACAATTTGTCACAGTTGGTAAAATAGCGGAAGAATCTGGTTTTTCTGGAGTACAGATCCATGGTGCACACGGCTATCTCATCAACCAATTTCTTTCTCCAGCAGATAATCAGCGAACCGACCAATACGGTGGTTCTTTGGAAAATCGGATGCGTTTCCTTCTTGAGATCTACCAAGGGCTAAGAGAAGCCACTACACCGGAATTTATTGTTGGTTTAAAACTTAATTCCACAGATTTTACTGCTCAAGGGTTTAGTGAAGAAGACTCGCGTCAAGTTATTTTAAAAATGGCGGAACTAGGGATCGATTTTGTTGAGATTTCTGGTGGCAATTACGAAAAAACAAAATTCATGGAGGTTGGGAAAGGGGCATTTTTCCTTGATTTTGCTAAAGATATCCAACAGCAAGTGACAACCCCAATCATTCTAACTGGTGGACTGACACAACCAGAAACAATGGAAGAAGTAATCACTAAAGAAAAAATTGCAATGGTTGGACTAGCACGAGCACTAGCAATGAATCCAGAGTTGCCAAATCAACTAGCAGAAGGACATGCTCAAGCCATTCAGTTACCACGTCTAACGACACATCTGAAAAATCTCGACAAAAAAGCTGGGAGCATTATTAGTCTTTCTTATTATGAACAACAAATGAATCGCTTAGCGACTGGTAAAGAAGCTAAATTTACAACCAACGCTTGGTCACCGCTTCTTGATGCAATGTTTAGACATGGTCTAAACAGTCTAAAACCAAGACGCAGATGATAGTTGCTAGTCAATTAACAAAAAGAAAATCCGTTCGACTTTCTGTTTCTTAGTCGAACGGATCTTTTTTTGATGTAACACAGAAGAGCTTGTTAGTTACCTCATAAACAGACTATCTGATCAATAAGAAGATGATATTTTTCAGCTATTCTTTTTGACCAGATAACATGAAAGAGCAAACCGATGAGATTCGATAAAACAGACTGTTCATATTCGTTACATTTCTTGTATCAAAATGACTCACATCTATTTCTCTTAAATTGCGCATCTGGGTAAACATACGTTCATATTTGTTACTTGACTCGTATCTAAATACTCCATTCCTTCAATTGTTTGGACATTTCGTAAATTTTCCAAAAAATCCTTGGTTATGTTCCCCCTGCTCAGCATTCGATAAGACACTATTTCTTGTTCCAATCAAACTTCCCCGTAATTCGATCCTGCCCGTGATAACGATGCTGTTGATCATTTCTTGATTCGCGGACGTATGATTAAAATAATCCATCGCTCCATATCGACCACCAACATTATTTTCCTCATCGAAGATGCCAGAACCTAGAGTCAGTGTCCCAGAAGCATCGACTGTCCATGGAATCGTTCCTAGTTGACCAGATTCAACGGCTGCAGGATCAAACCCTTCAGTCTCATTAACAAACGCTTCTACATCGCTTTGTTCAATAGTCCACTCAGGCGCTTCTATAAGTTCAGTACTTATCTCCGCTCCCTCATAGAGCCTATCATTTTCAATTTCTTCAAATTGAGAAAACTCTTCTGTCCCGTTTTCTTGCGGAATATTATTAAAATGGAACACATCGTCTTTTAAAACCAATTCGTCATTGCTATGTGCTTCTGGTGATTCCTTCGATTCTACGTGAATCGCAATTACTTGCCCAACTGGCAAAAGCATCATCACAACATTGAAAATCAAAAGTTGTTTTTTTCACAAACCTTTCTTTCTCATGTAGCCACCCACCCTAACTCTATATAAGTGAAAGAATTTGTCATTAATAGCTTATAGCCTACTCAAAAAAACAATATATCTTAATCATGTATCTAATCTCTCAGCTATTAATAAAAAAGCTCTCTTTTTTTCAACAATATATCACCTCATTTAATCTTAATTCATTTATTGTTTTTTTCTAATGTAGAAAAATTACTGTACTAACGCTTATTTCCCTAATATAAAAGAATGATTAAGTAAAAATAAAATAACATTCGAAAGAAAATATAAAAACAGCTCAAATCCTTACTTAGAATAAACTAAAAGCAAAAATTACATTATACTAAAAATCACATCTTTATAACCCTTAAGACAATGTGATGCACAACCTGAGATCCACTTCAATTCCCCTAAAAAAAGATATTTATTCCTCAAAATAAACCGAATCCCTTTTCAACTGTTCTCTTGAGTATTGGAAGACAAAAAAACTGACCTAATTTCTTAGATCAGCAAGTCTATCGATACAGTTGATTATAATATGATTGTTTTCTTACATTTTTTGAAAAATCAATGTTTTAACTTTCGGAGTAATGAAAAATAGCAACTCAACCTTTAAGAAATTGATTATTCATTGCCTGTAAACTTAATTGGTCGATAGCCAGGACTTGTTTCAAATAGGTTTGGATCGACCCGTATTCCTGTTCTACCACTTGATAAAAACGGTCCAAGTAACTGCTGTCCACATTCAACGCAACATCTAAAGCAGCTAGATTCCCCTCATTCAAGTGGACTTTTTTTGCTTGCGCCAAAATCATCGCATTTTCTTTTTTACGTAGTTCATTCGTACGTAGATAATCGACATAGATTGCCTTGCGAGGAACGTCTAATGACTCTAATATTAGCAAGGCTGCGATTCCCGTTCGATCTTTCCCAGCAAAACAATGAAATAAAAGGCTTTCCTCTTGATCCATAGTAAGTACTTCTTGGAAGAAACGAGCATACCCTTTCTGCGAAGTCGGATTCAAGGCGATATCTTCATATATTTTTGTCATATAGTTCGTGGCTTTTTCAGGGGAGCCGATCTTCACAAAATCTTCCAGCCCAGCGCCTTCGTCTGCCACATCTTTCATGATGTCGATATGGATATATTTCGTCTGTGGAACCGTTTTATCTGGTCGAGCCTGAATTTCATCTTCACCGCGTAAATCAACGATTTTACTTAAACGATAGGTGGTTTCTAAATGTCTAGCATCTTCTTCTGTCAAACTAGATAGTTCACCTGAACGCAAGAAAACATTTGTTAAAACTTCTTTGCCATTTCTATTTTTGATGCCACCGATATCGCGAAAATTTGTGATTTTTACCATTTCTGCAATGACCTTCCTTTTCCCATATTTAGGATCGTTTCCACTTAGTTCCTCAGAAGCGGTTGCGTACTGCATCTGAAAGAACCACCAAAGATCCTTGTCAATTTATAGTCAATATACTCGACTGTGATCCCTCGTTTCTCTAATTCTTCACCAATAAAAGTAAATTCTGGATCTGTGATATACGTTGTCTCGTTGATCGGCAGTCCGTTCGTCGCCAATCGAGAGGCTTGTGCTAAAGACACCTCTACCCGATCCCAATGGTTTAATTGTTCTGGGATACCATTTAGGAACGCTTCTTCACACACGACCATCAATCCATCTTTGACAAGGCTTAACGCGCAGTCTAAATGCAGGATCGTCGGATGAAGTGGCACTTCGATCACTTTGTAGCCAAATCGTTTAACTAGATTTCTTAACCATTCAATACCAAGAGTATTGGATGCTAACCCTGAGTTACCTGCAAAAATCGTTTTTCCTAATACTAAAACATCTCCACCTTCTAAGAAAGGCCCTTGTTCTGAATCGATACCTTGCGAAATATCTGGCTTAGGAATAGAAAAATACAAGCAGTCATTCTCATTCGATTCATTCATGAGTATCTCACGAATTGGTAGAATCTCATTTCTGCGGTGTGGGAGCTTCAATGAACCTTCAATCAATAGATCCCCAATCGTAAAAAAGGGGTCTCTGGTGAAAAAGTTACTGTAGCCATACTCTAGCCCTAGTTCTTTTTCAAAAGAGGTCAACTTTCTTGGTAAAAGGACTTCTACCCCATATTTTTCTAGTACTTTTTGTAAATTCTTCCGTTCGACTTCCCAAGCTTTTTGTTGTTCTGGGAAAACTTCACTAAAGTCTTTGCCTATCACTTCAGGCCCACTAAATAACTCATGGTTTTCTTCTGTCAAGAAATCGACACCGGTTAATTCTTTCGTAGGAAAGCCAAATTCAGACTGTGCTAAAACAACCCGCTTTAGTGGTGCAAACTCGCTTTTCACAAAAATATGATCCATCGTTTCTGCTCCTCCTCGATTTGTTCGAATTTTTATAGAAAATAACAGGCAAGACCAACCAAAAATACTAAAACAATCAAAGCAACCATTGGTTCGACCCATGTTTTTTTCGAAGAAAGAAAGACATTTTCCTTATTTTTAACAAATCCCCAACCATACTTTCTAGGGAGTTGCACTTCTAATATCGTCCCGCCTGATAAAGGTAAGAGTGCCACTTTATATCTGGATTTTGCAAATAAAAACAACGACATAAAATAAAGACCGAACTGGATGATTTTGATCAATCGAATGATTTGGATATTTTTGATTTTTCTCACTATTTCTCTCCTTCTATCCTAGCGGTTATCGTCTAACAATAACACCCTTTCTCTTTTTCTTAGGATATTTTTTAATTATTTGGTTAAAAGAGCGTCCTATTCCGTTACCTCTGCTCCCCAACCCCCACTATCTGCCAGAAGCAACTTTTTTTACTATAACATGAGTTGACTTCGTCTAGATCAAACCGATCATAATCGTTGGTTTTGGACTCATAACCTACAAAATCTCTCACTAAATAGCCCACATCCAGTCGATTGGAGGTGGGCTATTTTCTACCGAATTATTTCATTTCTACGCTTTCACCATTTGTCGCAATCACTTTTTGATACCAGTAAAATGATTTTTTAGGCGAGCGAGCCAACGTTCCGTTACCCTCGTCATCTCGGTCGACATAGATAAAGCCGTATCGTTTACTCATTTCACCAGTTCCTGCACTGATCAAATCAATACAGCCCCAAGAAGTATAACCAATCAAGTCCACGCCATCATCGATTGCTTTCCCCATTTCTTGGACATGTTGGGCGAGATAATCGATCCGGTAGTCATCATGGATCGAGCCATCTGGTTCAATTTTATCGACAGCTCCAAGTCCATTTTCTACGACCATCAATGGGATTTCGTAGCGCGAATAAATCTGATTCAACGTATACCTTAGACCAACTGCATCAACTTGCCAGCCCCATTCGCTTGTTTCAAGATACTCATTAGCCACCCCACCAAATAAATTGCCGCCACTTTTATCTGACCGAGTATTTAGATCATCTGCAATACACGTACTCATGTAATAACTAAACGTATAATAATCGACAACGCCTTCCTTCAAGAGTGCCAAATCCTCTTCTGTGATGTCCACTTCGATTTTTTCTTTTTCAAAGTAGCGTTTCATGTAATAAGGATAGGCTCCTTTGACTTGGACATCGCCACAGAAATAATTTAAACGGTCATTCATTTGTTGCGTCTTCAACACATCTAATGGATGACAGGTTTTAGGGTACATCGTGATATACGCCAACATACAGCCGATCTGAAAATCAGGATTGATTTTATGTCCAGCAATCACCGCTCGAGCAGAAGCAAGGAAGACATTGTGTAAGGCTTGATATTTTTCTGTTTCCGTATAAGTTCGATTGAATAATCCATTGATTTGTTTGCCATGTTCTAAGACACCAAAATTGATTTCATTGAAGGTCAACCAGTATTTCACTTTGTTTTTGTAACGTTCAAAAAGTGTCGTTGCATAGCGTTCGTAACAGTCGATCGTTCGTTTGTCTAAAAATCCGTCATATGTTTTTCCCAAATGAAACGGCAACTCAAAATGCGAGATCGTCACGATCGGTTCGATCCCATATTTATGTAGCTCATCAAACACTGCATCATAAAATTTCAATCCGTCCTCATTTGGCTGCTCTTCGTCACCGTTAGGAAAAATCCGTGTCCATGCAATCGATAAACGATAGGCTTTAAATCCCATTTCCGCAAATAATGCGATATCTTCTTTGTAGCGATGATAAAAATCAATCGCTGTATGGCTCGGATAGTAATACTTGGTTTCATCGATCACCAAATCAAATGTGCGCCGTTCCCCCATCTCCCGATTGCCTGCACGATTGTGATCGCTGATCGAATCTCCTTTACCATTGACATCCCATGCTCCTTCACATTGATTCGCCGCTGTTGCGCCACCCCATAAAAAATTCTTTGGAAAACTCATCAGTCATTGCCCCTTTTCAGTTTGGTATGATAGTCTTACAGTTATTTTATTATTGAGTATAAAAAAAGACCCAATCAACCACCTAAAGGCCGTTGATCAGGTCTAGCTTAACTGAATAATCACTATCCTATCTAAAAAGATACTATTTTTTGTAAACGTTGTCAAACATTGATTTATTCGTCCTCTTCAGCCAATGCAGCAATTACTTGGTTCACATTCAGAATATTCTCTGCACCAGAACGAACATATTCCGGCGATGTTCCGACCATTTGACTATTGATAAACTCGATGACCATTGGCATATTCATGCCCGCATATAATTCGATCGCTTCGCCTTCCATGATCAATTGGACAATAGTATTGGCTGGCGTCCCGCCCATCAAGTCACAAAAAACAACATAGTCTTCCAACGAAGAAACCACCGCAAGAAATTTTTCTTTGAAATCCTCTGTTCCTTCTTCGGGCAATAAAGGCACTGTATGAATATGAGCTTGCGGTCCCATGATCATTTCGGTACTTGCCTTTAGTCCTTCACAAAGTTGTCCGTGACTGACAAGAACTAACTGTTTGCTCATTTTCAACACTCTCCTATTTTGAGATCACACCTAAAGCGGATAAAACGACACAGATGATCAAGACGATAAAAATTGCTCTGGTGGAGGTCATATTCTTTTTGCCTAATAACCAATAGACACCGCCAACGATCGCAGCTGGTAATAATTTAGGCAGGATCATATCAATATTATTTTGCATGTTCATCGTCACATCACCAATGCTCGGCGCCCAGGAAACTTGCACATTCACCATTGTAGCAACTAATGCACCGACCATAAACACCCCTAACAAGGTTGCGGCATCTGTGAGCGCTGTTAATCGTGATTGCATCGTGGTCACTAAAGAAATCCCTTCTTTGTAAGCAAATTGCAATTGTTTCCAACGAAAAACCATGACTACGATTTGGGCAACGATCCAGATAAAAATACCTGCGGGGTTCCCATTGATCGCCATATTGGCGGCTAATGCCCCAAAAATGGTCGGAATCAATGCGGCGAAAATGGAATCGCCAATCGCGGCGAAAGGTCCCATCAATCCAGCTTTCATCCCAGAGACAGTTTCTTTTGAGGCAATACCTTCTTTTTCTTCAATCGCTAAATCGATCCCAGTAATGATCGTATTGAAAAAGTTTGAGGTATTGAAAAACTGTGTATGGGTCTTCATTATTTCTTTTAATTCCGGCGTATCATCTCCGTAGATTTTTCGCAATTGTGGCAGGATCGTATAGAGATAGCCTGAACCTTGCATCCGCTCATAATTCCAGCCTAATTGGAAGGTCAACAAGCTTCGGCGGTTGATTTGTGTAAAGTCTTCTTTCGTTAACTTGTAATTAGATTTCGTCATCTTCGATTTCTCCTTCCTCAGAGGTTGTATGGGGACTTGCTACTTGCTGGTTTTCTGTTCGTTGATTGTTTTTATAGCTGATCGCTGCTAAAGAGAAACCGATCATTGCTACTGCCAGCATCGGTAATGAATTGAAGGTTGCCGGCAAATCTTTGACGACACTTGCGACACTCGTGCCAAGCAACTGGACATTTGAGAACAACGTTGCTAATAAGGCAGTGATCGTAAAACCTAAAATCAGATAAGGAAAATGTTTCTTGACTGGTAAATAGCGTAGTAAAATAGCAAAACCGACTGCTGGTAATACCGCTCCTGCGACAGATAAGCCATCTCCTAACCATTTCAAATCGCCATTTAGTACAGCGACGACGTTTTCGACTAATCCGCCACCAAATGCTAAGGCTAAAAAGACGGGGATCAAACGTGACAAGGACCAAGGAAGAGCACCTAATAAATAATTGCGTTCAATTGCTTTATAATTCATTGTTTCAACATGTTGATCGATACGATGAGCGAAGTACGTATTCGCAAATCGAGCTAAAATATCCAATTGGATCATTAAACTAGCGACAGGAACTGCAATAGCCGCAATTGCCTGTTCTGGATTCATCCCTAATGAGATGGAAAAAGCAGTTGCTAGTATCGTTCCGGAGTTTGCATCGATCCTTGAAGCACCGCCAAATGTCCCAACACCTAGAACGGTCAATTGCATACTACCACCGATAATTAAACCAGCTTGTAAATCCCCCATGACTAATCCGGTGAACAAACCGGCAAAAACGGGGGCACTCATTGAGGAATAAATTTGTAGTTCATCTAAAATCTGATAACCTGCATATAAAGATAATAATAAGATTTGCCACCATTGAATGGACATCTACTTAACCCCCTTATTTATTCAAAAGACTCATAAAATCTTCTGACTTATCACTTGGTACCATTTGTGCGGTCAAATGGACCCCACGCGCATTTAACTGTTTGAAATCCTCAATATCCTTTTCCACCACATTGATCGATTTGGTGATTGATCTGGTTTCATTTGTCTGAGACATATTCCCTACATTGACTTCCTTGATCGGCACGCCTCGTTCAACAAGTTTCAACAATCGATCAGGTTTTTTTGCGACGATCAGTAAACGTTGGGAATCGTACTTGCCAGCGAGAATATTCTCTGCGGATTTTTCAATTGGTAAGACACTTAACTTTACTCCTGCTGGTGTGGCTAATTTCAAGCCACTTTTTTCTACTGTATTCATTGCGACCTCATCATCTACAACTAATATCCGAGTAATCGACAACTTCGTTACCCAAAGATTCGCGACTTGTCCATGGATCAAACGTCCATCGATTCTTACACCAATAATTGCCATTGTTCATTCTCCTTTACAAATAAATTGTTCATTCTAAAAATAAAGGTAACGCTTACATTATTCGCCTGTTTTTTGATACCAAGGTGTCGCTGTCTGATTGATTACTTGATTCAAGTTCTCAATATTCTGTCTACCTTGTGTCCGTAACCATTTGACGGCTCCTTCTTTCCCAGCATCTACATAAGCTTTGACGCCATCTTTCCAAGTCGCTCTTCCGCACAAGACCCCATTGAAGGTGGAACCTGACGCATGAGCAAAGACTAGCGTTTGTTGGAATAATTCAGAAGATACACCCGCACTCAAGAAAATGAATGGCAAGTGAGTCGCCTCGCTTTGCGCCTTGAAAAAGTCAGCTGCTTCTTTTTGACTATAGACGATTTCCTTGTCACCAAAACCTTCGACAAAGTTCATATTGACTGGTACTTCGACTTTCAAAACATCTACTTGGTAACGAGGCTTTGAAAATTCTCTCATCATTTCAATCACTTTATGCGGTTTAACCTTTGCATACTCATGTGAAGCGCTATCATTTGATTTGGCATCATAAGAGAGCAGTTCTAAATAAAACGGTCGATCCTCTCCTGCACATTCACTTCCTAGACGTTCAATAAAGACATGTTTCAAATGATTGATTTTTGGATCTTCATCAACGTCATAATAAAGTAAAAATTTCACTGCATCGGCTTGTTCTTCTTTTAATCTCAAGGAAGACCAGTCTCCTAATAGATCTGGTAACCGTCCAGGAGTTGATACGTCATAACCCGTTTTTTCATACGCCAAGAGCAAACCAGCGGATCGATCACGTACTTTGGCAGCGGGCAAACCATATTCAGGATCTAATAAAATAGCTGAAGCATAAGGCGTCAACTCACTAGAAACCAACGCTTTGAACTCAATCAATTGTTCATCTGTGGGTGTTTCTCCTAAAGCCGACAGCATTTTCTTCAATGCACCCCGCTGATCGATTGCTAATGCACTGATGATGCCGTCTTTTGTTGCTAAATGTTCCATCGCTTTTTTCTTGTTTGGTGTCATTGTTTTTATTGACCTCCTTGTTATTCATTTTGGTACTCATGGATCGTCACACCTTTGACTACTCGATTCACCGTTCCTGTCGGTGAAGGCGTGTCAGGTGTATTACCGACTTTGATCGACATATGCAAAGCAATGATTTGTGCGGTCAAGATCATCACTACAGATAGATAGGCATCGGGTAATTCTAGTGCGGCTGGTTCTAGGAAAAAGTTTGCTCCAGAAAAATCTCTTTGCGTCGATTGAGCAATGGCTAACACCTTTGCAGCAATAGCATTGCCATTGATTTCTTCCAAAATATCTAAATCATAGTTGCGTGTGTACGCTTGGTTCGTCACAAACCCGATCACTAAAGTTTGCTCATTGACAAAGGATTTTGGTCCATGACGAAAGCCCATCGAAGAATCAAAGATTGTCGCAATTTTTCCAGCAGTCAACTCTAAGATTTTCAGCTGTGCTTCCCTTGTGGCACCAGCCAAGCTACCTGAGCCAAGGTATGCGACCCGATTGAATGGTACTGCTAACACTTGGATCAGTTCTTGCTCTCTTTTCAGAACATCTTTGCCGATATGACTCAAGGAAGTGACATACTTTTGTTTTGTTTCTTGGTTCGTTTGATCAAAAAGCCAAAGGGCACTCAATAACATACATGTAAAGCTACCTGTCATGGCAAAGCCAGCGTCATTTGCTTTTTTTGGCATCAACAACAAGAAATGTTGCGATTGTTCACGTGCGACTTGTGCTAATTTTCCTTCTTCTGCACAAGTAATCGCTAAATGGAACAACGTATCCACAACTTGATCGGCGATTTTGACTGCCGCCAGACTTTCCGGACTATTGCCACTTCTAGCAAACGAAATCAATAACGTGGGTTGATCAGGAAACAAATACTCTCTTGGAGAAGCAACAATATCGGTCGTACCAAAACTATGAAAAGCAAACCGTTTGGTGTCTCCATGCTCATTCAAGTAAGGAACAAGCGTATCGCCTACATATTGAGAAGAGCCTGCACCGGTAAAGATGACTTGGATTTGTTGCTCGTTTGCCTGTTTTTCAAGTGCATCAAAGAAAAGGGCTAATTCATTTTTCTTCTCTTCTAAGATTTCCACAACCTCTTCCCACAGATCTGGTTGTTGTTTGATTTCTTCTGTAGTGATCCTTGCACCTATTTTTTCTAATTCATCCTTCGACAGTTCAAACATGTTATTTTCCTCCTAGATTACTCCGAACATGACGGATCTTATAATGGAATTGGTCTGCTCTTGCGACACTATCTGTATATTCGATGATCTCGTTTTTGCTATTGAAGGTCGTCCGTTTCAAATGTAAAATCGGTGCCCCATCGCATATATGCAGTAATTCGGCATCATTTGCGTAAACAATACTGGCATAGAATTCCTCTTCTGCCACTTGGACATGTTGATCAAAATCTTCCAGAAAAACATCATACAAAGGCTTGCTTTCCAAAATCGGCAAATCAAGGCCAAGAAACAGTTTTGCTGGTAAATAAGACCGTTCAACCATCAAAGGAACATCATCCGCTAAACGTAGCCGCTTGATTTTGAAGATTGCTTCTCCTAGATTGAGATTCAAGCGTTCAGCCAACTGCTTTGTCGCTGCTTGTTTTTCAAAAGCTAAAATAATCGTTTTCGGTGTACGCCCCAATGCCAACATTTCTTCTGTGAAGCTGTAAGCACCAGCTAGACTTGCTGCTTGATGCGATAAGTCACTGACAAACGTTCCTTTTCCATGTTTTTTATAAATATAGCCAAGTGTTTCTAATTCCCGCAATGCCAATCGAACCGTCGTCCGACTCACACCATAGTACAGACATAACTCCCTCTCAGACAGCAATTTATCATGCGGGATCATTTCTGCCTCAATTCGTTTCTTTAGTACATCAACTAGTTGATAATATAACGGTTTCCCTTTACGAGAATTTTCCATTTCTTTACCCCTTCCAACTGGTTATAACCACAAGACAATCGTAAAGTAATAATAACTACCTGTCAACATAAAAATTGCTTAAAAACCTCTATATAACAACGTTTTAATCAACTATATATAAAAACATTTTAAATACCTCGAAAATACCACTTAAAATAAAAAAACAGCATAAACCTCATAAAAAGCAGCATAAGGCTTGTCCTTAAAAAGCTTGTTTATTCTAGAAAATTTATAAAATAATGAAGAAATCCAACGGTTCTTTTTCTTGCATTTCGCTAAATTCCAATGAAAAATAACAAAAAAAAGAAACACTTCATTTCCCACGTCTAGGTGCTCAAAGTGTTTCTCTTTTGCTATTTCAAGATGACTAACCAACTAGCGACTAATCTTATTTTTCCAAGGCGAAGCTGTCTTCATCAAGACTCCATTTAATTCCTCAATGTTGTTTCTCCCTTGTTCAGCAAGCCATTTTTTTGCCGCCTGTCTCCCTTGATCCGCAAAAGGTGCCACACCATCTGCCCATGTAGCTCGCCCACATAAAACACCATTGAACGAAGACCCAGCGTTTTTGGCAAAGTACAACGTTTCTTGGAATCCTTCGGCACTGACACCTGCACTAAGAAAAATGAACGGTAAGTCAGTCGCTTGGCTTTGCTCGATGAACAAAGCGGATGCTTCTTGCTTGGAATAAATGATTTCTTTTCCAAAACCTTCAACAAAAGTCATATTGACAGGTACTTCTACCTTCAAGACATCTACGTTGAACCTCGGCTCTGAGAAAATCTTCATCATTTCAATGACTTTTTTCGGTTTGATCTTGGCATATTCCTTGGAGGTCGTATCTGGGATCGTTGCATCATAAGATAGCAATTCTAAAAAGAAAGGAAGATCTTCCGCCAGACATTCTGAACCAATTCTTTCTACATATGCCTGTTTCCGTTCATTGACTTCTTCGCTTTCGTCTACATCATAGTAAAGCAAGAATTTGCAGCCATCTGCTCCAGCTTCCTTTAGTCTTTTGGCTGACCAAAAAGCTAAGGTATCTGGCAAACGTCCAGGTATCGTTGTATCATATCCTGTTTTCTCATAAGCCAACAATAGTCCAGCTGTCTTGGCGCGTTTTTCGGCAGCGGGTAACCCATATTCTGGATCTAAAAGAATCGAAGAAGCAAAAGGTGTCAATTCTTCGGACACGAGTTCTTTGAAATGGATCAAATCATCCACTTTGACCTCCTCTTGATGTCTCGCCATCATTTTTTTCAATGCCCCTCTTTGATCAATCGCTAAAGCCCCGATGATCCCGTCTGGATTACTCATGTTTACCAATGCTTGGTATTTCCCCTCTGATACTTTCCTCATTTTTTCAACATCCCTTCTAACTTAAAATCAATCAACCCAACAATTTCTTCTTGAGTGGAAGCAGTGATAAATGCTTGTTTAAAGCCTTCATCCATCAACATTCGTGCCATTTGCGAAAGAAGCGCCAAATGACTGGTTCCTGCTTCTGCAGCTGGAATAAACAACGCAATCACATACTTGATCGGTTGACCGTCTAAACTATCCCAGGCGACTGCATTCGTTAATTTCAAGATAATGATCGTTGGTTCTTCTATACTTTCACTTTTCGCATGAGGAATCGCAAAGCCATCCATCATACCAGTCGTGCCTTCTGCTTCGCGCTGTTTCAAGCCGATTTTGACCGCCTGCTCATTGGTCGCTTTTCCTACCTCAACGATTTTTGCTGAAAGAAACGCAAACACCGCTTCACGAGTATTCGCCGCCACATTGGTATAAACAAATAAATTTTCCATCAAATGAATCCTCTCCCTTTCACACACTCAGTGACTTTCTTTTTTGAACCAAGCCTAGTAATACTCCCCCTGCAATAGAACCAGCAAGAATCGCAAGAACCCACAATAAGCCATGGGTCACTACTGGTAAAACGAGAAATCCGCCATGGGGTGCTGGTACTTGCACGCGAAAGAAATAGGTCAATACAGCGGCGATCGACGAACCAAGCATCATGATTGGCAAGACACGAAGCGGATCTTTTGCCGCAAAAGGAATCGCACCTTCCGTAATATGTGTTGAACCTAGAATGAAATTCACTAGACCAGCATTCTTTTCGTTTAGCTCGAAGTATTTCCCAAAAAGCAAGACCGCAAAGCCAGTAATCAACGGTGGAGCAATGCAGGCTGCAGAAACTCCCGCCATAAAGCTAGTATTTCCTTGTGCTAACAGGGCAGTTCCAGTAACGTAGGCTGCTTTATTGATCGGCCCCCCCATATCGAATGCGCACATACAACCGACGATCACCCCTAATACTAAAGGACTTGAGTTTTCAAACCCTGCTAGAAAATCCATCATTCCTTCATTGATACTAGCCATCGGTCCTGAAATGACTGTCATGATCAATCCAGTAATCAACACCCCTAGTACGGGATATAAGAAAATTGCCTTTAAACCATCTAGTGTTTTAGGCAAAGGTTTTAACGCTTTTATTAATCCCAATACCACATACCCTGCCAAGAAACCTGAGATAATCCCACCTAAAAAACCTGTACCACCATCTGAGGCAATCAATCCACCGACAAAACCAACAACCAGTCCAGGACGCTTTGCAATTCCTTCAGCAATAAAAGCGGAAAGGACCGGCACCATCATACTCATCGCAAAACCGCCGATTCGATTCAAATTCGCAGCAAATTCATTGTATTGCGCATTGGCAGGATCAGCAGAATAAATCCCCCATAAAAAAGAAATGGCGATCAAGACTCCTCCACTGACAACAAAAGGCAACATGTGGGAAACACCATTCATCAAGTTCTTATAGATGCTGTGACCAATACTCTGTTGTGCATGTTGTTTTTCCTTATCTCCTTCCGCCATTTCGACTTTTTCAGAAATCACTCCTTCACCGTTTAAAGCCGCAGCAATCAATTGATCGGCTTCTTTGATCCCTTTCGAAACAGAAACATCAATGATCCTTTTCCCGGCAAATCTTTCAGGCTGGACATCTTTATCCGCCGCAATAATCACTGCTTCCGCTTCAATGATTTCCTGATCTGTCAAACGATTTTCTACCCCTACTTGCCCATGGGTCTCCACCTTGATCGAAATGCCTTTTTTCTTTGCTGCCTGTTCCAGTGCTTCTTGTGCCATATACGTGTGGGCGATACCTGTGGGACAACCAGTTGCTGCAATTAATCGATACTTAGCCATTATCTGAATTCCTCCTTATGAATGGTGATTTCTTTTTTCAACTCTGCGACATCTGTAAAATTAGTCAATCCTTTTTGAAACGCAGTCGAGCTACCCGCAGCTAAACTGTCCTTGAAACAATCCGCACTATTTTCTTCTTTGATCAAGCCTGCCAGAAAAGTGGCTAGGAGTGTATCCCCGGCACAAGCGGTATTGACGACTTTTCCTTGCGGGGCATTTCCTGTCAAACAATAATTTTCGTTCACATAGATCCCGCCCGCTCCACCTAATGACAGCAAGACATTTTGTGCACCTGCGGCTAATAGTTTCTTACAATAGTTCACATATTCCGTTTCTGCTACTTCTTCATCAAACCATTCTGCCAATTCCTGCTCATTCGGTTTCAGTAAAAATGGTTGATACTTTAGACATCGTTTAACGATTTTAGCACTCGTATCTAAGATCAAGCGCACTTGATTCTCATGACAGATTTTACTGATCATTACTAAGATTTCTTCTGGTACCCCTCTTGGCAGACTCCCAGAAACACAAAGATAATCTCCAGCTGACAAATGACTGATTGTCTCAAGCAATTCTTCCATCGCTAACTGGTCGATTTCTGGTCCACGATTGACCAACTTATATTCACTTGATTCCTCATTCACTTGTGTAAATACGTTGATGCGAGTCATTCCGGGTATAGAAACAAAATGAGCGTCGATCCCTTCCTTCGTCAAGCATTCCTCAATATAAGCCCCAGTAAATCCTCCGCTAAAGCCCAACGCAGTATTTGGTATCCCGAGTTTTTTTAAAATCAATGAAACATTGACACCTTTCCCATTTGCTTGGATGTCATCATCGATTGAGCGGTTCACGACATTCGGTTTGAGTTGTGCCACTTCAATAAACAGATCAATCGCCAGATTCATCGTACATGTATATACGTTAGCCACCTGTATCCCTCCTCACGTTATCTACAGTATGACCTGTTTTTGGATGTACATGTTTTCTAAATAAGCGAAATTTTAGGTAAATGTTTACAAAATAAAACTCATCTAAGTAAGGGTTTACATCAGTGGTAGAATAAAAAGAAAAGGGGGAGGCGTAAATGGAACCTAAATTAAGCGAGGCAGAACATTTTTTATGGGAGTATATGATGAATCACATCCAAGAAATCCCAAATCTATCAATTATCAAACTAAGCGAACGAGCCAACGTATCCACCACGACCATCGTTCGTACCATGAAGAAAAAAGGATACGAAGGCTATACTTCTTTTAAGCATCATTTAAAGGAAAAGAAAAATACCACCATCAATTTTGCTACGGTCGATAAAGTAGATGAAGAAATAAAAACCTCCATTCTAAAAAACGAGCAAGAAGTCGTGCGTACCATCAATCTATTGGATACAGGAGTAATCGAAGATGCGATTCAAAAAATCTGGAGTTCACAAAGAATCATTATCTTTGCCAGAGGATTTTCAGAGATGATTGGGGAAGAAATACAAACAAAATTCCAACTACTTGATAAATACTGTGTCCTTCATACCGATCCAAATATCATCAAAACCGTTAGTCGCAAATTGCACAAGAAAGATGTCGTTCTTTTTATTTCCTTAAACGGTGAAACAGAAGAACTCGTAGCAGCAGCGGAGAATTGCTACCGCGAGGAAATCAGTTCGATCCTGATCACCGCCTCACGGGAAAGCCGTTTGAATCACTTAGCAGAATTATCCTTGATCGGATTCAAATCCGAAATCTCTTTTTTCCCTGAATATGAAGTCCGCTCTCGCCTGCCACTTTCTGTGATTGCGCGGATCTTGCTGGATTCGTATGCGATACGGGTGAAGAAGGGAAATTGAAAAAAATGTGGAAGAAGCACCAATAACCGAAAACATGAAACAGATTTCGGCGATTGGTGCTTCTTTACGAAAGAGTTGATTCAGTTTTATTTACTTTTGGTTTATGACGTTCTTCTACATTCAAGTCTTGTCACCACGCCAAAACAAAACAAATAATCGAAACTACAACCGTCAAAACAAATTCAACCTTCACTTCCGTTCCATAGGTTTGATTCGGTAGATAGATTGCCTTTCGTTTCGATTGATAAGGGATCTTAGGGCGGTTGGGTTGAGCAGACTCAATAAGTATCGATAATAAAATCAGTGTGAAGTAAATAGTATTTTTCTGTGCTGCAAAATAGATGCTTGAAGCTAATAAAATTAAACTAGTCCCTTTGAGTATTCTAGCGTAGGTCATTATTATCTCTCCATTCTATTCATCTACTAAAAATCTAAGTGAATCATTCCTTTTATGTATTTATTTTTATTACTAATTCTCAAAATGAGAGAAACAGTCATTTAAAGTATTTAGACGTATTTCAAACGATTCCTTTTTCTAAAAATGATACAATTCTAATTCTAAAATGGCGCATATAGTAAGAACTAAAATCGTCAGAATCAGTTCAAACTTTACTTCCGTTCCATATGTTTGATTCGGTAGATAGATGGCTTTTCGTTCCGATTGATAAGGAATTTTAGGGCGGTTGGGTTGAGCAGATTCAATAAGTATTGATAATAAAATCAGTGTGAAGTAAATAGTATTTTGCTGGGCCGCAAAATAGATACTTGAAGCTAATAAAATCAAACTAGTTCCTTTGAGTATTCTAGCGTAGGTCATTTTAATCTCTCCGTTCTATTCTTCTATTTGTAGATTTTCTGTCCTGTTTTCTAACTATTTTCTATTATTTTTATACCTCCACATGACAATCAATAGAATCGTCATCACTAGATAGGAGGTGAGAACAATTATTTGGCTCACTCGGTTCACCTTCTCTAAAATTCTCATACGATCGATACTTTTATGTATTCATTTTTATTACTAATAAATAGATGTGGTTCAAATTATTCCTGTTACTAAAAATGATACAATTCTAATTCCAAAATGGAGCAAATCATAAGAACTAAAATCGTGGGAATCAGCGCAAACATCACTTCCGTTCTAGATGTTTGATTCGGTAGATAGATTGAATTTTTTCCCGATTTGTAAGGAGTTTTAGGTTGCTCGGATTGGGTATATTCAATAAATAGTGATAGCATAATCAGTATGGTATAGATCGTATTTTTCATTGCAGCAAAATAGATGCTTAGCGCCAATAAAACCAGTTGGATTATTTTGATTATTCGAACGTAGGTCATCTTTCATCTCTCCATTCTATGTATAAATAGTAACCGATTCCTCTCTACAAATATATATACGTAACGTACTAAAATATTACTTTAACAAATTAAAATAACTTCCACCTTAATCATATCAAAAAATATCAAAAAAAATTATTACATTCCTAAAAAGCTGTTTTAACAGCATAATCGTCAATATTTCCCTTCAGCCCAAACAACTCTTACGAATAAATAAAAAAACGGAACAACAGGCAGAATGTTTCCATCCACCTGTTATTCCGTATTTACTATTACATAAATGTAGTTTTTACTCCACAAATGGCTCTTCACCTAGTGCTTGTTGTGCGGCTAAGTTTAGTAGGCTCCATTGACGGTCGTGTCCTGGTTGGAAGAAGAAATCTGCTTCTGCCAAGTCTTCGATCGTTAATTTTTGTTGGATGGCTAAAGCCAAAACATTTCCTTGAGGAGTAATGTCTTTTGTTGATAATACTGCTCCACCTAGCAATTGATGCGTAAATGGATCATAGGCTAATTGTACAGCTGCTTTTCCGTTCCCAAATTCTTCTGGTACGAATTTTGGACGGATCGTATCTTCATAGAAGGCTGTTTTGATGGCTACGCCAGCGCGATCAGCTGTGAAGCTGTTCAAGCCACTTGCAGCAAAATGATAGTCAAACACACGTAACGCAGATGAGCCGACTAAGCCACCAAATGGTTTGCTTGGTGTTTGTTCAAATAAGTGTTGAACGACATAGCGTGCTTCTCGACGTGCAACTGTTGCTAATGCGATCGGCACTTTTTTGCCTGCTGGGATCGAATAAGCAAGTGTTGCATCTCCTACTGCATAAACATCAGGTAAGTTTGTTTGTAGGTATTCATCTGTGATGATCCAGCCACGTTCATCTAAATCAACGATGCCTTTCAACCATTCGGTATTCGGTTTGACACCGGCAGCTTGGATGATCAAATCTGTTTCGATCGTGCCACTGTCTGTTTCGATGGCTGCGACTTTACCGTCACCTGTGAAGGCTTTGATGTTCACGCCAGTTTTGATGTTCATGCCTTTTTCTTTTAAGTGCGCTTCTAAGATATCTGTCATTTCCTTATCTAAGTAAGTACCTAAAGGACGATCGATCATATCTAATAACGTTACTTCTTTCCCTGCATTCAAGAAAACTTCTGCTGCTTCGATTCCGATGTAACCTGAACCGATAACGGCTACTTTTTTCACTGCTGGGTCTGTCATGCGTTCTTTGATTTTCGTTGCCCAATTATAGCCACGCATCAAATACACATTTTCTAAGTCTGTTCCTGGAATAGGTAATGAGTTTGGTTTCACACCTGAACTCAAAATCAATTTATCGTAAGCATACTCTTCTGTATGTCCATCTTCTTTACGTGTAACTGTTACTGTTTTTTTATCTGCATTGATTGTCTTAACTTCGTGGTTATTTAAAATCCCCACATTTGGTTGTGGAAAGTTTTCCGGTCTGAAATTACGGACATCATTCACACTAGTGACTTGATCCTCTAAATATAATTCCATGCCGCATGACATAAATGAAACATAGTCGCCTGCTTCAAACAAGGTGATATCCACATTTTCTCCGTATCTAGATAGTAATTCTAAAATGGATTGATGCCCTCCATGTGATGCACCGACAATAATTACTTTCGTTTTTTCCATTGACAAAACCCTCCTCATAACAATTGTTTAGAATCATTCTAAACAATTTTACGATATCATTCTACGAATAATAATGCAAATGAAAAGGCTTGCCTAAAAATTTTATTCGTTATTTTAATATTATTGTTTTAATTGTGCTAAAAATGTGCCGATACGTTTACACGCTTCTTGTAGGTCATCCATCCCACTTGCATAAGAGATTCGGATAAATCCTTCGCCTTCCGGTCCAAAAGCTGAGCCAGGGATACAGGCAACCTTACCTTGTTCTGCGAGTGCTAAACAAAAATCCCACGAATTCATCTGGATCGTTTCTGGTAAGCGACAGAACAAATAAAACGCACCATCAGGTTGAGAGATTTGAAAGCCTAATTCCGTAAGTTGTGGTAATAGATAATCTCGGCGTTCGACGTAGCGGGCCTTCATTTTTTCCCCTTCGTCCATACTCGTTGTCAATGCTTCGACCGCAGCTTTTTGAGAAATCGTTGTGGCAGAAGTAACTAAATATTGGTGGACCTTGATCAATTCATCGATCACTGGTTTTTGGGCAAAAAGAAAGCCAATGCGCCAGCCAGTCATGGCATGGGATTTAGAGAGTCCATTCACGACGATCGTTTGTTCAGGTAAGTACGTAGCCATCGATACATGATCCCCCACGTAATTCAACTCCGCGTAAACTTCGTCACTGATGACAAAGACTGGATGTTGGCTTAAAACTTCTGCAAGTTTACTCATTTGCTCTGCAGATAACAATGTTCCAGTTGGATTACTTGGGTAATTCAAAATCACTGCTTTGATTTCGTCTCCGTATTTGGCAAACGCCTCTTCTAGTTGTTCTGGCTGACAAATAAAGCCAGTGTCTGATGTATCGATCGTGATCAATTCGGCGCCTGCTAGATCAACGATTGGTTGATAGCCGGGATACGCAGGTGCTGGGATCAATACCTTATCTCCTTCTTCTAAGACCGCTAATAAAGCTGTCGCGATCGCTTCTGTGGCACCAATCGTTGTCAGTACTTCCGTTTGCGGATCATAAGAAAGACCGTAACGTTCTTTTTGGAAGAAACAAGCTGCTTCACATAATTCTGGTAAACCTCTCATCCCGGTATAATGAGAATAGTTTTCTTTGATGGCTGTGATCCCTGCCTCTTTGACTGCTTCAGGTGTTGAAAAATCTGGCTCACCTAATGTCAATTTGATGATACCCGGAATGCTTGAGATTTGCTGATCGAACATACGGATCTGCGAGACTTCGATTTTAGCCAGCCTTGGATTAAAACGATGGTGTAGATTCATAGACTTCTCCCCTTTTGGTTACTATCCTTATTTTTTCAGAAAAGTTCCTTGGTGTAAAGGATTGTTTGGTACCATTCCAATCCTTTTTCTAAAACTGCCATGTCGAAATCAAAGGTTGCATCATGCAGGGCTGGTGTATCCCCTACACCTAAGAAGAAAAAGACACAAGGATAGTGTTCCGTATAAACGCCAAAATCTTCTGCTTGTAAGACAGGTTCAGCCAACTCATGTAACAACTCTGAGTGGGCAAGTGCTGCATACAACTGTTCATCGTTACGTACAGCAGGATACCCATCGTTATAACGAAATGAGATTTTCGCTGGGGAAGTTTGTTGGAATTCTTCTGCTAGTCGTGCTAGTTGCATCTTTAAGTCCGTTTGGGTCTTACGACTGTATGAACGAATGCTGCCTGAGATCACGACTTCATTGGCTAAGACATTGCGGATCGTCCCGCCTGTGATCTGACCAAATTTCAAGAGATGTTCAAGGTTTTCTGGCAGAGATTTATCAAAGTCATAGACTTGTTTCATAAAACGCACAGCTGCTTCTAAACTATCGATGCCTTGACTACTTGAAGCGATATGCGCAGATCTGCCTTGGACGATGATATCTGTTTCACTACTTTGGGCCATCAACGCACCTGGTCGTGAAAATACTTTCCCTTCTGGTAAGCCTGGCCATAAATGAAAACCAAAGATTGCCTGTACCTTGTAATGTTCCAACCACCCAGAACGGATCACACTTTCTGCCCCACCAGCGATTTCTTCTGAGGGTTGAAAAATCAAGACGATATTGTGCTGCATCTCTTGACGGTGCGTGGCAATATAATCGGTCAATCCTAAGAGCATCGCCATATGACCATCATGTCCGCAGGCGTGCATGAATCCTGGGTGTGTAGACGCAAAAGGTAACCCTGTGGCTTCAGTGATGGGCAACGCGTCGATATCTGTCCGAAAAGCAATCGTTGTGTCTTGTTGCTGATCAAAATAAACCAACAAGCCTGTCTCATCGATTTCATGGATCACGCCACCACAGTTTTTGATTTGTTCGTAAAGGTATTCTTTCGTTTTAAATTCATGAAAGCCAAGTTCAGGAATTTGATGTAACGCCATTCGGTGTGTTGCTAACATGTCGCCTCACCATCCCTTCATAGATTCCTTTTACCACGGTTTCATATTGTGCATTGGGTACGCCGATGATCAAATTCAACTCTTGCGCACCTTGCGATAAAATCGAGGTCCTGATTTCTAACTCATTCAAAATCGATAATACTTTTCCAGAAAGTCCAATTGGTTCCTTATGTGGGCCGCCTACCACAGAAATCAAAGCCAAGTCTTCGATGATCTCGATTTCCTCTACGCCTAATTCCTCACGTAATTCTTTCGTGATCAAAAACAATTTATCCATGATCAATTCCGCCGAAACGACGACACCGATATTATCGATGCCAGAGGGGATATGCTCAATCGAGATGCCATGTTTTGCAAAAATACTCATGGCTTTCCAAATAAAACCGATCTCGTCTGACATATGTCGTTTGAACAAGGTGATTGAAAGAAAGTCTTTTCTTCCTGCAATCCCCGTCAACCCATTTTCTTTTTCGACTTCATGATTTGAGATTTTTGTTCCATGATCATTCGGTCGATTCGTATTTTTGATTTGGATCGGGATATCAGCTTCTTGTACAGGAAAAACCGCAGATTCGTGTAACACATTAGCACCCATATAAGCCATTTCTCGTAATTCACGGAAAGAGATCTCTTCAATGACTTTCGGTGAGTCAATGATTCTTGGGTCTGCCATCATGATACCTGAAACATCCGTCCAATTTTCATAAAGATCTGCCTGTAAGGCACTTGCTAAAACGGAGCCGGTAATATCACTGCCCCCACGACCAAGTAATTTTTCTTTTCCTGCTGGATTGGCACCATAAAATCCTGGGACGATCAACTTTTGGTGTTTCTGGTACATCTCGCGTACTGCTTGCTCTGTACGCGGAAAGTCGATGCCTCCTTCATAATCAAAGTAGATCAGCTCACTTGCGTCTGCAAAGGTATACCCTAAATATTCCGCCATCAATTGCGCAGTCAGATACTCCCCACGACTGACTAAATAATCGATCGTCACTTTTTCCTGTTTTAGTTGTGTTTCGATCGTGGTTAATTCTTTTTCAATCGGAAAGTCGAGTGATAGAAGATCCCTTACTTGAATAAAACGTTGTGTGATCCGTTCCCATAGTGGCGTCCAATCAACCTTATGTTGAAGATACGCATGGATCAAATAGAGTAAATCGGTCACTTTATCGTCTTCATCGGTTCTTTTTCCTAAAGCGGAAACGACAACGACTTCTCGACTAGGATCAGCTAGCACGATCTCACGGACTTTCCGGAACTGTTCTTCATGAGACATCGAGCTTCCACCAAATTTTGCGACTTTCATGAAAGGACCTCCTCTTGAAGAAGCGCCAAAGCAATTTGCACCGCGTTAGCCGCAGCGCCTTTGCGGATATTGTCAGCTACGGTATAAAAGAGCAAGCCATTTTCAACCGATAAGTCACGGCGAATACGCCCAACATATACTTGATCTGTGCCTCTTGCTAATGTACTTGTGGGATATTGGTGTTCTGCTAAGTTATCGACAACCAAAATCCCTGGAAACTGACTGAAACAAGCACGGATTTGTTCCAATGAAAATTCCTTTTCTAACTCAACAGCAATCGAGACACCATGGCCATTTTCGATGGGAACACGCACACAAGTCGCAGATACAGGCAAATCTGGTTGATGCAAGATTTTTTTTGTTTCATTGATCATTTTTTGTTCTTCTTTGGTATACCCATTTTCCATTGGGCGATCGATTTCTGGAATGACCGTTTGACTGATGTCATGAGGATAAAAAGTGGCTGGTTCACCAATTTTAGTCGCCTGTAGATCAGCGATTCCTTGTTGCCCTGAACCTGAAACAGCTTGATACGTCGTGTAATTGACACGTGTCACACCAAACGTATTCTGTAGTGCTTTCAGTGGTAAGACGGATTGGATCGTCGAACAATTTGGATTGGCGATCAATGGGTCTAACGTATGATCCTCTAGATTTACTTCAGGGACGATCAACGGGATCGTAGGATCTTCTCGCCACGCCGAAGAATTATCGATGACTACTAAGCCGGCTTGACGTGCAATCGGACCAAATGTTTGAGAAACGGATGCTCCAGCTGAAAAAAGCGCCAAATCATACCCAGAAAAAGAAGTCTCAGTCAGTTCTTCGACAACATACTCTTTTCCCTTAAACACAGACAGACTCCCCGCAGAGCGTTTGGATGCTAAAAGCTTGAGTTTTCCTACTGGAAAATCGTACTCCTCTAATACTCTTAACATAGTTTGACCGACTAATCCCGTCGCTCCGACAATACAGGTATCTATTTCGCGCATGTTTTTCATCCTTTCTTTGTCTACAATTCTCTTAGTGCTGCAATCAATGCGGTATTTTCTTTGGTTTGGTCATCTTTTATTTTTAATACACGTGCCGGCGTACCACCAACGACCGTCTCAGGTGCAACGTCTTCTAAAACGACTGCACCTGCTGCGACGACTGCATTCTTTCCAACACGAACGCCTTCGACGATCACCGCGTTCGCACCAACTAATACACCATCTTCGATCACTACTGGTTGAGCGGAAGCTGGCTCGATGACCCCTGCTAGCACAGCGCCGGCGCCGATATGACAATTCTTGCCGACAGTCGCACGTCCGCCTAGGATTGCTCCCATATCAATCATGCTATGATCCCCGATTTCAGCACCGATATTGATCACAGCACCCATCATGATCACTGCTTGATCTCCGATGGTTACTTGGTCACGAATGACAGCGCCTGGTTCGATCCGAGCGTTGATGTCTTTGATATCCAGTAAAGGAACGGCACTGTTTCTAGCTGTCTGTTCTAGTTCAATCGCTAAGATTTTCTCCGCTTCTTTTTCTAATACCGGCGCAATGTCTTTGTAATCCCCAAAAACAATTGGACTGTGCGCTTCGCCAAATACTTTTGCGTTTGGGAACCCAATGGGTTCAGAAACATTTAAGTAAACTTTGACTGGGGTCTTTTTTTCTGCTGTTTGAATAAAACGAATGATTTCTTGTGCGTTCAATTTAGGCTCCTCCTCTAGGTCCAAATAGATCTTCTAATTGATAAAAACCGGCTGACTGTTCGGCCAACCAGATGCTTGCTTGAACTGCCCCTTCTGCAAAAATTCGATTTGAAAAGGCTTCGTGCTTCACTGAAAGAACTTCATCTTTGGTCGCAAAAAGGACTTCATGTTCTCCTGGAAAAGAGCCTGCACGTAGGCTATGGACACCGATTTGTTGGTCTTCTCGAGGTTCGTCTGCCCATTGATAGACAGGCGTCAGCTCTCGAACGGATTGTAGTGTTTCTACTAAACGCTTGGCTGTGCCAGAAGGTGCGTCTTTTTTTTGGCTGTGGTGTTTTTCGATCAATTCGATCTGCCAGCTGGCTAAGTCTTGAGCTGCTTGTTTGATCAAGCGATTCATCACCATGATCCCTAATGAAAAATTAGCACTGTAGAGTACAGGGATCGTTTGAGCTGCTTGGGCGATTTCAGCAAATTGCTCTTCGGTATAGCCAGTTGTGCCAATCACCAGTGGGACTTGGTGAGCTTGGCTGTACCGCAAGATTTTATCCAAACCAGCTGGATGAGAAAAATCGATCATGACCGCGGGTGTATGAGCAAACGATAATTCCTCCGTTAATTGCAGGGATTCGGTCAACATCAATGGTTGATGTTGATATTCTTCGGTAACTTCTGCAATTCGCTTGCCCATTTTTCCACTTCCGATAATCCCGATATTCATATGCTTGCCCCTCCGTTTTCTGCTAACAGTGCAATCAGTTGTTGCTTTTTCTCCTCGCCTAATTCAATCAGTGGTAGTCTTAATGGTCCAGCAGGTAAACCTAAATGATTCATTGCTGCTTTCACTGGAATTGGATTGGTTTCACTGAACAAGGCATTGATCAACGCTAAATGAGTCAATTGTTTTTCTTTTGCTGAATGGCTATTTCCATCCAAGTAATCATGGACTAATCCATGGACTACTTTTGGTTGGATATTCGCCCAAACACTGATCACACCGATGCCACCAATACTCAAGATGGGTAAAATCAAATCATCATTGCCACTGTAAAGCGCAAATGATTCATCAATCAGTTGTGCGACTTCCATTGTGTAGGACATATCACCAGAAGCCTCTTTGATGCCGATGATTCGTGGATGCTTCGCTAGTTCCGTTAATACAGGTAATGAAATCGTCATGCCTGTTCGTGACGGTACGTTATATAAGATGATTGGTAGAGAGGACGCGTCTGCGATCGCTTTAAAATGAGCCAGTAAGCCTGCATCGCTCGTTTTATTATAGTAAGGCGTGATCACTAATAATTGGTCTGCCCCTAGTTCTGCAAAACGCTGGACTTTCTTGATCGTTTTCGCCGTCGCATTCGATCCTGCGCCAGCTATCACTGGGATACGCCCATTGGCTTTTTCAACGGTGAATCGTACGATCTCTTCCTCTTCCTCCTCAGATAGTGTTGGTGATTCCCCAGTTGTTCCTAGGACAAGTAATCCGTCTGTTTGTTCTTTCAGATGAAAAGCAATCAGCTGCTCCAATCCTAAATAATCCACTGCACCTGTTTCCGTCATCGGAGTCACTAATGCAACAATCGATCCTTTGATCATCCTTCTACCTCCAAATTTTTGTGCCATTCATAACTGGCTGGTCCTGCCATCGTAATCGTTTCATCACCAGAAATCAGTAAATCACCTTGCTCTAAATGGATCGTAGCTTGTAAGCCGGAGAGATATCCTTGATCTTTTGCGACGACATACGCTGCACAACAGCCTGTGCCACAAGCTAATGTCCAACCGACCCCACGTTCATACGTGCGGACGATCAATTCTTCTTCATTGACATATTGGACAAAATTGACGTTTGTTTTCTCTTTGAATAAGGGATGATGGCAGAGTTTTTCTCCTGTCTCCTTGGTTAATTCAGCCAACGCATCTTCAACAAAAACAACTGTATGGATCGTCCCCATGAATAAACTAGTCAGCTCTACCTTTTGCTCATCAATCGTCAGCGCTTGTTTGATGATCGGTGTTGCTTGCGCTACGCCTACTTTCTCTGGTCGGTAGTCTGGCGAACCCATGTCGACCGTGCAATAAAAAGGTTCTCGTGAATGGATCGTCACATGGATCATCCCAGCAAGCGTTTTGACTGCAAATTGTGGCTCTTCATGTAATTGTTGATCGCTGACATAATTGGCAAAACAACGGATACCATTGCCACACATCGGTGCACGACTGCCATCTTTATTGTAGTAGATCATTTCCAATGGATCGGTTTTAACAGCAATCAATCCATCCGTATCATAAGCAGTTGGTGCGCACAAGCTTTGAGCCAAACGACTATAGTCGATCGTTTCATCGTAATCTAAGAGAATAAAATCATTGCCACAACCGTTATATTTATAAATCTGCATAGACTTCTCCTCTCAATAGATCCGCATAAGTTTGCCGACGCACGACTTCTCTCGACACGCCATCTTTGACAAAAACAACTGCTGGTCGAAGTGCACGATTGTAATTGCTACTCATCGAATATCCGTAGGCTCCTGTGGCATACACTGCCAGAAGATCACCTGGCTCTGCAGGAGGCAACTGTGTTTCTTGGATCACCACGTCTCCTGATTCACACATTTTCCCCGCAACCGTCACTTTTTCTGTTTTTTCAATGTCTAGTTTATTTGCTAAATCACAGGTGTATTCTGCTTGATAAAGTGCCGGTCGAATATTATCTGTCATCCCACCATCCACAAAATAATATTTCTTGTGAGGTGTTTCTTTGATATAGCCGACTGTATAAAGTGTTGTTCCGGCTTCACCAACGATACTTCTCCCAGGTTCAATCAATAAGCGATCGATCGTTAAGTTTCTGTCAGCTAGTACCTGCTCTGTATGTGTAACCAGATGTTTGACTGATTCTGCAATCGGTAAAGGTGTGTCCGCTTCGGTATAACGAATACCAAAGCCTCCTCCTAGATTTAAAGAAAGCGGTTGTTGAAAATCTTCAAGGTAGGTAACCAACTGGTCGATCTCAGCCAACCAAGCCGTCATATCAAAGATTTGTGAGCCGATGTGGGCATGAAAGCCTTCCAATCTAAGAAACTCACTTTGTTGGATACGTGTAATCGCTTGTTGGCAAACATCGCTATCGTAAAGCATACCGAATTTTGAATCGATATGTGCGGTGACGATGTATTCATGGGTATGCGCTTCGATCCCTACATTCAATCGCAACATGATCTGTAGCTTTTTCTGATATTCTCGGCTTAATTCTTCCAAGACTTCGACTTCCATCCCATTATCTGCAACGAAATGGTGTATATCGTTTTCAATCGCGTATCTTAATTCATCGACCGTTTTATTGTTGCCATGGAAATAAATATCTTCTACAGGAAATCCAGCTTGTAACGCGGTATAAATTTCTCCACCACTTACGACATCTAGACCTAACCCTTGTTCAGCGATCAAACGGAGTAATTCTACTGTTTGAAAGGCTTTAGACGCATACAAGATCTTTGTTTGAAAATAATCAGAATCAAAGTTCAGCTTAAACGACTTTATCGTTTCTTCCATCTTTTTTTCATCATACACATATAGGGGTGTTTGATATTCATTTGCTAGTTGACTCACTGGAATTTCGCCGATCGTTAATTCTGTCATTCTCTTTTCCCTCTTTTCAAAAAATTATTTTCTCATCAAATTGAAATATCCTTAGATTATAATTTGAATTTTATTTGAATAATATTAAACAAAATTGTTTGAATTGTCTAGTTTAAATCGCTATTTTCAGCAAAAATGTTTAATTTTTCAATTTTATTGCATACAGAAAACAAAAAATAAAAAACCACTATTTATTTTCACATAATTATCTTAGAAATAGACAAAAAAACTGACCAATTTCTTGGTCAGCTTTTTAAAGTGAAATTTCCTTAAATTAATTACTTACATAGATTGCTAAAAACATCAACGCTGCACCTAACATGACAAATAGATGCCAAATCACATGGGTGAATCGTCTGCTTTTCATGCTATAAAATAGTGATCCCACAGAATAAGCGATTCCTCCGCCAACTAGCAGTAGCAAGCCAGTCAAATCGATATTCTGATAGAGCTTAGGTAGCACAACGATGATTGCCCACCCCATCACATTGTAAATGATCGTTGAAACTTTTGATACCTTGTTTGTCTTTGTTAAAGTCAAACATTTATATATGATACCGATCACTGCTGTCGCCCAAATAACACTTAGCAAAACTAGTCCTGTCGTTCCTTGCACGACTAGCAGACAAAATGGCGTGTAGGTTCCAGCAATCAAAAGGTAGATCGAACAATGATCAAATACCTGAAATACTTTTTTTGCTTTCGTAAAAATCAAACTATGAAATAACGTAGAAGAAAAGAATAGCAGAAAAAGAGAACTACCATAAATCGCAAAAGCGACATAATCTAAGGTTGTATGGGCGCGATCCATCAGCAAATTGAAGCAAAGCAGACTTAACAAAGCTGCAATCCCATGGGTCACCGCATTTAATACTTCATTGACGATTTGGTACTTTCGGCTAAATTCTATCTCCATCTTGATCCACTCCATTTCGTTTGTTCAATTTCATTATACATGAAGGATGTTCTGTTTACAAAAACTTTAACATCTAGTTTCCAAAACTATATCATTTTTTAATAACTTTTGTAAAATATTTTATCATCATGATAAGAAATAGCAACAAAAACACACTGATCAAGCCATTTACGAGTAAAAATGCAGTACGCTTCGCCTGTTTCACTTTTTCTAACGATTCTTTTATTTCTTCTGGTTTAACAGCAACCCTGTGTCCGCGTACTAATAAACGGTGACTGTTGACCATATACGGAGTACAAGTAACCAGTGTGACTAAATCTTGATTTTCTTGGATTTGCAGCGCTTCTGTTTCTGTCGGTGCTACGGTTTTGATCTGATCGACTTGATACGCAAGATACTGTCCATTGATTTCAATATAAAAGTGATCTTCTATTTTTAATTGAGGTAAATCTGTAAACAATTTTGCTTGCGGCAAGCCTCGGTGGCTGGAAAGTACCGCATGTGTCGATTTTCCTCCGATCGGGTATGAGGTGCCCTCGAGCAGACAAGCGCCTTTTTCCAATAGTTTCGTCGTTGTTTGATCAAAAATCGGTAAGCTGACATTGATTTTGGGGATCGTCAAAACACCAACGGTATGTGATTCGATATACGATTTCTGAGATTTTTGATCATTCTTTTTTTTCTTGGAAAATGGGTCTGCTTCTGGCATCGCTACGTTTGATGCCAGTTGTTCATTTTTTTTGATCATCCGCTTTTGTAATTCAGCAAGTTCTGTCGCATGTTCAGACTTTGCCTTTTTTTGATAATTTTTGATGATCTGCTGGTCGAGATAATCATTCAACGTATCACTGACAAAAGGATACGCCAAGCTGAGGACACCGATAAAAAATACCGAGAACATGATTAGATCTAACAGACGCCATTTTTTTTGTTTCATTTTATTCTCCTCAGCGAGTCACTTGTTCTTCATTTGAGACTAAACTTTTGGTCGTTTTAGCCAGTACGCACCCACGATTGTCAGTAAAACCACACCTAAGAAAATGTACAATGAAATGCCTTTGCCACCAGTTGCTGGTAATGTCCCTTTGTGTTTGTTTGGTACTTTCTCTGGTGCAACCAATTCACCTGCAACAGCATAAGATTGCTGATCGACCTTGAACGCCATTCGTTCAGTTAGTTTCACATAATTGTTTGGTGCTTTTGTTTCTTCTAAATAATACGTGCCATAAGACAAGCCTGTGATATCCACTAATCCATCACTTGTTGTCGTGAAAATCGTTGCTTCTTCCTGTGAAGTCGTCCACGTTACTGCTTTTGTTACTGGATCGATGATCAAATATTTCGCTGTTGCTTCATCTTGATCACGTACCACAAACGAAGCGTCTGCTAATGGCTTGATATCAGCTACTGCTCCATCTACTTTAATGAATCGTTTCCCACCTGTCAGTACTTCCACAGTTGGTGGTGTTTGATCTGTCGTATGTCCAGTATCAACATTTGCTTCGTTGTTATAGCCTTGGGTTGGTTCTGCTAACTGATTCAAATGCATGTAATAAACAAAACGCAACGTACCACCTGGAGTCAATGAAGGAATATAAGTTGGTTCAATCGCTACTGTGAAGCCGTTTGTTTGTTCAGTTACGTGGTAATTTGTTGAATCAATGATCGTTTCACCATCGTAAAGTGCATAACCTGTTTCTCCCGTTGATTGGTTCATGAACGTTAAAGCTGGATCATGTGTATCAATCAATTTGAAGGTGGTATATTTATTGTTTGATCCTTCTTTATCCGCGATCCCAAGAGGAATATTGACGCTGATCTCATAATTGATCGGTTCTCCGATTGCTACGTCTTGCCCATCTAATTGCGGCGTTTCTTTTTCTACTTTCGTCGTATCATTTTTCACTGTAAGTTCAACTGGCGTTTGGTTGCCAGTAACAATTGTGAATGGTGTCTTTGTTTGCTCAGTGATCATCGCTGCATTTTCAGGTGCTTTTACTTCTTCTAACACATATTCGCCAACTTCTAATCCAGTAATGAGCATTTGACCTTTCTCTGCTTCATTTTCAGCAACGGCCTCTTCACCGATTTCATAGCTTTTGCCAGTCACAAAGTGTTTTGCTTTAGATTTATCAGTTGTCCATGTATACATTCCTTGTGCCACACTATGCAAATATTTGGCAACACCTGCATCTTCTTTCACAATGACAAATTCCGCACCGTTTAGTGCTTCGCCTTCTGCTGAACCTACTTTTTTGACCTTCAGCGTTCCTTCATTTTCCACGACATTTTTAGGATATAAATGAACTACGTCTAGTTCTTCTGTCCCATATTGATATGAACCGTCGGATTGTTTGATCAGTTCATATACTGGAAATGCCACAACCATATTTGCAGCAGCTGTTACTCCTGATTTTGCTTCTTCTTCAATCACATAAACTGCATCTTTTCCAGCTTGTTTTTTTGGCAATGCTAAAGAAAGATCCCCCTGAGCGTCTGTGGTACCAGAAAGAAGAGCTGTGCCAGAAGTCTGTGATTGGACGATCGCTTTTGCTTCTTCAATCGTCGCGCCATTTTTTCTTGCTTCAGCAAATGATTCGGTGACATCATACACATGGAACGTCACATCTGCCAACCCTTGATAGTTGTTGAATTCAGTCATTTCTTTCCCTGTATTTTGGATCTCTTGTTGTGGGAAATCTAACATTTTCTTTTTGTGGATCACCAATTGTGCATCCGTTCCTTCAGCAAACACTTGTGGATTAGGAAGTAATGCCACCAGTGTAAGTAGTGATGAAATAAGACATAGTAATACTTTTTTGAAATTTTTTCTATTCTTCATTCTTCTTTACTCCTGTTCTTTTGATAAATAATGAAACTACCTATGATCGATAGGCCACCAATCATACCAACACTTATTTTTTCGTCAGTTGTTTTTGGAAAAAGAAAACTCGTTTCTTGTTTCTGATTAGTGATTTTCAGAGGTTCACTAGGTTGTCCATTGATGGCATATGACATACTTTTTACGACAAACGAGACAGCATAAGGATTTCTTTTATACCCTTTTGGTGCTTTGATTTCTTCAAGTAAATATTCTCCGTCTGCTAAGCCATTGATGGAAAATAAGCCATTTCGATCAGAAGTCAGCGTTATTGCATCTCTTGCTCGTTTTTTCCAGCAATATTTTCCATCTTTCAAATGCAGGTATTCTTCCTGTTGGTTTTTGATCATAAACATTGCATCTTCTAGCACCTGTTGTTCCTTATCTGTTGTAACTTTTTGAAACCACTTCCCTCCTGTTCGAATACGTGTACTTCGTGACAATGATGCTGTTCCGATATCTAATGACGCTTGATTGATGATCGATTGATCAGCGATTGCATCTTGTCGTAAACGCATCTGATAGTTGATCCTCACTGTTTTACCTGCCAGATCTTGCAAGTCTTGACCGTTAAACGCAATACTGAATCCTTGACTATGGCTATGAAACGTCAGATTTTCCAAGCGTTTTTCTTCACTGTGGACTTTGAGCGATTCAGTTAGCAACTCCAATTCTTTCGTCGCACTGTCAGTGACTACGCATGTTTCTTCACTGGCTATCCCATTTGGAAACTGGATATCCAATTGATAGTAGATCTTTTCACCAATCGAATAAGTGTTTTTTTCCTCTACAAGCTTTTTTTCAAAGACGATCGCAGATGGCTCTTGGTTCATTTTAGGATAGAGATGGATTGCCTTTTGTGGGTGATCATATGAATCATAAAGAGGCAAAACCACGACTACATTTTGTGATCCTACAAACGCATCTGCTATGGGAGTGGTTTCGTTCACTAAATAAACGTTACCTATTTGATTCGTTGACTCACGTAGATCAAAGATTGCTACATCTTCTCCATCATTGTTCGACTTCACCAGTTTTTCCATTAGAAAAGAACCTGCTGAAGTACCTTGTCGCGCAATGATTTGTTGTGTTTCTTCGACAGTAAATCCTTTTTTACGTAATTGATAAAATGATTTTGTCACATCGTAAACCGCAAAACTCGCTTTATGAGATTCCGTTTGTTTATCTGATGAGGGCTGCGTAGTATGGACAATCAACTGGACCATCTCTTGTGTTTGGGCAATACACGTTTTGGCACCACCAACTAACAGAAAAGGCAACAACAGCAAGAACCAATAATACTTGGTCAACTTGAAATGCCTCCTCGTTTCATCCCCCTTGAATAAACGACAAATGAAACAATCGCAAGGATACTTAATAATAGGAAGCCAAGTCGGCCAGATCCTCCCGTTTCAGGCAGTGGGATCAATGCCTGATTGGTGATGACCAAATGGATTTGGTTGTTCGTATGATCATTTTGTAACTGAACTTCTGTTAGTTCACCATCTACAGTTACTTTTCCATCCGTTTGGATAACAATCTGCACGGGTTGCTCTAATCCCAGATAACCTTCTGGTGTTTTGATTTCCTCCAACGTGTACTCACCCGGTTTTAGGTTCTCAAAAACAAATGTATCAGTTGCTTTATCGTCGTTTGGTAATTCAACCTGTCCATCTGGACCGGATAGTCGGAAGACTGCCCCTTTTAACGCCTGTCCTGTATCCGTTTGCTTTAGGACTGTTAAATCAAAAGGTTTGATTTGATTCATATGCGTCAATGTCCAAATGGTATCTTCCTCTACATTTTCTCCGTCATAGAGAATCGTACCGTAAGGGTCAACTTTAAATTCATAGTTTCCTGGAATCGTATCGTAGCCAAGCGGTCCTGCTGTTTCTACTAAGCGATATTCACCCGCTTTTTGTATCACGAATTCTGCCAATCCTGATGATGCGGTAACTTCCTCTTTCAGTGTATGATAGGTTCCTGTTTCTCCTTTTATTTGTAAAGCAAAAGTTGCTCCTGCCAGATTGATTTTTTGTTTGTCCTTTTCGGTATATTTTCTTATAGCTATCGGAAGGTCTGCAAATGGATTCTCAATCGTCAATTGGATCACTTGATCAGTAACTGTAGCTTGTTGTTTGTCCACTGTTACTTCCCCATTTTCAGAAATAGCAATTTCCCACGCCTGCTTTTCCGATTTTTCATGTCCAGCAGGTGCACTGATTTCTGTCAATGTATAAGATTTTCCTTTTTCAAGGCGTGTGCCCTCTGGCAATGAATAGGTACCATCCTCATGGTCGATCAGCTGAATCTCCTGACCTTCAATCGTTAGTTGAAACACTGCTCCTTTTAAAAGATGGTCAGCTGACGAAGTTTTCTTGGTTATTTTTAAATCTAAAGGAACAAATTGTTTTTTATTTTTCCAAGTCGTTGCGTTGACTTTTTCTGATTGATATCCTGGTACATCCAACTCATTCACCGCTTCATAGTGAAATTCTTGCCCTTGATTGTTGTATTTTGGCAAGCTGAGGGTTTCACGAGACGCTTCACTGGACGCTAGAAGTTTGGTGATATTGGTTCGCTCCCAGACATTGGTGTTCTCATCTTCTGGTTTACTTAATTGGACATAGCCACTTTCCCAACTAGATGTTTCAGTGATTCCTGTTCGCTTGATTTCGTAAATCACTTTCTCTGGTCGAGTCGTCGTATCTTGATCAAATTCTTCCCATTCTTTGAAAAAATCAAGAGATACACCTGGTGCTTTGGCTGACGGCACACCGAATTTAGCAAGAACATCTGGGTTGCTCGTTGGTTGGAAGATTGTTTGCCCATTCATTTGATACCAAGTATCAGTCTCGAACATTTCGCTTTCTGTTTGGAGTCTCACTTGATAATGTAGTTGGATTTCCTGCCCTTTTTCTAAATAGATTTTATCGACGTTGATCGTTTGCCCATCAATAGAGAGAAGTGGGTCAATCGATAGAGGGGTCGTCCCGACACTTGTAACAGAAGCGCTGTCTGGTTGATAAACAAATGGATCAATGATTGGATCAGTGATTTTTCCATCAACGACTGTTCCGGAAAGCTGCACAGCTTTTTTGGCTAGATAATCAGCAATATCTGTAGACTCATTGGCAGATTCATAATATGCCGTACCGTCTTCGCCAGTGGAAACCATCTTACGCATTCGACGTTCTACTTCCTCTTTCGTGATGCCTTCAGTTTCATCTCCTTGCAACTGTATACCCAAGCCATGGATCTCGATACCTCGTTGTTTCAATGCCATTGCTTCACCGATTGTGGCTGTAAATGTCGAATTGATCCAGCGCCACTGTAAATCTTGATCTTTAACTGGTACGAGATAAGGTGGGGAAATTTTTGAAGTATAGTCAGGGTGATCAACACGATTGGTAAAAGTCGCGCCATAATAACTACCATCTTCTTCAGTCACCACACTGGCTACTTGATAGGAACTTGTTGGCACACCATCTGTTAGTAAAACGATCACTTTTTTATGATCATTTTGTTCCGATAACATTTCACCTGCTTGACGTAATCCATTTTGAGTGAACGTCCCACCACTTGTTGAATCAGGTGTCGCTGCTTGGATTTCTTCCTTTACAGAATCAAATCCCGCGATCGGAATCCTGCGATTGGCGTAGCCTTCACTAGAAAAACCAACATAACCTAAATTGATTTTTTCCGTTACACCACTTTCTGATAAGGTATCGACAAAGCGATCGATCCCCTTTTTCACCTCAACAATCCGATTTTCCTCATTCATACTGCCAGACCAGTCGACAACCAGGACAACATCTAAAGGAGTGATATTTTTTTGGGTATTTCCTCGAACATTCAGATACAAGTCAAACAATCCAGGAGTCGCTGTCTCTTTGGCAAATTTTCGGATGGCATAATCAGCGTCCTCTTTTTCCCCACCATATTCAATATAAGAATTGTTGCGATTAGTTGGATTGCCATCCCAACCTTTTTGCCCGTCCCATTGCTGTTGTCCTTGGCGATTGCCTTGATGATTACGCACATATTGACTGTTATCCGGTTGCCACATTGCCTTAGGGTATGTTCCTTGCTCATCTGTGATATATTCTGGTTCAATCGTAGCTAACCCTTTAGGTTTCAACTGTTCATTGAATAATTGTGGTTGTTCAAACGGACGATATTCGTTTTTAGCTACCGATGAATCATCCGACACCTCACTGTTTTCAGAAGAAGTCGTGGTTTCAGACATTGGTTCACTCGTTTGTGCAGTTTCCTGATTCTCGTTATCTATAGAAAATGAAAAGGAAGCTGGTTCAGATAAAAGTAACTGACCCGTTTTTTCTTCTATCTGAATATTGAGTTGAAATTCTTTGCTCGTACTCGGCAATTCAATGGTCAATTCTTTTTCTTCAATGGCTTGAGAAAAATCACCTGCTAGCCATTTTCGTTGTTGTTCATCTGTGTATTCTTGATATTCCTGAGAAACATAAGAGGAAAGCAGATTCGTTTCAGGTGCATCTTTTGGATGTAACTGGAATAAAAATCGGTTTTCTTGTGCTTGCTCATTTAATAGATACACGACCGTTAGCTGACGATCTATTTTCCTAATACTTACTTTCCCGTATTCATTGTTTAATACCTCTATCATTCCTTCTTCATTGGCTGCCACAGTCTTTCCTTTTTGGAAATAGAAATAGGTGGCGAAAAATAGAGAAAATAGACAGAAAACGATCACATATTTTCGCTTCTTCATTCATGGATACCTCCTTAAAAAAACTTTAAAATTCAATTAGATAATATAAAAAAAAGAAAAAATTCACTAATCTTTCTAGTTCTCTTCTCTTTTGTCTCTAACTATTAAATTATAGTTATTTTAAGGAGCTTTAAATTGATATAGTAAAACGAATACATTGAACGTTTCGTTATTTAAAACCGATTTATTATTCTTTTCTCTCACAAAATATACTCATTGAGCGATAATTTTGAGACAAATTTTAAAAGAATATTTCTAAATCCGGTAGAGTTTTTTTAGAAAATTGAGACAAGTATTTACAAGGAAAAATAAATACGGTATTAATAATAAAAATATAAAAAGAAGGTGAAGAATTGATTGAAAAAATTTTATTAGATGACCATGCAAGAATGAAATTAAGTGTGTATGGAAAGGTAATGACCTTATGGCCGGGGGAATATAGTTTAGATCATGTACGAGAAAACTTAGATTTCTATTTCAGTGCGACTCGTTTCAAAAAAATCCTATGTGCTATACAAGATGATTTAGAACAATTTACTGATATTAAACTGTTACATACTAAAAACAAGTTATCCATTCCTGAACAACTTGTTCAATATACCCAATACCAACATTACCTATCAACAGAAAGTGTTCCTTATAAACTACTGATCAGTCTTCTGACTGAACAAGATGAAGATCTTGCAGCTTTTTGCAACCGCCATTTTATCAGCCGCTCAACATGTTTTCGACAAACAAAAAAATTGGCTGAATATTTGAAGGAGTACAATATCAATTTGAATTTATCGAATCTTACCCTATCTGGTTCTGAAACGCTGATTCGTATTATTTTTTTCAATTTCTTTTGGTTTGTTTCATTAGGAGAAAGTCTGGATAGTATTCCTTACAACCAAGAAGTTCGCGCATTGATTTATAAGCACGAAGGTCCACAGCTCAAAAATAAGTTTGACTTAGGAAAAAAACAAGCCAGTCTCCATTGTCTGATTTGTTTGCTGAGGATCGAAAATGATCATTTTACGGATATCTATCGATTATCGAGAGACTCCTTTATTCCCAGTAAAACAAACATTGACTTTTTTTATGACTTCTTCAAAATTGCGGATCTTCGTTTAGATATCTTAGAAGTAAACTCGTTGTTTTATTTGTTCTATTATTGGCCGTTCCTTACCTCTAATCAAGATATTCGTGTGCCGATCGTTCACCATTCCTATCAACAACCGAGCAATGAAATCAAAGCTATTTTAGAAGAATTTCAGGCACATTGTCAGACATTTATTGGTACATTCCATTTTGAAAAAGAGCCCGCTTTGCTTTTGAATCTTTATCTTTCAATTGGAAATTTTAGCATGTTCAAACAAAAAATTCCTTTGACCACATTATTTATCTCTTCTTATATTCAAGATAAATATCCACTTTTACGTATCTTGACAATCAAAATCGAAGGATTTTGGAAAAAGGCCGCACAACGAAAAAACTACACATGGCTGAAATCATGCGTAAGTGAATTAGCCTTTCTACAAGCCAGTTTACTTTATCCGTATTATTCAGAAATCGATGAAAACTATAAATTGAAAGTTGGGTTTGTCAACGTCTCTGAGCATCTGATTTCCGCAGAGATCATGAATTTAGGCAAGAAGATCCCCTTTGTAGATATCGAGCGACTCACACTTCCCATCACTGAAGAATATGATTTTTTCATCTTGGGTTCCCCCTTATTGATCCCTGCTGGTCTTGATTCTTCTAAATATACAGTTCTTGATCTTTGTCATTATAGAGACTTTGAAACAAAGCTGTATCAGCGGCTGTTAGAAGTCCACCATTTAAAGTTACAGACATTGTTTGCTAGTTGACTGAACAATCATAACCACCCTTCAAAAGGGTGGTTTGCTCTAGGGCTATAAGCCCTTAACACCGGCCAGCGCCTAAAGACGCTGGCTTTCTCATTTCATGTTCAAGCCATATTGCCTTTGTCACTTTTGCCTACCTTTAAAAAGGTTTTTGTTCTACTCTCTAACCCTTAAAAGGGTCCTCGTATTCTCGAACGCTCAATTTATCTAGCGCTATATCATGTTTCTCTTGTTCTTGAATGTATTTCCTTATGGTCGCTTCATTCAATCCCACTGTGCTTACATAATATCCTTCTGCCCAAAAATGTCGATTGCCAAATTTATATTTTAAATTTGCATGTTTATCAAAAATCATCAATGCACTCTTTCCTTTAAGATAACCCATAAAACTTGACACGCTTATTTTTGGTGGGATACTCAATAATAGATGGACGTGATCTGGCATCATATGTCCTTCCAAGATTTCTACTCCCTTATACTTACATAGTCGTTTGATAATTTCTTGAATACTTGCTCGATATTGATTATAGATGATTTTTCTTCTATACTTTGGTGTGAATACAATGTGGTATTTGCACAGCCACTTTGTATGGGCTAAACTATTTGCTTTATTAGCCATTTCTTTTCCCTTCCTTTCGTTATCAATATGACCTGAACAATCATATTTTAACGATAGGAAGGGCTTTTTGGTAGAACCTTTTATTCCCCACCCGCATAGCAGGTGGTTTTCTGTTTCACTCGCTTTGCGAGCTCAACTTGGTCTAAAGACAATAATATAAAAAAAACTTTTAAGCAAGATGCTTAAAAGCTTTTTTTGACTACACTCGATTATTTTGCACGTTTTACGTATGAACCTTCTGCCGTATTGATTTCTAATAATTCATCCGTTTCAATGAAGTCAGGAACATTGACTACTAAACCTGTTTCCATTGTTGCAGGTTTACCAGAGCCAGTCACTGTCGCACCTTTGATCGATGGTTGTGTTTCAACAACACGTAAGACAACTGTTGTTGGTAATTGGACACCAATCACTTCGCTACCGAAGAATTGGATTTTTACTTCCATGTTTTCTAAGATAAATTTCATTTCTTCAGCTACAGTTTCTACAGGGATCTCATATTGTTCGTATGTTTCTAGATCCATAAAGAATGCTGTATCATCCATTGTGTATAAGTATTGAACTGGTTTTGTATCGATGTGTGCTTTTTCAAATTTTTCGTCTGGTCTTAGTGTCGTATCATAAGTAGCACCAGTACGAACATCTTTTAGCTTCATACGCATCACAGTATTTCCTTTACCAGGTTTGTGATGGCTTGCATCAATTACTTTGATCAATTTTCCGTCTTGGACAAATGTCATTCCGGCTTTTAAATCGCTTGCTGAGATCATTATTTTTTGCTCCTTTTTTTCTTAATCATAATCACCCTTATTGTATCAGACAAACGTCTATAAAACTAGGAAATTATTGCTTTTCAAATGATAGTCTTTGACTTTCTTATTTTTTCATGCTATTTTTAATTAAATCATTATTGGAGGGATAAACATGGCAATCAATTACTTAAAACAATTGAAGTGTTGTTGTTGTATGGTGTATAAAAACAGCATACTGTTTGCCATGTCTATTAATTGCCCTTCATAGTTGAATGAAAGATCTCTTTCTGTAGTGAAAGTGTTTTCTTTCTTAGTCTTTTCAATTTATGATCTTACGAGGAGCTGATTAAATAGTCAGCTCCTTTTTATTTTACTTTTTTGGAGGTTTGGATTCGTGATCATTTCATCAATTACTGAAGCAATCGGGCATACACCCGTCTATAAATTTACTGCGAAAGATTTTCCTATGCCAAAAGATTCCGTGATCTATGCAAAACTGGAATACTTGAATCCAGGAGGTAGTATCAAAGACCGTTTAGGTTTGTATTTATTGACTTCCGGTTTTGAGAGCGGAAAAATCGATCAAGAAACAACGATCATTGAGCCAACCGCTGGTAACACAGGGATTGGTTTAGGTCTGGCAGCTTTGAAATTCAATTTAAAAACAATTTTTGTCGTACCAGAAAAATTTAGTATAGAAAAACAAAAAATCATGCAGGCCCTAGGCGCAAAAATCGTACACACTCCTACAGAAGAAGGAATCGTTGGTGCGATCGAAAAAAGTAAACAATTAGCTTCTGAGATCCCAAATAGTTATGTTCCCTTGCAGTTTGAAAACCCAGACAATCCAGCCACTTATTACCGAACATTGGGGCCTGAATTGTTTCAAGAATTGGAAGGGTCAATCAATAGTTTTGTTGCCGGTATTGGAAGTGGTGGTACGTTTGCTGGAACCGCAAAATTTCTAAAAGAACGTTTACCTGAACTTCGCTTGATTGGTGTTGAGCCAGAAGGATCGATTTTGAATGGTGGTCCTTCACATGGGCACGAAATTGAAGGCATCGGCGTTGAATTTGTCCCCCCTTTTCTTAGTGAGTTGACAATTGATCAATTTGAAACGATTTCTGATGCTGAAGGATTTGCTTATACCCGCCAACTAGCAAAAGAACACGGATTATTAGTAGGCAGCTCGAGCGGAGCCGCTTTTGCCGCAGCTTTAAAAGAAGCGCAACGTTTACCGAACGGACAGTCTATCCTGACCATATTTCCAGATACGTCCGATCGTTACTTATCAAAAAATATTTATCTGTAAGCAACAGACGAAACGATAAACTCAATGAAGAAATTGGAGGAAATAATTATGCATATTCAAACAAAATTGATCCATGGTGGTATTAGTGAAGATCCGACAACAGGTGCAGTTAGCGTACCGATCTATCAAACATCGACTTACCGCCAAAATGCAGTTGGACAACCGAAAGAATACGAATATTCACGTTCAGGTAATCCAACACGTTTTGCTTTAGAAGAATTGATTGCAGACTTAGAAGGTGGCGTTCGTGCCTTTGCCTTTGCCTCAGGTCTCGCAGGAATCCATGCCGTCTTTTCCTTATTCCAATCTGGGGATCACATTCTCTTAGGCGATGATGTCTATGGAGGGACTTTCCGTTTATTTGATAATGTTCTTACAAAAAATGGCTTAGAGTATACGATCGTCGACACAAGTAATCTTGCACAGATTGAAGAAGCAATTCAAGACAATACAAAAGCTTTGTATCTAGAAACACCAAGTAACCCTCTACTTAAAATCACCGATTTGAAAGCAGGGGCAGCCATTGCAAAAAATCATAACTTGTTAACAATCGTGGATAACACATTTGCTACACCATACTTTCAAAAGCCTTTAGAATTAGGCGCTGATATTGTTTTACACAGTGGTACAAAATATCTAGGCGGTCATAGTGATGTCGTTGCTGGATTAGTTACGACAAACAACCAAGAGTTGGCGGATCAAATCGGTTACTATCAAAATGCCATCGGTAGCGTATTAGGTCCACAAGATAGTTGGTTGATGCAACGTGGGATCAAGACTCTTAGTGTGCGCATGGAAGAACATCAAAAAAATGCCTATGCTGTAGCTGAATTATTAGTGAACCATCCTGAAGTTGAAGCAGTCTATTATCCTGGTCTAACAACTCATAATAATCATGAAATTGCGAAACAACAGATGTCCGGCTATAGCGGAATGGTTTCCTTTACCTTGAAAAACGACGCAGATGCAATTCCTTTTGTAGAAGCTTTGCAACTATTTATCCTCGCTGAAAGCTTGGGTGGTGTCGAAAGTTTAGTGGAAATTCCTTCTGTGATGACTCATGCCTCTGTACCTAAAGAAAAACGCGAAAAAGCTGGAATCAAAGACGGATTGATTCGTTTATCAGTAGGAATCGAGTACGCCCAAGATCTTTTAGATGATTTGAACCAAGCCTTTACTCAATTGGAAAATCACTGATCCATTTTATCTATAAAGAATTGAAAAAAATCAGTCAGTTTTCTACACCTGACCTGCAATAAGTGTTAGAATTTAGATAAATCGACCCAATCTTTTTAGAGGATTTTCATTCCTCCTAAAAAGAATCATCAGATAGTTAGGAGTAATTCAATATGAAAATGAATGTCGAAAGTTTTAATTTAGACCACCGTAAAGTAAAAGCCCCTTATGTTCGTGTAGCTGATCGTAAAAAAGGAGAACATGGCGATTTGATCATCAAATATGATGTCCGTTTCAAACAGCCAAACAAAGAACACATGGATATGGCAGGTTTGCATTCTTTAGAACATTTAACTGCCGAAAACATCCGCAATCATGCAGATTATATTGTAGACTGGTCACCAATGGGATGCCAAACAGGCTTCTATCTTACTGTCATCAACCATGAGAATTATGATGATATTTTAGATGTTTTAGAAAAAACGATGGAAGATGTGCTACAAGCGACAGAAGTTCCAGCAAGTAACGAAATCCAATGTGGCTGGGCTGCAAACCATACGTTAGAAGGCGCACAAGCTTTAGCGCGTGAATTTTTAGCAAAACGAGATGAATGGTCAGACGTCGGAGTATAAGCAGACCATACATTTATTTAAGCATAATAGAGATTGAGGAAAGTGACCTCCATCTCATAGTCATAAGCCGTAAAAGACAAAAGAACATGCCAAATCTTTGTCTTTTATGGCTTGTTTTGGTAAGTTATGAGAAAGACAATTTGGCGTGAACATTAAGAGAAAACTCAAATAATATCTCTTAATTTTCCATTTTGGCTGATGTTCGAAGGCGTTGACTTTCGCTCATTATGTATTTCAGTTTAGGGGACAACATCAGCAAGCCCTTTATTATACATCAACAAATAGGAGGAAAAAACGAATGGATATCTATGATTTTAACGTCACATTAGAAAATGGGACAACTTACTCATTGGACAAATACAAGGGCCACCCTATGATCATCGTTAATACTGCAACAAAATGTGGTTTGGCGCCACAATTTGAACAGTTGGAAGAGCTTTACCAGACGTATCAGGAAAAAGGGTTAGTAGTATTGGGTTTCCCATCGAATCAATTCAAGCAAGAAGTAGCTTCTGCAAATGATGCTGCGGAAGCCTGCCGAACAACGTATGGTGTTACGTTTCCCATGCACCAACTAACGGTGATCAATGGCGGGGATGCTGATCCTCTATTTGATTATTTAAAAGAACAAGCACCAGGTACTTTGACATCTGCAATCAAATGGAATTTTACAAAATTCCTTATTGATAAAGACGGTCAAGTAATTGAACGTTTTGCGCCAAAAACTTCACCATTAAAAATGAAAGAAGCAATCGAAGCCATTCTTTAGTCAAGATGCAATAATTGGACAATCAACATTTTAGATTATTGGTCAAATGAAATTCACTTCTATTTAGAGAAAAAGCTTAGATCGACTTTAGAAAAGTACATGACCTTGAAAAAATTTTTTTCAAGATCATGTATTTTTTTGTCTAGAATACTGATAATAATTTTTACTATTTCAAAAAAGCAAACAAAAAAACAGCTGAACTTTCGTTCAACTGTTTTCATTTGCGTGGCGGCGTCCTACTCTCACAAGGGGCAACCCCTCACTACAATCGGCGCTAAGAAGCTTAACTTCTGTGTTCGGCATGGTTACAGGTGTATCCTTCTCGCCATCGCCACCACACTTGGTGTTATCTATATTTGAGTAAATCTTGTTCACTCAAAACTGGATTTGAAGTATCAGTAAGAAACTCTCCGAGTTTTTTCATTTTATTTTGGTTAAGTCCTCGATCGATTAGTATCAGTCCGCTCCATACATCACTGTACTTCCACTCCTGACCTATCTACCTGATCATCTCTCAGGGATCTTACTTTCTTAAAGAAATGGGAAATCTCATCTTGAGGTGGGCTTCACACTTAGATGCTTTCAGCGTTTATCCCTTCCCTACATAGCTACCCAGCAATGCCCTTGGCAGAACAACTGGTACACCAGCGGTAAGTCCATCCCGGTCCTCTCGTACTAAGGACAGCTCCTCTCAAATTTCCAACGCCCGCGACGGATAGGGACCGAACTGTCTCACGACGTTCTGAACCCAGCTCGCGTGCCGCTTTAATGGGCGAACAGCCCAACCCTTGGGACCGACTACAGCCCCAGGATGCGACGAGCCGACATCGAGGTGCCAAACCTCCCCGTCGATGTGGACTCTTGGGGGAGATAAGCCTGTTATCCCCAGGGTAGCTTTTATCCGTTGAGCGATGGCCCTTCCATGCGGAACCACCGGATCACTAAGCCCGACTTTCGTCCCTGCTCGACTTGTAGGTCTCGCAGTCAAGCTCCCTTCTGCCTTTACACTCTTCGAATGATTTCCAACCATTCTGAGGGAACCTTTGGGCGCCTCCGTTACTCTTTAGGAGGCGACCGCCCCAGTCAAACTGCCCATCTGACACTGTCTCCCACCACGATAAGTGGTGCGGGTTAGAGTGGCCATAACGCAGGGGTAGTATCCCACCAGCGCCTCCATCGAAACTAGCGTTCCGATTTCTACGGCTCCTACCTATCCTGTACATGCGGTACAGACACTCAATATCAAACTACAGTAAAGCTCCATGGGGTCTTTCCGTCCTGTCGCGGGTAACCTGCATCTTCACAGGTACTAAAATTTCACCGAGTCTCTCGTTGAGACAGTGCCCAAATCGTTACGCCTTTCGTGCGGGTCGGAACTTACCCGACAAGGAATTTCGCTACCTTAGGACCGTTATAGTTACGGCCGCCGTTTACTGGGGCTTCAATTCGTACCTTCGCTTACGCTAAGCACTCCTCTTAACCTTCCAGCACCGGGCAGGCGTCAGCCCCTATACTTCATCTTACGATTTTGCAGAGACCTGTGTTTTTGATAAACAGTCGCTTGGGCCTATTCACTGCGGCTGATCTGACGATCAGCACCCCTTCTCCCGAAGTTACGGGGTCATTTTGCCGAGTTCCTTAACGAGAGTTCTCTCGCTCACCTTAGGATTCTCTCCTCGACTACCTGTGTCGGTTTGCGGTACGGGTCGTTGTTTTCTCACTAGAAGCTTTTCTCGGCAGTGTGACGTCAGGAACTTCGGTACTATTATTTCCCTCCCCATCACAGCTTGTCCTTAAAGTTAGAAGCATTTGACTCCTATCAAGACTTACTGCTTGGACAGACATTTCCGATCGTCTGCATTCCTTAGCCTCCTGCGTCCCTCCATTGCTCAAACAAAAACAACGAGTACAGGAATATCAACCTGTTGTCCATCGCCTACGCCTGTCGGCCTCGGCTTAGGTCCCGACTAACCCTGGGCGGACGAGCCTTCCCCAGGAAACCTTAGTCATTCGGTGGACAGGATTCTCACCTGTCTTTCGCTACTCATACCGGCATTCTCACTTCTAAGCGCTTCAGCAGTCCTCACGATCTACCTTCAACGCCCTTAGAACGCTCTCCTACCAATACACCTAAAGGTGTACTCCACAGCTTCGGTAATATGTTTAGCCCCGGTACATTTTCGGCGCAGGGTCACTCGACTAGTGAGCTATTACGCACTCTTTAAATGGTGGCTGCTTCTAAGCCAACATCCTAGTTGTCTGTGCAACCCCACATCCTTTTCCACTTAACATATATTTTGGGACCTTAGCTGGTGGTCTGGGCTGTTTCCCTTTCGACTATGGATCTTATCACTCACAGTCTGACTCCCGGATATGAATGAATGGCATTCGGAGTTTATCTGAATTCGGTAACCCGAGATGGGCCCCTAGTCCAAACAGTGCTCTACCTCCATCATTCTCAATTCCGAGGCTAGCCCTAAAGCTATTTCGGAGAGAACCAGCTATCTCCAAGTTCGTTTGGAATTTCTCCGCTACCCACACCTCATCCCCGCACTTTTCAACGTACGTGGGTTCGGTCCTCCAGTGCGTTTTACCGCACCTTCAACCTGGACATGGGTAGATCACATGGTTTCGGGTCTACGACTACATACTCAAACGCCCTATTCAGACTCGCTTTCGCTGCGGCTCCGTCTCTTCAACTTAACCTCGCATGCAATCGTAACTCGCCGGTTCATTCTACAAAAGGCACGCCATCACCCATTAACGGGCTTTGACTTGTTGTAGGCACACGGTTTCAGGTTCTATTTCACTCCCCTTCCGGGGTGCTTTTCACCTTTCCCTCACGGTACTGGTTCACTATCGGTCACTAGGGAGTATTTAGCCTTGGGAGATGGTCCTCCCGGATTCCGACGGAATTCCTCGTGTTCCGCCGTACTCAGGATCCTCCTAGGTGCCTTCCAAATTTCATCTACGGGGCTTTCACCCTCTTTGACTGACTTTTCCAAGTCATTCGACTATCTGAAAGAACTACCATATTGGAGTCCTACAACCCCAATGAGCAAGCTCATTGGTTTGGGCTTTTCCCGTTTCGCTCGCCGCTACTCAGGGAATCGAATTTTCTTTCTCTTCCTGCAGGTACTTAGATGTTTCAGTTCTCTGCGTCTACCTCGTATACGCTATGTATTCACGTATACGTAACATCCTATAAAAGATGCTGGGTTCCCCCATTCGGAAATCTCTGGATCATAGCTTACGTACAGCTCCCCAAAGCATATCGGTGTTAGTCCCGTCCTTCATCGGCTCCTAGTGCCAAGGCATCCACCGTGCGCCCTTATTCACTTAACCTTATCAACCTTGCGGTTGGGTTTTGATCTTTCTTCTAGCGATAGAAGTCCAATCAAGAAAAATAAGCAATTGAACTTATTAAAAAACTCATTCAACGCGGTGTTCTCGGTTTGTATTACTTACATTTTTACTTCAATATCCAGTTTTCAATGAACAAGTATATAACAACATACGTTGTTAATGGAGCCTAGCGGGATCGAACCGCTGACCTCCTGCGTGCAAAGCAGGCGCTCTCCCAGCTGAGCTAAGGCCCCGGGTTACATTTTGAGTAGACCTCTCAAAACTGAACAAAGTATCGACAAACGTGTGTAGTCTCCGTAATATTCCTTAGAAAGGAGGTGATCCAGCCGCACCTTCCGATACGGCTACCTTGTTACGACTTCACCCCAATCATCTATCCCACCTTAGGCGGCTGGCTCCAAAAAGGTTACCTCACCGACTTCGGGTGTTACAAACTCTCGTGGTGTGACGGGCGGTGTGTACAAGGCCCGGGAACGTATTCACCGCGGCGTGCTGATCCGCGATTACTAGCGATTCCGGCTTCATGTAGGCGAGTTGCAGCCTACAATCCGAACTGAGAGAAGCTTTAAGAGATTAGCTTAGCCTCGCGACTTCGCGACTCGTTGTACTTCCCATTGTAGCACGTGTGTAGCCCAGGTCATAAGGGGCATGATGATTTGACGTCATCCCCACCTTCCTCCGGTTTGTCACCGGCAGTCTTGCTAGAGTGCCCAACTAAATGATGGCAACTAACAATAAGGGTTGCGCTCGTTGCGGGACTTAACCCAACATCTCACGACACGAGCTGACGACAACCATGCACCACCTGTCACTTTGCCCCCGAAGGGGAAGCTCTATCTCTAGAGTGGTCAAAGGATGTCAAGACCTGGTAAGGTTCTTCGCGTTGCTTCGAATTAAACCACATGCTCCACCGCTTGTGCGGGCCCCCGTCAATTCCTTTGAGTTTCAACCTTGCGGTCGTACTCCCCAGGCGGAGTGCTTAATGCGTTAGCTGCAGCACTGAAGGGCGGAAACCCTCCAACACTTAGCACTCATCGTTTACGGCGTGGACTACCAGGGTATCTAATCCTGTTTGCTCCCCACGCTTTCGAGCCTCAGCGTCAGTTACAGACCAGAGAGCCGCCTTCGCCACTGGTGTTCCTCCATATATCTACGCATTTCACCGCTACACATGGAATTCCACTCTCCTCTTCTGCACTCAAGTCTCCCAGTTTCCAATGACCCTCCCCGGTTGAGCCGGGGGCTTTCACATCAGACTTAAGAAACCGCCTGCGCTCGCTTTACGCCCAATAAATCCGGACAACGCTTGCCACCTACGTATTACCGCGGCTGCTGGCACGTAGTTAGCCGTGGCTTTCTGGTTAGATACCGTCAAGGGGTGAACAGTTACTCTCACCCTTGTTCTTCTCTAACAACAGAGTTTTACGATCCGAAAACCTTCTTCACTCACGCGGCGTTGCTCGGTCAGACTTTCGTCCATTGCCGAAGATTCCCTACTGCTGCCTCCCGTAGGAGTTTGGGCCGTGTCTCAGTCCCAATGTGGCCGATCACCCTCTCAGGTCGGCTATGCATCGTGGCCTTGGTGAGCCGTTACCTCACCAACTAGCTAATGCACCGCGGGTCCATCCATCAGCGGCACCGTAAAGCGCCTTTCAAAACGAAACCATGCGGTTTCGATTGTTATACGGTATTAGCACCTGTTTCCAAGTGTTATCCCCTTCTGATGGGCAGGTTACCCACGTGTTACTCACCCGTTCGCCACTCCTCTTTTCCCGGTGGAGCAAGCTCCGGTGGGAAAAGAAGCGTTCGACTTGCATGTATTAGGCACGCCGCCAGCGTTCGTCCTGAGCCAGGATCAAACTCTCATAATATGCTAGTTCCTCACAGCGAAAGCTGATGTGGAACTGTAGTTCGAAATTTACTTTCGAACATCATAATAGTTCATTTGTTAAGCTCAATTGTTTGCTAGCATATTGCTTGCTTGTTAAAAATGTTTGTTGTCTTGAATTGAATCAAGACGCCCTACACATTTGGTTTGTCTTACTTTGTTCAGTTTTCAAAGGTCTACGTGATAAATGAAACACAACTGTCTCAACTTATCGTTTGTGATTGCCGTAGCAACTTTTATATCTTAGCAAACTCTCAAATGATTGTCAACTATTTTTTAAAAGTTTTTCGAACTCGTTTTTCACGAGGTCGTTTTAGCAACTCACTTATAATAACTGATTGTTTGTTATTTGTCAACAACTTTTTTTGCCTCTTCTTTTGTAGAGTCAGCATTCCTTGATGAACTTCTCAAACAACACTAGTTATATTAACATGTGTTTTTCTATTCGTCAAGCATTATTTAAAGTTTTATTTACACTCTTAAAATCAGTAATAAACAAAAAACAACAAAAAAAAATATACCATTTATTCTATTTAGTTGTCAATCACTATTTCTTATAAATCTATCTGGTATACTTTCAATTCTGATCCTCTCTATAGTAGAAATACGAAAAAGTTGAAATGTTTTATTTTGGAATATACGATTTGCCTCTTACACTTTTTGCTAGTTTTCACTAGTTTCTTTACGAAAAATATGCATCGCGCCTTTGGTAATAAGCCAAAAAACCAGAGTACAGGTAAGTGAGATTTTGATTCTTTGGCTTGTTACTAAGGAAAAACCGATGATCCCAATTGCCTTTTTCAGTATGTAACACAATTGGATACAGTCTATTCATGTAAAATCAATTGCTCCATCAATCGTTGATCGTAGCCAACAAACAGCGCATCATCGATGATGATCAAAGGACGTCTTAAAAGATGACGTTGCGTTTTGCACAAAAATAGAAGTTGATCTTCCTGATTTTTTGGAAGCCCAGCTTTAATTTTTTTGAATTCAAATGACCATGTAGTAAATAACTGTTCAATATCTGCATTTTCAAAACTACATAACTCTTTGACTTCTTTATTACTTAAAGCTCTACTTTCTAGATCAACAAATTGATAAGACAAGTTCTTTTTCTCTAACCATTGGATTGCTTTAACCGTTATTGTGCAATTCGTTGAACTATAGATTTTGATATTCACAACGTCTCCTCCTATTCTTACGAATACAAGACACTATGTTTCATATAAATCAAGTTTCTTGCGACACCTCGTATTTCTCTAGGAATGAATGCTCGTATTTCATCTTCATTGAATCCAATCAATACTCTTTTTTCATCAAGTAAGATTGGACGTCTAAGTAAAGATGGGTATTCTTTGAACAAGCGGATCATTTCTTTTAATGATAAATCATTAAAATCGATTCCTAATTTCTCATAAACTTTTGAACGAGTAGAAATAATATCTTCGACTCCGCCTTCGGTTGCAGCCAATATTTGTCGTATCTCATTTTCTGATAGGGGTTCTGCAAAGATATTCTTTTCTTCAAAATCAAGGTGATTCGTTTGTAACCATGCTTTGGCCTTTCTGCAAGATGTACAGCTAGGCGAAGTGTATAGTTTTATCATTTTCTCACCCCTTTTTAATTGTAATCCCATTCTAAACGTAATATCAAAATAATGCCAGTCATACGCTATCCTTAAAATAAATAAATTTTGTTTTTGTTCATAATATTGTTATTTAAACAGTCAATTAAAGGTTATATTCTTTTTATAAACAGAGGTTATTTAAAAATGGCATAAATAATAAAAGTTATTTATTTATTTGAATAAAAAAGCAAATCGAGTGTATTTTTACTCGCTTTGCTTTTCGTAATTTATTTGATTTTTTTAACTTTACAACCTGTTTCTTTAATAAAACGTGAAGGTTTTAATTTTCTTTTCCCTTTAAACTCAGGTACACATAAATAAAGACGATTCCTTGCCCTAGTCATTGCGACATAAAAAAGACGTCTCTCTTCCTCAATCGTCGTTAATGGTTCGATTTTCAACTCACTTTTCAATCTTTTATCTTTTGCTACCGCACCATTGTAAGGAATCATCCCTTCATTACAACCGATTAAAAAGACGTTACGATAACTTAGTCCTTTGCTTTTGTGAATACTCTGGATACATAATGCATCTAGTTTTCCCTTACGATAAGCAATCAACCTTGTTTTTAGTTCTGCTGCAATTCCTTGGATCTCAAGATACAATTTTTTCAATTGTGGAATCGTTGGATATTGTCTGACAGTCTCCAACAACCATTCTTTGTCACCTTGCTCGATTTCTTTATTCGGTCTTGGCAACCGACAATAGGCCTCAATCAGTGAAACACATGAACGTTTTGTTGGTTGGGCAAATGATTCTAGCGCGCTTACAAATGTCTTTAGTTCTTTTTCTCTAGCCTCTAAATTAGGTCGCCGTTTTAAAATATAAGCAACAATATCTTGGTCACTAGTTTTATTAGAGAAAAATTGGTCGCATTCATTTGTTTTCAAGTAACAATTAATCATCAGCTGTCGCAATAATTGTTGATACGCCTGTGTTTTTATCGGCGTTGCTGCATCGTACCAATTAATAAGCTTTTGATAAAATTGTTGGAAAAGCTTAATGCCATAAATCCCCGCATATTGGGTATCTGCTTCTAATACAAATGGAATATCTGTTTGGATCAACCGTTGCACTAAAGCTTGCGTTTGTGATAATGAGCGATACAAAATGATCGATTCTTTATACTTTCCTTTGTCTTGTATAAAGGCATAGACTTGCTGAATCAACCAGTCACTTTCCTCTTGTACCGTTTTAAATGATAATGCCTGTAATACGCCTGGTTCCTTTTGTGCTGGAACCATCGCTTTAGGTATGCGATCCTCTTTATTGTATGTGATCAATCGATTAGCTCCTTGAACGATCGACGCTCGTGAACGATAATTGGTCAATAGAAAGAGTGTTTTTGTTGGATATTCTTTTTCAAACTGTTTGAGATAATCAGGTTCAGATCCTCTAAAGCCATAGATACTTTGATCATCATCTCCAACGATGATCAACTTGATCGACGAGTCTTTCGTAATCAACTGAACGATTGCCCATTGCAAAGGATTCGTGTCTTGAAACTCGTCGATAAACAAGTAATCGTATTTTTGACCTACATATCTTCTGACATCTACATTAGAGAGGACATTTTTCAAATTTTGTAGAACATCATTGAATTCAAAAAGTCGTTGCTTTTGTTTTTCTTCATATAGTTCAGTCATTAATTGATCCATACGCTCAGAGATGGGTTGACGCGGGTCTTTTTCAATGGAATCAAATCTCTTTTTGATCAATTGGATGATCTCCTGTTGGGAGAGATTCATATTTTGCCAATAATCCAATCGGTTAGCAATCGTTTTCTCCCCATACTGATCGAAAGAATATAGTTGATATTTTTTTATTAGTTTCTGCAGTAAAAGATTTACTTTATATGGTGTATCTTTAGAAAACTCACCTTGAATCCCTTCGGCAGAAAGATCCGGAAACTGCCGTTTGATATCACTGTACAGACGATAAAAAATACTATGAAAAGTTCCGATCGTTACATTCGTTTTTCTTTGACTAAAATTATCCACCCGTTTTTTCAATTCATTGGCAGCATTTCGAGTAAAGGTAATCATTAAGATCCTTTGCTCTTCTACTTGTTCTTCATTCATCAGATATACAGCTTTCGCACATATCGTTTGTGTTTTTCCACTTCCTGCACCTGCAATGATCCGTAAGTGTTTGCTCATATCATAAGTGATTGCTGCTTTTTGTTCATTATTGAATCGATTATAAGAACGCTTCTCAATATGTTCAAAAAATGATTCATTTGGCTGTTCTTCCTCATGTTGTTCTTCTACCAACCCTGGTGCTTCCCCATATGCAGCTTCATAACTAGCAATTATTTCTTCTTGCATTCGAAAAATTTGTTGGAGCTTTTTATATTTTCTTTCCCAATGGCTGATTTCTCTTTGCAATCGAAGAATTTCTTTCTCATTTTCTTGATTGATCATCTTCCCCATCTTTCTTTTATTTATTTTCTACTCCATTTATTTTCTTTATACTACCAGACCTTTACAAAAAATAAAATGGGGCTTCACCCTTTTACGATCGTGGTCTTAGAAAGAAACAAAAGAAACTCTACTATCAACTGATGTATTTGATGAGTTCCTAAAACTACATGAGAACCCCAAAAAAGCAAAATCCACTTTTCCTTTACCTTTCAAAGTAAAAATAGCCAGTCAAATCCAAAAATGATTTTCCATCATTCAAGATTTGACTGGCTATTTATCAAAATACTATTTTTCATTCATGAACAGTTACTATTAGTAGCTGTACTCTTTCACTGCACTTGACTTACGAACGACTAATTGCCAGTGTAAATTGTGTGCAGTTTCATTGTCTTCATCTGCGCAATTGAGAACACGAACCATCAAACTATTCTCATAGATTTTTTCAATTTCTGCTTCAATTGGAGAACAAAATAAATCTGATACAAATGCGTACGTTTTACCGACTTCAAATAGATTTTCATTTTCCATGCTATTTCCTCCATTATGTTGTACATACAGCACAACTTCTTTTGATAAAAATTTCGAATCTGTTACCTTTATTGACAAACCCACCTTCTTAAAGGCTTGCATGTTAACATAGAAACTACCTTGTTGTTGATATCAGAAGGCAACAACAAAAGGGGAAGGGAGTTGCTGCCTTCTATTAAGAAGTTGGTAAAACAAAAATATAAGAACGTGTCACTTACATTCATCTTCGCAACCTCTACTAATTTTTAACATAAATTTTTAAACATAACACAGAAATATCATAAAAAGTTCTTTTGGCATCAAAACTGTTAATTAATCTCACTCTTTTTTGGCATAATCGTATGTTTAGTTGAAAATTTAAAGATGATTTGATAGTTTTACAGGAATTTTTTAATTATTTAGAGATAAACATGTCTTTTATTTTTTACATAAGAAAAAGTTTTCACTCTTATATAACAAATATGTTACAAAATTCACTTAGTTAACGATTTTGATGTCAAAACGTCCTTTTATGAATCGAAAAACTTTTTTTGTGTCTTTTCGCTTATTATAGTATTCGGAGGTACGTATAGAGATGAAAAATAAAGTGGTAAATCGAATATTGGCAATATTATTCAACGGAAAACAAGATGAAGAAGATATGACTTACATCCAAGTCAAGTTTGCTTTGGAAGTTTTACTGAACAATCTTGGAAAACTTGCTGTCGTTTTTGTATTTTCTTTATTGACAGGCACGTGGGCGGAAACAGGAATGACTTTCCTTTCATATATCTGTATTCGCAGATATGCTTACGGTCTCCATTCCGATTCTGAATTTGTTTGCTTACTTTGGACTTTGCTTTATTTGTGGGGGGTTCCCTTAGTAATGAAACATTATCAATTGACTTTCTCTTTCCCTATGATGGTCCTTTTGTTAATTGTTTGTTTTTTCCTTTTGCTTCGCTATGGATCAAGAGGCACAGCCCTTAACCCGATTGCACCAGAGAAACGCCCACCCCTACTAAAAAAAGCAATTTTCATGTATCTTTTATTTGCAGTACTCACATTATTTTTCTCTGCTTCTTACTTTTCTACCTATTTACTACTTGGGATTATTTTAGAAATAGCTACGTTGCTTCCAGTTACAAATTACATGATGAATATTGGAGGAATTTTTTATGAAAAAAACAATCGTTAAACAATTAACTAACCTTTCTGATTTCTTTGTATCTGGCTGCTGCTTCGGTATGAGCTCAGAATTTAAAATACCTGAAAAATTAAAAAAATAATATTATAAATATGCTATAATTTGGGAAAACGCAATGGGAGCTGTGCTTTATGTTTTTGTGGTCCATAGCCTTGCAATATCTGATTTACACAAGTTCTATCTTAATCATCAATTCCCAAATTAAAAATAAATACCTATTTTCTACGTTTAGTCTCTTGGCAGCAGCCCTGTTGGGAATACTTTACCCGATTTTAGGTATTTTTTCTGCACTTGTCGCAATTGCCATGTTGAGTCTACTTTTCTTTTTCTTTTCATCCTCGCGCCAACATATGATCTACGCATTACCTTTGGGATTATTAGCTTCCATTTTAGGCGATCATTTGACGAGCGTTGCGGATTTTTTAGTATTGGAATCTGCTGTCATTGAACCTGGAGATGCATTACAATATTTCCATATAACTGTATCAGCGATTTTATCTTTATTATTTGCGTATGGATTCAAAAAGTTTTTAGATAATTGGTCCGCTAGTGTTGACCGTCGAATGATTGGTACAATCGGTTCATTGGTTTTACTTACCTACTATATCATTATTTTTTATACACGATTTTCTGGTGAAACGCCAAAAGTACTAGCATTAAATACGAGCTTTTTTATCCTTTATCTGTGTGTCGGCCTAATTATCTTGATTTACTATTGGAAAATATCAAATAAAAAGATGGCAGATCAATTATTGGAACAACGCATCCAATTACAGCAAGATTACATTAGAGATCTAGAAAAAAATTATCAAGAGCTTAGAGAATTTAAACACGATTATCAAAATCTGTTGTTTTCTTTGAATAGTTATATTTCTGAAGGCGATCTTGAGGGCTTACAAAAATATTACAACCAAACGATTTTACCTACACGTGAAATGATGAATCTCTTCCCAGCAAACCTTAGCTTACTAGACAAAATGAAGGTACCTGAAATAAGAAGTCTATTCTCTTTAAAATTAATGATGGCACAAGAAAAAGGTATCTCTGTCCAATTGACCGTTCCAGATGAAATCGTCATTGGTAAAAAATATACGATCAATTTGGTAAGAATGCTTGGTATTATTCTTGATAATGCAATCGAAGGTGCAACAGTAACCAAAAAGAAAAAAATCGAAGTGCTGATCATCAAGAAAAAACAGTCGTTGATGATACGTGTCATCAACACTACTACGAATACGTTTCCATTGAGTAAGTTAAAACAAAAAGGCTTCTCGACGAAAACAAATCCCAAAAATGAAGGATTAGGTTTATTTATTCTTGATGAGTTAACAAAAACGAATCCTTATCTTTTTCTTGAAACATCGATTGAGAATCAGCGATTTTCACAAACAATCCATATACAATTAAAGGAGTAATTTTATGATTCCCATTTACATTTGTGAAGACGATCCAAAACAACTGGAAGTCATCTCTACAGTAATCAAGAATCGGATCATGATTGAAAATTTGGATAGTTATGTCCATATTGCAACTTCTGATCCTATTGAACTCCTCAATGCAGCAAGGATACGTACGTCTTCTTTTGGTATTTATTTTTTGGATATCGAACTGAAAGACAGTGAATTAGATGGCATTGCCATTGGAAAACGAGTACGTGACTTGGATTCGCTTGGAAAAATCATTTATGTGACTTCACACACCGATCTTTCCATGACGATTTTGAAAAGCAACATTGAGCCGACTGATTATATCATCAAAGAAGATATTTTTGATCTTAAAGAAAATGTTGAACGTATCTTAAGTAAAATATTCGAAGATTTCCAAACTGCGCCATTACAAAAGGATATTTTTAGAATTGAATTCAATGATGAAATCAAATTTTTACCTATTCGAGATATCCAATACTTTTCTACTGCTCAAGGTACTCCTCATAAACTTGAGGTCCATTTGACACATGCCCAGATGCAGTTTTACGAAAAGATAAAAGATATCGAAAAGAAAAGCCAACACTTTATCCGCTGTCACAAATCTTATGTCATCAATACCCAAAATGTCCAAACAATCAATAAGAAAACACGAGAAGTGACTCTATCCAATGGGGAAGTGATCCCTGTTTCGATTCGTGGGCTAAAGAAGTTGATTTCTTGAAAGACAATAAAATAAATAAATTCTTTTTAATAAAGAAACGAAGAATGAATGAAAAAGTCGTAAAACCTCTTTTCCATTCATTCTTCGTTTTTAGTATCGTTTAATGCGCGATCATTTCTTGTGCGATTTCTTTTCCAGTCATTTCTTCAGGATAGAAAGTTGGCCAATTGTCCATTTCTTCTAGTAAAGCTTCTTGGCTATCATTTCCTAAATAGATATGGAAATGGTCCGATTTGGTAGGCGCAATCGAGTGGTCACTAAATTGTACATACTTGAATGCACCAGAATCAGGATCTTCTGCTTCGAATAAGAAACGGACACCGCGATTACCTGCTGAATAGTTCAAGATTTCTTTACCAGCATAACGGTATTTCGATTCTTTAACTTCGCCGTCCTTGAAAGTAAAGATCATCATATTATCTTTGATCTCAATTTTTTCGACATCTGTTTTGTAGCCTATTTCATAATATTCACGATATTCTTCAGCTGTCATATCTGGATTTGTTTTGGCTTTATATTCAAATACTTGATCGAATGTTCCATCTGTCATATACGTATCGACAGTTTGCCAGATACCATACCAATCCGACAATGGACGGTCTTGGACTTCTGAATCTTCAAAATAACCATTATAAACTGTTTTTTCTTTTTCAGGTTTCAGTGTTTCTTCTAATGGATTTTCAGTATCCGTTGTTTTTTGGAGCGCTTTTAAGTTTGCTTCCATGATTGAAATGTACGTTTCGCCGTTATCCATTTGTTCTTTTGTCAATCCCTCTAAAGGATTCAATACTGCTAGTGATACCCCAGCTTCAGTGGCTAACGTACGAGCAATACTATCTTTGGCATTTTCTTCAAAATAGATATATTCAATCCCATGGTCTTCCACAAATTCTTTTAACTCGGCAATTCTTGCAGCAGATGGTTCTTCACTTGAAGATAGACCGGCAATTGGTACTTGATTAAGACCGTATTCTAGAGCTAAATAATTGAACGCAGCGTGTTGGGTCACAAATGATTTTTGTTTTGCTTGACCTAAGGTTTCTTTAAAAGTGTTGTGTAGCGTTTCTAATTCTTCTAAATAAGAGGCAGCATTTTCAGTGAATGCTTCTTCTTTTTCAGGATATGCCTCAATCAATTGGTCACGAATCGTTTCTACTTGCTTCATCGCTAGATTAGGAGCTAACCAAACATGTGGATCTAATTCATGAGAATGACCGTGGTCTCCGTGATCGTGATCATGGTCGTGGTCATCCGCATGATCATCGTGATCATGGTCTTCATGATCGTGGTCTTCATCATCATGATCGTGGTGATGGCAATGCCCATCCCCAGGCAATAACAACATTCCTTCGGTTGCTTTGATTGGAAGTACATCGCCCTCTTTTAAAGTATGTTCAATTGCTGGAACCCAAGTTTCCATATTTTCATCATTATAAACAAAAACATCAGCATTTTGGATTTTTGCCATATCTCTTGCAGAAGGTTCATAGTCATGTGAATCTGTTCCAGCTGGAATCAATAATTCAACATTTCCCTCCTCACCAACTACTTGCTTCGTAAATTCGTACATTGGATAAAATGTCGTCATTACATTCAAGTTTTCATCATTTTGTGCATTTGTATTTGTTGCAGTATCTCCTGTGCCACAACTTGCAAGGACCCCTGTCAACAGTAATCCTCCTACCACCTTGATCCAACGTTTCATTTTATTCGCTCCTTCTCATCTTCTTTCTCTATTTGATTACGATTAATAAACGCAAATCGTAATAGTTACGTTTTAGCAACAGGAATTAATTTAGCATAGAATCAAACCAACCGTCAAGCATTATTACTAAATTTATTTTATTATCGAAATTCGATTGATTTTTCAACTGTATCATTTTCTTTTTATACCCGTTTCAGATTATAATAACTTGGAGTAGGACAAGCTTGTGAAAGAAGCGGTCAGCACTGAGTAATAAGACAGGAAAATCAAAAATGGCTTTTTCATTTTGGATTTTCTTGGCTTATTATTGAAGTGTTGCTTCTTGAACACCGTTTATCATAGGTTGTGAAAGAAGCGCTCTGACCTGAGCAGTAAGATGAAAAATCAGAAAATAGCTTTCCATATTTTTTCAGCTTAATGTTGAAGGGCAGATTCTTGAACACCGTTTATCAGGTTGTGAGAAAGACGTTCAGCTCCAAGTAGTAAGGCAGAACTTGAGAAAATAGCTCTTTATATTTTTCATGGTCTGGCTAGCTATTGAAAAAGTATTCATTCGGTTTCAGTAGCTGATCAATGAGAACGGCATAAGCCAAAAATCCAACTACTTATTTCAAGAGAAAGGAGAACTATCGTGGAAAAAAAACCGAAAGAATCTTCCCGACTGATTCGTTTTTTAGGAGGGAAAACTTCGTATTACGTTCTAGGATTACTTGTGATGATCGCGTTGGTCATTTACTTTTTCCAAAAGATTGCTTTTATATTCAAACCACTGGTTGTCATTTTCATCACGACTTTACCACCAGTCCTTTTTGCTTTGGTCTTATATTATTTATTAGAACCTTTGATCAAACGTCTCAGCAAGAAACTCTCACGTAATCTGTCAGTCATTTTAGTATTTGTCATTATTTTATTGCTGATTGGCTTAGGAGGTGTCTGGCTATTTCCATTTTTAGAACAACAAGCAACCACTTTGATTCAACAACTGCCTGACCTATTCCAAGATTTTCAACAAACGTTGAAGGACTTTTTAGTACAGACACCATTTTCTGATTCGTTCAATCAATTCTTTGCATCGATTGATGATTTCACCGATAACTTTACTTCATTTATCAGTAACTATTGGGAGAGCGGTGCTGAAAGTCTAGGAAATCTATTCTCAGCGGTCACAACGACCTTTATCACTTTATTTACTGGTCCAATCATTGCCTTTTTCCTTTTAAAAGATCCGCACAATTTTTATCAATCGGTCTTAGGTATCGTTCCACCAAAATTTCGCACAGATTTTCGGACATTGACTAAAATTGCGAACCAACAATTAGGTGCTTTCTTAAAAGGACAAATTATCGCTTCTTTCATTCTAGGTGCCGTTTACTGGGTAACTTTCTTATTGATTGGCTTAGAATTTGCAAGTATTCTGGCTATCGCTGCTGGTTTATTATGTATTATTCCTTATATTGGTCCATTCATCGCTTTCTTTCCTGGACTGTTCATTGCTTTTCAAGATTCGACGTTCATGGCTGTAAAATTTGTGATCGTCTGGTTCGTTGTCCAGTTGCTTCACGGAGATCTTGTGGTCCCTCGTGTGATGGGTGATCGGTTACAGATCCACCCCATCACGATTTTGATTGTCTTATTAGTCATGGGAGATCTTCTAGGAATCATGGGTGTCATTTTTGGTATCCCGATCTATACGCTGATCAAACTACTCGTTGTTTTTCTCTTTAGAAAATTCAAACAGCGTTATAACAAGTTTTATGGGGATCAAGGGGTTTATCAAAAAGCTGATTTTTCAGAGAAGGATTACTTTAAGTAACTAAAAAAGGATAGGAGTAAGACATTCGTCCACTCCTATCCTTTAAAAAACTATACGGTATTCAAAGAGCAACATTTCAGAGAGATGCAACTCCTCCATAAATAAGCAGCAAAAGCTATTCATGCTTTTGCTGCTTATTTTTAAAACTATTCGTTTGTCACAGTCTCTACTTTTCTTGGACTAATAGTGCGACTGCTTGATAAGGCTGTAACTTCATTTCTTTTTCAACTGTCGTTGGGTAGTTACTGATCAATACTTCCGCACCTACAAATTCTTCCGGTAATTCCACCGACGTTTCGTTCCCGTAAAAATTGGTCAGAACTAATAATTTTTGATCATCGGTTTGTCTAAGATAGCCATAGACTTGTGGATGCTCAGGTACAAAGGCTTTGTAATCACCATTAGCAATCACTGGATATGTTTTTCTTAGTTGGATCAGCTTTTGATAATAGGCAAAAATCGACTGTTCTTGCTTTTGCTCAGTTGCTACATTGATTGTTTCGTGCTTCGATGCTAAAGGTAACCAAGGTGTCCCTGATGTGAAGCCAGCTTGTGGTTCGTCCGTCCACTGCATCGGTGTGCGTGAGTTATCTCGTGACTTTGCTTTAATTCGTCGAAAGGCTTCTTCTGGTGTGAATCCTTGTTCTTGTAAAAGTTTATATGCATTTAAGCTTTCAATGTCCCGATAGTCAGAAATCGAATCGAAGTCAGGATCGATCATGCCAATTTCTTCCCCCATATAGATATACGGAGTGCCTCGATTTAAATGGATCATCGTGGCCAACATCTCTGCTCCTTGTTTGCGGTACTGTTCAACATCGACAAAGCGATTTAAGGCACGTGGTTGGTCATGGTTATTCAAAAATAGTGCATTCCAGCCATTTCCTGCGCTCATTTCTTCTCCCCAAGTATGGAACAAACGCTTTAACTCTTCAAAATCAAATGGTGGAGTTGTCCATTTATTGCCATTTTCATAATCGACTTTCAAATGGTGGAAATTAAATACCATTGACAATTCATTTCGTTCAGGTGACGTATATAAAAGACAGTTTTCGATAGTCGTTGAACTCATTTCCCCTACCGTTATGATTTCAGGGTCTTGGCCAAACGTTTCTTTATTTAAGCGTTGTAAATACGTATGAGTAATTGGTTTATCTGTGTACTCGGCTTTCCCTTCATTTTCCGCGTTGTTTTTTAGTTCCTCGTCTTTTCCGATCACGTTGATTACATCAAAACGGAACCCTTTGACCCCTTTATCCATCCAAAAACGAACAACTTTGAATAATTCTTGTTGGACTGCTTCATTACGCCAATTCAAATCGGCTTGCGTTTTATCATACAAATGCAAATAGTATTTCCCTGTTTCGCCGAATGGCGCCCAGGCGTTCCCACCGAATTTTGATACCCAATCTGTTGGTTCATCTCTTAAAATAAAGAAATCTTGATAATACTTGTCTCCAGCTAATGCTTTTTGGAACCATTCATGTTCAATAGAGACATGGTTCAATACCATATCTAGCATGATGTCGATCTGATATTTTTTTGCTTCAGCGACTAGCTCTTCAAAATCAGCCATCGTACCGAATAATGGATCGATTGCTTGATAATCAGAGATATCATACCCATTGTCTTTTTGCGGGCTTAGGTAAAAGGGGTTCAACCAAATCATATCAATGCCCAATTCATTTAAATAAGGCAATTTTTCTTTGACTCCTGGTAAATCACCAATCCCATCACCATTCGTGTCACGATATGACTTGGGATAAATCTGATAAATCACTTTTTCTGTAAACGCCATAAGCCTGTACCTCCAGCTGTTTTTAACTTATATATACAAGTTGATAATCCAATTATATATGAAACGTAAGCGTTTGTAAATCAATGACGCTAGGAAATGTGTGCCTTCATTTTCTCAGTAAATATTTTCTCTTAAATCGACCATTCACGCCGCCACTCAATTCATTGAACTATTTATTTTTTTACAAATTCCTTTTTCAAGAAAATAAATTCTTTTAGTTATGTTATATTTAAGTATAGGGTCGTGATATAAATCAGCTTGTAGCATCTAAAATCGATTGAACAGTCTTCAAGTAACATGCTTTTTTCATACATACCCTAAACGATAAAAAGCCAAAAAGCGGAGGATCTCTACTATGACTTTTTTAAAACGTTCCAAATTATTTGCAACACTTGTTTTACTTAGCTTGACAGGAATCACTATTTTTATTTTTTCTAAGATCACTTTTATTTTCAGGCCACTCGAAGCGATCATGGCAAGTATCTTCTTGCCAATCTTGATTTCAGTTTTCGTTTTTTATATTTTTCTTCCAATATACAATCAACTCCTCAAATATATAAAATCAAGAACGCTTGCGGTCACACTGATGATGCTACTGATTTTGTTAACTGTGTATTTGACCGTACAAGTGATTTTACCGATCATCATTTTGGAAATCAGTAAATTTATCGGTCAGGTTCCTCAAATTCTTTATGTTTTGGCAGAGAATCTAGATGGTTCCTTATTAGAAGAACGCTTGCTCCCATTCATTGATACACTGGAATTGAACCAATTGACACGTTTTGTTTTACAATTTGTTTCAGGTGCCACTTCAAGTTTAGTCAATGTATTCGAAATCGTTTCGCGCTCTGCGATCATTCTCTTTACGATTCCGCTCTTACTGATTTATATGTTCAAAGATGGCGACAGGATTCCAGCTATCTTGACACGCTACACGCCTAAGAAATTCCATCAGTTAGTCAGAGATTGGTGCCATGATTTCCATTTAGCTGCTTCGACCTATATTAGTGGCAAGCTTTTAGTCTGTACGTATGTAGGTGTAGGGAGTTATCTGGTTTTTAAAGTATTAGGCTTGCCAAATGCGTTATTACTTGCCTTGATTTGTGGATTGATGGATATCATTCCTTATTTTGGTCCGTTTATTGGTGCTGCGCCGGCTTTACTGTACGCATTGAGTCAAGACATTAAAACAGCCTTACTCTTAGTGGCTTTCATCACCTTGATTCAATTTGGGGAATCTTACTTGGTGTCTCCTCTAGTGATGAATAAGATGATTCATATTCATCCGATTGCGACTGTTTTTCTTTTACTTGTCGCTGGGAACTTGTTTGGCTTATTAGGAATGATCCTCGTGTTGCCGACGTATACGATCATCCGGGAGATGATCCGTAGCTTTATTCGCTTTAAGAACACTACTGATACATCTAAGTCAACTCATCCAACTGAATAGTCCTAGGAATAAACGGGGGATAAACGGGGAAATTTACCGTTTATCCTTTTTTGGCTTTACGCCGAGGCTTTTCTCCTTATCTATTTTCCCCTATCTTTCAACAAAAAAACCGTTTATTGCTATCTTCTTTTTCAAGAATAAGCAATAAACGGATCAGAACTATCGATTGATCTATTCTGTTGGTTCATCGATGAAACGTTGGACCTTCATCTTCAACTGATATTGTTTTCGTAATTCAGCAATCTCCATCATCATCTCTGATTTGTGGTGACGATCGATTGCTTCTTGATTGGTCCAACGATCCACCAATAAGATCGATTCATCATCTTCTAAAGGAATAAAATACTCATAACGCTCATTTCCTTCTTGCGCACGAATGCGTTCGACGATTCCTCGCTCTGTCATTTCTTGGGCAAATGCCTTTGCATTGCCTTCTTTACCGCTATATAGGATATTCACAGTAATACTCATCTTAGTCCTCCCACTCGTTATTCATTTGATTTCAATGCATCGATCATATCAATATGCTTCAATTTGAAATGAGTGACGATCATCACGATCACCGTGAATAGAATCGTCAAAGCAGCGGATAGTGTATAAGCAACCCAGGTAATAACTAACGGGAAAATCACTGATTCCATTGAAGCTTGGCGTAAAATAAAGTCGGTCAGCACATAACCAATCCCAAATCCTCCAAAAATCCCTAATAAAGTAAAAATGATATTTTCTCGAACGATGTACATCGTGACTTCTTTATCAAAAAAGCCTAATACTTTGATCGTAGAAAGTTCTCGTACTCGTTCAGAGATATTGATATTCGTTAAATTGTATAAAACGATAAACGCCAATAAACCAGATAGAACGACGAAAATGATGACCACTGCATCTAAATTTGAAAGAGATTCTTCTTGGTTCTTGATCTGTGTCGAAATAAATGAGGTATTAGTGACCGCCCCCGTTTTCAATAATTCTTCTGAGAGCGTATCCTCTTCTTCTTTCGACATCTTTTCTGTTTTGAGTAGATACGCATTGGTTGTCATTGGCTGTCCAGAAATCTCTTCATAATACGTTGGACTCATATAGACAAAATTACCCAAATAATTTTGCAAAATGACTGCCACCGTTCCATGTAATTTTTGTTGATCGTCATCATACATTTCTACCGTATCACCGACGGATAAATCGAATAATTCGGCCGCTTTGCGTGTAATCGCAAGCCCATTATCTGGTAGTTCTACCGATTGATCGTCCGTTGTTTTCAAATGGATAAATGTTTCTAATGCTTGTTCATTTTCTGGTACCATCAATGTCAAACTTTGTGATGCTTGACCTTTTTTACGTAGTTCAATCGTTTGCGAATCAACGGCTAAACGATCAGTGATCTTCGCTTGATCATCCATTGCGTCATTGATTTCTTTTTGACTCGTTTCATCAGTTTGATTGGTCGTTACGATCGCTTGATAATCAATGATTGGTCCAAACTGTTTGGCAGAAACCGAGCTAAGCGAATCCTTTAGTCCAACTCCTGCAACCATCAATCCTGCACAACCAGCAATTCCGATGATTGCCATGAACATCCGTGATTTATAACGGAAAAGATTACGATAACTGATTTTTTGGTTGAAGCTTAAACGTGACCAAAGAGGAGTAATGTATTCTAAAAGAATTCTTTTCCCTGGTTTCGGTGCTTTAGGCTGTAACAAAGCAGCTGGTCGTTCGCGTAGATCTTTGAATAAAACTAACATCGCTGCACCAAAAGCAGCAATGAAGAACGCAATAGCTGCTTGGATGATTGGCGGCCAATCATAGAAAATCACCGCACTGCCAATATCATAACGTTCGTTTGAAAGCTCGAAAATGATCCGAGGCAAAAGATTGGTTCCTAATATCGTTCCTAAAATGATTCCGATACCTGAAGCGAGACAAGCATAAATGGCATATTTTTTGGCAATCTCCAATTTACTGTATCCTAAAGCTTTCAATGTACCGATTTCTCGTCTGTTTTCTTCTACCATCCGTGTCATCGTTGTAAAAGTGATCAATGCTGCAATAAAGAAGAAAAAGACTGGAAAGACATTTGCGATGGCTGCGATGCGTTCAGCTAGATCGCCAAATTCCTGAAAGCCGACATTTTCCGATCGCTCTTGGAAAAGATAAGTTGGCTTGGCTAATTCATTGATTTTTTCTTCATTCTCCGCAATAGACGCTTCGGCCTCTGTTAGCTCCGCTTCTTTTGTTGTCAATTGTGCTTCTTGTTCTGATAATTGACTTTCTTGTTCCGCTAAAGCACTCAATGCCGGTGTTCGCTGCGGTTCAGGTAACTGCTCCAAGACTTGACGTTGTTGATCAATCTGTGTTCTCGCTGCCTCTAATTGACTTTTCGCATCAGCCACTTGTGATTTTCCGTCTGTGATTTCTTGTTTTGCAGGGGCTAAAGCATCCTTGCCCTCTTGCTTCAACTGTTCTAAACGTTGCTGCGGTCGCTCTTCAAACAACGCTTCCAGCTTTTCGATGTTTTTTTCCATCTCTTCTTGGTATTCTTCACTGTACGTATTTAAATCGTCGACATTTGCAAAGTCAAGATATAAAACGGATTGGATATCTGTTTTAAAATTATCTTGGGGAACATAGGCAAAGTAATCAATACTCCCATTCCCTACATTTGCAAACCCTCGTTCTAAATTATTGATGAATAACGGGGAACGAACAAATCCTGTAATCTTGTACGCCGTCTCTTTCAAGTCATCTGATTCAATCGTATAAGTGTCACCGATGCTGTAACCTTGATTTTTTGCCTTCTCATCTAGTACAAGTTCATCATCCGATTGCGGCAAGCGACCGTCGATCACCGTCAACTGATTTTGTTTCATATCAGGTGCATAGGAGAACACTTGGACAACTTCATTTTTATTGGCATTCGCGTAATATAGCTGTTTACCCGTTTCAACGGTTACATCTGAGAGTTTCTCTGCTTCTGCAACATCTTCTTTCGTCAATCCTGCTGTCGAAACGATCTGTAGATCAGAGAGTTTACCTGCCCTGACATATTCATCCATCGTTTTTTGCATCACAGGACCCGCTGTCTTGACGCCTACATATAGGAGCGTGCCGAGTAAAATGATCAAAATGATCGCGATAAAGCGTCCTTTTGATTGGCGTATTTCACGAAATCCTGCTTTGAGGTAAGTTCTATTTTTCATGGCAAACCTCCTTACCAAACAAGTTCATCGATAGATGAAGGCTGTTCATTTAATTCGACTGCACGGACTTTTGCATCGTTGATATGGATCACTCGATCAGCGATTGGCGCTAAAGCCGAGTTATGTGTAATGATCAAAACGGTGTTGCCATGTTCACGGCTAGCATTTTGCAACAATTTCAATACTTGTTTTCCTGTTTCAAAATCCAATGCGCCAGTTGGTTCATCACAAAGTAATAATTTTGGGTTTTTCGCAAGCGCTCGTGCAATCGACACACGTTGTTGTTCGCCCCCTGATAATTGTGATGGGAAATTATTCAACCGGTGCGCAAGACCAACTTGTGTCAAAACTTCTACAGGATCTAACGCATTTGGCGAAACTTCTGTTGCCAATTCAACATTTTCTTTTGCGGTTAAGTTAGGAACAAGATTATAAAATTGAAAAACAAAGCCAACATCTGTCCGGCGATAAGCCGTTAATTGTTTGTCATTGAATTGAGCAATATCTGTTTCATCAATAATGATCTGTCCCTCATCCGGTGTATCCATCCCACCTAAAATATTCAATACCGTTGATTTCCCTGCTCCACTAGGGCCAAGGATGATCACTAATTCTCCTTTTTCAATGGAGAATGAAATATCGTCATTCGCTGTAATCGTTGTTTCGCCCATCTGGTAACGCTTAAATTCATTTTTTACTTCTACATATTTCATAAAACTTCCACCTTCATTCTCCCGTTTATTTGTCTATTTGGTAAATCTCTTCTATTTTAACACTGAAATGAAAGGTTGTGAAAAAAACCTTTTCAAAAGAGGTCGTGAAAGGCGCGTTCAGCACTGAGGCATAAGAAAGAAAAATATAAAATGGTTCTTTCATTTTTTATTTTTTGTCTTATGTCCGAAATGTTGCGCCTTGAACACCGTTTACAAGAGAGGTCGTGAAAGGCGCGTTCAGCACTGAGGCATAAGAAAGAAAAATATAAAATGGTTCTTTCATTTTTTATTTTTTGTCTTATGTCCGAAGTGTTGTGCTTTGAGCACCGTTTACAAGAGGTTGTGAGAGAAGCGATTAGCACTGAGTAATAAGAGAGGAAAAGCTAAAATGGCTTTTTCATTTTTTGATTTTTTTGGCTTATTATTGAAGTTTTACTTCTGGAACACCGTTTATTCGCTTCTAGGGTGTGCAAGGTGAATAATATCATAGAATCATCATTTACTTCTTTACGTATTCATGGGAAAATGACACTAAGAAAGAGATAGGAGTATAGCAATGGCAAAGAAAAAAGTGACGATCAAAGACGTTGCGAAACATTCAGGCGTATCCATCGCAACTGTCTCACTGATCTTGAATGGCAATGAAGCAAAATTCCATCCAGATACGGTCAAAAAAGTAGTAAGAGCAAGAGACGAATTAGGTTACCAACCTGATTACATTGCACGTCAAATGATCACAAAGAAAACAAAAACAATCGGTGTCCTTGTCCCTGATATCACCAACCCTTTTTTCAATACATTGATGCAAGGGATAGAAGACTATCTTTACCAACAAAATTTTGTCACGATTCTATGCAATGCAGATTTTGATCATCAAAAAGAAACGGATTATTTACTTGAGTTGACGCAACGTGGTGTCGACGGGTTTATTATTGCCTCTTCGGCTGTCTCAACGAAAGCCCTCCAAGTTTCTTTGAAGAAACAAGGAAAGCCATTTATCGTATTAGATCAGAAAAAAGCAGAAGGTTCTAGTGATGCGGTCTTAACAGATGATTATCAAGGTGGGTACTTAGCCGGTGAGCATCTACTAGGTTTAGGGCATCAGGAAATTGCTTTAGTCTATCCACAACAGACACCGCAAAATGTCCAAAATCGGATAGATGGTTTCTTAGCAGCGTGTAAACATGTGGATCATTCTGAGAAACAGATTCATTGGTTCCCTACTCACTTTTCAAAAAAAGGGGGCTATGAAATCGTCCCTGATTTACTTTCTTCTGCTACTACAGCGATCTTCGCATTAAATGACGAACTAGCTTTTGGTGTATATCGCGGATTAGCGGAGCATGATAAAATCATTCCCGAAGATTATAGCATCATCGGCTATGATAATATTGATATGTGTGAATACATGAAGCCTAAATTAACGACCATTGCTCAACCTATTTTAGATTTAGGTAAAGCAACTGCGCGTTTACTCTTAGAACGCATCCAACACCCTGATAAATCATGGGAAGAACTTTTATTGCCCGTAGAGTTGATCCAACGTACCTCGACTCAATCGATCGATCCCTCTGACCATCAATAAGACGAATATTTGTTGCGAACCAATGATGACTGAACCTGTTATCATTGGTTTTTAAAATAATACGTTATTTTATATTTTTATTTCTTACATGAAAAGCCATCAGTTAGGCCTTTTTTTTACGTTCGTTATTTAACGAAATGTTTTGAAGAATTTATAAATCTTTGGTAAACTTATAGTAAGTGTACTCATTTCCCCCAAAATTTGTGCCCCCACAAATGAAATAGGGTACATCAACCAATGAATGTTCAAACGAAATAAATGGCTACTTAATGCTTTTGTCCAATGTTTATTTGTTTTTTATTCGTGAATCTTGATTGAATGTATTCACGAAATCAAGCAACTGACAGAACAGATGTAACTTTATTAGTACAACTGTGGAAAAAGAAAAGGAGTATTTCGTTATGAAGAAAAAAACAGCAATACGCCTATTTGCAGCATCTTGGCTGATTGCTCCAACTTTGTTATCTACACAGCCTGCGTTTGCTACAATCAGGCAAACACAGACATCCGAAAGCACGATCGTTGCAGAGAGTCCGTCGTTTACGACCGATTCAAGTACAAATGATTCAACCTTATCAAGTTCTTCGCCTGATTCTTCAGACAACACGGAGGAATCCACAGAAGAATCTACTGAAACAGCCACTCGGACGCTATCGATTGCTCGGAATTTACGTGAAAAAATCAAATTGAAGATCGTTGATGAAGAGAAAGAAGAATCTGAGATCAAAACAAGAGAGTACACAGAAGAAGATTTCCTAGAGATTTCTAAGTCTGGCAAAATCAAAGATTTAAAAGAAGGAACCAAAGTTACATATATGATCACACCTGAAACGAATGAACAATTAGTTTCTGTCAAAATCGAAGGTGCGCAAGAAATCGACTATACTAAACAAATTTTTACAGTCGGCGTGACTGATTTAACGATCTCCGCAAAGTTTGAGTCGTCAACTTCCCCTTCTGAACCAACCTCTCCAGAAGAAGAAACGACGGATTCCTCAGAGCCAACGCCAGTTACTCCAGATATTCCGGATGGTGGCAATAATGGCAACACTGGCAATTCGGGAAATAATGGCAACAACAACGGAAATTCAACTACAGGCAATACGACAAATCCTTCACGACCACCAAGTTCTTCAAATAATAATGGGAATACAAGTGGTTCTACAGGATCAACAAACAATAATGGCTCATCTTCAAACCAGACAACAAACACTAATCGGCCTCAGACGCCCGATCGAATTGAAAACCCAGCTTCAGAATCATCTGATTTTGTTGTAAAAACACCGATCGAAGCAATTTTACCAGCAAACACAACGAGCATCCAACAAGCACTTGTAAAAGAAGCGTATCGCCAGCTGGGAAAACCATATGTCTGGGGTGCCAAAGGTCCTACGACTTTCGATTGTTCTGGTTTGACTTATTACATCTATAAAAAAGTAACTGGCCATTCAATTGGAGGTTGGACAGGGGAACAACAATATGCTGGTACACAAATCCCTGTCGAGAATGCTCAACCGGGCGATTTAGTCTTTTGGGGCCCTGCTTCTGGTACTACCCATCATGTAGGTATTTATATTGGTAATGGGAATTACATCCATGCCCCTCAGCCGGGTGACCATGTGCGGATCACTTCTATCAAGGATTACAGACCCGACTTTGCCTTACGTGTCAATATAGCTGGTTTACCACGAGCGACAAATTCATTAGCCAGCTCACCGATTTTAGATGGAATCAACGATTCATTCCATTTCGCACAAAACCAAACAACAGATCAGTTTGTTGCAAAAATCGCTGAAGATGCTCGAGAAATCGGACAAGAAGAAAATATTTATGCTTCTGTTATGATGGCACAAGCTATCCTAGAAAGTGGTTCTGGTAACAGCTTGCTTTCTCGTTCACCTAACTATAATCTTTTTGGGATCAAGGGCGCTTATAAAGGGAGTAGTATTTCCTTCAATACCTTAGAACAAACAGCAGCTGGGCAAAACTATCAAATTCGTGCAGCATTTCGTAAATATCCTTCTTACAAAGAAAGCTTAGAAGACTACGCAGATTTGATCAAAAACGGCTTATCTCATAATGCTGATTTTTACAAACCAACATGGAAATCTGAGACTAAAGATTACCGAGAAGCAACGAAATATCTAGAAGGGCGCTATGCAACTGATCGACAATATTCTAGAAAATTGAATGCGATCATTGAAGCGTATGACTTGACGCAATACGACGAACCAAAAGAACAAGAAACACAGGATTCTGAAACAAATGAGCGAATGGATTCCTTTGTCGTTCCTACTCGTTGGCGAAATTCTTCGTCTACTTCATCTAGAATGACCATTTCGTTGTTCAATCAAAGAAACCCTTCACTTCTGTATCTATCAGAATTAAGATTTGCTTCTTTCTGGGACCTATGGCATCATTTTTCAGTGAGAGAGATCCCACAGAAACTTTCTGTTACAGTCAGAGAAACCGATCAGCCACTTGCTAGTCGCTTGAACCTTGATCGTGTCTTTCGGATGAAACAATTTTTGAGATAACAAAAATGGACACCCTATCAAAGAACCAAAACTCAGAAGTGGATGGAATACTTCTGAGTTTTGGTTCTTTTTATGTATCTTACCCCACCTAAATAGGCGCTGGATAGTTGCATTATTGGTTAGAAAAAAGATTTGGTAATTTCTGATAACCTTTCTTTTGTTTGAGGATCAATTTGATCAACCACTTGAAGATTACTGCGTTGAGATCAATCGATGCTTCGGCTATATTGACATAATATCGTTCCTTTGATTGTATTCATCGCTGTATCAGAAATTGTTTGAAATGCACTTGAGCGTTGATATTTTTCCTGTAAATATTTTGTTGCACTACTGATTGGCATGACTAAAACGGCATTGAAAATCTTGTTATAGTTGTCATTGCTAATGATGACACACGGTCATTTTTTTGCTAGTTCGTTCTCTTTTGGTGGAACCAAATCTATAAAAATAATATCCCCTTGTTTTACCATTCGATTTTCTCCTCGCCTACATCCTCTCCAAAATCAATGATTTCTGTATCATCACTCGCATGTTCTTCCATCACAACCAACTCATTTTTCCAAAAGTCTTCATAAGCTAGAATTGTTTTTTCACTAGTCACTTTAATTTCACCTTCAGATGTGAATTCAAAAATAACTTTCTGATGCTCTTTCAAGCCTAATGTTTAACGCACACTCTTAGGGACAGTAATTTGACTTTTGGACGTCATTTTAGCTGAGACTTGCACTTTTTTATCCATAAGTATTCCTCTCCTTTATTTGATTATACAAAAAAAGTAAGGAATCCCCTCACCTTTCTTGTACGCCTCTGTTCAGATTTCTCATTTATTTCTTTGATACATGTTGTAAAAGTAATAACAAATAAAAGCGAAGATCGGTAGCAGACTAAAAAAGTAAAGTGCATGGTTCACTGATAACTGTTGTGCCAAGACACCGCCTAGTAAGGGAGAAATGAAGGAAGAAAGCCCCATATAGACACTTATAGACAGAAGTTGTCCTGAAGAAAAGATATTTTTAGGGGTAATCTCACTGATGATCATTCGACTACCGATAGTAAAAGCTGGGACAGTGAAAAACTGCAAGAAACTGGCAGCAAGCAATACTAACGGCGTTCGCGAAGTTGCATAAATCAAAAATTGCAGGACCAAAAAGAAACCAGAAAGAAAAATCAATCGCTCATTTTTCCATTTTGTCACCGAATGATTCAATAGAAGATACGCCGGGATTTCACAGAAAGCTTGAATCGCCCACTTTAATCCTACGAACGTATTTCCACTATCCATTAAGAGTAACTTGTCAATCACGATCGTATTATTGGCGACGATCGTTAAATATAAAAGGAAAAATAGCAACGTATAACATAAAAACTCCCCATTCTTGCACAGCTGATACATATCTGAAAGATTAAATTCCTCGTTTTTTTGTTCTTTATGCTCCTTTTTATCGTGAGGTGTTTGAGGCACTGTTTTTGCGATGTACAAATAACTGATTAGAAAAAAGAGAAAAGGAACGATCAGCCACTGATAATTATTATTAAAAATGAATACCGGAATACATACACTCATCACACTCCAACCTAAAGAACCTATTGCTTTGATCGACGCAAGGTTGTTTCGCATCTCTGACTCTGACAACACCCAATTATCTAGGACGGTTGCTCCTGTATTGGATAGCCCTCCTGCAATAGCCAGTACGATCAGATGAATCAGCCAGATATCTTTTCCTAGCAAATAAAAAGTGATCGCAAAGCATACGAATAGTACAGAAACTACCATGGAAACTTTTTTTATCTCCTTACTTCGGTCAGAATAATAGCCAATAAAGATTTGGAAGATCATCGTGGTCACACTGTAAGAAGCCAAAAACCAGCCTCTCTGGACTGCATCATAGCCTTGTTCGGTCAAAAACGGTACGATCTGCGTCATCAAAATAGCCATCAACGCATACTGAAACAAATAGACGAGTTGAAATTTGTTCTTTACTGCCATATCTACTTTCAAAATGATCGGCTGAAGGATCTCCTCCAGCCGACCCCTTTCATTTTTATAAGTGATACCTAGTGAAGCTCCGGCCAATAAGGAGCATTGACTTCGATCATTTCATCGAGGATCTCCTTCGCTACTTTTGCACTAGGTACCGTTTTGTTCATGATGAAGGCTTGCCATAATTTTTGATATGATTTTTGTTCCCAAGCATCGACTGCTAACTTCTCAGATGCAATTTGCTGTTCCATTAAACCTTTTTGAAAAGTAGGGATTTCACCAATCGATAGTACTTCATAACCGTCTTTTCCTACGATACAAGGCAATTCGACCATCGCATCGTGATTGAAATTAGAGATGGCACCATTATTCTCAACGATCAGGATCATGCGCTCTTTCGTATTGAATGTCAACGCACAAGCTAGGTCTGTGATAAATGAGGCATGCTCATTAGAGACAAAAAGCGTGTCTTTGGCTGTTTGGTTATTAATAATCCGTTGGCATTCTTCAAAAACGATTTTCTCCCGTCCATCAATGATTTCATTCGCTCTTGTATACTGTTTATCGGCATGAGCAACCGTTTCATCAGCCATCAAATAATATTTTAAATACGTATTGGATAAAAAGGTCGGCTCAATTTCATGTAACTCTTTGGCTGCTAGCATGGTTTCCAACCAGCTTGTTTCTTTGTGTTGGCCTTGTTGTGTTTGTTCTGTATAGCCATATTTTTTTACATGGGCGCTTATTTTTGGTAGTAAGTCATTGCCGTCATGGTCTTTGATGCTTGTCCACCACCCAAAGTGATTCAGGCCAAAATAAGACGTTTCAAACTCTTTTCGATCCCGTAGCCCAATCACTCGAGCCATGATATCTTCTAAACAAACGGGCATGTCACAAATATTGATGATTTTTGAATTGGGGCGAAACCTTCTTGTTGCTTCTGCGACCACTGCTGCTGGATTAGAATAATTCAATAACCAAGCATCTGGTGAATACTTTTCCATATAGTCGACTAGTTCTAAGACTGGTCCGATTGAGCGCAATCCATAAGCAAGTCCCCCTGGTCCGCATGTTTCTTGACCTACAACATTGTGCTTAAATGGAATTTTTTCATCTTGTTCCCTCATGGCATATTTTCCGACTCTGAGTTGTGCCATGACGATATCAACATCTGTAAAAGCCTCTTTGGGATCTGTTGAATAATCAAATTCGATTTCTGGCGCTCGTTCTGCGAGGATGATCGCGCATGCTTTTGCTATAACTGCTTGCCTTTGTTCATCATTATCATAAAATTTGATTTTTCTGACTGGAAATCGTTCTCGGTCTTCTATTAACATCATCACTAATGAAGGTGTATATGTACTCCCTCCAACTGCGATCAAGATTGAACTTTTTTTCTTATTCATAATTATCCTCCTCTTATTTTGCGATCAATTCTTCAAATGATTCTCTCACCCTTGGTACAGTTAACCCAACAATGATTTGGATACCCCCATTTCCAGGATTGACAAGTCCTGAGGCACCAGCTTCCTGAAAATCAATAGGATTGGCTACTTTACTTGTATCTTTCACGGTAAGTCGTAACCGTGTGGCACAATTCGTCACATCCAGTACATTCTCTTTTCCACCTACTAACACTAGATAGGCTTGTGCTTGTCTAGCATGTTTAGGTAGGTTTTTCTCTTGTTCATCTTGTTGTGTCTTCTTTTTGTTTTCGTAATCAGCTTTTGAATAAAGTTGTATCTCTGATACATCCTCTTCACGTCCTGGAGTTTTTAAATTGAATTTTTTGATCATGAAGGTAAATACTAAGAACCAGATCGCAGTAAATGTAAGTCCGATCATGATTTGGGTGAGGTAGGTTGACCCATGAAAATTCCAAAGAGGCAACCAATTTAGTCCTAACCAATTGATCAATCCACCACCAAAATCCCCAACGACGCCAAAAGCGTAAGAAACCGTAGCAATGGACGCATCTAATAGCGCATGGACACCCCATAAAGCTGGAGCAACAAATAAGAACGTAAACTCAATAGGTTCGGTGATTCCCGTCAAAATCGCAGTTAATGCAGCTGGGGCGATCAATGCGATGACCTTCTTCTTTTTCTCTGGATGAGCGGCTTGAATAATGGCTAAGCTTAAGCCAGCAGTTCCAAATACTTTTGACATGCCCGATAAAGAAAAACCACCAAAAGGATAAAGTTCTTTAAGCGAAAGCGCACTTGTTTGGAATTCGCCAATATTGGATGCCCAATAAGCAGCCATCCCTCCTTCAACTACCGCACTATCATAAGCAAATGGCGCGTACACGAAATGATGTAAGCCAGTTGGAATAAGGATTTTCTGTAAAAATTGATAGATGAATACACCAAAATTCCCCGAATGGATAAAAAATCCTTGCATGCTTCTCATTCCTTCTTGGATGATTGGCCATATGACACACATCAAAAGTGCTAGAGGAATCATGACAAAAAAAGCGATCATCGTAACGAAAACAGAACCACTAAAAATCGTCAACATCTCTGGTAATTCTTTTTCATAAAAGCGATTATGCAAATAAACCACGATACCTGAAATCAACAATGCTCCGATCATGCCCGTATCTAAAGTAATGATTCCAGCAATCGATGTTAACCCAGAACCAACGGCTGTTCCTTGAGATAGATCCACGGCGAAAGAATTTGGCCATAACGTTAAAATTGCATTGACGAAATAATTGAAAGCAATATAGATCACTAATGCTTCCATCGTTGCTCGAGCCGTATATTTTTTAGCTAAACTGATTGGTAATCCGACCACAAATAAAAGCGGTAATTGAAAAAATGGGGTCCAGCCACCGGCTGCTACAACATTCCAGAACTTATACCAGAGTGTATCAGGCGCAGCAATATCTCCCATGATCGTTTGATTGGAAAGAAGTAAAGAAAAACCAATAACGATACCAAAAAAAGAAAATAGCATGACAGGTGCTAACATTGCTCCACCAAATCTTTGAATTTTTTTCATCATAGTTTTTTAGTCCTTCATATTTTTCAGTAAGCGCTTTACTGATTCTTAGTTTACTATTAAAATGGATTCCTGAAACACTTTAAGATGATTTAAAAACTCCTCACAGGAAAAAGGTTTTTGTCACAAAATTTGTGAATCGTCACATCCTATCTTCGCGAATAAAACAAGAGGTCTGGTAGTAGTTAATCAAATAAACGGTACATGAAGACGTATCTTATTAGTGAGGTGAGAACAATAAGGACACACGCAATTGGAAAATCCTCCAGGTAAACCAAAGGGTGATTGAAGACAGTCTGCCAACCAAAAATTGGCTAATAATGAATTGGTTATTGAGTTAGGTAACAAAGCTTTAGCAGTTGTATCACCTTACAAGGTCTATGAAAATACCACTAAAACAAACAAGATTGAGAAACGTCTACGTCGATTACAGCGTGAACTCTCTCAAAAATATCAAATGAAAAAGGGGGAAACTGATTTGTCAAAACCTGTAATATCTATAAATTAGAATCGAACATTCAATCGATCCATCAAAAAAATAACCACTATTCGTCAGATCCATATTTACAAATGACCAAACAAGCGTTGTAGAAACATGGTTCTGAAAAGTTTAATGGTTAGTTCTAACGATTTATAGATTTTTGGCAATGATGAAAAGAGATGTTACAAGACCGAATTACGACGTTTCAGTCAAGGTTGACTGAAAATGATTTTCTTATCTGGTCCTATATCACAAATCACAAAAAAAATTCTTTAACAATGTCTATTAACGAACTGGCGAAACAATGCAACGTTTCGCGCACAACAATCATGCGTTTTTGCCAAAAACTAGGATTTGATGGTTTCTCAGAATTCAAATATCATCTAAAAAATGAACTTACACAGGAAAATGTTCCTCTATCTGAACTTGAAGGAGAAATCTTGGAAAATCATATCCAAACAATTGAAAATCTCAAGAAAAAAGATTTCACCGATCTATGTACAATGATGGCAAATGCGAATCGGATTTTTATCTATGGATCAGGTGACATACAAACGCTAGTTTCGAGTTATATGAAATTGCTTTTCGTACACAACGGATTGATACTCTATGACTTCGGTGCCGTTTCCATCAACAAGCAGTTTTACCAAATCATTCAGCCAGAAGACTTAGTCCTGTTGATCACGCTAAATGGTGAGTCTCCTGAAGTCGTCAAATTAGCAAAGCAACTGAAGCAACGAAATATCCAGACAATTGGTATCACAAAACTTAGGAACTCAACTGTCTCAAAACTTTGTGATGAAACGATTTTCTTCTTGAATCCAGAAGTACAAGATCAAGAAGATATCCTTACACCTTTTGAAACAACTTCAACACTTTTTTTCGTGATCGAATATTTTTTGTTGAAATATGATGCTTGGCAAAAACAAACAAATAAAAGTTCCTAAAAAACGCATCTCTTTCGTGCCACTTTGGCTTTTAAAGAGATGCGTTTTTATTTATTTGATTCTGTCTCTCTCACTGCCTTTTGATCGAACCGTCTTTTTCTCGATCAAGGTAACGATAATCGACGAGGTAGCGCCGTAATATGGCATGATCAGAGTAAATACTTTTTAAAATTGTGTTGATCTCACTCTCTAAGTAATCTTTATCAAATTCAAACTTCGAATAAAGATGATCAAAAAGCAAGCGTGTATTTTTTTATTTTCTAGGGATTTGTTGCAGTTATCCGTCTTTGAAAAAACTACCAGTTCACTCATAACCGATCTCCTTCCATCGTATCCAGTGGTCTTTTCTCTATTTGATCATGCTTCAAGCAAATTTTATCGAAGGCAACAGAAAAAGCGAGAAGGAGGTTTTTCTACGAACCATCTTCTCGCTCTTTATCAATCTAAACTTATTCTTTTTTGTTCAAAACGATGCCTGTATACAGCCAAGTAGTTACAACATAGTAGATAAAGTAGAGAACAAAGAATATTGTAAATGGTATCCATAAGTTGTGATATGGATCATCCATCAAAACAGTAAACATTTGAAGTCCAAATAATACATGGATGGCTCCTAGAATCCCTGGTGCTAAGAAGAGAATACCGATTTCTCGACGAATCGATTGTTTTAACAATGCTTGACGAGCACCGATCTTACCGAGCATCTCATAACGAACGACATCACTCTTGCTACCTGAGAGGATCTTGAACATCAAGCAACTTGCTAACATTGTCAAGAAGGCGATCCCTAAGAAGAAGCCCATGAATTCAAAGCCTGAGAACATACCGTTGATCATTTGGTACGCATCATATTTTTGCGTGAAACTAAACATTCCATCTTTTAATGATTCATTATTTTTATTGTTTTCTGCTACCAGATCACCAATTTGTTCAATACTCTCATGGAAATCTTTTGCTTGGATCAGTTGCATACTGGTTTGTGGAAGATTTAATTGAGCAAATTCTTCTGCTGGCAGTAATTTGATTTCTTTTTCTCGTTGTTCTGGCAATTCGTAATAGCGCAACTCATCTTGATAGTTTGAGTTTGTCGCTAATTCTTCTGCGGTTACTTTTTTCGTTTTGACGTTTCTTTCCCCAGTGTTAGGTGTTTGATTTTCCATGATCAAAAATGGATTTTGTTCAAACTCACTATAGTTATAGTACACTGTTTTTTCGTCTTCTTTTTGTTGATAGACCGCGTTGATCGTTGGTGAAAGTTTCTCCACTTTAGATTGATCGATCAATTCTGATTGATTCAATACTAGATCATAATTCGATACTTCATTCGTCAACTGAGTGATCTGGTTTTTAAAGCCTAGACCGACTGTTAATGCACCTAAAGCTAATGCGAGTAACATTGCAACCATTGAAAGCATTTGCGTGTATTCACGAATACGGAAGCTTAACTGTGATAACGTAAAGTTGTTCAGTTTTTTCATCGAAAGATTTTCTGTTTTCTTCAATAGTTTAAGGAAGAAAATGATGACCGAATGGAAAATAAAGTACGTTCCTAAAACGATTGTAACTAACGCGACGGCGATTGCCATCAACTGATAGGTTCCGATATTTGCCATCATATAGTAACCGACGCCAATAAAAATGATGCCTAAAACTACTTCAAGGAAAAACAAGAATTTGTGTTGTTTCATCTGCGCAGGTGTTTGATCCGCACGTAGTAAAGTCAAAATTGGTTTTTTGACAATCGAGAATGCATTGACAAACGCTGCTAATAAGAATAGTACGATGAAAAACAACAAAGTAATCAATAATCCATTCATATTGAACGGTGTAAAATGAGTGATTTTAATATTTAACTGGGCAACTAATAGTCGATGGACGACGCTTGTTAAACCAATACCTAGCGCTGAACCAACTAAAGTAGCGACTGTTCCTACTATCAAGGTCTCAGAGAAAATCATTTGGGCAATTTTTCGCCCTTTTGCTCCTAGCATCATAAACATCGCATAATCTTTTTGTCGCATCGTCATCAAAAATGAGTTGGCATAAAGAATGTAAACAAACGTGATGATCCCCAATAATACCGACCCAAAGCGAAAGATGAAGACTGTCATCGCTAAAGTGGAATTATTGTTCAAAAAATCGGTGTTGCTTGCCATTGACTCGAACATATAAAAGATGGCTGAAGCCATGACTAAACCTGAAAATAGAACAATATAGTCTCTTAACCGACTCTTGATCCCAGTAAGTGATAATTTCCAAAGCATGTTCAGTTTCCCCCTTACTGTTCTAGATTACCTAGAATCGTTAATATTTGACGATAAAAGTCTGAACGGCTTTGTTCTCCGCGTTTAACTTCCTGATGGATCACGCCATCTTTAATAAATAAGATTCGTTGACAGTAACTTGCTGAAAAAGCATCATGTGTCACCAATAAAATGGAGACATTATCTTTCGTGTTTAGCTCCTCCATCGTATCTAAAAGATCTTTCGCACTTTTTGAATCCAGTGCCCCTGTCGGTTCATCACCTAGAAGAATCGTTGGTTGAGTCACCAATGCACGCGCAGCTGCTACCCGTTGTTTTTGTCCACCGGAGATTTTTGCGGGGTAGCTGTCTAAAATGTGACTGATTGATAAGCGTTCAGCCACCGCATTGACTTTTTTCTTGATATCTTTTGGTTTCACGCCTTGTAAAGAAAGCGGAACTGCAATATTTTCTTGTGCAGTCAAGTTCTCTAAAAGATTGAAATCTTGGAAAATAAAGCCGATTTCTTTTGCACGAAAATCGGCTAACTGATTCCCTTTCAACTTCGTGACATCTGCTTGGTTGATATGGATCGTGCCACTTGTTGGTTTATCTAATGTTGATAAGATATTCAATAAGGTTGATTTACCGGATCCAGAAGCCCCCATGATACCAATGAATTCGCCTTTTTCTACACTAAAACTGATACCATTCAATGCTTGTGTCTGTTTCTCATTACTTTTTCCGTAAACTTTTGTTACGTTCTTGATTTCTACGATTTTATCCATTATTGACCGTCCCTTTACTTAATTTTTCTTGTGCTGCTGATGGAATGTCTTTTGCCTGTACTTCTTCATAAGACGTCACGCCTTTATTTTTATTCCAAGTCACTTTCAAAAATGCATCTTTTCTTAATGGACGCTCTTGAAAACCATTGAAGTCCATTGTTTTTTCTTTACCTTCTTTATTAAAACCAGGTAGTTCATAACGATAACTGATGATTTCTTGTCCACCGTCAGCGCGATCCACCTGTTTCTCACCATCCGTTGTGATTTGAACATAGTAGCTTTCACCACCCATGATCAAATGATCAGCTAAACGGTATCCACCAAAAACGATGATGATAAATGCACCCAACCCAATCAATAATTTTTTCATTGTGACTCCTTCTTTCCTGTTCTGATAAATTAAGTATAGTCAAGTATCCGTGAAAATTCCTTTCTTTTTACTATCAAAACTCTTTCATTATTGTCATATGTCCCATAAAAAAAAGAATCTGGAAGTGTGAGCCACTCCAAATTCTTTTTTTATTGATTCAAACCGATATTCATTGGAGAAAGCATTCCACTGACGGATGCTTTCCTCATTTAGCTATTTTTCTTTATTATTTCCAGTATTGATCACTGGTTGCGTGCCTTTATCAGTAATGATTGATACAAGTAGATTGTTGATCAATTGGACCTTTCGATCATCGGTAAAAGCGATATCCTGTCCTGCTTCGATTTGTTCCAGAGCCATTTGCGTCATCGACACCGCGCCTTCAACGATGGTTTGACGGGCGGATAAAATGGCCTTAGCTTGTTGTCGTTGCAACATCGCACTGGCAATTTCTGTTGCATAAGCCAGGTGATTTAATCTTGTCTCTAAAACTTCGACCCCCGCCACCGATAAACGTTCTTGTAATTCTTTTGCCAATTCATCTGAAATCGCAGTGGTATTTCCACGTAAAGTAAGATCATCCTCGTTGAATGTGTCATATGGATATTGACTGGCAATGTGACGAATGGCGGTTTCACTTTGGATTTCAACAAATTGATGATAGTTTGCTACATCAAAAAGCGCCTTAGCTGTATCTACTACCTTAAAAACGACGACAGCGGAAATCTCGATTGGATTCCCATCTAAGTCATTGACCTTCAACAGCGAACTATTGAAGTTTCGAACTTTTAAAGATAAGTTGATTTTTTGTGCAAAAGGAATCGTTAAGAAAAACCCGCTCTCACGAATCGTTCCAATGTATTGCCCAAAAAAGACGATTGCCTTTGCTTGGTTGGGGCTGACTACTGTCAGTCCACTGATTGCTAAGAAAACGAGCAACCACAAGAAAATCCCGACAATTGAAAAGCCAACTAAAAATCGAGCAACCCCTATGAAAAATAATAAGATTCCTGCGATAAACACTAGAAGAATGATGAACAGCCCTATATAGCCATTGATTGTGAATGCCTTTTTTTCTTTCATTTACTCACTCCTAATTTTGCTTAGTTCTATTCTGTTTTTTTACGAATCCTTGCCATGGCTCCTTCTAATTCCAATTCTTTGTCTTCCGTGATATACCAACCGTTTTCGTGTACGCCACCTGATGCTTCTGGCAAATATTCTAATCGTGTACGGACCCACTGTTTTGTTTCAGTAAAATAGTCTTCCACTAAGATCTCTAAGTCCATACCAGCGGATAATTCAAGATTCTCACGAACCGATTTGAAGACAAATCGCTCACTTGCTTGATCGTATTTTAAAATACCCGTATCGATGATTGGCAGTGAATAATAATCTAATTCTTTTTTCACTTTCAATAGATGTTTGAACATTTCGTTGTACACTTGCTCAAGTTGTCGACCTTCGGAATTATTTGGATATTGGATCGTTACCCTTTCTTTGTCTGTATCATAATACTTGGTACTCAGTTCTGTTAAAAAATGATGCAATTTCCCTAATTCACTTTTCAATTCTTCTCGCTTGATTTCCTCTGTTTTCATTCAATATTCACCCTAGTTTCCCCATATATGTACGTTTTTCCCTTTCCTTATTCTACTATATTATTGAATGATAGGCGATAATATTTCATGTAAAATAAATAAAAAAGCGTATAATTCCTTATTCCATAAAGAATTATACGCTTTTTCAACTATTTATTCGTTATTTTGAAAAAGACAGTCTTGACTGTTCAACGATTAATCATACTCTCCGTAATCTTCATCATCCATCGGCGGCTCTTCATCATCTTCATTCGTCAAGTTCACTTGACTATTATAAGCAGTCACTTTGAGATCTTTGTTTCCTTGATTGTACGTCTTCGTTGTCAAAGATTCATAATTTTTGTTGATATAAGAATCCCCTTCAAGTGTCACAGCTAATCCTTGCTCTTGGTTGTTATAAAAATCAATACTACTATTATGAAGTGTGACTTCGCCTTTGATTGATTTTTCATTATCGTTAAAAATGATACTGCCATCACTTGTAGCTAATTTGACTTTATCTATCGAAAACTCGTGTAAATCTAGTGAGCCCATTTGATTTTCTACAGTAAGAAGTTCTCCACTTACTTCATTGATCGATGTCCAAGTATTTGCTAAATTCAAGTTGATTTTCTTACTATTGAACTCATCTAAAAATAATTCATTGTTTTTCCCTTCAACCACTAATTCTGTTAAGGACATGGTTTTAGGGATCGTGATTTTCAACATCGAACGTGTGTCTGTCACGTTGATCATCACTGCTGGCGTTTGACCGTCAGCTGAGATATCCAATGTGTGATCTTCCAGATTGATTTTTGGTTTTTGCGTTTTATCATAAGACGTTTCAACCCCAAAGTTCACGCCTCGTTGGATCACGATATTTTGGTAATCTGCACGGACAACGATTTTTTCGATTTTTTCAGACGAAAAATCTTTTGTTTCGCGAGCCATTTCTATGATCCTTGGTCCACCTTCCCACGTCAGACTCGTTTGGGCACCAGAGGCATAACTTAATCCTGCCATCAAGCCACCAGTGACCATCAGTCCCAATCCTATCCCCAAGATATATTTTAATTTCATTTTTTACACCCCACTATTCGTCGTATGGATCGCTCGTTTCGTAATAAACCGGCGTCCTACCCACTTGACAAAGTTCATCATCATTTGGAATAACCATTTAGTTCCTTTTAACAATAATGGTGCAAAGAAAACGGCACCTCCCGTGGCAAGTAACCCTAGTCCTACAAAGAACAGCCCACTAGCAATCGATTGTTGCAAGACAGCAACACCTGAAATGATCGAAAATAAACCTACTCCTAAAATACTGATACATACGACATAGATTCCAATGATCACGCCAATTAAGCCAATCAGAATACCAAAAATCGCCAGAATAAAAGCTAATGCTAAAGGAATCAATAAAGGTGATGCACACAACCCGATAACGATCATCCAAATCAAACGGATTTTCCGTTTAGGACTTTGGCTGTATTCTGATTCATCGTCGTCTTGTTCCGAGTAATAATTGATTTTCAGCTTCAGGGCAAATTGCTTTGGTGAGCCATATTCATCCACGACTTCTTCTACTATTTTGCCAGAATCCAAGAAGTATTCTTCATAATACTGAATAATATCAAAGCGATCATCTTCAGGTATTTCTTGAAGTTCGTCCAACACATCATTTAAATATTCATTCATTCGTATTCTCCTCCAGTAATCGGTTTAAGGAATCTCGAAACACGATCCATTTATCAATGATTTCTTCTAAATGTTGACGTCCTTTCGGAGTTAAGCGGTAATATCGGCGATTTCTACCTTCGAATGGTTCGTCGTATGTTTCTAAGTATTCTTCTTTTTTTAATCTGCGTAAAACAGGATACATCGTTGATTCACTGACAGATAAACTTTCTTGGACGATCTTCGTTAATGCGTAACCGTACATGTCTTCTCTGCTCAAAGCCGCTAAAACCGTACCATCAAGTAAAACTGTTGGGACTTGGATATGCATTACTTCACCTTCTTTATAGTTTGCAATATTTTATATTTACCAATATTATATCACGTATAATATTGTTTGCAAGTAAAATTCCCAATCATCCCCCTGATTACTTCAATCTTCGCGAAAACAATGCTAATTATCATAAAAATTCTGCTTACAAAAAAGGAACAAAGACCGTAATGATTTCTGGTCTTTGTTCCTTTTGAATACTTTTTTATTATCCTCTTACCTACAACAAAGCAAATACGATAAAACTTAGTGCAAAACCTAGAAAAACGGCAAGAGAGAAACGGATCACTTCTTTTTTATTCCTATTCAACCACGTTTCATTCATCTTTCGCTACACTCCATTCTAAAATAGTCAGTTGCTAATTTGGATAAACAGAGGTGACATGATCGTATTGCTGTGCATGCTTATTGGCAGCAGAAACTGCTGTCCCAGGGAATAGATGCCACTTACTATGATAGCCGCAGGTATGGCATTTCCAATAATAACCGATACCACGATCTGCTTGTTTTTCGTCCTCTGCACTTGAACTTGCCACAAGTGTACTCAAGACCGAATCCTGTTTCAATAATACAGTGGGAGTACCATGAGAATGAGTTGCTTCATCTGCAATGACTATGGGATTGGCTCCGCTCAGTCCAACACTTAACGTCAAAAGTCCGAGCAATAAACCGACTTGTTTTTTCAATTCCTATCATTCCTCCAATAACGGTTATTAGAAAAATATACGAATGCTCACTTATGTACGACTTGTTTTCGTACACTTTTCCAATTATATATTACTTGAAAAATACACCTTAGAACGATTAAATCAGAAGTGGCATTTTTTTCTTCGTTTTTGTTGGTTTATTGCTCCTATAGATCATTAACTGTTCACTTCTCTGGATCTTATTCCATCGGAGAATTTGGTTGCGTGTTTTCTTTGTCTAATTGAACGATGACGGTCGTACCTACTTTTGGGATACTGTTATAACTGATTTTTCCATGATGCAATTCAACGATTTTTTTGACTAGTGATAAGCCCAGCCCATTCCCAGAAAATTGACGACTGGATTCCCCTTGATAAAATTTCTCAAAGAGTCGTGCTTGTGTTTCTTGATCCATTCCCACGCCAGAATCTGTCACTTCAACGATCACTTGAGTGGCATTTTGTGTTAGGCGAATCTTGATTTTCCCTTGTGGTTGATTGTACTTGATGGCATTGTCCATGAGATTCAGCCAGACTTGATATAGAAATTCTTCATTACCGACAAAGTTGACACTTTCTAGATCGATCTCCAGTTGAAGGTGTTCTTGCTCCCATTTAGGTTGTAAAAAAACAATCACTTCACGAATCTGTTCATCTAAACGAAAAGGGCGCTTTTCTAATTTAATTCGCTGATTTTCTAATTTATTCAATTTCAGTGTGTTCTCTGTCAATTGCGAAAGCTGAGTGATGCTCTCAATGATCCGTTGCAAGAAAACCTGCTTTTCTTCTTCTGAAATGTTAGGTGCCTGCAATAATTGGACGTATCCTTGGATCGTGGCAAGCGGCGTCTTGAATTCATGAGAAACATTGGAAACAAAGTCATTTCGTAACGTTTCGATACTACTCAATTCTTGGACCATCACGTTGAAATCTTTGTATAGTTGCTGCACTTCTTCGACTTTTTGTTGCTCATCCATCCGAATCGAAAAATCGCCAGTTGCTACTTTGCTCATATTCGTTCGTAAATCACTGATCGGCAGCAAGATCCGACGACCGACAAAGATCGAGATTCCTGTGCCCACCATCATACTAAATCCTGCAAAAACGACTAAAGGAAACCATGTCGCTTGTTGCTCTGAAGCAGGAACTGTTTTATGTGACAGTAAGAAAATAAAACCTAAGAAACACAACAAAGTAACTAAAATGGAAATAAACACAATACAAGCAAAATAAATCCATAATTGCGAAAAGATTTTTTTACGCATCAAATCACCGCCTTATAGCCTAAGCCGCGAACTGTCATGATCTGGAAATCATCATTTTCAATAAAACGCGTGCGTAATCGTTTGATATGCACATCGATCGTCCGTTCTTCCGTATTGGTATCCAACCCCCATATATCATCCATTAATTGTTGCCGTGTAAAAATCTTATTTGGATAAGAAAGTAGTTTGTACAATAATTGAAATTCTTTTTGTGGAAGTAAGATGGCTTGATCTTGCTTGATCACTTCATAGGTTTCTTGGTTCAAGCTAGTTTGTCCGATGTTCAATTGGTGGCTATGATTGATTTTCGCTCGCCGTAACAAGGCTTCTACCCGCAATACCATTTCATTGACATCTACTGGTTTAGTCATATAGTCATCCGTTCCCAGTTGAAATCCCTTCTTTTTATCTTCAAAATCTGCTTTCGCTGTGATGATCAACACAGGTGTTTCTACGCGACTGCTTCGTAAAGTTTCCAACAGTTCATACCCATCCATCACAGGCATCATAATATCTGTGATGATCACATCCACTTGAGTACTCTCTAATCGCTTCAAAGCTTCGGTCCCATTTGCAACGGCGAAAACCAAAAAACCAGCGCGTTCTAAAACGGATTGATAAAGTTGTTGCAAACGCTCATCATCTTCTACTAATAATATTCGATTCATCATTTCTCCTCATGTAATTATTTGAAAAATTTCAGTTTTTTTTCTGATTGTTCATATTCAGTTAACATTCATTCATTATACTACGTTCGTTGTTCTGTTATACTTATTAGTATAACGAATATTTCAAACGGAAAGAAGGGTGACAATGTTACAATTAAAAGAGATAAAGAAATATTATAAAGTTGGTGAAACAACGACAAAAGCATTAGACGGCGTATCCGTCGCTTTTAGAAAAAAAGAATTTGTAGCCATTTTAGGCCCAAGTGGTTCTGGTAAAACAACCATGTTGAACGTGATCGGCGGCTTGGATAATTACGATTCTGGCGATATGGTCATCAACGGAAAGTCCACCAAAGATTTTAAAGATAGCGATTGGGATGCTTATCGTAATAATTCCATCGGTTTTGTATTCCAAAGCTATAACTTGATCGGTCATCTAGGAATCATTGAAAATGTTGAGCTTGGGATGACATTAAGTGGTGTCTCTAAAGACGAGAAACGGAAAAAAGCGGAGGAATCATTGCGTCGTGTTGGTTTGACCGACCACATGCACAAAAAACCCAATCAATTATCTGGTGGACAAATGCAACGTGTCGCGATTGCACGTGCTTTAGCCAATGATCCTGATATCCTTTTATGTGATGAGCCAACCGGTGCTTTAGATACAGAAACAAGTGTCCAAATCATGAAGTTGATTGAAGAACTATCCAATGAGAAACTAGTGATCATGGTCACACATAACCCTGAGTTGGCACATGAATATGCCGATCGAATCATTGAGTTCTCAGATGGAAAAATCGTTTCTGATTCTAATCCACATATCGAACGTCCAAAAGATGATCAATTCAATCTACGTCGGACAAAGATGAGCTTTTGGACCGCATTAAAATTATCTTTCAATAATATTCGCACGAAAAAAGGCCGGACATTCTTGACTTCCTTTGCTTCAAGTATTGGGATTATCGGGATTGCGATCGTATTGGCCCTATCTACAGGATTCCAAAAACAAATTGATCAAACACAGTCAGAAACGATGGCTCGTTTTCCCATTACGATTTCCAGAGTCACCACTAGTCCTCCTTCTGAATCGGATGGCTTGAGTTCCAACACAGCCGAATATCCAGATACGAAAACTGTTACCGCAAAAATCAGCGATGAAGACCGTGCACAACATACGAATAATATCGACCAAGAATATGTTGATTATGTAACGAGTATCGATCCTGATTTAAGTAATAATATTGGTTTTACCCGCACGACTGGTATCAATTTATTAAGAGATGTTGACGGCGAAGTACAGCCTGTTAGCTTTTCGAATCAAAACCCAGATTCTGAATCACTGTCCTTCTCAAGTGCGATGTCTTCCATGACTGGCGTGGGGGTTTCTAGTTTCCCAACACAACTAGACGACCAAAAAGACAATTTCTTAGAATCAAATTACTCATTGCTTTCTGGTAGTTATCCTACCTCTGCAAATGATGTCGTATTGATCGTGGATGGCAATAATAATACCAACATCAATGCGTTGAAAAATTTAGGGTTTGATGTGAAAGACGGCGAAACGCTTGATTTTGACAAAATCGTCGGAACGACTTTCAAATTAGTGAACAATGATACGTACTATACAAAATTACCGACAGGAAACTTCATTCCTAATACGGATTACCAAGCGATGTATGACGATGCAACAAGAGAAGTTAAGATTTCTGGTATTCTACGGGTCAAATCTTCTTCTACGATGAATCTATTATCTCCGGGTATTGCTTACAGCGACCAATTGACAACAGAAATCGTCAATGAAAACAAGAATTCTGAAATCGTTCAAGCGCAAAAAGACAGCGATATGAACGTATTGACGACCGAAAAAGTAGATGACTCAGCAAAACAAACATTGATCAGCTACTTAGGTGGAGATAGCTTACCTTCAAGTATTATGATCTATCCAAATAATTTTGGCGATAAAGAAGAGATTCTAAACTATTTAGATGAATTCAACAAAGGAAAATCAGATGAAGATAAAATCGTCTATTCCGATTTAGCTGGAACGATGACCGAATTGACTGGTGGATTGATGGATGCCATCACGTATGTCTTGATTGCTTTTGCAGGTATTTCACTTGTAACAAGTATGATCATGATCAGCATCATCACTTATACTTCTGTGATCGAGCGGACGAAGGAAATCGGTGTCTTGAAAGCCTTAGGTGCGCGTAAGAAAGATATCACACGGGTATTCGATGCTGAGACTTGTATCTTAGGGATTTCTTCTGGTTTACTAGGGGTCTTGATTGCTTGGCTAGCGACTTTCCCAATCAATAGTCTCTTGTACAATATGACTGATTTAGAAAATGTTGCTCAACTAAATCCTGTACACGCCTTGATTTTGATTGTTGTATCAACGATCTTAACGATGTTAGGCGGACACATCCCAGCTCGTATGGCAGCGAAGAAAGATGCAGCGATTGCTTTAAGAGCAGAATAGTAAAATATAATAAAAAAAAACACAGTTGGTTTTGACAAGTAATTTCAAAACCAACTGTGTTTTTGCTTTATTCTTTTGGAAGTAACCTCTTCGGAAATAAGACGGAATCCACCAAAATTTGAAAAGCAATTTTCGTGGATTCCGTCTTATTTCTCGAGGCTGAACACTTCTGTTCCGACCTCATCCATACTGTGGATTTTTTTCTTTCCGCAACTGTTAATTTGATCACACTATTTGTTTGAATTTGAGAGACAAGATATGACTAGCGGTAAAGTAATAATTCACCCGGATGTTTTGACAACGGTTACTTTCACTATATCGCCAATATCCTTACCAATCTTTTGGCGAATGTCTTTGCGTATCCCTAAGATATAACAAATCGTGCTGTCTTCATTTTTTATGCCCATATTCACAATGCTACCTTCATAGGGTTCACCATCAAAAGTGGCAGAAACCTTGATTCTTCCAACATTGTACAATGCCTTCACATCATAAGGAAAGATGACGTATGCGCCACCTTTACCAACTTCAGAGGCATAGATTTTAGATTCAAATTTATGTATTTCAGTCATTATTTCCCCTCCTTTTTTTCAGTATAACAAAGAAATGGAACCGATTGAATCAACAATAAGAAAAACTGTTCGTACTCGGCTGAAAAGACCTGAGTACGAACAGTTTTCCTTTTACTTCTTCACTTCTGCGACTAATTTTGCCAATGCTTGTTTTTGATAAGCTGTCGCTAAGTCTTTTGATACTTGTTGTTGTTCTTCTTGAGACATCGCTGGATTTTGGGCAATAGCCTTCATCAAGCCTTCTTTGACAAATTTTTGTGCATCGGCTTCCATCGTGCTTTTTTGTTCTTCGACACGTTTTGCCAACTCAGAAGCTTGGTCAGTACTTAATTCGATCCAATCATTCGGAAGTTTGAACGTATTGACCCGGCGTTCATATTCATGGTTATTATCCGCTAAGTTGAACCAGAATTTGTATTGGTCATTTTTATAGACCCAATAAGTTGTTTCACTGACTTTTTCTGCTTTGCCATCCGTTTGTTCAACCTTATTTGTTTCATTTTTTGTGCCAGTAGCTTTTGGTTCTTTTTGCTTGTCATCTGTTCGATATAAGTAGACTTTTTCTGTCCCATCTCCTAGTGACTGATAAAGCAACATATTTACGTCTGACTGATCCGCACTGGAAACGAGCGGAGTCGTTTTTGTTTCTGTCACTTCTTCCATACCAAAATGATTAGTGATATTTCCTACGATCAGCCCTAACGAGAGAACAAACAGTAAGCCAAAGACGAGTGAAAGAAGTGTTTGCCACCTTTTTTTGGCAAACACATTCGTCAAAGCAAAAGCAATGACACTGGCAATCAATACGAAAATAATCATGCGTTATCCCCCACTTCCACCACTACTGGTTCTTTTCTTTTTAAGAAGAAAGCAATCGCAAAACCAATCAAGCCGAATATGATTGCGACAAAGAAGGCCGCATGGTAACCAGATAAAGTCGCGTTGATTGCTTGATCTTTATAGGCTAAAGGTGTACTTTTCAACACAGCATCCGTTGGTAGATTATCTTTCGTAACATTCGTCAACACACTGATCAAAATCGCAGTTCCGATCGAACTTGCGATTTGGCGGAAGGTATTGTTCACCGCTGTTCCGTGGCTGATCAAGTTGTTAGGTAAAGCATTCATTCCTGATGTTGTCACCGGCATCATGACCATTGAGATCCCAAACATTCGGATCGCATAAAGAATGACGATATACAAAACAGGTGTCGTTTCAGTCAAGAAGGCAAAAGGTGCTGTAGCTGCTGTTAGGATGAACATCCCAACAATCGCAAGACGTTTTGCCCCGTGTTTATCAAAAATCGCACCAGTGATTGGCATCATGGCACCCATGATCAATGCACCAGGAAGCAACATCAAGCCAGAGTGGAATGCCGATTCTCCACGAATATTTTGAATATACAATGGCACGACCATTTCCGCACCGACCATCGCCATATTCGTTACGCCTGCTAGGATCGCTGCAATCATAAAGGTTGGTGATTTAAAAACGCGCAACTCTAAGAATGGATGTTCTAAATGTAATTGGCGCCAAGCAAATGCGGCGATGAAAATCACACCAACGATCAAGAAGCTGATTACTTTCGTACTTCCCCAACCGGCGTCTCCTACGCTTGAAAATCCGTACAGCAAACTACCAAATCCAATTGTTGAAAGAATGGCAGAGAAAATATCGATACTTGGATTGGATAAAGGAATCACACTCTTCATCAAAAAGAACGCAAGTACTAAAACAAGAACGACGATTGGAATAACCATTCCAAATAAATCGCGCCAATGATAGTTATCAATGATATAACCAGATAGTGTTGGGCCTAATGCTGGGGCTAATCCGATAACGATCCCAGACATTCCCATAGCAGAACCTCTTTTTTCTGGTGGGAAGATCGATAGCATGATATTTTGCAATAATGGCATAGATACCCCTACACCACACGCTTGGATCAAACGTCCAATCAGTAGCGTACTAAAGTTAGGAGCAGTAAAACAGGTAATCGTTCCAATCAAAAAAATCGTCATAGCTGACAGATATAATTTTCTAGAACTAAATTTATTGATCAACCAAGCAGTAATCGGAATCATGATCCCGTTCACTAGTAAAAATCCTGTTGTCAACCATTGCACATCAGAAGCTGAAATATCAAAAGCTTTCATTAATGCTGGAAAAGCAGTTGTCAATAAGGTCTGATTCAAGACCGTACAAAATGTCCCAATCAATAACACGACAACTAATAGTGTACGATTATATGGTTTTCCGTAAATATCTACGGGTTGATTCTTACTCATATTTCGCCTTCTTTCTGAATGTTTTCTGAAATCACTAAGATACTTTATTCCTATTTTTAACTTTTGTCAACCTACTTGACACGATAGTCAACAAAAGTATAATTAAGGGAACAACCAACAAAGGAGTGTGACGAATGGTGGGGGCTTCACTTAAACAATTATTGGAAAATGACCATTTATTAGTAGGCATCAGTGAATTGAGTGAGATCGTCGGAGTTTCACCACGACAATTGAGATACTGGGAACAAAAAGGCTTTATTCAATCCGTTACTGCTGACGCGAATTGTTCAAGAAAATACCGATTACCGACAGTGGTCAAAGTTGAGATCATCAAGAAATTTTTAGATGAAGGGTACACGTTGACCAAAGCCGCTGAAAAAGCACAAGAACGTTTAAACAAAATGAGCCATGTCCGAAAAGTATTCTCAAAATCCATTAAAGATATCCAGTTAATTGATGAACGTTACACACTCCTTTTGATCGGTGATTTTAACGATATGGAACAGTTATGTATTATTCATGACGAAGAAACGGATGAACTGTCCTATAAAATCTTCCCAGCAGATGAAACGATCGATCCTAAAAAAGTACTGGAAAAATAAGAAAGATCGCAGGTTGATTTTTTTACTCCATTAGAACTTATAGCGACATGCTACAGTTAAATAAAAAAGCCACCACGAGGTCGGGACAGAAGTGTTCAGCCTAGAGAAATAAGGCGCCATCCACGAAAATTGTTTTTCAAGTTTTTGTGGATGGCGCCTTTTTAAGTTGTTTGTCATAAACTTTCCATTTATTTTCTTATTTCTTGTTCCAATACTTGTGTCAACCAATTGATATATTCGGTTTCTCGATTGATTGCGTGAGACAAGATCAGGTAATGGCCATAATTTGCATGTTGCTCTTTTTCTGTTGGAAAAATCACTTGTTGTCGGGCGAATAAATGCTGTCTTTTTTCTTCATGAAGCTCCTTTTGCTGTTCAAGGATCTCGATCCATGTTGGATCATTGATATCTTTTACAAAATAAAGTTTCAAGACAAATTCGTCTCGATTGACTGGAAGTTCATTTGGCGAGGCATGGATCCATTCGTTTAACAAAACACGCCCTTCTTCAGTCAGCTGATAAATTTTCTTTTCTAGCTTGACTCCAGTAATGCCTACTTCATGTTTGATGATTCCTAGTTCTTCCATTTTGGCCAGTTCAGGATAGATCTGACTATGCTTTGCCTGCCAGAATTCACCGATTTCATTTTTGAATGCTTGATTCAATTCATACCCCGTTTGATTTTTTTTGCTCAGTAATCCCAGTAATATATAGCGTAATGTATTTTTTCTAGCCATCAAAATTTCCTCCTTGACATTCTCTCAAAATCATTCTATCATAATCACGTAATCAAAAACATGTAAATTATTACATGTTTCAATTTAAAGGGAGATGTTTTACATGAAACAATTCAAAAACTTAGAAGATTTTATTGGAACTCACTTTATCTATACTTATGACAATGGTTGGGAATATGAATGGTATGCAAAAAATGACCACACCGTTGACTATCGTATTCATGGCGGAATGGTCAAAGGACGTTGGGTCAAAGATCAAGAAGCAGATATTGTAAAATTAACAGATGGTGTTTTTAAAATCACTTGGACTGAACCAACTGGTACAGACGTTGCTTTAGACTTTATGCCAAATGAGAAAAAACTCCATGGCACGATTTTCTTCCCTAAATGGGTCGAAGAACATCCAGAGATCACTGTCACTTTCCAAAACGAACATATTGCGGAAATGGAAGCTGCTCGTGAAAAATATGAAACATACCCAAAACTAGTCGTTCCAGAATTTGCGACAATTACTTATATGGGTGATGCGGGTGTTGATAATGAAGATGTAATTAGCGAAGAACCTTATGAAGGCATGCCAAAAGACATTCGTGAAGGTCGTTACTTCGACGAAAACTACCGTCGCATCAATAAATAATCACTCTACCTCACTCGTATAAAATCAAAAGCCACTCCTTCAATTGATGAAGACCAGTGGCTTTTTGATCATTATAAACGGAGGCTTTTGTTTCTACCCTTTATTTTATTGTAAATAAATGTGGTCATTTAACTTTTCCAATTGATTTCTTTATGATTTACATAAATAATTTCATGTTATTTTCAAATTTTTTCTAATTCCTTGCCTCTCTTTTCATTAACCTTTATGATAAGTTTAGTTATTATATGAAAAGGAGCCAAACAGTTGAAAAAATATAGACCATATTTTTTGATTTTTATTTTCGCAATTATTTTCGTATTGCCAAATATATTATCACACAAATTGATCATCGGGGCTGATGCGCCATTTCATTACAATCGTTTTTATGATGCAGCCCAACAAATTATTCACGGAGACTTACACTACTTCCCATCGATGTATGGCTTTCAACAAAGCGGTCGGATCGTCAATGCAATCTACGGTCCCTTATTCTCATACTTTCAAGGGTTGATCGTACTCGTTGCTAGAAGTTGGTATCATTACCAGATTTTATCGAATTTTATCCTCTTCCTTATCGCAGGTTGGTCCATGTTGACTTTGTTGCGTTATGTAAAAGTACGTGAATGGGTAAGTGTACCGGTTTCAGTCCTGTTCATGACGACCTATTCGATCCAATATTGGGCTGTCAATCAAGGTTTTACGAGCTGGGGAACAGTATTTTATCCTTTATGTATGATCCCGCTCGTTGATTTCATCGTGCATAAAAAATTCCCTGTCCTCAAAGTAACTGCGGCGATTGCATTGATGACACAGATCCATCTGCTATCTTCTGTGATGCTAGTATTGATGTATATTCCTTTTTATGGGTATTATTTCTTCACACAAACCAACAAGGGAAAAGCTCTTTTACAATTAGGGAAATCAATTTTGCTTTACTTTATCCTAACGGCAAACATCTGGGTAGGTATGGCGATGGTTTACAGTGGGAATGAGATTCTTCCACCTTTCGTCAATCGACGCATGACAGAGAAATCAATCAATCTTGAGGGAAGTTACTGGTTGAATTATCCGAAAATCCTACCTGTCGTTTTATTTGCTGGATTTTTATGTTTCTTATTGTTCCGAAAAAGAGAAGAACTGTTTCCAAAACTTTTGTTGCGCACAAGCGTTGTGTTCTTCTTACTTTCAACCAGCCTGATCCCTTGGAATACATTAGTTGAAAACGAAGTACCATTTATTAGCTTGATCCAGTTTCCGTTTCGTTTCTTTGTTCCATTTACCTTGCTTTTCTTACTTTACTTTGCGATTGTCGCCAATCGTTGGGAAAACAAAACCTGGTTACGGATAGCTGCGACCTTACTGATCCTGATCAGTTCTGTTCAAACCATCCAAAACTTATACCGTCACCTCGATAAATGGGAAGATGAAACCTTTGTCAGTCGTCATACGTATTTGTTCGATACACCTGATGAAGCAAGAAAAACCTTCTATAGTCGTGATATGTCGAAAAGTTTATTTGTTTTCCAAAAGACAACACCAGACTATTTGCCGATCTATAAACAAACGACAGCGAATAAATACGATCGCTACAATGAAGAAATTTTAGAAAATGAAACAACGTTTATCAAATCCCATCCTGATGGTCGGTTGAGCATCAAATGGAAAAACACTGGTGAGCCAACTGTTCATGTACCAGTCATTGTTTATGATCGCACCGTTTTGATGCAAAATGGACAGAAATTAACGGATATTGAATTGACCGATATCGGGACACCGATCGTCAAGCAGCATAATGGCATCAACGAAATCATTCTCTATTATGACCTTCCAGTCTATTTCTACTTTGTTGTTGCTGCGACTATTGCGGGTTGGCTATCCTTTTTAGGCATCTATCTTTCACAAAAGTTTAATTTTAGGAAAGAAAAAAATGTAAAAATCAGCTAGACTATCATTTTTTAGATTATGTGAAACATCTATCATCTAGGCATAAGAATAAGCGAGGGTGTGACAGATTGACTGTCACACCCTCGCTTAGTTTTAAAATTCGAGAGTAGATAATTTATCCTTTCTCAGCAGACATTCTCTTAGTTAATCGTTATATAAAACGTAAGCAGGTGGGTATGAAAAATCCTAAGACTTGTCAGCTCTTATTCGTTCGCTTTATCTTGATCAATCCAATCGTTTACCTCATCAAACTTATTTGAGTGAGTCCACCTACGGCAAAAAGCACCTATCTTATAGCTCCATTTCCACAGCTACCCCAAAATGATCACTAACGACCGGGCCATTCGTCCCATCAAAGACGCGCGTATACGTACTGACTTTACTCTGTGCTGGAACAAAAATATAGTCGATCCGCAGTGCTTCTGTATTGTTTTCCCAGCCATCGATTTTTTTATCGATCGTGGCTTCTTCAGATTTTTGTTCGGCTAAAACATATGAATCTTTGATGTTCAATTGGTTATCTTCATTAACTAAGCGATACCCTTTCTCACCTGCTGGATTATTAAAATCACCCATCAACAAGCAAGGTATTTGATAAGTTAGGAGTTCTTTCTGTAAGAATTGCCACTCGTAGGCAAAGCCCTTTTCTATATCTGACCACCAAGAGAAATGACAGCTTGCGACAACGATTGATTGATTGTCAATAACTGTTTTGGCAACAAGGATCATGCGTGTACGGTAGTTTTCTTTTTCTTTTGTTTCAGACACTATGTATGCCCGACTATCCAAAGGAGCCTTTGATAAAATAGCGTTTCCTTCTTCGTACTTGTCATAACCAATATGACTCATTTCCCAACTCCAAAAATAGGATTCTCCTGCTTCTGCCAGTCGTTGGATCAAACAATAAGCGAAATTGTCTTTGTGGATGGGGGTCTGATTCGTTACTGGACAAAAACCGACTAGCTCTTGTTCATTTACGATTTCTGTTTCAATCAGTTGATTGACCTCTTGCAAAGCAATTACATCATAGCTCTCAACTAAAATCTTGTCTGCAAGCTCTTGTAGTTTAGTTATTGGTTCTTTTTCCAACCAACTATGTGTGTTCAATGTCATTATTTTCATTTTTTCGGAACCTCTCTTCTATTTTTACATAAAAATCAGAGACTGCTACGTCAGCGCTGATCATTGAAGAAATCTCTCCTCAATCGTCTCGCTTTTTCGTCACAATCTCTGATCACTTCTTTTATTTATTATAGCTTGATTTTTCCGATTTCTGTACCCATTTCAACAGAACCAAGGGTGGTGATCGCAATTTCTTTCACTTTATCATCAGTGAAAACAACCATGATCGTTGTATCTTTTCCTTGTTCTTTGACTTTTGCAAGATCCATGCGTGCAATCGGCATACCTGGTGTGACTTCTTGTCCTTCTTTCACAGATACTTCAAATGCAGGTTGCGCCATTTGGACAGTATCGATTCCCATGTGGATCAGTACTTCTGCGCCTTCAGCTGTTTCCATCCCGATGGCGTGTTTCGTTGGGAATACGCTAACGATTTTACCCGCTACTGGAGCAGTGATCGTATCTGTTTCAGGAATGACTGCAAAACCGTCACCCATCATTTTTTGTGAGAATACTGGATCATTGACCGCTGCTAAAGCAATCACTTCTCCTTTGGCTACTGCGTACAATTCTTTTTCGATTCCTAATGCTGCTGTCGCTGTTTCTTTTTCCATCACGACTTCTTTGACTTGTGGTTCAGGAATATCTGCCCCTGATTGCAACAAATCTTCAATATCTGATTTTAACACATCTGCTTTTGGCCCATAAACTGCTTGGACACCATTGTCTTTGACGATCAAGCCCATTGCACCAGCACGTTTCCACGCGTCTTCTGAACCAACTCTGCCTCGATCTGCCACTGTTACACGTAAACGCGTCATACAAGCATCCACGTCTTTGATATTTTCTTTTCCACCTAATAAATGGATGATTTGGATAACTTGTTGATCCGCAGCTCCTGTTGTCGTGCCAGCGGTTGTTTCTTCACTATCATTGTCATAGTTTCCGTTACGTCCTGGTGTCGCAAAGTTGAATTTCTTGATCAAGAAGTTTGCTAAGAAATAAGTGACTACGCCAAAGAGAATGACACAGATGACGAAGTTGATCAAATCGCCGCCAAGTCCTGCTTTGATCCCTAATGGTGTTCGCGTCAATAATTCGATATTCCCGAAGGAGTGGACACGTAATGGTAAGATATCCGCCATCGCAAAAGCTGCCCCTTGGATCACTGCATAGATCGCATACAGTGGAACTGCCGCAAACATAAACATAAATTCTAGTGGTTCTGTTACCCCTGTTAAAAAGACAGCTAAAGCAGCGGAGAAATACATGGATTTGTATTTTGCTTTTTTGTCTGGATCGACATTGCGATACATCGCAAGCGCCATCCCCATCAAAATACCAGAAGAACCAATCATCTGACCGACTTTGAAACGTGCCGGTGTCCAATTATTCAAGACGAATTCATATTGTGCCATGTCTCCTGCACCTCGCAGGTTCACTAAGTCAGTTGCCCATGCTAACCATAATGGATCTTGACCAAATACCTGTGTACCGGCTTGTGCGCCAGATAGAATCTCATATGTTCCACCTAATTGCGTATAGTTGATTGGAATCGTCAACATGTGGTGTAAACCAAAAGGTAGTAATAACCGTTCTAATGTTCCATATAAAAATGGTGCTAAAATTGGTGCGCTATCTTGCGATTGTGCAATCCATAAACCAAAGTTGTTGATTCCTGCTTGAATGGCTGGCCAGACTGCTGCCAAAATAAGAGCTACGATCGTTGACCAAAGAATCACTACAAAAGGAACAAATCGTTTCCCATTAAAGAAAGAAAGTGCATCTGGTAATTTACGGTAGTTATAGTATTTGTTATAAGCCATCGCACCGACGAACCCAGCGATGATCCCTACGAATACCCCCATATTCAATGCTGGAGCTTCTAAGACACTCGTAAAGAATCCTTTCACCATGATTCGTGTACCGAACAACGTATGTGTGAAAGCATCTTCGTTTGCTAACATCTCTGTTGTGACACCGAAGATTGCTCCTGTGATCCGATTGATCAAAACAAACGAGATTCCGGCAGCGAATGCACCACCTGCTCGTTCTTTTGCCCAACTACCACCTATCGCTAATGCAAATAATAAATGCAAGTTCCCAATAATTGCCCAACCAATACTTTCAAGAACGCCACCCGTAGTGACAAGTGCTGCCATGTTCGGGTTGATCAATGGGATCGATTTCCCGATACTGATCATTAAACCAGCAGCTGGCATAACTGCTACAACGACCATTAAAGCCTTTCCAAATTTCTGCCAAAAATCAAAACTAAACATTTTCTTCAATTTCTATCTCTCCTTTACGCAATCGGTTTCGTTAATCCGTATTATAGAGGTAATTCCTTTTTTTGTAAATGCTTTATTTTTATTTTATTTATTTTTTTATCCAAAAGCATGATACATCTAATATATTAAGAATTATATAGATAAACTATGACAAGTATGCTTTCCATCCCCTTGCGAAGTGTCCGCCAATAAAAAAGATTGAGTATTTATCAGTTTACTATTGACTGACGCAACCGGTTGCGTTTATTATAAACCTAAGAAATGAAACATTTAGGAGGAGAATCATGAAACAAATCAAACGCTTATTCCAAATCGACCCTTGGAAAATCAGCACGACAACATTAGATAAAGAAAACTTGCGTTTACAAGAGTCATTGACAAGTATCGGAAACGGCTACATGGGAATGCGTGGTAACTTTGAAGAAACGTACTCTGGGGATCATCACCAAGGCACTTATTTAGCAGGTATCTGGTATCCCGACAAAACTCGTGTGGGTTGGTGGAAAAACGGCTATCCTGAATACTTCGGCAAAGTCATCAATGCAGTAAATTTTATTGCAATGGATATTTACATCAACGACCAATTGATTGACTTAGCTTCACTAGATCCAGAAGATTTCTCTTGGGAATTAGATATGAAAAACGGGGTCTTATCTCGTCAATTTACGATTACGACAGGTACAAATAAAGTTCGTTTCTCATTTGAACGTTTCTTGAGTATTGTTAAAAGCGAAGCGGCCTATATTCGTGTAAAGGTTGAATTAATCGCCGGCTCTGCCACTGTAAAATTTGTTTCGAAACTAGATGGAAATGTTCAAAATGAAGATAGTAACTACGATGAGCATTTCTGGAATCAGATCGACCGTGGCACAAAAGACTCGATCGGTTATTTGACAACAAAGACCATTCCTAATGCATTTGATATTGAGCAATTCACCGTCACTGCAGGCATGCGTCATTTTATCAATGGAGAAGCAGCGACACCTATATTTGAAGAACAAACATTAGCGTTACAAGGTGTATTCTCGTATGATCTAACAAAAAATGATCCTGTGGTCGTGGATAAAGAAGTCTTGATTTTGACAAGTCGTGATATCCCTGAAGCACAACAAGTGGCAACACTTATGGATGAATTTGATCAGTTAACTACTCATTATGATGAAGCAAAAAAAGAACAAACAACCGCTTGGGCAAAACGTTGGGAATTGGCTGACGTAGTGATCGAAGGCGACGATGAAGCGCAACAAGGAATCCGTTTCAATCTTTTCCAATTGTTCTCTACTTATTATGGAGAAGACGAACGCTTGAATATTGGACCAAAAGGCTTTACTGGTGAAAAATACGGCGGTGCGACGTACTGGGATACAGAAGCTTACGCTGTGCCATTATATCTGGCATTAGCTGACCCGGAAGTCACAAAAAATTTATTGAAATACCGTCATAATCAGTTACCACAAGCCATCCATAATGCCCAACAACAAGGATTGAAAGGCGCACTTTATCCAATGGTGACCTTTACAGGTGTCGAGTGCCACAATGAGTGGGAAATCACCTTTGAAGAAATCCATCGTAACGGTGCGATTGCTTACGCGATCTACAATTATACAAATTATACTGGCGATACGTCTTATCTGAAAAAGGAAGGACTTGAAGTATTGGCTGAGATTGCTCGTTTCTGGGCGGATCGTGTCCATTACTCCAAACGTCAAAACAAGTATATGATCCACGGCGTGACTGGTCCGAACGAATACGAAAACAATATCAATAACAATTGGTATACGAATACGATCGCTGCATGGGTCCTTCGTTATACTCGTGAAAATTATTTAGCGTTCAAAGAAGAAACAACAATTGAAATCAGCGAAGAAGAATTAGCAAGATGGGCAGATATCGTCGAAAACATGTACTACCCGATCGACGAGGAACAAGGAATTTTTGTCCAACATGATACATTCCTCGACAAAGATTTGATGCCGGTTTCTGATCTACCACTTAGCGAATTGCCATTGAACCAAAAATGGTCTTGGGATAAGATCTTGCGTTCTTGCTTCATTAAACAAGCGGATGTGTTACAAGGTATCTATTTCTTCAATGAAGAATTTACAAAAGAAGAAAAACAACGGAACTTTGATTTCTATGAACCGATGACGGTTCATGAATCTTCTCTTTCTCCAAGTATCCATGCGATTTTAGCTGCTGAACTTGGCTTGGAAGAAAAAGCGGTCGAAATGTACCAACGTACTGCTCGCTTAGATTTGGATAACTATAACAACGATACAGAAGATGGATTGCATATCACGTCAATGACAGGTAGTTGGTTAGCGATCGTTCAAGGTTTTGCACAAATGAAAACCGCCCATGGCGAATTATCTTTTGCACCATTTTTACCAAACACATGGAATGCCTATTCTTTCCATATCAATTACCGCGGTCGCTTGATTTTCATCGCTGTTTCTGAGGAACAAGTCACATTTACATTACTGAATGGTGAGTCACTGGAATTGACTGTGTATGGACAAACACAAGAGCTAACAGATCAATTGACGATTCCATTAAGAAAGGACGATGCACATGTTTAAAGGTGTCCTATTTGATTTAGACGGTGTCATCACCGACACAGCAGAATTCCATTATCGCGCCTGGAAAAAACTTGGTGAAGAAATCGGGATTTCAATCGACCGAAACTTCAACGAACAATTAAAAGGGGTCAGCCGAGAAGATTCATTAACATTGCTTCTTGCTTATGGCAAGAAAGAAAATGACTTTTCAAACGAAGAATTCGCTGCTTTAGCTAAACGTAAAAATGAGTATTATCTAGAAATGATCCAAGAAATCACGCCAGCAGACGTATTTCCGGGTATCGTTCCTTTATTATCAGAATTAAAGGACACTGGCATCAAGATCGCCTTAGCTTCTGCTAGTAAAAACGGGCCATTGTTACTAGATAAAATGCAATTGACGGATTACTTTGATGCGATTGCTGATCCTAGCAAAGTAGCAAGTGGGAAACCCGCCCCTGATATCTTTTTATTAGCAGCTAAAGAAATCGGATTAGAGGCGACTGATTGTTTAGGTATTGAAGATGCAAAAGCAGGCATCCAAGCGATCATCGCAAGTGGTGCTTATCCTGTAGGAGTTGGACGCAAGGAAGATCTTGGGGAGGACATTCCGATCGTCGCTGATACGTCTTCGTTAACACTCGACTATCTACAACACGTTTGGCGCAAAGATGTCTGAACCAAGCATCTCTGTCCTCCCCATCAAACAAACAAATCTAAAAAAAATCACATTGAAGAACGACGAGCTAGAAGTCGTTCTTCTCAATTATGGCGCTCGCTTGCATCAAATATTCACAGCAGATAGAGTTGGACAAAGGGAAAATATCTTACTCTCTTACGACAATCTTCAAGATGTTTTATCTGATCATAGTTTTTTCGGTGCAACGGTTGGTCCAGTGGCAGGTAGGATTAGAAATGGTGAATGGGGCCCTAACCAACTAGAAAAAAATAATGGCAACCATCATATCCACGGCGGAACAAACGGCTGGTCCTTTCAGTTTTGGGAGGTAGAAGTATTCAAATCCCCTCAAGCAGTGGGTGTCGTCTTTTATTTAAAAGATACATTTTCAGGTTATCCTGGACCAATCACCGCGACTGTGACCTATCAATTAGAAGGAAATAGATTAGTGATGATCACTAAAGCCAACAGTGTAGTAGAAACGATTTGCAACCCGACAAACCATGCCTATTTCAATCTATCTGGAAATGGAAAACGTGATATCGATTCCCATCAACTCCAGATTCAATTAGATAGCTTGTTACTTTTGGATCATGACAAATTACCTACAGGGGAAACACTAGACAAAGCGGACTTACCAATCAATTTTCAAGAACCAAATACACTGACAGAGATTTTATCCAAGTATCCTTCAGGTCTTGATGACGTTTTTTTATTAAATACGCCTAAACTCACCAAAAATAGCTTAACTTTATCAGAAGAAGCTTCCGGTCGCCAAATGAATATAGCAACTACGAACAAAAGTATGGTATTATTTTCTACAACTGGGTTCGATGCCGATTTACAGATCAACGGTCAAAACATGCATTCTCATTTTGGCTTAGCGATCGAACCACAAGAAATACCAGATATCGTTCATTTTCCGGAGTTTGGCTCGATTACGCTACGCCCTGGACAAGAACGTGTCAGCCAAACAACTTATGAATTTAGTACATTCACTTAACCAGTTTTATTTAGCTTGGTTTCAAAGACGATGGACGATGAAAAAGAAAGGTGATTTAACTTATGGCAATTACAGTGAAGGATGTTGCAAAAAAAGCAGGCGTAGCGACATCTACTGTTTCTCGCGTGATCAATGACCATCCAAGTATTTCCGAAACAACGAAAAAGAAAGTACGAAAAATCATGGATGAACTAGGATATGTCCCCAATATCACAGCGAGAAATCTTGGTAAACGTGTATCAAGTGCTGTAGGTGTCATTCTTCCACCACTCGATTCCAAAGAACGTCTTGGCAACCCGTTTTATTTAGAAATCATGGAAGCAATCAACGAAGAAGCACGACATCACGGTGTGACAACAGCTATTGCTACCGCAAAAAGTTTCGACGTCTTATTAGAGAACGTTCAGCGGATGCATTTACAAAAACAAGTTGATGGTTTTATCCTAGTCTACTCCGATAGTGACGATCCAGTCATCGATTATCTTTATGAACAACAGATTCCGTTCACACTGATCGGACAACCGTACCATCATGAGAACGAAATCATCTACATTGATAACGACAATCAACTGCTAGGAAAGCAAGCCACCGAATTTTTGATCGATAATGGCCATAAAAATATTCTTTTCGTGACCAATACAACACATGAAAGTTTATACTTTGAACGCTATTTCGGTTATCAAAAAGCGATGATGTTAGCAGGACTGAACGCCCAACCAAGTGTGACCTTGGAACAGGCTGAAGATTACTTAGATTTTGACACGATCTTAAAAAAAGCTGAAGCGACAGCGCTAGTTGTTATCGATGATATTTTTGCTTTACGCACGATGCAACTCGCCCAAATGTATGGCTATATCATCCCGGAAACCCTTTCGATGATCAGTTTCAATAACTCGATTTTTTCTACATTGATGCATCCTTACTTAACAAGTATCGACATCGATATCTCTGAGTTAGGTCGAGTCGCGATGCAAAAATTGCAAGAACTGATCCATGAAGAAGTGAGCAATGGTGTACGCTTAGTGATCCCCCATCGTTTGATCAAACGCGAAACGGTCGTTCCATTGAAAGAAAAATAGGGCATCCATTCCTAGGCAGATCAAACAAAAATAGCAAAGCATCTTGTCTTCGGACAAAAGATACTTTGCTATTTATTTTACTAGTAATCAACTGATCCACTAACGATAAGTTCACATTTGTATTTAACTAGAAAAGAAATCTCTTCCATTCTTTCTAAAAATCCCTAATAATGTGGGTAAAGAGGCATGCGTTAACATGCCCCCTGTAGTCCGTTCAAAGCGGATGGCATTGATAGAGCATTAGAGCACGTCTACTTCGCCAAAAGTTGGGACGGCTCTATTTTTTTTGCTCTTGATTTTTTAAGAAAAACAACGAGCCCGGGATATTAGTCACCTTGCATCCCCTAGAACCGAATAAGCGGTGTTCCAGAAGTAACTCCTTCAGAAATAAGCGTGAAACCCAAAAAATTTGAAGAACAATTTTCGGGATTTCACGCTTATTTCTCGGAGCTGAACACTTCTGTCACAACCTCGTTGTTTTATATCCTCTAAGAGGGAGTTTCCCCCACTATTCTTTTAAGTCTGCTTCAACATCAGTCAACCAGGTTGTTTTCTTCACGCGATTGATGATCAGCGGAATAACGAACATCACGATCGCGATGACCGCAACAAGCAATGCATCCGCTAATGTTGAAGTTCCTAACGTTGAAACAACAACGGCGATAATTGCCAACATCAGCATACAGCTAACCAGCCACGCAAAGCCATTTCCTTTTTTACCGATTCGATAAGGACGAGGCAATTCTGGATGGCTAGTTCTCATTTTCACTAAAGATATGGCAATCAAGAGATATACGATGCAATAAATCACTGTTGTTGCATTCGTCAATGTAAGAAAGACCGCACTTACATCATCCATGACGCCATAAAGTAACGCAAAGAGGGAAATAACTACTGATTGCGTCAACACCACATTTCTTGAAACACCATATTCATTTTCTTTATGGAAGCCAAATTTTGGTGGTAAGAATCCTTCACGTGCTACTTGGATGATCGTTTTAGAAGGTCCAGTTACCCAAGCAGACAATTGTAATAACACACCAATGAAGACCATAAAGCTGAAGATATTACCGATGATCGTTGGCAATCCTAAAATATCACAATAGATCAATACTGGTTGTGTGATGTTTGCCAATTCCATTGTTCCTTCTGGTACGACATTTGCAACAAACAAGGCGTTGATGACATTCAATAAAACTAGTCCGATCAATGCAATAAAGACCCCTTTAGTATAGTTCTTCGTCGCATCTTTCAAACGAGGCATATACACTGAGCTCATTTCGATCCCTACAAAGATAAATGTGATCCCTGCCAAATATTTCAATGAATCACTGTGTTGTAGATCAGGCAGTGCTTTCGACCATGAAAAATCCCCTAAATAGCCATTTGAAACAAGTCCCACTTTGAAAAACGCTAAGATCCCCAAAACAAACATGATCACCACAGGAATATAAACGCCCAACCAAACACCAATATTCCCGCCGACTTTCGCCATGTCAAACTTCAAGTTGAGCAAGGTGATGATCCAGTAGATGACCAAGATACACCCTAAAACGAAGTAGTGATTGTTGCCAAGAGCGGCGTTCCCAAACGTATTCCCTAACAATGGACCTAAGGTAGAAGCGACCATGACCATTCCTGGGAACATTTGCACCCAGAGCAACCATGCAACGACAAATCCCCATTTACTACCTAGAGCTGTTTTGACCCAAAGTTGCGGGCCGCCTTCTTGTGGCAGCATCGTTGATAATTCACCAGAAATCATTGAAATGGGTCCAGCAAAAAACAAGACGGCAAAAATCGTGTAAAAAATCAATGTCCAACCAACAGCTGACAATGTTGGGATACTACGAACAGTGGCACATAGCGCCATGGTCAAACCAATAAATGTTCCTAGCCCCATTTTACTTACTTGAGCTTTACTCAATTTTGACACTCTCCTTATTAATAAATAAATAGGCGTGTCTTTGAAACTTTTCATTAACAGCAAATAAAAGCAAACGTATGGCCAACTTGTGCTTTGAGTATTTTTTGCTTGGATCATCAAGCTTCAAAGGCACTCCAACATGAAAGATTCGATAAGAGAAAGGAGGCTCATTCTTTATTCGTTTCGAACGAGAAATGAGCGCTCATTCTACTTGCTTTCTCTTCGCTAATCATAATATTTACGTTTATTTTGTTTCGTTTGCCACTAACTGATCTGCATAGATTTTTTCCAATTTACTTTGAAGCGCTGCTTTGATTTTTTCCGCATATTCTTCAAAATGTTCTGCTTTATTCATATACGGCGTCATGACACTGGCACGTAAGACTGTGACTTTTCCAGCACGTTCCCATTCTTCTTCTGTAAATCCTAATTGTTTTACAAATTGAAGTGGGCTATTGCCATAATCTGGAATTGCAAAGTCTGTATGAGATGTCAAGAATTCATTGCCATAGATGCTTCCTTTGACATAAGAAGAATAGTCATACACATCATGGTTCAACTGATTCATTGCTACCAGATCATCATTTCCTTTTTCTTTGAATACATAATCAACCATATTGAAATCTGGATAAGTCAATGGATGAACTTCGATTTCTTTATCTCCCACTTTGAAGGTTAAATTGTTCAAGAAGTGGAAGAAACGATGTGCGCCTTCAATCGATGCGCCCATCAATTTACCATAACCAGTCACATTAAGCGGTAGTACATGATGCGCTGCCCAAACACTTGCAGCAGTTGCTCCGGCTTTTGATCCTTCCAAAATATAGGCACCAAGCAACGCTGGGATATCTGCTCCTTTTTCAAATACATAGGTTGCAAAGTAAGAGATCACATCGCGCATACGGATGTCTTGGATCACGATACCTCCAGCAGAGTAAGGGACATAGCCCATTTTATGCGGATCGATCGTCACTGATTCTGCTTCTTCAATTGCTTGATATGCACGGTGTACTTCTTCTAAAAGATAATCTTTATTTTCTGTGAAGACATGATGTTTTGCGTGTACTTCTTTTAATTGATCAAATGGGATGAATTGATTGTTTTCATCAAGGAAGATCGCACGTCCGTAACCACCATAAGCAGCATCTACGTGTAGATAGAAATAAATCCCTTCTTTTTCTAGGACGCGACGTAATTCAACGATCTTGTCGATTTCATCGATTGCCCCTTCTTCTGTAGAACCAACGACACCAACGACACCTAAAACTGGTGTGTGTTCTGCTGCTAATTCACGGATGATTGTTTCAAGTTCCTTGATGTCCATGCGATAGTTGTGGTCGACTGGCACTGGAATCACTTGATCTAGGCCGACACCGATAATGTCTGCTGCTTTCAACCATGAATAGTGTTTTGTTTGTGGTACTAACCATTTACCTAATTGTTGTAGATGTTTTCCACTGCGTGCAGAATGTGCTTTGATCTCATCGATTTTTTCTGGCACTTGATCTAACAGATCAATGATTTCCCGAGTTGAAAGATTCATCAATTCCCAATCTGTCTTGCCTGAAACCAATTCAGGTGCCACTTCTTTCATCGCAAGTGGCAATGATTTGATGTTGCGCGCATACCAAAGACCTTCTAAGTTTGCTAATGAGCCATCTGCAACGATATGGCCCCAGCCATTTTTGTACCCCATCAATGTAGCAAATTCCATTCCGACTTCTTCTTCCATTTGACTTGTTGCTGGAGAAGATTCATATGCGACGTTATTTCCATTCCAGAGCATCGCAAAATTATAGGCTAATAATGATGGCATCAATGTTTCAGAGTTCATATGACCCCAATAACGACCTGCATTATGCCATGGGACAGAGTGTGTACGCATCCGCGTAGAGATTTCAGCTAACACATCTTTTGTTTTATTGATCGTGTGCGCGAAGCTTTCACTGCTTTTTTCTTCCGGCGTAATGATCGGCATATCTTGTGGCATATAATTTTGACGCCATCCTAAGTGTTCGTCCACTAATTCATTCAACAAAGCTTTATAGATTTGGCCATTCTCTGCTTTGTCTCCAATGAATAGTGCATTCAAATTTAAATCATTTCCCTTTGATTCCATTTGAAACCCTCCTAAAAAAAATTAATTAAATTTTGTCGAGGCTTAGATTACACCTGTTTTTTATTTCTGTAAATATCACTTTTTCTATTTTCCTCATTTCATTTTAATGTTTTTAATTGTTTGAATTGTTGGCACAATTGATAAAAATTAAAAAAAGGAGGGAATTTACAAATGTAAATTCTCTCCTCGTGATTGTATTAACGACAACCGGCGTAACTATTAGGATAAGTTTCAAAAATTGGAATTTTGTAATGGAATAGACCTTTTACAAGGTAAAAAATTACTAAATTCTAATCAACTACTTTGGCCAAAAAGTAGCGTTTTTTCCCTTTTCTGATCACTACGAATTTACCATCAAATTCTGTAGCTGGATCAATGACAAAATTTAAATCGGTTACGCGATCACCGTTAATACTTATAGCTCCGTTCGACACATCTTCACGCGCTTGACGTTTTGATGGCTCGATTTTTGTGGAAACAAGTAGTTCCACGATATTTTCAGGGGTACTTGAAATCTCTACATTCGGCATGTTTCCAAAGCCTTGTTCGATTTCTGACGCATTTAGTTCTTTGATATTTCCAGAGAACAATGCAGCTGTGATTTTTTGTGCTTCTTGTAAGTCTTCTTCGCTGTGGACAAAACGTGTCACTTCTTCTGCCAAACGGCGTTGTGCTTCACGTTTTTCAGGTTCTGTCTCCACTTTTTTCGCTAATTCATTGATTTCTTCTTGCGATAAGAAAGTAAAGAATTTCAAGTATTTCACAACATCCCGATCATCTTGATTCAACCAGAATTGGTAGAATTCGTAAGGGGATGTTTTTTCAGGGTCTAGCCAGATTGCACCACCGGCAGTTTTTCCGAACTTTGTTCCATCTGCTTTCAGCATCAATGGAATCGTCAACCCAAAGGCTTCCGCTTCTGGTCCTTCTAATTTACGGATCAGATCTAAACCAGCAGTGATATTTCCCCATTGGTCAGCTCCACCGATCTGTAATTGCACATCGTATGTTCTGTGTAAGTGCAAGAAGTCGATCGATTGCAAGATTTGGTAAGTAAATTCGGTAAATGAAATTCCGACTTCCAAACGACTTGCCACGATATCTTTCGCTAACATCGTATTGATGTTGAAGTTTTTTCCGTAGTCTCTTAAAAATTCTAATAAAGAAATATTTGATAACCAGTCATAGTTGTTCACAAATGTGATATTGGCATCTTTCCCAAAAAGTTTACGCATTTGGTTCGATAGTGCATCTACATTATGTTGGACTTGTTCCATCGTTTGTAAAACACGTTCGCTTGTCCGTCCACTTGGATCACCGATCGTTCCAGTTCCTCCACCAATCAGGATGTATGGATGATGCCCTGCTAATTGGAATCTTTTCATCATCATGAATGGGATCAAATGCCCAATATGCATCGAATCTCCTGTTGGATCGACACCACAGTAAAGCGAGATACTCTTTTCTTCAACAAGCTCGCGAAGTCTTTCTTCGTTGGTTTGTTGGTTAATGGCATCACGCCAAGTTAATTCATCAATAATATTCATAACATTTCCCTCCATATCTTTTTTTATGAAAGCAGGTCCCTGCCAGCATGTCATTTATTAACGGGCAGACAACAAAAAAATCCCTTGACAATCAAGTCAAGGGACGAAAATTCGCGGTACCACCCAAATTATATGTTTGTTTTCCAAACATATCTCTCTAACATTTAACGCTGTCGCGTGGCTTCATGCCATAGACTCCTAAAATGTAATTCGCGCTAAAGCATGTACTAGTTCACAGCAACCACTAGCTTTCTGAAACATTGGCTTTACCCACTACTTCGTTTTATTCATCGTCTAATTCCTTATTCATCTATCTCCTATCTTAGAACGCACTGTTTTTTTTGTCAACAAAAAAATTTTTCTTGATCAATCGAACAATAAAAAATAACGTCGCTTTTGAATCTTGAGATAGACGAAGCTTGATTGAATTGGATAAGCCTTTATTGATTCTACTGCTAGAATATTGAATCATTTACTGCTCGATCTGTTGAAAAATATTATTCATATTGCACGCACCAATTTTTCTTTAATTACATAATTGTCGTTACGTTAATAACTCAAACGGCTGTTATATTGTTATAGATAATAAAATTATTTTAGAAAGAAGGAATAAAAAATGAAATCGATGATTTTGAAAATTGCTTTATCTGCTAGTGCGATTTTATGTGCAGTATCATACTTGAACGTCTCTCAACCTGTTGGCGCTGAGGAAATACATCCAACAGCTGGCGAAACTGATTTCATTGGTGCTTTTGCCATTAGCGGGACAGATGTTACATTGGAAGTTGGTGAAGCCTCTAACGAGAATATTTTAACAGCTTCTCATGCCCGCATCACAAATTCAATTGGCGTAGAAGTCCCTCCAATCATCAAGTCAGCCAATGTACAAAACGCGCCAGGTGTCTATCGTGCAACAATTGGTACAACGATCATGTCTTCAGTAGAAAAAGAAATCACAGTCACTGTCGTCGATAACCTTGAAGACTGTCCGACTTATGGTATTTATCAATTAACTGCTGACGATGGAACGGTTCAGGTGGGGCAAGTAGATGAAACAGCAATCCTTCAAGCAACAAATGCGCAAGCGACGACTTCTAGCGGCTATCCAGTAGATGTCGTGATCAAGAAATCAAATATAGTGAGTGATACCCCTGGTACGTATCAAATCGTTTTAGGGATCAAAGAAGAACCAAAGATCCGCAAGACAGTCCAAGTCACAGTTACTAATGACGCAGGGAACGAGCAAGAAAGTCTTTACTTTGTCGACGCATCTGATGCTACTGTCTCGATCGACCAATTGGACGAACAAACGTTGATTGTCATGACTGATGCCAAGGTAACTGATATTTTAGGACATTCTTTGCCTGTAGAAATCAAACACTCCACAATCAAGTCTGAGCCAGGAAACTACACTGTTACATTCGGTCTCAAAGGAGACTCAAGTTTATTTACTAAAACTGTCAATCTTACCGTCACTTCAGATAACACTATTCCTTCTAGATTCTTTTTACAAGCATTCGATGCAACTGTCCAGTTAGGTCAAACGGATGACCTCTCGCTGATCCAAGCAACCGGCGCGAATGCAGTGACTCTCCTTGGTCAAAAGGCAAATGTTTACGTGAAGCATTCCTCGATTGAAGTAAACAAAACTGGCGAATTTGCCGTGACATTTGGCGTAACAGAAGATCCAAGAGTCGAAAAAACGGTTACAGTCTCAGTTGTTGATGAAATCAATCACCCGGAAGTGGGCGGGGGTATTGGGAATATCTAGCAAGTAACCACTTATCTTTCCTGAATTGGGATAAACGACAGAACAAAAAAAGGCGTCATCCACATAAGTTAACACTGTGGATGACGCTTTATTTGTCGAGGCTAGATACTTCTTTCCAACCTTTTTATATTTCGTCGATTATTTCTAATAACGTAGTAAACAAGATGGCACTAGATGCCGCACCAGGATCAATATGTCCGACTGAACGTTCACCTAAATAAGAAGCACGTCCTTTTTTCGCGACTAATCCTGCTGTGTGTTCTTTTGCCTGTTCAATTACTTCCTTCGTAAGATTTCCTGCGGTTAATGCGTCAGCCACAGGGAACCAAACATCTAACATGGTTTTATCTTCTTGTTCCGCTTTTCCTCTTGCTTGGATGCCGTTCGCTCCTTCACGGATGATTTCACCTAATTGTTCCTGTGAGTCGATCTGCTCTACTCCTTTTGTTGCTTTCATCAAATTCATAAACGCAGAACCGTAAAGAGGACCCGAGGCGCCTCCTACTTTGGAAATCATTGCCATAGAAAACATCTTGAAGGTATCACTGATAGTGTCAGGTGCCCCCTGTTGAAAAGATGCTTCATAGGCTGTCACACCTCTTCCCATATTATTCCCATGATCCCCATCGCCAATGGGGGTATCTAAATCACTTAGGTACGCTTTTTTCTCTTTGATCTCTTCAGCAAAGCGAGTCAGCCATGCTTGGATCTCTTTTACCGTCAACTTCATCTTTTCATCATCCTTTACCATGCAATCGTTTCTACGTGACTTGTTAAAGCTTCTTTCCAAGTGGTTTCTGTTAAGTCAACCATTGTTAACGATAGTCCCTGCATATCCAATGAAGTCATCAAATCACCAACTTTATGGAAAGTAACATCCACTTGTTCTTCACTCAACAACGTCAACACATCATTCATAAATACAAATTGTTCCATCAACGGTGTGCCGCCCATCCCATTCACTAAGACACCGACTTCTTTTGGTTTTTCAGTATACTCACTCAAAATTTTCGTGACTAATTCTTTCGCTAATAATTTAGAGGGTTGAAGTTTTTCTCGACGATAACCTGGTTCGCCATGGATCCCTACGCCGTATTCGATTTCATCTTCATTTAGGTCAAAGCCAGGCTTCCCTACTTCTGGGACAGTCGCAGCCCGTAATGCGACACCAATTGTTTTGGTCGCAGCAACTACTTGCTCTCCTAATTCCTTCAGTTGAGTCAAGCTCGCGCCATTTTTGGCAGCATCTCCTAAAATCTTATGAACCAGAATGGTCCCCGCTACGCCACGTTTTCCTGCCGTATACGTGCTGTTTTCTACCGCGATATCATCATCGACCACTACTTCTTCGACGTCAATTTCATCCATAGCAGCTAACTCTTTTGCCATTTCAAAATTCAATATATCTCCAGTATAGTTTTTGATGATCAATAACACACCTTTTCCTTGATCTGCTTCTTTGATCGCTAGTTGGATTTGATCAGGTGTCGGTGAGGTAAAAACATCCCCCAAAACTGCTGCACTTAACATGCCATCTCCGACAAAACCTGCGTGAGCTGGTTCATGTCCACTACCACCTCCAGAAACTAACCCGACTTGTTCGTTCAACTGATTTTTAGCAATTACACGAGAATCTGCTACACGATGTACTAGCTCTGGATAACTCTTTACGATTCCTTCTAGCATTTCTTCTACGATATTCCCTGGTTCATTCATGATTTTTTTCAATTTACAGCCACCCTTTCTTCCCTGCTTGTTGCGCTTCTTCTATGATTTGTTCGATATTGTCGGTTGTTCCTGCTGTAATAGCAGCCGCAAAGGCTCCTTCTACTAAGGGGGCGTCCACCAAGTAGTAGTTTTTTTTTTGGGCTTCCTCCAATAAATCTTTTGCCAATTCTGAATTCATCACTGCGCTACCAAGATCAGCAAAGACAAAATAAGCAGATGAATCGGCTGATTGATTGACGGCATCAACGATCTTCATCGGATCAGAACCGAGTTCTCCGTCTTCGATTCCGCCAAGTGATAATACTTCTACGTCATCCGTCTGTTGCATTTGTTCAATCATCTCTTTGATGCCGTCTGTGACCTTCTTACTATGAGAAAGCAATAAGATACTTTTCTTCAACGAATTCCCCTCCTTCAGTTTAGCACCCTTTTTGTAAGGGTTTTCTTGATTCTGTATTAAGTATATATCAACTCCTATGGGTAATGGAAATAATGCGATATACCGAACGATAGTTTTTTTATTCACGTGAAGATAAAGATAGGACTAAAAAGAGATATTTGCTATACTTTCCTTAAAGAAAGGAGTGATCAAAATGATCATTACAACAACAAATAGCGTAGAACATCAAGTCATTGAGTCTTATGAGGGAATTGTTTTTGGTGAAGTCATTACGGGGATCAACGTCTTAAAAGATTTGGGTGCAGGGATTCGTAACGTTTTTGGTGGACGCTCAAAAAGTTATGAAGGGGAATTATTAACAGCAAGAGAAGAAGCATTAGCTGAAATGGCGCAACGCGCAGAAGCACTTGGCGCAAATGCGATCATCGGGATGAAGATGGATTATGAAGTCTTAGGTTCAGATAATGGGATGTTGATGGTCACTTGTAGCGGGACGGCTGTTCGATTGATTTAACAAAAACGAAACAAAAAAACGAGTGAAGACCTGCCATATTTCTAGGGTCTCCACTCGTTTTTTTCACATACGCTTCACAATGACTGGACTTGTCCAATCACCTCATTTGCCTCAACCATCGCTCTTTTTTCTATGGTTAGACTTTCAACTTTCTCACTATTTGTAAATACAACGATCATATCTGTTTGTTTGCCTGCTTTTTCTAGCATCGCTAAGTCAACAACTGCCAATAATTGACCTCGTTCCACTCGTTGTGCTTGTTTGACATAAAGAGTGAAGGGTTCTCCTTGTAAATCAACGGTGTTGATTCCCATATGCACCAACACTTCAAGCCCATTGTCTGTTTCGATCCCCAGTGCATGTTTCGTCGGAAAAATACTAGTGATCGTTCCACTGATTGGTGCAAATATTTCTTTTGCTTCCGGCAGGACTGCATAGCCATCACCCATCATTTTTTCTGCAAAAACAGGATCACCGACTTCAGTGATCGGAATGATTTTACCGAGCGCCGGTGCATAGAGTTCAACTGTTTCCTTACTTGTCTTTGAAGCAGAAACCGGCACATCTGGGTGAGGAATTGATTGAGCGGTCTCTCGCTCTCCCTTACTACCTTGTTGGAGTTTCGTCATTTCGTCTGCCACAAATTGGACCTGTGTACCTACAATGACTTGGATATTTGTTTGATCAATTACTTTTACCCCTGGGACGCCAGTTTGTTTAATCGCTTCTTGATTTACTTTTGCTGTGTCTTTTACCTGTAGACGCAAACGTGTCGTACAATTATCGATTGCTTTTACATTTTCTTTTCCACCTAGTGCATCATAGATCACCGCAGCTAGTTGGCTAAATTCATTAGTTCCCGTAGCAATATCAGGTGTCTCTTCGCCAATTTCTGTTTCTCTTCCTGGCGTCATCAAATTGAACTTGTTGATGGCAAAGCGGAAGCCAAAATAATAGATAGCTGCAAAAAATACTCCTTGAACAAGCAACATCAATGGTTGATTGGCGACTGGATTCTGCAACGACAAAAAGTAATCCACAAAACCAGCGCTAAAAGCAAAACCAGCTGTCCAATGGAAAAAGGCACTGATTGCTAATGAAATTCCTGTAAAAATGGCATGGATAACATACAACGGCCACGCCACAAACATAAATGAAAATTCTAATGGTTCAGTCACACCTGTAAAGAACGCAGCAAAACCAGCTGCTAGCATCAAGGAAGCGACTTGTTTTTTCTTTTCTGGACGTGCACTTTGATAAATAGCAAAGGCCCCAGCAGGTAAACCGAACATCATGACTGGGAAAAAACCAGCTTGATACATACCGGTTTGTCCAATTATTGCTTTTCCACTATCTAACGCTTGTTGTCCAGCTAAAAAGTTCCCAATATCATTGATACCTGCCACATCGAACCAAAAAACAGAATTCAATGCATGATGTAAGCCTGTTGGAATCAATAAACGATTAAAGAAACCGTATAGCCCTGCACCGACAAACCCTAATTGAGAAATCCCCTTCCCAAAGGAAACCAGCACATCATAAACAGTTGGCCAAATAAATAATAATATCGCAGAAATAACCAACATGCTCAAGGCAGACATGATCGGAACTAAGCGTTTCCCACTAAAAAATGATAAGGCCATAGGTAATTTCACTTGGCTAAACCGATTATACATCGCAGCAGCGACTAATCCTGCCACGATTCCAACAAATACATTGTTATCCATTGTATTGAAAGCCGGATTGACTTCAGTGAGATCTCCCAGATGCAATAATCCTTGTACTGAATCCGCAGATAAAACGGTTTGAGGGATCAAGTAAGCGACCAATCCTGCCAAAGCAGCTGATCCATCTTTGTCTTTTGACATTCCCAATGCCAAACCCACCGCAAACAATAAGGCAAGATGGTTAAGAATCGCTAGCCCCGCATTCATTAAGAAGGTCGTTCCCGCATTACTGATGCCTACTCCTACGAACCAATTCGCAAGACCAACCAGTAAAGAAGCCGCTGGTAAGACTGCTACTGGCAACATCAATGAGCGACCCATTCGTTGCATATATGCTTTCATTCTTTCCACTCCTATTTTCTCTCCGCTCGTGAAAGAGCGTTTATCGTTATTTTTGTAAATTTTCTAGAAAATATCTAAAAACAATAAAACGAGTATACCATTTATCCAAAAAAATAGGAAGCATTGATTGAATACATTCAAAAAACCAGTAAAAACAACGAAAACGAACGAAAAAATCTATTATTCGACTATTTATTTTTCAAAATAAATATAGACCAATAATCAATCCGTTGTTTTCAAACAACAAAAAAGAGTTTGAGATGTCACTCTCAAACTCTTTTTTGATACACAGCACCGACAAAAACAACCAGCAAGCACAAGCTACCGATCACTGACAAATAAATTGACCGACGATCGGTCGTTTTTGGTAATGTCTTCGTGGGTTGTTCTGCCACTACTTTTGTTTCTGTTTCAGTAACTGTCCCCGCTTCTACCGACCGTTTTCCAACGGAATGTAAGGTCGCCTTGATTCTTTCGATACTGGCAGACAAATCTGCTTTTCTTGCTTCGAAATCGGCCATTGCCGCTTGAGCTTCTGCTGCTTTTTCATGGATTTCCGTACGAGCTGCTTGAATATCCGCTTGTGTCTGATCCACTGACGCAACAGTAGACGTTGCTAAATCTTGCAATTCCGTTTGTACTTCGGTTGCCCGTTGGGTCGCAGATGCTATTTTTTGTTTTGCTAATTCGGCTTTTTCTCGCTCTTCAGCTATTTTCTCAGCTAACTCATCGCGATCACTCGCTGCTTGATTTGCTAAATCGTTCATTGTTTGATCGATTTCCCTTTGTTTTTCGATAAGTTGTTGTTTCGCTTGTTCCAACGTATCTTCCACTTCTTTACGTTGTTGCTCCAACTTCTCCCAGCGAGTCGAATCTGATGGATCAGTTTCGTTAAGAGGTGTATGTGACGACTCTAGTGGCTCCTGACTCTCCTGGATCTGTGACTCACTGGTTTCTGATGCTGGTTGACTTGAATCTGCCCGGACTGTCTGACAAAGAAAGAAACTGCTGGCGATCAGTGCAGCAAAAAGTACTTTTTTTATTTTGTGCATCTCTGCCATCCCCTTTCATTTTCACTAGTTGTTCATTATAGAAAAAAACTGAGGAATCGCCTATAAACAATTGACGTATTCTGTCTAGTTGTATCGATGAAAGGTTGGAGTTTTGACATTCGTCAGCTCCTATCCTTCAAAAAACAGCCTAAAAAAGCGCCCCAAGTTCTAAAAATAGAAAAACGATCATCCAAGCTTACTACTTCCCTTACAAATCTAATCGGTTACATCCTCAAGTTCTACCCTTGAGGATAGCATAATTCATCTGGTCTGACGGCTTGGTACAAAGAAAAAGCGCCATCTAAATTTTTCACAGTGAATCCCGCTTGTTTCAAGATTCTTTCTGCTAAGTAGCTACGTAATCCACTATGACAACTGACGATATATTCTTGTTCTTTATCCAATTCGTCCAATCGTTGACGCAATTCAGATAAAGGGATATGGCTAGCTTTTGGGAAATAACCTTTTTGCAATTCTTCCTTATTCCGAACATCAAGCAATTGTTTCCCATGTGCTAATTCTTCTGGCAATTCATGCCACTGTATCATCTCACTCAATCCTTCGATGACATTCATCGCAATATAACCTAGCATATTTACTGGATCTTTCGCTGAACCAAAAGGCGGTGCATAAGTCAGTTCTAACTCTGGCAGGTCGAAGACTGTCAAATGCCCTTTAATGGCTGTCGCAAGAATATCGATTCGTTTATCTACTCCTTTTTGACCGATTCCTTGAGCTCCATAGATTTCCCCAGTTTCCGGATGGAAGATCAATTTCAACAACAAGTCCGTTGCACCAGGGTAATAGCCAGCATGATCTTTACCTGAAGCATGGAGGACTTGAAAAGATAAACCTGCTTTTTTTGCTTGTCGTTCTGTGATACCTGTGGAGGCAGCTGTCTGACCAAATGCTCGAACAATAGCCGTTCCAAGGCTGCCTTGATTCAGGCGTGGCCGCCCAGCCATGTTATCAGCAGCTTGTCGTCCTTGTCGATTCGCAGGCGAAGCTAAAGAAATCAATGCAGGTTCCTTCGTGATTTGATGTTTCACGACAATCGCATCTCCTACTGCAAAGATGACCGGATCACTCGTTTGATAATGCTCATCCACAACGATACCGCCACGTAATCCCAACGTTAAACCTGCCATCTCAGCTAAGCGACTATCTGGTTGGACCCCCACCGAAAGAATCGTCAAATCTGACTCTAACATTTCGCCATTTTCTAGACGAAGCATGTTTCCTTGTTCTTCAAAACTAGTAACAGCACAATTTGTTAAAACTTGAACATCATTATTTTCTAATTCTTTTTGTATAAAAGAAGCCATCTCTTCATCCAACGTCGGTACGACTTGCGGAGTCCGTTCGACGATCGTTACATCCAATCCACGTTTTTTTAGATTTTCTGCTACTTCGATCCCAATAAAACCGGCGCCAATAACTACTGCTTTACGAGGTTGTTCCTCTAATTTTTCCATGATAGCATCAACATCTGGAACATTTCTCACAGTAAATACATTTTTTGCCTCAGACAAGCCTGTGATCTCAGGTATAAAGGGTTTAGCTCCTGGAGAAAGCAAAAGGGCATCATACGTTTCTTTGCGAGATTCCCCTCCATGAGAAACTTCCACTTCTTTTGTTTCTGGAAAAATCGCTGTGACTTCATGCTCCACTCGAACGTCCAAACGAAAGCGTGCAGCTAAACTTTCAGGTGTTTGGATCAAGAGCTTTTCTCTTTCATCGATTTCACCAGAAAGATAGTAAGGGAGGCCACAATTAGCAAAAGAAACATTGGGCCCTTTTTCAAAAACAATGATTTCTGCATCTTCTTGCAGTCGTCTTAAACGAGTGGCCGCAGACATCCCTCCAGCAACACCGCCAATTATCACAAATTTCATTTTTTATCTCCCTCCAATCTTTTCCCCAAACCATTGATTCATCCCGCCACGGATATTGATCGCCTGATAACCAAGATTTTTTAATTCTTTCGTTGCTTGCTTACTACGCATTCCTGACTGACAAATAACGTATACTGGTGCTTGTTTATCCCCATTATACGTACTAATACGGTGTAAAGGAATATTTTCCGCTTGCTTAATATGCCCGCCTCGGTATTCAGCTGGTGTTCTAACATCGATCAATTGGATGTTTTCTTTTAATTTATCTTGCAAATCCTTTACTGTTATTGATTGACTAAGTTGAAATAATCCCATGTTCATTCTCTCCTCTTTTTTTAGAAAAATATACCTGCTGGGGTATATTCAACACGATAAATGTGATTATGTCAACCATTAAAACTTTTAATTTCAAAAAGTTGCAGTTTTCATTTGCAAATAATACCTATATAGGGTATTATTTGCAAAAAAAGAGTGGGAGGTTCTATGATGACTATTGACAACAAAACAATTCTAAATCGCTTGAGACGTACAGAAGGACAAATTCGTGGTATCCAAAAAATGATTGACGAGGAAAAAGAGTGCATGGATATCATTACGCAATTAAGCGCTGTTCGTTCAAGTATTGATCGTGTCATGGGGATGATCGTTGCCGAAAATTTAAAAAACTGCTTGGAGCATCCAGAAAACAGTGTGGAGGAACAAGCAAAAAAAATGGAACAAGCCATCAATATGATCATCAAAAAATAAACACAGACCTTAAAAAATCAGTACCACAAGTGTCTGGAACAATAACCCTCTTGCACCACCTAAAACCAAATCAACGGCTGGAACAAAAGTAACCTCTTCAAAAAATAAGGCGTCATCCACAAAAATTTAAAAAACAATTTTCGTGGATGACGCCTTATTTCTTATAGCTCAATGTTTCGGTAATTTATCACCACTAAGTTACGTATATTTCTCTTCTACAATTGCTTGGATCGTATCGAGTACAGCCTCTGTATTATTTGATCCTATAATCGTCGTAGCTGCTTCTTTGATCTTGGGCTGTCCATTTTCCATAGCAAAACTGTGCTTGATCTGTTGGATCATTTCAAAGTCATTCCCGCTATCGCCAAACGTAGCAATCTCATCATCACTGATCCCCCATTTTTTGCCTAACAATCGTAACCCGTTTAATTTGTGAACACCAGGGATGATCAAATCGATATCTCCATGACCACTAGAGACCGGTATCAATCCCTCTCCTAAAGAATTTTTTAAGGCTGTTAGTTTTTCTACCGCTTCTTGCTCATCGAAGGATAAAGCAAACTTGAAAATCGTTTCTTCTCCCTTAGCTAACGTATACAGGTCTTCTACCTTTTCAAGCTTAGGGTAATAAAAACTTGCACGTTCAAACAACTCCTTAGAAACCGTATTAGAGAGATAGGCACTCTGTTTCCCACATAAGATCAAGTTCATGGGCGCTAACTCTTCCAATACATCTAATGTCTGAACGATTTTTTCAGGACGTAATTCTGCATTGTACACATGGTCTTCACCAATTAAAATATTTGCCCCATTTTCTGCTACGAATGCTATACTTTTATAAAGATCAGGGAAGAATGAACGCAACTGGAAATATTGATTTCCACTTGCTACAACAAACTTTATTCCTTTTTCCTGTAGTAAGTCAAAAAGTTTCTTAAAGCGTTCCTCATTGTATTTCTTTTGATCATTCAAAAATGTACCATCCATATCTACAGCGATCATTTTGATTGTCATTCCATTACCACCTTTCAAAAGAAAGTATACCTACTGGGACGCGTCCCAAGTCAAGAGAAAAGGAGGAAAATCCCATCGTTACGATTCGAGAGATCGCAAAAATGTCAGGAGTATCCAAATCTACCGTTTCCAGAGTGATAAATAACGATCGTTACGTGTCCGATGCTTTACGAAAAAAAGTTCAATCCGTTATTGAAGAGACGAACTATGTGGTGAACGGTAATGCTGTAAAATTGAGTAAAGGAGAAACCTATACTTTAGGTGTTACCTTGCCTAACAACAGTTCTTGTTATAATCAATTGGTGGACAGTATCTTGTATCAGGCAAAAAGTAAAGGGTATCAAGTATTATTACTCCCTACTTATTATGAAAAGGAGACGGAGAATCACTATTACACACTACTAGAGCAAAAAATGATCGACGGTCTTATTCTAACGTCACGAACAAAAAATGATGAGCTACTTGAACCTCTTCGCTTCAAAGGAAAAATCGTTTCAACTGAAAAGATGGACAATGACGACCTTGCCATGATTTATCCAGATCGAAAAAAAGCGTATGATCAATTGTTCCTTACCCTGCATGCTCGTGGTATTTCCAGGGTCATCTTTACCACTAAACGCAGTGCCTCACAAAGCCAGACCACAAAAAACAAATTAACTGCTTATGAAACGTATTTTGGAAAGGCGATTGAAGGAAAAAACTATTTCACTGGTATCGAAACCTATGCAGATGGCTATGCGTTCGCAATAGAGATTACAACTCACGCCTCTATTCCAGAGGTAATCTATGTCAATGGCGATGATACAGCAGCCGGTGTAATTTCAGGAATGAAACAGGCAGGATTCATTCATAAAAAAGATTTCACTGTCATAGGTGAAGGAAATCTACCATATAGTGAGATATTAGCCTTTTCGACTATTGATTTCTCCCCTAAAAAAATCGGCGCCTCCGCAGTAGATTTTCTCTTATCCCAGAGTGACAGGATCGTGCAAGCAGAAGATCCAGTAATTATTTGGCGATAATGTGAAGTAGCTCCTTCAGAAATAAGCGTGAGACCTCAAAAATTCCAAGAGGAATTTTCTGGGTTTCACGCTTATTTCTCAGAGATGAACACTTAGGTCACAGCTTTTCTGTATATTAAAATCTAATCCATACTAGAATACATGATAATTATCACAAGAATAGGACAAAAGAGATGTTCTACTAGACAAACAGTCGCTGATCATATGTATTAAAAACTATGTCGAACCTTTTCCCTTGATAGAGAAATAGCTGTAAAATTGACTAGCTATTTTTCACTCAGATAGATCAATCCGCGTGGAATAGGATCTTTCTTCGTTAACCCAATCCGTTCTCTATAAAAAGAGAAGCTATCTCTCTTGATCATTTCAATGATTTTCTCTTCATTCATTTCTAATTTCAACGATTCGATACATTCCGCCATTTCGTAAAGTATCTGTAACTGCGCATCGATCCCTAACAGCTCTTGTAATTGCTCAAACACTGGTCCGTCCTTTTGAGAGACGACCTCTAAAAAACGATGATGAAGTTCTTTGTAAAAAGAAGCTAAAAGTGGATAGTTGATGGAAAAACAGTCTTCCATAAATTCTCTATAATGTTTTAAGTATTCTTCGCTAGATTGAATATTCGATAGATTCATAAATTACCTCTCCTTCTGATTATTGATAGTAAAACCTAAAATATGTACTTGCGACTGATTGAATCGACCTTATTTTTTGTGAACTACCTGCTTCTCGAATAGATTATAATAAAATCATATAGTCTTCTCTGTGTAATTTCAACTTCACATATTGCCTAACTCCTTGAAATATTTACTCTTGAATCATTGCTACGTCTATGCTTTGGCCTATTACCAGCTATTTTTTTGCATTAAGTTCGCTTTTTCTATCTTAAACTAAAAAAAATCAATCTCAGCCAGTTTTGACTTCGATTGATTTTCGATAAATTCTTCACATAAATTGCAACGGTGCTCTTCTCATTCGCTGTGACAACAATAAGATACACCAATCTACCTAGCGCTTCAGTAGTTTACGATACTCCAAAGCATATAAAACAAAGGACTGAGCCAGACTGTAGGTAATGATTGCAAATATCACCATGACCCATCCTTCAGGAATCGCCGGGAAAAGTAACAGCAGGATCATCCCTACATAAATCACAGCTGTCGCCCATTTACCATACCACTTTGCTCCATCTAATTTGACCTGTTTACGCAAAGCAACGATCCCAGCAATCAGCATAAATGCTTCTTTCACAATAAATAAAGCTAAAACGAGCCAGATATACGGACGTTCCCATGCCATGGAGATGATCAAGACCAATTGGGTCAACTTATCACCGATTGGATCAAGAACTTTTCCAAGTTCGGTGATCTGATTGAATCTTCGGGCGATGTATCCATCTAAAAAGTCTGTGACTCCTGAAAAGAGGATGATCGATCCAGCCAGATAGAAAGCTTGCTTACTCATAAAATACAAATAAAAAGGCAATAAAAGAATTCTTATAATCGATAGTAGATTCGGAATCGTGCGAATTTCTTTTCGCCAATCAGATGCTCCATTCATTACTTAACAACTCCCAAAATGTCATTTCATCTATTTTACCGTACTTTCCACGTGGAACCAATTAATTGTCGGTTTTTATTGCGAGCTCTTCCAATCCTTCGTATGCCATTGTTAATCTGTTATTCTTTTTTTTCGGCGTTTTCATTTCGCGCAGCCTGACGCTGACGGGTTTCTTTCAATAATTTTTTGTGGGCTTTTTTTGAGCCTCGTTCGATATCTCGTTCCCATTTTCTCGTTTTAAAATCTGTAAATAGATGATCGATCTCATAGCCTACAGGATAAAGTTCTTCTGCTCTCATTTTTAAAAGGACACGCTGTCGAAGGACGGTTTCTTTTTGGTTATCGACAAAAATCACGATCGTCTCTTCTCCAGTATCTTCAAAGACTAATGCTTCTTTTTTGTATTGGGTGGCATATACCCGGTCCCCTTTTGAAAATAAAACCTTTTCTTCATTCTTGACCTCTTGCTTCTTCACTTGTTGTTTGAATAAGCGTTTTTCACTTGAATAGTCTTTCGTAGAAAGATACTGCTGAGCTTGTTGGATCAAGTCCTCTGACATTTGCATTTTTTTAGCGATCCACAATGCTTGGCTTTCCCCTGTTTTCCCTACCTGTAATTGATACTTTGGTTGTAAGGCTTCTCGGTCAAAGGCCATCGCTGCTGGCACGAAATCTTCATGTCGTTCCGCAAACTCTTTAATTTCTCCGTAATGGGTCGTCGCCACCATCAACGCCCCTTTTTCGTACATCGCAGACATGATGGCAATTGCTAAAGCTGCCCCTTCTGTTGGTTCTGTCCCACTACCGATCTCATCAAGTAAAACTAGGGTATTTCTACCCACTTTATTCAAAATCTGTGCGATATTTTGCATATGCCCAGAAAAAGTACTCAATGCATTCGCTAAATCTTGTTGGTCACCGACATCGACAAAGACTTCGTCGAATACGGCAAGCTCTGTCCCATCTTTTGCTGGTACTTGCAGACCAAACATGGCCATCAACGTCAGCAATCCGATTGTTTTCAAAACAACTGTTTTCCCACCCGCATTTGCACCTGTGATCACTAATCCACGATATTCTACACCCAAATCAAAATCTAAGGGAACAGCTTTTTCTGATAACAGTGGATGTCTCGCTTGTTTCAGATGGATGCGTTCTGATTTATTGACGATAGGTGTGATGCCATTGATCTCTCTACTGTATTTCCCACGTGCGAAAATAATATCAAAAACGGTGACCGTCTCGATGATTTGATCGATTGCCTGTTCATTTTCAGCTAATGCGCCAGTCAAGCTAGCTAAAATCTGATATTCTTCAGCAATTTCCTCTGCTTTTAATAATTGATGTTGTGCACTTGCTTTAGCAACTGCTGTTGGTTCGATAAATACCGTCGTGCCTTTATTCGACTGCTCAATGATCGTTCCGGCTACTTTATTTTTATAACTCGCTTTGATTGGGATCGTTGCATGTTCACCCTTTTGAACGATCATCGCTTCTTGGATCATCTCTTTATTCCCAGGATGTCGCAAGAATTTTAGCAAACGATCTTGAATCTCTTTTTCTACCGTTTGGATCTGTTTGCGTACTTTACGCAGATTTTTCGATGCGTCATCTGCGACTTGTTGGTTCTTGATTTGTTCGTAAACTAAGTCCTCCACCGCTTGCAGATCCGGTAGATTTTTACTGTACGCATACAGTAATGGCGTTTGATATTGGTTTTTTTCAAAGAAGCGAGTGATCATTCGACTGCTTCTTAAAAAATCGGCGTATTCCATCAATTCAGCGGGGGTTAAGATCAAGCCTTTTTTCACTTGGTCAGTTAATGCCACAATTCTTGTCAGCCCCATAAAGGGCACGTGCTGGCTACTTTCTAAAATCGTACGGGCTTCTTTCGTTTCTGTTTGTCTTGTTTTTACGGTCTGAAGATTTGTCGGGATCGACATTTCTGCCAGACGTTCTTTCGTATGATCTCCGATTGCTCGGGCAATCACTTCTTTTCTGATTTGTTCAAATTGTAATTGTTTGATTGTATGATTCATATTCTCTCCTTTTCTTGAAGAGATACCTGTCCCCAAAATAAATAAAGACCTAAAATAGAATAAAAGGGCAGGACACAGCTAAAATAAGACATGTCCTCCCCTTGATTTGATTACAAGAAATGTTTCAGACAGGTACCATCTATAAGCACACCAAATAAGCCTACTGCTTTATTGGTTATTCAACTTACTCGATTAGATACCTACTACACTCATCAAAATACCTCGTTCATCTAGGTTTTATTTATTTTTCCTTTTTACTATAGCAAGCGGTTGCCAGAATGTCAAACGAATACTAAACCACCTGAATTGTGCTCTTTTGCACAACATTTCAAAATTGTCACGTTTTTCGATTTTCAAACGATGAGTAAATCGGCGATAATCTTGATAATCAAGTAAATAGAAAAGGATGGATAAGATGAAAAAATTGGTTGGAGCTATTGCTCTTTTACTGTTATTGTTTGGTGGCTACAAAGGGTATGAATATTACGATCAGACCTACAAAAGTCAAGTAGCTTATGCAAAAGTACCAGAAGCAGTGCCACCATTGACTGATACACTGGATGGCAGCGGTGAAAAAGTTCGGGGGTTGAAGTCGTATGACTATGACTTGAACTTTGTGACTAAAGATGGCAAAACGATCCAGTTAGGTTACACGATCTCCTCAGAAAATCCAACGCCATTCGAACCAAATAGTTATGTCAAAGCAGAAGTAAGTCAAAAACGAGTGACCTCTGGACCCACGGCGATCGATGAAAACCAAGTTCCAGAAGATGTTTTAACTAAGTTGAAATAAGTAGCTTCTAGCAAATGAAAAAAGTCAAACGCAATCTAAGAGCGGGACCTTAATCCTCTCGTACCACCCAAAACCAAATAATCGGCGAGAACAGAAGGAATCTCTTCGGAAAATAAGGCGCCATCCACAAAAATTTGAAAAACAATTTTCGTGGATGGGCCTTATTTCTCGAGGAAAAATGATTCAGCCCCGGCCTCTTCGCAGTTGGCTTTGTATGTATAAATAACTATTTCAGCGTCGTTTGCGAACGGCGATCGGCGTATCCCCAAAGTATTCTCGATACTTTTTATAAAAATGGGTCTTATTGGAAAACCCTACACTGGTTGCAATCTCCTCGATCGAAAAGCGAGTAGATAAAATCAAATCATGTGCTTCATGTAATCGTTGGTTCGTAATCAATTGTTTGAAGGATTTCCCTGTCTGCTGCTTGATTAAATTAGATAGATAATTCGGATTATACCCTAACTCATCTGCCAATGTTTTTAGGTTCAATGTTCGATAATCACTTTCGATCCGTTGCAGAATTTTGATCATCAAGTTGCTTTGTCCATCTTTTTTGTATATTTTTGCTAATTGTGAGTGATAGACTCTAGAAAGCTGTAAAAATAATACTTGTGAAAAAGCGTTCATGATTTCATTCCCTAGATGTTTTTTTGAAAAGTATTCGAGGATCATCTGATCCAACGTGACTTGGATCTCTGGTTCTTTTGCTAAGTGTAACAAAAGATGTGTTTCATTATAACCGGGTTCTAAAATGGCATTCATTAAAAAATTATAGGTCAATCCCCCACTGCGATTATCGATTTTTTTCAGAAGATTGATGTTGATATCATTTGTTTTGAATAAGAAATTCAACAAAATATCTTTTTCACCCAAAGGCATTAATTCATGGCGACTATTTGTATCTAAAAGTAATAATTGTCCTTCTTTCAAAGTGATTGGCAGACCGTTGACGATCTGTTCTGAAGTACCGCAATACATATAATTGAATTCTAAAAAATGGTGGGAATGTAGTGGATAATGAGCGAAGCGGCGATGTTGGCGAATCAAAATATTATTTTCTTGAAAAAGATGGTGATCGTCTAATTTGAATTGCTGGTCTTGTTCGTCTAAGTTTTCTCCTTCAAATTCCTTGATCCATTGCCCCGTCTTTCGCTGTTCTAACTCTTCGGGTGTATACGGCAGAAAGATCTTTTGTACAAACGGATTCATAGCTTTACTCCCCCTTGATATGTAAATTTGACACCAATATAGTAACATACTGACATTGTTGTGAAAAGGGTTACAAGATATGATGAGTGCAACAAATACATCTTCATCTGGAGGAACAAGCTATGAGAAAGACTTGGTTGATGAAACTGTCGCTGTTATCCATTTCTTTAGTTTTAACGTCAAATACTGCTATTGCATCCGCTTTACCGATGATGTTAGGCTACTTCAATGATCAATCCGCTTCATCCGTCGAGCTACTGATGACCATCCCTCAACTGACTGTCGTTATTTTCATTGCTTTGAGCAGTTTGATCGCAAAAACCATCGGACAGAAAAAAACTGTCTTACTTGGATTATTGCTGGCTGGAGTTGCTGGCGTGTTACCCGTCTTCACCGCCAATTTCTATTTGCTGATGATCTCCCGCGCTGCATTAGGCGCCGGCTTTGGTCTCTTCAATTCTTTGGCAGTTAGTATGATCAGCGAATTTTTTGAAGGTGAAGAAGCAGCCACATTGATTGGCTTTCAATCCGCCTTTCAAGGTTTAGGGGCTGCAGTCATGACCTTCACTGCCGGACGTCTCCTCACTTTTGGCTGGCAAAAAGCATTCTTAGTTTACTTGATCACCATTCCAATCATCTTCTTATTTATGGCTTTCGTCCCTGAACCACCCAAGAAAAAAGAGAATACCACTTCTAAAAAAGAAGTATCAACAAAAGGGACACTCCGTCCTACCACTGTCATGTATGGCATTTTGATTTTCTTTCTCTGCATTTTCTACATGATCGTTGTCGTCAAGCTTTCGACTTTCATCGTGACTGAAAATCTAGGAACAGAATCAGATGCCGGAACGCTTCTTTCTTTTATGCAGATTGCTAACATGGTTGCTGGTTTCTTATTCGGGTTGATTTACAAAGGATTGAAACGCTGGACGTTGCCTATTTCTTTTTTCATCATGGCAGCAAGCTTGTTCCTCATCTTGACAGCCAATCATTTATTTATGATCGGTATAGGGGCTGCACTGAACGGTATCGCCTTCGCTTTGTTCGTTCCTTACATCTTTAATGATGCCACTCGTTCAGTCCCACAGGCAGCAAAAGCAAGTACCACTTCCTTTATTCTCGTTCTAGCAAACATCGGTAATTTTGTTTCACCCTACGGACATCAGCTTTTGGAAAGATTCGGTATCGGTTCTGATGCTTTACAAAATATTTTTATCAATGGCTGCATTTTGATGACCATTTTAGGTATTCTTTTTCTTCTCCTTACTTTTAAAAAGAAGCCACTCCCAAATGAAGTCTAGTTTTCATTGATACAAGCAAAAACAAATTGGAGGAATTTTGATGAATTATCTTGCTATCGACATTGGCGCTTCAAGTGGTCGTTTGATTCATGCCAATCTTAATGAATTAGGCCGTTTTGACTTACAGGAAGTCCATCGCTTCAAAAATGGGTTTGAAAAAATCGCTGGTGTCGCAAAGTGGCCGCTCACACATCTAGTCACTGAAATCTTAAAAGGTTTGGAAAAAGCAAAGCAACAAGGCATCACAGAATGTTATGTCGGCATCGATACGTGGGGTGTCGATTATGGCTTGCTTGATGCTGATGGTCATTTGATCGACGCCCCGACGAGCTATCGTGATGAACGCACGAAAGATGCCATCTCACAATTTGAACAAAGCATGCCACTAGATGAACTTTACCAAAAAACAGGTATCCAACTGCAACCTTTCAACACGGTGTTTCAATTACTTGCTGAAAAAAAAGAAACTTTAGCAAATGCCCATCGCTTATTATTGATGCCTGATTTACTCGGTTACCTCTTCACTGGAGAAGCAGTCACTGAAAAGACTAATGCATCTACTATGCAACTTCTGAACTTAGAAACTCGGAAATGGGACCCTGATATTTTAGCTGTTCTAGGCATCGACGCGACCCTTTTTCCACGAATCACCGAACCCGGACAGATTCTAGGCGAATTACAAACCACCCAATTCCCGACCTATGATCTGCCAAAAGCGACCTTCATCACGATTGCTTCTCACGACACTGCTTCAGCAGTCGTCGGCACACCCGCGACTGGCAAAGATTGGGCATACATCAGTTCTGGCACTTGGTCATTGATGGGCGTGGAGATTCCTGAAGGGATTTCTACAAAAGAAGCTTTTGATGCTAATTTTACAAATGAATGGGGCGTTCAAGGAACCATTCGCTTCTTAAAAAATATCATGGGGATGTGGTTGATCCAAGAAGTTGCTCGTTTGCAAGAGGGTGCCTACAGTTTTGCTGAATTGGCAGAAATGGCCGCACAAGAAGCGCCTTTCCAACAACTGATCAATGTCAACGACCCACGTTTCTTGAATCCCAAAAATATGATTCAAGAATTACAAGATTATTGTAAAGAAACAAACCAATCTATCCCTCAAACCCCTGGTCAGCTGGCTCGCTGTATCTATGACAATTTAGCTCTATGCTACGCTGTCGAACTAGAGAACTTAGCACGGATCACCGGAAAAGAATTTCATCATTTACACATCGTCGGTGGGGGTTCAAACAATACCTTCCTTAATCAGCTGACAGCCGATATTTGCAATATCGAAGTCGAAGCAGGACCAGATGAAGCGACCGCTATTGGGAATCTAATGGTCCAAATGATTGCGACGAATGGCTACGGTACGTTGCAACTGGCGCGTGAAGCAATCAGAGATTCCGTTTCATTAGCCACTTTTCACCCTCGACATACCGAGGAAATGACACAAGCACTTGCTAGATACAAAGAATTTTTAATATAAAAGGAGAGATTCAATATGATGAATGTCAAAGAACGTTACGAAGAAGCCAAAGCAAAATATGCGAGTATCGGTGTTGATACCGAGGAAGTCTTGCAGAAACTCGCAGAAGTGAAGATTTCAATGCATTGTTGGCAAGGCGATGATGTCAAAGGATTCTTGACACCAGATGGAGAACTGACTGGTGGCATCATGGCTACAGGGAACTATCCTGGAGCCGCACATACGCCGGATCAATTACGCCAAGATTTAGAAAAAGCCTTCTCATTGATCCCTGGGAATCATAAATTGAATTTACATGCCATGTATCTAGATACAGATGAACCAGTCGATTTAAATGAGATCGAACCAAAACATTTCGAGAAATGGGTCGCATGGGCAAAAGAACAAGGTATCGGTCTTGATTTCAACCCGACCTTCTTCTCTCATCCAATGATGAAAGATGGCTTGACACTTGCTCATCCAGACAAAGAAGTACGGGATTACTGGATCGAACATGGGAAACGCGCTCGTAAAATCGCTGAGTATATGGGGAAAGAAATCGGACAAACCTGTATCGATAATTTTTGGATGCCTGATGGAATGAAAGACAATCCAATCGATCGCCTATCTCCACGTCAACGATTGATGGAATCTTTAGATGAGATTTTCTCAGAAGAACTCAACGAAGAATATACGCAAGATGCTGTGGAATCCAAACTATTCGGACTGGGTGCCGAAGCTTACACAGTAGGTTCACACGAATTTTATATGGGCTATGGCTTGACGCGGAACAAATTGATCTGCCTAGACGCAGGACACTTCCATCCAACCGAGGTCATCTCCAACAAACTTTCGTCTCTCGCCTTATTCTCTAAAGGGATCATGCTTCACGTCTCTCGTCCTGTACGCTGGGATTCAGACCATGTTGTGATCATGGATGACGAATTACAAGAAATAGGCAAAGAATTAGTCCGCAATCACTTACTTGAAAAAACAGCGATCGGTCTCGATTTCTTTGACGCAACCATCAACCGGATCGCCGCATGGGCAATCGGTACAAGAAACACCCAAAAAGCATTGTTAAAAGCCATGCTTGAACCAATCGAAGAATTAAAAGAAGCCGAACTAAACTTCGACTTCACCAAACGCTTAGCCTTCACTGAAGAATTAAAAGACTTCCCATACGCCGACGTTTGGAATTACTTCTGTGAAATCAACAACGTCCCAGTAGGTATGGACTGGTACCAAGAAGTCCTACAATACGAAAAAGACGTACAAAGTAAGAGGTCGTGAAAGAAGCGTTCTGACCTAAGCAGTAAGGTAGAAAATCAAAAAATAGCTCCTCATATTTTATGATTTTTTAGCTTAATGTTGAAGGTCAGCTTCTTGAACACCGTTTATCAGAGGTTGTGAGAAAGCCGTTCAGCTCCGAATATTAAGACGGAAATCGAGAAAATAGTTCCTCATATTTTTCGATTTTTGACTTAATATTGAAGGAGCTGGCTTTCGAACACCGTTTATTAGGTCGTGAAAGAAGCGTTCAGCACTAAGGCATAAGCCAGGAAAAGCGAAAATGGCTGTTTCATTTTTGATTTTTCTGGCTTATGACCGAAGTGTTGCTTCATGAACACTATCTATCAAGTTGTAAAAAAGCCCCTCACCTATCAACAGAAGCCTTCGAGAATCCGTCTAACTGATTTTGAGGTTCTTTCTGTTTATTTACAAAATAACCATACTACATGTTCCTTCTATTCATCAGAAAAAGAAAAGAGGTCTCACTCGTGAAAAAATTAGCGATGCTCACTGCTCCATTTGTACAAGAGATGATTCAAGCAACAACCAATATGTACCGCCTAGGATGGGATGAACGTAATGGTGGGAATATCACCTATTTATTAGAAGAAGCGCAAGTCTTACCTTTTATCGACCCTGTGAAAGTTTTACGAACACTGCCGTTGCCATTTGATGCCCAACAATTAGCCGGAAGATATTTCTTAGTGACAGGGTCTGGAAAATATTTTAAAAATGTACAGGCAGCACCAGAAGAAAATCTTGGATTGATCCGTGTGACCGGAGATGGTCACGCAATCGATATTTTGTGGGGATTAGCCCCTGACGCTGTTCCCACTTCTGAATTGCCAAGTCATTTTATGAGCCATATCGCTCGATTGAGTGTCGATCCAGATAACCGCATCGTCATGCATTGTCACGCAACACACTTGTTAGCCATGACTTTTAGCCATCCACTTTCTGAACGCGAATTGACTCGTACATTATGGCAAATGTGTACAGAGTGCCTAGTTGTCTTCCCAGAAGGCATTTCGGTCATTCCATGGTTAGTTCCTGGTTCGAATGAAATCGGCGAAGCAACTGCTGCAAAAATGAAAGAAACCCGTTTAGTCGTTTGGCCACAACATGGGATCTATGGTTCTGGAAAAGACATGGATGAAACATTTGGTTTGATTGAAACAGCTGAAAAAGCCGCACAAGTCTATACGATCGTTATGGCCCAAGGTGGCATCAAACAAACGTTAGAAGATGACAATTTGAAATTACTGGCTGATGCGTTTGGGGTCGTCCCCCGTGCTGGTTATTTGAACGATTAGCAATCATGAGGTGCAAAATGAAATCCAATGTCGAAAAAATGATTGCTGGTGAGGTCTATCGTCAAGATGAAGAATTATTGCAGCTTCGTTTGGTCACGAGAGATCTCCTTTATGAATTCAATCATATCCATCCTCGAAAATTATCTGAACGTCAGCTATTGATCAAAAAAATGTTCAAGAAAACAGGTGATGAACTTTTTGTTGAGCAACCCTTTCACTGTGACTATGGTATCAATATCACTGTCGGAGAAAACTTTTTAGCCAATAATAATTGCACGTTACTTGATGTTGCTCCGATCACGATTGGTAAGGATGTCTTACTTGCTCCAAATGTTGGGATCTACACAGCCGGTCATGCCTTAGATCCAGTTTTACGCCAAGAGTACCAAGCAGAATTTGGGGCGCCTGTTACGATCGGCGACAATGTTTGGATCGGTGCAAATACATCCGTACTTCCCGGGGTGACGATCGGTGATCATGTAGTGATTGGGGCAGGAAGTGTCGTCACGAAGGATATTCCAGCTAATTCTTTAGCAGTAGGAAATCCTTGTCGTGTGGTGCGGACATTCAATAAAAAAGATCGCACCTATTATTTCAAAAAACTGCGTTATCCACCAGAATATATAATTTCTGAAACCGACCTACCTAAAGGAGAGTAAACCAAATGGCAAATCGAATGATTTTAAATGAAACATCCTATCATGGAAAAGGGGCTATTGCAGCTATCCCAACAGAATTTCATGCCAGAAATTTCAAAAAAGCGGTTGTGATCACTGATAAAGAGTTGCATAAAATCGGTGTTGTAGCAAAAGTCACCACCTTATTAGATGAGGCAGAGATTGCTTATGAAATTTACGATGGTATCGTACCTAATCCAACGATTGAGAATGTAAAACAGGGTGTGGCTTTCGTTCAAGCAGCGAAAGCGGATGTGATTCTAGCAATTGGCGGAGGTTCGCCGATCGACACAGCCAAAGCCATTGGAATCATCGTAACAAATCCAGAGTTTTCTGATGTCCGTAGTCTAGAAGGCGTGGCAGATACAAAACATCCAAGCTTGCCGATCTTAGCTGTTCCGACTACTTCTGGTACGGCCGCTGAAGTCACGATCAACTATGTGATCACTGACAAAGAGCGTTCTCGTAAATTTGTATGTGTTGATCCTCATGATATTCCAATCGTTGCCTTTATTGACAGTGATTTGATGATGGGCATGCCGAAAGCCTTGTGTGCGGCAACTGGAATGGATGCGATGACTCATGCTATCGAGGGATTGATCACGAAAGGCGCATGGGAAATGAGTGACATGTTCCATCTCAAAGCCATTGAGATCATCGGTCGTAGTTTAGCCGATTCCGTGAATGGTGATCCAAAAGGCCGAGAAGATATGGCTTTAGGACAGTACCTGGCAGGAATGGGTTTTTCAAATGTCGGGTTAGGCCTTGTGCATGGAATGGCGCATCCATTATCCGCATGGTATGACATCCCCCACGGCGTCGCTTGCGCTGCCTTATTACCAACAGTCATGAAATACAATAAAGAGTTTACAGGCAATAAATATCGAGAAATCGCGAAGGCGTTGAACATCAAAGACGCAGAATCTCGTTCCATCGAGGACATTCGTGATGCCGCTTGTGAAGCGATTGACGCTTTGTCGAAGAAAGTTGGTATTCCTGCGACGATCTCCGAACTAGGTGTCAAAGAAGCGGATATTGCAAAAATTGCTGAAGATGCGCTCAATGATGTCTGTACCCCAGGAAATCCAAGAGAAACGAACGTAGCAGAAATCATCGCTATCTATCAAAGCTTGATGTAACTTTGTTGTATCTCTTGTTATTACACTTTGACTTATAAAATAAAAAACGGTTCTCCTGGTTTGTGAACAACGACCAAGAGAACCATTTATTTTATTTTTATATACAAAATCTACTTTATTAAACCATCAACGTGTACATACCTACTGCGACGATTGCCCCAACCATTGGTCCTGCAATCGGTACCCATGAATAACCCCAGTCAGAACCACCTTTATTAGCGATTGGTAAAATCGCATGAGCGATACGTGGACCTAAGTCACGAGCTGGATTGATCGCATATCCTGTGGAACCACCTAGTGATAACCCGATAGCTAAAATCAATCCTCCAACAGCAAAGACATTTGTTCCACCCGCAAATTCTGTTTGGCCAAATGCCAATAGTCCTAAGACTAAAACGAACGTACCGATCAACTCTGTAATAAAGTTAGCAGGATAGTTGCGGATGGCTGGTCCAGTCGCAAAGGTTCCTAAGATTGCCCCTTGATCCTTTGTTGCTGACCAATGTGGCAAATAAGATAACCAAACAAGTACCGCACCAACAATCGCACCTAGTAATTGCGCGATGATGAATGGGAAAACCAAATTCCAACCGATTGCCCCTGTCATTGCCATCCCAAGTGTTACCGCAGGATTTAAATGAGCGGGTCCCATGAATCCTGAAATAAATACTGCCATCGTAACAGCCATTGCCCAACCAAATGCAATGACGATCCAACCGGAGGCTTGCGCTTTACTTTTGTTTAAATTAACTGCCGCACATACGCCGTCCCCTAAAAGGATCAAAATCATCGTTCCAATAAATTCTCCCATGATTTGGGTCATGTCTGCATTCATTTTATTTTTCTCCTTTCAGGTCACGTAAGTCTGACTCAGCGATCAGTTGCTCTAAATGTTGCGTTTCACGTTCTTTTTCTTCATCTGTCCATTCAAAGTATGCAGCAATCGCATCAATGATCGGTTGTTTGATGGCATCTAACTGATCTCTTTCAAAAAGTAGATGGTTGGTACGGCGAATCAAATAGTCACCTGGAACTAAGACCATTTCGTTTTCTAAACCGTAACGCAAACGTGCAGATTCTGCCAAAGTCAATCCTGGATAAGGACTCATTTCTTTCGCTAATTCAAAGATGTGTTTCGCATTTGTTCCGTAGAAATCTGCGATATATGCAGCATCTTTTTCATCAAGACCTGCTTCCACACCGATTTTTGTATATTCTTCGACCATTTCTTCTTGTTTCGTCGGATCAAAATCGCCGCCTGAGATCGAATAAGTCTTGGAATCAATCTCTTTTACAGTTACACCATACTCTTCTTGTAACAGTTGACGGATCAATTTCATCGCACCTTCTGCCATTTTGCGATAATCGGTGATTTTACCACCAGATAAAGTAACTAGTCCATCTGGTTCACGTTCTAATGAACTACCGCGAGAAACAGTGGATGGTGCTTTTTCATCACGACTACTTTCTAAATGATTCAACACATCTTCGACTTCTACTCGTGATACCTTACTTTCTTTGTAATCCGTCACCGTATCAACGACTTTACGGAAACTTTTATCAGAGATCGAACCGTTGTCACCACCGTTGTAGTCAGAACCAGCATTGCCGATCAATAACGGGCGTAATCCTGCCCAACTTGATTCGATATCAGCCAAAGTGATATTTGCTTCTGGATAACGATGATTGATCACGTCTAGTAAGTAATCCACATCTTCCTGTGTTACTTGAGGGTCTGTAAAATCGCCTTGGTAATCGGTATCTGTTGTCCCAAAATACGTTTTGTTTTCACGAGGGATCGCAAAGACCATCCGACCATCTTGTTTTCCTGTATCGAAATAAGTAGGCTGTGGCACAGGCAATTTCTTCGCATCGACTACTAAATGGACGCCTTTTGTCGGACGCATTTTTGGTGAGATCGCACGCTTGAAGTTCAGGTTACGGATCTTGTCCACCCATGGTCCACTTGTGTTGATCACGATTTTTGCTCGGATCTCAATGACTTCATCACTTAACAAGTCACGCGCTTTGACACCGATGATCTGGTCACCATCATAGATAAAACCAGTGGCTTTCATTTTGCTGACCAAATACGCTCCGTCTTCTGCCGCTTTTTTGATATTATCGATCACTAAACGGGAATCATTATTCCGGAAATCCAAGTAAACACCAGCACCTGTTAACCCATCTTTTTTAAGAAACGGCTCACGTTCAAGAACTTCTTCAGGTGTCAACGTATAGTTTTCATACTTCGTTCCAGTTACTTTTGCTAATTTATCATAAAGATCCATCGCTACTTTTACAGAAAACATATTGAATGTCGTTGCGCCTTCTCCTTCATAAATCGGCAATAACATTGGATCTGGTTTAGGAATATGCGGTGCCACTTGTTGTACCACTGCACGTTCGCCTACTGTATCTGCGACCACTTCAACGTCAAACGTTTTTAGGTAACGAATCCCCCCATGAACTAACTTGGTTGAGCGTGAAGAAGTTCCTTCTGCAAAATCCTGCATTTCGATCAAACCGGTTTTAATACCTGAAGCAGCTGCTTGGATTGCTACACCTGCACCAGTGATTCCGCCCCCAATAATCAAAAGATCTAATTCTTCTTGTTTCATGTGGTCAATGTTATCTTGTCTTGTTTTTTTTGAAAACATCTTGTGTTCCCTCCCTTTACTCAAATGCTTGAGTTGCTTTCACTGCTTTTTTCCAACCAGTGTAAAGTTTTTCTCTACGCTCTTCTGGCATTTCCGCCTCGAAGATTTTACCAGCTTCATAAAACTCACGAATTTCATCCGTATCTTTCCAATAACCAACTGCTAATCCTGCAAGAAAGGCAGCACCTAATGCAGTGGTCTCCAAGTTACCGGCACGTTGGATCGGTACATTCAAGATATCGGTTTGGAACTGCATCAAGTATTCATTATTGGCTGCACCTCCATCGACTTTTAACACAGGAATCTGGATGCCGGTATCATCTTGCATCGTATCGATGATATCTCGAACTTGGTAGGCAATGGATTGTAATGTCGCCTTAATGATATCCTCTTTCGTTGTTCCTCGAGTAAGACCAAACATAGAACCACGTGCTGCTTGATCCCAGTAAGGAGCGCCAAGTCCAACAAAAGCAGGTACAACGTAAACTTCGTCATCACTAGTTGAACGCTTCGCTGCATCTTCTGAATCACTCGCTTTTTGTAGCATTTGCAGACCGTCACGCAACCATTGGATGGAAGAACCGGCAACGAAGATACTCCCTTCTAGCGCATAGTAAACCTTTCCATTTATTCCGTAACCAATCGTCGTCAACAGATTGTTTTTAGATAATTGTGGTTTTTCACCTGTGTTCATCACAATAAATGAACCTGTACCATACGTATTTTTGACCATTCCTGGCTCAAAAGCCATTTGACCGAATAAGGCTGCTTGTTGGTCTCCTGCCATCCCAGAAATCGGTGCTTCACTACCATAGAAGTGATACCCTTGTGTATAACCGTAAACCTCTGAATTTGAGGTTACTTTCGGTAACATCACTCGTGGAATATTCAGTAGATCTAAGATTTCTTGATCCCAATCCAATTCATGGATATTGAACAACATTGTACGACTCGCATTCGAGTAATCGGTTACATGTGCTTGCCCATCTGTCAATTTCCAAACAAGCCAAGAATCGATCGTTCCAAACATCAATTCGCCTTTTTCTGCTCGCTCTTGTGCACCTTCTACATGGTCTAAGATCCAGCGAATCTTAGTAGCAGAGAAATACGCATCAATGACTAAACCAGTTTTTTCATGGAAAAACTCTTGGTGTCCGTCTTCTTTTAATTTGTTAGCAATACCAGCTGATTGACGCGATTGCCAAACTACAGCATGATAAATCGGACGTCCTGTATCTTTTTCCCAAATCACTGTTGTTTCACGTTGATTCGTGATACCAATACCGGCGATTTGTGTTGGCTTGATACCAGATTCAATGAATGCACCTGCGATAACTGATTGTACGGAGTTCCAGATTTCATTCGCATCATGTTCTACCCAGCTTTCCCGGGGAAAATATTGTGTGAATTCCTTTTGCGAACTACCGATGTGTCTTCCTTTTTTATCAAAGATAATCGCTCGTGAGCTTGTTGTCCCTTGGTCAATCGCCATGATATACGTAGATTCTGTCATTATGATCTCCTCCATTTTTCTGCAAACGCTTTCTTTAACTACTTTTATGGTACACCCATTTATGGAATAGAAACTGCCAAAAAAATAGCAATTTAACTTTTTTTTGACAGTTTTTTTAATTTTTAGCTTTTTTTTCTTGCTCGATTTTTTGCTTTAACCTTAAAATATCATAACTTGAAGCAAACTCCGATAGATAATAGTACTCTTGACCTTTTTTATCCTGATTGAAGGTGATCACAAAATCATAACTTTTTTCTGGTTGGACTTCTTCGATCACGATCCCGCTAATCCCCTTTAACTCTCGAATCAAGAACTGTTGGAAAGCAACCCGATAGATCGGTAAGGATTGTAGATCGATGCCAATAACCACAGATTTTTCAATATAGAAATCGATCATCATCAAAATATTCGCGTATTGACTCATCAGATTATCCAAAACTTGATTGGTCAATTTTTTCATAGGAAGCTGTTCGACTGTCGTTTTTTTCAATCGTTCAAGTAATTGAGTCAACGAATCACCCAACATGCGTTGTTGTTGGATGAGTAAGTGTGGCGGATCATAGATGGTTAAATAGCCAGAAAAAAAGTATAAATCATTATTGATTTGTGCCAAGTGATACCCAATTGTTTTCTCTTCCTTGATTTTTAGACGCCTTGGTCGATAATGCCACAGCATGGTTTCTCGAATATACGTATCCAACACCGCTGTAGGTAACTTTTTGCTACGAGTCAACTCGTATTGATAAAACGTCTCTTCCTCCAGTACCGAGAAAGTAACGAGAAAACTATAAAACATCATCGACTCATACGCCGTAACATCAGCTGCTGTTCGACTAAGATATAAAGAAATCACCGGATGGATGGTCTGGTACAGTTGATCTTCTTGATATATTTCTTTTTTCTCTTTTGTACCAGAAAACTTCATCTTATCTGAAAGTAACCTTTTCCGTGTAATACCGATCCATGTCGCAATTTTTGTCGATGATTGTGGGGAAAAAGTTGTATTCAACACATGCGCCAATCCTACTATCAACGGACGCTTATCTGGAGTATCTTGTAAATACTGTGGTCTTTGTGCCTCTGGGAAAAATTGAAATAAGGAATAATAAAAATAACGGATCTGGAGCTCTTCTCCTTGGATTTGTCCATTCTTTATCTGTAGAGAGAACTCTTTCAATAGCTGATTCAATTCTTTGGTTTTTCTAAAGACAGAGGATTCACTGATCGTAAAAGCTGTTGCCAAACGAACACTTGAAGCTTGTTGGTGTTCAAGAAGATACGTCAAGATCTGATATTTCACGCTTTGTTGTACCAAAAAAAGCATGATTTTTTCTAAACTCGTATGCTCATCTAATTCAAGGACGACTTGAAATTCATTTTTTCGGACAGAAATCTTTGTTTTCATCATACGACCGATCAATTCAAGGTCTTCGATATATTGGTCGAAGGCAGATTTTGATAATTTCACAGAGGATCGCAACTCATTGATTGAAGCGGAACCACCTTCTAATACAAGCATTCGTAAAATCTCAATTTGGGTTTGCTCTTTTTTTTCTAAAAATTCTTCAATCTTCATCGAAAGAATCAACCACCTTTACAAGAGCTGTTGGCGCTCGATACTCTGGTTGAAAGAAGAATTCGCGCGTTTCCAGGTCTGCGAGTGTCCATCCTTCCTCAACTGCTAAAGTCAGTCGGTCTAAAAGATAGAAAATCACTGCTTGGCTATGACATTGCGCGCCAATCAGTTTTCCTTCTTCCGTCAATAGCACTTTTATTTGGATTAACTCCTGATTCGCAGCAGAAGCTCTGGTGGTTAAATATTGTGTGTTGATTTCCCCAGCATAAAAGATACTTTCGCTTTCTGTTAAACCGACACTCCCAAAATAATGTCCGAACCAGTGATTACCGATGGGACGATACGTACCTAAATCCTTCTTTTGTTGCCCACTGATATTTTTACTGGCGATCTTCGCTGTTCGAATCGCATTGTTGACTAAAGACACGTACATCTTTTCTTGCGTTGGTCGATAGGTTACTTGGATGGCATCGCCGATCGCATAAATATTTTCCTGGGATGTTTGCAGGTAGTCATTTACCCTGATCGTCCCATCATCATTCAATTGCAAGGATTCTTCCCATAATTGATTATCTGGTCGTGTGTAATTTGCTAACAAGACTAAATCATACGTCTCACTTCTTTTTTCCGTGAAGATCTTTGTTTGTTCTGCTTCAATGATTTCTTGTACTTGTTCATTTAAGAAATAGCGAATACCTCGATTGTTCAGCTCGCGATACAACGGCTTGATCATCTCTGGATCAAAATATCGAAATAAAACTGTCGATTGGCTTTCATACAGATGAAGTTCTTTTCCCAAGTTCGCTAATCCTTCGATGAGTTCCAAGCCAACTTGCCCTGCACCGATCACTGCGATTTTTTTTGCATTTCCAATACGTTGTTGAAATTGTTGCGAAGTTTTAGGATCTTTGATTGTCCAAATCGTGTCGTTTTCTTGTGTACTAAAACGGAAGCGTTGTTGTGAGCCTGTCGCAATCACAAGAAAATCGAAAGACAATATTTCCCCATCATTTAATTGGATTTGGTTTTTATCGCTGTTTAGCGCAGTCACTTCTGTTTCTACCCGTACTGCTATCTGATGTTCTTGAGTCAATTGCTCTTTCGTCATCCAATAATGATGCGCTTCTTCATGAAATTCCCCTTTTAAGATCAAATTGACACTATTCGGAATAAAGCCTATCCGCGCTTGCTTCTCAATAATGATTATCTCACTTTCTGGACAGTCGTTGCGCAAAGAAATAGCTGTCTGAATGCCCGCAAATGAGCCACCGACGATTACGATCCTCATATGTTATTCTCCTCTTTTTCATCTGTTATCCTTAGAGTATCATTTCTTAGAAAACGTTTCAATCAGTAAAGGGAATCGTGGTGATAAACGGTGTTCCAGAAGTAGCTCTTACAGAAATAAGCGTGAAAAACCAACAATTTGAAGAACAATTTTCGGAGTTGAACACTTTTGTCACAACTTCTCGTTTTGTTGTAAGTTTTTGATGAATTCAATCAATCGAGCGCCATCTTCTTTCGTTAGCGTACCTACCTTGGCGTATTTTATTTTTTCATTTCCTTTAGGTATTGCTCTTAATATACCAGCGTCTATCCATGAAGCCTTATGTAGAACTGACTTTTTCCAATCTTTGATAGGAAAATATACTTGTTTTATCTTTTTTGACTTATGTTCATATTGACTAGTGATACTAAAAAATTCAATATAGTATTTTTATCTTGTACAACCAATATAGGTCTTTTCGTTCCACCTTATTTGTCAGTGTAAGCCACATAAACTGTTACTATTTCATTCGTATTCATTTAGCCACTCATTTAGCTTTTCATCTGTATCAAGCAATTTAACTGGCATACTCTGTGTTAATTGGCGCAACTTGATTGCTTGTCTTTCTTCTTCATTCAATTTTATTTCTATTGGAAACTCACCTCTTGATACAACTTGTTTATATAAAATGGTAATTGCTGTTGTCGCATTCAAACCAAGTTCTTCTAATATTTGTTCTGCGTTTTCTTTTAGCTCTTTATCAATTCCGACTTGTATTCTTCCTTTTTTTGCTTTCTCTTTTGTTTTCACATTATCTCCTCCTATTGAGTGAAACAAACTCAAAATATTTCAATATCATCATATATTTGATTATATCAAACTCATAAAAGAGAAATGATGCAAAAATCAGTAGTTGATTTTCTTAACTACTTCTTAGCTGTCTATCTTATTTTTTCAGATGTAATTTGTTGAGTTTTTCTAATTATATTTTAGGTGACATGTTTATTTCTAAATTCAATAGTTTTTTGTGATTAATTTTTAACAACTTTTTTGATCTATCCACTATTTAACTAAAATTACTTCTTGGAGTTGGAGATTTTAGAAAAGAGCTTAGACTTGCAAAAAATCCGCTCCGGTAATTTCTAATATTCCGACTTATTTCCCTCAGAAGTTACTTTTATAATAGCGTTTGTCTAACTTGTAAAAATAGTACTTTTACTTGAACAATAAAGTGAAAAATTAATTTTAGTTTGTTTTGCGTATATATAATATATACAAAAAAAGACATTTTTTTGACGAAGCAAAATAGAAAAAACGATTGCATGTTTACATAGAAATAAATTTCATCTGTTGAGGAGCTATGGCATTAGTTTGTTCTCTCCGCCTTAAGGATTCCATAAGTACCTCCTATTACAGATCACTACTTTTAGCAGAGAAATCCACAAATATATGTATAAGAAGGAGTTGATTGCTTATGAATGAACTAGTTTATATCAAAGAAAATTTCAACATCGTAACCGTTGCTTTTGTAAAAAATGGGAAAGTCATGAAAAAAATTTATGATTGGTACCTCCCTTATTATTATCAGGATAGGCTCCATATCCATACGAATTCCTCTATTCATATCAATGGTCAAAAGAAAAAAGTTTTTATTGTGGGTATGTCTTATCATCCTGATGCACAAAAAATGTATAAACAATTTCCACTATTACACTCACAACCTAGCTGGCAGATACAACTTATTGCTCAAATACTTAACTCTAAGAATATTCAGTATTATCGAGAGCGAACGTTCAAAAATCTTACTACAGTCGAGAATCGTCCTTTACGAATTGATCTTTCATTTCAACAAAATAATCAATGGTACTTTATTGAATATCATGGTGTTCATCACTACTTCAAGAAAAGAGCTACTACTAAACGTTTTCAAAACATACTAAGAAATATGGAGATAAAAAGGCAGTGGTGTTTAGATAATAGGGTGCTGTACTTAGAAATTCCTTTTTTCAGACAAAGAGAAATTCAAAAATTGGTGGAAACTTTTCTAAAATCTACGTTACTAGATCCACACTAATGAAAATCTTTTTTATCGTGCAAGGTAATCTATCCTCCTATTCTATGAATATCACACTTATACAAATCAAAGTTGGTTGCCTCTATTTATTGTGAATAAACAAAGACCTGTAGTAAGGCCAAAAACTCTTTTGGATTACTACAAGTCTGTATTCACATCTTTATTCTCTTTCTACATCTGGCTTGCTCAAATGATCTTTAACTCGATACATACTCGCAACATAAATTTTTACTTTCTTGAATAGGTGCAGGTAATTCGAGTTTTCTTTCTTTTGGTAACGGTAGTGTGCCTAGCATACGCACAAATGCCTTTTCTTCCTCGATGGGTTCTTTGCTTGATAATAACGCATCAGATTCAATGTGAATGCCATTCGATCTAAATCATTGGAAGGAAGAATGGATAATAAACCTTGCCAGAACTGTGTTATCCATCGATCTATATATTGATTAAATTGAATCAGCATATCATTTACTGTTTTGCTTGATCAATGGAGATATTATGCAGATTTTCAACTAAGGTTCGATGTTCACGAGGTCCGGTTGACTCTGGTGCTTGATCGAGCTGTTCAATCAAATTTAATTCTTCTTCTGTTAATCGGAAATCAAAAATGGCGATATTTTGCTTCATACGATCCACATGGACAGACTTAGGGATCGTGATGATCCCTAGTTGTGTTTGCCAACGTAGGATGATTTGTGGGACAGTTTTATGATATTTTTCAGCTAATTCTTTTAAAACTGGTTCATCAAAGATCCCATCTTTTCCTTGGTTAAAGGGACTCCATGCTTCAGTCACGACATCAAAATGCGTGGCTGTTTCTCTTTGTTGTTTTTGTTGACGGTATGGATGTTGTTCGATTTGGTTGATCACTGGCTTGATCCGATGATTCAAAATCAAATCAGTCAAACGACCTGTTGAAAAATTGGAGACTCCGATCGCCTTTACTTTGCCTGCATCATAGAGTTCTTCCATGGCACGCCATGCACCATAATAATCATTGTAAGGTTGATGGATCAAGAAAATATCAATATAGTCTACCCCTAATTTTTGTAAAGAACGTTCATACGCTTTGTATGCGCCCTCGTAAGAAGCATCAGTGACCCATAACTTGGTTGTAATAGTGATCTCTTCTCTTGGAATCCCACTTTTTTTGATTGCCCGACCAACGGCTTCTTCATTGTAATAAACAGCCGCAGTATCAATCAGGCGATAGCCAGCATTCAGCGCTTCTAAAACGACTTGCTCACATTCTTCTTGATCCCAGATTTGAAAGACACCAAATCCAAGTACAGGAATTGTCAATCCGTTGTTCAAGGTCCGTGTTTCCATCATTGATTTTCTCTCCAAACTCCACGTTATTTCGTCAATTCAGCAACGACTTTTTCTCCTAATAAATGTGCAGACTGTGGGTTTTGTCCTGTTAATAAACGCCCATCTGCATGAACAACTTCAGTAAAAGCTTTCCCTGCCTGATAATCGGCCCCTTTTTCCTTCAATGAATCTTCGGTCAGGAATGGTACGTTATTCGTTGTTCCGTTTAATTCCTCTTCTTCATTACTAAAGCCAGTCACTTTACGTCCAGCTAAAATGGACTGTCCGTTTTCATCAACGACAGGCAACAAGCCTACGACACCATGACAAACAGCTGATACGATCCCATTATTTTTGTAGATCGCAGAACCAATCTCTGCTAATTTTTCTGAGCCAGGGAAATCCCACATCGTTCCATGACCACCGGCATAATAAATCGCTGTATACTCTGTTGGGTCCACTTCATCCGGACGTAACGTTTGCCCTAACGCACGATTACGAAAGTCTTCATCTTGGTAATAGGTCCAATCCACTTGGTCCATATCTAATATACTTTTTGGTTCCAATGGGACATATCCACCATTTGGGCTAACAAAATCAGCTTCGATTTTGTTTTTGACTAATACATCATAAAAATGAGTCAATTCACTTAACCATAAACCTGTTGGACGCTCGATATTGTCGTATTTTTCTACATTTGTCAAAACAATCAAAACTTTCATTTTTTCAGCTTCTTTCTTAGATATTGATGGTTGATCCATAGCGTTGATCAAGAAAATTATACAACGGACTTGGTAAATACAAGTCTTTGTATGCTTCAGAAAAAGGTTTCGTCACAAATTCAGCATCTCGATCTTCTAATAATTTGACCGCCCATTCAGGATCTACCAACATTTGTTGACCTACTGCTACGAGTTCAGCATGAGCTAACACAGACTCGACATCTTTGCGGTTACGGACATTCCCGACACCTACTAATGGGATTTTCCCTTGAATCGCTTCGTGGACATATTCAAGAATTGATTTTTCGTTATAGGTTTCAGAACGAGCCACACGATCATATGTGTTCAATGAAACATGCAGATAGTCTAATTTCGTTTCGCGTAATTGCTCCATCAACCAAATCGTTTCTTCAAAACGGATACCTGGTGTTTCAAATTCTTCTGGTGAAAAACGATAACCAACAATAAATGGTTTAGTTGCGTGTGTTTCAACTGCTTGGAAGACAGATTTCAATAATTCTTCAATAAAGTGATAACGTTTCTCTAAAGAACCACCCCATTGATCTTCTCTACGGTTCGAATGAGGAGAAAAGAATTGTTGGATCAAGTAAGTATTCGCACCATGTAATTCTACTCCGTCAAATCCTGCTTCAATGGCTCTGCGTGTTGCTTCTCCAAATGCTTGGATCGTTTCGCTAACTTCTTCATCACTTAATGCCCGTGGCGTCTCAGCATCTGGACGTTCTGCCGGAATCGCACTAGCAGATACGATTTGTTCTCCTGATAATGTCGCACGACTTGTCATACGGCCGCCATGGAAGATCTGCACGATTGCTTTGGCACCTTCGCCTTGAATGGCTTGTGCTAACTCGCTTAGACGAGGAAGCATTTCATCATGGGCGATACTCAATTCACCTGGCCAACCTTTACCGATGTCTTGCACATTTGCCGCACCAGTGATCACGGCGCCTAATCCTTTTGAGCGTTGTGCATAGTATTCGATCTCGTCTTTTGTGATTACCCCATTAAAAAAGCTAAGTTCTGTAGTCATTGGTGATAGCATCAACCGATTTTTCAGCTCACTACCTGATGGAAATGTGATTGATTCATTGAATTTTGCCATTCTTATTCCTCCAATATGACGAATGTCACTTATTTTTTCTCGTATTTATTTAACCATACGATTAGTTGTACATGCAACTGTTATGTTTAAAAAATTTTATTTTTTTTGTAATTTATTGGTCGCCTCATTCAGCTCTTGTGAAAGACGCTCACTCTCGGCAGCACCTAAAACAACTTTATATGCGTGGTGCAACTCATCCCAACTACTGTCGATCTCTTTGACAAATTCACGACCTTCATCAGTTAAAAATACCAAAGATAACCGTCCTTCTGTGACCGTTTTGACATAGCCTTTATATTCTAATTTTTCTACGAAACGTGCAATCGTTGAAGGCGCTGAATACAACATCTGCGCGATATCTTTTTGAGGAATACCGTTTTTTTCTTTCAAAATCAGTAAGATAAATCCATAAGTAGGTGCAAGCCCCGTTTTCTTGAAGGCTTCATCAGCTAATTTATTCAATACTCGATCGAGCTTCTTCACACTAAAAAAAAGACATTCTTCTAACGAACGTTCAATTGATTTCCCCATTTTTACACCTCCTGTTAGCGTACATATCATAGTATGATTTAGTTGTTTTGTCAAAGAGGAGAACATTGATCGTTTTGCACCATACCTCTGATACTATTTCCAATGAAGTCCTTCACCTAAAAAAATGGAAGTGGGACATTAGTCCTCTCACCACCTAAAACCGAATAAACGGCGGGAGCAGAAGTGACCTCTTCGGAAATAAGGCTAAACACTTCTGTCCCGACCTCACTATTACCATCTATCCTCTATGCAAACTCGACTTTTAACTCTTTTCCTAGAACATGAGCAAGTTTTGATAACGTATCGAAACTTGTATTGTTTACTCACTCAATACGCGCTACTGTCGATTGAGGTAAAGAAGCCAAATCTGCTAATTCACGTTGTGTTAATCCGGCAACTTCTCTGGCATTCATCAAAGCAATTGCGCTTGATAACTTAGCATTCTCTGTTTCAAAATTGTTTTTGAATACTGGTTCTTTCAATTTTTTCTAGATAACCATCAAATTTAACTGTTGCCATTACCCAATTTTCACCACAAATGCTTCATAAGGACGTAATTCGATTTCTCCTACAGGTACTTCTCGATCATAGTTGGCAATGATCAGTTCCGTCGCTTCTTGCGGAATAGTCAATTCATGTGTTTGCTCGGATAAGTTACAGACAATCAACCAACGTTCTTCATTTAGTGTACGATAATAAGCAAAGACCTCAGCTGGCGTTTCTTTCAACAATTCATATTCTCCCCAAACGATGATCTCATTGTGTTTGCGTAACTCGATCAAGCGTTTGTACGTATGGAAAATCGAAGAGGAATCTGCGACTGCTTGTTTCGCATTGATGGTTTTGTAGTTTGGATTGACGGATAGCCAAGGCGTTCCTGTCGTAAATCCACCATGTGCTGTTTCATCCCACTGCATTGGGGTACGCGCATTGTCACGCCCTTTGGCATTGATAGACTGCAAGATCTCTTCTTTACGATAGCCAGATGCAAGACGCTCGTGATACATATTGATCGTTTCGATGTCTTTTGCTTCTGAAATGTCCTGGATCGGAGCATTCGTCATACCTAGTTCTTCTCCTTGATAAATGTAAGGAGTCCCCTTCATCATGTGGAGTAAAATGGCAAACATCTTTGCACTTTCCACGCGGTATTCTTGATCATTTCCCCAACGTGAAACGATTCTCGGTAAATCGTGGTTATTCCAAAATAAGCTATTCCAACCTTCATCACCTAATGCTGTCTGCCATTTGGACAAGACTTGTTTCAGTTCAGAGACATCTAAAGCTTTTAGATCCCATTTATCCTTGCCTGCTTGCTGGTCCAAAGTCATATGTTCAAATTGGAAGATCATGGATAGCTCATTTCGTTTGGGGTCAGAATAAAGCTTCGCGATTTCTGTCGTTGCCCCCCAAGTTTCTCCTACCGTCATCAAATCTTTATCTCCGAAAGTTGCTTGATTCATTTCTTGTAAATATTCATGGAGTCGAGGACCATTATTGGTAATTTCTTGATCCGGTAATTTGCCGATCGTATCGATGACGTCCATACGGAATCCACCAATTCCTTTGTCGATCCAAAAATTCATCATATCATAAACTTCTTGTCTGACCAGCTCGTTCTCCCAATTCAAATCAGGTTGTTTCTTGCTATATAGATGCAAATAATATTGACCTGTCGTTTCATCAAATTCCCAAGCCGGTCCACTAAAGATCGAACGTAGTGAATTAGGCACGTCACCATTTACTGGATCACGCCAGATATAATAATCTCGATATGGATTGTCTTTGCTTTTTCGTGATTCGATAAACCATGGATGTTCATCAGAAGTGTGATTGACGACTAGATCTAAAATGATTTTGATGCCTAATTTCTTCGCTTCCTCAATCAGTTCGTCCATTTCAGCCATCGTCCCAAATTCAGCCATGATTGCTTCATAATCGCTGATGTCATAGCCATTGTCATCATTTGGTGATTCATAGACTGGGGAAAGCCAGATCGTATCGATCCCTAGATAGGTTAAATAATCTAATCTTGAAATAATCCCTCTTAAATCACCGATTCCATCTCCATTTGTATCTTGAAAACTACGTGGATACACTTGATATACAACTGATTGATGCCACCATTTTTTCTCCATATGATCCTCCATTTGTTTTGTCCTATTCTTAAAGAATTGTAACGCTTACAAAAACAAGAGTAAACAGGTACAAACATGTTACCGATAACAATAAAATCCGGGATTTTTGAAATAAAAAAGAGCGAGGGGAAAGTTTCAATCAATGGATTAGCGCCTTAAAACAGAAACTGTTGATTGAAATAAGTATAGATTGCTATCAACATGAGCGTTTAGAGTGTACTCTAGATAGACACTAGTATATCATTTGTAATTTTTATGGTTAATTGGCACAATTTTTTCTAATTATTTGTCACTTATCGCTGAAAATTTATTCTATTTATCTAGAAAAATGACACATAAGACCGGTGCAGGATTTGAAATGGAATCAATTATTATAACCACAAAACCCAACGAATCGGCTTCACCTGTCCATGATCGTATGCCGCTTATCATTTAGAAGCAGAACTCCATGAAACTAATAAACAATTAGCCCAGGAACAATCCAAAGAAAAGCAAAGTCAATTAGGGAAATATGGAATTTTATTTAGAGCATTGTAGATCAAATTCAGGTTTACAGAGTGAATATTTTTCTGATATAGATAAAAAGGATATTTATATCTTATAGTAAATAGATGAGAACATAGGCGTTCAAAGAAAGGAACTTTGAAATTTTTAATGGACAGTTATATCGGCCATTCGTCGAAGAGGTTGAAAAGAATCATTTACTCAATAAAGAATACCCAGAAAAATAGGGAAGAATCGTGTGACCATTCCTAATGGAATGTGACAACAAGAACGTTGATATATCAGCCTCAATAGAGTAGTTGAGACAGTTCCCTGTTACTTGTTAGCCCCCTGTTAGAATATGGGGCTATATGTCATCAAAAAAAGGAATTCGTTTCTGTTTGGCTTCGCCACCGAAACGGATTCCTTTTTGTATGTCTTAGTTTAATTTCTGAATTTAGTTTTTTGCCAATTTTTGTTATTCAGCGGTTTTATTTTTTCTTATTACTTTCATCACATCGCTAGGGACTGAATCATCTGTTATAAACGTTATTTTGTATACATAGCTCCCTTTATAACGAACTTTAACATAATTATGATTTTCTGGAGCTTGCCCACCTTTAAATGTTAATTTTTCAATTTTCATAGTAGTTGAATTTATTACTTCAATATTCTCATAATCATCTGGTATTTGACGCTTTCCATCATCCGCATATTCTTTTCCACCATTGTATGTCACTTTTTCAGGTACAATTGCGTATCCAACTTGCATTTTTACTAGAGGATTAAATTTATTTAGCGAATCAAATCGTGATGTTACATATAAAAAGGAAGAAATAACACCAACTACCAAAAGAATCAAAATCGATAGTTTCTTAAGTGTTCTATTTTGTAATTTCATTTGTAGCTCCTTCTTTTTTATACACCGAGTCCAATAGTATGATGACAACTCTCTGCTACTTTGTTATCATGTGTTACTATGATAATAGTTTTCCCACTTGCATTTAACTGGTTCAAGATTGCTAAAATTTCATCTCTATTTTTTGTATCCAGTGATCCAGTTGGTTCATCTGCGAGAATAACTTTACTTGGTTTTAAGAGGCAACGAGCAATAGCAACTCGCTGTTGTTCTCCACCTGAAATTTCAAATACTTTTAATTTTTGATAATTTTCTAATCCAACCATTCTTAGTGCATTATCTATTGACTCTTCTTTTTCTTTTTTTGTTTGTTTCACATACCTTAACGCCATCAGTAAATTTTCTTTTATAGTAAAATTGTCGACTAATGCGAAATTTTGGAACAAATATGAAATGTTTTCTCTAATCATTTTATTGGCTTGCTTCGAATTTATTTTTGGTGCTGCTTTCTGAAAAATATGGTATTCACCTTGTTCCACTGGCTCAATCAAGCCAATAGTATTAAGCAAAGTTGTTTTTCCACACCCACTAGGACCGGTTATTGCAACCATATCGCCATCATTGATTTCTAAATTAAAATCTTCAAAAACGACTTTATCACCGAAACTTTTATTGAAGTTTTTGATATTAATAATACTCATCATACGTCCCCCTTCAAACCTGCACTCAGTGTTCCTTTTTCATATCGAGTAACCATTAAGAAAATAATAAAAATATCTATTGATACTAGTAACAAGTAAGCAAGAATTGACAGTAGTTGCCTATTCAAAATGACTATTTCTATGAGTCCAAAAATATAGATGGAAAAGAAATAGAAAATTTCATTGCGATACCTATCATAGAAAGTATAGCCTAAAAGTCTTGATACAATCATTTCTTTTCTCTTGGAAGCCAAAATAATCAATATAATGTAATAAGAAGCTAATACACTAACTGAAATCGTTAGACATAGGATAGTAATCCAAATCCCTACACTAGATTGTGAAATAAGCAATTCTTGTGCAAAGCCTGTGGAAAGAATATTTTCAAATTGTATAGAATTATTCTCAAGGCTGTTATTTATTATCGCCTCACTTATTGCAAGTTTATTTTCTTTAGTATTCTCAATTCTAAGTGGATTACTTAAAGGACTATTTTTCAAGAACATACTACTTGTGTTTATTGTATTGTTATTTATGCAAAAAATAATCGGATTTTTTATAAACGTCTTATTATTCCCTATCATTTCTATATTTTCAGAGAATATTTCGTTTTCATTGTTTGGATAAAAGATAAACCTAATTGGGATATCTTCAATATTTTCACACGAGTTATCCGATAGAAGAGATGCGAGTTGAATTCTTACAAAAAATTCTGTTTTTTCAAAATCTTTTTTCAAATATTCAGGAACTAGGTAAGTCATTTCTGTTTCAGAAAATATTTTTGATGAAGGTGTTGGTAACTTGAATTGAATTCTTTTCAGATAGTTCTCATTAGCACTCATAATTAGGTAATCGTCCGAATCATCAAATTCTATATTTTTAAATTTGCTTGTATTTATTTTAGCTCCGTTAAATACGGTAGCATTTATATTACTTACTGAAACATATTGAATATCAGCTGAAGTATCTAACTCTTTATACAGATTAATTAATTTAGAATCTAATTTTCCTTTCCCTTGGAGAGACTCTTGGAATTCATCATCAACGTAGTTAAACTTTGATAGTGTAAGATAATGTTTCTGCTGTTCATACAAATCTTTTGCTTTTAAGTCCTTATGTAGAGTATTTAATTCTGTTACTAACAAAGGAATAACGGCAACAACGGCAACGAAAACGAAAAACTTCAATAGATAACTGAAATAAAGTGAAAATTTTAAATTAAAGAAATTTTTTAAAATATCCGAGAGATTATAGCGTCTAATAATGATTAACATTACTAAAGAAAATACCCAAGCTAATACAAAAACAACTAATTCAACTAACGTTAATTCCAAGAAATAAGGTAGATTGCTATCTGGAATAATAAAGAATTGAATAGGCAGTGTACATATATAGAAAAGCGCAGGGATTAATAATATAATTTTATTAAGCTTTATCCAAATATCTATATCTTTAAAGCCAAGCAATTTCATCACACCGATTTCTTTTAACTTAGCAATTGGATAAAATGCACTCATCAGACAGAATATTGCCATGATAATGATTGATAACACTAACACTAACAAGTATATCGTTCCTTGGCCATATGCTTGCTCATACGTAGCTTTTAACAGTTCATCTTTAGGTATTTTAAAAACTGTAGAAATCTGATTTAAAATATCAGCTGGATCTTTTGATTCTGATATAAGTGTATAGCTGCCATTTACACTCATTTTATTTTTAGTATAAAAATCCTGCAATGTTCCAAAAATCAACTTCTTATCAGAAAACATATTCGAAATACGGCCACTTTGATTGTTATCTTCAGTATTATAATTTGCAAGAAACTCATTATTAGAAGCAGGAATTTTTCCACTTGCTAGCTTGATACCCAATTGATCAAAATAATTAGTAGAATATATACCTGACTTATAAATATATGTTTTTCCATTTTCTGTTAAAATATCAGAACGAATAAATGTAGCGTTGTATTTTTTTGATAAAGAAGCAAACTCTGATAACTGATCATCAATTGATATATCCGAATCTTTTATGAAAAAATGAGTGGAATGACTAGTTAACTCAATATTATCATAATATTTATCTTCTTCTGATTTTTTATTTAGTGCAAATGCAACACTTATTAGGATTGTTATTATAGATAGGAATAAAATCATTGTTTTTTTCAAAGTAGTTCCCCCAAATTTTAAAGAAAAACGGAACGTAAAATACATACGCTCCGTTCCTATTATAGTTGAGAGAATATGTATACTCTCTCAAAGCCATTCTACCAATAATTATAATAGAAATTACATCCTGAATATGCGCCAAGACGAGCCTTAGCCCACACGCCAGCCCCTTGAGCTTGATAAGATTCGTCTGAACCTTTTTTTACAGTAGCGCTGTGGCGTTTAGTACCGTGGAAATAATCAGAATATGAACCTGTGATACCGACACCATAATTCCATGTACCACCATCAGGGTATTCCGTTGCTGCTGAGGCAGCGATACCACCAGTAGCCAAGACAATTAAAGATAATGTACAAACAACTATTATTTCATAAATATCCTCCTTCTGATTTTAAAATTAAACGATGGCGTTTTTTATGCCTTAGGTGGCTAAGTTCATTATAAAATTCGCCATAATTAAATAGTTGAAAAAATAATAAATATAATCAAAAGTATAATTCCAATAAGTGGTTCAGTCCAAATTTTATCTGAATGTATAAATACATTCTTTTTATTTTTGAATATTCCCCCACCATACTCTTTTGGAAGGATTAGTTCCAAGAGAAAACCAAATAATAGTGGTATTAAAAATACATATTTAGGTCCTTTTATTAGTAAGTAGACAGACGAGAAATTAAGTAAGAACTGTATTATTTTTACTACTCTAATAGAACGAATCGTTTTTAATTTCAATATACTGTCACCTTTCGTTTATCCAAGGATCATAACTTTATCTTTCCTATAAAAATTATGCTCTAGTTAACACGTCAGTGTATTGATAATATGCACCAATTTGCGTACCCTTTTTATACTTACCTGTCCAATTCACATAACCTTGGTATTTTTTTCGTCTTTATATTTAACCTGCCAAATTTTTGTCAAGGTTGGAAGCCAACGACTTGATCCATGTGGTTTATTTTGCATATAAACATACTCAGAAAAATTGAGGGTACCAACGCTCCTATGTATCACTAATCCTGACATATCCACCTGCATATTATTGCTAGATTCATCTATAACTTCTTCACTGCCAGAAATAGTTTCTTCACTGGCAAAAGCAACTTCATCTGGGATAATCATTGAACACGCCATTAACATAAACGTAGTTAAAATTAAGCCTTTTAGTATCACTTTTTTTCATTATTTCATCTCCTTAAATTAATTGAACATCATACTCCCTACTTCAATATATCATGCTATTTTTAAATGATGCCAATTTTTCATAAATTATTGTTTTAACATCATAACTGTTCAATAACCTTTGATCGTTGGTTATAACATTATGCAAAAATTATCAAAACCATAAAAAATACTCGACACGTTTTTAGGCATTGAGTCCTTTTCATTATGTACTTTCTAAATTTAACGATCTTGTCTCTTCATATATCTGATGAACTAGATAAATCTCGTATCTTTGTATCTATTAAATATCGTCACTTTATTTACTACCTCTTCTTGCATTTATTTAGCAATCAAGCTAGGACAAATTTTTTCTAACTAATTTTGGTCAGGTACATAGTCAAGAAAATTTCCAATCGTCGTTAGAACTACCTCATCGCTAGATAATTCCACTAATCGTATAAACTTGGACTGTGGGATTGCTGCTAAGTAATTAACAAAGTTTTTATCCGTGTATTCAAAAGACCACATATATTTTAAACGATTATTATCGTATAGATCGATTAATTTCATGTCGTCATATTCTAGTCCTTATTTTTCAGCGGTTCGATTTGTGGAATGTTCTCAAGAATAAGTAATTTTTAATAATATTTACATTAAGCGTACTTAAATTTTTATTTGAAGTTCAGTAACAAAATCCCCATCATAAGAAAAAAATCCAAGAACTCGTAAACGAATGTTCTTGGATTTTTTTCAATCGTAATAGATGATTAACTGATAGTTAATCACCACCAGCAAAAATTTCTTCTTTATTATAAATCGGCGTATGATTTTTCAAATCTTCAAGGGTTCCTACCTGTCTACCTTTAGAATAAAAACCATCTAATAAACCTAAGGATTGGAATATCGTCTGCTTATATGCAATTTCGGCATTCCATTCCGTAGTATCTAGAATCTGTAAAGCTTTATGGATCGCTTCAATGCCCGATGCTCCTGGCGCACTGATCAACACTCCATGACTGTTGAGTAGCAACATATTTGGTAAGGCTACTTGTTCTTTTTTCATGTAATCAGAAACTAATTCTGCTAATTCTGGCGAGCAATTAGGTTCAAAGTCTAACACAGGAATATAGCCGATTTTTTGGGTCGCTTCCGTTAAATTAGGCATATCCAAGCCGGCGGTTGCCCAAAACATCGAGTGTGGCGAATGGGCATGTAAAACCGCTTTTATCGCTGGATTCGTATCATAAACCGCTTCGTGTAAGTTGATTTCTCGTGTAAGTTGACCTACCCCATCAATCACTTTTCTTGTATGAGGCTCAACGACTAAGATTTGTGCTGGTGAGACTTCCCCTAAATAAGCTTCTGACATCATAGTCGGTGTCATAATAATGTATTCTTTCCCTACTTCATCAGTTGTTTTAAAAGAGAAATTACCGCCTGCCACATTCGTATTCTTCCTTGTAAAGATCAATTTTACGATTCGTGCTAAATCTTCCCGCTCTCTTTCAAAAATCATCCGTCCATCTGACATATTCAAGACCACCTTTTTTATTTTTAAAGCGTTTTGTTACGTATGATTGTTTGTACAGCTGCTCTTATTTTAGATGCTTCTTCATCCTGTTTCTTTTTCCGTTCATCGTATTCTTTGAAAAGTACTGGATTGCCATATTTATATACACAGACTGCTAGACCAATAGCTACGACATTAAATAGGTACTGTTGTGTCACCAAAGCTAAGAGATAGCAGCCAATTGCTAGTAAAAGAAGCAGTTGCCATTTTATTTTTTCGCTCTTTCCCATTTTTGCCGCCCCTTTACTTTTTGAAAATTTTAGCCATTCGTCGCACGTACTTGCGTAGATTGTGTACCTTGTTCTTCGTATCTTTGACTTGGCACCTTTACCTTGCTCATATATTTATACAACCAAACAAACATTGCGATAAACAGAACTGACCCGATGATACCCAAGATATTTCCTTTAAACGCTTCTGCAAACAAGATTCGAAATTCCGGTCCTTCGATCGAAGACCAGGTAATTTGTTGGCCTTTTTGTATTCCTTCAACTGCACCGGTTCGATCTGCTAAGCCCGTTAAGATTGGAGTTAAATAAGTGGCTGCATACAGATAAATTGGCATCGAAATGACCCCCATGATCAGCATACGAACCAAATTTCCGCCTGTGAGTAATAAACCACCTACTGCGATCGAATAGTTGATAATTCCCGCTAAAGGTAAAACAGCATTTCCCGGTAAAACGATTGCATAACCAATAAAGACTGGTACTAATAAGATCGCGGCGACCCAAATCTCAGTGCGACCAGCTAAGATAGGCCAATCTAACCCAATATAAATTTCCCGGTCTTTAAACCGTTTTTTCATCATTTCCGACATTGCATCGGCAAGTGGTGAAAGAGACTGCATAAACATTTTTGAGATCATTGGGAATAAAGCCATTGCTGTAGCGATTTGAATAGCTAAATTTAATGAACCCGAAACCCCATAAGCTGCGGCCAACCCTAAACCCAAGCCGATGAGAAATCCCATCACCGAGTTTTCAGAGAAGATACCGATTTTCTTTTTTAATGCTTTTGTATCGGCGCGCCGGTTAAAGAAAGAAATTTTATCCATGATCACATTGATTGGTAATAAGAGTACTGCTGAAATATTCATTAAGTGTGTTACGGTTACTAAAGGGATACCTGTCAAATCCTCAATATGGCGTTGGAACATATCCCCCATCTTAAGTTCCAATATGACCTGGATGATGGCAGTAACAAACCCAGCCAGTAAACTACCACTGACAAAGTAGACAAGATAGGCCGTTAGTGCTTTGCCCCACACATTCCACATATCGACATTGAGCGTCTTTGTCCAGTTAAAAATCAACATAATAAAATTCACACCGAGAACAACTGCGAAGAAAATAAATGCATAGGACCATGACCAGGTGATACTCGCAGCTCCAGTCCATCCTAGATCTAGCGCCGGCAAATTCAATCCCGTATTTTTTGCCAATGCTTCAGATGCTGGACTAACTGCGTTTGACATAAAACCAATGACCATCGACATCCCTGTAAAAGCAATGCCTAACGTAATCGCGGACATAAATGCTTTTTTGAATTTCATACCCGCAATCAAACCTAGGAGCAAAATGATTAGTGGTACAAAAATGGCGGAACCCAAATCTAGAATATAATTGATAACATCTTGAAATAGTTGCATTTTTTTCACTTCTTTCTTTTGATAAGATTTTTTTGTGCTAGGCAATCAATTCCTTGATCTCATCATAAATAGCATCCATACCCATGCCCGTCAGAAACGGAATTCCGGCAAAAACATGTACTCCTAACTCTTCTGCTTTTTCCAATACTTCATCATCTGGCTGTGCAACGTAAACATAAATCCCTGTCAATGGCAATTCATTTTGGATAGACTTATAATCCACTGCTTCAACGGGGAAATCGATCCCATCGTCTTCAAGCATCCCAGCGATTTTACTTGCGATCGTTTGACTTGTTGCAACGCCACTCCCACATGCTACGATTAATCTTTTTTTCATCTTAAAATCCTCCCCAAAATTCATTTTATATTCTGCGTTACCAATTGATAAATTACTTGTGCCTCTCGCGCTTCAATGAATGCCTTTACAAATTTTCCATCCATAAACAATGCCATTAATGATTGTAATAAGCCGACTTGTTCTTTTGGTTCTTTGATTCCTAAAAAAAAGAGATTCCTTACCAGCATTTCTTGACTATCTCCCATTTGCTTTATCTTCACCTCAGTACTTAGACGTACAATAGCAATAAAAGGCTTTTCGACATACGCTTGTTCTGAATGAGGTAAGCCAATGTTTAAATACTGCGTAATCAGCCCAGTTGGAAAAACTTGTTCTCTTGCTATTAATCCCTTTAAATAATTCTCATTAACAAAAGCTTCTTTCTGTAGTCGTTTCGCTACTTCTCCAAATAGATCTTCCAAATTGTCTCCTTCCAAATCGAGAAAAATCAGCCTTTCATCAAACATACTCGTGTAGTCCACCTATTCTTCCTCCTCGTTCAACTTACATGATAAAAAATGTTAATGTTTGTTAAGATGTGTTTCACAATGTAAATATACAATAGTATTTATTCGTTGTCAACGCTTTCTTTTTTGTCAATTTTTCTAAATGTCGGCTCTTTTCTGCAAATAAAATTAACAAACTTTAACACATCCAAACATTTATCCTTGCTTTTTCTGAGTGTAAATGCTATTAATTAATGTATAAAGAAAGTTGAAAAAATTAACTTGAAAGATCGTTAATCCAACCCGAGGTGAAACTATGTTAAAGAAAGAACGGCAAGAAAAAATTTTAGCGTTAGTGAATCAGCATGACTACTTATCCATTGCAGAAATAGCTAAAACATTAGACGTTTCCGGTATGACTATTCGTAGAGATATTACAGAGTTAGCGGATCAATCTTTATTGGTAAAAATTTATGGTGGCGCGCAAAAACTAGAAAAAATCGAGCATGAGCTTTCTACCCAAGAAAAAATCGATACAAATGTTCTTCAAAAAAAATTCATCGGAAAAGTCATGAACAGTATCATTTCAGATAACGACACTATTTATATTGGTGCCGGAACAACGACGCTCCATGCTTTACCTGAACTAAAAAAAGCAAACTTATTCGTGATCACAAATAGTTTGCTCGCCTTTAATTACTTAATTTACAATACAAATTATCGTGTACTGTTGACAGGTGGGGAATTTTCCCGCACAACGGAAGAATTTTATGGAGAAACCGCAGAAAAAAGTTTTGAAAATTTAAATATCGATTTCGCTTTTGCTGCTACAAATGGGATCTTCGAAAACAATATCACCACTGCGAATCTTGTTGAAGGTTCGATCCAACAAGTTGCTTTCGAACATTCCCGCAAAAAATGCATCGTTGCAGATAGCTCTAAATTTAATCGTTCCGACGTTTACACCTTTTACTCCCTATCTGATGTCGACTATTTAATTACTGATAATAAACTTTCTGAGACTACTTATGAGCATTATCGTTCCTTTACGGAAATCCTTAAGGAGGAAAAATAATGATTTTAACGATTACAATGAACCCTTCGATGGACTACACCTATCTTGTGCCCTCACTACAATTGGATCAAGTGAATCGGGTGGATAACCCGCATATATCAATTGGGGGAAAAGGCATCAACGCTGGCAGAGTCATCGCACAGTTAGGAGAAGAAGTTTTATTAACCGGTATTTTGGGAGGAAATGTTGGCAAATCGATTCTTGATTCTTTACTAGCTGAAGAACATTATTTATTAGATTTTCTCACTATCAATGGAAATTCTCGCAATGCGATTACGATCATGCACGACGGAAACACCCATACAGAGCTGGTAGAAAAAGGACTTTACTTATCTGATGAAGATGAGAAACTTTTTTATCATCATCTCTCCATGTTAATTGAGCAACATCCGATTACCGTCGTCTGTATTTCTGGCTCAGTAAACTCTGCGAATGGTCACTTTCACGCTCAATTGCTTCAATTTATCCGTAAAGCATTAGGTGAACAGATACCGATTCTAATGGATATATCTGGCGAACAACTAAAAAATTGTTTAGCCCAAACGAATGCTCGTCCGAATTTTGTTAAACCAAATCAGCATGAATTAGAAGAGCTGATTGGACGAAAATTATGTTCATCTCAAGAAATTTTTACTGTGCTAGAGAGCACTCTTTTCGAGGGGATCGACACCGTTATGGTTTCCCAAGGTGGCGATGGGGCAATCGTTAAGTACCAATCCACTTTTTTTAAGATTGAGATTCCTAAAATTGCTATTGTAAATACAACAGGTTGTGGCGATTCAACAGTTGGTGGAATGGCCGTAGCATTGAATAAACAGTATCCAATTGAACAAGCATTGTCCTATTCGATGGCTTGCGGCATGTCTAATGCGCTCTCGAAAACAAACGGTACGATCGATGTCGCGCAAGTCGCTGAATTCAGCAAAAAGATCCACCTTTTCAAGATCAAAGAATAAATCGCTACATATTCTCTGTTCCCTTGACTGTTCAAAAAATTCTTTGATACAAATAAAAAAAGCCCTGGATAAGTACAACTGATTTTTCCAGTTTTTCGGCTCTATAATTTATGGAACAGAATAATCAATTCTGATTCATAAATTATAGAGCCGAAAAAAGCCAGACAATTGTCTGACTATAACAAACCTACTTATTTTTTTTGTTTAGCAATTGGAAGTCTTGATCAATGAATTGGTAACAATTTTCACAATGATATTTTTTCGTTTGAATATTGAACTGAATCAGTTCACCACAAGCATAATCGAACGATACAGCCGCTCTTCGTTCTAATACTTATAATGGACGTCCCCAAAAAGTATAGCCTAATTGTTGTTCTTTCATTTACTTCGTTCCTCCCTAAAAATATATTTATTCGTAGCTGGTATGATGACTCATTTAGCCAATGATACCTCTTAACGTGTGAATCTGACCTTAGAATGCTCGTATGAACACGTTTTTTATATAATAGTTCTCTCTTTTGCTAAATAAACATCACTATCAATTTTATAACATAAAACAAAATACTGAAGTAGTGTACAAGAGACGTACATAACTAAAATCCCTCTATATTTTCTCACGAGTTTAAAGAAGCCTTCTTTCAAAATAAAAATTGTCTACCGAAACTCTTACGGTAGACAAAATCAGTAAATTATTCTTCAACTCGCTTATATCCGTATCCCTCATACAGTTGGATAACAGATTCCACGGAATAAGTCGAATCCTTAGTATCTGTGATAGATACTAGGTCAGCAACGTTAACTTTATTTTCTTCATCAAGAAATAAGTCTGAGTAGCCAATTATAGCAGTAAATTCAGAATTCAACTTGTTCTCAGTTCCACCGTAATACCTCTTTACGCTGACAATCTTTATCAGATTTCCATTGTTTGTTGCAGAATGAAAACTAAACTGTGAGTCAGTGCTATTTCTAGCAAATTGTCGATAAGATAGGCCCTCCTCTTTTATCTCAAATCGAGATCCGTAAGATTTTTCCGGGCTCCAATCTTTATATGATCTATTCACTTCTTCATCGATCATACGTTAATATCGTCTAAATTAACATTATCAGTAGCTTTTTCGGCAACTTCATCTAATCCTTTAACTTCAAAACTAGGATCAAAAGTATCATCTAAAAGATAACTTCTATCTGCCAAACGATTCTCTAAATCTTCTGATATATCAATTTTTGCTAGATCCCATTCTTAAATTTCCCATCATCAACTAAAGTAAATTGAATATAACGTAAATCGTCCGGAAGAGTATTATCAATTGTTGCAGTGCCAAGTCCACTAACACCGTTAAAGTTAACAACTAAATATTTTTCAACCTCTCCTGTTATTAACTTCTTTGGTTCATCAAGACCTTTAATAACTATTTCTTTATCCCCACCGACTAAATTTTTAACTTTTTAAGAATCAACTTCAAGTGTTAATTTAGCACTATCTCCATTGGATAACTCTGAATTTTTATCTAAATTTATACCTAACATTTCTTCAAGTTGTTTATCATCATAATAGGCGTTGTTACTTTCAAAGGTTAACTCCTTATCATTCTCAACCAAATAATTACGAAGACGTTCATGATCAACAAAATAACTAGCAGTTCCTCTAGTATCTAACCCCTTAAAATTGACATCAACAAAGTCTATCATCTCGATATTCCCTTGCCCACAACCCGACAATAGAACCACACTAATAACACTACCTAAAAACAAAAAATTTTTTCATCACTAACTCCTCACAATTTTCGTAAAAATAACAATATTTGAAAATATTACTTATTTTATGAGATTTTACTATAATTATATCATAAGGATTTAACACTATAGGAAAGATATTAAAGCTGTTGCTGTTGCTTTTTAGGATCAATACTTGGAGGATCTAGAATATAGAAACAAAAATAAACGGTAAGGGTAAACAATAAACATTATAAACTTTTTAACTTTCAGTTTTGAGTAAACTCAATTATACTCACACAATATCTTCCTGCGATTTACACAAATTTACACCTTATTCATTCACTAATTCTTGATTGAATAACTAGATTTCAGACCATCTAAACTCTTTTCCAAATAGAAAAAGGCATTCTTATTGCTGAAAATATCGATCGAATTGATTATCTGGAATGTTTTCTTGATCCAGATATTACTTCTCTTTTAAGTGGAGGATACAAAGCAACGGGCAAAAAAATATATGAGAATTCTTTAATGGACTTGTAGAGACATAAAAAAATTTTGGTATATTTTTGATCTCTCAATAGAGTACAACAAATTTAAAGGTGACTTATTTCAACCTCTTGATATATTATTCTCGTACATTATGATTTTTTACCGAAGAATTTCTAACTGATCCTCTGGAGACGTTTGGCTCTATAAACATTGACATAGTTAAAGCTTTCTCTTTAATGTTATTAAAATTCCTACTTATTTTTTCTTTATCTTTTTCTACATTTTTTCTAATATCGTTAACGTTTAATCGTATCACCGATATTTCTTCCTTAGTCAAATGATTGACTCGAACTTTCTTTCCTTCTAATTTTATAAACTTTTTAAATCTACTAAAAAGACTCTTTTTTTTATTGTTATCATTGAGTGATACTTCAATCTTATAAGAAGCTACTCTTTTAAATTCTGGAATGCTATTAGTGAAATGTTTATTTAATATTTTACCATTTTCTATCTTCCTCATAACTTTAATGTCTTCTGGATAGTTTTTCCTATCATCTTTTAAATAACAATACATTTTATATTGATCTCTTAAATAGTTGCTGATATCAGTTCCATACCCCATTTTTTCTAACCGGAAACAAGCAACTTCTGTAAGAATACCGTTTAAAGAATCCGTTCTACCTTGTTTATCAGTCGCAAAGATCAGCTGCCCTGGAGAACTTTTTTCTGAGAGTACTCTTTTTAGTGAAGCTACTACCTCTTTCATTAAACAGTTCCCTTGTATATATTGGCTTGATGTAACATTGCGTCCATAATGCTCGCTCTTTGCTATTTTACTAAGAAAGTGTAACGGTTGATATTTTATATCAGAAGGTTTAAATCCTCTATCTGTAAACCCACTTGCAATAGCTTTAGCCATTGAATTAATTCCATCAGGAGTATTATCTATTTTATAGAAATAATTGCTTACAATATAATTTCTTCCATAATTATCGAGAATTTCATTTGCTTTTTCAAGACGTTCAGGAGGAGAAACACCCGCTTTGTCAAATATTTCCACTTGAATTTTTTCATCGTTTTTTTTTATGATGCATGACACTTCATGCGCTCCAGTTCCAGTTCTAAAACCAGTTGGCACTACTAAGAAACTATCATCATTATGATTGATAAGTTGTTCAGTATAATGAGATAAAAGAGTAGCATTTTGGGAAGCATAATAGCTTCGATCTAAAGAAGACTTTATTAAATCAATATTACGATGTTGAAGTTCTTCTGGGTAAGATTCAATAACCTGTTTTACGAGTGGAAATATTTCTTTTTGAACATCTAATTTATCTAACGTATTTCCTTTAAAATTAAAATTTTGAAGGAATAATTCACATATATCTTTACCATACCTTTTACTCTTCATGTACTCAGTTCTTTTTTTATCGATTTCTGCGATTAATTTTTTTTCTTCTTTCTTACTAATCATTATGTTTCCCCCTGGCGAATCTTCTTAAGCATGGAAGATTTTATACTAACACTTCACTAACTTATCTAAAATTAATACAACGATTTTAACCATAGATACACAGCAAATTATTTAATTTATAAAATGAGATAATACATTATTGATTTTGTTTCTAAATTGACCATATCTTCTACTTAAGTTTCATTATCAATATGTTTAAACTTTCTCTCTGTTTTCATTCAACTAAATTATTTGGTAGTTAACTTAGTCCTTTAATATAATAATCAGCTAATCTGTGATTTTTTTGTTTAATACCTTGGGTGCCAATTACTATATTCTCGTTCTTTCAATAAAGTATAGTATATCTAACACAGAAAAATGTAATCCTTCTTTTTCATAGACACATGAAAAAACTTTCATTGGTGTAGATGATGAATTATTAGGGTGTATTTTAAATAGTTCGGGAAAGTAGGTGAAAAATTGAAAGTTGCATACATTCGTGTCTCTTCCCTTGATCAAAATGAACAACGCCAAATTGAAGAAATGAAACAATTTGGAGCAGAAAAAATTTTTATTGAGAAACAATCAGGAGCCACAATTTCAGAAAGACCAGCTTTTCAAAAAGCTTTAGATTTTGTACGTGAACAAGATACTTTTATTGAGAGGCTATTGATCGATTAGGAAGAGATTATAATGAAATTATTGCTTCAGTTAATTACCTAAAAAATAATAACATCCGACTGATCATTACTAGTCTACCTATCATGGCTGAATCAATTGGTAATCCTCTCCTAGATAAGTTCATTAAGGATTTAATCATTCAGATTCTTGCCATGATTGCCGAGCAGGAACGTACAGAATCTAAATGACGTCAGGCACAAGGAATTAAGATTGCTAAAGCGAATGGTGTTTATAAAGGACGCCCTAAGCTATACAGCGCAGACACAAAAGATCCTCAACGTCGCCTTGTTTATAAAAGCATCGTTGAGGATCTGAATAAGGGTGTTGCTATTTCAACAATTTCAAAAAACTACAATATTACTAGACAAACAGTTTATAGAATTAAACATGAAATCAACAATAAGAATGACTATATAAAAACAAATAATCATTAACCAATGAAAAAATTCTTACCAAAATAAGAGTCTACGCATTTAAGTTACTCCAATCAGGCCATCGATCTATTATACTACATTGAAAATCATGGAGTGATTCGGTTCCTTACTGCGATCGTACCCACATAATTCTTTGAAGTAGGTGAGATAGTCACTTTCAACGATTCTAAGTATTTCTTTCACATCTAGAAAATTATCAAAGTTGAGCAAATCTGTTAATAGCCTCATCTTGGCATCGATTCCTAAGATCTCCGGAAATATTTCCCAAAAATTTTCCTGACAGATCTGACTCACTAAGGTCTCCAATTGTTGGATCTGGGTGTTTAAATAGACCTTTAGGTCTTCACTTGCTCGCTTTTCAGCCTCTTCAAAGATACTTTTAAAGCCCTCCAGATACGCTTTTTTTGTAAAAAATGTCGTCATTTTTTTCATTCCTTCTTTTAAAATGTTTCCTGATCGATCAGTGGATTCAACTGATGCTTGACTCTTGCCCAATCTTGCGCCGTAGGAATACTGCTCATAAGAATATGATCCGTGTCAAGAGCGAAATCCAAAAGATACGGTCGATAGTTCGTTACAATCAAATCAACATGCACATCATTTAAACGTTCCGGCGTCAATTCTTGAAGCTGCATAAACAACAGCTTATGATATTCTCCTAATAGTACACGTGCCTGCATTCGAATCGATTGAACTATTAAGTAGTCACCTTCTAATAAAAATAAAACTTTTTTGACCGGTTGGTAATAGTGGAACAATAAGTTCATATATGTCGTAAAACTCACCACGATATCTTCAAAATATTGGGCAGAAAAACTGAGTACTTGGGCGTGTTTTAAGAGGAATTGTTTATGGGCCTCATAAATCTGTTTATCGCTTTTCTTCACCATCCAATGGATTTCTTCTAGCTCTTTGTTCAACACCGGACCCACTGCTTCATTCATCAAACGCGAAATGAAAAAAGAGGTCATAAACTGTCCTAGAGTATTCGTATCCCACTGTTCAAAGAAAGGGTCAGAAAGGTAATCTGACACGATAAACTGAAGATCCTTCCAGTGGCTGAATCGTTGGTTAAAAGTTTGTTCTTGGTCCACACGATGAATCGTCCGTTTGGAAATAATCAATAAATGGATCCAAGCAAATTCTTCTTTTGGTAGATAAATCTCATATTCCTCTTTGATCCTTTCTTGTAAAGAATAAAGCAACTGAAAATCTTTTTCTTGATAAATGCTTGCTTTTAGCCATTCAGGTAAGGACACAAAATGGTTTTGATGGACTCGGACCATTGCGATATAAAGATGGTAATAAAAGGCTGAAATCGTGATTCCTGTACCCAATTCATACTTCCCCAATTTACCAGACAGTTCATTCAAGACCAACGTATGTAAGCTTTCTGGCGGACGGATTGTATACGGAGTCTGTTCACTGCTATAATAAAAATCAAAAAAGAACTTTCGGATATTGACTTCTTCCCCTAAAAAATTGACTGGATTAAAAGCCAATGTTAACTCATACTCAGCTAATACCGGTCGGATTCTTAAAAAAAACCTTCGTAAAGTACTCTCTGCGTAACTGTATTGGTGAGCTAAGTCAGCTATTGTAAAATCTTTTCCACAAAAAACATTTCCCACGATTTCAAATAGCACTTCGTTTTCCAACAGTTGTTCTTTTTTCTCTTGGTAGTCACTACGATTTCGTTCTTCAAAATGATACCCACTGTAATTCGAACGTAATTCGATGCTTGTACCAAAATATTTTTTGAATGTTTGAATATCTTTTATTAAGGTACGTTGTGAAATAGCTAGTTGTTCACTCAGCTCTCCAATCGTAAAACGCCGTTCTTGTTCCATCACACTTAACACCTGCATCCATCGCTTGACCTCTGCGCTGGTAATAAAAGCCATCTGAAACTCACGCAACTTTTTTCCTCCTCACTTTTTCAAATATTTATCTTTCCTGACCGTTAAATCATCTTGACTCAGAAAATACAGAGAGCACTTCAGCGATTTTCTCCTTGCTAGGTACGTAGGGAAGTTCAATCGTTGCACGAGCGTTTCTAGCTTGTGGTTGATTCACGATTTGTACATAGCGTACTAGTCCGAGCGGATTCATTTGGGCAGCTTCAACCGCCTGTAAGCCAGATTTTTTTAAAATCGTTTCAACTTCCTGTTTGATCCATCGTGTCAAAGCACGTGGGCCTACTAGCTGATAGGAAACATAAATCGTCTGGCTATATTTTTTCTTCTCGGCTAAAAAACGTTTCATGAGTACGTCTAAAGGAGACGGTTTCTCACGGCTTGCATACGGCACTTGTGCTGGTGCTTCAAGTGTAGGCAACTGGAAAAAGGCCTCCATTAAAAAGAGGAGTGTTTCGAAAAAACCATAAGTCAGACCTTCGGTCTCACGCATTGGTAACTCATACTCACTCACAGGTGAAAATGTGTGGATAAATACTTGTTGTGTCATAGGGTTCAGAAACTGGCGTTCATCTAATGAGAGGAGGAACAACGCGGCTTTTTCTGGTCCTGGCAGAAACACACTCACCTGTTGATCCAAAGCCTGGATTAGAGTTGTTTGGGCTTGTTTATGTGCCACTTGTTCTTGTAAGCAATGTCCTTGGTCGACTCGTTGCTTAGCTAGTTTCAGCCATTGATTAAACAAGGTTTGATCTAGGTGCCAAGGTCCGTCTTGAATCGCCACTTTCTCCTGATGTAGGTCCTGAATATGTTCTGAAAGAAACCTAGGATACAATGGTAAGGTGAAATAAAAATCATAAAGGAATTGGCGAATCCCCGCTTCTTCTCCCCATAATTGATTGGTTTTAGATTCAATTTTTATCCCATAATAGGTCGTTAATAACGTTTGAAGCTGCCGTTTCATCCGTTGGAAGCTTGCACTCGACACATCAAGATACGCCATCCACTGTTGATTGTCTAAACACTTTCCCGCAGCCAATTGATCCACAAAAAGAAAAAGTTTCTCTTCATTTAGTAACGCTTGTTTCTCCTCATAATACCCTTTAGGGTTCAGAAAGGAAAAGTGATAGCCCTTCTCATCGCCGATCAAATGGATCCGCTCACCAAAATAGTCCTTGATCACCTTTATATCCTCAATAATCGTCCGTCGCCCAAACCCAGTCTGTTTAGCTAAGGTTTGTGCGGTAACATGTTCCTCTTCTTCTAACGTCGCCAATAAGAGCAGCCAACGTTTCGTCTTATCTGCCATGACTAAATGATCAAATAAAATGTGCATATTTTTTCTGTCCTTTCTATAAAGAAAAAGAAAAGAGCCGCAGCCCTTTTCTTTCTTGTGACTAATTGTCGGGAACTACACTTAGTTCCCAGGTGAGTGTTGTTTCATAGGTGCTTGCTCTTGGATTCGCGGTTGGAGGGACTTCAAGTGCCACGCTTTCGCTTGCACTTTCACCGTCACCAAACCGATAGATCCAGGTACCTAACCCTTGGCCGTCAAGCGCGGTCAAAAGTTCAGTCTTTTCTCCTGGAATTAAGGTGACACCGCCTTGATTATACAACATCGGCTCTTCACTTCCGTGCATAGACTCCAATTGTTGGTTAGTTAAAAACAAACGTGCCCCTCTTAGTTCATTTTCCTGTAGATCCGTAAATTGACTGTTTTGCGTAACTGCTAATTGCCAGCCGTGACGTTCCTCTTCTGGCCGTCGATCACTGATCTGGATATAATTTGGTCGCTCTTCAGCCTCATTAACGGTTCCATCAGGATTTAACAAGCGTTGCGGTTGCGCATAATACCGCTTCGTTCTCGTAGAGATCGCTTGTTGACCAAATGTGAATTGAGAAGCAAAATCAATGCTTAATAAACCTTGTTCTTCTTCGAGCTCAGGTTTATTTTCTGGATCGACTTCAATTTCGGGATTCATCGGATCCTTAGGATTAGGTGGTCTTCTCGATTTTTCAACAATCGTACTTGCATTAGCAGATTTTCCATTTAGGTAGGCATAAGCCGTCACTTCGTTTCCTTCAGTGAATAGTGAATCTTTAGGTAACTCATATAAATAGTCTCCATTTTCATCAGTAGTCACATGATATTTATCGGTTTCCGAAAAATTTGGTGATGGAATTTCACCATCTGGTATTGCTGGATCACCAGAGAACCGTATTACACTGTGCGGAGAAGCCTTGCCGGTAATAGTATAAGAATTTACTTCCAATGCGTCTTCTGTTAGAGGGTCAATAGTTATCTCCACATCTGGTATTTTTTCAAAGAGTATTCTCTGAACGTTACGTGTAGTGAAAGCTTCATTGAAGCTAGTCATCGTCTCTTGAAAGATAGAAGAAACATTCGTGATTGTTGGATTTATCGTATTGTAACGAAGAATTAAATTAAAAATAGGGGTCCAAAAATAATCGGGTTCTTCTGTAAAATTATCTCTATTCCATTGCTTAACAGATTGAACATCAATATCCAATTGCCCTGTACTTCCTGTAATATTAATCAGTCCATTAGTTACAGAACCTGAGATCTGGTTTGTCCGTTCTAAATTAACCTTTTTTGCATCAGAAAATTCAAATTTTGAATTTGCCGAAGCAAAAAATAGTAAATTTTGATTGATTGAATTACTGTCACTTTTTATGTCCATGGATCCATCTTTAGCAATTTTAAAGTTAGCAGCACCTGCGACATAAATGATGCTAGAAGATGCACTTCCCCGACCTTCAGCATTTATATTAAGTTCAGCATCTGATCCCACTAAAAGCGAACTTCCCGCATTCATAGAAACTAAGTTACGATTGACTCCATTACCTGTGAAACTGTGATTCGTAGATTCAATATTGAATTTTGCCCCATCATTAACCTCTAAAGTAGAGGTAGTACTACGCAAAGTTAGTGCTGCAAAATTCCGAGTCGTATCAATATTGATTGCTGATCCTTCATTCATTATTAAATTTCCATTTGCAATATCAATGCTGGATCCAGTCTGCGCATTCGCATTCGCACTGGCTACTGTACCGTTTGATTCTAGGTTGAAGGTAGCATTTTTTTCAAGTGTAAGACTACCTGACTGGTTACCTACGCCAATTACGACATTACCAGAGTTTAAAGTAGAAAAATTGACAACAGCATCTTCTTTAATTGTTAAACTGCGTGACTCAATATTTATAGAATTGGGAGTATTCACAGCAAAGTTCGTTCTAAAAGGTGAATTATAGCTTGCTACTACATGGTTATTAATTTTACCATACAGATCTACATGGGTATAATACGGTGCAAGCATTTGATTACCCACAACAGACACATCTTTCAACGCTATTCTGGAGATCTGTTGCTGTGCCAACGTGAGTCCTTGCTGAACTGACCAAAATCCCCACCAGTTACCTGAATAAATAGTCGCATCGTTAAAAGTGATATCCCATGGTGATTGTGCATTATGGGTAGCTCCCATCGGAACAAGTGACACTGAGCCAAAATCTATATGATGTCCATTCCCATTCACTACTAATTTTCTCGAACTATTTGCAGGTGTTAAATAAACAAATTGTGCAGTTCCTGATGGATTAGAACCTACGCCAGTAATAAATCCCGGTACAGTGGAGTTTGCTGGAACTTCAAAGTCTTTTGTCACTTCTATTGTCGTAATAGAAGGCGTACCTAAAGCCCGGCCAAAGTCTGTCCAGTTAGTTACCTCAGCTACTCCTTCTTCAGGAGAAATATAGGAAACAGCCTTGTCAATTTCAACTTCATCATCTGTAGCTGTATGTTTATTTTCTGTACTTTCTTTGGCTTCAGTTGATTCATCTTTATCTACATTAGTTTTTCCATGTTCATCCGTTAATATTGTTTCCACTGGCTGTATATAAATTTGTACTTTTGCTTCATCGATGACGGCTTCATACCTTCCTGCTTCTTCGAATACCACCGGAAAAATGAATGTTTCTTGTATTTTTTCAGAATGAATTATCCAGTAATTTTCTTTCTTGGATTCTTCGATCGTAACGCCTACTGGCATATCTTCTTCAACAATCCTAGCTTCTTCAGACAATTTTACGGTTGCTTCATTTATTTTTTTATTTGCATGAAATGAGAGAATGATATTTTCTCCAACTTTGCCTACAATAGTTGAATCAATAGTCGAAAAAGAAAGAGGTAAATCTTCAATTTCTATCAACTCAGGAATATTAGGGAGAACTTCTTCACTAAAGCCATCTAGTGTGGTTTGATCTTCTTGAATATCGATTGCATTTACTGAAGATAAACTGACGGATGCAACTGGAAAAATGAGTACTTGAATAAATAGTAATCCTATACTAATAACATTCAAAAGATGGAAGAGTTTATTTTTCATTACGACATTTCCTTTCTATCTCTATACGAGGAAAATTTGTATACTTATAATTCTTTTTCACTTTCACGTGCTCTTTTCTTTTGCCACATCAGGTAAAGAACAAGCCCAAGCATTAAAATGAGCAAAATAATCGCACCGATCATCCACCAATTGACACCAGAATCAATCATTACGTCTTCTCTATTTAACTTGCGGGCTTCATCGGCTTCAATCGTAAATTCACGCGTCCATGACCATTCATTCTCTCCCGATGTAGCTGTTAATTCTAGGACATAGTTCCCACTTCGAAAACGGTCACCTTCTAAAGAAATCGGGAAGTTGAAATTAGAATTTGGGGCCATCTGCATCATTTCTTTCTCAGCCTTATAGAGCACCTCGTTCTCCCCTGCTCGTTTCACGGTAGCTTCCACCGCCAATTGATTGACAAAAGTGGGCGTAAAGTTTTGTAGCGTGGCACTGATCACATTGCGATAGTTCAATTGATCCGCAAACACATCTAATAGTTCCAACTCCGGTTGTACCGAGTCTCGGGTATTACTGACGACCACACCTACCACATGGGCAAATTCATTCTTGATAGCTACGCCTTCTCCTTCTGGAACATCACTATCTTCCTCTTCTTTTACTTCGGCGATTCGTAAACCGCCAGCTAAATACCCTTCAAAGGGGTCTTTAGGCATCTGTAAAGGAATGTCTATGACCTTTGTTTCATTTTCCGCTACAGTAATGACCTCCGAAGGAGTCATCAACTCATCCAAAGAGTAGGGTAAGGTTGGATCCACTTCTTCGGCATCTTTGCCATACTCGACATTCCCCAAAGTATTCGTATAAGCTGTATGTGGTGTCACCTGAACGTTGATTGGTTCTGAACTGGAATTGCCGACTTCTACTCGCAAAGTCTCTTTTTGCCCGGGTGAGAGCAATAACTCATAGTATCCTTTGCTTTCATCCACTTGGCTCTCTGGAAAAAGAGGGGTAACGTACGTATTTAAACCAGCTTCTTCGGCCTGGACCGTCGGATGTGGCAAGAAAAAGAAGAGCACCACTATAAGCAACCATAGACTTTTTTGCATCGTTTGTTTGTGTATCATTTGTCATAATCCTTTCTAAAAAAGCAGCGTCACAGAAATCTGTAACGCTGCCAGTGACTAATAGAACATAGAAATAAGAATGGTTACTTCTTAAACCTCTTCAGGTGCCTCATTATCTGGTGTTAGTTCTAATTCCCATGTCAATGTAGAGGTATACGTTACTGCATCTTTGGCAGTCGAGCCAGGAACAAACAATTGGATCGCCTTATTTTCGACGACATCTACTCCATCTTCCACTTGTTTTGCGAGCGTATCATGATCTCCCCAAACAACGGAAGAAGTTCCACCACCCTTTCGGTTAGCAGCCGTCATGATCGGCACGGCATCTTCATTTGGAATCAACTCTAAACCACTTGCGTGAATCGTTGGTTCCTGATTTGCATCATTCACACTGTAACGAAGGGAAGGATCGAATAACGTGATTTTGGCGCCTTTTAACACACTATTTAGGGTATCTGTTTTTGCTTGAAATTCACTTAAACTCACGCTCAGTTCCCATCCTTCATTGGTACCACGGGTGTCTTGGACTTGCGCCATACTGACATAAGGAATCATATTTTCCTCGCCTGTTGTCCCGGCTTTCTGTTGCATTTCCGCAATCATGTTGTAATGTTCATCAGTAGTTGAGATAACTTTAGTCCCAAAGTTCATTGTTGGAACTGTTGCAATAGTTAGTGGTCCTGTACCAGGAATTGGTGGAATCGTCACCTCTGGACCTTCCGGATCAGGTTCTACTACTGTGTCTTCAATATTTGGAGTGAAGGTGACCTGACCGGTCGTTGTTGTTTTACGTACTTCTTTTGAATCTTGGTCTGTATCTTCAGCAAAGACTTGTACTCCTCCTGCGAAAATCGTTGTTGATAATGCGGCTACAGTTGCTAAACGAATAAATTTCATACTTAAATTCCTGCTTTCTTTAAATTAATTTTTGGATATTGCTTTTCTTTTTTTACTCCCTACGACTAATAAAACGCCTGCCACTAAGAAACTTCCGATCCACATTCCGAGTGAGCTATCGGTCATATTGGTTTTCGGCAAAGTGCCTCCTGGCTTTTGCGGGCTAGTGCTAGGGGGGGGATCTGGTGGTCCGATCGGTTCATAGGTACCTGTAAATCCAATAGATCCTTCTGACTCGACGGATCGGACCTGTGTACCATACACCTGCAGCGGAAATTGTATCGCTATTATTAGGGACATTAGACCAATCATAAGACCAATAGTTTTTCGCATCTTTCCTCCTCCTCTAAGATTTATCTCAAAAACGACTGTTTTTAATAATTTTTAGTGAAAAAAAAGTCTTATCTTCCAGCCTTCTTTACAATCATTATCTTATAACAATTTATTTAATATTAAAAATCACAATTTTCACCTCATTATGCATATTTAGAAAATAAATCCTGAAAAGAAATAAGATCACGAATTCATCAGAATGAATGCGAGAGAATAATTAGCGTGCAAGAAAAATAACAGGTAAGGATCAACCACTTAAAGATTTTCGACCCTTACCTTTTATTTTTCTTGCTCAACTTCGATGTCATTTTCTAATTTAAGTGTTCAATAGCTAAATAGAAAGTCCAACAGGGCACTGATATGCTCCCTATAAAGTAGACAAGGAAAAAAACAAAATTCCAAATCTACTTTATAAGGAGTTTTTTGTATGTCTAAGAGAAGTCCATATTCTCCAAAAGAAAAATATCAGATCATTTCAGAGGTGATGGGTGGTCGTTGTAGCGTAAACAGTATAACGAAGAAATATTCTCTTTCCAATGGGACGATAGAAAGTTGGATTCATAAATATAACGAGGAGGGGCTCGAGGGGTTAAAAGAGGCGAAAACCTGGAAGCGGTATGATCGTGAACAAAAACAGAAAGCCATTCTAGCTGTCCTCAATAAAGAGATGTCTCTTCGTCAGGCAACGCTATTATTTCAAATATCTTCACACTCCGTTTTAAGAAAATGGATTTCAAGTTATACTAAGGGGGAAACACTAAAATTTACAAGTAAAGGCAGTGTACCCAAAACCATGACAAAAGGACGTAAAACCACTTATCAAGAGCGTATCGAGATCGCTCAATACACCATCGCTAATGAGCTGAATTACGCTCAGTCGATTGAAAAATACGATATTTCCTATCAACAAGTGTATTCTTGGGTAAAAAAATACCAACAATACGGAGAAGAAGCGTTAAAAGACAATCGTGGTCGAAACAGATCAAGCGAGTTCTTAACCGAAGAAGAACGGCTGAAATTACGAGTAAAAGAGTTAGAAGCTCGAAACAAGCATTTAGAAATGGAGAATGATTTCGTAAAAAAGTTACAGGAAGTTCGGCGGCGAAACCATCCCTCACGTTAGTGAGGAACGTTGAACTCTACCAAACGATTTCTTCTCTTCATGAAGAGAAGAACTATTCAATCACTCAGCTCTGTCAGTTAGCAGGGATTGCCCGCTCTTCCTACTATAAATGGGTGAAATGGCAACCTTCCAAAAAGGAAATGGCCAACCGAAAGTTGGCGAAAGAGATTAAGAAGAAATATGACAGCAAAAAAGGAGCAATTGGTTATCGGCAAATTCGAATGCAGATTAACAGAAAACTAAAGAAACAGTATTCTCGAAATCGTTATTATCGATTAATGAAAGCCATTGGTATCAAAGCAGTCATCAAAAAAAAGCGTCCCACTTATATAAAATCGATGGAAGCACATGTTGCAGAAAATGTATTAAACCGTAAATTTGTCGCTAAAAAGCCCAATCAGAAATGGTGTACAGACGTGACTGAATTGCGCTATGGAAATGGTAGAAAAGCCTATTTAAGTGCAATCATCGATCTCTATGATCATTCGATTGTCTCTTGGGAGCTAGGTCATTCAAACAATAATTTACTTGTCATGAATACGATAAAAAAAGCAATGGATAAGAACTCTGGAGTAAGACCATTACTTCATAGTGATCGTGGGTTTCAATACACGTCTTATGACTATAAGAAACTTGAAACAACATATAAGTTCACCAAAAGTATGTCCCGAGTGGGGCGTTGTCTAGATAATCAACCGATTGAACATTTTTGGGGAACCTTTAAAGAAGAAAAATTTTATCAAGAAAGCTACCAGAATTTTGAGGACTTAAAGAAATCTGTAGGTGAATATATGCGGTATTATAATAACTACCGCTATTCGGAAGCCTTGAATGAGCTTTCGCCGAATGAGTTTAGAAAGCAAGCTGCATGAAAACAGGAATCGAGTGACTCGATCCCTGTTTTCATACCATTTTTGTTTTTTTACTGTCTACTTGACAGGGGGCACTTCACACACCCTGTTGGACTTTTTTGAACATCAAGAAACATACAATTTTTAATCTTTAGATACATTGAACATTTTATTTCCATATAAAGTAACCACAGCTAGTTTTTAATTGTCTGCATCATAAGTACAAAACAAACTTGATTGCCCGCATCTAAATATCCCCCCCACGTTACATTCCAAATATATTTCTTGATTAACCAATCACTTTGTCAGTCATCTCAGATGTAAATGTTAATATAGTAGAATAAGTACCAGCTTTAAATGTATTTGGCGAACCAAGGATACCTAGTTCTAACCTTGCTAGTTCTTCTGTTTGTCCAGCTGTATAGTCATAAGTTCTGAGAGTATTATTAACTGGTAGTGCATTTCCATCTAAAGTAACATAAGCATTTATAGTTGTTGTAGGATCAATGAATCTTTTAAGTTCAATTTCTCCTGCATCAATTAAACCATCAGTTAACGAAATTGAAACTAATTTCATTGGACTCAAATTGTGAGAAACAGAGTTGATTGTTAATGGCACAGATCCAAAATTATCTAAAACAACCTTAGAAGGTATTGAAATAACATACTCACTTCCAACCTCGTATTCCACTTCAGTTTGGTCATCTGCTTGTACGATGCCACTAAATAGACTTAAAGACGCTAGCACTGTAAATCCTGTAATAATTTTTTTAATCATAAATATTCTCCTTTTTTTCTGATTTGATTTTCGTTCTATTATAGTTTTTTACCTCTATTACAATTCTATAACCCCACTTTCCTTATCTGAATCCCTATAATTAATGCAATCAGATTACAAATAACAACCAAACAAAATGTATAAAGTATTTTTTTAGTTTCATTCATGTACTTACTCCTAATAAAAATCTATGGTGAAATTTAAAATCCCTTCGTAGGTTCCTGCTAATTCTTTTTCTTCAGCTTGCTGAATGTATAAAGTATTTTCTTCCTTTTTTATACCTGCTACTTCTAATACATTAGTTGATTCAGGATATTCTTTTTCTTTAGTAATCTCCTTCTCAAGTATCCGTGTACTATCGTGTATATTTCTTAATGACACTTTTTCATCTGTTGAAATGATCAAAGTCTTTGCTTCCACATAATTTTCCGCAACTACCTTTAATTGATTAGTTTCGTTTAGATTTATAGTTGCTGGTATGCTCACGGTATAGGCTGGAGTATATTGTGCATACAATATGAGTGAGCTGGAGATAGGAGTTTTGAAATCATATGGATTTTCTCCATCTTTGTCTGTCGACCAATAGTCAAATATATATCCCTTCTTTTCTGGTATATCAGGAACAATCCAATTTTTACCGATAATACTTCTTTGACTATCAACTTCTGACCCTCCTATCGTATCAAATGTCAAGGTATGCAACTCTTCGATTCGATAGGTGTTGCTTACTCCATTTTTATTATGAAAAGCAACTAATTGATCACTATCTATTATTTCATCATTTGTGTCTGCCCATACGTATCCTCTACTAAGATCGGGCATATACATAAGGGTATTTAATGTTACTCTAGAACCAATCGTAATTTTGGTAGATAAGGTACCTTCAAAGAATTTATAAACTGAAACATTAGACGGTATAATCCAATTATCAATATTTAATTCTTTTAAATTCGTCATATTTCTAAATACATACTCTGCTTCTCGCAAATTGTTTGTCACAAAATGAGATAGATCTAATCTTTCAATGCTAGCTAATCCAGAAAAGCACGCAGAAATTTTTTCTACATTTGAAACATCAAATCCTTGTAAGTTCAAGTTTGTTAAACTAGTCATTGCTGAAAACATATACTCCATATTTTTAACGTTTTTCATTTGAAAGTTTGAAACATCTAATTCAGCAATATTAGACACATTTTGAAACATAAAACTCATATCAGTTGTTTTTTCAGTATTAAAGTTTGAAACATCCAGTTGAGTTCCTTTATAACCTATAAACATTGAACTAAAATTAGTAGTATTTTCAGTGTTGAATTTGCTTACATCTATTGAACTTATAGAATTACAGCCTTGAAACATTCCTGATAAATTTATTGCCTTACTCACATCGAAATTAGCTACGTCCAACTCTTTAACATTTCTACAAAATGCAAACATTTCACTAAAATTAATTGAATTAGTGGTTTTAAATTTAGAACAATCAATTTTTTCTAATTTCACACAATTTTCAAACATAGAAGCAAAACTTGTTGAACTACTAGTATCGAAACTAGATAAATCTATCGTTTCTAATCTTTCACAGTTATAAAACATCAAAGCAAAAGACTTTGCATTCCCTGTTTTTAATTTTTCCAATCCTTCGACTGCTATTAAATTGCTACAGTTATAAAACATCGTACTAAATCCGTCACTATTGTTGGGCGGATCTATTTCGTCAGTAATAATGACTTTAGTTATTTGACTTCGCCAAGAGTACCATGCAGAAAAAGATCCTGACCATGTTCCTCCCCCACAGACAAGTACTCCATCTTCGTACAGAGTCCAAGTAAATCCAGTTCCATTTTGACCTGAAGCAATTACCTCTGCTTCTTTATTTTGTGTCTTTATAACTTCTATTGAACTTTCTTTTACTTCTTCTTGATCTACTGATTCAGAGACTGTCGACTCATCAGACTCTTTTACTTCCTCCGAAGATTCCTCTAACCCTGATTCAGCATCTATCTCCACGGATGATTCAATATCCTCTAATTGATCATCTTGTATTTCATCAAGTACTTCACTATCAATTGTATCTTCAAATAAAACTTCATTTTCAACCGCATAACTTATATTGGCTGGAATACTTAATCCCACCAGAATCATTACTATTAAAGTTTTCCTTTTCATCGTTCGCCTCCGTTTCAAATAAACCAACGCCTCAGAACAATTAATAATTTAACAAAATTAGATTCCCTTGAGGTTTACAAAAACGAACCGAGTGTACATTTATTTCATATTATTAAATTTTTAAACAAAAAAAGAACTTATAAAGAATCATCCTTATAAGTTCTAGCATTCTATACAAATTAAAGAGGGGAAAATTTTAATTAAAAACTAACAGGGTATACTCTGTTGACCTCTATAAATGGGACTTTCTGACCTAATTATTTGGGTTACTGAAAGAGCTGTGGAATGGAGAATCAAAAAGAGAGTGGGACATTAGTTCTCTCCCACCAACTAAAACCGAATAAACGGCGAGAACAGAAGTAACCTCTTCGGAAATAAGGCTGAACACTTCTGTCCCGACCTCCTAAAAGGTAAATACACGAAATTACTTAATAGACTTTTTTCCTGAATATCTATTTATAACAGAATTGATATCGAAAAAAACTATGTGTTTATAATCCGCTTAATCATTAGTAAGAAACTAACATTACAAAAAAATCATAACCACCCTTCAAAAGGGTGGTTTGCTCTAGGGCTATAAGCCCTTAACACCGGCCAGCGCCTAAAGACGCTGGCTTTCTCATTTCATGTTCAAGCCATATTGCCTTTGTCACTTTTGCCTACCTTTAAAAAGGTTTTTGTTCTACTCTCTAACCCTTAAAAGGGTCCTCGTATTCTCGAACGCTCAATTTATCTAGCGCTATATCATGTTTCTCTTGTTCTTGAATGTATTTCCTTATGGTCGCTTCATTCAATCCCACTGTGCTTACATAATATCCTTCTGCCCAAAAATGTCGATTGCCAAATTTATATTTTAAATTTGCATGTTTATCAAAAATCATCAATGCACTCTTTCCTTTAAGATAACCCATAAAACTTGACACGCTTATTTTTGGTGGGATACTCAATAATAGATGGACGTGATCTGGCATCATATGTCCTTCCAAGATTTCTACTCCCTTATACTTACATAGTCGTTTGATAATTTCTTGAATACTTGCTCGATATTGATTATAGATGATTTTTCTTCTATACTTTGGTGTGAATACAATGTGGTATTTGCACAGCCACTTTGTATGGGCTAAACTATTTGCTTTATTAGCCATTTCTTTTCCCTTCCTTTCGTTATCAATATGACCTGAACAATCATATTTTAACGATAGGAAGGGCTTTTTGGTAGAACCTTTTATTCCCCACCCGCATAGCAGGTGGTTTTCTGTTTCACTCGCTTTGCGAGCTCAACTTGGTCTAAAGACAATAATAAGAACCAAAAACTACAGGTTTTCGGTCCCTATTTTTGGTAAAATTTCAAAGGGTATCATGTACGGTCTTTTTAAATTAATATTTCTTTTTTTAGATACCTGCCAGTTTTTGACTCATGGCAATCTACAATATCGGTAGGAATTCCACTGAAGAGAATGTTTCCGCCTTCGTTTCCTCCACCAGGCCCTAGGTCAATTATCCAGTCACACGCAGCTATCAACTCTAGTCTATGTTCGACAAGAATAACTGTATTATTTTGATTCACTAATTTTCTTAATAAGCTGAGCAGTTTTTGTATATCTTTATGATGTAAACCCGTGCTGGGTTCATCTAATACGTAAATGTTTCCTTTTTTATGAAGTTCACTAGCAAGTTTTACTCTTTGAACTTCTCCTCCAGATAATGTACTAGTAGGTTGACCTAACGTTAAATAGCCAAGTCCTACATTAAGTAAGCTATTGAGCAAATCGTTTATCTTTTCTGATTGAAAGAAAGATATTGCTTCTATAATTGTCAAATCCATCACTTCAACAATACTTTTACCATTAAATTTGTAATTCAACGCTTTGCTATTATAACGATTGCCCTTGCATTCTTCACACACTACAGTGACCGAATCAGCAAATGCCATATCGTAAGAAATCGTTCCTTTTCCCTTACATATTTGACAAGCCCCTTTAGAGTTGAAGCTGAACCAACTTGCTGAAACGTGATTTTTTTTTGCAAATAGATTTCTTATTTCGTCCATCACACCAGTATATGTTGCCGGAGTGGAACGAATAGAGGTTCCAATGGGTTTTTGATCAATCACTATTGCCTCAGGATAGCGTTTAACAAATTCTTGTCGTATCAAAGAAGACTTGCCCGAACCGGCGACACCTGTTATTGCAGTCATTATTTCTTTAGGAATAGTGACATCTATATTTTTCAGGTTATTTTGACTTGCATTTAAAATTTCATATCCTGTACTCCATGGTAACGGATTTTCATTCAGTTCTATTTTTTGTCGAAGAGCACTTCCTACGGAGGTATTCGATTTTTTTAAACTCAGCAGATCCCCTTCGAACACAACTTGCCCTCCGTTTATACCTGCCTCTGGTCCTAATTCAACAATATGATCAGCAAGAGCTAGCATCTGTTGACTATGTTCGACTACAAGGACATTATTTTTTTTATCTCTAAGATCAACAAGTAAATTCCCAATCTTTTCTGCGTCAAATGGGTGTAGTCCTGCTGTTGGCTCATCAAATATATACGTTATATTATTCAAGCTACTTCCAAAATTACGAACAATTTTTATTCGTTGTAATTCCCCCCCAGACAATGTATTAGTCCTTCTTGATAATGAAAGATAGCCTATCCCAACGTCAATCATTTGAGTCAACGTAGGAATAAGTTGTTGAACGATTGAAGTTCCTATAGGATTCTCAATTTTTTTCATTAAAGGCAATAATTCTGAAACCGTCACATTCATAAAATCAATTATATTATACCCATTAATTTTAGATACCAGCGCATTAGGATTTAATCCCGTCCCATTACAAACTGAGCATGTCTTTTCATAAACATGTTCAGCAATTTCTATCTGCAAGTTTTTCTTCAATTTTGAAATATCCCTATTTACATAAAGCCTTTGAAAGCGAGGGACTACACCCTCATAATCAACTTTGTCGATTCGTCCAGAATTATTAGATCTTATTTCAATTTTGATAGGATCATTTGATCCATAGTATAATATATCCAACTCTTCTTTTGAAAAAAATTTCACCAATTTGTCAGGATCTAATAGAGGATTATTTTGATATAAGTGGCTTTGCCATCCTGAAGAAAACTGACTGAATCGTATTGCCCCTTCATGCAAACTTTTTGTTTTGTCAAACAAACTTTCAACGTTTATATCCAATTCTTTACCTATACCAGAACATTTAGGACATGCCCCTGCAGGATGATTGGTGGAGTATGCCATAGACCCTCCTGCGCTTGGATTTCCTACACGCGAAAATAGTAGTCTTAATAATGGAGAAGCATCTACAGCTGTTCCTACGGTCGATCGACCATTATGTCCTAAAGATTTTTGATCTACAACTATTGAGGGAGTTAGATTATATATCCCTTCAACATTCGGTCTTTCATAATTTTTCATTTTATTACGAACATACAAAGGATAGGAAGCCTGCCATTGGCGACTGCTTTCTTTTGCTATCGTATCAAAAACTAAAGAACTTTTTCCAGAGCCTGAGACACCTGCAAAAACTACTAATTTATTTTTTGGTATAGTGATATCTACATGTTTCAAATTATTCTCAGAAGCATTTATTATCCTAATATCATCATTATCGTTGTTCTTCATAATCTTTCCTCCAATCGTTTTATTCCCTGTGACTGATCAATTTTCAACTATAAGCACTATAGATATTTATCTAGGATTTCTTTAGGAATTTTTTTGCTGCCATCATAGAATATATCATCCTCAGCATTTATCTTCCTTAACAATTTTGCGGGAGATCCAACAACAATGCTATCTGGTTCTACATCACGTGTTACAACACTTCCTGCTCCTACAATCGAGTTGTCCCCGATTGTTACACCAGGAAGAATAGTCGCTGCAGCACCGATCCAAACATTATTGCCAATATGAACTGGCTTGTTAAACTGGAGCTTGTGTTTTCTTAACTTCGGGGAAACAGGATGGACTGCAGTTGCTATAGAAACATTAGGACCAATCATACAATCATCACCAATAAAAATATCACCATCGTCTACAAAATTCGCATTAAAATTAATAACTACGTCTGTACCAACATGTACATTCCTCAATCCACAGTTTGCAAAAATTGGAGGAATAATGTATAACCCTTCATTATATGTTCCAAGCACTTCTCTCAATATCTTTTCTCTCTTTTTATGTCCTTCAGGTGTTTCTGAAGTATGATTAAACTCACTTATTTTTTTCACAAGTTCTCCCTGATATTCAATTAATTCACTATCTACACTGTCATATATTTCTACGCTATTTAGTAAATCATGATATTTTTCCTTATTATTCATTTTACCAATTTCTCCTTTTTCTAAATATTAAATCAACTAATTCATATTCATTAAATAAAATAAATTATAGTATTTCACAAAAATGAATACTTTTTTATCAGACTAAGGCATTATACATCCACAATGTAATTAAATTAAGATAAAATCAGATGTTTATATGGTAAAATAGTACCAATTATTTCTTTTCAACAATAATTTAATTTAGGAGTAGGTTTTAAATGAAAGTGAAAATGCTAGAATTACAAAACGACTTAAGAGAAAGAATTTCCCATAGAAATCAATATATCCCTGTGACAACATGTGTAGATCATTTTGATGACTATTTTAATAGCACATGGGAATGTCATTGGCATGAAGAAGTGGAATTTTCAGTTGTTTTAAAAGGAAGTGTTGAATATATTATTTTCTCTAGTGAAAAAAACACAACAACCATCACTTTACATCATGGGGAAGGAATCTATGTTCCTTCTGGTAAATTACATAGTGTTAGAGCATTGCAAGAAGGAACTATACTCGCAGGTCTAGTATTTCCCATTAGTTTTTTTGAATTAACAATCTTCGATAATTTTTACTTTAATAATATAAGCAAAGTGTTCGATTCCCATTTTCCATTCATATATTTAAATACTGAAGAATCGATTGATATATCAATAACTGAAAGCATCATAGAAATTTGTGGATTAACTGGTACTGAAACAGGTTTTGAATTATATTGTATTGAATTAGTTTCTAGAATATGGCGTCTTTTGACATCAAAAATGAATCATCTCACAGAAAAAACTATGTTTTGCGAAGAATCGATTCAAACACAATATATGAAGGCAATGTTAACATTTATCCACTCAAATTACGGAAAATGTATCACGGTCGAAGAAATTGCCAAACATTCAGGAATTAGTAGAACTGAATGTTTTCGCTGCTTCAAAAAGTTTCTAAAAAAAACACCTATGGAGTATACGACCAGCTATCGTTTATCAATGGCAACAATGCTATTAACAAGTACGAGCCGAACAATAAAAGATATTTCAAGCTCGTGTGGTTTTTCCACACCAGAATATTTTGGGAAAGTATTCAAAAAATATTTGGGAACAACGCCTGGCCAATACCGCAAGTAAAGGAACCATGATAATAATTATGTTATTATTAAAAAATCATAGTCTTAATACTATCGCGCTTTTTTAATCAAAAACAAGAACCTTTGAAAAGATACATTAAAGAGATTGCACCCTGACTAAAATTAAATGGCCCTAAACTTATAAGTTTCTGAACCCATAAAATATCTCAACAAAAAACTATAAATTACATGTTCAACTAAATGTTTGTTTAGTATGCATTATCGATTCTGAAAAAGAATTCGTTTCTTAGATAATGATTATCCTGCTAATTTTTCTTCATATCGTTTAAGATTGTCAGCGAGCGGATAATCATAAAACATTGAAAATCATGGAATGTTTCGGCTCCATGCTAAGATTAAACCTACACAATTCTTTGAAATAGGTACGATAATCTGTTTCAACCATTCGAACAATATACTCATTCGAAAAATCATCAAAGACAATCAATTCTGAGAAGATGCCTAGCTTCGCATCGATCCCTAAGATTTCGGGTAAGACTTTCCAGAAATGTTCTTGAGAAACTTGTGATACTAACTTCTCCAATTGGTTCATTTGGCTCTGTATATAGTCCTTCAGGACTTGGCTTTCTCGTTTCTCTACTTCTTCCAAAGTACTTTGAAACCCTTGAAGATAGGCTTCTTGGGTAGTAAATACCGCCATAGTTCTTTTTCCTTCTTTCTTTTAAAAAACGATCCGGTCGATCAATGGATTCAACTGGTGTTTGACCCGTGTCCAGTCTTGCACCGTAGTAATACTATTCATTAAAATATACTCAGTTTCCAGCGCGTAATCCAAAAGGTACGGCCGATAGTTTGTGACAATTAAATCAATCTGTGCATCATTCAAGCGTTCTTGCGTCAATTCCTTTAGCGGAAGAAAGAGTAAATTGTAATGGTCACTCAAAAGTTCTTGGGCTTGCAGGCGAATCGATTGTACCACCAAATAATTCCCCTCCAGTAAAAACAAAACCTGTTTGACTGGTTGATAATAATGAAATAACATATCTATGTATAACGTAAAACTGACGGCCACATCTTCAAAGGTCACTGCTGAAAAGCGAAGTGTCTGCGCATGCTTTTGTAAGAAGTAGGAATTGATCTCATGGAACTGTCCATAGGTTTTCTTGACCATGACACGGACTTCTTCTAACTCTTTATTCAATACCGGGCTCAACGCTTCATTGATCAGATGTGAGACTAAAAACGAGTCCAATTTTGACAAAAACACATCAAAATCAGACTCGTTTTTTATTTTTGAGAAAGGGCGACTGGACTGTCCCACACTCTTTTAAAAGCGAATGAACACTCAAGTTCTACCTAAATCAATCAAACATTCAAGATCCACATGAATCCTATAAAGACAAAGAACAGCGCGTACATGATCGGTGAGACTTCTTTGCCACGTTTTGCCGCTAACATGGTGATTGGATAAAAGATGAATCCTAATGCAATCCCATCTGAGATACTATAAGTCAACGGCATACCGATCAAGATCAAGAAAGCAGGAATCGCAATCTCCATTTTTCCCCATTCGATCTGACGTAATGATTGGGCCATCAACACACCAACTAAAATCAGCGCAGGTGCAGTCACTTGAGAAGTCACGACTGATAATAATGGTGAGAAAAACAACCCGAACAAGAATAAAATCCCTGTTGTGATTGCAGTTAATCCAGATCGTCCACCAACGGCGATCCCTGCGGATGACTCAACAAAAGCCCCAACTGGCGATGTACCTAACAATGAACCAGCTAACATCGCAGTAGAATCCGAAGCTAATGCTTTCCCAACACGTGGCATTTTGTTATCTTGCATGAAACCGGCTTGGTTTGCTAGACCAACCAATGTTCCAGCTGTATCAAAGAATGTCACTAACAAGAACGTCAAAACGACTACCCACATTTGTAAGCTATTGATATCACCAACGTGTTTCAATGCAACTAAGAAAGTGGGTTTCAAGCTAGGTGCTGCCGCAACAAGCTGTGAAGGCATAGGAATCAGTCCAGTGACTAGTCCTAGAAGTGTGGTAGCTACCATTCCGATAAAAATCCCTCCTGGTACGCGACGAACTAACAATACCGCCGTCACGATCAAACCAAAAATCGTCAACCAAGTGGAACCGACACTCAATGAACCTAAGCCAACAAGAGTGGATTCATTTGCCACGATCAAGCCACCCTCACTCAAGCCTAGAAAGGCAATAAACAAACCAATCCCGCCGGAAATCGCAAACTTCAAGTCTGTTGGAATGGCATCAATGATCATCTCACGTAATTTAAAAATGGTGATCAAAATAAAAATCAACGAAGCGACAAACACTCCTGCCAATGCTGTTTCCCACGGAATCCCCATACCTAAACAGACCGAGTAAGCAAAAAAGGCATTGATTCCTAGCGCAGGCGCTGTTCCAATCGGGTAGCGTGCAACGACCCCCATCAAAATACAGCCAATGGCACTGGCTAATGCTGTCGCAGTAAACACTGCCCCTTCATCCATCCCCGAAGCACCAAGTACTGTTGGATTGACAAATAAGATATATGCCATAGAGATAAATGTCGTAAACCCAGCCAGTATCTCACGTTTCACCGTCGTATTCAGTGCGTCAATCTCGAAGTAGGAAAGTATCTTTTCCTTCATCGTTCATCCCCCTAAAACCGAACATTTATAAAAAAGTTCTTACTATATTAGATTTATTAATAAAACAACGTGTTTAATATTATCCCAAATAAAGAAATAAGTAAACAAAAAATTCGGATTTAATCAAAAATCCGAACATTACTATTTACCTATTCCGCTTTCATTTAGAGAAGAGTATGTCGATTACTAATAAATAAAACTAAGTACACAATAGTTGAAGAAGCTTCTATCTATGGGTTTCTTTACCGATTCGCTTTTGTTCTTCCGCACGAAATTGCTGATTGTCGATTTGGCTGATCGGTAAATTACTCCCTTTTCCACGATAATCTAATGAATTTAAACCACCGAAGCCTGTATCGACCATTTTATTCCATCCTTTGGCAGGATTTTTCCCAGATTTCAAATTCTTCATTCTCAATTTATCACTCTTTTTCATCCGTTGCTTTTTGAAATAATCTTCAAGTGTTTCAGTGATCGAGATTTTCATCTTCTGTCTCCCTTTCATCTACTTTTTCTGTCGATTCTAATTTTGCCATCACAAAAAAATTTCCTTCAGGATCGGAAAAGTTAAACGTCAACAAGCCATTGTTCTCCAAAATTTCACCAGCTGTTTCGATTTGTTCGTAAAGTTCGTCAAACTTATCTGTAAAGAAAATCATAGACGGTGGTGGTCCTAACACTTCTGGTGAAAATCGTTCAACGAATGTCCGAGGAAAAATAGCCAACTCCAATTCTTGCGACATACGCAAGACAATGCTTTGATATTCCTCTGGCAATTCCAACGTTTCTACTATTTCTGCCTTCAATTGCTCAACGAAAAACCGACTGACTAACGCGACATCTTCGACGTATAGCATGACACGAGATTTATGGATCATTTGACAACGCCTCCTCTAAATAAAAGCTTGTTTTCATTATAGCACGAAAGCGGAAACACACTTAGTGGAAGTCACTGCTATTAAGCACAAGATGATTGAGCGAACGTTGCTTATTTTCGTGTTAAGCGATCAAAAGACAAATCACCCGCAATCTTCAAGTTTGCTTTGTTTGAAGATTACGAGTGACTCCATCGTTTTGGTTATTTCCTACGTGTCCGGTCACAAAGTGATTTCTGGTTGTTCTTTCGTCACTGTTTGTCTAGTACTCGTTACACCAAATGTTCGTTCAATGTCTTCTTGTAAAGCAGTCATTGCTTTTCCGGCAACTTCTGCTTGTTGTGCGTTGACTGCCTCGATCACCAACACAGCGTTCGTCGTTTTTTCTGTTAACATAGTCCGTTGCGCTTCACGCCAGTTAAAGCAGCGACAAACTGCGCCTTCTTTATCATAATAAATGATTTCTTCTGGTAATGCGGGCGCATCTGCTTCTGCGCCTAATGGCAAGAAATTTTCTCCACCTTGAGCTTTACCCAAATGAAGATCCCCAACGATCGTGTCAAGATCTTCTCCACCACAGGGTACGCCAAAGCGCAAAGAGATACTATTATAGATATCCACTAACGGACTGATCGGGAAAAATTCGCGACCTTGACTGGCTCTTTTTAGCAGTGCCTCGATCGATGAACGTGCACCTTTTTTTGTCTTGAACTGGGTAAACGCTTGACGCCATTGTGCAATCACTTCATTTTGACTAAAAGGTTCTTCTGTTAAATAATTTCTTGCTTCTTTAGCAGCACGATTTAATTTGTCATAGTAATCTGCTTTGTTTTCTTCAACGACTTCGTTATTGATCCCTTCTACCGTTAGGATCTCAATTTTTGCTTCTGGGAACACTTCCCAAAATGATGGATCTGCTACAAATTTTTTCATTCGTTACACCTCATTGATTTTTTTGACTAAAATATGATCGATCTGTGCATCGTCTCCCATATAAAACACATGTTGTCCTTGGCGTATGAAACCATGCTTACGGTAAAAAGCTTGGGCTGGATCATTATGTTCCCACACACCTAACCACACAGCTGTTTTTCCCTGTGCTTTCGCTTGAGCCAACGCCCAGTTCATCAAGTGAGTGCCGATCCCTTTTTTCTTATAGGGTGGTCGAATATAGATCCGTTCGATTTCTAGATGATCCTCAGGCATTTCCTCGGATTGTGCTTTTCCTATGTTCAGTTTTAGATAACCCGCAATTTCGCCATGATCTAGCGCCCAGAAAAAAGCTGATTCTGGATGGATCAGTTCTTTTGTCAATCGCTGCAAATCATACGCTTGCGAAAGATACGCATCCATATCTGCCTGCGTGTTATATTCGCCAAAAGTATCTGTGTACGTTTCAATGCTGATTGCTTGAAGGCGTTCCACTTCACTTCCCACAATCGGTCTGATTTCTACCTTTCCCACTCCAACATCCCTTTCAATACAGGCGTTTATTGCCCTTTTTTACAAAATTCCAGTCTTCGCTGATATTTTTCCTTACGTGTGTCAATAATCTTTCCAACTGTTGGATTTCTTCTTCAGACAAGCCAGCTAAAGCGACTTTCGTAGAATGATGGTGTTCTCGGATGATCATCGGATAAAGTGCTTCTCCTTGGGCTGTTGGATAACACCTTTTATTTTTCTTGTTCTGTTCGTCCGTTACACGTCGAATCAAGCCATTACTTTCCAGCTTTTTCAGCGCACGGGCAGTTGTCGTTCGATCGACTTTAAGCATTTCGGCTATTTTTTCTTGAATGATGCCTGGATTTTCACAAATCCGAACGAGATACAGGTATTGCCCCCTCGTCAAAGCGACTTCCTTGAACTCAATATTACTGATCGAATCTAACGCTCGTGCTATCGCGCCGATTTCTCTTATGATCTCAGCCATCTCTTCTCTCCTTTAGTTGTACTTTTATTGTACTGATTTTTGTTGCAAATGCAACAAAAATATATTGATCAGTCAAAATAAGGCAAATGACCTGTCGCTAAGATCGCAAGCTGTTCTTCTGTCGTCCGTTTTTGGGAAAGAGTAGGTAAATCGTCCAATGCAAAAAAGGCGCTGTTTGAAGTTTCATTATTTGTGATAAAAGAACCTCCGATGATCGAACATCCAAAAATGACTTTATAGTATTGAAAGGCTTGTGGAATATCTTTTCGGGTATTGGTATCAAAAATCGCCAGTAGTTGATCCACCGTCACTGTTAGCCCAGTTTCTTCTTTCACCTCTTTTTCGATATTTTCCTTTGGTGAATAGCCGATTTCCGCAAAACCGCCCGGCAATGCCCATTCTTTTGTATTGCTGTCTTCCACTAACAGTACTTTATCCTCTTGTTTGATAAAGGCACGTACATCGACTTTGGGTGTTGGATACCCTTCATTTTGTTCTAAAATAAATTCAAGGCGTTCTTCGATTTCCTTGTCGCCATTACTTAATAATGATAAAGCGATCGCTTTCAATTCTTGGTAACGTTCTTCGTCAAATGGATCTTTGCCATAGAAGAGACCGGCTTCTGCGATCGCTAATAGACGTTTGTATTTTTCGTTTTTTGTTGTCATTGCAATTCATTCCTTTCAATAAATCCACGCTGTTATGTCTTACTCCAAAACTACAAGAAACCGCTTATGTAAGTCAAGGATTGTGTTATAATTTGTTTTAAAAGGAGGGATGTTGGATGTACTCGCTCATGCACCAAATCATCACTGAAAAAGATTTACAACGACAAGTCACGTTGATCGAACTACTTTTAAACCATCCCAAAATCACTGTCAATGAGCTTGCTGAAGAAACAAATACAACGGAACGTACGATTTTTTCCGACTTACAAGTCATCCGCTCACAATTACCTGATGGCTGGTTGATCGATAGTGATCAGTCAGGGATTCGTTTACTCAACCAACAAAATCTACTTGCCAATGATCTGTGGGAATTGTTTCTAAAGCAATCCGTTAGTGTACAATTGATCAAAGAACTATTGTTTACAAAGGAATGTTCCACAACCAATTTCTTAGCAGCCAATGGACTTTCTTACGAAACGCTGAAACGCCATACAAGAAAAGTCAATCGCCAACTCCTTCGTTATGGGTTACAGATCAAGCTGACAAAATATACAAGTACGATGAGTGGTTCTGAAAATGCGATCCGCTTGTTTTATCATCGTCTTTTGATGCCATTTACTCATAATAATTATTTTTTTGAAGATTATTCCATCCATGAATCCCATTACTTTCGTTTTTTGAAACGCTTGAAGCAAACCCCTTTTTCTGTTGAAACAGAAGAGATTTTTGGCATTTGCTGGTTTTTCATCAACACGATACGTGTTAAGGCAAACTGCCGTATCGAGGACTCTTTCTTTGAACCTGAAGATACTCTTTACTCCACGTATGCGACTGAATTGACCACGCTTTATGAATTAGAAGGCGTTTATTTACAAAAAGATGAATTGATTTTTGCTTTCTTTTGCTTTTTAGAAAGTTGGAATTACAACAATCAATACCAAGAACCCGTAGCAGATATCTTGCAAAGTTATCCTTTTTCGGGCAAGATCAAACAATTCGTTCAGGATTTAGCTGATACCTTGCACTTAGAAAAACTAAACGAGACAAAACTTGCGGATAACTTGATCTTGTTATTGTTGAAATATCATGAATCACCTATCTTGATCGAGCAGTTGAATTTGCAGTATCACTATTTCTTGGAAGAATATGAGCAACAATATCCACAGTTGTACCCATTCAAACAAGAATTACTTGAGCAACTGAAACAAGAGTTGCCTGTTCAAGAAGACGAATACTTTCTACGCCTACTATCCTTCTTGATCCAACAAGCGATCTTATCCGTTCGTCCAAATAAATTGAACCTGTATTTCTTCTTTCAAGGCGAACCCTCTTGGAAAGCCTTTTTGCAACAAGAATTAAATGATTACTTTGGGAAACGAGTTCAATTGATTCCAGTAGAATTATCACAACTTTCTGATATCACGTTCCATAAAAACGACTTGTTCGTCTCGAACACCCCCCTCGACCAAGTCCCAATACCAATCATCTACATCTCTACCATACCAACCAAAAACGAGCTCGACCAATTGACCGAACTCACATTTAGAAGTTATTTGTAAGGTTGTGAAAGAAGCGTTCAGCACTGAGTAATAAGACAGGAAAATCGAAAATGGCTTTTTCATTTTTGATTTTTTTGGCTTATTATTGAAGTGTTGCTTCTTGAACACCGTTTATCAGGTTGTGAAAAAAGCGGTCTGACCTGAGCAGTAAGATGGAAAATCAGAAAATAGCTCCTCATATTTTTTGATTTTTCAGCTTAATGTTGAAGGTCAGCTTTTTGAACACCGTTTATCTAGGTTGTGAAAAATCCGTTCAGCTCCAAGTATTAAGGCAGAAATTGAGAAAATAGCTTCTCATATTTTTTCGATTTTTGACTTAATATTGAAGGAGCTGGCTTTTGAACACCGTTTATCATAGATTGTGAGAAAAGCGCTATGACCTGAACAGTAAGATAGAAAATCAGAAAATAGCTCCCCATATTTTTTGATTTTTTAGCTTAATGTTGAAGGTCAGCTTTTCGAACACCGTTTATCTAGGTTGTAAAAGAAGCGTTCAGCTCCAAGCATTAAAACATAAAACGCGACCGCCTTCCTCTACTGTAACCTAGGGGAAGACTGCCGCTTTGCCTTTATCTCTTGAACGATCGACGATTCTCAGTTACCGGCAAAAGCTTCTCTTTCTTTTCTTTTGATCCATGTTTTACTGATTCGTTTCTCGACTTCTACGATTGTAAATAATAGAAGTACATTTGCAAGGATTGGTAAATGTTGAGCAAAGCTCAAACTTGTTGTTTCAATGACTTGTTGCGCAAAGGGTAGATAAATGACTCCAGTTTGGAGGACAAATAAAATACCTAATGAAATAAATAAGAATTTATTTTGGAAGAAGCCTTTGTTCAATGAAGCATCGACTTGCTCACGACAATTGATCATATAGACGGCTTGGGCAGCAACAATGTTTTGTAAAAGAACAGTTTGTTGTAATGCTTGACCTTCAAACTGCATTGCCAACCAATAAGCTGGGATAATGATCAAGAGGGACACATAGAAAATCCGGAAAACATTGTACTTAGTCAAAATCCCTTGGTTGGGATCTCTTGGTGGCCGACTCATCGTGTCTTTACTTGCTTGTTCAAAACCTAACGCATAGGATAACGTGATTGTTGTCACCATATTGACCCATAAGATTTGGATCGGTGTCAAAGGCAATGGCTGATTCGCAAGTAATGCCCAGATGATCACCAAACCTTGTGCTAAAGATGTAGGTAAGAAGAAGCTGATCGTTTTTTGTAAATTATCTAAAATCCGACGTCCTTCTTTGACTGCTTTAGCGATCGTATGGAAGTTGTCATCGCCTAAGACCATATCTGCGGCTTGTTTACTGACTTCACTTCCTTTGATCCCCATAGCGATTCCTACATCTGCTCGTTTCAATGCTGGCGCATCATTGACACCATCACCAGTCATCCCAACGATTTCACCATTTTTCTGCAAAGCTTCTACGATCCTTAATTTATGCTCCGGAGTCGTTCGAGCAAAGACATCGACTTTGCTCACTTTCTTCGCTAAATCTTGATCAGAGAGTCGATCGATATCGATCCCTTCAAGGACATTACTCGTATGCTTCAACCCGATTTGATCAGCAATTGCTTGCGCTGTGTCTTTATGGTCACCGGTAATCATTTTCACCGAGATCCCTGCTTGCTGACACTCTCTTACCGCTTGGATCGCACTCTCTTTTGGCGGATCAATGATTCCTGCAATCCCAACAAATGTCAGTTGTTGTAACTGTGCATGGTCTAACTCTTGCTCGATAGGCAATTGCTTGTAGGCGAACCCTAATACACGTTGACCTTTTTTTGCTAGTTGTGATGCTTGGTTGATCCATTGTTGCTGTTCTGACTGTGACAAAGAAGATCTCGATAATAAAACTTCTGGCGCTCCTTTGACAAACACTACTGCATGGTCCTGTTCTTCATGCAGTGTTGCCATATATTTGTAACTTGAGCTAAATGGCAATTTAGCAAGCGCCGTTTTTAGGGGAAGATTCTGTTCAGCTGTGTATCGTAGTAAAGCTAGCTCAGTTGGATTGCCACTCAACGTTTCCACTACTTGATCATCTTTCGTTTGCACTTCTTGACAATTTTTCATGATTTCAAGTAAGCGTGTCTCATCTTCTGTCATTGTTTCCACAACAGTCATTTCATTTTTGGTCAACGTACCCGTTTTATCTGAACAGATCACCGTCATTGAACCAAGTGTTTCAACGGAAGGTAGTCCTTTGATAATCGCTTGTTCTTGTGCCATTTCATTGACCCCAAGTGAGAGGATCATCGTCAATACCGCTGGTAGCCCTTCTGGGATCATAGAAACGATCAACGCAATGATCGTTGAGAATAAAAAGTTCCACTCTAAGCCATACCTAAATGAGGTAAAGAAAATCAAGAATAAACTTAGAAAAACGATTCCTCTGAAGATTTGCTTGTTCAACTGATGGATCTTGCGAACCAAAGGGGTCGTTTGTTGTTGAACTGATTGTAATGCTTGATTGATTTTTCCAATCTCCGTCGTATTCCCTGTTTCAACGACGACACCAAGCGCCGATCCAGCTTGGACAAGTGTACCTGAAAACGCCATATTGAGTTGATCTCCTGCGCCTAATTCATCGACTAACGGCTCACTCATTTTCTCTACCGCATCGGATTCACCGGTCAACGCAGCTTCTTCGATCATCAAACCATATGTTTCGACTAAACGAATATCGGCAGGCACGACATCTCCAGCTGTTAAACTAACTATATCCCCTTGCACGATCTCAGTGGCAGGGATACTTTTCTTGATACCTTCAGAAAGAACCACTGCGTCTTGACTCATTAAGCTTTTTAGCCCATTGAGTGACTCTTCTGCTTTTCTTTCTTGCCAATAACCAACAAAACTATTGATGATCACTACAAGTAAAATAATACTACCTTCAATATAATCACCCGTTAAAAACTTCAAGACAGAAGCCACCATAAGGATGATCATCAACAAATCCGTAAAATGCTTCAAAAATTTCCGAAGCGGACTGACTTTCTTTTTCACTTCTATTTCATTTCGTCCTTGTATTTCTAAACGACTGGTACGTTCTTGATTTGAAAGACCATCTTTGGTCGTCTTTAATTTATTCATTGTTTGTTCAGCAGTTTCTTTGTACCATGTCATCGGCAATCCCTCCTGTATTTCATTTGATAATACTTATTATACGTAAGAAGGAGGGTTTCTTATGTCGATTATTTCAGGCAAACATGAAATAATTAGTGTGATTTAAGATGAGCCAGGTTTCTAGGTTTGCTTTTCAAACGAAATTTTTCCCCTTTACTCCGATTGCTTCGTTGATTTTTGTTCACTCAATTTGTTTTTTATTTCTTGTTCCCAAGAAGGTTTTCTAATTTTTTCGATACATAATGGGGCAACAAAAAGAATGCCGCTGATCAATACGACAGCCACAAAGTTGATCCACGTACCAGCTTTTAATGTAAGTCCGACAGAAAAAACGATTGCTGCAAATAAGACTAACACAACAAGCCAAGCACCGAGATTCCCATTTCCCTCTTTTTTACCGATTCGAAATGGACGAGGGATAGCCGGATTTGTTTTTCTAAAACGTAAGAATGCGACACCCATGATGAGATAGACGATACAATAAATCACTGTCGTTGCATTTACTAACATCAAAAATGCTTGATTGACTCCTGGAATCAATAAATAGAATAGGGCAAACACAGAAATGATAATAGATTGTGTCAAGATCACCGCTTTTGACACATCAAATTCATTGGTTTTCCAAAAATTGAAACGAGGAGGATACGCGCCTTTTCTTGCACTTTCTGTAACAGTTTTGGCTGGACCAGAAGCCCAAGCAGACAATTGTACAGCGACACCGACAAATACAAGTAAGCTGAATAGGTTCACAATCATATGTGGCAAGCCAAGAATTTGGCAATCGATCGAAATGGATTGGGCAATATTATTCAACTCCATTTGACCCTTTGGTACCACATTGGCAACGACTAACGCATTCAGCGTGTTTACCACAAATAAAAAGACTAACGCAGCGAAAATACCGCGTATATAAGTTTTAACTGGATGTGCCAATCGAGTGATATAAACAGAAGACATTTCGATTCCAGTAAAAATGAACATGATCGGTGCAAAATAAACGAATGATTTTGCAGTACTTGGATCGGGAACTAAAAGATCCCAAGAAAATTTTCCTAATGTTCCATTTGGCATGATACCGACCTTGATCCATGCTGCGACACCCAATAGGAGCATTAATGCCAACGGGATATACAACCCCAACCAGACACCGATTTTCCCGCCAATTTTTGCCATGTCGAATTTTAAGTTCAATAGTGTGATGATCCAATAAACGACTAAAATCACGAGTAATGTGAATTTACTATTCAAGCCCAATGGGACGTTATTGACCATGTTGCCAAACAATGGGGCAAGTGCTGAGGCAACCATGACCATTCCTGGAAACATTTGAACCCATAAAAGCCAAGAAACGACAAATCCCCATTTTCTACCGAGGGATTGAGAGACCCATAGTTCTGGCCCTCCCTTTTGAGGAAACATCCCTGCAAACTCTCCTGAAATCAGAGAGATCGGAAACGCATAAAAGAGTACAGCAACTAACATATAAAACAACATCGTCCAACCAGTGGCAGCGACATCAGGAATATTACGGACGCTTGCGACTAAAGCGCAAGTCATCCCAATAAACGTTAACGTTGACAGTTGTTTGGTAGATTTTGAGTCTGTCATGATCGATCCTTCTTTCTATCACTAAAACTACGCAAGAACTTCTCTTAGTTTTTCTTCCATTGCGTGTTTGATGGCTTCGGTGTAATAATCAAAGATGTTGTCATCGGTTAAATACGGAGTCATGATAGCAGCTCGCAACAAAGTAACTTGTTGTTCTTTTTGCCATTCCTCTTTTGGAACACCCATGCTTTCAACAAATGCCACTGGAGAATCGCCATAATCCGCTTGCGTGAAGGTCGTATGAGAAGTGATGAAGCGTTCTGCGTACACATCCCCTTCCATATAAGAGGACACATCGAACATTTTTTCATTCAAACGGTTGATTTCTTTTAAATCCGTACATCCTTGGACTTTGAATGCCCAATCGACCATATTGAAATCTGGGTGATTCAATGGATAGACTTCAATTGTTTTGCCATTGACAGTAAAGCTTAATTGACCAAGAAATTCTCGGAAACGTTGAGCAGCTTCGATTGATGCACCGATCAATTGACCATAACCAGTGACATTCAAAGGGAGAACTTGGTGCGCCGTCCAAACTGCTGCAGCCGTTGCCCCAGCTTTTGAGCCTTCTAAAATATAGGCACCTAACATATCAGGAGCTTTAACCGATTTTTCAAACACATAAGGTGCAAAATAAGAGATGATATTCCGCATACTTTTGTGTTTGATCGTGATTCCTCCTGCTGCATAAGGTACATAGCCCATCTTATGGGGATCAACAGTCACTGATTCGGCTTCACTGATTGCCTTGAATCCTTCATAAACACTTCGTTCGATTTTCACTTCATGATGGAAAACATGATGTTCTTCATAAAATTCTGCTAATGATGCGTAAGGTACAAATTCATACGCTTCATTCATGAACAAACAACGAGCATAGCCACCATAAGCTGCATCCACGTGAAGGTAGAAATAAATGCCTTCATCTTTCAATTTTTCTCTAAGTTCAACGATTTGATCGACACGATCGACTTGTCCTTCTTCTGTTGTACCTACAACAGCGACCACACCTAGGATGGGGATATGTTGGATAGCTAGTTCACGAATCGTCTTTTCCAATACTTGGACATCCATTCGGTAGCAGTCATCAACGGGGATCGCGATCATTTGATCCAACCCGACACCACAAATATCTAATGCTTTCATCCATGAATAGTGTTTGGTTTGAGGAACAAGCCATTTGCCCAATTCTTGGATGTGTTTCCCACTTCGTGAAGATGCAGCTTTGACATTGTCTAATTCTTCATCAGTAAATGTTTCGATCATTTCTAATATTTCTTCTACAGATAGATTAAGTAATTCCCAGTCCGATAGGTCTTTCACTTTTTCAGGATAAGTTTCTTTGACCGCTAAAGGAATCGATTTGATACAACGGGCATACCATAGACCTTCTAAATTCGCAATTGAACCATCCGCTGTCAGATGTCCCCAACCATTCGGCATACTAAACAGCTTCGCAAAGTCTTCTCCGATTTCTGCTTCCATTTGTGATGTGGCCATTGAGGATTCCAATGCCACGTTATTAGGATTCCAAAGCATCGCAAAGTGATAAGCCAACAAAGCTGGCATCAATGTTTCTGCATTCATTTGTCCCCAATAACGTCCGGCTGAATGCCAAGGAATTGAACCGGCACGCATTCGTTCACTGACTTCATCTAAGACTTCCATCATATGTTGTCGAGTCGCAAGATAAGATGTTGTTGATTTGTCTGCTTCACTGATTGCGGGAAGGTCAGCTGGTAAATAATTTTCACGCCAACCTAAATGTTCATCCACCATCTTATTCAATAACATTTTATACACTTGGCCATTTTCTGCTTTGTCGCCAATAAAGACGGCTTTGATATCCATATCTTTCATGATTCATTTCTCCTCTCTTGTTACCTGATCACAGGAAATAATCAGCCGGCTGTTGTTTCTTGATCAGTTTACGTGTTTGACTATACGCCCAAATTTTAAAAATTTTTTTTAATAACATACCTTTAGATTTCTTACTTTGAAGACAAAAAAAATAAAGTCTGATTATTCTGTATTTTCAGCTGAAAAAAACGAACGATGTGACTAAACTTCCTGCTAAAGAACGGTTTACTATATTGATTATAACGTTTAATTCACGAACAAAAAAAAGAAATCCAATGTACTTATTCGTTGAAAAATAGTCATATTTATTTTTTCTATTTGGTTCTTTTTATCAATCAGTTCCCAATTTTTTTAAATAAAACAGATACAATAACAAATATAAGTAAATTTAGCATCTTGTTTGCTAAGAAAGATTAAGTGATAGGTGCGTATCTACAAAAAACATGGCATAATAGCTAAGTGCTTGTGCATGACTATACAAATAGGGAGGATTCCCCATGATTGAACATTATCTTGAGAAAAATCTCTTACGCCAACTCTTTCTTTGTGGTCAGTTTTATGTAAATAAAGAAGTCCATCTTCCAACGACAGCTACTTTGTTACATGTTTGTCAAACGACTCTGTTGAATGATATCAAAGCTTTAAGTAGAGAATTGAGCGACCAAATCATTTATCAATCAAAAGAAAAAGAAACCTATTCTTTATACTTCGCACCAACAACTTCTCGCTTCCAATTGATGCAACGACTCTCTCGACCGTCTTTATTTTTAAAAACCTGCCTTCTTTACTTAGAAGATGAACCAGATTATATTCAATTGACTGAACTCGAATTTATTTCAGTCAGCAAAGCTTATGCATTGAAGAAACAAGTGTTAGACTACTTTCAAGCATGCGATATCGCTATTGAACATCATTCCCCCCACTTTACTGACATCGAAAGACGCTTGGTTTTGCTAAATGTGAGCTATCGGACAGGCACATTGCCAGACTTCTCTCTTCCTCGCTCCTTTGATGTCCAAGCGCAAGAATTTATTCAAGCAGTCACTAAAAAAAGTGGACGTATCTATGATCGGGATACCCAAGAGATTCTACAAACAGGCTTTCTGATCAGTCTGTTCTATCAAAAAGATGCCCCGCTATCAATCGATCAATCATTCATCGATGAAATCAAAAAGAGACCGATTTATCATTTCGTTCTTGCTGCTTGGGAAGAAAGTTCGTTTAAGCAATTTTTTCAGCCAAATGAATTTTATTTTATTCTGATACTCTTCAATCTATGTGATTATGGATTTGATTCCTATGAAGCCATCGAGGAGGATTTTGCTCAACTACATCAAGTCTTTATAGAAAATAATCCAGAGACAAAACAGTTGATCCAACAATTCGAGCAACATTTTGACCATCCTTTTCTTGGAAACAAAGCTTTTGAACGTGCGTTGATCCGTATTTTGCGTTCTGCTTGGAAAAACTATCAATTATTCTTACCTGAAAAATTTCATTTGTTGACCGATGATCAACAGCAATTATTTGAAGAAGTAAAACAGATCGTTACCGATTGGAGCCATGCACTTCCTTACCAATTAAAGATCAATCCAAATTGTCTACGCTCATTCGTTATTGAATTGACTGGTATGTTACGCTTAGATAAACAAAAAGTATCTGTGCGGATCGTGACCAACTCAGATATCAAATACCTGATTTATCGCGAAGCTTTAGAGGCCGTTACGACATGTGACATTTCCGTCGAACCAGTGATCTATAAACAATTAAATGAAGAAGGTATCGCGTTTGCAACTGCTTCCTCCCATCGGCTGTTGTGTGAACGAACGCTTTATACACCTGTTGCCTTGTCCATGGAACATATTATTCCGATCTCAGTCGAAACAGTGGAACAAGCCATTATACGGCTTGTAAAAAATAGTTCATGAGAGAGGCATACTCTCGTAATGTTAACCTCTTGCACACATTTATGCTGTCGTATAAAGCGTGTGAAAAACTAGACAGTTCCATAAAAAAAGCTAGAAAACCAAAAATTCATCCTACAAAATTTTGGTTTTTCTAGCTTTTTTTATAATCGTTACTTTCTAAAAAACTATTTATTCAATTTTAAGAGACGTGATCACTAATATCATTTGCACATTCTGTCTATGAGGATCATGCAAACTTAGACATCCGCTGGACCGATTTCTTTATTCAAGAAGTAAGAGATGATCGTACGAATCACGACTAATGCGGCTAATTGAAAAATATCTTGTAATGTCGGTTTGATGATTGACTCGATGATCCCAGCAGAAATCAATATCTCTAAACTCAACAAGATATACCCACCTAGCATTTTTTTGATGCCATTATTTTGATGAATCCGTTCATTTTGTTTGAATGACGGGTTCAAAGAATCTTTCAAAAAATCTTTGATCGAAAGAAAACCACCCCATAATAAGACCGCAATGGCAAAAATATCTAAAATCAAGACCAACCATTCAAGATATGGATAAAGAAGTGTCATCCAACTGATCTCCATCAAACTTCCCTTCTTTCATGCGATACATGACTCGCGATTTCTAAATTTAAGAAATAAGAGATGATCGTGCGAATGATAATGATCAATGCTAATTTTAAAATATCTGTCCAAGTTGGTTTGATGACAGATTCAATGAGATCTGCCACGATCAGTACTTCTAAACTCAACAAAATATAACTAGCTAGTAGTTTTCGAATATCCGCATTCCGCCGATTACGCATCGCATAATCTTTGATCAATGGGCGTTCCAACATCAAATGTTTTAAAACTAAAAAAATTCCAACCAATAAGACTAAAATCGAGAAAATATTCAAAATCGCAGTCACCCATTCCAACAAATGGACCAACGTTTCACTAAACATCTTTACACCCCACTTTTTCTTCTACTCCTATCCTACTAAGAGTACGGAGTTTCGTCCAGTTTGAGCAAATATTACCGATCAAAATAAGATGTTTCTTTTTATCTATTCGGTAACATATGCATATTTTTTTCGATTCGTATATGATATGTACGTTCATGAAAATGATACAACGCAGATATTTCTTCGTGCATTTCGGGAAAATTTTTTGTAAGTTCTATTGATTGATCATCCTTGTAAAATGTCGAATATTTTCTTTAGATAAAAATAATTCATTTCCCCATCCATTGATCAACTGCTCTAACCCCTGGCGAAAACTCTCCGAATACACGATCGTATCTACCATCTACTCACCTCAACCATACTTACTAAATGTATCTTTCATTTCAGATTCGGAAACTACTAAATCTTTTTGAGAAATCATCAAATGCTTTTTCTATTTCTTTACGGTCTTGTTCTCTCATCACTTCCTTTGTATCAATTATCAATGTTGTACCTTCTTTCGTATAGCTCAAAATATCCCCCTCATGTAACCTAAGTTCCTTAGGTAAAATGTTGCCGACAATGTTCCCAATTTTTCTCACCTTTAAACTCTTCATCTTTTCCACACCTTTCTGATTCACATGAATTAAAACGCGTTATAACTCATTCCCAAATTTTTTTTTACTTCTCTTTGTTAAGAATTTATTACAAAACACACGAAAAAACAGACACTTCCTCCAAACTGTCAAAAACCCAGGTTGTTTCCTTACCCTATCATTTGGCTTATTTTTCTAAACGCTCTATGCTTTGAAGTAGAAATAGTTCACAAACCAAAAGGAGGTTTTTTTATGAACAAGAAATGGTTGAAAGTAGGCATTGGCTTAGGACTAGTCGCTATAGGTGCTGTTTATCTTGGCAAAAAAACAGGCTTACTAGAAGATGATAGTCACCTTTATGACGAATTTGAATCAATCTAGAAATTTAGCCAGAATACAATGATTTAGGAGATATTGGAGGATTGGACAATGCAAAAAAAGAAAGCAATTATGATTGGTGCAGGAATCGCGAATATGGCAGCAGCTGTTTATTTGATCCAAGAAGGCAAATGGCGTGGAGATCAAATCACTTTCTACTCCTTAGATGACCATGGATCAAATGATGGCGCTCCCGTGGACACAGTTACTGATGAATATTGGAACAAAAATCACCCATTAGAAAATCAAAAAGGCTACGTTGCACGTGGTGGACGTATGCTGAATTACCGTACGTATGTCGATTTGATGGATCTACTCAGTCGTATCCCTTCTGCCACAGAACCGGGCATGACAGCCGAAGAAGATACACGAGATTTCGATGCCAAACATCCGACATTTGATAAAGCTCGTTTGTTGGAAGGTGGCAAGGGAATCATTGATGGCGGTAAATTAGGCTTCAACAATAAAGATCGCGTATTATTAACGAAACTGATTGCCATGCCTGATTCAGAAGAAGAAAAATTAGATAATGTGACGATTGCTGAGTATTTCAAAGATGATCCTCATTTCTTTGAAACAAACTTCTGGTTTATGTGGGAAACGACTTTTGCTTTTCGAACACGTAGTTCTGCACAAGAATTACGTCGCTATATGCATCAAATGATTTATGAGTTTACTCAAATCGAGCATTTAGTTGGGGTCAATCGGACACGCTATAATCAATACGAAAGTATTATGTTGCCACTGATTAATTATTTGAAAGAACAAGGTTGTAAAATCATTTTGAATCGTCGTGTCATTGACTGGGAATTCAAAGAAACAGCGATGCAAGATGAAATCACGGTGACAGGCTTGAAGATGATCAATACAAAAACACAAGAAGAAGAACATGTCGTCGTTGATGGAGATACTGGCGTATTATTTACGAATGGTTCGATTACTGATTCGGCAACACTTGGCGACTACGAAACGCCCGCAGAGGAAAATATGGATTACGGTGCTGCTTCTAGTTTGTGGAAAAAAGCCAGTGAAAAATTCTACAATTTAGGTAATCCAGATAAATTTTTCGCAGATCGTGACGCAAGTGAATGGGTCAGCTTTACGTTGACAACGAAAAATCATGTGTTGCTAAACGAGATCACACGTATCACGACACAAGAACCAGGTAATGCGTTGAATTCATTTATTTCAACAACACCGATCACCCCACTTGGTCAAAAAGATGTCAATATGTCGATCGTCGTGCATCACCAACCGCATTTCACTTCACAAAAACCGAATGAAACAGTAATTTGGGGCTACTTCTTGTATCCAAGACGTCGTGGTGAATTTGTCGACAAAGAGTATATTAAAATGAACGGAAAAGAAATGTTGGAAGAATTGCTTGGTCAGCTTTCAAAAGTTGATCCTGGTCCAGTAAACATTCGCGAAAAAGAAACCGAAATCTACGATAGTGTCATCAATAATATTCCGGTTTACATGCCATATGCTTCTGCCTTATTCAACAATCGTGCGAAAAGTGATCGACCAAAAGTCATTCCTAAACATTCAACAAACCTTGCCTTTACTGGTGAGTTCGTTGAACAGCCTTATCAAATGATCTTTACCGAACAAAGTGCTGTTCGTTCAGGAGAAATTGCGGCATTCCATTTTGCAGGTATTCCAATGTCACGTTTGGTGAAAACACCACGTTATGACAAAGATATCCCTACGTTGATGCGTGCAGCGAAAAAAATGTTTGATTGAGGTTCACTAAAGGAGTTCACTTTCCTGTGCTACTTCAGTCCTAAAAGAAAAGTCCTCCACCTATGGAAATAGATGGAGGACTTTTGTTGTTTCGCTACTTTTGATTTTGCCCGACAGTTCTTTTTTTGTTTTCTCTTTTCGCAAGGAGCCATGCGAAGCCGCCCACAACAATCTCACTTCCTCCGACCAGTAAAACAATCAAAGTAAAGTTAGAAAGATATGTTCGCATCAAGCCTTGAAGTGACTCCATTTGCTCATCCGTCTGCAAAATCTGCGCATAGTATAAAGTTGCGGCCAATGCTAGACTTATCAGTCCAGCGCCCATCAGACTACACGCAAATTTTTTGATACGTAAACGGATAGAGCCTGGATTGAAATACATGAACCCCGCTAAGATCAATAGGCTCACACTCACAATGCCCCAAGCATAGTGAAGTACCTGGTGGCTCAGGTCATTGATTCCTCGAATAAAAAGATGCAGATAACTTGGTTGGACACTCCGTTCAAAGATCCCGCCGATCATGTGTAAAGCGAGTTCTTCTCCCGCAATCCCTTCTTCAATATTGATCTCATGTTCTGTTTTATATGTATGGATCGTCTCTTTGATATGTTCTTCCAACTCTGTGGCTTGGATCAAGCTTGGTTGCTTGTCGCGATAAGTTTCTTTGACAAAATGCTCGATATTCTTTTTGACTAATTCCTCAGATACACTGTCGGCAAGTAATTCTGGAGTGACTCTTGCTTCTTGGTGGTAGCTCTGGACACGACCATTGATCTCTTTCGTTACTTTTTGTATGTAGTTTGCTTGTTTGATTTGCTCATTCATAAATCCTTCATTTGCTAAAGTCGTATAAAAAAGTCCGCCAATCGATAAAAAAAAGAGCAAGACTGTACACACGACTCCTATAATTATTTTGATTAATCGACTATTTCTCATTTCTCTCCTTTCCTATGTCAGCACAAAAAATTGTTCTTTTACGTTTTATTTTTTGAAAACCAACTACTCTAATTATAACTTTCAGTCAATAAAACTACAACTTCCTTTTTTCGTCAAAAGTTATTTTACTGTTTTAAACTAAAACTAAAAGCGCGTTTCATTGTGAAAAAAAGTAACATTCCCTTAGAATGAGTTTATAAATAACTATCGTTAGTTTTATTAACGAAAACAGGAGAGGAGCACTACGATGAAAGCAGTCACTTGGCAAGGAAAGCAAAAAATGGAAATTAGAAATGTTGATGATCCAAAAATTTTAGCACCAACCGATGCAATCATCCGTATCACTGCAACAGCGATTTGTGGATCTGATCTCCATCTTTATCACCATGGGGAATCCGTTATGGAAAAAGGCTATGTTGTTGGACATGAACCTATGGGGATTGTCGAAGAAGTTGGTTCCGAAGTGAAGAAGTTGAAAAAAGGGCAACGTGTAGTTATTCCTTTTAATATTAGTTGTGGCCATTGCCATTTTTGTGCAAACCATATGGAAAGTCAGTGTGATAATTCCAATCAGGAAGAATTATACGGCGGATTATTCGGTTTTGGTAAATTGAACGGAAATCACTGGGGTGGTCAAGCAGAGTATCTTCGGGTACCTTTCGCCGATTCTACGTCATTTATCGTTCCAGATAATGATTTACCTGATGAAAAAGTTTTATTTTTATCTGATATTTTACCAACCGCTTATTGGAGCGTTGCAAATGCAGGGGTTAAAAAAGATGATACAGTCGTCGTCTTAGGTTCAGGTCCTGTTGGTTTATTTGCACAAAAATTTGCTGTGATGGCAGGAGCAAAACGTGTTATTGCGGTCGATCCTGTCAAACATCGTTTGGACAAAGCGGTCCGCTATAATCAAATCGAAACCTATCTATTAGACGACGTGAACCAAGCCGGAGATGATTTATATGAGTTAGCTCGTGGCGGTGCAGATGTCATCATTGATTGTGTCGGAATGGATGGTTTAGAGCCAACAAAAGAAAAAGCTAAAAATTTAGTTAGCTTACAAAGTGGAACGATCTCACCTATCCAAATGGCTGCTAAAGCGGTGAAAAAATTTGGTACAGTGCAAATCACTGGTGTTTATATGACACCTGCTTCTTCCTATCCACTTCAAGAATTCTTTATGCGCAATATTGACGTCAAACATGGGCAAGCACCGGTTGTCCACTTGATGCCAAAAATTTATGACATGATTGCAGAAGGAATGTTTGATCCAACTCAGATCATTACTCATTCAATGCCGTTAGAAGAAGCGGCTCGAGCATACGAGATTTTTGATAAAAAAGAAGATAAAAATATCAAAGTTGTTTTGAAACCGTAGAAATAAAAACTAGTTAGGTGATTTTATATGCCAAAAATCAAACGAAATACCCATGATGTCGAGATTGGCAAAGAAGAAGATATTGAGATCCGTGGACGGCGCTTTCGTTTGTATTTTCAAAATCGTTACACGTTGATTTCATTAGCGGTCGATTTGCTGACAGGAATCTTTTATGTCCTGGGAAGTGTTGCTTTGATCACGAAAATCCCTGATTATTACAGCAATTACTTATATTTAGCAGGCGCCATCTTCTTGACCACTCGCCCCATCTTGCGTATCGTACGTAATATCTTTATCTATGATGAAAAAAAACAACGAAGAGAACAAGCCAAACAAGAGAAACGCGAGATTTGAACACACCTCTCGCGCTTCTCTTTTTAGTTTATTGTAGCGATTTGATACAACCGGGCAGTTGTTCCACTTTCTTCCTTGACCATCGTCAAAAATGACCAATCGTATCGTTCATAAAAGGAAGTGTGGTCTGTAATCAAATAAAGTTGTTTAAACCCTAATCGATGCATCTCTTTTCTGGTTTGTTCCAATATCCACTTCGCTAACCCCTGATTCCGATGCTCCGGTTCAACATATAAAGCACAAAGATTAGGTGCTAAATCTGGACGGTCGTGGAAGTCATTTTCGATCACGCCAACTCCACCAACGATTGCTTCATTTTTATCTAGAACGACGTACCATTGTGGAATACTTTCCTTCGCAATGATGCCAGTACGAATACTTTCCTTATACACTACAGCAGGAATTCCCCATTTTGAGGAAAACCAACTTGCGGTTTCTTCCATTAGCTCTGGGTGTTCATTTAACTTGATCCATTGATACATATTCAATTTTGCAACCTCCAGTCATTCTATACGCAGTGTCAAATTAGACCACGAAGTACTTTTATCTGTTGCTTGGATTTTTGCTTCTTTTTCTAACCTAAGCTAGAATAGAAATCAAAGGAGTGAGCGAGATGATTGCACACAAAAGAGACGAGCTCCATGTTGTTTAGTGGTATAAAATAATGACATGGAGGAAACAATTATGACAAACATTTACGACGATCAACAATTTTTTGATCAATACAAAGAAATGCCTCGTAGCAAAAAAGGCTTACAAGGTGCTGGAGAATGGCCAACGCTTGCAACTATCTTCCCCAATCTCCATGGACAAACAGTCCTTGATCTTGGATGTGGCTATGGGTGGCACTGTCGTTACGCTGCTTCGCAAGGGGCAAAAAAAATCATTGGTGTCGACTTGTCTGAGAAGATGCTAGAAGAAGCCCGAGCTCGAACAAATGACACCACGATCAGTTATATAAAAGATGATATTTCAACGATTCAGTTTGCAAAAGACTCGTTTGATGTCGTGTTCAGTTCTTTAGCTATCCATTATGTGGAAAATTGGGAGCAGCTCGTCAAGCATATCCATCACTTTCTAAAACCGAATGGCCAATTTCTTTTTTCAGTTGAACATCCTGTTTTTACAGCGGATGGTCGGCAAGATTGGATTTATACAGAAGACAGTCAGATCATGCACTTTCCAGTTGACCATTATTTTGACGAAGGGGAGCGTGACACAAACTTCCTAGGATCTTCTGTAAAAAAATATCATCGAACGATTACAACTTATCTTGAGACATTATTGTCTAATGGCTTTCAAATCAACCATGTGCTTGAACCAATACCACCGTCACATATGTTAGATATGCCTGGTATGAAAGACGAATTAAGACGACCGATGATGTTGATTATTTCTGTGACAAAAATGTAGAGGCGAATCATCGATCCAAACATTCTTAGTCCATCTGCACAAATTTTATTAAGCGTCTGGAAATAGGTTGCCCCTATTTCCAGACCTTTTTTATCAACTTGAGAATGATTTCTGCCCTTTCAACCTTTCAATCACTTTCTATCACTGAGTTTTTGATTTCTTCTTGTTTCTTTTTAGCGAATTTAGCTAGTACCAATTCATAAGAAATCAAAATCATTTTCTCGATTTCCTCGTCTGACAATTCATCTTTGCCTAACATGATCGAATTCCAATGTTTCTTATTGGCATAGTAACCAGGTATAATGATCTCAGGGTACATCGTTCGTAATTCCTCGTTTTTTTCTGGAAAATGTTTTAACGTGATCAATGCTTTTTCATTTGCTTCTGGACTCATCATCCCAAACTGTTTACCATCCAAATCAAAATAAAGCGTTTCCCAATCTTCACGAAAATATACCTTAGCTCCTGGAAGTGTGTTCCCATATGCTTGGAATCGTTCGATCCTTTTTTGAATATCTGTTGTATTCATACGCTATCCTCCTATTCAAATAAAATGCTTACAAAAACTATACGTTGCTTTCTGAAAAATAGCAATGATAACAGTAGTAACACAAAAAAACGGAAAGCAATCACTTGCTCTCCGTTTTTTATTTCTTACGCGTTCAATGCGTCTTTTTTCATTTCTTGGATCGTTGCTACTTTAACGAATGGTAGATAGATCAGAATTGAAATCAGTAAGTTGACCGCAGATAACACTGCGCCTGAAAGACTGTTTGTTGCTAAAAATCCGCCGATCACTGGTGGTGTTACCCATGGTGGCATTACTGTAGCTGCTGGTACAAGTCCTGTTGATGTCGCAAAGTACGCAACAGTTACTAAAACCATCGGTGTTAGAATAAATGGGATAAACATCACTGGATTCAAGACGATTGGTAGACCAAACATTGTTGGTTCGTTGATGTTGAAAACACCTGGTGCAATTGATAAGTTCGTTACGACCATATAAGGTTTGTTTCTACGTCCTACTAAATAGATCGCAATCAGTAAGCCTAGTGTCGCACCTGTACCACCTAAATTGACAAAGCTGTCAAAGAAAGGTTTGTTGACGATAAATGGTGCACTTTGACCGTTAGCAATCGCTTCGACGTTTGCTTGGATCGCCGGCGCATTGATGGTTTGCATCAATGGATCGACCATGTTTGCTCCATGTAATCCGAAGAACCAAAGGAACGGTGTAATAAATGCAAGCAATAATGCAGATGGATAAGAGTTAGCAAGACCCATAAATGGTTCTTGAACCACCGTGTAGAATGCTCCGACAATATCAGCAACACCGAATGCTGCAAAAATTGCAGCGATTAGTGCGAAAAATGAGATCGTGATCATCGCTGGTAATAATGACGCAAATGCTTTTGCTACTGCTGGTGGCACTCCGTCTGGCATTTTGATGATCAATTTTTCATTTCCACTTAAACGAACAAAAATCTCTGTTGAAATAATTCCGACAATAATTGCAATAAATAATCCGTTTGAACTCATACCTAAAGCGCCGCCTAGTGCGAAGAATGAACCTAATGAAATCACTCCGGCAGATACGCCATCTTTACGGTAACCGTTTGCTAAATGATAAGCTAATAAGAACGCAATCAAAACAGAAAGAATCGCAAACGTTCCGTTCCAAGCAGCCGCACCGAATCCTTTCCATGCTTCACCACCAAAAATCGAATTCATCAATTCTTGGAATCCAGGGATCGGCAAGTTATTGATCATTACAGCTAAAGCGCCTAAGATCATTAATGGCATACTGACCATAAAAGCGTCACGAATGGCCACTAAATGGCGTTGCGCACCGATTTTTGATGCGACTGGTATAAAGTGTTTCTCCATAAATGCTACAAAGCTATCCATATCTTTTCCTCTTTTCTCCTTTAAAAAACTTTTATTTAAGCATCTATACGACGGTATAGATCAATAATTTCTTTTGCTAAATCTGTAAACGCGATCGATGTCATCAAATGATCTTGACTATGAACGGTCAACAAAGTAACTTCCATGTGTTCCCCTTGTGCTTCTTGTGTTAATAACCCTGTTTGCGAATGATGTGCTTGAACCAATGATTCTTCTGCATCTTTGATTTTTGCATCTGCTAATTCAAAGTCACCTTTTTTCGCAGCCGCGATCGCTTCCATTGCATCGCTTTTTGCGTTGCCGCCGAACATGATCAAGCCCATGATCGCTTCTAAATTTTTTTGATCTTCCATTTTCTTCCCTCTTTTTCTTGTTTTTATTTATTAATCAATGATTCTGCTTGTTCCAATACTTTTGCCCCGTTCATCATGCCATAGTCTTGCATGTTGATAACATCTAACGGAATCCCTTTTGGTGCTAGTTTTTCAGCAAATTGACTTTGCATGAAACGTACTTGTGGCCCTAATAATAAAACGTCTACATTTTTTGATTCTAGTTGGCTATCAGCTTCTGATGCTGAAACTGCAAAGATATCCGCTTCTACGCCTTTTTCTTCTGCTGCTTTTTGCATTTTTGTCACTAATAAACTTGTACTCATTCCTGCAGAGCAGACAAGCATGATTGTTCTTTTTTCCATTGTGAACACTTCCTTTTCTTCTTCTTACACTTTTATATAATGCAAGTATCGTGCCAACTTTGAAATCGCTTTATCAAGTTGGTATAAAAGGGTTTTCATGTTAATTTTTATCAAGCACACTCTATTTTTTACATTGCACACTATTTTTAGTGTGCAAAAAGAGAGGATGGAGTATTAAAAACCACCAAGTAAGTATAGCTACTCCTTACTTGGTGGTTTTCAGTGATTGTTTGATAGAATAAATCAACAAGTAGTTACTTCGTTGACTTATTTTTTGATTCAATTGCATCGATTCTTTTCATAAATTTCAATTCTTGTAACACTTCGATAGAAGTAACACGTTTCTTAGCCAACACTTCTAATTTTTGTCGTTTGTAAACCCATGCGCTTTTATTGATTCCTGTCACCTCTTCAACCTCCAAACTTTTTCTTGCTGAACTAATCCAACGTTTCCCTCTTCTTATTCCTTAAACTTTCGCTGATGTTTTCATTTAGCTGAGTCATCGAACTGCACCATACTTCGATATTCCTTGTTCGAAAATCTTCAAATTCATATAACCTCTGTTTTAACTCGTTCTTCAAACAATGGATTCTTTCTTTTTCAATAGATAGCGCTTCTTTTGCTTGGGTGATTTGAATCGCATCCGTTAACTTTTCAGTCTGTTTGGTTGGGGAAGACCCTTCTAACACCTTTATCTTAGACATTTTTTCTTTTAATATAGAAGAAACAGTGGCATTTGCTTGGATCAAATTGATTAATTCAGTTGTTTTCTTTGCGTTCTCACGTATTAGCTCTTGAATCCTATGATTCTTTGCTTCCTGTTCAGCCTTGAGCTTTTCCAAAAAAGAATCAACTTCCGCTTTATTATATCCTCCGACTAAGTTCGTGGTGAAAGTAGGGGAAGTCGAAAGGTTGTCCGAACTATTCACTCCCATCACTAACCGTTTGTTTGACTGCATTTATCCAGTTTTGCCATTTCCCCTCAGACAAATTATTGATGGCACGTTGATATTCTGAAATGATTTGCAAGCGGACATTGTTTGCTTCACTTTCTAACTGGATGATTTCTTTCGTCCTTTTTTCTTTTTCACTTTCTAGCTTCGTCATCTGTTCTTCATAATAAGTGTTCGCTTCACTGACTTTTCCATTTGCTTCAGCTAATAAATGATAGGCTTCGGCTTTGATATTATTCCCTTCGACCTTTGCTTCTTTGAGAATATTTTCTTGTTCAATCCTTGCTTCCTCTACGATACGTCTGGCTTCTAATTCAGCATTTTCTTCAATCTTCAAGGCGGCATCTTGCGCAATAATCAAGGCATTTTCAAAGCTTCTTTTTTTCGCATGTACATCTCTGCCCTCTTTACTTGCTTCATCCAACTTAGCATTTAATTCATTGATTTCAGCTAAATAATCACTTTTTTCTTTTTCAAATACTTTTACTAAATTCTCTTTTTGATTTTCTGCAAGTGTCAATTTTTTCTCTAATTCTGTGGTTGTCTCTTTCATCACGTCATAATCATTTGCTGCGTGTGTCAAAAAATCATCCACATCTTGTTTTTTGTACCCCGCTAGAGAAACCGTGGGGAAAGTGATTTTCCTTAATTGCTCTGCATTAAAGTTCATAGGTTACTCCTTTTCATAGTTGTATGATTTCAAACGGATCGATTAAAAATCGTTGTTCCATACTGGCATCTGTTGATAGCTCAAAATGCAAATGTGGTCCAGTTGAATTCCCCGTCGAACCAACAAAACCAATCACTTCCCCTTTTTGAACGACTTGCCCTGGTTCAACAACATTGACACTTTGATGCGCATATAATGTAAATAATCCGTTCTCATGACGTATCGAAATGACATTTCCCCACGAAGCGTGATATTCGGATTTTATAACTGTTCCTGCTTCACTGGCAAAGATCGGCGCTCCGGCATTGGCTGCTAAATCGATCCCTCGATGGAACTCCGCTCCTCTCATACCGTAGTGACTCGTAATCGTAAAGTGTTCCAATGGGTTGATAAATCCATTTTCTTCAATCATTAGTTGATCGATTTCAATATCAAACTTTTCCAAGTCATAGACATCGATCAATGCATCTAATTTTTGATAATAGGACGTATCAGTGGCATATCTGCCCGTTAGAAACCTTGTAGCCTCTTGATATGAAGAAGTATTCGAACGCCAGACACCAGAATAGAAATCAGCATCTTGAGTTAATCCTTCTCTTAATAATTTGGCGTAATCTAAAAAGCTTTCTTCGTAGGATTCATAAGATTTGAAACGTGCGCTAAGTGTGTATAAGTTTCCTGTTCCATCATCCTCTTGTGTTAAAAATTCCACCGAATTTTCCTCGGTGTAAGCTTTTATTCCAAAGAGATTATAATGAGGAGATGCACTTAATTGACTACTTCCACTACCCGATTCTAAAATGGCTTGAGCAATCATCACAGATGCATATAGATCGTTGCTTAAAGCAACTTTTCTAGCCTCCGGCGCAATTTCTTGAATGAAAGCTTCCGTGGTCGTATTGGCAGAAAACCCTCTGAAAAAGGGACTACTCTGTTCGGTTCGGGCAATCGGTCCTTTGGTTATCGTTATGCTTTCTACGGTTTCAGTTGGCACCGTCTCAGCAGGGGCCGCTCCCAAAGATGATTCAGGTGGAGACGTCCATACTTCTCCCTCTGATTCCGTTTGAACTGGGATTGACTCAACACCATTCGTGCCTGAATCCTCATTACCCTTTATTTCTGATCCTATCGGTGGAGGCGTTGTTGGCATCTCAGGTGTGATTGCTGGAGGTCGTGATATTGGTGGTTTAGGCGTTTCTGGCACAGATGGTTGAGGGAAAGTTGGTTCTGGTTCCGGATTGTCCGGCAAATCAGGGACAGGTGAAGGAGTAGTCACTTCATTATCTTCTTCTGTAGATACTTCCTCCTCCTCTTTCGCTTCAAGTCGCTCACTATCTGAGTTTGTGGTGCTTTCTGATAAGACCATCTCATCGATTGGCGAAATGGGTGTATCTTCCATTTCTATCGTATTCGTAATGATTTGATCAGCTGATACAATACTATGACTAAAACTACTTGCCACCGTACCAATGACTATAAACGCCCCAGCGATCTTTCGTTTATACACATTGCTTTTTTTGATACTTGTACTTCTTATAGTTATTTTCTTACCATTTTTATATAATATTTTTTCTTTCTCCATAAAAAGTTGCTCCTTTGACTATCCCATTGATTTTCAGCGATCCTATTTTATCTCCTACATACAAGTAGCTAACAGCTTAATATCCTTACACTAAACTTAAATGGATCTACAGTGTCAGAGAGTTTCATATATGACACTACTCTTCTACGATTTATTAGGTACGTTCTAAGAATTTTTTGTACAAATTTTCACAGAAATCAAAATAATACACCAATTCTTAAAATTTTCTTAACTTGAAAATAGGTTGACTCATTCATAAGCAAATAACTTTATCACTACATCAAAAAAAATTACACTTAAGATAATAAAATATTATTTTTAAATAACAAAACAAAAATAATTAATGTTATCTAAAAGTAAATATATAATAGATTAACCTTATTATTATAATGTTTATATCTAAAACAGTAAGATAAAATTTTATTTATCAATATAAAACATAACTTATTTAAAAAATAAAATAACTTATATTTTTTATTTTTCAAGATAAAAGAAAGGGTGAATCCGATGATCAACCATGTAAAAACTCCTCTTGCTTTGGGGGAATTATTGAATGATATTAGAAAAGAAAAAAAAATTTCAACAAAAACGATTTTTGCTACAGGAATCACAAGACCTACTTATTATCGCTTTGTTCGCGGAGAAGGTGAAATCAGTCTAAACAATTTTTTAAAAATCATTGACATTCTTGGGATCGAATTAACTGAATTTGAAGAAGTAATCCCTTTGATCAAACAAGGTTCTAAAATTTTAGAAAACCAGTTGGCTGAAGCCCTTGCTAAATTTGACTATCTTGAAATCGCAAAAATTAAAACTCAAGCGTTGGACCAATTTGTTAAAACAGATGGTTTAGGTTATCAATATGTATATTGGCGCGCTGGTCTAATCCACAGCAAGTTCATTGGCGATTATCAAGAATACGAAACATTGATCCAACAAGTAAAAACTTATTTAAATAGTATTGATCTATGGACAAACATCGAACTAAAACTTTTTTCTTCAATTACGGAAACGCTTAATTTTGAAGAATATGATTATTTTTTTAAACGATTTTTATACCGCAGAACGAATCATGAAGAAGTCTTAGACCCATTAGTCTTGGATCTATTGTATTTTGGGTATTACGAAACAGCCCTAGATTCTTGCCGTAAAAGCAATGTCACTGTTGCAACGACATTTATTTTGAAACGAACACCTCACCGTTTTAATTATCGCTTTCGGATTTGGCGATTATTTTTATATGCTGCAAAACTAACGCTTCATGGTGAATTGGAAAGAGGGCAAAAAAAATATAGTCGATTACAAAAAATCATCGCCTATGTCTTCCGAGACGAACAAAAAGGGGTTTTCGAAATCAAGACACTCAATACCTTATGGGAAAAAGTAGAGATCATTGCACAAATGTCCGAGTAATGATAATCACTCATTCCATCAGGTTACGCTTTTTATAGCCATTGGTCTGATTTTTATTATCTACTTAGAAGCTACATTTGCTAAAAGTTTTTTAGTAAATCCAATATTTCATTTACTTTATTCTTTTATGGATGTTCATCTAGTACAATCAACCAGCAAACGTAAATTAATCTTATTACCATCATAAACTCACCTTATTCTAATGATAAAAGTGTCATTTATGAAACTTTTGCTTTGGAGATCACTTTCATCCTCTACTCTTGACCTATGTATGTAAGCAGGCATACATGTTCAATCACTCAGCAAATCTAACGTACACATACATTTGGACATGCATTGCTTGATAGTTGAGGAGGGAGAAAATGAAGAAGAAATCCATAATAAAAACATTATCAAAATTAGTATTTGCTACAACACTTTTATCAATCGGTCTATCTTCTATTGACCATTCGTTGCGATTACCTCATGTACCAATCGCCTTAGCTGAAACAGTTGATAACGCAATTGCCAATGAAACATCTAGGCGAAGCTTAACGATCTGGAAGTACGCGATCACTGACTTTAGTGAGTTGGAACCTCGAGGAGACGGAACCCTCACCAATCCAGATAGAGAGTTGATTCCTGGAATCAACTTCAAAGTGGAACGGGTGAAAAAATTATCGAGTGGTAGCTCTTTAACTGATCCAAAACAACAACAATTGGGCACAGATTACGAAATCGACACCACTTTCAACGCCCAGACAATTACAACTGACACAAGTGGAAAAGCAACGCTTGACTTAGGCATTGGTCGAGCCAATGATGGCATCTATTTAATTACTGAATTACCAGATGAACGTACAGGCGAAAATTTAGCTGCAACCGATGGAAAAAAAATCGAAACAGCTGTTTATCCTTTTTTTGTGCATATTCCCCAAACCAGTCGTACCGATTTATCTTCATTGATCTATGATGTACAAGTTGAACCAAAGAATATTTTAGAAGATTTATTGCATCCTGACAAAACAATCAATGGTGAAAAAGGCGATTCTGTTCAAGCCGGACAATCCTTTCGCTGGGAATTGACTACTAACATCCCAGCAGGTCTCTGGCAAGTCGCCAGTCAAACAGGAACGATCGATATTTTAGATGCCGCTGGACAGACGGTGGATACTGTCGAGATGATCGCTGGTCAGCCCATTGTATATCGAGATACTAGTGGGTTATTACAGCCAAATTTTTCAATGGTAGACGAACTGAATAGTGACTTAACTTATGTTCCAGATAGCGCAAAAATGCAAGTTAGACAAGCTGGTGGTGAATGGACAGACTTGGCGCTTACCGATTATACGGTCTCGTTTGATGCTGAGACAAATAGACTGACAACCACTTTGACAGAAGCTGGTCTGATCAAAGCCGGATCAGTTGCAAATGGCTATACTGATATCCGTACGGTGCTTACCACGTATGTTCCAGAATATTGGAACAATATTGTTGAAAATACCTTTACTGTCAACCATCAACTTCCGGGCCAACGACCAAAAAGTACAACAACACCAGAAACAACGAATCCAAAATACTATACTGGTGGCTTTGATATCGAAAAAATTTCAGAAAATAGCGGGACTGGTCTAGCTGGTGCCGAATTCAAAATTGCCACCTCTGAGAGTAATGCGAACAATAAAACTTTTATTGCTAGTAATGGAAATAGCTATGCAGAGGATGCCAATTTACCATCTGGGATAACTTTCTTAACTTCTACTTCTGATGCAAATGGTCACGCGACTTTTGATGGGTTAGCCTTAGACTGGACGGATGCCAATGGTAATAATTACGTGGAAAATAACGAGGTTACACGCGACTACTGGGTTGTCGAGACTACTGCTCCTCAGGGCTACGAATTATTGAAGGCTCACCAAAGAGTAACTGTCGATTTGACGACCGCAGATGATGCAACGATTGAGCTGACAGTCACTAATAAACCGCAAACAAGCTTGCCATTTACTGGCGGTATAGGCAGAAATCTGATCATCACAATTGCACTTGTAGCCATCGTTATTGGCACAACAGTGGTCATTATCCACAAAAAGCGAAAACAGACGTAAGTCCAGAATGAAAGGAGACTGCAATGAATACTAGTTTTTCTAGACTCAAAGTAAAACCTCCTATTCTAATAGTGATTGTTTTAGCGATTATCCTTGGTATAATCGCTAAAGTCGTTATTGTAGGAGGTCCCCTTCGAGCCAAAGAAGAAGCACATTTAGTTGAAGTAATCAATCAGGATCAAACCTTTATGACAAAAGAAACACAAATTTATGATGATCCTGCAACCATCACGATCAGAAGTACTGAAAATCGTTTACTCGCTCTCCCAGCTAGTACGGATTATGCAATCACCACCTTAAATGAGGAACAGGAGCAAACCATCCCTATCTATTCCACCGAAAATTTTGTTCAAGAAGAAGAGCTTGCTCGTCTAGGTATTGGTGTAGAAACGACGGAAACAACCGTCTCCTCAACTACTGCGTCCATGGTTGAGCCTGCCCTCCCTACAATTGAACAAGCAGTAGCAAGTGATGTAATTGGTGTAGCATCCGAAGAAAACTCAGAACAACCGACTATTTACTTACGCTTAGTCAAAGATCAGCCAGTCACTCTCGTTTTTCGGGAACCAACGAAAGATATGAGTATCGTATTGACGGATGTTTATTCTCAGCAGTATCAATCCCTTTTTCAATGGTTAAGACCAGATGATGTGACTGCATTAGAAGAAACATCCGAATCCCACGTTGAAGAAACGTCATCTTCAGCCGAAGACTCAGACTACGAGGCCCAAACAGAACAAGCTGAAACCCATGATGAAAGAAACGATACAGCACTTCCTCCATTTGAGGAAACTATCGCCGATGAGAATATCTTAGTGGTCGAAACAAAGGAAACTGATTTAACAATGGAAGAACTTCTCGAAGAAGAGTTCCCTGCAGAAGACTCCATCATTACACCAAAATTAGTGGCTGAAGAAATAGATACCAGCGAAGAAACTAGCAGTAATCCTATTGTCATCAAAGATGCCAAATTAACGATGGCCACTGGTACAGACAGTTTTGATTCCCACGATGATCCTGGCTATGATAGTTCTCCAAATAACGATATCGTTCGTTCCAATGATCAAATCTTATACCGACTTGGCTTCTCAATACAAACACAGTTACCAAACGATTACACAAATATCCGCTATCGTGTCGTTAGCACCTTGCCTAACGCGACTACCCTGATTAATGATGCGCCTTTTATTAATGGAGAAATTGCCAATGGCACGTATATTGATACAGGCATCGGTGATGGCACCATGTATTCTGAAGGCATCATGGAATCGATCATCAGCACTTCGGGACAAGTTTTCGTGCCCATCGTTGTCAATGTGTCTGGTGCAAAGAACGGAACGATCATGCAACCCACGTTCAAATTGCAACTGATTGATGCCATAAATATAAATACTGGTGAGTTAGAAACATTTAATCACACTTATACAGTCGAACATTTAGCAAATCTAACTGCGCCGCCAACAATCGTTTCTTCCGCACCTTCTATTGCTGCAACACTCGTCCGTGGCGAGCAAACGACTTATCAAATCTATGATCCTAACGCTACAAATAATGATTCGGTATACAACCTAGGATTAGTCATTGAGCTAAAAAATCTAGATGGACGAAGTATCGGTGATATTCGCGGTTCCACCTACCCTGAAGGACCGATTACTTTTGATCTTATTCAAAATGTCACCGGAACTTTGGGAAATACTCAAATACCTGTAGATCCATCTGAATATGACTCCGCCCAAACACGTTTCTATTCTGTCACAGATGCCGATCGAACGACTGCTGATTGGCAAGCAACCACAGAAGGTAGTCCGTATGAAGCAACATTTGATCCGACAATATTAGCGCACCCATTGCCTGTACCCCACGGAAAAACAAATGAACTTTACTTTTCTGAACCTTATAGTGATCACAAAAAAATCGGGGTGTTCAACTCTGGTAATGTCATGATTGAATTAGGAAATTATCAAGAATCTTGGAAAATCTCAAACTATAAAGGAATCAAAAATATCTATACTTATGACACTTTAGGTCATACCTTTTCAAACAAAGCTTTTATCAGCATTGAATTTATTTTTGACTGGGATCATTCGAGGTTACAGGAATTAATGTTAACAAACAATTGGTCGTATTACACATTAAACTTAAGTATTCCTACTTTAACTTATGATGGAGTAACTACTACTAATGACGCTAAAGTACATTTTAGTAGTTATATGATTCCGACAGGAGATATTTCCTCCGGTCCAAACTTCGTCGTTTTAAATCCTCCAGATCCCATAACAGGCAAGATACACAGTTGGGGAAATCAGGATATTGGATTCAATACGTGGGAATTTAATGTTGGCAAACCGACTCTTATGAGAGGACAAAAATTACATTTAGGAGGCTGGTTTGTCACACAGAATGTTCCTGGAACAGCAACCTCTGACCAAATTTTCCAATGGAATTCCAATGGATTTGAGTATGATATTTCTAGACAACCGTATACACAACGTTATTATCCAAACGAAAGTGATTACTCTTATTTAACGTATGGTGTTAGAAATAATGGAAATGCTATGCCCGACTTAACCGTCCCACATATTGATACAATCGTTTCAAATTACACTTGGTACGACACTCCCCAAGAAGCACAGGAAGCTGGGGTGATCAGTGCCGTCCGATTCCAATACCATATCAATAACGAGCCTACCTTTTTACACTGGAATGGCGTTCCAATAAGAGTCATCGGTCAATCAGGCGCATTGGATGAGGAGGGCGATCCTTATGTCCACCTATCACGTGCTGCTCTCAGAAATGATTCAGGTGTTGTTTTTAAGCAAAGCCCTGCGGAAAATAATCTTACTTTCTTTCCAGCTACTTGGGCCGCGGATGGTTCTAATGTAACCATTCCCTACGATAGTAGTATACCAAGTGCTGTTACTACGCCTTTTCTTGGTACAAATGCCTTTATTAAGAATTTTGGAATTGAAACAGAAACACTTGTATCGAAACCTTTGTATCAATCCGACGAACAAATCGATGTCAAAGTTCGAGGAACATTCTCTGGATCGGAAGAAGTTGATTATGATAGTGCGCTGAATACCATTCTTCCAAAAGGAATCAATTACCTAGCTGGTTCTTCGAAAGATGAACATGATAATCCTTTACCTGATCCAATCATTATCCAACACGAAAACGGAGAAACGACATTGCGTTGGGTGTTTCCTGACTCCTCTATTACAGAGGGGATTGAAGTGAATTTCACGGCTATCAGTGATAGTTCGCAACTAGCATTCAATGACATGGGCTTAACTCATTCACTCGTCATACGTAGTGTTGGTGAAATGTGGATTTCCGATACTCCAGAAATTACAGATACCCGTGCCGAATCAGCTCGATCATCTCAAGACCAGTTCATTCAAGAGCTTGTCCAGCAACTAACAATAAGCAAGTCCGTCAACAAAACATCAATTGAAACAGGAAATCAAGAAATGAATCCTTTGACCGAAGCGGATGCTGATACTTCGTTCACTTATTCGATCACTTCAGCCAACAGTGCCTTACAACCCGCTCATGATTTTCGTCTGATGGATATCTTACCGTATAACGGTGATTCTCGTGGCTCTTCTTTCAATGGTACGCTAGAGGTTCTTTCAGTGGATATCGACACAGAAGGATATACGATGTATTACACCACCGAACCAGTAGAAGATGCGACGAACCCAAATGAGATCGACCTTGCTACATGGACGGAATACACACCCGGTTCAACACCTGATGAAGAAATCAAACATGCCACAGGTTTTATGATCACTAAACCAACTGTTCCGATTGGTGAATCGGTCACTCTCTCCATCACTGTCCAACCAGTTGACCAATTACCAGGCGACCAATATCGAAATACCGCCCATATGAATGCGCAAATCGACTTACCTGTCCATTCACAAGAAACGATTACCCGAGTATATGGCAGAGAGTTGAGCGGGTTCGTATGGTTAGACGAAGATCGCGATGGTCTATACGATGATGGCGAGGAAAGGCTAGCAAATATCCCTGTCAAACTCTATCGAACAAGCCTGACTCACCCAAGCGAAGTAGCCGATCAGTTGGTCGAGCATAACTTGAAAGGAACATCATTTGTTGACAGTAACGGAAATGCCACACTAAAAACAGATGTAAATGGTCATTACAGTTTTAATTATCTACCAGAAGGAACCTATGTAGTAGAATTCCAAATCGGCGATCAAATCGAACGAAAAGAAGTTGCAGTAACGAGGCCAATGGTTGGTGATGATCCTTCCATCAACTCAAAAGCAAATCAAACCACCTTCCGAACCAATGAGTATATCGCTGAACCTTTAGCCAATTTGCCGGGAATGATCACGACAGATGATTCTATCTATCATATTCCTTACTTGAACCTAGGATTTGTCAGTACACTTGGAGAGATTTATTTGTATAAGTTAGAAGCAGGTACCGCTGTAGATGATGATCAGGATGATCAACCAGATATCAATGACGAAAATCAGTTGATTGGAGGAAATAAACTGGCTGGCGCTGAGTTTTCCCTCCACGAAAAAGAATCAGGCGTGATCCTCCAAACGAAGACAACTGACGCGAATGGACGTATTCATTTTGAAGAGGTTCCCTTCGGTACCTATGAGTTGGTTGAAACAAAAGCACCCGATGGCTATGAACTATTGAAACAACCAAGCGAGGTCACATTGGATGAAAACAACACGATCGTTCATCTCTTTGCCGAAGATGAGCTGATCACTGAATTGCCTTTTGCCGGTAACAGTTCAATCATGCAACGTGTCCTTATCGCAGCTGCTAGTTTATCCCTGATTGGTTTAATCGGATTAGGTACAAAATACCAATTGGAGGAAATGAATCGAAAAAAAACAGGAGGAAAGAAAGATGAACCCAAAAAAAGATGATCATTCCATTTTATTTATTCGCCTCCTGTTGGTTCTACTATTCCTCTTCGGTGGTTCAATTGGAAAATGGACTACTCTTGTGGCATACGCAGAAGAAGCCTTCCAATTAACAATTGTAAAATATAAGCTTTCAGAGCAGGAAATGGATAATCACCTACTTCCTTCTGAGCCAACTGGCTCCTTAGAAACGGGATTAACGAACGAACAGGGACAGGCATTAACCCCCTTTCCTGGGATTCGTTATCAAATCAAGAAGGTCACACCGAGTAATGATGCCAGTGATCCTTTTACGGAAATCCCAAGTTTTGAACCAATCGAAATCATCACGGGGTCAAACGGGCAAGCGACTATTCCATTGACTGAAGGACTCTATGAAGTCACCGAACTTGCAAACGATGCATTGTCTTCCCCAGCTAAGCCAGTCGTTGTCCAATTACCTGCAATTACTGCCGATGGCACTCGTTTAGATCAATTGTTTATTTATCCAAAATCAAGCGTGGTCGTCTCTCCTGAAGAAGGAGCTACTCCTAGATCGACTATACCGAAACAAGGGCAAGCGACTACAAAAAGGATTCCACAAACAAGTGGGAATCTCGGTTCACTTTTTCCGGTTTATTTTACACTGGCATTGATCATCTTACTAGGGATCGTCACAATCGTTAATTTTAAACCAAAAGGGAAAAAAAAGCCTTAAACAGTCTAGAACCAATTGTTTCTAACCTAAGAAGTAAGAAGAAATTCACAAAAATCGAGTGTTGATTTTTGTGGATTTCCGCTTATTTCAGAATTTTTCACAACTCTCGTTTTTACATTTCCGAAAGCAGAAAAGAGAAATGACTTTGCTTTTTTCGCAAATCTAAAAACAAAAATAATGAAATGAAAATGAGGTGAACAACCTTGATTGAAAAAGAAAAGAAGTCTGTTCTTTTGTTATTTGCTTCACTATTGATTCTTTTAGGAACGCTCACTTTGATCTATCCGATTTTTGCGAACTATCTCGCAAATCGTGAACGTAGTACTGCTTCCATCAATTACCATCAAGCATTAGAACAGCTAACGAAAGATGAATTAGGGCATAAATTCGAGCAAGCAAAACGTTACAATGAATTGATTTATAAAGAACAACAAGGAGACTTGGTTGACTTCGATGAAATTGAGTACCAAACATTGATCAATACCGCTGGGGTAATGGGTACACTAGACATTCCCGCTTTGGCAATCGAAACCATGCCTTTTTATCACGGCACTGATTTTTTGACACTTAATCGTGGCTTAGGACATTACGAAGCGAGTTCGATTCCAGTGGGCGGTGAAAACACACGATCGATCATCACTGGACATAGCGGTATCCAGAACCAAGTTTTATTTACTGATATCATCCATCTTCAAATTGGCGATCTATTCTTTCTCACGATTTTAGGTGAACGCCTCGCTTATCAAATCGAATCCTTTGAAGAAGTCTTGCCTACTGAAGTCGATAAAGCCAAAATCATCCCTGGAAAGGATATGGTCACCTTATTGACTTGCACGCCACCAGGAATCAATACGTATCGATTATTAGTAAATGGTGTCCGGATTCCTTACAACGAAGCCGTTAATCGACAAGTTGAAAAACGAAATTTCTGGAGTTATCAAACCATTGTATTAGGCTCTTTCAGTGTTTGTCTCACTCTCGCTCTCCTACTTATTGTTCGTTTTCGTTATCTAGTCAAACGCTTTCGCTCTGAAGACCCCTTTGTCAAAGAAAAATCCAGAAAAAAATTGCTTCGCCTTTATTTCTTGACCAAAGGACTCTTTATTACTTTAGTTCTTTCAATGGTTGCTTTACTAAGTGTCGGAATCTATGGCTATACACAAATTCAGAAACAACAAGAAATGGAGAGCATTGATATAGGACAAAATACAGACCTTTCAACGTTCAACTTGCCAAAAATAGCGGCAGCTAACTACTCTGAAATCGACATTGCGAGTGTCAATCTCAGTAATTTTTCCAAAGCGAAGATCAATTACCAACAAAGCATCAATGACTGGGGCATCGGAAAAATAATGATCCCAGAAGTAGCGATCGACTTACCGATACTTGCCGGTATGAATAATGACAACTTGATGAATGGCGTAGCCACTTACACGCAAAATCAACAACTCGGCAAAGGAAATTATGTCCTCTTATCACATAATGTATTTGAACAAAATGTCTTGCTTCATCAAATCGCTCAACTTCGTCTCAATGCAAAGATCTATGCGACAGATTTCAACGAGCTATTTGTCTATGAAGTGAGCTACAACGATGTCGTTGTTGATACAGAAATCGAGTTACTCGAAATCAAAAAAGAAGCACCACAAGCTATGATCACTTTAGTGCGTTGTGAAGGTGACATCGGCACACGTTTTCGTCGAGTCGTTCAAGGAAATTTAAGTAGCGTAAAAAGTCTAAGCACCTTATCCGCTACTGAATTAGCCCAATTAGGCTTAGAAAAAAACCGTACAAACATAGATGGCACGATTCTCGCGGACTCTCCCGTCCATCCCATTAATTCGTGGTCAATGTCCGTGGCGTCTAAGATCGTCGCCGAGCCATTACAGACCTTGATCCCGATCGTTTTTTTCTTATTGATACCGATACTGTTGTTCCATCTTGTTTAAGTGTTTTCCCCCATTGAGCAAAACATCTTCAAAAGAACTACTTATAAAGGAGGTCTCTTTCATGCTTATCAACAGTATCTTATCCCTTGTTGTGTTGGCTATTTTATTTTTCTTGGGAATCCAAATGATAAAACAAGTGAGATTGATTTTGCTAAAAAAGAAAGCCGGTGATCAACCGCTTCTATATAAAAAAATCAGTATTTATGAACTGAAATTATTGAAAAAACAATTTTTTTATCTTTTGATCATTAATAGCTTGCTAACTATTGCATTGGCCTTTTGTGTCTACATGCTGTTTGAACTACAAAATGCTCGAATAAATGACCATCAGACAATCCTTGAGTTAGTTGAACGGGTCCAAGAACTAAAAAATCGATTGGACTAATCAAAAAGAACAAGCAAGTAAAAAAAGGGGGCTGTTTTCTTGTTTATTTGGGTGAATGGTCAACTTCGAAAAAGGAAAAAGAAAGGACCCTATTTCTTAATATGTCTGCTTCTATGCGTTACGTTTACTTATTCGCTTCACCGCTATCACTTTCATCAAGTTACTGGAACATCAATGGAGGATACTTTAGTCAACGGCAACATAGTGATCGTGGACAAATTTTCTTCGCTTACACGTTATAGCATCATCGCTATTCAGCGATCCTCTACGGATGAAATCGTAAAAAGGATTATCGGAATCCCAGGAGATTCTATAAAAGTACATGGGAATGAACTGACCTTGCATTTAGGCAACAAGCCGCATTCTCCTACAGAGATTTTTCGACTGAGTCCAGAAGCAGTCGCGCAAATGAAACATTTGACCTATCTTCCTGAAAATACCTATTTTGTTTTAGGCGATAATCCGGATATTTCTGAAGATAGTCGGACATTTGGACTTGTTAGTCATTCTCGTATTTTAGGAAAAGTTATTTTTAAATAAAAGGAAGTGTTTGACAACTATGGGTAAAAAAAAGAATGATGGTTGGTTTTTCTCAAAAAGTTTATTAGATGAAATTTATCAACTACCACTAGAGGAAGAGATTGATTTGGAAACTGAGGAAGAACTACATGAACCATTCACAAGAAAAATAAGTGAGCTAACGCTAGAAACAGCGACAGTGTCAGAAAAAAAAACAGAAATCGATAGCCACTCGTCTCCCGTATCTTTAATAAAAACCGCAGAAGATGGGCGTATGTTGTATGTGAAGGCTCCTTCTGTTGCGTCTGAAACAAATTTGGAACAAATAGAACAGGAACAAAAAAAGCAAGACGATAAAACCTTCACTTTAGAAGAACAAGCAGGCAAGTTATTGTACCAAGTAAAAAAGAAGTGAAGAAAACAATCTGCGCCGTCTGTCCCTACATCACCTCTCAAACACAAAATACGATAGCAGAAACAAGAGGAGGTTGGAACAGAAGTGTTTAGCCTCGATAAATAAGGCGCCATCCACGAAAATTGTTTTTCAAATTTTTGTGGATGGCGCCTTATTTCCGAAGAAGTTACTCCTGTTTCCGCCTTTTATTCGGTTTTAAAATATGCTAGAGGACTAATGCCCCAGACACTCTTGCTTTTGTTGTATCCACTTCAACGTGATTTTCTCACACGTTAATTTTCTGCCAAAATCGTTTCGATCGTTGCTAGTTCTTCTGGTGCAAAGACGAGATTATCTTTCATTTTGACACTTTCCTGCAACTGACTCAAACGGCTAGCACCGACTAAGACACTTGTCACTGATGGTTGTCGCACATTCCACGCCAACGCCATCTGAGCCAATGTTTGTCCTCTCGCTTCCGCCACTTCCTGTAACTGTGTGATTTTACGTAGTGTCGCTGCAATCTGTTCTTCTGAAAGAAAAGGGATTTCTTTTCGATGGGCACGTGAATCTTCAGGAATACCATGTAAGTAGCGATTCGTTAACAAGCCTTGTGCTAAGGGACTAAACGTGATTGCACCTAGTCCATTTTCAGCAAGAACAGGTGCTAAGTCCGTCTCAAGTAATTCTCTTGAAAACAGATTGTAACGCATTTGATGGATCACGAAGGGTGCATCTTTTTTGCGTAAAATTTCCGCCATTCGCTGTGTGTCCGCCCCATTGTAGTTAGAGATACCGATATAAAGGGCCTTTCCTTGTCGAACTAATTGCATCAATGCCTCTGCGGTTTCTTCCAAAGGTGTTTCAGGATCTGGACGATGATGATAGAAAATATCCACATAGTCCAAACCCATACGTTGCAAACTCTGGTCACAACTGGCAATGATCGACTTACGAGACCCCCAATCGCCATAAGGGCCATCCCACATATGATAACCTGCTTTACTAGAGATAATCAGTTCATCTCGATAGGATTTGAAATCTTCTTTAAAAAGTCGCCCAAAGTTTGTTTCAGCTGCTCCAGCAGGTCCACCATAATTATTGGCTAGATCAAAATGGGTGATGCCTAAATCAAAAGCCCCCCTTAAAATTTCCCGCTGATTACTGATGGGATCATATTCCCCAAAATTTTGCCATAACCCTAAAGACAGTAAGGGCAGCTTTAAGCCAGATCGACCGCTTTTACGATACTCCATGTTTTCGTAACGCGTTTTATCAGCTACATACATTTCATTCACTCCTTATTTTTTATGATTATCACAGAAGTCTTCCACTCCGAAAAAATAAGGAGTTACTTCTGGAATGCCGTTTTTCATTTTCAAGGATAGCAGATGACTACTAACCCAGCTTTTTGATCCATCTCTATTTCAAGTACCCATGTATCCTTGTCTACTTTCAAGTGATACATCAGCTCTGGCAGAAAACGCTATCATAATTGTGTTAACTTATTTATTTCTTGGCTTTTTTTCCCCAATTGTGCGTCATTCTTTGCAAAAATGCTAATTGACGACGGGTTTGTTTTATTTTTTTGTAACGTTTTGGTTGCTTCTGGTAAAATTGTTGATGGTAATTTTCAGCCGGCCAAAAAGCTGTCGCTGGCAAAATAGCTGTAACTATCGGTTTTCTGTAGCGACCTGATGCGCTTAATGCTTGTTTCGACGCTTCAGCAGTTTTTTGTTGCTCTTCATTTTGAACAAAAATGATTGGGCGATATTGTTCTCCGCGGTCTTGGAATTGTCCAAATTCATCCGTCGGGTCCGTTACTTGCCAGTAAATCTCGACTAGCTCTTGATAACTGATCACTCGCTTATCAAATATGATCTCCACTGCTTCCACATGACCAGTATAGCCGCCACTGACTTGGTCATAATTAGGGGAATCAAACTGTCCACCTGTGTACCCGGACATCACAGAAACAATCCCTGCTTTTTGCTCAAAAGGCTCTACCATACACCAAAAACAACCGCCAGCAAATACTGCTCGTTCTTGAACAGTCGGATCTGTCATTTCGTGTTTAGAAAAATCATACCGCGCTTCCCCTAACGGATCGCCGATCATTTGCAAATAGAAATCCATGACGTCTGGCGTTAGATTTTGTCGTAAAGCTAATGGTCGTAAAGAAACTTCCAACTTTTCAAGTACCTCTTTTAGAGAAACAGAAGTTGCTAACTCTTCTTTTGCTGTAATTAGTTGTTGCCGTTCCCAGTCTCGCGTGTTTGGGTTTAAAATCAAATTATAGAGAGTGGTGATTTCTTCCTCTTTCTTCATCGGATCTCCTCCTCCCAAAGTGTCCCTTGTCGATCCAAGGAAACAGGAAAAAGCTGAGATTGCTTTTTCACTATTTTCTTTGAATCATTTAACATCTCTTAATAATACACTTCATCTAGAAAAAGCGCATGTGCGGGAACTGTCTCGCCTGCTTGCTGTCTGACTTTCGTTTCAAAAATCGTATCGATCAAAGATAAATCAGCTTTACCTGAACCAATATCTAAAATCGTTCCCATTAAGATCCGTACCATTTTATACAAAAAACCATCTCCTACAAATGTAAAATGAAGCATATTGCCTTCTTGTTGGACCGATAATTCTTCAATTGTACGTACTGTTGATTTTTTTGTTTTTTTCAATGCTGAAAATCCAATAAAGTCATGTTTTCCTTCTAGTTTCCGACAAGCTTCTTCCATTTTCTCCAAATCAAGTGCCTTCGGATAATCAAAACTATGGTTTCTTTCAAACACTGTTGGAATCGGTGCATTCCAAACGTAGTAACTATATTTTTTCCCTTTTGCATTATATCTAGCATGAAAACGTTCAGGTACTTCTTCCACTTTTTTCACCACAATATCTCTTGGCAAATAACGATTGAGGAAATCCAGCATCTCCATTCGACTCATTGTACTAGCTGTTTTGAAGTTAGCTACTTGACCTCTGGCGTGTGTCCCAGCGTCTGTTCGACCAGAACCGATAATCTCAATCGTTTCACCGGTCATTTGCGAAATGATCGCTTCGATCTTTCCTTGGATCGTTTTTTCATCATTACCAAGTCGTTGCCAACCAGAATATCTTTTTCCATCATATTCGATCGTTAATTTTATATTTCTCATGTATTCTCCTTCTATTGGATCAAATGATCCATTGTTTTCATTTAGTGTCAGTATAGCAGATAACACCAGCTTCTTCTCAAAAAAAAACGCAATCCAGAAATTTCTCTGTTTTGCGTTTTTTTCTTTTATAATTTTGATCAACCTAAGAATTTGAAGACTTCTTCCCGGTCGTAAAGTTTTAAGACTTTTTCAAATACCAATTGCGTAAATAAAGCAGCCGCGACTGGTACGACGAACCAACAAATCAACACCATCACGATATTTAGTCCAGCATCTAATGAAGCAAGAGGGCCAACTAAACCAACGATCCCAAAGCCCGCAGAAGCTGGTGTTCCTGATACAGAGAAAAGTGCAACAGGTATCGCTGTGATAACCGCACTTACTAAACATGGAACTAAGATGATCGGTTTACGGAATAAGTTCGGCATCATCATCTTCATCGCACCTAACGCAATCGCAATCGTGACACCTGATTTATTGACACGCCAAGAATTGACGATCAACACAAAGGTTGTTGCTGCAACACCCATAGCAGCAGCACCAGCAGAGACACCGTCTAACTGGATTGCTAAACCAATCGCCACTGTTGAAATCGGTGAGATGATCAAAAAGGCAAATGAACAACCGATCAAAATAGACATCAAAAGAGGTTGCAATGTCGTGAAGTTATTGATACCTTCACCGATTGCAGAGGTGATCGCTGTCACATAAGGGAATAAATAAAACCCAATAAGACCTGCGCCCACACCGACTACGATTGGTGTCAATACGATTGCGACTGACCCAAAACGATCGCCGATCAATAGGATCAGACCAACAGCAATCGCTGCAGTAATCATAGTATTGATGATATCTCCTGTACCTGACCCTACATATACACCTGCTTCACCAAGGTCTGGCATAAAGCGGACAACACCAGAACCGACAAATGAAGCACCAGCTACTACCATCATTTGCATCGGATTAAACCCAAATTGTAACCCGATCAAACCACCAATGATCAACGGAGTCGCTAATTGGAAGATCACAGCTAGTTGTGCGATCGTCACAGCAACAGGATATTCACTGAAATACTTTAAAATAGCTCCTAAAACAGCATTTGGAATCAGTCCTACGATGATCCCTGTTGCTGTTCCAGCTAATACTTTGTTCAAAAAAATTCTTGGCGTTAATTTATTCGTCGTATCCATTTATTTGTTCCTCCTATTTCGCCTGTAAAATCTGTTCTTTTGCATGCACGAGCGCTGTCAAAAAGTCACAGTAAGGCGTAGCGATCCCGTATTTCTTTCCTTTACGTGAAATCGCACCGTTGATATAGTCGATTTCTGTCAATCGGTTGTTTTTGATCAAATCTTGATGCATCGATGGGAAATGCATACCGATCGTCTCAGGATCAAAACAAGTTTCACAGTGTGCGACTGCTTCTTCCACATCCAAATCAATATTTTCGGCTTTTGCTACTTGACCAAATTCATTTACGATAGCAACAACCATATCATGAGCCGTAGAAGTACGACCAAGTCCTGCCATGTTCACGTCTAAAATCGTACATAAGCCGTTCATTGTGCCATTGACACAAGCTTTACGATAGATCGAGTAATGGATATTACTTGAATACTTCGCATTCAAACCCGATTCAGCTAAAGTTTCTGCCAATTCTTTCGCAGCTTCTTCTTGTCCGTCTCCTAAGTTTTGTAGTTCTACTGAACCACTACCAAATAATTTCACACGTCCAGGACCTTCTAGGCCTGCCGTCCACATTGTATTACCAATAAAAATATTTTTCATTGGTACAAATTTTTCAATAATATCTTCATGGCCGATTCCGTTCAATAAACAAAGGACTTTTGTCTCATCTTTGATCATTGGACGAATATCTTCCAACATTTTTTCTAGTTGCATTGCCTTCGTGAATAAGACGATCAAATCAACTTTTTCTACGTCATTGATTTCTGATTGAAGAACGACTGGGATATCGACAACGATGTCCTCACCGTTAAAGTTAGCTTTCAATCCGTTTTCTTTGATCGCTTCTACATGGTCTTTCCAACCATCGATCAATGTCACGTCATTTCCACCTTTTTGCAACATGAGTCCAAACCGACTCCCCATTGCACCTGCACCAGCAATTGCTATCTTCATTTCTTTGTTCTCCCCCTTTAATTTGGTTATACGACGAATAAGCAAATAATTCCCCTTACGATCATTCAATCATTCACAATGTCCGCTAGTTATGACTGATTATTCGCTTGAAAAACTATTTTACTTGACTCATTTTCCCATTTCCTTTAATTTATTTCAAATAGCCTGATTGATTGCTCACAAACGTAAGCGTTATCTAATCATTTTAAGCCCAATTGGATGGGTTGTCGCACGACACTAAGGAGTATTATACACTAAAAACAGCCCGTTTTTTTAATATAACCCTAATTTTTTTTGTTAATTTTCAAATCAATTATGTTATATAACTAATCAGATACGATTGTGAATCACCACACGATATTATCCGAAAAATAGGATATCTGGTACTTTATAGACATATATTTCGCTAAAAAGTCTATTCCTCCTATTTGTTACAAAAAAAAAGCAGCTACCAGAAAGGATCACTGGCTTGCTGCTTTTCATTACTTAATCTTGTCTATTTTTTCTTCAATCAGGGTGCCGCATCAATCGATTGATATGCACACCTAGATAGGTGACTTCCTCTTTCGTGATTTCCTGTTGGATCATTTTCTGGATATATTGCCTTACTTTGTCTGCATTTTCCATCGCCAATGGATACAAGGTACACATTTGCTGATATAGACCATCATCTTGTCCATCCAGCATCTTATTCGCAAACAACCGTTCAACGAAAAAACGAACATGAGTAATAAAACGACTATAATGGATCGAGTCTGGAGCAATGTCGATCCGAATCGAATATTTTACTAAGTTGACGATGCCACCAATCATTTTCGCTTGCTTCATACTATCGGTTCCCTGACTTTCTTGAGACAATGAATTAATGACATGAAAGGCGATATTTGCCGCTTCTTCAATGGGTAACTCGACATCGGATTTTTCATTGAAGATCGTTAGCGCTTGCTCGGCTGCTTGATATTCTTCCGGATAGTAATTCTTGATCTCCCAATATAACCGGTTAGTGATGATGATTCCTTTGGTCATACGTTCAACTGAAAAATGTAAATGATCAGGTAATGTTAAATAAATACTAGAGTTTAACCGTTTCCCTAGTCGTTTTTCCATACTAGAGACCATTGCTTTCGTTAATTCAAAATAGGTCAAAGGAACCTCTTTGATCAAATCTAATAATTGCATGGCTTTGCCTTCATCATAGGGCAGATAGATTTCATCAATCGAATCATCCGAGATGATCTCACCGGGCTTTTTGCCAAAACCAATCCCTTTTCCTAAAGCAATCATTTTTTGCTGATTGCTGTCGATCAATACCACACTGGAGTTAAGCACCTTTAGTATTTTCCTCATGATAGCCTCCTTCGGTCAAGGTTACTCCTTGAACGCATCGAACAGTTCCTTCACTCGATGGATCGACCGTTCGTTCTAATAACTTCTTTATACCAGTAAAATGAATCTTTACGCAAGCGATCATAACTTCCATTTCCTTCATCATCCGCATCTACATAAATGAATCCGTAACGTTTTGACATTTGAGAGGTTCCGGCACTGACTAAATCAATAGGTCCCCAACTTGTATACCCAATCAAATCAACCCCTTCATCGATGGCTGCTTTCATCGCTTTGAAATGTGCAGTAAAATAAGCGATTCGATAGGGATCATGGATTTCATCGTCAATCACTTCATCAAAAGCTCCCATGCCATTTTCAACGATCATCAAGGGTACTTGATAACGGTCATATAATTCTAGTAAAGAAATTTTCAAGCCTAAAGGATCAATTTGCCAACCCCAATCTGTCGCTTCTAAATAAGGATTTTTAACACCCAAAACGGTATTCCCCGGTGTCCGCTCTGCCTTTGGATCTGCGGATTCACACATAGACATATAATAACTAAACGATAAGAAATCTGCCGTATGTTCTTTCAATAATTCTTTGTCACCAGGTAGCATGTCGATTGTGATATGACGGTTGGCTAAGTCTTTCAACACGAGCGGCGGATACATACCTTTCACTTGAACATCCGCATAAAAATGATTGTTCATATTCTTTTTCAATGTTCGTTCCACATCTTCTGGTCGACTCGTCAACGGATAGGTCATCAATTTGGTCAACATACAACCAACTTGGCTACCAGGGATCTTTTCATGGCAATGTTTCGTTGCTAAAGCTCCTGCTACAAATTGATGATGTAACGCTTGATAGATAGATGCTTCAATTTTGTCTGGTTCGATCGTATCAGTCAAAATCCCGGCAGTCGTAAATGGGTGTCTAAAAATACTATCCACTTCATTGAACGTCAACCAGTAATGAACATACTCCCCAAATTCATCAAAACAAGTATCTGCAAATCGAACAAAGTCATCCACCACACTTCGTTGAATCCAACCGTTGCCTTTCATCGCTAATGCTAATGGCATCTCATAATGAGACAAGGTCACAATCGGTTCGATTCCTAAGCGCTTCATTTCTTTAAAAACTTCTTTGTAAAATGAGACACCTTCAGGATTAGCTGTCTTTTCATCCCCATTTGGAAAGAGTCGGGACCACGCAATCGACAAACGTAATGTAGTAAACCCCATTTCTGCAAATAACGCTAAATCCTCTTTGTAACGATGATAGAAATCGACCCCTCGTCGTTTAGGGAACCACTTGTCTGTAGGGTCGGCTATTGCTTCTTCTACTTTTTCGATCGTCACACCTACATGAGCTGCGTAATCTTTGTTGTCTACATTGGGTTTGTAGGTTGCAACATCGGCCACAGATAACCCTTTTCCACCAATATTCCATGCTCCTTCTACTTGGTTTGCTGCAATTGCACCTCCCCATAGAAATCCTTCGGGAAAACCTGTTTGTGTCATATCCATTTTTCTATTCCTCACTTTCATTTTTTCATTTTGCTAAAGCAGAAATCATCAATAACTCAGTATTGGGTGTCACTGATTGATTTTCTACTTGACGATCAATGTGATACTCCTTCTGATTGGTCACGACCACCACAACGACTGGATCAAATCCTGCTTGTTTGATTTTTTCAATATCAAACTCAAGTAAACGCTCGCCTGGTTGCACCATCTGCCCTTCTTGAACAAGGGCATGGAAACCTTCACCTTGTAACTTGACTGTATCGATTCCTACATGAATCAGTAATTCTACTCCGCTCACCGTTCGTAACCCGATTGCATGACCTGTCTCAAATAGCATGGTCACTTGTGCTTCTTCAGGAGAAAAAACAATACCTTCTTCTGGAATGACCCCGACACCTTCGCCAACCATCCCACTAGAAAAGACATCATCTGGGACTGTTTCAAGAGGAATCACTTGCCCTTTGACTGGGCTCACGATACCCCAAGTTCCTCCCCTACGACTCTCGTTCTCTTCTTGTGTGGTTGCTTCTTCTTGATCTTTAAAAAATACCAAGCCACCTACAAACGACACAACAAAAGAAAGAGCTGTACAGACGAATGCCCAGACAAGATTCATCGGTTGATCTGCACTGGCAAACATAGTGATACTCGCAATCCCTGGTCCAACCAATGCGAAGGCTTCTAAAGCCATGATTCCGGCAAATATCCCGCCGATGAAACTAGAAACCATCACGATACTCAATACCCTTTTGTGTAAGATCGTGACCCCATATAATGCGGGTTCAGTGATACCAAACAAAGCTGAGATTCCTGCAGAAATCGCTGTTTGTCGCAATTTCATATTTTTTGTCTTTAAACTTACGGCAAAACATGCACCAGATTCAGCGATATTGTGAGCCAAAGAAGCCGGTAAATAGAGCATCTCTTTTCCTAACTCTCCCATTGAAGAAACAGCATAAGGAATCATCGCTTTGTGCATGCCAGTAACGACCATCAATGGTAGAACTGCGGCAAGTAAGCCTGTTGCTAACCAGCCTAATCGTTGATATAACTCGACGATCAAATACGAGAATGCGCCACCAACGTTATATCCTAAAGGGCCTAAAATCAGCAGTGCAACTGGAACAGTCACTAATAAAGCAACCATCGGAACAAAGAAAATACGAATCGGCTTCGGAGAAATCTTCGTGACATATTTTTCGACGATACTGTAAAACAACACCGTTAAGATTGCTGGGAAGACTTGAGAAGCATACGCAATATTTTCAATTGAGAACCCTAGAAAGGAGGTTCCGTCTGCTAGAAGGGTTGCCATCTCTGGTAAAAGCAAAGCACTCACTGCTGAAACAGCTACGATTTCATTGACTTTTAGCTTTCTTGCTGTCGTCATCGCAACTAAAATCGGTAAGAAGTAAAGAGGCGCTCCTCCGATCAAATTCAATAGCAGGTAAGTAGATGAGTTTGCATCCATCACACCCAATAAAGATAAGAGCAGTAAAAGTGATTTTAAGACACCGCCACCTGCAATCGCGGGAATCAACGGTTGAAAGACTGAAATGATAAAATCAAGTAAAATTGTGCCAACAGGTTTCTTTTCTTTGTTTATGTTCTGATCTGCAGAGATTTCTCCGATCAATTTGGCTAATTCGTCATAAACTTCCACTACTTCATTCCCAATGATTACTTGGAATTGAGCATTGCTACGAACACCGATGACCCCATCTAAGCGTTCTAACTCTTCACGATTTGTTTGTTTGACATCTTTCAACGTAAAACGAAGCCTAGTTGAACAATGTTCCAAATGAATGATATTTTCTTTTCCGCCAACGAATTGTAAAATATGCTTTGCTAAAGTTTGATAATCCATTTTTTCCACTCCTTCTTTCGTTTTCCTTTTTCGCTGCGCAGACAAAAAAGAAAAAAGCAGGCAAGACCATAAGAAATAACAACAAAGGATTCTTTGTGTGTCTTTCTTTAGGTCCTGCCTGCTTTACCAGTCACATGCCTGTTTTATTTACATTTACTATAACAAGTATTTTTTAAAATTGCAACCCCTTTCTTTTTATTCATTTAGCCACGGTTAAAAATCTCATAATCGATTTCATCGACTGATTTTGCCACTAGGATCGCTGAATACACATCAGAATTGACATTCAAAATCGTGCGCAACATCCCTACTAACCATTCGACACCGCCAAAAATGGCAATACTTTCAATAGGTAACCCCATTTGCGGCACGATGATGGCTAAAGAAACTAGCCCCGCACCAGGAACTACCGCATTGGCTAAAGAAATAAAAGTAGCTAAAATCGCAAGATAGACCATGGTCGTCCATTGAAACTCTACTTGGTACATCTGAGCGATCGTGATCACCGTCAGTGCCATGTGCATTGCTGAGCCATTACTGTTCAATGACATCCCTAATGGTAAGACTAAGTGACTGATTCGCTTACTCAACCCTAATTTATGTTGTGCTTCTTCTAATTCGATTGGTAAAGTGATGGCTGAAGAAGTCGTTGCAAGCGCCATGATCGACATATTCTTCATATTCATGATCAATTTTAACGGATGTAATCGGCCGTATATACTGACAACAACTAACCATCCCAGTAAGAACAATACTGTAGCTAAGCTATACACCAGTAGATATTTCACCATTGGCAGAATGACTTGTGCGCCTAATTGGCTGATACTGCTACTCACCAAGGCAAATATCCCAATAGGGGCAAAATGCATCACATACTTGATGACTTGGATAATCACTTCGTTAAAATCAATGATTAGTTGAAACAACTTCGATTGGGGCTGTTTTTGTCCATAGTGATTCAAGGCTAGGCCGAAAAAAATCGCGAAAACAATGATTTGGATAATCGAACCTTGCGTAAGGGAGTCAAAAATATTTTTAGGCACAAACTGGAGAAATGTTTCTTGGATCGACAGCTCTTGCGCCTCGATCGTAGGACTTAATCGCTCTATATGTTCCATGCCAGATCCAGGCGTAAACAAAACAGCCAATAACACACCCCATAAAGCTGCCAATAAGGAGGAAATCCCAAAGATGAGCAAGGTGCGTGTCCCAATACTTGCTAATTCCTTCAAATCAATACTACCTAAAGCTTGAATGATCTGACCAAGGATCAATAATGGAATCGCCATCTGCATCAGTCGTAAAAATACTTCGCCAATCGGTTTTAACACAGACGCACTCATAGGCCAGAACATCCCCACCAGAATACCTAAAGCCAATGCAAGGCTAATTTGAGTGATCATGGCATTTTTTTTCATCACTCGTTACCTCGTTTGTTGAATCACTGTTCCCGCACCTTCAGTCAAATGGTTCAATTTTTCAATGGAAGTAATGACTGCTTGACGTTTTGGATCACTTGCAACAAAACGGACCGCTGCCTCTACTTTTGGCAACATACTTCCAGCTGCAAAATGACCACCAGCTACGTATTCTTTTGCTTCTTCGGGAGTCATCGTCCCTAAGGCTTGTTCTTCTGGTTTTCCATAGTTGATATAGATATGCTCGACACCAGTTAAAATGATCAAACGATCGGCACCCATAGCGTCTGCCAATACGGCTGCTGAGAAATCTTTATCATTGACAGCTTCCACGCCTTGATAAAGCCCAGATGATTCAATCACTGGGATACCACCACCACCTGCACAAATCGTGACAACATTAGCTGCTACTAATGCTTGGAGTGCTTCTTTTTCCACAATTTCTTTTGGTTGAGGAGATGCAACGACTTTACGGTAGCCACGTCCTGCATCTTCCACGTATGTTCCTTCATTCTTTTGTACCGATTTTTTTGCCTCCTCTTCTGTATAAAATGGTCCAATCGGTTTCGTTGGCTTCTGAAACGATGGATCATTCGGATCAACTAACACTTGTGTCACGATGGAGACGACCGGTTGGTTGATCCCATGTTGCGTAAACGCATTGGTTAACGCTTGTTGTAACCAATAGCCAATACTTCCTTGCGTCATTGCGACACATGTATCCAAGCTCATTGGAGGATTTTTTGCGCTTATTCCTGCTTGTTGCTGCAATAATAAATTGCCAACCTGCGGACCATTGCCATGACAAAGAATGACTTGTTCTCCTTGTTCAACAAAAGCTGCGATAGCTTCAGCCGCCTGTTCGACTACGGCTTTTTGTCCTTTATCGGTTGGATCAGTTTCTAAAATAGCATTCCCACCTAAAGCAATCACATTTAATCCCATGTCTTTCCTACACCTCTTTCTATTACTTCAGCGTTTGTGTACGATCCTCTTTTGCCAATAGGGCAAAGAGAATCAACCCGATGATCAACAAGACACAAGAGAGGTAAAAACCAACTTGCATCGAACCTGAAGTATCTGCTAAATAACCAGTAACGTAAGGCGCTAAAATCGATCCTGACATCCCGATAAAATTATACGCACTTAACGTCGTTCCTAAGGCTGCTCTTGGTGCATGTTTCGTGACAAACGTCACCATGATCGGGTCAAGTGCTAATTTCCCAGTCAATCCATAAAGAATAAGCACTGTGATCAATAAGGTACGATTGGTAACAAAAGCGATAGCAAAAACCGAAACGATTGCTAATGGAACCAAAACAAACACTAGTTTCTTCGTCGCTCCTGTCTTATCATTGACCCGTGCAAAGAGTAAGGCGCCTGGTATCGATGCCCAAGGGACTAAAGAAGAAATAAAGCCGACACTCGCTCCAGTAAATCCACGTTCTGCAATCAAAAACTGCGGCAACCAAGTGAGAATCACAAAATTAGCATAAATGCTGGTAAAACATAAAATAAAGGCTGCTACTAAGTTACGATTTGTAAAAATCTGCTTCAAAGAAATTTTTTCTTTTGGACCTTCTTCCACTTCCGCTTCTTCACCCGGACGGATCACTTTTTCTTTCAACAATACATAAAACAAAATGCCGACAATCAATGTAGGGATCGCCATAAGATAAAAAGGTTTGCTCCAATCATCTCCGTTTTCTAAGACCAATTTACTTGATAGAAGATAACCGCCTGATGTTCCAAAAGCCATACCACTATTAATGATGGCATTTCCAATCGTCCGTTTACTCTTTGGAATCGCTTCTGTCGACAAGGCAAACTGTGGACCGTAGTAAGCACCTTGCCCGATCCCAGCGATGGCACGAATCACTAAGAATAAAATAAACGTCGTGGCTAATCCGGTGAAGTATGTCGCTACTGCCAAAAGTAAAAATCCCACTGTGATGACTAACTTTCGTCCAATTTTGTCTCCGACGATCCCAAAAGGAATCTGAGCGATGGCATATGTCAGAAAGAAAATACTATTTGCTAAGCCTAATTGCGTATTGCTTAAACCGAATTCTTCCCCGACCACCCCCATGATCGGGTTGAAAATCGTTCGTGTGGCATACATCAAGATCCAACCAATAAAAAAGATTGCTACTACTTTGATCCAGTAAGTATCACTGACTCTTACTGCTTGTTTTTGTTTACTCGCTTCCATGTTTCACCCTCACTTTCTTCTCCTTCGATTGCTTGTAGCGCCAACCAAATACCAAAAGCTAGATCCTTTCCCGAAGAATGACCGATTCTCATGATTTTCTCTAACTGTTCTTCTATTTTCCCCTCTTGATTTTGTGCTAAGTCTGAAAATAATTGATACACTAGTGAGTTGGCGTACCCCTTTGTCGCACAAGTTAGATACGCTTGACTGATTGCAGTCGTTGCCGTTTGGGCTTCTCCCAGAGCAACCGCTAGCGCGATTCCTCTGGGATCTGAAACAGTCCCTAAAACAAGCTGATAGCCCATCAATAGGTCATCACCACTAGGCGTCAACCCTTTGCCTCTGCCTAAAAGATAACCAACGACTTCTTGCCATTCAGTTGTCGTCCACTCTCTGTTTGGCTGTGCCATTCGAGCAAACAGCGTGGATGCACGTTTATCTACCGGTAACCCGATTTTTGTCTGCCAGTTTTTTTCAGCCAAAAATGGTTTCAATAAAAGTAGTTGTTTTTTTGATAGCCCTAACGTGAAGACGTTGAGAGGAACCAGCCGACACGGTTTTAATGTCACTTGTCTGACACTTGAAATACTGTAAATCGTCAATACATCATCATTTATTTTTACACGATTTCCTGTTTGAAGAGCCGAAGCAAGTGTGTTAAATCGATATTCAGGAAGATTGATACCAAAACTAGATAGATAGTCATGAAAACAGGCGATATTGATCAATTGTTGCTTTATTTCAACATTAAAGGAATGCTCAAATACGCTGTGGATCACACCTATTTTTCCAAATTGCAAAAGTGGAGATAAATACTCGCTCATTTGAATTTCTTGATTACTCAACGTTGATCCCTAGCTCCTTAGCATAGGCCTCTAAGGCTTGTTCAAAGCAAGCGAGTGGTGCCCGAACTGTACCTGCGCCAATTTGCCCCACTCCAGCATTTTTGTGCGCGATTCCAGTATTTATAACAGGAGTGATTCCTGTTTCCACCACTTTGCGAATATCGATTCCTAAGCAAGTTCCTTGAAAATCCCAAGTTGGTATCGAAAACGTTGGGTTATGCCCTTCGCAGATTTTCGCCATTTCATTTGAGGTTGCTAACGCATCTTCAAAACCACCTGCGCCAACAAAACGGGTCACACCTGGTGCTGCCACCATGGCCATTCCTCCTACACCGACAGTTTCTGTGATAGCACTATCGCCAATATCGGGATTACCATCTTCTTCATTGAATCCTGTAAAGTACAAGCCCTTTGGTGTGTTTACAGGCGCTAGATGCCATGTATCGCCTGTTTCTGCGATTCGAACACCAAAATCAACACCATTACGTGTCATCGTTGTCACGATTGTTCCTTTAGTCCCTTGGCGCGCACCATCGACGATTGCTTTTCCCGTAGCCATCATGATATTCAAGAAAAATTGATCCGTATCTGCTAAGAACTTGATTACATCATATTTTTGTTCTTCAGGAATCTCCGTTTGAATGATCAATGGAGCGATTTCTTTCAGGAAATTCAAAGAAGCAGCAATATTTCTTTGATGGAATTCATCCCCCATCGTAATCGACCGAGCGATCAAAACATTTAGATTCAATCCTTCCTCGGTGAATGCCAACGCTTGATGAATTGTTGGTCCTAGTACTTCTTTGATCCAATCTAAGCGATCAACGACTTCTTGGGAATACGCACCAAAACGTAATACCTTACCGATACCTTCATTCAAGATACAGAAGGCTTGATTGCCTTCTTTCCGGTTTTCAACAATGAAGACCGGCATATCACCAGAAGTGATCCCTCCCATCGGTCCTACTGCTTGTACATGATGACAAGGAATGAATCGCACTTCATTTGCTTCAAAAAGTGCTAATGCTTCTTCTTCGTTTTCTGCCCAACGTTCGAATAACGCTGCACCTAGACACGCGCCTCGCATCGGTCCGGTCATCGCCTCCCAAGTGATTGGCGGACCTGCATGCAATAGTGTTTTTTGCTTTGGATCATTTAATTCAGGAATCACCGTTTTTGCAGGGACCACATCGACCAGAAACGGCTGTGCGTTCTTGATTTTTTCTGTCACTTTCTGATTTTCTTCGTCAATTTGCTCCTGATGCTCTTCCAACGCATCTAAAATTTTGATCATTTTCTTGTTACCGCTTGCGCGAGGCCGCCAATCCAACTGGACTGTTTGTCCACCATAGGTGACAATCGATTCGGTGAAGCTTTTCAAACCGACATTCACTACACGCGGTTTCGTCGTCAATAATTCCATGACTTGCTCACTCGGTTGTGGTACAGCAACTGTTTTTCCATCATATGCTAAGACTTCTTTATCTGCTTCAGACAATCTGATGCCTTTTAACAACAATGCCAGTTGAACCGCTTTAGCATTACTCTCTGCGACAAAAACACCTGCTTCTTTCAACCGTTCCACTGATTTTTGGTAGTCTTGTGGATCATTCTTCGTCCCACAGACTGTCGCCACGAAATAAAGTTCACGTCCTGCTTTTTCCGCTTCTGACTGCGCAGATTGGAGCGTTGGTAACAATGCACCCACCATGTCTTCATGTGCACCATATCCTAAAACAATATCAAATAAGATGACGCCAGTTTCTTCTTCCTTGGCGTACTCTTCTATTTTGTGGATCCGGACTTCCGGATCGATCATTGGATGTGGTTTCCCTTGTGTATAACGATCATCTCCTAAATCAATCACTTCATAACCTTGAGATTTCAAGATGTACCCATCTTCTTTGACCAGACCACCTAAATCTAATGCTTCTGAAATCAGCATGCCTGCTTCAGCTGCGAGCGTTCCTCCAGAATATAGCCCTTTGACGACTTTTTCTTTAGCAAGCGTCAAGACATCCGGTTGTTCTAGTGCTTCAAAGTAATTTTTTTTCACTGTTGCTTCGTTTGCTAAATCTACAGCGATACGGGCAGTTTCCTCTAACGTGTGTGCCAGATAGACTTTTCCTTCGTGATTCGTTGGTTTTTCTCCTAAAAATATAGCGACGACTGGTTTTGAAATACTCTGCAATAATTGCACTACTTCGTCACGTACCTCTTTTGCAGGTGGCTTAGAAATCACACAGATCACATCTGTTGGTTCATGGTTTTCAAGTGCCACGATTGCATCTTTGACCGTTATTGCTCCCACCTTGTCGCTCAGGTCACGACCACCGGTACCAATAGCATGAACCACACCTCCACCTAGACGATCAATGATTGTCGTCACTTCTTGGATACCCGTACCAGATGCACCAACTACGCCAATATTTCCAGGTGCGACAACATTCGTAAAAGCAATTGGAATACTCGATAAAATACCTGTCCCACAATCTGGCCCCATCATCAGTAATCCTTTTTCATGCGCTAGTTTTTTCAGACGGACTTCATCTTCGATCGCAATATTATCCGTAAATGAAAAAACATGCAGATTATTCTTCAACGCACGTGCCATTTCTGCTGCGCCGTATTCCCCCGGAATACTAAACAAGGCGACATTTGCATCTGGTAATTGTTTCAATGCTTCTTTCCACGTGGTCACTGATTTATTCGGTTGCGCTGTCTCTTTTGCTGATAGATCCGCTAAAAAATCATCAATCATTGGCAGTACCTTTTCCATGATTGATTCATCCTCACTCTCTACCACGATCATTAAATCGTTCGCAGACGCAGTTTGTGCCTTTTCTGTTAAAAGTGACGTGTTATTCAAAATATCTTTATTAGCATCCGTTCCCATCATGATCTGGCTCATGTTGACTTCCTCAAGCGAATTGATTTGATTAGTCAATAGCATCAAGTTGATGGAATCTTGATAATTATTTGGTAAAACAACCGTTTCTAACATAATGCCCCTCCTTATTCATTCTTACACTGTCATTGTAGAAGATTAAGAAAGTGTTTTCATCGGACGTATTTCTAAAAGAATGCTATACTTTTTATCCATAAAAGGAAAAAAGGAGAATATGATGAAATTAAGGGAGTTATTATTGCTAGGTGAACTAAAAAAAGGGAAGATTCTAACGAATGAGATCGGTTTAGATAATGAAGTCGAAACTGCAATGGTCTTAGAAGCCATTGATATCGAAAATTGGAGTAAACAAAATCAGCTGATCCTGACCTCGTTTTATGCATTGAACGACTTGTCAGAAAAAGAACTGGAAGATTTTTTCATCAAGATGTGTCAAATCGGGATCAGTGGTCTTGTGTTAAAAACCGATCGTTTTATCAAGGTGATCCCCGAATGGTTTATTGCATTGTGCTTCAAATATGAAATCCCATTGATCAAAATCAGCCAAGAAATCAGCTATGAAAAAATTCTATTAACGATTTATGAGCCGTTACTCAATGCACATGCCCATACTTTACGAACCTACTATGAAGCACGCCAAAGATTCAACCGTCTAGAAAAGCAGTTTTCTTCTTTAGAAACGATCATGCAAGAGTTTTATCAAATCATCGAACTTCCTTTTTCCTTAAAATTGCTTGATAAAGAAATCGAAATTTGCGAAGGGCTGGTTCCAACCGATGCCATCGTACTCTCACGTGAATCGCTACCGCAAACAGATTTCATGAAAAACGATTATTCTTTACTGACACTTTATGCTCAAACAGACTCGAAAAAACGCTATGCATTAGAGATTGCGATTTTCAATAACTACTCTCTCAATTGCTTATTGCTTGTTTATCTGAACAACCAACAAATCAAAGAAACCGACCTAGTCATTATCGAAAATGCCATTGACGCCTTGCAAGAAAAATTCAATACAGAAAGCCTATTGAAAAAAGAACGTTATACCCGTTTAAATAATTTAGCTGATGCGATTTTACAAAATACACCACGAAATCCTGAAGAATTAGATAGCTTGCTACAAGAAGCGCATATGCAGTCAAAAGATACTTACCAGACAATCGTCTTTTCAACTAAAGAGATGCAAACGCAATTAATGAAAAATCGCATCCTTACACTTTTACGGACACTGAAAAAAGAGGCGATTTTCTTTGACCAACATCAATATTCAGCTGTTTTATTCAACTTTGCTCAATCGGAAGGGCCTATCACTAAAGATCAGATTTCACGTCTGATGGTAGAAATACTCGCAGAAAATGAACAAGTAACCTTTGCCATCAGCCAAGCAAAACCACGACAAGAAATCAAGGAATTGTTGTTTGAATGTTTGGATATTTTGAATTTCAATACCTCATTTTACAACGGTCCTGTTGTGACATCCGAAGATATCGGCATATTCAAACATTTTATTCGAGAAAATCAGATAGCAACATTGCAAGAAGCAATCCCTCGAAAATTGGCGCAGTTGGCTCAAACAGACTATGACTTATTTGAAACTTTTTATTGTTTTTTACAACACAATCGCAACTACAAACAAACAGCAGAAGCAATGTTTTTACATGCTAAAACGATTCGTTATCGTCTCCACAAAATTTCCGATTATTTATCAATTGATTTAACAAATCCGTTACAAATGGTCAATCATGAGATTGGCGCCTATATTATCAAAATGAGGAGACAGGCAAATGAAAGAAACCAAACAACTACTCGATGACATTACAGTAACCATTTATCTTGCTCAGAGCGATACACCAAAATATATCCTTTATCTGCATGGCGGCGGATTGATTTACGGATCAAAAGGTGACATACCCCATACACTAAAGGATCTCTTTCTAGCTCATGGCTATACTCTACTAACTCTTGATTACCTGTTGGCACCAAATACATCTGTAACAGAAATCATTGCAAAACTAAATGAAAGCTTTGATGTCTTAAAAAAGACAATCATCCATGAACACCCCTTTGGTATTTGTGGACGTTCTGCGGGAAGTTATTTGATGTTCCACCTAACCAAATATTTGCTTATGGATAAAAGGATTTCACCCAATTTCTTAATCAATTTTTATGGATATACTGATTTTGAATTTCTGAAGAAACAAACCAATCCCACCACACACACATTAACAGAAGAAATGCTTATAGGCATTGATCAACAAACACCCACGGCAGACGATCCACTGATGGGTCGCGCCTTACTTTATCACTACGGACGACAACACGGGATCTTAGCCGATTACTATCACTTACCGAAATCACTGGATTGGTCGGATTATGCCATTCGTGAAAAAGAACTTGCAGCTTTTCCTCCTTGCTATAGTACCGCCAGTACCTCAGACCAAGAAGTACCTTTTGCTTCAAGTAAAAGGATAAGCAAACAGATCTCGAATAGTCGATTCAAACCTGTTTATGATCTAGAACATGACTTTTTGAAACAAACAAACGAGCCACAAGTCCAAACAGTCTTAAAGAAATTATCAGATTGGTTATCCACCAAAGAGTCGCTTTGACATATGGCACGGAAATCCAGTAATAAAAATAAAAAAGCCTATCTCTCAATAAATAGGAGGATAGGCTTTCACTTTTTACGATTCATTCAAAACTTGAATCAATCAACTAGATATTAATTTTTATTGATCATTCGCCACTCGCCACTCTAACTCGTCTAACAGCGGCGTATAATCCACTTTGGAAAAATCAGTCACATCGAATGTATAAAGCGTTCCAAGTTCAAAGTGTTCATACTTTCGATCATTTATAACAGCTCTAAATTCTTCTTTGGTAATATGATTGGTTCCTAACGATCGATCGTCCAACGTATCTCCATAATGATAATGGTCCATAATATAACTCAAATGACGTTCAGGATCGCGATCTCTTTTATAACGTCGTTGCCATAGTACATCAAAGTCTGCGTGCAAGCGAATCGTGATCACTTCATAGCCATATTTTTTTGATAACGCTTCTAATGGTCCTTTTTGTTTGTCACTGAAAGGATACTCTGAAACAATCACTTTCTTCCCTGCTTCCATGTACAGTTCCAATGCCTGATAAAAGAATGGATACACCTTGTTTTTTTCTTGCTCTGCTCGTTCAGCTAAATTATCGAACCCAATTGATTCAGCGTAATACTCTTTGACTTCATCTAAGGTAAGACGATACATCGTTGGAAACCGTTCGAACAGTCGTTCCATCAAATAGGTTTTCCCTGTCCCAGGACTTCCTGCCAAAAGAAACAAATATTTTTTCATTTTAGCTCTTTCCTGCATAGATCTCACTTCCTGTATTCAAAAACAAGCCGATTTTATGTTTGATGATTGCCTTCACTGCTTCATTGGCTGGGATCACGTTGTGGCGTAATGATCGGCTGACTTCTGTTTCACCAAAGCTTTCTTTTGCGGTTTTCGTCCAGTTGACAAGTAGCTCTGTCCCAACATTGAATTTACGGATTCCGTGATTGATCAACTCTGGATAATCTTCCTCTTTCACTCCAGTACCACCGTGGATGACCAAGGGAACATCGACTACTGCGTCGATTTCTTTCAGGAGTGGTAGATTGACTTCTGTTTTTGATTTGAATTGCCCATGATTTGTTCCAATAGCAATTGCTAATGCGTCTACTTCAGTTGCTGCTACGAATTCTACCGCATCTTCTGGTTTGGTATACACTTTATCATCTTCTGCCACATGGATTCCTTCTTCCGTCCCACCAATCGTTCCTAGCTCCCCTTCCACTGAGACACCACGAGCATGGGCGTATTCAACGACTGCTTTTGTTTTCAAGATATTCTCTTTAAAAGGTAAATGGGAACCATCATACATCACCGAAGTATAACCGCTATCGATTGCTTGCTTGATATCAGAGAAATCACGCGCATGGTCCAGATGAAGGACAGCATCCACCATTTCTTCTTCAGCGATCGTTTTCACTACATTGACTAAGACATTCATCCCAATATATTTCGCCGTATCCACACTTGTTTGGATAATGATCGGCGCACCCATTTCTTTCGCTGCTCGTAACATTTCTGGCAACATCTCCAAGTTATGCGCATTGAATGCGCCCACGGTAAAATTCAAAGCTTCTGCTGTTTTTGTTACTTCTTTTAATGTCGTATACATTTTTTATAGCCACCTTTATTCTTATTTATTCCCTGTAATCGTGAGTTGTTTAGCAATTTGTCGCATCTCGTCCATTTTCCCCATATAATGATCAATTCCTTGATCGTTCCCAGCTCGTGCAGCTTCTGCTCTTTTTGCATTATATAAAGACATCAACTTCTTGTACCCATCATTGATACTTTTCTTCAGTGATAAACTTTTTTCAAGCTGTTCGATTGCCTGATCGTTATCCCCTAACTCAGCGAGTTTTAGTCCTACTTGTTCAAAAAGAACAGCTAGTTGGTCTGTTTCTTCTGTCTGGTCGATATCTTTCTTGAGTCGTTCGATTGCTGTTTGAAGTTCTTCTTTTTCTTCGCTGGAAAGCGTCTGTATTACTTCAGGTTGCTCTTTTTTCTTTTTCAAAAAACCAAACATCATGATCCCTACTTTCACATTAGAATGCTTTTAAAATCGGACTTAAGATCCAAGCGTAAAGTAGCGCTACCACTACTGTGTCGACATCTGTCGCTGTCGCACTAACAAATCCCATTGAATTGAAAATCGTTACTAGTAATGCTGGCAACAAGGTAATAAAGAAACCATGAGCGATCCCGCCAATGATTGCTCCTCGTCGTCCACCAACTGCATTACCAAAAATACCCGCTGTCCCCCCAGCAAAGAAATTCGTCAACATCCCTGGCAGAATCATCGCTAATCCAAACATCGGTAATGTAAACATCGCAATGACCGTACCGATCGTTGTGGTGATGAACCCTAAAATCACTGCATTCGGGCTATAAGGGAAGAATACCGGACAGTCTAACGCTGGGATCGCATCAGGAACTAGTTTCATCGCAATCCCACGAAACGCTGGAACAATTTCGCCTAGTAATAAGCGTACCCCTGAAAGTAAGACGTATACACCGACAACAAACTGGATAGCTTGTAAAAAGGCAAACATGATGTAGTTTTGGCCCCCTGATAGCTCAGCCGCAAACGTCTCTCCTGCAAACAACACAGTCACGATATAAAGAGGTACCATCACCACCATGACCGATAGATACGTATCTTGTAAAAATTCAAAGTGAGCAGGCAATTTGATATCTTCAATCGATTTCTTGTTCTCGCCTTTTTCACCAAAAATTTTTGCTACCCCAGCCTCAAATAAATAACCGATCGTACAAAAATGCCCTAAAGCAATATCGTTTGAACCGGTGACCTTACGTATGATTGGTTGCGCCATCGCTGGCATCGCAACAGCAAAAACTGCCCCAATGAAACCACCAACTAAAATCAAGACAAATCCACGTAACCCAGCAAAGTACCCAAATACAGTGGTCATCGTCGCCATCCATAAGATTGCTTGACCAGTCAAGAAGATATATTTCCATTTGGTAAACCGTGCCAGTAAAATATTGAAGACAAAAATAGCTAAAAATGTTAATGCGATGTCTCTACCTAGACCAAGTTCATTCATTGCTTGACCATTGATTGCTTCAATTGAAGGAATGATCCCTTCCATTTGGAACCCTTCGGTAAAAATTTGCCCAAAATACGTCAAACTACCGACGATGATACTCGAACCCGCACTTAAAACTTGAAAGCCTAGCAATGTTTTCAATGTACCCGAGATAATCTGACCCGTTGATTTCTTTTGCAGAATCAGCCCTAACATCGCAATCAAGGCAATCGTGATCGACGCTTGAGTCAAAATGTTTTCGATAATAAAATTGATAACGCCCATGTTTTCTCCCCCTATTTTTCTTGATTAGATAGCTCCCTTACTTTGTAAAACTGGTGTTAACTTCTCTTCGATCTCAACTTTTGAGACGATATTTTTCAAGTAAATCATGGCTGTTGTCGGATCAATGGTAAATTTCTCAAATTGTGAACGAAAATTCTCTGCGGTAATGATCACATCCGGCTTCATCGAAACGGCTGACGAAATATCACAATGATCCAGCTTAGCTGTCACTCCTAATTTATTCAATACATCTTCAGCTGACATTTGAGCGGCAAAACTACTTCCTAACCCTGCGCCACATACAAATAAAATATTCAATTTGTTCATTCCACTCTCTCCTTCTATCTACTTAAATAGTAGTTTTTTAAATGAATCTACATTAGGACTTTCGATCAAACGAGTCAATTTCGTTTCGTCATTGATCAACTCGATCAACTCTTTCATGATCGTTAAATGAGAATATGAATCCACCGCTGCTAAGCAGAAAATGATTTTAACCGGATCCATCTCTTCATTGCCAAAATCAACTGGCTGACGAATCGTCGCGACACTCACCCCTAACTTATTGACGCCATCTTCTGGTCTGGCATGGGCTAATGCCAGATGCTTGCCAATAACGATATAGGCGCCATACTCTTCTACTGCACGGACCATCGCATCAACATAACTTGACTCAACGATATTTTCTTTCAACAATGGTTTAGCCACTCGTTCAATCGCTTCTTGCCAATTGTCTACGTGTTCTTGGATCAATATATGATTATCTGTCAAAATGTCTTTTAGCATTGGTTGGATCTCCCTTTTATTGATTTCTAAATGATTTTGCTCAAATAATGTTTCTAATTTGGTGTAGATTGGCCGATCGATCTTGCCTCCACTTTCTTCCACGATCCGCAAGACATCGGTAAATAATTCTGTTTGCCCACTCTCTGTCGGAATCAGTCGTTGGACCTTTTGGTGAGCGTTTAAAAAATCTGCAATGATCGGACGATTCGCATCGGTTAAAATAGGCTCCAACACGAGCAACGGCTTGTTCTGATCTGCTAATTGGAACGTACTGAAAATCAAGTCGACATCTAACTTATCCACCAACTCCGCTTCTTTAGAACTCAATACCGCAACAACTTCAATTTGTGGGAACTTCTCTTTTAAATTTTCTGCTAATAGATTGCCTGTCGCCAGTCCATGGTGACAAACCACCACTGATTTATACATGTACGTGACATTCTGTTTGATCGTGCTAGCAACCGTCGAAAAATGGATCACTAGAAAAGCAAGTTCATCTTCGATTATCTCTCCCCCAATGACTTCCTCGATTGTTGGGACAAACAACTCAACGGCTTCATAGATGGGGCGGTAATTGGCCCGAATATTTTCTTTCAAAGGATTCGTGACTTGGATTCGATGTTTGATGCGAATGATCAAAGCTGTCATATGTTTATAAAGATTTTCACACAGGATTTCTTCTTTTAAGTGAAATGGGATACGGGTCTGTTCCTCGACGAATTGGATCAGTTGGATCGTCAACAGTTGTGCTTGGACCCATTCCAACGAATTACTGATATCTTTTGAACTGAATGTCTCGATCGTAAAACGAAGGTAGTTTCTTTCAACCGGCGGAACGTCTGTCAAACGAAACTCAGCGATCACCTTTTCAATAAAGTCAGTGAAACCGTCTTTTTTTTCGTTACTATTTTTCCAATTGATGGCTGCAATAAGTTCATGCTTTCTGACTCGCTGGACCCAAATCATCGTAAACAGCAACAGTTGATTTTTGTAGATATCATCTTCTTGTCTGATCATAGTATCTGTATAGATGGCTTCGAGCTTTACAATCTCCGAAGGTGGAAAATACTGTTGGAAAATTCTTTGAGCCGCAGTGATTTTCGTACCATTTCTTGCTGAAAAATCAATTCTTCCTAGATTCTTATTGATCAAGTCATAAATCATCGTGCGGATGGAGCGCTCCGCTCCTTTATAGACTAATCCCTGTCTACCAAAACTCACGATCTCGATACCGTATTTGATCAAATCCGCTCGCAAACGACGCATATCTTCGTCCATCGTACTTTTCGAGATCATGAATGCTTCTTCCTTACGATTCAAATAAACTGGCTGTTGCTCATAAGCAATTGATAACACTAAATCAAAGGTCCTCTCGTCACGATTCAACAACTCCTCTTGATAAGTCACCAATGCTTCTGCCAGTCTTTTTTCTTCCTCATCGCTTAAACGCAATAGAAACCCTTGCTTACGAACCGTTTGGATCTCTGCCAGCTGATTGGCTCGCAACCAACTATTGGCATCCAACACATCTTGACGAATCGTTCGTTGACTGACTTGGTACTCTAACGCTAATTGTTCCGCTTTGATTGGATAATGATATGCTCTAAATCTTTGAAGTAACTCAATCGTTCTCGTTTTCATATGATTGATTTTCCTTTCTGAACCAAGTATATGTTGGCGCTTCCAAAATAAAAAGTAGAGATTTCTGCCAATTAAGTTGGCAGAAAAGTAAGAACACCTTTATAAATTTTTTTAAGCAAGTTAGTAACAGAAGCACCTACTTTCGAGAAATAAGCCGCACAAGTCGAAAATAGTCTCTCCTATTTTTGGCTTGCGCGGCTCATTTTCTGAAAAAAAAACTTCAGGAAGCTCGCTTATTCGATTGTTTAGAAATAACCCTTTCGCTCAACCAAACAGCTATTTTGTCACTCGTTTTAGTTGGTTGATACCTACTGATACGATCGTTAAATAATTGAAGAAGTAACTCAATCTTTGACAAAAACCTAGTTTATCCAATAGTGGAAGGTGATTCAGCACTGGGATCCTTGCCAGTCCGTAAATCATCGCACTCAGCAGACTCAAGCTTATTAAGACGATATACATTCGACTGATTGGCTGATTCGCTTCTTTTCGATAGAGCAATAAAGCAAAAACCGGAAATAAAAGAAAGCCACTATAACCTAAACTAGAACCAACATTATGTACCCACGTTGAGAAATCCCACGAAGTAGCTTGGGTGTTAAGACTAAATAATCCTGTAAAAAGGCAATCGCCTATTGCATAGAAACCTAGTGAAATAATCAACCATTTCGCTAAATGAGTAGATACTTTTTCAAACGAAGAATACAATGCAGGTAAGGATAAGATAAAAAAGATGCCTGAAAAAACAGAACAAACAAGAAAGAATGTTCTCACTGGACTTGTGACGTCACCGAATACACTGATTGGCAGCCTCAATTGATCTAAGCCTGGATAGAACAAGCCCAAAATATAAGGTGTCGAAAAATCACTCAACACTCCTAGAAATAAAAAATAAAGCCCATATCGTCGTAAAAAATCCATGTACTCCTCCAAAACACTTTTATTCTTATATACAGAATAACATTTTCAATTTAATTGCAAAACAAAAAATCCTATTGATTCTGTCACACTCAGTGAGTTAGGATCAAAGGATTTTTTGCTTTGACATAGCTTATTTACTATATTCTCAAAAAAGTTATCTTTTTAAAATCAATGGCTCACGACGCGCTAGTTTAAGTGAATGGATAATGAATGACCTCTTTGTACGTTTCAAATAATTCAGCATTCAATTGATCGCCACCATCTATATTGGCAGAATAGAAAATCGGTGGATGTTTCACTCCCTCAGAAATCAACTGTTCACAAACTTCTACAATGATCGTATTGAGAATGGACGCTCCAATCACCGTAGAAGAAGGCCCGACCTTTTGTGATAGACCTGTTAGTTCACAACACGCATCTCCGATATCGCCGTGGTTATCGATCACGATATCCGCAATTTCAAATAATCGTTTCCCTGATGAATGGCGACTAGTTACAGATTTCGAGTAGGATACATTTGTTAGTGCGATGATTTTTACTCCTTTTTCTTTTGCCACTTTAGCTAAGTCAATAATGATCGGGTTTCTGCCAGATACTGAATGAAGAATCAATACATCATTTTCTTTAAAAGGAATCGTTCCGGCTATGGCCATTCCATAGCCTTCTAATCGCTCCATTTGACTCGTAAAGGTTACTGGATTTCGATCCAACATCACTTCTCGTCCAAATATTGCATTGATCGTCATCATTCCTCCAGCGCGGTAATACATTTCCTCTGCTAAAATACCCGCGTGGCTGGCGCCAAAAATATAGATCGAATGTTTTTGTAAATTTGCTTGCGTCAATAATTTAATTGCTTCTCCAATTGATTGCCTTTCTTTTTCTTCGACAATTGTTAATAGTTCTCTGATTTTATCCATGTAACGAAACATTTAAAACCCTCCAAACAAACTGCTGATTCCTCGTCCAATCATTCCCCACAATGACAAATCGTTTCCGCCAAAAATCAAGATCCAACTTTGGATCGTTGTACTGAAAATCATGGCAGAAAAACCAACTAAAGCAACCATTGCGACAGATGCTGCAATCGTTCCGAGAACTGCCCCACGAAAACCGCCTTGGCCTTCACCAATGACTGCAGCTCCACCACATTCAAAGAAACTTGTAATGACCAATGGTACGATCAGTACACCAAATAACTGGAATGAATTTGCTAAGACAACTAAAATCGTTGAAGTGATCATCGCAACGATAAACCCAATAATGACCGCATTCGGACGATAATTGAATAGAATCGGGACATCAAAAGCAGGTTTCGCACCTGGTACCACTTTTTCAGCAATCCCTTGGAAAGCTGGAATAATTTGATTAATCAATAAACGAACACCATACAACATGATCAATAATCCAGCACCGAAATTCAACCCAGCTTCAATGGCAAACATAACAAGATTCCCACCTTCTGGAATCAAAACTGGTGCGATGATCCCAACTACCACATTCATAAGAAACATGACCAGTGCACCCGTTATCGAAATTTCACGGAAAAATGAAAGGTTCTCTGGAACATTGATATCTTCTGTCGATTTTTCTTTATTTCCCACACGCTTTGCCACAAATCCTGAAATCAATGATAAGATCCCTGTCGGATGACCGATCAAGAAAGAATCATCACCGGTAGCATCCCAAACATATTTGCGCATGATCCATGGCATGAATGACCAATAGCAAGCAGACAATAATGCACTGATCCCAATCAGTAAAGCGTCAGTTAGACCAGCCTCTACTCCGGCAGCTACAAATACAAATGGGAACCACCACAGCATATGTCCAGTCAGAAAAATCGTTTTGACTGGTGTAAACCTAGCAATCAACAAATGGATGATCAATCCTAAGAACATGGCTAAACCGACTGTACCACCGTATTCTGCTGTAAAAGTCACATCAGATAACCCTTCAGTAACTTGCACACCTAATTGTGTCTGGACCGCCGTATTGATAGGAGCTATCGTCCCTACCAACATATTTACCCCAGCCGTTAACGCCACCATCCCAAAGGCTGCGGTCAAGGAACCTTTGATGATTTCTGAAAATGACTTTCGTTGGATGATCAAACCGATCATCGCGATCAGGGCTAAAAGAACAGGTGGATTTTTCAAAATATGATCGCTAATAAAATTCATCAGTCTAGCCCTCCTTGTTTGCTAAATATTGTTCTAATTGTGCTTTCACTTCATTTGTATCCATATATTTTTTGATTGGATAAACAGGCGCTTTGACCGAAGCTTTCAGTTCTGGTAGTAATTCATTACTAGTAAAATAAACATCTGCTTGAGTCGCTTTTGCTGAGGATAAATCAGTATTCTCTACTGTAGCTTTAAGACCTAACTCTTTGATCACCTTATCAATCGACATTTTTAAAACCATTGAACTTCCAACACCAAATCCACATACTGCTAAAATTTTCATTTTTTTCTTCCTCCTTAGGTTAGTAATTGGATTATTTTTTCCTTATTTCCCGATAAAATAGTTTGGTACTTCACTTCATCCATAAATATGGACATGATTTCTTGCAATTTCTCCAGATGGCTCTCACTATCTTTCGCAGCTAAGATCAAAAATATTTTCACCGCTTTTTCTTTCATATCTACTGCATTTTTTACGACTAAAAGGCTCATGCTTTGTTCATTCACTCCTACACCTGGTTTGGCGTGCATGAGGGCAAAATAGTCGGTTAAAACCATATATGGACCATGCTCTTCTACACTTTTGATCATATTATCCAAATAGGTATGCGCTATCATTTCACTTTTTAACAAAGGCTCACTTGCAATCTCAACGGCAGTCTCCCAATTTTCCACTGCATCGATTACTTGGATCTGCTCTTTTGCCAATAATGGATCAATTCTGCTCATTCTTTTACCTCCAACATTTTTGAGATGAACCAGTTTTTATCACCAATCCCTTGCATGATAAGTTTCATCACTGCTTCAACTTCTTTCACATCTTCTTCTCGGATCATCAATAATACGATGATATCTGCTTTTTGATTTCCCCAATTAACTGGTTTATCCGCTACTAATATTGCAATAGCAGTTTCTTCTACGAATAACGGATTACCATGAGGAATCACAAAACCGTTATCGAGATAGGTTGATTGGATTGCTTCTCGGTCAAAAACCGACTGGGTGTATTGTTCTTTTTTATAGTCATTTTTAAAGTTTTGCTGCTCAATCAGAAAATGGATTGCTTCTTCTTTTGACTCATAGTGACCAAAATAAATATTGGACGCAAGCAAGTGTTTTGTTTTTTCAGGCAATATCCGCCTTTCCTTCATATGCTCATGATCAATGACTAAATCGATATAATGATTCATGATTCGTTTCATATCACGACTAGTCACCATGGGCGAGATTCTGACGACAGGCTTTGATTGCTTGGGTATATCAACTGTAGAAATAATAAAATCAATTTCTGATAGATCCATGTAAGTCAACTTATCAATAGAGGCAGTTTCAATGCTGTCAATATCAGGTAAGATTCTTCGTATTTTGGCTGAAACAAATGAACTTGTTCCAATGCCATTCGGACAGACAAATAATAATTTGTTCAATCGTTTGATTCTCTCAATAGCAGCTTGAAAATGGATGGTGACAAACCCAACTTCATCCTCAGATAGATTCACTTCACTTGGCCAACAAAAATCTTTTAATGCAAACCATACAACCCCATAAATGGATGGATAATTTTGTTTGATTTCGTCAATCAATGGATTGACGATCGTTGTTTGCGCTTCAATTCGTAAAAGTAATTGATACAGATGTACTAGAAGATCTTCTTCTAAACGGTTATCTTGTGTTAAATCAATCTGGATACCTTCGCTAACCTTTTGGATCAATTGCCGAATTTTCCCACGAAAAGCAAAAGGAATATTCTCACTTTTCATAAAGAATTTCAAGCCACTTCCTACGATAATGTAAGTTAAATATTGGACCTCTTCTTGCGTGAACTGATAAATTTTCTGGTCTTCTAATTTTTTTAATAGTTCATACACAAGCGGGTACTTGTTGAACTCCAAGAAATATTTTCCATACTGATTCTTACCAATCAAATCTATTTTTTTACCCTCTTTTGAGCGTTGGACAATCAATAAAATTGAAATCACAATGCTTTTGAAATAACTCTCTGGAATCTCCATTTGTTTTTCGTTGATTCCTTGACGAAAAGCTTGCTCAATTCTTCTTAAAAGTTGCTGTTCTACCAGTTCTGCTACCACTTCTAGTTCATTGAAATGATTAAGGATGGTCCGCTTCAACACACGTTGGATTTGAATTTCATTTCCTTCAAAAAATGTTCCCGAACGATCAAATGTCAAATTCAATCCTTCTTTGGTAAAAATATCCTTCACATAAGAAAGATCATTGGCAATACTACTTCGTGAGACAAAGTATTCATCAGAAAGCTGTTGGTAACTTAAGTGCTCAAAATTCAACAGTCGATTGAGAATGGTTATTCTGCGCATTTTATTTTCCTGATAGTGCATAACTGTCATTTTCCATCACCTTCTATATTTACTATAATTTTTCTAACAACCGATTAGAAGACCAAATAAATCATTAGAAAATAATGAGATAGTCTGCACATTACTAATCGAAGTCTTTTTTTAGTATACTCAGAAACAACTAAATAATTCTACTCGCAGTAAAAGACATGAAAAAAGCCAACAGACGATTGCTGTGGGCTTAAAAAAAATGTACTTTGAAATGATGGTAGAAAGATTCCTCTATTACAATTCACTCAAACGACTTTTGATCGAAACAGCCTCGCCATTTCTTTTTCTAGCACCTAATTCACCAATTGCGGTAAATAGTAAGTCACTGGAAGAATTCAGCGCTGTTTCAACTGAGTCTTGGATGACCCCAATAATAAACCCAATTCCTACCACTTGCATCGCAATATCATTTGAGATGCCAAATAAACTACAAGCCAAAGGAATCAACAGTAATGAACCACCAGCTACTCCAGATGCACCACAAGCAGCTAAAGCCGCCAAGATGCTTAAAATCAATTTTAAGCCAAAAGAAGCTTCGATACCTAGTGCCTGAACAGTCGTTAACGTCATCACTGTAATCGTCACTGCTGCTCCCCCCATATTGATCGTTGCTCCTAATGGAATCGAAATGGCATAAGATTCTTTTGTTAATTTCAGTTTTTCTGCCAACATCATATTGATCGGAATGTTTGCCGCAGAACTACGCGTAAAGAAAGCAGAGATTGCACTTTCTTTTAAACAAAAGAAAATTAATGGATAGGGATTTTCTTTGATAAACAAAAAAGTAAGTAATGGATAGATGATCAAAGCAACAAAGAGCATCGTACCTACTAACACAAGAACTAATTGGAGATACTCGGTCAGTCCAGAAAGACCTGTTGTTGCAATTGATTCATAGACTAACCCCAAAATACCGATCGGCGCGAAAGAAATAATCAATTGAACGACCTGTGACAATGCGACCGAAATCTGATCGATAACTTCTTTCGTTGCTTCCGTACGTGTCCGCAATGCCAATCCTAATAATACCGCCCAAAATAGCACACCTAAATAATTAGAGTCAATAATTGCTTGAATCGGATTTTGAGTGACATTGGTCAGCATCGTTGATAAAACAATCCCAATATTTTGAGGCGCTTGTTCCGAAGCTGTTTCTTGTAGCGTGATCGGCACTGTAAAAATCGAGCTAGTGATCACCGCAACAAAAGCTGCTAAAAAAGTTCCGCTTAGATACAATCCTAAAATCGGCTTTACAAATGTTTCATTCCCCATTTTGTGTTTCGCAATCGAAGCAGCAGTTAAGAAAAACACTAACAGCGGCGCAATCGCTTTTAAACAACTAACAAACAACGTTCCTAATAAAGCAATAAATCCCCAGGTCGGTAAAAAAATACCTAATATTATACCAATTAAAATACCACAACCAATACGTTGAACTAACGACATGTTCAAGAATTTCTCTAACAAACAACCACCCCTTTATAGTTTAACAACCATTCTAACATCTTCATGAGAGAAACAAAAGGGTAATTTTCAGAAAATTCTTATTATTTATCTTTTTAGTAATTACTTATTTTTATAATTAAATTTTATCTAATCGTGCAATCTTACGCTTTATTATTTAGATTTATTAAAGGAACAAACTTTAAAAGTAGTTTATAAAATAACCAATATATGTTATAATATTATTAAATGTTTTTAGTAATAGATGAAAAAAAAGGAGAAAAAGATGAAAAAGAATAAATATCAATTAATAGATATCATGTTTATGCTTTGCTTAAGTATGATGTATGTACTACCTTTATTTTTGACACATGGAATCTTACATAACTCGTCTCAAGACACATATTTTCATTTGTCACGCCTTGTAGGTTTAGATAATGTATGGGATTCTCCAGTCAATTTTAATAATTTTGCCCATCATGGTACTATGATAAACGTTTTCTACCCTTGGTTAACTTTTTACCCGGCTAGTTTTTTCTTTAAAATTACAGGTAATCTTGTATTGAGTTATAATTTATACTATTTTTTCATAACATTTTTAACAATGTTAATAGCTTACTTCTCAATGAATAAATTAAAAAGAAACAGATACATCGCTCTACTATTTTCTATCATATACACATTTGCAGGCTATCGCGCAATTGATATCTTTTTTAGAGCCTCACTAGGAGAAGCAGTTGCTTTAACCTTTTTACCTCTAATATTGGTTGGTTGTTATGAAATATATGTGGGCGATTATAGCAAGTGGTATTGGCTTACTATTGGTATGACTTTAGTAGTCTATACACATTTACTATCGGTAGCAATGGTTACAGGCTTTATAGCTATCACCATAATTTTATCTTTTTATTTTTGGAATAATAAAATGTCTAGATTATTAAGCTTGTTAAAAGCAACTACAGTGACCTTTTTATTAAGTGCGGCTTTTTTAATTCCATTTATTCAGCAATCTAGCGCACAAGAACTCAAAGTACCTCAAGGAAGAGAATTAATCGGGATGGCTCCTAGTGATATGCTCTCTCATATTTTAAATAATAACTATAGAAATTATACAATCGGATTCTTTATTTTTATTGGATTATTAGTAACTTTTACTTTTGTAAAAAAATTGCAAGTTACTGATAAATTCATTTTCGCGCTTGGTATATTTACACTTTTTTGTTGTACTAGTTTATTTCCCTTAAAATTACTGAACAGTACCCCTATAAAGAGCCTACAATTTATTTGGCGATTGAATGGCTTCACTTCATTGTTTTTAGCTTATACAATAAGTATCTTAATCTATTATAATTTATATAATAAAAAAAATATGATAAAAATCATCAGTGTTACTCTAATTGGGATTACCCTTCATTTTTCTGGGATAATTAATCTAGTAGCGAATAATGACTCATTAACTCGCATCGAACCTGAAAATGCTATTTCTGCTGCCGAGAACTACCAGCATACTGATTATGCAAATAAAGAATCAATAAAATATCCAGATGTGATTAACAATCATAAATACTTCCTTAATAATGAGGAAATAAAACCCGAGACTTCTTTTACTAATAGTAAATATACAATTAAAGTTGATAATAAAAATAATGAAAAATCAGTTTTCACAACATCTCTTTACCATTATGATGGACAAATCGCAACAGTGAATAACACTCCAGTTGAAACTTCTTTATCTTCAATAGGTACAACTGAGTTAGTCATCCCACCCGGTAAAAACACAATTGTGATTACTTATACCTATACAAATCTCGCTATTTTCGCAAGATATCTCTCTCTAATTTCATTGATGATTTTCCTGATTTTTCTCTTATATAATTCCTATAAGACTAAGTTAGGATCCCATTATACTCATATCACGAATGACATTTTTTAGTTATTTAATCATGATAGAGAATCATCTATTTCAATAACTATAAAAAGAGGACTGAAGCATCTTATTGATTCTTCAATCCTCTTTTTTGTCATCTTATTTTATATGGTTGATCATTTATCCTCTAAAGACACGCTATCAATCTAAAAATATCGGTTGAATAAAATCTGCTTGCCAAATTTTGTCTTTTTCAGAGTAGTTGAAATACCATACTTGCGAAAAATAAAGCCTTTCCCGCTTATCTCCTGAAATCAACTGCTGGTTCTTTCGATCGACTAAGTAATCGAAACAACTAAAATCGATTCGAATAGAGAAACTAGTATCATTGATTTGTCGGTAGTTAGCCAATTCTTGAATGGCTATTTTCGTTGTATGATTTCTTACACCGTCATCTTTATTTTTTTGTAACACTTGCTGATGTTCTTCAAATAATCTTGAAGTATAACAATTTTTTGCTTTTTCAGGAGCCTCTTCTTCCCAAGATTTTTGTATTGCATAAAAGATTCTGTTGATCTCAGAAAGCAATTTTTTCTTTTCACGCTTTGTTCCAGGCATTCTTGATAACAAATCATTGATATCCATATTGTGCGTTTTCTTTTTTTTAAATAAAGAAAAAACAAATATACTTCCTAATGATAAGCCAACAAAGAGAAAATCTTCTGATGTACTGTTACTATTAGTCGTCCGACTCCTCCGATAATAGGAATTGGAACCTCCCCCTATCGAACCGCCACCAGAGCCCCCACCGGTTGAACCACCACCATGCCCACCTGCTACGGCAAAAGTTTGAACGGGCGTAAAAAACAAAAAAGCCATGATCAATAGACAAATCACTTGATAAGTTTTCTTCATCTGAACCCTCTTTCTCAATCCCCCACGATGATACCTTATCAAATAATTATTACAAGATTCCTATGGAACAATGAATGATTTCCTAATTTTCTTTATTTGGTAGGATTTCTTGATAGATTCTCAAAGATACAGCACCTATGCTCCTAAATGCTTAGAGGTGGACTAAAAAATACATACACATTCAACAGAAACTTAAATTTTGGTAGTCATATTATTTCTTTTCACACATTCATCTTTTGTTTATCCTCATAATCGATTAGAATAATGGGTTCAAAATATACAATCATTTCAATTGATAATCTTTTATGTAATTTTCATCTTTTTTCAATTTGATATTTAGAAGATGCATCTGGAACTTCTCTAAAATTTGATATGATTTTTCCAAATATTAATGAAATTGTAGGTGATACTAATGAAACAAAAATAACTTTCCAAAAGTCACCTGATAAAATTGCCGATATAAATAGGTAACCTATAAACATACCATATACACATGATAAAAAATTACTCAGAAATAAATAAATTTTTGACCTTTTATTTTCAACAAGTACTAACTGTACAATTGTCGTATCTTTAACGATTTCTTTCACTTTCTTATTGTTATGTAATAGTCGACAGGTCGATATTATTCCATATGTACTAAGAACACTACCAATCAATAGAGCTAAATATATTGATTCAAGATAGCCCAAAAATATAAGAAAAGGACTAATTACAAAAACTCCGAAAATTCCATAAGATTCAGGAACATAAAATTGTATTTCAGGTATTTTTTTACCTTCAAAAATTTCTGCTGATCCAGTTACTTTATATGCAGTCCAACTTTTTTTCGGAGCGTTGTCGTAAAAGGTACTAAACGGAAAAAAGTTTCTCAGCCTCATTAACTTAAAATAATCAACAATGTACAATCCATCATTTAATTCCAGTAAATAATATCTGCCATTAATTCTTTTAATCTCTTGGGCACAGTTGTTTCCTATCATCTAAAGCCTCCTTCAAGTTTCTCAGTTGATTCTGGAAAATTTAGCACTATAAGCTATTACTTAATTAGTTTCAAAACAGTTCTATAGTATTTTATTTCTGTGATTTTTTCATAAAAAACCAACCAAAACGATCTTCCTCCTCATCTTTAAATTGTATTTGATGGGCTTAATAATCCTTGCTAGCATTCTCATTAACTCAATATAAAATTAAAAACCAAATGTTTCTCCTTCCAATAAAGATTTTTTTCCTAAATCCCCGTATTCTTTTTTCTTAGAAGTATGTTTTAGATCAATAACTTTACCTTTAGGGATATCCAAATTATTTTGCTTCCATTCTTCTAAGGCTGTTAAAACTGTTTTTTCATTTTCACTTATATATCCTTGATATAAAATTTCTCGAATGTCCTCGTTATTAAAATACGCTATTTCTTCAATATTATTTAAACCAGTTAGTTGATTTACTGCAGCATAATCTAAGTAATAAATTTCCTCTTGCATCTTCAAAATCGGTTGTCGCGCAACAATTAGTAATGGCATAATTCCTTCTTTCATGTACACAACACTACCCAAAGGCAATAAGTTAGTTTGTTCCATATGTATTCTCCATTCTAGTTATTATAGCTGTTGCTATTAGTAGGCTCAATCTCTGTATTTCCGACTTCTATTCCATAAGAAATTTAATACAAAAAAAGGATATACATATTTACCGATCATCTTTATCAAATATTATTTTATATTTCACTTTTTTTGTTGAATATATTTTGCCATTATATATAGTACTCACAAGAATAAACACTGTAAGAAAAAATAATAATCTTTCTTGTATCAAAAAAGGAAGCACTAGCGTAAATATGCCATAAAATATAAGCAATCCTATCCCTACTATTAATACCTTTACGCAATGAATCATCTTCATTCTTCTCACCACCACTTTAAATTTTTTTGTGTAATGATCAATGGAGTAATTGCATATCCCTTACCTATAAGCTTTAAAGAACTACCTCTTTTTTCTAATTCCATTTTTAATCTATTTTTTCTCCAATAAGAGACAACAGAAAGACAAACGACTAATGTTAACCAGAAGAATAATAAATTGATGATTCCTTCCAACATATCTATTGGCAAATTACTTTTGCCCCAAAGCCAATTCTGTGGAATAAAGTCCCTCACTAAGTTACTTAAAGGAAGTCCAATGGCTACTCCTAAATAACTTTTTTCTGATTTTTTCTTGATTTCCTTCTCCATTTCTAAACCAGAAATACTGGATTCACTCAAAGAAATACTGGCTTGATAGATCTTTCTATTAACTCTATATTGCTTTAAACCTACCATGAAATTGTTTTGTCTTATTAAATATTCTTCATTATTATCTGAAATCAATAGACACCAACCTGGAATTACTCTTTTTTTATCAAAGCATAAATTTCTAATCTCACCATCTTCTATTTCCATATCATTTACTCAAGATACACTTTCTAACATTATATATTTCACATCATTATTAACGAACCAAACTTTACCATTGAACAAAAAAATTTTAACTATATAAAAACTCAACAAACTTAGCAATCTTGCTTGTACTAAAAAAGGTATTATAAACAAAAAAATGATTGTAAAACAAATAATCAAAGCTAGACCAACTAGATTATTTATTGTCCATACTTTTTTTGTATATTTAGAATTATTAATCAGATTTATCTTTCCTAAAAAACTTACATCAAAATCATTATTCATCATTTTAAAAAGAAAATTTCTTTTTCTAAAGAAAGAACAAAAGTACAAGCAAACTATTATAGTTAGCCAAAAAAACAATAGATTTTTTATACCTATAGAAAAATTAAAAGATTGATCAGAATTATCCCATAACCATTCAACTGGAACTATTTTTCTTATTATTGGATATAATACTAAAGCAACCGCACTACCTATGTAATTACTGTTCGATTTTTTCTTATAATCTTTCTCTATCTCTTTACAGTCTACAGAAAAACTCATTAAAGAAGTATTAGATTTATATATTTCTCTCTTCAGATGATAGTTGCCCAACCTTAACAAATTTGAATTCTGTCGAACAACAAATTCTTCATTGTTTTCTGTTACTAATAACAACCATCCGCGAATAATTTTATTTTTTTGAAATGCAATATTATATATTTTCCCACCAATAATTTTACGGCTATATTCCATCTAATAGGCCTCCAATAAAACCACTCACCCCTTCAGTGAAATCACCCCATCCAGATACTACTGCTTGTCCCACACTATCTTCAAAATCTCTAACAAATTTAAATTTTTCTCTTAAAATATCATTCGCAATACCTACACCTATACCTACAGCTATAGAACCTACTATACCAATATTTACAGGAGCAGAAATTAGTCCAACTGCAGCTAATGCTCCAGTACTAAGCTTTATACCACTTACTACTCCTGCACTAGCTAATCCTGTAATTATTCCTTTTCCCCAAGCCTCTTCAGCACTATCACCTGAAACTATATCTATCCCTACACCAATTAATAATCCTGCTCCTTCTGTTATTACCTTACCTCCATATTTAAATACCCCTTTTATTGCATTCTCAGCCGATTCTCTTGCAGCTAGAGTGGCTCCAGGAACTTCTCCCAAAATCTTTCCGTCTGGTAATTCTAACGAATATCGGTTTTTCCAGATATAGTCGGAAGCATCTTGACCATGCTGTATTCCTTTTTGTATAAATAGTTTCTCTGTTTTCTCACTAGCCAGAGTCCCCCCTGTTGTTTGAAGTACTGAAATAACTTCATCATAATTTTCTATATCCATTTGATCAGAAGTAAACCACTTTTTATTTATCCCCTCGGGTAACAAATATGAACCATCTGTCCGCACTCTCGTATTCTTTAACACTAATACACCCTGCATTGCCAGTTTCAATTCATCCAAACTATGACTGAATAATCCACTAGTTTGAGAATTGAAATTATGTAATTTTTTTAGCTTATTTTGTAATTGATCAATATCTTGTTGAAAGCTCTCTGACATACGATTTAGATCTCGTTGGACATTTAGCAATGTTTCGAGAATGCCGACGAACGGATTACTTTGTGCTTGGGACTGAACAAAAGCAGAAGTCGTGTCTACTGATGCTTTCATAACTCGCGTCGTCGCCAGTTGCTGGTTCAGTTTGTTCTCATCCAAGTATCCTTCCATTGCTACAATCTGATCCGCGACTTTATACCTTTGTAGCTCCTGTTCAATTTTTTCAATCGCATTCGTTGTTCGTGTAATTGTCGGAATGATCAATTCACTAAATAATCCTTTTCCTGCTGTATATGCTGCACCAGATAATTCGTTTCCGTTAACAGCTGACACGACTTTTTGACTTCCTCTCTTTAGTTGATTGATCGTTTCTTTACTACTGGCTAAGTTCTTCTTTAACGCTGACATAAATTCTGATGATTCCCCACTCACATAAACTAATCCCACTCAAATGTTCTCCTTTCTGCAAACAACTCTTCTCTTTCTACTTCTAATCCTTGTAAAGTTTTCCTGTACGAAAAATCAAGTTCTTCATGTGCCTGATGAAATTGTTGTTGAAATGTTTGTTGCTTTGCTTCATACTCCTTCTGCATCCAAATTGCATTGGTCATACCTTGTTGGATATCTTCATGATTCAATTCAGATAATTGGCGAAAACCTCTTTGAAGTTCTTTTTCTAATTGAAGGAGCTGGTTTTCTAACCTACGTTTCCCATTTGCTAATTCGTCTTGTTGCTGTTCCACTTTCCAAATTTCTTTTTGATTCTCATAGATCATTTCATTGTCTATTGACATTCATTCACCTTCTTAGATATTTGATGGTTGATTTCTTGCAACATTCTTTTTCCTAAACGATAGCTTTGCTCTTTAGATACTGTCCTTCTTAAACTAAATACGAATTTTTTCTGAATTATTTTCATATTTAAAACGATTAAAACGATTTTTATTATTTCATAAAAAAATGAGCTCTTTGATCAAATAAAATAACTGATAAAATTAACTTTACACCTTCGATATATTTCCATTTTAATATAATAATCAATTGAAAAATAGAACATATCATAAAACGTCGTTTTGGTTTCATAATCGTTAAAATAACATTAAAAAAAGACCGTCATTTATTGACAGTCATTCGTGATATCGATCATTATTTCATTTATGATACGGAGCTGCCTATCATGAGTGAATGATATTAGGAAAACTTCATAAAATAAATCTTTTATACATTTCCACTTCTAGATGGTCATTCATGTTAGAAGAATCAAACTATTTTTTTACTGTCGTAATAATATTAAAACACTAGAACAAATCAATTAAATTCCATAAAATATAAATAATAGACCTAGCATCATCTGGTATAAAATGGATGCTAGGTCCGTTATATTTACTCAAAATTGATTCTACGAATAGATCTTCTTATCATTTCTATTTTAGTAGTCATGCGTTGTTGTTCTTCTAAAGGTGGTAATGGTATAAGTAGTTTAGATAAATTTGTACCATTTACATTTGGTTGCCCAGTTCCGTAAGAAATTTTTTCTAATAACTTCCAATATAATGGCGAGTCTAAGAAGCAGTCTACGTATTCTGATAATAATTTCTCAACTAACCTAATTCGAATCAAGTAAGAAGCAAAAACAGATTCCTCACTTATTTCCTTAACCAAGAAACTTTTTCCCATAGTTCCTCCTGTCCTTGCTATCAAAATGTCATTTTCTTCCAATCTTAAATCAACTAGTTTAGAATTACTAATATCACAGTAAGGCACACTGGACCAATTTACACGTCCCTCTTGTATATCTGTGATTCTTAAAAACTTAACATTGCCTTGTTTTTTCGCCGAATCTGTATAGCCATATTGAATCTTAGTAGAAATACTTCCTAAATAAACCCATAGTTGAACATCGCTAGATGATTTTTCTTGTCGTTCTTTATGAACAACAGTGATCATCTTGAGTTGTCCGACTATTTTTTAGTTGCAGCAATCTTTTTGGGACGCTTATTTGCATGAAGCAACGTTGCTAAGTCTAGTAATAAAACATTGGCTAACACAGGATTGGCTTTCTCGCGATACGCTGCGGCGCCACTTTCAAACAATACTGCTAGACGATCTTCTACAACAACGATTTGTTCCAAATACGGTGGAAATTTGATTCGTTTTAGGATCCGGCTAGGAGAGTCCCGCTCGGACACTAAGAGTTCCGAGGTATAAGGACCATAAGAACGACTGGCTAAGAGATAATGGCCATAAAAAGCCACACCTTGAATCTTATCAGATGTTTTTCTGCTCATTGTCACGGTTGGTTGGATTTTGTCTTTGCGGCGAATTGCTGTTTTCATTTCAGCTATCGTCGGCAATAGATAGAAAGTCAACTGTCCTTCACCTTTTAGTGTGAAGTTGCCAGATACCAGTTGATCATTGTTTTGAGTCAAATACGATGCTTGTGGAATCTCTGAGAGATCAGTTGTCAGCCAATAAGCGATTGGCTGTCCCGTCTCTTCAGATGTATCTGCTAAGATATCGATCAAACGTAAAGCGGCTACTCGTCCAGTAGCAGATCCTGTGATTGTCAACCATAAAAGTTCCCGTTTTGTATCATATACTAAGCCCCCTACATGTGGCCGTTTAGGTAAAATCAGCAGTTTGATCGGCTGTCCTGTTTCTCTATCCAGTACATGAATAATAGAATGATGCTGATGGTCATAGCAGTAGGCAGAAATAAACACAAAATCTTGAGAAAAAGCCAACCCTTGCGGCGTCATCCATTGACAAACCTCATTTTCGCCGGTTTCCGGCACCACCATTCTTGTTTCTGTTAATCCAGGAATGTTATATTGTTTTGCTTCAGCCTTTTCCCAAGCTGCTTGAACAATAGGATACCGTTTTAACTTTTTTTCAATATCCTGATGTATCCGTTGCTGCTTCCAATGCTTAAACTTTAGGACATAGTAAACAAGGAGGCCAATGACCAGCAACACTAAAATCATTATTGCTACCCGCTGTGTCATTTTTTTGCCTCCTTGTTCTATTCGATCAATCGTACATATACCGCAATTAATTACCGTAACTACATGTTTCTTTTACTAGCGTTTCTTTATAGGATCTTTCATAATCTCATTTATAGTAACATTAAGAATCCCTTATTCTACTATAGTCACTTCCACATCAATATTGCCTCTTGTTGCTTTAGAGTATGGGCAAAATGCGTGGGCTTCTTCTGCGATTTTCTCTGCTTGGTCCTTCTCAAGTCCTGGCAAAGAAACTTCTAAAACAACCCCGATTTGGTAGCCCCCATCTTCTAATTGAAATAAAGATACCCGTGCTTTGACTTCAGAATCAGACTCAAGATTATTTTCTTCCAGCATGTGTTGAACCGCGCCGTTGAAGCAAGATGCGTATCCAGCCGCAAAAAGTTGTTCCGGATTTGTCCCTTCACTATGGATTCCTGGGCGGTCGATCTTCATGTGCATACTTCCGTTTGGTGCCTCAACCTCGCCATCACGGCCTCCACGATTGATCATTGCTGTTTCGTACATTTTTTTCATTGAGATCATCCTTTCTTTCGTCGTTCTATATTAAGTGTAACGAGTATTTTTTAATCTGACAAAGGTAATGCTTGCATTCGGCGACATCAGTTAGACAACATCGATGATCAGTGATAGAAGCAGTTTATCTATACAAAAAAAGAAGCAGCGAAAAGCTGCTCCTTAAGATAATAGGTAAAATTGCTGATATATTGACGATTAACCTCTTGAACGTCCCAAGCAAAATGATACTACAGCAACAACGATGATCGCACCAATGATAGAAGGAATCAAAGCCATTCCTGCTAATTGAGGACCCCAGCTACCTAATAATGCTTGTCCAATTGCTGAACCAACTAAACCTGCAACGATGTTAGCTATCCATCCCATTGATCCACCTTTATTTGTAATTGCTCCGGCAATCAAACCGATAATAGCTCCTACGATTAATACCCATAACCAATGCATAATTTTCTCTTTCTTTCTGTGAAATATTTATTACACATATTATGTTACGCTTCTTCTTAAGAGAGTGTAAAATATTTTGTGTAAATAGAAAAAAGGAAGTCCCTTCTGTAGAATAGAGTTACCACAACACATTCACAGAAAAGAGGACTTCCATAAGAACGATTTTACTACAGAAATTCTAAAGACTCTAGCGAACAAAGGCGATTTGAATGAATTATTCCGTGTCCATTTGGAAAAAGCTGTCAATACGCTTCTCAAAACGGAGTTAACGGCTTTCTTCGATTACGAAAAGTACGATCGCATTGGTTTTAACACGGGTAATTCTCGTAACGGCTCCTATGACCGTACGGTCAAGACCGAGTACGGGGAACTTCATCTCCAGATTCCGCGCGACCGCAACGGGCGAGTTCAAGCAACAGACTGTTCCTGCTTATAGACGGACGAATGATACCTTAGAGGAGACCGTCATTCACCTCTTCCGAAAAGGTATTACCATGTCGGAAATCGCAGACTTGATTGAGAAAATGTATGGGCATCACTACACGCCCCAAACCATGTCCAACATGACTAAAGTGCTGACTGAAGAAGTAAATGCATTTAAAGTTAGAACTCTAAATGATAAGTATGTCGCTATTTTCATGGATGCTACTTATATTCCTTTAAAACGGCAAACCGTCTCCAAAGAAGCAATCTATATTGCCATTGGTATACGAGAAGACGGCACTAAAGAAGTACTAAGTTATGCGATTGCTCCGACTGAATCGACCTACGTTTGGAATGAGTTGTTACAGGACATTTACTCCAGAGGGGTTCATGATGTCTTACTGTTTATTACCGATGGCTTAAAAGGCATGAAAGATACGATTCACCAGATTTATCCTAAAGCTAAATACCAACATTGCTGTGTTCACGTTTCCCGTAATATTGCTCACAAAGTATGTGTCAAAGATCGAAAAGAAATCTGTGATGATTTTAAGGCTGTTTATCAAGCTAGCTCAAAGGAAGAGGCAAATACCTTTTTAGGGAGTATGATTGAGAAGTGGCAGAAAACTTATCCTAAAGTGACGCAGTCACTGATAAAAAATCAAGATTTATTGACTTTTTATGAGTTTCCGCCGAAGCATTTACTCAACTAATTTAATCGAATCTTTCAATAAACAAATCAAGAAATACAGCCGCAGAAAAGAGCAGTTTCAAAATGAAGAATCACTAGAGCGTTTCCTAGTATCCATCTTTGATACATACAATCAAAAATTCTTAAATAGAAGCCATAAAGGCTTCCAACAAGTGACGGATACATTAGCTTCAATGTTTACTGAGTAACCCATTATTTTGCAGAAGGACGAGTTATTTACACAAAATTATTGACGCTCCCCGATAAAGCAGAACAAGTAACAATGGGAAAAGTAGAAAGCCTGCATAGCCTAGCCCAGAACCTATATTATGGATCCAAGTCGATAGATTCCAAGAGCTTTCATTCGTATTGATACTGAATAACCCAGTAAAAATACAATCACCTATCCCATATAAACCAACTGTTGCAACAGCAAGTATTGCAAGTGTTTTTGATGTTCCAACAAATAGGTGATACAACGCAGGCAACGAAAGAACAAAAAAAAGTCCAGATACAACTGACCAGACCAAGAAAGCACGTCTGACTGGACTATCTACGTCACCAAACACACTAATTACGGTAGTCATTTGATTCAGTTTGGGATAAAAAAGGCCAAGGATATACGGTGTCGATAAATCACTAATCACACCTAATAATAAAAAATAAAAACCATATTTTTGCAAAAAAATCATTTTCTTCCCCTACTTTTTAGTGATTATTCGATACATCCAACAATCAAATTTTTTCTCATTTTAACACATATTTTTATTCTAGTTGCCTTTTGAACAATCAATAACATAAAGGTGAGTTTCTTCTACATTTTAAAAAATCGAATGGCACTGAAGAGTTCAGTTGTCAGCATCAATCTCCTACTCAAAAAGGCAAAAAAACGTAAGTCAGATGTTGTTGACATCTCACTTACGCATCCATTGATTGAAAATTTCTTAGTAAAATCTACTAGCCTAAAAATTTGAAGACTTCTTCTCGATCATACAGTTTAAATACTTTCTCGCATAAAAATTGAGTAATTAGTGCCGCAAAAACAGGGATGACTAACCAACAAAGAACAACAAGAAAGCCATTTAGCCCTGCATCTAAAGAAGCCAACGGACCAACAAGTCCGACCACGCCGAAACCAGCAGAAGCAGGCGTACCTGAAATAGAAAATAGAGCGACAGGAATAGCTGTAATCACTGCACTAACTAAACAAGGAATAAGAATCACAGGTTTTCTAAATAGATTAGGCATCATCATCTTCATAGCGCCTAAAGCAATCGCAATTGTCACACCTGACTTATTAACCTTCCAAGAGTTCACTACTAAAACAAAAGTGGTTGCAGCTACGCCCATCGCAGCCGCACCAGCAGAAACACCATCTAGTTGGATTGCCATTCCGATTGCTACTGTTGAAATAGGAGAGATAATCAAAAAGGCAAAGGAACAACCAATCAAGATAGACATTAACAGCGGTTGTAAGGTAGTGAAGTTATTAATCAATGATCCAATTGCAGAAGTAATTGCTGTTACAAAAGGGAATAAATAAAAACCAAGTAAACCTGCACCTACACCTACAACAATCGGTGTTAACACAATCGACACTGACCCAAAACTATTTCCAATCAGTAAAATCAGCCCGACAGCAATCGATGCTGTCAGCATCGTATTAATAATATCGCCTGTACCAGCACCAACGTAAACACCCGTTTCACCCAAATCAGGTGTGAATTTGACTACACCAGAACCAACAAAAGAAGCTCCGGCTACAACCATCATTCTCATCGGATCAAATCCAAATTGTAAGGCAATCAAACCACCAATGATCAAAGGTGTTGCTAATTGAAAAATAACTGCTAACTGTGCGATCGTTACCGCAAAGGGATACGCACTAAAATATTTTAAAATGGCACCTAATACTGCATTAGGAATCAATCCAATAATGATTCCTGTTGCTGTACCAGCGAGGACTTTATTCAGAAAAATTTTCGGTGATATTTTTTGTGAAGTTTCCATTCAATCTCTCCTTTATTTTACGTTCAAACTATCTTCTTTTGCATGGACAAGCTCAGTCAAGAAATCACAATAAGGCGTCGCAACACCATATTTCTTCCCTTTTCTAGAAATTGCGCCATTGATATAATCGATTTCTGTTAATCGATGGTTCTTAATCAAGTCTTGATACATTGAAGGATAATGTAACCCAATTGTTTCCGGGTCAAAACAAGATTCACAATGTGCAATGACTTCTGGGACATCTAGTTCAATCTTCTCTACTGCTGCTACTTTGGCAAACTCATTGACAATCGTCGCCACCATTTTATGAGCAGTCGATGTTTTTCCTAGCTCAGCCATATTAACGTCTAAGATTGTGCATAATCCGTTCATTGTTCCGTTCACACATGCTTTGCGATAAATAGAATAGTGAATATTGTCAGAAAAATGAGCATTTAATCCTGATTCAGACAATTTGTCTGCTAATTTTTTTGCAGCTGCTTCTTTTCCATCACCTAAATTTTGTAATTCTACTGAACCACTTCCAAATAATTTGACCTGACCAGGACCTTCAAGACCTGCCGTCCACATGGTATTTCCAATATAGATATTTTCCATTGGTACAAATTTCTCAATAATATCTTCATGCCCGATACCATTTAATAGACATAAGACCTCTGTATCTTTTTTGATTAATGATTGGATATCCTGCAGCATTTTTTCCAGCTGCATCGCTTTGGTAAATAGAATAATCAGATCAACTTGATCTTCTTTTTCTACTTCGGATTGAAGAACGATTGGTAGTTTTGCTTCTACCTCTTTACCATTAAAATTTGCTTGTAATCCATGTTCTTTGATTTGTTGGACATGTTCTGCCCAGCCATCGATTAATAATACTTCGTTCCCACTTTGGTGAAGCATTAACCCAAAGCGACTTCCCATTGCGCCAGCGCCTGCAATTGCTATTTTCATTGATTCTTCCTCCTTTTTCTTTCTATTATACTCATTTGAGAATCATTTCACAAATTTGTTTTGTTATTCTTCTCTTATTTATCATGTTTATATCCACCATTCAAGTTATTTTATCAGCAAATCAATAAAAACTGGAATAGAATCCAAATTTCATCGTAAGAGAAACTAGACTAGCAATAAGAAAATAGAAACATTCATAGAAAAAACCTCACTCCTCTGATTATAAAAGAGGGGGCATTAACCTCGTGTATACTAAAACCTTCCATTCATTCGATGGATGATTTTCTTTTTGTGAAAAAATATTCATTGTAGTACGATGTTGCGCAACACAGACGGATGGTATTGCTTATTATTTATTAAAATCGAACAATACACTTATTTAAAAACTTCTTTCCCAGATTTTCTTCCATTTTTACAGTTATAACTAGTATTATCATGAAAAATAGCCTTTTATTGTCTATGGGAATAATAATTTAAAATTGGTACTTTTTTATTAATTAGTTCATCGCCCAATAATCTCTCCAGTTTCTTAGCATCTCCTGACTCAACCGGAATTATCCAAGCCCAGTCCAAATAATTTTTTAAAATCTCATCATATTTTGCAAATATTTCATTGCCATATTCCGTCCTTAAAATTATATTTTCAGTGCCAGACAAGTGATTTGTATTGAGTTGATAAAAAAGATCTCCATCTAAAAAAATATCATTAGAAGAAGATTTCCCCACAGTAATGACCATTCCATCAGCTCTATGTGTTACATACAAATAATTGTATGACCTCATTTCACCTAATGAATCAATTATTTCTTGCCCTTTAGCTCTAATATATTGATCTCTATTACCTATCTCACTCTTATTTAACAAAAGTTTTTTCATGTCAAATTTAATCGGCTGTTTTATTTTTGTAAATTCGCTTCTACTACTAATCCAATCCGAGATTAATTTTTCAACATGTCCCAGAGTAAACTCTGATTTATTCGCTAAATACTTTTTTTGTTGTATTAAAGACATCTTTCCCCGAAGCTCAAAATTGAGCCTACATCGATTCTCTATCTCTTCAAAAAGCATCTTATCTTCATCATTCATTAAACCAATCCAGCTCCTCGATTAAGATAATATTTTAATCTCATACAAAAACTAGCTCTCATCAAAACAACCATTGTTTTGATTTCTCATGAAATTTCTTTATACTTTTCTCCGATTATAAATTCCTAACCCCTTGAGAAAATTACGCATATATTTATCTCCGCAATGCTTAAAATTTCGTTGGCCTTCTTTTCTCAAAAATGCCCCGATTTCGCCTTTTGATGGATAGATTTCTGCCTCAGCAAAAACGTCTAAAATATCATCAGTGGTCATAGACAAGGCGATTTTTAATTTTTTTAGCAACACATTGTTGATATATTTGATTTCCTTGCTTTTTTGCGGCGTGTCTACTATCGGCTTATCTTTTTGCGGACCACGCGCCAAGAGAATCAGGCCATTTAGGAATGCGTCAAAAACTTGGTTGTTGATGGTTTTTTCATACACATTATTTTCTGCATTATCTTTGTTCTTATCCTGTACTTTGGTCAGTACCGCCTGAGCTTCTTCTTTAGTCAGTGGTACACCGCCTAGCTCAAAAGCTTTAATCAAATCCGTATCTTTCAAATCAATCGCAATAACCTATCATTGTTATTCATTTGTTCCTCCGAAGTATTTAGTCTTTACTTTCTTACGTACTTTTTGTCTTGCTAAGATTTTTAGGATCAATGATAAAAACCGCATCACTTATGATAAGGCGCCCCAGTATTGATCCGAAACGCGCGATAAATTTGTTCAACGAGGATTAGACGCATCAGTTGATGCGGGTAGGTCATTTTGCCGAAGGAGATTTGGGCATTGCTGCGTTGCATGACGTCATCGCTTAATCCTAATGAGCCACCGATGACAAAGACGAGCTGGCTTTTTCCTTGGATGCCTAATTGATCAATTTGCTTTGCAAAGGCTTCACTGGTAGGATTTTCGCCTTGGATCGCTAAAGCGTAGACAAATTCATGATCTTTGATTTTTGCGAGTATACGCTCGCCTTCTTTTTCTTTGACTTGGCGCATTTGGGCTTCACTAAGATTTTCTGGTGCTTTTTCGTCAGGTACTTCGATTAGTTCGATTTTTCCATATGCTTTAAGTCGTTTGACATACTCATTGATTCCTTGGATCAAATATTTCTCTTTTAATTTTCCAACTGAAATGATTTTTATATTCATAATAATTTCCTTCCCTCGGTCTTTCATATCGAATTCTTCTTTCTTATTATAATAGAGTATTCTTATTCGACAAAGAGATTTAAAAAAGTTTTCCCACATAGTTATACACATCTTCCACAGGTTTATCCACAGCTTATCGTGGTTTTATTGCTTATTTCATAAGTATTTCTTAAGCAAACATATGTTTCGCACAGATTTTTCCACTTTTTCCACAAGTTGTTGATAACTTTTATGGGCATTTATACGCATTTTTTACAAATACTTTTCCACAATTCCTGTGTATAAGTTTGTATTTTATTTTTTCATCTGAAAACAATTATTTTTCCTAATGTTTTTCATAAAAAGTTCACAGTCTGGAAGTAGACTAAATTTAGTAAATAAGTCTATACTTAACTTATCAAGAAAATAATAAATGGAGGCAGATCACATGGACAGAAGAGATGTGACACCAAAAATGAAAAAAAGAAAATCTAATGGCATTTGGCGAAAGCTAGGTCTTGGCGTAGTTGGTGGCGTGATTGGCGGATTACTGACTTTCGGTATTTTTTATGCAGCAACTGGAGGTGGTAACTCAGTAACGACTTCTTCTAGCAGTGGGACACAAAATGCATCAGGCGAAACAGTTGTCGAAAATGTAAAAGTCAATGTAGATTCAGATATCACTTCTGCAGTAGATAAAGTGCAAGGAGCAGTTGTTTCTGTTATCAACCTACAAAAACAAAGTTCATCATCTGACCCGTTTGGTTCATTATTTGGCCAACAACAAGAAAGTAGTGGCGAAGATGGCGAATTGCAAGCTTACAGTGAAGGTAGCGGTGTGATTTATAAAAAAGAGGGCGATTCCGCTTATATCGTGACGAATAATCACGTTGTCGATGGACAACAAGGACTAGAAGTTTTACTAAAAGATGGAACAAAAGTGAAAGCAGAATTAGTCGGTACAGATGCTTATACTGATTTAGCTGTTTTAAAAATCAGTGCTGACAAAGTCGATACTGTTGCTTCATTTGGCGACTCTGCTTCATTGAAAGTCGGCGAACCTGCGATTGCGATTGGTTCTCCTCTAGGTTCTCAATACGCAAACTCGGTGACATCAGGAATTGTTTCTTCCTTGAATCGTCAAGTGACAAGTACAAATGAATCTAATGAGACAGTGAATATCAATGCGATCCAAACAGATGCAGCGATCAACCCAGGGAACTCTGGTGGTCCACTAGTTAATATCGAAGGCCAAGTTATTGGTATCAATTCAAGTAAAATTGCATCGACTTCTGATTCTTCAAGTGTAAGTGTTGAAGGAATGGGCTTTGCGATTCCAAGTAATGATGTCGTAAATATCATCAATCAACTTGAAAAAGATGGAAAAGTAACACGCCCTGCACTGGGTATCACAATGACCGATCTTTCCGCCGTTTCTACACAACAACAGGAACAGATCTTGAAATTACCATCTTCTGTAACAAATGGCGTGATCATTCGTTCGGTTCAACCAGCAACGCCTGCGGAAAAAGCTGGCTTAGAACAATATGATGTCATCACAAAAATCGATGATACAGAAGTCTCATCTGGTGTTGAATTACAGTCTGTGCTTTATGGTAAAAAAGTTGGTGACACTGTGAAGATCACTTATTACCGTGGCGAAGAAGAAAAAACTGTAGATATCAAATTGACAATTGATAATACTGCATTAAATCAAGGAAATTCAAATAGTTCCAATGGCTCAAATAATTAATAAAAAAACGGCTACCTCAATGTGATATGCTCCCCCTATATAGGACACTGAAATATAAAAGTCCTGTGTAGGGGGTATTTTGTATGCCAAAAAGAAAGATGAAACTCACTCCAGAAAAACGAGTTGAACTAGTAGAGCGCTATTTGAATGGTGAAGCCAGTATTATCAGCTTAGCTCGCACTGCAGGCATTAGTTGGGCTGCTTTAAAAAACTGGATTATGCTTTATGAGAATGGGGGACCTACTGGCTTATTAGCAAGACGGAAGAATACACATTATACGATTGAAACAAAGATTCAGGCTGTAAATGATTACCTAAATGGTTTGGGGAGTCTGTCGGAAATTACTAAGAAATATGGACTAAGACAGTCTAAACAACTACGAGATTGGATAAAGATATATAATACTCATAGAAACTTCAAAACAGGAAGCGGTGGAAGTCAAATGAGTCAATCAAGAAAAACAACCTTCAAAGAACGGGTGGAAATTGTCCACTATTGTATTGTGCATGATCATAACTATGGAAAAACGGCTATCAAGTACCAGGTATCGTACCAACAGGTACGTAATTGGGTACTAAAATTTGAAGAAATGGGCGAAGCCGGCCTAAAAGATCGCCGAGGACATCGAGCTGGAACAGAACCCAGTCGGACACCTGAAGAAGAAATGCGTGATCGACTGGCTGAACAAGAACGCAAAATCAAACGATTAGAAATGGAAAATGACCTCTTAAAAAAAGTAAGGGAGTTAGAAAGGAAGTGGGACTAGACCTCAACCGTCATATCTTTGAATACCAAGCAATTAAGGAACTCCACGATCTCAAAAATTATTCGATAAAATTAATGTGTGATTTTTTTAACGTCTCCAGATCAGCGTATTACCGTTGGTTAAAGCAACCAAAATCAGCTCAAACTATCTTTAACGAACACTTGGCAGACCTAGTAAGATACATCTATGAAGCAGATAATGACAAGGGGTATCGGAGAATCCGAGACGACTTGGTTCAAGATTTTGGTTTGCATGTCAATGACAAAAGAGTCTTACGTATTTGTCGTAATCTTCAAATTAAATCTACCGTCAAACACCATCCAAACGGAATTACTAAAGCTTTCAATAATCCTTATCATATTGCCAAGAACTATCTAAATAGAGATTTCCATGCAGATAAACCAAATGAAAAATGGCTAACTGATGTCAGTGAATTCAAGTACACTCTAGAAAACCAAGTAAAGAAAATTTACCTTAGTGCCATTCTAGACTTAGCAGATCGACGTATTGTCTCTTTTATCATTAGCGATAGAAATGATAATAAGTTGGTTTTTGATACCTTTGACGAAGCGATTCGACTTGAGCCTAAGGCTCATCCGCTATTACATAGCGATCGAGGGTTTCAGTACACCAGTAAAAACATGAGAACTAAAATCAAAAATCAAGGGATGAAACAAAGCATGTCTCGTGTTGCCCATTGTATTGATAATGGGCCAATGGAAGGGTTCTGGGGAACATTGAAACGTGAAAAATACTATCGTCGTAAATTTACAAGTCGCGAAGATCTCGTATCGATGATCGAAGATTACATCAACTACTATAACAATGGCCGTTATCAACGATGCTTGAAATCTAAAACTCCATTACAAGTTCACCAACAGCTTTTAATGGCAGCGTAATAATCGTATTTCTTAGATGTGTGAAATGTCCTTTGTTTCTCACATCTAAGAAATACACCAATCAGGTTTAAACAATGAAAATCAAAAGAACTGTTTGCCACAAAGTTAGCAAACAGCTCTCTAAAAATTTTATTATATTTCCATGTCCACTTGACGGGGAGCCAACCAATGGAGGTAGTCGTTTTTTTATTCATGCTAGTTTTTGAATGCTTCGCCAACTATCGCATCTTCAGGTAAAACTAAGATGCCTTTTTTCTCTGGGGCGTTAGGTACGTGAAGTTCCTTTGCAGAGCAAATCATTCCGTCACTTTTGACCCCTCTTAATTCTCCAGGCCAAATCATCATACCGTCTGGCATCATTGCACCAGGTTTAGCAACGACTACTTTTTGACCTGCTTCAATATTCGGTGCGCCACAAACGATTTGTAAAACTTCACCACCATCTACTTCTGTTTCAGTTACAGATAAATGATCAGAATCTGGATGAGGTTCACAAGTTTTGACGTAACCAACAACGATTTTCGGTTGGTTGTCTTTTTCCAATGTTTCTTCAAAGCCAGCTTCTTTGATCAAACGGTTCAATTCAGCTAGTTGTTCTTCTGAGATTGTTACTTGGCCATTGCCTTCAATTGTTAGATGATCTGAGATATGGAAAAAGTTCCATGCAACGATTTGACCAGATTCATCTTTGATTTGCGCAACATTCCATTTACGACTAACAGTGTTTTCCGTGCCTTTATCGTCGGCTATGATCACCATTAATGTGTCGCCCACATGTGCGCGATTATAAGCAAAAATCATTTTGTTTCCTCCAATATCATTTGTTGAAGTTGTTTTTGATTTATGGCAACTGAGTAGATCGATCAGCACCAAACTCTCTTGTATTATCTTAACAAAAAAAGGAAGTTCTTGCATGATAAATTCTCTTAGAAAAACTTGCCGGAATAAAAAGAAAGCACGGATCACAAAAAAAGACGAGGAAACGAAATGCACCATCTTTCGTTTCCTCGTCTTTTTTGTTCAAGGATCTGCCTATTGAATCAAAAACTAGGCTTCTCTTGGTTCTGAAACGACTAAGACATCACACGGAGCTTGTCGAATCACATAGCTTGCCACACTCCCAGTCATAAAGCGTTCAACGGCATTCAAACCTGATTGACCGATCATGATCAAGTCGATTTGATATTTCTTTGGTAGTTTTACTGCCATAGATTCTCTGACCGAACCATAAGCCACAATACCTTCTATTTTTTGGTAGTCAACGGATTTTCCGTAATTTTTACATTCTTCAATCAATTGTTTTGCTGATTCAGTCTGTTGATCGATCAAGGATTGGTCAATAGGCGTATACCCCATAAATTGATAAAATTGTTGGTCGATCACATTCGTCACGTACACTGTGCCTTCATTTCTACGAGCCACCTCGACAGCTTTTTTGAATGCAGCAAACGCTTGCTCGCTTCCGTCAATTCCAACTAATATTTTCTTATATGCTTGTTCCATTTTTCCCACTCCTCTCGTTTCTCACTGCTGAATCGTTTTTGTTAAAAATTGTTCGATTTCTTCTTTTGTTTTACGATCTTTATTGACCAGACGACCTAATTCTTTCCCATCTTTGATGACAATGAAACTTGGAATACCGAAAATATTCCATTCTGCTGCTAAATCGATGTACGCATCTCGATCCATTTCGACAAATGTCCACTCTGAAAAATGACGTTCGATTTCTGGCATTTGTGGTTTGATGAAGCGACAATCGCCACACCAATCGGCAGTAAAGAAAAAGATATGATTGCCTTTTTCAACATAACCGGCTACTTCTTCAAGACTTTTAGGAGTAATCATAGGTTCACACTTCTTTCTTATTCTATGTTCTACTTAAATTATACACCTTTACAAAAAACTGACCAAACTATATCTAAAAAATAAAAAACGAGCAAAAGCGGATAGCCTTTACTCGTTGATTACTTATTTTCCGTAAACGATCGTATTCACCGTTGATTTATCTAAGCCCTTCAATGTTTGGATCAACATTTCTCTGGCTGCTTCAAAGTCACGGATACTAAACATCGTTTGATGCGTATGGATATAGCGTCCAACGACACCGATAACGGTACTTGGGATTCCTTCATTTTGTGTATGAGCAGCACCCGCGTCGGTACCGCCTTTTGATACAAAGTATTGATAAGGAATATTGTTTGTTTCAGCAATATCTAGTAAATATTCACGTAAACGTGGCAACATGATCAATCCTGGATCTTGGATACGCATCAAGGTGCCTTCTCCTAGATGACCAAATGTGCCTTTTTTAGTTACTGTATCATCTGCTGCAGAGCAGTCTACCGCAAAGAATAGATCAGGTTTGAATTTGTTCACTGAAGCTTTTGATCCGCGTAAACCAACTTCTTCTTGGACGTTGGCGCCGGCGATCAGCGTATGACCTAATGTTTCTTTTTCTAGGGCTTCTAATGCTTCCAAGACCATCGTACAACCGTAACGGTTGTCCCATGATTTACTGATGATATTTTTGCCGTTTGCTGTTTTGATCGTTTCTGCAAAAGGTACGATCGTATCTCCTGGTAGGACACCAAAACTCATTGCTTCTTCTTTTGATTCAAAACCAGCATCAAATAAAATATCTGTTACTTCGACTGACTTTTGACCGCTTGTACCACGTAATAAATGTGGTGGAACAGAAGAAGAAATACATGGGTAATTTTTCCCTGTTGATGTCTTCAATGTAAAGCGTTGAGCCGATACTACATAAGGATTCCAACCGCCTAGCGGAACCACTTTGAACAATCCGTTATCTTGGATTTGTGTCAACATAAAACCAACTTCGTCCATGTGTGCTGCCACCATGACACGAGGGGCATCCGCTTCTTGGTGATGGCGCAATCCAAAGATCCCACCTAATCCATCTAATTGTAATTCATCAACTAGTGGCTCCATGTGTTGTTCCATGTACGCGCGGATGTCTTGTTCAAAACCGCTTGTTCCTTGTAATTCTGTTAATTCTTTAATACGTTGAAATGTTTTTTCATCCATAATAATGATCGTCTATAATTCAGACTTGTCTCCTTTCAATCTCAGCTTTGATTTGTCTTAAAAAATAGTATCTGGACAAATCTATCGTGATTATTATACCGTATTTTATTTCAAAACGGTTATTTATTTCAAAGAAAATCAGATAGTGTGGTAAAATAAAGCCAAAGAAACTTGTGAAAGTGTAAAGGAGGGCAAGCAGCATGTATGAAGAAAGTGAACAGGCCTATTTCAAAGGTGGTTTAGCTGTCGGACTTGGTTTAGGATTATTAAGTGGCGTGGCAACTGCACTATGGTACAATCGCAACAAAACGATGTCCGCTGATGAAGTCTTAGCTACCATCAAAGAAGCGTTTTTAGATGAAGGCTCGATTGAAGGCTCCTGGATCTCTTTTGAGAAAGAACCGACACGTAAATTTGCAATTCATTCAAAAGCTTATCGTGGTGGGATTTCTCGCATAGAAGATGGTGAAGTCGTCTATTATGAATTTTTAGCAGATGCCTATACTGGTACTGTTTTAGATATTTCTAGAAAAAAAGGAACAGATGCTTGATTTCATTTTTAAAAGATTCTCTTAGAAATAGGCTTTCCTATGGATAAGAGCTTCTTTTTTTGCATAAAAACTGGTATAAACGTACATGATAGGTTATGCTTAGTTTAAACTTTTTCAATTTATTTAGGAGAGTGAAAAATGAATCACACAGAAAAAATTGCTGTCCTGATTCCTTGTTATAATGAAGAAGCAACGATTCCTACAGTCATTGCCGACTTTAAACGAGAATTACCAGAAGCAGATATTTATGTATACGACAATAACTCAACGGACAACACCTACGACTTAGCAGTTGCAGCGGGTGCTATTGTAAAAAAAGAACCTCGTCAAGGTAAAGGAAATGTCATACGTCAAATGTTTTTTGACATTGATGCTGATTATTATTTGATGGTAGACGGAGATGATACATATCCAGCCGAAGCCGTACATGGACTTTTAGAAAAATTACGTTCTGGCGAAGCGGATATGGTTATTGGCGACCGTCTTTCTAATGGCACTTACTTTGAAGAAAATAAACGCGCCTTCCATGATTTTGGCAATAATTTAGTTAAAAATACGATCACTCGTTTATATAAAACAAAAATAAGAGACGTGATGACTGGCTATCGAGGATTTAATCGTATTTTTGTCAAAAGTTTTCCGATCATGAGTGCGGGATTCCAAATCGAAACGGAATTGACCATTCATGCCTTAGATAAAAAATTCAAATTAGTTGAGCTCCCTATTGATTACCGTGATCGCCCAGAAGGTAGCGAATCAAAATTGAATACCTTTTCTGATGGCTTCAAAGTCATTATGATGATTATTAAAATGTGTAAAGATTATAAACCTATCCTATTTTTCAATATCTGGACAGTCATTTTCTTTTTAGCTGGTCTGTTCACTGGGATTCCTGTCATTCGGGAGTTTATGTTGACGAGCTTTATTACTAAAGTCCCTTCAGCCATATTAAGTACAGGATTGATGATCCTAGCTTTACTTTCACTAGTTACTGGTATGATTTTAGATACGGTCGTTACAAATGCAAAGAAAGAGTACGAACTGAACCTCTATCATGTTTATCATGAGTATCACCAAAATAAAAAAGAAGAGAGATGATTTTATGCAATCATCCTCTTCTTTTTATCTTATCATTTATTTCTCTGATGCAATCGTCACAAACTTCACTTCGACATATTCCTCTACCCCAAAAGTTCCGTTCTCACGGCCAAACCCTGAATGTTTGACTCCCCCAAATGGTGTCGCAGAATTTGAGATCGTCGTATCATTGACACCGACCATGCCATATTGCAATTTATTGCTTACATTGTTGATCGTATGGATATTCGTCGCAAAGAAATATGATGCTAAACCAAAAATCGTATCATTGGCATCTTTGATTACTTGTTCTTCGTCTTCAAATGTAATGATTGGGATCACTGGTCCAAATGTTTCATTGTAGAAAATATCCATTTCCTTTTTCACGCCATCTAATACTGTCGGTTCAAAGAAGAAGCCATTTGCATACTCTCCGTCCGTCAGACGATGACCACCAGCCAAGATTTCTGCTCCTTTAGCTACTGCATCTTTTAATTGTTCTTCAACTTTTTTTACGCCTTCTTCATTGATCAATGGCCCCGTAGTTGGATCGTCTAACCCATTTCCAACAGTCACTTCTCTGATTTTTTCCACAATCAATTTTGTTGCTTGTTCTTTGATTTCTTTATGGATAAAAATTCGATTTGGTGACGTACATACTTGTCCATTGTTGATAAATTTCGTTTTGATCAATGTATCGACTGCTAATTCTACATCGGCATCTGGAAAAATAATAAATGGCGCATGTCCACCTAGCTCCATAGAAACTTTTTTCAAGGTAGGTGCTGCTTGTTCATTTAGAATTTGTCCAACTTCTGTTGAACCTGTGAATGTGATTTTTTTGATATCATCCGATTCAGACAAAATCTTTCCAATAGTTGAGGAGTCCCCCATGACGATATTTACGACGCCATCTGGAAAGCCAGCTTTGTGGAATAGTTCCATCAGCGCAAGTGCTGATAGAGGTGTTGATTTTGCTGGTTTTAAGATCACCGTACAGCCTGCGGCGATTGCCGGCGAGATTTTACGAATGATCATGTTGGATGGAAAGTTCCATGGTGTGATGGCGCCGACGACACCTACTGGTTGTTTACGTGCTTGCCATTGTTTCCCTTCAGGTGAAGGAATGATTTCTCCCATGATTCGTTGGCCTTGCGCTGCATTCCAGCGAAGGTTTTCGACATTTGTTTGGATTTCTGCCGTCGCTTGAGCAAGCGGTTTCCCTTGCTCCATCGTCATGATTTTTGCTAAACGTTCGCTGTCTTCTTCTACTAGATCAGCCATTTTATTCATTAATTTTGCTCGTTCGCTTGGTGCCGTTCTTGACCAACCTTCGAATGCCTTGTTGGCAGCTTCAATGGCTTCTTTTGTCTCTTTTTCGCCACCTTGTTGAACGCTTGCTAACGTTTCACCAGTAGCTGGATTGACGACATCAACTGTTCCTTCAGAGCCTTCAAGCCATTTGCCATTAATATAAAGATGAGTTTCTACTTGCGGTAAATCATATTTCCCCATAGTTTGCCTCCTCTATTCTTAATTACATAACAACCGTAACATTAATAAAGTCAAAGCTCAAACCATCTGTTTAAGATGAATTTGTCCGACTCAGCCTTACAAATTCAATTTTTTTATTCTTTTGAAGAATAAATTGCTCGTTCATTCAAAAGCTTTGTTACAATGAGATAGAAATGAGATAGAGTACTACAATGATTTTATCCTACGACTAAAGGAGTGTTTTTATGGGGCTATTTGATGGCTTGATGGGAAATGCTATCCAAAAAGATACAACCAATATCACAAGAGAGGTTCAAGAAATCCTGATTCCAATGGAACAGGTAGAGTTAGCGTTCAAATTAGTGCGTGATTTGATCATTTTCACCGACCGTCGGATGATTATCGTCGATAAACAAGGAATGACCGGTAAAAAAAGCGAATATAAATCGATCCCTTACCGCTCGATTTCACGTTTTTCGATTGAAACAAGTGGGCATTTTGATTTAGATGCCGAATTGAAAATTTGGATCTCTAGCGCAGAACTACCCGCAGAGTCTTTACAATTTAGAAAAGATAAGAATATCATCGCTGTACAACAAGCGCTAGCAACAGCTGTCTTATCTTAAACTTACGATCAACACAAAGAGCTTACACACCCAAAATACTTCAAATTTTGGGTGTGTAAGCTCTTTGTGTTGACGTCTTCTGTAAAACTCTTCCTAATAAAATAAAAATTTTATAGTACACGTCCTTCATTTTTTTGATGATTCGCTCTTTTTTCTTTAAAGTCCATTTTGTCTACTTTTAGTTTTTTCATATTATTCACTTTGATTTTACTGATTTCTGCAAAAGAGCGCTGTTTGATACCTTCGATTTCTTGTCTTCTTTTCTCTTTTAACTTATCTAGATCTTTTTCTTTCATCATGCTCTCCTTTCTTTTGAAAAAGCTTGGTTTTTAAGATTCACTGTAACCATGAAAATCTAGAAAGTCGCATCAATCGAACAGGATGGTGAGACGTTCAAGTATCTTCTATTCATATTCTGGATTTTTGAAAATTTATCTCTCTTTATTTTTTTCGCTTTGCCCCACAGCCTGAGAATCATCTCTGTGTAATACTTCTTTACTATCTTTCGTTACTTCTTTATTTCTGTCGACTTCATTTAATGCTTGCTCTTTGACTGTTGCTAAAATTCGCGCTTTTCTTTCTTTAAGACTTTCTAGTGTTTCGTGTTCCATCGTAATTCCCCCTTTAGTAATTATTTTACTGAATAAATGTCGACAGAATGAACGAATTTTTTTGAAAATAAAAAAAGTATTTCCTCCAAACGATAAAGAGAAACATTACTGTTGGTAGTCGCTTATAAACATTCAGTCAACCAACTGTATGGTTGATTTATCACTTAACCCAAAACGAATAAGAACGTACAAAAAGCGACATACATTCACTTGATCCAGCGAATACATGCAGCTTTTTTGCTATTAATTACTCATTCTATCAGCCTTGCTCTTTTTCAAGAAAATCTTTGAACCAATAGAAGCTTTTTTTAGGTACGCGTTTCATATCACGCAGATCATGATTTCCTCTATTAACGTAAACCATCCCGTATCTTTTTTCCATATCACCTTTTGAGCTAGGTAGATCAATTAATCCCCAGCCAAGATAACCTAGTACTTCACAGCCGTCAATGCTCATTGCATCTTGCATTGCTTTAATATGTTGTTCATGGTAATAAATGCGGTAGTCGTCTTGAATAGGTGTATTGCCATCCCATGTTTCTTGCGTGCCTATCCCATTTTCAACAGGGAAAATCGGTAGATTGTATTTTTGATACATCTTGTTGATGATATCTCTAAAGCCAAGAGGATCAATTCCTAGATTCCACTCATTCATTGAAACAAATGGATTTTCCACTTCACCATAAGTCAAATAATAATTTGGCGCAATATCTACTGGAATGTTTTTATGGCTGATACTTCCGGTACAATAGTAACTGAAGGCTAAATAATCGCTTGTTACTTTTCCAATCTCAGCAAGTTCTTCCTCTGTCATATCTACGTTCAAATGCTGTTTTTCAAACGCCAAAACTTGCTTCGAATAACCACGTCCACAAAAGGCATCCAAAAGATTCTGGTTGATAAATTCATCCCATTCTCTCGCAACCAATATATCTTTGGGATGATTAGTCGCAGGGTACATATTAGAATAGGCTAACATCCCACCAATTTGCCCATCTGTCGTTTCATGGATGTAGTTGGCGATTTTGGCATGTGCGACCATGATATTATGCGCAATTTGATGAATATTATCCGCTGTATCTTCCGTATTCAATGTTCCTCCATATAATAGTGCCAACGGTGTTGAATACAAATTTTGTTCATTGAAAGTTACCCAATATTTGACTTTGTTCTTGTAGCGATCTACCATTTTTTTTCCGTATTCCACAAAAGCATCTACGACATGTTTACTCATAAATCCATCGTAATTCTGCGCAAGATGAAGCGGCATATCAAAATGATAGAGACATAGCATCGGTTCAATATTCCGTTCTAACATCGCATCGATATAACGATCATAAAATAAGAGTCCTTCTTCATTGAATGCCCCATCACCTGTTGGATTGACACGCGACCAAGAAGTTTGGAAACGATAAAAGTTCATGCCCATTTCTTGCATCAAATCAAGATCTTCTTCATATCTATGATAGCGATCAATCCCATGTTTCCAATCTGAGGTAGTTTCAGTGGCTTCACGAACGTCATAAACAGACAACCCTTTTCCACCTTCGTTCCAAGCACCTTCAGTTTGCATACTTGAGGAGGAATCTCCCCAGAAAAATTTTTCCTTTACCATCTTATCATTCCAATCATCGTTCTATTTATAATTTGTCAATTTCCTTTAGCAATCGTTTAAGAAAGACTCGTCTCAGCATTTGTACGAGCAACCCGTTCACTGATTTTTAAGAATGGCAGATAGAAGAAGACTAACGCGACGATAATGACTGCTTGAACAACAATTGCTCGCCAATCACCTGCTGTTGCTAAAAAGCCACTTAAAAACGGTGGTGTCGTCCAAGGAATTGGCACCACACAGCGATTGACTAGCTGCATCGATGTTGCTAAATAGCCAATGGTCGTACCTATGATCGGTGACAATACAAAAGGAATGATCATCGGTAAGTTGAAGACGATCGGTAATCCAAAAATCACAGGTTCATTGATGTTGAAAATATTAGGGCCTAACGCCAACTTAGATAAATCTTTATATGCTTGATAGCGACTAAAAATCAATATTGCTATCACTAAAGCAATCGTCGAACCCGTTCCACCCATCAAAGCGCCATATACTTGGTGAAACGCTGAGTTAATGATGTGAGGAGCAGCTTCTCCATTCGCAGTAGCTGCCATATTCTCATTCATATTTACCATCAACAATGGATCTAAGATCGGACCTGTGATGACAGATTGGTGAATACCGAAAGAAAATAGTAAGTTGCCAAAGCAAACTAAAAATAAGTAACCAATAAATGACGTACCTACACCACGTAACGGTTCTTGGATGAATTGCTCGATGATTCTCATAAAATCATTTCCTGTTAGTTGGATCAAAAATGAAGCAAAGGCAAACAATGAAACGACAATGATCAATGGAAACATCGTGTTAAAAGATTTTCCTACCGCTGGCGGAACACTATCTCCTAAGTTGACTTGCAATTTTTTAGAACGTGTCAGACGAATGTATAGCTCTGTTGCCAATAATCCAGTAATGATGGCAGCAAAGACTCCTTTTGAACCAATATTCCCGTAACTGATGACCCCACTGATTTCCACAGCCGTTTCCCCATTGATCGGCGTTGTCTCGATCATTGTTGGAAGCAACGTCAAAAATGCTGGAACAACAGCGATCACGACGCCAATTGGATTATCATACTCTCTATTTTTTGACAAGAAATAGCCAATGGTGATCACAAGAATAATCCCAGTGATATTAAGGGTCGAGTTCGTAATGATCGATCCCCAGTTTTGCCAAGATGCCATTGTGTCCGCGCTGATCATATTTTGGAACCAACCTGACGGATCTAACACTACCGAATTAATTAAAATAGCAATACCTGCTAAAATGAATAAAGGCATGATAGTAGCAAATGAATCACGTAGTGTTCTTAAATAAACTTGATTGCCGATTTTTTGAGCTGTTAAAACAAATTTCCCCATCAAAGCTTCCCTTTTTTTCTCATCCATTTATTTATGCCTCCTGAATTGTCTATAGTTGTATATCAATTTCTAATACAGAATATCACCTGTAAGCGTTTTTGTAAACACAAAATTAAAATTAGTGTATACTTATTTTCAAAAGAAAGAAAAAAAGACCACACTTGATCGTGACAAGCACAGTCTTTTAAGTATTATTATCTAATTGATATCTGCTACTATTTTCCCTGACGTATAGGGATATCTTGTCTTAGATAGATCAAACGGCGTACCATCATCAAAAAAGACGATCTGATTGGTTTCCAAAATCGGGTCGCCTACCTCGATCTCAAACTCTTCACTGTCTAAATGATTTGCTTTTGAAGCAATGATCACTCGACGGGCCGCACTGACCACATAACCTAACTCTTCTCTGATATAGTTATAGATAGACCCCTTTAAAATCTCTTCATCCAAATCTTTGATGTACTTAAGAGGCATGATAGATGTCTCTATACTTCTCGCCTCTTCATCGACATATCTCACTCGTTTAATATCATAGACCGGATCAGTCGCCTTTATTTTCAATTCTTCAGACTCATAAGAAGTGGGAAAACGCACATCAAAGCGGATGATTTTACTGGTCACCGCCGTCCCTTCTTGAGCAGAAGTCCCAAATACGCTATTGATCTGGGTCACACTCTCATTGTCCTTTTTTATATTGCTCCTAACATATGTCCCTGATCCCCGTCTCGTGTAAAGTAAAGATTCATCAATCAATAACTGTATCGCTTTTCTGACAGTTACTCGACTCGTATGATAGGTTTTTGCCAATGCTTCTTGGTTTGGTAATAGCTCGCCTTCTTTAAATTCACCCTCGATAATCTTATTTTTCAAAGAACGAGCGATTTCGATGTATTTAGGCATATTCATTTCACCTCCAAAATTTGTATACACTTATTATAATATTAGATTAACAAGCAAATGTAAACAACCTTTACAACTATAACTAATAAATAAATGACTAGTCAGTCAGATGTTTATTCATTTACTAACATATCCGCTTTTCGGAATCCAAAAAAAGCCTTCAGAGAAGCCCAATTCTCTGAAGGCCAGGTGTCACTCAAGTCTTTGTCATTTGTTACCTATTGATTTTATCATGTTATATCTAAGCTAGGCATACAACTATTTCTGACTTTTGCAATGAATGTTGAAGTACGAATAAAGATGATTTACTTCGCCAAACGATAGATAGCATCCGCATAAATCGCTGTCGCACGGAACAAGTCATCTAGACTCATAAATTCATTTGCTTGGTGCATCGTATCTGTGTAGCCTGGGAACATTGCGCCATACGCCACACCGCGTTTTAATAAGCGTCCATATGTGCCACCACCGATGATTTGCTCATAGCCTTTTTCGCCGGTATGATCTTCGTAGACTTGTAATAATGTTTCAACCAACGGATCATCCATTGGTACATAATGTGGTTCCATTACACGGGCACCACGAGTAACTGAGGCACCTTCGTCTGCTACTGTTTTGTTCAGTTTGCTTTCTAATTCATCTGTGGTTGTGCCTTTAGGAAAACGGAAGTTCATGTTGATATAGTTATCGTCTTCTGAACCATTTTCTTTAAACGCAAACAACCCAGCGTTCATTGTTAGTTTACCCATTTTTTCGTCTTCGTGGGCAACGCCTAATTTCTCACCATAAAAGTCTTCATGGACGTAAGTAGCTGCCACATGGATGAATTGTTTAGCTGCACCAATAAATTCATAATTATCAAGGAAGCTCGCTAAGAAAGAGCCGGCATTGATCCCAGATTGTGGGCTTGCGCCATGTGCCCCTTTTCCGACTACGTTGATCGTAACAAATGTATGTTCTGCTTCAATCGAACCATTGATTGGGTTTGCTTCAATAAATTCATAAAATGCCTTTTCTAATGCAACTGCTGCATCTGCGCTTGGTACTTCAATTTTTGCAGTCGCTGTTCCTGGCACCATGTTTTCACGTAAACCTGACGTAAATGATTTCAATACATAGTCGCCGGCATTATCGCCTTTAAAACGGAATGCGAAAGAAACATTGCCTTTTTCTCCGTTGATGATCGGGAATTCCGCATCTGGTGAGAAACCGAAATCAGGTTCTTCTTCATGTTCAAAGTAGTAAGCCATATCTGCCCAACCACTTTCTTCATCACTACCTACGACAAAGCGAACTTTTTTCGATAATTCTAAATCTAGGTCTTTGATGATTTTCATCGCATAATAGGCAGCCATACTTGGACCTTTGTCATCACTTGACCCACGAGCAAAGATTTTTCCGTCTTTGATCACTGGTTCGTAAGGATCAGTATCCCAACCATCGCCAGCAGGCACAACATCCATATGCCCAAAAATCCCTAAGGTTTCGTCTCCTTCACCTAAATCGATGTGTCCTGCGTAATTGTCCACGTTTTTTACAACGAAGCCATCACGTTCACCATAAGCAAGCATGTGTTTCAATGCGTCACGAGGCCCAGGTCCAAATGGTGCATCTGCAGTTGCTTTTGAATCATCACGTTCACTGCTTACGCGTAAAAGATTTTTTAAGTCTTCAAGCAAGTCTTCTTTACGTGCTTCGACTTCTTTTTGCCAATTGATTGTCATAAAGTTACTCCTCCACTCATTCAGTCTACGAGTTCATCATAACATAAATCAGACAAATTGTTTAAAAAATCAGACAACGAATAAACGAAACAGTTTTTTCCATAAATATTATAAGCTATAATGAAAAAAAGGAGGCTTTCCCATGGAATTAAATGAACGATTACTCCAACAAGTGATTACTCCTCGCCCCATCGAATCTCATAAAGGTACATTTGGTAAAGTCCTGTTGATTGGCGGAAACGAGCAATTCGGTGGTGCGATCATCATGAGCGCTTTAGCAGCTGTCCATAGTGGCGCTGGCTTGACAACTGTTGTAACAGATCCTAATAATCACGTGGCCGTCCATAGTCATTTACCAGAGGCAATGGTAGGGGATTGGACAAATAAAGAAACATGGCATTCGGCTTTTGAAGATGCCGATGTCTTACTGATTGGTCCGGGATTAGGAACCGACCAACAAAGCCTTGAACTTCTGCAATTTGTCCTAACAAAACAAACAGAAAAACAATGGTTAGTCATTGATGGTTCTGCCCTGACATTGTTGGCTAGGCATTCGCTGGAGCTTCCTTATCCAGAGCATACCGTTCTCACACCCCATCAAATGGAATGGCAACGCGTCAGTGGATTGCGTTTAGATGAGCAATCTGAAGAGAACAATCAGCAGAAACAACAAGAATTAGGGGCATCCCTGGTTTTAAAAAGTCATCAAACAACGATCTATGGGCAAAATGGCATCTATTACAATACAGCAGGTTCACCAGCTATGGCAACAGGTGGTATGGGGGATACGTTAGCTGGCATGATTGCTGGTTTTTTAGCTCAGTTTCCAAAAAATGACCAAACGATCAGTGCCGCTGTCTATTTGCATAGCATTATCGGCGACCAATTAGCAAAAGAGCAGTATGTCGTTTTACCGACTCAAATCAGTCAGTACATCCCAAAATGGATGCATTATTTTAGTCAAAGATAAGAAGGAGCGTCACAATGGAAAAATATACCGGCTACCTTAGAGAGCCTTTTTATTACGAAACCGATCAAATGGGTATCATTCACCACAGCAACTATATCCGCTGGTTCGAAGAAGCACGTGTTGCGTTGTTAGAACATTTAGATTTTAGTTACAAGAAAATCGAGGAACAAGGCATCATCATCCCTGTACTAGGCGTAAGTTGCGAATACAAAGAGATGATCCGTTATGGGGACAAAATCTTGATCCAACCAATTATCGAAAGCTATACAGGTACACGCTTGAATTTCCGTTATGAGATCTACGACACAGAAGATCAGCGTTTACGGACGACCGGTACAAGCCAACACTGTTTCTTGCTTGCAGAAAATCAACGTTTAGTCAAACTAGGCCGTGTAAATCCTAGCTTGGATAGTCTGTTTAAAACTTATGCAAACATCGACACAGACCCTGATTCTGCAACAGAAATGAAATAAAAGAAAAAATAAGTGTTTATTCTTGCCTTTTAACCCCTGATTTGTATAATGGAAAGAAAAAAAGCAGGTGATTATAATGTATGTCGTGAAAGTCTTACACGGTTATATTGATAAAACTGGCTGTCGCACACGTGAAAAAAACCCGGAAACCTTGCTTGTCTTCAAAGACAAAAAAGAATCAGAAACCTTTGCCAATCAAATCGGTGGTCGTGTCAAACAACTGCAGGAAGTTCGCCCAGATTGACTGTTGCTTTCGTGAAAGGATGAGATGTTCGCACTATGGATATGTATTGAAAAGAGTCGACAAACCAATCGTTTGCGGCTCTATTTTTGTGTTTCTGTTCGCTGATCTGCTTACCTCCCCCTTATTCTGTTCTCAGTAAAGGATATGCTATACTGGATATAACTTTTTGAAAGGGGTGTTCTATGGGGAACAATTTGCAACAACAAGCATACGAAGCCATCAGACAACAAATCATCTATTCTGAATTAGCTCCCGGGAGTAAGATTTCCGACAGAATCTTAGAAGAACAACTAACGATTGGACGCACGCCGATTCGAGAAGCATTGATCCAACTTAGAAATCAGGAATTGATCAAAACAATTCCTCAATCCGGTACATATATCTCAAAAATCGACATACGTTCCGCAGACTTGGCACGTTACATGCGAGAAAAATTAGAGCAACCGATTTTACAAGAGTGCAGTGCTAAAATGAACGATAAAGCGCATCAGCGCTTGGAGATGATTTTAGAACAGACGGATCAAGCCATCTTGGCACAAGACAAAAAAACCTTCTTTCTTTTGGATAAAGCCTTTCACCAAATGTGTTACAAAGTCGCGGGGAAAGAAGAAATATGGACTTGGCTTGAAAGCTATAGCACTCACTTAGATCGTTTCCGTTGGTTGCGTTTGACGATTTCTGAATTAGATTGGGGCCGTGTATTAGATGAACATCAAATCTTATTGAGAGCCATGAAAGAACACGCACTTGATGAAGTGGGCTTTCTTTGTAACCTCCACCTCCATATGATCATTGAGGAACAAGAACAAGTGATCCTTCATTATCCGAGTTATTTTGAAATAATCTCTTCTGAAGTATAATGAAAAAAGGCGTAGCCTCCCGAACTTTCAGGAAGGGCTATGCCTTTTTTTCTTATTCAAAACGACTTAAATGACTGGACGAGATACTCACATAATCGGGAGTCATATGGCCAAGTCATAGCGACTTCTAACACATATGGTGAGAAGCCCACGTTATTCAACTTCTTCGAAAAGCTCATCGCTGCAATCTCACTCAATGCTCGGATCTTAGACTGATGACGATACCCAAAAAATCGCCATAGTTCTAGGGTTTTCTGTTGGGTATACAATGTAGGATCGCGTGTTTCAAGATGATGATATAATTCATGCGCTAAAATCAAAGAAGTAACTTGTTCCAGTGGGAGCTCAGTGATCTTTTCCTGTTCAAATTTCTGAATTGGTTCTGTCATTAAACAGATCCCCGTTGTTTCATCGTAAGTCGCGAGTGTCAAACGATCATTCCGCCATGCTGTTTCTCCATAGGAGATAGCGACATCGAATGTACGACAAAGCGCATGAATATTCCTTGTACGGTACTTTCGATAAATCACTTCTGCTAACCTTTCTCCACATTGTCTCGCCAGTTCTCCCCACGCTCGTTGCTCAGAAAGTGAGAATTTCCCTACTAAAAGATCTCGTTGAAATTGATAATCACACCACTGTTCATCAGAAATCGTCAGCAATTTTAAAATCAACTCATCTAGTTTATTTTTGCTTGATATTCCCCGCAATCACAATCACTTCTTCCTCTGGATCTAACATCGAGATTTCTAACTCCATCAAGAGTTGTAATTGTTCAAATTCTGTCGCCGAAAAATCTGCGACACGCGCGCCGATACATAGATAAAATTCTGGTCGAGCAATCAGTTCAGTCTGATAGACTGCAAGTTCTTCCCATAACTGTTGGACAGCGGCGAGATACTGTTCAGCTGTGGTTTTCAGACATTTCGCATACCCTCTTTGAACTTTGATGAATCCTTTTTGATCGATGATCCGTAACGCACCGATCACATGCTCTGGGTTATTTTCTCCAATCACATAGAAGTAGTCAGTATTCGCTAATAAACGAACATCTTTGAGGGACATCCGTAAATCTTCTGCAGCTAATGTCAACGCCTCTGTTTCACTGATCTGCTTTGTTAAGTCAGTCGCTTTGACTTCCGTTGAACCTGTGGCAATTGCCGTAACTTTCGACGTCTGTGGATCAATTTCAACATGGACTTCAATCGATTCTGGTGTAGCGCCAGATTCGATTGCTTTATTCATCGCTTCATTTTTCAATCCTCGAATATCTTCTTTGCTTGGTGAAGGAATGATCCGTTCCACTACATCTCTCACCATCGCTAATGCCACACCGATAGATGAGATCACTTCCGCATTTTCTGGTATTGAATACTTAACACCCATTTTCTGACTAAAATAAGTAATTAAGGACGCTGCTCCACCGCCTACCCCAACCAAGGAGATTTGCTCTTTTTCCAATTGATATTTTTCTGCCAGTTCCAAAATCACTGGTTCGATTTTTGCATAAGCTTTTGCCATGATCTGCTCAGCGATATCTTCCACAGAAGTCTGACAATAAGCTGCTAAAGCTTCCATGGCTTTTCTTGCGGCTTGTGGATCACCATAGGAAAAGTGTTCTTCTTGGACAAGCCCAAGAACATTCGCTGCACATGTGTTGGTAATAGTGACCTCTTTTCCGTCTGCCAAAATCACTTTGACATAATCAGCCGGATCTCCCTCAATGGGTGAGAAAAAAACGATTTTCGGTTGATCGATTTTTTCAATCGGTGTGAATACAGCATAATCCAATCCAGCGATATGGGCAGAACGTGGTCCCACGTCAAGGATCCCTGTGCGATCTGCCCGAACCATTGAACCACCGGCCACACCTAAGACACGAACATCTAACGATGAAATATAGGTCGCATGACCGCCGACCACTGAGTAATCGATGGCTGGACGCCCATTCCTGATAACACCAATATTGGTCGTTGTCCCTCCGACTTCAAAATACACACCATTCGAGGCACGTAAATACATCAAAGAACCCATGACAGAGGCAGCTGGACCTGAAAGCATCGTTAATACTGGTCGCTTCTTCATTTCAGCGATTTCCATTACCCCACCATCACCACGCATGATCATCAAAGAAACATTGACACCGGCAGTTCGAACGGAACGTTCAGTTGATGTCGCTGTTTCTAACATTTTAGGCAAAATCGAGGCATTGATCGCTGCCGTTCGTGTGCGTCTCGTCAAACCATAAAGCTTTGTGATTTCAGAAGCCATCGTTGTTGGTATCCCTTGTTCCGAAGCAAGTGAATAGATGACTTGTTCTGGTTCACTATTATCTACGCCAAAAGCCATGGAAGAAACTAAAACTTCCGCCTGTTCTTTTTTCAGTGTAGCAATCGTCTCTAACACTCGTTCATTTGTCAATTGTTTGATTGGCAAGAACACATTTGCAATGTCTATTTTTCGATTATTCCCTAAATCGATTGGGGCTAACCGAGTTTGTCTTTTCGCCAGAAACCCTTCGAAACCGCCCTTTGCCATTCCGATCACTCCTACTTTTGCCACATCTCCTTCAATCAAGGCATTCGTTGCTTGAGTTGTGGAATGAGCGACAAAAACAACATCCTCGGGGCTGATTTGATTTTCTTGCAAACAATTTTGGAACGATTGTACGACCCCGGCAGCTACACCCTCTGGATGGTGATGCGTTGTTTTAACAGATGATTTACCGATGATTTCATGTGTCGCATTGTCGATTGCGACTGCTTTTGTATGGGTACCGCCTACATCGATGCCCATTCTTACTGCACGCTTCATTTTGCATCCTCCAAATTTTTACTTTCTATACCTATCAAAAATTACCATAAAGGATCAACGTCAAGATACAGACGATCACACCGATCGCCCACCCTGTCGGAATCGATTTTTTCATGAATTCACGAGAGGAAACTTTTGTATACCCTAATCCCCATGCGATCCAGGATTGAGTGATATCTAAATGCTGTGGCGCAATGGTCGTCGTCGCAAATAGTGGAAATAAGAAGGCCACGGGCATCGTCGGATTGACGGCTAAAACTACTGCTAAAATTGCTGATCCCGAACCGACTAGACTCAACGGACCACGGAAAAAACCCAGAGGCGTCAACAATGCAAAGGCAAGTGCTAACACAAAAGGTGTCTGAGGAATAAAGTCTCCCAAAATTGCAGAGAAATAAGAAGAAGCATATACCGCCGAATTATTGAACATCGCTAAAGTCATCAAAAAGCCAACCATCGGTGCTACATCTGTTGCTCCATCTGTAAATAATTTAGCGAATTGCCGACAAATCTCCTTGTATCCCCCACGTAATTTCCCTGTAAATAGCAACGCCCAGATCCCTGCCAACATAAAACCAAGAATGATCGGGATTTCTAACACCACTACTCCTAATACAGGTATAACGACTGCCAACCAAGAAATCATTGGCGCTTCCCCACCTTCTCGTGGAAGTTCAGCTGCCATTGCATAGCGTTTCTTCGGGTTCATTGATATATTAGCTACAAGTAGAACGATTACTAAACTTACGATCATGCCAATCATTCCGATTTGAAAGTAATCATTGTATGTATAATTTTCAGCCGCAGAATTAAAACCTGCATAGATTGTTTGATATTGCTTGAAATTGACAATATTTGCAAAGATCCCTGCCATGATCGAACCCATGAATGCAAATAGAGCAACAGGTGCAGTAATTCCTAACGACATCAAAATCGGTAAAACGATCACGGCAATTGAAATCACTGGACCAATCCCGGTCATCGACATAAAAATAATTGACGTTACAAGACACAAAAGGCTCATCGTGATCCGCGGTTTATCACCGCCAAGCTCTACGACTTTTCGAATCAATGTAGCCGCTATCCCACTATCTACCAACACTCGACCAAAAAACGCACCAAAGAATACATTCACTAAAATCGATTTCGCATATTCCGCTGGACCAGTAGCATATACATGGGTCAACACATCAATGACTGACTGTCCTTCCATTGCAGCATTCGGTGAGAAAAAATTACCAATCAGCGCCAATCCCATCCAAATCGTCGCCATGATCGCTAAACCAACCATCAAATTAAGTCCTTTGACACAATACCAAACCATAAAAAAGAACGACAAAATCAACAACATGCCAATAATCATTTCGCTCATAGACTCACTCCATTCTATTTCATCTCACTGATATATCAGTTGACTTATTCTACCCTACAGAGAAATCGCTTTCATTAAATATTGACGACAGAACAAGGACATATGATTAAAGAAGATTCATTATGGACTATTAAAATGTTTTTTCAAAAAACATTTCATTTAGCTAACTGTATAAATAGATTTACTATCTAAGATAAAAAATAAGCAATGATCACCTCTCTTTTCAAAAAAATATCATGTACTTTATTTATTGGGTTATTTCAATCTATTTGTAGATAACAGAAATTTTATTGAAGAATGATAGCTATAAAAAAACACACCTAAGCAAGCTTAGACGTGTTTTACTTTAAATCCTATATTTATCTTGAAACGGTCACTCCCTGTTCATTTGAAGCGATGTTTACCGCATCCATGATCTGACCGTCTTTGGATAGCACAATAATGTTGACACCTGTTTTATTTCTTGATACATCGACGCCGTCAATTTTAATTCTAGAAAATTGTTGCTCCTCATAAGACGTAAAACTAGAAACCATGGAGATGTTCTTATCAGTGAGTTTTTGGTTAACTTCATTATAATTTCCATTTTGCGAAAGAATAGGAGTCTGATTCTCTTGACGAATACCAGTAAAATTCCAATCATGAGTAAACTTCTGTAAATCAAGATCCGGTAAAAGTTTTGCTATTTCTACTGCTAAAGCTTCACTCATTTGTTGGGACTTGCCTGCACCAGCAATCAGAACTGTATAATCTGAGTCTTCTAATTCTTTTAGATATTCCTGATAATCCCAAATATTCATCAACGTTGGGTCTCCATTTTTATAAATCGTATTCCAAGCATTTTTAGAAACCGATCGAATCGTCTCCAAGCCAAAATATTTAGCATTTGAACGGTTGATCTGAGAGTCTATGTTCGCTCCAACGTGTGACAGTGCGCTAGAATATGCTGGATAGGGCATCCCTTCATTTGCATTGAAATCAGCGATCAAAGGATTTAGATTCCCTTGCTTTTTCTGGTTCTCTACATACCTATATTGTTCGTTGATATCACGATAAGACTGAACGATACCTTGCACACCTAAGACAAAGGAAAATAAAAATTGAACAATGAGAATTGAGCTGATCACACTATAAAAACTTCCAGCTGTTGTCTTTGTTAATTTATCTGGCCATTCGATTAACATCGCAATAATAATATACAATGCGCCACCAAAGAATGACCGCCCCCAGTTAAGTCCAGTTGGCGAAAGAGATAACACATAGATAGTTGCTAGTCCGGCAAGTACATATACATACGAAAGTCGGAACCAGTTTTTATGTTGGCTAAAAATAATACCTAATGCAATTAAAATAGCCGCTAAAACAAATAATTGCAAACTGTTTTCGTAAAGAGTTCGTGTAATCCCAAAAACACCAGTATATAACTTACGAGCAAATGACCATGTACTACGGTCAAAATACGTTGCTCGTATCTCATTCCCTGGAGCCGCAACCATCATCAATAATCCAAAGATTGCTCCACCTAAGCCTGAAAACAACCATACCTTAAACGGTCTTTTCTCTTTATAGATAAAATAGATATACCCTAAAACAACAAGAATTGCTCCACCAGATGTATTTTCATTACACCATCCGGCAAGTATCCCTAAAACTGTCATAAAAATAATCTGTAACGGTTGATTAAATGGTAATTCTCGACCTTTTGTATAATAGCGGTGATACATAGAAAGGAAACTAATAATGAGGATGCCACCCCATAGATAATTCGCCGCTCCAGTCTCCCATAAGATCGTTTGTCCGAAAGTTGGGACAAATAACCAAATCAACAAATTGATCATTAAATATTTAAACACATAAAAATTCTTATTATCTTTAGTTGATATTTTATAGATCAAAATGGTTAGTAAAACATAAATCAATGGATTCATAAAATTGAATACGATTTTTGGCATCAATAAAAATAAACGCGCAATGATATGGACCACTGACCGACCTGTCCAATTCATGTATTGCATATATTCGTCATGGAGAATAGTTGAAAAACTTGTTGTTTTGTACATGTATTCAATATCATCTGCAATCAATGGCGTTAAAAAATTCAGGATGACCATGACTACGTAAACGGAAACTATCACAATCATCTTTTTATGCTTGCAGATACTATCGATTATTCGATTCATTTTGTTCTTCCCTTCCAACAATTATTTAAGTGAATACTTATGAATATTATTATAACATTTTAAATCATTGGGTGCTCTTAAATGAAACAACGCTTTTTATCATTTTTTGTCTCATAGTTTCTTTGGCTTCAGATAGGTTCACTACAAAATGAACATTTCATAAAAGATCTTAATAGAAAACAATAAGAATAAATGTTTGTCGAAGTCTTCTCATTCAAGATCTCAACAAATCCACAAAGCCTGAGCGGTTATTCATTCGTGGGGAATATAGTCTCGAAAGACAGAAAAGAAGAAATTTCTAGGAGATTTTATGAGTTGAGTAGTTGACTAGCAAAAATCATCTGAGGCAAAACAAAAAAGCTTACTAGGAATTAACAGGAACAAATTTCTAGTAAGCTTTTTTATATTATGATAATGCCATAACGCCTAATTCACAAAATTTCTTTTGCTCCTTAGTACGCAGTGTCTATGGGCTATGACCGACACCTTTCCTTTGTGTATTAATCATAGCATAATGAAATGACTTTGGGAAGAATTTTAAATGCTATTCAATGATTTAGATAAAAACAAAAAAATATTTTTCATTTTATTATGCTTTGAGTAATGCTTTTTATTTAATTTTGCACGATAAATAAAGCTTCTAATTTCTTTTCTTCTAGCAAAAATCATTTTTTCGCTTTCAATATATTCTTTATATAAAATCATCAGACAAAAGATATCATGAATCTTTGTATGTTCAAGTAAATTATTGTATAGTGAAATTTCTTTCCTACTAACATTCTTATTAATTTGATATTTTGTAAGAAAACTTTTTACGTTGGAAGAAACAACAAGACTACCTGAGTGATTTTTATTTGCAATATTCATCAATATAGGACGATTATGAGAAGAAGCATTTCGAATACGTTTGATCATTATCAGTAATTCCTCAGCGGTTTTATAATACGCATAATTATTTTTCTGTTTATCAACATAAAACTTTATAAAGTCTATCAATTGCCCAAAATTCAATTTTTCTATTAATACCCAAACTGGAACAATCTTGCTATTAAAATATTTCCGTGATATTTGATAATCATAATCATTAGGGTCAGATACATTATAAATTGTTCTTTTTAAAATCGGCTTATAATTAACATTTATGTAATTTTGTCCATAACGTTGTCTTAGTACTTGTTGTTTTAAATTAAACTTTACTCTCTCAAAGGAATCAAATTCATTGACGATAGCATACCCATCCTCAGTACTATTCGTTATGTCCTTAATTAAGTTCTTTTTTAAACTGTGTTCTATGTCTAAACATAATTTATTAAATAAATGTCTCATTCTCATATCTATTATTGATAAATCATATAAATGAAAAAAGTCTAAATCAATATATTTATTGTTGCTATCTTTTCTAAAATTTCTCTTGTAACAAGTAATTTTATAATAAAAATTGGTGTTTTCAAGTATATTCTGTGCTTCAGTAACTGTTAAAATATCACAGCTAATATTTTTATCCTTTGTTAAATATGCGAGTTGGTCAGATAAATTTAGTTTCATAATTCCCACCCATTCAATATTATTATCTAAAAACAGACTCATCAGTTGTAAGTAGAGGATTAATCTTATTGAAAATGCTGTCTTCACTGGAAAAGTTTAATCATGCTAGAAGATTTTATTTCTTTTTTGACTAATTTCCCAGTATTATATGTGTCAATTTTGTTATTTTCTAAAAGATTTATATAAAGCTAATTCTGTAAACTTCATAAGATCATTAAATATCAGCAAATTATGTTTACTTTTATCAATTAATAATTCCATTCCACTTCAAAAGCTCCAAAAAAAAGAACGAATGTTCTTATCTATTTTATCATGAAACCGCATTTGTTTCTACAATTCAAACTTACTAAGCTTTATCCTATATGGCTCAACACGGAAAAATATTTTTCGCTATAAAAAAAAGAACAGACAGAAAATAATCATCTTCTGTCTATTCCAAACATTCTAACATTTCTATTTACCAACTTCATTTGATAGAAAGTCGGTTTACGCTGTTAAATTATTTAGCTAAAGCATCTTTTGCTTGGTCAGCTAATGCAGTAAATGCTGCTGCATCATGGACAGCCAAGTCAGCTAACATTTTGCGGTTGATGTCGATTTCAGCTAATTTCAAACCGTGCATCAATTTTGAGTAGCTTAAGCCATTCATACGAGCCGCTGCGTTGATACGAGCGATCCACAATTTACGGAAGTCGCGTTTCTTTTGACGACGATCGCGATATGCGTAGTTGTATGAATTCATTACTTGTTCTTTTGCTGTTTTAAATAAAGTGTGTTTTGAACCGTAGTAACCTTTTGCTAATTTCAGCATTTTTTTGCGACGTTTACGAGTTACTGTTCCACCTTTTACACGTGCCATGTATAATTCCTCCTAATAAAAATAAATCTTTAAATTTCAGTTATTTTACGTTCTTATTTCATTTTTGCTAGTTGTTGACGAATACGTTTGAAATCGCCACTAGAAACCATGCGCGCTTTACGTAATTGACGGCGTTGTTTTTTAGTTTTACCGTGGAAACGGTGACTTGTAAACGCACGGAAGCGTTTCAATCCGCCTTTACCAGTACGTTTGAAACGTTTTGCTGATCCGCGGTGTGTTTTTTGTTTTGGCATGACTATATTTCCTCCTCAAAATCTTTCGTTATCCGACTATTGACTGTCCAACAATCAGTTAGTCATTCAAATTACTTACTGTCGTTTTTCGGTGCCAGCGTCAAGAACATGCTGCGTCCGTCCATTTTCGCTTTTTGTTCCACTGTTGCAATATCAGCAGTTTCTTCAGCTAAGCGATCCAAGACTTTTTGACCAATTTCTTTGTGGGTAATGGCACGGCCTTTGAAACGGATAGAAGCTTTCACTTTATCGCCTTTCTCTAAGAACTTACGTGCATTACGAAGTTTTGTATTGAAGTCATTCAAATCAATCGTTGGACTTAAACGAACTTCTTTTACATTGATCACTTTTTGTTTTTTACGCGCTTCGCGGTCTTTCTTTTGTTGCTCGAAACGGTATTTTCCGTAGTCCATGATTCGCGCTACTGGTGGTTTCGCACCTGGAGCAACTAACACAAGATCCAAGTTTGATTGTTCTGCAATTTGCAATGCTTCTGCTTTTGACTTAACTCCTAATTGCTCACCATCTGAACCGATCAATCGTAATTCACGTGCACGAATGCCGTCGTTAACCATCATATCCTTTGCTATGGTCATTCACCTCCAAATATTATGAGAGAAAGAAAAGCTTACCGAATGAACGGCAATAAAAAAACGAGTTCTCTTGATAGAACCCGCACGTACTCCACCTATACTACATATAGATGAAAACTATCTAGCCCAGTGACTGTATCAACTAAGGCGAGAAGCGGGTGCTTCTGCTTTTATTTCTCAACTTAATTATCATACCAAATCTATTTCTTTTTGTCAATCGTTTCTTCACTTTTTTCTATTTAATCGTAGCAATTCTTCTTCACATACAGCTCAGTAATTAGACATTTTTGTTGCTTCGCTTATCACCAATCGAATCTGTCCCCCTACTGCTACTACCTCATTTACGTTTTATATAATTCCACTTCTTTTATTTTAAGATAACTAAAATATAATCTGGGGGAAATCATTTGATTCTTAATACAAAGAAATATTTTTTTATAAAAAAATGTTCTTATTTTCCAAACACGGTACCAAAAACCCTAAAAAATCAACATTATAACAAATCATATTATTTATGTTTCTATTATTTTTTTTACCTACACATCGGTATAAACTGATTCGTAACTATTCGTTTTTTTTGATAATCTTAATTCCAGATAACACGATAAAGAGATAATTACGAAACTCGTCTTTTATTATGCGTTATCTAAATCTTATTTACATATGGAGGGAAAAATGAAAAAACAAATTTTGGGTACCGTTTTATGCTCGGGGATTTTATTTGGAGCAAGCTTAGCGATCGGGGAACAAGACGCTTCTGCTCACGGTTATGTTGAATCACCGATCAGTCGCGCGTATCAAGGGCACTTAGACCGTAACGTCAACTTAGCTGCTGCAATAGCTAAGTATGGTCCTGTGGTTTACGAACCGCAATCATTAGAAGCCGGTAAAGGATTCCCGGAAAGAGGTCCTATCGACGGTCGCATCGCTTCTGCCAACGGAGCTGTTCAACGAAGCTTTGTATTAGACAACCAAACAGAAACAATGTGGACAAGACAAAACTTAGAAACAGGAGCGAACACATTCAGATGGCGCTATACACAATCTCACCGTACAACTAAATGGCATTATTATATTACTAAAGTAGGTTGGAACCCGAATGCACCACTGAAACGTAGCGATTTAGAATTGATTACAGAAATCCAACATGATGGAACTGCTTCTGCAAATAATCGTAACCACACAGTCAACATTCCAAACGACCGTATCGGTTATCATGTTGTTTTAGCTGTATGGGACATTCATGATACAGGCGGTGCCTTCTATCAAGTAGTCGATGTCAACTTGAAAGGTGATTCTGCGATTCCAGTAGCACCAACAGCACCACAAAGCGTGCGTGCGACGAATGTAACTTCTTCAACTGTCCAATTAGCTTGGAATAGTCAAGCGAATACTGCATCTTATAATGTTTATCGTGATGGCGCATTGATCGGAAATACATCATCGCCAGATTTCAATGATACAAACTTAACTGCGGATACTTCTTATAACTATGAAATCGAAGCAGTTGGACAAACTGGCTTAGTCTCTGCTAAGACAGCTTTGACAGTAAAAACTGCAACAGAAAATGCACAAGAAAAACCAACTACACCGACTCACTTACACTCAATGGGTCAAACAAGTTCAAGTGTTTCATTGATGTGGGGCGCTTCTACTCATTCAAAAGGAATCAAACAATACAACATCTACCGTAACAATCAATTGATTGGTTCAACAAAAGAAACAGCATACGAAGTGTCTGGATTAGCTGCAAACACTGCCTACTCATTCGTGGTTCGCGCAGTCAGCAATACGGATGAACTATCTGATGCAAGCAATGCGTTATCTATTACGACAGATCACGATGACAATGGCGGCGACGGTGGTGGCGAAGTCACTCCAGGACGTCAATGGACAGTAGGAAGCTTATTCGCACCGGTTTCTTATACAGCAGGCGAAGAAGTTGTTCACAACGGTGTAACATACATCACTTGGCAATCTCACTTGAACTACGGAGATACAAACTGGGCACCCGGAATTGCTCATGCCTTATTCTATCCTAAATAAAATAAACCTTATAAACATAATTAAAACGATAATATAGAAAACATTCCACGTAAACAAAACCCTATAAAACTGAGGCTAGAACAACTTTCTTTTCCTCAAAAATAAGCTAGCACCTGTAACATTCGAGACGAATTATACAGGTGCTAGTTTTTCAAAGTGCTCATCCATTATCACAGATTGTAAAACACATTCTCTCCCTCTTCGTATCCAGTTCCTTCTATAAATAGATAAAATATATAGAATTGCTTGAGATGTAGTATTTAGTCATCTCGAAACTCTTGAATCCAAATAAACGATATTCTAAATTGACTTTTTTCGATAATAAGACCGAACACTCCTATCACAATCTCAAACCAAAAAATTGATGATCAAATCTACAAAAAAGGACTAAAACAGTCAATAAAAAGATATATTTTAAAAATAATCAAACGTCAAAAAATAACTATAAGCGCCATTCCAAGCTTTCTCAATTAGAATAAAATTTTATCTTTTTATTTTTTTATTGTTATTTATTATACAAAATAAATAACTAATAAGAAATAAAAAAGACAATAAAAATGCCTTTAAATCAATATTTATTCATGTTTTGGATAAAAACACCCTCATTTGACGTCAAGACCCAAATTTACCTAATGTTCGGTATAAACAGATTATTCAATAGTGCAATTCTCTGATAATATTAAATACAGATAACAACGAGACACATCGAACGAGTCATACTCATCGACCTTATTAGTTATCTAAAAATATCATTTTATCTATGGAGGGAAACATGAAAAAGCAAATTTTAGCAACAGTTCTATGCTCTAGCGTTTTATTAGGAGTAGGTTTATCTATCGGAGGACAAGACGCTTCAGCTCACGGTTATGTGCAGTCACCGATCAGTCGTTCTTATCAAGGACACCGCGACCGTCTAATTAATCACGATTCTGCATTAGCAAAATACGGTCCAGTAATCTATGAACCACAATCATTAGAAGCATTGAAAGGCTACCCAGCAGCTGGTCCTGCTGACGGACAGATTGCTTCTGCAAGCGGTGCAGTTGGAAACAACTTCAACTTAGACCGTCAAACTTCGACTATGTGGACAAAACAAGACTTGAACACAGGTCCTAATACATTCACTTGGCGCTATACACAATCACACAGCACCACTAAATGGCATTACTACATCACAAAAGCTGATTGGAATCCAAATGATCAGTTAGATCGTAGCGATTTTGAATTGTTAACAACGATCAACCATGGTGGGGCTCAAGCTTCAACAAATCCATCACACTCAGTGAACATCCCTAATGACCGTCTTGGTTATCATGTTGTTCTAGCAGTTTGGGATATCGACGATACACGAATGGCATTCTATCAAGTAATCGATGTGAACTTGAAAGGTGATTCAGCAATTCCAGTAGCACCAACAGCACCACGTAACGTTCGTACTACTAACGTAACTTCTTCAACAACTCAATTGACTTGGGACGGACAAGCAAATGCTTCATCATTCAACGTTTACCGTGATGGTCAATTATTAGGAAACACAGCTTCACCAGATTTCAGTGATCAAAACCTAACTGCAGAAACTACATATAAATATGAAATCGAAGCAGTTGGACAAACAGGTCTAGTTTCTGAAAGAACAGCTTTATCTGTTACAACTTTATCTGAAACTACAGAAGAAAAACCAACTGCACCTAGCCACTTACACTCAATGGGTCAGACAAGTTCTAGCGTTTCATTGATGTGGGGAGCTTCTACTCACTCAAAAGGAATCAAAGAATACGAAATCTTGCGTGATGGCCAAGTAATTGGTTCAACAACTGAAACTGTTTTTGAAGTAGAAGGCTTAAAAGCTGAAACACAATACTCATTTGTAGTACACGCAATCAGCAATGAAGGCGATGTTTCAGATGCAAGTAACACATTAACAATCACAACTGACCGCGATGAAAATGGCGGCGGTGACGAAAACGGTGGCGATGGCGGAAACGGCGGCGGTGAAGTCGTTACTGGACGTCAATGGACAGTAGGAAGCTTCTTCTCACCTGTTTCTTATACAGCCGGTGAAGAAGTTGTCCACAATGGTGTGACTTATATTACTTGGCAGTCTCACTTGAACTACGGTGATACAAACTGGGCACCAGGAATTGCTCACTCATTATTTTACCCTAAATAAATCAACTCACTACCCTTTGTTCGACTAAACAACGATTGAAATAAGCAAGAGGCAACCACTCATTTGTGGTTGCCTCTTTTTTGTGATTTTTTATTTGGACCATTCAAAGTTCCACTTCAGTCAGAACATTTTTATACGCTGATTTCTTCACGGATCTCCGTTAGTTTTTCTTCGATCATTTGTAACACTTGCACTCTCGCTGCTTCATCTTCCACAAAGTTCAAGCAGTCACCGTCGATTTGAATCTTAGGACTTTCATCATAAGCTTCATACCATTCATCATAACGGCGATTCAATTCTTGATAGTACTCATAGAGACTAGGATCAAAAGAAAGTTGCTCATATGCCCGCCCTCTTTTTTCGATCCGTTCTAACATGGTTGAAAAAGATACGCGAATATGAACCAATAGATCGGGATGTTTTTTCGATGCCGCATAGGGCAATTCTTCCATCATGTTCGCCAATAATTCATCGTAGACTTGGACTTCTGTTGCTGTCGCTCGACCAAGATCTGCATTTAAATGAAATAATAATGAATCCTCATAGATCGAACGATCTAATACATTGTTATCCTCTTGCATCGCTTGCTTGATACTTGCAAATCGCTTATTCAAAAAATAAATTTGCAATAAAAACGCATATTGTTCAGGGTTTGCATAAAACAAAGGCAATACTTCGTTGTCATCGATTGATTCATAAAAGGCCTGACTCTTAAAATGGTCAGCAATCATTTTTGTTAAGCTTGATTTCCCTGCCCCTATCGTTCCTGCTAAAACAATCACACTCATTTCCCTCCAACTCACTTCTCCCACTAAATACAGTGTTTTTTTCTCATGTTTCTAAATATAACCCCAATATCTTGTGGTGTCAAACGAAATCGACAAGTTTCTTTCCTATGAAAAACCAAAATTTTATTAAGAAAATCACGTTTTTTGTCGAGAAATCGTATTCTTTATTTTACTTCTTGACTGGTTTTAGTAAAATAAAGAAGGACTGTTTTTTTGGACAAACATCGCGCACGTAGTAATAGGCGCTTTATTTTTTGTTTAAAAGCTACTCTCAGAGGAAAAGAAGGAGTTGTACTATGGCAATTCATGGCCAAGGGGAATCGAGTGGAAAACTGATTTTAATGGGTGAGCATGCTGTCGTTTACGGCGAGCCTGCCATTGCCTTTCCGTTTTATGCAACAAAAGTAACGGCTACACTTGAAGCACTCCCATCATTCAATAAAGATCAACTTATTTCTTCCTACTATATAGGAAATTTAAATGACGCACCACATGCGTTGAACAATATCAAACAGCTGATTGCTGGACTGAAAACTCACTACCATGTGCAAGACACATTGCGTTTAACAATTGAAAGCACCATCCCTGCAGAACGTGGGATGGGTTCCAGTGCAGCTGTAGCCACTGCGATCACACGAGCTTTTTATTCCGCCTATGAGTTGCCGTTATCACGAGAACAATTATTGGCACATGTGCAAGTTTCTGAAAAAATCGCACATGGAAACCCCAGTGGAATCGATGCTGCCGCAACAAGTGGATACGAACCGATTTATTTTACAAAAGGCCATCCTTTTGATTATTTTGCGTTGAATATCGATGCTTTTTTGATCGTTGCTGATACGGGAATCAAAGGTCAAACACGTGCAGCGGTGAAAGATGTGGCTCACCTTTTTGAAAAAGATGCGCAGAAAACTGGACAAAAAATCCAACAACTAGGATACTTGACGAAACAAGCTAAAAAAGCAATTATCGACAACTCACCAGAAAAGCTAGCTGAAGCAATGAATGATGCCCAGCGCATTCTAAAAAGTTTGACGATCAGTAATGACTTTTTAGACACTCTGATCGCTACCGCACGTACTGCTGGCGCTTTAGGTGCAAAATTGACCGGTGGCGGACGTGGTGGATGTATGATTGCTTTAGCACAAACAAAAACAGAAGCTCAAGAAATCAGCCACGCACTAATACAAGCAGGCGCAGCTGAAACTTGGATTCAAGGATTAGGAGTACATACCTATGCTTAGTGGTAAAGCCCGTGCTTATACAAATATCGCCTTGATCAAATATTGGGGCAAGGAAAACGAAGAATTGATTCTTCCGATGAACAACAGTTTATCTCTCACTCTCGATGCCTTTTATACAGAAACCGAAGTGATTTTTTCAGATTCGTTCACAGACGATCTGTTCTATTTAGATCATGAATTACAAACAGAAGCAGCAACAAAAAAAATCAGTCGCTTCCTTGATCTTGTACGCATACAAGCGAATACAAACAAACGCGCAAAAGTGATCAGCCATAACTTTGTTCCAACAGCCGCAGGTTTAGCTTCTTCTGCAAGCGGTCTAGCTGCGTTAGCTGGCGCCTGTAATGAAGCCCTAGGACTAGAATTGGATAAACAAGCCCTGTCCAGACTCGCTCGTCGGGGTTCTGGTTCGGCTTGTCGTAGTATTTTTGGTGGCTTCGTGGAATGGGAAAAAGGGCATGATGACCAAACTTCATATGCGCAACAAATCCCTTCTAATGGATTTGAAGACGAACTCGCCATGGTATTTGTATTGATCAATGATCAACAAAAAGATGTATCTAGTCGTGATGGGATGCGTCGAACAGTGGAAACTTCGCATTTTTATCAAGGGTGGCTTGATTCAGTCGAAACAGATCTAATGGAGCTGAAACAAGCAATCGCTGAAAAGTCGTTCCAAACAGTGGGCGAAGTCATGGAGCGAAACGGGTTAAAAATGCACGGCACCACGTTAGCGGCTAATCCACCCTTCACCTACTGGTCTACAGATAGTCTGAAGGCGATGCAAGCAGTTCGTGAACTACGTGCTTCAGGCATTCCTTGCTATTTCACGATGGATGCAGGTCCAAACGTCAAAGTATTAGTTGAAAAGAAAAATCAAACGGCTGTTCAAGCAAAATTCATTGAATTATTTAGCCGTCAACAAGTGATTCTTGCTCATGCTGGGCAAGGAATCACGATTATTGAATAAAGGGAGATTGTTATGGTTGAAGTATCTGCACCTGGAAAACTTTATATCGCTGGAGAATACGCAGTTGTCGAAACGGGGCATCCTGCAATCATCGTGGCAGTCGATCAATTCGTCACAGTAACAGTGGAAGCTGCTCGGAAAGTAGGAAGTATCCAATCTGCACAATATAGCGAGATGCCTGTGCGTTGGACAAGACGAAAAGGCGAACTTGTTCTAGATATCCGTGAAAACCCGTTCCATTATATCCTTGCTGCTATACGTTTAACTGAGAAATATGCACAGGAAAAAAACATTCTTCTTTCATTTTATGATTTGAAGGTAACCAGTGAATTAGATAGCTCAAACGGCAGAAAGTATGGACTAGGTTCTAGTGGCGCAGTAGCGGTAGCGACGGTTCGAGCATTGAACCAATTTTACGCACTGAATTTATCTCAGCTTGAGATTTTTAAAATTGCAGCCTTAGCTAATCTAGCTGTCCAAGACAATGGTTCTTGTGGCGATATTGCGGCTAGCTGTTATGGTGGTTGGATCGCCTTCTCCACTTTTGACCACCAATGGCTCAAAGAACAAGAATCAAGTAAAACGATCAGTGAATTATTAGCGCTTGATTGGCCTGGTTTATCTATTGAATCCTTACACACTCCGGAAGATCTCCGTTTATTGATTGGTTGGACCGGTAGTCCTGCCTCTACTTCCGACTTAGTGGACCAAGTACATCGCTCTCGTGAAGATAAAATGGCGGCGTATCAACAATTCCTTGAAGATAGTACGCTTTGCGTCAACACGATGATCCAAGGTTTTAAAGAAAACGATGTTGCTTTGATCCAAGAAATGATTCGTAAAAATCGTGAATTATTGCGTGATCTGTCTGCCATCACTGGTGTGTTGATCGAAACACCAGCATTAAATAAACTGTGTTGTTTAGCTGAACAATTTGAAGGTGCGGCGAAATCTTCTGGCGCTGGCGGTGGGGATTGTGGCATCGTGATCGTGGACCAAAAATCAGGTATCCTTCCATTGATGAGTGCTTGGGAAGAAGCTGAGATCACCCCGCTTCCATTACATGTCTACCATCAACAGAAAGAGGACAAGTTATGAATCGAAAAGATGAACATGTATCATTAGCTAAAGCATTTCACAACAAACAGATAAATGAATTTGACTTCGTTCGACTTGTCCATCGTCCACTTCCACAAAGCAAGGTTGATGACGTGTCTTTGAAAACAGAAGTTGCAGGTTTTACTCTTTCTAGTCCTTTCTATATCAATGCCATGACTGGCGGTAGTGAAAAAACAAAAAAGATCAATCATGACCTTGCACAGATTGCTAAAAGTGCTGGGTTGATGATTGCTACCGGTTCTGTCAGCGCCGCCTTGAAAAATCCTTCCTTGGCAGATTCTTATACGGTGATGCGAGATGTCTATCCTGAAGGGAAGATTTTAGCGAATGTTGGTGCTGGCACCTCGGTCTTACGTGCCCAAGAAGCCGTACAGCTTTTCCAAGCGGATGCGTTACAGATCCATTTAAATGCACCACAAGAATTAGTCATGCCTGAAGGGGATCGCGATTTTTCGCAATGGAAAGAACTGATTGCAGAAATCCAACAAACCCTTGATGTGCCAGTGATCGTAAAAGAAGTGGGCTTTGGGATGACGAGGGAAACCATCATTGAATTGTCTGAACTAGGTATCAAGACGATTGATGTCAGTGGACGTAGCGGAACAAGCTTCACACAAATCGAAAATGCTCGACGTAAAAAGCGTGAATTGGCTTATTTGACGGATTGGGGACAGTCTACTGTGTCCTCCTTACTTGAAGCAAACGAAGCGAATACACATGTCGAAATCATCGCTTCGGGTGGCATACGAAATGCTTATGATATCTTTAAAGCATTGTGTCTTGGTGCGAACGCTGTAGGGATTTCCGGAACGATCTTGACGCACTACATGACACACGGGATCGAGGAGACGATTGCTCATATGGCACAGTGGCAAGAAGAACTACGAATGCTCTATGCTATGGTCGGTGCAACAAAAACAAGTGATTTAACCAAACAATCCTTGATTTTTTCTGGCCCGGTCAAAGAATGGTGTGAAGCCAGAGACATCCCATTATCAAAATATGGTAGACGCAAATAAAAATGACGAGTGCATACGATGCACTCGTCATTCTTTGTTTGTTATGGTTGTTTTCCGATATAAGCTAAGATACCGCCATCTACATACAAGATATGTCCGTTAACAAAATCAGAGGCACGTGATGCTAGGAAGACAGATGGGCCAGCTAAGTCGATCGGGTCGCCCCAACGAGCAGCTGGTGTACGCCCAACGATAAATTGGTCAAATGGATGACGCTCCCCGTTTTCTTGTGTTTCTCTTAATGGCGCTGTTTGCGGCGTCGCAATATAGCCAGGTCCGATCCCATTACATTGAATGTTGTACTGACCATATTCTGAAGCAATGTTTTTCGTCAACATTTTTAATCCGCCTTTAGCAGCAGCATAAGCACTTACTGTCTCACGGCCAAGTTCACTCATCATTGAACAAATATTGATGATTTTCCCGCCACCTTTTTCAATCATATCTGGGATGACTGCTTTCGACATGATAAATGGTGCGTTCAAGTCTACGTCGATGACTTGACGGAAATCCGCCGCATCCATTTCGATCATTGGTGTACGTTTGATGATGCCTGCATTGTTGACCAAGATATCGATTGGACCAACTTCTGATTTGATTTGTTTGACCATTGCTTGTACTGCTGACTCATCCGTCACATCACAAACATAGCCTTTTGCTTCAATGCCAATTTCTTTGTAGTTGGCAATCCCTTCATCTACTGATTCCTGAGTTAAATTATTGAAGACGATCGTCGCTCCAGCTTCTGCTAATGAGCGAGCGATCTCAAAACCGATTCCGTATACCGCACCGGTGATTAAAGCGACTTTATTGTCTAAACGAAACATATCCATATTGAATGACATTTTTATCTTCCTTTCCTATTTCAATTGATCCATTGATACCATATCCATATCTGTATAGGTGATATTTTCCCCACACATTGCCCAGATAAACGAATAATTGCTTGTGCCAACACCTGAGTGGATCGACCAGCTTGGTGAAATCACGGCTTGTTCATTATCTACGACTAAATGTTTGGTTTCATCTGGTTTACCCATCATATGGAACACACGTGTATCTTCATTTGCATAATCAAAGTAAACATACGCTTCCATGCGACGTTCATGCGTATGGCAAGGCATCGTGTTCCATGAACTACCCGGTTCTAAAATGGTATAACCCATCTGTAATTGACAGCTTTCACAGACGTTTGGATGGATATATTGGTAGATTTTACGCTCATTCAATGTGACGCCTTCGCCTGTTTCCATGGGTTTCACTTGATCGATGCTGATTTTTACATTTGGATATTTGTGATGTGCTGGCACAGAACTGATGTAAAATTTTGCAGGGTTTGCTGGATCTACAGAGGAGAAGACTACATGCTCCGTTTCTTTACCGATGTAATACCCATCTTGTTTCTTCATTTCTTCTTTTCCACCGTCGATTTCAATGAATCCAGGTCCGCCGATGTTGATCACACCAAGCTCGCGACGTTCTAGGAAATAAGTAACACCTAGTTCTTTATCTAGTTTGATTTCTAATGGATTAGTTGTTGGTGTTACACCGCCGAAGATCATACGATCATTGTGCGTATAAGTAAGACTGATTTTCCCTGGAACAAATACTTTCTCTACCAAAAATTCATTTCTCAATTGTTCTGTTGAATAATGACGGATATCCTCTGGGCTATGTGTATAACGTGTTTCCATTTCTTGCATGTTGATAGACTCTCCTTTATCGAATGATTTTTCCAGAACCGCTAGCGATAAAACTAGCAACTTCTGCTTGATTGAATTGGTTGCAATCTCCATGGATCGTGTGTTTCAACGCAGAGGCTGCTGTCGCAAAATCAATAATTGCTTGTGGTTGCATCTCTTCTAAAATTCCATGAAGCAATCCCCCAGCAAACGCATCTCCTCCACCCACACGATCAACGATCGAAGTGACTTGATGAAGGGGCGATTCGAAATAGTTATCCTTCATCCACAAAGTACCTTGTAGATCATTTTCACTCGCTGAATGCACCGTACGTTTGGTTGAGTAAAACGTTTGGATGTTGGGAAATCTTTCTTGCATTTTTTCGTAATAATAAATAAGTGGATTTACTGTCGTTTCAGGTGCTTTTGCTATCCCTAACAAATAAAGCGCATCCATCTCACCGGCTGAACAAATATCCACGAGTGGTAATAATTGTTCTAACGCTTTACCCGCTTCTTGTTGTGTCCACAACTTGCCCCGATAATTGATATCAAAACTGATTTGACAGCCTGCTTGTTTGGCTGCTTCCATGAGTTCTTTTGTCAACCCTCGCCACTTTTCTGATAATGCCGGTGTGATTCCTGAAACATGGAATAGATCAACTCCCTTGAAACAGTCCTCCAATGACCATTCCAAGCAATCCATCACCGCGAAACTGGAACCGGCACGATCATAAATGACTGAAGCCGCACGTTCACCGATCCCTGTTTCCATATAATATGTGCCGAGCCGAGGGCCGCCTTTCAGCAGTAGACTAGTATCTACCCCATAGCTTCGTAAGTGTTTTTCGACTGCCAGACCCAGTGAATGTTCTGGGACTTTTGACATGAACGAAACCGTATGTCCATAATTTGCTAATGAGATCGCGACATTCGCTTCCCCACCGCCATAATGCGCGCAAAAATGATCACTGTCTTGTAACCGTTGTCCCTGTTCTGTCGACAAGCGTAGCATGATCTCTCCGAGTGTCACGACTCTTCCCATGAGCGGTTACCTCGTAATTTCTTTCATTTTTGCCGCATATTGTTGTGCGACTTTTGTCACTTCCTCAAAATCGCCATGAGCTGCTGGAGCCAACAAGTTCCCACCAACACCAACAGTGATCACGCCTGCCTCAAACCATTCTTGCATGTTTTCTAAACTGACCCCACCAGTAGGCATGATATTGACATGGGGCATCGGCGCTTTGAATGCAGAGATGATACTTGGACCGAAAGCACTTCCAGGAAATAGTTTGACGATGTCTACGCCACTTTTTAGCGCTGTTTTGATTTCATCGATCGTCATACATCCTGGTAAATAAGGGATTTGGTATAAATTGCATAGTTCTGCGGTTTCCTGATCAAAACAGGGGCTGACGATATACTCAGCACCTGCTAAAATCGCTAAACGCGCAGTAATAGCATCCAACACTGTCCCTGCACCGATCACCACATCCTGTTGGTCTTTGTATGTTTCTACTAGTTCTTTAATTACCCGATCTGCTTGTGGCACGGTGAAGGTCAACTCAATGCCAGTTAGTCCGCCTTTGATAATCGCGTGACAAGCATTCAGCGCTTCTTCATTTGTTGCTCCTCGTACGACTGCAATAACTCCCGCTTGTTTCAAACGAGATAAGATATCCATTTTTTTCATTTTCCCACCCATTTCTTATTTGGAAATTATAGTTTACAATAAAGAAATTTACATCTTCATTATACGGCAGGAATAAAAAAATGCAAACGCTTTTTAGTTTTTTTCAAAAGTTTTTTCGATTTCTTCTTTCGTTTGCAGGATCGTTTGAATGATTTGAGCTTTGCTTTCTTCACTTAATCGGTATTTCGGCATACTGACACTAAACGCTCCAACCACTTGGTTCTCATGAACTAAAGAGGTACCGATGCAAAAAATATCTTTTTCGACTTCTTCATCATCGAAGGCGATTTTTGTTTGTTTGACTTGCTGGATCTCTTTTTTTAGTTTTAACGGATTGGTAATCGTATATTCAGTGAATGGGATCAGAGGACATTTTTCAATATACTGTTGATATTGCTCTTCCGTAAAATGCGCCAAGACGGCTTTCCCCATTGCTGAACTATATAAAGGTCTCGTGATACCGATTTTTGAAGACATACGGATCGTTTGATTTTTAGGGTCCAACTTATTGACATAGAGAATCTCGTTGTTGTCTAAAATACCTAGATGAATAGTTTCGTCAATTGTTTGTTGTAGTTTTTCCAAAAATGGCAAAGTGCGTTCAACTAGATCGATTTGATCGATATTTTTGTTTGCATATCGGACCAGTTTTCCGCCTAAACGATAATTTTTTTCTTGATTTTTATTTACATAACCAATCAAGGATAACGTATCTAAAATTTTTAATGTAGTAGACGACGTCATGTCGATACCTTTCGCAATTTCTTGTAATGAAGCATCTGGATGCTCTGCTAGATAATCTAAAATATGTGAAGCTTTGATTAGAACGGTTCCATAAGGTTTTTTGTTTTCCATATTCCACTCTCCTATTTCTATATAGGAAATTATATCGGAAAGAACAATAATTTAAAAGGGATCTTTGTTTTCTTCTTCATAATGCGTATAATGAACAAACTCTCCTGCCAGATCTTTTTTCAAAAATTCTTTGGGAGTTACGCCAAATTCGGTTTTGAATGCGCGTAAATAGTGAGGATAAGAAGCGAAACCACATTTACTATAAACGGAACTTGAGCTGCCGTACTCTCTTAATAGTTGTTTTGAATAAAGTAGTTTTTTCTTCATCACGTATTGATGAAAGGTAAAACCAGTATGTTTTTTGAATTCGCGAGTCACATGATATTTACTGATGAAGAATTCTTTTTCCATTTGTTTAAGGGAGAGTGGTTCACTCAAATTCTTTGCGACAAATTGGAGCATTTTTTCTAACCGTTCATTCGGCACAGTGAAATTTTCTTCCGAAATATGTTCTTCGATCTGTACCATACGGTTGAGAAAAATCAAATATTCGACTAGTGCTTGTTCATAACGAATATCTGCACCATAATCTTTTCGATCCAACGTTTGGTCGATAAAAGAAAGTTTTTCTTTTAGTACTTGTGGTTCAATATGTAATATCCGGCTTCGGCGTTCACCGATCGGCCAAAAACAGGCGGATAGATTGGACCACTTGGTGGAACGACTCTCTAAGAATGCAGGGGTGATAAACATGTAGACACGCTCGAATACGTCAGTTGATTGACGAACGATCCGATGCAGATCTCTTGAATGGATCAACAAAACATTTCCTGGTTGTATCGTAAACTGACGACCATCTAAATAAAAAATGGCTTCTCCTTCTAAAGTAGCATGGATCTCATAGAAATCATGATGATGATAAACCGTTTTGTTTTGGCTAACGATATCTTTTACATGATAAATCTCATACTGATCCGAAATCATCGTATTCACTTGTTTTCCATTGATCGGTTTCTTTTCCATCTCTATCCCCCTTTTCCCGATTGCTCACTATTGAACAATGATACATTCTATTATTTTCTTATCCAGTGACTTGTTCCAACATGATTACACCTTGTTTTAGTGCATCATCTTTTGTTTCTTCTAAGACGATATAAAGATAAGGACGATGTTTCTGTGCGATGTTTACGATGGCTTCATAATCGATCATGCCTGTCCCTAGATTTACCGGGATGATTTCTTCTTCGTTAGAAACAATATAATCTTTCATATGCAATCCGCAAATTTTTTCTCCAAACCGTTCAAAGGCTTCTTCGACTAAACTTACTTGTTGATGATAGTTTTTTGCAGTGATTAGATTGGTTGGGTCTAAAATGATCCCTAGATAGTCCGAATCGATCATGGCAACTAACTCTGCCACACGATCCAATGAATACAACGGATGATTCAAGCCTGGTTCGATGCCCACCATCATACGATGTTTTTCTCCAGCTCGTACTAATCGGTGAATGGCTTCAACGATCTGTAAGAAGGCTTCATCTGAAAAGTTCTCCTCTGTATAACCCGCTTCACTCACGCTCCCCGTCTCGGTTGCGACCATCGTCGCTCCGAAGCTTGCAGCATATTGGAGATATCGTTCAAATTGATGAAGCACCGTTTCACGAACAGATAGATCAGGATGGATCATGTTGATATAACAGCTTAATATACCGACACTTATGCCTTCTTTTGCGAGGATATTCTTCATATATTGCCCCATTCCAGCATTGATGGCTTGTCCATCTGCTGAAAGTGTAGGAAATGAACGACTTAATGCCAATTGTAGCGTAGAAATGTTTTGTTGACTCGCTTTTTTTGCTAAATCATCCACGGTTTGTACATGGCTCAAGTCATGCCCTCTGGCGGCTAGGTTTAATTTCATCATGGCTTCTCCTTTATCCTAATAGATCCGGTAACCACATCACGATTTGTGGAAAATACGTAATCAACAATAAAACTGCTAATATGACACCGTAAAATGGTAACAGTGGCTTTAACATCGCTTCTGCTTTAACTCCACCAACACTCGCTCCTACATATAGTCCGGTACCTACTGGCGGGGTAATGGAACCGACACAAAGATTCATGATCGAAAATAAGCCATAATGGACTGGATCCACACCAACACTTGTCGCGATAGGCAAGAAAATCGGAGTAAAAATCAAAATCGCTGGCGCGACATCCATAAACATCCCAACAAGTAACAAAATGATATTGATCAATAATAAAATAATGAAGCGATTATCAGTAACTCCAATGATCAGACTGCTGATTGCTTGAGGTATCCCAGTAAATGCCATAGCAAATGACATCATGGAAGACGTCGCTAATAAAAACATGATCGTTCCCGACATCGCCACGGCTTGTACCAACATCTTTGGTATATCTTGTAGTTTCACTGTCTTGTAGAAGAACATGGAGATCAATAAAGAATACAATACCGCAATCGCAGATGCTTCGATAGCTGTGAAGAACCCTGTTAAAATACCACCAATGATGATAACGATCAAAGCTAAACTTGGGATTGCTTCTTTTAACACTTTTCCGACTTGCTTTCCTTGTCCTTTTGGTACTGTCGGATATTTATTTTTCTTCGCCACTACAAATGCAACGAGCATGATTCCTAACGACCACAAAGCTCCCACTAAATAGCCACCCATAAATAGAGCTGAAATCGAAGCGCCTCCGGCAACTAAAGAATACATGATAAAGGCTGTACTTGGTGGGATCACCATCCCTGTAGGTGCCGAAGCAATATTGACTGCTGTCGCAAATTTACGATCGTACCCTTCTTCTACTTGTTGCGGGATCAGCACCCCACCAATCGCTGTCGAAGCAGCAATCGCCGAACTGGAGATTGAGCCGAACAATGCGTTTCCTAAAACATTCGTATGGGCCAAGGACCCAGGTATCCGACCAACAAACAACATAGCAAAATCAACTAATTTCTTGGCAATCCCACCATGGTTCATAATGATTCCTGAAAAAACGAAAAATGGAATGGCAATCAATGAGAAACTATTGATACTCCCGACCATTTTTTGCGCAGAACTAAACGCTGCGACATCAAAGGGGATCACTAATAACAACGTGAGCATCGATGAAAAAGCGATACTGATTGCAATGGGCATTCCAACAATCAATAAAAAGACAAAAACAAAAAATAAAATTGCACCTGCTTCTAAAGCCATCAAATTCCTCCTATCCCTTTTCCTGAACGACAGACTTCCCATTCATTGCTTCAATCAAATTGATCAAACTGTAGATAATGATCAAAACACCTGAGACCGGCACCGATAAATAGACATAGCCCATCGGAATCCCTAATGAAGGGGAAATTTGCCCCATCGTCAATGTCACAGCATTCCAACCACCATAAACCATGATCGTGATTGCAAAAGCCAGAAAAAGACACTGAACGACGATCTCCAATACATTCGCTTTTGTGCCAGTCAGTTTCTCACTTAACAGCGTAACTGCTAAGTGCCCTTTTTGACCCACTACATAAGCGGAAGATAGCATCGCAAACCAGACTAACCCAAAACGCACTAATTCTTCTGTTACAGTATTTGGATTACCCAAAATCGTTCGCGAGAATACTTGCCATAAGACAATGATGATCATACCGATCAACAGACATGCTCCTAGAAATTCTAACAGCCGACTGATTCCTTTTTTCATCGATTACACCCCTTCTTCTTGGATCATTCGGTAAAGCGTTTGAAAATCTGGATGATTTTTGAATTCGTCATGCAACGGTGCGACTGCTTCACGAAATGGCGTATTGTCCACTTCATTGAACTGGACGCCATATTCTTCCGTTGCTACTCTTTTTTCTTCTTCGATTGCTTGAGCGAATGCTTCGATTTCAAAAATCGTTGATTCTTTCGCCGCTTCTTCGATTGCTTGTTGTTGTTCAGTAGTCAAACGTTCTTTGATCGCATCATTCATAATGATGATATCCGGTACTCGTGTATGTTCATCATAGGAATAATACTTGGCTACACCACCATGCCCGGCTGTGTACAAAACAAATTCATTGTTCTCTGATCCGTTGATCAAGTTAGACTGTAGCGAAGTATATACTTCGTCACTGCCCATCGGTACAGGTGATCCGCCTAGTAATTCGACCATTCTAATGGCCGTTTCACTTTGCATCACTCGGATTTTTTTCCCTTTTAGATCATCCGGTGTGTGGATCGGTCCATCGACCATATAAAAACTACGTTGCCCTGAATCATAATAGGTGAGACCAGAAAAACCTAAATCTGTCGTTGATTGATAAATGGGTTGCATGATTTCTTCGTTCTCCATGACATTGAAGAAATGTTGCTCATCATTGAACAAGTAAGGAACTGAAAAAATCGAATAGACTTTAGAAAAACTTTCTAACGCAGAGGCACTGACTTTCGTAAAATCAATCGCACCTGATTGAGTCAATTCGATCAATTCACGTTCTCCCCCCAATTGACCATCAGGAAAATATTTTACTTTGACTGAGCCAGCTGTTTTTTCTTCTACTAACTCTCCGAATTTATTCATTGCATCAATGACCGGCTGACTATTACTGGCATAAGCAAAACGTAAAGTAATCGTTGCTTCTTCCTCTGCATTTGCGACAACACCGACACTTGACTGACTACCACAACCACTCAAACCGAGGATTCCCAGTAAACAAAAAGCAAAAGCAAGTGTTTTTTTCATTTTTTTCTCCTTTCTATCAACAATACGACACAAGTAATTCTGTCAGACATAATACAAGTAACGATTGGCCATAAGGCATCGCTGTCTTGCCGATCGTACGGTAAAACTCTAGATCATCGCCCATCCCTGTACCTACCGAAACATTTTGGACTTCGCCAGTTTCATCTACTTGCTCAAGCAATCCCTGAATGGCACGATAGGCGATCTCTAAATATTTCTTAGGCAAATAGCGCTCATGCACTGCTTTTAAAATACCGTAAGCAAAACCTGCTGTCGCAGATGATTCTAAGTATGAGGTTGGATCATCGATCAAGGTATGCCATAAGCCACTTTCTGATTGATATTTTGCTAAGGTTTGCACTTGTGCTTCTAGCGTTTCGATTAATAATTTACGGAAAGCATCTCCTTCTTTCAGTTCAAGAATCGTGATGATCTCAGGAATCGCAATCGTCAACCAACAATTTCCTCGTCCCCAAAATGCTTCCGCATAATTATGATTACCTTCAAAGGTCCACCCGTGGTACCAAAGACCTGTACGTTTATCCATCAAATATTTGATGTGGATCATAAATTGGTATCTGGCTTCCTCTAGGTATTCTGGACGATCTAGGAGCTTACCGATTTTGGCTAATGGCAAAACCGTCATCATCAACGTGTCATCCCACAATTGATTCTTATTTTCTGGTCCATATGTAGCGTGCTGTAATCCGTCTTCCTCTGTCCGAGGCATATCATTCATGACCCATTCCGCCCATTGTTGCAAGTAAGGCAAGTAGCGTGTATCACCTGTCTCCTCATATAAATACGCCATCGTGAGGATTGGTGCCATCGTGTTGACGTTTTTTGGCGGTGCGCCTTCTTGCATCCGTGCTTCAAACCATTCCTTCACCACTTCCGCCGCACGAGGATTTTTAGTCAACTGATAATTTTTGTAGATACCGTATAGCCCTACACCTTGTGGCCAATTCCAAACAGACCAACTTTTGTCATCCACCTTTAACCCATCAAAATCCAATAAAAATTCACCTGAATCATCGTTGATCGTCGTCAAATTCTCCACTAATCGAGCGATTGTTTCTTCCACAACTTCTTTCTGTACAAATAGTTCCTCTTTAATAATCAATTTTCCCTCTCCTTTTTAAACGCTTTCATTCTATGCTGTTAATATATCAGTAAACGCTTTCTCAATAAATAGCATCATTTGAACAAAAACTATCTAAAATTGACATAACAAGATTATTAATGGATTTCATGCGAAAAAGAGTGCTACCAAAAGAAAAACCATGACGTTTATCGCTCGTCATGGTTTCAAAATCAACAGTTCATAAAAATGTATACACCATAAAAAATGGCAAACAAGCAATTAATGGAAACCAAAAGTAGTTCTTACGAAATCCCAACTCGCTATTCTCCTGATTCGCTCGCATCCGATCCCCTGAAACTGCTGTGCCAGAAAGTGCAATTCCGATCAAAAGTAAGCCAATGCCAATGTTACGTAAGATTTCTCGTTCCAAAAGAAAGGATAGTCCAAGAGAAACGACACATGCAATCAACAAAGTAACAATATATTTCTTCAAGATCTCATCTCCTTTTTTATAGAAAATAGTAGCATAGCATATTCATCAAAATGCCTATTATTCGAGTTATCTAATACTTCTTTTTTTAGAAATCAGAAAAAAAAGCTACGACATTTTTCTCTTCTAACAACATATTGAGCGATTCTACAACAATTATTTTTCGTAAATTCTTCTGATGTATCGCTTGATAATCATTATCTTAAAAAGAAAAAACAACGAACCAAGTGAGAAGATTCTCTCATGCTTGATTCGTTGTTGGGACAACTTTTAGTTATGAATTACGCATTATATGCGTCGATAATGATTTGTTTCAATTCACTGATCAATGGTTCTTTTGGATTGGCTGTTGTACATTGATCTTCATACGCTAATTCAGCCATGCGATCAACTGTTGTGTCTAATGTTTCTTGCGTCACGCCTTGCGCTCTCAAGCTCATGTCGATACCAACAGATTTTCCTAAGTCGCTAACAGCTGTTGCTAATGCTTCTACAAGCTCTGCTGTTGTTTTCCCTTTCAAACCTAAGAACTTCGCGATATCCGCGTAGTCTGTATCCGCACGGAAGTAGTCATATTTAGGGAACATCGCATGTTTTTGTGGATCTTTCGCATTGTAGCGGATGATATGCGGTAATAGGATCGCATTTGTACGTCCATGAGGGATACCGTATTCTCCACCGATTTTATGCGCAACTGAGTGACAAATTCCTAAGAAAGCATTGGCAAAGGCCATACCAGCCATTGTTGACGCATTATGCATTTTTTCGCGTGATTCCATATCTGGTGTTTTCACTGATTTTTCCAAGTAGTCAAAGACTAATTTGATTGCTTGTAAACTTAATCCACGAGTGTAATCAGAAGCCATCACAGATACATAAGATTCGATGGCATGTGTCAAGACGTCCATACCTGTATCAGCCGTAACTGAAGCGGGAACTGACATAACAAATTGTGGGTCAACGATCGCCACGTCTGGTGTTAATGCGTAGTCAGCTAACGGATATTTCACGTGTGTTTCACTATCTGTGATTACCGCAAATGGTGTCACTTCTGAACCAGTTCCTGATGTTGTTGGGATACATACAAACTGAGTTTTTTCAGGTTTGTCGATCTTGTACGTACGTTTACGGATGTCTAAGAATTTTTGTTTGGCACCAAAGAATGAAGTATCTGGGTGCTCATAGAACATCCACATGCCTTTTGCCGCATCCATTGCTGATCCGCCCCCAAGAGCGATCACTGTATCTGGTTTGAAGTCCGCCATCATTTTTGTACCAGCGTAAACTGTGTTTGTTGAAGGGTTTGGTTCAACATCTGAGAAGATCTCGATTTTCACATCATTTTTACGACGTGCTAATACTTCTCTTACAGTGTCACAGTAGCCGAATTGGACCATACCTGGGTCACAAACGATCATGACACGTTCGACGTTTTCCATTTTTTCCAAGTAAAGCAAAGAGTTCTTTTCAAAGAAGATTTTTGGTGGTAATTTGAACCATTGCATGTTATTTCTCCGTTTCGCTACAGTTTTGACGTTGATTAAGTTGACTGCTGATACGTTTCTTGAAACAGAATTCTTTCCGTATGAACCACAACCTAGTGTCAATGATGGAATCATTTCGTTGTAGATATTTCCGATTCCGCCTTCTGCTGATGGTGTGTTGACTAAGATACGGCAGGCTTTCATGCGTAGTCCGAATTGGACATGCAACTCTTCGTTTTCTGAATGGATGACAGCTGTATGTCCTAATCCACCAAGGTTCAACATTCCTTCACATAATTCGAAAGCATGTTCTGTACTATTTGATTTGACCATTGCTAAAACTGGTGAAAGTTTCTCACGTGAAAGTGGATAATCAGGCCCTACACCTTCTAATTCTGCCACTAATAATTTAGTTCCTTCTGGTACATTGATTCCTGCTAATTTTGCGATATCCATTGCTGAATGACCCACGATTGCAGGATTTACAGCGTATTTACCTTCATTCATGACAGCATCTTCTAATTTTGAAAGCTCTGCTGGTTTAACGAAGTAAACTTGGTGTGCTTGGAATTCTGCTTTTACGGCTGCATAGATTTCTTTATCTACGATGACTGCTTGTTCAGAAGCACAAATCATTCCGTTATCGAATGTTTTTGATACGATCAAGTCATTCACTGCACGTTTTACTTTTGCTGTTTTTTCGATATATGCAGGAACGTTACCCGGTCCAACACCTAAAGCTGGTTTACCAGTTGAATAAGCGGATTTTACCATGCCTGCGCCACCAGTTGCTAATACGATCGCAATTCCTGGATGGTTCATCAACATTGAAGTCGCATCGATCGATGGATGCTCGATCCATTGGATACAGTTTTCTGGCGCACCTGCTGCGATGGCTGCATCACGAACGACTCTTGCTGCCTCAGCGGAACATTTTTGAGCGCTTGGATGGAAAGCAAAAACGATTGGGTTTCTGGTTTTCAAAGCGATCATTGATTTAAAGATCGTTGTTGAAGTTGGGTTCGTTGTTGGTGTTACTCCACAAACGACGCCGACTGGTTCAGCAATCTCAATCAATCCTTTTTGAGTGTCTTCATTAATTACTCCGACAGTTTTGTCATATTTGATACTGTTCCAAATATATTCTGAAGCATACATATTTTTGATTGCTTTATCTTCATAGATTCCACGGCCAGTTTCTTCTACAGCCATTTTTGCTAGAGGCATGTGCTGATCTAATGCAGCCATTGCCATTTCATGCACAATGTGATCTACTTTTTCTTGATCGAAACTTTCCATTTCTTTCAACGCGACATTTGCTTTTGTCGCCAAGTCGTCGATCATCGCTTGTACATCAACAGTTTTCGTCTCTTCTTTTTCCATTATCTTAGCCATTATGTTCCTCCTACTGAGTCATGGTTATTTGTTAATTATTTCACATACACATCATACAACACTTTTTTTTCGATGTAAATACTTTTTTGTGATTTTTTTCACAGTTATGTTTTTCTTTAGAAAATAGTCCATTCAGTAGGATTGAACATCGAGTAACCCTTCAATAATGGAATAAGTGATTTATTTAGTAAAGTTACAAAAAAAAAGACTGATCGCCATCTTATCTCCATATGAGATAGGAATGACTATCAGTCTTTTTGATAAAGAATGCTCTAACTCCTGTACATTTAGCCAACGCGTGGCAAACAACCGATGTCTACAATTCTTTTTCTTCTTTTTTCTCTTCAGGTGTTTCTGGAACTTCAACAGTTTCAATTACTTCTGGTTCTGTCGGTTCTTCTACTGGTGCGATTGGTGTGCTTGTCATCGCGCCTGTACCTGGTTTTACCGTTTTGATGGCTGCTCGATCGTATTCTAAAAAGATCCCTTCGCAGTCTAAAACAACTGTACGATTTGTCTCGTCGATTTCTGAGACTACGCCATGAAGTCCACCGATCGTGACTACTTCATCGCCAGCTTTCATACTATCAAGCAAATTTTGACGTTCTTGTTGTTGTTTCTTTTGTGTACGTGACATAAAGAACCACATCCCTAATAGGGCAACGAACATCACTAACATTGGTAATGAACCCATTTTTTTCACCTCACTAACTAAATATCTACACTAAACACTTTAGCAGAAAAAGGCGCTAGAAACTAGTTTTTTAACTAAATTTCACAAATCCTGCTAGAAACTTTTTGCGTTTTCTTTATTGAACCCATACTCTTCGAAAAAGGCTGCACGAAACTCTAATAAGTTATCATCCATAATCGCTTGTCGAACTTGTTTCATCAAGTTTAATAAGAAGTATAAATTGTGATAAGACGTTAAACGGATCCCAAATGTTTCATCACATTTGATCAAGTGACGAATATACGCTCTCGTATAATTCTTACAAGTGTAGCAATCACATTTTTCATCGATTGGACGGAAGTCCCGGGCATATTGCGCATTTTTTACGACTAATCGTCCTTGCGATGTCATACATGTCCCGTTACGAGCGATTCTGGTCGGTAGAACACAGTCGAACATATCGACTCCACGAATCACACCATCGATCAATGAATCCGCAGCCCCTACTCCCATCAAATAACGTGGTTTATGATCTGGGATCAACGGTGTCGTAAATTCTAATACACGGTTCATCTCAGCTTTTGGTTCACCGACAGATAAGCCCCCAATGGAATACCCAGGAAAATCCATACTGATCAAGTCTTTCGCACTTTGTTTACGTAAATCTTCAAAACCAGCTCCTTGGATGATACCAAATAATCCTTGACGATCTGGATTCGCATGAGCTTTCAATCCACGTTCTGCCCAACGAGAAGTTCGTTCGACTGATTTTTTCACATAATCATAGCTCTCATCAAATGGAGGACATTCATCAAAACTCATCATGATATCAGAACCTAATTTATTTTGGATGTTGATGGCTTTTTCAGGAGACAAAAACATTTTTGAACCATTCAAGTGGTTTTTGAAATGCACGCCTTCTTCAACGATGTTCCGCATATCGCTTAATGAGAAGACTTGGAATCCACCAGAATCTGTTAAAATCGGCTGGTCCCAATTCATGAATTTATGCAAGCCACCTGCTTCTTCGACCAAATCCTCTCCAGGACGAAGCCATAAATGGTAGGTATTACTCAAAATCACGCCTGCACCCATTTCTTTTAGTTCTTCCGGCGACATAGTTTTAACGGTCGCTAATGTCCCCACAGGCATAAACATCGGCGTTGGAAATGTTCCATGAGGAGTAATCAATTCACCAAGGCGGGCGCCTGTATGTTTTTCTTTTTTTATTAAACGATAACGAATGGCAGGTTCTGTCATTCAATTCCCTACTTTCTTTTATAGAATCACGTTTGCAACTCCCACCATCATAATCTTTTCAACTACTTTTTGCAAGAGCTTCTCTTTTTTTATAGGTTTTTTTAACCTGCTTTTTTTGTGCACCTTTCAATAACGAAAGAGGATTCCTAGAGCAAAATCAGTCCTTCTTTGATATACTAAGACTATCAAAAAAAAGGAGTGGAAAATATGGTATCTTCTGGGGAATTAAAACAACAAGCAAAAGACAGCTTAAAGGGACGTTGGGGGCAAGCAATTCTATTAAATCTGATTCCAACATTGATCACAATTGCTATTATTCTTATTTTAGCTTTACCTACTGCTTTACTGATTGCAACGATGCAAGACAGTAGCGCAATGCAAGAAATGGTGAGTGGTTCAAGTAGCAGTAGTTCAGGCGGAGGGATCGTTTCTACGATCATCAGTGCATTGTTCATGAGTGGGATTTCTTGGACCTATTTAGACATTATCCGTGGGAAACGAACAACGATCGAACCATTCAAAGATGCTTTCCGCGGTTTTTCAGGCGTATTCTTCGGTGGCGTTCTATTGTTAGCACTAGTGACAACGATTTTCACTACGTTATGGGCATTGCTTTTAGTCATTCCTGGGATCATCAAAGGGTATGCCTATTCTCAAAGTTATTTCATTTACTATGATGTCGTAACAGAAACAGGCGAAAAACCAAAAATCCTTGATACGATCACTGCAAGCCGCAAATTGATGGATGGCTACAAAGGAAAATTATTCTGGTTAGACTTATCGTTTATCGGATGGCACATCTTAGCAATTGCTACAGTCGGTATCGGTTATCTATGGTTGAATCCATACATCACTGCAACTAAAGCTGCTTTTTACGAACAATTACCAAAACAAGTTTAATCAGCTTTTTCACCATAATAAAAAGGATTGGAAAATCTCCAATCCTTTTTTGGTGTTTATTTTTTTACATTTCAGATTCTGGTGCTTCTACTGTCTCTTCCTCATCTGGCAATTGGTGGAACTTGATCAATTCATTGACCCCAATCGGTATAATCGACAAGATTCCTACTAAGAACCAATGATTCAAACTAATATGAACTAACCCAAATAATTCTTGCGTGAATGGTAATAAAGCGACTGCTGACGTGATAAGAAGGGAAAGAATCGCCATTTCCACTAACGATTTATTCGTTGCTAAGTTCACTTTGAAAATCGATTGACTACTACGAACATTAAAGACATGGATGATCGAAGAGTAAGCCAATACTAGAAATGCGACGGTTTGGCCAACTTCTTGACTAGCATCGACCCAAGGGCTGATCGTATCGACGAAGCTTCCTAAGTAGTAACCAAATAAAGTGACTACCGTAAATATTCCTGCATTGATGGCAATTTTCTTCATTAGACCACGAGCGAAAATCCCTTCATTTTTAGGAATTGGCGCTTCATTCATGATCCCTTCCTCTGCTGGTTCTCTTCCTAAAGCAAAACCAGGCAGTCCATCAGCGACAACGTTTACGAACAACAGTTGAACGGCTGTAAATGGTGCCCCCCAACCAACTAACATCGCAATCAATACGATAAAAATCTCAGAGATATTACAGCTTAATAAGAAATTGATCGCTTTTCGAATATTTTGATAAACAGAACGTCCTTGGCTAACGGCATCTACGATCGTAGCGAAGTTGTCATCGGTCAAAATCATGTCAGCGGCACTTTGCGCTACATCTGTACCGGTGATCCCCATCGCACAACCAACATCACTTGCTTTCAATGCTGGCGCATCGTTCACACCATCACCTGTCATTGCGACCACAGCACCTGTTCGTTGCCATGATTTGACGATTCGGATTTTATCTTCTGGGGTTACGCGAGCATAAACCGATAAATCTTTTACTCGATCATCTAATTCTTCATCAGATAACGCACGGAGTTCCGCACCTGAAAGAGCTTCGTTACTATTGGTCAAAATTCCCAATTCTTTGGCAATCGCACTGGCAGTGACGACATGGTCCCCAGTGATCATCACTGTTTTGATACCAGCTTTTTTCGCACGCTTGATAGCACCTTTACTTTCAGGACGTGGCGGATCGATCATACCGATCAAGCCAATCAAACGTAGATCTTTTTCTAAAGCTTCTGAAGTGATTTCTTGTGGTTTTTCGTCATACGTTCGATAACCTACTGCAATTACACGTAAGGCACGTTTCCCAAAACGGTCGTTGACCACTTCTGCTTGTTCAACATCTCCAGACGTAAATTTTGGTGCTAAGACATCAAATGCGCCTTTTGTGATAGAGATATACTTATCACCCATTTTATGGACAGTCGTCATCATTTTTCGATCAGAGTCGAATGGGAGTTCGTCAACCCTTGGGTATTTTTCTTCTAATTCTTCTTTTGTATGATAGTTTTCCTCAACTGCACGTACGATTGCTGCTTCCGTTGGATTACCTTTGACGATCAATTCATCGTCCTCTTTTTCAACCGTCACATCGGTACATAATGCAGCCATTTTTAAGATTTCCATGGCGCTATTTGTCATTGAATCTTCGACGTCTGTCACTTCATCTTCTTTACTCCACACGCGACGGACGCGCATCCGGTTTTGTGTCAGTGTACCGGTTTTATCCGAACAGATGACATTCGCAGTACCGAGCGTTTCAACAGCTGGCAGCTGACGAATGATCGCATGTTTTTTCGCCATTTTCTGTACACCATAAGCAAGTGTCAACGTAACGATAACAGTTAATGTTTCTGGTACTGCGGCAACAGCTAAGGAAATCGAAGTCATGAACATTTCAAGTAACGGTTCACCTTGAAGTTCACCAATCAAAAAGACTAAGGCAGCAGCAGCTAATGCAATCACACTGATTCGCTTCCCTAATTGATTCAAACGGACTTGTAGTGGTGTTTTCTGCATTGTATGGTCATTTAATAATCCGGCGATTTTTCCCATTTCGGTCTGCATACCAATCGCTGTGACGATCGCTTTCCCACGACCAGCAGCAACAGTACAACCTTTAAAGACCATGTTCAATTGGTCACCGAGAGAGTCATCTTCTTGACTTATGTAACCTGCGTCTTTTTCGACAGCCTCACTTTCACCGGTTAGAGCTGATTCTTCTACACGTAATTGTGATGTTTCAACTAAGCGAGCATCCGCAGCAATTGCTGATCCTGCTTCTAATACCAGCACATCCCCGACAACTAGATTCTCAGCATCTACTTTTTCTACTTTACCATCTCTGAGGACCGTAGCGGTTTGTTTATTCATATCTTGTAGGGATTCTAATGCTTTTTCTGCATTTCCTTCTTGAACAATCGCTAGAACTGAATTGATGATAACAATCGCAATGATCAAGAGTCCTTCGAACAGGTCTCCATGTTCAGTTGCAAATGCGGTGTAAAATGAAATGACTGCGGCAACTAACAAAACAATCGTGGTGAAATCTGAAAGACTTCGTATAAATTTTTTGAAGAGTGATTCTTTGGGGGCTTCTTCGAATTGATTTTTGCCTTGTTTTTGACTTCTTTCTTTTGCTTCAGTCATCGACAAGCCTTGATCTATATCTACTTTTGTTTCTTCTGCTATTTCTTCTATTGTTTTTTTGTAACTATCCATCCTATACCTCCTTTAAAAATCATACGTTATGTATAACGTACTATTTTAGTATAACATCTTTTTTTTAATTAATTCAACTATATCGCATATATATATGAAGAGAAATATTTTAAAATAATCGATACATATTCATTGCAAACGCTACCAAAACGTGGTATGATTTAACCATAAGGAAGGAGGAAAAGACAAATAGATAGAAGAATTTCTCGATAGAGTAGTATAAGCAAACAAAGTTGTTAGAAGTACAAGTTTCACCTTAACGAGCATGTGAAGTAACCATTATAAATAGTGAATGCGTATGACTGTTTGAAACGAAAATCGTTCAAAAAAAGAAGTAGTGGGATACGTAACAATTAAATAACATGAACATCTGAAAATTGAATAGGAACAAGAGATGATTCAACTGTTGAAGATGTAAAGAAAACAAGATTTTTTGTTTATCAAGAAGAAATTCAACACCGTACTTTGCATGTTCTATGGAAAGTTACACTAATTCTATTTATTTGTTTCCTTCCGAAGCACAAAAGCCCCGACTAATCGAGAGTCGGGGTCTTTTTTATCTTAAAAAGTTACTTCACAAACATCGCATCGCCAAAACTGAAGAAACGGTAACGTTCATCAATGGCATGTTGATAAGCTGATAATGTTAATTCTCTACCAGCAAACGCACTGACTAGCATCACTAAAGTGGATTTTGGCAAGTGGAAATTCGTAGAAAAAGCTTCAACTACTTTGAACTCATACCCTGGCGTAATAAAGATATCGGTCCAACCACTATCTGCTTTGATCTCACCATCAAATTTCGTACCAATCGTTTCTAATGTGCGGATTGAAGTCGTTCCTACTGCCACGATTTTCCCGCCATTTTGGCGAACTTGATTCAAGCGAGTAGCAGATTCTTCGGTCAAACGATAAAATTCACTGTGCATTTCATGCTCTTCGATTTTATCGACACTCACTGGACGGAAGGTTCCTAGACCGACATGAAGTGTCAAATAGACAAGCTCTACGCCTTTTGCTTTGATTTCATCTAATAATTCTGTCGTGAAATGCAAGCCAGCAGTTGGCGCAGCTGCTGAGCCATTCTCTTCTGCATAGACAGTTTGATAGCGATCTGGATCTTCTAAACGTTCTTTGATATAAGGAGGCAACGGCATTTCACCAAGTGCTTCTAGATTCTCTAAGAAAATCCCCTCATAGGCAAATTCAATGATTCGTCCACCATGATCTAGCTCTTCTTTCACAACTGCTTTTAGACGGCCGTCACCAAAAACGATCTCCGTTCCTACTTTGGCACGTTTGGCTGGTTTGATCAGTGTTTCCCACGTGTCACCTTCCGTATTGGTCAAAAGCAATACTTCTAAATGGGCACCCGTCTCTACTTTTTCACCGTATAAGCGCGCAGGCAATACGCGTGTATTATTCATCACTAACGCATCACCAGGATTTAATTCCTCAATGATTTCATGAAAATGTTTATCCATCATCTCACCTGTCTTGCGGTCAACCACAAGTAATCGGGAATGATCCCGGTCTTTTAATGGTGTTTGGGCAATCAGTTCTTCGGGTAACTCAAAATCGAAATCTTCTGTTGTTAACATATCGTCACTCACTTTCTCTGTTTGGCCCTTTTATTTTACCATTTTATGCCGACAATGCCAAAAAGCAAAAATCTTATCATTCCATTCATTTTTGATTAGTTACGTTATCTTTTCAGCTATATTTTATTTATAAATTCAAAAAACGCCTACTAGTCTAGTTATTTGTATAGTAAATAAATCATCAAATTTGTATTCCTTAGTTATTTTAGGCATACTATTATAAGAACATTCTTTATGGAAAAGAAAAGAAGAGGTGCAAATATGATCGAATTTCAGAATGTATCAAAAATTTATAAAGGTGGAAAAGTCGCGGTCGAGAACGTCAACATTTCTTTTGAAAAGGGCGAATTTATTTGTTTTATCGGTACAAGTGGTAGCGGAAAAACCACTACGATGCGGATGCTTAACCGCATGACGGACCCGACAGAAGGTCAGATTTTGATTGATGGAAAGTCGATCCAAGAAATCAACCCCGTTGAACTCCGACGACAAATCGGCTATGTGATCCAAAGTATCGGTTTGATGCCTCACATGACGATCCGAGAAAATATCACTCTTGTGCAAAAATTATTGAAGGTCAGCCAAGAAGAACGGAACAAAACAGCAGAGAAAATGATCGACTTGGTGGAGCTTCCTCGTGAAATGCTTGATCGTTACCCACATGAGTTATCTGGTGGTCAACAGCAACGTATCGGTGTCGTTCGTGCATTAGCGGCGAACCAAGACATCATTTTGATGGATGAACCTTTTGGTGCACTAGACCCTATCACAAGAGATTCCTTACAAGATTTAGTCAAGGATCTGCAAGAACGTTTAGGAAAAACGATTGTCTTCGTGACACATGATATGGATGAAGCAATCAAATTATCCAGTCGCATCGCAATCATGAGCGAAGGCAGAGTCATTCAATTTGATACCCCACAAAACATTTTACGCCACCCTGCCAATGAATTTGTCGAAGAATTGATCGGTGAAGATCGCTTGCTTCAAGCCAAACCAGATACAACAAAAGTAGGCGAAGTCATGCTGAACCAAGCCATCACGATCACACCAGAAAAATCATTGCAAGAAGCCATCAAATTGATGCGTGAAAAACGTGTCGATACGCTTTTAGTGACTGATAATTCAAATACCTTAAAAGGATTTATCGATGTTGAAACAATCGATAAAAAACGTGGCAAAGTCTCAAGTGTTGGCGATATCTTGAACAAGGATGTTTTTTATGTAAAACAATCCGCTTACTTACGTGATACCCTACAACGAATCTTAAAACGTGGCTTAAAATATGTGCCAGTAGTTGATGAACAAAATAAAGTCGTTGGTATTTTAACTCGAGCATCTCTTGTCGACATCGTCTATGACGTGATCTGGGGCGAAGAATCATCGCTTACTGATGCAATTGGTACGCCATCTGAAACAAAGGAGGTTTAACCAATGGCCGAATTTTTTCAACAACATGGCGCTGAGATCCTCTCAAAAAGTCTCGAACATCTCTATATTTCAGCAATTGCATTGGTCATCGGGATTGCCGTTGCTGTTCCTTTAGGTGTTCTTTTGACGCGTTTTCCTAAAGTCGCAACGATTGTTATTGGTCTGACCAGTGCGTTACAAACGGTCCCTTCTCTTGCCCTATTAGCACTTATGATTCCTTTATTCGGTGTCGGTAAATTGCCTGCAATCATTGCCCTATTTATCTATTCCCTTTTACCTATTTTAAGAAATACCTATATTGGGATGAAAAATGTGGATTGGAATTACCGCGATGTCGCAAAAGGCATGGGGATGACAAATATCCAATCGATTTTTTCTGTCGAATTGCCGATCGCTATGCCGACGATAATGGCAGGTATTCGGTTAGCAGCAGTCTATGTGATTGCATGGGCAACCCTTGCCTCTTACATCGGCGCAGGCGGACTAGGCGATTTGATTTTTAGCGGTTTGAATAATTATCAACCCGATTTGATTTTCGCTGGAACGATCCCTGTAACGATCTTAGCATTGCTTGCAGATTTCTTATTAGGACTATTGGAGAATCGGTTAACTCCGATCGCATTGAGGGAGGAGAATGACGAATGAAACGAATCAGAAATAGTGTCGTTCTCGTATTGACCGTCTTATTACTTGCAAGTTGCTCCTTCCCAGGATTGGCAAGTAATACGGATGAAGATACGATTTCTATCACCGGTGGGATCACTTCTGAAGCTCAGATCATTGCCAGTATCGTTGCTGGGATGGTTGAACACTATACGGAAAAAAATACGACGATCATCAATAACTTAGCAACGACGACGATCAATCATCAAGCGATGATGAACGGCGACGCGTCTATTTCTGCCGCTCGCTATACAGGGACAGATTTGACTACTACCCTTAATTTACCGCCTGAGAAAGATCCTGAAAAAGCATTTGATATCGTAAAACGTGAATTTGAAAAAAGGTATGATCAAACTTGGTTTCCTTCTTATGGATTCGAGAACACCTACGTTTTTCTTGTTCGCAAAGATACTGCGGAAAAATACAATTTAAAGAAAGTCAGTGACTTGAAAAATGTCGCCGATGAACTTGTCGCTGGAGTGGATACTTCCTGGATCAATCGTAAAGGAGATGGCTATGACGGCTTCAAAGAAACATATGGCTTTTCATTTGATTCCATCTTGCCTATGCAGATCGGTCTAGTCTATGACGCTGTAGAAGCTGGGAGAATGGATATCGTTTTAGGTTATTCGACAGACGGACGTATTGCTAGTTATGATCTAGTCATGCTAGAAGATGACTTGAGTTTTTTCCCACCTTATGACGCTGCACCGGTTGTAGATAATCAACTATTAAAAGATACGCCGGGTTTAGCAGAAGCATTAACAAAATTAAGTAATACGATCAGCACTGAAAAAATGCAACAATTGAACTATGAAGCAGACAATAATTTGGTTGAGCCTTCTGTCGTCGCAGAGCGCTTTTTAAAAGAAAACCAATACTTTGGAGGGGAGTGACGATAATGGAAAACATGAATTGGCTTGAACAATTTATTTATTATTTTCAAGAGAATGGTACGTATGTCTTTTCACAGTTCCTACGTCACTTTCTCATTTCGATCTATGGTGTACTTTTTGCAGCAATCGTCGGTATCCCCGTTGGTATTCTTATTTCACGAAAACGTAAGTTAGCCAATTGGGTGATCCGTTTTGCAAATATCATCCAAACGATTCCTTCTTTAGCAATGATTTCGATTTTGATGATTGGTTTAGGTTTAGGGGTCAATGTCGTGATCGTCACGGTGTTCTTGTATTCGCTATTGCCGATCATCAAGAACACGTACACTGGGATGATCCAAGTCGACAAAAATATCCTTGATGTCGGTAAAGGGATGGGGATGACAGCCAGCCAACGTCTCTTTATGGTGGAACTACCGCTGTCTGTGTCAGTCATTATGGCAGGCATTAGAAATGCTTTGGTCGTTGCCATCGGGATCACCGCCATCGGTGCCTTCGTCGGAGCTGGCGGATTAGGAGACATCATCATTCGTGGGACCAATGCCACAGATGGTACGTCAATCATCTTAGCTGGAGCCTTGCCAACAGCCTTCATGGCAATCATCACCGACTGGGTCTTAGGGATCATCGAACGCCGTTTAGACCCTGCGGCAAAGCATTCAAGATGACGAACATAGAGAATCCATATTGAACCCAATGGATTTCTATTTTTAAATAGTTGAAAACACCACCAGTTCAAGAAATAAATTCTTGATTTGGTGGTGTTTTTTTATTTAAAATTCAGATAGATAGTCATTGACTGAATCTTCTGGTATGTACAGTTCTACATAAACTATAAATAAATGAGTTGCTACTTACTCTGACAATAATGACGAAAAATCAAACACCATATCAATGATTTGCGCCACTTCACCTAATTCAGCCAGAGTGGCTTTCTCTACGAAGCGTATATTTCTCTGCTTTTCCATAAAATCAAATGTTTTGATTTGAAAAGGATTGATATATCCTTGTAGTTTATGCCTCTTATCTAATGCAATATGGTTTTTATATTTCGTATCAGTAATTGGACAAACCGCACACATTCCTGTTACTGCATTATAATGGTTCGCACTGACAACAATTGCAGGTCTTCTTTTTTTAATCTCTCTACCTATACTGGGATTGCAATTAATAATCACAAAATCGCCTTGTTTAGGCCGTATAGCCATTAATAGTATATGCCATTAAATAATTTCCTTTCCTACCAGTGAATCCTCAGGAAAACCAGCACTTGCATCAATTGTTTCATCATTTTCAAATGCTTCATCAAAAATATTTTTTTTCTTTTTTATAAACGTGATTGTATCGTCTTCTCCCTTAACAGCAATATACTCAACATTTTCTTCTATGCCAAATTTAGTAGGTACAGTTAAAACAATCGCATTACCTTGTTTCCTAGTCTTCATAATCTTCGCCCTCCATTCTATCTATTATCATCATAATATAAATACAACGTGAATACATTTTTCGTAAAATTGAATACCCAACCCAATTTCACATAACTATAAAAAAGGGAGTGGAACATCAATTCTCTACCCCCGCCTAAAATCGAATAAACGGCGGGAACAGAAGTAACCTCTTCGGAAATAAGGCGCCATCCACAAAAATTTGAAGAACAATTTTCGTGGATGGCGCCTTATTTCTCGAGGCTGAACACTTCTGTCCCGACCTCTAAAATTGATACTCACTATCATGTAATTATTTTTTCAAATGATAACTATACGTACTTACGACGATATTTTCACGCCAAGAAAGACGTAAACGCAATCTCAGACTCGTCTGATTATGCAAGATATTCTGCCATCTGCGATTTGGTACAAACTGTGGAATCAATACGGTCGTCGTATAATTTTGTTTTGCAGCATTCTTGCTGACTATATCCACATAACGCAAAATCGGATTTTGGATCGACCGATAAGAAGAATGGACGATTGAAAGACGCACATCTGGAAAATGCTTTTTAAATTCTGCTTGGATCTCTTTTTCCTTTTCGATATCCTCATCTAATGAAACGTGCATAGCAACAACATAATCACCGATCGAACGCGCATAATTCAACGCTCCGGTATTTACCCGCGTAACGTTCCCTACAAGTACCAAAACCGTATTTCCTTCATACTCGTGTAAGTTTACTTCGTCTTCTAATCGAAGTTGTTCTGCTACTTTTTTATAATGATCATGGATTTTATAGAAGACGAACATGACGATTGGCATGATGATGAAGAACGGCCAAATATCACCTAAGCGGTAAACAAATAAAATTGCGATGATGGCATAAGAGATAAATGCACCCGTAATATTCGCAATTGATTTCGTCCACCACTTTTTGCCTTCTTTTTTCCATTTGATGACCATTCCTGTTTGCGATAATGCAAAGGGGATAAATACACCAATGGAATACAGTGGAATCAATCGTTCAGTAGAGCCATTGAAAATAAACAATAGCACAATCGACCCTAATGCAAGCGTGATGATCCCATTTGAGTACCCTAAACGATCACCACGATCTTGGTACATATGAGGCATGAATTTATCTTTTGCTAAGTTATACGCTAATACTGGAAAGGCAGAAAACCCTGTATTTGCTGCCACTGCCAAAATCAAGGCTGTCGCAAATTGCAAGATATAATACAAGATCCCATGTCCAAAAACAGCTTGTCCGATTTGGGAAAGAACAGTTACTTCTTTTTCAGGAACAATTCCATACCAATAGTTGATAAACGTGATCCCTACAAAAAAGAACCCTAAGATCAATGCCATCATCGTCAAGGTCATCGCTGCGTTTTTTGCCCGTGGCTTTTTGAAGAACGGTACCGCATTACTGATTGCCTCTACACCAGTCAATGAAGAAGAACCAGAAGAAAAAGCCCGTAAGATCAATGCGACGGAAACCCCAGGGACAACTGCACCAGGCAGTGCTGTTGCTTGTAATGGTACTGCCCCAGTCACGATATTAAACAAACCAACGACAATCAATAAGGAGATGACGAGAATAAATGTATAGACTGGGAATAGTAAAAACGAAGCTGACTCTCTCAGTCCACGTAAGTTCAACATCATCAACAAGAGGACGATAGTCACTGAAATCGCTACTTGATGCCCATATAGAGCTGGTATAGCAGAAGTAATCGCCTCTGCACCGGCTGAGACGGAAACCGCAACAGTCAGCATATAATCGATCAATAAAGACCCGCCCGAAATCAGTCCAGCATTTTTACCGAGGTTCTCACTACTAACAACGTAAGCCCCACCCCCGTGTGGATAAGCGTGAATGATCTGCCGATAAGAAAGAGTTAATGAAATCAATAAAATAATAACAAATGCAGCAATTGGCAATGAATACCAGATCGCAGCAGCAGACAACGCCACTAATACCACAACGATTTGTTCTGTTCCGTACGCAATCGATGACAACGCATCGGAAGATAGTAGTGCTAACGCAGCAAACCTTGTTAATTTATGCTCGTCGTTTTCCGCCGACTTCAACGGCTTCCCTACTAACAACCTTTTTAAGTAATCCAATTTCTATGCTCCTTTACACACCTTTTCCCCTACGAATTACAGGTGTCATTTTTTATAGTAAACAAGATGTTATAGTACGCCCTTGACCTTTAAATGTCAACAAAATTCGGGAAAAATATCGATAGAAAATCCCCATATTTTTTTAATTCATTTTTAGAGTGATTTCCATGATTAAACCACTTGCTTTCTCTGGTACAGAAAAAAGACGAGCTTAGGAAAATAACGTTATCCTAAGCTCGTCTTCACTTAAAAACAGAGTCTTAAAATCTTTACGAGAAACGAATAGATGGTATCACGTTTCTAGTGGAAGATTCGACTTTCATGCGCAGCTTCTTTGAATTTCTTCATTTTTTCACTCACAAATGGATACGACACTGTACCAACGATCCCTACGACAATAAATATGCCGACTAATATCAAAATCGCATGTAGGGCATTTGGCCAATAGATACCACCAGCTGATTCACGTAAGAGGTTGACTGCATGAGTAAATGGCAAGAAAGGATTGATCATTTGGAAAAATTTCCCTGAAACTTGAATTGGATAGTTCCCACCACCACCAGATATGGACAAGACAAGAATAATGATGGCTATCCCTTTGCCGACATTGTCAAACAGCGCTGCTAAAACATAGACGATCATCATAAATGACAAAGCAATCAAAACAGCAAACAGTACGCTGTAGACTGGATTCACTACATACACACCAAGCAAGAACATGTTCCCTAAAGTAACGATCAAGCTTTGAGCGATCGCCATCGTCAAGAAGGTCAACATGCGGGCGCCAAACTGTTCCCGTTTTGTATAGTTTTTACGCGCTTTTTTATCTAAATAATAATCTGTTGTAGCGACACTTGAAAGTAAGACCGCACCTACCCACAAACATAGCGCAGTATAGAACGGTGTACTTGCTGATCCATTATTAGGGATTGGATACAACGAATTAGTTTGTAGTTCCACAGGCATCGTAAAGAATTCACTTTCCTTTGTCGCATCTAATTTCAAGAGTTTGATGACTTCCCCAAGATCAACCTCTTCTTCTCCTTTACGGATCGCATCTGCGGCTTTTTGGATACCAGCTTTGATGTTTGGCCAGTCATTCGTGATCAAGTCTGCCGCAGCATTCACCGCTGTTTCGACTTCTGGCATTTTATCGTTGACGGTGGTCATTGTGGTATTGATTTCATTTTTGATCGTTGGCCAATCATTTTGGATAAAATCAGCAGCTAAACCAAGTTTCTCTTCTAATACAGGTAAGTCGTTATTGTATAGGTCAGCTCCCTTATTGATTCCAGTTACGATCGTTTCCATATTACCGTTTAGCATCGTATTTGCATCATGGACCTCTTGACCGATTGCAGGCATTTCTTTTTGATATTTCTCTAAGATCGCCACCGCATTTGTTACGGTTGCTTTGGTTGAATTTAATAGCGAATCAAAGTCGATTTGATCTGCTTTACTCAACGCACCTTGCGCCGTACTGATCGTATCGATCACTTGAGTCAAGATCGATTCAACGGTGGTGTTGACTTCATCAACATTGATACTACTGATCAATCCGTTGACAGAATTAGCAGCAGTTTGTACTTCTTCTAAAAGGCTAGTAACTTGAGAAATATCTCCTGCCTGAACAGCTTCATTTAATCGTGTTAATCGGTTTTGTAAATCAGTTAATACTGGTTTGACACTTTTCAATGTATCAATAATAGGTTGTAGTTTTGTATTACCAGCGTTGGCTTGTAAATCTTCCAAAAATGAAATCAACTTGTCAGTTGCTTGTTGTTGCTCATTAATACCGTTGATAAAATTAGTTAACAAGTTATTGATATTTTCTTTTTCCTCAGCTGTCAATTGCCCATCTTCGACAGCATTTTCGATTGTTTTCGCTAATGAACCTGTTGTGGTCGCTACTTGCCCAATCGAATCTAACGTCGTCTTCACGCTTGTCGTGATACCTGGTACGGCTTCTTTTAATTGTTCAGCGCCCGTTTTGGTATCCGCTGCGAGATTCTTCGCTTGTGATTCTAAATTTTTCACATCAGGTAAGATGTCTTGGACTTGTTGGATGATGGTCAATCCTTGTTTTGCTTCCTCGATTCCTTGATTCATCGTTTCTTCGATTGATGAAAAATCGTTGTCGATTTCAGCAATTTGTCGTCCAGCATCTTGGATCTCTGGGATTTTTTGTTGAAGGTCAAGAATGATTTTGGCTTGTTCCTTTAATTCTGGCATTTTATCGTTCAATTCAACGACCTTTTGTCCCATCTCATCCACTTCTGGGAGATAATCAACAAATTCATTTGCTTTCGCTAATTTGTCTTTGATATCTGGTAGTTGTTTTTGTAGATCAAGTACTTGTTGGGTATAGCCATCGATCGTATCCAAGTTTTCATCTGTTGATAGAATCATTGATTTTACTTTATTGATACTTACCAGGTTTGTATCAATATCGTACCCAATTTCATTAAAGACTTTTAGTAAAGTTTCGCTCGCCGTTCGAATAAATTCACTGGAGATTTGTGATTGGATCGTAGATGCACCTTTATCTGTGATTTTTGGTGCAATGGCATTGATTTTTTCATTGACTGTATATTCAATTTCCGGCTTTTTGATATCACCACTCGTAAAGCTTAATAAATCCTCCGAGAAATTCTCTGGCAAATAGATACCAGCATAATATTCCCCAGACCGTACACCGTCTTCTAATTCTTTTTTAGAGTCAACGAACTGCCAACCTAAATCTTTATTTTCATGTAATGATTTTAGTACTTCTTTTCCGATAGCGACTTCTTGTCCTTCAAACTCAGCCGGCTTGTCTGCACTATAAACAGCAATCGGTAATTCCCCTGTATTACCATAAGGGTCCCATAATGCTTTGATATTGAACCAAGCATATAATGAAGGAATGATCATAATTGCGATGATCAAAAGAGTCGCAACAGGATTTTTAAAAATTCGTTTCCAATCAAGTAAATATAAGTTTATTGTATTTTTTATTGATTTCATATTCATCACCTTTTTTTGTTTCAGCTGCATCACTTTATCATGAAAACCATACGATTTTCAATCCTATTTTCAATCAAGCAACTAATTTTTTGACAGTTAAATCAAACTGTCCGAATATTGTCATCTTTTGCTTAACAAATAATTAATCTTCTTTTATTCGCTAGTCCACTACCAAATGTAGCATCCCGAGAATTTTTTATGTGTAGTCAAATAAATCTGTTATAAAAAGCTTACCATAGTTTCTAAAAAAATGTCTAAATTGGTTACTCATAAAATTATAATCTTATTTTCAATATATATACGTCGTTATTTTATAAACTAAATCTCCCAATAGAACTGGAAAATCCGGCAAAACCGAACCACACAAACAAAAAAAGGCACGACAGCCAGAGGTCGGGATCGAAGTGTTTAGCTTCGAGAAATAAGGCACCATCCACGAAAATTGTTTTTCAAATTTTTGTGGATGGCGCCTTATTTTCGAAGAGGTTACTTCTATTCCCGCCGTTTATTCGGTTTTAGGTGGTGCGATGGGACGAATATCCCAGACCGTTGAAGTTCCTCTTTTTTTGTTGTTGCCAAGCGCTGAATCGCGCAATGATTGACTAAACACACGGTGCTATTTTTTATGTATAAACGTGCTGTTTTTGTCTTTTATTTTGACACTGGGACAAGCGCTTCGATACCAACACTGATTTTCAATGCACGATCGACATCTAACATGATCGATCGTTCTAAATGACAGACTTTTTCTTTTAATCTGGACTTATCAATCGTTCTGATTTGTTCAAGTAAAATGACTGAGTCTCTTTCGATCCCTGTTCCGGTCGCTTTGATTCCTATATGTGTGGGCAATTTAGGTTTCGCCATTTTCGCAGTAATTGCTGCTACGATGACCGTTGGACTAAAATGATTACCTAAATTGTTCTGAATCACTAAGACCGGTCTTGTCCCACCTTGTTCTGATCCTACCACCGGAGAAAGATCAGCAAAATAAATATCTCCTCTTTTTACCATACGCCTCTCCTCACTCTTGATATTCTCTAGGTATACGGGGCCCTAGCACACATGCGACTTCGTAATGGATCGTACCCAATTGATCTGCTACATCTTGCATTGTGATTTTAGCCTGTTGATTTTTCCCGATCAACGTAACTTTAGTTCCTACTGGCATTTGATAGGGCAGACGGATCATCAATTGATCCATGCATACACGACCAATGATCTCACAATAATTTCCCTCCACTAATAATGAGAAACCTTGCATTTTCCGTAACCAACCATCTGCGTAACCGATTGGTACAGTTCCGATCCATTCTGAAGCTGAAGTCGTATAGGTTTTTCCATAACCTACACCTTCTCCTGCTGACAACTCTTTCACTTGGATCAATTCAGATACAAGTTCAAGCGCTGGTTGTAGGGGATACACTTCCGCTAACGCGTGACCGGATGGATTCAAGCCATACATTGCTACCCCATAGCGGATCATATTGCCTATAGCTTTTTCGTGCCATAATGCAGTGGCACTATTACTGCTGTGGATATATCTTGGTAAAGTAGGTAGACTTTCGATGATCTCACTGAATTTTTGGTTCTGCTGTTCCCAATAGGTGGTATCTGCTTGATCTGCTGTAGAAAAATGAGTATAGATCCCTTCCCATTCTAAATTGGGACTATCTTGGATGATTTCCACTGCCTCATTCACTTCTGCACTATTGAGAAAGCCAATTCTTCCCATTCCGGTATCGACTTTCAAATGCAATTTCAATAAATATTCTAGATGTCGTTCTGCTATATAAGTAGCCGCAGCTTCCAACCATTCTTTTGTTCCCGCAGTAATGGATAGATCGTGGATGACTGCAAGTGTCAACGCATCGATCGGAACCATATTCAATACAAGAATAGGTTGTGTGAAACCTGCCTCTCTCAGCTCGATTCCCTCATCTAAAGTAGCTACGCAAAAACCAGAAGCTCCACCTTTTTTTGCAGCTTCTGCTGTTTCGATTGCTCCATGACCATAACCATCTGCTTTGACAACAGCAAACAATTCTTTCCCATTCAATCGAGCTATTTCATTTGCTACATTTTCTGTAATTGCCTGTTTATGTACAATTGCTTTTGTCGGACGATGCCAAGCAATAACCATTGTTCTTCCTTCTTTCTAGTCTTCTAAAATAATCTGTGCAAAAGCTAACTCGTCTGTATGTGTGATGCTGACCCAGACTGCTCCTTCATGTGGAGATTTCGTTACAATTGGTTGTCCTGATCCATTTTTTAAAATTTCGATCTCTTGAAAGGTAACTTTACCGATCCCTGTTCCCCAAGCCTTTGAAAAAGCTTCTTTACATGCATAACGACCGCCTAAAAACTCAACCTGACGATGAAATGGCAGCAAACGAAACATTTCGATTTCACTTGGTGTCAGTACACGATCAATAAAGTTTTGCTTTTCTTTAATGATCTTAGCAATCCTCGACAGTTCAACTGCATCAATCCCAATCCCTTTTATCATACACGATTCTCTTTTCAAAAAATTTTAGAACACTCTAATTCTACCAAATTTTAGACAATTTACCACCAATAAGTCTAGAAATAACAAAAATGAAAGTTGTTTCCTAGTGAAAAACCACTTCTTCATTTTCTCCAATAAAAAACCATTGAGAATTGATTGCTAAAAATCTCTGACGCAAAGAAAACAGTTCAAGTCACTTCATTGCTTTTTTTACGAACGTTTTTCAAAAAAATAAGACGTACAATTCGAAAAACAGCTGATATATAAATCATTTTCCGCATTGTTTGTTTATAAAATGATTTTATTGGTATTAATTCTAATTTACCATGGATCACGCATAAAAAAAGAAATTATTTTTACTTAATAAACAAAAAAAACAAAAATTTGTTGCTATATCCTTAAAAAGCTAAATATTTTATTTTTTTAAATAACATTTTTGTTAAAGTTATCTAAATTACCTGCTAAAAGGAGGAACTACGTTAAATTTATACTTAATACTCTTAGACTTCCCATTATTAGTAGATTTTTACCCTATGATCTCTACTTCTTTATGTAATGAAAGAGAGAGTATGTTTGTTTTTTTATTATCTATCAATTCCAAATAAACAATACAAAATAAGCCCGTCAAGGCCAAAAATAGGTAAGCTATTTTTGGATCTGACGGGCTTATTCGGATGGTCCTTCTGAGACCACCCCTTTACATGTGGATTAGTCGTTGTTCGTGCGGATCACGAAACCACGTTTTTTGTCGTTTGTGCGTTTTCCACCATTGTCTTTTTGTTTGTTATGGTTTTTGCTGTAGCTACCGCTACCTTTTGAATTTTTGTTGCCGCGGTAGTTGCCATTATCACGACGATTACGGCTGTTTCCGCCGCCACTTCCGCCACCACGTTTACCATTTTTGTTGTAGCCTTTTTTCTGCATTGGCAATGGACGTTCTGGTGTGATTTTTACTGGTGTTGCATCTGATGGATCTTTGGCTGTTGTTTTCAACAATAAAGCGACTAAATCTTGAGCAGAGTATTCTTCCAATAATTTATCCGCAGTTTGCAGATATTTATCTAAGCCATTCTCTTCAAGTTTTTCTTCGATTTGTTCAATAGCAGCGCCTAGTTGTCCTTTGAATGCTTCTTTTTCAGTCGGTGGACGTAAAGTTGTCATACGTTTTTTCGTTAAGTTTTCAATAACATGTAAGTAACCCATTTCGTTTGGTGTAACGAAAGTTACTGACATACCACCTTTACCTGCACGACCAGTACGACCGATACGGTGAACATAGCTTTCTGGATCTTGTGGGATATCATAGTTGTATACATGAGTAACTCCTGAGATATCTAAACCACGTGCAGCTACGTCTGTAGCAACTAAAATATCTAAATGACCACTCTTGAATGAACGTAATACGCTCATACGTTTTTGTTGGGAAAGGTCGCCATGGATACCTTCTGCACGATAGCCACGAGCTTCTAAGCCACGAGCTAATTCATCTACACGACGTTTTGTACGTCCGAAGACGATCGTTAATTCTGGTGATTGTACATCGAGCAAGCGAGTCATCACATCGAATTTTTCGTATTCTTTTGCGCGTACATAGTATTGATCGATCAAATCAGCAGTCATTTCTTTGGTTTTGATTTTCACGTGTGTTGGATCTTTCATGAATTTCACACCGATGTTTTTGATTGCTGGTGGCATTGTTGCTGAGAACAATAGTGTTTGACGTTGGTCTGGTACTTTAGAGATAATACTTTCGATATCTTCTAAGAAGCCCATGTTCAACATTTCGTCTGCTTCATCTAATACTAATGTTTCAACTGTTCCAAGTTTCAATGTGTGACGGTTGATATGGTCTAACATACGACCCGGTGTACCAACGACGATATGTGGACGGTCTTTCAATCCACGGATTTGGCGGCCGATATCGGCGCCACCATAGACAGCTTGGACACGGACACGTTTGTCACGTCCTAAACGATAAAGTTCTTCTTGTGTTTGGATCGCTAATTCACGTGTTGGTGCAATAACCAATCCTTGTAGTTCTTGACGATTTGCATCGATTTTCTCTAACATCGGTAAGCCAAACGCAGCAGTTTTACCTGTTCCTGTTTGTGCTTGTCCAATCACATCTTTACCTTGTAAAGCAAGTGGGATCGTTTCTGATTGGATCGGTGTCGCTTCTTCAAATCCTGCACGTTCTACTGATTTTAATAATTCTGGTGATAATTCTAGTTCTTTAAATTTCAAATGAATCCTCCTATATGGTTGTTAACTGAGGATGTAGCTATAGTTTGCTACCCCGTCTTTTGTTCGGTCAAAGTGTCTGTTGCTTTTTTGACAGTGGCCACGCACGTTTCCCATCCATTCTTAGCCCCTGTGGCACCACCGAAAAATCACTTTGCGAAGTTTAGGCATTAGAAAAGCCAAACGGGTCGCGTTCAGCTTTATCATTGTTATGACATCTGGCTTTCGCATTTCATCATCAAGCCAGTCCAATTTCTCTTCATCTTTCGGCAATAGGTTATTCTAGCATAATTTATTGTTTTCTGCAAGTTTACAGTTTTTATTTCATTTCTTGTAGTCGTTCGACCACTTCAATCAAGCCCATACTATTACTACCTTTTAGTACAATCGTGTCATCTGGCTGGATCTCAGCAATCACCGCTGCAATCAATTGCTCTTTATTTTCTTCGGTATAATAAACCGGCAAATCAGGATATTTCTGAGCCAAAGCATCTTTTAACGCCTGCATTTCTTTTCCATACAAAAAGATCATCGAAAAGATGTCTGAAGAAATATGTTCACTCATGGAAGCATGCATGAGAGGCGAGTCTACCCCTAGCTCCAACATATCGGCTAACACGGCAAGTTTTCGTCCCGCTGCTGGGAGGCTTGCTACAGTATCTAAGACTAATCCCATAGCTGTAGGATTGGCATTATAAACATCGCTTAAGATCGCTGCCCCGTTTCCAGCAGTCAGCCATTCTGTTCGGTTTTGTGTCACTGTGACAGTTGCTAGACCTCGTCGGATTTCCGACAGAGACAACTCGAAAAACTGCCCGATCGCATAAGCAATCAGCGCGTTCGTCACATTATAGCTACCAGGTAAAGGGATCGTGAATGATTCGCCTTCAACGATAAATGTCGTTTGTTGCTTTTCTTCGATGATTCGTTGTGCAGAAATATCGCCTTGTTCGATTCCAAACGTCTTGATTTTTTGAGACAACGGAGCAATCAACGGTTCTAACAATGGTTCATTATTCGGTACGATCAATAATCCGTCTGGTAGCAACCCATCAGCAATCTCCATTTTTGCTTTGGCGATGCCTTCTCGTGAACCTAAATTCTCGATATGAGCCTCACCGATCATCGTGATTGCTGCAACTTTTGGTTGTGCCAGCAACGAGAGTTCCGTAATTTCATTGGCATGATCCATTCCCATTTCTAAAACGATTTTTTCAGTATCTTGAGGCATATGCAAGATCGTATAAGGCATGCCAATATTATTATTGTAATTTCCTTGTGTTTTATAAGTTTTATATCCTTGCGCTAAGACAGAAGCTGTTAGATCCTTTGTGGTCGTCTTCCCATTACTACCGGTAACAGCCACCACATCTGCCCCAACTTTTTTCAAATAGTATTGCGCCAACTCTTGCATTGCTTTTAAAGGATCAGAAACTGGTATGATCTCGATCCCCTCTGGTGCCTTTTCGGCTGCCCAACTCCAAAAAGAAGCAACTGCCCCATTTGCGATAGCTTGTTCAATAAATTCATGCCCATCTCTTGCGCCCGCTAAAGGAACGAACAAATCGCCTTCTTTGATTTTGCGGCTATCAAATTCTACTCCTGTGATTGATTGGGTTGACTCATGGTGACTTCCAACTGCTTGAGCAATTTCTTGTATTGTTATGTTCATCCATTCTCTGTCCTTTCGATTTAGACCAGTAGTCCTATAGGAATAGGAACAAAAAAGGTGGTGAAAATCGCCAATACTGATAGCGTCGAATAGTAAAAATCTTTCGCTTTCAATCAGTACCAGATGATCATCCACAACCTTTATTTTGCTATACATACTACTTCGACACATACATACTTGTGCTGATTACGTTTCAATTATGCAAAGAAACTTTGTCTTTGATTATAACGGTTCAAGCCTAATTGGATCAACTCTTCAATCAAGTCACCGTATTTCAAGCCCATATTTTCCCAAAGCAATGGGTACATGCTGAATGCTGTAAATCCAGGCATTGAATTTAATTCATTCAGGAATAATTCATTTTTATTCGTCAAGAAGAAATCACAACGGCTCAAGCCACTTCCACCTAACATCGTATACGCTAATTTTGCATACTCTTGTGCTTTTTGATGGACTTCTTCTGGTACTTCGGCTGGAATCTGCATCTCGATGCGATTATTGATGTACTTCGCATCATAATCGTAAAATGCCACGTCTTTCACCACTTCACCAGGCAAGGTCGTGCGGACGTCTTCATTTCCTAAAACAGCGACTTCGATCTCCCGTGCTTCGATTCCTTGTTCCACGATGGCACGTGAATCGTATTGGTAAGCTGTTGCTAAGGCATTCTGTAATTCTTCTCGATTTTCAGCTTTAGTGATCCCCACGCTCGAACCCATATTTGCTGGCTTCACGAACATCGGATAAAGCAATGAGCCTTCACATTGGTCAAATACCTTTTTAGGATTTTCTTTCCATTGATTCTTCAAAACTGGAACATAAGGTACTTGCGGTACTCCGGCTGCTTGTAAAATATATTTTGTCATGATCTTATCCATGGCACAAGCACTCGTCAACACACCCGCACCGACATAAGGCATATTCAAGGTTTCCAAGAATCCTTGGATCGTGCCATCCTCGCCATTTGGACCGTGTAGAACTGGGAAGACGATGGTTCCTTCTTCTTTGATCTCTCCTGGATTGATGACAGTGCCGGTAAATCCTTCTGTCATTTTCCCACTTGGGTCCCACGTCAAGTGCAATTCTTCTTCACTTGTAGGTTTTTCAGTCAACAATGGGCCTTTGACCCATTGGCCGTCTTTACTAATAAATACGAGCTGTACTTGATAATAAGCATAATAAATAGCATTTAAAACGGAAAACGCTGAAAGAATCGAAACTTCGTGTTCCGCACTGCGTCCACCATATAATAAAGTAATCTTCAAAAGATTTTCCTCCTGTATTCGATATCATTCATTTTTACTTCATATTTTAGCACAAAAACAAAAGATGCAAACAGCTTATTTGAAAAAAGGTGAGGTACGTGTCATTTTATTCAAAAAACAGCGGAATAGTTGTCGCTTTTTTTCTTTATCGTTATGATAAGAGAAAGGAGGCATAGTTATGACCAAAACTACTTCTCGAAGCCGCTTAACAGAAATCATTCACGTATTCATCAAAGAAAATGTTCTGCCTAATCTGATCCAACAAAAAAATCCTGAACAAGTAAAAAAAGCCTTTGAAGAACTTGGCTCAACCTTTATAAAAATTGGGCAAATGCTTTCTGTACGTGATGACTTACTCTCTGCTGAGTTTACTAAGACATTCAAAACATTGCAAGACAATGTACCAAGTGATCCCTTTGTCACGACGAAAAAAACGATTGAACAGGAATTAGACGCATCCTTAGAAACGATTTTTACTAGCTTCAATAAAGCACCTTTCGCTTCTGCCTCTATGGGGCAAGCGCATCGTGCAACATTAAAGAATGGCGATGCAGTCGTCGTAAAAGTCCAACATCCAAATATTGCGAAGGAAATCATGATGGACTTACAGTTATTTGAACGGGCGATTCCTTTGATCAAATATATTCCTGAAACAAGCGTCATCGATTTAAAAGGCGTGTTGCAAGAAGTCAAACGTTCATTGACAAACGAGTTGGACTTCTACAAAGAAAGTCAAAATGGCGCACGTTTCTATGACCTAAACAACCATTGGTATGAAATTAGATCCCCTAAAATCTATGAGGCACTTTGCACAAAAAAAGTCATTGTGATGGAAGAAATGTCTGGAAAGAACTTCAACCAATTGATGAATCTTGAAGAAACGGATGAACGCCTCATTGAGACACTTACGAATACTCAATTGAAACAACAAGTGGCTAAACGATTGATTGAACATTTTATGAAGCAAATCTTTGACGATGGGTTTTTTCATGCCGATCCACATCCTGGGAATTTATTGTTCCATCCTTTAAGCGTTGAAGAACTTTCAGAAAATGTAACGACAGACACAAAAGAACACCAAAAACAACTAGGCGCGATTTCTTTCAAAATGACTGCTACTGTCACTGAACCATTGCAACCATATACAATCAGTTATATTGATTTCGGTATGATGGGTAGTCTCTCCGCTTCGCTAAGACAAAAGCTGATGGAAATCGTTTTAGCGATTTATACACGAGATATTTACCGTATTGAAAAAGCCGTCATCAACTTATGTCAACAAGAAGGGCCTTTTGATGAAAGTGAATTCCATCAACAACTCGCTAGCTTTTTGACGCAATATTTAGACCTCCCCCTTGAAGAAATCGACTTGCAAGAAGTCTTTGCGCAGATCGTCTCGATTTGCCACCAGAACAACTTACAAATCGATCGTGATATCACGTTATTGCTTAAAGCGTTTAGCACATTAGAAGGAGTGATTCGTGTCCTTGATCCTGAAGTTTCTTTGATGGAAGTCGCTACACCTATTGCACAACGTTATTTCTTGGCACATCTCTCTGTCGAAGATACATTGAAGCAAGCGGGCTTAGATATACTCGATGGTATCAAAACCGTACCGAAAATCCCACAGCAAGTCTACCATCTTCTAGAAACTTGGCGTTCTGGACAAGGAAAAATCAATTTGGAACTAAAGAAACAAGACCAACTGATGAACCGGATCGAAAGTATGGTGAACCGCTTAGTATTTGGTGTGATACTCGCAGCATTGATCGTCGGTTCTTCGCTGCTCGTCCAAGCTGCACCAGACGATCAAATCAATTTTATTACATTATTAGGTATATTCACGTATACGATCGCAGCTGTAGTCATTCTCTTTTTAGCCATCGATACATTGATCAACTATTATAAAAAACGACGGAAATAAACGAAAACATCCCAAAATATGAAACTATTTTCGGATGTTCTCGTTTATTTTTTAAGCTGTGTGCTTTTGACACAACCTCATTGCTTGATGATTAGAGTTAAGGATACACACTATTCCTGTTTTTTAGTCTGTAGCCTTTTGCTCGCTATCTATTTGATAATTTCAGCTTTTTTTGTTTGATTATTTCATTTTTCGTTCATCTGGTACGATTCTTTGTGACAACAACCACTTATGGAAGAACCATTCAGCGATCCCGATCAATAACGCAGGTACTAAAACCTTCATCCAAATATCCGTCATATCGTTCATAAAATAAAGATATAACCATAGAATGACTGCAGCTGAACCAGCATCTGCAATTGTAGCCGCGATATTTCCTACTTTTCGTAAAATCACCAAATCACCTAATACATAGATCATGACAACAATGATTACTCCGACAATCGTTGAATCCATGAAACTAACACCATACAGTCCCGTTAAAACGATCCACAAAATTGCCCAAATCATGATTGCTTTTACCACCAACGCCTTCACATGTTTCATTTTCTGCACTCCCTTCTTTTTTGGTTAAAAATATATGATTATATAATTAAATAATCTTCATAATTATATCTTTTGTTATAGAATCAATCAAAGATATCGTACTTATTTTAGCAATAAAAAAGATGAACACCGCTTCTGTTTAGTTAGAAACAATGTTCATCTGTTTTATATTCTATTCAACTTTCTTTAAGCGCTCGGATCAGCGCTTCTTTGAACCGTTGGTGATCTTCGTGAGTGAAAGGCTTCGGCCCTTTCGTCCGGATACCCGCTTTTCTCAACTTACTGCTTTGGTAACGTTGTTCCAATAATCCGTCAATGTTCGTGGTATCAAACTCTTTCCCCGATTGATGAAAGACTCTAACACCTTTAGGTAAGACCAGTGAAGCTAAGCCATAATCTTGAGTGATCAAAAAATCACCATTTTTGATCAGCCCGACGATTTTATAATCTGCACTGTCTGCCCCTTTATCGACATAAACAAACTGTACATAACTTGGATACTCTTTATTAGTATAGTGATCGACACTTGTCACGATCATTACCTCTAATTGAAAAGATGCCGCAATTTCAATCACATCATTTTTCACTGGAGAGCCGTCACCATCAATGAATATTTTTCGCATGTTCTTTCCTCCATAAAAGATAAACAGCAGTTACCCCAAGGAGCAATACACTGACATTTATCCATTTTACGTACACTAACAATTGGATCATCGCGTTTGGCACGCTCAGACTACCAGTCAGTTGGAGCAATACACTCACAGGTTTGTCCAACCATTGTGCCATCAATAACATCAATGACATCAATAAGAATTGATGGGTCACACTTCCTTTGTTTTGCGTCGTAAACTTCTTGATCACGCGATTATCCATCGGTATTTCTGCGTCGATCTCATAATACGTACGATTCAACCAACTGCCTATTATCGCATGCCAAAAACTTAATAAGAATAAGCCAACCACAAAACCGATTTGTGGAAGTAACAGTACCATCAATGAACTAAATACTCCGGCTAGTTGAATGAGGACTGGTTCGATCGTCGGAATCTGGATCACTTGATTGCCAATGATTTTAGCTAACACCATCCCTGCAACATAAGGTAAATACATATACACGCCCAAATAGTCGAAACCATAGATACGACCGATATAAAGTGTCCCGAATAAAAAAAGAAAATTGCCTAACATCCCATTCAAAAAAGTAAAACTATTCAACCAAGTGGGTAATTTCCAATGCTTTCTCGCTCTCCCAAGATAAAAAGCCGCAAATAGAAACAACAGCATAAATCCATAGATTGCCACATCAAATAACGCAGGGTCAATCAACAAACGAGCATTTCTCAAAAGAAACAACAAAACGAAAAAGCCGATAAATAAAAGCAACTCTTTGGTAACTACCACATTCGACTTCATCTCTTTAAAATCTAATTCGTAGCGTGGATAATGACTGACCGTATGGTATGCCATAATATAGAACAATGTATATAAAGCTAACGTCATGACGACTTGTGTTGACCCAGGAAGCTCGATCACCCGAAACAAAAGAAGCAACAACAAAATCGCAAATGGAAATTTATTTGCTGACATGTTCGTGAATCCCTGTTGTTTTTCATGGTAATTCACTGTGATATTTGTGGGGATCAGCCATGCCGCACTTAGTCCTAAAAGTACACTTGATAGATAATACAACGGGAAATAAAGGACACCAAAAATCCCGATCAACGAACCTGCACCACCCATCAATAAAGAAATCATCAACAAGGTATAGCTATCCAGACCAAAGCGAATACTACTAACTAAAAACAGACCTGTCATGCGAAAGGTATAGAACAAAGTGAAGGGTAAAATCGATAACCATTGGTTCCCATCACTCAAACTTAAAAATAAAAGATACGGCACCAAGATAACCGTATTACTCAAAATAAAAGGTGTCGTCTGGGTAAAGTTCCGCCCAAATCGTTTGATTTTATCAATCATATAAAAACTCCTTACGTGTTAAACATGAGCGACTTGTCATGTCAACGCATCATCTCTATAGACATACCCACATGTCTGTAGGTACAAAACTGATTATACCATAGGAGCAAAGCAGCCAACACCCTATAGAGGTTGTGAAAGCAGCACACTGACCCGCAGTCAACCGATAGAAAAAAAAGCAGGAACTCCACAAAATTTGACTAGCAAATTTGGGAATCCCTGCTTATTTTTGAGTGTTGAACATTTCTGTTCGCCACTCACTGGTGCCTGAAAGATTCAGACAGACAAGCCCTTCTCCACAAAAGTCTTGTCCAGCACGCCTACATCCGGTAGGTGATCCGTGGATCATGTGCCGCCAAAATCAATTAGACCTCTAACGTTCAGAGATCTTCTCGACCCGTCGCATAACGTATACTTTAACACAAGCAAGCATTTTATGCGAGTCTTTTTTTCATTTTATAATCAACCATTTGAAATCCTTCGCCGATATCGCTGATCAACTCTCCCTCAATGACAAATCCCTGATGTTGATAGACTGCGATTGCTTGTTGATTTCCTTGATTGACACGCAAGAAAATCTCCTGTGCTTCTGTTTCTTTTGCTAGTTGTTCGTACCAACGAAAAATTTCAGAGGTCAAACCTTTCCCTCGTACTTCTCGAAGAATATAGAGTTTACTTAAATAGATCGAAGAACCCATCTTTTCATAAGCCGTATAGCCAACCGTCCGCCCATCTAGCTTCAATAAGAAATAATTGACTCCTGTTGCACATTCTTTTTCAATCTGTTCTTTTGATTGATATGTTTCCAACATATAAGCGACTTGCTTTTGACCGATGATCGGCGTAAAGGCTTCTGGCCATACGTCATGGATAACTGCCACGAGTTCATCGAGTTCTTTCTCAGTTACTATTACTTTCTCCAACATTTACTCTCCCCCGTTCAATGAACTAAAAATGCCCTTGTGCCTGTTGGAATAAAAACAACATGATCATACTATATACAGCGACCGACCAAGGTTTTAAAAGAATAACGATTTGCATGTATTCTCTAAATGAAAGCTTCGTCAACCCAGCGACGAGACAAATCAAATCATCTGGCGCAAAAGGCAAAAGTAAAGTAACGATCAATACCTTTTTGATATTGTTTGTTTTTTCAATGACTAGCTGTTCAAATTTTTTGAATTTTTTTGGTGATAAGATAAAACGGACAAAACTCGTACCATAATAACGCACGAATAAAAAGCCGATTGCTTCACCAATAATCAAGCCAATACAACTATACAGCAACCCAAAGACATTTCCAAACATCAACATCCCTGCAACAGAAGAAATCCCTCCTGGCAGAATCGGAATGATCACTTGGATGATTTGGATAAGAATAAATAAAATGATCGCATAGCTCCCAAACTGTTGCATGAATTGTTGCAAAGAATCTGCCGATTGAAAGATGCCATGTCGATAGCCATACATGATCAATATGAAAAAAATACTTAATCCAACGAGTGGTGCGACTTGGATGGTTCTATGTACCCATGTTTTCTTCTCAGCCATACGCTTCTCCTACACTTTTCATTTTTCTATGTTTCATAAAAGAACAAGTAATGAACAACTACAAAATCGTCGTATGCAACTTCGTGCAACAGAAGCTTGATCCTCTTGTGCCTCCTAAGCCCGAATAAACAACGTGAAGAAGCTCCTTCAGAAATAAGCGTGAAATCCCAAAAATTTGAAGAAAAATTTTCGGTTTTTCACGCTTATTTCTCGGATTTGAGCACTTCTTTATGACTGATTACCCGCAGAAGTTACTTATAAAACGCCGTTTATTTGGTTTTAGAAGATAGGCATAACGACTACTTCAGTTCTAACACCTGTTCTTATCTTTTTACTGGTGATTCAAAAAACTAGCAACTTTCGTTGTGATCAAGTCGATAGCTACGTGATTTTCGCCACCTTCTGGAACGATAATATCAGCGTAACGTTTTGTTGGTTCAATAAACTGATGATACATCGGCTTAACGACTGTTAAATATTGTTCAATCACAGAATCTAAGGTACGGCCGCGCTCTTCCATGTCACGTTTGATGCGGCGAATGATCCGAATGTCATCGTCTGTATCTACATAGATCTTGATATCCATCAAATCACGTAAACGCTCGTCTTCTAAAATCAAGATACCTTCCAAAATAATCACTTCTTTTGGTTCTTGGATGATTGTTGCTTGACTTCTCGTATGGGCAACATAATCATAGACTGGTTTTTCAATGGCTTCATAGTTCAGTAGTTTTTCAACGTGCTGGATCAGCAGTTCATTATCAAAGGCAAAAGGATGATCGTAGTTTGTATTCAACCGTTCTTCAAAGCTAAGATGACTTTGATCTTTATAGTAAGAATCTTGTTCAAGCATCATGATGGAGTGGTCTGGAAAGTGACTAAAAATCCCTCGGCTGACGCTTGTCTTTCCGCTTCCCGATCCGCCCGTCACACCAATGATAATTGGCTTGCTTTTTGTCATTGACTAAAACCTCTTTCATATCCGTTTTTTCATTCTAATCTATTATAGCGAAAAAAAAGGAAAATGCACTATTTTTCTGAAAATTAATGAGGTGAGATTTCCAAGAGCGGGTAAAGTTCTTCTAAAGAATCAATCCGATAGGTTGGTTGGATCTCTGGTATTTCAGGCAACTTATTTTTATTGAACCAGATCGTATCGATCCCTGCTTCATTTCCACCTTTGATATCCGAAGTCAGTGAATCACCGATAATCACCGTTCGTTCTTTGTCCAACTCAGGAATATTAGCAAACACGTGATCAAAAAAAGCCTTCATTGGCTTTTGTGCGCCAATTGCTTCTGAGACAAAAATTTCTCGAAAATAATGGATCATCCGAGCATCTGTTAATCGTCGATGTTGGGTTTGAGAAACCCCATTCGTCACTATATAAAGTTCAGCTTCACTTGACACTGCTTCCAGTAATTCATGGCTTCCAGGAATCCAATGATGGCCCTGATTCAAATAATGTCGATAACGTTGATCCATTGCTTGGCTATCTACTGTCTTGCCGAACTGTTGGAACAACAGACCAAAGCGGTTGCCTGTCACTTCATCTCTTGTCATCTGCCCTTTTTCAAATTCTCGCCATAAATGATGATTCAATGCTTTATAACTTGTTCTGATCTCTGGTGTCAGTTCAATGCCTTGTTCCGCAAAGAGTTGGTGCAAGGCTTCTGCTTCTGTTTGTTGAAAATCTAATAACGTATCATCTACGTCGAATAATAATGTATGATATTTCATCTAATTCTCCTATTTCTTCTATATTTAATGTTTCGTTTATTTGCATTTTCGTGGGTTGTTAGGTTGTTATTCATAAAACAAATAAACAAGTACTTAGAATCGTCGTCTGTGCACTTGCTTATTTGATCGCACTAAATCATTTTAGAAAGTCCAATAATATCTTCTTCTGAGAAATGCCCAATGACTCTGTAGGGGTTGAAGTTACTCTTCAGTTCAAATCGGTTTCCTGTATCGACCCAAGATTTCCTGTTTAATCCTGCAAAATCTAAGTCTTTTATTTCGTAATATCGCTTCTTGATCATCTCTGATTTATTCTCGTGTTTACTTGTAATAGGAAGAATCAAGAATGCATCTCTACTTCGGAGACGGATAGCAATAGCAGGACAAATTTCCCCTCCATTGCCCTCGTGACAAAGAATGTAGATTAAGAACACGTCGGTCGTCACTATTCATCTAAGTCTCTCATCCATGACCCTAGATCTTCGTGATCACCGCTATTTTCTGACGGATTAGTTTCAACAGACGCTTCCGCAACTTTCATTAACTGCAGTTCAGCCTTCTCTTTGCTTGTTAAAGATAAATCAAATGGAATTTCTCCTCTAGCTGCTACTCTTTCATATAAAGCAGTGATTACGATAGACGGATTTACTCCTAATGAATCTAAAATGCTTTCGACGTCAGTAGCTAAATTCTTATTGATATTCACTTGAACTTTCTTTTTTTCGTTAATTTTGTCTTTTCCTTCGATTCCAGACATAGAACATCACCTCTTACTCCTATTAGGAGTGTAATACAAATCCATCGAATGAAATACCCAATTCACTTTTATTATTTAAAATATTTTTTTATTTTTTTTAGTTCGTCTAACGTCAATGAACGATATGAACCTTCAGCTAAATGTGGATCTAACTGTAATGGACCCATGCTGATGCGTTGTAATGCTGTCACTTTTTTCCCACAAGCCAAAAACATTTTTTTCACTTGGTGGAATTTTCCTTCTTGGATCGTCAGGCGTACGATACTTTGACCTTGTTGGATATCCAAGACTTCTAGATGGGCTGGCAAACACTGATAGCCACTATCAAAGATGATCCCTTTTTCAAAAGCAACTTGATCAGCTTCTGTCACTTGTTCATTGACAACTGCTACGTATGTTTTCTTCACTTTCTTCTCAGGCAGTAACATTTCATAGCCTAATTGTCCATTTGAAGTGATTAGCGATAACCCTGTTGTATCACGATCTAATCGCCCCACTGGATACAAAGGCTGGGTGCGGTCGGCTGAAGCCAACAAATCGATAACGGTCGTTTTGTGAACGTCTGTCACCGCTGTTACAGCTTTTTTGGGTTTATTCAGCATAAAGTATACTTCATTTGTATGTAGATTTACGCCATCCACTTCGATACAGTGGAGCAAACTATCCACATTACGATTCTGTTTCTGTTCCACTTTACCATCGATACGTACGAGTTTCATCGCAAAAAGTCGTTTCATCTCTTTACGTGATGTTTCTAATTCTTTTTCTATTAATTTATCTAACCGCATAACTGCTTCCTTTCCTAGCTACATACGCATTATAACCTGAATCGTACATCATGCAAAATGGAAACGTTAAGTTGTTTCCTTGACTTACTTAGAAATTCGCGTTACGGTTAAAGAGTAAAGTGAATTGGATTTCTCATACACAGCGTAATGACCTGGTGGAGAAAAGTTGAATCCTGACTTTTTAAGGGCAGATGCGCGCATCTGTCTTTTTGCGTTTTTTCGCGCTACCTGATAATGTGCAAGAGACCATGTGACATTCACTTAAATAAAATCTGTCTGACACCAAAGCAGACAGTCACATTTTAAGGAGGAATTTTGGTTATGTCAGTATCATTAGAAGTAAGTAAAAGAGAAGTACGTCCCCGTTCATTGAGAAACAAATTGCGTCATGAAGGAAAAGTTCCTGCAATCGTTTATGGCTACAATGTAGAAAGCACGCCAATTTCATTTGATCGTGCGACATTTAGTAAAGTATTGCGTGAGAATGCCGCAAACACAGTTATCACAATGAATATTGAAGGAAAAAAAGTCAACACACTTGTTCATAAAGTCCAATCAAACACATTTACCAACCAATTAGAACACGTGGAGTTCCTATCTGTTAATATGACAGAAGAAACAGAAGTCGAAACAGAAATTGTCCTTGTTGGCGAATCTACTGGTGTGAAATCTGGTGGTGTATTGGCTCAAAACCTATATACTGTGATTGTTTCTGCTACGCCAGATCAATTACCAGAAAACATCGAAGTGGATATCACTGATTTAGCATTAGGTGATTCGATCACTGTAGCGGATCTACCAAAAAATGACGCATACACGATCATTACTGATGGAGAAGAACAAATCGCCGCAGTTGTTGCACCAACAGAAGAAGAAGAATCAACTGGTGAAGCAGCAGAACCAGAAGTGATTGGTTCAACTGAAGAATAAACGTCTTTTGATCAACGAAGCAGTGACTTGTGTCATTGCTTCGTTTTTTTTAATTCCCACTTAAAAATAAATTGTTTTAAGAATGGTATATTCCTATTTATCAACCCTTATTTGTTTTTTTGATAAGCGCAAAAACCCTTATATAGTAAGGTTTCTTGAAGTCCTCTTAAAAGTTTCTTATACTTTGAAAAAAAGTATGCAAATATTGTTGCATTTTGTATAAATGTTTATTAGAATGAACCAACGTTAAAAAAGTATAACTCGTTTATCCTGATAATAATATGTTGTTCTCGTCATTTCGGTTTTTTAGACAAAGGAGGCTAAGCCGATGTTTGAAAGTTTTGATAATAGCCGTAATCGATACGCATCACTAGGTGTGGTATCAAGTTTACCAGATGAACTGATCGATAGTATCTGGTTCGTTATTGATTTAGACCTTAAGGGTGTTATTCCATTAGATAATATTTTAGCTTTTGATTTAATCAACAATCATGGGAAAGTAACCTTGCATTTTTCTCAAGCAGGCAGTACCGTCGAGATGGGGATCGATTTACCATTCCCTTATTCTCCACAGTATCCGGCGCAAGTATTTGCCTATGATGATGGGACCAGAGAAACCATTCTTCTCCCAAGTGAAATTAAACAATACTAAAAAAAACCCTTTGTTTTGCACGATAGCCAAGTAAGTTGACTCTTTGATTTTCATCGCAGACTCACTTCTTGGCTACTTTTATGATGACCTTCTCTGAAAATTTTCAGAAAACATAAAGCATTTTAGCTATTTATTTATCATCAGATTCTAATTGGTATTCCAAGGGTAAACACTATATACTACTAACTAAATTTTAAAAGAAATAAGGAGTTTACAAGATGCGCGATTTAACAAAAGGAAGCCCAGCCAAACTGATTTTGCTATTTACTGTCCCTTTATTGATAGGCAATGTTTTTCAGCAGTTTTACAACATGGTCGATATGATCATCGTTGGGCAGACATTAGGGAAAAACTCACTAGCGGCTGTAGGAGCTACCGGTGGATTAACTTTCTTGATTATTGGCTTTGCTCAAGGTCTAACCGCTGGTTTAGCCATTATTACAGCACAACGATATGGTGCGAAAGACTTCCGGGGGTTGAAAAAAAGTTTTGCTACAAGTGTCATGATTAGTGTCATTGTTACTGTGATTTTAACTGTCCTTAGCTTAGTATTTATTCGTCCGATGCTCCAGTTGATGCAAACACCTGCAGATATCATTGATGAAGCACAAACATTCATCGTGATCATCCTATGGGGAATCTTTGCTGCCGTCAGCTTCAATTTATTGTCAAATGTTATTCGCGCACTTGGTGATAGTCGAACGCCTTTACTCTTTTTGATCGTTGCGGTAATTATCAACGTTGTCTTGGATTTGATCTTTATTATCAACTTCGGTATGGGAGTAGAAGGTGCTGCTATTGCAACAGTGATTGCGCAAATTGCTTCTAGTCTATTATGTATCGTCTATATCAAGAAAAAGATCCCAATGCTTCAATTACGTAAAAAAGATTTTTCGTTCGATAAACAAGAGATCCGTATGCATTTGAATGTTGCTTTACCAATGGCTTTCCAATCTTCGATCATTGCGATTGGTGCAATCGTCTTGCAATCTGCATTAAACAGCTTAGGTACAGATGTCGTAGCTGCCCAAGCCGCAGCTGGTCGAATCGATCAATTTGCTGTTCAACCTATGATGTCCTTTGGGATTGCGATGGCGACTTTTGCAGCACAAAACTATGGAGCGAAACAATATGGGCGTATCTTAAAAGGCGTTCGTCAAACATTAGTGATGAGTATCGGCTTTAGTTTCTTAGCCGGAGCAATTGTCATTTTCCTTGGTCGACCATTGGTGAGCTTGTTTGTCAGCCCAAATGAAACTGTCGTTTTTGATTTGGCACAAACGTATTTCAACATCAACGGCTCCCTTTACTGGATCTTAGCTATCCTATTTATCTTACGTTACACATTACAAGGACTTGGTCAAAGTAAAGTACCGACGATTGCAGGGATGATGGAACTGATCATGCGTTCTTTCGCTGCAATCATTCTGACTGGAATCTGGGGCTATCCAGGTGCTGCTCTTGCTTCACCACTCGCTTGGGCTGGTTCTGTCATTGTCTTGCTTTACTCTTATCTCCGCGCTGTGAAACATTTGAAACAGCTAGACGCCGAACAACAGCAATTTTCAATTGAAGATGCTGAAATCAGTTATTAGATTAAAAAAAGTGTTCCTCCTATACTACGGGAAGAACACTTTTTTTCTATGGATTCGTTGGTAAAATCACCAAGTTGAAATAGTCGATATGTGCATGATCATATTCCAAAACTGTAAATTTGAATTGTCCAATCGTGATCACTGTACCTGGTTCGATCTCTTTTTGATAGCTTGACATAAAGCCAGCCAGAGTGATGAAATTTGTTTCTTCAAATTCTGGCACATCTTCATTGAAGTAGCGCTCAAAATCATCAAGCGTCAACTTACCTGAAACAATATAGCTACCATCTTCTTGTTTCGCAATCAATGCTTGGTCCACATCTGTTTCATCTCGAATCTCACCGACGATCTCTTCTAAAATATCCTCGATCGTGACAAGTCCACTTGTCCCACCATATTCATCCTTTAAGATCGCTATATGTTTTCCTTTTCTTCGCATGATCGTCAATAGTTTTTTGATGGGGATAGTTTCTGCTGTCACGATTGGTTCTTCAATCAGAGACTCCACCGTTATCTGGTCATCTTCTAAAGATTGTTTGATCAACGCAGGTAATGTCACGTATCCTAACACATTATCTTTGGATTCCAGTATGACAGGATATCTCGTATGCCCACGTTCAATCGATTCCTTGATGGCTTGTTTGACTGTATCTGACGCATCAAATACTTGCATCGATGTCCGATCTACTTGAATGTCTTTTGCCAGTGTGTCATCAAATTCAAAGACATTTTCTAAGTACTGGTATTCATCCTTTGTCAACTCACCTTGCTGGTAAGAATTGAGGGCAACTAAAGTCAATTCTTCTTGCGAGAGTGTTTCTTCACCTTCTGATACTAGTTTCACGCCTAGCAATTTACCTAAGCTTGCTGCCGAATGATTCAATACCCAGATGAAAGGAAACATCGCCAGATAAAAATAATGCAAGGGTCTGACTACGAATAACACAACTTGTTCCGTATTGACGATACTATAACTTTTCGGCAAAAGTTCCCCCACCACAACGTCGACATACGTCACCAGAATGAACCCTAATGCGACAGAGATCGTTGCACTTATTCCCCGTCCGATCGGAAGTTGACCGATCCAAGGTTCCAACAATGCTGCCACAGAACCTTCGCCAACCCAACCAATGATCAAGCCTGTCAATGTGATACCCAATTGACTTGCAGATAAATAATCGTCTAAATGGTGGGTCACATGCAGCGCTAGTTTGGCGTTCTTCACGTCGTCTTTTTCCAATTGCTCTAAACGGGAACGTCTGATTTTTACTAAAGCAAATTCACTCGCAACAAAAAAAGCAGTGATTGCTATCATCAAAAATAATATGACAAAATTTAATACCATTTGTTTCGCCTCACTTTTCCATTTCAATTGTACAACTTTTCATAAAAAGAGTATAACTAGGAGGCTTTTGATTTCTGCTTCTCCCACTAGATCACTTTAAATAATGGGAGGATTTATTCACTTGTATCACTAGCATTCAACAGCTATTCAATAACAAGAAAATTTATAAATTAAGGTTTAAAATGTACGCATGTGCTATGCTATTACGTGACAGTACAGTTTAATGACGGTGGCTATCCTTCGAAAGCGAGGTGGTGCGTATGCACATACTTTCTAAATCTTACGAAAGGAGACGCCTTTTGTCGGCATTCGATACAATCCAATTGATGCTCAGCTTTGGTATGTTCACCATCGCCCTGATCACGTTGGTTGTAGCATTGCTTAGAGACGACAAAAAGAAATAACCGTCCTCGGCTTAGGACGGTTATTTTTATAACAATTAACTAAACCTATGCCGCTGTTTTTTAAACAACGCTGTCAAAGGGGAGTTGTTGATGCAACTCCTCTTTTCGTATTTAGTATAGCATACTATCGACATGCTTACTAGATTAAGTTCTAGGGAAGATCCTCTGTCAGTTGGGCATTTAGTCTAAATTGATGCTCAGCTTTGGTATGTTTACTATCGCTCTGATCACGTTGGTTGTAGCATTGCTTAGCGACGACAAAAAGAAATAACCGTCCTCGGCTAAGGACGGTTATTTTGTAAAAATTAACTTGAATATGCCGCTGTTTTTTAAACAACGCTGTCAAAGGGGAGTTGTTGACGCAACTCCTCTTTTCGTATTTAGTATAGCATACTATCGACATGCTTACTAGATTAAGTTCTAGGGAAGATCCTCTGTCAGTTGGGCATTTAGTCTAAATTGATGCTCAGCTTTGGTATGTTTACCATTACCCTGATCACGTTGGTAGTAGCATTGCTTAGCGACGACAAAAAGAAATAACCGTCCTCGGCATAGGACGGTTATTTTGTAAAAAATAAGTTGAAATATGCCGCTGTTAATTAAGCGGTACTGTCAAAGGCGAGTTGTTATCGCAACTCCTCTTTCCAGTTTTAGTATAGCATAAACTAATTCTTTATCTACTTACTTTTTCGTTCTTTCAACCACGTTTTTCTTGTTCCACCAATCAGCAAAGGTACTGTTTCATGTTTGACTTCACTGTATTCTAAACCAAACCATGTTTCTGGCGTCGTAGCGATTTTCTTGATGGCAAGTTTAGCTTGCATGATTTGTCGTTCCCATTTCCCAAGAGTTGTTACATTGGAAACTACTTCGTCGATCAAGATGAATTGGAAATCGCCGACTTCTCTTCCTGGAGTCAATGAATACGTCTGTGGTTGTTTTGGTAGACGTCCTTGTTTCATTAAATCGTGGATGATTTGTCGAACGTAGACATTGATTTCTTGTTGTACGCGGAATCCTAAGAACAGGTTCACTTGAACAACGAAATCGGTTCCCATCATATCCACTTGATATTCTTTCGTATAGGGTTCATCGGTTACTTCTACGTGGACAAACCAATAGGCCTTCGCCCGCTTTGGTCGTTTATCTAAAATGGAATACACGAACTGACGACCAACCTTCCCATCTGCCATATCTGGCACTAAGAAAACTACATTCGTTTGATACATTGGTAAGGATTTGTCCTCTTTCAATGCTTGAAGTTGTGGAATATATTCTTTTAATGCCACTTCTTCTGCGACCGATTCACGAATGATATTTCCTTGTTCCCAAACAAACATGACTGCTAGAATGACTAAAGCAATCAACACAGCGACAAAACCGCCATGGAAGAACTTCACGATACTTGAAATAAAGAAGACGACTTCGATTGCCCCAAAGAAAAAGGTAATTGTATGAGCTAACCACTTCGGATAGCCAGTTTGGAGCAAATAGAAATAAAGTAAGGCAGTCGTCATCAACATCGTTACGGTAATGGACAGCCCGTACGCAGCTTCCATATGGTGTGAGGTTCTAAAGGTAACAACAACCAGTGAACAAGCAATCCATAGAATCAAATTTACTGCTGGAATATACATTTGCCCGATACTGCTTCCGGGATACATGATTTTCAACCGAGGCAATAATTTCAATTTGATTGCTTCTGAAACTAGAGTAAATGACCCAGTAATTAACGCTTGCGAAGCGATAACAGCCGCAATCGTTGCAAATATGACCCCAATGACGGTAAAACTAGCCGGCATCATTTTGAAAAATGGATTCAAGTTTTCGATCGCTTGGGTTTCTGGATTTTGATAGACATTCAACAGCCATGCTGCCTGCCCAAAATAATTCAATACCAAACATACTTTAACGTATGGCCAGCTTAAACGAATGTTTCGTTTTCCGACATGTCCTAAGTCAGAATAAAGCGCCTCTGCCCCAGTAGTAGCCAGAAAGATATTTCCTAGAATAAATAGACCTAGCTTATTATCAGGACTAAATAGCAACTGGATCGCATAATAAGGATTTAAGGCACGGATCACTGTCCAGTCTTGACTGAAATTAAACAAGCCCATCGCGCCTAAAAAGGTGAACCATAAAAACATAATCGGTCCAAATGCTTTCCCGACAACTTCTGTACCGAATCGTTGGACCATGAATAAAACAAAAATAATAACTAAAGTAATAATGACGATGATGTTCTGGTCATTGCCGAAACGGTCAAAGAATTGTGGAATCCCACGCAATCCTTCAATAGCGGTCGTAACCGTTACAGCGGGGGTCAGTACCCCATCTGCTAATAATGCTGCGCCACCGATCATTGCAGGTATGATCAGATATTTACCGCCTTTTCTAACCAAAGTATATAAAGAAAAAATCCCACCTTCCCCATGGTTATCTGCATTTAAAGCAATCACGACATATTTGATCGTCGTTAATAATGTCAAAGTCCAAAAAATCAAGGAGACTGCTCCGATAACAAAATCTGGGTTGATCCCCCGCAAGCCGCCATTGTCTTCTACGATTGCTTTCATTACATAAAGCGGACTGGTACCGATATCTCCATAAACAACCCCCATGGCGACTAATAACCCAGCCATCGAGATTTTTTTTGTGTTATGCTTTGTTGTCACTGTTCCCCCTCATTTCTCCAATCCTATGATTGACCTAAATTCCACCTAATTATCCAAGTATTCAACGTCGGTGTCAATAAATCAGCTAAAAATAACCGATTCATCGACGTCTTCTTAAATAATCGGCTGTAAAGGAGTAAAGAGCCAAACAAACGAGTGCCCCGATCAATGATGGGATAAGATAAAAGCCACTGATTGATGGACCTAGATCGCCTAACACAAATTCACCTAACCAACTTCCAAAGAAACCAATGATAATATTTCCAGTGACGCCCCCTGGAACATCTTCATTAAGAACAGCTCCAGCAACGAATCCTAATACGCCACCTACAATCAATGAGAATAAAAAATGGATCATTTCCATTCCTCCTTTTGCACTTTAAATAACTAAGTGTTTATTAAGAAAATATAAATTGACCCTTTATGCGTTTTACTTTAACGATTTTAAAAAAATAAGCGTACTACTTTTGAAAATATAAAATTATTTTCGTAGTAGTACGCTTATTAAAAAACTTTTATCTTAAAACGATGGAATTACTTCTTGTCCTCTTCGTTCAACATTGCTTTTCTTGAAAGATTCACACGACCTTGTTTGTCGATCTCTGTCACTTTCACCAACACTTCATCGCCTAGTTTCACAACGTCTTCTACATTGTTCACACGTTCATTCGCTAATTGAGAGATATGGACTAAGCCGTCTTTCCCTTTGATCAAGTTGACAAATGCACCGAATTTTTCGATACGAACAACTTTACCAAGGTAGACTTCGCCAACTTTGACTTCTTTTGTCAAGTCTTCGATGATCTTGATTGCTTTTTGGATCATTTCTTTATCAGAAGAAGCAATACTTACTTTACCGTCTTGATCGATATCGATCTTCACGCCTGTTTCATCAATGATTCCATTGATCGTATCGCCACCTTTACCGATGACATCCTTGATTTTCGTAGGATCGATTTGGATCATTTCGATTTTAGGTGCATATTGGCTAAGCTCTTCACGTGGTGTAGCGATCGTTGAAGTCAATTCTTCTAAGATTTCCATACGTGCTTGTTTTGCTTGTGCCAGTGCTTCTTTTAAGATTTGTTCCGTGATACCTTGGATCTTGATATCCATTTGTAGTGCTGTGATTCCATCTTTTGTTCCGGCAACTTTGAAGTCCATGTCGCCTAAATGGTCTTCTAGACCTTGGATGTCTGTTAAAATCGTGTAGTTTTCACCATCAGATACTAATCCCATAGCAATACCAGCAACAGGTGCTTTGATTGGCACACCTGCGTCCATCAATGCTAAGGTACCTGCACAGATACTTGCTTGAGAAGATGAACCATTCGATTCAAGCACTTCTGCCACTAGACGGATCGTGTAAGGAAACTCTTCTTCTGAAGGGATCACTTGTGCTAATGCACGTTCACCTAATGCACCATGACCGATTTCACGACGACCTGGTGAACCGGCACGACCAGTTGAACCCACAGAAAATTGTGGGAAATTGTAATGGTGGATGAATCGTTTGCTGACTTCTACACCTAAGCCATCAATGATTTGGTGTTCCCCTAAAGGTGCCAATGTACATGATGATAGTGCTTGAGTTTGTCCACGAGTAAATAATCCAGAACCATGAACACGTGGCAACAAGCCAACTTCTGATGCTAAAGGACGGATCTCATCTAATTTACGACCATCAGGACGGATTTTGTCAATCGTGATCAACTCACGAACGACGTCTTTTTCAAGATCTTCCGTAATTTGTTTCACTTCTTTTAGTAATTGCGCTTCCTCTTCATGACCCGCAAATTTCTCTGCATAAGCTTCGCGAATATCGATTTTCACTTGGTCGATATTATCTTCACGAGCTAATTTTTCTTCTGTCATGACCGCTTCTTTCATCGTGCCATATGATGCATCAAAAATTTCTTTTTTCAAGTCAGCATCGACTTGTAATAAAGAAACTTCCATTTTTTCTTTGCCGACAGCTTGAACGATTTCTTCTTGGAATGCGACTAATTCTTTGATTGCGTCAAATCCAAATAATAATGCACCCAGCATATCTTCTTCAGAAACTTCTTTTGCGCCACTTTCAACCATGTTGATTGCTTGTTTTGTCCCAGCTACGCTTAATTCGATATCGGTAGTCTCTGCTTGTTCAACTGTTGGGTTCAAGATGTACTCGCCATTGACACGGCCAACTTCAACACCTGCGATTGGTCCATCGAATGGGATATCTGAAATCGATAAAGCTAGTGAAGAACCTAACATTGCTGCCATTGCGGGAGAACAATCTGTTTCCACACTCATCACGATATTTGTAACTTGGACTTCATTACGGAAACCTTCCGCAAACATTGGACGGATCGGACGGTCGATCAAACGAGCAGTCAAAGTTGCTTCCGTACTTGGACGACCTTCACGTTTGATAAATCCTCCTGGGATCTTACCAGCTGCATACATTTTTTCTTCATAATTGATCGTCAACGGGAAGAAATCTGTATCTTTGGCTTCTTTTGAAGCAACTGCCGCACTTAATACGACCGTATCCCCATAACGAACTAATACTGCTCCATTGGCTTGTTTGGCTAATTGGCCAACTTCGATCTCTAAGGGACGTCCGCCCCATGTCGTTTTAAAAACTTGTTTTTCTGACATAAATACTCCTTTTCCTTCTCGTGAACGCTAGACGCTACTAAACAAATGAAAACCGCGAAAGCGATCTTTTGCACCTTTCATTTGGTTAGTAGGAGTCCATCGAGCTGATTCACAGAAATGTTTGATAGTTTAAAGTAAAAAAGTGAGATTCACGCGAACCCCACTTTCTGTTAAAAATTAACGGCGTAAGCCTAGACGTTGGATCAATTCACGGTAACGTTGAACGTCAGTTTTACGTAAGTAAGCTAACAAGTTACGACGATGACCAACTTTTTTCATCAAACCACGGTATGAATGATGATCTTTTTTGTGAACACGTGCATGTTCGTTCAAGTGGTTGATTTCTTCAGTTAATACAGCGATTTGTACTTCTGGAGAACCAGTATCTCCTTCATGACGTGCGTAATCTTTGATGATTTCGTTTTTGCGTTCTTTTGAAATTGCCATTTCTTTCACCTCGTTTAATTATTCCCCTGTGACTGAGTAAAACGTTGGTGATTCGTTTAACCAAGTAACAGGACATATGCTTTAAACATACAGCTATACTTTACCTGAATCTTCCTAATAAATCAAGTGTAGAATCCTTAAGAAAATCTAGTTGATTAAACAATCAGGCTACTACTTTTTCAAATTTATGGTAAACTATTAACCGAAAAGAGAGTGTTTGATAAGAAAGGGGTACATATTCCATGATCACAATGGATGACATTATTCGAGAAGGCAATCCAACATTACGTGAAGTAGCGCAAGAAGTCGCTCTTCCACTCAGTGAGGAAGATCTCTTATTAGGAGAAGAAATGTTGGAATTTCTTAAAAATAGCCAAGATCCAATCAAAGCAGAAGAATTAAATTTACGTGGTGGTGTCGGCCTAGCTGCGCCTCAGCTTGATATTTCAAAACGGATCATTGCGGTCCACGTACCAAATCCAGATCCAGAAATCACAGAACCGACGTTGAGTACGGTCATGTATAATCCAAAAATCCTGAGCCATTCCGTCCAGAATGCTTGCTTAGGCGAAGGTGAAGGCTGTTTATCCGTCGATCGTGAAGTCCCTGGGTATGTTGTGCGCCATGCAAAAATCACGCTTTCGTATTATGACAAAAACGGTGAGAAACAAAAAATCCGTTTAAAAAATTATGAATCCATCGTAGTACAACATGAAATCGACCATATCAATGGCGTAATGTTCTATGACCATATCAATGATCAAAATCCTTTTGCCTTAAAAGAAGGCGTCTTGGTGATCGAGTAAGAATAGATAATGACAAAAATGAACAGAGAGTGGCAGCTTCATCTGCTTTCCTCTGTTCATTTTTTCTACCGTAAAAACTCATCTCGATCTTGTTTTAACATTTTTATAGAAGTTGACAACAATAAATGATTGTTTCTTGTACGAAACACTCTTTACTCTTCTCTTAAAGATAACTCAACGTTCCGTCAATGTTTTTTGCTGGTGTTTTGTTGTCTGATGCATTCCGAGATTCTGTCCAAATTTTGTTGATCGAAAACCAGTTAACAATTTAGTCATCCTAACTTTTTCTGTATTGGTTGGTTTGGTAGTCACATTTTCTGCTGGAGTGTTTTTCCCTTTTTCAAATACATTATTGAACCGAGACACAACACTACTAAAGCAATGGGTCTTATTTCTAGCGTTCTCACTAGTATTCGTACTTCGATCATTCATTCCTGCAATTCTTGTGTAATACGAGTGACCTTTTCTTTGAATTAATTGATCGGTTGCTTGATCAACCAATCGTTTTATTGGTTTGTGTGGTGGATCTAGTTCCATTTCCACTCCTGTATTGGATGCTGTCCTTCTAAATAGAGCACTTACATTTTTACACAACTTAAGCTCATCCAAAGAGGCATTTATAACAGCTTCCTTGTTTTTTGAAGTTTCTTTACCATATAAACATCTTTTGACACTAGCCAATTCATTTATCTTTTCGTTTGCATTCATTGAGGCTACTATAACTTGGCTTTCTTTTACTACCGTGCTTAAGTGGGTAACGACACTCTTGAAATCTTTAAGGTTATCAGTGACTACTACCTTAGCTTTTTGTGGTTCGATCTTATCTAGCGAAGTAAATGTTCGTTCAAATCTCTTTGCCTGTTCATTTAACGGTGGAAGCACATCTATGGTTGCTTTTTGAGTTGCCGCTGTATGTGAATCCTCTATAGGAAAGGGTTCATTTTTGATAACTGATTTTGGTACACGATTTGCCCATAATTCTGGATCACGCTCCCATGGTGCCACTACTCTTTGCCCATTTTCCCAAAAAACAAATCTACCTTGTAGTTGATTTCTTTGAAGATACAAGACTCGCAGCGCATGATCGAACACATCATTTCTAAAACTGTCAATTGTTTGATCCATTTGATGGCGAAGCGAATCTAATGGTACCCATAGCTCAACATCTTCTCTTTTTTTAACAGCTTCAATCAGGATCAATTCAGAACGGTGGATCAAGGGGTTTTGGCTCCCCGCATCTGCAATCTCTTCAAAGGCTTGATTAGTATATTCTATTGTTTGTGTACACTCTTGCCTCTCTCCCAGTGATTGCATTGGATAAACAGCGTTTGTGTTCAAATCTATGCTATCTCTTATTACTTGAATGATTTCATTAAGTAGAGGATTGTTCTGTATTGCTCTTTCTAAATTCTTGGAATTAATTGAACGTTTTCTTAAGGCGTGAAAAATCATTTCTATGTAAACTTTCGAATCATGGGGTATCTTTTTTTGTCTAGGATCTAAATGATCCAATTTTTCCATTAAGCCTTTTCTATCCTGTTCGTCACCAAAAATCAATACATGTTTTAACTTCTCGACATTTTTTTCTATTGGAAAAATCGTCTCCGCTTGATAATGAATAGATGCAGGGTTGCTCAAGTTCTGCTCCAACCTTATTTCTTTCCTTTTTTCTTTTAATACTTTTCGTCGGTGTAATTCCTCCGTTACTTCATGCTCTTTCTTTTCTAAGCTAGATAACATTCGCTGGATCATTTCCTTAGCTATTGTAACTTGTATAAATGGTAAACGACCATTTATTGTATCGGTTATGGACTTTTGCTGATAGAGATATTCTTTTAAATCACCAGAAGAAATTTCTGCAAGCTTACTTGTGGTATGAATACCTAGTGATTGAATGATATTGCTGGATTTTTCTTGGATCAAGTTTTCATCTATAGTTGGAAGTTGGCCAGGATGATTGAATATTGCTGAAATATATGGATCTTCCTTAAAAAGAAACTGGATTTGTAGATGCCATCGACGTTTTTTTGTATCAATATTTTTTAAAAACTCACTTTTAAGTTGGCCTTTTTTATATAAATAATAAATAAAGATATAATCGAGCTGCCGATTCCAATCTGGATTCTTTTCTTTCAAAGCACTAAGAAATCTATTGTGCATTTCCAAAGACGGTTCAGCATGTTTTGAATGCCATTTAGGTGTCACTTGATTATTCATCTCTAAAGAAAAGATATCTTTCCTACAATTGAATAAAATTGTTTTTAGCGAAGCATCAACTTCGCTAACTGAACAATTCCCACTCTTTTGTTCTTTCATCGTGATGGCTGGTATACCGATTGATTCGTTTTGGATTGAAAGAGTTGCTAACCTTCTCAATATAAAATATGGTTTGCGAACTTCATGAAATCGCTCTTTAAGAAACAGTTCACTTAGTTCCAAAATTTTTGTTGGCGGAATCTCAAAATAAGAAACCGTGTGATCATCGAAATTTTTTTCTTTATCCACCTTCATAATTATAAAAGAATCATTTTTTTTATAGACTGTTAATCCACATGTATGAGGTGATACTGCCCCATACTCTCCTGGATAAAATGAAGAGGGAATAAGCATGAAATCTGTTGGATCATCATTTCTCAGTTTTTCAAAGATCATTTGCACTTGTTCTTTTTTCTCAAAATCATAAAAATCTTTTGTTCGCTTTAGCGATTCCATGATATTTTCTTTTCGTTCCTTTTCAATAAAAAAATTGTCTTGATCCTCACGAATCATTTGAATATATGTTGAGAATAATAATTGATAGTCTTTATTTAAACCAAAATGATTGATATTTTCTTGTAGTGATAAAGATAAAGCTAATATATCTAATTTTTTTCTGAATTCGTTCATTGTTTGATCTATCATAGTTGACCTCCCAATCGTCTTATTTTTTATCTATTCGTCTCAATGGTGTGTCAGTATGTATTTTTATGATTCAGTCAGCGACAATGTTCCATCTGTCTGATTCTTTGTTTACTTTGCGATTGGCTATTCGTCTTTGCGTAGGTTTTCAACTGTTTAAATTCTTTTTTATCACTAAGCGTATACCCTTCTGGTTGTGCCATGCTCTTTGACTTAGGCTGATAGGTTGCCCAAAATTCAGGATCAGATTCCCAAGGTGGAGAAACAAATTTTTTCTTTTCAATAAAAACGACTCGCTGCTTAAACCGTTCCCAGTTTCGATACATATAGCGTAGTTCACTTCCAGTAATGCCGGGGACTTTTTTTACTACTCTTAGGTCACAAAGTTCGTCTAATAGAAAGACTATTGTGACATGTTGAGACAACAAAGTGAGTTCTATCCCTATTTTACAGCCTTTTTTTATGAAGTGTTGCTTGATCTCTGGACGATCAAATTGGGTATCGTCTTCTGAAATGACCTCTTTAAAGATGTTTTTCAATTGAAATTTTTCAATCGTTTGTGTGACATGATAATATGTTTCCCACAATGGTAAATAGCGTTCCTTTTCGGGGAGGTAATCAATCCAATGACTAAAAAATTCGTCTCTACTTTTTTCTGTAGGACAATGTTTTATATGTTCAAAAATACTTTCCATTAAAATATCATTATACTTATCGATATTAAAATCATTTATGTCCTTATATTGGAAATGTTTTAGCAAAACTTGATCTTCATAGTTAAAGTGGATACGTGCTACCCGTAATCCGTAGATTAGAAGATGGCTCTCTGACGGGGAAATAGCCGATGATTTTCTCAAATCATTTTCCACACAATTTCTCCATAATCTAGCATTTCTTTCCCAAGGAGCTGCGACGATTTGTCCATGCTCCCAAAAGACAATTGATGCTTTGAGCTTATCTTTTTCATGGTATAAACTGCGTAACGTAAAATCTTTATATCTATTTTGCTTCCCTTGGATCGTCGTTACAAAATCCCCATCATAAGAATCTAAAGGTATCCAGATGATAAGATCACTTCGTTTTTTTGCAACTTCAATCATTAATAATTCTGTTTTTTTTAACAATTGTATTCGTAGACTATAAGTTAAAGTATCTTTCATTGAGTGATTGGCAAATTGTCCTGTTTCCTTGTATTGTTGATACTCCTCAAGAAACGGCTCCGAGTAGATCCTGTGTAATTGAAACCTTGGGTCCTCCATCATGATGGCTTGAATATCTTCCCAGAGTGGATATTTGCTGCCTTCTTTTATTTGGTCAATCAACTCTTTGGGTTGAAGAGAGAAATTCTCAAAAGGTTGTTGAATGAGATAGTCGACTAACTCTTCCATATAAACCAATGGGTCATACGGATTTGTTTTTTTCCTGAGTTCTCTATCATTCAACTGTTGTTCCAAATTGCTTTCAGCTGCTCCAAAGCAAAGAATTGTTTTTTGATTTGTTCCTCGAAGCATTTTTCTCCCTCTTTCAATAAAAGTATTTGTAGCATTTCTGTTCAGTATAGTTAAAGTTTTGCCATAGCATAAATCAATTATTTTATAAATAAAGAAAAAATGAGATGGAGATAGAAGTAAAAACACTCCTATCTCCATCTCATAAAGTAAATTATTGGTTCCCTTCGAACAAGATGCCTGCTTCTGCCAAGCTTTGTTTGATTTGCTGCAATACTTCCTTATGTGAGTAACGGATCGTATGCAGATGGATCCCATCCGTTAATTCAGACAATAACGAAGCTTGACTTTTCCGATAACGTTTCATAAATGAGCGAACATCTTCTACTGTCTTGATATGAAGCATCCCTGTCAGTTCGCCATACAAGGGATGCTCAACGATGACGTCTAGTATCTCGCCACCATGAGCAACGATCAACTGTAGTTCTTCCTCTGTTTGTTCTCTCTGATGTTGTACAGCGATTTTACTGATGAACCCATTTTTATCTTGTTCATCTTCCAAAAGATATCCTCTGGCCGTCGCCACGATCGCTTCTCCTGCTGCTCGTAGCAACGCAATGTCTCCTACAATGATTTGGCGACTGACACCAAAACGAGTAGCAAACTTACTGGCACTGACAGGTTTCTCTGCATCAACTAGCGTTTCAATGATTTCTTTTCGGCGAGTTTCTCCTTCAATCATTTATCTACTCCATTCGTTTCTTTTGATAGTTTCGTGAGTGCTTCATGATATCTGCATAAGTAGCTAAGATCGTCTCACTGTATTCTGGTGTTTTCAACCAACTAGCAACTTTATCCAACACTTGTTGTTCTCTTTTTTTATCATAAACTGCTTGGTTAGTTGTTCGTTTGACGTCACCGATCTTCGTGACCGTAGCCATTCTTTTTTCAAGTAGTTCTACTAATTGGTGATCGATTTGATCAATCGCTTGTCTCAACTCCTCCAATGACTCTTCAGGCATTGGTTCATCGATTCGTTTGATGATCCGTGCCGGATTCCCTGCGATCACTACATTATCTGGGAATGATTTGGTTACGACTGCTCCCGCCCCGACAACGACATTGTCTCCTAAAGTCACTCCAGGGGTGATGATCACTCCACCACCTAGCCACACATTATTGCCGATCTCGATTGGTTTAGCGAACTCTAACCCGCTATTTCGTTTCACTGGATGTAGCGGATGTGTGGCAGTATAAAGCTGGACATTAGGGGCAAACATGCAGTTATCGCCAATTTTGATCGTACTAACATCTAAGAATGTACAATTAAAGTTCGCATAAAAATTCTCACCTACGTAAATATTATAGCCGTAATCAAAATTGATCGTCGGTTCCATATAAATCTTTTCGCCGGTAGCGCCAAACGTTTCTTTAAGTAATTGACTGCGAAGTTCACTTGTTTCCGCTTGGTTGATGATCTGGCTTTGACTTCGAGCAAATTTTCTATCGGCTGATAATTCTGGATCACCCGCAAAATAAAGTTCGCCTGCAATCATTTTTTCTTTTTCTGTTTTAGCTGTCATTTTACACTCTCCTGTACTTTTTTGAACACCTTCGTTCCATCTGTTTGGACAAATCGATACGCCTCTGATAGATAGACAGGGGTCTGATTGATGACTAACAGCTTCGCTTGTGGTGAGCGAAACTGGATCAAATCACAAAAGGGATGGACTTGAAAACTTGTCCCTACGATCACAATCAAGTCGGCCTGACTTACAGCAAAAGCTGCTTGCTCTAATACTTCATCTTGGAACCCTTCTCCATATAACACAATATCTGGGCGAATCTGACCACCACATAGTTGATGCTTGTCACTGCTGAGATAATCTTGCCAGTCAACAGCTTGATGGCAGTTTCGACAATAACAATGATACAGATTCCCATGAAAATTAACTAGTTTTTTACTTCCAGCTTTCTCATGTAACCCATCGATATTTTGCGAAACGACCCATACCTCTTTTTCTTTAGCCAACTCTACGATTTCTCGATGGATGATATTCGGGCGTGCTTCGGGATGATAAAGATGTTTGAGAAACGAATAAAATTTTTGTGGTTCTTCCTCCATCGCTTGATGACTCAATAAATATTCTGGGCGATCCATCCCTTGGTAAACACCTGTTAGTGAACGGTAATCGGGTATTCCAGAAGGTGTGGACACACCTGCCCCTGTTAGAAAGGTCAGTTTTTGACTTTCAATCATCGCTGTCGCTGCTTCTTCAATTGTTTGTTCCAACATTTATCACTCACCTCTCTTCTATTATAATCGAAATAAAATGAAACATACCCTCAATCGAATGAAAATTCAGAGATTTTTTTTGAGAAAATACTCACAAACATCACTGACAAAACAATGAAAACGTGCTACAATACCAATGATCTGTATATTTTGAGTATGAAATGAGGTGAATCAATATGGTTGCATTCTTAATTTATTGGGGCGTTATTTTAGCATGTATCGCTTGGTTAGCATTAAGTATTTATTTCTCTATCTTCTATTTAGTACGTAAAGAAAATGGAAATCTATGGGCGTTTGCCTTTTTCAATGTATTGGCAGCAATTGTTCTAGCAATTACATTAGTTGTTTATCGCACATGGGGCTGGGGGATCACACAATACTCTAGTTTGATCTATCTCGTTTTAGCTATTTATGGAGTAACAGTTATTTTACAAGCCATTCTTGGTCGTGAACCTAAGAAAGCTACAGCTTAAAATACTTTTAGATAAAATTAGATAAAAAAGGAAACAGACTGCGTGATTTTGCAGTCTGTTTTTCGTTATTTTACTATCATTTAAGTTTTGCATAAAATGTATAATTATTCTTTTTTTGAAAACATTCTCTTTTCCTTTTTTCATGAAAGAAATTAAATAAACAGTATATTTCTTTATTTATCAACTTTTTTCTGCAAAAATGTAGTTTCTCATTGACAAAGTGGCTACTCTATCGTAGACTATTTTTTGTATAAATAACTGAATACGAGATGCCTCAATCAATGAGGTAGAGGTCGCGAGAATCATTAAACCTGTGGAGTGAAGCAAACATGTGGAAGCAGGGCTAGGGAGGATCGCCGAAATGTACTTTTTTTTGCTTAAAAAGTATGTTGGGACGTAAGTTAACAGCTTACGGACTGTCTTAGCAGTGATGCTAAGTTGCGCTATGTTTTGTGAGAGGTTTATCACTCTGTGAAATTTAGCGGCCCTTTTGTACCTACAAAGTGGTCGTTTTTTATTTCTCCTTGATAAGCAACTGCAATGCATGTATTCGACCACTCGTGTCAAGGCGCTTTGGTTATCAGCCAAAGAAGCTGAGCGAACGTTGGTCTTATCAGTATATGCCTGAAGGACCACGTACGTGAACAAACAAAAAGGAGAAGACAGATGAAAAAAAATTCAGTTACACTCACTCTAATTTTTACGTTTATTCTATCGATCTTTAGCTTGACCACTTTGGTTAATGCAGATGATAAAACCCCGAGCGATCAATTTCGTGTCGGAATGGAAGCTGGTTATGCGCCCTTTAACTGGTCTCAACAAACTGATGCAAACAATGCCTATCCAATTCAAGGCCAAAATAGCTTTGCTGGCGGATATGATGTACAAATTGCCAAAAAGGTAGCCGAAGGTTTAGGTAAAGAACTAGTCATTGTCCAAACGAAATGGGACGGTTTACCCCCTGCCCTTCAATCTGGAAAGATCGATGCAATCATTGCCGGCATGAGTCCGACGGCTGAACGCCAAAAAGAAATCGACTTTACTGATCCATACTATGAATCAGAACTTGTGATCGTCGTACAAAAAGATGGTAAGTTTGCGAATGCGACTAGCTTAGAAGATCTTTCTGGCGCAAAAATCACTGCACAATTGAATACATTCCACTATAACGTGATCGATCAGATCCCAGGAGTGGACAAGCAACAAGCAATGGATAACTTTTCAGCCATGCGAACAGCACTAGCTTCTGGCATGATCGACGGTTACGTCAGCGAACGTCCAGAAGGGGTAACAGCCACAAGCGTCAACCCAGCCTTGAAAATGCTCGAACTAGATGAAGCAAATGGCTTTCAAACAAATCCCGAAGATGTCCAAATCGCTGTAGGAATGCGCAAAGGTGATCCTGATCTCCAACAAGTCAACCAAATATTAAGCGGCATTTCTCATGATGATCGCATTGCCATCATGGACCAAGCCATTGAAGACCAACCTGCGTCAACGGATGGAGATGCAGAAGAAACTGGCTTGCTCCAAGATTTCAAGACGATTTGGGATCAATATGGCAACATGTTCTTACGCGGAGCTGGTTTGACACTGTTTATCGCATTGATCGGTACAGTTGTAGGAACGACATTAGGTTTATTGATTGGCGTCTTTCGCTCAATTCCAGAATCTGATAATAAAGTGACACGCTTCTTCCAAAAAGTTGCTAATTTCTTGTTATCTGTTTATATCGAAGTCTTCCGTGGTACACCAATGATGGTTCAAGCCATGGTCATCTTCTACGGATTGGCTCTAGCCTTTGGTATTTCTCTGGATCGCACGATTGCTGCGTTGTTCATCGTTTCGATCAACACTGGTGCGTATATGACTGAGATCGTACGTGGTGGGATTTTTGCAGTAGATGGCGGACAATTTGAGGCCGCCCAAGCGATCGGCATGACCCACAGTCAAACGATGCGTAAAGTAGTGATTCCGCAAGTATTGAGAAATATTTTGCCGGCTACTGGAAATGAGTTTGTCATCAATATCAAAGACACCGCCGTATTAAGTGTCATTGGTGTAGCAGATTTATTCTTCCAAGGAAACTCCGCATCTGGTGCAAACTTCCAATTCTTCCAAACATTCACGATCGTTGGGATCATCTACTTGATCATGACCTTCACGATCACAAGAATCCTACGTGTGATTGAGAAGAAAATCGACGGACCTACTGCGTATACAAAAATTGAAGAAGTCAACAACGCGAACCTACAGGAATAAGGAGGCAGTCCTATGAGTGAGAATATCATCGAAATCAATCATTTAAGTAAAAAATTCGGCGACAATGAAGTCCTGAAAGATATTAGCATGACCGTCAATAAAGGGGAAGTCGTGACCATCATCGGTTCCTCTGGTTCAGGTAAATCAACATTCTTACGTTGTATCAATTTACTAGAAAAACCATCGGGCGGCGAGATCATTTACAACAACGAAAACGTCTTAGCACCAAAATATAATTTACCAAAATATCGGACAAATGTCGGTATGGTTTTCCAATCCTTCAATCTTTTCAATAATATGAATGTTTTAGAAAATTGTATTTCTGGACAAACCACTGTCTTAAAACGAGAGAAAGAGCATGCCCGTAAAGTAGCAATCGAAAACTTAGAAAAAGTCGGTATGAGACAATACATCGAAGCTCGCCCTTCTCAACTATCTGGTGGTCAAAAACAACGGGTCGCTATCGCTCGTGCTCTATCAATGGACCCTGATGTGATGCTCTTCGATGAGCCAACTTCTGCCCTTGATCCTGAAATGGTCGGTGAAGTATTGAATACGATCAAAGATCTAGCCCATACTGGACTGACAATGATCATCGTAACCCATGAAATGGAATTTGCGAAAGAGGTATCTGACCGAGTGATCTTCATGGATAAAGGTGTGATCGCGGAAGAAGGAAGTCCTGAAGATATCTTCGTTCATCCAAAAGAAACACGTACGAAAGAGTTCTTGTCACGCATTTTGAATAACTAATAAAGTATCAAATCACCCTTAGTATTCAAACTACCGCAACTTGATTGAGCAAGGTCACCCTACTCAAAAAGTTGCGGTTCTTCTTTTTATTTATTGTTTTTGTTCCGATTGCTTTATCGGTTGAACTTTTGCACAACCTCACGTAACATGTGGTTGTGAGAAACCACTTCAATTAAGAAGATTTAGGTAATGGAGTGATCTTTTGACTAACATTTTTTCGAGGCAGAGAAAACACGCTACTTATTCCTCTCACAGGGTTAGCAGTCGTTTCGTCAATGTGTAGCATCATTCTAGAGAATTCGATAATTTTCAGAAAATTGTTGCAATTCATCACATAATTTGTTACTTTTAACAAAATACAAAAAAGTAAAGGAGTTTTCTATGTCAAAAAAATTATCATTCAAAGAAAATCTATTCATCGGTTCCATGCTATTTGGCCTATTTTTTGGAGCTGGTAATCTTATATTTCCTGTCCATATGGGGCAAGAAGCTGGTGCGGATATCTTCTGGGCAAATCTTGGCTTTTTAGTTACAGGGATCGGTTTACCATTCTTAGGTGTCATTGCGATCGGTGTTTCAAAGACCTCTGGTGTCTACGAATTAGCACAACGGATCAATAAAACTTATGCACTTATTTTTACTGTCTTACTTTATTTAGTCATTGGTCCATTTTTTGCCTTACCACGTTTGGCAACTACTTCTTTTGAAATTGGCTTAGCACCTTTTATTCCAGCAGAAAATCAAACATTATTTTTAGCTATTTTTAGTTTCTTATTCTTTTTAGCTGCTTGGTGGTTATCCAAACGTCCAACTAAAATATTGGATTATGTTGGTAAATTTTTGAATCCCGCATTTTTAGTATTACTAGGCATCTTGCTATTACTTGCTTTTATCAACCCACTTGGCTCAGTGGCGGATGCGCCTGTACAACCTCACTACCAAAACCAAGCATTCTTCACTGGTTTTACACAAGGATACAATACGTTGGATGCGTTAGCTGCCTTAGCTTTTGGGATCATTATCGTCACGACGATTCGTGGCATGGGTGTCACAAAGCCTTCTGATATTGCAAGAGATACGATCAAATCAGGCGCGATCAGCATCGTGTTGATGGGGATCATCTATACCCTACTTTCTTATGCAGGAACAATGAGTCTAGGAACATTTCCTATGAGTGCGAATGGTGGTATCGCCTTGGCTCAAATCGCTGATCACTATTTAGGAACTTACGGGAGTATCCTATTAGCCTTTATCGTGATTCTTGCTTGTTTAAAAACAGGTATCGGACTGATTACTGCATTCGCAGAAACATTCACTGAATTGTTTCCTAAAAGAAGCTATCTATTCTTTGTAACAGGAACAAGTTTATTGGCATGTTTAGTTGCAAACGTGGGCTTGACGAATATTATTCAGATCTCTTTACCGGTCTTGATGTTTATTTATCCGTTGGCAATGACCTTGATCTTACTTGTCTTGTTTGGCCCATTGTTTAAACAACGTACTTCTGTTTATCGAATGACCACTTATTTCACATTACTCGCTTCCATCGTAGATGGACTGAATGCTTGTCCTGATTCAATCAAGCAAACAAGTGTCGTCAAAGGCATTTTAACATTCGCTGATTCCTATCTCCCATTCTTCTCATTAGGAATGGGCTGGATCACACCAGCATTGATTGGCTTTATCATCGGATTACTCTGGAGTTTCTTCAAAAATGAAAAAAAACCTGACTTGATTGTTAGCTAACAAAAAAAAGAGATGTTTAACTTTTTGTATAAAAAAATTAACAACTTTGGTAAACTTTCGTCACAAAATATTCACAACTCACCTTTAATATATAAGTATACCAACAAACAACCCTAACAACACTTTTTCATTTTTAACTCCTTTCCTGCTAGCTCCCCGGCTAGCAGGTCCTTTTTTTATTTATACATATACCACACATCAAGTTCTTTGAGAATCTTTAGATCCTCTCTCTCTAGTAAGAAAAACATATAAAAAAGCTATGAAAAAGCAATCTACTTTTTCATAGCTTTTATTCTTATTTAGATAATCGCTCTTGGTCTCCCGTAGGTGAAAGACTAGTGATTTTTTCGATTTGTTCAATTGGGACGATTCGGATTTGTTGCTCTTGATTTTGCAAGCGAATCATCACTCGGTCATGTTCAACTGTTTTCGTTGCCACCCAACCGGAAAAGGTTTCGTACTTATTGCTTAGTGGATTCTCGCGCACTTGTAGAATCACTAAACTATTCTGAGCTGCAGCTTTTTGGAGTTCAAGAATGAACTCCCCTTGTAACCGTACATTCTCAGCTTTTTCTTCTGTGTCATTCACAAATGAATCAAAAAGTTGAAACGAAGTATTAGTCACTAACTTTGTCAGTTTCTTCATTGGTGATACTGTTTCTTCATCCATTGAATGTACCCCTCCCCTAGCCAAGAATATGTTACTTAATTACTCCTATTTTATCCAATTTTTCTTAAAAAAACAAGAATATAGTTTATTTTATACCAACTTTTACCTAAAACCACCAAACAATACATGCGTTATTTTAAGTCGTTTTTCATCCATAATTCAAGCCATTTTTCTAAGCCTTCATTGATCAATCGATAGGTTTCTTCAAAGTTATTCGTGTAATATGGATCAGGTACATTTTGTACTTTTTTGCCAATGACTGGACTCAAAAATAGTTGGATTTTCTCTTGCGCTTCAATCGGCGCAATTTGCTTTAAGTCAGCCACATTTGACTGATCCATACCGATGATCCAATCAAATTTTTGGAAGTCTTCTTGACGTATTTGGCGAGCAATCATTTCTCGCGTATCAACATGTTCTTTTGCCAAAATCGCTTGTGTCCCTGGATGAGGAGCACTACCTACCTCATAGGTACTTGTTGCAGCTGAATCAATGACGAAGGAATCCATCAAATCCTGTTCTGCTACTTTCTTTTTTAATAACCCTTCTGCCATAGGTGAACGACAAATGTTTCCTAAACAAACAAATAATACTTTCGTCATAGCATTCTCTCCTTTTGTATTCCTATTTTGGAATCAATGAAAAAAGATCATTCGTCTTTTATTTCCTGTTCTTCTTCCAATGCGTACAACCGATACGAATACAATTCAGTATCTTTGGCTAAACGAAAGAACTGCATTGCAACTTCTAAGGGTGTTTCTGTATAACCTTGTGTGATCCAATTGACTAAGACTCCACTACAGCCATAAGAGAAAAAACGAGCATAAAATAATTTATCTTTGGAAGTTAGTTGTTTTTCTTCATCCATTTGCTCAAAGATTTTAATAAATGAGGGTTGGATCAACGCAGAAAATTGCTTTTGCAGAATCTCCTGTTCTGAACTAACGGTACTTGAATAGAACTGTTTATTTTCGGCAATGGCTTTTAACATCAGCAAGGCTTGCTCTTCCCAATTGTCGAGAGAAAGTGATTCTGTTTTTAGGTAATGTAACGAATCTTCATAGTACACCCAACGCAATAAATCATACTTATCGGTGAAATGATAATAAAATGTTTGTCGGTTGATGCCTGCTTCTTGTGCGATCTGTTGCACACTGATTTTACGAAAAGGCTGTGTTTCGCAAAGCGACACCAAGACTTTTTTGATCATTTGTTTCGTATGTGACGCCTCTCCCACAATGATCCCTCCCATCTCTTCAATCAATATTCTACTATTTGCTCTTTCAATAGAAAAGAGTGTTCACACTTGGTAGTCATAGCCAAAGTGTTCATACGCATAGGCGGTAGCGATCCGACCACGAGGAGTCCGTTTCAAAAAGCCTTTTTGGATCAAAAAAGGTTCATACATATCTTCGACTGTTTCTCGCTCTTCTCCAATATTAACGGATAATGTGCTTAGACCTACTGGGCCCCCACCATACAGTTCGATCATCGTACGTAGCAATTTCTGATCGACATAATCCAATCCCGCTTGATCGACCTGTAAGAGTGTCAATGCGCGGTCAGCAATCAACTGATCGATCTTGCCATCTCCTTGTACTTGGGCAAAGTCACGCACTCGTTTCAATAGACGATTGGCGATCCGCGGAGTACCACGAGAACGTCGTGCGATTTCTAAAGCCCCATCGGTGATGATCTCCGTTTGAAAAATATCGGCAGATCGTAAAACGATTTCTCTTAAATCTTCTTCTTCATAGTATTCCATGTGCGCAATGATTCCAAAACGGTCACGTAAAGGTGCAGACAGCATCCCTGCTCGAGTCGTTGCACCGATCAACGTGAAAGGTGGTAACGGAAAATGAACGGGGTGAGCGGTCGGCCCTTGCCCTACCATGATATCTACATAGAAATCTTCCATCGCCGAATAAAGCATTTCTTCTGCCACGCGAGGTAAGCGATGGATCTCATCAATAAACAAGACATCCCCTGCTTCTAGTTCATTCAAAATTGCTACCAGATCTCCTGGTCGCTCGATGGCTGGTCCACTTGTCGTACGGATATTGACTTGCATCTCATTTGCAATGACCATAGCCATCGTTGTTTTCCCCAAACCTGGAGGACCGTATAACAAGACGTGATCTAGCGGTTCTTCACGATTACGTGCCGCTTCGATGTAGATACTCAATTCTTGTTTTACTTTATGTTGACCGATATATTGCGCAAGCAATTGAGGGCGTAAAGATTTTTCTAAACTCAATTCATTCTCACCGGGTTCTGGTGAGAGAAGATATTCATCTGTCATCAAGAATCCTCCTTACTTTTTCATCATCAATTTCAATGCTTGCCTTAGATACTCATCCGTTGTCTGATTGTCGATTTCTTTTAGTTGTTTCTCTACTCGTTTGGTTTCACGCTCACTGTAGCCGAGAGCGGCTAAAGCTTCCATTGCCTCTGACAAGGCACTTGCATCTTGCACCGTTGCTTCATCAAATAAAGAAAATGGCGTATCGATACTCAACTCGCCAAACTTGCCTTTTAGATCCAAGATCATTTGTTGTGCTGTTTTTTTACCTACACCTGGGAACTTCGTCAAGTAAGTGACATCGCCAGTTTCCACCGCTTGGATCAAGCCGGAATGATCATCACTCGCCATGATCGCTAATGCACTTTTCGGTCCGATCCCTGAAACACTGACTAATCGTAAAAACAATTGTTTCTCTTCGAGTGAATCAAACCCATATAGTAAATGGGCATCTTCACGAATGACTTGATGAACATAGATTTTTACTTCTTTATCTAACTTACTACTATAGCGATAAGGGTTACCTAACGCAATTTGATAGCCCACCCCTTGCGTTTCTACAACGATATAATACGGACTGATAAAAGTCACCATGCCTCTTAGATATTCATACATTGAAATTTCCTCTTTCTTTCGCACACATACGTTCCCATATTTCTATCCATTGTAGCATACTTTGCGATTTAAAAAAAGTGTTCCCAAAAACAGAACTACGAGCTTAGGTCTTTGATAAAGACCCAAACTCGTAGCATATTTTCTCTGTGTATTAGCGATTGATAGAGGCTTGACCAATCATTTCTTCATGTTGTACTTGGCCTGATTTACTTAATGAGAAATCAGCCACTTTGTCCGTATTCGTTAGAACAACTAAGACATCTGTTTGTTTACCTGCTTGTTCAACGGCACTGAGATCCATCTCTGCGAGTTGCGTAGTTGGCGAGACCTGATCGCCCTCTTTCACAAGAACATTGAACGGTGCACCTTTTAATTCAACAGTATCAAGTCCCATATGAACAAGAACTTCCACACCGGCTTCACTCAGAATACCGATGGCATGTTTTGTTTCAAATACACTAGTTACTTTACCATTTACTGGCGAATAGATTTTTTGATTGTCAGGAATGATCGCATAGCCTTCACCCATCATTTTTTGTGAGAAAACTGGATCATTCACTTCTGTAATTGCTTTAATTTGTCCGTCTGCAACGGCGAATAACTCTTCATTGGCAGTGGCTACAGCAGTTGTTCCTGCGGCTTCAAAGTTTTGTGTAGGAATAGATACGCCTTCCGCAGTTTGTAAAACACTTACTTCTTCTGGATTGACTGGATCTAATTTGTTCAAGATCCCTTTACGTCTAAACACTACAGTTAAACCAAATGGTACGATGATTGCGATGATCATTGCAATCGTGAATGGTAACCACGTTTGTGCTTGGATTGCTAAGATTCCTGGCAAGCCACCGACACCAATCGCATTTGCTCGAACATCCATCAAGTTCGCAAACATCCCCGCCACACCAGAACCGATCATTGCAGCTACAAATGGATACACATATTTCAAGTTGATCCCAAACATAGCTGGTTCCGTTACTCCTAGATAACAAGAAATCATCGCTGGAATAGAAACTTGTTCTTCTTTTTTATTGCCGCGATGCAAGAAGATGATTGCAAGTACGGCAGATCCTTGCGCAATATTTGACAATGCGATCATTGGCCATAAATTGGTTGAACCAAAGTCAGCAATCAACTGCATATCGATTGCATTTGTCATATGATGTAATCCCGTAATAACCAGTGGGGCATACAAGAAACCAAATAACGCACTGAATAACCAACTGATTGATGAAGTCAATCCAGTATTCACGATTGATGAAATCCAGTTACCAATTGCCCAACCGACTGGACCTAACACTACATTAGCAGCGATAACTGTTGGTAATAGTGAGAACAGTGGGACAAAAATCATTGAGATCGATTGTGGGATATACTTACGGAAGAAAATCTCTAAATAAGCAAGTAAGAACCCGGCAAGCATCGCTGGAATGACTTGCGCTTGGTAACCAATCATTTGTACTTGTGCAAAGCCAAAGTCCCAAAATGGGATATCTGCAGCGGCAGTTGAGGCGACACTATAGGCATTTAATAATTGCGGTGAAACCAAAGTAATCCCTAAAACAATTCCTAAAATCTGTGTCGTTCCCATTTTCTTTGCAATACTCCAAGTGATCCCTACAGGTAGGAAATGGAAAATCGCTTCCCCAGGTAGCCATAAGAATGAATTAACTCCATTCCAGAATGTCGAACTTTCTGCAATCGTTCCACCTAAACTCTCGAACTGAATGCCTTCCAACACGTTACGGAACCCTAAAATCAATCCCCCAACAATGATTGCTGGAATCAATGGTGTGAAGATTTCAGCTAGAACTGCAATTGCTCGTTGCAATGGATTAAGATTCTGTTTCGCAGCAGCTTTACTTTGTTCTTTTGAAACGCCTTCAACTCCGGATACCGCAACAAAGTCGTTATAAAATGTTGAGACATCGTTCCCGATGATTACTTGGAATTGACCAGCATTGGTAAACATTCCTTTCACACTGTCAATCTCTTCGATCTCAGCTTCATTTGCTTTTGCAGGATCATTTAAAACAAAGCGCATTCGTGTCGCACAATGGCTAACCGCAGAGATATTTTCTTTCCCGCCGACTCCTTTTAACAGCTTCTCGGCATCTGCTTGATATTTCCCCATAACATAAACCCCTTTCATTTGACTTGTTTATACAAGTTACTTTGTACTCACACTATAATGTTTTTCTTAGCAGATTGCAAGCGTTTTATGCCAAAAAGATAAATAATTTGTAATCGTTATTATCCTTGTCGTAGCAACATCTATCTTCTATCCAAGTCCAGTTTGAAATCTACATATAGCTGTAGTATAGTTTATAAGCGAAGAACGAACGATTGCCCAAAGGAGAGGGAAGATGAACAAATTCAATGAAATTTTTTTAGACTTAGAAAAGAAAATCTTAGACAAAGAGTATCCTCCTCATACTTTACTACCTAGTGAAAATCAATTGATCAAAATCTATGGTGTTTCACGGGAAACAATTCGTAAAGCACTTAATCTATTGACAACAGAAGGATATATCCAAAAGAAACAAGGAAAAGGATCGATCGTTTTAGACCGTAACCGCTTTGATTTTCCTATTGCTGGATTGACAAGCTATAAAGAGCTTCAAGAAAACCAACATATCCCTAGTGAAACGATCGTGCAAACACTTGAAGAAACAGTAGTCGACAACGAATTACACAAAGTAACTGGCTGGCCAGTCAATACACCTGTCTGGCATTTAGTCCGCCAACGGAAAATCAATGGCGAAGTCGTCATTTTAGATCGAGACTATTTGTTAAAAGAAACCATTCCTACTTTGACCAAGGAACAAGCAGCGAATTCGATTTATGAATACTTTGAAAATGAGCTAGATCTCTCCATTGCCTATGCTCAAAAAGAAATCACCGTCGAACCGATCGATGATAGTATTTCAGAATCAATGGACCTCCACGACGATCCCTATGTCGTAATTGTTCGCGGACTCGTCTATTTAGAGAATACCGAATGCTTCGAATACACCGAATCAATCCACCGCCTCGACAAATTCCGGTTCGTGGAATTTGCACGAAGAAGAAGGTTGTGAGAAAGCCGTTCAGCTCCGAATAGTAAGACGAAAATTGAGAAAATAGCTCTTCATATTTTTTCGATTTTTGACTTATTATTGAAGGAGTTGGCTTTCGAACACCGTTTATCTAGGTTGTGAAAGAAGCGGTTAGCACTAAGGCAGAAGACAGAAAAATCAAAAATGGCTGTTTCATTTTTGATTTTTTTGGCTTGTGACCGAAGTGTTGCTTCTTGAACACCGTTTATCAAGGTTGTAAGAAACCCCAATAGCTCGACGTAATTAGGTAGCAAGTAAGTCCTATTCTTTAAAATTATGCTAAATCGCTTGGCTATCCCCCTCCTAAAAGCAGATTGTTTGCTTCTATTTCAGATGGCAGTATGATTAGGAGACAAAGGGGGCAGTATCAATGAGTAAACCAACCGACACAAACAAAGAGGACTTAAAAGAAACATTATCTCCGATTTCTTATGCAGTGACACAAGAAAATGCGACAGAACGTCCATTTACTGGAGAATACGACGACTTTTATGAAAAAGGGATCTATGTCGATATCGTTAGCGGCGAACCGCTTTTCAGTTCTGCAGAGAAATATGATGCAGGCTGTGGCTGGCCAGCTTTCAGCCAACCCATCAGCAGAAAAGACGTCAAAGAAAAAGCGGATTTTTCTCATGGGATGCACCGAGTCGAAGTAAGAAGTAATGAAGCCGACTCCCATCTTGGACATGTTTTTAATGATGGACCCGCAGATAAAGGTGGCTTACGCTATTGCATCAACTCTGCTGCCTTGAAGTTTATCCCTTATGAAGAAATGGATGCTGCTGGTTACAGTGAATATAAATCAATTGTCGAATAAGTCGAAGGTGATCAAATCACATCGCTCCGAAAAATAAGCCTGAACCTCAGGAAATTGTTCTAATTTCTGGAGGTTCAGGCTTATTTTTGAAGGTGCGACAGAACTTTTATATGATCAAGATTCTTAATACTCGTGCCCATGGAGATTGCCCACTTCTTCAAAACCAGCAGCCTTCCCCTTTTGATGAAAGATCTCTTGCTTGTTTTCTCGGACAATCAAGGTCATCTCTGTACTCGCTTTTTCACGGATGATCCGACTCATTTGACCTTGTTGTGGCGCCATCAACGCATGCCCTTCTTTTGCTAGCACTTGCATTTCTAGTTCAATATTTTTTTGCTGTATTCGAATGATCAGATGCTCCTCTTCACGGAAAATCTCCGAAATTTTGGCTCCATCATAGGTGGATAAGCGATATTCTTCTTCACCGACTTGTAAAACCGAAATGATTCCTAAAAAACGGAAACCTAAAAACGGGATCTCAGCTGCGGAAAAGAAAAAACGAGCATCTGAATCAGTAAACTGGTTGCATTGGACCCATAAATAGGTTGCGGGAAATGAACTTCCCCAATCCTTTTCTAAATACCCTACTCCATTCGTAAAATCAATGAGTTGGCCGTTCCAACTCAACGTTCCTTCTAACGAATGCTTCATGCTTAAAATTCCGTGGTAGCATTCCATAAAAGATAAATAAGAGAAAGGTCCCATGATACTCGGGGCATAGCGACTCCTTTTTAACGGAGTAAACTCTCCGTAAGAAATCGTTCCTTCGATCGTCAACGAGGGGCTACGTAAAGCTAGTGTGATTCCTTCCTCGCTAAATGTATTTTCACCGATTTTCACAAACAAACGATCTTCGCTTGCCATGAAGACTTCACGATCAAAATGAAAGACTTCCGAGGACTCATGATTGATCACTTGGATAAACGGGCACTTTTCGCCTTGTTCTCCAATGGAGTACCCCGGAATAAATGCGTAGACTTCATCGCCGATTTGATGCTTAAAATACCAACCTTCAAAGAACGGCGCTTTTTTCGTTTCACCATGATAAAACTTATCCGTTGTAATCACCTCGTCCACTCCCTTCAGATAAATTAAGTTTACCATGTTTTTTTATAGCTTCTAGCCGATACGCTTGAATCCAGGTCATGAACTAATATAATTAGAAAAAACACATGATCCGTTTCTTGCTACTCGGATCATGTGTTTTTGATTTTATTCACCTAGATACAGATGTCCGAGATTTTAGGACAAAAGATCTGGCCATTTTTTCAACGCCTGATTGACTGCGCCGATCGGAAAGCCGACAATACTATAGTAATCGCCAGAAATCGACTCTACGAAAGCCCCTGCGTAACTTTGAATGCCGTACGCCCCAGCTTTATCACGGTGATCGCCAGTTGCTAGATAGCGCTCAATCTCTTCATCGGTCAATTCATAAAAAGTGACTGATGCATGGGAAAGGATGAACTCTTCTTGCGTCCCATCAGTTATTACGACGGCTGTGTAGACGTCGTGTGTCGTACCACTGAATTTGCGTAACATCCGTTTTGCCTCATCATCATCCTCTGGTTTGCCAAGGATTTCGTTTCCTAGAACTACGGTAGTATCACTAGCAATAACTAACGTTTCTTCGCTTTCTTTTTGCACAGCCTCCGCTTTTTCTGCTGCCATGCGTTGGACGTATGCAAGCGGGTCCTCATTTGGCTTAGGCGTTTCATCGATATCTGCCGGTTGGATCGAAAAAGCTGGCACTAATCTTCCGAGCAATTCTTTTCTTCTAGGCGACTGTGAAGCCAATACTATTTTCATCAAAAACTTCCTTTCCGAATCTCGCGGATCAATGCGGATCTTGGATTCGTTTAAACATTCGTTCCATGTCTGAATTCGTAAAGTGGATCAATACCGGACGACCGTGAGGACAGTTGAACGGATTCTCACATTTTGCTAAGTCTTTTAATAAGACCCTCGCTTGTGCTTCGTTCAAGTAGTGATTCGCTTTGATCGAGCGTTTACAGCTCATCATGATTGCTGTGGCTTCTCTGAATTTCTTCACACTCACTTCACCAGTTGTCAATAACATGTCGATCATCCCTTGAATGATCGATTCTTCTTCCCCACTTGGATACCAAGTCGGATGCGCTCGTACGATAAAACTATTCTGGCCAAATTCTTCCAGATAAATGCCTGCCTCTTCTAATAGTTCTTTCTTTTCTTTTAGCTTGATTGCATCACTATTAGGATAGTCTAAAACAAAAGGAACGAGTAATTCTTGCAAATCATCTGAAACATCGCCGATTTTTTCACGGAAATATTCATATTTGATCCGCTCTTGCGCAGCATGTTGATCAATGATGTATAAGCCTTCATTGCTTTGGGCAAATAGATAGGTCCCATGCATTTGGCCAAAATATTCAAGATGTGGGAAACGTTGTGTTGGTACTTCCTGCTCGACTTTACTGATTGCTTTCTCCAAAATTCGGCTATCTTGACTCATGTCAAACTCGGGATGCAACTTGCTTTCTTCTTGCTCAAAGCTTGGTTCTTCCTCTATGCTTTTCTCTTCTACTGATGCTGTTCGTTCTTCTTGTACTGAGTAGTTATCAACAGTGGATAAATGATTTTGCTGAAAGTTATCCACTGGTTTTTCTACAAAGTTATCAACACTTTCACCAGAGTTATCCACCGTTTTTTCCTCTTTTTCTGGATAATTCAGTGTATCTTCTGAAAAAACAGAAGAGTTTTCAACATTTTCCACAGACTTATCAACAGGATAGGCTGATTTTTGTGGATTTTCTTCCACGTAAAATGTACCTGTCTGGCGATCAAAATTTAAACTTTGTGGTTTCTTTGGTGGTTCCTCAAACGCATAAGAAAGATCGATTTCGATTTGTTCCGTTTTAGGTTGATCGGCGATTTTTTTCTTGAAACGTAAATTGTCTGCTGCACTAGGAATCAGATTTTCTTGACTTAGTGCTTGTTGAATCGCTTGTGCAATCAATTCAGTCAATTCTTTTTCCTTCGATAGACGAACTTCTTGCTTCGTTGGATGGACATTCACATCGACAAGCAACGGGTCCATTTTGACCTCTAAAACAGCAATTGGAAAACGACCAACCATCAGTTTAGAACCATAACCTGCCACGATTGCTTTGTTCAAGGAAAAGTTCTTGATAAAACGACCGTTGATGATCGTTGAAAGATAATTACGACTCGCACGAGTGACTTCTGGTAAAGAAATGTAACCAGAAACTTCAAAATCTAGATCTTTTGCTTCAACCTTCAACATTTTTTTCGCTGTCGCCAAACCATAGATTCCGGCAATCGTTTGTTTCAAATCTCCGTTACCAGCTGTTGCTAACATCTTGTTGCCATCATGGACTAAGCGAAAGGCGATGTTGGGATGGCTCAACGCTAGTCGATTGACGATATCGCCTATATTCGCCAATTCCGTTTGTAATGTCTTGACGTATTTTAACCGTGCAGGCGTGTTGAAAAACAAATTGCTCACTGTGATTTTCGTTCCTTGTCTCAATGGAGCAGGACGATGTGTCAACACTTCCCCACCTTTTAATTCAAGATAGGTCCCTTGTGTTTCATCTTGATTGGCTGTCTCGATCGTCAATTCAGAGACAGAAGCAATACTAGGAAGAGCTTCCCCTCGGAACCCTAATGTCCGAATGCGGAACAAGTCATCACGGTTATGGATTTTGCTCGTTGCGTGACGTTTGAACGCATTTTCAACGTCTTCTGCTAAGATTCCTTCACCGTTATCGATGATTTGGATTTTTCGTAAACCGGCTTCTTCTACGAGAATATCGATTTGAGAGCTATGGGCATCAATGGCATTTTCAACAAGTTCTTTCACCACAGAAGCAGGTCGTTCAACGACTTCTCCTGCGGCGATTTGATTGGCCAAGCGTTCGGATAATTCTTGGATCTTCGCCATCGATCAGCACCTTCTTCCTATAATTGTTTTTGCAGTTCGTACAATTTATTCAACGCATCCATTGGCGTCATTTCTAGTAGGTTCAACTGTTTCAATGCAGCAATGATTTGCGTTTCAGCTTCCGTTACTTCACCAAATAAAGATAGTTGTTGACTCTCTTCATTGACCTGATGGCTTGGTTGGTTGGTTTGTGACTTAGGATAGTCGCTTTTTTTCGTGACAGATGCTTCAAGTGCAGAGACATGGTGTGTCGTTTCTCCTGATTCTAAAAAGGCTAAGATCGCAGAGGCACGTGACAATAATTCATCTGGTAGACCCGCGATTTTAGCTACATGTATCCCGTAGCTTTTATCTGCCGGACCGTCCATCATCTTGTGTAAAAATACCACATCGCCATCTTTTTCGACTGCGCCAACATGAACATTTTTCAATTGCGGCAATTCTGTATCAAGCACCGTCAACTCATGGTAGTGCGTAGAAAACAACGTCTTGGCTTTGACGTGTTGATGAATGTACTCGATGATGGCTTGTGCTAATGCCATTCCATCGTAAGTTGCTGTTCCTCGACCGAGTTCATCAAATAAAATCAAACTGTTCGGCGTCGCATGACGCAACGCTTGGTTGGCTTCCATCATTTCCACCATAAAGGTACTTTGCCCCGCAATCAAATCATCACTTGCACCGATTCGGGTAAAGATCCGATCAAAAATCGGCAGCACTGCTTTTTGCGCCGGAACAAAACAGCCCATCTGAGCCATCAATACCGTCAATGCTAACTGTCGCATATACGTACTTTTACCAGACATATTAGGACCAGTGATCAACAAGATCATTTCTTCTTCCGACATGATCACGCTATTTGGGATATATTCTTGATGCCCTAACACTTTTTCTACCACCGGATGACGTCCTTCTTCGATCACTAGTGTCTTTTGGTTCGTCAATTCTGGACGAACATATTGATAACGCTCACTGATCGTTGCAAAACTTTGTAAGACGTCTACAGTACTCAATGATTTTGCTAAGGTTTGCAATGGCTGGATTGCTTTTTTCACTTCTTCTCTAACAGCTAAAAAGAGTTGGTATTCTAGATCGACTGATTTTTCTTCCGCTTCTAGAATCTGTGTTTCTAATTCTTTTAATTCAGGAGTGATAAATCGTTCTGCATTGGCTAACGTTTGTTTACGTTCATATTTTTCCAGTTCAGCATTCATCAAATTCGCTTTCGTGATTTCAATATAGTAACCAAACACTCGATTAAACCCAACTTTTAAATTTTTGATCCCTGTACTTTGGCGTTCGCGCGCTTCTAATTCTGCTAACCACTGTTTGCCATTTCTCATCGCAGAACGATAGGTGTCTAGCTGTTCATTGAAGCCATCTTTGATGACGTTTCCTTCAGTGATTTGTAAAGGTGCATCCTCTTGGATCGCTTGTTCGATCAACTCAACTAATGAATCCATTGGCTGCATATCTGTTAATAACTCTGACCATTGTCCTTGATCGATGCCTTCAATCAGCCCGCGAATCATCGGTACTTGTTGTAGCGATGTTTTTAACTGGATCAAATCTCGACCATTGACGTTACCAAATGCGACACGTCCAGCTAAACGTTCTAAATCATAGACTTTCGTCAACGCACTCTGTAAATCAAGACGTTCAAAATAACTATTGATCAGCGATGCCACCATTTCTTGCCGAGCATTGATCTGATGGGATTGGATCAGCGGACGATCAAGCCATTGTTTGAGCAAACGTCCTCCCATTGCTGTTTTGGTTTCATCTAATAACCATAGAAGTGTGCCGTGTTTTTTTCCAGTACGGATCGACTGGCTTAATTCTAAATTGAATTTAGAATAATAATCCATCTTCAAGAAATGATCTGGTTGGTATTCAACCGCTTTTTGGATATGTGCCAAACTTCTTTTTTGCGTGACTGCTAAATAAGTAAGTAACTTTCCAGTCGCTTCCTTTTCTAATTCATCCGTCAACTCACTCGTTAGAAAATTGAATTCTGCATTTTCTTCTACACTTTCTTGTTTTGAGAAGACTAAGCCAAGTCTTGTGCTTAGTTGTTCATATAACGTTTCACTGATCTCTGTACCTAGAATCAATTCTTTTGTTTGTAACGCAGAGGTTTCGTTCAAAACAGCTTCTTCATCAAGTAAGCGGGCTGTTTTTAATTCGCCTGTACTCAAATCGGCATAAGCAAACCCGAAAGCGGAACCTTGATTGACTACCGCCGTCAGAAAGTTGTTGTCTTTGGCTGATAATCCTTTACTATCCATCACTGTTCCAGGAGTCACTAATTGCACGACTTCTCGTTTGACCATTCCTTTAGTCGTCTTTGGATCTTCGACTTGTTCACAAATCGCTACTTTGTAGCCTTTTTCGATCAGACTGTCGATATATCCTTGTGCAGAATGATGCGGTACCCCACACATCGGGATTGGATCATCCGCATTACGATTTCGACTAGTTAATGTCAGTTCTAAGATTTGTGCTGCTTTGACAGCATCTTCGTAAAATAATTCATAAAAATCTCCGAGACGATAGAACAAAAAAGCATCTTGGTATTGTGCCTTGATGCTTAGATATTGTTCCATCATTGGAGTGTTCTTAGTTTTTTGAGGCATTATGCTCCTCCTCTATATACTCATTGATTTCATTTTGGATCATTTGAGTCAAGTGTTGCAATAACTCATTTGCCTCCACCAGTTGACGGCGGTAAGCAATCACTAAAGGATAGTCGTCGATTGATTGTGTCAGGACTTCGATCCGTTTGATTGCTTCTTTTTCTGCTTCTTTTTGTCCATAATGCGCATATTGTACTGCATCTTTTTGCGCTTGCTTCAATGCTTCTGTTTGTTGATTCAAGTAACGACTATGTTTCACTTTATGTTCCAATTCTTGATAACGTGTGATCGTTTCATTCTTCTTTAAAAGAGTCGCCAATTGGTCGACTTCTAATTGGATCGTCGTTTTGTCCTGCACATTCCCTCTCGCTTTCTATTCTCTGTAAGGGCGGTCATCGTTGATTTGGATCAATTGGATATCTTTTGCCTGTCCCGTCTGGTCGTCGATGTCCAAGATACAACCACTTAAAAGCCCTCGACCTTGTTCCACCACTTCAAAACGCTTTGGTAAAGCTGTTAAAAATTTTTCAATGACTGGTTCACGGCGCATCCCTAAAATCCCATCATATGGACCGGTCATACCAACATCCGTCAAATACGCCGTTCCTTGTGGCAAAATACGCGCATCATTCGTTTGAACATGGGTATGTGTACCGACCACAGCAGATACTTTTCCATCTAAAAACCAGCCCATTGCTTGTTTTTCACTTGTCGTTTCTCCATGAAAATCAACAAAAATGATCGGTGTTCTTTTCCGAGCTTCTTCGACTAACTCGGTCATTTTACGAAATGGATCATCTAAATCAACCATAAATGAACGAGCTTGCATATTGATGACCGCCAGTTCCAATTGATTGACTTTGACAAAAACGATTCCTTGCCCAGGCGTTCCTTCCGGGAAATTTGCTGGACGAACCATTTTTTTCGCGTCATCGATAAATTCAAAAATATCACGATTGTCCCACGTATGATTCCCCATCGTCACGACATCTACGCCATCTTGCAGAAACTTCTTATAGATTTTCTCTGTGATCCCACGACCTGAAGCCGCATTCTCACCATTCACGATCGTCATTTGTGGACGATATTTTTTCTTCAAGCGAGGGAGATATTCTGTGATCATTTCTCTACCCATCGCACCTACTACATCACCAATAAACAATACCCGCACACGATTTCCTCTTCTCTTCTAACGTATCTTATATTATAAGTGTTTTAGTAAAGAAAGGAAAGAGGTTGTAAATAGAAGCTGTTTTCTAGAATATCAAGAAAGGGTATTTTGAACTAACTAGCAACAGCTTTTTATAACTTTATTCTCTAACTATGTAAATTGATCAAAATTTATTTTTTAATTTTTTTACTAAGTAAACAATAGACAGGGCTAAACCTATGAAGAGCATGAACCAAAACAGCAATTTCAAAACCAAAACGACGTTTACGATGATGTCTCCCATGATATCACCTCCTATTTTAAAGAAGTCAGATAGTACCTATCTGATAATATGATAGCATATCATTTATGTATCATAATGAGGTAAAAAAAGAGAGGACATTCAATCAGAAAAATCCTGTTGCATGCCCTCTTTTTAACTAAAATTATTGTTTTATGATGTTTATGACCTAAATCAAAGCTAACTCTTTCAATGCTTTCCAAATACCATCTTGATCATTCGTATCTGTGACCATTTTTGCTTCCGCTTGAACTTCTGGTACGGCATTCCCCATTGCCACCCCAATGCCAGACATACGAAGCATTTCGCGATCATTTTGTCCGTCACCAAAACTGATGACGTCTTCTGGCGCAATCCCTACTCGATTGGCTAGGTTCATGATAGTCACCGCTTTGGAACCATCGTGTGGGACCACATCGACACTATTTTCGTGCCAGCGCACAAAACGGATACGATCGTAAGCGCTGAATTGTTGATCATAAGAGTGATCAAAGAAAGCTAATGCTTGATAGACATCCTGTTTTTCAACAAAGTATTCGTCCAATTCTGGTAAGTGTGCACCAAATGAATGCATCGCATCTTCCATCATATCGATACGATTAGATGAAAAGCGTTTGATTGAATCTAAACTAACAAATGCTGTATCAATATCCTTTTCTTGCGCTTCTTGAATAAATTGGTGTAATTGTTCTTGATCCAGCAAATTTTTATAGACTTGTTCATGATCCAAAAATCCGGCTGCACCGTTACATAGAATATAATTGCTAAATGCTAGATCACGGATAACTTCTTGTGCGTGAAAGCGACTACGCCCTGTAGCAATCGTCACTAAATGTCCATCTTTACGCAGTTTTTCCAAGGCTTCCCTTGTACTGTCCAATGCCTGTTTGTTGGAATCTAACAACGTGCCGTCGATATCAAAAGCAATTAATTTGCGTGTCATTCTATCTCGCCTCTCTATAAATACTTACTTGCTTCTCTCGTTGCAAGCTTGCTTAATTCTTTTGTCAATTGTTCTTTTACCCAAAGTGGATTTGTTTTGCTATAGTCCCGCAACGCCCAACCAATAGCCTTTTGAATAAAAAATTCATTTGTTGAACGATCTGCATCAATCGCTCGTTCGAGTAGAGCGACATCTGTCTGTTCTTTAAACCCTAGTTGCAGGGTGATCGCAATTCGTCTTAACCAAAAGTCTTCTTGACCTTCAAATAATTTGAAAACCGCATCAACTTCTTGGTGCAGTTTTCCCCACGTGCTGTAGACTTTTTGCCAAGAATCAATACTGTCCCACCATTCCTTCTGTGAGACAAGCTCAAGTAACCATACTAAGTTATCAAAAGAAAGACGCTTGACGTTCTTTTGGACTAAATCGATCGCTAAATACTGATACTCCCGTTCTTCCTGCATATAATAATCTTTTACTAATAAAAGTAAGTCTGAAATAGGTATCTTCTGGCTTTCTTTTAAAAGAGCCTTTTGTAGTAACGCTCTTTCTGGCTTAGGAACTCCTGCAAATCGGAAATGATGCTTCATGTAAGCTTCCATCTGCTGAGCTTTTTCTTTATTATTCGGAAAAACAATTGTCTCCAAGGGATGGCCTCCTTCGATTTTTAAAGGAACGAACTAGTCAACATAGGATGATTTTGATTGATTCAACCATGCATAACCTAAACCAATGACTAAACCACCACCAACGTAATTCCCAATCAACGCAAAGGAAAGATTGTGGATCACATTACCAACAGTCATGGCATCCATCTGCCCACCTGAAACAAAATAAGCTAATGTGAATGCCGGGAAGTTGGCAATAACGTGTTCATAGCCTAAAAAAGCAAAAATGAAAATAATGAAAACAATCGCTAAGACTTTCCCTGCATCATCTTTCATTCGCATACTAATCAATACCGCTGTATTTACTACAATGTTGGCAAACATTGCTTCCACCAAAATGGTTGTTGTCGGTTTCGTCAATTTGACTGCAATCGACTCTAACATATAATTATCCATCGGCAGATCTTGGAATGGTGTCGTCAAAGAAATTAAAAAGCCAAATAATACCCCACCAATCAAGTTAAATAAAATACAAGTAAACAGAATTTTTGCAGCTAGACCTAATTTTAACCGCTTACGTTGGACCCCGACCGACATATAAAGCATATTTGAGGTACCAAGTTCAGCATTCATGTATAAAATCATGACTAACGACCAACTAAACATAAACGCATAAAGTATCTTTCCAAATCCATGAGCAATATGCTCACCTTTGATTGCAATCGAAAAAGCAACAGCAGTTCCAAGTGTCAAGAACAAACTGGCTAATAAAGCACGCACGGCATAACGGGCGTAACTATTTCCGATCAAATCAACTTTCTTTTCGATTGATGCCTCAATCTTTTCAAACAACGGTGATACTGGGTTCATCTCTTTTCTCCTTTAAGATTTGTTCAATTATTTTCATGCTTTTGGCATATACCCTCTTATTCTATAGACAGAACTGGGGTTTGTAAAGCTTTTTTGCTACTTATTCTCTTGACATTGATAGGTCATATCGCTTATACTGTAGTTCGTGTAAAATAATGCAGCAGAAAAATAATAACTCGTCCCTAGTTTGTTGCCCCGCTTCGGGTTCAATTGCGTAACCGCGGCTGCAAAGGTGAAGATTGAAGAACAAACTATACGATTATGAATTTTTTAACGGATTATTTTACTCCAAAAAATATAGTTATCTATTGGAGGAAATTTTAATGTCTCGTTATACAGGACCATCATGGAAAATTTCTCGTCGCCTAGGTATTTCATTATCTGGCACAGGAAAAGAATTAGCACGTCGCCCTTACGCTCCAGGTCAACATGGACCAAACAGCCGTGGCAAACAATCAGAATACGGTATGCAATTAACTGAAAAACAAAAATTACGTCATATGTACGGTATGAACGAACGTCAATTCCGTAACTTGTTCGTTAAAGCAAGCAAAATCAAAGAAGGTAAACACGGGGTTAACTTCATGATCTTACTAGAACAACGTTTAGACAATGTTGTTTATCGTTTAGGTCTTGCAACTACTCGTCGTCAAGCACGTCAATTAGTTAACCATGGTCATATCATGGTTGATGGCAAACGTGTTGATATCCCTTCATACCACGTTGCAGTTGGTCAAGTGATTTCAGTTCGTGAAAAATCACAAAACATCTCAACTGTAAAAGAAGCAGTTGAAGCAACTGTTGGACGTCCAGCATTCGTAAGCTTTGACGCTGAAAAATTAGAAGGTTCATTGACTCGTTTACCAGAACGTGACGAATTGTACCCAGAAATTGACGAAGCACTTGTCGTTGAATACTACAACCAAAGCCTATAATTCAAAAAACTTTGGTACAAAAAAAACCGGCTATCCTTTGGATAGCTGGTTTTTTTAGGTTGTGAAAAAAGCGCTTAGCACTAAGGCATAAGCCAGAAAAATCGAAAATGGCTGTTTCATTTTTGATTTTTTTGGCTTATGTCCGAAGTGTTGCTTTTTGAACACCGTTTATCGAGGTTGTGAAAAAGCTGATTAGCTCCAAGTAATAAGAAATAATGTCCCCGTGTCTTTTCTTCGCTCGGACACACATAAAAAGATAGACCTCAAAACAACGTACGTATTCCGTTGAGTCGAGTGCTATCTTTTTATGTTGGCTTTAGCAGGTTCAGTTGTATCCATGACTCGAACAATAGCAAGAGAAATCAATTTGTATTCGCTACTTGGGTGATAAAACAGCTAAGTTTTTGATGTTCTCAATCGTTCTCTGAAGATACAGCTTTTAACTGCCACTTCCCACTTGGTTTAGACGAGGAAAAGAACATGTCCTCTACAGTGTGATGCTTCAAATTTCATAAACTGTCTCGCATCATTGCTTTTCCAATGAAATGTGTCCTTTAAGCAAGCAACTGCTTAGTTTCTCCCTTTATCAATGGTGGATAGACATGTTAACTTGTCACTTTCACAGTTGCTGATTATTGGCACATTCATTCGTCAAACAGCTTTTAGTTACCCATGGCAAATCGATGAATGTTCACTGGCCGTTTCAACCAACAAACCAGTTCATTGACTAGGTTGGGCACCTATCTGTAGAAAGATCATGAATGATCATCCTCATTTTTCTATGTGCCAAAATATAGTTGATTATGTTATATAAAAATTATATCACGTATCAAAACACTTGCTATTCATACTTTTTCTCACATTTGGAAATATTTTTGTACTCTTACTTCTTATGTGCGTTTTCAAAATATATCATAAAGAGACTTTACATTTATTTTCTCTTCCTCTATAATTTCGTTAACCACAAAAATAAAAAAGGTTGACAAAAGGAGAACGGATGACAAAATCATTAAAAGAACTTATACTCGTTGCCGAATTTACAGCAATCATTGCAGTCCTCTCACAATTTACTATCCCATTAGGTTTGGTTCCTCTTACTGGCCAGACTTTTGCGATTGGCTTGACCGCCACATTTCTTGGGAAACGTGCTGGTACTCTCGCTGTTTGTATGTATCTCTTATTAGGATTGATCGGACTACCCGTCTTTTCTGGCATGACTGGGGGAATGGGCATCTTATTCGGACCATCAGGCGGCTACCTTTTTGGTTTTATTCTTCAGTCTTTCGTCATTGGTTGGTGGATTGAGAAGACCAATTCTCGCTTTTTCCACGCTTGGTGTGCCAATCTATTCGGCTCTCTTCTTGCTTTAGTTGTAGGTACGCTTTGGTTATCATTTAGTAGTCATTTGCCAGTTCAAACTGCGCTATTGAGCGGATTCGTCCCATTCTTGTTGCCAGAGTTGCTCAAAAGTACGGGAGCGGCTTATGTTGGCACTACTTTAAGAAAAAGATTACGGTTCAACATTCAAAAATTAGTTTAAAAAATTAATAGGATAAAAAAGAAAAACTTTAAAAATAAGCGATATCCGCCAAATAGAGCAACTATTTTTTGGCGGATATCGCTTATTCTCATAGCCAGACACTTCTATAATCATCTAGTTATACCATTTCATTTTTCACTATCAACTTATTATTCGTCGTATAGATGAAGGACAGAAAGAAAACAAAGGCTTGCAGTGGGAAGATCACCATTCGCTCCGTCAACCCTAAAATGTTCCATCCTTGTGCCATTCCAATTGGATTCAATGCGCCAAAGAAAGTGATCAATATGGCGGTTGCAATACATATTTTTCCTAACGTACGTAGTTTTTCTTGTTTAAGATAACCAAATCCAATAAGGAATAAAGACGATATAGTAGTAAATACGACAATGATCGTCACAACAATATGCATCGTATTTTGGAAATTCATATCCGCCTTATCGCCTGTCAATGGAAATAGTTTATAGCCTACCACTGTAGTGCTTGCCATCACAAGAAAAATCAGATAACCGATCCGAGTCATCCCATGATACTTTTCAAAGGCGGTCACGACCATTCCAATGACAAACAGTAAAAAGCCTATACCATAGATAAGCAGGATCATATTCAATAAATTCGCATTTGGCGCACCAACGGCGGTTAAAGAACTGATGTCTGTCGTGATTGGATCATATGATTCCCAAAGGTATTGCCCAAGAAACACATGTACAAAATAAGCAACTACACTAACCATTCCAAGAGGCATCAACCAATCGATCACTTTCATACGTTTCCCCCACTTATTCTTCTTTCAGCTATTTAAGCAACCATCCACCATCGATTGGAACGATTGCTCCATGGATATAACTCGCTTGAGGCGTCGCAAGAAATAACGTCAATTCTGCTACTTCTTCCGGCTGTGCCCAACGCTTAACAGGCGTTTCTTCTGCGACCCATTTGGCCATCTCTCCGTCACCTGCAAAATCAGCTGCATTCATCGGTGTTTGGATGGCGCCTGGTGCGATGGCTTTTACACGTATTCCTTGCGCAGCATAATCAAGCGCTAACTGTTTCGTAAATCCAATGATTGCATGTTTGGCACTCGTATACGCGATCCCACCACCGCCAGCCACCATACCTGCAATGGAGGCCATATTGATGATCGTTCCCGTTTGCTTTTCGAGCATATCAGGCAACACTTGTTTTGTTAATCGAAAGAGACTTTTTACGTTGACCTCATAGATCCGATCCCAAAGTGTTTCGTCTGTGTCTAATAAAGGCTTGTAGCCATCAAGAATCCCTGCGGTATTCAATAAGATTGAAATATCGCCGACTTTTTCATGACACGTAGTGACTGCTTGTTCAATCACTTCTTTTTGTGAAATATCACCGAGAAATGAGATAAAATGCGTAGGATATTGTATGGCTAGTTCTTCCATCTTACCTAATTTCAGATCCACACCAAATACTTTCGCTCCTTGATTTAAAAAAGCTTCTGCTTGTGCAGCACCGATTCCTTGAGCGGCACCTGTCACAAAGACGACTTGATTCGCTAAGTCCGGATAATGATTCGTCATTCAACGATCATCCAATCTTCTGCTAGAATATCGCAAACGGTTGGCGCAAAGCTAGAAAATCCTTCGTCGCTCGTTTTGATCAGAAAATAAGGCGTTACTGGACAACCATCAAATTCATCATCGGATACTAGAACAACATATAATTCAAATCCACTCCAACCTTTTCTAATAACCTTTGCACCTGTTTTTAACTGTGGCAATACTTCTTCAAATGTCATGATTTTTTCTCTCTTTCTTTATTTGGATTTCTTTAATTTTATCAAATAAACGGATATAATCCGAGAGTTCAAGTTCATCTGTAACGATGAAATAGTCTAGATCCGCCCAAGGTTTGCGATGGATCTTGCTTGTGGATAGTAATAGATCGACCTCTCTTCCTCGATAATCCGCTGGTAAAAAGTACAACTGATACTCCTCTCTGAAAAAGTGCCTTAGGTTTTCTTTTAGTAATTCTTCTTCAAAAAGAGGAAAGTCCGTCATCAGTAAAATAGTGACTTTTGGTAATTGTCGATCAAAAACACGCATCGTTTTTAACACGGTTAGATACCTTCGCATCAAGAAAGTCGCATTCTCATAGACCCACTCGTCTGCACGTTGTGTTGCACGATTGAAAAAATTCAGCAACCATTGTTTCAATGACTCATTTTCACTAAGGAAGTGTCTAGAAAAATTGCTACCTTCCCCATCAACCATTTCCTTCGCATGAGGAAACAAGTACGCGAACAGATGACTACTTAGCAAATAGTTCTCTGCTTCTTTGGTGAATGATTCCTCGGTCAACTGCTTTTCTTCACAGTATGCTGCTAACGCATTCTTCATTTCTAATAGAGCTATAAAAGGAGCGGTTTGTTGTTTTCGGTGAAAAGCAAAAATCTGCTGACGGATTCCTGACGATTGATAATATTCTTCTCTGGTCATCAGCACTAGAAATAGTGCACCTAATTCTTCTTTCCCTTGGAAATAGTTTGGAAAAAAAGGCGCCATCCACTGACTAAATGCTTCAAAGAGTGGATTTTTTTCAATCAACTGTCGTTTTTTATTATTTAAAACCACAAAATGTTTTTGGGATTTACGTAAGAAAAATGCACCTAACATATACTCTAATCGCCGTTTCTTGATCTCATTCAACCGAACATCAAAAAACTGTAAAATCTGGTCCGCAATTTGTTTGACGTCCTGTTGTGGAATAGTTTCGAAGGGCCAAACTTTACCACGAAATAACTGCCAAAAAGTCATATGTAGGTATAATCGAATGATTTCTTCTTCCCCACACGCAATATAGCTTCCTCTTTTGAGTTGGATACCATACCTCGAAAATTGTTCTTTCCAATCATTGATTTTCCGATGAGCAGTTGACTCACTGATATAATGCTTTTGTGAGAATTGATACAGCGTATGAAATTCTTCAAAAAAAATGTCGTGCAATAGCTGGTATTTAAGCGTACTTTGCACGAGGTAAATCAAAAAGCGTTCACGTTCAATCGAATCAAGAGAATCATAAAAATGATAACCCGATCGATGATTCTTCGTGAATAAAGATTGCTCTTTTCCACTGAATAATTGATAATTTTTGATCAATTCAACTAAATATCTGGTTACACTTCGTGCGTCTAGTTGAACCTTTTGTGCAAGTTGTGCCGCTGTGTGCCCTACCTGATCCTCAAAGCTTTCGAGTAAGAGCACTTTGTAATATAAGTCTTTGTCAAAACGTTTTAAGTACTCAGAAGACAAATACAACGACTTCACCCCTTATCGACTATTTTCCTCATTGTAGCATATAATCCTTATTGAAACACCAAAACAGACAAGCTAAGGAGGCATTCAATTAAAGTAATTCCCTTCTTTTTGTAGACGATTCACTCACAGTGCATCGTGCGATTATTCGTTCCATTTCAGTTTCATTTTTTCTGAAATTTTCAAAAAATGTTTGTTGATAGCGACAATATTTGATAAAACTCACTATTTATTTTTGATATATTTATAGTTAGGGTTGGTGTTTTGTGTCATAGGGTTTTATCAATGTGTCGACTGTTGCTCGGATTTCTTTCTATAAAGAAGTCGTTTTTTATTTTGCACTTATCACGACAACAGAAGTACACCTCTTACGGAACACTTCACCCGCTGTGTTGTTGTTTCTTTTTTATATTTCAATAAATTTATGGAGGGTATTATGGATTATTCACTTATGACCCGTCTAGCGGCGGAACTACTTGGTACAGCATTATTGATCGTTTTAGGTAATGGTGCTGTCGCAAACGTAGATTTAAAAGGAACAAAAGGATATGGCAGTGACTGGATGCTGATTGCTGTTGGTTATGGTTTTGGTGTGATGATGCCAGCAATGATTTTTGGTGGCATTAGCGGAAATCATATCAATCCGGCATTTACGATTGCTTTAGCCTCTAATGGTTTATTCCCTTGGGCAGAAGTCGTACCTTATATCGTTGCACAATTACTTGGAGCAGCTCTTGGACAATTGATCGTGGTCGCTTGTTACAAACCTTATTACGATCAAACTGAAGATGTAAACCATGTCTTAGGAACTTTCTCAACTATCAACAGTGTTGGTTCTAAATTCAATGGTTTCGTCAACGAATTCTTCGGTTCATTCGTCTTATTCTTTGGCGCATTAGGTATCACAAAAGCACCTTTCTTCCAAGATAACTTAGGAACAGCTCACTTAGCTCTTGGTTTCTTAGTTTGGACATTGGTCGCTTCACTAGGAGGTCCTACAGGTCCTGGATTGAACCCAGCACGTGACTTTGCACCTCGTTTGGTTCATGCGTTGTTACCATTGAAACATAAAGGTTCTTCACAATGGGATTACGCTTGGGTTCCAGTTGTGGCACCGATTTGTGCCGGTATTGTAGCAATATTTCTCTACAAAGCATTATTTATGGCATAAAATTAATGAATACTATAAAAACGGAAATCTTTGGAAGCAATTCCTTAGATTTCCGTTTTTTATTGATTTCAAATCTAAAAATCATTCTCGCAACCATTAGTTGGCAGAACGCAACACCTAGATGGTAGCTCCGCAACTGATAAAATTGTTACAATAGAGTCAGAAAAGAAGGGAGTGTTGACGATGGTCATGCCAGAAAGAATACAACACTTGAGAAAAACAAAGGGGCTATCTCAAGAGGAACTTGCAGATACGATGGGCGTTTCAAGACAAGCTGTATCTAAATGGGAAAGCGGACAAAGTACACCAGACTTAGAAAAAATAATTTTAATGAGTGAATTTTTTGGAGTAACAACAGATTATATTCTAAAAGGAATCGAAACTGTAGAGAATAAAGACGAACAAAGCAAAGAAATAATAAGTAAGATTCTTTACATCTCATCCACAGCCTTTGTTGCAATTGGTCTATTCAGTGCATTTTCTGGATGGTATGCAGAACAAGCCCTCGAAGATGTTTGGGGTTCAATGATTATTCAGGCAGTTGGAATTGCTGGCTATTTTATTGGAAAATTATTATCAAAAGAAAAAGCCCCCTTATCTGTTGATTGGCTTAATATCATTGGAATCATCTTTATGCCAGTTTCTATGTTTGTCGGATATCTTTCAATATTTGTTTTCAATCAAGGCCAGGTAGCACCTTACCCAATCGGCATGACTCATACTTTACTTTTAGGCTTGGTACTCTTCGTGTTCGGCGTGATAAGTTTTATCTTTATCAAAAATAAGAATAAAATCTCGGTTAGATAACTCAATACAAAGGCATCTCATTCCTTTTTGAATAAGGTGCTTTTTGGTTTGACTTGGTGAAAAATATTTGAATACAAAAAACCGAAGTGTATAACTATTCACTTCGGAGTAGATTCTACTATAGATATATATTTTTTCTATGTCCTACTTCTAATGCTAAAACAATCAACTTTTCATCATCAATCTTTGTAATGACGCGATAATTTCCTATTCTGTATCGCCATTTACCTGCGTAGTTCCCCACAAGTGGCTTACCTGTATATCTAGGATTTTTTGTGCCTTCGATCTGTTTATGTAACCATCTTAATATAGTTGTTGCTTCGAATTTGTCTAGTTTTCTTATTTGCCTATCGAAGGTAGGAGTTGTTCTTACCGAGTAGCTCATTTTTTTTCACCTATATCATACTCCTCTAAAAGAACAGATAAATCATTTGATTTTTTATCTTTCAAATACTCTTCATAGGCTAAATCTCCTATCTTTGCATCATACGCATCTTCTAAAGCATCTAATGTTTTTGTTTTAAGTAATTCAGAGAGACTCTTTCCTTCAAACTTAGCCATTTCATCCAAAAATTTTTTCTCATCTTCTGTCACACGAACTGTAATTGTTGCCATAATATTCCCCTCCTCTGATTTAATTCATAGGCACTTTAATTATAACATACCCTCGAACGAAAGAACACAATTGTGTTCACTTATCGAGATGATTTTTCATCTACTCATCCATAGAGAAACAAAGAATATTCTTATCGTCTATCCCCCTAAATAAGTGTAGAATAGGGTCGTAGCTTGTACATCAAAGAGAGAATTCAACTCATTATGGACACAAATAAGACAAACGAACGATTAAGTGTCCATTTAGACAAGTGAATTGAAAAAAGAAGTTGGCAGCTTATTGTCTGATACATCGCTAGATTACACGATCGATGAAGTTGCCGGACAGGATTGGTGGAATAAAGTAGCGGAGATCAAGAATAAATGGGAATGATCGATGAAGTAAAACTAAAAAATACATAAAAAACCACCAAGTGTCATCTAAATCGATACTTGGTGGTCTTCAAATTTTCAGTAAGCAATCACTGTTACTGCTTGTTCAAACTCTTTTTTCAAATGTTGTAACTGGTATTCTTTAAATTCTGGACGATGCGTTCGTAATAATACGCGTAATTTCATTGGATTGTAACGATCAATCAATTGATATTCATCGATAAAATCTCGTGTCAATTGCCATTCGTAATAATAGCCAAACGGCCGACAACTATACGTCGTTCCTTGGAGTACTTTATCCTCAAACCGTCGATGCGTATGCCCAAAGACGACTTGTTGAAGATTATCGTATTGATCGAGTAGTTTTCCAAATGAAGCTGAACCTAAGAACGCATTGAGTTGGTTCCAACGTTCATAAGGCGCGTTTTGGTAAACAATGAATTCTTGTTTTGGGACAAAATGTGTTGACAAGATCACATTCATTTTCTTTTTGTGTAGCGTATCCAATAATGATCGTGTTGCTTCTACTACTCGATCATTCACTTCTAGATCCGTTCCATCTCGCTCAATCAAGCGGTCATACCAGTACAAACGCTTCATCCGCACGATTTTCTTCACGTCTTTTTCTTCTGAGAATTGGTAATCATACCAACCGTTGATGCCTAATAACACGGTTTTCTCATTTAATGGAATATAGCGCTCATTCAAAAAATGGACGTCTGGAAAATGACTGATCATTGCTTCGCCAGTAACATCGGCTAACTCATGATTGCCAAAATGGAAAGTCGTTGGTAGTCGCTCTGCAAAAAATTCAGCGACTGCGACACAACGATCGACTTTATTGGCGGTATCCCCAGCCAAATGAAGCCGAGTAATCTTTTTTTGTTGTAAGACTTCCCATAAGAGCATTAATTCAGCTTCGCCAAATTGATTGATGTCCACATGTAAGTCACTGATGATCGCTAAATTTCCCATTCTTTTTCCTTCTAAATCTTAGATAGTTGATGTGACGATTTGGAGGTTATTTTTGATGATTCCTCCTGGTCCTTTCAGTTGCAGACTCTTGTAAGTTGGTTCTACTGCTAACGTCGTCGGATTATCCAAATAAACGAGTGCGCTTTTCTTGATTTTGATTGGTCCCATTTGGGTATCGACTACTTCAGAATATAAGCTTAGATCTGCCGATGTTTCTTTTTCTACAATAATCAGACGAAAAGAAGTATCGATTTGGCAAGTGATCCGGCTATTCGCAAATGGTCCATCTCCGTCTTCTACATCTAGCAATAATTGTTCATTGTCATTCACTTTTCCACGAAGCAGTTCTTCCGCTTCTTTTGATACGATAAATTCCATCTTAATCACCTCAATTTTAGCTTAATGATTTTTGTACGAAGTTGCAACTAACTTGTTTTTGGGTGACCTTCCAACCAAGCTTTTTTGGTAATTCCTTTAAGAACGATTGAAATGATTTCTCCTTTTTCTCGTTTTGCATCAGGAATCACAGCTTCTTCTCTCATTCCTAACTTGTCCATCACTCGTCCCGATTTACTATTTTTCGTATTATGATAAGCAAAGATCCTTACGAGATCCATTTTTTCAAAGCCCAATTTCAGAAGCGCTTTTCCAGCTTCCGGCATGATTCCTTTTCCCCAATACTTTTTATTTAAAGCGTAACCTAATTCAGCCGTATCATCGCCTTCTTGTATCCGCAAATCGATCGTACCAATCATCTTGCGGTTTTCTTTCCATTCAATAGCATATTTTCCAAGCGGTGATGCCATAAAAAAATTCGCAACACTGATTTTTGTATCTTCGATCGACTGATGTCGAGGGAAAACAAAGCGGGTCGTTTCTACATCATGGGCATATTCAAATATATCTTCTACGTCTTCCAATGTGATTGGTCTTAAAATCAGACGTTCCGTTTCTATGACACGATTTTCTGCAAACACTAAGTTTCGATTGATCAATAATTCCATGTGCATCCCCTACCTTTTCCTTTAGTTTAAATTACTGTATCGAAATTCACGGAAAGAAGCAAGACAAAACTTAATATCTCCTTAAAATAACAGATTAAATATTGATAAACGAAAAAACTTAAACAATTGCTGAAAAAGAATAATTATTTGTTCACGATTTATTAACAAATTTTAGCTATTGTTATCTTAACAACTAAACAAGCGCTGGAGGTCTTACTTATGACAGAATATATAAAAAGCATTTACTTTATTGAAGAAACACAGAACATTGAAGGATCTTATATTGAAGTCAAAACACTATTTGTTGATGAAGACAAAGAAAAAGCATTGTCGATCTATCACAAATTAGCAAAGAAAAAACCAAACTACTTCGGATTGATTTTAAGTGAGTACAAAATCAAAGCAGAAGATAGTTATTTTTATCAACTTTTGAAACGTTGGTCAAAACTACCCGCTGACTTTTATCGTCAAGTCAAGATCGTCAATTATCAAGCATTAGCCGAAACACACGCTTGATTTTACGCTTTAAGCTTTCTCTAAGGTTCGCCTTGTATCCTTTAGTCAAATCAAAGGAGGCGATCTTATGTTCCGACAATGGCTTGCTCACTTTTTCCATGATCCAACCCCACGAATCGATCCTTATGAAGTCGATAATGAATTTACTCTTACACTAGATTTTCCTAACGATCAAACAATCACCCATTGAATAAGAAATGAACGAGTACTTATCTAGTTGATAGGCACTCGTTCATTTCTTGTGTATTCATTGAAAAATTATTTTAGCGCTTGATTGACGTCTTCAATCATCAAGTTCATTGATTCAAGTCCACCACCACTCAAATACCAAACATCTGGTTGCAATGAAATTACTTGATCATTTTTACCGGCATCTGTTTGTGCCACTAATTCATTTGCAGCTACGTTATCGTTGCTTGTATCTCCACCAATTGCTTTGGTACGATCGATCACAAATAAAATCCCTGGGTTCTTCTCTAAAACATATTCATAAGAAACACTTTGACCATGTGTAGACGCCTCGATTTGATCATCGGCTTGTTTAAAGCCAAATAAATCATGAACTAGTCCGAAACGTGAACCTGAACCATATGCTGAAAGTTGCCCTTCATTCACTAAAGTAACTAAAGCTGTTTGATCAAGCGCACTGGCTTTCTCTTTTACTTCATCAATTTGTTTCGTTAAATCTGTTAATTTTTCTTCTGCCTCTTTTTCTTTATCAAAAATCTTTGCCAATGTTGTCACATTTTCTCGCATCGATTCCCATGGCTTTTCTGCATCCATTGCTAAATATAGTGTCGGGGCAATTTGGCTCAACTGTTCCTGATAATCACTTTGACGACCGGAAATAATAATCAAATCTGGTTGCATCTCATTGATTTTTTCCAAATCAGGTTCTTTGATTCCTCCAGCAGATTCAACTTCTTGATATTTTTCTAAGTAAGCAGGTAGATTTTTAGTTGCCGCTCCTACGACTTTGTCTCCAACACCTAATGCATCAAGTGTATCTAATGATCCATTGTCGAACACTACAACTTTCTCAGGATTTTGTTGCACTTCCACAGATTCCCCGTTGCTATCTTTGACTGTCAACATTGTATCCGTTGCGACAGTACTTGATGCTGTTGTTTCACTCGTTTGTGCTTCGTTATTTCCACATGCTGTTAATCCTAATGATGCCATGACTAAAAATCCTAAAACTATTTTCTTCATTTTGATGCTCCTTCGTAGTTTTTAGAAATAAAGACAAAATCTGCGTCCTTCGATTTCACAGATTCGAATGTCCATTTCGTATAATTGATCTAGTACTTCTTTTTTGATAATGTCGTTTGTTTTGCCTTGTCTAAATAACTTTCCTTGTTTCATTGCGACGATTTCATCTGCGTAACTCGCTGCAAAGTTGATATCGTGTAACACAATGACGATCGTTTTTCCTAATTCTTGTACAAGACGTTTTAAAATTTGCATGATCTGTACCGCAAAATTCATATCGAGATTATTGAGTGGTTCATCCAGCAAAATGTAATCAGTATCTTGCGCAAGGACCATCGCAATATACGCTCGTTGCAATTGTCCCCCAGAAAGCGTGTCGATTGTTTGGTCCTTCAGTTCTTCCAACCCTAGGTGTTGGAGTGATTCTTCGATGATCTGATGGTCTTTCGTTGTCAACTTTCCTTTCGAATAAGGAAAACGCCCGAACGATACAAGCTCTTCGACTGTGATTTTCATACTGACCTCATTGGATTGTTTCAAAATAGCTAGTTTTTTTGCCATCTCTTTGGACTTCCAAGCTTTTACTTCATTGTGATCCAAGTAGATCTCACCTGCATCTTTAGGAATCAAACGACTGATCATAGAAAGAACGGTTGACTTTCCTGCGCCGTTTGGACCGATGAAGGCTGTCAATTGTTGATCCGAGATTTCCAATTGCAAGGCCTCGACGACCGTTTTTCCTTGGTAAGACTTCTCGACACTATTCAAATTGATCATCCCAGTTCCTTCCTTTCTCGAATCAATTTTGTAATAAAGTAAATACCCCCTGTGAACTCTACAACCACACTGACCGTCGTGTTCCACCCAAACACTTGCTCAACGATCAATTGTCCCCCAGTCAAAAACAAGAAAGCAATCAAAAAACTTCCTAATAGTAAAACACCATGACGATACGTTGCAAACAAACGATAGCTGACGTTTGCGACAATAAATCCAAGAAAGGTGATTGGTCCCACCAAAGCAGTGGCTGTTCCTGTCAACAAGCTGACACAACAAAGAATAGAAAATTGAAAACGCTCTGTCTCAATCCCAAGGTTCGTTGCTTGATCCTTCCCTAGATGAAAGACATCCAGAAAATGTCTTTTATAAAAAAGGAACACCCAACAACAGCCAATCAACAATGCAGCAGGTAGGAGGTAGGCAGTCTGGACATTACCGAAACTAGCAAATAACTTCCCTTGCAACAAATCATATTCATTCGGGTCCATCACCACTTGTAAAAACGTACTGATACTATTGAAAAGTGTCCCTAAAATCATCCCAGTCATCAATAATAAGAATAAGTTAGGAGCTTCTTTTCGTAATAAAAAGAAAAATAATAACTGGCTTAAGCCAACCATCAATGCCACGTTGACTAAGAAAAAGCCTGTGCCTGTTTGCTGAAGCATCGTCACACCACCAATCAAGAAAAAGAGGAGGGTTTGAACAAGTACATAGAGGGAATCGAGCCCTAACACAGAAGGTGTCAAAAATTGATTTTGGGTAATCGTTTGGAAACTAACGGTCGCACTGCTCGTCGCAAGTGCCACTAAAATGAACGCCATGATTTTTTTGCTTCGTAAGGCCCATGCAAATGCCCAATTACCATACGTATTGATGGTCAAATAACCAATCGTCACACCAATCACGAGTAGAGACAAAATAAAAAATAGACCAGTGATCTTTTTACCCATGTTTGCGCCCCCTTACTAACAAGTAAAGGAAAATCAAACCACCGATGATCCCTACGATGACGCTGACTGGGATTTCATAAGGAAAAATCACAAGACGAGCGATCATGTCACAGATAAGCAAAAAGATACTACCAAAAATGGCGGTAATTCCTAACGTTTTATGTACCTGATCCCCATAGAGCTTTGCTGTGATATTTGGAATGATCACTCCCAAGAAAGGAATCGTCCCAACCATGATCAAAGTGATCGCACTGGCTAAAGAAACAAGACCAATCCCTAGTAGTTGCATGTTGCGATAATTCATCCCTAAATTCACTGCGAACGATTCACCTAAGCCTACGATCGTAAATTGATAGGCAAAAAAAGATAAGATAAGTAATAAAGGAATCGTTACATACAATAATTCATAATTTCCCCGCATGACTGTTGCAAAATTTCCTTGTAGCCATGAAGACATGTTTTGTACTAACTGAAACTGATAGGCGAAAAATGTTGCAGCAGAGCCGATAATATTTCCTAGCATCACGCCGATCAATGGTAACATCAGCTGATTTTTTTGTGGAAAAAATCGTGCAAAAGATAAAAATAAGAGCGTACCTGCAAACGCAAATAAAAATGCAGTTGCTGAACGAATCCACAAAGAAGCATTCGGTAAAAAGAGCATCACCACTAAGATACCCAATCTCGCACTATCCATCGTGCCAGCTGTCGTTGGTGAAACAAATTTATTTTGAGTCAGATGTTGCATGATCAACCCACAAATACTACTCGTTGCCCCTACCAGTACTAAACAAATCGTTCGCGGAAAACGTGTCGCCAACAACAATTGCATACTCTGTCCTTCAAATCGGATAATCTCCATGAATTCCACTCGAGACACGCCAATAAATAGCGAACATATACTTAAAATAACTAAAAAAACCATCAAGCGACCCACGCGCATTTCCCTTTACCTCGCTAACTGAGAATGATTCTCATTCTTATTCTAAGTGAAGCATTGAACAAAAGCAACCGTTTTTTAATGAAATAAGAGCAATCCCTATAAATTTTAGAATACGTGTACGATACAAAAATAAAATTCATTTTTGTTTCTGACCTTAAAAATGTGGGAAGCTATTTCTCAATTTCTGCCTTAATGCTTGGAGCTAAACGACTTTCTCACCACCTGGCTACACGGTGATCCAAAAGCTAACCTTCAACACTAAGCTAGAAAATGACAAAATATGAAAAACTATTTTTCAATTTTCTAGCTTACTGATCAGGTCAAAATGCTTCTGTCACAACCTCTATGTTATAATGACTTAAAACAACAAAGGAGGAAATTGGATGGCATCAGATGAATTGAAAAATCATTTGGACAAAGGAATGTATGGCACGCCCTTGGTCAACCCAGAAGAACAGCATAAATACCTAGGTACCTTTCGTGAACGTTGCTACCTCAGTATGACCGTTGCTGAAATGAATGAGCCGACAAATAAAGAAAAGTTCCTACAAGAACTAGAGAAACGACCAGAAGCATTTATTCTGATAAACGGGACCTTACCCCTGGATATCCAGAATCAATACATCCAATTGGCAACGAAAAATCAAACGAAATTCACGGTTGTAAACGATCATGTTTCCGAAGATCCGGAAAGTATTGGTCTACTGATCGCAAGCAAAGAAGCAGTGAATGAACCTGTGATCGATGTAGAAGAAAAATATCCAACGAAGCAAGAGGAAGAAGTACCCAAGAAAAAAAGCTTTTGGGACCGATTATTCAAGTGATTTCAAAAGGCAAACTAAATTTTTGAGTTTCTAATCAAAACTTGTCAGCGTTCGGATGCTCCTCTAGCAAAACAAAAATCATTCACAAACTAGATAAATCTAGTAATGTGGATGATTTTTTTGTTTATTACAATCGTTATTAAGTTATTAAGTTTTTAATTTTTTACGATTTGTAGTTTCATTGGTTCAATAGTTTCAATTTTTTGCTCCATTCCTAGGTAGTTTCCACATATTTTGATTTATCATGAACTATTTAAAATATGTGCCTTTGTCATACAATTATTGATTGCTAACACTCACTGAAAGCATCATCCCAAAACAAAGTTCTACAATTTCCTGATTTTCTTTAAAAATCTTTAGATACATGTCTTTCTTTTTTAGTTCTGTAATATTGTAAAAATCTCCATAAAAAACATCTGCTTCTTTATAAGTCAAAAATACACTGATTTGGTTTTCATAAGTCCTTATAAAGATTTTCAGCTTAAAATCACCTCGGGAAATTTTATACATGATATTACCATCACCTATATTATCAGTTATACTCTCACCTTCTGATAGGAAAAGCTCCATCAATTCTAACTCATCATATTTCATTTTCTTATCTCCCTTACTTAGGAATCACTGTAATTACTAATCCCAAATCATTAATTATTACTGTAACATCACTAGTTTCTAACTTCCATGTATTTATTTGATTTCCACGGGTTTTCACACCCTTGGATATAGCATTTTCGATTACTGATGGCGGAATATTCCTTGGCTGTACATATTTTTTTATGAAATCACTATACTCATTTGTTCCAGGAATATATCCCATATTTTTTGCGATTTTTTGTGCTCTAATATTCAATTGTGCTCTAACTTCTGGTATATCAGGTGCCATTCTTTCTAGAGCATGGCTAGAGTATTTACGGCCATTTATATTTGCACCTTCTCTATTTAAACTCCAAGATGACTTATCAATATCCCACCCACTCGCCTCCTCAATCTTACCATTCTCCACCTGCTTCACACCAGTAGTCGTCAATACTTTGTATGAGGCGTAAGTAAAGCCTAAGACCATTAAGGCTTGACCGAGTTCGGATTCGTTGATCCATGTGTAGCCGTCTTTAACGTATTGCGAGGTAGAGACGATACTGCCTAAGAGTGGGTCTAGTTTTTCGCCGGTTTCGTAATTGACACCTTGACGCCATGCTGCATTGACTTTCTCTTGGTAGGTATCGTACGTCATGAATTGGATCAGTTCAGGGTCTAAGTAGTGACCTACTTTCGTGACATATTGATACAGCTCGGGATTCACGATGCCGTAGCCTGATTGCTTGTCTTCGATTTTCCAAAAGACACGTGGGTTGCCCTCGTTATCGTGAATAATGAGAGCATAGACGTTGTACTTTTCTAGTTCTTTGTTTTTAGTTGGATCGATGCCTTTTTTCTCGTTGTCTGCTTGTTGCCATTTGTCTTGGATCGTAGTTGTCCAGGACAAATCTTTTGGCATAGAGAATGTTTTCGTTTGGCTATTCCAAGCAGTTTTCGTTTGAGCAAGTCCTTGATTGACTGCTTGTTCGAGACTTTTGATTTCTGTAAAAAATTGCGCGGAGCTTTGGTTGTAAGCTAAGAGTTTTTGGAGTTTTTCTTCCAGTTTGTGTTTCAAATCATGATACATCGTGAGTAACAACGTATTCTGACTGAGTTGAAAGCTTTGATGTTCTTCTGGCATATAAGGTGAAAGAAGCAATTGTCTTATTCCCTCGGCTTGAGTGATATACTGATTCATTTGGCGAATCTGTGCTTCTAATTCGGATTGTTTCAAGCTGATGGAATCAACTTGATTTATGTATTCCTGTGGAAATCGTTTTGCTGCTTTTTCGACCGCTTCGGAGAGTAAGATTCCTCCTTGCACGAGTGGGTAAAGTACTTGGGAAAAATAGGCTTTCGCAGCGTCGTAGGTTTTCCCTTGGAGATTGGGCGTTTGTAAAGTGAATTGAGTGATGGCTTGTTGGAGATTTTGGTAATCAGTGACTTGTTTTTGGCAGAAGTGGCTGGCACTCGTAGCTTGGGCTAAAGAATCGGACAGGTACATCTCAATACTCATATGTTGTTCTCCTTATATATATTGGTCTATTTACTACTTTCTCTAAAAATTCCTCCTTACATTTTTAAAACGCTTTCACAAAACATTATAACAAACCATTGCTATCTATAAGATGAAAGTTCGATTAGATAGGTGTTGTTACCTAATTTTATCAAGTTTGTCGTACTCCTTTGTCTTTTTTAATCGTAGAGATTGGACGACTCGTCATACCTTCACTCCTAGACTATAAGCAGTGCTCAGTAGTAATTATTTCAAAAAATAAGCAACTTGATCCAAACAGATAAGCTGTTTTTGGATCAAGTTGCTAAATGTGGCTGAATACTTTTGATACAGCCCTTATTCACGACTTATTTTAGTTCTTTTTTGGTGTGCTGATCACTTCAGGATACAACAGCTCTAAGACATTCATTGTCAGTCTTCTGCCTTGGCCAGCAAATGGATAAACGTGCATGTGCATCGCTGGATTGAAGTTCGCTTCGATGATGCCATAGGCTTGGTCATCTGTTTGAGGATCGATATCTTTATCTGGAATAATCAAGTCGATCCCACTGATTTTCGCTCCTAGGGCTTCCACTGCTTGCTGGGCAATTTGTTTATACGCGTCTGAAAATTCATCTGTTACGTCGATTGAATCGCCACCTGTACTGATATTGGAATTTTCGCGTAAATACACGATTTGATCTTTTTCAGGTACAGAATGGATGGTTAGTCCTTGCTCTTTTAACATCAACTGCTCAAGTTCACCTAACTGGATCAATTCCAATGGTGCACGATGGTGACTGCCTCTTAATGGATCTAGGTTTTTTTCAGCGACAAGTTCTTCCACCGTCCGTTTTCCGTCACCCACAACATTGGCAGGAACACGAAGTAAGATCGCTTTTACTTGCCCATCGATCACAAAGAAGCGATATTCTGTTCCAGGCATGAATGCTTCAACTAGTACAGAAGTATCTTCACGAAAAGCGATTGCTAAACCAGCCTGGTAATCTTCTAAAGATGCTCCTTCTTTGAAAATCGTGATCCCTAATCCGTAATTTGTCGATTTAGGTTTAATGACAAAGGATTGTTCTGCAAATCGTGGATACGCGTTCAAAGCCTCTTCGATTGAAGTGAATTCGGCTCCTTCAGGTACGCGGAATCCGGCCTCTTTTAGCACTTTTTTAGTGACTGTTTTATTTTCCATGATCAATGGCACAATGTAGCTGTCTTTACTTGTCATATTGGCATTTTTCACATATTCGATATGCTCTTGATGCTGCAGACGTAAAAATTGATCTGATTCATCTATGACCTTTACTTCGATGCCCTTTTGGATCGCATCAAACATCAGAATCTGTGTCGACAGTTCCATGTCACGAAATCCTGCTAATTGGTACGAACGTTCATGACTTTCTTCTTCATACTGTTTTCCTAAAGTATAAGCAAAGTCATGCTGGCTTGTTTGTTGTGCTTGCTGATAAATCTTGCCTGCCAATGTTTCACGTGGTTCATCCAATTGTGCGATCATGTCATCGATCAATGGTAGGCGTTCGGATTGTCCTAAAGCTACAAGCATCTCTTTCATGCCTTGAAGAAGCAGCATTCCTTCATCATAAAAAGCAGTTTGATCCATAGGGTTTTCTAACGACACGTGTTCATTTCGCTGCTCGCCTTCTTCGACCCATGCATCGACTGCTACGTCATGTTCCATCCATAGCATATACATTAAGAACGATTGTAAAAACTGAACTTGTGCTTGACTGATCCCTACACGTGCGTAAGGATTTAAATCAATATTTCTCAGTTCAATATAGCGAATACCTGATTTTGCTAAATCAGCTACACGTTTTCCACCACGAAAACGGATCGGTGCATAGAATTCTTTTTCTTCGGATAACTTGCCTTCTTCCACCATTTTTTCAATATCGGTTAAATATTGTTGCATTGACGCATAGGATACTTTGACATTCGGATGGTTCGTATAACCATAGGAACTATTACGAATACTGCGTACCGGTTCTGCTGGTGCTGGCTTGCCGACAAAATAGTGGTCTTCACTTAGAGGTGACGCCCCAAACAAATAAGTGATCAACCAACGATAACGCAAGAAGTTCTGTGCTGTTTTAAAATATAATTCTGTTTTAAATGCTGCAAAGTCGGTAAACTCTGTTTGTTGTACAAACAAGGATTGTAAAAGATCATCACCAAACTCAAAGTTGAAGTGAATGCCGCTGACCATTTGCTTGCGTTTGCCATATTCCTTTGCTAAATAACGACGATACAAGACATCTTCAAAATTAGAAAGCTTCGCAATCATGATCTCTTCGTCTTTTTCAGGTAAAGCCGGAGGCATGCTTAAAGGCCAGATCATTTCATCATCTGCCATTGATCGTGAAGCAACGTCGTAGATTGCTTCCAAGTATTTAAAAAGTTCGTTGATAGAATCCGTGACCGGAGTAATCAATTCGACTTGAGTTTCACTGAAATCAGTCTGGATATATGGATGATACGTACGATCTCCAAAAATCTCAGGATGATCGGTTGTTGCCAACTTTCCAGAGAAGTTCACACGTTGCCCTTCACGTTCAACCCCAAAACGGGCTTGACTAATGAACGGTAGTGAACGAGGATGCAGTAATAATTCTTTATAGTTCATGGTTAAATGTCCTCCAATTCATATGTTTCATTATAGTAAAAACCGCCAAGAAAAAGAATGAAATTGTTTGAAAATGAGAAAAAAGGGGTGTTTTTTTAAAAAAACAGCTGATATTGTAGGAAAATGACTCCAAACTGAACAATAAGATAGCACATAGCCAGACAGGACAGTCAAAAAAATCGCTGGTTCATTTTTGGTTTATACTCGAAATATTGTTCCTTGAATATCGCTAGTCCATTGGAAGGAGAAAAAAGAGCCTGAAACAAACGGAACCTCTTCAAAAATAAAGGGAAAACCACGGAAATTCAAAGAACGATTCCCGTGGCTTCTTTTTTATTTCTTGAAGTTGAACACCTTTGTTACAAGCTCTTTAGATGAACTTATGCTCATATACTGTTTATTCTTCTTTCAATAAGCCTTTAAATAGACCGATGACAAAATCATTTGGATCAAAAGCTTCTAAATCATCGATGCCTTCACCCAAACCAACAAGTTTGACCGGCAGGTGCAATTCATTACGAATGGCTAAGACGATTCCACCTTTAGCTGTACCGTCTAATTTTGTTAAAACTAGCCCTGTTACATCAGAGGTTTCTTTGAACTGTTTCGCTTGGACCATGGCATTTTGTCCTGTCGTCGCATCTAACACAAGTAAGATCTCATGTGGTGCTTCTGGTAATTCTCGTTGGATCACACGTTTGATCTTCTCTAGTTCGTTCATCAAATTGACTTTGTTTTGCAGACGTCCAGCTGTATCAACAAGTAAAATATCTGCTTGTTGTTCTTTGGCTTTTTCGATGGCATCGTAAACGACTGCCGCAGGATCACCACCAGCTTTGCCTCGAACCACTTCAACTTCTGCACGTTCTCCCCAAACGACTAACTGATCGATCGCACCCGCACGGAAGGTATCTGCTGCGGCTAACAATACCTTTTTGCCTTCCGTTTTGTATTGATGTGCTAATTTACCGATACTCGTCGTCTTTCCTACACCATTGACACCAACAAAGAGGATCACCGTTAATCCTTCTTCTTGGAGGTTCAATGTATTGACTTCATCGATGCCTTCTTGCTCATAAAGCTCAACTAATTTTTCGATGATCGCATTTTGGATCTCAGCTGGTTTCTTGGCATTTCTTAGCTTCACTTCTTGGCGTAACGCTTCAGTGATCTTGATGGCTGTTTCAAAGCCGACATCTGCACCGATCAATGTTTCTTCCAATTCTTCGAAGAAATCTTCATCGACCGTACGGAAATTCGCAAACAGTTCATTCATTCGTTCACCGAACGTTTTACGGGTCTTTTCTAGACCCTTATCATATTTCTCTTGTACTTCTACTTCTTCTGGTGCTTCTTCACCAGTAAAGGCTCGTTTGATCTTATCAAAAAATCCCATAGTATACCTCCTTTACACTAAAACAAATTGTTGGATCGCTTTTGCTACCCCATGTTCGATGTTACTTGCCGTGACATGATCCGCGGCTTCTTTGACAAAAGGCACCGCATTTTCCATGGCTACACCAAGTCCTGCGTATTCGATCATCGGTAGATCATTTTCCTCATCTCCGATTGCCATGATCTCACTACGTTCAAGTCCTAAATCTTTTGCTAATAAAGAAATACCATATGCCTTAGTGACACCTTTTGGCATAAATTCTAATAAAACATTGCGCGTTTTGATAATCTCATACGACTCATAATAAGCGCTTGGAATCTCCTTGATTTTTGCATCTAGTTCTTCTTGCTCATAGGCAATGACTGCTTTGTTCAACACAAACTCATCTGTAATATCAGCTAGTACTGCTGGTTGGAATTGCAATAAGTTGTTTAATACATTGTACATCGATTGCTTTTGAGGCGCACTAGGTAATTGCAAGACGACATTATCTGATAAAACGTCTAACGGTAAGTCTAGTTCTTGTGCCAACGCATAAAGACGATGGATATCAGACACAGACATCGCTTTTTTCTCGATGATTTCACCAGTATCATTTTTCTGGACTAAGCCACCGTTGAAGGTAATGCTATAATCGCCTTCTTCGACTAAACCTAATTCTTGTAAATAGTGAGCCATCGCTGCTAACGGACGCCCCGTGCATAAAACGATTTTTACCCCTTGTGCTTTTGCTTGAGCCAAAGCTTGTTTATTCTCAGATGAGATTTTCTTTTCTTCGTTCAATAGTGTTCCGTCTAAATCGATAGCGATTAATTTGATCATTTCGTCCCCTACACTTTCGTTTCACTCATTCTTCCTTCTTCATTGATGTCTTCCATACGGACAGAGACGATTTTTGAAACCCCAGACTCTTGCATGGTCACACCGTATAAGACATTCGCAGCAACCATCGTCCCTTTACGATGCGTCACTACAATAAACTGTATATCGTCTTGGAACTCGCTGAGATAGCGACCAAAGCGTTTGACATTAGCTTCATCTAGCGCAGCTTCGACCTCATCAAGGATACAAAACGGTACAGGGCAGACACGAATAATCGAAAAGAGCAACGCAATCGCAGTCAATGCACGTTCTCCTCCTGAAAGTAAACTTAAACTTTGTAGTTTTTTACCTGGAGGCTGAACTTCGATTTCAATCCCTGTCTGCAACAAATCAGTCGGATCAGTCAACACAAGCTCTGCGCGACCGCCACCAAACATATTTGGGAAAACGATTTTGAATTCTTGGCGGATTGCTTCAAAAACTTCTTTGAAACGAGTCCGTACCTCATCGTCCATTTCATCCATTGTTTCAAATAATTGATCCTTAGCCGATAATAAATCATCCCGTTGCGCAGCCAAAAAGGTATGACGTTCATTCACTTGCTCATACTGCTCAATGGCGTTCAGATTTACTGGGCCTAAACGATCGATTTGTTGTTTCAACGAAGCAACTTCTACCCGGCTGTTCGCTACATCCGTTGTTTCTTCATAAGATTCACAGGCTTTTTCATAATTCATCTGATACTCCGTTTGAAGATAATTCAAATGATTATCCAAAATCATTTCCGCACGATTCTTTTGGACCTCTAACTGTGACTGCTCTGTCAAAAGTTCTTTTTGTTTACGGTTTTCAGCTAATAGGTCGGCATCCAACGCATCGATGGTCGTTTGCATTTCTTCACGTGACTGTTTGGCGTCTTCTAGAGAAGCTTTTAAGCGATCTCTTTCTGTCGCTAAATCAGCGATTCGTTGATCTAAGCTTTCTTCTGTCAGTTCGTGATCAGAGAAGTCCGCAGTCAATGCATGCAGTTGTTGTTCTAGTCCTTCTTGTTTGGCTAATGCCTCATTTTTTTGTACACGTGCGCCACGTAGTTGGATCTGTAAGTGATTGTATTGCTCTTTCAATACGGCTAATGAGGCTTGCTCCTGTGCTTGTTTTTCCTGGATCTGCGCGCGACGTTCTTCCATCTTGTCACTTTCTTGACTCAATGAACTGATTTCAGCATCGATCGCTTGGCGTTGTACTTCTAGTTCTTGCTGTTTTGCTAAAAGCTCTGCCTGTTGTTTTTGGTAATTATCCATGAATTGTTGCAGTTCACGCGTTTCATAACTTGAGATTTGCTGTTCTTTTTCAAAACGAGTGAGTTCGTTGGCCACATTTTGTCGTTGATTTGCTACTTCTTGTTCTTCAAAGCGTAACTGTTCTCCTTGTGTCCGCAGAAGTTCTTGTTCTTCTGCCAAAACCGTGACTTCTTGTTGCAATGCTTGGACTTTCTTTTCTTGACTTTGCAATTCCTGATCGGCTTGTTGAAACTCACTAGTCAATTGTTTTAATTCTTGATTTTGTGCAAACAAACTTCCTTGATTGCCTCGCTTCGTCGCCCCACCAGTCATTGAACCACCGGCATTCATGACATCACCTTCTAACGAGACCACACGATACTGGTAACGAATTTGTTGGGCAATGGCATTGGCACTTGCTAAGTCTTTTGCTAATAGAATCGTCCCTAATAGATTGTGAACGATTGTCTGGATCTGTTCGGGATAAGTCACTTGTTCGCTAGCGATCCCAATAAACCCGTCAACTGTTTGCGCTTGTGCAAAAATATGTGCAGGTAATTGACGAGGTTTGATTGTCGTTAATGGTAGAAACGTTGCTCGTCCGCCTTTTTGTTGTTTCAGATAAGTGATCGCTTGACGTGCATCGCCTTCATTTTCAACAATGACATGTTGCGCTGAACCACCCAAAGCTGTTTCGATTGCCAATGTATAATCAGCTGGAACATCGATCAATTCAGCAACCGCTCCAACGATACCTGAAAGACGTTGTTTTTGTTGCAAGATCAAACGAACACCTTGATAGAAGCCAAAGTAATTTTCTTGGATTTCTTGTAAACTTTTCTGACGTGCCCGCAATTGTTGGACTTGGTTCATCAGTTGATACATTTTAGGCTGTTCTTTTGCCAAGCGCTCTTGTGCTTGTTTTCCTTTTGTTTGCACAAGTTCAAGTGACGCTTTGACCTCATTCAAAGCTTGCTGTAGCTTTTCATGTCGCTCTGTCAACTCGATTTGCTTAGCGGACATTTCCGCAACATTCGCTTCCACTTCCGATTGTTTGGCTAGTGTTTGCTGACTTTTAGATGTCTCTTGGACATATTGACGCTCCAAGTACTTCAATTCATTGCCGACAGTTGCTTGTTCTTGCATTAGATCGACATACTGATCGCGCAATTCTGCCAATAATTCTTTTGTTGATTTTTGGTATTTCTCCAATTCTTGTTGCGTACTCATCAGTGCTTTTTCAGCCTGTTGGATCTCTGCTTCTTTTTGACTAACTTCTTGTGTCAAAGTCGCTTGTAATTCTTCAAAATGAGCCACTTTTTCTTGCACTTCAGTTAAAGAAGCTTGGTATTCTTTTGAGCTCTTTTGGGTATGCTTCGTTCGCTCAAGTAATACTTCTTTTTGTCCTTCTGTTTGCTTTAATTTTTCTGACAACGCTAATAACGTTTGTTGATTTTTTTCGATCATACGGTCGGCCTGGTTATTTTGTTTACGTTTGTCGGCTAATAACTGTTCCTTTGTTTGGATCTGTGTCGTTAAGGACGTTAGTGATTGGTTGAACTGATCTAATTGTATTTGTCGTTCATCCCACTCTTTTTTTGCCGCTTTGATTTCAGCAATCATCAAAGCGATATCTGTGTTAGTCAATGTTTCTTTTAATCGTAAAAACTCCTTCGCAGCCTCACTCTGGGCGGCCAAAGGAGTTAATTGCTCTTCAAGTTCATAGATGATATCTTGGACACGACTTAGATTATCCTCTGTTTCAAAAAGCTTTTGCTCCGCCTTTTTCTTGCGCTGTTTGTATTTCAAGACTCCAGCTGCTTCTTCAAAAATCCCTCGTCGGTCTTCTGGCTTACTACTAAAAATTGCTTCGACTTTTCCTTGAGAGATGATCGAAAATGATTCTTTCCCTAAGCCAGAATCCATAAATAATTCTTGGATGTCTTTCAAACGGCAAGGTTGTTTATTGATGAAAAAGTCGCTTTCACCTGTTCGACGGTAACGACGTGTCACACTGATCTCACTATACTCTAGTGGCAAGTAATGATCAGAGTTGTCTAATACGACGGTTACTTCAGCGACATTCAATTGTTTACGGGAATCAGAACCGGCAAAAATAATATCCGGCATTTTCCCACCACGAAGGCTTTTCGCAGACTGTTCTCCTAGTACCCAACGGATGGCCTCGGTAATATTACTTTTCCCGCTACCGTTTGGTCCAACGACCGCTGTGACACTATTTTCAAACTCAATGATTGTTTTATCTGCAAATGATTTAAAGCCGGCTATTTCAATGCGTTTTAAATACACGAAGTCTTTCCCTCACTTACTTAGTGCTGCTAAAGCATTCTCAGCAGCAGCTTGTTCTGCTAGTTTTTTCGATTTTCCTTGTCCAGTTCCAATCAACCGATCATCAACGTATACTTCGATCCAAAAAATACGTTCGTGTGCTGGACCTTCTTCATTGATCAAACGATATTCGATCAACACGTCTCCTGCTTTTTGCAATACTTCTTGTAATCTTGTTTTATGATCCATCTCATGGGAAAAAGCACCGGCACGTACCTTTGGAAAAATCACCGTTTCAATAAACGTATGTGCTGCGTCAAATCCTTGATCAAGGTACAACGCTCCTAAAAAGGCTTCAAACAGATCACAAAGAAGCGCTGGACGGGTTCGTCCACCTGAGTTCTCCTCACCTTTTCCTAACAGGATGTACTGGTCAAAACGACATTCCTTGGCAAATTTGGACAAACTATCTTCACGCACGATAGCTGCACGAGTTTTGGTCAATTTTCCTTCTGGGATATCTGGATACAAACGATACAGATATTCAGAAACCATTAACTCTAATACAGCATCTCCTAAAAACTCAAGACGTTCGTTGTCGGATAGTTGCAAATTGCGATGCTCATTCACATAGGATGAATGGGTAAAAGCTTGTTCAAGTAAGTTTAAATCGTGAAAAACGATGCTATACTTTTCTTTCAATTCTTTTGTTAGCTGATTGTCCATTTCCCACATTCCTTTATGGCTATTTTTTCAATACTTCCTTATTATACTGGTTTTTTATAAAATATGAAATGGTTGAGACAAAAGGTATGAAAAGCTTTATAAACCATGTTGGAGATTCTCTTTCATAAAAATATATTAAAACTTGTAATATTCCTAAATCCAGATCATTACTCATTAAAGAACAAAAAAGCACTTTTCAAAAAACAGAAAAATGCCTTTTTAAAGTTATATTAATTGTAGTTGGAATCAGCGATTATTCAGTCAGTATGATTTATCATACGTATATTTAAACAATGTCCTCGGATTTTAATAGGAGTACTTCCATTACAATATAAGCAATGAACATATCTTGCTCTTTTCATTTCTATGTAATCTTAAAAAATAAGCAACAACATCAGATTTTATAGGTATGAAGTATATCTGATCTGATTAATGCATCTTGTTAAGTAGACAAACTAATTTATGTATTATCGTTCAAAATCGTTCTTTCAATATCCAAAAAATTTTCTGCCTCTTCTTCGTATCCAAGCAACCTTAGCATCTCAATAGTTATCGAGCCATCAAATTCAAAATCCCCAACGACAGACTGATACAATCGGAAAAAAAATTTCCAATATATTCTTCCTTTTAAATAATCTGAGTCCTTTGTTTCATCATACAAAATTCCTAACAAATCCAAAATCCTATCATAATTTTTTTCGGAAAATTCTAAAATGATAGAGTTTATAATAAATTTTATTAATGCGTGTTGATATTTAGGTATACCTTTAAATTTCCTAAACTGATTGAGCACATCCTTATATTGAAATAATCGGTATTCCTTTTTAAAGACTCCTAAACAATTAGTATACATTGCTAATTCAAAATATCCCCACTCCTCTATCCTACTCAAATAATCCAAAATTTTTTTTGATTCATTTTCATCTATCTTACCAAGTTGATAATTTGGCAATTTTTCAGCGACTGCTTTTATTTGAACAATTAGATACAGAAAAAAAACGTCTTTACTTTTTTTATATTCTTCTTGTAAGTTATCTAAATACTCTTTTGCATGATACTCAGAAATAATTGCACTCCTAAAATTTTTTCGTAGGTGCTCTTTTTTACTTAATTGATAGTTATAATACTCCAAATAGTAGTCATCTATTTGAATATTCATTCTTTCCAAGTATTGCCAAATGGTATCTATGTCAATTCTAGCGGTATCATTTTCAAACCGCTGTAATGTGCTTATCGAATGTACCCCTGCGCTCAACTCTCTTCGTGTTATTCTTCTATCGGTTCTTAATTTTTTAATCAATTCCCCATGTTCCATATAAAATCACCAAATTTTCTACTTATTTTTGACTAACTTTGGTGCAAACTATCAAATAATCTTATTATATAACTAAGATACATTATAACATTTCGTAATACACTAAATAATAATACAGTAAGGAACTAATCTATAACAACTATAATTATCTTTATTTGGCAATCGCATATCTTAATAAATAAGGAATCGACCTAATCCAAATGAGGAATATTACTTGAGAAAACATCAATAAAAAGAACAAAGGTTCATAAAGTTTTCCTATAACAATCGGAAGATAAAAACTTTAAATCTACTAACAAAAGGAGGGAAAACGATTTCTTTTATAATGATATTATTTGGTTGGGAAGTTGTCAATCCGTAGCAGATCAATAGAAAATATTTTCAAAAATTTGTTAGTACCATAAAAAAATATATAGTGAAAGGTCGAATAATATGAACATAAATAAATTAAAAATGCTATTAACTACCTCTATGGCGATTGTAACCTTAGCAACACCGTTAGTTCCTTCACTAAGTTCTGTTGTTTACGCATCAGATAGTGAGAATCAAAAAGTGACGCAAGTTAACAATTTTGAAGATAAGACAATTGCTGAATTAATGAACGAAGCACAATTAAGATATTCAAGTTCGATTTTGCCCAATACAATAGCATCAACTCAAAATACCATTGCTACAGATTTTGAACAGAAAGTAATGAATATGACAGTCAAAGATGTAAAGAATCACATGGATGAATTGATGGAAGAGTTTGATGGTGCTAGTTATGGGTCTCGTGCAGTAGCAGGCGTAGGTGGCAAACTGCAAAATGGTGGCTGGAATATGTACTATAATACTAGCACTGGTAAAACGTCTGTGTATAATTTCTATGATCGACTTGTCATGGGAACTGGAGGCAACTTATTGTACACGGTCATATTAGACACTCTTGCTGCTACATGCGGAATCACAGTTGCTGGTGCAGTGATTATCGCTATTTGTAATTTAATTGCAGGTGAATTGGTTAGAAAAACGGCAAGCGCCCGTGGTCTGGTATCTAGTCACGGAAATACCGGAACCGTTCGAGTGACACTAACTGACGAACTATGGTCGTCAAAATACAACGCAAGTTGGTGATTACAATAACTATTTATATTTTTTTAGTTGTTTTTGTTGGTTTACTAAAAATCATTACACAGTTAAATGAAATAATTGGTTTACTACGATCAAAAAGTAAAGCAGATATTGAGTTGAATGAGTCGGAAAAAGCAACTAAAGAAACGGAATAATCTTTTATGCATAACCTTAAAGAATAAGTAAAGTATGAAACAAAATACTTAAGCGACGATCTCATCTCTTTTCTATCGGAGTGAGATCGTCGTATTTTATTGTGAGTACTCGTAAAAATTATTGATCACAACATCTTGTTTATCAGTAGGTTCATATCAACTTGCCCACCTAGTTGTTCTGCCAAATCTAAATCATGGGTGACTAAGACAATCGTCACTCCTTGCTCATTCAATTCTTTCAATGCTTCGATCACAAGTTGCCGATTCCCTTTATCCAAAGAGGCAGTGGGCTCATCTGCAAAAACGATTTTAGGGGTTTGCAAAAACAAGCGAGCTAAAGCTACTCGTTGTTGCTCACCACCGCTTAAACGAAATACTTTTTGGTGCAATGAGTCTTCCATTTGGAACTTGCGGAGCGCAGCAATCATTTTTTCCTCTTTTTTTACTACTAACTGTAAATTTTGCTTGACCGTTTCATTATCGATCAATGCAAAGTTCTGAAATAAAAATCCTGCATACTCACGAAAGAAACGTTTTTTACTTTTACGGTGAAGAATTTGATTGTCTATCCATATTTCACCAGAATCAATTGGCTCCAGTTGTCCTAAGCAGTTCAGTAACGTCGTTTTCCCTACACCACTACTTCCCGTGATCACAGTTATTGAACCAGTCTCTACATGTAAAGATACGTTTTCAAAAATCACTTTTCCTTTATACTTTTTAGTGATTTCTTTGGCTTCAATCATATTTGATCACCTCCAGACGTTTTCTTTTTTCTGATAAATACGTAGTGAATAAAAGGATACATAATTCAAATAATAGTAATAGAATCAAAATCTGCCACCAAGCATGGTTGATGAGTAGCAAGATCAACGCAACAAAGGTAGAAATGCCTAATATTATTTCATAATATCTGTGATGCCTCTGTAGCAGAGTCCAACCAGCAATATATTTGAGAAACAGTTTTTTCTTATTCATTTCCACATACAGTAAACTCAAATAGACTTGAATAAAAACAAAGCCAATAAGGATCAAGAACAAAATACTAAGGGTTGTATAATAGTCACGTCTCACCTCCATAAGAGATTGATTGATGCTATCTTTTACAGCAATCAATCCATAAAAATCGTGTTCCATATGGTTTTCTTTAATAAATTCTTGGACAAGTTGAGGGTCTCGAAACAAGTAAGTCCCATTTGAAATATCCTGTATCCATATTTCGATATTTGGTTGGATCAATGGCAATGACATGGAAACGATAATTGGATTGGAAGAAAAATTTTTTTCATAGGGTTGGAAGTTATAGTTAAAAAGGACTTGGTTTGCTTGCGTATAAAGAATTTTTAACTCGCCTTCGTATGCTTTCGTTTCGTACTCAAAAGAATTTTGATAAAAATCAAGTTCATCCTCTGCTTCTTGAATGATCATTTCTGTATACATTCGCTTATTTTCAGGGATGAGCAGATAGAAAAAAGAATCATCTAATGAGTGTATCGATTGACCTTCAGCATCCTTGATAGCCAATTCTTGTACGGCCTGATGATTACTTAACCAAAAAGCGTCATTTTGAATATAATTTAGTGTCGGACTACTATGACCAAGTTCATTGTCCCTTAGAAAAATTCCACCTGACTGTTCTGATTTTTCCAACAAGGGAAGTAACCGTGCATTGATTCGCGCTTGTGCTTTCCTTCGCACGTCTTTACTTTTTGTCGGGTTTACAAGTAGATTGGTGTCTCTACTAAATGCCAAGTGATAATAGTCAGGAACTCTTGTCCATTGGGAGAGCTGCTGTTCAAGTTCACGCGTCTCCATTACTTTATTTGATAATGTACTGGCTTGCACCGTAACAAACGTGAAGATGATGATCTTTAATAAAAGGTTCAAACTAAATAATAATCGGTAAGGTTTCCTTCCTTTTATCTTATCTGAAATCGTACCGAACGAAAAAATAATCCCACTCGTAAATAATTGAAGAACCCAAATCATTAAATGACCCCAGAAAAAAATCGGTCGATAAAGAAACTGTAATTGTGGAAACCACCAAGAAAAAGCAACCATCAAGAGAGTAAAAATCACACTATCAATGAAACTATCCTTGACGGACACTATCAGCCAACGATGTCCTAACATCTCAATCACACCAATTTTCTTGCGAAGGGAAGCTTTATAAAACAGTAAAGCTAAAATCACAAAGAAAAATAGAATAAAGAAGAGTTGTCCAATACTCATTAATAAACCCGCCGTCAATAACTGAAACCATTTTATCTCTTCAATCTCCAATTTGATTCCTTGATCATGAAAATCAGCGATCATTCCAGATGGAGGGGCTTCTGTTACAATATAAGTCCCCAACACATCTTGATGCTGCATCTCTGTGTAATCATAAAAATAGGTGGCAACATCCGATTTTATAGGTGGAAAAGAGTATTCCGAACGTTCCAACTTGTCAAAGGTATAAATTTCCTTTGTCGTCTCACCAGAAGCGCCAATTCTAAAAACCAGTTTATGTATAGCAATTTGATGTTTTTTTGCATAAGCAGAAATTTTTTGATTGATTTCCTCAATCGTTCCACTCGCTTCTTCAATTACAATGCCCGAATGAGCATTTGGGATAGCACTCTTGATTCCTTCATTTCCGATAAAAGAAATGGCATAAAGGAAACTTAACACTGTAACTATAAATAACCCTCGATAGATTTTTTTCATAATGAAAGAAAAAAGCACCTAAAATATAAGGAATTTGAAAACACTTTGAACAATATTTGAGAAGTTATGAAATATTGTAACTACATTTATATCTTAGCTACTTATGATTTCTATATCCACCACCCTCCAGATCTATTTTTAGTACAAAGCGAGGAGCCTCCACATATATTCTCCTCTGAAGATTGATAGTGTCTTCTGAACTATATAAAGTAACAACAAAAATAAAATTTCCTAATTATTCTCCTCCTTTCATATATATTATATACTTTCACATGTTCTAAAAACAGATAATTCCTTTTTTTCCTAATCAAAAAAACCGAGCCAGCCGAGAATAGGAGAATCCTATCTCGAACTGATTCGGTTTTATCATTTAATGATTATGAACGTGAATCTGAAGTTACAGATACAACAGCCCATGGATTGACAGCATCATATGCCCAATTCCAATCTTTAACGCGGTCGTTTACTGGTAATACTTCGTTACGGAACAATGTTGGAATAGCAAAAGCTTCTTCAAATGCGTATTCTTGCCATTTTTTGTAAGCTTCTTTTTGGTAATCTGCATCAAATGCTGCACTTGAATTGATATCATTGATCAATTTTGTGTTTTCTTCTGACTCATAACGAGTGTAGTTGAACGCTGCATTTGCCCCCCATAGTCCACTTGGGTTTGGATCTGTTCCTGTGTTCCAAGCTGCTTGGTAGATGTCGATTTCTGGATCATCATTTTCTAAACGATCATAGAATGAGTTGAATTCGATCAGACGGCCTGTTGTATATTGAACATCTAAACCGATTTCTTTCCATTGTTGTACGTAGTAATCTGCTAATGGTTGCGCTGTTTCGCCACCTGACATTGACGCAAAGTTGATTGTCAACTTGTTACCATCTTTGTCTTCACGGATACCATCGCCATCAACATCTTTATATCCTGCATCATCCAATAATTTGTTGGCTTTATCAATATCTTGTGTGAAGCCTTTTAGATCTGCATCGTGGAAACTTTCAAATACTGGTGGAATCAATGAAGTCGCATTGCTTCTTAAACCAGCATAGAAACGTTCGCCTACTGCAGTGTTGTCTAAAGCGTAACCCATTGCTTGACGTAATGATTTGTCAGCCATTTTTGAGTTTGGATCATATTCAACACTTCCACTTTCAGCATCCCATTTACCTAGTTTGAAACCTAAGTAAGTGTATGAAGTTTGCTGACGTCCTAGATTCGTATAGCCAGCGATATCTTGGTATGTTTCGTAAGTATCTGTTGGCATTTGGAAAATCATATCATACAATTTTGAATTCAATGCTTCTGTTGCACTTGCTGTTGGTAATGATTTCATTGTGATTTTCTTCAATTGTGGTGTACCATTCCAGTAGTATTCATTTGGTAAGAACTCTACTGATTCACCAGCAACGATGTTACTCATATAGTAAGGACCAAATGTCACAGGGTTCTTACGGACTTGATCGCTTGATTCCATGTCTTTGATAGCAATTCCTTCAAGTGTGTGTTTTGGCGCTGCATATGTCCAAATACCACCACCTGCTTGAAGCATGCTTGGGTTCATTTCTTTATATTCGATTTTAACAGTTTTGTCATCTACTTTTGTAATTCCAGAAATCGTATCTGCACTACCGCTGTTATATTCTTCCATACCAACGATATTACGGAATGTATCATCGTAACGGATACCAGTGTATTCAGAGTTACCGATGATTTCATAAGGGAAAATAACATCATCTGCTGTGACATCGACACCATCAGACCATTTTACGTTGTCTTTAAGTGTGATTGTCGCTGTTTTCGCATCTTCGTCTAATTCTAATGAGGCTGCACCATCGTTTGTGATCGTGAAGTTGTCATCATTTGTAAATAATGGTTCATGTGAAGGCGCCATAAACGCTGCATCAAAGGCATCTTGGTAAAATTCCCATTGGAATAATCCTTTGAATTGACTGTCTGTTGCGACTGCAACATTTAACTCACCGTCTTCGATTGCTTCATCATTATTCGTTGTTGCTAATGGGAAAGTCAATTCACTGTTATCCCCATTATCTGCTGAATTATTACCTGACGAGCTAGTTCCGCCGCCATTTCCACACGCTGCTAATGCTCCCACAGATAGCAGTGTGACAAATCCAAAAATCGTTTTCTTCATATCCTATTTTCCCCCTTCACTTCTCTTATCCTAAACGTTGACGCGCATCTGCAGAACGCTTAAATGCTTGTCCAACGTAGTTTATACTCAACATCAACACTAAAATTAGAATTGACGCGGGTAACCAAATCCATTGTCGATTCACTAAAACTTCACCGTTACTTGCATAACCGATCAATGTTCCTAAACTAGGTACATTAGCTGGCAATCCAAAGCCTAAGAAAGTCAAAGTGGTCTCGATCCCAATATTTGCCGCAAAGTTCATTGTTAAGTTGGTGATGATCAATGAACTAAGGTTTGGCATGATTTCACGGAACATGATTTTGAAATCACTTGTTCCCATCGTTTTTGAAGCACTGACATAATCACGTCTAGCTTCTGATAACGTCTTACTTCTGAATAATCGGGCTTTAGCTACCCAATAAAATGCACTCATGATAAAAATAAATGACCAAACGTTATAACGCGAAATGATCGAAACAAACACGATAATGATCAACATGATTGGTAAAATCATAATAAAATCAACAATACGCATCAATACGTTGTCAATGATCCCACCATAAAAACCTGAAAGGATTCCAAGCCCTACTCCGATGATCGACGTAATGATCGTGATAGCAAAACCGATCATCACAGAGTTTCTTGCTCCGATGATCAATTGACCGAAGACATCACGTCCACCTTCATCTGCTCCTAAAAGGAATTTTGATCCTTGAGAAGAGATGGCGCCAGGTTCAGCATACTTATCAAAAATACTAACAAACATTACTTTATCTTGGTCAATAAAGATCGCCCCGATAAAAATAACTAATAGTAAAACAACTAACAAAGCCAGTGAAAAAATGGCTACTTTATCTTTTTTGAATTCTCGTGCAATCATTCGTATACCCATTGGTGGGATACTTTCTTGCACAACTTCTTTGTTTTTATCACTCATGATCGATTCTCCCTTCTGTTTGATTTTTTTATTGGATTCGTATACGCGGATCAACAATGCTCATGATAATATCTGACAGCAGTGTTCCGACGAGCGTTGCGATTCCTAAAATCAAGACTAAGGCTGTGATTACGGTATAATCACGTTGACCGATTGAGTCAATAAATAATTTTCCGACACCAGGATACCCAAAGATTTTTTCGATAACGACAGAACCAGCAATCAATGAAGTGATTTCATACCCCATTTGAGATGCCATCGGCAAGGCTGCATTACGGAAAATGTGACGACTGAATACTTTGTTTGTCGGCACCCCTTTGGAACGAGCTGTACGTACAAAGTCTAAGGATTTCGAATCAATGACTTCACTTCGTAAATACTGGATCGTTACTGCTGTGGCTAAAAAGGCCTGTGTGATCGATGGTAATAGAATGTATTGCAATCGATCCATCCATTGAGCGAAAAATCCTCCCTGGAAACCTAAAGTCTGAGAACCACTTGTTGGGAACCAACCTAAACGATAGCCAAAAACAAACAACATGATCAATCCGAAAATGAATAATGGAACAGCAAAACTGAAGAAGTTATAAATAACGACAGCTTTGTCCAAAATCGAATTTTGGTATCGACCAGCTAACATACCTAGTGGTACAGCAATCAAGTACGTAATAATAACAGTTAAAATAGATAAATATAAAGTATTGATGATTCGTTCCCCAATCAAAGAGGAAACCGAACGCTTATACAAGAAACTTTGTCCAAAATCACCTTGTAAGGCATTTCCGACCCAACGGAAATATTGTTCATACCAAGGATCATTCAAGCCCGCTGCCTGACGCATCTGCTCGATCACAGCTGGATCTTGGTTTGGGTTGATCAATCCTGTAAACGGATCTCCAGGCATGGCTTGCGCTAGCATAAAGATCAACACACTAAGAATGATCACTTGTGGGATCATCAAAAGAACTCTTCGTAGAATCGTTTTCCACATTAGCTAGCACCTCCATCTTTCAACGCTACTTTGTGTGTAGTGGTTAGTGTACGTAAATCATACACTCGCCCTGCTGTATCGTAGTAATCTTTTTGATGTTCGATATACTCACGTTCAACATTTCGTCGGTTTTGTTTTTGTATTTCCCGATTGTCTACATCGATTCGTGGAATCGCAGATAGTAAGCGTTTTGTGTAGATGTGGCGCGGATCATTATAGATATCTTCTCGTGTACCGATTTCAACAAAGCGACCTTTGTACATGATCGCGATGTTGTCACACATGTGTTTTACGACACCCAAGTCATGAGAGATGAATAAATAGCTCAAGCCAAATTCTTGTTGGATGCGTTTCATAAAGTTCAATACTTGTGCCTGAACAGATAAGTCTAGGGCAGATACAGGTTCATCAGCAACAATCAATTTAGGATTCGTTGCTACTGCTCGGGCAACCCCTAAACGCTGTCTTTGTCCACCAGAAAATTCATGAGGATATTTGTATAACGCATCTTCTGGCATCCCAACGATGTCCAATAAGCCTTTGACTTTTTTCTTTTCTTCCTGATCACTTAAGCGTTCAAAGTTACGGATCGGCTCAGCGATAATGTCCAGTACTCGTTTTTTAGGATTTAAACTAGACATTGAATCTTGAAAGATCATTTGGACGTCTTTGTTGTAGCCGATTTTTTTGCGGTTACTTCTTTTCGTGACGTCTTTTCCTTCATACATGATTTGGCCAGAAGTCACTTTTTCTAGGCCGACAACCGCTTTTCCGGTTGTGGACTTCCCAGAACCTGATTCTCCAACTAGTCCGTATGTTTTTCCTTTTTCAATAATAAAATCGACACCGTCTACTGCATAGACATGGTCTGTTACTCGGTTGAAAAACCCACTGCGAATAGGATAGTGAACTTTCAAATCTTTGATTGTAATTAATTCTGACATCTACACCTCTCCTTTTTCGTCTCTAAAGTGGAAATGTTTATAACATGAGCAACGTACCATATGATTCGGTGCGATTTCATGCAAGACTGGATTTTCTTCGTGAGCGCTTGCTGGGATCCAAGGAATCCGTGGCGCAAATCGGCAACCTGTTCGTGGCATATTTTTTAAGGAAGGGACTACGCCTTCAATCACGTGTAACTCTGCCTCGTGATTTCCTTCTTGTGGAATCGAATTTAGCAATGATTGTGTATATGGGTGTTTTGGATTTTCAAATAACTCTTTGACTCCTGCAACTTCAACAAATTGTCCACCATACATCACAGCAACACGATCCGCCATTTCAGCTACGACACCTAAATCATGTGTGATCAAGATGATCCCAGTTTTAGTTTCTTCTTGTAAATCTTTCAGTAAGTCAAGAATCTGTGCTTGAATCGTTACGTCCAAGGCAGTCGTTGGTTCATCCGCGATAATGATCGGTGGCTTACATGCAATCGCAATCGCGATGATCACCCGCTGTCTCATCCCACCTGACAACTCATGAGGATACTGACGTCCAACTCGTGCAGGATTCGGAATCCCTACTTGTTCTAGTAATTCTAATGCACGTGCTTGTCTTTGGTCAGCCGTCATTTTTGTATGGTAAGACAAACCTTCTTTGATTTGGTCTTCAATTCTCATCAAAGGGTTTAGTGCAGATAATGGATCTTGAAAAATCATCCCAATATCATTTCCACGGATCTTGTTATACAATGTTTCATTTAATTCAATCAAATTTAAATCATTGTACATGATCTCCCCTGTGATCTTTGTATTGTTAGGATCTAATAATCCCATAATCGTTGTAGCTAACGTACTTTTTCCGCAACCAGACTCACCAACGATGGCTAAGATCTCGTTTTTATCTAAAGTAAAAGAAACGTCGTCTACTGCATCGTAGTATTCATCTTTTAGACGGAAGCCTGTGTGTAGGTTCTGAACATCTAATAATTGGTTATCTGACAATCGAATACCCCTCTCTGCTCCCTCGATGGAAGTTTTTAATAAAAAAAATAATCCTACACTGAATAACAACTTAGCAAAAAAAAAATTAAATAAGTAGCATTCTAAGGAGTGTGTAATTAATTATTAATAATTATATAGAAAACCGTTTTATATTGCAAGATTATTTCACACTGTTGCCAGAATTGTCTGAAAAATCTTACGTAGCTATGTCAGCTCTTAAAGAAGATTAAAAAAAAATGAGGTATGTGGCTAGCCTTCTCTTTATCCTACTATTTTTATAAACTAAGAATCATTATAAAAATCTGCAAAAATCACTCTTTATATAAAAAACAGTTTTAACCGAATAGATATTCCATTTTACAAAAGCATAATTATACAGTATATACGAAATGTAAATGTTGTAAAACCACCTATTACAATCGTATTTTATGACATAATTCTCCTCTTTAAAAAAACCTTTTTATTTAAAAATAATGCCTGAAAAAGCCAAGAAATCCTGAAATAGCTAAACTATTTCTGACTTCTTGGCTTTGAGTTGAAATTGGCTTTCGTCAATTCATTCATCAGTTGATGTGTATTTATTCAATTTATTTCAAGTGGTTGCTGATATAATCCACGGCACCGCCGACTGTTTCGATTTGTTCAGCATCTTCATCAGAGATCTCTGTACCGAATTCATCTTCTAGTTCAAGAACAAATTCCATGATACTAATTGAATCAGCTTTCAGATCATCTTTAATGTTCAATTCATCTGTCACTTTGTCTGTATCCATTTCAAAGTGATTTGAAATGATTTTAGCTACCTTATTAAATACTTCTTCGCGCGTCAATTTTTTCACCCCCACAATTCTTAGAACTACTACGTTTTCTTCACCATAGCTAATTTTACTGACAATTTTTTGGAATGTCCACCCTTTTTTCTCCATCAGCTTGTCAATTCGCAGAAAATTTAGTCCTCTTTTTGCTCAAATTGCTCCACCAGTTGCCCTACAACATTGGTTTCAAGCATCGTATGGATTTGACGGATCGTGTAGCGAACTGCATCCGGTCCAGTTGCACCATGCGTTTTGATAACTGGTGCTTTCAATCCAAATAAAACAGCTCCTCCATGTTTTGAATAGTCCATTTCTGATTTCAAAGAGCGTAAACCGTCTTTTAGTAGTAATGCACCCATTTTGCCTTTGATGCCTTCATTCAAGATGGCAGATTTCAATAAGGTCATCATATTCATCGCTGTGCCTTCAATGGATTTCAACACTGCATTTCCAGTAAAGCCATCGGTTACTACGACGTCTGCCACACCATTTAGTAAGTCACGCGCTTCTACATTGCCAATGAAGTTCAAGCTTGTTTCATTTTGCAAGAGTTCAAATGCTTGTTTTGTCAATTCGCTTCCCTTAGTTTCTTCCGTCCCATTATTGAGCAATGCGACGCGAGGTCGGCCGATCCCACGAACTTTTCTCGCATAAAATGACCCCAAAATACCATATTGTAAAAGATGCTCTGGTTTGTTTTCTGCATTTGCACCTAAATCTAGCATATCAAACCCTTCACCTTCTTTGCCAATAACTGGCAATGTGGACATTAGTCCAGGACGTTCGATGTTTTTGATGCGTCCAACAATAAACAAGCCAGCTGCTAGTAAGGCTCCTGTATTCCCTGCTGAAAAAATAGCATCTGCTTCTCCATTTTTGACTGCTTGGGCAGCTAAAACCATTGACGCAGTTTTCTTGCGACGGATCGCCTTAACTGGCTCGTCATCACTATTGATTTTTTCGTCAGTATGGACGATTGTGATATTTGTTTCGTCTGTCAAATATTTCTTGATTTCTGATTCTTTACCGTAAAGAACAAATTCCAACTCAGGGAAATCTTTTTGTGCTAGAGCGATTCCTTCCACAATGGCTTGTGGTGCGTGATCTCCGCCCATTGCATCTACTGCAATTCTCATTATTATTTCCACTCCTTGTCATCATTTTGAAAGTATTGATAATCTGTTAATCAAAATAACGATTATCTTGTTCGCCTAATTGCAACTTGGCTGTTAATGGTTGATATTCAGGTAATAACTGCCAGTCTTTGATTTGCCAGATTGCCGCAGCTTCTTCACGGGCAACCTCTAAGACATTCCCATCTGTTACTAGATCTGCGATCGCAAATTCTGGCAAGCCGGATTGACGGAAGCCAAATACTTCTCCTGGCCCTCGTAATTCTAAATCCTTTTCACTCAAGATAAAGCCATTTGTGGTTTCTGTCATGATTTTCATTCGTTCGACACCCAGTTCATTTTTCGGATTTGCCACGAGGATACAATAAGAAGCCTCACTTCCTCGACCGACACGCCCACGCAACTGATGCAGCTGGGCTAATCCAAAACGATCCGCATCCATGATCAGCATGACCGTTGCATTCGGCACATTGACACCGACCTCGATCACTGTGGTTGACACTAAGATCTGGAGTTGGTTTTCTTTGAATGTTTCCATGATCTGATCTTTTTCTTGATTCTTCATTTTACCATGCAACAAGCCAACTTCATATTCTGGTGCAAATAACTCACGAAGTTTTTCGTAAATTTCCACTGCATTTTTCACATCTAAAGCTTCGGACTCCTCGATCAATGGACAAATCACGTACATTTGATGTCCTCTACGCAATTCTTTATAGGTCCATTCTAGCACGCTATCTAATTGAGGTGTTCGGACCCATCTTGTTTCGATCGGAATCCGTCCAGCGGGAAGCTCGTCGATCACAGATACATCCATTTCGCCGTATGCTGTAATTGCTAAGGTTCGAGGGATCGGGGTGGCAGTCATAAATAACACATCCGGACGCCAACCCTTCTCACGCAATACTTTTCGTTGGTTCACGCCAAAACGATGTTGCTCATCGGTGATCACTAATCCTAGATTTTGAAATGCTACACCTTCTTGAATCAGTGCATGTGTTCCCACGACGATATCGATTTCCCCATTTTCTAACCGCTCTAATAGCTCGCGACGTTCTTTTGCTTTCGTTGATCCGGTCAATAACGCAACGGTCACTTCATTTGGGTCAAATAATTGGGATAAACTTTCCATATGTTGTTGCGCCAATATTTCTGTTGGGACCATCAACGCTCCTTGAAAGCCAGCAGTCACTGTCGCATATAAAGCAATCGCAGCAACAACGGTCTTCCCACTTCCCACATCACCTTGCAACAAACGCTGCATATGGTGTGGATTACGGAGATCACGGCAAATTTCATTAGTGACACGTTTTTGTGCCATCGTTAATTCAAACGGCAATTTTTTCGTAAATTGTTTTAATCGCTCCACATCATAAAGGATCTCTAAGCCATTCTTTTCAGACTTTTCGGCTTTTTTCAGTCCTTGTAACTGCATCTGGAAAAAAAAGAATTCTTCAAAAACAATCCGTCGTTTGGCTTGATGATTTTCCTCATGATTTTGCGGAAAATGCATACTTCTTACAGCAGTCGGACGATCAAGCAAACGGTATTTTTCAATTAAAGATAGTGGTAAGTTTTCTTCAATCAAATCACCATACTCACTAAACCCTCGACGGATCAGATCGACCAGTGTCGTTTGGCGAATGGATTTGTTGACATGATAGATCGGAGAGAAATCATCTGGACTTTGCGAACCAAGGATCTTCATCCCATTTAGTGCTTTACGTTTCGCATCCCATTTCCCATAAACTGCGATTTCTTCAGATAAAATGACTTTATCTTTCAAATAGGGTTGATTGAAGAAAGAAACATTGAATACTTCATGTTCTTGCATCATTCGAAACTGCAGACGGCTTTTTTTGTAGCCAAAACGACTCATTACTGGCGGAGAGACAACTAACCCTTTTAATGTAACTTTTTCTTGGTCTTGGATTTCATTTAGATTTCTTTCTTGGATATCTTCATAACGAAAAGGATAGTAAGTTAACAAGTCTTCAATTGTATGGATGCCTAGACTAGCCAAGCTATCCGCTCTTTTTTGACCAACACCTGCCAGCACTGTGACTGGATCAGCTAACGAACGCATAAGATTTCCCTCCTTTAACAAAAAAAGGAACTTGGTCAACGATTCGCGAATCGTTGACCGAAGATCCTTTCAAATGATTTTCTGCTTTATCTATCGGCTTCAGGCTGTATTATTCAGCAGAAAATAAATAAGGATAGACAGGTTGATCTCCTTGATGGATCTCGATTTCTAACTCAGGATATTTGTCGCTCAGTTGATCCGCAAATGCTTGTGCTTGTTCTGCAGACCCGTCTTCTCCGGTTAATATCGTGACGATCTCAGTATCCTCGTTGATCATTTGCTCTAATGTAGCAAGTGATGTCGCTAAGATATCTGGATTAGAGATCACGATTTTCCCATCGATCATCCCTAAGAAATCGCCTTCTGTGATTTTCACTCCGTCGATCATCGTGTCGCGGATCGCATGTGTCACTTGACCACTGACAACACTTGAAAGCACATCTGTCATCGTTTCTTTATTTTCTTCTAACGTTGCTTGTTCATTGAAGGACAACATCGCTGTCAATCCTTGAGAAACTGTTTTTGATGGAACAACAGCAACTGGAAGTTCAGCCACTTCAGCAGCTTGATCAGCTGCCATAAAGATATTTTTGTTATTCGGTAAGATAATGACTTTATCTGCATTCACTTCATTGATCGCTTTCACGATATCTTCCGTACTTGGATTCATCGTCTGTCCACCACTGATCACGTAGTTTGCTCCTAGACTTTCAAATAACTCTTGCACACCTTTTCCGGCTGCGATCGCAACGATCCCGTAAGGTACACGAGGCTTCGTTTGTGCGACCGACGCTGAAGGGGCTTGGTCATGTTCTAAGATCGTTTCGTGTTGCAAACGCATGTTGTCCACTTTGACTTTCACTAGGGAACCAAATTTTTGTCCGTAATTCATGACTTCCCCAGGATTTTCTGTATGAACGTGTACTTTGATGATTTCATCGTCATTGACCACTAACAGGGAATCCCCAAGGCCATCTAGATAGTTACGAAACTCTTCATAATCAAATGTACTATCTACAGTTGGACCTTCACCGATCTTCACCATGATTTCTGTACAGTAACCATAGTGGATATCCTCAGTCGCTAACTGACCTTGCACACTACGATGATGCTCTGCATTCACCATATCGTCCATTTGAGCAGGAGATGGTTCATAGACCTCGTCTGCTTGGTATTCACCATTCAACGCAGTTAAAAAACCTTCATATACGAATAATAGTCCTTGACCGCCACTATCAACAACGCCTACTTCTTTTAATACAGGCAACAAATCAGGTGTTTTTGCTAACGCACGTTTCCCACCTTTAACGACCGCAGTCATGACTTCGATCACATCATCTGTTGATTTTGCTTTCTTCTCACCAGCTTTGGCAGCTTCTCTTGCAACTGTCAGGATCGTTCCTTCGACAGGTTTCATTACTGCTTTATAAGCTGTTTCGACCCCATGAGTAAAAGCTGCAGCTAAATCTGTTGCTGTCAAAACAGTCACATCAGGGATTTGTTTTGAAAAACCACGGAACAACTGAGATAAAATAACCCCAGAATTTCCTCTTGCCCCCATCAATAAACCTTTAGATAACAGCGTTGCTAATTCTCCTACCTTTTCAGAGGTAGAATCAACAACGGCTTTTGCACCACTTGTCATTGATAAATTCATATTGGTACCGGTATCTCCATCGGGAACCGGGAATACATTTAGGGAATTGACGTATTCTGCATTTTTTTGTAGCCGATTCGCACCGGACTGAACCATTTCCTGGAATTGGCTTGCACTAATTTCTGTTACACTCACCTAGATAATCCTCCTTCAGATCGACTGCTGAACAGTCAGCAAGTCTCCTGCCTAGTCTGGCAGTACACGAACACCTTGCACGAAGACATTTACTGAATTGGCTGTAACACCTAGTAAAGTCTCCAAGTTATATTTCACTTTTTCTTGGACATTACGAGAAACTTCCGAAATTTTTGTGCCATAACTAATGATTGTATAAACATCTACTGCGATCCCATTAGCTTCTTGGCGGACAACTACTCCTCTTGAGTAATTTTCTTTACGCAAAATTTCAGTGATATTATCTTTGATTTGATTCTTGCTAGCCATTCCTACAACACCAAATACATCTGTTGCGGCACCACCAACAACTGTTGCGATGACATCATTGGTAATTTCAATGGTTCCAGCTGACGTTTGAATTTTTACAGCCATGAATGAGCCTCCTTAACGGGTAAAATATTCCCATTTTTCTACTATCACATTTTATCATAGCGTCAACCGAAATAAAAGGTTGTTCCCTTAAAGTACTCAAAAACCATTGAAAAAAATTAGGAAAAGACTTTGTTCACGTTACAATTAATCACTGAAAATGTCAATCAATTCTATGAAAATATGCTTGCAAATTCCTACGCCATATGATATGTTATTCTGGTATGAGCTGAATTTACTATTGCTCCAAATCAAGGCAAAGGAGGAAATTTACATGGCAAAAGTTTGTTACTTTACAGGTCGCAAGACAAAAAGTGGAAACAACCGTTCACATGCGATGAACTCAACAAAACGTACAGTTAAACCTAACTTACAAAAAGTTCGCGTATTGATTGACGGCAAACCTAAAAAAGTTTGGGTGTCAACTCGTGCGTTGAAATCAGGAAAAGTTGAACGCGTATAATTGAATGAAATGATTTGAACCGTTCAACAAAATGAACGGTTTTTATTTTTTGCGAATCATTATCAAATGAGAGACATTTCCTCAACCACATGAAATTTAAGAAGAAAAAATAAAAAAGGCTTAAAACAATCAATCACCCAGATAATTGTTTTAAGTCTTCTTTTATGTGCCACTACCCCTCAGATAGTGATAGGTATATGTTTTTTTATAATTGTTACAAATAAAACATAACGCATTTGCAAAGGCCTGTCAACACTTTATTTTAAAGTAGAAAGTGTTTTCTTATTTTGCGTTATTTTCTTAATGTAAATGTAATTTAAACTCACAAATGTTATTTAATTTCAAATGTAATTTTTTTATGAATTTGGTTGTATTTTCAGCAAGTAAAATCATGAATGTGATAAACTAAATATAACTTCAAATAGAAATTTGGTGACTGAATTGTAATGAAAACAACATTGAAAAAATTCTTAAAAGAAAACGGCCGCTATGCAGCTGCTAGCTTCTTTATCCCTTTGCTGATTCTTTTATTGGTTTATTTAAGTATCGGCATTTATCCAGGAAGTGATCGGAGCATCTTGGCTAGTGATGCTTTCTCACAATTTTCAAACTTTCATGCAAGCTTCCGTAATATGTTGTTAGGGAAACAAAGCATTTTTTACACGTGGAATGCCTCACTTGGTTTAAATTATCTATCATTGATTTCTTATTATTTAGGTGGACTTTTCACACCACTCGTTTTATTGTTCCCGAATCAATTGATGCCAGATGCCTTGTATCTCATCACCTTACTAAAGGTTGGTTCAGCAGGTTTATCCTTCTGGTTTCTAGCACGTACCTATCGCATTCCACATTGGGGGCAAGTCGCATTAAGTGTCAGCTATGCGTCGATTTCATTTATCACTGCCCATTCAGAGATCATCATGTGGTTAGACACCTTTGTCTATCTTCCTCTGATCATTTTAGGTATCCATCGTGTGATGGACCAAAAGAAACCTATTTTATTGTTTGTTAGTTACTTGCTGTTGTTCTTATCCAGTTTTTATATGGGCTTCATGGTCGGGGTCTTCTCCTTTTTATACTTTGTTACACGACTACTGACGAATTGGCGGAGGTACAAAGGAACGATTTTACCTTATGGGATCACCTCTTTATTAGCAGGAGGTGCATCGATGGTGATCATCCTGCCTGCCATTCTCGATCTACGTGCCAATGGCGAAGCGTTGACGCAGATCACTTCATTGAAGACGGAAGCAACTTCTTATTTAGATTTATTGATGAAAAACATGGTGGGTGTTTATGACACGACGAAATACGGATCGATTCCTTTTATCTATGCTGGATTATTTCCTTTAGCATTATGTCTCTTGTATTTTGTCAGTCGCAAATTCCCCTTGAAAAACAAGTTGTTGTTCGGTGGGCTATTCGCGATCTTGATTGCTAGCTTCTATTTCGTTCCTTTGAATTTATTCTGGCATGGGATGCACGCACCAAATATGTTCTTGTTTCGTTATGCCTATCTCTTTTCGTTTCTCGTACTCTTGTTAGCGGCTCATAGTTGGGAACAGCTACAGGAGAAGGATCAGAAGCGTTTGCTAGGTGTCATCATTGTACTAGCGGCTGCTTTTGCTACAGCTTGGGGTATCAAACCAGATGGCAGTTACACGTATGTCACGCTCACATCCTTTGTTTTGACGTTAGTCTTTTTAGCGCTCTACGCATTGACGATTGGTTTATTCCAACAACACCCATTTGATTTGAAACGTTTGAGTATTCTTCTGTTACTATTGATGACAGCCGAAGCCGCAGTCAATACCAACAGTATGATCCATGGCATTCTCGATGATTGGAATTATGCCTCAAGAAGTTTGTATACCGAACCTTATCCTGAGATCAAAACGTTAGTTGATGCCTCGAAAAAGGATTCCGATACGTTTTATCGATTAGAAAACCTTGATCCTGTTTCACCGAATGATTCGATCAATTATGGTTATAGTGGGATCAGCATGTTCTCTTCGATCAGAAATCGAAACTCTTCCTCTTACTTGGATACTTTAGGCTTCCGTTCTAGAGGAACAAATTTGAACATTCGCTACAATAACAATACCTTGTTGATGGATGGATTTACGGGAATCAAATACAATATTGCTAAAAACGATAGTAGTTTTAATAAATACGGCTTCCAATCCGTCGAACAAACGGACAACTATACTTTGTACGAAAATAGTAATGCTGTACCATTAGCTTTCAAAGCACCTTTGACGATCAATAAGATCGAACAACCGATAGGTGATAATCTAACCAGTCAAACAAATTTGATGAATGGTCTTTCTGGATTGAATCAATCATTCTTTACGTTTTATACGCCAACCCTAAAAAGTCAACAGAACACGAAGATCACAACAACGACAAATGGGGTCACTTATAGTGAAACAGCGAATAATCAACCGAAAGAATTGACTTGGGAAGTCCAAGTACCTGCGAATACCCAAGCGTATCTCAGCCTGTTTCCAACAAATTTCGCACAGTTAGAAAGCTCTACAGCAACTATTACCATCAATGGTGTATCTAGAAAATCTCAAATTAACATTACTGGTCAATATTATGATTTAGGTTATTACCCGCAAGACACAACGGTTACCTTCACTGCAAGCTTCTATGGGACCAAAGAAGTCAGCTTTATGGAACCACAGGTGGTCGGACTTGATGTTGTGGCGTATCAAGCCGCAATCAACCAAATCAGAAATAACGGCGTAGAGATGACTACTACCGGTCGAACAGCTACAGGAACTGTTCATGCGACTGAAAAAACGATGGTAGCCACGACTATCCCTTATGATGGTGGTTGGACTGCTAAAATCGATGGCGAAAAAGTACCTGTGAAGAAATTCCAAGATGCCTTTTTGATGGTGGAAGTTCCTGAAGGTGAACATACGATTACTTTTAGTTACATGCCAAAAGGATTCATTCCTGGCTTACTTCTCTTTATTGGATGTATTGCCTTGTTTATCTTGTATCTATGGTACCTTCGTAGACGTCAGCCGTTTAGCGGCGTCATTGATCCTACAAACGAAAGCGATGATCACCGTCCAAGACGTGAACGTCGTCGCGCAAGATAAAAAAAGCGTTTCGGTGATTGCCGAAACGCTTTTTTCTTGTATGCTATTCATATTTTACTTCGTATAGGTATAACCCTTCCGGATGAGCAGTCGGACCCGCAGCATTGCGGTCTTTTTTTGCAATGATTTCTGGAAGACAATCTTCTGGTAAACGATCGTTGCCTATTTTTAACAACGTACCAACTAAAATGCGAATCATTTTATAAAGGAAGCCATCACCACGAAACGTAAACGTCAACTCATCGCCTGCTTCATTGACCTGTAAGCTGGCTTCATAGATAGTCCGTACTTTATCTTCAATGGAACTTCCAGAAGCACAAAATGAAGTGAAATCATGCGTACCAAGTAAATCAGGCAATGCACGTTCAATCTTTGCTACATCTATTGGATAAGGAAAATAGCTCGCATAATGTCTACGGAAGGGACTACGTGGTTTTCCGATATCTACTTTGAATTGATAGGTTTTTTCTTTCACTAAATAGCGTGCGTGAAAAGTTTCAGGCACAATCTCCACACTTTTCACAGCAATATCTTCTGGCGACTGCGTATCTAACCCAAAACGCATACGTTCCAAAGGTCGCTCTTCTGGATAATCAAAGTGGATAACTTGCCCGATTGCATGGACCCCCGCATCTGTCCGTCCAGATCCAAAAATCGTGATTTCTTTTCCATTTGCCATCTTCATTAAGGTTTTTTCCAGTTCTTCTTGGACCGTTCGTCCATTGGGTTGTTTCTGAAAACCATTGAACTGGGTACCATCATAGGCAATGATTGCTTTATAGCGTACCATTCATCTTCCCCTGTTCTCATTCATCTTTGATAAGTTTAGCTACGGATAAACACTAGTACGATGGTCATCAGCCCAAAAGCAACCATAACAACAGTGTCTTGTAAGTGCCAGTGAAGGATACGGTATTTTGTCCGGCCTTCCCCACCTTGGTAGCCTCTTGCTTCCATCGCTGTAGCTAGATCTTCCGCACGATTGAAACTGCTGACAAATAGCGGAATCAGTAAAGGAATCACCGCTTTCATTTTTTGTACTAGACTTCCTTCACCAAAGTCAACACCACGTGCGCGCTGTGCATTCATGATTTTTTCGGTTTCGTCCATCAATGTCGGCACAAAACGTAAAGCGATCGAAAGCATCAACGATACTTCATGCACTGGAAAGCGAACAACTTTCAATGGTCGTAACAAATATTCGATCGCATCGGATAATTCTAAAGGCGGCGTTGTCAATGTCAATAAGGTGGACATAAAGATAATCAAAACAAACCGACAAAAAATAAATAGTCCGTTCATGACACCAAATTGAGTGATATTGAAAATCCCCCAACTCCAATACGTTTCTCCACCACTCGTAAACAGTACTTGTAAGCCTACAGTGAATAAGATCAACCAGATCAACGGACGGATGCCTCGAATAAAAAATTTGATATCTACTTTTGACAAGAAAACAGCAAATAAAGTAAACGCCGCTAATAAGGCATATGTCTGCCAGTTATTGGCTAAGAAGATAATGCCAATAAAATAGAAACTTGCCAATAGCTTTGCACGTGGATCTAACCGATGGATAAAGGAGTCTCCAGGCATATAACGACCAAAAATCAATTTATTGATCATGAGCTGTACCTCCCACCAATTTGACCAATTGGTCCGCTAATGCGTCTGCGGTGATCGGCAATTCATCAAACTGGATGCCTTTTACTCGTAGTTCCTCTGCAAACTCAGTGGCTGTTGGTACGCCTAACTGCCGTTCTTTTAACCATTCAAGGTGTTGGAAGACTTCTTTTGGTTCTCCGCATTTGACGATACGGCCTTTTTCCAGGACGTAAACAAAATCCGCATAGTTTGCCACATCATCCATCAAATGGGTGACTAATACAATCGTGATTTGCTGTTCTTTATGCAAACGCCAGAACATATCCATCATTTCTTTTCTTCCTTGTGGATCTAACCCAGCTGTCGGCTCATCTAAGACGAGAACTTCGGGTTTCATAGCTAGAACACCGGCGATCGCTACACGTCGCATTTGACCTCCTGACAGCTCGAAAGGTGAGCGTTCTAAATACGTCTCATCTAATCCGACTTGTTCTAAGGTCTCCTTTGCTAGTAGAGTCGCCTCTTCCTCACTTACACCAAAGTTTTTTGGGCCAAACGCAATATCTCTTGCGACCGTTTCTTCAAACAACTGTGCCTCTGGAAATTGAAAAACAATACCGACTTTTTTTCGAATCGGTTTCAAATTTTTATTATCTGTATCTGGTTTGATCTGACGATCGCCGATTTGGACGGTTCCTTCCGTCGGTTTGATCAACGCATTCAAATGCTGAAGCAAGGTGGATTTCCCGCTTCCAGTATGACCAACTAATGCAGTGTAGCTGTTTTCTTTGATCAACAAGTCAATATCAAATAAAGCTCGTTGCTCGAATGGTGTGTTCGGTTGGTACGTAAAGTTTACTTTTTCAAAACGGATGTCCATAACCAATCCACCATCCTTTCTTCTGTCATGTATTCTTTAGGCACTTCAATGCCACGTTCTTTCAAGGCACTTTTTAGTTTTTCAGGAAAAGGCAAATCTAACCCTAGATTGATTAGTTCAGGTCCGGCAGAGAAAATCTCTTTCGGTGTCCCTTCATTTACTAGTTCGCCTTCTTTCATCACAAAAATACGATTTGCATTGGCTGCTTCATCAATATCATGCGTGATTGAAATAACGGTTAGTTGACTTTCCTCTTTGATTTCTTTGATCGTTGTGATGACTTCTTCACGACCTTCAGGATCTAACATACTTGTTGCTTCATCCAAGATGATGATTTCTGGTCGGAGGGCTACAACACCGGCAATCGCCACACGTTGTTTCTGTCCACCGGAAAGACGAACTGGTTCTCTTGTCGCAAAATCAGACATTCGCACTTTTTCAAGAGCATCTTTCACTCGAACGATCATTTCTTCTCGAGGAATGCCTTGATTCTCTAAACCAAAGGCCACATCATCCTCTACTGTTGATCCAACAAATTGATTGTCCGGATTTTGAAAGACCATGCCGACTTTTTGGCGGATCGTCCATATATTCTCTTCATTTAGTAGTTGATTACCAACTTTGACCGTCCCAGACTCAGGAAGGAGTAAGCCATTGATCGTTTTTGCAAGCGTTGATTTACCAGAACCATTGTGCCCGATAATCGCGATCCATTCTCCTTTATTGATCGTGAAAGAAACATCTTTCAATGCTGGTCGTAAATCTTCTGGTTGGTATTTGTAATTAATCTTTCCTAATTCAATAATCGGCTCCATAAGTACTCCCTCTTCATCCTAAAGTTCCTATTAACCCTATCAAAAAACTGCTTAGTTTTCAATCATTTCTGATTTTTAAAATGTTTTTTTATACCTTCAAGGCTGTCTTGACAGTTAATTGAAGGTACAAAAAAACACTTTATGATGAGTGCATACTCCCCAAACGAATCGCTTGGGGAGCAGCGCTGAGCTAGACTCGGAATAAGTAACTTCCAACATCATAACACTCTAAAAGAATCATCCATAAAGTGATGTTATTAGTGTGATTTTAGACAAGTTCTAAGACAACCATTGGTGCTCCGTCTCCGCGTCTTGGTTCTGTCTTCAAGATACGAGTGTAGCCACCTTGACGTTCAGCATAACGAGGTGCAATATCGTTGAATAACTTTTGTAAAGCTGATTCGATAACGATTTCCTCATTTTCTTCACGCACGCTAGCAACTTCATTACGTACGAAAGCCGCAGCTTGACGACGTGCATGTAAGTCTCCGCGTTTGCCTAAAGTGATCATTTTTTCAGCAGTTGAGCGAACTTCTTTCGCACGAGCTTCTGTAGTCACAATACGTTCATTAATTAATAAGTCAGTTGTTAAATCACGCAACATCGCTTTACGTTGGCTAGATGTGCGTCCTAGTTTACGATAACTCACGTTGGTTTCCCTCCTTCGTAAAAGGTTTAATCTTCTTTACGTAAACCTAAACCTAAGTCATGCAATTTTGCTTTAACTTCTTCCAATGATTTACGTCCTAAGTTACGGACTTTGATCATTTCTGGCTCAGATTTATTCGTAAGTTCTTGTACAGTATTGATTCCTGCACGTTTTAAGCAATTATAAGAGCGAACAGATAAGTCTAATTCTTCAATCGTCATTTCTAACATTTTTTCTTTTTGTGTTTCTTCTTTTTCGACCATGATTTCAGCGTTTTTCGCTTCATCAGTTAGGTTGACAAAGATGTCTAAATGTTCAGTCATGATTTTTGCAGATAAACTCATTGCTTCCAATGGTTCGATTGAACCATCTGTCCAGATCTCCATTGTCAATTTATCAAAATCTTCACGATGTCCAACACGTGTGTTTTCTACTTGGTAGTTGACACGACGTACAGGCGTGTAGATTGAATCGACTGGAAGAACACCAATTGGCATATCTTCTTTTTTGTTTTCATCTGCTTGAACATAACCACGTCCTGGTTTCACCGTTAGGCGAGCATGGAACGTAGCACCTTCAGATACACTGCAGATGTACATATCTTTGTTAAGAATTTCTACCTCACTATCAACGATAATATCGCCAGCAGTTACTGTAGCAGGTCCGGTAATATCGATCTCAAGGGTTTTTTCTTCTTGACCATACATTTTCAGTGCTAAACCTTTAATGTTCAAGATGATTTGAGTGACGTCTTCTCTAACACCTTTGATGGTAGAGAATTCATGCAGTACACCATCGATTTGAATATTAGTGATGGCAGCACCTGGCAAAGAAGATAATAAAATACGACGTAGGGAATTCCCTAAAGTAGTCCCATACCCTCTTTCAAGAGGTTCAACGATGAACTTGCCATAATCTTTTTCTTCATCAATTTTTGCGATTCTTGGTTTTTCGAACTCAATCATTCTTATCTTTACCCCTTTCAAAACGAAAAGTGTCTTGTTCAATGACGTTACTAATAGAACTCAAAATGAGAGGCACTCATTAAACACGACGGCGTTTTGGAGGGCGGGCACCATTATGAGGAACTGGAGTCACGTCACGAATTGCAGTCACTTCTAAACCTGTTGCTTGTAATGAACGAATTGCTGCTTCACGTCCAGAACCAGGTCCCTTAACTGTTACTTCAACAGTTTTTAATCCGTGTTCCATTGCTGCTTTTGTAGCTGTTTCTGCTGCCATTTGAGCGGCAAAAGGAGTTGATTTTTTGCTTCCTTTGAAACCTAATGAACCAGCTGATGACCACGCTAAAGCATTTCCGTGAGTATCAGTGATCATGATGATTGTGTTGTTGAATGTAGAGTGGATATGTGCAATCCCAGCTTCTATATTCTTTTTCACACGGCGTTTACGATTCACTTTTTTTGCTACCATGAAGATTTAACCTCCTTCACTTAAGAATTATTTTTTCTTGCCAGCGATAGCGCGAGCTGGGCCTTTACGAGTACGTGCATTGTTTTTCGTGTTTTGTCCACGAACAGGCAATCCACGACGGTGACGGATTCCACGGTAAGAACCGATTTCCATCAAGCGTTTGATGTTTAAGTTCACTTCACGACGAAGATCCCCTTCAACTTTTAATTTATCTACTTCTGCACGGATAGCATCTGTTTGTTCATTCGTTAATTCACGAACGCGAACATCTTCAGATACGCCAGCATTAGCTAAGATTTGTTTCGCAGTAGTGTTACCAATACCATAGATATAAGTAAGTGAAACTACTACACGTTTATCACGAGGAATATCTACTCCTGCAATACGAGCCATATTTAGTGCACCTCCATTTATCCTTGACGTTGTTTATGTTTTGGATTTGCTGGGCAAATCACCATAACGCGTCCTTTACGACGAATTACTTTACAATGTTCACACATTGGTTTTACTGATGGTCTTACTTTCATGATAATACCTCCTGTAGTTTTACGGAGTACAATTATTTAAAGCGATAAGTAATACGGCCACGGTTTAAATCATATGGAGACAATTCAACCGTCACTTTGTCACCAGGTAGAATACGAATGTAGTGCATACGAATTTTACCTGAAACAGTAGCAAGAACTTGGTGTCCGTTTTCTAGTTCAACTTTAAACATTGCATTCGGCAAAGTTTCGACGACTGTACCTTCGACTTCAATCATATCTTCTTTTGCCACGCACAGTACCTCCTTGTACTTGTTTCGCATTTTCACACGATAAAATGGCGGAAACTGCAGTTCCCACCTCAAAATTCTCAAAATGGATCATCTAGAGGATTCTCTAGAAGTCGGACTGACATATTCTATCATAATTTATTGAACTTGACAAGAGTAACTGCTTAATGCAAGTCGGCTACGGGCAATCGTGCTATTTTTCAATGATTTTTTGGACATCAGTAAATACAGCATCGATTTCACGATCACCATCGATAGTGTGTAGCAAACCTTGTTCTTTATAATAAGCCAAGATTGGTTCACTATTTTTGATGTTGATAGCCAGACGATTTTTAACCGTCTCAGGTTTATCATCTTCTCTTTGATAGAATTCATGCCCACCACAACGATCACATGTGTCTTCAACTTTTGTAGGGTTGAAAATTTTATGGTAAGTTGCTCCACAGTTACGGCAAATGAAGCGGCCTGCTAAACGCTCAACCAAGACTTCTTCACCCACGTGGATATCGATGACAGCATCAATTTGTTTATTTAAATCTTTTAGCATTGCATCTAGAGCTTCTGCTTGCTCGATTGTACGAGGAAAGCCATCTAATAAGAAGCCTTTCTCTGTATCGGGTTCTGCTAAACGCTCTTTTACGATTCCATTTGTTACTTCATCAGGAACTAATGCACCTTTATCCATATAAGACTTTGCTTCCAAGCCAAGAGCTGTTTCATTTTTGATAGCTGCACGAAACATATCTCCTGTTGAGATGTGAGGAATCCCATAAGCGTCAATGATTTTTTCAGCTTGTGTTCCTTTACCTGCACCTGGCAGCCCCATTAAAATGAGGTTCATTGCTTTCCCTCCTAATAAATGTGAGAACGTGTGTTGAGGAAAAACCTCAACACGCTTTCTTACTCAATAAAGCCAACATATTTACGTTTCAGCATTAAGCCTTCTAACTGTTTCGCAGTTTCCAAAGCCACACCGATCACGATCAACAGACTTGTACCACCTAATCCGATTGATTGTGGCAGATCCCAAATCATTTGTGCAATGATTGGTAATAATGCCACTAAACCAAGGAATAGTGCTCCAACTGTACTTAATCGCATCAATAAGCTTGAGACATACTCTTCAGTCCCCTTACCAGGGCGTACACTTGGTATATAGCTTCCTTGCTTTTGTAAGTTCTCCGCTAATTTCTCAGGGTTTACTTGAACAAAGGCATAGAAGAATGTAAATGCGACGATCAATACCGTATAAATCGTTGCGCCAGGCACCGTATTATAGTTAAAGATCTCCATCATTATTTTATACCAGTTTTCAGATCCGAATCGGCCACTTAACGCTTGTAACACAGCATTTGGTGTTGCAATAAATGAACTTGCAAAGATAACCGGAATTACCCCAGCAGCATTTACTTTCAACGGTAGATAACTACTTGTTGGCGCACCTGCTATACGTTTTGTGTACTGAATCGGGATCTTACGTTCAGCTTGTTGGAAAAATGTTACGAATGTCACGATTGCTAGAACCGCAACTAGTAAGATGGCAACGAAAATCGCAGATCTCCAGATATCGGAAGAATTGATATTTACGAAGTAATCTTCATAAATTTCACGTACACTTTCCGGTAATCTTGAAATGATCCCTGCAAAGATGATCATTGACACACCGTTACCGATACCTTTTTCAGTGATTTGTTCACCCAACCAAGTAACAAACATCGTTCCTGCAGTTAAGATCAAACCGATCGTTACATAAGTAGAGACATTTGGATTGTTGACAAAACCTAATTGAGCATATTGGTTAAACCCTGCTGTGATACCGACAGATTGGATAAATGCCAATACTAACGTCAAATATCTTGTTGCCTGATTCAACTTTTTACGACCAACTTCTCCTTGTTTCGACCATTCCACAAAACGTGGCACGATATCCATTTGTAATAATTGGATCACGATCGAAGCAGTAATGTAAGGCGAAACCCCCATCGAAAAGATCGAGAAGTTTTGCATTGCACTACCACTTACCAAGTTCAACATGTTGAAAAACGGTAAGCTAGATAGGTCTTGTAATGAGCTTGCATTTACGCCGGGAACAGTGATATGTGCCCCTAAACGAAAAACAAAGAGAACAAATACAGTAAAAAGGATTTTCGATCTAATATCTTTGACCTTAAAAGCGTCTTTTAATAGTTTAAGCATTAGATCACCTCAACAGAGCCACCAGCCGCTTCGATTGCTTCTTGTGCTGCTTTTGAGAATTTAGCTGCTTTCACAGTTAACTTTTTGTTCAATTCTCCGTTAGCTAAAACTTTGATTCCAGCTTTTTCGTTTTTCACGATTCCAGCTTCTACTAAAGCAACAGGAGTTACTTCAGCTCCGTCTTCAAAGCGATTCAAGACATCTAAATTAACGACTGCGTAGTCCTTACGGTTAACATTTGTAAATCCACGTTTTGGTAAACGACGGAACAATGGTGTTTGTCCCCCTTCGAATCCTAGACGTACACCACCGCCTGAACGAGCTTTTTGTCCTTTTTGACCACGTCCGGCAGTTTTTCCGTTACCTGAAGAAGTACCACGACCAACACGGTTACGTACTTGGCGTGAACCTTCAGCGGGTTTTAATTCATGAAGTTTCATAGGTTTGGCACCTCCTTAATTGTCCTAGTTCTTATTTCATTTGTTTAATTAAACTTCTTCAACGTCCACTAAGTGAGAAACAGTGTTGATCATGCCTTTGATTGCTTCATTAGCAGGCTTAACCACAGAACTGTTAATCTTTGTAAGACCTAACGCTTTAACAGTATCGCGTTGGTTTTGAGGACGTCCGATAATACTGCGTTTTAAAGTTACTTTTAATTCAGCCATTATGTTTGTCCTCCTTATCCGATTAATTCTTCTACTGATTTGCCGCGTAGAGCTGCAACTTCTTCAGCACGTTTTAATTGTTTCAAACCTTCAACAGTTGCGCGAACAACGTTGATTGGTGTGTTTGAGCCTAAAGATTTAGAAGTGATATCTGCTACCCCTGCTAATTCTAATACGGCACGAACTGGTCCACCAGCAGCAACCCCAGAACCTTCAACAGCAGGTTTCATTAGGATTCTACCACCACTAAAAGCACCGATTACTTCGTGTGGGATTGTTGAACCAACCATAGGTACTTCAACTAAGTTTTTCTTCGCATCTTCAATTGCTTTACGGATCGCTTCAGGTACTTCTTGTGCTTTACCAGTACCAAATCCTACGTGTCCGTTTTTGTCACCGACAACAACTAAAGCAGCAAAACGTAGACGACGTCCACCTTTAACAACTTTTGTTACACGGTTAATTGCAACAACGCGGTCTTCTAATTCCAAATGTTTTGGATCGATATAAACCATGAATGGTATTCCTCCTTCTTCTAAAATTCTAGTCCATTTTCGCGAGCAGCTTCAGCTAAAGCTTGCACACGGCCATGGTAAAGGTATCCACCACGGTCAAAGACTACGACTTTAATGCCTTTTTCAGTTGCGCGTTCAGCAACTAATTTACCGACAGCTTGTGCTGCTTCTGTTTTTGTTCCACCTGAAATTTCTTTATCCAAGGTAGAGGCACTTGCTAGCGTTACACCCGCTACGTCATCAATAAGTTGCGCGTAGATGTTTTTGTTAGAACGAAAAACGTTCAAGCGTGGGCGCTCAGCAGTACCAGAGATAGTGTTACGTACACGACGGTGTCTCTTTTGACGTGTTTTGTTCTTATCTGGTTTTGTAATCACAATTGTCACCTCTTTATTTTTATTTTTTCTACTGTCAGACAGTAGAAATGATCAGTTTTGAAAAAATAGAAGCTGCGGCACAAGTAAACTCTCTCTTAATGAAGGCATACTTCAGCAAAATCCTTTTTTCCTGCTGCTGGCTTCTATGAAATTTTTCGAAACGATTATTTACCAGTTTTACCTTCTTTACGGCGTACGAATTCGCCAACATAACGAATACCTTTACCTTTATAAGGTTCTGGAGGACGAGTACCACGGATGTTCGCAGCTAATTCGCCAACTTCTTCTTTGTTCGCACCCTTCACAATTACTTGTGTGTTAGATGGTACTTCAACAGTCACGCCAGCTGGTGGTGTGATTTCTACTGGATGTGAGTAACCAACGTTCAATACAAGTTTTGTTCCTTGCATTTGCGCACGGTACCCAACCCCGATTAATTCTAATCCTTTTTGGAAACCTTCACTAACACCTACAACCATGTTGTTGAAGTTAGCACGAGTTGTTCCATGGATAGTTTTCATTTCTTTACTGTCATTTGGACGAGTGAATGTCACTTCATTTCCTTCGATATTCATTTTGATATCAGCAGAAAATGTACGAGTCAATTCCCCTTTTGGTCCTTTAACTGTAACGTTGTTTCCATCTTGAGTGATAGTTACTCCTTCAGGGATCACAACGATCTTATTTCCAATACGGCTCACTTAAAGACACCTCCTTGTAGATTCTACTTGATTACCATACGTAAGCGATAACTTCGCCGCCGATGTTTTTCTCACGAGCTTCTTTATCAGTGACAACACCTTCAGAAGTCGAAATAATAGCGATACCTAAGCCATTTAAAACTTTTGGCACTTCGCCAGCTTTAACATAAACACGTAAGCCTGGTTTAGAAATACGTTTTAAGTTTGTAATAACACGTTCGCCGCTTTTACCGAATTTTAGGAAAACACGGATCACGCCTTGCTTGTCATCTTCGATATATTCAACATCACGGACGAAACCTTCACGTTTCAAGATTTCAGCGATGTCACGTTTAATTTTTGATGCAGGAACTTCTAAAGCCTCATGTTTAACCATGTTTGCATTACGGATACGAGTTAGAAAATCTGCAATTGGATCTGTCATGACCATTGAACTTTTACCTCCTTCTTATGCGAATTTACTTTTTTACCAGCTAGCTTTCTTCACGCCGGGAATTTGACCTTTATAGGCAAGTTCGCGGAAGCAAATACGGCAAAGATGGAACTTACGATAAACTGAATGTGGACGTCCGCAACGTTCGCAACGAGTGTAAGCTTGTGTTGAATGTTTTGCAGGACGTTTGTTTTTAGCAATCATTGATTTTTTAGCCACGTAGTTCGCCTCCTTTAATTATTTTTGGAATGGCATGCCTAATTGTGTCAACAACTCACGAGATTCTTCATCTGTGTTCGCTGTCGTTACAATGACGATGTCCATACCACGTACTTTATCTACTAAATCATAATCTACTTCTGGGAAGATCAATTGTTCTTTAATACCTAAAGTGTAGTTTCCACGACCATCAAAGGCTTTTTTACTTACACCATGGAAGTCACGTACACGTGGTAGAGAAACTGATACTAATTTATCTAAAAATTCGTACATTCTTTCTCCGCGTAAGGTAACTTTTGCTCCAATTGGCATTCCTTCACGTAAACGGAATCCAGCGATTGATTTTTTAGCTTTTGTGATCATTGGTTTTTGTCCAGTGATCAAAGTTAGTTCTTCAACTGCTTTGTCTAAGTTTTTAGCGTTTGATACCGCATCACCAACACCCATGTTGATGACGATCTTTTCAACTTTAGGTGTTTGCATAACAGAGCTATAGTCAAATTTTTCCATCAATGATGGAGTTACTTCTTTAAGATATTTTTCTTTTAGGCGGTTCATTCAGTAAGACCCTCCTTCCTTAAACTTTTTATTTATCTAAAACTTCACCGGTTTTTTTAGAAACACGGACTTTTTTTCCGTCTACTTCTTTGTAGCCAACTCGGCCAGCTACACCAGTAGAGTCGATGACCATCACGTTAGAAACGTGAAGTGGCGCTTCCATCTCAACAATTCCACCTTGAGGAGCAGCTTGAGAAGGTTTTTGGTGTTTTTTGATCATGTTCACACCTTCGACAACCACTTTATCCTGTTTAGGAAACGCTGCTAATACAACGCCTTCTTTGTTTTTGTCTTTACCGGTGATCACTTTAACTTTATCGCCTTTTTTAACAAACATAACTGTTTCGCACCTCCTTTGTTAAGTGTCTCAAGATTATAAAACTTCTGGTGCTAGAGAAACGATCTTCATGAAGTTGTTTTCACGTAGTTCACGTGCAACTGGCCCAAAGATACGTGTTCCACGAGGGCTTTTATCATCACGAATAATCACTGCAGCATTTTCATCAAACTTGATATATGAACCGTCTGCACGACGAGCTCCTGATTTTGTACGAACGATAACGGCTTTAACGACGTCACCTTTTTTGACAACCCCACCTGGCGTTGCTTGTTTAACCGTAGCAACGATCACATCACCGATATTCGCAGTTTTGCGACCAGATCCGCCAAGGACTTTGATCGTCAAAATTTCACGTGCGCCTGAATTATCAGCGATTCTTAAACGACTTTCTGCTTGGATCACGTTGTGTATCCTCCTTTCAGATTTTGCATTCAATCTATATAGGAAAATCTCGTGTTATTAGATAATAACTGCTTCTTCGACTATTTCCAACAAACGGAAACGTTTTGTAGCTGATAATGGACGAGTTTCCATAATTCTCACGATGTCGCCAACTTTTGCTGTGTTGTTTTCATCATGTACTTTGTACTTCTTAGAATAGTTCATACGTTTACCGTAGATAGGGTGGTTTTTCTTTGTTTCGACAGCAACGGTAATTGTTTTATCCATTTTGTCTGATACCACGCGACCTTGATAAACTTTGCGTTGATTTCTTTCTTCAGTCATACGCTTAATGGCCTCCTTCCATAATTACTTAGCTTGTTCACGCAAAACTGTTTTGATGCGTGCAATCGATTTACGTACTTCTTTAATACGTGCAGTGTTTTCTAATTGACCTGTTGCTAATTGGAATCTAAGATTAAACAATTCTTCTTTTAATTGTTTTTCTTGATCAAGCATTTCGGCAGTGGTTAATTCTCTGATTTCTTTAACCTTCATTCGATTCACCACCCATTTCCTCACGTTTTACGATCTTAGTTTTCATTGGTAATTTGTGAGAAGCTAAACGTAATGCTTCACGAGCTACTTCTTCAGAAACGCCTGCAATTTCAAACATGATTTTACCACGTTTTACTGGTGCAACCCATCCTTCAGGAGCCCCTTTACCTTTACCCATACGAACGCCGATCGCTTTAGATGTATATGATTTATGAGGGAAAATTTTGATCCATACTTTCCCGCCACGTTTCATGTAACGAGTCATAGCAATACGAGAAGCTTCGATCTGACGGTTTGTGATCCAGTGTGATTCAACAGCTTGTAAGCCGTATTCACCGAATGCTACTTCTTTTCCGCCTTTTGCTTCACCACGCATTTTTCCGCGGAATTCACGACGGTGTTTTACACGTTTAGGTACTAACATGTTTATTTCCCTCCTTTCTCAGTGTTTTTTTTAGTTGGAAGAATTTCTCCACGATAGATCCACACTTTAACTCCTAGTTTTCCGTATGTTGTATCTGCTTCTTCCCATGCGTAATCAATATCCGCACGCAAAGTGTGAAGAGGAACTGTTCCTTCTGAGTATCCTTCTGAACGAGCGATATCCGCACCGTTTAGACGTCCAGATACTTGAGTTTTGATCCCTTTAGCGCCAGAACGCATTGAACGTTGGATCGCTTGTTTTTGAGCGCGACGGAATGCAACACGGTTTTCTAATTGACGTGCAATTCCTTCACCTACTAATTTAGCATCTAAATCTGGTTTTTTGATTTCCACGATGTTGATATGGATTCTTTTACCAGTTAATTTGTTTAATTCTTTTCTTAGGTTTTCGACTTCAGATCCGCCTTTACCAATAACCATACCTGGTTTAGCTGTGTGGATTGAAATGTTTACGCGGCCAGTTGCGCGTTCGATTTCAATTGTTGATACAGCAGCATCAGCAAGTCTAGTTGAAATAAATTTACGGATTCTTAAATCTTCGTGTAAGAACTCTGCATACTCTTTTTCAGCAAACCATTTTGCATCCCAGTCGCGGATGATGCCTACACGCATTCCAATTGGATGTACTTTTTGACCCACAGATTATCCCTCCTTATTTTTCTGATACGACTACCGTGATATGACTTGTACGTTTGTTGATTGGTGAAGCTGAACCTTTTGCACGTGGACGGAAACGTTTCATTGTTGGTCCTTCGTTAACAAATGCTTCAGATACTACCAAGTTCTCAACATCTAAGTCAAAGTTGTTTTCTGCATTTGCAATTGCTGACATCAATACTTTCTCGATGATCCCAGCAGATTTGTTTGGTGTGAATTTCAAAATTGAAATTGCATCCGCAACACTTTTACCTCTGATAAGGTCAATTACTAGACGCGCTTTACGAGGTGAAGTGCGAACTGTTTTTGCAGTTGCTTTAGCTGATGTGATTTGTTCTGCCATTTGCTTTTATCCTCCCCTCGAATTAGCGTCTCGTTTTTTTGTCGTCAGCGACATGCCCACGATAAGTTCTAGTTGGTGCGAATTCACCTAATTTGTGTCCTACCATATCTTCTTGGATGTAAACTGGTACGTGTTTACGTCCATCATATACTGCGATGGTATATCCAACAAAACTTGGGAAAATTGTCGAACGACGAGACCAAGTTTTGATTACTTTTTTCTTTTCGGCCCCTGCTTGAGCTTCAACTTTACTCATTAAATGCTCATCAACGAAAGGCCCTTTCTTTAAACTACGACCCATGGTGAACCTCCTCTCAAAATGTGCGACACATGGTCAAAGTAATTATTTATTTTTACGACGAACGATAAGTTTGTCTGATTTAGCTTTCTTGTTACGAGTTTTGTAACCAAGAGCTGGTTGACCCCAAGGAGAAACTGGAGCTTTACGTCCGATTGGAGCTTTACCTTCACCACCACCGTGTGGGTGATCGTTAGGGTTCATTACGCTACCACGTACAGTTGGGCGTTTACGCATCCAACGAGAGCGGCCAGCTTTACCAATATTGATAAGTTCGTGTTGTTCGTTACCTACAGAACCGATTGTTGCACGGCATGCAGCTAAGATCATGCGAACTTCACCAGAGTTCAAGCGGATCAATACGTATTTGCCTTCTTTACCAAGTACTTGAGCACTTGTACCAGCAGAACGGATCAATTGTCCACCTTTACCAGGTTTCATTTCAATATTGTGGATCACAGTACCAACTGGAATGTTTTCTAAAGGAAGAGCATTTCCGACTTTGATATCTGCTTCAGGACCTGAAACAAGTTTCATTCCAACTTGTAGTCCTTTTGGTGCTAAGATGTAAGCTTTCACTCCATCTTCATAATGTACTAACGCGATGTTAGCTGAACGGTTTGGATCATATTCGATCGTTTGAACAGTAGCAACAACGTTGTCTTTGTTACGTTTGAAATCGATCACGCGGTATTGGCGTTTGTGTCCGCCACCTTGATGACGTACAGTGATGCGGCCGTTGTTATTACGTCCAGCATGGTTTTTCAATGGCTGTAACAATGTTTTTTCAGGTGTTGATGTTGTGATTTCAGCAAAATCAGAACCTGTCATGTTACGACGGCCATTTGTGGTAGGTTTGTACTTTTTAATCGCCACGTTTTCCCCTCCTAATTTAATCAGTTATCGAGTGTTGCTTATTCAGCAGCTTCGAATAATTGGATTTCTTTTGAATCTTCAGTCAATGTAACGATCGCTTTGCGACGTTTTTTTGTATATCCTGCATATTTGCCCATACGTTTGAATTTCGCACGTACGTTCACGATGTTCACGTTTTTGACTTTCACGTCAAAAGCAGCTTCAACCGCTTGTTTTACTAAAGTTTTGTTTGCGCGAGTGTCTACTTCGAAAGTATATTTCTTGTCATCCATGGCAAGCATTGATTTCTCAGTGATCACTGGGCGTTTGATTACGTCTAGTAAGTTCATTATGCAAGCACCTCCTCAATTTGAGTAAGAGCAGTTTGTGTTGCTAAAACTTTTGTATTTGATACAACATCTAGAACGCTAACGTTGTCAGAAGTTACTACAGAAACGTTTGATAAGTTACGTGCAGATAAAGCTGCAAAGTCGTTACCAGGTTCTAGTACAACCAATACTTTAGAGTCAATAGATAATTTAGCAAGAACTTCTTTGAATTCTTTTGTTTTTGGTGCATCAAAGCTTAATCCTTCGATTGCTACCAAGTTGTTTTCAGCAACTTTTTCTGACAATACAGATTTCATTGCTAAACGACGAACTTTTTTAGGAAGTTTGTAGCTGTAAGAACGTGGTGTTGGTCCGAAGACTACGCCACCTCCACGCCATTGCGGTGAACGGATTGATCCTTGACGAGCACGACCAGTTCCTTTTTGACGCCATGGTTTACGGCCACCGCCTCGAACAGCGCTACGGTTTTTAACCGCATGTGTTCCTTGTCTTAATGATGCGCGTTGCATAACGATTGCGTCGTAAACAACACTTTCATTTGGTTCAATTCCGAAGATTTCTTCGTTAAGAGTGATTTCACCTTTTTGGCTTCCATCTTGTTTGAATAATGCTACATTCGGCATTCCTTAGTTCCTCCTTTCTTCCTACTATTATTTAGCTTTCACAGCTGATTTGATAGTGATTAATGATTTTTTCGCTCCAGGAACGTTACCTTTGATCAAGATTACGTTTCTTTCAGCATCTACACGTACAACTTCCAAGTTTTGGATAGTTACGCGGTTGCCACCCATACGGCCAGCAAGACGTTTGTTTTTGAATACACGGTTAGGTGCAACTGGACCCATTGACCCAGGACGACGATGGTAGCGAGAACCGTGAGCCATTGGTCCGCGGCTTTGGCCGTGACGTTTGATAACCCCTTGGAATCCTTTACCTTTCGTAGTACCTGTTACATCAATAATGTCTCCTGCTTGGAAAACATCAACTGTAATTTCTTTTCCTACTTCATATTCTCCTAGCTCAACATTTTTGAATTCACGAATGAAGCGCTTAGGAGCCGTGTTTGCTTTTGCAACATGACCTTTCGCAGGTTTGTTTGATAAAACTTCACGTTTGTCTTGGTAACCAACTTGAATAGCTTCGTAGCCATCAGTTTCCATTGTTTTTACTTGTAGTACTACGTTTGGCGTAGCTTCTACAACAGTAACTGGAATTAATTCGCCAGATTCAGTGAAGATTTGTGTCATTCCCACTTTTTTCCCTAAGATTCCTTTGGTCATGAGTACACCTCCATTATTATTAGTTTAGTTTTTATAGTTTGATTTCGATGTTAACACCTGATGGTAAGTCAAGCTTCATTAAAGCATCAACTGTTTTTGGTGTTGGGTTCACAATGTCGATAAGACGTTTGTGTGTACGCATTTCGAATTGTTCGCGTGAATCTTTGTATTTGTGAGTCGCACGAATAACTGTGTAAAGACTGCGTTCAGTTGGTAATGGAATTGGACCAGAAACGCCAGCTCCAGTTCTTTTTGCAGTTTCCACGATTTTATCCGCTGATTGATCTAAAATACGGTGTTCATACGCTTTTAAACGGATACGAATTTTTTGTTTTGCCATCTTGTTCCCTCCTTCGCCTATTTTGAAAAGTAGACATAGCTCCACGAAAATTTCCGTCACGCTCGTTCGTGGCAAAGCGTCCGGGCGTGTCGCAACCTCTCGTTTCTTAGCCGACAAAATCATTTTGATTTCGTCTGTGCCATTCACCTAAGGTAAACGCACCTTTGTCATTATAATATATCTAAATTCACAACGCAAGGTTTTTTTGCTGTAAAAAACAATTTATTTTCATAAGTTTTCATTTAGCTAAAAAACGAGAAATTCTTCTCTATTTATAGGAGGATTTGTTGTTTTCCTTCCGATTTTCATTCACCTATTTAGATAAAAAAGAAAATTCACTACATATTAAGAATATTTTTGGATATCCCCCAATTTCATAGCCTCTCTCCTAACGAATCGTTTGCTCAAATAAAAAAAGTTCGAGGCAAAGGATCAAGATCCTTACCTCGAACTTCAACGTCCGAATAAATGTTACTTTGTTAGGCTTAAAATGAATTAAGCTTTGATTTCTGTAACGACACCGGCACCAACTGTACGTCCGCCTTCACGGATTGAGAATTTAGTACCGTTTTCGATAGCGATTGGGTGGATTAATTCAACTTCCATTGTTACGTTGTCGCCAGGCATAACCATTTCAGTTCCTTCTGGTAATTCAACAACACCAGTTACGTCAGTCGTACGGAAGTAGAATTGTGGACGGTAGTTAGTGAAGAATGGAGTATGACGTCCACCTTCTTCTTTAGTCAACACGTATACTTCTGCAGAGAATTTTGTATGAGGTGTGATTGTACCTGGTTTAGCTAAAACTTGACCACGTTGGATGTCTTCACGTGAAACACCACGTAGTAACGCACCAATGTTATCGCCTGCTTCAGCGTAGTCTAATAATTTACGGAACATTTCAACACCAGTTACAGTTGTTTGAGCTGTTTCTTCTGCGATACCAACGATATCGATAACGTCACCAACACGAACTTGTCCACGTTCAACACGTCCTGTAGCAACAGTACCACGACCAGTGATTGAGAATACGTCCTCAACTGGCATCATGAATGGTTTGTCGTTATCACGTTCTGGAGTTGGGATATATTCGTCAACTGCAGCCATCAATTCAAGAATTTTTTCTTCGTATGAAGCGTCGCCTTCTAAAGCTCTTAAAGCTGAACCAGCGATTACAGGAACATCGTCACCAGGGAATTCGTATTCTGTTAATAGGTCACGAACTTCCATTTCAACTAATTCAAGTAATTCTTCGTCATCAACCATATCTACTTTGTTCAAGAATACAACGATGTATGGTACACCAACTTGACGAGATAATAGGATGTGTTCACGAGTTTGAGGCATAGGGCCGTCAGCAGCAGAAACAACTAAGATTGCTCCGTCCATTTGAGCAGCACCAGTGATCATGTTTTTAACGTAGTCCGCGTGTCCTGGGCAGTCAACGTGAGCATAGTGACGTGCGTCAGTTTCGTACTCAACGTGAGCTGTTGAAATAGTGATTCCGCGTTCGCGTTCTTCAGGAGCACCATCGATTTGATCGTAAGCCATTGCTTGGCCGCCGTTTTTCTTAGATAGTACAGTTGTGATTGCAGCTGTTAAAGTTGTTTTACCATGGTCAACGTGTCCGATAGTACCAATGTTAACGTGTGGTTTCGAACGGTCAAATTTTTCTTTTGCCATTTTAAAATATCCTCCCTAAAATTACAGTTTAATTTTTATTTGTCTGATAGGTATGTGATAGACAAAATTGCCGATCACATGCCCGTATCATCAAAAGTTATTTTACACGAAACTGCATAAAAAATACAGTCTCTAGATAAATCTCTTCACGAGACTACCTTGCTTTAAGAAATTATTCAGCTTTTCCGCCGTTTTTCTTAATGATTTCTTCTTGAACAGATTTCGGTACGTCTTCGTAGTGGTCAAATACCATCATGAATGTACCACGACCTTGAGTTGCTGAACGCAATGTAGTCGCGTATCCGAACATTTCTGCCAATGGAACGATTGCATTAACGATTTGTGAATTACCGTGTGCTTCCATTCCTTCAACACGTCCGCGTCGGCTTGTTACGTGTCCCATGATATCACCTAAGTAATCTTCTGGTACAGTAATCGTAACTTTCATCATTGGTTCAAGGATCACAGGACGTGCGTGTTTTGCAGCAGCTCTTAGAGCCATTGATGCAGCAACACGGAACGCTGTTTCATTTGAATCGACGTCATGGTATGAACCATCGTAAAGTTTTGCTTTGATATCCACTAATGGGTATCCAGCAAGAACACCGTTATTCATTGATTCTTCTAATCCTTTTTCAACTGCTGGGATGTATTCACGTGGAACCACACCACCAACGATTGCGTTTTCGAATTCGAAGCCTTTTCCTTCTTCGTTTGGTGTAAATTCAACCCATACGTGACCGTATTGACCTTTACCACCAGACTGACGTACGAATTTACCTTCCGCTTTTGTTGCTTCACGGAATGTTTCGCGGTAAGAAACTTGAGGCGCACCAACGTTTGCTTCAACTTTAAATTCGCGTTTCATACGGTCTACTAATACGTCCAAGTGCAACTCACCCATACCTGAGATAACTGTTTCACCTGTTTCAACGTTTGTTTCAACACGGAATGAAGGATCTTCTTCTGCAAGTTTTTGCAACGCAACACCCATTTTATCTTGGTCAGCTTTTGATTTAGGCTCAACAGCGACTTGGATAACTGGTTCTGGGAATTCGATTGATTCAAGGATAACTGGTGCATCTAACGCACACAATGTGTCCCCTGTTGTAGTATCTTTCAATCCAACAGCAGCGGCGATATCACCTGAATACACTTTGTCGATTTCTTGACGTGTGTTTGCGTGCATTTGTAGAATACGACCGATACGCTCTTTTTTGCCTTTTGATGCGTTCAATACGTATGAACCACTTTCAAGGACACCAGAGTAGACACGGAAGAAAGTTAGACGACCTACGAATGGGTCAGTCATTACTTTAAATGCTAATGAAGCAAAAGGAGCTTCGTCATCTGCAGGACGAGTTGTTTCTTCGTCTGTTTTTGAGTCAATACCTTTGATTGCTTCGATATCTAGTGGTGATGGCAAGTAATCAAGAACAGCATCCAACATCAATTGGACCCCTTTATTCTTGAATGCTGAACCAGCTAACACAGGGAAGAACTCAACGTTGATTGTTGCACGGCGGATACCGGCAATCAATTCTTCTTGAGTGATTTCTTCACCTTCAAGATATTTCATCATTAGTTCTTCGTCTGTTTCAGCAACAGCTTCGACTAATTTTTCACGCCATTCTTGTGCTTGTTCTGCATATTCTTCAGGGATTTCAGTTTCTTGGATGTCTGTGCCTAGATCGTTTGTGTAGATCTCTGCTTTCATCGTTACCAAGTCAATGATACCTGTGAAGTTATCTTCAGAACCGATTGGCAATTGGATTGGATGCGCGTTCGCTTGTAAGCGATCGTGCAATGATTTTACTGAGTATAAGAAGTCTGCACCGATTTTATCCATTTTGTTACAGAATACGATACGAGGTACTCGGTACTCAGTTGCTTGACGCCAAACAGTTTCAGTTTGAGGTTCAACACCTGATTGTGCATCAAGTACAGTTACAGCACCATCCAATACACGTAGAGAACGTTGAACTTCAATTGTGAAGTCTACGTGTCCTGGTGTATCGATGATATTTACGCGGTAACCTTTCCACTGCGCAGTAGTGGCAGCAGATGTAATCGTGATACCACGTTCTTGTTCTTGTTCCATCCAGTCCATCTGTGAAGCTCCTTCGTGAGTTTCACCGATTTTATGGATTTTACCAGTATAGTACAAGATACGCTCTGTTGTTGTAGTTTTACCTGCATCAACGTGAGCCATGATACCAATATTACGAGTTTTTTCTAGCGAAAATTCTCTTGCCATTTTCTTACTCCTCTCTTTGTTTAAATCGATTGTAAATTGACTTTCTGCTGTGGGGTTAGCCGACAGACAGAGAGGATCTTACCAACGATAATGAGCAAATGCGCGGTTCGCGTCTGCCATTTTGTGTGTGTCTTCGCGTTTTTTAACAGAAGCTCCAGTATTGTTTGCAGCGTCCATGATTTCTTTCGCTAAGCGTTCTTCCATTGTGTGTTCACCGCGCAAGCGAGCGTAGTTAACTACCCAACGTAGCGCTAAAGTCGTACGACGTTCAGGGCGAACTTCAACTGGTACTTGATAGTTTGAACCCCCAACACGACGTGCTTTAACTTCAAGAACAGGCATAACATTGTTCATTGCTTGTTCAAACACTTCTAATGGATCGTTACCTGTAGATTCTTTGATCAAATCAAAGGCATTATAGATAATATTAGCAGCAACACCGCGTTTTCCATCAACCATTACACGGTTGATCAAGCGAGTTACTAATTTTGAGTTATAAATAGGATCTGGTAAAACATCACGTTTTGCAACAGGACCTTTACGTGGCATCCGTAACTCCTCCTTCCGAAATATTCTTCATAGTTGATCGAACGACTATTATATAGTAGGTTCGATTTTCATTTGTAGTAAATAATTAAAATTAAGCTTTAGGTCTTTTCGTACCGTATTTAGAACGGCTTTGTTTACGGTCGTTCACACCAGCAGTATCTAGTGCACCACGAACGATATGATAACGTACCCCTGGTAAGTCTTTTACACGTCCACCGCGTAATAGTACCACGCTATGCTCTTGTAAATTGTGACCAATCCCTGGGATATAAGCAGTAACTTCAATTAAGTTTGACAAACGAACACGAGCATATTTACGTAAAGCTGAGTTCGGTTTTTTAGGTGTCATTGTTCCCACACGTGTAGCTACCCCACGTTTTTGAGGAGAGTTCACGTTTGTTTGAGTTTTCTTAAAGCTGTTATATCCTTTGTTCAAAGCAGGTGAATTAGATTTTTCCACCTTTGATTTACGAGGTTTACGTACTAATTGGTTAATTGTAGGCATTCCTAGTTCCTCCTTCCCACGATTCACATCTAGTTCCACACATCCAGGTGGTTCTTTTTTTGCGATAAAAAATAAATGCAGTTATGCATCTTTATCAAATATGCTTTGATAAACAGTCAGCACGTCTCTTAACAGAGACCTGTAGATAAAGCACCTTGGTTAGAATATCACGGATAAAAAAGAATGTCAACCAAACATATACATTTTTTTCGATCCTATAAAAATTGTGTTATGCTCCCTATCTTTTTCGATTAAATCAAGATAAAATAGCAGTTAAAGAGCTATAAAAATGCTGGAGGGATAGAAATGAACTTAAAGCAATTAGTAGGCATTAAAGCGGCAGAATTTGTTGAAGATGGCATGATCGTTGGACTTGGAACTGGTTCTACTGCCTATTATATGGTAGAAGAAATTGGCCGACGCATGCGCGAAGAAGGATTGAAAATCACTGGTGTCACTACTTCTAGCGGTACAAAAGCACAAGCAGAAAGCTTAGGTATCCCTTTGAAAAGTATTGATGAAGTCCCAGTCGTCGATTTGACGATCGATGGTGCCGATGAAATCAGTGCCGATTTTCAGGGAATCAAAGGTGGCGGTGCTGCTCTTTTATTTGAAAAGATTGTTGCATCTTATTCAAAACAAACGATCTGGATCGTCGATGGATCAAAAATGGTGGATCAACTAGGGCGCTTTCCACTCCCTGTCGAAGTCATCCCTTATGGTTCTCAACAACTGATGCGTCTTTTTGAAGAAAAAAACTATCAGCCTGTATTACGTCACACAGAAACTGGGGAGACCGTCGTAACAGATAGTGGGCATTATATTATTGACCTTCATTTAGAACGAATCGAGGATCCCGAAAAATTAGCGACTTATTTGGATCAATTAGTCGGTGTCGTCGAACACGGCTTGTTTTTAAATATGGTTTCAAAGGTTGTCGTTGCCTCTGAAAATGGCGTGTCTGTACTCGATACTCCCTTTCAAAAATAATGCGAAAGAGATTCGTTGAAAATGCCTAAAAAAACTATCTTTTTCAGTTACTTTATGCTACATTTTTACTTGTCTCAAACACTTAGAAAACTTTGCTAGAAAGGAATCACCATGAAGATTATCGGTTATGCACGTACAACTATCAATGATGTCGATTTGACGGCTCAAATGCAAAAACTCTCTGATTTTGGTTGTCACGAAATTTTTCACGAAACGTATGGTCAAAAAGACAGTTTATCTGACGCCATTTGTTTAGAAAAAGTCATCGAAAAAATGGAGCAAGGCGATACATTAGTGATTTGCCAGCTTCATCATCTAGGAAAATCGACAAGACAACTAACAGAATTCACGAAATTATTTAAAGACCGTGGGTTACATCTAGTCAGCATCACAGAAAAAATCGATACTCGCGAACCTATGGGGACGGTCTACTTCCAATTAATGGAAGGATTAGCTGAGATGGAGTGTGCATTGATCAAAGAACGCACGCTGATCGGATTAGATGAAGCACGTAAAAAAGGAAAAATCGGCGGACGACCAAAAATCGATGCCAAAACAATCAAAAAAATTCGTCGTCTCTACTATGAAAAGAAAGAAACGATCCAATTTATTTCTTCAAAATGTGGAGTTTCAGTCGGTACTTGCTACAAATATATCAACCTACCTGAAAAAGAGCTTCAGCAATTATTCAATTAATTAGCAAGTATAAACCCGTTGATTTCAATAATTGATCGAAAGAACCCACACTTAACAAACAGAAATTATTTTACTTAATAGATAAAAAGGTTGTCAAACAAGTTTTTTGAGTGAAAGCTCTGTAATAACGCTTGTTTACAGCCTTTTTTTTAGTTCGTCTGTGGTCTTTTAAACAAACAGCTTTCATTTTACAATGGAAATCTTATGAAAAACATTGTACAATAAGGCAGAACTGAAATTTTCAGAAATAACACTTATTTTAAAGGAGAGTTAAACATGCCAAAATTAGTTTTTTCTCGTCACGGTCTTAGCGAATGGAATGCATTGAACCAATTTACTGGTTGGGCAGATGTAAACCTAGCACCAGAAGGAATCGAAGAAGCAAAAGAAGGCGGACGTAAAATCAAAGAAGCTGGAATCGAATTTGATGTTGCTTATACTTCTGTATTAACTCGTGCCATCAAAACTTGTAACTTGATTTTAGAATACTCAGATCAACTTTGGGTACCACAAATCAAATCATGGCGCTTGAACGAACGTCATTATGGTAAATTACAAGGATTAAATAAAAAAGAAACAGCAGAAAAATACGGTGACGAACAAGTTCACATCTGGCGTCGTTCATATGACACTCTTCCTCCATTAATGGAAGCAACTGATGAAGGTTCAGCAGCAAACGATCGTCGTTATGCAATGTTAGACAAACGCGACGTACCTGGTGGAGAAAACTTGAAAGTTACTTTAGAACGCGCATTGCCATTCTGGCAAGACGAAATTGCACCAGCTTTGTTAGACAACAAAACTGTCTTAGTTGCTGCACATGGTAACTCTTTACGTGCATTAGCAAAACACATCGAAGGAATCTCTGATGAAGACATCATGGATCTTGAAATTCCAACAGGTCAACCACTTGTTTATGAATTAAACGACGACTTGACTGTCATCAAAAAATACTACTTATAATAGACACTCTATTATAAACAAGACAGCCCCATCCTTTCCTACTTATTGTAAGAGATGAAGGGGCTGTTTTTTTAGATATTGGATAGACGGCAGTCTTAGCTATCTAATGCGAGTGACATCAATTTACATAATAACTAATGATCATAATAGTAAGTACTGTTTGAATAAATTAAGAGGGAAGGCGTAGCATGGAGAGAAAAAAGAACGTTTGGTTTATTCCCTGTCACACCAATTGCGCATGAACAATGGACAAATTCTGAGCAACTCCTTTTTCAAAAGCTATGATCTTAGGAACGATTTTAATAGTGGTAGTTTATCTCTTCGCACCATACAGCTATTACTATTACAAGATAAAGCGAGGCAAGGAGACAAAATATAGTAGACTCCAATTAGTTCTGTATACCTTATTCGTTATGTAAGACATTTTACTAACAGTCCAGCCTAGCTATTCTTTCTAGGTTGGGCTTTTTATTGGGCAATAGATAGCGAGAGGAGAAATAGATTATATGAGCTATGTAACATAATAGCAGGTAATATATTGTTGGTTTTCACGTATAGATAGGTTGTAGCTAAAGTCAAAAATAGAACTTGAGTCATTGCGTATAGATTTCCACCATATGTAAAGCTATGCCCATAGAAAAAGAATCCTGTTGAAACCAGCCCATACACTAATTTTAACCAATTAGAATCAGTTATACTCAAAAATAGGTAACGGTACACTAATTCTTCTCTTATTGGGGCAATCACTATGACAGAAAATAGAACAACACTATCGTAATTTTGTGAGACTACTTCAAAACTGCCAAATACAAGTACCATATATATAAAATTCGTCACTAACAAAAGTAGCAAAGTGAATCCTACTTGTTTCATCATTGACAGATTCATACCTTGTAATGCTCGATTTAATTCGGGCATGCAAAGTAAGTAAATAAATAAAATCATTATCAGATTTAGACCCAATTGGTTATTTTCTAATAGTATGAGAATGGTCTTACTTCTTATTATTCCAAAGTTTGTTATACAAAAAATGGTTATCCAGACAGTTAGGATGATACTTTTTATTAGAGTTAGCCGCATATGATCTATCTTCACCTTGACCACCAATTAATAGAACTATGAATCATCTTGTCCCCCTTCTCACCGACTCCTGAAAAAGCAAGCAGTATTCGCTTAGATAGTTAAAACACTGTAATTCTCTTTCTTATCGCATTCCCAACATACAATGCTTATGTTTATTAAATAAACAATATCTTTTGGTATCTCCCTTCCAATTTATCAATTTGCCATGTAAAAGTACTCTTTATTATTTTCATCATCACTTTCTCAATTATCTCAAAGCATGACCTATTGCTTTTCATTATACCTCTTCCTTTTTTTGCATAGCAAGATGTCAGACAATCATTCAGTTGTGGAGCGAACATTTTTTGTAGAAACTTATTTGAATTTCATTCTTTTATCCTGTTTCCAAGAGAAAATTTTCATTTGTATGAGCTATCACCACAACTCTCCATCTTTTCTTATGTTACTAATAAATGAAATTTAGATAAAAATCAACCTTATAACTCTTTTTATTTTATCATTTTTTTCTAATAATCAACGTTATCGAGAAAAAAGCGTTTACACAGTCGCTATTTTCTCGGTTATGATTAATTTGTAAGATACAAAGAGATGATCGCATTTGAATCTTACATAGAAAATACAAAATAAAAAAATATATATAGTGAGGAGATACAAGATGATTACAAACAATTTCAAGAAAATGATGGCAGCAGGAATGGTAGTTTTAAGTCTAGGAGGGCCAGTTTCGACATTCGCAACAAGTCTATCAACAACTGACATCGTTAGTACAAGCAAACAGGCCATTGAGCAACAATTGTATATCCATAATGGTGACTTTAATGACGGGTTTGATCGTTGGATCGTTAGTGACCCAGATTCAAATAATCCCACACTTCAAACCGTTAATGGAAATAACTTTGCTTTAGCAACAAATGGTGAAAACGTTCATCAGTATGTCACTCTAAAACCAAATACAACGTATACATTCAGTTATGATGTTGCAGCAAGCGAATCAGCACCAGGACGTGTTGAATTAGGGATCATGAATCATGGTGTCGGTTTTGATGTATTAGAGCGCGTTGAACATAATAATGAGGACTGGGAACGTGGCAAACTTACCTTTACGACTCCAGACGCTGAAAATACATACCTTGTGCGCTTTGCCTCTACATGGACTGGTTGGGCGAAATATGACAATATCCAAGTGGAAACAGGCGTAACAGAAACTCGGTTATTATCAACTGGACTAGAAAACAATGTGCCTCATATTTATTTCACATTAGCATCTGAACTTTACGATAGTACACAAAGATTCGTTGTTACTCTTGATGGACAGTATCTATTTGAAACTTTCAACGGTAGAACTTTCGGAGCCTCTACTAGAGGAATTGGTAATACGGTTCAAGTACGACGAGCTATTGCTGGGAGAAGAGGACAAGTTATCCGAGTTTATAGAGCACCAGGAACCCCAGGAATTTACGTGCCAGGAAGAGTAATGATTGAATCATATACTCTTGAAGCAGATTTGGTTTAAAATAAATTTTTAGTTGATGTTACCATACCACATGAGCAATTGAAGGATCATGGGAAGCCACCATCAATATGAGACTCATTTGTCACATCCTGTTGGTGGCCTAGTTCGGAACAGAAAGAGCGTAACTCGCTTCTTTCTGTTCTTTTTTATTTGATTAAGATTGTGCCATTCGTCTGCAATTGAAGGGATGTCGATTCACATTTTAGACATTCAAATGGTTGACTTTAGAAGGACTCTCGAAGTAACTGAAACAACGGTTGCCATTGATTTCAGGTTATGTGAGATAGTTTCTGCGAAAAAATGTGACTGCCAATTTTCTATTAATAGAAGTTTAGGCAGTCACACTTTCTTGCTGTTTAATTATTACTTTATCCTTGAATCGCCGTTTCCAATCCTACTTCAATCATGTCATTGAATGTTGTCTGACGTTCGCTGGCAGTTGTTTCTTCACCCGTGATCAGATGGTCACTGACCGTCATGATTGCTAGTGTCTGCACGTGGTATTTTGCACCTAGATAATACAACGCAGCAGCTTCCATTTCCACGCCCATCACACCAAGTTCTGCTAACTTGAATGTTTCTGTCAAATCGTCTTTGTAGAAAGAATCTTCTGATAGTACATTGCCGACGTGTGTAGTAAAACCCTTTTCTTTCGCTACTTCGTATGCTTTTAACAACAAGTCAAAATCACAGATTGGTGGAAAGTGGAACGCGTTGAAATCCTTCTCAATCATGGAAGAACTAGTCGCAGCTCCTTGCGCTAACACCAAGTCGCGAACGTGTACGTCTTTTGACAAGGCACCGCACGTGCCAACACGAATCAATTTTTTTACGTCATAAGAATTGACCAACTCATGCGCATAGATCATCGCTGAAGGCATCCCCATTCCTGTTCCTTGAACAGAGACTCTTTCGCCTTTATACGTTCCAGTATAACCAAGCATACCGCGTACTTGGTTATAGCAAACGGGATTCTCTAAAAAAGTTTCTGCAATATACTTCGCTCTCAGTGGATCGCCAGGAAGTAAAATCTTGTCTGCGATCTCTCCTGGTTTTGCTTCAATATGAACACTCATTTCCAGACCTCTCAATCAATTTTTTATAGTAAAGAAAGTGTTTCTTTGATCAATGATTTAAATGTTTGTTTGACTCTCTCAGTTGTTTCAACGACTTCTTCGTGATTCAAGTTTGCTTGCATACCAGCAGCCAAGTTGGTGATACAAGAGATTCCTAAGACCTTCAACCCGCTATGAGCTGCAACAATGACTTCTGGTACAGTCGACATGCCCACTGCATCTGCTCCCATCACGCGAGACATACGAATCTCAGCGGGTGTTTCATAAGTTGGACCGGAATAGCCCATATACACGCCTTCTTTTAATTCTACGTCTAATGATGTTGCTACTGCTTTTGCCATTTCACGATACGCTTTTGTGTAAGCTTCACTCATATCAGGGAAACGAGGACCCATTTCTTCATCATTAGGTCCAATCAATGGATTTTGACCTGTAAAGTTGATATGATCCGTGATCAGCATCAAATCACCTGGTGCAAATGATTTATTCACGCCACCACACGCATTGGTCACAACAACTGAATGCGCGCCTAACGCAGCCATCACTCGTACAGGATAAGTGACTGTTTGCATCGAATGACCTTCATAAAAATGGAAACGTCCTTGCATCGCCAATACTTTTTTGCCTGAAAGCGTTCCGTAAACAAGTTGACCTGCATGTCCAACAACTGTCGAAGTTGGGAAGAACGGAATCTTATCATAAGGAATCACGATTGCTTCTTCGATCTCCTCTGCTAATTCACCTAAACCTGAACCTAAGATCATGCCAAAATCGATCGTTCCGACACCTTTGCTTTTGATAAACGCAGTCGTCTCTTGTAACATCTCATTTAATTTCATTGTTTTTCTCCTATATATAAAATTTTGATTATTCTATCTTACATAATAAAGCCAATGATGATTCATTGATGGATGATGCACGTCGTTATTTCAATAGTTTTAAAAAGCTTTCGCCATTTTCAGTAGCTGCTACGTCAAAGTTTTCGGCAATCGTTGCAGAGATATCCGCATAATAACCTTGTGATAAACTACCTTGCCCACTCATTTGTTTACTATAAGCAAGTAATGGCACATATTCGCGAGTATGGTCGGTACCAGTGAAAGTTGGATCATTCCCATGGTCAGCGGTGATCAATAATAGATCATCATCAGCCATTGCATCTAATAATTCTGGAATACGCAAATCAAAATCTTCAATGGCACGCGCATAACCAACCACATCACGACGATGACCGTATAACGCATCAAAATCGACTAAGTTTGTAAAACTCAACCCAGTGAAGTCTTGTTTCATGACATTCAATAATTGATCCACACCGTCCATATTGCTTTTCGTACGAACAGAATCGGTGATGCCTTGACCATTGAAAATATCATTGATCTTACCGACTGCAATAACATCTTTGCCGGCTTCTTTCAATGAGTCTAAAACCGTATGTCCAAATGGATCTAATGCGTAATCGTGACGGTTGCTTGTTCGCGTAAAGTTACCTGGCTCACCAAGATATGGACGGGCAATGATCCGACCGATCATATAAGGATCATCTTTTGTAATTTCACGAACATATTCGCAAATCCGATAAAGTTCTTCTAAAGGAATAATTTCCTCATGTGCAGCAATTTGTAACACTGGATCAGCTGACGTATAAACGATCAAGTCGCCGGTTTTCATTTGATGTTCACCAAAGTCGTCAATGACTGCTGTTCCGCTATAAGGTTCGTTACAAACAATTTTACGTCCAGAGAAGTCTTCGATTTTCTTCAATAATTCATCAGGGAAGCCGTTTGGAAAAACACGAAATGGTGTTTTGATATTCAAGCCCATGATTTCCCAATGTCCTGTCATTGTATCTTTGCCGACAGAAACTTCTTCCAATTTTGTCGCATACCCTTGATGATCTTGCACTGCTTCGACCCCTTCTAAAGGACGAATCGTTCCTAATCCAAGTTGCTCCAAATTCGGTATCGTCAACCCAGCTTCTTTAGCAATATGACCTAATGTATCCGAACCTTTATCTCCGAATTTTTCAGCATCAGGTGCTTCTCCGATTCCGACTGAATCCATGACGATCAAATGTACGCGTTTAAACATGAGTATTCCTTCTTTCTATTTATTTTCTTTATAAAGTAAAAAGGGCGAGCCGAAAAAAACTTCCCGTAACCCGCCCTTTTTAATCACTAAACGATTATTTGGATTTTATATAATTCTTACCGTTGGCTTTTGGTCCAGATGCTTTACCTAAGAACGCCACTAAAACGATAATTGTTAATAGATAAGGCGCAATCTGTAGTAAAACTGGTGGGATTGAAGAAATCACTGGTAATTGCGCGCCGATGATACTCAAACTTTGTGCAAAACCAAAGAATAAGGATGCACCCATCGCACCTAGTGGATTCCACTTACCAAAAATCATTGCAGCCATTGAGATGAACCCTTGACCGACAATCGTTCCTGCTGAAAAGTTCCCAGAGATCGATTGAGCAAAAACAGCTCCACCCATTCCTCCAAGAAGACCAGAAATCAAGACACCTGAATAGCGCATCGCATATACATTGATCCCTAGTGTATCTGCAGCTTGAGGATTTTCCCCAACAGAACGTAAACGTAAACCAAATTTAGTTTTGAAGATGACGAACCATGCGATAACAGCAATTAAAATCGCACAATACGCTGGTAAAAATGTATTTCTAAAGAAAATTTGACCAATCACTGGAATCTCAGATAATCCAGGAAATGAAAAGTAACCTAAGTTTTGTGAGATATTGTCTGTTTGTCCTTTACCATACCATGCTTTGATCAAAAATACACCTAAAGCAGGTGCCATCAAATTGATGACCGTTCCGCTGATGATATGGTCTGCGCGCAAGCTGATCGTTGCGACTGCATGGATCAAGGAAAAGAGAACACCAACCACACCACCGACTAAAATAGCAATCCAAGGAGTCATTGAGCCTAATGTGTCACTCATCGTCAAGTTGAAGACGACCGCACTAAACGCCCCCATCACCATGATGCCTTCTAACCCAACGTTGACGATCCCGCTTCGTTCAGAAAACGTTCCGCCTAAGGAGGTTAAAATCAACGGTGTTGAATAAACAAGTGTTGATGTAAGGATCAAGGAAATCAGTTCTACTGTTGACATTACAGCTCTCCTCCTTCTTGATTTTGATGATTTGGTTTCGTTTCAATCGTTGCGACGATTTCCTCTTGTTTTTTCCCTTGGAAGAATTTCGCCATAAGGAAACGAATCAAGAAGTTGATCCCCACGAAGAAGATGATCAAGGCAATCGATACATTGACGATTTCAAACGGTACCCCAGCACCGGTCTGCATCCCTAATCCACCGATTTTTAGGACACTGAATAATAGCGCAGATAACAAAATCCCAATGGCAGAACCAGAACCTAATAATGACACGGCCATACCGTCAAACCCGATGGATAATGAAGTTGTTTGAACGAAGAAGTTTTGGTATGTTCCTAGTCCTTCGACCACACCACCTAGTCCAGCTAGTCCACCAGAGATAACCATGGATAAGACAATTGTTCGTTTACTACTCATTCCCGCATATTCAGAGGCGTATGGATTCAATCCAACAGAACGGATCTCAAAGCCTAAGGTTGTTTTCTTCATGACGATCCATACAACCACTAACGCAATCAGTGCCAAGAAGAGTCCGCCATTCACACGAGAGCCTCCAAACATCTGCGTTAGCCAAGGAATACGTAAGGAAGCATTCTCACTGATCATATTTGAAGAGTCTAAACTTGAACGATAAGATTCAGGCATTATTTCATGAAGTGTATACGTACTTAAATAGAGCAAAATATAATTCATCATGATTGTTACGATAACTTCACTTGTTCCAAAGAACGCACGTAACAATCCTGGAATAGCTGCGGCCATTGCCCCTGCAAGTGCACCTAAAATCACGCACATTGGCAAGAGAATGATTTTTGGTAGATCTGGAAAAGCTAATGCGGTCCAAATGCTTATGATCCAACCACAAAGTGCTTGTCCAGAAAGCCCGATATTAAAGAATCCGGCTGAATTTGCAACAGAAAAACCTAAGGCTGTAAAAATCAAAGGTGTTGCTTGTCTTAATGTTTCACCGATACTTCGTTGTGAACCTAACGAAGCATTCAACATGGAAGAATATCCTTGGATTGGATGGTAACCAAAGGCAACCATCAAAATAGCACCTAGAATCAACCCTAAAATAACCGAAAATATAGGCACTAGCAGATTACGGAACCTTTCGCTACGATCATTCATGTGTGTCACCAACCTTTTCTAACTCTCTACGTGCTTCTTCTAAAGTATAACCCGCCATCAATAGACCTAGCTCGTTTTCAGATGTTTCTTTTGGATCAACGATCCCCACGATTTTTCCTTGATGGATTACCGCAATACGATCGGACACATTTAAAATTTCTTCTAATTCAAAACTAACCAATAAAACTGCTTTGAACTTATCACGTTGCTCAATCAAACGTTTATGGATAAACTCGATCGCACCAACATCTAATCCACGTGTTGGATTCGCAACGATCAGTAGATCAGGGTCACGATCGATCTCACGTGCAATGATGGCTTTTTGTTGGTTCCCACCAGATAAAGCTTTCGCTGGAACTAATTCGTTCGTTGTCCGCACATCATACTCATCGATTAAATCTCTCGCATGTTCATTCATCACACCATAATTCAACAGACCATTTTTACTATACGGTTTTTGATAGTAGGTTTGCATGGCAATATTTTCAGATAAAGTCATATCAAGGACCAAGCCATATTTATGTCGATCTTCTGGCACATGTCCTAGCCCAGATTCAGTGATTTTACGTGGTTTTTTATTCGTGATCTCTTCGTCTTTCAAACGAATCGTTCCACTTTCTACTCTACGTAAACCAGTTAACGCTTGGATCAACTCCGATTGTCCATTTCCATCGATTCCAGCAATACCTAAGACTTCACCTGCTCGGACTTCCAGACTCAAATCTTTCACTGCTTCTAATCCGCGGTTTTCTTTAACTACAAGATTTTCAACAGAAAGCACCACTTCTTGTGGACGTGCTTCTTTTTTCATTGTTTTGAATGAGACGGTTCTTCCGACCATCATATCGGCTAACTGTTGCGAAGAAACATCTTTCACATTGACCGTTCCGATTCCTTGACCACGGCGAATGACCGTACAACGATCGGCAACTGCTTTGATCTCATCTAATTTATGTGTGATCAAAATGATCGACTTTCCTTCTTTGACTAACTCTTTCATGATCACGATCAATTCATCGATTTCTTGCGGCGTCAGTACGGCTGTTGGCTCATCAAAGATCAAGACATCTGCCCCACGATAGAGTGTTTTTAAAATCTCCACACGTTGTTCCATACCGACAGAAATATCACGAACGTACGCATCCGGATTCACTGCTAAGCCGTATTGTTCAGATAATCGTTTGATTTCTTCACGGGCTTTCTTGCGGTTCAAGATACCGCCTGTACTTGGCTCACTACCTAGTACGATATTTTCTGTTACTGTGAATGCATCGACTAACATAAAGTGTTGATGCACCATTCCGATCCCTAATTGATTGGCTTTCGTCGGGCTCGTGATGTTTACTTCTTTGCCGTGCATCAAAATCTCACCTGATGTTGGCTCTAAAAGACCGGATAAAACATTCATTAACGTTGATTTACCTGCACCATTTTCACCAAGCAAGGCATGGATTTCTCCTGCTTTCACTTGAAGGTTGATGTTGTCATTTGCTTTGAAAGTACCGAATTGTTTCGTGATATTTCGCATTTCGATGACAATATTTTCTTGATCCACATTTTTCACATCCTAACAATTTATATCCAGACGACATTGTTTAAAAAATAAAAGGGACGATGACGATCGTTCACAAAACGTCGCTCATCGAGTAACCAAAATCCAAGGAGCTAAGCTACTTGTTACAAGTTGTTCCCTTATCCAAATCGGGGTACCTAGCAACTTGCATAAAAAAACAACATTAAGTAGATAACTAAACGATAGCCCTGTTAAACAATTGTCCAACAAGGCTATAGAAATGGTATTTATTAGCTTTCAGGAGTTTCAGGAACTTCGATATCACCTGAAATGATTTTTTCTTTTGCTTCATCTACTGCTTTTTTCGCTTCATCAGAAAGTTGGCCTTCAGTGATACCAACACCATCTTCTTTCAAACCATAAACAGTGTGTTCGCCACCAGGGAAGTTACCGTCTGCTGATTGTTGAGCTAAATCTTTTACAACTGTTCCTACACCTTTAAGTGTTGATGTCAATGTGAAGTTTTTGTCTTCACCATTCAATGTGTAGTTTCCTTCGTCAGATTGGTCACGGTCAACACCGATTACCCAAACTGTTTTGTCGCCTGATTCATTTAATGATTTTGCTTCTTGGAAGACACCGTTACCTGTACCACCTGAAGCATGGAAAATGATGTCAGCATTTTGTGCGTACATACCTTGTGCGATTGAACGTCCTTTATCTGGAGCTGAGAAATCACCTGCATATTGGTTCAATACTTCGATTTCTTTGTTCAACGCTTCAGCACCTGCTTTAACTCCGGCATTAAAACCAGCTTCAAAACGGTCGATTACTTCACCTTTAACACCACCGATAAATCCAACCACATTTGTTTCAGTTGTGTAAGCTGCTGCAACTCCAGCAAGATAAGAAGCTTCGTTATCTTTGAATGTTGCTGAAACGACGTTGTCTTTTCCTTCGATCACATCATCAATGATTGCAAAGTTTGTTTCAGGGTTACTTGTTGCTTGTTCTTCGATTGCAGGTTTCAATTTAAACCCAATCCCAAAAATTGTTTTGAAGCCAGCGTTTAACGCTTGATCGATATTTGGGATATAGTCTGATTCATTGGCAGATTGGAAATATTGGAAGCCATCGTTTCCACGTGACAAGCCTTGCTCTTTACCCCAATCTTCTAACCCTTCCCAAGCTGACTGGTTGAATGAACGGTCGTCGACGCCACCTGTATCTGTAATCAATGCTGCAGTTGCTGTTCCTGATGCACTGTTTCCACCGGTTGAATCAGTAGAATCTGAACCGCCGTTACCGCATGCGCTTAAAAGTAAGCCTGCTGATAGTGCGATAGCACCTAAACCAAATAATTTTGCTTTTTTCATTTCTGTAAAGCCCCCTAAAAGTAGTTGTTTTTTCAACAGTCAGCTGACTGAATTGAACATAATTTATAAATCTTTTTCTGAAAATGCGTAAGGTAATAACTCTCTTACCGTCATCGTTTTCGCCACACCATTGTCGCCAACCAACGTGACTGGCATCTCTGGGTCACAAAATTCTGCCATTACTTGGCGACAAGCACCACATGGAGAAATCGGCTCAGGTGTATGACCTGCAACGACTAGATGTGTAAAGTCCATTTCTTTTTCAGATACTGCTTTAAAAAACGCAGTACGTTCTGCGCAATTCGTTAAGCCAAATGACGCATTTTCGATATTCAATCCTTGATAGGTTTTCCCAGATGCTGTCACTAAACAAGCACCTACTGGAAATTTGGAATAAGGCACATACGCTTTATCCAAAGCGTCGATAGCGATAGCGATCCATTCTTGTTTGATTTCTGACATCTTTTTCTCCTTAGAATATTAATAGCCTTCGCCAGTTGAACCGGACATGATTGACACACCAGCACTTGTACCGATTCGTGTTGCACCGGCTTCGATCATCGCAATGGCTTCTGCTTCATTGTGGATACCTCCTGAAGCTTTGACGCCCATTTCTGGACCAACCGTTTCACGCATCAAGCGAATATCTTCCACTTTCGCGCCACCTGTTGAGAACCCAGTAGATGTTTTCACAAAATCAGCTCCTGCAGCTTTCGCTAATTCGCAAGCTTTGATGATTTCCGCCTGTTCTAACAAGGCTGTTTCAATAATTACTTTAACTAACGCACGATCTTTTGCAGCTTCGACTACGGCTTCGATATCTTTTTTCACGACATCGTCTTGTTCAGATTTCAAGGCACCGATATTGATGACCATATCCACTTCATCTGCGCCATTTTCGATCGCATTCGTTGTTTCAAATGCCTTTGTTGCGGCTGTATTTGCTCCTAATGGGAAACCAATAACGGTACAAACAGCGACTGGCTCACCTTGTAATTCCTCTTTCGCCAAGGCAACCCATGTTGGATTGATACATACTGAATAGAAATGATGTTTTTTTGCTTCCTCAATAATGCGCATCACATCTGCTTTTGTTGCATCTGCTTTTAGAATTGTGTGGTCGATCATTCGATTTAATTCCATGTCTCTTCTCCTTTTACTCTGTAATGATGTCATGAATCAAGATAGGCTGTTCAGCCGTATCACCGATTTCAATATTTTTATATAACAAGTCGATCACTGGCGAAATGTCTTCTTCATTACTATAGATCGTCAATAGCGATTCGCCAGTTTCTACTTTATCACCGATTTTCTTATTCAATCGCAAACCAACAGCATGATCGATCGAATCTTCTTTCGTTTTACGTCCTGCACCAAGCATCATTGCTGCGATTCCTAATTCGTTCGCAACGATTTTTGTCACGACACCTGTTGTCTTCGCTGGCAGTTCATAAATATAACGAGCAGTTAACAACCGCGCAGGTTCATCGACGATCGTCGAGTCGCCCCCTTGGTTTTGGATCATTTCTTTGAATTTGGCTAGCGCTCGCCCAGATTCGAGGGCTTCTTTTAGCATTTCGCGCGCTTCTTCGATCGATGCCGCTTTTTCGGCTAAAACGACCATTTGACTACCTAAAGCATAGCACATTTCAACTAAATCTTCCGGTCCGTTCCCTTGAAGTGTTTCAATGGCTTCAACGACTTCTAAGCTGTTGCCGATTGCTTCACCCAACGGTTCAGACATATCAGAAATCACTGCTACTGTTTGGCGACCGGCTAATTTGCCGATCCGTGTCATGGTCTTCGCTAGACGTCTTGCATCTTCGATATTTTTCATGAAGGCACCGTCACCCGTCGTCACATCTAGCACGATCGCATCCGCTCCTGCGGCGATTTTCTTACTCATGATCGAACTAGCAATCAATGGGATCGAGTTGACCGTTGCCGTCACATCACGCAAGGCATACAATTTTTTATCTGCTGGAGCGAGATTGCCCGATTGGCCGATCACCGCTACTTTACTTTCGTTCACGGTGCGGATGAATTCTTCATCTGATAGTTCGATCCGAAATCCAGGAATAGCCTCTAACTTATCTAATGTACCACCTGTGTAACCAAGACCACGCCCTGACATTTTTGCCACAGTTGCGCCTACACTTGCTACTAAAGGTGCTAAAATCAAGGTAGTTGTATCCCCTACCCCTCCGGTAGAATGCTTGTCGACTTTGATCCCATCTAAGGAACTCAAATCGATCACATCGCCAGAATGAGCGATTGCCAACGTTAGATCAGTGATTTCTTCATCGGTCATATCCTGATAGAAGATAGCCATCAATAATGCGCTGATTTGGTAATCAGGAATGTTATCATTTGTGTAGTTCGTGACAATGTACGTAATCTCTTCCTTTGATAATTGGTGTCCATCTCTCTTTTTTTCGATCAAATCGACCATCCGCATGCCGTAATCCTCCTCGTTCTTCATTCGGTATTATACAGGAATTTTGAAAAAGGTAAACCACTTTAGTAAACCGGTTTACTATTTTCCCGCAATGTATCTTACCAGCTTTGTAAACACTTACATAAGCAATATAACGCCCTATTAGACCTTTGTCAATGTTTTTACGCTCTCACGAATAATTAATTTTGTTTCAAAGACTTTGTTCGGAACTTTTCTTTGTGGAAATTCAATCGTATCAATCAAAAAGCGAGCTGCATAAAAACCAATATCGAAACTCGGTTGTTTGACCGTTGTCAACTTAGGGATCATATACTCAGACAATTTTAATCCATCAAAGCCGATGACCGAAATATCCTCTGGAATACGCTTGCCCATTTCATCGATTGCTTGGTAACAACCAATTGCCATGGCATCATTGCCACAAAACACCGCCGTCACATCTTTGTGCCGTAACAAGCGTTTACTTGCTTCGTACCCTCCTTGAACAGTCAGATCTCCTTCTTCTACAAACTTACCGTTGAACGCTAATCCATGATCTTTTAATGCATGACGATAACCATTGAATCGCTCTTCTAACTGATAATAGCCAGTTGTCTCTTTTAGCATACCAATTTTAGTATGACCATTTTTGATCAATAACGAGACAGCTTGATAAGCGCCTTCATATTCCTTCACGATCAAGCGACCGTTATCCCGACGATTCAACCCACGATCGATCAGGATGATCGGCATGTTGTTATAAAAACCACTATCAAGGGCATACTCTTGAGGCAATACATTCGGCGTTGCTAACAATAAACCATCCACGGATCGATGAGAAAGTTCCCTTAAATACTTCAGTTCATTGTCTTGACTATGTCTAGAGTTACAAAGAATGATGACATATCCTAAGGGATTTAAATAACTTTCAACCCCTTCGATCACTTTTGAAAAGAAGAAATCCGTCACATCTGGCACGATCATACCAATCGTTTTTGAGTGACGATTGATCACATTAGAAGCAAAATAATCTGGCTTGTAATGATGTTCATTTACGATCGACAACACTTTTTTTCGTGTCTTTTCACTAAAACGGCTGCCTTTATTATTTAAAATCTGTGACACAGTCGTCACTGAAACACCCGCCATCTCAGCAATATCTCGAATTGTCAGTTTCACTTTTGTTCCCCCTTTATATATGTAAATTCCCTAACAGTGTACCAAATGGTTTTCAAAATGGATAGAGGAAATGAGGCTTGGTCAAAAGTAAATCAGTCTCATATAGAGATTCACTAGATAAATTTTATAACAATGTCTTATGTTTCGTGGTTCACTCTCACTTCCCCTTATCCTACTTTATTTACCTATCACCGATGACTATCCGTTTATTTGGTGTAGTAACATCTATACTCTACAACTCGACCGACCCACGCTAGTATATTTAAATTGCTCTGATTTTATAGACTTTTAAAAAAACTCGATGTGCTTTTTTACTGTTATTTTAGATATGTAAAAGCATTAAAGAATATGTTATTTTTCTATCTTGCATTACTTATTTATTACTTTATTGGCACTATCATTTTCCTTTCACATCCATTGATCAACTTCTTGTACAAACAAAAACAGTTAAAGAAATCCTTACTCATTTCTTCAACTGTTTCGTTGCTTATATTCAGTTGTTTTTAGTCTTCCTTCACACTTCGGATAATATAATAGCCTTTATCTTTGATCACGATTTCTGCGTTTCCAAATGTTTCTTGCATTTTCTTTTGTGCGCTAGGTGCCCCTTGTTTTTTTTGTATGACGATCGTTAAAGTACCGCCCGTACGTAAACGAGGATACGCACCTGTCAAGATTTCATGTACGACTTTTTTGCCTGCTCGGATCGGCGGATTGCTGACGATTGCAGCGTAATCTGTTTCTGTCACCTCTTCATAAATGTTTGACTGATGAATCGCTACATTCTTGATTTGATTTCGCTTCGCATTTCCTTGCGCTAAATCAACCGCTCTGGCATTGATGTCTACCATTTCCACGAAACGTTCACTCGCATAGGCAAGCGAAAGCCCGATTGGACCATAGCCACAGCCAACATCCAAAATTTTGCCTTCTGGTAACTGTGTCCATTCAAAGGCATCGATCAATACACGTGAGCCATAATCAACTGTTTCACGTGAAAACACGCCGGAGTCCGTCACGAACTGAAAGGTTTTCCCTCTTAGCTCAAATGACCATTCGTCAAACTCATGAGCTGTCTCTGGGTGTTCGGAATAATAATGATTCGTCATAGTTTCCATCCTTCTTATCTGTTAGTTGTTCATAGTCTAACGTGTTCCATGAGAAGGTGCAAGTGAAACTGTATGTCTTCGGTTTTCTTTTACAGAATCAAGCGATTTAATGCACTACAGAAAGAAAAATCGCATTCCTTAGTATTTCTCTATTTACCCTTTTTCGGTATTTGCGTAATCTGTTTCGTGAAAGTAGGAACAGGGTAAATAGGACGAGCATAACCTTTGATATCACCGCCTTTATGATGACAAATCGCGAGATGATCACCCGATTAAAAGAAGGAGTATTATTGACTCTTACTTCCGCTGACCTTTATGATGTGATTGAAAAAATAATCATATTAGGTGAGGTTACTCTGAAGAACATAGGTTATCGCTCGGAAATGTCGAGAGACAGTAACGAGTAAAGCAGGGATTGTCGAATTAAGGCTTTTCCAAGATAACTAGAACTTGTTTCTTACGTCTCAGAAAGCCAAAGCTCAATTAACGTGATTACAATTGCGCACCACAATTGCAAATTACACTTTCCAATGTTTATTTGAGTACGCCGCCCTTTATGTATTAAGGAGGCTTTTTTATGTTGTCAGCAAAAATTGCACCACCAAGAAACCGGTGGAAAACCGCTCTAGGTAATAGTGTCTTACTAGGCATCATCTTGCTCTTTTTGGGTATTTTGATTTTTTCTTTTATCAAAATGCGCCAGCCTTTGATGTCACTGCCTAGTCAAGATACACTCAGTACTCCGCAACAACCCGATGACTTTCTTTCAATCAAAAATTTGTTATACTTTTCTGTCCGTACGCAGTTTCGGATGATCGTCGGGATGTTTTGGTCCTTACTCTTTACACTCATCTTTGGCGTTTTGGCCGCACGTTATAAAACGGCCCGTCGCATGATCTTACCCCTTGTCAATCTGTTAGAATCCGTTCCTCTACTTGGGTTCTTAACCTTTACCACTGGCTGGTTACTTGGTTTGTTTCCAGGAAGTGTCATGGGTGCGGAAGCTGTCGCCGTCTTTGCTGTTTTTACTGGACAAGCATGGAACATCATGTTGACGTTATACCAGACGATGGAGGTCGTTCCTTCTGATTTATTAGATGTCACGAAACAGTTTAAATACAATGCGTGGGAACGATTCTGGCGATTAGAATTTATTTATTCGATCCCTGGTCTTTTATGGAACATCGTTATCTCACAAACGGCAGCTTGGTTCGCTTTAGTTGCCAGTGAACAAGCTGCTGTGGCTTTTCCTAAAGATACCACATTAGTGTTACCAGGAATTGGCTCATATATCCAGATCGCTTTAGATCGTGCGGATTTCATCGCATGTCTATGGGCAGTCATTGCCTTGCTGGTCAATGTCGTTGTTTTAAATTTCCTCGTTTTCCAACCATTGATCAAAGCCAGCTATTATTACAAATACGACACAGGAAATGGTGGCTATCAACCACCAAGATCCATCATTTATGATGTGGTGGATTATGCTTCATTAAAATCATGGTTCTTAGGTAACTGGGAAAAGTTCAAAGTATTCTGGCTTTATACATTACCCAAGGTTTGGTATGCCTTGAAATGCGATCGATTTTTTGGCTTTTTAGGAAAGTTTCGTCACTTTTTTTCTGCCCTCTGGTATGTTTGCCTAGCAATCATTGGAGTAGTCTCTGCCATTAAATTGTATCAATTCTTGCCTCATGCAGACTTCGCTATGATTCCACGCTTGACCTTTTATACAACCATCAGAGTCTCTTTGGCTATGCTCATAGCTGGCTTGATTTTTACACCATTAGCCATCTGGGTTGCAAGTGACAATCGGCGATTAAGTTGGGTCCAACCAATTGGACAGGTAATTGGATCGGTCCCATCGAGCGTCTATACGCCCTTTTTGATCATTGTGATTGCCATGGGCTTTCGACAGTTGGAATGGTGGATCATTCCTTTGGTCATGGTGGGTTGTCAATGGTACTTTTTCTTCAATGTGATTGGTGGCTATTTAGCAATCCCCGATGACATCAAAGACGTCACAAAAATCTTTCCGCTTTCAAAATGGCGCTGGTGGACACGTTACCTGATCCCATCGATTCTTCCTTACCTGATCACAGCAATCATCAATGCTGCTGGAGCCGCTTGGAATGCCAATATTGCTGCCGAGAGTATCCAGTGGGGAAAAGAAACAATCGAAGTTACTGGCTTAGGTCAATATATCTCTGCAAATGAAGGCATCAAAGATAAATCTGCTCTAGGCATGTTAGCTATGTGCTTCGTTGTCGGACTTTGTATCATCTTTATCTGGCAACCGCTTTACAAATTTGCTCGGGAAAAATTCCATTATTAGGAGGAAAAAAGATGGAGAACAATAAATTATTGCGCATCGAAACTGTCTCAAAAACCTTTGATTTAGACAAAAATAAAAAACCGTTGACTGTCTTGGAGGACATCAATTTCACTATAAAGACGAATGAATTCGTCAGTATCGTTGGACAATCTGGTGCCGGAAAATCAACCTTACTACGTAGTATTGCAGGATTATCAAAACCAACGAGGGGACGGATCATCTTTGAAAATAAACGTATCGAACAGCCAGATGCCAATATGAGTATGGTCTTTCAGAACTTCGCCTTATTCCCTTGGTTGACAGTTGAAAAAAATATCGCATTTGGTTTAGAAAACGATAAAGAACTCTCCAGAGAACAAGTGATGCTCCGTGTCAATAACTTGATTGAACTTATCGGCTTAACAGGATATGAAAAAGCCTACCCTCGTGAGTTATCAGGGGGCATGAAACAACGTGTCGGTTTTGCTCGTGCATTAGCAACTGAACCTAGTTTACTGCTATTAGATGAGCCATTTTCTGCGTTGGATGTCGTAACAGCGAAACAACTTTCAGAAGATTTATTAACGATTTGGTTAGGCAATCAAATCGCTACAAAATCAATCGTGATGATCACTCATGACGTACAACAAGCGGTTCAATTATCTGATCGAATCATCTTGATGGATGCAAATCCTGGCCGAATCGGTAAAATCTACAAAGTCGATATTCCACGAGATAAACGTTCGATCAAGAATATCGTCAATGCGGTGGAAGAAATAACTGAAGAGTTGTTAACTCGGATCCAAACTAATCAACAAACAGTAAAACTGTAGAAACTCTTCAACTATCGGATTGAATAGTGATTTATTTCACAATTTATTAAGGATTGTTTAATCTCTACGTGCGCCTCAACATAACTATTGTTTTTTTAAGAGGCTCATGAGAAATTTAAGAGGAGAATAGAATGATAAAGGAGGCATAGCTGTATGTCGATCGAAAAATTAGAATATTTCTATATGATTGCCCGTTTCAATAGTCTCTCACAAGCTTCAAAAGAGCTCCATGTTAGTATTTCTTCGTTAAGTAGTTCGTTAAAAAGTTTAGAACAAGAAATCGGGACAGATCTGTTTGAGCGTCACGGGAAAAAGATCATATTGAGTACCCATGGAAAAGCAATCCTTCCTTCCGTAGAATTGATTTTGGCGGAAGCGAAGAAATTGAATATCTCATTAAATGAATCAGTAGACTATCCTTCTTTGCGTGTCGGCACAAGCGATGCTTCGTTTATCTTTGAAGCAAACAAATATCCAAGCCGGCATCAAAACTTTACGATCGACTACCGTTATATTCCTTCATTGGATCTGTTAAATAAACTAAGTCAGAAAGAAATCGACTTTGCCATTACTTCTGCTACCTTAGATCACCCCAAATTCATTCAAACAAGGTTAGCCACTTTGGAACTTAAAGTTGCAATCAGTAGCTATTTTGTAAAACCAGATGGGATATTATCCGCGGAAGTACTAGAAGAGTTACCTTTTATCTTTTTACTCGACCATGTCGAACATCAAGTGATTACAAAAAAAGTAGTCAAACAGCTGACCAATGAACCAAAATATGTCGTCTGTCCAGATAGTTTAGGAGCAACGAAAATGATTACAGAAGGAAAAGGAATGCTATTAGCCAATACCTTTGCGCAAGAACTTTTAGCTATTGAACCTGTTTGTTTTGTCTCGCTGCCAACATTTCCAACCATTCATTTTTATCTTTATAAAAACAGTGAATCAGAAAACTTTTACTTCTATCCAGAGGTTGAAAAAGAAATCCAAGCGATTTTCAATCAAACATGTCACACTACACAAATGATGGGCTCTGCTGATACTGGCACCTATTACTTGCCAAAACGATAAATACTGAAATCAAAATAAAACAAGTATTTCAATGTCGTAAATGAACACCGATAAGAGATCCCAGAGAGATTTATCTTCGAAAAGTAAGGCGGCATCCACTGAATTTGTTCTTCAATTTTTGGTGGGTGTCGTTTTATTTCCCAGAATGTTACTTCTATTCCTACTATTTCAGCTAACTTTGAGTTAAACTGTTACTTTTTTCTTATACAATCCTCTATTCTCTTCGCCTCTTTTCAGTTATCAAAAAAGAAAGAACGCCTATTCTTCCATCCTTTGATATGAGAAAAAACCATTTAGTTTCTCGCCTAAGTGGTAGGGTTTGACACGCATTTATGTTAAAATAGGTCCATTGATGGGAGAATCCAGGAGGCTATGTATGAATGATCCAATGAATTATTACCGTGTGGCAAGAGAAGAGTGGCGCGAATTTTACCGAAATGGTCAAGCTCCATTGACACAAGATGAACTAGATAGTATAAAAAGTTTGAATGACCGTATTTCCATGCAAGATGTTCGCGACATTTATGTACCACTTGCGCACTTGATTTTTCTGCATATGAAAGAGTTTGAATCCCTCTCTCTGAGCAAAGGGTTATTCCTTCATAAATACACTCAAGTCCCACCGTTTATTATCGGGATTGCCGGAAGTGTCGCAGTCGGTAAAAGCACCACCGCGCGCTTATTGCAAATGATTTTGTCTCGGACATTCAAACGAAGAAATGTCCAGCTAATCACCACAGATGGTTTTTTATATCCGAATAAAGTCTTAAAAGAACGTGGTATCATGGACCGGAAAGGATTTCCGGAAAGCTATGACATGGAAAGGTTGATCGATTTTCTTAATCAAGTGAAATCCGGTCAAGAAACAACCAAAGTTCCAGTCTACTCTCACGATGTCTATGATATTATTCCCGATGAATATGAACTGATCCAACAACCGGACATTTTGATCGTCGAAGGAATCAACACGCTTCAACTACCAGCTAATCAACAAATTTACGTCAGTGACTTTTTTGATTTCTCTGTCTACGTTGATGCAGATTCTGAATTGATCGAAAAATGGTATTTGGATCGCTTTGGCGCGTTACTTGATACAGCTTTTCAACATCCACAAAACTATTACTACCAATTTGCCATTGGTAATCGTGAAGATGCGTTTAAAATGGCAAGAGATGTATGGAAAAATGTGAATTTGAAGAATTTAAACGAATATATCTTGCCTACTCGTGGAAGAGCCGATATAATTCTCCATAAAACTGAAAATCATATTATCGATTCGATTTTCATGCGAAAATATTAGCATTTTAAAATAGTTCAACTATTTTGAGATAAATTTTAAAGGGATAGGGGTAATAAATGTGACGAACGTTGCCGATATGACAAACGTTGAAAAAATCATCGTACTAGATTACGGTAGTCAATATAATCAATTGATTACACGACGCATCCGTGATTTAGGTGTTTTTTCTGAATTATTGAGCCACCGTATTACAGCTGAAGAAGTGAAAGCCATGAATCCGAAAGGGATCATCCTTTCTGGAGGACCAAACAGTGTCTATGATGAGAATGCTTTTGGCATTGATCCTGAAATCTTCAATTTAGGAATTCCAGTGTTGGGTATTTGTTATGGTATGCAATTGATCACGTACAAACTTGGCGGTTCTGTTGAGCCTGCGAAAAACCGTGAATACGGCAAAGCATTGCTTGAAGTAACAGCCGATGATGCGGCACTATTCAGCCAAACACCAAAACAACAAACCGTTTGGATGAGCCATGGGGATCTAGTAACCAAAGTACCAGAAGGTTTTGAAACTGTTGCTACAAGTAGCGATTGCCCAATTGCATCGATCCAAGACAAAGAACGTAACTTCTACGGTATTCAATTCCACGCAGAAGTCCGTCATTCAGAATATGGGATCGAATTATTACGTCATTTTGCTTTTGACATCTGTCACTGTGAAGGCAATTGGACAATGAACAATTTCATCGACATGCAGATCGAAAAAATCCGTGAACAAGTTGGCGATAAAAAAGTCTTACTTGGTTTATCTGGCGGAGTGGATTCAAGTGTCGTTGGTGTCCTTTTACAAAAAGCGATCGGTGATCAATTAACATCGATTTTCGTTGACCATGGTCTATTGCGTAAAGGCGAAGCGGATCAAGTCATGGAAAGCTTAGGCGGAAAATTCGGCTTGAACATCATCAAAGTAGATGCAAGAGAACGTTTCTTAAATAAACTTGCAGGTGTCTCTGATCCTGAACAAAAACGTAAAATCATCGGTAACGAATTCGTATACTTATTTGACGACGAAGCAACAAAGCTTGCCGGCGAAGAAGGTGTGTCTTTCTTAGCACAAGGAACACTTTACACCGACGTAATCGAAAGTGGAACAGAAACTGCCCAAACGATCAAATCACACCACAACGTAGGTGGCTTGCCTGAGGACATGCAATTTGAATTGATCGAACCATTGAACACACTATTCAAAGACGAAGTCCGCGAACTAGGTACACAGCTTGGTATGCCTGATTCAATCGTTTGGCGCCAACCTTTCCCTGGACCAGGTCTTGGTATCCGTGTCTTAGGTGAGATCACTGAAGAAAAATTGGAGATCGTCCGTGAATCAGATATGATCTTACGCGAAGAAATCGCCGCTGCCGGTCTTGACCGCGACATCTGGCAATACTTCACTGTTTTACCTGGTATCCGTTCTGTTGGTGTCATGGGCGACGGTCGTACGTATGACTACACAGTCGGTATCCGTGCGGTCACATCGATCGATGGCATGACAGCTGACTTTGCACGTATCCCATGGGATGTGCTACAAAAAATCTCTGTACGTATCGTCAATGAAGTCGCACACGTGAACCGTATCGTGTACGATATTACCTCTAAACCACCAGCAACTGTGGAGTGGGAATAGAATAATCAAAATAACCGTGAATCCTTTGTTAATGAAGGGATCCACGGTTTTTTTGTTTTGTAACTAAAGGAATACAAAAAGAGGTACATTTAATAACTTTGTTTCTTTGATGTACTATTTATAGTTGTGTCATAGCTAAATTTCTGAACAAGAAGTTTATACCATAAAGATATGTCTTTATAGCTTTTGTCTTGCTTTATTTTATGGGAAAGGTTCTACTCAACACACAAATTGAAGTCCATTGAAAAATGAGACCAATAATCTATCTTTTTAAAACACTGTTTTTATTGAAAAATATAGCTTTGTAAAAAAGTAAGGCTAATTCATTCACCTATTTTTTTAATACAATGACATCTTTACCATCAATTTGGACATTTAATACACCTTGCTCATCGTATCCAATAAAATCAAAATACCAAAGTACTTTACCCTCATTAGATAAACGACTTTCCAATAAGTTAGATTCTTTCAGTTTACCTTCACTTTCATAGGTGAGTTTTATGTCCATACTATTTTTTGCACCATTCAACTGATCAGCTTCTACAACAAACATTGTAGGATAAGCTTTGCCAAAGGCTTTATTGCCAGTTTCTATTACATTACCTGTAAAACCAATTGGTTGAAAATTTTTCATTTCTTGTACATTTACAGGTAAAGGCCAATTACCTTCCGTAGTTAATATTTCAACCTTAGAAAATCCTTTCCCAGCTCCTTTTTCACCTTGATTTACTCCACTTATTTTGTTAATTTCAACTGACAGTTCCTCCATAGTATCAAAATCATTTTCGAAACTATTTATTAGATAAGAAATTTCTAAAGTATTTGTGGAATCATCGAAATATTGATTAAATGTATACGAGTCAACTTGAGAATCTTCTGTAGAGTTGTTTGTAAACAGTACTTTACCATCTTCTTTGATCGAAAATCCTAGGTTATAGTAATCTATTCTTGAGGACACAAGCTTGGATTTTTCAGGAAGATTGATAATGAAATATAGTCCTAATTGTTTCTGGTCTATGTAAGCTTTTTCTAATTTGATTTCAATTTCGTTGTCTTTAACAACACTATTTAGTTGATGAACAAATTCTTCTTCCACTAACTTTTTTGATGTAAATTGCCCAAATTTCAAATAATTTCCAACAGCTTGTGTTATTGGGGAGATGCAAACAACTATCAAAACCAACGCAGCTATACTAGCTATTAGTATTGTTCCAAGTCTTCTTTTCTTATTTCTACTTGTTTTGATTTTTTGGTACGCGACATCTATTTTTTCTTTTACTTCCCTAGGTATTTTTTCTTCATTATTTTTTAGATTAGCTAATTCTTTTTCAAAATCTTCATTCATATTTTTAATCACCTTTCGTGTATTCTTTTTTCAACCAGGCTTTACCTCTAAAAATTCTTGATTTCACAGTCCCTAATGGTTCTCCAATAATAATACTAATCTCTTTGTATGAAAAACCGCTGTAATAATAAAGTAAAATCGGTACTCTATACACCGGATCTAGCTTTGAAATAAAGTTTTCAAGTTCCAATCCTTCTTCACAATCTTCTACTAATAATTTTTGATGATGGTCAGAATAGTTATAGGAAAATTTATTATTTTTCTTAATCAGGTTATAACTCTGATTAATTAATATTTTTGTTATCCACGTATGAAAATATTGAGGCTGTTTCAAATTCCCAATTTCTTCAAAAGCAATTAAAATAGTATCTTGTAAAACATCGGCTGCATCTTCTATACCTAAATATCTTTTGGCTATCCCATAAAGAACATTTTCATACTGCTCTATTAACTTTACAAAGGCTTCCCCATCCCCTTTTTGAGCTCTTTTAACTAGCCATTTTTCACTTGACAATAGAAATTCACCACCTTTATCTACTCTATTAGAGCAAAAAAACATGCAAAAAGTTCCCTTTCAAAAAATTTTTCTTAAACAATGGATACCTTGTCAAATCAGCTGAATAAAAGTTGGATCGAATAACAAAAAGACTGAGAGGTATCTGATATGATATGCTCCCCCTATATAGGACACTGAAATATAAAAGTCCTGTGTAGGGGGTATTTTGTATGCCAAAAAGAAAGATGAAACTCACTCCAGAAAAACGAGTTGAACTAGTAGAGCGCTATTTGAATGGTGAAGCCAGTATTATCAGCTTAGCTCGCACTGCAGGCATTAGTTGGGCTGCTTTAAAAAACTGGATTATGCTTTATGAGAATGGGGGACCTACTGGCTTATTAGCAAGACGGAAGAATACACATTATACGATTGAAACAAAGATTCAGGCTGTAAATGATTACCTAAATGGTTTGGGGAGTCTGTCGGAAATTACTAAGAAATATGGACTAAGACAGTCTAAACAACTACGAGATTGGATAAAGATATATAATACTCATAGAAACTTCAAAACAGGAAGCGGTGGAAGTCAAATGAGTCAATCAAGAAAAACAACCTTCAAAGAACGGGTGGAAATTGTCCACTATTGTATTGTGCATGATCATAACTATGGAAAAACGGCTATCAAGTACCAGGTATCGTACCAACAGGTACGTAATTGGGTACTAAAATTTGAAGAAATGGGCGAAGCCGGCCTAAAAGATCGCCGAGGACATCGAGCTGGAACAGAACCCAGTCGGACACCTGAAGAAGAAATGCGTGATCGACTGGCTGAACAAGAACGCAAAATCAAACGATTAGAAATGGAAAATGACCTCTTAAAAAAAGTAAGGGAGTTAGAAAGGAAGTGGGACTAGACCTCAACCGTCATATCTTTGAATACCAAGCAATTAAGGAACTCCACGATCTCAAAAATTATTCGATAAAATTAATGTGTGATTTTTTTAACGTCTCCAGATCAGCGTATTACCGTTGGTTAAAGCAACCAAAATCAGCTCAAACTATCTTTAACGAACACTTGGCAGACCTAGTAAGATACATCTATGAAGCAGATAATGACAAGGGGTATCGGAGAATCCGAGACGACTTGGTTCAAGATTTTGGTTTGCATGTCAATGACAAAAGAGTCTTACGTATTTGTCGTAATCTTCAAATTAAATCTACCGTCAAACACCATCCAAACGGAATTACTAAAGCTTTCAATAATCCTTATCATATTGCCAAGAACTATCTAAATAGAGATTTCCATGCAGATAAACCAAATGAAAAATGGCTAACTGATGTCAGTGAATTCAAGTACACTCTAGAAAACCAAGTAAAGAAAATTTACCTTAGTGCCATTCTAGACTTAGCAGATCGACGTATTGTCTCTTTTATCATTAGCGATAGAAATGATAATAAGTTGGTTTTTGATACCTTTGACGAAGCGATTCGACTTGAGCCTAAGGCTCATCCGCTATTACATAGCGATCGAGGGTTTCAGTACACCAGTAAAAACATGAGAACTAAAATCAAAAATCAAGGGATGAAACAAAGCATGTCTCGTGTTGCCCATTGTATTGATAATGGGCCAATGGAAGGGTTCTGGGGAACATTGAAACGTGAAAAATACTATCGTCGTAAATTTACAAGTCGCGAAGATCTCGTATCGATGATCGAAGATTACATCAACTACTATAACAATGGCCGTTATCAACGATGCTTGAAATCTAAAACTCCATTACAAGTTCACCAACAGCTTTTAATGGCAGCGTAATAATCGTATTTCTTAGATGTGTGAAATGTCCTTTGTTTCTCACATCTAAGAAATACACCAATCAGGTTTAAACAATGAAAATCAAAAGAACTGTTTGCCACAAAGTTAGCAAACAGCTCTCTAAAAATTTTATTATATTTCCATGTCCACTTGACGGGGAGCCAACCAATCTAAGCTCTCAGTCTTCAATCATATTTAAATTTTCTCTGAATAAATATTATTTACCAATAGACTTAAATAACTTTTATAGGCACATTAATCAACATTTCCTACCCAGTAATAGGTACCATTTTGTGGATTATGGTTATAGTAACATTTCGTCCCATTTAAATAAAGATAGGCATTTTTATTAATTAGCGTTCCTTCAGCATACCCAGAATCAAGTGTATTCCATGCTTGTGTCTCCGTCCCAATTACTCCATTATCATTGTGAGATTCCCAACGCAATAAAGGACCTACAGAGTTTATTGCTTTAAATAAGTAACCAGCAAATCTCCAACCACTTCCTGAAAATAGATTTGAACTATAGCTTGCTCCATATGCTAATCCTCTTACAGTGGAGGGTGGTGTAGCCTCCCTTAATTGTCCTGCTAGTAAGCCTGGATTATTTGGATTTTTAGACAGTTGATCAGTTAATTTGTCTTTTATTTCTCCCCATGTTATAGCATTGGGATCAGTTTCGCTGTTATAACTTGCTACAACTTTACCAGTTTTGATAGACGTTTCTATCATTTCACCGTGCAGAAATCCTCCTTCAGGAAGGATTAAAATTTTTGCATTATCTGAATATCTATTTTGGATTTCTTGTTCAGTAACAGAACCAGATAATGGCTTATCTTTCCTTTCCGCTGCATGAGTCTCATTCCCAGTTCCAATAAATAATCCTACTGTTATAAGTGTTGCTACTAATAATAACTTATTCCATTTCATAGATTCCTCTCCTAGCTCATAATAATTTTTATAATTTAGTAAACGCTTACTTAATACATATTATAAGTTTTTCCGTTACTCATTTTAAAATTATTAATGTTTTTTTAAAATAAATATTTTTAATAACTATTACTTAAGATAAGCTTATAAGAAACTATCATTAACCATAGTATTAGGAATATTTTTTGTGTGAATAAGTGTTTAATGGCATTTGGTATGAGAATTGTGAATCTGCGTATGCAAATTGAATTGCACAAAATTTCAAATGTTTATAAACAAAACATTTGAACACAAGGACTATAAAAAATATTGGCAATTCTTACAGACTTTTGCCCCTCTTAGAAGATAATAAAATAACTAAAATTTATATTTTTAATTTGTTTTACTGTGTTGTAAAATCAATTAACTGGTTTCTATTTTTAAAACTCTTCAAGTAGATACAAAAAAATCCTTCCTACAAATAAAGTAGGAAGGATCAAAAAATAGAAATCAACTTTAGTCTATTAGCAGCTGATTGAATATTCTATCTACTTAGATCATCTTATTGGACTTTCTTTCTTCTTGTTAAATAGATTAATGAAACAAGAAATGTTACTACTCCAACCAGTTGTCATATGTGGTTTGTTTGCTCTCCAGTGTGGAGTAAGTTTTTATTATTATTTTTGTTGCTTGTTTTATTGTTTGTATTTTGAGAATGTGCAACATTATTATCCTTGCTTGTAGTTCCATTTTTTTCTTTCTCTCTAACAGTGATCGCGGCGGTACTCGTTACTCCAGCTCTATTGTTGATGATCTAATAAAGGTGCCTCTGGAGCAATAATCATTTTATGCCATCAAAACCGAATATATACTATTCCAGAAACAGCTATTTTTTATAACATCTTTGACTAGTTCGCTCTAAAATTAGTTAAAATTTTTGCTCTGCTTTACAAAGTAATTCCTTAGATAATAGAAACACATCCCTAAAGAGGCTGCGAACATTATCCATAGATACTCATGAAGCGGTATACTGATTTTTATACTATCCAGGTATTCCAATGTCTTTTCAAATGTATATGACAGAAGAAACATCAGTAAAAACACTTTGAGCTTGCCAAGTTTTTGTTCAATACTTCGTTCACCTAATGTAGCTAGTCCTAAAATCAATCCAATAGTACTTGGGTACAATATAACAAATTCTTGTTTTGAAAATATTTTTGCAATTCCAACAGCAATTAAACTCACATATGAAGCAAGTAACACGTTTCTTAATATATTACTTAATATGATTTTCATGTTCGCATCAACTCCAAAATAGATGTTTTGCATAGGCTAACTATTTAACTTTCTTACAAGTGGATATACATCACTTATACCATTTTCTGTCGATGGTTTTCGATATTAGTCAAAAAATACCTTTTTGAAGTCATAATTGTACATGAGGTTGTGACAAAAGTTCTTAACTTCGAGAAATAACCTAAAAAAAGAATTGTTCGTCATATTCCCCATTCACTTTAAAAAAAATGAAAAATCAATGTTTTTACTTTTTGAATTATTGTATAATACTCATATCAATTGAAAAATGGGAGGTTTTATGAACGTATTCCAGCTAAATGAAGGCATTTATCAAGCAATCGTCGATGGCACTTTGAAAGGATAATTACACTATCTTGATGAACGTAAAGCAAAGAAGAAGGAAATGTTGGTTAGCGGTGCATACGCTTGGACGAAAGGGAATCATATTGATGATCAAGTAGCAAAAATCGGACAAAGTGTTGGCATTGATTTTACAGTTGAAAAAGCTGGCTATACCTGGGAATATTTACAGTTCACCCTAAATGAAGAAGCCGATACTTTTATGTTGATCGTCAAGAACTCTCGGCGAATCCGCCAAACATTTGATGGCGTGATAAAAAAAGAAAAAAACTACCTAACAGACTTAGCCGATCTTAATCTTCCCGCATTCAAAGAAACAGGATTGACGCTTTTAGAAAAAAACGAGCAAATCGAATTAGAATTAAATTATCCCGAAGAAATAAAAGCGATCCAAGAAGGTCGCTCTTTAGCGGTTGAACATGCTTGTTCTCGTTTTTACATAGTTACATACGAAATCAATGACGACACCAAAATAATTGACTCTATCCACTTAATGATGCCCAATAGTGAAACAATGAGTTTGGTTTCGATAAAAGATTTATCCACTTATATGGCTACTAGCCCTTATGAGATTACATATGAAGATGTAGCGATCATCAAAGAAGAAAAAACGACCGATCAAACAATCTTTTCCGGAGAACCAAATGCTTTTGGGCTCTCTGTCGCTGTAGAGATAGAGGAAAAAGAAAATTAATGAAATTAAAAAGTTAGGATGTGTTAACCATGTTTTTCGGAGAGAAATTACAAGCTGTTCGAGAGTTAAAAGGTCTCTCCAGAAAAGAGCTCGCTGATTTGGTCAATGTCAGCGAGCAAGCGATATGGCAGTATGAAAATGGATATACGGTTCCTAAATTTGAGATCGTAAATAAATTTAAACAAATTTTTTTGTGAAACCGCAATTCTTTTATACTGAAGCTTTTATCAAAAACATAGCCACAATTGAACGGATCGCCTATAGAGCAGAAGATCGTGAAGCTAGAAAAAAAGCAAAGATGGAAACAACGTATTTAGATTTTGTTAGCCATTTTATTTTAGTATTTGAAGCGAATGTGGAAGAACCGCCAAAAACAATCTATCACTTAAGACAAGCATCTGAAAAGGATTATTATAACGCTTCTAAAACTACTGATAAAAAAATGATCATTCAACATCTAGCAGAAAAAGCTAGAATTGAATTAAATATAAAGAACAATAAAGAATTATTGTATAAATTAGAAATGTCTGGAATTTCGATTCTTGAAAAAAATATGGGCGCAGAGATTGATGCCTATAGTGTTTGGACGAAAGAAAACCGCCCCTTTATCATTTTAGGAAATCGAAAAAAATCCTCTGTCAGAAGAAATTTTGATTTAGCACATGAACTAGGACACCTTTTAATGCATCGATTGATTGATATGGATAGTCTTTCTAAAGAGGAACATAAGGTCATTGAAAAAGAAGCAAATGACTTCGCCTCTTATTTCTTACTTCCAGAACAAGAATTTATCAATGATTTTAAGCAAATCAAGAAGAAATCGTACCCATACTCTTATGTGGAAATGAAAATGAAATATATGGTTTCAATCATTGCTTTAGAGTACCGTGCGTATAAGTTGGGCTTACTTAGTTTCGAGGAAAACAGATATTTTTATGCTTCACTCAATAAATACAATATGCGCGATAAAGAACCTCTAGATGAAGATATTCCAATTGTTCAACCTGGTAAAATACGCGCACTTCTTCACTTTGTTTTTGAAAATCAACTTCTTTTATTAACTGATTTTTTGGATAAATACAATATTGAGCTTTCTTTTCTAGCTAACCTACTCAGTGTTGATGAAGACTTTTTAACAAAATTCAATGATACGGTTCGAACAGACTATTATCATTCGAATATCATCCATTTTTCACCTAATCGAAAATAGGAACAGTTAAACTTTCTAGCAATTTTTTACCTCATGAAATTTACCAAAAGTAATTTTTTCAATAATAAGCCATCAAAGCCAAAAATACTTTTTAGCTTTGATGGCTTATTTTGAATGCTCACTTCAATTCTAAATAGGTCATCTAGACTATTTTTTATGCTACTTTAAGTACCAATTCTATTAAATATCTCTTTGATTCCAACTGTTACATTGATTCTTCCCAAAGTTTGACACTGATAATTGTCTCTTTTAGCAACTCTACGCTGATTTCTTTATCATTCATAAAAAGACCACTACTTCTGTACGGATAATCACTCTCTAAAATAATAGCTATCTCCTCTTTATGTTTTCTAGCTCCGCTCGCATAGCTTTAGGTATGAAATCAGAACGCTCAAAATAAAATCCACTTGAATAAGTACATCGATTTGTCCAAATTCTCTTAGTAAAAATTAGTACTGATTTTCTCACTTTGCCGATTCTCTTTTTCATTCTAAAGCCTTCGTTTTTCATACACTTGGATTCTATTAGCATTTATTTAAGCCAAACAATGACAACTAAAAATCAATATTGAAACAATACCTTCTCTTTTACTCACTCCTCCCTTTTATCATTACCTTGTCCCACTCATAAACTGTCCGTTGAAATCGAAAAAACATTGTTATACCAAGGACTACCACATTAATGTGGTAATTAATTATCATTTACTACATAACAAAATTTCATTAAGATAGAATTAAGGAAGCGCTTCCGGAGGTGGGTTTGATGAGTTTAAGCAAAAGGGAAAAGCTGTTGCTACGTCTACTTTTAGACCAACAAAAATATCAACCAGCAGCATTTTTCCAAAAACAGTTGTATGTCTCTCCTAAGACAGTTTACAACGACTTAACAAGTTTGGAAGAAAAAATAAAAGAAACTGGTGCCGTGATCACTAAGCTACCTCGCAAGGGTATTCGCTTAGAAGGTACTGAATCAGCGAAACAAAATGCACGTTCTTTGTTGGTATATGAGCAACTCAGTCTTGATGAGTACTCGCCAGAATACCGTCGCTTATTCATATTTGGGAACTATTTTTTTTCAGAAAAAACCATACGTTATCATGAGTTTGCTGAATACTTTTTTGTGAGCCAGCAATCGATCAAAAATGATGTAGATGACATCGTAAGATTTTGCCAATCGAAACAGATCACAGGAAAAGTAACGTCACATGGATTGCAATTGATCGCAGATGAGTCTGTTCAACAAAATGTTTTCAAATCATTCTTAGAACCATATATGGAAACTGAAGGAAGTCAACATACTTCTATTCCTTCGCTGTTTGATGAGCGAATTATTGACCTGACAGAACAGTTTATTTATGGGATGATCCAGCAAATTGGACGGCAAATTAATAACTATTTTGTAGAATCATTATCTTTATCCTTACAGATTTTTTTATCTAGGCTTCTTTTAGATCATCACATCGAAAAGCAAGAACAGCTAGTCTTTGATGAATTGAAACGAATGAAACTGTATATGATTGCCCGTTCATTTGCCGAAATGGTCAATGAATCCTTGTCTATTTCATTACAGGAGTCAGATATCCAATATATCTGTTCGCTTTTACTTGCGCATGGGATCGAACCTTATGTCCAAAGTACGGATAAGCCTGATTCAGTAATCACAGTTTCCACAAAACAAATCATTGATAAAATGTCGACTTTATTGAAAATTAATCTGACACAAGATGAACTGTTGTTACAAGCCTTGCTCTCACATATCGTACCCATGATCCATCGTCTGAAAACTGGTATGTTGATCAAGAACCCTTTGCTTAAAAGTATCAAAACACAATATTCGACGATGTTCACATTGACCAAGTATGCGATTAGCGAGTTAGAGAAAGAATTCCGCTGTTCTTTAACAGAGGATGAAGTCTCTTTTCTCACGATTCATTTCCAACTGGCTTTTGAAAAGCGAAAGATGACAAATCATATCCTCATCGTTTGTCGCTCTGGCCTTGCCACTTCAGAATTGATTTTCAATCGGATCAAGCAGACCATTTCGGCGAATACGGTTTTAGAAATCATTCAATCAAACAAACTCTCTCATACTTCTTTGGAAATGGTTGATCTAATCATTTCAACAATCCCTTTAGAAGAAGTAGAACCGCCTGTTATGTACGTGTCTGCTTTACCAACTACCGAGGAAATCACAAACATCTCAGCAAGAATTTCTAATTTGAATGAAAATGAAAAAAAATTCCATTCAAAAAAATATCAATCGCCCACTTTACTAAAAAAATATCTTGATCCAGATTTCATTTATATACAAAAGCCCTTTTCAACAAAAGAAGCGATCTTGTCTTTTTTAGCCGATGATTACTTGGAAAAAGACTTAGTTAGCCACGGTTTTAAACGCTCTTTATTTGATCGAGAAGAATTAGGTAGTACAGGACTAAAAACCGGGGTGGCCATCCCTCATGCTGATCCACATACAGTGAAAGAAACAAAATTGGCATTTGTCACACTTGCTTCACCGATTGCTTGGGGAGATACGAAGATCCAATTGATTGTTTTATTAGCAATCGCTGAAGAAAATATGACCGAAGCAAAAGAATTGATCGCTTCAATTTATGACTTGTTCAATTCCTCAGAAGAAATCCAGTGGATTGTAGCGAGTCAAACACCAGATGAACTTTATCACAGACTTATAAGAGGAGGGAATGAGCTTGTTTTTTGATCATCAACTTGCGTTATTGAATCAATCATTCGTAACGAAAGAAGAAGCGTTGCAAAAGCTATCAGAAGAACTACGAAAGAAACAATGTGTCACGGATGATTTCTATCAAAATATTATTCGACGTGAGGAAGTATTTCCGACAGGTTTAGCCATCAACGGTATAGGCGTTGCGATTCCACATACAGATAGCCAGTATGTCAATGAATCACAAGTGGCATTCATGTCACTCAAAAAACCATTACCATTTATTGAAATGGGCACCAATGATAAAGAAATAGATGTTTCATTGTTGTTTATGCTTGCGTTGAAAGAACCTCATGAACAGTTGGAAATGTTGCAACAATTGATTGAGATGTTCCAGAAACCTGGCGTTTTAGAGGAACTCTTAACACTCACTACAGAAACAGAATATCTAGCGATTATCAAAAAATATGGCTTACATTAAGGAGGAACATTTATGTTAGACGCATTACAGTGGTTTGTTGATTTAGGTTCGATTGTTGTCCTTCCTATCCTTATCTTTATTTTCGGAATCATTTTAGGAACAAAACCAGGAAAAGCATTTACTTCGGCGTTGACAGTTGGTGTTGGTTTTGTCGGATTGAATCTAGTAATTGACTTACTAGGAAACAGCTTGGGACCAGCGGCACAGCACATGGTTGAGCGTTTAGGGTTAAACTTGACCACGATCGATGTCGGTTGGCCAGCAGCCGCAGCGATTTCTTATGGAACGATTTTGGGGAGTCTCGCTATTCCAATCGGTGTGGTATTGAATATCGTACTGATTTTACTCGGCTTGACGAAAGTATTGAATGTTGATATCTGGAATATCTGGCATGCTGCATTTATTTCTTCACTTATTTTTGCTTTGACCGGTGATTTCGCTATGGGAATCGCTGCAACGGTGATTTATTTGATGATGATCCTTTTGATGGGCGATATTTTAGGTCCGATTATCAACAAATTTTATGGATTCCCGAATATTACGTTCCCTCATGGAACAGCAGCTCCAGGATTTGTCTTTGCATTACCAATGAACTGGATTTTTGACCGTATCCCAGGATTGAAAGATTGGAAAGCTGACCCAGAAACGATTCAAAAGAAATTCGGTGTTTTTGGTGATTCAACTGTAATGGGCTTTCTGATTGGTTTGGTGATGGGGATTTTAGCTGGCTATGATGTTGCAGGTACTGGTCAATTGGCGGTTCAAACAGGAGCAGTTATGGTGATCATGCCTAAAATGGTTGCTTTATTAATGGAAGGGCTTACTCCAATATCAGAAGCTGCCAATGAATTTGTCAAAAAACGTTTCCCAGGAAGAGAACTTTATATCGGAATGGATGCTGCGTTATCTGTAGGTCATCCAGCTGTTCTTTCTTCTTCCTTATTACTCGTGCCGATTACGATCTTATTAGCGGTTATCCTACCCGGCAATACAACTTTGCCTTTTGGTGACTTAGCAACGATTCCATTCTTGATCTGTTTGATGGCTGCAGTCTTTGCAGGAAACATTATTCGAACAGTAATCGCTGGAACACTCTATATGGTAAGTATTCTTTACATCACATCTTGGGTTGCCCCACTAGTCACAACAGCTGCTCGTTCGGCAAACTTTGATTTACAAGGAAACTCAACGATTACTGCGATGGCAGAAGGTGGTCTTTGGACCACTTGGATGTATGTCGGACTAACAAAAGTTTTAAGCTGGGGTGGTTTAGCGATCATCGGTGCAGTTGTTCTTTTCGGATTGATCTACGTCAACAAAATTTTACCAAAAAAGCAAGCAGCTAAAACAGCTGAATAGGAGGAAACTAGAATGAAAAAATTATTGATTATGTGTGGTACAGGTGTTGCAACTTCTACCGTTGTAACGAACAAAGTAAAAGAATGGTTAAAAGAAAAAGGGCTAACGGAGCAAGTAAAGTTGTATCAATCAAAAGTAGCCGACGAAATGAATAAAATCGATGAATATGACATTGTTGTCAGTACGACAGTCGTGCCAGATTCAATCAAAGATCGTGTCATTATGGGTCTGCCTTTGTTGACAGGTATCGGTACCGAAGCGATGTATGCTGAAATCGAGAAGAAAATCAACGAATAAAGGAGAATCCACATGCTGGTTACCACAAAAGAATTATTTGAACAGGCAGATAAAAACAATTACGCGATCCCTGCTGCCAATTTCTTCGATTTAGATAGCGCAAGAACGTACGTAAAAACAGCTGAACGATTAAAGAAACCATTGATCTTGGCGTTTGCCCAGTCTCATATGAATATGATGTCGTTAGAAGAAGCCGCTTTGATTGGTAAATTCTTAGCAGAAAAAAGTACTTCACCTGTCGCCTTACATTTAGATCATGGTCAAGACGAAGCAATCATCAAGCAAGCAATCGATCTAGGATTTACTTCGGTCATGATCGACGCATCAGAAGATTCATTCGAAGAGAACGTTCGCCGATCAAAAGCGATCGCTGATTATGCTCATCCTTTCGGTGTGGTTGTTGAGGCAGAGATCGGTCACGTCGGCGCTGGAGATAGCTTAGAATCAGAGGAGAGTGACTCCATCTATACAGAATTTAGTGAAGCTGTGAAATTTGCAGAAGCAACTGGCGTAGACTCATTGGCAGTATCTATCGGTACCGCCCACGGTCACTATACAGGTACACCTAAAATCAACTTTGATGTTCTACAGCAGCTTTATGAGGCACTAGCTATTCCTTTAGTATTACACGGTGGTTCTTCTTCTGGCGATGAAAATCTTGAGAAATGTGCGCTCAACGGCATTCGTAAAATCAATATCTTCACCGACTTTATCACGGCAGCAATGGATAAGATCCGTGAAGAGCAACCAGAAAATTACTTTGATTTGATCCATGATGCAAACGAAGCAATCGCTAAAACTCTAGAGCATTATTTTAATGTCTTCCACACAGCTTCTCATGAATAAAGGAGTGTAATTATGCAAAAAAGAACCTTACGTACCCCATTCTTTGTTGTTAATCCAAAAGCTTATTTATATGGCGACCAAGCACTTGCCTTAGCCAAGGTAGCAGATGAACTATCTGGTACACACGATATTGACATTTTATTCACTGTCCAGCATGTCGATGCTGCACGAATCAAAAACGAAACCGATCATTTATTCATTACTGTCCAACATTTAGACGGACTTCAAGTAGGCCGCGGCATGGGCTATATTCTTCCTGAAGCACTTGCTGAAGCAGGTGTTACCGCTACATTTTTAAATCATGCGGAACATCCAATGACTGTGAACGAACTGACAAAAGCTGTGAAACGTGCGGATGAGCTAGGTATCCTTACAATCGTTTGTGCAGATTCCATTGCAGAAGCACAAGCAGTGGCAACACTTCATCCTGATGTGATGGTGTGCGAACCAACTGAGTTGATTGGTACTGGGCAATCAAGCGATATCTCTTATATGAAGGCAACCAATGAGGCTGTTCGTGCGATTAATCCAACTATCCAAATCTTACAAGCTGCGGGAATCTCTACTGTGGAAGATGTAGAAAAGGCGTTATTATCTGGCGCAGATGGCACTGGGGGAACGAGCGGCATCGTAGCAGCTGACGACCCTGCTCAAACATTGACGAATATGATCCAGAAAGTAGCTGAACTGAAAAAGGAGCTTAAATAGATGAAATTTGCAAAAGACCAATTAACTTTGACTTCAAACGGTAATCGTGTGTCTTATCATAATATTACTGAACAAGTAAAAGCAATTGTTGAGAAAAGTCAGATCACGAATGGTATTTGTCTCGTTCAATCTCCTCATACGACTTGCTCAGTGATTTTTGAAGAGTACATGCACGATACCGATTTTAATGGCGATGAATTTCTACAAGTAGACCTAAATCGTATTTTAGATAAAATCATTCCGAGAGAACTATCTGAGAACACAAATTATCGTTATCCAGGACCGAAGCATTTAGAATTCCTGATGGGTCTGGATGATCCTAACTATCCAACCGATCCTGCAACGATTTTAAATGGCGATGCCCACATCCGCTCTTCCTTTTTCGGTGCAAGCGAAAGCTTTATTTTGAGCGAAGGAAAATTAGAGATTGGGTCTGTTGGCTATATTTACTTCGTTGACTTTGACCAAAACCGTGTACGAAATCGAACCTGTCACGTCATGGTGATGGGAGAGTAAATTCTCTCTTTCGATTTCCCATTCATTCGGAACCACCATTGATGGCTAGACTAAACAGACGAAACAACACGCACACTCTACCTACTCCCATTGGTTGATGTGAAGGTGTCGTTTCGTCTTTTTGTTTGTCTGAAATCAAACAACTCTTCTAGTGTTCAACGAAGATGGAACAGCCTAGTGGATGTTCCGTCCATCCTTGTACTTTCCGATTTCTAAGCACAACTTGAACATGTGATAACCCTTCTATCTTGACCTGATAGCTATTATCTTCAGGGGTAACAGTGATCGTACCAACCGGAACCCCCTGTTGATCTACCACTCGTTGTGTCACTTTTCCAGTCAGCTCAAAAACGTGCACAGTCAAGTCTTTTGTATAGTCGTAAGCAGCGGTCGTATCTACGGAACCTTCAATGATCAATGAATTAGGACGGACCATGAGGGGTAAGTGGAAGTAATCATAGGTCTGTGTGTGCCATTGTTGTCCTTCATATACACGATTATCTAAATAATTCGTCCAACGCCCTTCTGGTAAATAAAAAGTGACCTTTCCCTGCTCGTTGAAAATCGGTGCAATCAACAACCGTTCACCGAACATATACTGTTTGTCGATTGTATGCGACGTATAGTCTTCTGGAAATTCCAGCATCACTGGACGCATCATCGGGATGCCCGTTTGCGCTGTTTCTACCGCTTGCTCATAGATATAAGGCATCAAGCGATTTTTTAATTTGGAAAATCGTTGACTGACCAACACAGCTTCTTCCCCAAAGTTCCATGGCACTCGATACTCAATATTGCCGTGGTAGCGACTATGAGTAGACAATAATCCGAATTGTGTCCAACGTTTATAAATATCCGCTGTCGCATTCTCTTCAAATCCACCAATATCATGACTCCAGAAGCCAAAACCGGATAATACAAATGAGAGTCCACCCCTTAATGATTCCGCCATGGACGGATATTCCGATAAGTTGTCCCCTCCCCAATGAACCGGGAATTTTTGTGAACCAACCGAAGCAGAACGAGCAAATACGACTGCTTCGCCTGGGCGTAATTCCGCTAATAATTCAAAGACGACTTCGTTATAAAGATACGCATAATAGTTGTGCATTTTTTGCGGGTCAGAACCATCGTAATAACTCACATCCGTAGGTATACGTTCACCAAAATCCGTCTTGAAGGAATCGACACCGATTTCTATGAGTTCCTTCAGTCTTTCTTTATACCATTGACGTGCTTCTGGATTTGTAAAATCAATGATTCCTTGACCCGCTTGCCAAAGATCCCATTGCCAAACTTCGCCACCTTTATCTTTGATGAAATAGCCTTTCTCTTTACACTCTTGAAAGGCTGCCGCTTTTTGTCCGATATACGGGTTGATCCATACGCAGACCTTCAAGCCCTTCTGGTGGATTTTTTCAATCAGTTGTTGCGGATCTGGAAATAGCTCGCGATTCCATTCAAAACCACACCACTCGAATTCTTTCATCCAAAAACAATCAAAATGAAAGACATCAAACGGAATTTCTCGTGTCTGCATTTCTTCAATAAATCGCATGACTGTTTCTTCACGATAGTCCGTCGTAAAGGAAGTTGATAACCACAAACCAAACGACCATGCAGGTGGCAAGGCAGGTTTGCCAGTTAAATCAGTGTATTTTCTTAAGATCGTTTTCATATCGGGTCCATAGATGACATAGTATTCCAATCGTTCCCCCGTAACACTGAATTGCGTTCGTGAAACATTCTCCGAACCGACTTCAAACGAGACATTTTCAGGATGATTGACAAAGACACCATAGCCTTGATTCGTTAAATAAAAGGGAATATTTTTATACGCTTGTTCACTACCAGTGCCGCCATCTTGATTCCAACAATCAATGATTTGCCCATTTTTGATGAATGGAGTGAATCGTTCACCTAAGCCATAGACATATTCATACGGATCTAATGCCAACTGTTCCCGCATATAACACTGGCCGTCACTACTTTTTACCAATGCCTGTGCTTTTGGTAAAGAAGATGTCAAACGTTTTTCTTCCGCGAGAAAATCAATCTGGAATGCGGCGTTTTTCGGCACTCGTGCGACTAATTTTCCTGATTGAAACGTATAAAATTCTTCATTTTCTGTATCGATCATGACAGAAGATGATTGCCTGTTTAGTTGAAAATGTGGACCTGCTTGTGCTTTGTCATGATGCACCAGTTGTACTTTGATGATATCTTCTCTTGGTGATTCAAAAGACAAGGTCGTCATCCCTAGATTTAACGTATCCCCTCGTGTTTGGATCGGTTTATAAGGCAAGAAAAGGGTCAACTTATCCTCATTCACTTGAGCTTCATAGACATGGTACGGGTGTTCAAGATGAAATCCTTCTTTTGCCAACCAATAACCGTTTGTAAACTTCATTTATTTTCCTCCTACTTCACTGCGCCATCTGAAATGCCTTTTACGACATGTTTTTGCAAGACAACAAATAAAATAATAATCGGTAAGACGACGATCACTAGCGCAGCCAGTGCCAAGTGCCATTGCTTATTGAATTCGCCGAAGAAATAAAACATCCGTAAAGGAATCGTATACATCCCTGCTTTGTTGATGCTTAATGAAGGCAACAGATAATCATTCCAAAACCATAAGGCGTTCAACACGATCACTGTCACTGTCGTAGGCTTCAGCAAAGGAAAAATGACTTGCCAGTAGATTTGGAAGGTGTTTGCCCCATCGATCAATGCCGCTTCATCTAATGATTTCGGAATCCCTCGTAAAGCACCGTAATATAAAAAGGTCGACATACTTGTTGCTAATCCTAGATACATCACCATCAAACCTGGCTGATTCAGCATACTGACTTGCCCAAAAAGTGAAATCAAGGGGATCATGATTCCTTGAAAAGGAATCAATAACCCAATTGCTACAATAAAATAAAGGAATGAACTTAAGCGACTCGTGTTTCTCGATAACGCGTAGGCCGCCATTGAAGAAACGAACACGATCAACACTAGTGATCCGATCGTTATCAGTAACGAATTGACCGCACTTTTGAAAAAATCTAACCGTTCGAACGACTCGATGTAGTTATCAAGTGTTAGCCCAGCTGGTAAAGTGAGTGTATTTTGGAATATCTCTGCTTTGGTTTTGAACGAGTTGATCACCACTAAGAAAAAAGGATAAAACCACAGACTAGCAAGCACCAATCCGCTAAAAATCAGTACAGGCTTCTTAAACTGTCGTGGATGTTTTACTTTTGGTTGTTTCATGCACTGACCTCCTTTTTTCGTGTCAGCGAGATTTGAACCACTGAGATGATCACGATAATAACCAGAAAAATCACCGCTTTAGCCTGTGCATAGCCCATTTTTCGCATCCCGAATGCTTCATTGTAGATATTCATCGCCACCATTTGTGTGGAATTGAACGGCCCACCTTGTGTCAAAGCTAAGTTTTGATCATAGATTTTAAATGCGTTGGACAACGTCAAGAACAAAGTGACGGTGAAAGCTGGCATCAACATGGGTAATTTGATACGGAAAAAGACTTGCAAAGGATTCGCTCCATCCATATCTGCCGCTTCCAAAATCTCTTCTGGAATATTGTTGAGAAAGGAGATATAGATCAGCATCATATAGCCACTCATTTGCCAAACAAATAAAATAATGAGCCCCCAAAACCCCGTTTCTGGCGTGTTCAGCCAACCGGCAAAAAAATCGATACCCGTCATAGTTGCTAGACTTTCAAATGCTTTATTGAAAATAAACTGCCAAATAAATCCTAGGATGATCCCTCCAATCAAATTTGGCATGAAAAAGATCGTACGGAAAAAAGTCGTCCATCTACCTAATTTTTGTGTCACGAACATCGCTAGACCTAAAGCCACGATGTTGATCAAAATCACACTGAAAAATGAGAATTTTGCGGTAAACAGTAAACTGTCGATAAATCCTTGATCATTCAATGCCCGAAGATAGTTTTCAAATCCAACGAATTCACCTACTGTATTGCCATTCCAGTTTGTCAGTGAATAATAACTACCTGTCAGTAATGGAATGAACAAAACGATCGCTAACGCCAATAACGCTGGTGCAAGTAATAACCAAAAAGCTTTTGTGCGATTTGTTAACATGAGAACCCTCCTTGTATCTCACTAGATAAAAACCAACCGTTCACCGCTTACTTCCTTTCTTGTGCCCAATTGGTTTGCAAGGTATCAATAAATTCCTCCCAAGAGATTCGATCGGCTGCATACGCTTGGATCTGGACACCAAATATATTTTGTCCAAACCCATCTGGATAGGAATTATGGACCCATGGAACGGTTTTACCTTCGCTTAAATACGTATAGATTTCCTTAGATAACGGATCATTGATCGCTTCGCTCGAAAAGTTGGTATACGCCGGAATGAATTGAAACTCATCGATGATTGCTGTCATCGCCTGATCATCCGTATACATCCACGTTAAAAATTCGATCGACGCATCAATGACTTCTTGGTCTTTGTCTTTATTGACCCCCCAATACCAAGCTGGCCCCGCCACGATGTTGCTTTCTCCCGATGCTTCGATCTGCATAGGAAGAATCCCTAGTTTTTCTTTCGTGAATGTCTCATCTAAGCTATCCAATGTCGGTACGATCCAATTTCCTTGATGGATGATAGCCACCTTTTCACTGGCAAATAATTCTTCAACAGATGTACTGTAATCCATTGCCTCCATTGGTTGTGCATTGTACTTAATGACCAAGTCGGTGTAGTTTTTCATTTGCTCGGCATAATCTACGCTTAATTCCGGTGCCTCATAGGTCATTTCTAAGCTGTTATCAAACTCCGGAGCAAGAAAATTTGAACTATATTGACTGGATACCCACGTTTCTGCCCCGCTAAAACCAAATACGCCTTGTAGCCCAAGTTCATCTTTTTTACTATCCAATAATTGAACGGCTTCTTCAAATGCCTCAAATGAGTTGATCGATCCACTATCGATGCCAGCTTGTTTAAAAATATCCTGGTTGATCAACCAGCCATATCCTTCGATATTCATCGGTACCCCATAGACCGTCTCGTCGAGTGTAGCCCCCTCTAATGTCCCCTCAATTGCTTGTTTTGCTAATGTCGTTTCCCCAAGATCATAGAGTTTATGTTGCCAAATCTGCGTATCTGCTAAGCCACCTAACATAAAGATATCCGGTTCATCCCCTGAGGAAAACTTTGATTGCAACGCTGCTGTCGCATCGGTTCCCCCGCCAACCGTCGTCAAGTTGATCTTGATCTGCGGATGGTCTTTTTCAAAATCCTCTACCAAAGCATCCATTTGCTCGGCTGTTTCTGTCTTGATATTGAAAATCTCTAATGTTACACTACCATCATCTGAAGACCCGCTTTGTGCCGTACCGCAACCAGTAATTCCTAACACCATAACAAAAGCAAGTAGCAAAAATCTTCGTTGTTTCTTCATCACCATTCCTCCTCTTATTCACAAATTGATTATATTGATATTTACAACGGTATGTAATCGCTATCTTAATCGAAATACCTTGTAATATTGATCAAAATGGAGGAAATGTGATGTTTAGACCAAACGATATTTTTACCCCCAATCCCAGTCAACAAGATATTGATACGACACTAAAGGAAATGACCGAACATGGGGATAGTTTATTTCCAATTGCCGTTCACTATACGAATCACCCCGCCCATCTGGAAAATATGATCCACCCCCATTGGCATCGAGAACTAGAGATTCTTTATGTCTATCAAGGACTCATGGAAGTCAAAATAGAAGGAGTACCTTACGTTGTTCACGAAGGAGAGGTTATGTTTATTCCTGCGAATCAATTACATGAAGCACTCAATCATCAAATGAATGCCTGTGCTTTCTTTGCCATCGTGTTTGATGCTTCATTCATTGAAAGTCGCGTTTCCGATCATATCCAGCAAACTTACCTTGATCCATTGCTCCATTCACCAGAACAAGTAGCGATCCATTTTACAAATGATTGCTCAAGTATTGCGGAGATCCAACAACTGGTGATCACGATCATTGATACATTTGCCTTGAAAGAATCTCGCTTTGAACTGACGATCAAAGCACAATTGTTCTTACTGATCAAACATTTTTCGCGCTACAGTACTCAAGTGAATCCTGCAAAGTTAGTTGCTAGTAAAAACAAACTCAACACGTATCGCTGTAAAAAAATCATTCTATATCTTGAAGAAAATTACCAAAACACGATCACTCTTGAAGCAATCAGTCGTCATATTGGCTATAGCAAAGAGCATTTCTGTCGTTTTTTTAAAAAACATTTTCGTATGACTTTTTTCACGTATTTAAATCAAATGCGCATCAAAAAAGCAGAATACCTGTTACTGCATACAGATTTGAAAATCATCGACATTGCCTTGGAAGCCGGTTTTGAAGACCCTAATTACTTCACTAGCCTGTTTAAACGCGAAACGCAAATGACTCCGACAGGTTATCGGAAAAAAATGTGCGCCTTCACCAATATATGAGCCTATCTCTTGATTATTACCAGTAGCTTTTTCACCTCATCAAGTAGCGATAGTGGAAAAGACTAGGACAACTCTCATAGATAGTTACTGAATATAAAGAAATATCGACTTAAAACTTGGAGAAAGTTTTTTAGTCGATATTTCTTTTATAGATAATCTAGGATAATGCTTATTTTTTTCTCTTCATTACCAGAAGTGAGCATCCTAGTTTGTTCTTTACTTTAAATTATTGATGTTATAATAATATGTATTCAAACTATATTTATCACTTAGGGGTTCACGAGTATATGAAAAATAAGGTTTTTTTAGCAATGATTAGTTTATTTTTTTTGTTTACATTAACAAGCTGCAAATCAACAAGTACCACAAGTACAAACTCTTCGGTAATCGCTAGTACAGTATCTACAGCAGATAAATCATCCGCAACACCCTCTGATAACTCAACTTCAGAGAGCGAATCGACAAACGATACGACAACACTTCACGGACTAAATGATCCGGCCACAATCTACTTAAATGGAGAACCTGCAGTTACTATCGAAATTATCAAAGCCAGTGCCCAACCAGATGACGTTATTCGGGAACAAGCCTACTTAGTTCCAAAATCAGACACTATCATTAGACTTGACATTCGCATGACAAACCATTCAATTAATGGTTTTAACGATGGTTCACAATTTTATAGAAACTTTGATTTAGTTACAGAAGACGGAATTAATGTTTATCCTACGTTACAACACCAAACCAGCGGTCAGCCAGAAACAGCCCCTTTAAAATTGGGAAGCACAGGTGTGGTACAAGCTTACTTCTTATTAGACGGTGATATGAAGAATACTAATGTTGATGAAATTAACATTGAATATTATTACGTGCGTGATTTAGTCAACCAAAATAGCCAAGATTTTCGTTCGATAAAATTTAAACTTCCAGTTACACATTGACATTATGAATAAAATCTCACTTAAGCTAACAAACAATAAATAAGTACCTTGTTCCTTAACATGGTACTTATTTATTGTTTATATATCAGTAAAGTTAATATAGGCTATTTTTTGCTTAGTTGAATATGTTCATCGCACTAATCAAGATCTGGATATCTTCTGTATTTCCCGTAGGTATATTTATTCTCTGCGCATTATCGAGTATTTTCTGTTCTTCCTGCTTCATAGTAACTGGATCATCTGACTGTTGAAAGTGACTTGGTACAGGATAATACATTATTGAACCATCATGGTTACTAGAATAAACAACTAAACCTTGATACCCATATTTTCCGGTTAAGGTTACTGTCTCTTGAGGATAAACTATGCTATTTTCGTCATAAGGATTGATTTTTGTACCCGCTGGAGAATGGTTAACATTTAATGTAAACCCTGCATTACCTAAATCATTTTTATAAGCTGTACCATTAGTAGTTAACCAGACGCGTGCATATTCAATTTGTTCGTCTGAGTAAACACTTAACGGATCATTTATGGATTCCGAGGGTACTGTTGAGGATGTTGCTGAATCCTCTGGAAAAGTTGTTGAATGTTCGCTTTCAGTTATTTCACTCTCTGAGACAGTAGACTCTATTGTCTTGCTTTCTGAAAGAGTAGAAGTTGTTTCTTCTGATTTTTGAACAGTTGATTGCTGTGAATGATTCTCACTTGTATTAGATGAAGATTCTTTTTTATTACTACTTTCAATTATTTGACCATTGGAGGATTGAACGGTTTCATTATTTTTTGAGCCACATCCTGTGAGAAGAATTATTAATAAGATACTGATTGGTACTATTTTTTTCATATTGAACACCTCTATTTAATTTATCAGTATTATTATAACGCATATTATTAATAACTTTTCAGTTTAACTAATCGAAGAAATTTACATGTACACTTAACTATTTTGTAATGAAATGAAAAGGCCCAAAGTGAACTTTTGTTCATTTCGGAAAATTTTTACACTATCAATTACTTATTCCAAGGTTTCGTCTCTTTTAACGCCACAAATCCATTCTCGTTATATTTATGCACCCAACTTTCTATAATCCCAATGGAAAGAGAATATTTCTTAGTGATACTGTTCACGTTGCAACGACCATCTATCACCTCTGAAATGACCTGATATGTTTCTTCTGGAGAATAAAGGCTTTTCTTAGGCATACAAAAAACTCCCTATAAAGTAGATTTGGAATTTTTTTCCTTACCTACTTTATAGGGAGCATATCAATCTATCAACATTGGTCTCTTAATTGTATTTCGAGAAAGATTATTGTTCTACTCTCGTTGTGCTTTTTTAATTTACATCATTTGGTACAATCGACATAAATCAGAAAAGACATAAAGAACTAAATTATCCCCTCTAATTATCTAGCGGATGTAAGAATAAAAGTTTGATAGCTAGCATCATTAAATTCTTGGGTAACTAAATAGTTATTATCACCCAATAAAATACCTCTATGGCTCAACACTCGCTGTTCATGATTATTAATCAATCGATATACATTCCCTTTTCCCGAAACCATCCCTAGATGACGAATTTTCCATTGTTGTGCTTCCACTGGTTTCGATGACGGAATTGCTCCTACGATTCTATCACTATTCACATCAAAACCAGACGATGAATGTAAATATCCGTATTGCATACCAGTACTAGTGAAGTATTGTGAATAAGTTTGAAGTTTGTAGGTATTTGTAGCTTTATCATACTTCATAACCCATTTTTGAGAGTCATCGTTAGTAGTCTTTTGCATGCTAACTTCATCCATATTTGCTACTTTACTCCAAGTAAGAGCATATGACTTATCCTCATAACTTTTAACATAAACTGGTATATTATCAAAAACGCCTCCATGGTCAGTTCCATCATCAATAGAACCTGCAGCTACAGAATTACCTCCTGCGAATAAACTTACTCCAACCACCGCACCTAATAATAATTTAGACATTACTTTCATTTTTTTCCCCATTCCTATGTATCAGTCCATTTTAATTATTACAATTTGTATACTATTGCAACATTATATACATTACTTAAAATTGAAATAATAAAATCTCTGAAAAATGTAACAATAGGGTGTACTCTGTTGGACTCCTTTTATGAAGAACAGATATTTGACATGAAGATAGTAATGACATATTTAACAAATAATAATATTCGTACCTCAATAGGGAACAAAGAAAAAAGGGTACTTATTTATAGGTACCCTCTCTCACGTATAGCTTTTATCTTAGAAAGTAAAAAATCTTGTGATCACTTATAGTTCCAATACACTTTCTATCTCTTTGTATAATTTTTCAACATTAAGCATCCCGTAATCTTGTTTTGAAATGACCCTGACTGGTGTTGTAGGAAATTTTTTTTCGATATCATTTTTGGCATATCCAAAAGTAGGTGTCAACAAAATAAGATCAGCTTCACCCCCATGTTGATCTACCTTATTCGAATTATATGTCTCAATTAAAACTTGCTGCCCTTTTTTCTGCATTAACAACTCCAGCTTCCTATTTAAAGCTTGGGTTTGTAAAATCCCTCGATCCGTAATAAAACTGAAAACGATATCAAAAATAATTACTTTTTTCCGTTTCTTTTCTTCTACTGAATCATTTGTTTTAATTAAATCTCCTGTTTTTTCCATTTGCTGGTATCCTTTCTTTTTAGAAAAAAGAGTCTCAAAAAAAGTGGGTCGTTTCTTCCCCAAAATCTCGTCAACAGAAACATTGAAGTAGTTACTCAAAGCTATAAGAGTCTGAATATCTGGATTACTCTCATTTCTTTCCCACTTTGATACAGCTTGTGGAGTAACATTCAAAATTTTTGCTAAGCTTTTTTGGGTCATCTTTTTAGATTGTCTTAATTCTTTGATTTTTTTTCCTATATCTAACATTAATATACCTCCCATTAGGGTAACTTTTCAATGAACTGATTGTTGAATAGAGGTAATGATACCTAAACTATTAGTTGAATTCTATTTTATCATATTTTAAAACGATTTTATCTCCTTATTAAATGAACATTATTTCTTTAAAAAAATTCATATAGCTCATTATGCATATTCAATAAATTTGTTGATCCAAGTAATTGGAAAATATTTAATGCACTTTCTATATCTTTCTTTCCAACTTCATTTCCATCATGAAATTCAAAAAAACCATCCCAAAAAAGGATAATCGTTTTTTCAAAGAGAGCCTCTTCTTCTAAAAATATTTCTTTTGCTCTAAAAAATATTTCTTTTGCTTTGTTATAATTATTATTTTGAATATTGCAACAAGTTACGTTAATTAGTAATTTAAATAGTTCTTTATTGTTTTTTTTGTAAGAATTTTGAAAAGAGTTTTTTGTTAGAGTATTTTGGATTACCAAATTTACAGCATCAATATCAAAAGAAAAAATACTATTATTAAATAACATCAATTCATATCTAGTCCATTCCTCAATAGATAAAAGATATTGGGCCAGTTTATTTTCATTGTTTAGAGTTACTCTATTTTCTAATCGCTTAATTAATAAATCACATATCCACTTTAAATGCAGGATCTTAGAATTTTTCTCTATATTAACCATTGCTTTTTTTATGTTTTGTAATTCAGAAACATCTTTTTTTAAATATGCAATTTTTATATCATGCATTAGTGTTTCATGTGTTTGAGCAGTTTTTTCATTGCATAAAAAAAAGAATTCATCATATGACACATTTAGTTTTTCAATTATGTGATCAAAATTTATTATTGATGTTTCTACCATATCATTGACTATTCTGAAATATGTTGACTCTGAAAAATAATCTGTGCAGATATTTTTTATTTTAATATTTTTCTTTTTTTGAATGATAGAGATTGTTTTTCCGATTGATTTTCTTGAGTACATATTATTTATCTCTCCTTATCTTATGAAAATAATTTATTTTATAACAATATAAGTTTAACTTTTTTTAAACCAATATTGACCTCCCAAATATGCGAGTTTTTTATAACACATTAAAATATATAATATAATCACATTAAAGAATTAAAAAATATGTATAGGAGTAATCATATGTGGTACTTACTACTAATACTTTATTAATTTATATTTATTATTTCCATTGGGATCCAGGGTTTAAGTTCCCTTAAAAAACTGAAAAAATAAGAAAGAGGTATAATACTATGAGTTCATTTTTAAAAAAGATCAGTGTCACAGAAGTTAATAATGAAACTAAAAACGGTGGAGCTAGCGGATGGTGCGCAATTTATGCTGCGCAATTACCTATTGCGGCAGCGCTTTGTGCTGCAGGAAACAAATGTGGTTGCAGAGATTATCAAACTATGTCTTCTTACTTATCAAAATATTGTCGTTAATTTAGTTCAAAAAGCGAGTTGATTCTAACTCGCTTTTTGAATACACACAAATATATAGCAATTTTTTTGTGAAGGAGGAAAAAAATGAATAGCCCTTCAATTTCTATAGGGATAATGTGCAAGAACGAAGAAAGAAGTATTGAAAGATGTATAAACGCTATACAATTGCAAATAGAAAACACCGATGAAATTATTATTGTCGACACAGGATCTACAGACCAAACCATAAATATAATAAAAGAAAAATTTTCAGAAGTTAGGCTTTATTTTAAAGACTGGAGGAATGATTTTTCAGAAATTCGTAATTTCATTATTACTCTATCTAAAAAAGAGTGGATTTTCTTTATTGATGCAGATGAGGTAATTCAATCTGAGGGATTAAATAATGCAAAAAAATATATTAAAGAAATAGAGAAATTATCAGATGAAGCTGTCGTTTTTTGTCCAAAAGTTCTCAATACAAATGATAGCATCGTTTATAATACTGGCAGAATAATTAAAAACAATGGATTATATAAATTTTGCGGGTGTGTCCATGAATTCCCAGTATGTGAAGATAATATAAATACAGATAACATTAAGACAATTATTCTTGAAGAAGTAGTAATGGTTCATGATGGTTACGAAGAAAATATTATGGAAGAAAAAAGAAAATCAAAAAGAAATACTTTTTTGAATGAAAAAATGCTTAAAAAGTATCCTGATAATGATAGGTACTATTATTTTTATTGTAGAGATGCTAAACCATTGTTGAGTATAACCGACTATGAACTTTCACTAATAAATTTTTTTGATCTGTTTCCTACTAGCAGATTTAAAAACGAAGTCTATTTAGATTTAATTAGTTGCTTAATTGAGCAAGGTAAGACTGATTTGGCAGAAACATATATAAAAGAATATTGGGAAGATTTAAAGAACAGCGAGACATTTTCAAACACGGGTTTAGTCTACTTAACAGTACTTAATGAAATCCAAAAAATAATGGCAACTCAGCAAGAATTGCTAAGAATTATGATTAACACAAAAAATAATATAGAAAACGATTCTTATAGGACCGTTGAAAATGGGTATAATTTTGACGATATCATCGGATTTTTATATTGGTCGTTAGGTGATATTTCAAGAGCAATAAAACTTGAACAAAAATTAGAAGAAGTTAACTATAAAGGTATGCTAAACGAATTATTCCAGTTGTTACCTTGGAATAAGGGGGGATGAAAATGAACTTTAAAATTACCCCTCAGAGTGGAGAAGCTGATTGTGGAGCAGCTTGCGTAAGTATGCTATTGACCAATTATTTTAATAAAGTAGTATCATTATGTGAAATTAGACCTATAATAAAAAATACTCATACTGGAACCTCTTTTGGTGATTTAAAAGAAGGGTTAACGAAAATTGGAATTAAAGCAACAATTTTCAAAGCAGAAAAAGACAAAGCGGCATTTAATGAAATGAAAGCACCTCTATTAACACAAATAAAAAAAACGGATAATTCGTATCATTATTTGCTACTAATCAAAATTACAAACAAACATGTTTATTACGCAGATCCTGAGTTATCTAAGATACAAAAAAAAACTATTGATGTTTTTATAAAATCTTGGATACCCTATATCATACAAATTGACCTAAAAAACTCCGCCCTTGATTTAGATATAATTGAAAATCTCCAAAAATTAAATTATAGAGGTTTGCTCAGAAACGTTAAAGGTAAGGTCACACTTATAATTATTTTATCGCTTCTCAGCTACATGTTAGGACTCTTTATAGCATCTATGTATACTACATATTTTGATATAATTGTTCCTAATTCCTTAATTGGTTTGATATTTTCCATTATGATAGTCTATTTGATTGCAGCACTATTCAAGTTCATATTAAATTTTTTAACTACTATTGTAACAAATTCACTTAACAAAACAATAGATGCTGTTTTAAGTACAGAATTTTTCCAGACGCTATTTAGAAAGTCAACAGCCTCTCTAGAGTATTTTGGTATGGGTGATATCATTGCGACTCTATCAAACATAATTATGATTAGACAGCGGTTCTTTACTTTAATTATTGCCGTACCACTAAATGTTATCTTAGTACTAAGTAGTTTTTATATTTTAACTAGAATAAATCTATATTTAGCATTTCTTTTGCTATCTCTTATTATTATATTTTTGCTTATTATCATCTACTCAAATGAAAAATATCTGTCATTTAGCAAAAAATTAATTCAGTCAAATAAAGAATTTAATGACAATATAATTGATACCTTTTCAAATATAAATACAATTAAACAGTATCAACAAGAAACCTATTTTGTAGATAGAGGTAAAAATAAATTAGTAGAGAATATTTCAATAAGAAATTCGCTACTTAATTTTGATGCTAAACTTGAAGGTATTAAAGCAATGGTTTTAGATATGTTTAATGTGATTTTGTTCTCACTAGGTTCTTATTTAATAATTAAAGGGACTTTTGTAACAGGCACATTGTTAATGTATAATTCGATAATTGGTTTTACTATCAATCCTATTTTAATGCTTATAAATTCTCAGTCTTTAATAACACAAGGTAAAGTGGCTGAAGAATTGCTATTTAATTTACTTAGTAGTGAACTTAATCATTTTGGCTCAAGTTCTTTTCCTAACCTGGAAACTAAAAACGCAATTATAGTAAAAAATTTAGGGTTTGCATTTGACGGTAGAAAACCTCTTCTAAAAAATATTAACTTAAAAATCGAAGATAAAACGTCCATAGCTTTTACCGGAAGTAATGGTTCAGGTAAAACAACACTTGGAAAGTTACTAGCTAGATTGTATTTACCAGACAAAGGAGAAATATTACTAAACAGAACTAATATAAATTGTATAAGTGAATCTGAATTAGTAAAAAATTTGATTTATATTGACAGTGAAGAAAAGATAATGTCAGCAACAATTCTAGAAAACATTTGTTTAGGTCGAATTATAGATAGCGAAAAATTAAAACAAATATCTGAATCTACTGGTTTACACGATCTCATACAAAATCTTCCAATGGGTTATGATACACCTATAGGTATTGATGGGATAAATCTAAGCTTAGGACAAAAACAACTTATCAAAATTGCTAGGGCTACAGTTGAAGAAAAAAGAATATATATATTTGACGAAATAACTAACGGACTAGATAAAGCTAATAAATCAAAATTAATCAATTATTTGATAGGATTACCAGGAATTAAAATCTTTATTACTCATGATACAGAACTTGTGCAAAGTTGTCACAAAGAAATAAATGTAGATAAGTTAACAAGTAAGTGAGGTGTAATATGAAAAAAATGGTTACATTATTTCTAATTTTTATTGGAATTGCAGGCTTTTACGTTGCATTTAATAAAATTACTGAAGAAACAATAAAAAACTATGAACCAATTTCATACGACGAAGTTATTTCGAAAACCAAGGATCAAAGAGATTTCATTCTTTTCATAAAAAAAGATGGTTGTATACATTGTGAAAATGTTGAACCAATTATAAATGAAGCTGCTAAGATGACAAATATCGATATTCTAGCAATAACTGCAAATAAAGAAAAAGAACAGAATTCATTAGTTAATAAGTTTGAAATTTCTCTCTATCCAACTATTATTTTTTTTAAAAAAGGTATTGAAAGAGCAAGAATAGTTGGTGAGTTTGATAATCAAGAATTACAAAAAATGATTGGAGAACTTAAATATGAGCCTAAATAAGTTTGATAAAACAAAAATTGTACTTTGCTTAATAGGTATATTCATAATTTTGTTGTTAGTAACAATTTTCAAAATACAACAAGACAAGCTAAATCAAATTGATAAATCATTGCAAATAGAAAAAAACAATGTACAAATATATCAAGATATTATTTCATACCCTATTAATACATTTGAGAATAAAGTCTCAAATGGAGATTTGATGTTCGTTTACATGGGGAATTTAGAATGTTCTGATTGCTCCGCATTTTACCCTATTTTCAAAGAAAAATTCAAAGAATTCAATTTAGAAAACAAGTTATCTTATATCGAATGTAGCTATTTAAGAACTAATAAAAGTGAATGGCTAAAATTCAAAGAGAAGTATGGATTCTCACAAACACCAGCATTCATCATTTATAAAAATTCAAAAATTTTATCAAATATAGAGTGGGATAATAATAACGGACTCAATGAAGTATCATTTAGTACCTGGCTATCTGAAAACAAAAAGATTATTGATTCTATCTCATTATGATACTTTAAAGCATTAATTCAACTAATATTTTTGATAAAAACATACTAAGTTTAGTGGGTAAGATATTCCGTCGAATACCTTACCCACTGATCTCAGTATGTTCGTACTGTCAAATCCACGTGTTCTTACTTGACAAAATTTTTCAATAACAATCAAAAAAACTAACCCGTAAAATATTTATTTTTTAGCCATGCACAACAGAGTATATATTATATACCTCATTGAACAGCTTTATCTTTATTATTAAGATAAAATCTTTTAACTTAACGATTTACTCTTCTCCAATTTTTCCTGATCTTGACTCTATTTACTATCTCGAGTCAGTTCTCTATCCAAATCTATAGATGATTTGCAGTAGAATTTTCGATATTGATAAGTCTCATCACAAAACCAACTGAAAATTTTAAATAAGTGAACTCCATAGATTACAAAAAATTAAAACTCAAAAAAGAAACAATGACTATTACTACCAGAATATACATCCCACTACAATTAAGACTCTTCATATATCTGATGAACTAGATAAATCTTGTATCTTTGTATCTATTAAATATAGTCACCTCATTTACTACATCTTCTTGCATCGTTTAGCAATCAATTTAGGACGAATTTTTTCTAACCAATCTTGATCAGGTACATAGTCAAGGAAATTACCAATCGTATAACCTTAAAATGCTGGATTGCTGCTGCGTAATTTACCTTGTCTAATTCATCTACAATCTTTTTTATTTAACTTAAAAATACATCGGTAAATTGATTTGTCCAATTCCAAAAACTCGTATAAGCATCTTTATACTACACGCCTTGACATTGAATTTCAAATCCATAATGACGATTTCCTTTTGAGCTTTTATAAATGAGTTTGCATCGTATAAATAGCCCTCGCTACTTGTAAAACTTACATAAGCAACATTAATTCTCGCATCAATTTCATATTGCGTTTGACCTTCTGGATCTTTTAAATCTTCTACTCCATCTGCGACTAAATACCATTTTCAGCCCTTTAGTAAGCTTTCTGCTGGATGAGTGATAGATGCCTGTACTAAGTTAAAATACTGATGTTATAATAATATGTATTCAAACTATATCTATCACTTAGGAGTTCACGAGTATATGAAAAACAAGGTTTTTTTAACAATGAGTAGCTTATTTTTTTTGGTTACATTAACAAGCTGCAAATCTACAAGTACCACAAACACAGACTCTTCGGTAATCGCTAGTACAGTAACTACAGATAATGAATCATCCGCAACACCCTCTGATCACTCAGATTCAGAGAGCGAATCATCAAATGATACGACAACACTTCATGGATTAAACGATCCGGCCACAATCTACTTAAATGGAGAACCTGCAGTTACTATCGAAATTATTAAATCCAGTGCCCACCCTAATGATATCATTCAAGAACAAGAGTACTTGGCTTATCCTATAGATACTATCATTAGACTTGACATTCGCATGAAAAATCATTCAATAAAAGATTTTAACAATGGATCGAAGTTCTACAGAAACTTTGAGATTACTACAGAAGATAACATCCATGTCGATCCTACAGTGCAATCCCAACCAGACAATCAACCGGAAACTGATCCTTTAGAAATTGGTGCAACAGGAGTAGTCGAGTCATACTTTGTATTAGATGAAGATATGAAAAACACTAACGTTCAAACAATTAATATTGAATACTATTATCTACGTGATTTACTTAACCCAAATAGCCAAGATTTTCGTTCAATAAAATTTAAACTTCCAATTACGCATTAGTCTTCGATTTATTCCTTAATTTTTTAGTTTGATTTGTGTCATTGATTGATTTTCCGACAAAATAATGACAGTAAATCCATTGGACACTTTTTATAAGCTATCTATATCATTACAATTGTTCACATTTCCCGAGAAATAAGGCGGCAACTACGAAAGCTTTGTAGTTGCCGCCTGATGTTTGGAGGATACCTCCTATTGTTTCAGCTTCTGATCGATTTATGCTACTTCATACGTTGCTAATACTTGCAACACATTCGATGAACCACCAGGTGTTCCACTGCTTAATTCAACTGAGATTACATCGCCAGATTTATAATCAATTGTTTTACTAACTTTTACGTTGTCCTCTGCTCTTTCACGAACTGATCCATAATAAACTTTACCTTTATAGATTTCTGCGACATAGGCACCATTTTTACGAATGAACATTCGGTTGTTTCCTTCGAAACTTGCACGATCAAAATCAACGTCTAATCTGTTTCCTGTTAATTGAATATTCTTCACCGCATGTTCTAATAAAGAAGTGTCCACTGCTAAATCTTCTTCTAATGTGATCGATTCTAACAAGCGCTTGCCTGTTGAGCTGTGACCAGGTGAATTTGGTGCGGTATAGACTTCGATTACTTGTCCTTTGACACCGGAAATGCTACGACGTACTTGAGTACCTTCATCGGTTTTGCTTGTAAATGAATAGTAAGTTTTACCTTTATAGGTTTCAAAATGATAACGACCATCAACATAGACCATCAATCGTTCTGAACTGTTGAAACGTTCTGCATCTAGATTTAAATACGCATAAGCTTCACGATCTTGTGTTCCTACAGTCAATAAACTCGTTTCTGTTTTTTCTGGTTCTACTTGAATATTGTCAAATTTCGCCCAACCATTTCCTGTCGAAGAAAAACGAATGATGTATGTATTCTCTGTATCAGGGGTAGTAAATGTAAATTCTCTACGTGTCCAGTTTTCATTGTTGTGTGATGTTTCTTCTAACGAAATAAAACCTTCATCATGATTCATCGTACCAAATTCAACTTTTGCTGGAAAATCAGCGCTACCTGCTACATCATAGCCGAATGTATAGGTCGTGCTTGGTTTCAGTGCCAAATATTGATGAATGTTTTCTCCATAAGTAGCAACTGCATATTTATTCCCGCTCAACTCTTCGATTGTTGGATTCTGTGTACCTGGACTAGAAACGATCCAATGGTTCAAACCCTCATTGAAATCACCGTTTTTGATCGTCAACTGTTCTTCTACCTGATTACTAACATTCGCCGAATCACCTGTTGATTGACTTGCCGCAGATGTCACGACCGGTCCTCCTAACGTAAGAAGTAACATGCTTGTTGCTGCAATTTTTTTCAAGTTATTTTTTTTCATCTCAAGCTCCTTATTTATTTTTTTAGCGGATAATTCGTTATACAGCGAACCATAAAACATAATCTATCTCGCTCTCTAAAAAGAATAACTGATAAATATCTCAACAAGAAAACACTTTTTTCCGGAAAAATATTTTTATGGAAACATAACACTGAACAAAAATATGTAATGGATAATAATTGCAAAAAAATCAATAGTACAATAGATTTATCGAATGATTTCAATTATTCTTTTTCTTGGATAAAATAAAAAAATACAGCACAAAGCTGTATTTTTTTGAATTTTATTTTAGAGATCATTCAAGAAGGTCATCTATCAGAACATAACGCATGAAGGTGTCACTCATAATATTATTTGTTATGGTGAGTACGTTGTTTAAAATGCTGGGATATTTGAGCCTTTTGAATTATTTTTGATGTAGTCAGCGACTTCTGGTGTAGTCATCGCTTCTTTCAACACCTTGATTTTCTCGCTATCTTTTTCTTCCTCTCGAGTAACTAATTGCAACGCATAATGTTTGCTTGCTGCTTCGTCTTCGAGTAACAAGGCATCTTCTGTCGTCAAGTTTGCTGGTTCCAAATATGCTGGATAACAAAAGACCATCGCAATGTCACTTTCATCATAAGCTTTTACTAGATTCAAAAGATCAATACTTTCAAAGGTAAGATTTTTAGGATTCTCTACAATATCTGCGACTGTACCATCAAAACCGATTCCGTCTTTCAATTGAATGACTCCATTCTCATTCAAAATCGCTAACGCACGACCTTCATTTGTTGGATCACTAGGAATGCCCACTTTAGCGTTTTCTGGTAAATCATTGACATCATGATATTCTTTTGAATAAAATCCGCCAGCAAAATAATAGATTGGTTGGACAGCTACTAAATCAGCGTCTTTTTCTTGATTGAATCGTTCCATAAAGGGTTCGTGTTGCGCAAAGTTTGCATCTGCTTCCTTATGTTGGACGGCATCATTATAAGCAACATTATCACTGACTTCCATGATATTGATCGTGTAGCCTGATTTTTCTACTTCTTTTTTAGCAATTTCTAGAATATCTTTTGAGGATTCCAATTGAACCGCTACAGTGATTTCTTTTTTACTTTCTGCGGTTTCATTACTTCCACCACAGGCTGCTAAGACTAGAACACCAACTACAGCAAATGCAAATAAATAAAACTTTTTCATAACTTTTCTCCTACTTTCGTTTATCTAATGATTGTGCGACAAAGTTTCCAAACATTTGTAAAATAAAGACCAAAGCGATCATGATCACAATAGCAACATACATGACTCCATACTCATACCGTTGATAGCCGACACGGACAGCAAAATCACCGATCCCGCCCCCACCTACGACGCCCATGACGGTAGAATAAGAGATCATACTAACTGTTGTCGTGGTATAAGCCAACACTAAGCCGCTTCGCGCTTCAACAAATAAGAAGTGCCAGATGTATTGAAATCGGGAAGCGCCTAATGAATTTGATAAGGCATAGATCTCTTCCGGTACATCTAACAACACTTGCTCCACTAAACGAGCAAAAATTGCGACTGCCACAATACTAAGTGGTATAGATGAAGGAACAGGTCCAAAGGCCTTTCCTAAAATCGATCGCGTCACTGGGATCAACGCAATCACTAATAAAAGATATGGAAACGAGCGAACGACCGTCACGATGAAGTTGAGCAACCAGTATAACCAAGGATGGGTCCCTCTAACCTTAGGATTTGTCAAATATAGACCTAATCCTACTGGCAAACCTCCCAACACACAAACGAACATGGAAATCGCCATCATGATGCCCGTTTCTTTCAAACTATTGATTAGAGACGGCCAATATTCAATCAATGCTGTGGGCAAGTTCATCAGTCAAACTCCTTTTTATTTTTTCAAAATAGGTTAGTTCCTCTTCCTCGTACTGTTTTGGGTCATTCGTCAATTCACCGATCAGATGCCCATTTTCCATGACTAAGATCCGTTTACATAAGCGTTTGACGGTTTCCAGTTCATGACTAACAAAAAAAATAGTCGGTTGAAACTCGGCATGTGTTTTATGTAATAAACGAACTACACTTTCTGTATTTTCTTCGTCTAAAGAACTCGTTGCTTCATCACAAAGTAACAAATGTGGATCCCTACTTAACGCTCTTGCAATAGAAACCCGTTGTCTTTCACCTCCAGAAAGTTTGACTGGATAGCTTTCTGCTTTATGACTCATGCCAACAAAATCGAGTAGATCATTGATTTTTTTAGGCTCTTTCTTCCTTTGTAACTTTAAAGGTAATGCAATATTTTCGTAAACACGTAAATTTTCAAGTAGGTTATGATGTTGAAAAATCATACCTATTTTCTGTTGTTGCTGTCGGCGCTCTTTTTTTGATAATGACTGAACATCTACACCATTTAGTTTGATCGTACCTTCAGTAGGCGTTTCCATCAAATTCAATAAACGTAACAAGGTCGATTTCCCAGAACCACTTTTCCCAACAATCCCGATCACTTCCCCTTGTTTCACCGTAAAACTAATCTTATGCAACGACTTGGTCTTTTCATACTGCTTCGACACATTTACTAGCTCGATCACATTTTTCCTCCAGTCTATAAATGCAATTAAAAGATTAACACAAAGAAAAAAACTGTATTAATTTTATTGTTAACCAAAGATTTATCTGAATTTTTAAAAGAGTAAATAAAGTACAAAAACTTCTATTTTTATAATCTATTAAAAGAAAGCAAAAAGCAACTTTTTTACTCACCAATAAATATGTACTGTTTTTATTTCTGTACTAGTAAGCTCATAAAAGATAGCTTACTTATTCATTTTCGACCAGTCTATCTTGAGATTAAAATATATTTTTTATGGGTGAACTCCATAATTTATCAAATCTAAAAACAAATTGATTTAGTATACTATTTTTTTTAATTTGAGAAAAAATAATAAATAGAGCGAAAGTAAAAAGATGTTATAATTTGGATATTGGATGGCTTATTTAATGATACACTATAGATTGGTTCGTTATCTTATATGGTATCAAAAATTAGATTATTGATACATGAACGAATGACAGCTATCCTGGATACAATTATTATGGATGAAATAATCGGGACTGAAAATTGTTTGGGGAAGTAGTTTTTAGTACTTTTCGTCCATACAGTGTTAATGATGTGCCACTTTTAGCAACACTAAAAACGAGAGCAGAACAAAACTGTTTACTCTCGAAAAAAAGCAGCAGCCCGTCAAATTTGATAGGCTGCTGCTTATTTTGCTAGATTCAACGATCGTCAAGATCCAGTCATAATTCCATTAATTTTAAGTACGGTCAAAAATTCCTCTACATAAGCATCTTTTTCTTCATCTGTAAATTCTTTATCTAAACGATACTTGTTTCGCACAAAGGCTTTTATGTTTTCTTTCGTCGATTCAGCCTTTAACAAATCAAATATATCAATTGCTACGTCATTGTCTAAAACAAAACGTTCACTCTCAACCATGATGTATAAGTCATTCCCCATTTTTTCATAAGTAATGTTCTCATTGAGTTTCATGTCTTCCACTCTTTTCGTTATTCATTTGTACAGCTACGAACCATTTGATGCTTTAGGATTTCCTTGATCAAATTACACTCGGCTTCGTCTACACCTTGGGTATCATTGGTGGCATAATAATGATGTGCACGACATCCTCCACCGCATAAGTAGCGGAATGAACAATCGTTACATTTTGTTAAATGATTGATGCTTTGAGAGCGAATAAAAGCAATATTCTCTTCGCCAAAAACCTTGCTAAGTTGCTTTTCTCTAATATTTCCCAGTTTGTAGTCAGCAGTTTCTAACAGTTTACAGGCAAATATATCACCAACAGGATTGATTGCAAATTCTCCAACACCAAGTCCACAGGATTCTTTGATGGCGAAGGGTTTTAAAAATGGCGACCGATTTTTGTTCTTTTGTTTTAACTCGATTTCCGTTCTCTCACTCTCAGTTAAAGAAATCTCTGCCATTTTTGCACGTCCTAGTTCACTGAATCCGCCTAATTTATAATTGATGTTATTCTTCTTTAAAAATTCAACCGTTTCATCAATATTATTGAAATTATTATTGGTAATAATCGTATTGACTGCAATATTTGGATAATTCAAGTCTAATAGATTTTGAATCCCTCTCATTGCTATGCGATAACAACCTTTTCCTCTATTTTTATCATTTGCGACTTGGTCGATCGAATCTAAGCTGATGGTGATCGAATCACATCTTTCAGCTAGAAATGCTGCATCTTTTGCATTCCGTACTAAAGTCCCATTCGTGATCAAACCAATAGTTAAACCAATTTTTTTGGCATAATCGATATATTTTAGCGCATCCTTACTTAACCCAACCTCACCGCCAGTAAAGATAATTTTCTTTACACCACAATCCTTCAATTGATTGAGAACGTCAATCCATTCGACAAAGTTTAAACTATCCTCATATTCCTTTTCAGGACTGGCTTCTGCATAGCAGTAAACACACTTCAAATTACATTGATGGGTCATAACTAAATAAGCTGTCTCTGGTATTCCATGCTCCGCTTTTTCTACTTCAATCGAGTCCTCTAAAAGGATTTGAAACAGATCCATTTTTTTCTGGGTCGCCATTGGTAGATGGTTGTAATCTTGCTTTTTTATTTTGTTTAATTCTTCTTGATCAACTAATATCCATGTACTACGCAGGACATTATGTACGATAAATTGTTCATTGAATCGATAGGCATGAAGATTCTCTTTGATTCGGATAAAATCACCTCATTTTTTAAACCACAAGTTCGTTTTCGCAGGGTAAACCGAAGGGAGCGCCCACTTTCTGCACCAAAAATAAGTAGGAAGTGTTGATAAAAGCCCTTTCAAAAAGCTGAAATCCACAAAAAATTTCGCAGACCTCAGCTTGCTTGTCGGGAAGAGACATCACTGTCATGTTCTCTTTTTCACTTATGATCCTTGACCAGAAATAACACCACAAGCACATGGAGCTGTATATGCTCCCACAATTTTTTTCAATTCAGGTTTTTTAAACATTTGCACCCCTCCTTTATGTTATGAACTAGTGACATACAATAAACACAAGAATAAGGAGTAACAGAAACTATCTTCTTTTTCAGATTAAATTTCTAATCTACCACTTACCTTCTGCTTTAAGAAAAAAAATGAAAATATAGTTCACTTTTTTTCCTAACTAAAGTATAATATGTTTTATAAAATTTTGTCAAACATTTACTTAAGGGGCGGAAAAAAATGAACTTCCTTACAAAGAAAAGCTATATTTATATCTTTATATCAACGTTGTTAGTCTTAGTAACTGTACTAACCACCTTGATTGCACCATTTATACTGAACAGTATCCAAAGCTACCAAGCTTCCTCTATATTTTCTATTATTTTCCTAATAATTGGTGCTATGACACTTTCATATATTTTCCAAGTCTGTCTGATCATTTATCGGGAAAACTTTGCAGAAAAGTTCAATTTAACTTCCTTTTCCACTCTATTATCTAAAATATATACATTAAAATTTGAGAAATATATCAATTTAGAATCCGGGAATTTAGTTTCTCGAATTTTTCGAATCGTGGATACAACCTACACATTTATGACAACTAGCTTCTTTTTAGTACTAAAATCGACCATCTCTATTCTCATCGTCTTAAGTATATTTTTTTCACTTAATTCAGTAATTTTTTTAATCACACTCATCCTGATCCCAATCAATCTTTTTTCTTATATTTTTATCAATAAAACACTTAATTTAAGAATCAAGACAATGCAAGACGAAAATGCTCAAGCTCAGAAAGACTTGATTCTACTACTAGGAAACCCAGAACAATTTAAAATGTTGCCGAATTTTGATTTCGTGAAGCAGTTAACTTTCTCAACCATCAAAAATATGTATTCAAGTTTGGCATCAACAAATAAATTTGCCCAGATCACTAGTTATACTGTCTCATTCATCAACCAACTTTCTCAAAATATTATTTTTATAACGATCAGCTACTTGGTGTATAATCAACAGCTCCAGTTGAATAATATGATGGTAGTCAGTATACTAATGCCTATTTTCTTCACTTCCCTTTCTGATTTATCCAAAATCAATGTCGATTATCGAACGGTCGTGGCAAACCAACAATTTGTTCAAGAAAACTTAGAACTTCATCAAGAAGATTTATCTGGCACACCAATTGGCCAAATCACTAGCATTAAATTTGAAGATCCGCAAATCACGATGACATCAAATGCAAAAAGAATCCATCTATCATTGACTGAAACATTGAATTTAGGAGATATTTGTTACATCGAAGGTCCTTCTGGTTCTGGAAAATCAACCTTGATAAAATCAATATTGGGGTTTTATGAAAGCAATGGTCTATATATCAATGATCTTCCTATTGAACAATTAGACACAAGGTTAGTCAGGGAACAGATGACTTATCTCTCTCAAGCGACTCTACTCTTTTCAAATACTCTTGAATACAATATCACTCTCGGTCAGACGATTTCTGACGAGAAAAAAGAAGCGTTGAAACAATCATCACTTCTTGCACCGATTTTTAAAAACAAAAACTGGGATTCTTTGATCGTTGACAATGGCGCCAATCTCTCAGGAGGAGAAAAGCAACGTGTGTTTATTGCTCGCATGATGCTCCAAGACAGCAAGATATGGATTCTAGATGAAAGTACTAGTAGTATCGACAAAGACTCTGCGGATGCCATATTTAATACACTTATTAAGATGCACCAAAATAAAATTATTTTATTCACCTCCCATGATAAAGAGAATAAAGCTTTTGCGAATAAAATCATTCAACTGTCCTCTCATGTAGAGACGATAGATTAACGTTTAAGGAAGGTATTTTCAATGGAAAATTATTACTCTGTCAATGAGGTCGCTGATATGTTAGATGTTACCACACGTTCTATCCGCAACTACATTAAGTCTGGAAAACTGACAGGTTTGAAAATAGGAGGAAAATGGTATTTTTCAACGGATAATATTTTAGACTTTATTGCGGGCCATCAACTTGTTTTTTTTATGGACAAGAATGATTCTGCTATCAACAAATTACCTTATACACTAAGATTCAATCTGTATTTTGAACATGTTAGCTCTATACAAACATTTAAAGATAACATTCTTGACTACCATCAAGATGTTTATGCTAATGATCAAGACCGATTATTTTATTACCAAATATATAAGGAAAAACATGCAGAATTACTTTTAAGTGGAAGTTTTGACTATGTCATCAATTTTGGCAAATGGATCAATCATTTGTTGCAACAACAAACGGACATCTATGAAGTAACTTATACAGACGATTAAATTGTGTATCTGATCCTATCTTCTTAAAAATTAAGTAGACAGACGTAATCACACAATATGTAAAATCAAAAAACAAGAAAAGAGCCACAAAACCTAGCAACAGGTTCTTGTAGCTCTCTTCTTATCTTTTAAGGTTGAACACCTTTACTTCAAATTCAAGAAGCAATTATTACTCTTTTTTTGTTAACCAGACAGCTATTGTTGGCGAGTTCCCATCATAAGGACTTCCTTTTACATCCCCGTAAAACCCACTAACAACAAAACCAGCCGCTTCCATTTCTTTTTGCAGAGTTGCTTTTGTAAAATACGTCATCCATAAATAATAAGTTTTGGTTTCGTTCGCAGTAAGGATCGTCGTTTGTTCTAAAGTTACACGTTCGTTGTATTTTGTATTATATTGCAAGGCCACATGGGGTTCATCTGTCCAAAATCCTCCATCTGGACAAGTATCCCAAACTCGCTTTTCTTCAAATGATTGATGACTTGCCATCGAAAAAACATCCAATAGAACTTTTCCTGTTGGTTTTAGATGCTGATAAATTTTTTCCAATAATCGTTTTCTATCACTCGCTGATAACGCCCCAAAGTCACAATAGATCATCGTGATGATATCGTATTGTTTATCTAGATCCATTGTCAGATAATCTGCATAATGGTACGTAATCGGTAACTGTTGGTCTTCCGCAGATTTTTTGGCATATGCTATCGAACGCTTAGAAAAATCAAGCCCCGTTACTTCATACCCCAATCGACTAAATTTTTCTGCATAGATTCCCGGACCACAGCCAATATCTAATACCATTGGATAGGTTTTCGGCGGGATTACTGTATTGATCCAACGAACAGATTCATCAATAAACCCAGCTTTTCGACTTGCACCTTCAAATTCAGGGTCAAGATGTGCTTGTAAAATTTGTTTTGAGATGTGACGATCATCCCAAAATGCGCCTTTCGTTTGTTGATAAAGTGTTGGTTGGTTTAAAAGTGTTTCAATCATTGTTTTCCATCTCCTCATTTTCTTTTTATAAATTTGAACAAAAGAAAAAAGCCGTAGATTTTACTCTACGGCTTCCCTACATAAGGCGAAGATGCGAGTAAAATAAAATCAAATACATAGGTACGCTAAATAAAGCTGTGTCTCAGCTAATTTTTTAACCTATTGAATTGATTTTATTTACTCGCTTCCAATCATACCCATGTTACTGATTATATAACATCTGATATGCCGGATTCATCACCTTTTTCTGTTAAATTTATAGTTTCATTCTATAGAGAATACCTGTAATTGTCAATTTTTCTCTGGTAAATATAAAACGATCGTAAAAGAAGCATATCTATAAAATAATGGTACACCAAAGTAATTTTTTCTAAACGGGAGAAATATTCGTGGATGGCGCAGTCAACTATTTTAGTCGTTTTGAAAGGGGAGCCTTCATGTAATTGCTTTTATTTATACTCCCTGATTTTAGGTGGGATATACTGTTCAACAAAAGGCTGGATCTCTGTCAGTGCATCCGCAAACAAAATTTTATCGAAGTCTTCTCTTGTTAAAAAGCCTTGATCGACCATGGCTTGATACTGCTGCTTTAATGGATCAAAGAATCCTTGGTGATTCATTAACACACATGGATTGACATGCTGGCCGATTCTTCCCCAAGAAATCACTTCAGTAATTTCTTCGATGGTTCCAGGACCGCCGGGCAGTGCAATATAGACATCTGATAATTCAATCATTTTTTGTTTCCGTTCGTGCATCGACGACACGATCATCAAAGAGGTGACATCTTTTTTTGCTAGTTCTCGTTTTGCCAAAAAGTCAGGCATGATACCTGTCACTTTCCCTCCAGATCCTAGTACTGAATCAGCAATAATCCCCATTAAACTAGCATTTCCACCACCATAAACCAACTGATATTCATTCTTCCCGATCCACTCACCTAAGCTTCTCGTTACTCGTTCAAATTCTGGAGAATTCCCTTTACTTGCTCCGCAATAGACTGCAATGTTCATTTCCGCAACCCCTTCCAAATTTTTTTCAGCTTATGCTATTATATAATTGAAAGGTGGTTAACCTCAACATGAACATGAAAGAATACAATGATTGGGTAGTTGATTTTTATAAAAAAAGAAATTGGTACGACTACGATCCATTTATCCGTATCGGCTTTTTAACTGAAGAAGTTGGCGAAGTTTCAAGAGCGGTTCGAAGTCTCGAAATCGGTCGGGATCGTCCGGATGAATCTATACAAACAATTGATTTTTACAAGGAAAATCTGATGGAGGAATTGGGTGATGTCTTAGATAATGTTCTGATTCTTGCTGATAAATATGACTTAACATTCGAAGAAATCATTCATCACCACAAACAAAAACTAGAGAACCGGTTCAATATGTAGTCTTCTCACGATGCCATTTCCAATTTTTTTAGAAAAACCCTTTCCATCGTGCTATACTCTAAAGAAAAAGAATCTTGAGGTAAACACATGGCTATCTTTGAAAGTCTTAACTTAAATAAATTGTCTGCCGTTGAACAAGAGATTTACCGCTTTATCGTTAATAACCTTGAGAAAATACCTTATATGCGGGTACGAGATATAGCGACGGATGCGCATGTTTCTTCAACTTCTGTCTTTCGTTTTATCCAAAAAGTCGGCTTTGATTCATTTCCGGAATTTCGTTTTTATATTAAAAACCATTTGGAAAAAGCCCATTATGAAACAGATGACAAGCAATTAATGTTAGAAGAACGAATCAATCAGTTGAACATGACTATTTTTCATCCCGATATTGAATACCAAATCAAAAAAATGGCAAAAACATTGCGTCAAGCTGATTTTATCCTATTTATGGGCATGGGGGCTTCGGGAGCATTAGCACAATATGTGGCACGAAAATTAGCGAATATCGGTTACTTTTGTATTAGCTTAGATGAACTGACTTATCCGATTCGTAGTTTTTTGCGTCCAGATCAAAAAAATGCGTTAGTCTTTTTGAGTGTTTCAGGTGAAACAAAAGAACTAATCGAAGTAATTTCAGGTTTAGCTCATGCTGATAGCGTGCATAAGTATTGTATTACCGCACATAAAGAAAGTTCATTGGCTCAATTGTGTGATTACTCGATTGACTATGCCATTAAAGAAGAACGGAAAGACATCTTTCTTGATTTGACTAGTCAGCTACCTTCCATGGCGATCCTTGAAACACTGATCGGTTATTTAGAGGATGAATGATTCACCACTCAATTTGGAACACTATGTTCCTACCACGAAATAATTTTCATTGTTCCAAATTTTTATCCTAAATAAGAATGCGCTTACTTTTCTTTCACACCTTTCGCTATAATGAATCCATCATATAGCGAAAGGTGTTATTCTTATGCAAAAATTCAATGATTTATTAGATCGAAGTCTTGTTCCTATTGCAACACGGTTAAACAACCAACGACATATTGCAGCCGTTCGAGATGCATTCATGCTTATTTTTCCATTAACGATTTCTTCTTCATTAGTCATCCTAGTCAATAATATTTTATTTTCAAAAGACAGTTTTATCGTGCAATTATTTCAACTTTCACGTATCTTTCCAAATTTAGAAAGTGCGCAACAAGTCCTTGCTTCTGTAGCAAATGGCACAATCAATATCATGAGTTTGTTTATTGCTTTTTTAGTCGCTCAGCTTTTGGCAAAACATTTCGAAGCTGATGCAACCTTAGTTGGGCTAACTAGTGTCGCTTGCTTTATGATCTTTTACCCTACTTCTTTTGCAGTCGATGAAATGAATGTCATCTCGACGCAATATTTGGGTGCTCAAGGGTTATTCGTTGCGATGATTGTCGCTTGCTTGGTTGGAGAATTCCTACCGAAATTATTCAAAGTCAAGAAATTGCAAATCAAGATGCCTGAACTCGTTCCACCAGCTGTTTCTCGCTCTTTTTCTGGGATGATCCCAATCATTATCGTTGTTTCTATGTCAGCTTTGATCAACTTCTTCGTCTTGATGATCGCGCCTGAAGGAATCAACGAGTTGATTTATGCCGGTATCCAAGCACCTTTACGTGACTTAGGTGGAAATGTGTTTGGTGTCCTACTCTTAGCTTTTATTCAGACACTGCTATTTTCTATTGGTATTCATGGGCCAAACACATTGAATGCTGTTCGTTCAGCGATTTTTACCGAGCAGGACTTAGCCAATCTCCAATTCATCAATGATGGTGGTTCGCTGTGGGATGTCCCTTACAAAGAAACCTGGGGCATCTTGAATGATATGTTTGCAAACATGGGTGGAACGGGTATGACCTTAGGCTTGATCATTGCGATTTTTATTGCTTCACGACGCCCTGAATATCGCGAAATTGCCAAACTATCTTTTGTACCAGGTATTTTCCAAATCAATGAACCGATGATTTTTGGACTACCGATCGTCTTAAATCCAATTATGATCATTCCTTTTGTTTTAACACCGATGGTCAATATTCTGGTCGGTTACTTCGTCACAGTCGTCTGGCCAATCATGCCATCACCAGCGATTGGTTTACCTTGGACCACACCAGGGATCATCAATTTGTTTTTAGGAACTGGTGGGAATATCATGGGAATTGTAATAGGCGTACTTTGTTTAGCGATTTCCGTTTTGATTTACCTACCTTTTGTCATGGCTTCCAACCGCGCACAACGCACAGAGATATAACTTGAGAATCACTGAAACTTAGGAGGAATTTGTATGAATAGAGAGTTACCCAAAGATTTTTTATGGGGAGGCGCAATTGCTGCTCATCAAGCAGAAGGTGCTTGGAATATTGATGGACGAGGTCCGAGTATCGCTGATGTTATGACTGCTGGCGGAAATGGGATTCCGCGGAAGATCACTAAAGGAGTCGTCGAAGGTGAATATTACCCAAACCACGAGGCCATTGATTTTTACCATCGTTACAAAGAAGACATCCAATTATTTAAAGAACTAGGCTTAAAATGTCTACGCACTTCCATTTCATGGAGTCGGATCTTTCCTACTGGTCAAGAAGAAACACCGAATGAACAAGGATTAAAATTTTACGATGATCTTTTTGATGAATGCTTAAAAAACGGGATCGAACCGGTAGTTACGTTGTCTCATTTTGAGATTCCTTATGCCATTTATGAAGATTTTGGTGGCTTTGCCAATAAAGCGGTCATTCCTTTATTTGTTAAATTTGCTCAGTGCGTATTTGACCGTTACAAAGACAAAGTAACTTACTGGATGACCTTCAATGAAATCAATAATCAGGCGGACGGACAAGAGCCCGTTCATGTTTGGACCAATTCAGCCATGATCATTGAAGATGACCAAGAGAAAGAGGCCTTAGTATTCCAAGCAGGGGTCAACGAACTGATTGCCAGTGCTTGGGCTGTCAATGAAGGGAAAAAGATCAATCCCAATTTTCAGATTGGTTGTATGATGGCTTACGTTCCAATCTATCCCTACTCCTGTGCGCCAGAAGATATGATTGCTTCAGTCAAAGCAAATGAACGTCGTTTCTTCTACAGTGATGTCCATGTACGCGGAGAAATCCCTACCTACACAGAAAAGTATTGGGAACAAAAAGGGCTCACAATCGATATTAGCGAGAAAGAACGACAAATTTTACGTCAAGGAACTGTTGACTATATCGGTTTTAGCTATTATATGTCGGGAACGATCACAACTCTTCCCGATGTTGAGGGCAGACAAACAGAAGATATTCCTTCAGCAAAACTAGTTAAAAATCCTTATATTACTGCTTCTGACTGGGGCTGGCCGATTGATCCTGTTGGGTTACGTTATGTATTGAATACGGTGTACCAGCGTTATGATCTCCCCCTGTTTATCGTTGAAAATGGTTTTGGTGCCTACGATCAGTTAACTGATTCAAATGAGATCCATGATGACTACCGGATCAATTATTTAAGAGAACACATCGAACAAATGAAAAAAGCAGTAGTTGAAGATGGTGTACCATTAATTGGTTACACACCTTGGGGAATCATCGATATCGTCAGCTTTGGCAGTGGTGAAATGGAAAAACGCTATGGCATGATCTATGTCGATAAGGATAATACCGGTAAAGGAACCTTACAACGTTTGAAAAAAGATTCCTTTGCTTGGTACCAACAAGTGATTGAAACCAATGGGGAACAGCTTTAGTAACGAACAAAGAAAGGCGATCCGACTTCATTGTCGTGACCGCCTTTCTTTGTTATGTTTCATATTTTTCTTTCACAACTGCTAAGTAATGTTGCAGACCGATATTCATTACCCAGGCTACACCTAGACCAATGAAACTACCGATGACGATACCAATAAAACGATACTCGATCAATGAGATCAAGTACGTGTTCCTGACCAATGTCGAAAGCATCAATGCCATGGGGTTCAAGAAAATATTCGCCACTGCATAATTTCGGGCAACTAAAAACTGAGAAATACCATAAAGAAACGTAATTAAAAAAATCGTTTCAAGTTGGGAAAAAGGAATCAGTGATAAGACAGCCGATAAACACAACCCTAACATCGAACCAATCAAATATTGCACTTGCCGATGTTTCATCGCATCTAAATTCTCAGCCAATAAAATCGAGGCACAAGACAGTGTAAGCCAATAAGGATTTTTCATGTTCAAGCCATGGCTCACATAAACGGAAAGGAATAATGCAGCGCTGTAAAAAATCGAATCAATGATCACTAAAGGTTCTTGGTGAAAACGCTCCTTCAAAGATACCTTTATTACTTCCTGTTCCGGGCGCGAATCCATTTTTTTCGTTAGAAATGCAGCAATCAAAGCAAACACAACACCCATAAAGAAAAAAGAAGCTACTGTCGGCAAATGGGAAAATGGAACGGACATACTCGTTCCCATAGCCGCTAACATCGCAAAGAATAAGCCCCCTGGTTTAGAAATATGGAACAAACGCAAAATAAATCGACTGAAAAAAGCAACTGCTCCAACAGCAAATGGTTCAAGCCAGATGACATACGTCGACAATAGCCCTAATGTAAAAGCCAGTAATAGACCGCAACCAATCAAAAATAGGCGCTTTAATAATTGCTTCATCGGAATGTTCTGGTAGTAAAAGAAGGTAAAGATACCTAGAGAAGAGAAACTTGAAATCAAAAAATTATGATTGATGTAACCGATCCATAAAACGAGAAAGATCATCACCATCAGATTCATGATACGAAATGGATTTTCTTGAATTTTGTTAAATGTAAAATAAGATTTAACCATAAAAAACCTCCTTATTTTGAAATGTATATAAAAATCGTTTTCGCCTTAAGGATGTCTTGTCTATTTATAAGAAGTATCAAAGAAATCAACTATTAGAAGTAAAAGGAGAGTTTTCCAGAGAAAAATTTAAACGAATTTACTTTATCTAGTATAACACCAATTTTCATCGCTTAAACAGCCAGAAATTCCCACCAATCATTAAATAACTAATTAAATATTATAATTAATTAATAATAACCACCATTATTTGTAATAATATAGATAGTTTTAGCTATCTAAAATTAAAAGCTTTTCATCTAGTCAAAGAATTTGTGAAATCTGCTTTATTTTTTTGTATTTTAAATTTATACTATGAAAGAAATCATTTTTAATAACAAAAAAAAATTAAAATTTATTGTTACATAAAGTTTTTTTGATTTTAACATCAGACATATACGTTGGAGAACACAGAAAGGACAAAAAGTAAGGAAAATGAAGAAAATTATTTTAATTATCAGTAGCTTGTTTGCATGTGTCGGTTTATTTTCTTTTATTCATTTTTTGAATTCTCCTGTTCGAGATGTTACCTCCAAAGCTGAAATGATCCAAACAGACGAAATTAAAATGGAATATGTTCCTACAAAAAATCAATTATTGAAAAGCATTGGTGACTCGGTCGATTTTTTAGGCATCTACGAAGTAACAGAAATCAATTTTAATGATACACCCCATATCGTACTAACAAAAGAAGATGAAAATGAACTATCGTTTGAAATCAGAGTGACTGATCCAAAAGAGCAATCATTCTCGATTCCAGCAATAAAATTCTCTCCACAAAACATTCATGTTTCTGATACATTTGGCATTGCGAAAAAAAATGATCGTTACTTTGCCTATAAAAACAATGTATCCATTGAAGGAGAACCTTACAACACACGCTGACATACCCTACGGGGGTAAATATAAATTTACATTTAGACTATAAAAAAGCAAACTGAAACGAAGAAATTCCTCTTCCTTTCAGTTTGTTTTTTTTTGAGATCCAACGAATATCTGTCCATCCTTTAGTATCGATTTATCTATGTTATTTAAAATAACAATAAAAAATAAATACGCTTGTTATCCAAATTTTTGATCTAATAATGAGTTATCCACAGTGGATAACTCATTAGCTCTTTCTATTTGTCCACAAAATCCGTCATCTTTGACCTTGTGATCGATCGAGCTCAGGTTTGTTTACTTCTTTGTATCGTCTATCCTTTAAGCGTGACGATGACAGTAAGTAAAACTGATAACAGGAGAACGAGCAAATTACACCTCGATTGCTCTACATAAATAAGTACGGTAATAAAACTTGTAATGATTGCTGGATAAAATTTTTTTCGTTTTCTCATATGCATCCCTCTTTAACTATCATTGTGCCTAAAAAATTCGACTGTTTTTTTATTTTTTACTTATGTTTCTGTTAAATTTTTTTATAATCGTTAAACGAGTCAAGAGCATACAAAAAAACACAGAACAGGAAAGGAGTATTCCCTAACTATTCTGTGTCTTTTGATTGACTATGTTATTCAAGTATCTAGCGATAGTACGCTTCAATTTTACGACTTGGGATCAACCAAGTAACCAAAATCAAGACATTGACTATTAACACGGCGATGGGCGCAATCAAATATCCCAAAATCAATCCCACGACATTCAAACCAATAGATACGTAGGATTTACGATAATTGCCAAACAACTCTTTAATAGATGCATTCTCGTCTTCTTCTGAGGCAACTAATGTCCTTGCTAACAAATAATACGTGAGATTCGCTCCTAATATCACTATACCATAGGTCATTTCAGGGACAAGACTGTTACTGTATTCGCTGATCCATGAAGTAACGAAAGGAAACAGCGACAGGAAAAAAATAAAAAAGCTATTCACCCAGAGCACTCGCCCATTCACTTTGTGGACGGCTTGAAACAAATGATGGTGGTTATTCCAATAAATGCCTAGGGTAAAGAAACTAATGATATAAATAAGAAAACGTGGCGCAAGTGCAACTAGCGCTTCCAAGGTATCTGAGTGTGGTTCATGTAGCTCCAACACTAAAATCGTCATAATAATAGCGATCACGGCGTCTGTAAAGGCTTCTAGTCGATTTTTCGGCATGACTTTCCTCTCCTTTCGCTTCATTTTATTCGTAATAAGGGCAAAAAAGCAACCTTTTCACACCAAAGTAGCAAGTAGAAATCGGGCTCTGGGTGGAGGTTAAGTCAATCAATCCTTGCTATACTTACTATATAGAAAACAGCAAGCGTAACTTCTATTGAGAAGTTTATCAAACGAGAAAAGAGGCGATCATCATGCAAAAAAGAAATACGTTTCAAACAATCATCCTATTAGTGGTAGGTTTCGTCGTAGCTAGCTTTGTCCTCAATCTATTCGTTGGCGTGATCAGTGGTTTATTATGGTTAGGTATTAAATTGTTGATTCCAGCAGCCATTGCAATTTGGTTAGTCCGTTGGATCACTCGCACCACGCAACAAAGAAAATACTACTAATACTATTTTCCTAAATGAAAAACAAAAAGAGGCAGAAAATTTCTGCCTCTTTTTTTACTTCTTTTAAATGATATATCATTTAACCTAATGCTACATCTAAGATCATCATGATAATAAAACCAGTCATAACACCAAAAACTGCATAGTGTCGTTTACTTGAAAGTGTTTGTTGCGCTTCAGGAATCAGTTCCTCCACGACGACGTAAATCATTGCACCCGCAGCAAAAGCTAAGGCATAAGGTAGTAAGACTGCAACTTTTGTCACTAAGATTGCCCCGATGACTCCAGCAATCGGTTCAACCACTCCTGAAGCTTGCCCATAGACAAAAGCTTTTGTTCGACTTAATCCTTCTTGTCGGAGAGGAATCGAAACAGCCGCACCTTCTGGAAAGTTTTGAATACCAATACCTAGCGCAACAGAGATCGCTGCTAGCACCGCAGTCGTTGGATTATCTGCAGTTGCCGCTGCACCAAATGCAACACCTACTGCTAATCCTTCTGGAATATTATGCAAGGTAATGGAAAAGACAAGCAAAATCGTGCGTTTTAAATGTGTTGGTAAGCCTTCTTTTTCGTGTGCTGGACCAAAATGCATGTGTGGTAAGGTTTTGTCGGCAATGTATAAAAATAATCCCCCTAGCCCAAAACCAATACTCACCACAAGCCAAGCAATATCACCATTTTCTTCTGCTTTTGTGATTGCCGGATCTAATAAAGACCAAAAACTGGCGGCGATCATCACACCCGAAGCGAAACCTAACATCAAATTGAGTACATCTTTTTTGATTTCTTTAAAGAAAAATACTAAGCCAGCCCCAAGCGCAGTCATAAAATAAGTAAATGCCGTACCCGTCAACGCTTGCTGCCAAGGTTCTAGCTTCAGTAACCAATCAACCATACAATTCCCCTTTCACCTTTTTATTCTTACTCTAGCATATTGCCAAAAATGTGACTACTATTCTACTATTAATCTGATGATCCTTTATTCTAAGCGGTTATCCCCTCACGCTTTTCCAATCATTCCCAAACCACTTATGGTAAAGATCATCAACGACTTGAACATTTGTAATCGTCATGTTTGGATCGACCACCGTATCTTGCTTCTTACCTGAGGAAAGTAAATTGGCGACATGACGGATCTCAAAGACAAATTCACTATCCATTGGAAAATCTTTTGTTAACACTTCTCCGTTGTTCATCTGGATCGTATAATGGTCTGTTTTCCAATAGTTAGGGATAATGATCGTCCCTTTTTCTCCAACGATGGTATACGTACTAGTAAAATCCATTTTTGTCGTAAGGAATAAACTGATTAAAAGGTCTTTCTTCTTCAGGTTGACCATACACTCTTCGTCCGTCAGACCTTCTCCATGTTCTACACATAAGCCGTTATATTCATCAAATCCTGTACCAAATAAATATTGACTGACACTTAATGGGTAAGAGGCGTTGGAAATTAATACGCCACCTCCTTGTTCCATCTTCCAGAACCAAGGAATCTTCTCTGAACCTGGTCTTGCATCACGTATCTCCACTAATTGAACGTTTCCGATTTTTCCGGTCTCAATGGTTTTTTTCACATCTTCGATCGCAGGTAGAAATAGGGCTTTTTGTGCTTCCATGAGAAAAACCTTGTGTTCCTTAGCCAAGGCATAGAGTTCTTGTGCTTGCTCCGAATGTAGCGTAAAAGGCTTCTCCAAAAGCACATGTTTCTTTGCTTGGATCGCGGCTTTCGCAGCTGAAAAATGCAAGTGATTGATCAATGGAATATAAATCAGTTCTATCTCGTTATCAGAAAGTAACGCTGCGTAACTGCCATACGCTTTTGGAATACCTAACTCTGTGGCTAACTGTTGCGCCTTTTCTAAGCGACGTGTCGCAATCGCTACAGCTTGTGCCACGCCACTTTCTTTGATTCCCTCCACAAAACGAGGTACGATCGAGGCACCGCTCATAATCCCGATTTTCAGCATACTCTTCCTCCTAACATTTTGAATCCACTATAACATAGTTTCACACATTACTGGCAATTCACTCTACTTGGTTGAAAGTCGCTTTAGTTGGGCTTTTGATAAGGAAGATTTATACTTTAGACAATAAATATAATTTGTTTTTTTAAGGAGTGGATCAAAATGTCAACGATAAATGCCGGTATTGCCATGGTAAAAGTGCTTGAAAGCTGGGGAGTTGATCATATTTATGGGATTCCGGGTGGTTCGTTCAATTCCATTATGGATGCGTTGTACCATGAAAAAGACCAAATCGATTATATCCAAGTACGTCATGAAGAAGTGGGCGCGTTAGCTGCCGCAGCGGATGCCAAATTAACAGGAAAAGTCGGAGCTGTCTTTGGCTCAGCTGGTCCTGGAGCCACCCATTTGATCAACGGACTTTATGATGCCCAAATGGATCACGTCCCAGTTGTCGCCCTTTTAGGACAAGTGGCTTCGACTTCTATGAATTATACTGCCTTTCAAGAATTAAATGAAAATCCAATTTTCGCTGATGTTAGTGTTTATAATCGGACAGTCATGACACCAGAAAGTTTACCTTATGTCGTTGACGAAGCGATCAAGGCAGCTTATGCACATCAAGGAGTCGCTGTTGTGACGATCCCAGTTGATTTTGGTTTTGAAGAAATCGAGTGGCAGGATGTTTCTAATGCTTCTACGTACAAAACAGGGGTGATCCTCCCTGAGATGGAAGACGTGAAAGCAGCCCTTCCTTATCTCGAACAAGCTCAAAAGCCTGTCTTGTTCATCGGTCAAGGTGTTCGTCATGGCTATGATCAGATCAAGAAATTTACCGAATATTTCAAAATGCCAGTGGTTGCCTCTGTTTTAGCAAAAGGGATCGTGCCAGATGAAGACAAAAATTTTCTTGGATTTGCAGGTCGGGTAGCGACAAAACCTGCGAATGAAGCGTTGGCAGAAGCCGATTTGATTTTATTTGTAGGAAGTGACTTCCCTTTTGGGCGGACGTTCTTCAATCCAGAAGCTGCCTTTATCCAAGTCGATATTGATGCCGCCAAATTCGGCCGCCGCCACCACACCGATTTAGCTATCTTAGGTGATGGTAAAACAACGTTAGAAAACCTAGTTGAATGGGGGAAAGAGCGCTCAGAAGATGCTTGGTATCTAGCCAATCAAGAAAATCTTCGCAATTGGCGGCGTTGGTTAACATCGTTTGAAGAACCCACAGAGCAATCGATTCGACCAGAAGCAATCTATAAAGAAATCAACCGGATTGCTGAGCGTGATGCTATTTTTGTGACAGATGTTGGAAATACGACCATTCATTCGATCCGTTTGCTGAACATGACTGGTGAGCAGTTACACACTACTTCTGGTTGGTTTGCAACGATGGGCAACGGTGTACCAGGAGGCATTGCTGCTAAATTAAGTTTTCCGGAGAGACAAGTCTTTACTTTGAGCGGAGACGGCGGTTTTGCCATGGTGATGCAAGATATCTTGACTCAAGTCAGCTATCAGTTGCCAATCATCAATGTCGTTTTCTCAAATGATTCATTCGGATTTATCGAAGCAGAACAAGAAGATACTGAACAACAAAAATTTGGTGTTTCCCTTGAACAAGCTGATTTTGGGAAAGCCTGCGAAGCCTTAGGTGCCGATGGCTTCACGATCACACACTACGAACAATTACGCCCTGCCTTCGATGCTGCGGCGAAATCTGATCGACCAGTCGTGATCGACGTCAAGATCCCCAACAAACGGCCCTTACCTGTCGAAGACTTACACTTAGACCCAAGAAAGTATAGCGAAGAAGAAATTGAGCGCTTCAAAGAAAAATACGAAGTACATGATATGCCGGTGCTTCATGAAATATATACGCATCATCTTTCTAAACAGTTGTAAAAATCCAGTAAACCACAAGTTAGTGAGAAAAGATCCACCTCAAATTGATAGGATTTGAGGTGGATCTTTTTCAAATTTCATACACTTATTTTATTACTAATCATTTAAACGCATAAACAATCTGATTGATTCCAACGACCATAAAGTAAAAACCAACTAAAAAACTTAGCGTCAACGCAGAGGATAAAGGATTGAATAATAAAATAATACCTAGTAAGATACCCAATACATTGATGACCACCGTAAACCAATAATGTCCTTCACTTATTCCTCTGAATAAATCAGCAGTAAATAAAGCCAAAACAGAATCAATAATAAACCAAACAGCGAAGACAAATGGTAGTGCAACTACCCCAGCACCAATATTGAAAATGAAAAAGATCCCAATCAATAAATCAATGACCCCAATCACTATCGGCATCTTCCCTTTATATCCTGTCAGTTCTTTTACTCGACTACGTAGAAATAACTCAAATAATCCTTTTAGGATCGCAAAAATAGCAAATACAATAACGATAGCAACTAAGTTACCTACTGGATCGCGAAAAGAAATCAAGGAAACTAAAACAAATAATATCCCTAAAACGAGTGAACCCCAATCAATTTTTCTACTTTCTTTCATTTTAATCCCTACTTTCTTCTAATCTATTTCTATCTTACGCTCCCATTTAAATAACTTCAAAAATTTAGCATTTATGAAAATGCTTTAGTTGTAAAAAAACGGTTTATCTCTTTTCTTCCTCTGATTGTTTCACGTGAAACGTAAAGAATTACTGATTTCCTTGAAACTTTCAACATTCCCCTATATAATTCTAGAAGACTTGGCAAATATTATAAACATAAAGTGAGGAAAAAAATTGATTACTGTAAATGATGTAAGTTTGCACTTTTCAGATCGCAAACTATTTGATGATGTTAATATAAAATTCACTCCCGGCAATTGTTATGGCTTAATTGGAGCAAATGGTGCAGGTAAATCAACATTCCTTAAAGTGTTATCAGGTGACTTGCAACCTTCAACAGGCTCTGTCACATTAGGTCCAGATGAACGTATGGCTGTTTTGAAACAAAACCACTATGACTATGAAGAATATACTGTGATGGAAACAGTAATCATGGGCCATAAACGTTTATATGAAGTAATGAAAGAAAAAGATGCCATCTATATGAAAGAAGATTTCACAGATGAAGATGGGATTCGTGCGGCAGAATTAGAAGGCGAATTTGCAGAATTAAACGGTTGGGAAGCAGAGCCAGAAGCAGCAGTTCTACTTCAAGGATTGAACATTCCTGAAGAATTACATCATCAATTGATGAGCGAACTAACTGGTGGCCAAAAAGTGAAAGTGTTGCTTGCGCAAACGCTATTCGGTAAACCAGATGTTTTACTTCTAGATGAGCCGACAAACGGACTAGATATCCAATCGATCAACTGGTTAGAAGAATTTTTGATCGAATTTGAGAATACAGTGATCGTTGTTTCCCATGACCGTCATTTCTTGAATAAAGTATGTACCCACATGGCAGATTTAGACTTTGGAAAAATCAAACTTTATGTAGGAAACTACGATTTCTGGTTAGAATCAAGCCAATTAGCAACTAAGTTACAAGCAAATGCCAATGCGAAAAAAGAAGAACAAATCAAAGAATTACAAGACTTTATCGCACGTTTCAGTGCAAATGCGTCAAAATCAAAACAAGCAACATCCCGTAAAAAAATGTTAGAAAAAATCACATTGGATGATATCCAACCTTCTTCACGTCGCTATCCTTTCGTTGGATTCAAACCAGAACGTGAAATTGGAAATGACTTACTACAAGTAGAAAACGTTAGTGTCACAATAGATGGTAAAAAGATTTTAGATGATATATCATTTACATTAAACAAAGAAGACAAGGTAGCATTCGTTGCTGAAAACGATATAACAACTACAACCCTGTTTAAAGTTATCATGGGCGATCTAACACCAGATACCGGTACTGTCCGTTGGGGTGTAACAACTAGCAATGCTTATCTACCAAAGGATACAACGAAGGAATTCGATACGGACTTAACGATTCTTGATTGGTTACGTCAATATGCAAGTAAAGAAGAAGACGACAATACGTTCTTACGTAGCTTCTTAGGTCGTATGTTGTTTTCTGGTGAGGAAGTATTAAAACCTGTGAATGTTCTTTCTGGGGGCGAAAAAGTTCGTTGTATGCTTTCTAAATTGATGCTTTCAAAAGCAAACGTCCTTGTCTTGGACGACCCAACGAATCATTTAGATTTAGAATCAATTACTGCATTGAATGATGGTTTGATGGCATTTTCAGGTTCGATCCTATTTGCTTCTCATGACCACCAATTCATCCAAACGTTAGCAAATCGTATCATTGCTGTTTCTGATAAAGGCGTGATCGATCGTGCAGATACGACGTATGATGAATTCTTAGAGAACAAAGACATCCAAAAACAATTAGAACAATTGTGGAACTAAATATTCCAAAATAACTATAAAAACAGCTGTACAACGTGAGTACTCTTACGTTGTACAGCTGTTTTTCTTTTTTATCGACTCACACCCATTGAAAAGATGGCGATACACCCGTAGCCTGTATGACTGGCGATCGTTGGTCCTAAGGGATAGAGTTTGATTTCTTTTGTTTTGATATTTTCTTCTAATAATTTTTTGGCTTTCTCAGCACTTTCTAGGTCTCCGGCATAAGCGATATACACCGTTTGTTCCAATGGAGCTACGATCGTTTTGACTGTTTCCTCCACGATTTTCTGAATGGATTTGTTTCTGCCACGCACTTTATCGACATTCTTCAAATGACCACTTGGTTCAACGGTAATGATCGGTTTCACGCTTAACAGACTACCAATAGCAGCACTTGCTTTAGAGATGCGTCCTCCTCGTTCTAAATGCTTTAAATCGTCAACGGTTACCCAAGAATGAACTTTGAGATAATTATTTTGTAACCAAGCCAATGTTTCTTCCAAAGAATAACCCGATTCTTTCAAACGAACCGCTTCTAATACAAGTAGTCCTTCCCCGATACTTGCGGCTTTCGTATCAAACACATGAACTTGCGGGTCCTCATAGGTTTCTTTCAATAATTCGACTGCTTGTAAGGCACTGCTGTAAGAACCACTCATGCCACTCGAAAAAGCAACGTACAAGACTGGGATACCTTTCTCCACATAGCTACGGAAGAACTCCAAATAGCGACCCACATTGATTTGTGAGGTCGTAGGCATTGCTCCTTCACGTAACTGTTGGATGTACCCTTCATAATCAAATGTTTTTCCCAGATCATCGATTCGTATTTCCTCACCAATCTGGATCTCCATGGATAAAAAATCAACATTTGCATTTGCCAACACTTGATAGGGCAGATCGCAACATGAATCTGTGACTATTTGATACATTCGTTCCAACTCCTTTTTTTCTCCACTTTTCATCGCAGTCTATTATAGCAAACTCCTTTAATTTTAAATAACTTCAGCTCTTATATTCGTTGTACTTGGTACAAGCCAATCAAGCGAACGCTTAAATGAACACGATCAGTCTAAAACAAAAGTCACATTCATTTTTGTGTGTCGCCCTAAAACCGATAAATAATGGCAACAGGAGTAATCTCTTGGAAAATAAAGCGACAACCACAAAAATTAGAAAAACAATTTTCGTGGTTGTCGCCGTATTTCTCGAGGCTAAACACTTCTGTCCCGATTTCATTTATTTCACGTGATTTCAGTGGTCCACTCATTCTTAAAAGAATGTTCCTGTTAGCGAATCATCACTGAAAGGCTTAGATTTGCGCCCACACGCTTTCTAAGATATTTGTTTGGTTTCGGTCAGGACCTACTGAAAATGTTGAAATACGCACGCCTACAAGCTCTGAGATACGTCTTACATAGTTACGTGCATTTTCTGGTAATTCAGCTAGTGTACGACAAGCAGTAATGTCTTCTGACCAACCTGGCAATTCTTCGTAGATTGGTTTGCAACGGTTCAATTCTTTCAAACTCGCTGGATAATGATAGATTCGTTCGCCGTCTAATTCGTATGCTGTACAGATTTTCACTGTTTCTAAACCGCTCAAGACATCGATCGAATTCAATGATAGATTCGTGATACCTGACACACGTTTTGAGTGACGCATCACGACTGTATCAAACCAGCCGACACGACGTGGACGTCCAGTCGTTGTACCATATTCGCGACCGACTTCACGAATTTGTTGACCTGTTTCATCAAACAATTCAGTAGGGAATGGGCCATCTCCCACACGTGATGTGTAAGCTTTACATACACCGACCACTTTATTGATTTTAGAAGGTCCGACCCCACTACCGATCGTTACACCACCAGCCACTGGATTCGATGAGGTAACAAATGGATACGTTCCTTGATCGATATCCAACATCACACCTTGTGCGCCTTCAAATAAAACACGTTTTCCTGCATCTAACGCATCATTTAAGATAACTGATGTATCCGTCACGTACTGTTTGATTTGTTGGCCATATTCGTAGTATTCTTCAAAGATTTCTTCAAAGTCGATTGGCTCTGAATCGAACATCTTCACAAATTGACGGTTTTTATCATCTAAATTCACTCGTAAACGCTCTTCAAAAATTTCTTTATCCAATAAATCGGCTACACGGATACCGACACGAGCGGCTTTGTCCATATAAGCAGGTCCGATCCCTTTGATGGTCGTACCGATTTTATTTTCTCCTTTTGCATCTTCTTGCAATTGGTCTAATTTGATATGATACGGTAAAATCACATGCGCACGATCAGAAATACGTAAATTATCTGTCGTCACATTTTTTTCATGTAAATAAGCCAATTCTTTGACTAAAGATTTCGGATTGACTACCACACCGTTCCCGATCACGCTGATTTTATCTTTGTAAAAAATCCCCGAAGGAATCAAGTGCAGTTTATACGTAACACCATCGAATTTAATTGTGTGTCCCGCATTGTCGCCACCTTGGTACCGTGCGATCACTTCAGCATTTTCACTAAGAAAGTCAGTAATTTTTCCTTTCCCTTCGTCGCCCCATTGTGTACCCACTACTACTACAGATGACATTTGAACACCTCATTTAATATTATTTAATCCTGAATTATTGTAACAATACTTCAAACTTTATTCAACTAAAATCGAATGATATTTAATATATTTTAGAGAAAACGTTTAAAAAGCGAACATTATAATTTGCTACGTTCCATTGGTCACTAACAAGTAGGCGCCTGACCTGACTGAGTTTGAAAAAAACATGTCCGGACATTCGTCCTCTCGCACCACCTAAAATCGAATAAACGGCGGGAATAGAAGTAACCTCTTCGAGAAATAAAGCGCCAGCCACAAAAATTTGAAGAACAATTTTCGTGGCTGGCACCTTATTTCTCGAGGCTAAACACTTCTGTCCCGACCTCGATGTTTGATTTATTCAGATTTATTCGTTCTAATATTCTTCTCGCGGAGAAAGCGAGGAAAATTTATTGTATTCTTTGATAAAGAGCAATTCGACCGTTCCCCTTGCTCCACTCCGGTTTTTTTCAATGATGACTTCGATCACATTATCATTTTGTGGTTCTGGCGCATCGCCATCTTCGCCACCTTCACGTTCATAGTAATCATCACGATATAAGAATGCTACGATATCTGCATCCTGCTCGATCGAACCAGACTCACGGATATCACTTAAGACAGGTCGTTTATCTTGGCGTTGTTCCACTCCACGAGAAAGCTGGGAAAGAGCAATGACGGGAACTTTTAATTCTTTCGCTAGCTTTTTCAATTGACGTGAGATATCGGATACTTCTTGTTGGCGGTTTTCTTTCCCATTTCCTTCGATCAACTGCAAGTAATCGATGAGTATCAAACCTAGATTCCCTTTTTCTTGTGCAAGTTTCCGACATTTTGCTCGTATCTCAGAGATTTTGATCCCTGGTGTATCATCAATGAAGATATTTGCTTTGGATAAACTACCCATCGCAACGATCAAATTGGACCATTCTTCTTCTGAAAGCTGTCCCGTACGTAAGTGACTCGCTTCAATCGAACCTTCCGCACAAAGCATCCGGTTGACTAATGATTCTGCCCCCATCTCTAGACTGAAGATCGCTACGGAACGATCTGTCTTTGTACCGACATTTTGGGCAATATTCAAGGCAAAGGCGGTTTTCCCTACCGCCGGACGTGCAGCCAAAATAATCAGCTCTTCTGCTTGGAAGCCAGCAGTCATTTTATCTAATCCTTGGTAACCAGTTGGCAAACCTGTGATCTCTTCATTGTTTTGCGCGAGTTGGTCAATATTTTCAATCGTAGAATTCAAGACTTCCGCAATGGATAAGAACCCGCTACGATTACGTTTTTCCGATACTTCAAGAATACTACGTTCCGCATCATCTAAGATGGATTGGACTTCTTCTCCTTGTTCAAAACCTCTAGTCACGATCCCTGTTGCTGTTTGGATCAAATTACGGAGTAATGATTTTTCTTCCACGATTTTTGCGTAGTAGACAATGTTTGCTGCCGTTGGTACAGCTAAAGCTAAATCAGATAAGTAACTGACTCCACCAGCATCTTCCAAGAGATTTCGTTGCTCCAAACGATCTTTGACGGTCACGACATCAATCGCTTCACTACGGTCATTCAATTCGATCATGATTTCAAAAATGATTTGATGTCCCCGACGATAAAAATCTTTCGGTTCTATGTACTCCATGGCATCGATGATCGTTTCAGCGTCTAGAAAAACAGAACCTAGAACCGCTTGCTCAGCTTCAATATTTTGCGGTGGAATTCGATCCTGCCACACTTCACTCATATTCTATCGCTCCTTGCTTTCAATTGCTTCATTTTACAAGAAAATGGCAGAAAAGTCATCCCTAAAATGAACATCTGTTCCAAAAGCTCTTCCTTCGAAAATAGACCGCAAAAGTCAAAAATAATCGAAAGCGATTTTTGTCCTCTGCGGCTGATTTATCGAAGTGATTTCGTCACATGTTCTTTTCGTTTATTCAGAGACAACGTGTACCTTGATCGTTGCAGTTACTTCATGGTGTAGTTTCACAGGTACGTTAGTATAGCCTAGCGTACGAATTGGGTTATTCAACTCGATTTTACGTTTGTCTAATTTTACTTTGTATTGCTTATTTAAGCCTTCAGCGATTTGTTTTGATGGAATCGAGCCAAACAAACGGCTATCTTCTCCTGCTTTGGCTTTTAATTCCACGACTGTTTCTTCTTTTTCAAGAAACTCTTTTAATTTTTTGGCTTCTTCAAGAATTTCTGCTTCTTGCTTTTCTTGGGCTTTTTTCTGTCCTTCTAACTGACTGATACTGCTTTTATTTGCTTCTTTTGCCAGATTGTTTTTGATCAAATAATTTTGCGCATAGCCTGTAGGAACTTCCTTGACATCGCCTTTTTTGCCTTTGCCTTTAACATCTTGTAAGAAAATGACTTTCATCTCATCTACTCCTTTTTATATAATTGATTCATATTTTCTTGGATAGCAGCGAGCAGTTGTTGTTTTGCTTCTTCTACAGTCACATTTTCCAGTTGTGTTGCCGCATTGGTGAAATGTCCGCCACCACCTAGGGATTCCATGATCAATTGGACATTGATCGTTCCTGTGCTGCGAGCACTGATACCAACTAAGCCATCCGTCCGTTTTGTAATGACGAAAGCGCCGTTGATATTGACCATTGAGAGCAACGTATCTGCTGTTTTTGCTGCAATAACACTATTATACTCTTTTTCATCCGTCCCTGCTGCCACCACAATATCCTCCGTCACTTGTTCATTGTGGGCGATCAAGTGGCTGATTTCTAAATAAGTGGCTAAATCAGAGCTCAATAAATATTGTACTAAGGATGCGTCCGCACTACAAGTCTTTAAATAGCTTGCAACATCAAACGTACGTGCTGTCGTTCGCACATTGAAGTTATTCGTATCAACGGTCATGCCAGCTAACAACAATGTCGCCTCTAAACGGCTGATCCGATTGGTTCGGCTACTTTGGTATTGGATCAATTCTGTGACTAATTCAGAGGCAGAAGACGCAGAAGATTCAATATACGTTAAGAGCGGTTTGCTTGGAAACTCTTCGCCTCGACGATGATGGTCAATGATCACGATCTTATCAAATTGCTCGTAAAGGCTCTGAGAGATCGATAGCGATGGTTTATGGTAATCGACCATTACGAGTAGATCCTTGGCTTTCTTAAGCTCCATTGCACGTTCTGGCGTAATCAATTGCATCTCCAACTCTGGTTCTTTATGGATTTCTGTTAAACAGCGTTCCACATCTGGAATGATTTCTTTTTCATCGATGACGATATAGGCTTTTTTCTGATTGAAGCGTGCCAGACAACTGACTCCAACGGCTGAACCGATAGCGTCCATATCAGGGAAGCGATGCCCCATAATAAATACATCGCCGGTTTCATCAAAAATTTTGCGTAAAGCTGTACTCATCGCCCGTGAACGAACGCGCGTACGTTTGATGGTCGTTGCTGATTTCCCACCATAGTAAGTAGGTTTCGCTCCTTCACGAACTTCTTTCACCACGACCTGATCCCCACCACGAACCAAAGCGATATCTAAGTTATTTTGAGCTTCGCTACCGATTTCTTCTAGTGTTTGTTGTCCATAGGCAATGCCCATACTAAGGGTCAACGGATGGTTTTGTCTTTCAGCTTCTGCTCGTAAGCGATCTAAAAGATCAAATTTCTTATCCATCATTTTCTTTAAGTCACTCATCTGTCCAAAAAAGAAAAAGCGCTCTGAATTGATTCGTTTAAAAAACACATGATATTCATTCATCCAGTCAGAAATCAGTGTCGTAATGAAGGAATTCAAATAAGAAACTTCTTTTTCATCCAATTTATCGACCGTATCTGCATAGTTATCGATTGAAAGAATACCAATGATTGGCTGGCTATTCACTTGATGGATCTTCAGTAATTGGTTCTGGGTCACGTCAATAAAGTAAACGACCCCTTTCACCGTATCCAATTCAAATTGAAACGTTTTGTCAGCTAAATAGACTTGATTTTTCTTTTTTTCTTTTGCTGAAAAAAAAGTTTCTAACAAGTCTGCTTCCAATAAAGAGCTTTGGTCTTTCACATTCAATGCGAAAGGATTCAGCCAATCAATGGTTTGTGTCGCTGGTTGGTAAGAGATGATTCCGACTGGCATGATCTCAGAAACATAATTCAAATTGGATTCCGCAACTGTGGAAGCTTGTTGGATCTTGTCACGATTCCTTAGAGTCAACCACCGTTTCATCTTTAAACCATAACGAATACAAAATAGATTCACGATCAGGATGAACAACGCACTGATCAATCGAAATGGCATCAATAATACAACCAAAACTTCTGCAAGGATCAATAAAAGAATGAGCAGAGGGCTCGGGCTTACTTTTATTTTTTCTTTATCCATGTCTTTCCTCCCGTAACTGATTAGCCTAATTTTACCATAACTCATGTCATGTAAGCGACTAAACACCTAAATGGAACAAAAAGAGGAAGTCACGACAGTAGTCATAACTTCCTCTGTAATGGTTTGAAACGATTGGGTATTCCTACAGAATCATTCCTAAAGCGAATTATTCTTCGCCAACGAATGGTAGTAATCCCATGATACGTGCGCGTTTGATTGCAATCGTAATTTTACGTTGGTTTTTAGCGCCTGTACCTGTTACACGACGTGGCAAAATTTTGCCGCGTTCTGAGATAAATCTTTTTAGTAATTCGATATCTTTATAATCGATATATTCAATATGGTTAGCAGCGATGTAGTCTACTTTACGACGTTTACGTCCGCCTCTTCTTTGTTGTGCCATTCTATTTCCCTCCTATCAAATTCGTTTAGAATGGTAAATCATCGTCTGAAATGTCGATCGTTGAGCTTGATCCGAATGGATCAGAAGAATCACGATCAAAATCAGGCATACCGTTGGATGATTGAGATGTTTGATTATAGTTATTGTTTCCGCCGTTTCCGCCAAAATTATTTGTCGATTGACCAGTGTCTTGGTAGCCACCGCTTTGTTGACGGTTTTCAGATGCTGCACGACTTTCCAATAATTGGAAGTTTTCAGCAACTACTTCTGTTACGTACACACGTTGTCCTTGTTGATTATCATAAGAACGCGTTTGAATACGACCAGTTACACCTAAAAGAGTTCCTTTATGTGCATAGTTTGCTAGTGTTTCTGCTGATTTTCGCCAAATCACACAATTAATAAAATCCGCCTCACGGTTGCCGTTTTGGCTCGTGAAGTTACGATTGACAGCTAAAGTGAACGTTGCTACAGCAGTGCCACTTGATGTATATCGTAAATCTGGATCTTTTGTCAGACGTCCAACTAGTACAACGTTATTAATCAAAATGGTCATCTCCTCTCATCGTTTGATTGTTCCATGTGAAACAATAATTAAGCTTCTTCTTTTACGATCATGTGACGAACGATATCGTCATTGATTTTAGCAAGACGATCAAACTCGTTGATTGCATCTGCTGATGATGGAGAAGATACTTTAACGATGTGATAGATACCTTCACGGTAACCGTTCATTTCGTATGCTAAACGGCGTTTTTCCCAATCTTTTGATTCGATAACTTCAGCTCCGTTATCTTTCAAGATTGAATCGAAACGTTCGATTAAAGCAGTTTTTGCTTCTTCATCAATGTTTGGACGAATAATATACATGATTTCATATTTCGTGTTTTCCATTGATTTTTCACCTCCCTATGGACTTTCGGCTCTCAGCTTTCCCAAGAGCAAGGAGAGTTTTCTAATAAATTAGACTACTCACAATCCTCAATTATACACGCAACGCACTAAAAAAGCAAGCTGCTGTTCTTTGTTTTCTAAATTTTTCTTTTGAGACGACCAAAAACTCCCAAAGATAGTTTTACCTATTCTTGGGAGTTTTGATTTTAGGACGTTCACTTTTGTTTTACGCCTATTTTCTATTCTTCTGTAGTATCAGTTTCCACATCAACTGTCTCTGCTTCGACAGTCGTTTCTTCCGCAGGTTCTGGTTCTACTGCTGCCATGGTCACTACTTTCGTTTCTGCTTCCATCTTGATCAAGCGCACGCCTAGCGTTGCCCGACCTGTCTGAGAAACCGTTGAAACGTTGAAGCGGATGATGACGCCTTTGTCTGTGATCAACATGATGTCCTCTTCGCCTGTCACCGTCGTCAATCCAGCTAATGGACCATTTTTCTCAGTGATATTCGCAGTTTTGATCCCTTTACCCCCACGTCCTTTGACAGGGTACTCAGAAACCTTGGTACGTTTTCCATAACCTTTTTCTGTGATGATCAAGACTTCATGATCCTCACTCATCAAGGCTGCTCCAACGACGTAATCGTCTTCTCTCAAACGAACCCCACGAACCCCAGAGGCTGTACGTCCCATATCACGAACGGCATCTTCTGCAAAAGTCACAGAATATCCATCGTGTGTACCAATAATGATGTTTGATTTGCCATCAGTCAATAAGACGTTGACCAATTCATCATTTTCTTTCAAACCAATCGCAATCAACCCATTGCTACGGATATTGGCAAAAGCAGTGACAGTCGTACGTTTGACTGTTCCTTGTCGCGTAGTAAAGAACAAGTAATGTCCTTCCTGTGCTTCACCAGTTACTGCGATGATTGCTTGGATCTTCTCACTTGAATCAATGCCAAGTAAGTTGATGATCGGAATCCCTTTTGCTGTACGTCCGTACTCTGGGATCTCGTATCCTTTCGCACGATACACTTTTCCGTTATTGGTAAAGAACAGCAATGTATCATGTGTAGAGCAAGAAACAAGATTTTTCACGAAATCATCGTTATGAACACCCATTCCTTGGATGCCTCGACCCCCACGACGTTGTGCGCGGAATTCGTTGTTGGCTAAACGTTTGATATAGCCATTATTCGTCAATGTGATCACGATTTCTTCTTCTTCGATTAAATCTTCGTCTTCTAAACTCAAGACTTCACCGACCAGTAATTCTGTACGACGTTTGTCGCCAAATCGTTGACTCAATTCAGCAAGTTCGGTTTGGATGATTTCTGTTACCCGTTCAGGGCGAGCAAGAATATCAGCTAAATCTTCAATGAGTTTCAATAATTCTTGGTATTCATTTTCGATTTTTTCTCTTTCCAAACCAGTCAAACGGCGCAAACGCATATCTAAGATTGCTTGCGATTGACGGTCAGAAAGATCGAAGCGTTCGATCATCGCGTTTTTCGCTTCTTCATCTGATTTGGACCCACGAATGATCGCAATGATTTCATCAATATGATCTAAGGCGATTCGTAGTCCTTCTAAGATATGTGCTCTTGCTTCTGCTTTATCCTTTTCAAAGACCGTACGACGTGTAATAACTTCGCGTTGGTGTTCGATATAATTTTCAAGGATCTGCTTCAAGCTTAGAACTTTCGGTACGCCTTTTTCGATCGCTAACATATTGAAACCAAATGAGTTTTGTAAGGATGTCAATTTGTAGAGATTGTTCAAAATAACAGAGGCACTCGCGTCACGACGCACATCGATCACGATACGCATTCCTTCACGAGAAGATTCATCTCTTAGATCCGTGATACCTTCAATTCGTTTGTCACGGTGCAATTCTGAAATTCGCTCAATTAATTTCGCTTTATTGACCATGTATGGCAATTCAGTGACTAAGATCCGCTCTTTTCCATTTGGCATTTCCGTGATTTCTACTTTTGCTCGAACAGTGATTGAACCTTTCCCTGTTTCATACGCTCGACGAATGCCGGATTTCCCCATGACTAATCCGCCTGTAGGAAAATCAGGCCCAGGTAAGACTTCCATCAATTCATTGGTTGTCACATCTGGATTTTCCATCAATAGATCAATCGCTGCTACAACTTCTGTCAGATTATGTGGGGGGATATTCGTCGCCATTCCGACTGCGATCCCTGTCGTACCATTGACTAATAAGTTAGGAAAACGTGCAGGTAAGACAACTGGTTCTTTTTCCGTATCATCATAGTTGCTTTGGAAATCCACCGTATTTTTATTGATATCACGTAACATTTCTGTCGCGATCTTACTCATTCTGGCTTCAGTATAACGCATCGCAGCTGCGCCATCTCCATCAACTGACCCAAAGTTTCCATGACCATCTACTAACATGTAGCGATAGCTAAAAGGCTGCGCCATCCGAACCATTGACTCATAGATCGCACTATCACCATGGGGATGGTATTTACCCATGACGTCCCCCACGATTCTGGCTGATTTCTTGTGTGCTTTGTCTGGTGTGACACCTAGTTCATTCATCCCATATAAAATACGGCGGTGAACTGGTTTTAATCCATCTCTAACATCTGGTAGAGCCCGAGCGACAATGACACTCATGGCGTAATCTATGAAGGAGTCTTTCATTTCGCTGGTTAGATTGACATCATGGATGTTTTCTCTGATTTCTTCACTCATTTTTCTTCCTCCTTCATGATTAAATATCTAGATTTTTAACATAGTGAGCATTTTCTTCAATGAATGCACGACGAGGTTCTACTCGATCACCCATCAACATTTCAAACACTTCATCGGCAGCAATCGCATCATCTACACTGACACGAGCCATCATACGTTTGCTTGGGTCCATCGTCGTTTCCCATAGTTGATGATCATCCATTTCACCAAGCCCTTTGTATCGTTGAACACTTGGTTTTGGTGTTGCTGGTAGTGATTCGATGACTTTTCTCAACTCTTCTTCGGCATTTTTCCCTGGTTGGACATACGTGATTTTCTTTCCTTGTTTAACGCCGTATAGCGGTGGTTGCGCGATATAAACATAACCAGCTTCCACGATTGGGCGCATATAACGATAAAAGAGCGTCAATAGCAACGTACGAATGTGGGCACCATCGACATCGGCATCGGTCATGATGACTAATTTATGGTAACGTGCTTTGGACACGTCGAAATCTTCACCAAACCCTGTACCCATCGCTGTAAACAGTGAGCGAATTTCTTCGTTGGCTAAAATTTTATCCATACTTGCTTTTTCAACGTTCAAGATTTTCCCACGGATCGGTAAAATCGCTTGAAATTCACGGCTTCGTCCTTGTTTTGCTGAACCACCAGCTGAATCTCCTTCGACGATGAACAATTCACTTTTTTCAGGATCATTGCTGGAACAATCGGCTAATTTACCAGGTAGATTACTGATTTCCAATGCCCCTTTTCTCCGCGTCACTTCACGCGCGCGTTTAGCCGCTAAGCGGGCTCTAGAGGCAAGTAGTCCTTTTTCGATAATCTGACGGCCCACACTTGGGTTTTCCAATAAGAATTTCATGAAATGCTCACTGAACAAACGATCAGTGACCGTACGTACTTCTGAGTTTCCTAATTTTGTTTTCGTTTGTCCTTCAAACTGAGGATCTGGATGCTTGATCGAAATGACTGCTGTCAAGCCTTCACGCACATCTTCACCTGTCAAATTATCATCATTTTCTTTCATCAATTTTTGCTTGCGTGCATAATCATTGATGACCCGTGTCAAAGCTGTCTTAAATCCTGATTCATGTGTTCCGCCTTCATACGTATGGATATTGTTGGCAAAACTCATGATATTAGAATGATAACCGTCTGTATATTGCATCGAAACTTCGACAGTGATTTCTTGTTGTTCCCCTTCTAAATAAACAGGTTCTGGGAAAATCACTGTTTTGCTCGCATTTAAATATTCGACGTAGCTTTTGATTCCACCGTCATAATGGTATTCTTTCACGACAGGCTTTTCTTCGCGACGATCTTCAATTGAGATTTTCATCCCACGATTCAAGAAAGCCAGCTCACGAATACGAGTCGCTAATTTATTAAAGTCGAAAGTTGTCGTTTCTGTAAAAATTTCTGGGTCTGGGATGAAGTGAACGGTCGTTCCACTTAAATCAGTGTCACCGATGACTTTCAAATCATCGACTACCGCCCCACGACGATATTCTTGGTAATAGATCTTACCATCTTTGTACACTTTGACATCTAATAGTGTCGATAGTGCATTCACAACGGACGAACCAACCCCATGAAGACCACCGGATACTTTGTAGCCGCCACCGCCAAATTTACCACCCGCATGCAAGACAGTAAAAACTGTTTCTACAGCTGGACGACCGGTCTTCGCTTGGATATCGACCGGAATCCCACGACCATCATCGATGACAGTGATACTGTTGTCTTCCTCAATGATGACTTGGATCTTTGTCGCAAATCCTGCCAAGACTTCATCGATCGAATTATCGACGATTTCCCATACTAAGTGGTGAAGTCCTTCTGAACTTGTTGAACCAATGTACATCCCCGGACGTTTCCGAACGGCTTCAAGACCTTCAAGCACTTGAATCTGACTGGCATCATATTCTTTTGCGCGCTCGACTAAACTTCTTTCTTCTGTCATGTATGTTTATTCTCCTTTTATTTCTCCCTGCTGAACATAAAAAATCTCAGGTTCAACAGTCATTTTATTTTTAACGTGATCTAGGGAGGTAGTAGTTAAGAATGTCTGTACTTTCCCTTCAATCGTTTCAAGTAAATGGAGTTGACGTTGGTCGTCTAACTCACTCATTACATCATCCAGTAATAGGATCGGATACTCGCCTGTTTCTTCTTTGATTAAATCGATCTCTGCTAATTTGACACTTAATGCCGTTGTTCGCTGTTGACCTTGAGAACCAAAATTTTGCACGTTTTTTTCATTGACAAAAAAAGAAAGGTCATCTCGATGGGGACCTACAGTCGTTGTCCCTCGAAAGAGATCTTTCTTTTTGTTTTGTTCGAGCAACGTTAAAAATTGTGACTGGATCTCTTGAACTGTCATAGTGTCTAAAGAAGAGAGGGCGGTCACATATTCGATTGCCAACTGTTCTCTTTGATGCGTGATTTGTTGATGTAAAGAATTTGCCCAATATTCTAAACGCTTGATAAACTGCGCTCTTGCCTTTAGTACTTTGCTACCAAATTCTGCTAGTTGTTCAGATAAAATATCAAGATAAAGTAAATCCGTTTGTTTTTTCTCATTCAATTGCTTCAAATATTGATTTCTCTGCTTTAGGACTGCTTGATATTGGACAAGATCGTAAAGATAGATTGGATTGATCTGACCTAATTCCATATCTAAAAATTTGCGTCGGATCTGTGGGCTTCCTTTCACTAAAGAAAGATCTTCAGGAGCAAATAAAATGACATTCAATTGTCCAACATAACTACTCAACTTCTTTTGTTCGATATGATTGATCTTTGTTTTTCGTCCTTTTTTAGACAGTTGGATCTCTAACGGAATCTTAGAGGTTCCTCTGGTGATCTCCCCTTGGATCATCGACTGCTCATCGTTCCATCCAATCAACTCTTGTTCACTATTTGTACGATGACTTCTTGTCATTGCAAGCACATAAATACTTTCCAAAAGATTCGTTTTTCCTTGGGCATTTTCTCCTAAAAAAATCACGAGGTTTTTGGAAAAATCAATTTGCAATTCTTGATAGTTTCGATAATTTTTGAGGTGCAGCTTATTCAGCCTCATTATCGTTATTCCCTTTTTTTACCATAAAAAAAGTTCCTGCTTCTGGAACTTCGATCATCATACCGGGATAAAGCTTTCGTCCACGACGATTTTCTGGCTCGCCATCAACCAAAACCGTGTTTTCTGCTAAATACCATTTTGCTTGTCCACCACTGCCGATGACTGTGACTTCTTTCAGCATTTGACCCAACGTCATAAACTCAGTTTTTAGAATGACTTGTTGTTTCACTCTTCATCCCTCATTTTCATTATTAAAAGTATACTTTATTATACCCTTTTTTTCGCAAGAAAACAAATTTATCCATATATTTTTCCATATGAGCGGATTTAAATGAAAAAAGGTGATTTGAACAAAAAGAAACAGAAAGCCTTAAAATTGATTTTAGGGCCTTCTGTTTAAAATGGTTTATTTTTCAGTTTATTTTCAATTAGTATTTTAGTTTGTGCGTACTGGAGTGATCAATTGGATGAATTGTACCCCATCTTCCGTTGGTTCTAACGTAAATGGACGAATGGCAGAAATGAATTTTACTTTGATACTCATATCGCCAAATGCACGCAAAGCAGCTTTCATATAGTCCGGATTAAAGGAAATATCCAGCGGATCACCGGTGCTAGTCGTATAGTTCAAGCTTTCTTCTACTTTTCCGATTTCAGGAGAATTACCGTATAGAACAACAGAATCAGGCTGGATCGACAAACGAACGATATTGTTGCGTCCTTCATGTGAGAGCAAAGAGGCACGCTCGATCGCTGCTAAAAAGCTTGGGACAGAAAATTCAACTTCGGTATTGAAACTTGAAGGAATCAAACGATTCGTATCGGGATAATTCCCTTCTAACAAGCGTGAATAAAAATACATATTTTCAGTTTTGAACAATACTTGGTTTTCCATAATACTGATTTCTACGATTTCTTCTTCATTTGTCAATGAACGTGATAATTCAGTCAAACTTTTTCCAGGAATCACGATATCGAATTGATCAGCTGATTGTTCGATCGGGATCACTCGTTGACTCAAACGATGTGAGTCAGTTGCTACTGCTAATAACGAGTTGTCTTTCAAAATGAAATGAACACCTGTAAGGATTGGGCGACTTTCATGTTGAGAAACAGCAAACACTGTTTCATTGATCAATTTGGTCAATACATGTACAGGCAATTTCATCTGGTTGTGACTCTCTACAACAGGAAGATGAGGGTAATTATCCGCATCTAACCCATTCACTAAGAAATTCGCTTTCCCTGAAGTAATGGCCACTTGTTTGTTTTCTAACACTTCTAGCGTAAAGGTTTCTTCGGGCAATCGACGAATGATTTCACTGAAGAAGCGAGCTTGTAGAACAATGGCTCCTGTTGCTTCAATTTGCATTTGCGCTTTTTCATTTTCAACAGATAGAAACGTCTCAATTGAAATATCTGCATTACTACCTGTTAAAGTCAGTCCTTCTTGATTGAGGGTGATTTTAACCCCTGTCAAAATAGGAATTGTCGTTTTACTTGAAATCGCACGCTGAACAGTTTGCAATTCTTGCATAAATGTTGCGCGGTTTAAGGTTACTTTCATTGTAGATCTCCTTTGCCATATATTTATTTTATTATTAGTAAATAAAGTAATAAAAGTATTAGGTACTGTTGATACTGTGGAAAACTATAAAAATGCCAGAAGAGAAAAGAAAAAACAGCTGTGGAAAATATGTGTATAACTTTTGAATGATTTCTAATTTTATCCACAAGGTGTTTTTCTTTCTATCAAGCATCTTTTTAGTTTAATAGGAAATTTTTGATTTCTGATACTTCATTTTGCATGCTGACACTTGAATCGATCAGCTGCTGGATTTTTTCGTGCGCATGGATGACAGTTGTGTGATCTTTTCCACCAAATTCAGCGCCGATTTTAGGAAGAGAGCTATCGGTTAATTCCCGCGCCAAGTACATAGCGATTTGACGAGGAACAACGATCGATTTGACGCGTTTCTTTCCTTTTAGATCCTTTAATTGAATATGGTAATACTTTGCAACTTCTTCTTGGATCTGCAAAATCGAGAGTTGCGGGTGACCTTTGCCAGATTTCAATGTCTTTAAAGCATCAGCAGCTAAACTAGTTGATATATCTTCACTGTTCATCGTAGCAAATGCTTGAACACGTACAAGAGCGCCTTCTAGTTCACGAATGTTGGAATCGATTTGTCCCGCAATATAACTTAAAGTATCATCAGGGATTTCTAGGCGTTCTGCTGCGGCTTTTTTTCTCAAAATAGCTGTTCTTGTTTCAAGGTCAGGTGGCGTGATATCTACTGAAAGTCCCCAAGCAAAGCGAGAAACGAGACGTTCCTGCAATTTTGGGATTTCGTTTGGTAAACGATCACTCGTTAGGACGATTTGTTTTCCTTCATTGTAGAGCGCATTGAAGGTATGGAAAAATTCTTCTTGAGTTGCTTCTTTTTCAGCAAAAAATTGAATATCATCGACTAATAGTAAGTCGACATTTCGATATTCTTGGCGAAATTCTTCGGCCGTTTTATTTTGGATCGAATTGATAAAATCATTGGCAAACGTCTCACTGCTTACATATTTGACCTTCGCATTTGGTTGACTTAACAACATTTGATGACCAATCGCGTGCATCAAGTGAGTCTTACCAAGTCCGACCCCACCGTAGAAGAACAATGGATTATAGATCGAACCAGGATCTTCAGCGACGACCAAGGCAGCGGCATGAGCCATCTGGTTACCTTTTCCGATTACAAATGTATCGAAGGTATACTTAGGATTCAACATCGCTTTTTTGATTGGTGTGATTGGGGGAACTTTCATTGTTTTGATTTCTTCAACTTCTTCTTGTTCCGCTTCTTCACCGGTCACAAAACGTGGAATGATTTCTTTTCCCGTTAACATGTAGCCGACCTCAACAATCTTTGTTGCGAGATTTTTTTCCCAATATTCCTTATGGATCTTGCTTGGAACAGTCACCACTAATTGGCTTTGTTCTAAGGATTTAGGTTGTGCTGTCTCGATCCAAGTATTGTAACTTGCTGGAGACAGTTCTTTTTGATAAGTCGTTTTTAATTCAGTCCATAAAGCATCGAGGGATACCAT